>NZ_VEFR01000009.1 GCF_007679035.1 Agrococcus jejuensis | reverse complement strand
GTCGCGTGGTCTCGTGACGGCTCCTCGCTGCGCTCGGGGCCTCCTCGACCAGCTGGAAGGAGGACGACGAGGAAGACGGGGACGGCACCTTCCCCACCAGCTGGTCGAGGAGCGCGCGAGCCCGAAGGGCGAGCACGCGTCACGAGACCGCGCGACGGCCGCTCCTGCTCAGCCACGCGCATGGTCGCGTCGGGCGGGTGCGTCGCGTGGTCACGTGACGGCTCCTCGCCTTCGGCTCGGGGCCTCCTCGACCAGCTGCGAGGACGTCGCTCGACGAGCGCGCGGATCCGGGGCAGGCACCGCGAAGCCCCGACCGTGTCGCGCGGTCGGGGCTTCGGGTCTTGCGGGCGCTGCGCCTAGGCGGCGGCGAGCACGGCGTCGGGCTCGACGGCCGTCTGCTGCTCGAGGCGCCAGCGCACGTGGTTCAGCTGGCGGCGCAGGCCGAAGGGCAGGCGCTCGAACTGGCTGAAGAAGGCATCGACGTCGACGAGCTCCGCGAGCCACGCGGGCGCATCCACCGCGAGCAGCTCGTCGAGCACGCCCTCGGGCAGGTCGAGGCCCGACACGTCGAGCGCGCCGTCGGTCGGCAGCACGCCGATCGCGGTGTCGACGCCGTCGGCGGTGCCGGCGACGCGGCCCGCGATCCACTCGAGCACGCGCGCGTTCTCGCTGAACCCGGGCCACAGGAACCCGCCGTCGGCGTCGCGGCGGAACCAGTTGACGCTGAAGATCGCCGGCGCGTTGCGGCCCAGGCGCTGGCCGATGTCGAGCCAGTGGCGGAAGTAGTCGCCCATGTCGTAGCCGCAGAACGGCAGCATCGCGAACGGGTCGCGACGGATGGCGCCCACGGGCCCCTCGGCAGCAGCGGTCTGCTGGCTCGAGATCGTCGCACCGACGTAGACGCCGTGCTCCCAGTCGCGCGCCTGCATGACGAGCGGCACCTGCGTGGGACGGCGACCGCCGAACACGATCGCGTCGATCGGCACGCCCTCGGGCGCATCCCAGTCCTCGGCGAGCGAGGGGCACTGCGTCGCACGCACCGTGAAGCGCGCGTTCGGATGCGCCGCGGGGCGACCCGACTCGGGCGTCCAGCGCTCGCCGCGCCAGTCGGTGAGGCCCTCGGGCGCGTGCTTCGTCATGCCCTCCCACCACACGTCGCCGTCGTCGGTCAGCGCGACGTTCGTGAAGATCGTGTCGCGGTCGAGCATCGCCATCGCGGTCGCGTTCGTCGACTCCGACGTGCCGGGAGCGACGCCGAAGAAGCCGTTCTCGGGGTTGATGGCGTGCAGACGGCCGTCGGCGCCCGTGCGCATCCAGGCGATGTCGTCGCCGATCGTCTCGACCTTCCAGCCCGGGATGGAGGGCTTGAGCATCGCGAGGTTCGTCTTGCCGCACGCGGACGGGAAGGCGGCCGCGAGGTGCAGGCGGCGGCCGTCTTCGTGCGTCATGCGCACGATGAGCATGTGCTCGGCGAGCCAGCCCTCGTCGCGCGCCTGCACCGAGGCGATGCGCAGGGCGAAGCACTTCTTCGCGAGCAGGGCGTTGCCGCCGTATGCCGAGCCGAACGACCAGATCTCGCGCGTCTCGGGGAAGTGCGAGATGTACTTGGTCGGGTTGCACGGCCACGAGGTGTCGGCCTGGCCGGGGGCGAGCGGCGCGCCGACGGAGTGCACGGCGGGCACCCAGTCCTCGCCCGCGGCGATCGCGTCGAGCACGTTCGTGCCGACGCGGGTCATGGCGTGCATGCTCGCGACGACGTAGGGGGAGTCGGTGAGCTCGATGCCGAGCTTCGAGATGGGGCCGCCGACGGGGCCCATCGAGAAGGGGATGACGTACATCGTGCGGCCGCGCATCGCACCCTGGAAGAGCCCGCCGAGCGTCTCGCGCATCGACTCGGGGTCGCGCCAGTGGTTCGTGGGGCCCGCATCCTCGTCGTCGACCGAGCAGATGAAGGTGCGGTCCTCGACGCGGGCGACGTCGTCCGGGTGGCTGCGCGCGAGGTAGCTGCCGGGCCGCGCCGGCACGGGCACGATCGTGCCGGCCTCGAGCATCGTCTCGACGAGCGCGCCGAACTCGGCGTCGGTGCCATCGCACCACTGCACGTGGGCGGGCTCGGTGAGGCGGGCGACGCTCGCGACCCACTCGACGACCGACGGGGCGGTGCCGTCGGGGGCGCCGATGAGCGTGCGCGCGGCCTTCGCTGCGGAGGCGCTGGCCGTCGGAGGCGGAGGAAGGATCGTCATGTCTTCCACCTTGCGCCGACTTTCCGGCCGAATCGCGCACTTGCGGAGTGAATCTTCGGCGCTTCTTTCGCTACGATGCCGGTGTGAGCGATCTTGCAGTCCTCGGCCACCGCATCCGGCACTACCGCGGTCGCGCGGGTCTCACGCTCGACGGGCTCGGCGACCTCGTGGGTCTCGCGGGCAGCCAGCTGTCGCTCATGGAGAACGGCAAGCGCGAGCCGAGGCTCTCGCAGCTGCAGGCCATCGCGGCCGCGCTCGAGGTGACGACGACCGACCTGCTGTCGGAGGAGCCGCCCACCGAGCGCTCGCGCATGGAGCTCGAGCTGCAGCGTCTGCAGGAGGGCGCGGTCTACTCGCGCCTCGGCCTGCCGCACGTGCGCGCGTCGAAGACGATGCCCGACGAGGTGCTGCGCTCCCTCGTGGGCCTGCAGCGCGAGCTCGACCGCCGCTCGCGCGAGGCGATCGCGACGCCCGAGCAGGCGCGACGCGACTCGACCGCCATCCGCCTGCAGATGCAGCAGGCCGACAACTCCATGCCCGAGCTCGACGCGCTCGCCGAGGAGCAGCTCGCGGCCGTCGGCTACGAGCGCGGCGCGCTCACGCACCGCGCCGTCGCCGACATGGCCACGCGCATCGGGTTCGAGCTCGTCTACGTCACCGACCTGCCGCATTCGACGCGCTCGGTCACCGACCTCGAGCACGGCCGCATCTACCTGCCGCCGGCATCCATCCCCGGCGGGCACGGCCTGCGGTCCATGGCGCTGCAGGCCATCGCGCACCGCCTGCTCGGCCACTCGGAGCCGACGTCGTACCGCGAGTTCCTGCAGCAGCGGCTCGAGATCAACTACTTCGCCGCCGCCACCCTCATGCCGCGCACGGCGTCGGTCGAGTACCTGCGGCGCGCGAAGCAGGAGCGCAACATCGCCGTCGAGGACTTCCGCGACGCGTTCGGCGTCACGCACGAGTCGGCCGCGATGCGGTTCACGAACCTCGCGACCGTCGACCTCGGCTTGCAGGTGCACTTCCTCCGCGTCGGCGACGATGGCGCGCTCATGCGCGCCTACGAGAACGACGGGTTGCCGCTGCCGATGGATGCGTCGGGCGCGATCGAGGGGCAGGTCGTGTGCAGGCACTTCGCCGCCCGCACGGCCTTCGACCGCGCGTCGCGCACCACGGAGTTCTACCAGTACACCGACACGCCGTCGGGCACCTTCTGGTGCTCGTCGCAGACGGGCACGGGGACCGACGGCGAGTTCTCGATCACCGTGGGGGTGCCCTTCGACACGGCGAAGTGGTTCCGCGGCTCGTCGACGCAGCGTCGCAGCCAGTCGCGCTGCCCCGCGGAGACGTGCTGCTCGCAGCCGGCGCCCGAGATCGCCGACCGCTGGCGATCCAACGCGTGGGCCTCGGCGCGCATGCACCAGCACACGCTCGCGCCGCTGCCGTCGGGCACGTTCCCGGGCGTCGACGACGCCGAGCTGTACGACTTCCTCGAGCGGCACGCGCCCGACGAGGCCGACGTCGACGCGGCGCGCATGGGGCAGGGCTAGGCCATGCTGGGAGGCATGCGCGGCAGGCGGGGCAGGCGGGGCGACGAGCCCGTGTCGCTCGACGACGCCGCCGTGGCGCTCGTCGATGCGCACCCGACGCTCGACGCCGGCACCGTGACGACGCTCGTGCACCACTCCCGCGACCTGCTCGCCGCGATCGACGCGAGCCACGAGCGACTGCAGCAGCGCGCCGTCGACCTCGCAGCGGCGCGACTCGACGCCCTCGACGCCACGGTCTCGCCCGGCGTGCCGCGCGTGCTGTTCCTGTCGACGCGCAACGACGGCATGTCGATCCTCGCCGAGGCGCTCGTGCGCACCTCGGGCGCGCCCGTGCTCGTGTCGTCGGCTGGCGTGCGGCCCGTCTCGACGGTGCTGCGATCGGTGGCGGATGCGCTCGCCGAGGTCGGCGTCGCGCATCCCGGGTTCCCGAAGCCGCTCACGCCCGAGGTGCTGTCGCGCGCCGACGTCGTCGTGACGATGCTGTGCGACGCGCCTGCGCTGCACGACGGGCAACGCATCGAGGCCTGGGACTTCGAGGACCCCGCCGGGCTCGGCTCGGGTGCCGTGCGCACGCTGCGCGACCGCATCGGCATCCGCGTCGACGAGCTGCTGGGGCGACTAGGGGAGTAGCGCTCCGCCGAGTCCTCGGTAGGGCGCGCCTCCTCAACAGCTGGTCGAGGAGGCCGCAGCCGAAGGCTGCAGCCGTCACGAGACCACGCGACGTGCCCGC
>NZ_VEFR01000008.1 GCF_007679035.1 Agrococcus jejuensis | reverse complement strand
AAAAGCGAAAAGGGGCCCCAGCGTCATGGCTGGGGCCCCTTTCGAAAAGAAGTCCGGCGGTGTCCTACTCTCCCACAGGGTCCCCCCTGCAGTACCATCGGCGCTGTGAGGCTTAGCTTCCGGGTTCGGAATGTAACCGGGCGTTTCCCTCACGCTATGGCCGCCGAAACACTATTGATGTTTCAGTCGAAATCCTAGCGGATTCCTGTTCTCGACCGTCCATCGAGAACCACAAAGTGGACGCAAGCATCACAACAATCATGTGATGAGTTATCAAGTCATCGGCCTATTAGTACCGGTCAGCTCCACGGGTCGTTAGTCCCCGCTTCCACATCCGGCCTATCAACCCAGTCGTCTGGCTGGGGGCCTCTCGCCCGAAGGCATGGAAGTCTCATCTTGAGGCCGGCTTCCCGCTTAGATGCTTTCAGCGGTTATCCATCCCGAACGTAGCTAATCAGCGGTGCTCCTGGCGGAACAACTGACACACCAGAGGTTCGTCCAACCCGGTCCTCTCGTACTAGGGTCAGATCCTCTCAAACTTCCTACGCGCACAGAGGATAGGGACCGAACTGTCTCACGACGTTCTAAACCCAGCTCGCGTGCCGCTTTAATGGGCGAACAGCCCAACCCTTGGGACCTACTCCAGCCCCAGGATGCGACGAGCCGACATCGAGGTGCCAAACCATGCCGTCGATATGGACTCTTGGGCAAGATCAGCCTGTTATCCCCGAGGTACCTTTTATCCGTTGAGCGACAGCGCTTCCACAAGCCACTGCCGGATCACTAGTCCCGACTTTCGTCCCTGCTCCAGTTGTCACTGTCACAGTCAAGCTCCCTTGTGCACTTACACTCGACACCTGATTGCCAACCAGGTTGAGGGAACCTTTGGGCGCCTCCGTTACTTTTTGGGAGGCAACCGCCCCAGTTAAACTACCCATCAGGCACTGTCCCTGAACCGGATCACGGTTCTAAGTTAGATGTCCAGAGTGACCAGAGTGGTATTTCAACGGCGACTCCACCTGAACTAGCGTCCAAGCTTCACAGTCTCCCACCTATCCTACACAAGTCACGCCGAACACCAATACCAAACTATAGTAAAGGTCACGGGGTCTTTCCGTCCTTCTGCGCGTAACGAGCATCTTTACTCGTAGTGCAATTTCGCCGAGTTCGCGGTTGAGACAGCTGGGAAGTCGTTACGCCATTCGTGCAGGTCGGAACTTACCCGACAAGGAATTTCGCTACCTTAGGATGGTTATAGTTACCACCGCCGTTTACTGGGGCTTAAATTCAGAGCTTCGCTTGCGCTAACCCCTCCTCTTAACCTTCCAGCACCGGGCAGGCGTCAGTCCGTATACATCGTCTTGCGACTTGGCACGGACCTGTGTTTTTAGTAAACAGTCGCTTCCCACTGGTCTCTGCGGCCGTCAAACGCTCAGGGAGCAAGTCCCATCACGCCTCAGGCCCCCCTTCTCCCGAAGTTACGGGGGCATTTTGCCGAGTTCCTTAACCACGATTCTCTCGATCTCCTTAGTATTCTCTACCTGACCACCTGAGTCGGTTTGGGGTACGGGTGACTTGAACCTCGCGTCGATGCTTTTCTCGGCAGCATAGGATCGTCGACTTCCCTCTAGGGTTCGGCATCGGCTCTCGGGGAATAGAGAAGACGGATTTGCCTATCTTCACCCCTACGACCTTGCCCGGACTCAACCATCGGCCCGGTTCGACTACCTTCCTGCGTCACACCTGTTAATACGCTAGCCGCACCAGCATGGGGTCGAGTGCTAGCTCAAGGAACGTCACCCCGAAGGGATCGGTTCCAAGAATTCGGACTCTTAGCACCACTGGATTGACTTGGGCGGTTCTTCGCCAGCGCAGGAATATCAACCTGCTGTCCATCGACTACGCCTGTCGGCCTCGCCTTAGGTCCCGGCTTACCCAGGGAAGATTAGCTTGACCCTGGAACCCTTGGTCTTTCGGAGGACATGTTTCTCACATGTCTTTCGCTACTCATGCCTGCATTCTCACTCGTGCAGCATCCACGGCTGGTTTCCACCGCCGCTTCGCTCGCTGCACGACGCTCTCCTACCGATCCGCACGCCTGGACAGCCATCAAGTGGCTGCCGAGCTGTTGCGCGAATCCCATAACTTCGGTGGTGTGCTTGAGCCCCGTTACATTGTCGGCGCCGAATCACTTGACCAGTGAGCTATTACGCACTCTTTCAAGGGTGGCTGCTTCTAAGCCAACCTCCTGGTTGTCTAAGCAACTCGACATCCTTTTCCACTTAGCACACGCTTAGGGACCTTAGTTGATGGTCTGGGTTGTTTCCCTCTCGACTATGAAGCTTATCCCCCACAGTCTCACTGCTGCGCTCTCACTTACCGGCATTCGGAGTTTGGCTGACGTCAGTAACCTTTTGGGGCCCATCGGCCATCCAGTAGCTCTACCTCCGGCAAGAAACACGCAACGCTGCACCTAAATGCATTTCGGAGAGAACCAGCTATCACGAAGTTTGATTGGCCTTTCACCCCTATCCACAGCTCATCCCCTCAGTTTTCAACCTAAGTGGGTTCGGTCCTCCACGAGGTCTTACCCTCGCTTCAACCTGGCCATGGATAGATCACTTCGCTTCGGGTCTAGGACATGCGACTGAATCGCCCTATTCAGACTCGCTTTCGCTACGGCTACCCCACTCGGGTTAACCTCGCCACATATCGCTAACTCGCAGGCTCATTCTTCAAAAGGCACGCCGTCACAGCTACCAGGGCTGCTCCGACGGTTTGTAAGCAAACGGTTTCAGGTACTATTTCACTCCCCTCCCGGGGTACTTTTCACCTTTCCCTCACGGTACTTGTCCGCTATCGGTCATCTGGGAGTATTTAGGCTTACCAGGTGGTCCTGGCTGATTCACACGGGATTTCTCGGGCCCCGTGCTACTTGGGATCCCCCTCGCACCATTACGACATTTCGACTACCGGACTGTCACCGTCTGTGGTGAGCCTTTCCAAGCTCTTCGTCTATGTCGCGCTGTAATGCTTGTCGATCGGCAGATCGACTGAAGGGTCCCGCTACCCCGACCATGCAACGCCTGCCGGCTATCACACATGATCGGTTTGGCCTCTTCCGGTTTCGCTCGCCACTACTAACGGAATCACGGTTGTTTTCTCTTCCTGTGGGTACTGAGATGTTTCACTTCCCCACGTTCCCTCTACCCGCCCTATATATTCAGGCGGGAGTCACTGGGTCGGCACGCCGCCCAGCGGGGTTTCCCCATTCGGAAATCCTCGGATCGAGGCTCGTTTATCAGCTCCCCGAGGCTTATCGCAGATTACTACGTCCTTCATCGGCTCCAGATGCCAAGGCATCCACCGTTTGCTCTTAAAGACTTGATCACAACATGAGTATTGTTGGTTATCGGAAGCACCTGACAAGCAGGTGCACCAAATAATTTTGATCAGAACATCTGGACGAAAACGTCCAGAGCTCTAAGATGCTCGCGTCCACTGTGTAGTTCTCAACATACGGTCGGTCCCGCCACTCCACGATCGATCTCGATCGCCTCATGCCGGTCCGAGGGTCTGTCCGTAGCCGCCGAAGCGACTGCGTCCGGTCCCTCAGGACCCAACAGCGTGCATGCGCCCCCGTCGAGCTGCGCCTTCGTTCCTTGCCGGCAAGCCGGCCGTACTAGAAAGCAGCAGCGCTCGAGGAGCGCCAATGTCAATGTTCCACCCTTGAGCGACCACCGGTCGACATTCGCGACCGAAGTGGCCCTGGATCGGTGTACCCGACCAGAAAGCTCCTTAGAAAGGAGGTGATCCAGCCGCACCTTCCGGTACGGCTACCTTGTTACGACTTAGTCCTAATTACCGATCCCACCTTCGACGGCTCCCTCCACAAGGGTTAGGCCACCGGCTTCGGGTGTTACCGACTTTCATGACTTGACGGGCGGTGTGTACAAGGCCCGGGAACGTATTCACCGCAGCGTTGCTGATCTGCGATTACTAGCGACTCCGACTTCATGAGGTCGAGTTGCAGACCTCAATCCGAACTGAGACCGGCTTTTTGGGATTCGCTCCACCTTACGGTATCGCAGCCCATTGTACCGGCCATTGTAGCATGCGTGAAGCCCAAGACATAAGGGGCATGATGATTTGACCTCATCCCCACCTTCCTCCGAGTTGACCCCGGCAGTATCCCATGAGTTCCCACCATTACGTGCTGGCAACATAGGACGAGGGTTGCGCTCGTTGCGGGACTTAACCCAACATCTCACGACACGAGCTGACGACAACCATGCACCACCTGTTTACGAGTGTCCAAAGAGTTCACTGTCTCCAGTGCGTTCTCGTATATGTCAAGCCTTGGTAAGGTTCTTCGCGTTGCATCGAATTAATCCGCATGCTCCGCCGCTTGTGCGGGCCCCCGTCAATTCCTTTGAGTTTTAGCCTTGCGGCCGTACTCCCCAGGCGGGGAACTTAATGCGTTAGCTACGACACGGAGACCGTGGAATGGTCCCCACATCTAGTTCCCAACGTTTACGGCGTGGACTACCAGGGTATCTAAGCCTGTTTGCTCCCCACGCTTTCGCTCCTCAGCGTCAGTAACGGCCCAGAGATCTGCCTTCGCCATCGGTGTTCCTCCTGATATCTGCGCATTCCACCGCTACACCAGGAATTCCAATCTCCCCTACCGCACTCTAGTCTGCCCGTACCCACTGCAAGCCCGAGGTTGAGCCTCGGGATTTCACAGCAGACGCGACAGACCGCCTACGAGCTCTTTACGCCCAATAATTCCGGATAACGCTCGCACCCTACGTATTACCGCGGCTGCTGGCACGTAGTTAGCCGGTGCTTTTTCTGCAGGTACCGTCACTTTCGCTTCTTCCCTGCTAAAAGAGGTTTACAACCCGAAGGCCTTCGTCCCTCACGCGGCGTTGCTGCATCAGGCTTGCGCCCATTGTGCAATATTCCCCACTGCTGCCTCCCGTAGGAGTCTGGGCCGTGTCTCAGTCCCAGTGTGGCCGGTCACCCTCTCAGGCCGGCTACCCGTCGTCGCCTTGGTGAGCCATTACCTCACCAACTAGCTGATAGGCCGCGAGCTCATCCCTGACCGAAGTTCTTTCCAGCCGCTGCAGATGCCTGCTCGGCTCGTATCCGGTATTAGACGCCGTTTCCAGCGCTTATCCCAGAGTCAGGGGCAGATTGCTCACGTGTTACTCACCCGTTCGCCACTAATCCAGA
>NZ_VEFR01000007.1 GCF_007679035.1 Agrococcus jejuensis | reverse complement strand
GTCGATGCCGATCCGCTCCCGCGTGGCGGTCGCGGCTGCCGCGACGCGATCCGCGACCTCGTCGAGCCGCGCGTGGTCGCGCACGTCGACGCTCGCGCGCCATGCATTCGCGCCGCGGTGCCGCCACGAGGTGACCTTCACGTGCAGCACGTCGGGGTGCGTGCCGAGCGCGTCGCGGAAGACGTCCTCGACGGCGCCGGCCTCGATCACGACGTCGTCCTGGTCGACCGCGTCGGAGGTGCGGCCCTTGCCGCGCGTCGCAGCGTGGACGATGGCCCACACCAGCACGAGCGCGGCCGCCGCGACGAGCGCCACCGTCCACAGTGCTGCGGGATCGAGTGCGCCGAGCTCGAGGCCGAGCTGCGCGGTGATCGCCGCCCAGCCGTCTGCGACGGCCTGCGGGGCTGCCTCCCAGGCCTGCACGACCTGGTCGGCCCAGATCTGCCGAGCCACCAGGCCCGCGCCGGCGGCCAGCCAGACGATGCCCAGCAGCACGAGGACGATGCGGTTCCATCCGCGATTCGTGGTGGTCACGAGGTGCTCGCCTTCACGTCGGCGCGGAGACCCCGCTTGGGCCGCAGCGCATCGAGGGTGGTGGTCGCGGCCGCGCGGGCCGCGTCGAGGTCGGCGTCGAAGCCGGCCTCGGGGCGCAGGGTCGTCGCCGCACGGCGACGGCCGAGCACGGTGCTCGCAGCGCCCGATCCCACGTGCGCGGCCCTGGCGACGGTGCCCGACAGGGCGCTGGCGAACGTCGCGTCGTCGACGACGAGCACGACGCCCTCCCGCTCGAGCGCGCGTCGGCTCCGTCGCCCGGCAGAGAGGCCGAGCGCGAGCCACACGATGCCGACGATCATCACGCCGATGCCCGTCGCGGTGCTCGCGGCACCGGCCGAGACGAGGAAGGTCTCCACGCCCTCGCCGGTGATGCCCGAGGGCAGCAGGCCGAGGGGGCCGAGGATCGCGACGAGCGATCCCGCGACGAGCACGAGTGCCGTCACGATCAGCGCGATGGAGGACGTGAGCGAGCGCGAGCGGTGCAGCTCACGGCGCTCGTAGCGTCGCATCCAGCTCATTCGACCCTCCTTCGGTCGTCGATGTCGGTCAGGGAGGTGATGCGCAGCCGCACCCGGTCGAACCGGGCGCCCGTCAGCTCGCTCGCGCGGGCGGAGATCGCGTCGCGGCCGCCCGCGGCGGCGCCGAGCAGAGGCTCGGCGCCGCCATAGGGCGTCGCGATGTCGAGCTCGAGCCGACCGCCTTCGGCCTGCACCTTCGCCCGGACGCTCCCGGTCGGAGCGCCGAACGTCTCGGCGGTCGCGGCCTCGACCACGGTCCGGATCGCTCGAGGCTCGATCGAGATGCGTCCGGGGATGCTCATCCCCGGCTCCGGCCCTGTGCCGCGTCGACCGCGGCGCGCAGGTTCAGGCGCCCCGTGGCGATGCCGCCGATGAGGGCGCCGACCGCGCCGAGCAGGAGGGCGACGAGGAACCCGCCGAGCCCGAATGCCAGGCCGAAGAAGGCCAGGATCAGGCCGGCGAGCGCCCCCAGCGTGTAGCCGTTCATGCGACGCGGCTCTCCTCGGCCTCGTCGTCGTCGTCGCCCGGGATGTGCACGTCGGTGACGGTCACGTTGATCTCGGCGACCTCCATGCCGACGAGCTCCGTGATCGCGCGAGCCACGGCGTGACGCACGTTCTCGGCGACGACCTGCAGCTGCTCCGGGTACTCCACGACGATCGTCACGTCGGCCGCGACCTGCTTCTCGCCGACCTCGACCTTGATGCCCTGGCCGCGGTCGCGCTGGCCGATGGCGTCGCGGATGTTGCCGACCACGCGTGCGGCGCCGCCGCCGAGGTCGAACACGCCGGGAACCTCGCGTGCTGCGATGCCGGCGATCTTCGCGACGACGGGGTCGACGACGGTCGTGGTGCCGGTCGCGCCGGCTGCGGCGACGGTGTTGGGGGTGGCGTTGGTGGTGGCCATGGTCGGCTCCTTCTCTGTGCGTTCGAGGTCCTACGTCATGGAGACGTCACGACCGCGGGGTTCGTCACGAGGAATCTTGAGATCTCTTCCTCGGCGCTCGACGAGCGCTTGTCAGCCGCGTCTCGAAGGCGGTAATGGGAGGCGACTGCGCGCGATCGCGCTCGCCCCATTCGGGTCGATCGGATGACGATGGGCGGGGGACGGTAGTGGCCCTGCCACCGGCGGGCACCTGCTGCGCCGCAGATGCCGTCGTCGAACCGGTCGTTCGATCGTCGTACGACCTCCTCGTGCAGGGGGGGGGCGAAGAGGACGCCGTGCCACCTCGATGGCGCACAGCGCAACCCGTGGCGCCTGCGAGGTTCGAGGGGCATCGTCGATCACGGACCACGCGAGGGAGACCTCGTGCGCCACGAGGAGAAGGAGGAGCCCATGGGACTCGGAGACAAGATCTCGAACCAGGCCGAGGAGCTGAAGGGCAAGGCCAAGGAGGCCTTCGGCAACGCCACCGACAACGAGCGTCTGCAGGCGGAGGGCCAGGGCGACCAGGCCAGCGCCAACACCAAGCAGGCGGGCGAGAACGTGAAGGACGCCGCGAAGAACGTCTTCGGCGACAAGCAGTAGCGACTCGCACGAGGCCCCCGACCCCTTGCGGTCGGGGGCTTCGTCGTGTGCGGTCTGCATCGGGCAACCGCGTCGCCTTCTGCGGTGCGGCTCCCACGGAGTGATGCTGAGCGGAGCCTCGCACGGAGCATGCAGATGAAGGCCCGCAGTGCATCACTTCGCGCGTCTCGGCCGGCGGTGGCCGCCGCGGCGGACGATCGCGAGCAGGTCCTGCTCGACCCGTGGCCAGTCGTGCACGATCTGTCGATACGTCAGGCGCACGACCACGACGTCCTCGCTCGAGCCGCAGCGGAGCAGGCAGCGAGACGCGGTCGCGACGTCGTCGATCGCTGACGACACGGACCCGCGGGACCGTACGAGCGGCACCCGTCGGGTCGCCATCGGTCGTTGCGGCGTGCGGCGCGAACGTGGTGGCGGCCGAGGCTCTCCGGCACCCACGCACCGCGCAGACGCAGCGCGCTCGCGCATGCGACACATGCGCGCCCCCGCACGGCTGCGACGAGGTCGGGGTCGGCGTCCGGGCGCGCGAACCACCCCGTGCGCACGCGCTCGAGGCGTCCGGAGGCGAGCGCCGACTCGCGCTGCGAGCGCCCGAGGCCGAGGTCCTCGAGCTCGCGCACGCTGAGCACGCCGTGGCGGAGGATGACGGGGTCGACCATGCCCTGCACCCTCGCCCACCTCGTCGCTGGGCGCACCGGGCCGGCGTCGATCTGGGGATCGAGCCGCTCGACGTGATGCTGTGGAGACCCTGATCCCCATGCCGCGCACGAGCGGCCCCACGGCATCACGCCATGCGCGAACCCCAGCGCATCCGAAGGCGCGTACGATGGGTCTGTGCTCATCTGCCTCACGGCGAGCCACCGGAACGCCGACTTCGACGTCCTCGAGCGCCTCGCCGCTGCCGACGCGACGATGCTGCCTACCCTCCTCGCCTCCTCCGCAGGCGTCGACGGTGCGGTCGTCGTGTCGACCTGCAACCGCTTCGAGGCGTACCTCGACGTCTCCGCAGAGCAGGCGGATGCTGCCGCTCGCGTCGCGCTCGACGCCGCGCTGACGAGGGCAGGCGCCCCCGGCGAGATCGAGCACGTCGAGGCGCTGTACGACGCGCACGCGGCCGAGCACCTCTTCGCCGTCGCCGCCGGACTCGAGTCGGTCGTCGTCGGCGAGGGGGAGATCGCGGGCCAGGTGCGTCGCGCGCTCGGCAACGCGCAGGACGCCGGCACGACGACGAGCGACCTCGAGCGCCTCTTCCAGCGGTCGATCGAGACGCAGCGCGGCGTGAAGCGCCGCACGGGTCTCGGCGAGCAGGGCCGCTCGATCGTGCGCCTCGCACTCGACCTCGCGAGCGACCGCATCCACGACTGGTCGCAGGCGCGCGTGCTGCTCGTCGGCACTGGCCGCTTCGCCGCCGCGTCGCTCGCGGCGCTGCGCGACCGCGGCGTGCAGCAGGTCGAGGTGTGGAGCCCGTCGGGTCGCGGCGACCGATTCGCGCAGAGCCACGGCATCGGCAACGTCGACGGACGGGATGCGCCGCTCGCGCTCGCGGGCGCCGACGTGGTCGTGACGTGCACGACGTCGAGCGAGCACGTCATCGACGCCGCGATGATCGCGGCCGGCCGCCACGCGCTGGCCGCGACGCACGCCTACGACGGGCAGCCGGACGGCCATCCGCGCCTCGCCGCGGTCGGCGGTCGTGCGTCCGGTGGCCACAGCCCGTTCGGCACCTCCTCGTTCCCCTTCGCGAGCGGCGAGACGATGCGGGTCGAGCCCGCCGTGTGCCCCGTCGCCATGCAGGTCACCGGCACGTCGTGCCCCGTCGAGCACGGCCGCTCGAGCCAGCTCGTCATCGACATGGGTCTGCCGCGCAACGTCGCCCCCGACGTGTCGCGCGTGCACGGCGTCGAGCTGCTCGACCTCGAGACCATCCGCATCCACGCGCCGCTCGAGCACCTCACCGCCACCGACGACGCTCGCGCGCTCGTCGAGAAGGCGGCGAAGACGTATCAGCGCGTCGGCGAGGAGCAGCGCCTCGGCCCCGCCGTCGCCGCGCTGCGTCGGCACGTGGCGGAGGCGCTCGACGCCGAGCTGACGCGCGTGCGCCGGCGCGGCACCGAGGCGGAGCAGCTCGCGGCCGAGCAGGCGCTGCGCCACTTCGCGGGCGTGCTGCTGCACCAGCCGAGCGTGCGCGCACGCGACCTCGCGGCCGAGGGCCGCCACGCCGACTACCTCGAGGCGCTCGAGGTGCTGTTCGGCATCGACGACGTCGCCTGACGCTCCTCCTCCCACGTCCTCGGGACGGCTCCGCTCGAGCCTCGCGCGGGCACCCGGTCGCGGGCGCATCCGATCGACGCAAGGGGGTGCCGCGCCCGCCGCATCCCTGGTCGTCTTGGGCACCCGACGCGTGAAGGAGACGTCCACCGTGACCGAGCACCATCCGTCCGAGTTCCCCGTGCAGCAGCAGCCCAGCCAGCCGGGGCTCACCGAGCCCATGGATCCGACTCCCGACCACGGCGAGACGAGCTGGGTCGGGCGCGATCGGCTCGCGGGCCGTCGCGCCCTCATCACCGGTGGCGACTCGGGCATCGGCCGCGCCGTCGCCATCGCCTACGCCCGCGAGGGCGCCGACGTCGCGATCGTGCACCTGCCCGAGGAGGCCGACGACGCGGCCGAGACGATCGCCGCCGTCGAGGCGGCGGGCCGGCGGGGCGTCGCCTTCGCCCTCGACCTGCGCGAGGAGCAGGCGTGCATCGACGCCGTGCGACGCACGGTCGACGAGCTCGGCGGCCTCGACGTGCTCGTCTCGAACGCGGCGCACCAGCGCCAGCGCGACGGCATCGAGGACATCTCGTGGGAGGGCATCGACCGCGTCTTCAAGACCAACCTCTACGCGCTGCTGATCCTCGCGCGGGAGGCGGTGCCGCATCTGCCCGAGGGCGGCTCCATCATCGTGACCTCGTCGGTGCAGTCGGCTGACCCCAAGCCGGGTCTCGTCGACTACGCCATGACGAAGTCGGCGCAGCGCGCGTTCGTCGAGGCCATGGCGGCCGAGCTCGGTCCGCGCGGCATCCGCGTGAACGCCGTCGCACCCGGACCGGTGTGGACGCCGCTCATCCCCGCCACCGGCTTCCCCGACGAGAAGGTCGCCGAGTTCGGGCAGGACACGCCGTTCGGCCGCGCCGGGCAGCCGGCGGAGGTCGCGGGCGCGTACGTCTACCTCGCGTCCGACGAGGCGACGTACACCTCGGCAGCGGTCATCGGCGTCACGGGCGGGCGCGCGGTGCCGTGATCCGGCCGCGCCCCGAGCCGCTCGGCGCTCCGACGGCTGCTCGGGGCTAGGGCTGCTCGGCGGGCCGGCCGTCGATGCGCTGCTCGAGCGCCACGAGGTGGTGTCCGAGCGCGCCGGCGGCCGCGGCGGCGGCGGCGGTCGGCGCCTCCCATGCGCGCAGCGCCTCCACGACCTCGGCGCACGCCTGGCGCAGGTCGTCGCCGCCGTCCGCCTGCTCGACGGCGCGCCCGAGCCTGCGCAGCGCGTCCGCCACCTCGCCGCGCAGCTGCTGCGGCATGTCATCGGGCACGGCCAGCGTCGTGCGCTCGTCGGACACGACGGAAGCCAGCGCCACGAGCTCGCGCACGGTCGCACGCAGCTCCCCGAAGCGCACCGTGCTCATCGAGAGCGTGTAGCGGCCGCCGATCGCTCGCACGTTCGCGCGGCGGGTGCGCTGCGCGTCGGTCAGCGCCGCCTGCGTGTCGTCGACGGCGCGCTGCAGCTCGGCGGCTCGATGCTCGAGCGACACCGCCGGCTGCGCGGCGTCGTCGAGCTGGCTCGCGAGGTCGTCGAGCAGCGACGCCGCGGCCGCTCGCAGCGCCTCGATCCGCCGGTCGACCGGCAGCGTGCGCAGCGGTGGCAGGATCGCGAGGTGCACGACCGTGCCGATCACGAGCCCCATCGCCGTGAGCACGACGTACGCGGTGCCGAACATCTCGGGATCGCCGCCGCTCGACATGAGCACGAAGATCGCCGCGACGGGCACGTAGTCGCGACCGGGGCCCGGCGGCAGGAGTCCTGCCACGAGGATCGCGACGACGATGACGATGGGCACGGTCGCGAGCACGGGGAGCCCGCCGAGGTACGCGGCGATCGCGATGCCTCCGCCGATGCCGAGTCCCGCGAGCGTGTGCAGCCCCGTGCGCAACGAGTCGACGACCGACGGCATCATGGCGACGACGGCCCCGAACGGCGCGTAGTAGGCGTACTCGTCGAGGAAGCCGGGCAGCGCCCTGGCCGCGAGCCACGCGAGCATCGCGGCCGCCGCACCCTTCGCCGCGAGCAGCAGACGGTCGGGCGAGACGAGGGTCGCGACGCCCTGCCGAGCCGCGCCTGCGGATGCGGTAGCGAGCCGCGTGCGCAGCGCGGCCATCAGTCGTGGCCCTCGAGGTCCCCGCGCTCGACGGACTGGATCGTGAGCGCCGCGTTCACGAGCGCGAGGTGGCTGAGCGCCTGCGGCAGGTTGCCGGCGAACGCGCCCGTGGCGGGCTCGACCATCTCGGCCATGATGCCGACGTCGTTCGGCACCGTCGCCACGAGGTGCTCCATGCGCTCGCGGGCGACGTCGACCTGCCCGCACAGCGCGCGGGCGGCGACCAGCCAGAACGAGCACGCGACGAACGACTCCTCCTCGCGCTCGGCACCCGACCATCGCACGACGTGGCCGTCGAAGGTCAGGTCGCGCTCGATGGCGTCGAGCGTCGACCGCATGCGATCGCCTCGGTCGAAGCCGCTGATGGCGTGCAGCAGCACGGAGGCGTCGAGGAGGTCGGAGCCGGCGTACCAGGCGTAGGCGCCGAGCGACTCCGACCAGCAGTGCTCGTCGACCCAGTCGCGGATCGCGTCGGCCTCGAAGCGCCAGCGGTCGGCGTCGCCGGGGATCTGGCCGAGGTCGGCGAGATGGGCCGCATGCTGCAGCGCCTGCCAGCAGCCGAGCTTCGACGACGTGTAGTGGCGCTCGTCGGGCAGCTCCCACATGCCGGCGTCCTTCGATCGCCACCGGTCGGCGGCGAGGTCGGCGATCTCGGTCATGAGCCTGCCGGTGGGCGCGTCGAGCACGTTGCCTGCGTCGACGTACAGCTGCACGATGCTGAAGAGGTCGCCGTAGACCCCGAGCTGCAGCTGGCCCGTCGCGCGGTTGCCCGTGACCACGGGCTGCGCGCCGCGCCATCCCGGCACGTCGTGCTCGGTCACCTCCGACCCCGGGTCGCTGCCGTCGAGGGCGTGCAGCACCGAGGTCGCATCGGGCTGCGCCCGCAGGATGCGCAGCATGTGCGACATCGCCGCGTGCACCTCCTCGAGCACGCCGAGCTGCAGCAGCACCGAGAGCGAGTACGCCGTGTCGCGCACCCACGAGAACCGGTAGTCCCAGCCCTTCGGCTCGGTGCGCGACTCCGGCAGCGACGTGGTGGCCGCTGCGGCGATGCCGCCGGAGGGTGCGTGGATGAGCTGCTTCAGCACGAGCGCGCTGCGCCCGACCGCCGCGCTCCACGGTCCGTCGTACGCGCACGACCGCGTCCACCGCGTCCACGTCTCGATCGTGCGGTCGACGCCCGCGTCCATCGCCTCGGGCGTCGGCAGCGGCAGCGGCTCCTCGTCGGTCGCGACGAGGCCGAGCAGATGGCGCGAGCCCGCCTCGGCGTCGAACCAGGCGACGACGCGGCGCTCCTCGACGTCGACCCCGGTGTCGTGCAGCGTGCGGGGCGCGAGCGTGAGGCCGTCGACGCGCAGCACCGTGCCGTGCACGGTGTCGCTCGCCCATGGCGACGCGGCGCCCAGCAAGGTGCCGGGCGCGATCTCGCCGCGCATCCGCACGTGTCCCGAGACGCCGTCGATGCGGCGCGCGAGCTCGCACCACGGCAGCCTGCCGGCCTGCCCGGTGTTCAGCGAGTCCGTGACCGTCACGACGCCGGACGCCGTCCTGAAGGTGGTCTCGAGCACGTTGCCGCCGTCGACGTAGCGACGGCTCGACGTGTGCTCGTCGACGGGGGCGAGCAGGATGCGCCCGCCCGCCTCGGCGTCGAGCAGGGCGGCGAAGGGCGGCGGCGAGTCGAGCGACGGCAATGGCAGCCAGTCGATGGCGCCGCCGCGCGAGACGAGCGCGATCGTGCGTCCGTCGCCGATCGTGGCGTAGGTGCGCAGGTCGGCGTAGCCGTCGGCGTCCCGGCCGTCCACCGGGGCGTCGACGGGCTCGCCGCCCTGCCAGCGGGGGCCGGAGCCTACCTGCCACGCGAACGTCACGGCGTGGGCATCCCACCGTTGACGTTGAGCGTCTCGCCGACGACGTAGCTCGACTCGGGAGACGCGAGGAACACGTACGCGGGTGCGAGCTCGGCGGGCTGGCCCGCGCGGCCGAGCGGCGTCTGCTCGCCGAAGTCGGGCAGTGCGTCGGTCGGCTGTCCGCCCGCGGTCTGCAGCGGCGTCCAGATCGGGCCCGGAGCGACGACGTTCACGCGGATGCCCTTGGGAGCGAGCTGCTGCGCGAGCGCCTTGCACATGGCGTTCTGCGTCGCCTTGGTCGATGCGTAGTCCACGAGGTGCTCCGACGGCGAGTACGCCTGGATCGAGGAGGTCGCGATGATCGTCGAGCCCGGCGGCATGTGCGGCACGGCGTCCTTCACCATCCAGAACAGCGGGTACACGTTGGTCTTGAACGTCTGGTCGAACGACTCGTCGGTGAGGTCGGCGATGTCGTTCACGTACTGCTGCCGGCCGGCGTTGGCGACGAGGATGTCGATGCCGCCGAGCTGCTCGACCGTCGCCTCGACGGCGCGGCGGCTCGTCTCGCGGTCGGTGATGTCGCCGGGCAGCGCGACGGCCGTGCGGCCCGCGTCCTGGATGAGGGCGACGATGCGCTGGGCGTCCGACTCCTCCTCGGGCAGGTAGGAGATCGCGACGTCGGCGCCCTCGCGCGCGAAGGCGATGGCGGTCGCCGCGCCGATGCCGGAGTCGCCGCCGGTGACGAGCGCCTTGCGTCCCTCGAGGCGGCCGGTGCCGCGGTAGGTCTGCTCGCCGAGGTCGGCGCGATCGCGCATCTCGGAGTCGAGGCCCGAGCCCTCCTGCGAGATCGCCTTGGTGTCGATGTCGGCGTAGAGCGTCGTGGGGTCTGCGAACGTGTACTGGTCAGCCATGCCTCCGACGCTAGGTACTTCGGCGGGTGCGCCGCGCGGCCTTGCGGATGCCGGGCGGATGGTGCGAGCGTGCGCGCGACTCGGGGTCGGCGTCGTCCCACCTCGCGGTGCGGGACGCAAGGGGCAACGGCGCGGGGAGCGCGGTCGGTAGCGTCGCGACATGACCTCCGAGACGCCTCGTGCGACCGCGCCCTCGAGCGAGGACGCGGTCGTCGTCGGCGCTGCCGACGCGGACGTCGTGCGCGAGGTCGCCCGGCTGGCGCGCGAGGCGATCGCCGACGACGACCGGATCGCCGGAGCGCTGCGCGTCGCGGCTCGCGCGGCCGACGCGCTGCCGCATCCCGGCACCGGGTCGACGGCGACGCTGTGGTCGGGGCTCGCGACGATCGCGGCGATCGACCTGGGCGTGGCGCGCACGCTCGAGCCGCATCTCGACGCGCTCGCGATCCTCGACGCGGCGGGGATGGATGCGCCCGACGACGGGCGCTGGGGCGTCTACGCGGCCGAGGGAGCCGGCCACCGCCTCGAGGCGTCGAGCTCGGGCGCCGCATGGTCGCTCTCGGGGTCGAAGCCGTGGTGCTCGCTCGCGGGGCGGCTCGACCGCGCGCTCGTGACGGCCCTCGTCGGCGAGGATCGCGGCCTGTTCTCGATCGCCCTCGACCACGACGGCGTGACCGTCGACCCCGCCGACGCATGGGCGTCGCGCGGGCTCGTCGACGTGCCGAGCGTGCCCATCCGCCTCGAGGGCGTGCCCGCCGTCGCCGTCGGCGCACCCGGCTGGTACCTCGATCGCGCCGGGTTCGCGTGGGGCGGCATCGGCGTCGCGGCCGTCTGGCTCGGCGGCGCGACCGGCATCGCGCGCACCATGCTCGCCGCGAGCCGTCGTCGTGCGCCCGACCAGCTGGCGCTGTCGCTGCTCGGCCGCGTCGATCGGGGGCTCGCCGCCGGGCGGGCGATGCTCGCGGAGGCCGCGGCGATCGTCGATGCCGCGGACTCGGCCGTCGACCCCGCGACGCTCGCCCTGCGCGTGCGCGGCACGATCGCGGCCGTGGTCGACGACGTCGTGCGGTGCGCCGACCACGCCATGGGCCCGGCGCCGCTCGCGCTCGACGCCGAGCACGCGCGACGCGTCGACGACCTCCGCGTCTACGTGCGACAGCACCATGCGGAGCGCGACGACGCCGCGCTCGGTCGCGCCGTGGTCGAGGAGCGCGCGTGACCTTCCACCACGCGGATGCAGGCACGCCCACCGCGCGATGGGCGGATGCCGTAGGCCCGGAGATCGACGTCGCGGACGTCGCACGCGTGCTCCTGATCGCCGCGCACCCCGACGACGAGTCGCTCGGGGCGGGCGGCCTGGTCGCGCGATGCACGGCGGCGGGCGTGCCGACGTCGGTGCTCGTGCTCACCGACGGCGACGCGTCGCATCCACGGTCGCCGACGCACACGCGAGCAGCGCTCGGCGAGCGCCGCCGCCGCGAGTCGGTCGTCGCGGCCGCGGCGCTCGGGGTCGTCGGCGCCCGGCTCACCCACCTCGGCATCGCCGACGGCACGGTCGGGGCGCACGAGGACGACGTCGTCGCAGCGATCGTCGACCTGCTGGGCGACGGGCGCGACGCGTTGCTCGTCGCGCCGTATCGGCACGACGGCCATCCCGACCACGAGGCGGCCGGCCGCGCCGCGGCGATCGCGGCGGTGCGCACCGACGCGCGGCTGCTCGAGTACCCGATCTGGCTGCTGCACGCTGCCGAGCCGTCGAGGCTCGGAGACGACCAGCTCGTGCATCTCGCGCTCGACGCCGACGAGCGGGCAGCGAAGGACCGCGCGATCGCGGCGCACGCGAGCCAGGTGCATCCGCTCTCCGACGAGCCGGGCGACGAGGTGCTGCTCGGCGAGCACGTGCTGGAGCGCTTCCGCGGTCCGATCGAGCGGTACGTCGTGGCGCCGCGCGCCGTCGACGACCGGCTCGACCGGCTGCACGTCGCCGAGCCCGAGCCGTGGGGCGCCGACGTGCGCTGGTACGAGCGCCGCAAGCGCGCGCTGCTGCTCGCGATGCTCCCGCAGGAGCGGCTGGGTCGCGTGCTCGAGCTGGGCTGCTCGACGGGGGTGACGACGGCAGCGCTCGCCGAGCGCGCCGACGAGGTCGTGGCGATCGATGCCTCCGAGGCGGCGCTCGCTCGCGCTGCCGAGCGCACGGCGGGCGCCGCGGTGCGGCTGCTGCACGGCAGCATCCCCGATGCGTGGCCCGCGGGTCGATTCGACGCCGTCGTGCTGTCGGAGGTGGGCTACTTCCTGTCGCCCGCGGCGCTCGAGGAGGTCGTCGCGCGCGTCGAGGCGTCGCTGACCGACGGTGGCGTCGTGCTGCTGTGCCACTGGCGGCATCCCGTGCGGGGCTGGCCCCTCGACGCCGATGCGGTGCACGAGGCCTTCGACCGGCCGTCGATGCCGCCGCGCGCGGCGTCGTACGCCGACGGCGACGTGCGGCTCGAGCTGCGCGCGGCGCGCTCGGCGATGCCGGAGGCGGGCCGATGACGAGGATCCGCGAGGTGCGCATCGTCGTGCCCGCCCGCGACGAGGCCGACCGCATCGACCGATGCCTCGACGCCATCGCCGTCGCGCGAGCCACGGTGGAGGCCGTGGGCATCCGCACCCGATGCGTCGTCGTCGCCGACGCGTGCCGCGACGACACCGCGGCGCTCGCCGCCGCCCATGCGGGCGTCGCGGTCGTCGTGTCGCAGGCCGGCCGCGTCGGCGTCGCGCGTCACGTCGGCGTGGACGCCGCGGGCGACGACGGCCACGGCGCCGACCCGGCAGCCGTGTGGGTCGCGTCGACCGACGCCGACAGCGTCGTGCCGGCCGATTGGCTCGCGGTGCATCTGGGCCATGCCGACCGGGGCGCCGACGTCGTGCTGGGCCTCGTGCACCTGCCGCCGGAGCACGCGAGCGCCGCCGCCCTCGCCCGCTGGCATGCGCGCGCGCAGCAGGGCGAGCGCATCCACGGCGCGAACCTCGGCGTGCGGCTCGACGCCTACCGCGCCGTCGGCGGCTTCCCGCCGCTCGCCGCGCACGAGGACGTGTCGATCGTCACCGCGCTTCGCGAGGCAGGGCGCCGCGTCGTGCCGACGGCGCGTGGATCGGTGCGCACGTCGGGACGCGCCGACGGCCGAGCGCCCAGCGGCTTCGCCGGCCACCTGCGCACGATCGTGCTGCCCGACGCCGGCGTGGGCGACGTCGACCGTGCTCGCCCGTAGGACCTGACGGGTCGGCAGCGCAAGGCAGCGAGCGGGAGGCACCGCACGTGGGACGGTGGGCATGCGCACGATCGACCGCCGCCAGGGGAGGACCAGCATGTTCGAGGCCGCAAGCATCCGCGACTGGATCGGGTCGAACGTCGTCGACCCCTCCGGCGACACCATCGGACCGCTCGAGAGCATCTACTTCGACACGGCGACCGACGCTCCGGCGTTCGCCGCCGTGCGCACCGGCATGCTCGGTCGCCACCGGCTGCGCTTCGTGCCGCTCGACGGCGCGACCGTCACGCCGAAGCACCTCAACGTCATCCACGACAAGCGGCTCGTCAAGGACGCACCGTCGATCGACACCGACGGCGAGCTCGAGGCAGCGCTCGAGCCAGAGGTCTACGCGCACTACGGGCTGCCGTACACGACGGGCAGCGGCGGCGAGCGTCGCCTCGGCCGTCGCTGAGCGACCGGCCTCGCAGCGGCACGATCCGCCGCGGCGCTCGCGTCAGCGCGCGGGTGCCGCGCTCCCGCGAGCGATCTCGTCGGCGTGCACGCCCACGGGTCGGTCGTACGCGTCGAACCGCACGACGTAGCCGCCCTCGGCGACGAGCGCCTCGATGCGCCCGGGCTCGCCCGCCTGGATGAACGGACGGATGATGCCGCCGAGGTCGATCGTCGTGCGCACCCGTGCGCCGATGCTCAGGTCGTGCTGCGCCATCGACGGTCTCAGCTCGACGCGGCTGCGCCGTCGGAGGTGCCGTGTCCGGCGGCCTGCATGGCCTCGTCCTCGGTCATGAGCATGACGCCCTGCGCCGAGTTCGCCTGCTCCATGATCGCCTCGATCCAGACGCGGTTGAGACGGTGCCGCTCGGCATGCCGGTACGAGAGCTCCAGCGGAACGCCCTCGTGCAGCGAGAGGTGCACGCGTCCGCTGCCCTCGTGCGCCTCGATCGCCCAGCCCAGCGTGAGGTACTCGCGGCGACGCAGCTTCGTCACGATCACCGCCTCGAGGTGCGCCAAGGTGCGGTCGTCGATCTCGTACGCGGTCGCCCCGCCGTAGGTCAGCGTTCCCATTCCCTCGAGCCTACGGCACCGAACCATCGTCCCCGACATCTCGGGCAGCGCGAGGGTGATGGATGAACCATCTTCATCAGGCGTCGCGAATCATGCACCGCCCTCGGGCGCGTCACGCGCGCTCGTGCCAGAGCTCGTCGACGAGCGCTGCGCACTCGCGGGGGCGCTCGAGCTGCACGAGATGGCCCGCCCCCTGCAGCGCGACGTGCCGAGCGGTCGGATGCGCCGCCGCCGCCAGACGCGGCTGCGCGGAGCTGCCGAGGTCGTCGTCCGCATCGCCCGCGGCGATGACCGTCGGCACCTCGAGCGCGCCCACGTCGTCGCTCCAGTCCTCGCGGCTGCCCGACTCGAGCCACGCCACCCACGATGCGGCCGCGCTCGCGCGCACGGCGGCGACGGCGAGGGCGTCGAGCTCCGCCGGCAGCGGTGCGCCGACGTTCCCGTCGACGAACGCACGCGCTGCGGGTGCGTCGATCGCGCCCGTGCGCGCCCAGCCGAGCATCTCGGCGCGCTTCGCCGCCGGCATCGGCTCGCGCGTCACGGGCGACGGGGCGAGCAGCACCATGCCCGCCGGCATCGGCGCCCCGGCGTCGCGCAGCAGGGCGGCGGCGATGGATGCGAGCCGGCCACCCATGCTGTGCCCGACGAGCATCCACTGGTCCGCACCGACCGCGTCCACGATCTCGTCGGCCACGTCGTGCGCGATGGCGTCGACGCTCGACCACTGCGCATCCCGGCGCGCGCCGAAGCCGGGCAGATCGATGCCGTGCACGCGGAAGCGCGTGCCGACGCACGCCAGCATCGGTGCGAACGACGAGGCGTCGAGCCCGAGGCCGTGGATCGTGACGAGCGTCGGCAGCGCCATCGCGTCAGATGGTCGCGACGGAGCCGGCGTCGACTCGGTAGTTCGACCCGTTCACGAAGGACGCGAGGTCGGAGCAGAGGAACGCGATCACGGCCGCGACCTCCTCGGGCTCGCCGCGGCGCCCCAGCTCCATGTACGGGCGCTCCTCGTCGAGGAACGACGCGATGGCCTCGTCGCGGTCGGTGCCGCGCTCGTCGGCCCGCTTCTCCATCATCGCGTCGGTCATGGGCGTGTGGATGAACGCGGGCGAGACGGCGTTCACGAGCAGGCCCTCCTTCGCGTACGACCGCGACAGCCCCTTCGACAGGGCGAGGATGCCGGCCTTCGCCGCGCAGTACGGCAGCTCGTCGTCGTAGGGCTGCACGGCGTCCTCCGAGGCGAGCAGCACGAGGCGGCCCCAGCCGCCGCTGCGCAGGTCGGGCAGGAACTCGCGCACGAGCCGCACGGGGCCCAGCAGGTCGATCTCGACGGTGTCGACCCAGCCGGCGTCGTCGATCTCGTGGAACAGCCCCTGCGCACCCGTCACGCCCGCCGACTGCACGAGGATGTCGATCTCGCCGACCGACTCGGCGATGCGCGCGTGCAGCGTCGCGAGCGACTCGATGCTCGTGACGTCGGCGGGGAAGGCGAAGAGCCGGTCGGCGTCGGCCTCGAGGCGATCCGCCGCCTCGCGCAGGCTGTCGGCGTCCTTGTCGCTGATGACGACCGTCGCGCCCTCCTCCAGCAGCAGCCGCGCGGTGTGCCAGCCGATGCCGGAGTCGCCGCCCGTGACGAGCGCCACCTTGCCGTCGATGCCCAGATCCATGCTTCCTCCGTGTCGTTCGTGTCGTTCGTGTCGTTCGTGTCGTCGGGCGCGCGGGATCGCGCGACCGTTCGCGATCGCTCCAGCAGCGTCAGCCCTGCAGGCGGCGCAGCGCCGAGCCCTTGTGCGCCGCGGTCGCGCCCGTCTTCTCGGACTCGACGATGTACGCCGGCTCGTCGTCGGATGCGGTGAAGCGCTGACCGTCGTGCTGGAAGTCCTTCGTGCGGCGCTCGACCACGGTGCCCTGCGTGCGCCCCTGCGACGTCGCCCAGCTCACGCGGTCGCCCTTCGACAGGTCCTTCGTCACGGTCGGTCCTCCTGCTCGTCCTCGTCGCCGCTCGGCACGTGCTGCACGTGCGTCAGCACGCGATCCCACTCGCCGACGAGCGCACCCGTGGCCCACTCGAGATCGGTCGTGCTGTCGTCCGCCGGTCGCTCGGGATCGATGACGAGCACGGCGCCGGCGACAGGCACCCTCGCCCACCGCTCGGCGATCGAGTCGGCGCCGTCGCTCGACACCTCCGCCATGTCCTCGTCGGGCTCGAAGCCGCGCGCGAGGCGGTCGCCGAGCGTGCCGACCGACGGGCCGTCGCCGACGTCGGGCAGCTGCTCGTCGTAGGAGCCCTCCTCGCCGAGCTCGGGCGCGATGAGCGCCACGTTGGCGAACAGCTCCGCATGGTCGAGCACGAGCGTCGCCGCGAGCAGCGCGCCGCTGCCCCAGCCGACGACGCCGATGCGGTGCATGTCCTGCGCACCCGTGCGCGCGCCCGTCTGCCGCGCGTCGCGGACGTACTCCGCGATCGCCGCTGCATGCTGCTGCGGCGTCACGACGACGTCGGAGCCCTGCACCACCGGATCCGCGACGAGCAGGTGCACGGGGTGCCGCGCCGTCACCGAGGGATCGGGATCGACGAAGCCCGTGACCTCGCGAGGGTTGCAGAGGATCACGAGATCCTCGGCGAAGGGCGTGCCGGCGTTCGAGAGCGCCAGCACGGTGCCGGAGGGCAGGGTCACGTGGAGGTCGGCCATGCCTCCACGATGTCGGTCCACCGCATCCGGCGCAGGGCCTTGCGGATGCGCGCGCGGGGGAGCATGCGCGCCCGCGATCCGCAACGGGGCGCGCGGTCCGGGTCGGGATCGCGAGCCTGGGAGCACCGACGAGAGGAGCCGACCATGGCGAAGACCGAGCTCGAGCAGGTGCAGACGATGCTGGAGGGATTCCGATTCGCGATGCTCACGACGCGCGACGAGCAGGGGATGCTGCAGGCGCATCCGCTGACGGTGCAGGAGCGCGAGTTCGACGGCGACCTGTGGTTCATCGTCGGCGGCGATGCGCCGCTCGTGCAGCACGTCGGCGTCGACCCGGCCGTGAACGCCTCGTTCAGCGGCGACTCCGCGTGGCTGTCGATCGCGGGCACCGCAGCGATCGTCGACGACCTCGCGCGCCTCGAGACGCTGTGGAACCCGGTGGTCGAGGCGTGGTTCCCCGAGGGACCGCGGGACTCGAAGGCGACGCTGCTCAAGGTCTCCGCCTCGAGCGCGCAGTACTGGGACAGCCCCGGCCGCCTCGCGACGCTCGTGAGCCTCGTGACGTCGAAGGTCACCGGCGAGCCGAAGGGCGGCGAGAGCGGCACGGTGCGGCTCGACTGAGCGGTGACGCGGATCGCCTCGGCCGCGCGCCGAGCGGTCCGCGGCGATCGCGCTCGCGAGCGGAGCGATCCGCGCGGCGCGGGACTAGGGCGCGTCCCGTGCCGGCTCGTCGTCCTCGGGCTCGTCGTCGCCGCGCACGAGTCCGAGCACGAGGAACGTGACGGCCATGGGCGCGAACGCCATCCACACGGGCTGACCTGCCAGGAGGAACAGCAGCGCCGCGCCGCCGAACGTGATCCCGAGCGGGAGGAACGTCGCACGAGCGCTGCGCATGCGTCCAGGCTAGGCAGGGCGCCTGGACGCAGCATGGACGGCGCTGCGAGGCAGGGCAGGCGGCGAGAGCGCGTTCGAGCGCGCGACTAACCGAGCTGCTGCTCGAGCCGCGCCTGCAGGTCGGCGAGCAGCGACGCGACGTCGGCCTCGCCGGGCTCGGCGGCCGCGAGGGTGGCGAGCGCGTCGTCGAGCGAGGCGGTCGCCTCGGCCGGACCGAGCGCGCTCGCCATGTCGACGCCGCTCGCGACCGCCGCGACCGCGGCCGCGCGCTCGGGATGCTGCTCGGCGAACGTCGCGCCCGCGGTCGTCGTCACCGGCACCGTGGCGGTCGCATCCGCGAGCTCGACCTGCTGACCCGCCTGCGTCAGGAAGTCGATGAGGTCGCGTGCCTCGTCGCCCGTGCGGGTGTCGGAGGGGATGGCCCAGCACGACGAGGAGACGAAGGCGGCACCGTCCACGGGGCCCGCGGGGAGCGGCACGAGCCGCACGTCGTCGAGCAGCGCATCGGCATCGGCGTCGGTGGATGCGGAGGGCGAGGCGCTCGGGTCGCCGCTCGCCGAGGGATCGGTCGACTCGGTGCCGGGCTCGTCGGACGTCGTGGGCTCGTCGGACGGCGCGGCCTCGTCGGACGCCGACGGGTCGGGCGCGGTGCTCGGCGCGGGCGCTGCCGCCTCCGCCGCGAGCAGCTCGCCGAGGTCGACGTACGCCATCGCCGCGTCGCCCGACGCGAACGCCGTCGCCGCCGACGAGGCGCCGAGGTCGTCGGGCCACGCGAGGGTGCCGAGGTCGTGCATCCGCACCGCGAGGTCGAGGGCTGCGGCGTTCTCGGGGGAGTCGGCGACCGCGCCCGACTCGTCGACGAGCGCGCCTCCCGCCTGCGCCAGCAGCACGCCGAGGTGCTCGGCATCGGGGTCGATCGCGAGGCCCGCGGCGTCGTCGGTGGTCAGCTGCGCCGCGACGGTCTCGAGCTGCTCCCACGTCGTCGGCACGTCGGCGTCGGTGAGGCCCGCGTCCGCCCATGCCGCGTGCGAGATCGCGAGCGTCGTGGCATCCGCCGACCTCGGCACGCACTGCAGCTCGCCGCCGTCGGCGACGACGTCGAGCAGCGACGGGGCGAGGTCGCCCGCGTCGGCGAAGCGGCCGTACGGCTCGAGGTACCCCTCGTAGCGCTCGAGGCTCGTCGTCGGCAGCGCGAACACGTCGGGCGGGTTGGCGTTGGCGAACGACTCCGCGAGCTGCTGCTCGAGATCCGACGCGAGCACGATGCGCACGTCGGAGCGCGACGTCTCGCTCCACGCGTCGACCTGCATCTGCAGCGCGTCGACCTCGGTCGGCGTGCCGTCGACGAGCAGCCGCAGCGTCGGTCCGGATGCGGGCTCCGACGACGTCGGGTCGGGTGAGGCGCCGCCCTGGCACGCGGCGAGCGTCAGCGCCGCGAGGGCGGCGACGCTCACGGTCGCGATGCGGGGGATCGGCACGCACCTACGATCCCGTGCCGGATGCGTGCGGGGCAACTTCGCTGCCGATGCCGCGCCGACGGAGGCGTCGGGACGCGAGCGGGTGGGGTGGGGCGGTCAGCGCTGCGAGCGACGCGAGACGAGCACGTCGAGCAGCTCGATGCCGCCCGCGAGCGCCGCGGCCCCGACCGCCATCACCACGCGCGGCCGACGCACGCGACGTCGCACGAGCGACCGCTCGACGGCGCGGTCGACGCGAGCGCTCGCCTCCCACGCGGCGAGCGAGACCGCACCGAAGGCGACGCCGGCGCCCGCCGACGCGACGACGCGATCGGGCGTCGCGCGATCGCGCATCCGTCGATCCACGACGACGGCGGCGACCGCGGCGGGCACGAGCGACAGCGCTGCGCCGACGCCCCAGCGCACGGGCGCCGAGGCGCGGCCGATCGGGATCAGGGTGAAGGCGCCCGTGGAGGCGATGGATGCGGCGGAGGTGAGGATGCGGGTGCGGTCGGCCATGCATCCACGGTCGCAGTCGTCGATCGCGGGGCGCGTCCACCTCCGGGAGGACGTCTCGGCCCTGCCCGTGGGACTCAGGGCCCGATCGCCGGGCGAAGGGTGCGCGCGTAGTCCTCCTTCACGACCGCGAGGTGCAGCCACGCCTCGAGTCGTGCGACGCCCGGCAGCGCGCGCAGTCGGTCGAGGCTCGCGTACAGCGCGCCCGCCGATGGCTCGACGAGCGTCGCGACCGCGTCGAAGCGGCCGATGGTGCGGGCGGCGAAGTCGATGCCGCGCCACTCGCGCAGCGCCGCGAGCACGGCGTCGTCGTCGCCCGTGAGATGCAGGCCGACGCCCATCGACAGCTGCCGATGCGTGAGGCCGCGCGCCTCGACGGCGCTGATCGTGATGATGCCCGCTGCCACGAGCCGCTGCACGCGCGTCGTGACGGCCGACGGCGACAGCCGCACCGCCTCGGCCAGCGCGCGGTACCGCATGCGCCCGTCGCGCTGCAGCAGCTCGATGAGCGCGGTGTCGACGTCGTCGATCACGAGGTCGCCGCGGTAGTCCGACACGAAGAAGCCCTTCGCGACGGCGGTGTAGACGAGCGTCGAGATGTCGGCGACGCCCGCGACGGCGCGCAGGTCGGCCAGCAGGTCGTGCAGCTGCGGCATGGATCCGACGCGCACCTCGGTCACGAGGTCGTGCGTGCCGCCGATGGCCGAGACGAGCACGGTCTCCGCGAGGCCGCGCAGGTGCTGCGCGACCGGCTCGACGGGGCCGTCGACCCGCACCGACACGTGCGCGAGCACGTGCTGGCCGAGGAACGCGGGGTCGACGGCGGCGACGACGCGCACGGCGCCCGAGCCGAGCATGCGCGCGAGCCGGGATGCGACGCTCGCGCGCGGCTGGCCGAGGCGCTGCGCGAGCTGCTGCACGCTCGCGCGGCCGTCCTCCTGCAGGGCTCGGACGAGCTCGACGTCGACGTCCACGGCCACCTCCGCGAGAAACCGGGCAACGCGCGATCGCACGTGCAGGACTCCAGCATACGAGCACCTCGAGGGCCTGCAAGGATCACTCCTGCACGTGAGAGCACCCAGAACCACCGTCAGCAGCGCGATGCGCGAGAGTTCTGCGCTGGACCGGCGCCCCAGACGCGCGTACGCTCCCCGGCATCCGTCCCACAGCCGCGAAGGAGCGGGCGACATGACCGCACAGCAGACCACCCGGGCCAGGAAGGCCGGGTTCGCCGCATTCGTCGGCACCACGATCGAGTGGTACGACTTCTACGTCTACGCGACCGCCGCCGCCCTGGTGTTCGGCCCCCTGTTCTTCCCCAGCGACGACCCCGTCGCCGAGACCGCCGCCGCGTTCGCGACCTTCGCCGTCGCGTTCCTCGTGCGCCCGCTCGGCGGCATCATCTTCGGCCACATCGGCGACAAGCTCGGCCGCCGCCGATCGCTCGTGCTCACGCTCATGCTCATGGGCATCGCGACCGTCGCCGTCGGCCTGCTGCCGACCTACTCCGACGTCGGCATCCTCGCGCCGATCCTGCTCATCGCGCTGCGCGCGCTGCAGGGTCTCGCGGTCGGCGGCGAGTGGGGCGGCGCCGTGCTCATGAGCGTCGAGCACGCCCCCGCCGACAAGAAGACGTTCTACGGCGGCTTCACGCAGCTCGGCAACCCGGCCGGCGCGCTGCTCGCCTCCGGCATCTTCGCGATCATGTCGCGCGTCGGCGACGACTTCATCCGCGACGGCGGCTGGCGCATCCCCTTCCTGCTGTCGATCGTGCTCGTGGGCGTCGGCCTGTGGGTGCGCTACAAGGTCGAGGAGTCGCCCGTCTTCGAGCAGAAGGTGTCGGGCCGAAAGCAGTCGATGCCGCTCGCGTTCGCGCTGCGCTCGAACTGGCTGCCCATCCTGCTCGGCATCGGCCTGCTGCCCATCTCGACCGGCGGCTACTACCTCGCCACCACGTTCGCGACGTCGTACGCGACGAGCCCGAACGTCGGCATCAGCGAGACGCTCATCCTCGACGCCATGACCGTCGCGTCGTTCGTCGAGTTCCTCGTGACGCTGCCCATCGCGTGGCTCGGCGACCGGTGGGGCCGCAAGCGCGTCATGTACATCGGCCTCATCACCTCCGTGGCCACGTTCGTGCCGTTCCTGCTCGTCATGCCCGGACGCATCGAGCCGCTCGTCTTCCTGCTCGCGTCGCTCGTGCGCATCGCCCTCAGCGGCACGTACGCGCCGATCGCGGCGATCCTCGCGCAGATGTTCCGGCCGCAGGCCCGCTACACGTCGATCGCGCTCAGCTACGGCGTCGGCGCAGCCGTGTGGGCCGGCTTCTCGCCCTGGTTCGCGACGCTGCTCGTGGGCTGGACCGGCAGCGTGTGGTCGGTGCTCGGCATGTTCACCGCGATGGCCGCCATCGCCGCGGTCTGCACCTACTTCGCGCCGCAGCACTCCGACGAGGCACCCGTGACCGAGTCGTTCACCGCTCGCACCGACACGACGGAGCACACGATCCGATGAGGAAGCTCGCCCCCTTCGACCGCCCCGCCCAGTCGGCGCCGACGCTCGTCGTCGCCCGCGCGATCCACACGGCCGACGCGCACGACTCGACGGCCGAGGCCATGCTGCTCGACGACGGCCGCATCCTCACGGTCGGCACCGTCGCCGCCTGCGAGGCCGCGGCTCGGGATGCGGGACTCGCGCCCGAGCGCATGGACCTGGGGGATGCGGTGGTCGTGCCCGGCTTCGTCGACGCGCACGCGCATCCGCTCATGTTCGGGCAGATGATGACGTGGGTCGACTGCGGTCCCGAGCGCGCGGGCAGCATCCCCGAGATCGTCGCGCTGCTGCGTGCGGCGGCCGAGCGGATGCCGGCGGGCCGCCCCGTGCGCGGCTACGGCTACGAGCACCGCAACCTCGCCGAGCAGCGGCATCCGACGCGGTTCGAGCTCGACGAGGTCGCGACCGACCGCGAGGTGTACCTCATGAACGCGTCCGGGCACGGCGGGGTCGTGAACTCCTTCGCGCTCGCCGCCGGCGGCGTCGACCGCGACACCCCCGATCCCGCCGGCGGCACGTTCTTCCGCGACGCCGAGGGCGAGCTCACGGGCGAGCTGTCGGATGCGGCGTGCAACGTGCTCACGGGCGTCAGCGGCGTGAAGGTGGGCCACCACGGCCCGAACTTCCATCTCGCGGACGAGCCGGAGGAGCACGTGCGGCAGCTCGCCGCCGCCACCGAGCGGTTCCTCGCCGGCGGCGTCACGGCGATCGGCGACTGCCAGGTGTCGCGCCGCGAGCTCGACATGTACCTGCGGCTCGCCGGCACCGACGGCGGGCTGCCGGTGCGCGTCTCGATGTACCTGCTGTCGCATCTGCTCGACGAGGCGCTCGAGATGGGCCTCGTGGGTGCCTTCGGCAACGCGCACCTGTCGTTCGCGGGCATCAAGCTCTACGCCGACGGCACGCTCGGCGGCTGGACGGCGTACTTCCCCGACGGCTACGTGGGCGACCCGTGCCGCACGGGGCAGCTGTACCACGAGCCCGCCGAGTACGCCGAGCTCATCCGCCGCGCGCACGCCGCCGGCCTGCAGACCGCGACGCACGCGCAGTCGCCGACCGCGATCGGCATGGTCGTCGACGCCCTCGAGGCGGCGCTCGCCGAGCACCCCGACGCCGACGCCCGGCACCGCATCGAGCACTGCGGGCTGCCGACGCCCGAGCAGATCACGCGCATGGCGGCTGCGGGCATCCGTCCCGTGAACCAGCCGCAGCACTACCGCAGCTGGGGCGAGGGCGTGGAGCAGGCGATCGGCACGCCCGGCGAGCGCTTCAACCCGCTCGGCGAGTTCGCCGCGGCCGGCGTGCCCATCACGATCTCGTCGGATGCGCCGGTCGCCGAGCCCATCCCGCTCGAGGCGATCGAGACGGCCGTGACCCGGCTGACGCAGCGCGGGCACCGCCTCGGTGCCGACGACCTGCGCATCCCGGCGATCGCGGCGCTGCGCGCCCACACGATCGAGGGCGCCATCACGCTCGGCCGCGAGGACGATCTCGGCTCGCTCGAGGTCGGCAAGTGCGCCGACTTCGTGGTGCTCTCCGACGACCCGCTCGCCGTCGAGGCCGAGTCGATCGCGAGCATCGACGTGCTGCAGACCTGGGTCGGCGGCGCGCGGCGCTGGGAGGCGGCACGATGACGGATCGGTACGCCGACACGGCCGGGCGCGCAGTGCTCGAGACCATCCGCGGCTACGGCGTCGATGCGGTGTTCGGCATCCCCGGCACCCACAGCCTCGAGCTCTACCGGCCGCTCGCAGAGCTCGGCATGCGCGCGATCACGAACCGCCACGAGCAGGGCTCGGGCTACGGCGCCGACGGCTGGGCGCAGCAGACGGGCCTGCCGGGCGTCGTCATCACGACGTCGGGGCCGGGTCTGCAGAACGCCATGAGCGCCGTCGGCACGGCCTTCGCGGAGTCGCGGCCCATGATCGTGCTGTCGCCGGGCGTCGCGCTCGGCGCGGAGTTCGCCGACGTCGGCACGCTGCACGAGACGAAGGATGCCTCGGCCATGGCGGGCGCCGTGGCCGCGTGGTCGCGGCGCGTGACCAGCGCCGCCGAGGCCGTCGACGCCGTGCACGACGCGTTCGCGCTCTTCCGCACAGGGCGCCCGCGGCCCGTGCACATCGAGATCCCGCTCGACGTGCTCGAGGCGCCCGCCGACGTCGCCGCTGCCGCGCGGGCACCGCGACCCGCGCCCGCCGTCGAGGTGGGGGAGCAGGGTGCGGTGCGCGCCGCGTCCGACCTGCTGCGGCAGGCGCAGCGGCCCGTGATCGTGGCGGGCGGCGGCGCGACGCGCGCCGGCGCGCAGCTCGTGCGGCTCGCCGAGCGCTTCGGCGCTCCCGTGCTCACGACGCTCAACGGCAAGGGCGCGGTCGACGAGCACCACCCGCTGTCGCTCGGCGCGAACCTGCGGCTCGCCGCCGCACGCGAGGTGGCCGAGGATGCCGACGTGCTCGTGGTCGTGGGCTCGAAGCTCGGGGAGGCCGAGCTGTGGGCGCCGCGGCTCGAGGCACGCGGGCGGGTCGTGCGCATCGACGTCTCCGCCGCCCAGCTGCACAAGAACCTCGCCGCGACCGTCGGCATCGCCGGCGACGCCGCGGCCGTGCTCGACCACCTGCTCGACGGCACGCCGGCCGACCGACGCCTGCGCCCGGCGCCCGACCTCGACGCCGTGCGCGCCGCGATCGACGCCGAGCGTCGCGCGACGCTGCCCGACACCGTCGCGCTGGCCGAGACGATCGCGGATGCGCTGCCCGCCGACGCGATCGTGGCGGGCGACTCGTCGCAGATCGTCTACCTCGCCCTCGCGAACGCGCTGCGGCAGTCGCGACCGCACTCGCTGCTCTACACGCCGACGTACGCGACGCTCGGCTACGGCCTGCCCGCCGCGATCGGCGCGCGCGTCGCCGACCCGACGCGTCCCGTGGTCGCCGTGCTCGGCGACGGCGCGCTCATGTTCTGCGTCAACGAGCTCGTCACGGCGCTCGAGCAGCGCCTCGACCTCACGGTCGTGTGCGTCGACAACGGCGGCTACGCCGAGATCCGGCAGAACGAGGTCGACCGCGGCATCGCGCCCATCGGCGTCGACCTCGTGCAGCCCGACTGGGTCGCGCTCGCGACGGCGTTCGGCGCCGTCGGGCGGCGCGCGTCGACGTACGCCGAGGTCGCCGATGCGGTTCGCGTCGCGATCGCCGAGGGCGGCGTGCAGCTCGTGCACGTGCCGCAGGCGGCGCTCGCGCGCGCGTCCGCATCCGCATCCACGACCGCATCCGCGACCGACGCCGAGGAGCAGGCATGACCGACCCGACCCCGCACGAGCACACCGCCCCCGTCGGCCCGGTCGACGCGTCCGTCGTGCCCCGCTACGCCGGCATCGCGACGTTCGCGCGCCTGCCGCGCATCGAGGACGTGCCGCGCGCCGACGTCGCCGTCGTGGGCATCCCGTTCGACACCGGCGTCAGCTATCGGCCGGGCGCGCGCTTCGGTCCGAGCCACGTGCGCGAGGCGTCGCGCCTGCTGCGGCCGTACAACCCGGCGCAGGACGTGTCGCCCTTCGCCGTCGCGCAGGTGGTGGACGCGGGCGACATCCCCGTGAACCCGTTCGCGATCGACGAGGCGATCGGCGAGGTCGAGCGGGCGGCGGATGCGCTCGCCGAGCGCGCGCCGCGCATCGTGACGATCGGCGGCGACCACACGATCGCGCTGCCGCTGCTGCGCTCGATCGCGAAGCGGCACGGGCCCGTGGCCGTGCTGCACTTCGACGCGCACCTCGACACGTGGGACACGTACTTCGGCGCCCCCGTCACGCACGGCACGCCCTTCCGTCGCGCGAGCGAGGAGGGCCTCATCGACCTCACCGCGAGCTGCCACGTCGGCACGCGCGGTCCGCTGTACTCGAAGCAGGACCTCGTCGACGACGAGCGTCTCGGCTTCCAGGTGCTCTCGAGCGAGCTCGTCGAGCAGGAGGGCGTCGCGGGCGTCATCGACCGGATGCGCGCGCGGCTCGGCGACCGGCCCGTGTACGTGTCGATCGACATCGACGTGCTCGACCCCGCCCACGCCCCCGGCACGGGCACGCCCGAGGCGGGCGGGCTCACGAGCCGCGAGCTGCTGCGCATGGTGCGGGCGCTCTCCGACCTGCACGTCGTCGGTGCCGACGTCGTCGAGGTGTCGCCCGCGTACGACCACGCGCAGCTCACGGGCATCGCCGCGAGCCACGTCGTCTACGAGCTCGTGACCCTGCTGGCCGCGCAGGCGGGTCGGTAGCCCCGCCGAGGTCTCCGAGCGCGCTCGTCATCAGCTGGTCGAGGAGCGCGCGAGCGCAGCGAGCAGCCGTCACGAAGGGCAGGCCTCCTCGACCAGCTGGCGGGGCGAATCGCCCCTCAGCGCTCCTCGTCCTTCGGCGACTCCGACACCGAGCCGGAGGGGCGCGCGCTGCGCGGCTACGCTGGGAGCATGCCCCCGTCGAGTCGCGCCGACGTCGGCACGCCGCTCGACCGGCGTCGACGAGCGCTCGCGCACGCATCGCTCGTGACCGGTCTCACGACGGTCGCGACCGGCTGCGCCCACTCGCTCGCAGGCGGCGCGGCGCCCCCGCCGCTGCTGCTCGCCGCGGCCTTCATGGTCACGCTCGCCGTGCTCGGCCCCGTGCTCGGCTCCCGATCGACGTGTCCGCGTCGCATCGTCGCCGTCGCGCTGGCGCAGATCGTGCAGCACGGCCTCTACGCCCTGCCGCAGCCGACCAGCGTCGGCGGCACGCCGCGCGGACACGCGCACCACGGGCTCGAGGCCATCGCGACGCCCGCCGCGGGCGTCCCGGCGCACGCGCATGGCGACATGCTGCTGGCGCACGTGCTCGCCGGGGCGCTGACGCTCGTCGCCGTCGCAGTCGGCGCCGCCGTCGTCCGCGTCGTGCTGGCCGCGCTGCGCGGCGACCGGCTCGTCGAGCTGCTCGCGATCGCGGTGCCGCTCGGCGTCGTCCGGCCCGCATCGGTCGCCGCCGAGCGGCCCGCCGCACGGCCCGCATCCACCGTCGCGCGCACGCCGGTGGCGCGTCGCGGCCCACCGCTCGCGCTCGTCTGACCCGCCGCCTCGCCGCATCCGGCGAGGCTCGTGGCCACGCGCCACCGCATCCTCGACGACCGCATCGGTCGAACGAGCCTCAGACGAACGCGCCCGTTCGCGGCGCCCCGCTTCCAGGAGCACCCCACCCATGTCCCCATCCCGCACCATCGCGGGCGCGAGCGTCGGCGTCGCCGCGCTGCTGCTCGCGCTGTCCGCCCCCGCTGCCGCCAGCGCGCACGTGACCGTCGACGGCACGAGCACCGCGCCCGGCACCGCATCCACGCTGTCGTTCACGATCGAGCACGGCTGCGACGCGTCACCCACGACCGCCGTGACCATCGCCATCCCCGACGAGGTGTCGGCGGTGACGCCGATCGCCAACGCCGGGTGGACGATCGAGGCCGACCTCGCCGCCCCCGGACGCACCATGACCTACGTCGCGCAGACGCCGCTGCCGTCGGCGGTGCACGACACCCTCGTCATGGACGTCACCTTCCCCGACGACCTGCCGGAGGGCACCGTGCTGGCGTTCCCGGTCGAGCAGACCTGCGAGGTCGGATCGCTCGCCTGGGACTCCACGGCTGCGGATGCGGACCATCCCGCGCCGCAACTCGCGATCGCCGCGCCCGTGGTCGAGGAGGCTCCGGCCGCGGAGGCCGGTGGTGTCGGTCCGGTGGGGGTCGTCGCGCTCATCGCTGCCGTCGTCGCGGCCGCGCTCGCGACGATCGCCCTGCGCAGGCAGCAGGCGAGCCGATGACCGCCGCCGTCGACCAGCGACCGACGCCTCCGGCCGAGCCCCCGCGCCGTCGCAGCCCGTGGGTGTCGCAGCTGCTGCGCCGCCTGCACTGGCTCGCCGGCATCCTCGTCGGCCCCTTCATCCTCGTCGCGGCCCTCTCGGGCGCCGCCTACGCCGTCGCGCCATCCGTCGAGCGCGTGCTCTACGCCGACGCGCTCACCGCGCCCGCCGAGGGCACGGCGCTGCCGCTCGCCGAGCAGGTCGCGATCGCGCAGGACGTCGTGGGCGACGACGCAGCCCTGTCCGCGGTGCGGCCCGCGCCGCAGTCGGGCGACACGACCCGGGTGCTCTTCGCCGCCGACGGGCTGCAGGAGAGCGAGTCGCGGGCGATCTTCCTCGATCCCGTCTCGGGCGACGTGCGCGGCGACATGACCGTCTACGGCACGAGCGGCGCCCTGCCCTTCCGCACCGCGATCGACCACTTCCACCGCGGCCTCGGCCTCGGCGACGTCGGGCGGCTCTACTCCGAGCTCGCCGCCAGCTGGCTCGGCATCGTCGTGCTCGCGGGCGTCGCGCTGTGGATCGTGCGGTGGCGCACCGTGCGTCGACGCCAGGAGCTCGTGCGACCGGAGATGCGCGCGAAGGGCGTGCGCCGGCTGCTGTCGTGGCACGCCTCCATCGGCATCTGGGTCGCGGTCGGCGCCGTGTTCCTGTCAGCGACCGGCATCACCTGGTCGCAGCACGCCGGCCAGCACGTGACCGACCTCCGCGCCGCGCTCGGCTGGACCACGCCCTCGCTCACCACCGACCTCGGCGGTGCGGCGGCGACCGCCGACCCCCATGCCGCGCACGGCGGCCACGGCGCCGGCCCCGCAGCCTCGGGCGTCGACGTCGCGCGGTTCGACGACGTGCTCGCCGTCGCTCGCGGCGTGAACGTGGACGTCGGCGCGGTGGAGATCCGACCCCCGTCCGCCGAGGGCCAGGCCTGGGTGGTGCAGGAGATCCAGCGTTGGTACCCCACCGAGGTCGACGGCGTCGCCGTCGACGGCGCGACGCTCGAGGTCGTCTCCCGCGTCGACTTCGCCGACTACGGCCTCGTCGCGAAGCTCGCGCGCTGGGGGATCGACATCCACATGGGCCAGATGTTCGGGCTCGCGAACCAGATCGCCATGGCGGCCGTGGCGCTCGGCATCGCCGCGCTCGTGGTGCTCGGCTACCGGATGTGGTGGACGCGCAGCCCCTACCGGGGCAGGCCGGGCGCTGCGCCCGCGGACGGTGCGCTCGCCGCCGCCCCGTGGTGGGGGCTGCTCGCCGTCGGCGCGATCGGCGTCGCGGTCGGCCTGCTCCTGCCGCTCGTGGGGTGGACGCTCGTCGCGTTCGTCGTCGTCGACGGCATCGTGGTCGCGGCGCGCACGCGCGCGGCGGCGTAGCGCGGCTCGGGGCGGTCGGCCGCGAGTCGGCCGCCCCGACGCCCGCTCAGCCGTCGAGCCCCGGCGCTCCCGAGCGAGGGACGACGAGGGGCGTGCCCGTGACGGGGTCGTCGATGACGACGCACGGCAGGCCGAACACGCGCTCGACGAGCTCGGCCGTCACGATCTCCATCGGCGCACCCTCGGCGACCACCTCGCCGTCGCGCATCGCGATGAGGTGCGTCGCGTAGCGGGACGCATGGTTGAGGTCGTGCAGCACGGCGACGATCGTCGAGCCCTGCCGGTGCAGGTCGGCGAACAGGTCGAGCAGGTCGATCTGGTGCGCGACGTCGAGGTAGGTCGTCGGCTCGTCGAGCAGCAGCAGCGGCGTCTCCTGCGCGAGCGCCATCGCCACCCACACGCGCTGCCGCTGGCCGCCCGACAGCTCGTCGACGGGCACGTCGGCGAGCGCCGTCACGTTCGTGCGCGCCATGGCGGTCTCGACCGCGTGGGCGTCGTCGGCGCTCCACCGCTGCAGCAGCGAGCGGTGCGGGTAGCGGCCGCGGCGCACGAGCTCGACGACCGTGATGCCCTCCGGTGCCGTCGCCGACTGCGGCAGCAGCCCGACGCGTCGTGCCACCTCCTTCGGTGCCTGCTCGCGCAGATCCTTGCCGTCGAGCAGCACGACGCCTGCCTCGGGCCTCAGCAGCCGGGCGAGCGAGCGCAGCAGCGTCGACTTGCCGCATGCGTTCGGCCCCACGATCACCGTGAACGAGCCGTCGGGGATGGCCACGGTCAGGTCGGTCGCGACCGTGCGGCGGTCGTAGCCGAGCGTCACGTCCTGCGCGAGCAGGGGCGTGGATGCGGTCATGTCGGCTCCATCCGCCGGGGTCGGGGTCGAGGTCACCATGCTCGTCGCGCCTCCCGCACGAGCAGCGCCACGAGGTAGACGCCGCCGAGCACGACGGTGACGACGCCTGCGGGGATGTCGGTGAGGGCGTGCTGCGCCACGAGATCGGCGGCGAGCAGCAGCGCGGCACCCACGATGGCGGATGCGCCGAGCGGCAGGCCGGAGCCGCCCACGAGACGCTTCGCGATCTGCGGTGCCGTGAGGGCCACGAACGCGATCGGACCCGTCGTGGCCGTGACGATCGCGGTGAGCGCGACGCCGATCGCGAGGATGCCCAGGCGCGCTGGCTCGAGTCGCAGGCCGTGCGCGCGTGCGGCGTCGTCGCCGAGCTCGAGCTGGCGGAGCGCAGGCAGCGCGACGAGCAGGAGGACGACGGCAGCGGCGAGCGGCAGCGCGGCGAGCACGAGCTCCGACCACGAGACGTCGCCGAGCGAGCCGACGCCCCAGATCGCGGCGCCCATGGCCACCTCGGGCTGCAGCCGCAGCAGCAGCCACGTGTTGACGGCGTGCAGCATCGCGGTGACGCCGATGCCGACGACGACGAGACGGAAGCCCGACAGCCCGCGACGGTACGCGAGCGCGTAGACGACGACGGCCGTCGCGAGCCCGCCGACGAGGGCGCCGCTCGTCACCGACAGCGTCGCCTGGCCCGCGAGCGCGATGGCCACGATCGCACCCGTGTAGGCGCCGGTCGAGAAGCCGATGACGTCGGGCGACCCGAGCGGGTTGCGCGACAGCGTCTGGAAGACGGTGCCCGACAGTGCCAGCGCCGCACCGAACGCGAGCGCCGCGAGCGTGCGCGGCAGGCGCCACTCGAGCACGATCCGGCGACCGAACCCGGCATCCGGATCGAGGATGACGCCCGGCACCTCCCAGGGCGCGATGGGGAACGACCCCATCGTGAGGCCCGCGACGAACAGCACCGCGAGCACGCCGATCGCGATCGCGAAGCCGCGGCGACGCCGCATGCGGGCGCGCGTCACGACGTCGGCGCGCGTGCCGACGGCGGCGGTCACGACCGGCCTCCCAGGCGACGCCGGGCGAGCACGATCAGCACGGGCGCGCCGACGAACGCCAGCACGACGCCCACGGGCAGCTCGCCGTTCTCGAGGGCGACGCGCGCGAGCATGTCGGAGACGATGAGGATGACGGGTGCGACGAGCGCCGACAGCACGACGATCCAGCCGTTGCGCGGCCCTGCGAGGAAGCGCCCGACGTGCGGCACCATGAGCCCGAGGAACGCGAGCGGCCCCGCGACGGCCGTCGCCGAGCCCGCGAGGATCGACACCGCGATCACCGTGCCGGTGCGCACGATGCCGACGCGTGCGCCGAGCGACGACGCGAGGTCGTCGCCGAGCGCGAGCACGTCGAGCGCGGGCGCGAGCACGAGCGCGAGCAGCAGGCCCACGCCCAGGATGGGCAGGATCGGCAGCAGCACGTCCCAGCCGCGGCCGTCGAGGCGACCCGACTCCCACACCTGCAGCGCCGAGAACGTGCGCGGGTTCGACAGGCGCAGCCCCGCGACGATGCCCGCGAGCACCGCGCCGATCGCGACGCCGGCGAGCACGATGCGCACGGGATCTCCGCCGCCGCGCCCCACGGATCCGATCGCCATGACGAGGGTCGTCGCGACGCCGGCGCCGATGAGCGCGATCCAGACATACTGCGCAGGCGACGTGATGCCGAGGAGCGCGACGCCCATCGCGACCGCGAACGCCGAGCCGCTCGTGACGCCGAGCAGGCCGGGATCGGCGAGCGGATTGCGCGTGAGGGCCTGGATGAGGGCGCCGGCCGCACCGAGCGCGGCGCCGACGACGACGGCCGCGATCGTGCGCGGCAGGCGCAGGCCGAGCACGGCGTCGGCGTCCTGCACCGACGCGTCGCCGCCCTGCAGGATGTGCACGACGAGGTCGGGCGGCACGTCGCGGGAGCCGACGAACATGCTCGCCGCGATCGCCGCGGCCAGCAGCGCGAGCGCACCCACGAGGGAAGCGATGCGCACGCCGAGGCTCCGGCGCGACCGGGTCGCGACGGAGGAGGCGCCGACGGCCGTGGTCACGCATGCATCCTACGGTTAGGCTTGCCTCACCTGAGCACGCCGTCGCGTGCATCGACCCCCTCTGTGCAGGAGCACCCATGCGCCGTCCTCTCCTCGCGCTCGCAGCCGCCACGGCTGCCGCGCTCGCCCTCGCCGGCTGCTCGGCAGGCACCTCGGCCGACGAGCCCGCCGACGCATCCTCCGGCCCCGCCGTCGAGGAGGGCGCCTACCCCGCGTCGATCCCGACGCTGTTCGGCGACGTCGAGATCGACGAGCAGCCCACGCGCATCGTCGCCCTCGGCTGGGGCGACGCAGAGACCGTGCTCGCCCTCGGGGGCCAGCCCGTGGGCGCATCGGACTGGCTCGGCTTCGGCGGCGAGGGCGTCGGCCCGTGGGCCGAGGGCCTCTACGACGAGGCGCCCACGATCATCGAGACGCTCGAGCCCGACTACGAGGCCATCGCGGCGCTCGAGCCCGACCTCATCCTCGACGTCAAGGGCTCGGGCGAGCAGGACCGCTACGACCGCCTGTCCGAGATCGCGACCACGATCGGCGTGCCCGAGGGCGGCGAGTCGTACCTCACGACGCCCGCGCAGCAGCTCGAGATGATCTCGGCCGCGCTCGGCGTGCCCCAGGCGGGCGCCGACCTTGGCGCCGAGATCGACGACGCCTTCACGGCGGCTGCGGACGCGCACCCCGACTGGGCGGGCCTCACCGCCACCGCCGCGACCCGCACGAGCGAGGGCTGGGGTGCCTACATCGACGGCACCGAGCGCGTCGAGTTCCTCGAGCGCCTCGGCTTCGTGCTGAACCCGGCGATCGCCGCCATGGAGCCCAGCGACGGCGGCTTCTCGGTGAACGTGTCGCAGGAGGAGCTCGACACGTTCGACGCCGACCTCATCATCGCCTTCCCGATCTTCATCGAGCCGTCGGAGATCACCGACGACCCGCAGTGGCAGGCCATCCCGGCGGTCGTCGAGGGCCACGCCGTGGTGATCGACGGCGACGTCTCGTCGGCGTACTCGCTCGGCTCGCCCCTGTCGCAGCTCTACGCGATCGACGAGGTCACGGGTCTCATCGCCGACGCGCTCGGCAGCTGACCGACGCCCGACGCTGCACGCGCCCCGCACCCTTCGGTGCGGGGCGCGTCTGCGTTCCTCCCGTGACCGGAAGCGCGTGCCGGACATGATGGGGCATGGAGACGAGCGTCCTCTGGGCACGCGGCGCAGCTGCAGCGATCGCGCTCCTCGCCTGCGCCGGATGCGCGGGCACGCCGGACGCGACGCTCGAACCCTCACCGTCCACGCCGGTGATCTTCTCGCCGTACCCATCTCCGTCGCAGATGGGCGCTCCCGAGGTGACGCCGCTCGACGAGCCCGTCGACTGCCGGCTCGCGCTGGACGTGCTTCCCGTCGAGGATCCCGCCGCTGGTGTCGAAGCGCTGCGTTGGCAGCTGCTGGGCGACGGCAGCGCCGACATCGCGTCGGTGATGCGCACCCCTGACGGCGCGGTCGTGACGCCGAGCACCGACGCCGACGAACCGGCGGCGATCGTCGGGGTGGCGATCGCGCGCATCGACGCAGCCGGGTTCGCGCCGCCCGAGTGGGCTCTCGCCGCTGCCGTGCACTGGTCGTTCGACGACCTCTGCGCGGGGATCACGGTCGTGCTCGGCGAGATGGGCTCGCCCGGAGGCGTGCAGAGCGTCGGCGTCGACGAGGACGCACGGCTGCGCGTCGGCATCGAGGCCGGGGCGTCGGTCCCTGCGAGCATCGTCGACCTCGAGACCGCTCACCCCGGCATGCTGCGGATCGTCGAGGAGACAGGCGTCGACGTCGCGCCGTGAACCGAGCGCGCGTCCCTCGGACGCGTGGAGACGTCCACGCGCGTTCGCCGACGGCGGAGCGGGGCGCGGGATGCGCGGGGCCGGCCCGTGTCCGTCGAGGCGTCTCGTGCGTCGCCGCAGCGGTGGAACCGCGGCTACCGTCCCCCCGTTCCGACCATGCGGGGTCGATCGGCGCGCTCGCTGCGCCGCGCGGGCATCCGCCGTCCCTAGCGCCACGAACAGGTCCTGACAAGCGCTCAGCGAACCGTTCGAAATCGAAGCAAAGTTTCTCGTGACGATGCGTGACGAATCGCCAGCTCGTCACGTCTCATCACCGTAGGACCCCAAGACCACGAAGAGAAGGAGCCATCATGGCCACCACGAACCCCACCCCCAACACCGTCGCCGCAGCGGGCGTGACGGGCACGACCACGGTCGTCGACCCCGTCGTCGCGAAGATCGCCGGCATCGCAGCACGCGAGGTCCCCGGCGTGTTCGACCTCGGCGGCGGCGCCGCACGCATCGTGGGCGGCATCCGCGACGCCATCGGCCAGCGCGACCAGGGTCAGGGCATCAAGGTCGAGGTCGGCGAGAAGCAGGTCGCGGCCGACGTGACGATCGTCGTGCACTACCCCGAGCAGCTCCAGGTCGTCGCCGACAACGTGCGTCACGCCGTGGCTCGTGCCATCACCGAGCTCGTCGGCATGGAGGTCGCCGAGATCAACGTGACCGTCACCGACGTGCACATCCCGGGCGACGACCAGGATGAGGCCGAGGAGACCCGCGTCGCATGAACGGCTACACGATCGGCGCACTCGCCGGCCTGATCCTGGCCTTCTTCGGCCTGGCATTCGGCCTCGGCGGATTCCTCATCGCCCTGCTCCTCGGAGCCGTCGGCGCCCTCATCGGCGGCATCGCCACCGGGCGCCTCAACCTCCGAGCAGCCGTCGACGCGGCACAGGGGCGGAGCCGAGGATGACCATCCCCGGCCGCGTCTCCATCGAGCCGCGCGCCATCCGGGCGATCGTCGAGGCGACCGCGGCCGAGGCCTTTCGCACCACGCCCAAGAGCGTGCGGGCGAGGGTCCACGCCGACCAGGGCCGCCTCGAGGTCGAGATCGCGACGCCGTACGGCGGCGCCGAGCCTCTGCTCAGCGCCGCCGCCGCGGGTCGCGAGACCGTGACCGCACGGTCCAGCGAGATCAGCGGAGCACGATTCGACCGGGTGCGCGTGCGCATCACCGGACTCACCGAGCATGACGACCGAAGGAGGGTCGAATGAGCTGGATGCGACGCTACGAGCGCCGTGAGCTGCACCGCTCGCGCTCGCTCACGTCCTCCATCGCGCTGATCGTGACGGCACTCGTGCTCGTCGCGGGATCGCTCGTCGCGATCCTCGGCCCCCTCGGCCTGCTGCCCTCGGGCATCACCGGCGAGGGCGTGCACACGTTCCTCACCTCCGCAGGTGCCGCGAGCATCGCGACCGGCATCGGCGTCATGGTCGTCGGACTCGTGTGGCTCGTGCTGGGCCTCTCGAGCGCTCGCCGCAGCCGCAGGGCCATCGAGCGAGACGGCGTCGTGGTCATCGTCGACGACGCCACGCTCGCCAGCGCCATCTCCGGCACGGCCGCCCGTGCGGCTCGCGTCGGCGCAGGCTCCGCGCACACCGTGCTCGGCCGCCGTCGCGCTCGCACCGTGCTGCAGCCCGAGGCCGGCTTCGATGCCGATCTCGACGCGGCCCGTGCGGCCGCCACCACCACCATCGATGCGCTGCGACCCCGACGCGGGCTGCACGCCGACGTGAAGGCAGGCTCCGCATGACCACCACGAACCGCGGATGGAACCGCATCGTGCTGACCCTCGTCGGGCTCGCGTGGCTCGTCGCAGGCGGCGTGCTCGTGGCCAGGCAGGTCTGGCCCGAGCAGGCATCGCAGGCGTGGAACGCGGCGCCGCAGGCCGTCGTCGACGGCTGGGACGCGCTCACCGCGCAGCTCGGCCTGTCGATCGGCAGCCTCGACCCCGCCGCGCTCTGGACCGTCGCGCTCGTCGCCGCCGCGGTGATCGCCCTCGTCTGGGCCATCGTCCACGCTGCGACGCGCGGCAAGGGACGCACCTCCGACGCCGTCGTCGCCGACGACATCGTCATCGAGGCGGGCACGGTCGAGGACGTCTTCCGCGACGCGCTCGGCACGCACCCCGACGTGCTCAAGGTCCACGTGTCCGCATGGCGGCGCCGGGGCGAGAACGCCTGGCGGGCATCGGTCGACGTGCGACAGCACGCTCGACTGGACGAGGTCGCGGATCGCGTCGCGGCAGCCGCGACCGCCACGCGGGAGCGGATCGGCATCGAC
>NZ_VEFR01000006.1 GCF_007679035.1 Agrococcus jejuensis | reverse complement strand
ACGTCAAGGACGCCGCCAAGGACGTCTTCGGCGACAAGCAGTAACGACCCGCACACGGTCGCCGGTCGACGGCCGCGATGCATGCCGAGCAGGCGAGCACCGCGGACGTCGCCGCCATCGCCGCGGCATCCCTCGCGGTTCGGCGGTCGACCCGTCGGCGACGCCATCCCTGCGTCGCCGACGGGCTCGCCCGGATCGCGCGACCGCCGTCCCATCCTCGAAGGAGACACCATGCGCAGCACCCCACCCGTGGCCGGTGGCGCCGCCGTCGGCGTCGTCCTCGGCACGCGGACGACCCGATCGGTCGTCCGCGAGCCCACCCCGTGTCGCGCTCTGCGGCGCGCCGCCCGGCGCAGCTGATCGCCGGCATGCACGATGTCGACGACCAGACCCCACGATCGGCTGGACGTCGACGTCCGAACCCCTCCGGCGGCCCGACACGGGTCACCGGCGAACGACGAGAGGAGGTCCGGATGCGGCTCGAGGATGCACCCGATGCACTGCTCGCGCAACGATCCGCAGACGGTGACGACCGCGCCTTCGCGGTGCTCGTGCGCCGTCACGCCCCCGCGCTGCGAGGCTTCGCGACGCGCTACCTCGGTTCGACCCTCGAGGCGGACGACGTGGTGCAGGAGGCGCTCGTGAACGCGTGGCGCCGCATGGGCGAGCTGCGGGACCCCTCGCAGGTGCGCTCGTGGCTCATGACGGCCGTCGCGCGACGCGCGACCGACGTCATCCGCACCCGGGCGCGCCGACGCACCGACGGCGGCATCGAGGAGCGCGAGATCGAGGACGGCCGCGACGGGCCCGAGCGCACCCTCGAGCGCCGTGAGGCGACTCGCGAGCTGGGTCGCGCCGTCGAGGCGCTGCCCGAGGAGCAGCGCGAGGTGTGGATCCTGCGACAGCTCGGTGGGCTCTCGTACGACGAGATCGCGGAACGGACCGGGTCGACACCCGCGACCGTCCGCGGCAGGCTTGCGCGAGCGCGCCAGAGCGTGCTCGCCACGATGGAACAGTGGAGGTGACCATGCACGACGACCCCACGCCCCGCGACGACGCTCGCGCGGCACCCGATGGAGTGGACGACGCCTCCGCGGCGCCGATCGAGACGATCACCGACGACGTCGTCGCCGAGGTCGAGGCAGAGGTCGCGGCGCAGGATGCCGTGGAGGCGCTGGCGTCCGAGCACGACGAGCTCGCCGCCGGACCCGTCCCCCCGGCCGACGCGACCGAGGACGACGCCGCGACGGCCGCCGACGTCACCGACGACGAGGTGGACGAGCAGGACACGGATGCGCCCGAGACGATCGGCGCCACCGGCGTGACGCTCGAGGAGCTCTCCGCGTACTTCGATCGCGGCCGGACGCCGAGGATCGCCGCGCTCGAGCACGACGCGGAGGCGCGGGCGCTGCTCGACTCGATGGAGCGGCTCGACCGCCTCAGCGCGACGATGGCGAACGAGGATGCCGCCGCGGCAGGCGATCTCGACGAGCAGTGGCTCGACGGGCTGCTCGGCGTCATCCGCTCGGAGGTCCGCGCGGGACGCGACCTGCCGATCGAGGATCCCGACGAGCGCACCTCGACGACGATCACCGAGGGCGCGCTGCGCGAGATCGCGCGCAGCGCGGGCGACGGGATCGAGGGCGTGCTGGTCGGGCGCGTCCACCTGCGCGAGGACGCCGGCGTGCTCGACGTGCGCGTGTCGATCGGCGTGCGCTACGGCAACGCGCTCGTGCCGACCGCCGACGCCGTGCGACTCGCGGTGCACCACGCGCTGCTGACGCATGCGCCGATGACGCTCGGCACGATCGACGTCGTGGTGGAGGACGTGCTGATGGGAGCCACGCGATGACCGATCCCACGCAGGTCGCACGACTCGTCGACCTCGCCGTCGCCACGATCGACGGCGTCGCCGACGTCTACGTCGCCGCGCCGGCGATCGCGCAGATCGCCGAGGCCGGACGCCGAGAGGTGCTCGCCCATGTCACGCCGCTGCCGCAGGCCGTCCGCGTCGCCATCGGCGTGCACGAGTCGGCCGACGTGCGCGCCGTGACGCGAGCCGCGGCGACGGCGGTGCGCGAGGCGCTGCCCGACGACTGGACGGATGCGAGGCTCACGGTGCAGGTGCGACGCATCGAGCGCGGCTGACGGTCGGCGCTGCGGTAGCCGCCCGCCTCCACGCCTGCCGCGCGCCCGCGCGGGGTGGGAGGATGGAGGCACGATGACGACGCTGCCCCAGCACCACCCGCTCCACTCGACGACCGCCGACTCGCGGCTCATCCGGGCCTACCGGGGCGAGCGGCCCGAGGTGACGCCCGTGTGGTTCATGCGGCAGGCGGGCCGATCGCTGCCCGAGTATCGCGAGCTGCGCACGGGCACCGACATGCTCGACTCGTGCCTCGACCCGGCGCTGTCGAGCGAGATCACGCTGCAGCCCGTCCGCCGTCACGGCGTCGACGCGGCGATCTTCTTCTCGGACATCATGGTGCCGCTGCTGCTCGCGGGCGTCGACGTGCGCATCGAGTCGGGCGTCGGCCCCGTCATCGGCACCCCCATCCAGACCCCCGACGACGTCGAGCGGCTCGTCGCGACCGACCCTGCCGTGCTCGACGACGCGCTCGAGCCGGTGCGCGAGGGCGTGCGTCGCACCGTCGCGGGCCTCGCGGGCATCGGCGACGGCTCCACGCCGCTCATCGGCTTCGCGGGCGCCCCCTTCACGCTCGCCGCCTACCTCGTCGCCGGCCGCCCCTCGAAGGATCACCTCGCGGCCCGCACGCTCATGCGCGCGCATCCCGTCGCGTGGGCGCGGCTCACCGACTGGTGCGCCGACGTCACGGGCCGCTTCGTGCGCGCGCAGGTGGATGCGGGCGCCTCGGCGGCGCAGCTGTTCGACTCGTGGGCCGGCTCGCTCCCGCTCGACGCGTACGTGCAGCACGTCGCGCCCGCGTCGTCGCGCGCGCTCGACCACGTGCGCGGGCTCACGGCCTCCGACGGCCGCCCGCTGCCGCTCGTGCACTTCGGCGTCGGCGCCATGGAGCTGTACGGCGCCATGCAGCTCGACGTCGACGCGATCGGCGTCGACTGGCGCACGCCGCTCGACGTCGCGCACGCCCGCATGGGCGGCGACGTGACGGTGCAGGGCAACCTCGACCCCGCGCTGCTCGGCGCCCCGTGGGAGACGATCGCCGCCGCCGCCGACGAGGTGCTGCGCCAGGGCTCGTCGGCACGCGCCCACGTCTTCAACCTCGGCCACGGCGTGCCGCCCGAGACCGACCCGACCGTGCTGACGCGCATCGTCGAGCACGTGCACGCGGCATGAGCGAGCCGACGTCGCCCCAGGGCGGGGATGCGGACGCCGGCCTCGGTCGGCAGCCGACCGCGACCGGACACGAGCCGAGTGCGACCGGTGACGAGCCGGAGGCGCCGCAGCACGAGGTCGTCGTCGTGGGCGCGGGCGTCGCCGGGCTCGTGATCGCGAACGACCTCGCACGGCGCGGCTACGACGTGCTCGTGCTCGAGGCGCGCGATCACGTCGGCGGCATCGTCGCGCGTCACGAGCTCGCAGGGCTCGCGCTCGACGCGGGCGCCGAGTCGTTCGCCGTACGGGGTGGCGCCGTGGCCGAGCTCGCCGAGCAGCTGGGGCTCGGCGACGACCTCGTCGACCCCGAGCCGGGCGGCGCGTGGCTGCGGCTCGCCGACCGCTCGGTGCCGCTGCCGAAGCGCACGCTGCTCGGCATCCCGTCGGTGCCGCTCGCCCAGGACGTCATCGCCGTGCTCGGCTGGCGCGGCGCGCTGCGCGCCTACCTCGACCGCCTCATGCCCGTGCTCAAGGTCGGCAAGGACGAGCGGCTCGGCCCGCTCGTCGAGCGCCGCATGGGCACGGCCGTGCTCGAGCGGCTCGTCGCGCCCATCTCCGGCGGCGTCTACTCGTCGAACGCGCGCGACCTCGACGTCGCCGTCGTCGCGCCCGGCCTCAACGAGGCGATGACGCGCGCCGGCTCGCTGTCGGGCGGCGTCGCGCTGCGCATCGGCGACGGCGCACGCCCGGGCTCGGCCGTGCGCGGCATCCGCGGCGGCATGCACCGCCTGCCGGAGGCGCTCCGCGCCGAGGTCGAGCGGCGCGCGACGATCGTGACGGATGCGACGGTCGACCATCTCGAGCGCACCGACGTCGGCTGGTCGGTGCAGGCGGGCGAACGCCGCTGGACGACGTCGGCGCTCGTCGTCGCGACGCCCGGCGCACCCGCGGCGACGCTGCTCGCGAGCGCCGGCATCGACGTCGAGACGGCGCCGGCGACGACGGTCGAGCTCGTGACGCTCGTGCTGCCGCATCTCGACGGCGCCCCTGCGCGCTCGGGCGCGCTCGTCGCCGAGGACGCCGGCATCGCCGCGAAGGCCCTCACGCACGCGACCGCGAAGTGGGGCTGGCTCGCCGACGCGGCAGCCGACCGCTCCGTCCTGCGCGTCTCCTACGGTCGTGCGGGCGAGGCGCCTGCGACCGCCGAGCTCGCCGACGCCGACGCCATCGCGCTCGCGCGACGCGACGCATCCGCGATCCTCGGCATCGCCGTGCCCGAGCCGATCGCCGCCGATCGCGTGCGATGGGAGCAGGCGCAGCCGTCGTCGTCGGTCGGCGCGCGCGCGCTGCAGCGACGCGTGCGGGATGCGGTCGCGGGCGAGCCGACGCTCGAGGTCGTGGGCGCCTGGATCGCGGGCACCGGGCTCGCGCAGGTCGTGCCCGATGCACGCGAGGCGGCGCTGCGCATCCGCCGCGAGCGCTTCGGCCCACGCGACGAGACCGCGGACGCCGCCGACGAGGACGCGGCCGAGGCGTGACGGCCTAGCGCGCCTCGCGCTCCACGGCCGCCGCGACGCGGTCGAGGAAGCCGACGATGAGCAGCCGCGAGCGGGTCGAGAGCTCGTCGACGAGCTCCTGCACGTGCGTGTCGAGCGCGTCGGCGGCGAGGGCGTCGGCAGTCGGGGCGATGACCTTGCGGCGACGGTCGGTCGGGTGGGGCGTCGTCTCGATGAGCCCGGCCCTGCCGAGGCGGTCGACGAGCGACGTCACGGCCGAGGTGGTGAGCCCCAGGTGCGTCGCGATGTCGGTCGGCGTGACCGGCTCCTCGTCGTGGCGCTCGACGATGAGCCGCAGCGCGGCGCCGTCGGACTCCCCGAGCCCCTGCATCGCCTGGCGTCGCCGCATCATGTGCGACTCGGAGGTGCGCAGCCGCACGAGGGCCTGCACGACGTCGGTCTCGGGTCGCCCGATGAGCGGGTCGATGACGTAGTCCACGTCAGCGCTCTCGCATCCAGATCGACGGCGCGAGGGTCGTGGCGACGGCGAGCGCGACGGCCGACTGCGCGACCGCGAGGTCGTCGAATGCACCGATGCCCGCACCGAGTCCGTCGACCGCGAGGTACCGACCGCCGACGAGATGCACGAATCCCGCTGCGACGTGCCGGTGGGGTCCCGGCTCGGTCGCAGCCCAGACGCCCGCCTCGGCCACCCTCCACTCGAGATCGTGCGCGTCGGACGACGCGGCCGACGATCGACGGTCGGCGGTGAACGTATCGAGGAGCGAGGTCATGGTTGCTAGCCAACCTAGCAACTCGCCCGGCGAGAAGCATGTCGACTTGTCGACATGCTTCCTGGCTGAGTATCCTTCGACGATCGAGGCGTCGAATCGACGCCCGACTCCGGATCCTGGAGGCCCGTCTTGGAGCACTCGCGCATCGCCCTCGCGCACCCGGCGGACGCCACCCCGGGCGGCGACCGTGCGTCCGCGTCCTCGGCGTACTGGTACCCCGACGGCCACACGCCGTCGGCGGTCGACGTGCTCAACCTGCTGCGCCGATATCGCACCGCCGAGACCGCGATGCGCGCACGCACGCGCTCGTCGATGCATATGAACGAGACCGACCTGCTCGCGCTGCGCCACCTGCTGCGTGCGCAGCAGCGCGGCGATCTCGTACGCCAGCGCGACCTGTCGACGCTGCTCGACATCTCCTCCGCGTCCGTGACGGCGCTCGTCGACCGGCTCGAGCAGTCAGGCCACGTCGAGCGGAGGCCGCATCCCTCCGACCGTCGATCCGTCGTCGTCGTGCCCACCGCCGACACCGACCGCGAGGTGCGCCACACCCTCGGCGACATGCACCAGCGGATGATCGCCGTCGTCGACGGCATGACCGGCGAGCAGCTCGTCGCCGTCGGCACGTTCCTCGCCGGCATGGTCGAGGCCGTCGAGGAGTCGAGCACGCCCCCCACCCGCTCGGCGCAGACCCGCTGACGACGGTCGCGGCTCGCCGCGATGTGACCGCAGCACGAGGAACGCGAGAGGATGGTCGGGTGAGCGACGACAAGATGGCACCCGTCGTGCCCATCGGCACGGCACCCGTCGAGATCATCCGGCACCCCAGCGGCCGCGACCTGGAGGAGCCGCAAGGCTTCGCCACGTGGATCGTGCTGCGGCGCACGGAGTCCTCGGGCACCGCGGGCAAGGAGTCGATCGAGGCGGCCGCCGCCGACCTCGGCGACGTCACGCTGCGCGGCATCTACGACCTGACGGGCTTCCGCGGCGACGCCGACCTCATGCTGTGGCTGCACAGCCCCGACGCCGCAGCGCTGCAGCACGCGGTGCGGCGCCTGCGCCGCACCGCCGAGCTCGCAGGCACCGAGCAGACGTGGGCGGCGATGGGCGTGCACCGCGACGCAGAGTTCAACAAGCGCCACGTGCCCGGCTTCCTGCGCGGCGTCGACCCTCGAGCCTGGGTGACCGTGTACCCGTTCAACCGCTCGTACGAGTGGTACCTGCTGCCGGCCGAGGATCGTGCGCGCATGCTCGCCGAGCACGGCCGCAGGGGTGCGGCGTACACGGGCGTCATCGCGAACACCGTGAGCGCGTTCGCGCTCGGCGACTGGGAGTGGATCCTCCCGCTCGAGTCCGACGACCTCGTCGAGCTCGTGGACATGATGCGCGAGCTGCGGGCCGTCGAGGCGCGCATGCACGTGCGTGACGAGATCCCGTTCTTCACGGGACGCAGGATCGAGACGACCGACGTGATGGAGGTGCTGGCGTGAGCTGCTGCGGTGGAGGATGCTGCGGAGGCGGAGCTGCGGAGACGACGCAGGACGTCGTGATCGACGCGCCCGTCGCGCAGCTGCGCGAGCAGGAGATGCAGCAGCAGGCCCAGGCCACCGCTGCCGCACCCGAGCGACGCGAGGTCAAGCCGGCAGCGGCGACGAGCGTGCATCTCGAGCCCGGCGCCGCCGTCGCGAGCGCGACGCCGGCCGCGCAGGCCGGCCCCGCGCACGTCACGGAGCCGACGCGCTACGACGCCGTGCTGCTGTCGGGCTTCGGCGGCCCCGAGGGGCAGGACGACGTCATCCCGTTCCTGCGCAACGTCACGCGCGGCCGAGGCATCCCCGACGAGCGCCTCGAGGAGGTCTCGCACCACTACCGCCACTTCGGCGGCGTGAGCCCGATCAACGACCAGAACCGCGCGCTGCTCGACGCGCTGCGCGCGGCCTTCGCGGCCGCGGGTCTCGACCTGCCGATCTACTGGGGCAACCGCAACTGGGCGCCGTACCTCGACGAGGCGCTGCAGCAGGCCGCCGCCGATGGCGTGCGCACCATGCTGGCGATCCCGACGAGCGCGTACTCGTCGTACTCGTCGTGCCGTCAGTACCGCGAGGACTGGGCGGACGCGCTCGAGGCGACGGGCCTGCAGGGCACGATGCAGATCGACAAGACGCGCCAGTTCTTCGACCACCCCGGCTTCGTGCAGCCGTTCATCGAGGGCGTCGAGGCGGCGGTGGCGGAGGCGCGCGGCGCCGGCCACGCCGACGACGCCATCGAGGTGCTCTTCGCGACCCACTCCATCCCCACGGCCGACGCCGAGCGCTCGGGTGCGCCCGACCTGTTCTCGTGGGGTGCCGGTGGCGGCTACGAGGGCCAGCACCTCGCCGTCGCGGAGCACGTCATGCAGCAGACCGCGCCCGAGGTGGCGTGGCAGCTCGTGTACCAGTCGCGCTCCGGCCCGCCGTCGCAGCCGTGGCTCGAGCCCGACATCAACGACGCCATCGAGGCGCTCGAGGGTCGCACGGCCGTGATCATCGTGCCGCTCGGCTTCGTGAGCGACCACATGGAGGTCATGTGGGATCTCGACGAGGAGGCGCTCGAGACCGCCGAGGAGCACGGCCTGTGGGCGCGGCGCACGCCGACGCCGGGCACGCATCCCGCGTACGTGTCGGCGCTCGTCGACCTCGTGCAGGAGCGCATCGAGGGTCGCCCCGTCGACGAGCGCGGCTCGGTGACGAGCATCGGCCCGTGGTTCGACGTGTGCCGCCCGGGCTGCTGCGAGAACCCGCGCCTCGGCTTCAAGCCCGCCATCGCGGGCCTGCAGCCGTGAGCGTGCTGCGGGTCGGCACGCGCGGCTCGGCGCTCGCGCTCGCGCAGACGACGGCGCTCGCCGCGCGCTTCGCCGGCGAGGTCGAGATCGTCGAGATCACGACGCAGGGCGACGTCGACCGTGCGCCGCTCGCGCAGATCGGCGGCACGGGCGTCTTCACGTCGGCGCTGCGCGAGGCGCTGCTCGCCGACGAGGTCGACGTCATCGTGCACTCGATGAAGGACCTGCCGACGGCACCGCATCCGGGCATCGCGCTCGCGGCGGTCGCAAGGCGCGAGGATGCGCGCGACGCGCTGTGCGCCCGCGACGGCCTGGGCTTCGACGACCTGCCCGAGGGCGCGAAGGTCGGCACGGGATCCCCGCGCCGAGCCGCGCAGCTGCGGCGCGTGCGCCCCGACCTCGACGTCGTCGACATCCGCGGCAACGTCGAGACGCGCCTCGCCCGCGCGCAGGGGCCGGACGCCGACCTCGACGCCGTCGTGCTGGCGCTCGCGGGCCTCACGCGCCTGGGTCGCCAGGACGCCGTCACCGAGGTGCTGAGCCTCGGGCGCTTCCCCACCGCCCCCGCGCAGGGGGCGCTCGCCGTCGAGACGCGCGAGGACGACGCCGCCTCGATCCGCGCCGTCACGAAGGCCGACCATGTCGTCACGCGTGCGTGCGCCGACGCCGAGCGCCTCGTGCTCGCGGGCCTCGAGGCCGGGTGCTCGGCGCCGATCGCCGCGAGCGCCGAGGTCGACGACGGCATGCTCTTCCTCACCGCGACGGTCTACGCGATCGACGGCTCGCGCCACCTCACGGCGAGCCACGCGTACACGCTCGACGGCCAGGGCGCGGCCGAGCTCGCCGCGGCCGCGATGGACGTCGCCGGCCGCGCGGTGCGCGAGCTCGTCGACGCCGGCGCCATGGAGCTGGATCGGGCATGACGCGCGTGCTCATCCCCCGCGGGGGATCATGGGGAGAGCGGGTGTCGTCGCTCGTCGCCGACGCCGGGCTCGAGCCGCTCGTGCTGCCGCTCATCCAGATCGCGGCCGCCCAGGATCAGGATGCGCTGCGCGCCCAGCTCGACGACCTCGGCGCCGGTCGCTTCGACTGGCTCGTCGTGACGTCGCAGTCGACCGTGCGGTACCTGCCGCGCGTGCCCGCGGCCGTGTCCGTCGCCGCGGTCGGCAACGTGACGGCGGCTGCCCTGCGCGAGCGCGGCATCCCCGTCGCCTTCGTGCCGCGCACGCAGTCGGCGGCGGGGCTGGTCGACGAGTGGCCCATCCCGTCGGGCCGCGTGCTGTGGCCGCGATCGGAGGATGCGAAGCCCACGATCGAGACCGGCCTGCGCGCGAAGGGCATGGACGTCGTCGACGTCGTCGCATATCGCACGGTGTCGGTGCTCGACGCCGACGAGCACGAGCTCGACGACCTCGGCGTGCTCTCGGGCGACGACCAGGCGCTGACGGCGTTCGAGCCGCGCGAGACGCCCATCGACGCCGTGCTCGTGACGAGCGGCTCGGTCGCGAAGCAGGTGCTGCGCCTCGGCCTGCCCGAAGGCACGACGGTCGTGGCGATCGGCGAGCAGACCGCGGAGGACTGCCGCCGTGCCGGCCTGCACGTGTCCGCGATCGCGACGACGCCGACGCCCGAGGGCCTCGTCGCCGCGCTCGTCGCGGCGGCACCCGTGCGCAGCTGAGGCGCTGCCGAGAGGCGTCAGGATCGCGCGGGGCTCGCGTCGGCTACGTGCACTCCTCGTCGACGATCGCTCGTACGCGATCGAGGAAGCGCGCGACCGCATCCGCGGATGCGGGATCGAGGTCGGCGGCCGCCTCGACGATGCGGGCATCGAGCGTGGCAGCGAGCTGCGCGTCGCCGAGCTCGGTGGGCAGCACGGTCTTGCTGCGCGCATCCTGCGGCGAGGGCGTGAACGAGACGAGGCCCTCGAGCGCGAGGCGCTTGAGGACGGGGGTGATGCCCGAGCCGGTGAGGCCCGTCTGCCGCGCGATCTCGGTCGGCGTGATGAGCTCGTCGCGACCGGCTGCCTCGACGACGAGGCGCAGCACGTCGAGCGTCGTCTGGCTCGGGCCGCGGTCGTCCTGCGAACGGCGCCGTGCGAGCTGCGCCTCGGCCATGCGCAGGTCCTCGATGGCGCGCACGGCGCGTGCAGCGCCTGCGTCGACGGGCGTCGGGGTCGTCGCAGTCGCGGCCTGCGGCCGCTCGGTCTGCTCCACGCTCACCCCCTACCATCCGTCGGGCGTCTCAGTCCACACCCAACCGTCGTTCCTGTCGTACGCTAGTTTGCTAGATGAACTAACGATGTGCTCGTCTAACGATCAAGCACAGCGTATCCGATCGACCAGCGAGGACGGGAGCCACGACATGGGCACCATGCACTACGGCAACGACGATGCCGGCATCCAGATCGACGACGACGTCCTCGCGCACGTCGCGGCAGTCGTGGTCGCCAAGCTGCGTCGCCGCGAGCCGTTCCTGCTCACGACGCTGTCGGCCGGTGGTCGCGAGTCCGTCTGGATCCACGAGGCGAGCACGCTGCGCTGGGCCTACGAGTCCGGCGACGCGATCGCGCTCGACAAGGGTCGCCTCGAGGCGATGGTGCGGGACACGAACCGCCCGTCGGGCCTGACGGTCGAGTGCCTCGGCCGGCCGCTCGCCGCGGTCGAGCCGCTCGAGGTGGCGGCATGAGACGCCGGTCGGCGCCAGCCAGCAGCCCGTGGAGCGCCGTCGGCGCGACCGTGCTCTACCCGCTGACGCTCGCACAGGCCGATGCCGACGCCGAGGCGTCGTCGTGACGGCCATCGCGCTGCACGGTCCGCTGCGCACGGCGTCTGCGCACCTGGCGACCGACGTCGATCTCATCCAGGGCTCGACGCGACGGCTGCTGCTCGCGCTGCTCGAGCTCGACGAGGCGGACCTGGCGGCTCCCGCCTCGAGCGGCCTCGGCACCAAGCGCCACGTGCTCGCCCGCCTCGTGCGGCAGAGCGACCGCGCGACGGCGGCGCTCGAGCTGCGCACGGCGCCGATCCCCGACGACGCGCTCCTGCGCGCACCGCTGCCGGCCGTCGTCGATGCGGTCACGTCCTCGCTCGGCGCCACGCTCGCGGCGCTGACGACCATGGCACCCGGCTCGCCGATGCACGCTGCGATCGGCATCGCCACCGAGCACCTCGCATGGCTCGAGCTCACGCACGTCGACCTCGCCGACGACTACGCCGTCACGCACATCCCGAACCCGGCGCTCGACGCCGTCGCGGCGCATCTCCACGACGAGCCGAACAGCCCGTTCGCGCCGCTCGTCGCCGCCTGACGCGCCAGACGCCTCGATGGCGTCGCTCAGCCGTGGCCGCGCGCGACCGTGATCGCGACGACGACGGCGGCGGCGCCCATGAGCACGGCGAGGATGATGGGCCGCTGCACGCTAGCCCGCAGGGCGCGGCGATGCCCGCGCTCGGCGGCCGCGTCGCTCTGCTCGTCCCCATCCGCGCGAGGCTGATGCCTGCCGATGCCCCGGAGCCCGTCTGCGAGGGTGTTGCGCTCGGGCGCATCGTCGCCGTGCGCGGTCGTGTCGATGCCGTCGGTGTCGAGGGGGTGCCTCTGCATGGTGTTCCTTCGTCGTGGTCCACGCTCCTCGCATCCGACCGTCGCCGCGACGGGTGGACGCGGCGCGAGGGATGTGCAGCCGCCCCGCGCGGCAGGCCAGGGCGCATCGAAGCCGCACGAGCGCGAGCCGTGGAGTGCAGGGGGCACCTCAGGGTGCCGTGGCGTGCAGATTCGACGGGGCGTGCACCGTCAGCTCGCCGCGCGCTCGTCGACCGGCGGCATCGCGAGGCCCGCGAGCCTCGTGAGCCGGTCGAGCGCATCCTGCGCGGTGCGCACCGATGCGACGTCGCCGCTGCGATAGGCGATCTCGAGCGCCGTCGTCCAGCCGCGCAGCGAGTCGATGACGCCGCGCCGATAGGCCGTGAGTCCGATGGTCGTGTGCATGGTCCACCTCCGTTCGAGGCGGAGCAGCCCAGCTCGGTGCGGAGGTCCGCCCGTGGGCTCCACGCTAGGCGGTCCGCGTTTCCGCGGCGTTGCGGTCGTGAGAACCCTGGGCGTCGAAGCGAGGGTCAGCGGCGCAGCACGTCGGGCACCTGCGCGCCGAGGCGCAGGCCCTCGCGGTCGATCCAGTAGCGGCGCTCGAGCCGGAGGCCCGCGACCGACTGCACCGAGCGCACGCCCGGCATCGAGCCGAGGTCGTCGCGCACGAACGCTGCGAGCGCCGCCGGCCCCTCGAAGACGCCGGCGAGGCTGACGGGCGCCGACCCCGTGACCGTCGACAGCAGGCGCACGCTCGGATGCGCCGCGAGCGCGTCGAGGGTGCCGCGGAGGTCGCGGGGGCGCACGTCGATCGTGACGATGCCGTTGAGCGGGTAGCCCATGAGGTCGGGCTGCATCTCGACGCGCGGCGAGACGGCGCCGGAGTGGATGAGCAGGCGGATGGCGCGCGCGGCGGTCGACGCCGAGACGCCGAGCGTGCGGCCCACCTCCGCGGCGGTCACGCGACCGTTGGCGCCGAGCAGCCGCATGGTCTCGAACTCGAGCTCCGACAGCTGATGCAGATCCTCGATCGGCGCCTCGGTCGCGACCGACGCGTGGGCCTCGAGCGCGGCGGTGCGCTCGGCGTCGAGCCTGCGGTAGCGCCACGACTGGCCGACCTTCGCGGGCTCGAGGATCATGCGGCTGTCGATCGCGCGGATGCCGGGGATCGACGGGATGGTGACGGCGAGCAGCTCCTCGTGGTCGGAGCCGAGCAGCGGGAACAGGTTGACGTAGAGGTCGGCGGCGCCCGAGGTGTGGATGACGAACTGCACGTCGGGGATGCGCAGCAGCTCGGCGAGCACGGCGCGCGACTGCCCGGGCGCCGACGTGATCCACAGCTCGAACGGGTTGCTCGAGGTGATGAGCTCCCACGCGAAGCGGCCGACGACGTGCAGCAGCCGCTCGTCCTGCATGCGCGTGAGGCGCCGCGAGGCGGTGCTCGTGGGGATGCCGAGGATCTCGGCGAGCGCCGCGGTGGGCACGCGGGGCGCGATGTGCAGGGCCGCGACGATGTCGAGGTCGGTCTCGTCGAGGAGGGGCCGACTCGCACGGGGAGCGGGGCGATGCACGGCCTCAATCTACCGACGTGGGGCTGGACGCGTGGGCGTGACGGATTCACCCGTTACAAGACTGAAACGTGACGGATATGCCCATCTCACTTGCGCATGGTTGCGTATCTTCCTACAGTGGCCTGCATCGGTGACGCAGGTGTCACCGATCACGCCGAGAGGGATCGCATGGACCAGCAGCAGCCGTGGCAGTGGACCGAGGACGTATGGCGCGGTCACGTGGAGCACGTGCGCGCCGGACGCCGCCTCGTGCACGACGACCCCTCCCTGCGATGGCCGACCGGCGCCCGCGTCGCCGTGCTGCTGTCGTTCGACTCCGACCATGAGACGCCAGCGCTGCGTGACGGCGAGACCTCGCCCGGCCGGATGGCGCAGGGCGAGTTCGGCGCGCGCTTCGCGGTGCCGCGCATCCTCGACCTGCTCGCCCGTCACGAGGCGCCGTCGTCGTTCTACATGCCCGCCGTCTGCGCGCTGCTGCGTCCCGACGAGGCGCCCGGCTACGTCGCCGCCGGGCACGAGGTCGCCGTGCACGGCTGGATCCACGAGCGCAACACGGCGCTCGGCCACGACGACGAGCTCGAGCTCGTCAGCCGCGCCCTCGACGTGCTCGAGCAGCAGACCGGTCGGCGGCCCACCGGCATCCGCACGCCGTCCTGGGACTTCTCGGGATCGACGCTCGCCGTCATCCGCGAGCTCGGCTTCGCCTACGACTCCTCGCTCATGGCCGACGCCGAGCCCTACGAGCTGCTCGAGCGCGGCGAGCGCACCGGCGTCGTCGAGATCCCCGTCGAGTGGATCCGCGACGACGCCCCGTACCTCATGATGGATCGCTTCGGCGGCCTCCGCCCCCACATGCCGCCGCGCGACCTGCTGCAGATCTGGATCGACGAGTTCGACGCTGCCCGCGAGGAGGGCGGTGTCTTCCAGCTCACGATGCACCCGCACATCATCGGCCACCGGTCGCGCCTGCGGATCCTCGACGACCTCCTCGCCCACATCCGCTCGTTCGACGACGTCTGGATCGGCACGCACGCCGATCTGGCGACCCACGTCCGCACCCTCCTCTGACTCCCCCACCCTCGAGAGAGATACGCACATGACCACCACCGCACCCGAGACCGTCCACCGGACGAAGCTCAGCAGGAAGGGCAAGAAGGCGATCGTCGCCGGCTCGATCGGCAACGCCGTCGAGTTCGTCGACTGGGCCGTCTACTCGACGTTCTCGTCGATCTTCGCCCACCACTTCTTCCCCGCTGGCAACGACATCGCCGCGCTGCTGTCGACGCTCGCGATCTTCGCCGTCGGCTTCATCATGCGACCCATCGGCGCCGCCATCATGGGCTCGTACGCCGACCGCTTCGGCCGCAAGAAGGGCCTGCTCTTCACGATCACGCTCATGGCGGTCGCGACGCTGGTCATCGGCCTCGCACCCACCTACGAGCAGGTCGGCATCGTCGCGCCGCTGCTGCTCGTGCTCGCCCGCCTCGCGCAGGGCTTCGCCGCCGGTGGCGAGTTCGGCTCGGCATCCGCGTTCCTCGTCGAGTCCGCGGCGCCCGAGCGCCGCGGCTTCGCCGGCTCGTGGCAGCAGGTGTCGGTCGCGGCCGGCGTGCTCATCGCGTCGGCGCTCGGATTCACGATCACGACGGCGCTGCCGCCCGAGGCCGTCGACAGCTGGGGCTGGCGCGCCGCGTTCATCTTCGCCGCGTCGCTCGGCTTCGTCGGCCTGTGGCTGCGCCGCGGCATCGAGGAGACCGAGTCGTTCGCGACCGGCAAGCAGCGCGTCGCCGCCGAGGCGACGCCCAAGCAGCGCAACGCCTTCGTGCGCATGGTGCGCGAGCACCCCCGCGCCTCCCTGCGCGTCTTCGGCATCACGATCGCCGGCACGCTGCTGTACTACATGTGGGTCAACTTCATGCCCACGTACGCGGCCGTGACGACGGGCATCCCGCTGAACCAGGCGCTGCTCGCCAACGTCATCGCGATGATCATCTTCATCTGCCTGCTGCCGTTCGGCGGCCTGCTCTCCGACAAGATCGGCCGCAAGCCCACGATGGCGGCCTTCGCCGGCGGCTTCCTCATCTTCGCGTGGCCCGCCTTCCAGCTCATCGGCGGCGGCTTCTGGGCGCTGCTCGCGGTCGAGATCATCGGCAACGTGCTGCTCGTCGGCTACTCGGCCAACTGCGCCGTCATCATGGCCGAGCAGTTCCCGCCCGAGGTGCGCGCCACCGGCATCGGCCTGCCCTACGCGCTCGCCGTCGCCTGCTTCGGCGGCACCGCGCCGTACATCACGACGTGGATGAACACGAACGGGCTGGGCGGCTGGGTGTGGCTGTACGCATCCATCGCCGCCGCGATCGGGCTCGTCGTCTACCTGACGATGCCCGAGACGAAGGGCAAGGAGCTCGACTGATGCGCCACGTGCTCGTGACCGGCGCCGGCTCGGGCATCGGCAGGGAGGTCGCCCTCGCGTTCGCGCGCGGGGGCGACGCCCTGACGATCGCCGACCTGCACGCCGAGCCGCTCGCCGAGGCCGCGACGCTCGCCCTGGAGGCGGGTGCGGCGTCGTGCGCGACGACGACGGTCGACCTGCGCGGCCCCGACGCGCACGAGACGCTCATGGCGGCAGCGTGGGCGACCGCGCCCGTCGACGTGCTCGTGTCGAGCGCCGGCGTCTACCCGGCGACGCCATTCCTCGAGCTCGACGCCGCGACGTGGGACCTCGTGCTCGACGTCAACACCCGGGCCCCCGTGCTGCTGACGGTCGCGCTCGCGCGCCGGGCCATCGCGGCCGGCCGCGGTGCGAGCGTCGTGAGCATCTCGTCGGGCGCCGCCCTGCGGGCGCGCCCCGGTGCCGCGCCGTACTCGACGTCGAAGGCGGCGCTCGAGGCGGCCACGCGCGCATCCGCCCTCGAGCTCGGACGGCACGGCATCCGCGTCAACGCCGTCGCCCCCGGCTTCGTCACCGTCGACTCGACCGTGAACCCCGTGACCGAGGAGTACGCGAACGCCGTCGGCGACACGCCCCTGGGCCGCCGCGGCACCCCCGCCGACATCGCCCGCGCCGTCGTCTGGATCGCCGGCGACGAGGCGGAGTGGATCACCGGGGAGGTGCTGCGCGTCGACGGCGGATCGTCGACGGGTGCCTGGCACCTCCCGCAGCACTGGACCGCCACCACCAAGGAAGAGCAGGCATGACCTCGCAGTACACGATCGTCGGCGCAGGAGCGATCGGCGGCACCCTCGCCGTGCACCTGCACCTCGCAGGTGCCGACGTGCACCTCGTCGACGCCGACCCCGAGCACGTCGCCGCCATCGCCGAGCACGGGTTGCGCATCGAGCACCCGGCCGGCGAGCTCACGGCACGACTGCCGATCTCGACGCCCGACGAGGCACCCGCCGACCTCGGCGCCGTGCTGCTCGCCGTCAAGGCGCAGGCGACCGATGGCGTCGCGGCCTGGATCGCGCCTCGCCTCGCCGCCGATGGCTGGGTCGCGTCGATGCAGAACGGCCTCAACGAGGCGACGATCGCGCGCCACGTCGGCGTCGACCGCACCGTCGCCGCGTTCGTCGACCTGTTCGCCGACGTCATGGCGCCCGGCGTCGTGAAGGACGGCGGCATCGGCGACATCGCGCTCGGCGAGCACGCCGGCGGCGCGAGCGATCGCGTGCGCACCCTCGCGCACGACCTGCGCCACTGGGGCGAGCCCATCGTGTCCGAGAACGTGCCCGGCTTCCTCTGGTCGAAGCTCGGCTTCGGCGCGATGCTCGTCGCATCCGCCCTCGCCGACGACGACATGGGCGACCTCATCGACCGCCACCGCGTCGGCATGCACGCGCTCGTGCGCGAGGTGCTCACGGTCGCGACCGCCGAGGGCATCGCGCTCGAGGGCTTCGACGCCTTCGCGCCGAACGACTACCTCGGCGACGCGGCCACGGCCGACGCCGCGACCGACGGCCTCGTCGCGTGGCTCGGCAGGCAGACGAAGAAGCGCTCGGGCATCTGGCGCGACATCGCCGTGCGCGGCCGCCGCACCGAGGTGCCGACGCAGTACGGCCCCGTGCTCGAGGCCGCCGCACGCCACGGCATCCCCACGCCGCTCGTGCGATGGATGGTGGATGCGATCGTCGCGCTCGAGACCCACGAGACCGCGATGGACGAGGCGCACCTGGCCGAGCTCGACCGGCTGGCGACCGCATGAGCGCGCTCGTGCAGGCGGCGGAGGCCGCCAGGGAGGCGCTCGTCGCCGACGTGACGGCCTACGCGGAGCAGGAGACCCCCTCCGACGACCTCGCCGCCCTCGCAGCCGGGCTCGCCTGGGTGCGAGCGTACGTCGAGCGGCACCTCGGCGCCCCTGCCGCGGAGCGCACCGTCGCAGGCGGCACGCAGGGCGACATCGCGGTGCTCGACTGGCCGGCCGCGAACGGCGGCACGGGATCCATCGCCATCCTCTGCCACTACGACACCGTCTGGCCGCTCGGCACCCTCGCCGACTGGCCCGTGACGATCGACGGCGACCGGCTCACGGGTCCCGGCGTCTTCGACATGAAGGCCGGTCTCGTGCAGGCCACGCACGCCATCGCGATCGCCCGTGCCGAGGGGCTGCCGCTGCCGGCCATCCGCCTCGTGCTCAACGGCGACGAGGAGATCGGCTCGCTCGCATCGCGTCCCGTCATCGAGGAGGCCGTCGCCGGTCGCGACGCCGTGCTCGTGTTCGAGGCGAGCGCCGAGGGCGCCCTGAAGACGGCGCGCAAGGGCGTCGGCATCTTCTCGGTCACGACGCGCGGCATCGAGGGCCACGCGGGCCTCGACCCCGAGCGCGGCGTGAGCGCCATCGACGAGATGGCCCGTGCGGTGCTGACCCTGCACGCCTCCGCGGACCTCTCGGCGGGCACGAGCGTCAACGTCGGCACGATCACCGGCGGCTCGCGCTCGAACGTGACGGCGGGCCGCGCGCACGCGCTCGTCGACGTGCGCGTGGCCGACGCCGCCGAGATGGATCGCATCGACGCCGCCCTCGCCGCCATGCGGCCGCACCGCGACGGCGCCGGCCTCGAGGTCGACGGCGGCTGGAACCGACCCGTCATGCCGCGCAGCGAGGTCACGGCAGCGCTGTTCGCGACCGCGCGCGCGGTGTCGGTCGAGCAGGGCTGGACCGTCGAGGAGATCTCGGTGGGCGGCGCGAGCGACGGCAACTTCGCCGCAGCGCTGGGCCTGCCGGTGCTCGACGGCCTCGGGGCCGTCGGCGATGGCGCGCATGCACGCCACGAGTGGATCTCGATCGACGGCATGGTGCAGCGCACCGCGCTCGCGGCGGGCCTCATCGCGCGCCTCGGCGGCGGAGCCGCGGCATGACCTCCGTCGTCGACGGCATGCGCCTGCGCGGCCTCGAGCTGCGCAATCGCATCTGGATCGCGCCCATGTGCCAGTACTCCGTCGACGCGTACGACGGCGTGCCCACCGACTGGCATCGCGTGCACTACGGCGCCCTCGCCGCGGGTGGCACGGGCCTGCTCGTCGTCGAGGCGACGGCGATCGAGCCCGACGGACGCATCACGCGCCAGGACACCGGCATCTGGAGCGACGCGCAGGTGGAGGCGTGGCGCCCCATCGTCGACTTCGCGCACGCCCAGGGCGCCGCGATCGGCGTGCAGCTGAACCATGCGGGCGCGAAGGCCAGCACGTACGCGGGCTTCGGCCGCGACGGGTCGGCACGCGGCTCGGTGCCGGTGGATGCCGGCGGCTGGCAGACGGTGTCGGCCTCCAACGTGCAGATCCTCGGGCTCGCGCAGCCGCGTGCGGCGTCGACGGCCGAGCTGGAGGAGATCGCGGATGCGTTCGTCGCCGCCGCGCACCGCGCGGTCGCGGCGGGATTCGACGTCGTCGAGGTGCACGCCGCGCACGGCTACCTGCTGCACCAGCTGCTCTCGCCCATCACGAATCGGCGCGCCGACCGCTTCGGCGGCGACCTCGCCGGCCGGGCCGCGCTGCTGCTCGACGTCGTGCGCCGCATCCGCGACGCGCTGCCCGAGCTGCCGATCGTCGTGCGCCTCTCGGCGACGGACTGGACCGACGGCGGCGTCACGCCCGACGACGCCGCGCAGGTCGCGACGTGGGCGATCGCCGCGGGCGCCGATGCCGTCGACGCGTCGTCGGGAGGGCTCGTGCTCGCCGACATCCCCGTCGGCCCCGGCTACCAGGTGCACCTCGCGGAGCGCATCGCCGCCGAGGGCGTCGTGACCTCGGCCGTGGGGCTCGTCGAGACCGCGGCGCAGGCGGACGCGATCGTCGCGTCGGGCGTCGCGGCCGTGCGCATCGGCCGCGCGGCGCTGCGCGACGCGTCGACGCCGATCCGCTGGGCGCGCGAGCTCGGCGCCGACGTCGACTGGGTGCCGCCCCAGCGGCTGCGCGCCTACTGACTCGAGGCGGTCGCCGCATCCACCCGGTCAGGGGATGCGGCGACCGCCTCGATCGCGCGCAGCGCTGGTCAGTCGGGCAGGACCGAGGTGGCGTCGGCGACGACCGAGCCGTCGGCGAGCACGAGGTCGTAGCGCACGATGCTCTCCGGGCCGCCCTCCCCCGACGGCTCGTCGTCGGACGTCAGCGCAGCGCCCGGCCACCAGGCGACGTAGCGACCGTCAGCCACCGTCGCCTCCGTGGTGATGCCGTCGGCGTGGAGCCGCACCGCGACGACTCCCTGTCCCACGGAACCGGACGTCATCGAGACGTCGCCGCCATCGACGGCGAACTGGGCGATGCCACCCTCTGCGAAGGCACCCGCCGGGGCCTGGAGCGCAGGTCCGGACTGTCCGGACTCGGCGCTGCGCACCGCGGTCGCCGACGAGGAACCCGGCGGCAGCTCGACGATGCAGGACGTCTGCCGCTCGGGCTCGGCCTGCCACAGCACGACCCCCACGACGTCGCCGCGCCGCTCGGCGAGCAGCACCGACGCATCGCGCATGGCAGGCGACCAGGGCCAAGGCGAGGCGGAGGCACGGCACGCGTCGGCAGCGACCTGGAGGTCTGCGCTCGAGACGGCGCTCGGATCCGCCGTCCACGACGCGACGGCGGGCTGCGCGGGGCTCAGCGCGCTCGGCAGCAGCACGCCTCCTGCTGCCAGGAGCGCGCCGGCAGCGGCGACGCCCGCGACGCGCCAGACGACGCGCCGTCGAGCTGCGCTCGTCGTCGACGACTCGTCGTGCACGATGCGCTCGACGAGCGAGGCGCCGCGTGCTCGCCTGCGGGCGTCGGGCTGCCCCTCGGCGACGTCGAGGGAACGGAGCTGGGAATCGAGCGTCATGATGCCTCCTGGGCGATGCGGGATGCAGTGTGTGCGGCTGCCGACGACCGCTCGTCGAGCGCGACTCGCAATGCATCGCGCGCCCTCGACAGTCGGACGCGGTAGGTACCGGGCAGGATGCCCAGCGCCTTGGCAGCATGGGACGCGTCGAGCTGCTCGAACACCGCGAGGCCGAGCGCCTCCTGCTGCTGCGCCGAGAGCGTCGACCACGCCGCCTCGAGGTCGGCCCGGAGGTCGACGGCGGAGTGATCGTCGCGGTGCACGAGCTCGGCGTGGCTCGCGACGCGCACCTCGAGGGCCGCCCGCCTCGCGCGGCCTCGACGCTCGTTGAGCAGCGTCTTGCGCACGATGCCGAAGACCCATGCGCGCCGCGCGTCGAGCGTGGCCGGTGCGCGATCGAAGCGTCGCCATGCGATGGTCATCGCCGTGGCCACCGCCTCGTCGGCATCGGTCGGATCCGCCCTGCGCATGGCGAACCGCACCGCGTCGTTGTAGACGTCGCGGAACAGCCCTCTGTACTCGTCGGCGCGAGTCGCGTCGTGTCCCATGCCCATGACGTGTCCAGCATGACGGCGCGCGTTACATCGTCGCCATCTGCTGCATCGGGGAGGCACGTGCTGCTGGCCCGTCGTGTGCGCAGCGCTCGGCGACGCAGCGGGATCGCGGAGCCGGCGCTGCGTGCGGGAGGATGGACCCGTGACCACTCCCTCCGTCCTGTTCGTCTGCGTGCACAACGCCGGCCGCTCGCAGATGGCTGCTGGATTCGTGCGCGCGCTCGCCGGAGACCGCATCGAGGTGCGCTCGGCCGGCTCGATGCCCGCCGAGCAGATCAACCCCGTCGCCGTCGCGGCGATGGCCGAGGTCGGCATCGACATCACGGCCGAGCAGCCGAAGGTGCTCACGACCGAGGTCGTGCAGGCGTCGGACGCCGTCATCACGATGGGCTGCGGCGACGCGTGCCCGTTCTTCCCCGGCAAGCGCTACGAGGACTGGGTGCTCGACGACCCTGCCGGCCAGGGCATCGAGGCCGTGCGGCCCATCCGCGACGACATCCGCGCCCGCGTCGAGGCGCTGATCGCGGAGCTCGCGCCGACGCGCTGATCCGTGCGTCGACGCCGTGCGCACGGGTCGACCGGACGGCCGCGCGCAGCAGCGCCGGTTCGTGCGCACGTCGCACGACACCCTCAGCTGCCTCGCGCATCTCGCGCAGCGGAGTCTCGGCCGCGCCATCGCTCGCAACGCATCGTGTTTCCGTCGTGTAAAGGTTTCATCACTTTGTGAAACTTCTGAAGGAAACGCTTGACCAGCATCCGGTGCGCGGCGTTCACTGACTCTCCAACGGCCCTCGGCACCAGCACTCCGCCGAGCGTCGCCGCATCCCCCGGCACCAGGAGAGACATCATGCAGCGCTCACGCCTCGCGCTCGTGGGGGCCATCGCGGCCTCCGCGCTCGCCATCACCGCCTGCTCGGGAGGTGGCGGCGACACCGACGCCGCCGCATCCGAGAACGCCATCAGCTACGGCACCACCGACCCGCAGCTGCTCATCCCCGGCCGCCAGTCGGTCGCGTTCGACTTCAACATGGCCGTCTGGTCGCCGCTGACGTTCCTCAACAACGACGGCTCGCTCGACTACGTCGCCGCCGAGTCGGTCGAGACCGACGACGCCACGACGTACACGATCACGCTCCGCGACGGATGGACCTTCCACGACGGCACCCCCGTGACCGCGCAGTCGTACGTCGACTCGTGGAACGCCGTCGCGTACGGCCCCAACGCCATGGAGAACTCCGGCCAGCTCGCGAACATCGTCGGCTACGCCGACCTCAACCCCGCCGAGGGCGAGCCCACCACGACCGAGATGTCGGGCCTCACGGTCGTCGACGACACCACCTTCACCGTGGAGCTCTCGGGCCCCGACGGGCAGTTCCCGCTGCAGGTCTCGCAGGCGATGACGGCGTTCTACCCGATGCCCGAGACCGCCATGGACGACCTCGACGCCTACAACGTGCACCCGATCGGCAACGGTCCGTTCGAGATCGTCGACGACTACGTCGAGAACGAGACGATCGTCGTCACCGCGTACGAGGACTTCGCCGGCGACGAGCCGACGATCGACCAGATCTCGTTCGTGCCCTACACCGACGAGGCCACGGCGTACACCGACGTGCTCGCCGGCAACCTCGACGTCAACGGCGTGCCCGCCAACCGCCTCACGCAGGCGGAGGGCGACTTCGGCGACCGCCTGTACTCGTTCGAGGCGCCCGGCATCTCGTTCCTCGGCCTGCCGCTGTGGGACGAGCGCTACCAGGACGTGCGCGTGCGCCAGGCGATCTCGATGGCCATCGACCGCGAGACCATCATCGACGTCGTCTACGGCGGCACCTACGAGCCGGCCACGGCGTGGACGCCCACGATCGAGCCCGGCACGCCCGAGGGCATCTGCGGCGAGTACTGCGAGTACGACCCCGAGGCCGCTGCGGCGCTGCTCGAGGAGGCCGGCGGCTTCGAGGGCACGATGGAGATCTACTTCCCCGGCGGCGGCGGGCTCGACCCGCTGTACGAGGCGATCGCCAACCAGCTGCGTCAGAACCTCGGCATCGAGGCGACGATCGACCCCTCGGCCGACTGGGCGGAGTTCCTCGCCACTCGCACCGCGGGCGACATCGACTCGCCGTACTTCAGCCGCTGGGGCGCGCTGTACCCGAGCCAGCAGGCGACGCTGCGCGTGTTCTTCATCCAGGGCGGCGGATGCGACAACTGCATCCCGTTCTACTCGGACGAGGTCGCAGCAGCCATGGCGACGGCCGACGCCGACCCGTCGGGCGACGGCACCGCGTACGCGGACGTGCAGGAGCTCATCCAGGCCGAGTTCCCCGCCGTGCCGCTCTTCAACGAGACGTACTCGTACGTCACGAGCGAGCGCATCGCCGAGCTCGTCACCTCGCCCGTCGGCAACCCGACCCTGCGGGAGATCGTGCTCGCCGACTGATCGACGAGCAGCCCCACCGGCGGGGCGACCCCACGAGGGTCGCCCCGCCGGCACCCCGCCCGGCGGATGCACCACCCGTCGAGCGCCGCAGCAGCAGGAGAGACCCTCGTGACCGACACCGTCACCCCCAGCCCCGAGCAGCCCGTGCCCGGCACCCTCGCCGACGCCATCGCGCGGGCACAGCGCGTGCCCGAGACCCACGACTTCCCCACGGTCGACGCCCTGCTCGCCGACTTCGCCGAGCTCGCCGCGACGCATCCGCACCTCGTGCGCGAGCAGCGCATCGGCACCTCGCGCCTCGGCGAGCCCATCCACTCGTACGCGATCGGCTCGGGCGCACGCGACGTCGTGCTCGTCGGCGGCGTGCACCCCAACGAGCCCATCGGGTTCCGCACTCTGCAGCACCTGGCCCGCGAGCTCGTCGCCGACGACGACCTCCGCGCCGCCCACGACGCCACCTGGCACCTCGTGCCCTGCATCGACCCCGACGGCACGCGTCTCAACGAGGGCTGGTTCGCCGCCCCGAGCGACCGGGTCGCCTACTCGCGCCGCTTCTACCGCCCCGCTCCCGACGAGCAGGTGGAGTGGTCGTTCCCCTTCGCGCACAAGGACGCCTGGTTCGACCGGGTCATGCCCGAGACGCAGGCCCTCATGCGCCTCATCGACCAGACGACGCCCGAGCTCATGGTCGGCCTGCACAACGCCGAGCTCGGCGGCGTCTACTACTACGTCACGCGCGACCTCGACGGGATCGTGGATGCGCTGCACGCCATCCCGGCAGCGCTCGACCTGCCCCTCGACGCCGGCGAGCCCGAGTCGCCCGACCTCGAGCCGCTCGCGCAGGCCGTGTACCGCTCGCCGCTGTCGAGCGAGCACTACGACTACCTCGAGTCGCTCGGCCTCGACCCGTCGACCGAGGTGGGCGGCGGCGGATCCGCCGACTACATCGCTCGCCACGGCACGTTCGGCCTCGTCGCCGAGCTCCCGTACTGGTCGCACGCCGACTCCACCGACACCTCGGGGTCCGGTCGGCGCTACCGCGACGTCATCGCCGAGAAGGCGGCTGCGCTCACCGAGCTCGGCGCCGTGCTGCAGGCGGCGCTCGACGCCGCCGAGCCCGACCTGCCCGTCGCCACGCCCTTCCTGCGCGCATCCCGCGCGTTCGTGCCCGCCATGGGGCACATCGGCACGTCGGAGGCTGCGCGCCTCGACCGGATCGATCCCGAGCGGGAGGCGACCGTCGCGGAGGTCTTCTCGAACGCCGACATGGTGCGCATGTTCCAGCTGCGCTTCGGCGGCATCCTGCTGCGCGCGATCGACGCCGAGGTGCAGGCCGGCACGGCGCCCGTGGGCCTGCGCCGCGTGCGCGAGCGGCTCGGCGCGCAGTACGACGCATGGTGCGCGGCGGCGGATGCCGTCGAGGGGCTGACGCCGCTGCCGATCGCGAACCTCGTCGGCGTGCAGGTGGCGTCGACGCTCGCCGCGTCGTCGCTGCTGCTCGACGCATCGCGAGCGCAGGCACCGTCCGACGACGTCGCCGCCCTCGCCTCCGGGGTCACGGCATGACCGGCACCGCCCGCGCGATCGGCTCGCGCCTGCTCGAGCTCGCCATCGTCTTCGTCGGCGTGACGTTCATCATCTACGCCATGGTGTTCTCGCTGCCCGGCGACCCCATCGCGGCGCTCGGCGGCGACCGCCCGCTGCCCGACAACGTCGTGGCGCAGATCCGTGCGCAGTACCACCTCGACGACCCGCTGTGGCTGCAGTACCTGCGCTACCTCGGCAACCTCTTCACGGGCGACCTCGGCACGACCTTCCAGGGCGCATCGGTCGCGGCCCGCATGGAGGCGCGCTGGCCCGTCACCATCACCCTCGCGCTCACGGCGTGGGCGATCGAGGTCGTCGTGGGCGTGCTGCTCGGCCTCGTCGCCGGCCTGCGCAAGGGCTCGATGCTCGACCGCACCGTGCTGGTCGGCACCATCCTCGCCACGTCGATCCCCGTCTTCGTCGTCGGCTCCGCCGCGCAGCTCATCTTCGGGCTCCGGCTGGGATGGTTCCCCATCGCCGGCACGGGCGACGGCTGGCCGACGTCGTACATCCTCCCAGCCATCGTCATCGCGCTCTTCGGCCTCGCCGCGACCGCACGACTGACGCGCGGCTCGGTCATCGACACGATGCAGTCGGACTTCGTGCGCACGCTCGTCGCGAAGGGGCTGCGCCAGCGCGACATCGTGGGCGTGCACGTGCTGCGCAACTCCGTCGCCCCCGTGCTGACGTTCCTCGCGATCGACCTGGGCTTCCTGCTCGGCGGCACCGTCGTGATCGAGGCCATCTTCAACCTGCCGGGCATCGGCCAGATGCTGTTCGAGGGCATCCGCACGCATGAGGGACCGACGGTCGTGGGCGTCTCGACGGCGCTCATCCTGATCTTCCTCGTGACGAGCGTCGTCGTCGACCTCATCAACTCCGCACTCGACCCGAGGATCCGCGCATGACCGGCGCCGTCGCCCCCGTCGACCTCCCCACCACCACGATGGGCCAGCGCGGCGTGTGGGCGAGCCTGCGCAAGCGTCCCGTGTTCTGGATCTGCTCGGCGGTGCTCGCGCTGCTCGTGGTCGTCGCGCTCGTGCCGCAGCTCTTCGCGGGCCTGTTCGGCCAGCCCGATCCGCGCGCATGCCAGCTCGGCGACTCGTCGCAGCCGCCGTCGGCGACGCACGTGTTCGGCACCGACCTGCAGGGCTGCGACATCTACGCGAACGTCATCTACGGCACGAGCACCTCGATCTTCATCGGCGTGCTCACGACCGTGCTGTGCCTCGCGATCGCGATCGTGCTCGGCACGATCGCCGGCTACGTCGGCGGCGTGCTCGACCGGCTCATCTCGCGCCTCACCGACGTGTTCCTCGGCTTCCCGTTCCTGCTCGGCGCCATCGTCGTGCTGAACTCGGTCGGCGGCCGCTCGCCCGTCATGGTCGCCCTCGTGCTCGCGTTCTTCTCGTGGCCGACGATGGCGCGCCTCGTGCGCGGCGCCGTGCGCGGCGTCAAGGGCACCGAGTACGTGCAGGCCGCGCAGGCGATGGGCATCCCCGACTCCCGCATCCTGGCTCGTCATGTCGTGCCGAACTCCATCGGCCCCGTCATGGCGATCGCGGCGACGATGGTCGGCTCCGTCATCGTGGCCGAGTCGACGCTGACCTTCCTCGGCGTCGGCTTGCAGTCGCCGTCGATCTCGTGGGGCCTGCAGCTGTCGAACGCGCAGTCCTACTTCTCCTCCGCTCCCCACATGCTGCTCTTCCCGAGCCTCTTCCTCTCCGTCACGGTGCTCGCCCTCATCACCCTGGGCGACATCCTCCGCGACACCCTCGACCCGAAGGGACGACGATGACCTCCACCGAGGACATGACCACCACCGCCACGCTCGACCAGGCCGTCGAGTCGACCGCCGACCACACGCCGACGGGCGCGGCCAAGGCCGCAGCGATGCGGGATGCGCTCGCCTACGTGGAGCGCTGGGTCGCGTTCCAGGGCGAGCTGCTGGGCACGCCCGGCATCCAGGTGGCCGTGCGCCACAAGGGCGAGCTGCTGCTGGACCTCGCGTGGGGCGTCGCCGACGTCGAGACGCAGGCGCCGCTCACGACCGACCACCTCTTCCGCATCGCGTCGCACTCGAAGACGTTCACGGCCACGGCGGCGCTGCAGCTCGTCGAGGCCGGCGAGCTGCGCCTCGACGACACGGTCGAGCAGTGGGTGCCGGCGCTCGCCGGCTCGGGCGTCGCGACCGTGACGGTGCGCGAGCTGCTCGGTCACCAGGGCGGCGTCATCCGCGATGGCTCCGACGCGAACTACTGGCAGCGCGGCGGCGGCGTCTTCCCCGACCGCGACGCCATCATCGCCATGGCGAAGGCCGAGGGCGTCGTCTACGCCACGAACGAGCACTTCAAGTACTCGAACATCGGCTACTCGCTGCTGGGCCTCGTGCTCGAGGGCGCGTCGGGCATGTCGTACGCCGAGCTCGTCGCCGAGCGCATCACCGGACCGCTCGGCACCACCGCCATGGGTCCCGAGTGGCTCGCCGAGCGCGACGGCGAGTTCGCAGCCGGCCACACGGGTCGCACGCGCGCGGGCGAGGCCCGGCACCGCATCCGCCACGTCGACACCGCCGCCATGGCGCCGGCGACCGGCTGGTTCGCGACCGCCGCCGACCTCACCGTCTACGGCTCGGCGCACGCCTTCGGCAACGAGACGCTCGTCACCGATGCGTCGAAGCGTCTGCTGCAGCGCCCCGAGTCGCCCGTGACGCACGCGGGCGTCACGCGCCACTACGGCCTCGGCTTCGACGTCGAGACCATCGGCTCGCGCGCCGTCGTCGGCCACTCGGGCGGCTACCCCGGCCACATCACGCGCACGTGGATCGATCCGAAGGACGACCTCGTCGTCTCGGCGCTCACCAACGCCATCGACGGCCCCGCCGGCACGATCGCGGGCGGCGTGCTCGCGATCATCGACCTGGCGCTCGCGCTCGCCGAGGAGGTGGAGGCGGATGCGTCGGTCGCGGTGCCCGCGTCGATCGCCGCCGAGCTCGAAGGCCGCTTCGCCAACCTGTGGAGCGTCGAGGACGTCGTGTCGCTGGGCGGTCGCCTCGTGATCCTCGCGCCGAAGGCGCCCGAGCCCGCCGGCTTCGTCGTGCGCCTGCGCGTCACCGACACCGCCGACTCGCTCGCGACCGACGACGTCGCCGGCTTCTGGGCGACGGGCGAGCCCGCCGTGTTCGGCCGCGACGCCGACGGCGCCGTCGAGACGCTCACCACCAGCGGCATGACGAGCTGGCGCATCGACGCGTGGCGCGCCGCGCTCGAGTCGGGCGACCTCGCGGGCGCGCTGCCTAGGGTGTCGCTGTGACCGACGACGCAGCCGCCACCGCATCCGCACCCTCCCCCGCCGAGGGCGAGGCCGCGGCCGCGCTCGAGCAGCGCGACCTCATGCCGACGGAGCTCGACGAGGCGACGCGCGCGTTCATCGAGGACTTCGCCTACGCATGGGGCACGGCGGGCAACCCGCGCATGGACGGCCGAGTGCTGGGACTGCTGCTCGTCGTCGACGCGCCGTACCTGTCGTCGGCGCGCATCGCCGACCTGCTGCGCGCCTCCGCCGGCGCCGTGTCGATGTCGACGCGGTCGCTCATGAACGTGGGCTTCCTCAAGCCCGTGTCCATCCCGGGCGACCGCAGCCACTACTTCCGGGCCGAGGACGACGTGTGGGGCGGGTTCCTCGCCGGCGAGCGGGAGTACCTGCGCCGCATCGAGACGGCCATCGCCTACGGGCTCGACATCGTGCCCGAGGGCGCGACCGGGCCCCGCACGCGTCTCGAGAACGCCGAGCGCTACATGTCGTGGCTCGCCGGGTATCACGCGAAGATGCTCGCCGATTGGCAGCGCTTCCGCGACGAGGTCGACGCCGAGGCGTCCGAGGAGGGTCGGGGATGAGCGAGCCGCTGCTGCAGGTCGACGACCTGAAGGTCGAGTTCCGGGTCGGCGCCGACGTCGTGCCCGCCGTGCGCGGGGCGTCGTTCACGCTGCACCGGGGCGAGGTGCTCGCGCTCGTCGGCGAGTCGGGCTCGGGCAAGAGCGTCTCGGCGCTGTCGCTCGTGGGGCTGCTGCCCGACACCGCATCGGTCTCGGGGTCCGCACGGCTCGACGGCGACGAGCTCATCGGGATGCCCGAGTCGCGGATGCGCCACGTGCGCGGCGACCGCATCGCCGTCGTCTTCCAGGACCCGACGAACGCGCTCGATCCCGTCTTCACGATCGGCTTCCAGATCGGCGAGATGCTGCGCAGGCACCGCCCGTCGATGTCGAAGGCCGAGCGGCAGGAGCGCACGCTCGAGCTGCTCCGCATGGTCGAGCTGCCCGATCCCGAGCAGCGCATCCGCTCGTACCCGCACCAGCTCTCCGGCGGGCAGGCGCAGCGCGTCATGATCGCGATGGCGCTGTCGTGCGACCCCGAGCTGCTCATCGCCGACGAGCCCACGACGGCGCTCGACGTGACGGTGCAGCGCGAGGTGCTCGACGTCATGCGTCGCCTGCAGCAGCGCACGGGCACGTCGATCCTGCTCATCACGCACGACATGGGCGTCGTCGCCGACATGGCCGACCGCGTCGTCGTGCTGCGCCGCGGACTCGTGGAGGAGACGGCCGAGGTGCAGGCGCTGTTCGACGCGCCGCAGGCCGCGTACACGCAGGAGCTGCTCGCCGCGGTGCCGCAGCTCGGCTCGCCCGAGCGCCCGGTGCCCGAGGCGTCGGAGCCCGTGCTGCGCGTGCAGGACCTCGTGGTCGAGTACAAGGTGCGCCGCGGCGTCGTGCGCGCCGTCGACGGCGTCTCGCTCGAGATCGGCGAGGGCGAGATGCTCGCGCTCGTCGGCGAGTCGGGCTCGGGCAAGTCGACGATCGGCAAGAGCATCCTCGGCCTCGCGCCCCTGACCGAGGGCTCGGTGACCATCGGCGGCCTCGACCTCGCGACCGCGTCGCGACGGCAGGTGCGGGAGGTGAAGCGGTCGATCGGCGTCGTGTTCCAGAACCCCACGGCCGCGTTGAACCCGCGCGCCACGATCGGCGACTCGATCGGCGAGCCGCTGCACGTGCACGAGCGGATGCGCGGCGCGGCCCTGTCGTCGCGCGTCGGCGAGCTGCTCGAGCGCGTCGAGCTGCCCGCATCCTGGGCAGCCCGCTATCCGCACGAGCTGTCGGGCGGCCAGCGCCAGCGCGTCGCGATCGCCCGCGCGCTCGCGCTCGAGCCGACGCTGCTGATCGCCGACGAGCCCACCTCGGCGCTGGACGTGTCGGTGCAGGCGACGGTGCTCGAGCTGCTGCGCGAGCTGCAGCGCGACCTGCGGTTCGCGTGCCTCTTCGTGAGCCACGACCTCGCCGTCGTCGACGCCCTGTGCGACCGCGTCGCCGTGCTGCACCGCGGCAGGGTCGTCGAGCTCGGCTCGCGGCGACGCGTGCTCATGGCTCCCGAGCACGAGTACACGCAGCGCCTGCTCGAGGCGGCGCCGCTGCCCGATCCGCGCGCGCAGCGGGCGCGGCGGGCGGCGTAGGGCGTTCCCGCACGAGGTGATGCTGAGCGGTCCTTCGTCTGCGATGTGCGGATGAGGATCCGCTCAGCATCGCTCGGCGCGATGCGACGCGGGCCGCTCGCGCCTCGCGAGATCCACAGGCTCGACACAGCCGCGTCGCGGGTACTCGCAGGCACTCCCTCGCGACTCGGCGTCGGCGCACCATGGTGCGCATGGACCGATCGAGCGCGCTCGCGCTCCGGGCGCGTGCGCGCGTGCTCGGCTCGCTCGCGGCGCTCGCGGCGCTGACCGTCGCGGGCTGCGCACCCGCGGCGGCGCCGGCGTCAGCGTCTGCGTCTACGTCCGACGACCTCGTGACCACCGGCACGCCGCAGCCTGCGACGATCGACGCCGCGACGATCGCCGGCGAGCGAGCGGACATCGCCTGGCCCGACGGGGTGCAGGCTGCCGCCTTCGAGGTCGAGGGCCTCGACGGCGCGATCGACGCGAGCGGCGACGACGGTCGCCTGCCGATGGCGAGCATCGCGAAGCTCGTGCTCGTGCTGACCGTGCTCGAGCGGATGCCGTTGGAGTCCGGGCAGCCGGGGCCGACGCTCACGGTCACCGAGACCGACCTCGCGCTGCGCTCGCAGGCGGCGCGCCGCGGCGCAGCCGTCATGCCGATGCAGCTCGGGCAGCAGCTCACGCAGCGGCAGCTGCTCGACGCCGCGATGCTGCAGTCGTCCGCCAACGCCGCGACGTCGCTCGCGCAGTGGGCGTTCGGCAGCCAGGAGGCCTACGTCGCCGAGGCGAACGCCTGGCTCGACGAGCACGACCTCGCCGACGTGGAGGTCGTCGATGCGACGGGCCTCAGCCGGCGCAACGTGGCACGCGCCTCCGATCTCGTCCAGCTCATGGACCACGTGGATCGCCAGCCGCTCGTGCGCGAGATCACCGGTCAGTGGCAGGCGGACATCCCTGGGCTCGGCGTCGTCGCGAACACGAACCGTGCACTCGGGCACGCAGGCATCGACTCCGGCAAGACGGGCAGCCTGAACGCGTCGGGGCAGACGGTGCTCGTGGGCGCGACGGCGGTGGTCGGCGGGCAGGCGGTGCGCATCCACGCGGCGCTCCTCGGCGTGCGCGGCGTCTCGCGCGACGCTGCGGTCGCGAGCCTCGTGGCGAGCGTCGTCGCGCAGGTCGTGGAGCGCGAGGTGCTCGCGGTCGGCGATCCCGTGCCCGTGTTCGACGTGACGGGGTCGACCGCATCGCAGCTGCACGCAGCGACCGCCGTGACGACCGTGGCCTGGCGCGAGACCGACCTCGAGGTCGCGGTCGCGCTCACAGGGCAGGTGGACTCGGCGACGCCGGATGCAGCGATCGCCGTGCGCGTTCGCGGACCCTCGGGGGAGATGGCGACGAGCGTCGCTCCGGCGGGCCCGATGGCATGGGAGTGGCGCATCGTGCACGTGCGGCGCGTCACGCAGGGCGTGCCGGAGGCGGTCTGACGCGAGCGGCGTCAGCCCTTCGCGGCCTCCGCGAGACGCGCGAGACCCCGCTCGAAGTCCTTGCCGATGAGCGTGTCCATGGACATGAAGCGGAAGAAGAGCGCGGCCAATCCCGTGTGCTCGCCCGACATCGTCCAGGTCACCTCGGTGCCGCCCGCGACGGGCTTCAGGATGAACGCGGTCGGGTTGGAGGCCTTGAACGGCTTCTCGAAGTCGACGACGAGGTCGACGCGCTCCGGCGCCGAACCCGTGATGCGCATCGAGCCCGTGCCGGCCTTGCGGTTGCCCGACCACGCGTAGCGCGCGCCGATGCCGTTGGCGGCGCCCTCGTACGAGCGGGTCATGCCGGGATCGACGTCCTCCCAAGGCGACCACGCCGTCCACTCGTGGAAGTCGTCGATGAGCGCGTGCACCGTCGCCTGGTCGGCGGGGACGACTGCGGTCCTGTGCACCTCATATGCGGTCATGCGCCGATCATGGCACCGGGCGGGTCCGCTGACGAGGTCGGGTCACCCACTCGCGACGGCACGGGGCCGTGTCAACGGCCTCGTGCCGTGGGCGCCGCACCGCGTAGCGTCCGGACTCCAGCGAAGGCATCCGACGGAGGGGGCCGCCATGAGCGACCAGCAGCAGCACGACGCACGCGACGAGGACGGGACGCAGAAGCCCGACGGCGTCGGCGAGGACGGCACGATCCCGAACGAGCCCGACGGCGTCGCCGCCGGCCATACGGGCGAGCAGTCGACGTTCGAGCCCGAGGAGGACGCGCAGGCGCCGGGAGACTGACGCTGGGGCGACGGGCGCGCGCGCAAGCATCGAGGGGGCGACGACCGACGAGGTCGTCGCCCCCCTTCGTCGCGTCGTCGGCTCGCGACGTCGCTTGCGCGCACCCGTCCCGCCGTGTGACGATGGAGTCGTTTCCGTCATGGAAACGTTTCCACGCGACGAGGCAGGAGCAGCGATGGCGACCATCAAGGACGTCGCGGCACGCGCAGGGGTCGGGCTCGGCACCGCATCCCGCGTGCTGAACGGCAGCGCGCAGACCTCCCCCTCGTCGCGCGAGCGCGTGCTCGCCGCCGCCGCCGAGCTCGGCTACGTCGCCCACGGCCCGGCCCGAGCGCTGCGCCGCACCCGCACCGACGCGCTCGGGCTGCTGGTCTCCGACATCCGCAACCCGTTCTTCTCCGAGCTCGCGCACGCCGCCGAGCAGGAGGCCCGCGCCCACGGCTACGCCGTGCTGCTCGCGAACGCCAACGAGGACGAGCGCCAGGCCGACGACGTGCTGCGCACCTTCGCCTCGCAGCGCATCGACGGCCTCATGCTGTCGCCGCAGGGGCCCGCGACGCCGCAGCTCGCGTCGCTGCTCGAGCGCGACGTGCCGATCGTGCTGCTCAACCGCCGCATCGAGGGCGTCGACCTGCCGTTCTTCGGCACCGACAACGAGCAGGGCGTCGGCCTCGTGCTCGAGCACCTGCAGCGCCGCGGCCACCGCGACGTCGCCTACGTCGGCGGCACGCCCACGATGTCGACGGGCGTCGAGCGCGCCCGCACCTACCTCGGCGGTCGTGCCGCGCACGGCATCAGCACCGACGACGCGTTCGTCGAGGCCGGCGACTTCCAGACCGAGGGCGCCGCGGCCGCGATGCTGCGCATCCTCGACCGCGGCGTGCAGCCCACCGCCGTGTTCGGCGCCAACGGCGCCACGACCGTCGGCGTGCTGCGCGCGCTGCGCGAGCGCCTCGGATCGGATGCCGCGGCCGCGATCGAGGTCGTGTCGTTCGACGACTTCGACTGGTTCGCCTACGCCTCCCCCGCCATCACCGCCGTGCGCAACGACGCCTCCGCCATCGGGCGCGCCGCCGTGCAGGGCGTGCTCGCGCTGCTGCGCGGCGAGCCGGCCGAGTCGGTGCGCGTCGCCACGACGCTCATCGACCGCTCGGGCCGCTGACCCACGACCACCCTCACGAAGGAGCACCATGCGCATCGCCCTCGGCGCCGACCATGCCGGCTACCCGCTCAAGGACGCCGTCCGCACCGCCATCGAGGCCCTCGGCCACGAGGTCGTCGACTGCGGCACGCACTCGACCGACCCCGTCGACTTCCCCGACATCACGCAGGCCACGTGCGCGCCCGTCACCGCGGGCGAGGCCGACCGCGCCATCCTCGTGTGCGGCACCGGCCAAGGCGCCATCATGGCCGCCAACAAGCTGCCCGGCATCCGCTGCGGCCTCGCCCACGAGCCGTACTCCGCGCACCAGGCCGTGGAGCACGACGACGCCAACGTCATCGCGATGGGCGCCTGGCTCGTGCCGCACGCGCTCGTGCCGTCGATCGTCGCCGAGTTCCTCGCCGCCACGTTCGACGACGACGAGGACACCCACCGCCGCGTCGACAAGCTCAACGCCCTCGACCACCTGACCCCCACGCACTGACCCACCCCGCGCCTCGGCGCGACCGGGATCGAAGGAGATCCAGCATGACCACCGCATCCGAGCCCATCGCGGCGCCGCAGACCAGCCCGAGCCCGCGCGGCTCGAAGGACCGCGTCAAGACCGCCATCGCCGCCGGCGTCGGCACGAGCGTCGAGAACTACGACTTCGTCTCGTACGGCACCGCCGCGGCGCTGTACTTCGGCGTCGTGTTCTTCCCGGCCGACGACCCGCTCGTGCGCAACCTGCTCGCGTTCTCGACGCTCGCGGTCGGCTTCCTCATGCGCCCGCTCGGCGGCGCGATCGGCGGCTACCTCGCCGACCGCTTCGGCCGGAAGCCCGTGCTCGTCGCCGCGATGATCGTCATGGGCGGTGCGACGTTCGTCATCGGCCTGCTGCCGACGTTCGACCAGATCGGCATCGCCGCGCCCATCATCCTCACCGTCATCCGCATGGTGCAGGGCCTCGCGTTCGGCGCCGAGTGGGGCGGCGCCATCACGATGGCGTACGAGCACGCGCCCTGGCACCGGCGAGGGATGTTCGCCGCGATCCCGCAGTCGGGCAACCCCCTCGGCATCGCGCTCGCGACGGCGATGTTCGCCTGGTCGTCGACGCTCGAGGGCGACTGGCAGTGGCGCACGCCCTTCCTCTTCTCGTCGGTGCTCGTCATCGTGGCGCTCGTCGTGCGCTCGAAGCTGTCGGAGTCGCCGGAGTTCCAGGAGGCGCAGGCGACCGGCAAGACCGTGAAGAACCCGCTGCTCACGACGCTGCGCGAGGACTGGCGCTCGATCCTGCGCGTCATCGCGCTGCGCGTCGTCGAGTCGTTCGCCTACTACTCGACCGCGACGTACCTGCTGAACCACATCGCCGAGCGCAACCCCGAGCTGCGCCCCCTCGCCCTCGGCGCCATCACCGTCGCGAGCGTCATCGCGATCGGCATGACCTTCCTCATGGGATCGCTCACCGACCGCATCGGACGCAAGCCCATCTACGTCGGGGCGTCGATCGCCGTCATCCTGTTCGCGTTCCCGCTGTACCTGCTCACGAACGACGGCATCCCCGCGCTCGTCGTCGCGACGTTCATCATCGGCATCGGCATCATCCACGCGTCGCTCACGGGCGTGCAGGGATCGCTGCTCACCGAGCAGTTCCAGACCGCGACGCGCACGTCGGGCGCCTCGCTCGGCTACCAGCTGGCTGCGGCGATCGGCGGCTTCGCGCCGCTGCTCGCGACGGCGCTCGTGGGCGTCTTCGGCTGGCCGGGCGCGTCGATCCTCTACATGCTCGCCGGCGTGATCGGGCTCGTCGGCATCCTCGTCACGCGCGAGACGTTCGGCCGCGCCGAGCGCGCCCGGGTGCAGGCGCTCGTGGATGCGGCGCGCTAGTCGACGCCACGGAGCGCTGACTGGTCGCAGTCGCACCGGACTGGTCGCAGTCTCGGTGCAGCTGCGACCAGTCACCGGGGGAGCTGCGACCAGCTCGGAGGCTCAGCCGGCGGCGACCGCCGCGAGCTCGCCGAGCACGAACGCCCAGCCCTGCCGGTAGGACGCGGCCGGCGCGTCGTCGGCCCACGGGCCCGAGTGGCGCACCGTCACGTGCGTGCCGTCGCCGACCGCGGTCAGGCGCACGTCGAACGCCTCGTCGACGCTCGTGCCATCGGCGTCGCTCCACGTCCAGGTCGCTGCGAGGTGGTGCTCGGCGGCATCCGCCGTCAGCACCTCGCCCGTGAGCACGATGCCGGCCGCGGGTGCCACGATGCGCAGCGCGCCGCCGGGTCGCACGTCGGCCTCGATGGTGGTGTCGGCCCAGTGCCGCCACCACCACGTGCGCAGCCCCTCGGCCGACGCGAACGCCGCCCACACCGCATCGATCGGCGCCGTCACCTCACGCTCGACCTGCAGCACGCCGCCGGCCATGCGCGTCCACGTCTCGTGCGCCAACATCGCGAACGGCCGCGGCGCGAGGCCGGCGAGGTCGTCGCCCAGACCGTCGAGATGCGCCTCCCACCCGGCGCCGTAGTCGGGCACGGGCTGCGACGCGACGAGCTCGTGCCGCAGGCGCAGCACCGTGCCGCCGTCGATGGGCTCGAGCGCGACCCGCACGATCGAGTCGGGCTCGCCCGTCCACGCCCACGCGATCGTGAGGCTCCGCTCGGCGTCGCACGCGAGCAGCCGGCAGTCGGCGCGGTCGTCCGGCTCGTCGCCGAGCCGCAGGCCGAAGGCGTCGCCGACGCGAGGGCGCTCGCCCGACTCGATCGTGCCGAGCCAGCGCGCGAGGCGCTCGGGCTGCACGAGCGCATCCCACACCTCGGCGGGCGTGAGGGCGAGGCGTCGTACGACGTCGACGACGGGGCGATCGGGCGAGCCGGTGAGGGCGCGGGCGAAGCCGCTGATCGTGACGGTCATGCCGATGCCTCCGCGGGCGTCGATGCGGGTGGTGCGGATGCGCGCACGTGCCTGCCCCGGGCGAGCTCGGTCTCGAGGGCGTCGAGTCGCTGAGGCCATAGTGCCGCGTAGCGCTCGACCCACGCGGTGGCGTCGTCGAGCGCGCCGGGCACGAGCGAGTAGATGCGCTGCGTGCCGCGCGGCTCCACCGCGACGACCCCGGCCTCGCGCAGCGCGCGCAGCTGGTTCGAGACCGCGGGCTGCGAGATGCCGAACTCGCCCTGCACGACCGCGCCGAGCGCACCGGCCGCCTGTGCGCCGTCGGCGAGCACCTCGACGATGCGACGCCGCACGGGGTCGGCGAGGGTGGCGAAGGAGTTCATGACTCATGAATATCACGCTTGACTGAAGCAAGGAAGCATTGCGACGCATGCCGCCTCCCGCATGCCCGTACCCCGATCGACTCCGTGCACCCGATCCGCGCTCGACTCCGCTACAAGGGGTGCAGGGCTGCACCTGCGGCCCGACGAGAGTCAGGAGGAGCGATGAGGGGCAAGATCGCGATCGGCAGCGCTGCCGTGCTCGCCATGTCCGTGCTCGGCGCGGCACCCGCGCTCGCCGCCGAGGGTGACGCGACCGTGTCGGTGCTGCACGCGGTGCCGGGCATCGCCGTCGACGTCTACGTGGACGGTGCGGAGACCGTGCCCGACCTGCAGCCGGGCACCCTCACCGAGCCGCTCGCGCTCGCGCCGGGCGCCCACGACATCCAGGTGTTCGCCGACGGCGACGATCCCGCCACCGCCGCCCCCACGATCGAGGCGAGGGGCGTGGAGGTGCCCGCCGATGCGGACGTGACGCTCGTCGCCTACCTCGACGCGTCGGGCGCGCCGGCGCTCGGCGCCTTCGTGAACGACACGTCGCCCGTGCCCGCCGGCCAGGCGCGCCTCACGGTGCGGCACCTCGCCGCGGCCCCGGCAGTCGACGTGCGCGCCGATGGCACGGTCGTGGTCGAGGGCATCGAGAACCCCGAGGAGGCGTCGCTGCTGACGACGCCGGGGATGATCACGGCCGACGTGGTGCTCGCCGGCACCGACGACGTCGTCATCGGCCCTGCCGACCTCACGCTCGCCGAGGGCACGACGACCATCGTGACCGCGTGGGGCAGCGCAGCGGACGGCACGCTCGGGGTCGGCGTGCAGACCGTCGGCTCGTCCAGCGCCCCGACGGGCATGCCGTCGGGGCTCGGCGGCACGTTCGACGGCGCCACGGGTCCGGGCATCGTGCTCGCGATCGCGGCCATGCTCGGCGCGGTCGCCCTCGTCGTCTGGCGGCGCGCGGCGGTCGTCGGGGCACGGGAGCGCTGATCCATCCGTGGCGCACGGTCGCCACGCCCGCCGCCCGGCTCCCGTCGCCCCCGGTGGGAGTCGGGTGCGACATGCGCGCTCGGCACGCCGCGCGGCCGCGATCGTCGCGTGCGTCGCCGTCGCGCTCGGCATCGTCGGGGGCGTCTGGCTCGTGCGCAGCGCAGGCGCGCTCGAGGCGTCGACCGCCGGGTCGGCACCGCCGGCCTCGGCGCCCGCGGCGTCCTCTGGACCATCCGCGCCCGTCGGCGCACCGCCGCCCGTCGACCGCTCCGACTTCGGCATCGATGCGCAGCCGAGCGTCGCCCAGGACGTCCCGGTCGCCGTCGCGATCGCCGACGTGGGGCTCGACCTCGCCGTCGTGCCCGTGGGCGTGCGCGCCGACGGGCAGATGGAGATCCCGACCCTCGTCACGGAGGTCGGCTGGTACGAGTACGGCCCCGCGCCCGGGAGCCCGGAGGGGTCGGCGGTGCTGTCGGCGCACGTCGACTCCGAGCTCGGCCGCGCACCCATGGCTGCGCTCTTCGACGTCGAGCCCGGCGCGATCGTCGAGGTCACCACCGCCAGCGGCGCCGTGCTCGCCTACCGCGTCGACCGGATCGAGCAGCTCGGCAAGCAGCAGCTGCCCCTCGACGCGCTCTTCGCCCGCGACGGCCCAGCCCTGCTGCGCCTCGTCACGTGCGCGGGCGACTGGGATCCGATCGCCGGCGCCTACGAGGACAACCTCATCGTCACCGCGTCTCCCGTCGATCGCGGCTGACCGAGGAAAGCAGGCCGGCCGTCACCGACCCGGCAGCGAGCCGAGGGCTGCGTCGATGAGGCGGCGAGCCCGTCGACGCTGGTCGTCGAGGTCGAGGCTCGACGCGTTCGGCGAGCTCGCGCGCGCGGTGAGGTCGGCGAGCATCGAGATCGCGGCCAGCACGTCGGCCGCCTCCACATGCTCGCCGACGAGCCCGGCTGCGCGGTCGCGCGCGACCACGACCTCGGCGATCGCACGGACGCGCTCGCCGAGCGGCGCCACCCGCGCGTCGCGCTGGTGCTGCCACATGAGGTCGACGAGCGCGGGAGCCAGCACGGCCTGCTGCTCGACGAGGTCGAGCAGGTCGGCCACGGTCGTCGAGTCCTCGGCCACGACGACCTCGACGGCGTCGAGATTCTCGTCGAAGACCGCGACGGCCAACGCGAGGCGATCGGGGAAGTGGCGGTAGAGGCTGCCCTGGCCGACGCCGGCATCCTTCGCGATCGCGCTGAGCGGCACCGCGAGCCCGTCGCGCGCGAAGCGCTCGCGCGCGGCAGCGAGGATCGCGAGCCGATTCCCCGGGCCGGCACTCGGCCCACGATTGGCCCTGCCCCGCGCATCGGTCACCGTGCTAGCGTACCCGACAACCGGACAGGGATGTCCGGTATCGACGAAGGAGGCGCGCATGAGCGCAGAGCGACTGACCGGCGACGACAGCATCAAGACCTGGCTCGCGCACCCCACGGGTGGCCCCGTGCTGCGCGAGCTGCTCGCGCAGGGCGGGCAGAGCGCCGACGCGCTGCGCCCCGTGGGCCGGCTCGCCATCAAGCGCCTCGTCGGCCTCAGCAAGGGCGCGTTCTCACAGGAGGCGCTCGACGCGGTCATCGCGCGAGCGAACGCGACGTCGACGGAGCACGCCGACGGGGCATCGTCGGACGGCCCGGAGGCCGGCGCCGGCGCCGAGACGCCGGCGGCCGCGGTGGTCGAGCAGCAGCCCTGGGTCGAGCGCGTCTCGCAGGGGCGCTTCGCCGATCGCACCGTCGTCGTGACGGGCGCGGGCTCGGGCATCGGCCGCGCCACCGCATCGCGCATCCTCCGCGAGGGCGGCAGGGTCGTGGCGGTCGACGTGTCGCAGGAGCGTCTGGATGCGCTCGCAGCCGAGCACGACGGCGCGGACGTCGTGACGCTCGTCGCCGACATCACCGATCCCGCCCGCGTCGACGACATCGTCGCGGCAGCGGGCGGCCGCATCGACGGCCTCGCGAACGTCGCGGGGATCATGGACGACATGAGCCCGATCGGCGAGGTCAGCGACGCGACCTGGCAGCGGGTGATGCGCGTCAACGTCGACGGCACGATGCTGCTGACGCGTGCCGTCGTGCCGACGATGCTCGCGCAGGGCTCGGGCTCGATCGTGAACGTCGCCTCCGAGGCCGCGCTGCGCGGCTCGGCGGCCGGCGTGGCCTACACGGCGTCGAAGCACGCCGTCGTGGGCATCACGAAGTCGACGGCCTTCATGTACGCCGGTCGCGGCATCCGCTGCAACGCGGTCGCCCCGGGTCCCGTCATCACGAACATCGAGGCGTCGTTCGCATCCGAGCTCGGCGCGGAGCGCGTGCAGCTGGCGATGACGGTGCTGCCCGACGCGGCCGAGGCCGAGCAGCTCGCGGCGTCGATCACCTTCCTGCTGAGCGACGACGGCGTGAACGTGACGGGCGTCGTGCTGCCGAGCGACGGGGGCTGGTCGGCCACCTGAGCCGGGCCTGGGCGGATCGGAGCGCGCGCCAATTACCGCGGGGGCGCACGCGAGTTCGTGCGGCTCGGGCGACGGGACTGCCGCGACATGCTGCGCGAGGACTACTCAATAGTCGCCGACCGGTACTCGGCTCGATCCAGTCGTCTGAGAAGCAGAGCGGGGGCACCGATGGCACCTCGCTGTAGGTGGCCGCGTGGCTGACCGACTCACGCGTCCTGCCGTGGGTGACGCCGCGAGCACGGTTCCGCTCCCTCCACGGTCGGGAGACGGAATCTCCGTCACTTGGTGAAGACGGAGCTGGCGGCCGCGCCGGGCGCGGCCGCCACATCGTCTCGGCTCAACAGCTCGTCTTGGTCATCGAGAACCCTCAGCCACGCTCGCGTGGTGCCAGTTGCGACGTGGCAGGTGTACTCGTCGGAGCGCCGAGCGCCGCCGTCCCAGCTTGTCGAGTACTGGCGGCACCTGCTGACCGCACCGGGAGCGCAGCACTCGATGCACAGGTGCGGCGTGATCGGGCAGGCGACCCACTCGCCCTGCATGTCGGAGCGGTGGGCTACTCGCACGCCTGGCACTCGGTGACGGTGGCGGCCTCGGTGATGGTGGTTATGGTCGCTCTCCTCACCCCTCATGTTTTCTTGCCGTGAAGGCGTCTTTGACGCCGCTAGGGCGGATGCCCGGAGTGCCAGCGACCGTGGAACACCGGAGTGAGCGCAGCGAGGGAAGATATGCCGCGAAAGCGCTGGCGCGGCGGGTGGCCGACCGTATGCTGCCGCAGGCTTCACGTCGAGACAGCGCGCGCCACTCGGCGAACTGCCTCCCACGACGCAAGCTGAAGTTAAGATTCAGGTCTACGCACAGGAGAGTCACTTGCCACCAGACGGGAAGATGGACCGCCGTTATCAAGTCTTCGTGAGCTCAACCTTCACCGACTTGAAGGACGAGCGGCGAGAGGTCATGCAGGCGCTGCTTGAGATGGACTGCCTCCCCGCTGGTATGGAGATGTTCCCCGCTGCGGACGACGACCAATGGACTCTGATTCAGGGCCAGATTGATGAAAGCGACTACTACGTCGTCATCGTCGGCGGCCGATACGGCAGCACCACTCCTGAGGGGATCAGCTACACCGAGAAGGAGTACGACTACGCGGTAGAGACCGGCGTCCCCGTGCTCGGCTTCGTCCACTCAAGTCCCAACGACAGCCCAAGAGGGAAGTCCGAACTCGACACGGTCGCGATCGAGAAACTCGATGCCTTCCGCGCGAAGGTGAAGACACGACTGGTGAAGCCGTACTCGAATCCAGCAGAGCTCGGGTCCGTCGTATCTCGCAGCCTCATGCGGGCCATGAAATCGTCTCCTCGCGAAGGATGGGTACGAGGACGATTTGCGATGGCACCAGAAACACGCGCCGAGATTGCGGAACTGCGAGCGGCGCTCTCTGATCAAAAGCGAGCAGCCGCCGAAGAGGCTGCCCACCCAGCCGCCGTCGCCCTGAACCCCGACTACGAGCAAGGATCGGACAAAGTTGCCATCGAGCTATCCATCTCTTGGTACTTCGGGGGTCATCGCGAAGCCGAGTACACGCTCGCTTACACGTGGGACAGCCTGATCGAACTTCTTGGGCCGCTCATGATTGATGAAGCTTCCGAGCAGTCCCTTCGCCGCACTCTTGCACAGGACATGATCGACTCGGCAAAGCGGGAGCACAGCGAACTTGCTGGCAGGCCCAATCTTGAAATCGACGTGAAGGACTCTTCCTGGGGCCAGGTCATCGTTCAACTGAGGGCTCTGGGCGCAATCGCCACGAGCACCAAGTCCCACGGAGTCACGAACAAGACGATCTACTGGTCGCTGACACCGGCCGGGGACCAACATCTAATGAAGCTCCGCGCCACGAGGCGTCAGGTAGCGGTCTAGAGGTCACCGGCCCCGGCGGAGCGCGAGGGGGACGCGTCCCGTCGCCTCGGTGGCCCGCACCCGAAACAGACGGGCGCGGACCACCTGGGCTGAGGCTATGCCTCGGTCGGCTGGTCGGCCTCGATGCATGCGGCGATGTTCTCGACGCCGCTGAGCTCGTAGCCCCATGCGGCGATCTGCGTCAGCTACGTCACGACCGGTCCCTCGCTGCCGCGACGCTTCCACGTGTACACGTCGGTACCGCGCTCGGATGCGAACGCGAGGGCGACGAGCGCGTACACGGGCTTGTTCAGCTCGGGCGTCAGCCGTGCGCCGGAGTCGCGACTGTTCGCTATCTCAGGAGCGCGTGCGCCTGGGCGTTCGCCGCGCGCACGTCGCTTCCGTCGAGGTCATAGCGGAAAAGCGCGATGCCGCCGGCTGCGGCGGCGGCCACCGCGCCGGAGGAGTAGGTACCTGACGTGAAGAAGGCCCCGGTGCGGTTCCCGGCGTCCATTTGGATCACGCCGACGAGCTCGCGCACCGGCGCGGGGCCTACAGTGCCGATGTAATGCTTCACCTGCGCGAGGACCGTGCTCGATCTGACATCGATTCCTCCATCGTTGGTGAGTCGAGTCGCGATCGCATCATGCACGCCGTGCTGGCGCATCCACGCTGCGATGTGTTCCTCAGCCTCTCGCGGCGTAAGGGACGTCCTGTGCTGCGACGACGTGAGTGCAGGCGTGGGCGCATTCGGCTGCCAGGGCTCGGAGCTGCGGATCCGCTCGAGGCTCTGCCGCAGTTGAGCTGCTTCCTCATCGGAGAGGTGGTCGCCGTCGCCACTGCGGCTCAGGATCGCGGCGACTCGGGCTCGGTCCGTCGACGCGCTAGCGGTCTTCGCGCCCGTGGCGGATCGGATCGCGACCACGGCGACGACGAGGAAGCCTGCGACGCCGAGGAGTCCGAGAACCCACGACAGAGAGGCGACGTCCATGCCGTGATCGTAGGTCTTGCCCTCGTCGAGGAGGGTGGAAACACGCCTCGAGCAGTTTCGCTCGCGTCAGCCGAGCAGACGTCGGAACCGAACCAGATCCTGGCGATCCCGCTCACGATATTCGGGCGGCGAGGCGGGGCTGTCCGCCGTTCTCTCGGCGCTCTCCAAGAAGTCTTCGAACGGCGTCTTCCCACTGTGATCGCGAATGTTGCGATCGGCTCCGTGACTCACGAGCAGTTCGGCCATCTGGCTGTCTCGCGCTGCGTGGCTGATCAGAGCGCTGTGAAGAGCCGTGCTCCCGACATTGCTGACGGCATTCACGTCGGCACCGGCAACGAGCAAAAGGCGTGCGGCGTCCCGATAGCCGTTGATCGTGGCGATGTGCAGCGGATTGTCGGACTTGAGCACGTTCCCGTCGGGGAACGCACCGAGTTGGAGCATGGTCCGCATGACCGGCACGTTGTCCACGATGGTCGCCATGCTCAGCGGCGAACGACCATCCGGAGGCGTGATGGAGTTGAGTTTGGCGCCCTTCGCAACCAACTCACGCACCCGGTCGGCAGTGACTGGCGCCCTCCCGCGGAGTTCGGCGTCGAGTTCGACAATGAGTGCCCGCAGCGCCAGTGTCTTGCGGAAGAAAACCATCGCGCCTCCAGATGGAACCGAGTGAGGCAATCGCCTGAGCCTGAGAGTAGAACTCTTTCCTCGACAGCAATCTGTTAGAGCCCCGCCGCTCGCAGACCGTTGTCCGACTCAGTCTCGCGACCGATGCACCAGTCCAGACGTCAGGCGGCGAGGCGCTGGGCAGCTAGGTCGAACAGGGCGCGGTGGGGAGGCCCGCGGCGGCTTGCGCTCGAGCGAGGTGAAAGCGGATGCGGCCGGCGATGCGGGGCATCGCGGGGTAGTGGTCGCCGGGCTTCTCACTCCACAGCCCGGGCGCGATCGAGCGACGCGCGTGCGTAGACGTTCCCAGAGTGGAGGCCGAGAGCCCCGTAGGTGAATACGTCGAGCGCGCTATTTCGTACGCGGGAGCAGAGGACTTCGAGGAGGTGCCCGCGCAACCCCGGACCCGCGGATGGCGTCGCCGCGCCGCGATGCAGCATCCTTGCTCGATGAGCGACGGATCCGTCACGCGGCCCACCCCCGACGAGATCGGCGCGGTCGGCGAGCGCGAGCACGATCGCACGATCGGCACCGTCGACCTCACACGCTGGCACGGGCCGCTCGGCGAGGCGACCGCGGCGGGCGCGCGCACGATCGCCCGCCGGTCCGGCCCGTACGCGGCGCTCGCGGCGGCCCTCACGGTCGCGATCGTCGTGCTCGTGGTCGCGACGGCGCTCGTGATCGGCATCTACGGCTCCATCACCACGAGCCGAGGCGTCGCGGGCGTCGACCGCCCGCTGCTCGACGACCTGCTCACGCTCCGCTCCCCCGCGCTCGACGCGACCCTCACGGCCGTCACGTTCACGGCGGGCACCATCGGCATGCCGATCATCGCCCTCACGGCGATGATCTTGCTCGCCGTGCGGCGCCGCTCGTGGACGCCGGTCGTGCTCATCGCCACGACCGGTGCGGTGTCCGTGCTGCTCACGATCGTCGGCAAGCGCTTCATCGATCGCGTGCGCCCTCCGCACTCGGATGCCGTGCCGCCGATCGAGCTGTCGGAGTCGTTCCCCAGCGGTCACACGCTCAACGCCGTCGCCATCGTCGGCATCATCGCGTACCTGCTGATCCTGCGCCGATCGAGCGCACGCATCCGGGTCGCGATCGCCACGGCCGCCGCCGTCTACGTCGTCGTCATCGGCTTCACCAGGGTGTTCCTCGGCCACCACTGGTTCACCGACGTGCTGGCGGGCCTCGTGCTCGGCGTCGCCTGGCTCGCGCTCGTCATCACCGCGCATCGCTTCTACCTCACGGCGCGCACGGAGAGGGAGGCGCGCGAGCAGGTCGCGCCGTCGCGCTGATCGCACGCACCATCTCCGCGACACGCCCGGGCGTGCACCGACCCGGCGCCGCTGCAACCGATGCGCCCCCACCTCCCGATACGAGGGTGAGGGACGCACTCGGCGGCCCCGAGAGTCAGGAGAAGCGATGAAGGGCAAGATCGCGATCGGCGGCGCAGCCGCACTCGCCATGGCAGCGCTCGGCGCAGCACCGGCGTTCGCCGCAGAGGGTGACGCATCCGTGTCGGTGCTGCACGCCGTGCCCGGCCTCACGGTCGACGTGTACGTGAACGGCACCGAGACCATCCCGGACTTCCAGCCGGGCACCCTCACCGACCCGCTCACGCTCGCGCCGGGCGCCTACGACATCCAGGTGTACGCCGACGGCGACGACCCCGCCACGGCCGAGCCCGCCATCGAGGCGACGGGCGTGCAGGTGCCGGCGAACGGCAACGTCACGCTCGTCGCCCACCTCGACGCGAGCGGCGCCCCCACCCTCGGCGCGTTCGTCAACGACACCGAGCCCGTGCCCGCCGGCCAGGCTCGCCTCACGGTCCGCCACCTCGCCGCAGCACCCGCGGTGGACGTCCGGGCAGGCGGCACGCCCGTCGTCGAGGGCATCGAGAACCCGAACGAGGCCTCGCTCGTGACGGCAGCGGGCACGGTGTCCGCCGACGTCGTGCTCGCCGGTACCGAGGATGTCGTGATCGGCCCGGCCGATCTGACGCTCGCCGAGGGCACGAACACCATCGTCACCGCATGGGGCAGCGCCGACGACGGCACGCTGCAGCTCGCGGTGCAGACGGTCCAGGCTCACAGCGCACCGACCGGAGTGCCCTCGGGCCTCGGCGGCGCGGCCGACGACGGCACCGCGCCGACGATCGTGCTCGCCCTCGCCGGCGTGCTCGGCCTCGCCGCAGCCGTGCTGTGGCGCCGCTCGCGTCTCGTCGAGGCGCGCGAGCACTGATCGACGAGCGGCGGTCGACGACCGCCGCGCACACCACCCGAGTCTCCGCCGCCCCCGGCGGGGGCTCGGGTGCTCGACCGAGGGGAGCGAGGGGATGCCGAGGCCTCGCACAGCACGCCGCGTCGCCGTGGTGGCGGCCGTGACCGCGGTGGCGCTCGCCGTCGTCGGCGGCGTGTGGCTCGCGACGCGCGACGGGTTCGACGTGCGGGAGACCGCATCGAGCCCGACCCCTGCTCCCTCCGTGGCGGCGGTGCCGACGGCGACGCCCTCGCCGTCGGCGCCCCCGACCGTCGATCGCAGCGATGCCGGCATCGGCGCGCAGCAGCCGACCGTGCAGGATGCGCCGGTGGCCGTGCGCGTCGACGCCGTGGGACTCGACCTCCCGGTCGTGCCGGTCGGGGTCCGCGACGACGGCCAGATGGACGTGCCGCTGTACGTCAGCGAGGTCGGCTGGTACGAGTACGGCCCGGCGCCGGGCGCGGATGCGGGATCGGCGGTGCTGTCCGCCCACGTCGACTCGGAGCTCGGCGCGGCTCCCATGGCCGCGTTGTTCGAGGTCGAGCCGGGCGCCATCGTCGAGGTCACGACCCAGAGCGGCGCGGTGCTCGAGTTCCGCGTCGAGCAGGTCGAGCAGCTCGGCAAGGCGCAGCTGCCGCTCGACGATCTCTTCGCGCGCGACGGCCCGCCGGTGCTGCAGCTCGTCACGTGCGCCGGGGACTTCGATCCCGTCGCCGGAGCCTACGAGGACAACCTCATCGTCACGGCGACCCCCGTGGCCCCGTGACGCGGTGCCCGGCTACGGTGAGCGGGTGACCGCGGAGGAGCTGGACGACGACGCGATCGCCGCCGCCTTCGTGGCCGGTCCGAGCGACGTCGGCCTGCGGCTCGCGTACGAGCGGTGGGGTGGACTCGTGCTGGCGCTCGCGCTGCGGGCCATGGATCGTGCGGATGCGGAGGACGTCGTGCAGCAGACCTTCGTGTCGGCGTGGCGGTCGCGCGACCGCTACGACGCCGACGCCGGGCCGTTGGGCGCGTGGATCGTGCGCATCGCCCGCCGCCGCATCGCCGACCACTTCCGCGTGGCCTCCGTGACGCGGGAGCGGGCGGTGGATCCGACCGACGCCCTCGACCGCGCCGAGCGCGCGCACCCCATCGACGTGCCCGACGCCGTCGCGGGCAGCATCCTCGTCGAGGAGACCCTCGCGGGCATGGATGAGCCGCAGCGCACGATCGTGCGACTCGCCGTGCTGGAGGATCTTCCGGCATCCGTGATCGCCGACCGCCTCGAACTCCCCGTAGGCACCGTCAAGAGCCACCTGTCGCGCACGCTGCGCCGACTTCGAGACCGATGGGAGGGAGCCCATGCCGCACATCCCGCATGACGACCTCGCCTGGCGCGCCGCCGAGGGTCCCGAGCCGGGCAGCGCCCTCGACGCGCACCTGCGCGACTGCCCGCAGTGCGCGGACGAGATGCACGCCCTCGAGCGCACGGTGCGGCGCATCCGCGAGGACGCCGTGATCGCCGAGCCGCTGCCGGCAGCGCTGTGGGATCGGATCGCGGCGGAGGTCGACGATGCCGACGCGCCTCGTGCGGACGAGCAGGCCGCGACCGGCACGCCGCCCCGCGTGCGCGACCGCCGCACCCGCCGGCCGGCCCGACGTCGCTTCTCGACCCGCGCCGTCGTCGCCGCCTGCGTCGCGACCGCGCTCGTCGTCGGTGGCGGCATCGGGGCAGGCGCATGGATCGCCCAGCGCCCGCCTGCCGAGACCGTCGTCGCGACGATCGACCTCGAGCCGCTCGCGAGCGGCCTCGACGACGCGTCGGCATCCATCGTCGAGCGCGACGGCCACCGCGTGCTCGTGATCGACGCGCGAGACCTGCCCTCCACCGACGGCGGCACCCTCGACGTCTGGCTCATCGACCCCGACGTCGTCGGCATGGTCAACGTCGGCGTGCTCGACGCCGACCACACGGAGTACGTGCTGCCCGACGACCTCGACCTGGGCGAGTTCCCGATCGTCGACGTGTCGATCGAGCCGCTCGACGGCGACCCCACGCACAGCGGCGACAGCATCTGGCGCGGCTCGCTCGCCTGACTCGCGCGACGCGCAAGCCCGGTGCGCATGGCGCCGTGATGCGATGGGCTGAAGGCATGCGAGCATCACGACCCATCGCCGTCTACCTGCGCGACCACGAGACCGCGGCCCAGGCCGGCGTGCGCGCGTTCCGCCGCGTCGCTGGCAGCCACCGGTCTCGGCCATGGGGCTCGGACCTCGTGCATCTCGCGAGCCAGGTGCGCGACGACCTGCGCACCGAGCAGCGCATCCTGCGCGCTCGGCGCGTGCGTCGGCGGCGACTCGCGGGCCCGATCGCGAGCATCGGGGAGCGCGTCGGACGACTCAAGGGCAACGGCGCCGTCGTGCGCCGGTCGCCGACGACCGACGTCGTCGAGCTGGAGGCGCTCATCGCCATCGTCGCCATGAAGCGGGCGCACTGGCGCACGCTCGAGCTCGCGAGCATCGGCGACGTCGTCGACGCGACGGCGCTCGTGGCCCGCGCCGATGCGCAGCTGCGCAGGCTCGCGAGCGCGCACGAGCAGGCCGCGGCGGCATTGCACGGCGCGACGCGACGCTGAGGGGCGTCGCCCGCTCCTGGTCTACTCGTCGAGCGAGGAGGCCAGGCGCTCGAGCTCGTCCCAGATCGCATCGATCTGCTCGCGCCACTGCAGGTCCTCGGCATCGCTGCGCTCGCTCTGCGTCGTCATCGAGGCCTACCTCGCGTCATGGTCCGGGTCGCTCGGCTCGTCCGCGACTCACGAGGTCGAGCACGGCACGCAGAGCGACAGCTGCAGAGCGGGGTCCGGGCTCTCGGCCCAGGATCCCACACCCCCCCGAGCAGCGGTCGACCGGCTCGCTGCCCCCATTCGCGAGGAGCGGCCCTGCCAGGCGGCGGACGACGGACGCCCACCCTGCGACGAGGTCGCGCGTCCCGCGCCTCCACCTCTGGACTCAGCCGCCGTCCAGCATCTTCATCGCCGTGTCGAATGGGCGAGGCTGGCACTCTCCGATGCCGAGTGCTAACTTCGATCTCGCCTTCGGGGCGACCGCCTCGCAAGGTACGCCAAGACACCAGGCTCGGCGCACGAGGCGTCGGGCTGACGTGAAGGAGGTGGTTGTCATGGCACTGACCTTCGACCCCTTTCGCGAGATGGATCGCTTCGCCGCTCGCCTGCTGACGGATGGTGGCGCGCAGCGATCGTCGAGCTGGATGCCGATGGACCTGCATCGCGTCGGCGATCGCTACGTCGTGCACGTCGATCTGCCGGGCGTCGACCCGGGATCGATCGACCTCGACGTCGACGCCGGCACGCTGACGATCCAGGCCGAGCGAACGCTCGGGGCAGCCGAGGGCGCGCGCTGGATCGCTCGCGAGCGACCGGCCGGCCGATTCACGCGACAGCTGAGCCTCGGACCCGACGTGGACCTCGACGCGATCCACGCGTCGTACGAGCACGGCGTGCTGTCGCTCACGATCCCGGTCGCCGAGCGCGCGCGTCCGCGCAAGATCGCGGTCGAGCAGCGCTCCGACGCGTCGGCGCTCACCGACGGCGCGCTCGAGCCCGAGGGGGCCCGCTGATGGCAGCGCTCGCCCGCTCCCTCCGCGAGCAGCCGTCGCCGGCGACCCTCGAGGACGACGTCGAGGAGCCGCGCTTCGGCACCTGGCTCGCGATGATCAACCAGGCGACGTAGACGCGGCTGAGGGGCCCGCCCACCGGGCGGGCCCCTCTCGTCTGCGACGCGACGTTGCTCGCGTGTGCGCTCGTCAGCGCACGCGGATGCCGGAGGGCTGGATGGTGACGTCGAAGCGGTGGGCGTCGCCGAGGAACTCGCCGTCGATCTCGAACGCATGCGGTTGCGGGAGGTCGACGTGGAGTGCCCGTGCACGACCGTAGGTGACGGTGTCGGAGCTGACGGACTCGTCGGAGCGAGCGGCCATCTTGGCGATGCCGTTGTCCCACACCATCGTCTTGAGGCTGCCGACCCACTGCGGCAGCGACGCGGCGCTCAGGAGCAGGTAGTCGAGCTCGCCGTCGGCGACGTCGGCGTCGGGCAGCAGCGTCAGTCCGGCCGGCAACGTGCCGCAGTTCGCGATGAGGAGGGTGTGGCCCTCCTCGTCCTTGCCGGGCTGGCCATCGACGGACAGGTGGAAGGGCACCACATCGCTTGCCGCGAAGGCGCGGCCCAGGGACTCGACGTAGGCGAGCCAGCCGGCCTTGGACTTCAGGTCGTCGTCGGTCTCGTCGATCATGTGCGCGTCGATGCCGAAGCCGACCATGACGACGAAGGCATGCCGTTCGTGGCCGCTGGCGAGGTCGACGTCGACCCATCCGACGTCGACGGCTCGTGCGTTGCCATCGGCGGCTCGACGGATCGCGGCGGGCAGGTCGTCGACGGGGACGTCGAGATTGCGAGCGAGGAGGTTGCCGGTGCCGAGGGGCAGGATGCCGAGGTCGACCTCCGCCTGCACGTCGGCGAGATGCTCGATGACGGCACGGACCGTGCCATCGCCGCCCGCGACCAGCAGCAGCTCCGGCTCGGATCGCAGCGCCTCCGCAGCGACGCCCTGACCCGCGTCGTCCTCGCTGGTCTCGAACCACGACACGGATGCGCCGGCGTCCAGCGCCTCGACGAGGTGGGTCTCGATGGCGTCCCGATCGGTCTTCGTCGGGTTCAGGATGACCGCGACGCGGGCGCTCATGCCGATGCCCCCTCGACGGTCGCGGATCGGAGCAACGTGAAGGAGCCCTCCTTCACGATCGCGGTCGATGCGCCTGGCTCGATCCCCTGCTCCGCATCGCTCGACGACGCCAGCTGCCACGCCTCGCCGGGGGCGTCCGGCAGGGTGAAGTCGACGGCGTTCTCGGCGGCGTTCAGCAGCAACGCGAACGCGTCGCCGCCGGGTGCGGTGAGCACGAAGGCGATCGATCGTGCGTCGGCGTTGTCCCAGTCCGCGTCGTCGAAGCCCTGCGCGTCGGAGCGTAGGACGTCGACCGTGTCGACGGCGTCATCGCCGGGAGCCTGACGGAACCACGACGGGCGCAGCGCAGGGTGGGCGGCGCGGAGCGCGATCAGCTCGCTCGTGAAGGCGAGCAGGTCCTGGTCGACGGCGTCCCAGTCGAACCAGGAGATCTCGTTGTCCTGGCAGTAGGCGTTGTTGTTGCCTCCCTGGGTGCGACCGAGCTCGTCGCCGCCGAGGATCATGGGCACGCCGGCGGACAGCAGCAGCGTCGCGAGGAGGTTGCGCTGCTTGCGAGCTCGGCGCGCGTTGACGCCTTCGTCGTCCGTGGGTCCCTCCGCTCCGCCGTTCGACGACCGGTTGTCGCTCTCGCCGTCCTGGTTGTCCTCGCCGTTCGCTGCGTTGTGCTTGTCGGCGTACGACGTGAGGTCGGCGAGGGTGAAGCCGTCGTGCGCGGTGATGAAGTTCACGCTCGACAGCGGCGAGCGACGGCTGGCCTCGTAGACGTCGGGCGAGCCGAGGATGCGCTGGGCGGTGGTGCCGAGCGTCGCATCGCTGCCGTTCCAGAAGTCGCGCACGTCGTCGCGGAACTTGCCGTTCCACTCCGACCAGTCGGCGGGGAACCCGCCGACCTGGTAGCCGGCGGTGTCCCACGGCTCGGCGATCATCTTGACCGGCGCGAGCACCGGATCCTGCGCGATCAGGGTGAGGAAGGCGCTGTGCAGCTCCGCGTCTCCGCCTTGCCTGGTGAGCGTCGTGGCGAGGTCGAAGCGGAAGCCGTCGACGTGCATCTCGGTGACCCAGTAGCGCAGCGAGTCCATGATGAGGCCGAGCGCCGCCGGGTGGCTGACGTTGAGGCTGTTACCCGTCCCCGTGGTGTCGAAGTAGCTCGACTCCTCCCCCTCCACGAGGCGGTAGTACGCGGCGTTGTCGATGCCCTTGAACGACAGCGTGGGGCCGAGATGGTTGCCCTCGGCCGTGTGGTTGTAGACGACGTCGAGGATGACCTCGAGGCCGGCTGCGTGCAGCGCACGCACGAGCGCCTTGAACTCGTCGACCTGCCCGCCGCCATCGCCCGCTGCGGCGTAGTCGCCGTGCGGGGCGAAGAAGCCGATGGAGTTGTAGCCCCAGTAGTTGCGCAGGCCCTTCTCCTCCAGATGGCTGTCCTGCACGAACTGCTGCACCGGCAGCAGCTCGACGGCCGTGATGCCGAGATCCACGAGGTGCTGGATGGCCGCCGGGTGTGCGAGACCCGCGTACGTGCCGCGGAGCTCCTCCGGCACATCCGGGTGCGTCTGCGTGAAGCCCTTCACGTGCACCTCGTAGACGACGGTCTGGGCGAGCGGGGTGCGCGGAGCGCGGTCGTCCCCCCAGTCGAACGAGGGCTCCGTCACGATGCAGCGAGGCGTCGAGGCAGCCGAGTCGGTCGGATCGAGGCGGTCGGGCTCGTCCATGTCGTGGCCGAACACGGCCTGCGACCAGTCGTAGCCGCCCTCGATCGCGGTCGCGTGCGGGTCGAGCAGGAGCTTGCTCGCGTTGTGTCGCAGACCGGCCGACGGATCCCACGGTCCGTGCACCCGGAACCCGTAGCGGGAGCCGACCTCGAGGCCGTCGACGATGCCGTGGAAGACGTGGCCCGTGCGTTCGGCGAGCGTCGAGCGGGTCTCCGTGCCCGCGTCGTCGAAGATGCAGCACTCGATGCGGTCGGCGGTCTCGGAGTAGACGGCGACGTTCCAGGCGCCGTCGACGAGGCTGACGCCCAGCGGGTACGGGAGGGAGGTCGGGGAGTCAGACATGCTGTCCTTCGCGTCGTGCGCATGCGCCTGAGTGCCGCATCTGTGCCGACGGTAGACGACTGCAGCCCACCGGTCGCATCGGTGTCGACGAGCGGCGACGGGCGACTACAGTGGTCCGCCGGCCTCGTCCGCCGGCCCGGCCATCACCGAGCGCGATCAGCGCGACTCGGCGTCCACCTCTCGACGGCTGCGCTCGAGCGCGGTGGTGAGCCACGCGTCGGCACGTGGCTCGCGATGATCGACCAGGCGACGTGGTCGCCACGAGGGGCCCGCTCGACGAGCGAGCCCCTCGACGTCTGCGCGCATCCCGATCGCCGGGACCTGCTCGACGGCCTCAGTGTCCGAAGACGCCCGTCAGGCGGGCTCGGCCGAGCGTGTGGCCGAACAGCTGGAAGCCCAGCAGCCCCGGCGACGCCGACTCGTCGATCTCGAGCTCAGCGACGTCGAGCGCGTGCACGACGAACATGTAGCGGTGCACGCCGTGCCCGGGCGGCGGGGCAGCGCCGACGAAGCCGCGGACGCCGCCGTCGTTGCGCAGCACGTGCGCACCCTCGAGTGCGGCGTCGGTGATGCGATCGAGCACCACCGCACCCTCCGAGAGCTCCGTGACGGATGCGGGGATGCCGAACACGGCGAGGTGCCAGAAGCCGCTGCCGGTGGGGGCGTCGGGGTCGAGGCACGTCAGCGCATAGCCCTGCGTGCCCTCGGGGGCGCCGCTCCACGACAGCTGCGGCGTCGCGTCCCCGCCATCCGGCGATGCCATCGCGGAGATCTGCGGCATCGGCAGCGTGTCGCCGTCGCCGAACGCGCTCGACGTGAGCGCGAACGACGGGACGGACGGCAGTGCCGCGTAGGGGTCGAAGGTCATTCGATGGTCCTCTCTGTTGGTGGTCTCATGCGGTCCAGCCGCCGTCGACGGGCCAGACCGATCCGGTCACGTACGACGCCGCGTCGCCGAGCAGGACCTCGACGATCGCAGCGACCTCGTCGACGCGACCCGGCCGGCCCGCCGGGATCTCGGCGCGCATGCGGGCAGCGTGCTCGTCGTCGCCCCATCCTGCGGCGGTCATCGGGGTCACGATCGACCCGGGCGCCACCGCGTTCACCCGCACGCCGACGGGCGCGAGCTCGATCGCGGCCGTGCGGGTGAGCGCACCGACGGCGGACTTCGAGGCGTTGTACGCCGCCTGGCCCTCGACCGTGCGCGAGGCGACGGCCGACGACAGCGTCACCACCGAGCGCAGCACGCCGTGCGACGACGCAGCCCGCGCGGCCCAACGCAGAGCCAGGAACGTGCCTGCGACGTTGACGTCGAGCACCTCGCGGAACGTCGCGAGCGTCGTGTCCGCGATGGGGGCGCGGCGACGGATGCCCGCGGCGTGCACGAGGCCCACGACGCCGTCGGCCGGCAGCGAATCCCACGCGCTCTCGTCGGCCACGTCGAATCCCTCGTCCGACGGACCGTGACGATCGAGCCGCACGACTCGGTCGCCAGCGTCCTCGAGATGGTCGGCGATCGCGGCGCCGATGCCGGACGCGGCGCCCGTGACCACGATGGAGCGCGGCTCAGGCACGAGCGACCTGCGCCTCCTCGACCGGGGCAGTCGTCGGCAGCACCCTGCGCTCGCCGGCGACGAGCGCCACCACGACGTAGGCGACGAGCGAGGCGGCGACGGCCACGACGATGGTCGGCACCCCCGCCGCCACCACGACGCCCGTGAGCCCCAGCAACGCGGTGGCGGAGCCGACGAGCATCGACGCCAGCGCCGCTCGTCGCCCGCCGAAGCGGGTGAAGAGGCCGAGCATGAACGACACGAACACGCCCGAACCGTACATGGTGAACGCCATGGTGAGGATCTGGATGATGCCGGGCACCAGCAGCGAGAAGCCGAGCGCGAGGACGCCGAGCACGATCGTCAGCACGCGCGACCAGCGCAGCCGCAGCACGTCGTCCTCCCGGATGCGCCGCATGCGCATGAGGAAGTCGTTCGTGATGTTGCTCACGGCCGCCAGCAGCAGCGCGTCGGCGGTGGAGATGACGGCCGAGATGATCGCCGCGACGAGGATGCCCGCTGCCCAGACCGGCAGCACGCCCTCGATGAGCGCGGGGATGACGCCGACGCTGGGATCGAGCTCGGGGAAGATCGTGCGCGCCGCCATGCCGGCGATCGCTGGCACGACCGCGAACAGCGCCGTCAGGACGCCCGCGATGCCCGCGCCGAGCGCGGCGGCGCGCGCGGACCGCGCCGCGAAGACGCGCTGCATCACGTCCTGCCCGACGAGCTTGTGCACGACGACCGGCAGCGCAGCACCGAGGAGGAACGACCAGCCCTGCGAGAGCGGGTTGAACGGCTCGTCGACCCCGGCCTGCGCGAACGTCGCCGCGATCGCCTCGAAGCCACCCGCCTCCTGCACGGCCATGACCGCCACGAGGACGAGGCCGCCGACGATGACGACGAACTGGATGACGTCGGTGACCGCGACCCCCCACATGCCCGAGAGCACCGTGAAGGCCACGATGAGCGCGGTGCCGATCACCGCTCCCCACGTCGTCGACAGTCCCAGGGCGGTCATCGACTGCGCGACCGCCCCCACCTGGCCGGCGAGGATGCCCGTGAGGGCGACGATCGAGAGCGCCGAGGCGATGAGCCGCACGGGCGTGCTCGAGAATCGATGCTGCAGCAGGTCGGGCACGGTCACGAAGTCGCCGCCGCGCACGCGCTTCGCGACGAACAGCGCCAGCACGACGAGTCCGGCGCAGATGCCGATGGCGAACGAGATCGCCGCGAATCCCACCGAGTAGGCGTCCTGGCTCGTGCCGAGCACGAAGGCGCCACCGAAGTTGGTCGCGAGCAGCATGATCGCGATGATCGTGGGCCCCATCCGCCTGCCCGCCAGCAGGAAGTCGGTGTCGTCCTTGACGCGCCGTCGCAGCCATGCCGCGACGAGGAACATCGCGACGAGGTAGGCGACGATCACGGCGGTGATGGCGACGTTCATGGGACTCCTGACAACGAATGGGGAGACTGCTTGCGTTAGTGCAGTCAAACTATGACTGGACTTTCCACATTGCAAGAGTCAGCCGCATTGCGTTTCTGTTTCGTGATGCGGGACGCGTGGTGGAGGTAGCATCGGGGAGCGCCTGACTGGCGACCTGCACGAGAGGCACGCATGCGCGACACCCGCCGCGAGATCGATGCGCTCGATCGACGGCTCCTGCGCGCATTGCGCGACGAGCCGCGCGCGACCCTCGTCGAGCTCGCGGAGCTCGTGGGCGCCTCCCGGCCGACGGTCAAGAGCCGCATCGACCGCCTCTGGGACAGCGGCATCATCATCGGCCGCGAGACCCAGCTCGACCTGGCCTCGATGGGCTTCGCGGTGCAGGCGCTCGTCCACCTGCAGGTGCAGCAGGGCGAGCTCGCGCAGGTGCGAGAGCACCTGGCGGCGATGCCCGAGGTCATCGAGGCCTTCTCCACCACCGGCGACGCCGACGTCCAGTGCCGCGTCGTGGCGCGGTCGACGAAGGACCTCCAGGATGTGCTGCTGCGCGTCTCGTCGTGCACGGCGGTCACGCGCACGCGCAGCGCGGTCATCCTCGACTCCCTCGTGAGCCACCGCAAGGTGCAGGCGCTCGACCTGCTCGACGACCTCTGACGTCCGCGCGCGATCAGCGCAGCGGCACCCGCAGCCGGGCGCCCGGCGCGTCGAGCGGCGAGCCCTCCAGGATCGTGAGCCCCGCCGCGTCGATCGCGACCGTCGCGAGCGTCTGCCACGCGCGGCCGAGCGGCTGCTCGGGGCGGGCGACGCAGCAGATGTCGCCGAGCTCCTCGCCGGGCGCCGTGCGCAGCATCGGCACGAGGTCCGTCGCCTTCGTCACGGGCGTCGGCCGCGCGGCGATGCGGCGGCGCAGCAGCGTGAGGCGATCGGGCGAGTCGGGATCGCCCCGGAACGTGCGCGATCCCGATGCGAGCCGCTCGGACAGGAAGTGGTTCGACCGCGGCAGCCACTGCGCATCGTGCAGGTCGACGACGGGCTCGACGATCTCGGAGCCCACGGGGCTGAGCTCGATCGCCGTGGCCGTGCGGCCGCCGTCGGCCGTCGGGCCGACGATCGTCACGACGCTCGACGACGTCACGGCCGCCGACCGCGCGATCGCGAGCGCCGCCTCCACCGTCGTCGCCTCGGCGAGGATGCGGTGCAGCACCGAGTGGATGGGCACGCCGCCCGGGCGGTCGTCGACGTGGGAGAGGATCGCGAGCAGCACGCCGACGCCCGCATCGTTCATGCCGACCTTCGCGCAGATGCCGTGCTCGGTGACGCCCGCGTAGCCGAGCGCTCCACCGCGCACCTGCTGCGCATGCCACGCGTCACCGAGCTCGCGGTGCCAGTCCCACACCTGCGCGGCCGCGGCCGGCGAGACGGTGGCGAGGATCGTGCACTCGCGGCCCGGAGGCACGGATGCGTCGGGACCGCCGCGTGCGACGAGCAGCTCGGTGCGGGCGGCGAGGGCTGCGGCGATCCACTCGGGCAGCTCGGCGCCCGCGGCGACCCCGAGCACCTCGTCGCGGCCGTCGGGCCACCACGCGCCGAGCGCGTCGAGGGAGGCGAGCGCGTGGTCGCGCACCTCGGCCTGGGACCATCCCGCGATGGCGAACAGGTCGAGGTAGACGCGCCAGTGGGCGCGCACGACGCCGCCCACCTGCCGACCGCGGTCGACGCCGCGGGCGTGCGGCGTGGCGCCGGCGATCTCGAGGACGCGCATCAGGGGTGCCTCTCGTGGGGCTCGCTTCGAGGCTCGCGGCGCGGGTCCTGAGGAGGCCGCGAGCGCAGCGAGCTGCCGTCTCGAAGGGCGCACCTCACCGAGCGGTCCTGGGGGTGGTCCCCATCAGCTGGTCGAGGAGCGCGCGAGCCCTCGGGCGAGCACGCGTCACGAGACCTCGCGACCGCCGCTCCCGCCAAGGCACGCGCCGGGTCGCGTCGAGCGGGCACGTCGCGTGGTCTCGTGACGCGGAGGCGCTGCGCGCCTGCGCTCCTCGACCAGTTGGTGGATGCGAGAGCCACCGAGCTCACCCGAATCGGCGCACCGTCGCGGCGTCGAGGCCGCTCGGCGGGCCCGCGAACCAGTCGATCGCGCCCGCCTCGACGTCGAGCGACGCCGTGAGCAGCGTCTCCCACCGATCCGCGAGGTCGGCGGCGGGGCGCACGCGCACGCACACCGGCGCATCCGCGCCGGCGGCACCGCACATGCCCGCGGCCATCGTCACGGCATCCGTCGCCGCCGTCGCGCCGTCGCGCTGCGCGAGCGCGTGCTCGAGCCTCGGCCCGGTGGTCGACGTGTCGCTCGTCGCCTCGCCCTCGGCGAGCCCGGGGTCGAGGAAGTGGTTCGTGTGCGCGAGGTACCCGTCGACCGGCTCGACGACCGCGACGCGCGCAGGCGACAGCTCGATGCACGCCGCCCTCGCCGGCCCGGCATCCGACGCCGCCTCCACCACCGTCAGCACGGTCGACGCCCCCACGACCGCGTCGCGAGCGAGCGCGATCGCCTCGTCGAGCGTCGACGCCTCGTCGAGGATGCGGCGCGCGACGACGTGCACCGGCACGCCCACGGCGGTGCGGTCGGAGACGTGATGGAGGATGTTGAAGTGCACCCCGAGGCCGCGGCCGGATGCGGTGCGGGCGACGCCGATCTTGCCGACCATGCCGGTCTCGGTGAACGTGCGCACGACGCGGTCGCCCAGCGGCACCTCCAGCAGCACGCCCGTGGGGGCGAGCTCGCCGTGCCAGTCCCACGTCTGCATCGTCATCGGCCGCCGGTCGTCGTGCACGGCGACGATCGTGGAGCACTCGAGCGCCTTCGCCGTGGGTGCGTGGGCGAGGATCTCGGTGCGCGCCGTGAGCAGCATGAGGTCGGCGAGCGCGACGTCGGCGCCGTGCGCGACGCCGTCGAGCTCGGCGGCGATCGCGGGCGCCCATGCGCGCACGGCGTCGATCGACCCCTCGACGACGGCTGCGGCGACGCCGGCGGGCACCCCCATGACGTCGTACGCGTCGCGGTAGAGCGCGATCGTGTCGCGGATGGGCTCGGCGAGCGCCGACCCGTAGGCGACGCCGCGCGAGACGGGGTCGGTGGCGGGCAGGCGCAGCTCGGCGACCTTCATCGGGGATCCTCTCCGTCGACCGTCGTCGACAGCGGTGGCAGGTGACCGCGGCGCACGTGCTCGGCGGGGAGCGCATCCATGAGCCCGGCGATGTCGGCGTGGGGGCAGCCGGCGATGGCTCCGGCGCCGGCGAAGGAGCCCTGGCCGGCGAACTCGTCGCGCACGCGGCCGCGGATCTCGGCGGGCTTGTCCTGGCTGAGCTTGAAGACGGCCTGCTCGCTCGTGACCTCGATCGCGAACGCCGTGACGCCCGTGATGATGTCGCGGAACACGTCCATCGACCCCGACATGTCCCACGTGGGGCCGCCGGCGGCGCCGCGCTGCCCCTCGAGCTGGGCGACGGTCTGCACGACGACGTCGAGCGCCTCGTCGTCGTCCATGAGCCGCACGGTGCCCGTGAGGTGCACGGCGGCGTAGTCGACGGTGGGCACGGCGCCGGGGGTGCCGTACAGCGACGGCGACACGTACCCGTGGGTCGAGGTGTGGATGAGCAGCACCTCGGGATGCCGGCGCATCGCGCGCCAGTGCCGGTTCGCACGACCCATGTGCGACCACAGCGTCTGACCCACGAGGGTGTCGACGGATGCGGCGTCGAGGGTCGGCGGCAGCACGACGGGCAGGTGCGTCGCGATCGGCGCGCCCGTCTGCGACGTCACCGCGAGCGCGAACGGCGTGCGTGCCACGAGGTCGACCAGCGCGCGCCCGTCGGGTGCGTGGTACGCGGGGAAGGTGTGCACGTCAGCGCACGCTCTCGATCACGGCATCCCACATGACCTCCGACGCGATGGCGCCGAACGACGCGACCGACGGCCCGAGGCCCTGGCGCGCGTCGTAGGAGGGCAGGTCGACCTCGTCGGTCGTGAGCAGGAAGAGCGTGTCGCCGTCGAGCGCCGTGTGGAACGGCTGGATGCCGCGGTGCATCGAGGAGTGGATCTGCGTGGCGAGCTGTCGCAGGTCGATCTCCTCGAGCCGCGCGTTCGTGACGACGACCGACAGCGTCGTGTTGCCGCGCTGGATGCCCTCGGCCCCGCCCGCACCCGCCTCGGCGAATGCCATCGCGCCGTCGATCGACGGATGCCGGCGCGTGCCGTCCTCCTGCACGTTGCCGCGCAGCACGGAGCCGTCGCGATCCATGACCGCGCCGACGGCGTTGACGACCGTGAGGGCGAGGATCTTGAGGTCGCCCACCTGCCGGAAGGCCGCGCCCTGCCCCGCCCACTCGGTCGAGGTCGGGCGCATCTTGCCGCACGATCCGCCGACGCCCGCGCCCACGCGGCCCACCTCGACGACGCCCTCGCGGGCGCGGTCGAAGGCGGCACGGCCGAGGGCGTTGTCGGGGGTGATGGCGTTGTCGCGCACGGCGAAGTCGTAGATGACGGCGCCCGAGACCACGGCGAGGTCGGCGAACCCCGTGCGGCGTCCGCCGCGCTCGAGCAGCGCATCCGTCACGCCCGACGCTGCCGCGGTGCCGTGCACCGAGCCGCCCGCGAGGCAGATGGCGTGGTTGAAGGGGTAGCGGCCCGTGATGCCCACGGCGCCGCCGCGGTCGTCGATCGCCGTGCGCGCGCCGCCCTCGACCTCGATGACGGTGACGCCCGTGGGGCCCTCGTCGTACTGCGCCGTGCCGATGCGCACGCGGGGGAAGTCGAAGGTCACCTCCGCGCGGCCCGCGCCGGGCACCGCGACGAGGTCGACGTCGTCGTTCGTCGTGAGGCCCGCGAACGTCGAGCGCGTCGTGCGTCGCGGCTCGGCATCCCAGTCGGTCTGCGGGGCGAACGCGGGCTGGGTCGACGTGGTGGTCATCGCTCCTCCAGGAGGGCTCGGGAGTACGGGTGGGTGAAGCCGGCCGCGACGTCGGCGGCACCGGCGTCCTCGACGACCTCGCCGCCGCGCATGACGACGACGCGGTCGGCGAGGTAGCGCACGACGGCCATGTCGTGGGAGATGAAGAGCGCGCCGAAGCCGTGCTCGGCCTGCAGGCGCTGGATGAGCTGCAGGATCTGCGCCTGCACCGACACGTCGAGGGCGCTGACGGCCTCGTCGAACACGATGAACCGCGGGCTCGTGATGAGGGCGCGGGCGATGGCGACGCGCTGCCGCTGGCCGCCGGAGAGCTCGTGGGGATGCCGTGCGCCGAGCTCGGGCGCGAGGGCGACCTGGTCGAGCATCTCGGCGACGCGGGCGCGCACTGCGCCGCGGTCGCGGGTGCGCACCTGCAGCGGCTCGGCGATCGACGCCGCGACCGACATCCGCGGGTTGAGCGCCCACATGGGGTGCTGCAGCACGGCCTGCATCTCGCCGGCCATGCGGCGGCGGCGCAGGGGCTGCCCGTCGAAGAGCACGGCGCCCGTCGTGGGTGCGCGCAGGCCGAGCGCGACGGATGCCGCGGTCGACTTGCCCGAGCCGGACTCGCCGACGAGCCCCACCGTCTGCCCCTCGTCGACCGAGAACGACACCTCGCGCATCGCGTGCACCGCGCGCGGCCCGGTGCCGAAGCGCACCGTCACGGCGTCGAGCTCGACCAGGGTCATGCGCGGGCCTCCTCGTCGGCGGATGCGGGTGCGGGGTCCGACGCGCGTGCACGGTCGGGCGCGGGCGCGGACGGCAGGGGCGCCGCCGCCTCCGCGCCCTGCGCCGCGAGCAGCTCCGTGTACGTGCGCACGGGCACGTCCTGCTGCAGCCTCGACGGCATGGCGGCGATGAGCGACTGCGTGTACGGATGCTCGGGCCGCTGCAGCACGACGCCCGGCGGGCCCACCTCCACGACCTTCCCGCGGTACATCACGGCGACGCGGCGGCACCAGCGCGCGACGGCCTCGAGGTCGTGGCTCAGCCAGATCACCGTCGCGCCGGTCTGCTCGGCGGCCTCGAAGATGAGGCGCAGCACCTCGCGGCGCACGTTGGCGTCGAGCGCCGCGGTGGGCTCGTCGGCCACGAGGATGCGCGGCCGGCGTGCCATCGCGATCGCGATGGCGACGCGCTGCGCCATGCCGCCCGAGAGCTCGTGGGGGTAGCGGCGCAGCACGTCGGCGGAGTCGGCGATGCGCACCTCGTCGAGCATCTGCGCGAGCGCGGCCCGCGACGCATCGCGTCCGAGCGCTCGCACGACGAGCGCGAGCTGCCTGCCGACGCGCTGCGTCGGGTCGAGCGTCGCGATGGGATCCTGCGGGATGAAGCCGAGCGCGTCGCGGCGCAGCGCACGCAGCCCCTGCCGGTCGAGCGCGCCGACGTCGACGCCGTCGACGCGCACCGAGCCGCTCGCGAAGCGTCCGTTCGCCGGCAGCAGCGCACCGATGGCGGTGCCGAGCGTCGACTTGCCCGAGCCCGACTCCCCCACGATCGCGAGCGCCTCGCCCGCATCCGCCGACAGCGTCGCGCCGTCGAGCGCGCGCACGGTGCCGCGCGACGTCTGGAACTCGACGACCAGGTCGTCGATCTCGATGAGGGTCATGTGAGGTCCACCGCCTGACGGGGCTCGAGGCGGTCGCGCAGGCTGTCGCCCACGAGCGTCACGGCGAGGATCGCGAGCACCATGGCCCCGCCGGAGGAGATGAGGATCCATGGCGCCGTGAGCAGGTAGAGGTTGCCCTCGCTCGCGAGCAGACCGAGCGACGACGCCGGCAGCTGCACGCCGTAGCCGAGGAACGACAGGCCGCCCTCGACGAGGATCGCGACCGACAGCGCGTACGTCGCCTGGATGACGACGGTGCCCGACACGTTCGTGAGCAGGTGGCGCGCCATGATGACGGGCGCCGAGACGCCCGAGATGCGGGCCGAGGTGACGAAGTCGCGCCTGGCGACCTGCGCGGCCGCGGCGGCGACCTGCCTCGTCATGAGCGGCACGGTGATGAGCACGATCGCCGCGAGCGACGCCGTGATGCCGGCGCCGAACGCCGCCGCGACGAGCAGGGCGAGCAGGATCGACGGGAAGGCGTAGAGCACGTCGCCGATGCGCATGACGACCTCGCGCACCCAGCCGCCGAGGTAGGCGGCGAGGATGCCGAGCGCCGTCGCGATCACCGCGGTGCACACCACGGCGACGGCCGAGAGCAGGAAGGTGGTGCCGATGCCCTCGAGCAGGCGCGCGAGCAGCGAGCGGCCGAGGGAGTCGGTGCCGAGCGGATGCGCGAGGCTCGGTGCCTCGAAGCGGCCGCCGACGGTCGTCGTGCCGTCGTTCAGCCCCGGCACGACGCGGCCGGCGAGCGACGCGACGACGAGCAGCGCGAGCACCACGAGGGCTGCCGTGAGCACGGCATCCTTCGTGCGCAGCGCCTGCAGGCGACCCGGCGCGGCGGCGAGCCCCGCGGCGACGCCCGTCATGCCCGCGCCCCGATCGTCGAGACGCGCGGGTCGACGAGGCTCGAGACGAGCTCGACGAGCACGCTCGTCGCCACGAACACGACGGCGGCGAGCATCACGCCCGCCTGCACGACGGCGTAGTCGCGGCGGTCCATCGCGAGCAGCAGGTACGAGCCGACGCCCGGCACGTTGAAGAGGCCCTCGACGATGACGGCGCCGCCCAGCAGGTACGCGAGCAGAGTGGCGGCGAGCGTCAGGATGGGGATGGTCGCGTTGCGCAGCACGTGGTGCCGCACGATCGACCACGGCGTCTCGCCGCGCGCGACGGCGGCCTGCACGTACGGCTCCACGAGCACGCCGAGCACGGCATCCCTCGTGGTGCGCGCCGTGGCGGCGGCGCAGAAGACCGACAGCACGAGCGCGGGCAGCAGCGACGACAGCAGCCCCTGCCCGACGTCCTCGGCGACGGGCGTGAACGCGCCGATCGTGATGCCGAGCGGCACCGACGAGAACAGCAGCACCACGAGAGCACCGAGCACGAACTCGGGGATCGAGATGCCGAGGCCGCCGACGACGCGGCTCACGACCGCGCCGCCGCGACGGCGGGCGCGCAGCGCCTGCAGCACGCCGACGGGGATGCCGACGCCGAGCGCGATCACGAGGGCCATGATCGCGATCGTCGCCGTCACGGGCAGCCGCATGGCGAGCTCGTCGAGCACGGGCTGTCGCGACACGATCGACGTGCCGAGGTCGCCCGTGAGCACCTTGCCCATCCAGATGCCGAACTGCGTGACGAGGTCGCGGTCGAGCCCGAGCTCGGCGACGAGCGCCGCGCGCTGCTCGTCGGTCGCGAGCGGGCCGAGCAGCACGCGCTCCGCCTGCCCCGGCACCACTCGCACCGCGGCGAAGACGAGCAGCGCGATGCCGAGCAGCGTCACGAGACCCGTGAGGACTCGACCACCCACCCATCGCGCTGCTCGCATCTCAGCCCCCGATCGTGCGGAAGTCGGCCACGAGGCGCAGGAAGTCGCCGTAGCCCTCGTCGGACAGGATCGACGGCGACAGCTGGTCGCTCGCGAACCCGACCACCTGGGGGCGGGTGGCGAGCGGCAGCATCTCGGCGTACTCGTCGGCGAGGTCGCACACCGTCTGCAGCGCCTCGGCGCGCTCGGCGCCGGGCTCGAGCTGCTGCGCGGCGACGATGGCCTCCGACAGGTCGTCGTGCGACTGCGTGAAGCCGACGTTGAAGAACGCCGTGTCGGGGTTCCACCAGCTCGTCACGATCGACGCGTCGCCGTAGCCGGCGAACCAGCTGAGGGCGATGTCGAAGTCGCCGGGCTGCGACACGTAGACGCGCTCGCCGAACGTGCCGTCGTCGACCGACTCGAGCTCGATCTCGGCACCGGCTGCCTCGAGCTGCTGCTGCATGAGCTGCGCGATCGCCGCGAGCGCCGGGTCGGAGTTGTAGATGAGGATGCTGGCCTCGACGCCCGCGAGCGCATCCGCGTCCACCTCGGCGGATGCCGACGGCACGGAGTCGGGCGCGCACGCGTCGGGCAGGTTGGCGGGCGTCACGGCCGTCGGCTCGGCGGCGCCGGCGAGGGCGACGTCGACGAGCGCCTGGCGGTCGATGAGGGCGTTGACCGTCTGGCGCACCTCGGGGTCGGCGAAGGGCGAGTCCGGGTTCACCGAGTTGAGCATCGCGTAGAAGAAGTCGCTCTGCGTCTGGCTCACGGCCGTGACGTTCGGCGCCGACTGCAGCAGCTGCAGCGCGTCGGGGTTCGAGAAGTTCGCCAGCTGCGTCGACCCGTCGCGCAGGCCGGCGAGGCGCGTCTGCTCGTCGCCGGCGATCACGAGCTCGAGCGTGTCGATGCCGAGCGCGTCGGCATCCCACCAGCCGGGGTTGGCCTCGAACGTCCACGACTCGTCCTGCCGGTGCTCGGCGACGGTGAAGGCGCCCGTGCCGAGCATGTCCGTCACGGGGTCGAAGGTGCCGGCGGTCAGCTCCTCCATGGGCAGGATCGCCGCGGGCGTGTTCGCGAGCGCGGCGAGGAACGGCGTGTACGGGCTGTCGAGCGTGACGGTGACCTGCTGCGTCTCGCCGCTCGTGTCCTCGATGGATGCGACGGGGCCGAGCTGGCCCGACCAGACGGAGCCGGAGTCGGCGAGGCGCTGCAGCGAGCCGACGACGTCGGCGGCCGTGACGGCGCGGCCGTTCGAGAACGTCGCGTCGGGCTGCAGGGTGAACACGTAGGTCGTGGCGTCGGGCTGCTCCCACTCGGAGGCGAGCTCGGGCTGGATCTCGAAGCCGGGACCGACCGTCACGAGCGACTCGTACACGAGCCCCATGATCGACCACGAGCGGGCGACCTCGGCGAAGGCGGGGTCGAGGCCCTGCGCCTCGGCGGTGTCGTAGTCGACCTGCACCTGCAGGCTGCCGCCCGCGCTGTCGATCGAGTCGTCGGCGATGGCGACGTAGCCGTCGGGCACGTCGGACTGGCCCTCGGACGGCGTCGAGCCGCCCGAGCATCCTGCGAGCGCGAGCGCCGCGATGGCGGCCGCGACGGCTGCGGTGGAGGTGGTGCGCACGGGAGCCTCCCGGTCGATGGGGCCGACGTCGAGAGCGGGTGCTGGATGCTCCGAGCCGGATGCCGGATCGTTCCGGCATTGCCGGGAATCTACGCGCGGCGACGGCGGCGGTCAAGCGCCGGATCCCCATCCGGCCCGATTCGTCACGTACTCGTAACACCGGATGACGGATCGATCCGGCCCCAGCGTTTCCGGGGGACGCCCCTGTGGTAGACACGGGGCATGCCCGACCGCGCCAGCACCCGCGCCGCGACGATCGTCGACGTCGCCCGCGCCGCCGGCGTCTCGCGCACCACGGCATCCGACGCCCTGCGCGGGCACGGCCGCGTCTCGCAGGAGACGCGCACCGCGGTCGAGGCCGCCGCGTCGACGCTCGGCTACCGCCCGAACTCGGCCGCCCGGTCGCTGCGCGCCGCGACGACCGGCACCCTCGGCATCCACCTGCCCGAGGCGATGACGCGCATCGAGTACTACCTGCAGACCGTCTACGGCGCCCTCGAGCAGGCTGCTGCCGACGAGATCGACGTCACGCTCATCACGTCGCGCCGGCTCGCAGGCGGTCAGGCGCCGCCGGCCGTCGACGGCGTCATCCTGCTCGACCCGCTCGCCGACGACCCCGTCGCCGAGCGCCTCCTCGCGCTCGAGCAGCCCCTCGTGACGCTCGAGGGCGCGCCGGCCTCGCGCTCGGTGGGCGTCGTGTCCGCCGACCACGAGGCCGCCGTGCGCGAGCTGCTCGACCACCTCGCCGACCGCGGCGCCGTCGCGCCGGCGCTGCTGGCCTCCCCCGCCGTCACCGACTGGGGCGGCCGCGTGCAGGCCGCGTACCGCGCGTGGTGCGCCGAGCGCGGCATCGAGCCCGCCATGGTCGAGCGGCCGTTCGGCTCCGAGTCGGGCGCATACGCGGCAGCGGCGCGCGAGCTGCTCGTGGCCCGCCCCGAGGTCGACGCCTTCCTCTGCGGCCCCGACGGCTCGGCGATCGTCGTCGTCGACGTGCTGCAGGACCTCGGCCGCGAGGTCGGCGACGACGTGCTCGTCGCGGCGCTCGTCGACAACCCCGCCTACGTCTACACCGACCCGCCCGTCACGGCCATCGACCTCACGCCGCGCGCCGCGGGGGCCGCGTGCATCCGCCTGCTGCTCGACATCGTGCGCGGCGACGCGGCAGCCGACGCCGAGGTGCCGCTGCCGATCGCGGTGCGCTACCGGGCGAGCACGCTCGGCGCCGCCGGCTGACGGCGACGAGCGCTCGGCGGCGGCGGCCGACCGTCGAGCGCGCTCGGGAGCCGCGCCCATCCCGCCATCCGACCCGCGCCGAACCTCGAGGGACCGACGCGGCACGCGCTAGCCTGCCGGGTGGTCTTCGTGGCCGGGACGACGGGATGGTGCAGGTGGTGGCCGAGCGAGCGCGCGCGACGCGGTGGCGTGGTCTCGCGCTCCCCGCGCTGCCTCGCGCGAGCGCCCGCGCGGAGCGCATCGGCATCGCGGTGCTCGCGGCCGTCGCGTTCGGCGTCGTCTTCGCCGTCGCGGTGTGGACCGAGCACGGCAGGCTCGCGGAGGGCGCCGTGCTCGACGCGTCGACGTTCGCGACCGACTCGTCGCTGCTCGGCGTCGTCGGGGTCGCGAGCCTCGCCGCCGCGTGCGTCGGCCTCGTCGCGATCGGCCTCGTGCGACGCCGCGGCGACCTCGCGCTCGTCGCCGTCGGCGTGGTCGCGGCCAGCACCGGCGTCGGGCAGCTGCTCAAGCACCTCGTGCTGTCGCGCCCCACGCTGGTGGCCGAGCAGGGCAACTCGTTCCCGAGCGGGCACATGATCGCGTTCGCAGGCGTCGCCGCCGGCCTGCTCGTCGTGCTCCCGGTCGCGCTGCGCCTCGTGGCAGCGCCCGTGGCATCCGTGGTGCTGTCGCTCGTCGCCGTGCGCCTCGTGCACGACGGATGGCATCGGCCGAGCGACGTCGTCGGGTCGCTGCTGCTCGTCGTGTGCCTCACGGCCGTCGGCACGCTGTGGCGGCCGCCGGCGCCGCCGACGCGGCGCGCGCCGCATCGCATCGTCGAGCTCGCGCACCTCGGCGGCGCGGCCGTCGCTGGCGTCGTGGCGATCGTCGCGGCGCTCGTGGCGACGTCGTCCCGAGCCTCGGGCGAGCCGCTGCTCGTGGCCGCGTCGGCAGCGCTCGTCGCCGCCGTGCTCGGCGCCGTCGCGACCCTGTCGTGGCTCCTGCGCCGACCGCGCGCATCCGAGCCCGGCGTCCGTCACCTGCGCTGACGCCGGCGACGGGCCGGACCCGTCAGCCGTCGGTCCGGATGCTCGGCAGGGGGCGCTCGTCCGTGGCGGCGCCGCCGAACGCCTTCGCCGCGATGCGACGCACCGGCGCGCTGGCCGCAACGCGGATGCCCGCACGCAGCGCGCTCACGCCGAGCCTCGAGGTCGGATACGCGATCCCCGGCACGCCCGGCGGCAGATCCTGGGTCTCCTCGACCAGCGGCCGCATCCACGACTCGAAGGCCGCGAGCCCCGCGTCGACGTCGGCGTCCTGCAGCGAGGCGGCGAGCACGTACGGCCCGATCAGGGCGAGCGACGAGCCCCCGCCCGCGAGCGGCGTCACGCACCAGGCCGCGTCGCCGACGACGCAGACGCGACCCGCCGACCATGCGGGCATGCGCACCTGGGCGAGGTCGTCGGCGTAGACGTCCGACGACGTGGCGAGCCCGTCGAGCACGCGTCGCGCCTCCCATCCCGCGTCGGCGAAGATGCCGTCGAGCAGGGACTCGCGCGCCTCGCGCTCGACGCCCGTCACCTCGTCGCGCTCGCATCGGTAGGCGAGCGTGGCGCGGATGGTGCCCATCGCGTCGGGTCGGAGGGTGACGTGCCGCTCGCCCGTCGCGACGTACCACCGCCACCAGTCGTCGTCGGCGTCCGTGCGCTCGATCGTGCCGTAGACGATGGCGAGGCCGAGCCGGTCGAGCTCCGCGGCATCGCCGAACACGAGCGAGCGCGTGCGCGAGCGGACGCCCTCGGCGACCACCACGAGGTCGACCTCGACCTCCGTGCCCGAGGTCAGCCGCACCCGGGCGGACCCCTCCGCGTCGTGGATGCGCTCGATCGCGTCGCCGTAGACGATGTCCACGCCGTCGGGCAGCGCCTCGAGGATCGTCCTGGCGAGGTCGCCGCGAAGGATCTCGAGCTCCGCCGTCGGCCCGTCGACGCCCGCCTCGGCAGGGAACTCGCCGATCGTCCTGCCGTCGCGGCCGACGAAGCGCGTGCCCTGCTCCGTCGTGGTGCGGTCGCGGATCACCGCCGTGATCCCCATGCGATCGGCGACCTCGCGCGCGACGCCGCGCACGTCGACGTTCTGGCCGCCGTCGCGGAACGCGTCCGCGCGCTCGACGACCTGCACCTCCCAGCCGGTGCGCGAGAGCCAGAAGGCGGATGCGAGGCCGGCGATGCTGGCACCGCTGACGAGGGCGCGACGAGTCATGGTGCGATCATCCGCTCCGCCGTCGCCCGCGCACCAGGGGTGGACGCGCCCGCCGTCGCGCGTCCGTCATCACCGCGTCGACACCGCACGCCACAGGGCCCTCGCCTGCGCGATGCAGACGAGGGCCCCGAGCGGTGCGGATTCGACGAGCGTCAGCTGCCGTCGTCGTGCGCGAACGTCGGCAGGGACGCCGTGATGAGCGTGCCGTCGGCGCGACGGAAGCCCTCGAGGTCGTCGGTCGACGGGGCGTCCTCGTCGACGAGCGGCCCCTGCCCGTCGAGCTCGACGGTGACGGGCGAGCCGTCGCGCACGTGCACGCGCTCCCCGCGCACCCTGACGACCGCATCCGAGCCGTCCTCGACCGTGAACGTCATCGCGTCCTGCTGCACGCGGATGCGCAGGCGGGTGCCGCGCAGCGTCATGCGGAACGTGATGCCCTCCCAGCCCTCGGGCAGGCGCGGGTCGAACGAGATCTCGCCGTCGTGGTCGCGCATGCCGCCGAAGCCGGCCGCGTACGCGAGCCAGATGCCGCCCGTCGACGCCACGTGCACGCCGTCGGGGGTGTTGCCGTGCAGGTTCGCGAGGTCGACGTACAGCGCGTCGAGGTGGTACTCGAGCGCGAGGTCGCGGTAGCCCACCTCGGCGGCGATGATCGACTGCACGACCGCCGACAGCGTCGAGTCGCCCGTCGTGAGCGCGTCGTAGTACTCGAAGTCGCGGCGCTTCTCCTCGGGCGTGAAGTGCTGCCCCTGCAGCAGCAGCGCCAGCACGACGTCGGCCTGCTTCAGCACCTGGAAGCGGTAGATCACCAACGGGTGGAAGTGCAGCAGCAGCGGGCGGTGCTCGGCCGGCGTGTTCGCCAGGTCCCACACCTCGCGCTCGAGGAACTGCGCATCCTGCGGGTGCACCCGCAGCTCGGCGTCGAACGGGATGTGCATGCCGTCGGCGGCGCGCACCCACTCCGCCACCTCCTGGGGCGTCACGCCCACGCGCGACACCATGCGCTCGTGCGCCGCGGGGTCCTCCTCGCGCAGCCGCTCGACCGCCCGGGCCGCAGCGCGAAGGTTCGCCCGTGCCATGACGTTCGTGTAGAGGTTGTCGTTCACGACGGTCGTGTACTCGTCGGGGCCCGTGACGCCGTGGATGTGGAACACGGGCTTGCCGTTCGTGCGCCAGAACCCGAGGTCTTCCCACATGCGGGCGGTCTCGACGAGCACGTCGATCGCGCCGCGCGCGAGCAGCTCCGCGTCGCCCGTGGCCTCGACGTACTGCACGATCGCATGCACGATGTCGGCGTCGATGTGGTACTGCGCCGTCGAGGCCGCGTAGTACGCGCTCGACTCCTGGCCGTTGATCGTGCGCCACGGATAGAGGGCGCCGAGCTGGTTCATCTCGGAGGCGCGGTCGCGGGCCGCGTCGAGCATGTCCTCGCGGAAGCGCAGCGCGTTGCGCGCGACGCCGGGCGACGTGTACGTGAGGAACGGCATCACGTACACCTCGGTGTCCCAGAAGTAGTGGCCGCCGTAGCCCGATCCCGAGACGCCCTTCGCGGCGATGCCGCCGCCGTCGGTGCGGGCGGATGCCTGCGCGAGCGCGAAGAGGTTCCAGCGCACGGCCTGCTGCACGGCCGCCTGACCCTCGACCTGCACGTCGGACCGTGCCCAGAAGTCGTCGAGCCACTCGCGCTGCGACGCCTTCACGGCGTCCACCCCGAGGCGCTTCGCGCGGTCGAGCGTGCGCTTCGTGCGGTCGACGAGCTCGCGCACGGGCACGTGACGGGCCGTGTGGTAGCTCGCCCACTTCGTGAGGCGGATGCGGTTGCCCGCCTTCGCCTCGATGCGGAAGACGTGCTTGGCGAGGTCCTCCTCGACGTGGCTGACGCACGAGACCTCGTCGACGGACTCGATGGCGTGCTCGATGCCCACGGCGATCGTCATGCCCGAGTTCACCGCGCGGTAGCCGAGGATCGCCCGGGGCTCGCGATCGTGCTGCGCCTTCGGCTCGAGCACGCGACCCTCGACGATCTCCGCCTTGCGGGGGTCGAAGCCCTCCGCCTCGGGCTTCGCGTGCAGGTCGTCGCGCAGGTCCTGCCGGTTCATGAGCTGGCTGGAGATGATGATCGACGCGTCGTCGAGCGGCGTCACCTCGTACTCGAGCAGCGCAAGGTGGCGCTCGGTGAACGACACGAGCCGCGACGTGCGGATGTGGATGCGCTTGCCGCTGGGCATGCGCCACTCGCACTCGCGCTCGAGCACGCCGCGCTGGAAGTCGAGGCGGCGCGAGTACGACGTGAGGTCGGCGTCGGCGAGCACGAACGGCTCGTCGTCGACGTAGAGGCGGATGATCTTCGCGTCGGGTGCGTCGATGATCGTCTGGCCGACGCGCGCGAAGCCGAAGGCCTCCTCCGCGTGCCGGATCGGCCACGTCTCGTGGAAGCCGTTCACGTACGTGCCGAAGACGTGGCCGTGGCGCGCCTCCTCGACGTTGCCGCGCAGGCCCAGGTAGCCGTTGCCGACGGCGAACAGCGTCTCGGCGGTGCCCTGGCCGTGCTGGTCGAGCTCGGTCTCGACGAGCGCCCACTCGTCGATGGGGAACCGCTGCCGGTCGAGCGGGTCGGCTGCGTCGCGCCTCATGCGGCACCTCCGGGAAGCGAGTCGATGAGCTCGTCGAGGTCGTCGACCACGAGGTCGGCCCCGTGCTCGAGCAGGGAGTCGGCGCCCGCGCCGCGGTCGACGCCGACCGTGAGCAGGAATCCGCCGGCGTGGCCGGCAGCGACGCCCGAGTGGGCGTCCTCGACGACGACGCAGTCGGTCGGCGTCAGGCCCAGCAGGCGGGCGCCCTCGACGTAGGTCGCCGGCGACGGCTTGCCCGCGAGGCCGTGCGTGGCGGCGTGGATGCCGTCGACGACCACCTCGAAGCGGTCGCGCAGGCCGGCGGCGGACAGCACGCGCTGGCCGTTGCGGCTGCTCGTGACCACGGCGACCTGCAGGCCGGCGGCCTCGGCGGCGTCGAGGAATGCGAGCGACCCCGGGTACGGCTGCACGCCGTGCTCGTCGATCTCGGCGTTGAACGCCACGTCCTTGCGGTTGCCGAGGCCGTGCACCGTGTCGGCGTCGGCGCTGTCGTTCGGCGCACCCTCGGGCAGCTCGATGCCGCGGGCGGCGAGCATGGTGCGCACGCCGTCGTAGCGGGGCTTGCCGTCGATGTGCGCGAAGTAGTCGTCGTCGGTGTACAGCGCGGCGCCGTGCGCCTCGAGCACGGGGCCGAACAGGCGCGCCCACGCGCGCATGTGCACCTCGGCCGTGGGCGTGAGCACGCCGTCGAGGTCGAACAGGATTGCGCGTGCGTCAGCGAGCGCGCTCGCGTCGCGGGAGCCGTGGATCATGCGTGCTGCGACCTCTCGGAGCCGGTGTCGTTCCTTGCATGGCGACCCGGTTCTTCCCCTGCCGCGCTCGCGAGCGACGCTACCGCAGCCCCCGCGCGCCCCGCATCTCGGCGCGATCCGTGCGATGGGCGCAGCTACGCCGCCGCGTCGATCGACGATGCATCCCTCGATTGGTCACTTCTGGCGCCCGATTGGGCAGTCGTGGTCGACGACACGCCGCAGCACGGACCACTACTGCCCAATCGATGACCCAGAGGAGCGCGGCTCACGCGGGCTGCGTCACCAGCCGCCGGTTCGCGAACTCCAGCACGGCGTCGGGGCCGAGCTCGCGGCCGAAGCCCGAGCGCTTCACGCCGCCGAACGGCAGCTCGGGTCGCGAGACGCCGAACGCGCCGATCGACACCATGCCCGCCTCGAGCCGCTCGGCGACCCACTCGGCCCGCGCCGGGTCGGCGTCGTCGAACACGTTCGCGCCGAGGCCGAAGGGCGAGTCGTTCGCCACGCGCACGGCCTCCTCCGCATCCGCCACCGGCACGACCATCGCGACGGGGCCGAAGAGCTCCTCGTGCCACACGCGCATCGCCGGCGTGACGCCCGTGAGGATGCCCGGCTCGACGAACGCGCCGGCGCCCGGGATGCGGATGCCGCCGGTCACGAGCGTCGCGCCCTCGGCGACGGCGGAGGCGACCTGCGTCACGAGGTCGGCGGCTGCCGCCTCGCTCGACATGGGGCCGAGGTCGACGCCCTCGTCGAGCGGCGAGCCGATGCGCAGCGCGCGCATGCCCTCGGCGAGGCGCTCGACGAACGCGTCGTGCAGCGACTCGTGCACGATGAACCGCTTCGCCGAGGTGCATGCCTGCCCGCAGTTGCGCGTGCGCGCCGCGATCGCGGTCTCGACGAGGCGGTCGAGGTCGTCGGTCGACAGCACGATGAACGGGTCGGAGCCGCCGAGCTCGAGCACGCACCGCGTGAGCGACCGCCCCGCGACCTCCGCCACGGCCGCGCCCGCACGCTCGGACCCGGTGAGCGAGACGCCTTGGATGCGCGGGTCGGCGATCATCGTCGCGATCTGCGCGTTGGACGCGAGCACCGTCTGGTAGGCGCCGGCGGGCAGGTCCGTCGCATCCGCCATCGCCTGCATCGCGAGCGCAGCGCCCGTGCACGAGCCCGCGTGCTTGATGATCACGGGGTTGCCGAGCAGCAGGTTCGGCGCCGCGAGGCGAGCGACCTGGTAGTACGGGAAGTTCCACGGCATGACGCCGACGATCGGCCCCGTCGGGCGCAGCTCGACGCGCGCGGCGCGGCCGCGCCAGTCGGTCTGCAGCTCGCGGTCGGCGAGCAGCTCGGGCCGATCGGCGTACCAGTCCCAGATCGAGGCCACGAGCCGCACCTCGCCGATGCCCTGCGGCAGCGGCTTGCCCATCTCGCGCGCGATCGTGGTCGCGAGCTCGACCTCCCGCTCGCGGAACGCCGCGGCGATCGACCGCATGGCGGCGATGCGCTCCTCGAGCGGGGGCATGGATGCGTGCGCCTCGGCCGCAGCGGCGAGCGCGGCCTCGATCTCGGCCTCGGTCGCCTCCGCGTGGTCGGCGAGCACCTCGCCCGTGGCTGGATCGACGGATCGGTAGGCCATGCTCGCGCTCCTCTCGCGCCGCGGTCGTCGGCGGCGCCGTGCCTGGCACGATACCCCGGGATTGCCTGGTGACGGAACGATCCGGCATGCTGGGCTTCGGACGGCACGACGAAGGAGCGGCATGAGCGAGGCCCCGCTGGCAGGGATGCTCGTCGCCGACCTCTCGCGCGTGCTCGCCGGTCCGCTCGTCGGCCAGACGCTCGCCGACCTCGGCGCGCGCGTCGTGAAGGTCGAGCGCACCGGTGCGGGCGACGACACCCGAGGGTGGGCGCCGCCGCGCTCCGCGACGGGCTCGACGTACTTCGACAGCGCCAACCGCGGCAAGGAGTCGCTGCAGCTCGACCTCGTCGATCCCGCCGACCAGGCCCTCGCGCGCGAGCTCGTCGCCCGCGCCGACGTCGTGATCGAGAACTTCAAGCCCGGCACGACCGCGCGCCTCGGCCTCGACCGCGATGCGCTGCTCGCCGCGCATCCGCGCCTGGTCTGGTGCTCGATCAGCGGCTACGGCGCCGCGCCCGGCGGCGCCGACCGCGCCGGGTACGACTTCGTGATCCAGGCGACCAGCGGCCTCATGCACGTGACCGGCGAGGCCGACGGGCCGCCGACGAAGGCGGGCGTCGCGCTTGTGGACGTGCTCACGGGCAAGGACGCGACGGCCGGCATCCTCGCGGCGCTCCTGCGCCGCGAGCGCACGGGCGTCGGCGGGCTCGTGGAGGTCGCGCTGCTGTCGAGCGCGCAGGCGGCGCTCGTGAACCAGCTGCAGGCGGTGCTCGGATCGCCGACGCTCGAGCCGCGCGTCGTCGACCCGCGCCCGTCGTCCGAGCCCATGCGGGCCGGCAGCGCGCATCCCTCGATCGTGCCGTACCAGCTGCTCGCGACCGCGGACGCGCCGCTCGCCGTCGCGGTCGGCAACGACGCGCAGTTCCGCGCGCTCTGCCGCGAGCTCGACGTCGCTGCGCTCGCCGACGATGCGCGGTTCGCGACGAACGCCGACCGCGTCGCGCACCGGGACGCGCTCGTGCCGCTGCTCGAGGAGGCGCTGGCGCACGCGCCGGCCGCCGACTGGGAGCAGCGCCTGCTCTCCGCGGGACTCGTCGCCGGGCGCGTGCGCACGATCTCCGAGGGCCTCGCGCTCGCTCGCGAGGTCGGCCTCGACCCCACACGCGAGCTGCACGGCCCCGCCGGCCGCGGCACCACCCTCGCGTCGCCCATCCGCATCGACGGCGACGCCCGCACCTCCCCCATCCCCCCACCCCTGCTCGGCCAGCACGACGCTGCGCTGCGCGTCTGGCTCACCACCAATTGAGGTTTTCGGCCGCTTTTGACATCGAAAGTGGCCGAAAACCTCCACAAGATCCGACCGACTGGAGCACCGTGACCACCGACCTGCTCGACATCGAGGCGCTGCTCAGCGACGAGGAGCGCGCGACCCGCGCCCGTGTGCGCGCGCTCGTCGACCGCGAGATCCGCCCGCACATCGCCGGCTGGTTCGACGCCGCGCACTTCCCGACCGAGATCGTGCCGGCCCTCGCCGCCGAGGGCCTGCTGGGCATGCACCTGCACGGGCACGGATGCGCGGGTCGCTCGGCCGTCGAGTACGGCATCGCGATGCAGGAGCTCGAGGCGGGCGACAGCGGCATCCGCACGTTCGTCTCGGTGCAGGGCTCGCTCGCGATGAGCGCGATCGCGAAGCACGGCAGCGACGAGCAGCAGGCCGAGTGGCTGCCGCGCATGGCGCGCGGCGAGGCGATCGGCTGCTTCGGCCTCACCGAGCCGAACGCCGGCAGCGACCCCGGCGCCATGCAGACCTTCGCGCGCCGCGACGGCGACGACTGGATCCTCGACGGCGCCAAGCGCTGGATCGGCCTCGCGTCGATCGCCGACGTCGCCGTGATCTGGGCGCAGACCGACGACGGCATCCGCGGCTTCCTCGTCGACACCGCGAGCGCCGGCTTCACCGCGACGCCCATCGCGCAGAAGCTGTCGATGCGCGCGAGCATCCAGTGCGACATCGCCCTCGACGGCGTGCGCGTGCCCGAGCGGATGCGCCTGCCGAACGCCCGCGGCCTGCGGGCTCCGTTCGAGTGCCTCAACGAGGCGCGCTTCGGCATCGCGTGGGGTGCGCTCGGCGCCGCGCGCGACTCCCTCGAGGTCGCGCTCGCCTATGCGGGCGAGCGCCAGGTCTTCGGCCGCCCGTTGTCGGGCATGCAGCTGACGCAAGCCCGCCTCGCCGAGATGGCCCTCGAGCTGCAGCAGTGCCAGCTGCTCGCCCTGCACCTCGGGCGGCGCAAGGATGCGGGCGTGCTCGAGCCGCACCAGATCTCGATGGGCAAGCTCGCGTCGTGCCGCGCCGCGATCCGCATCGCCCGCGAGGCGCGCGGCATCCTCGGTGGCAACGGCGTCACGCTCGACCTCTCGCCGATGCGGCACGCGGCGAACCTCGAGAGCGTGCGCACGTACGAGGGCACCGACGAGGTGCACACGCTCGTCATCGGGCAGGCGCTGACGGGCATCCCGGCCTTCCGCGGCTGAGTGGTCACGACTGGCGCTCGATTGGGCAGCAGTGGTCGACGACACGCCGCGAGGCGAACCACTCCTGCCCGACCGGGACGACGCGACGACCGCCGTCTCGAGCGCGACGGCGGTCGAGACGGGTCAGCGCTGCGGCGGCTGCACGTCGCGTGCGAAGAGCAGCGCGAAGGGGCTGTTGCCGGCGATCGTGGCGGTCGCATCCGGCGTCGTCCACCGCTCGAGGTGCGCGGCGATGGCCGGCAGCGCGGCCTCGGGGATGTCGTGCATCTCGAACCCGACGCCGAGGTCGACGTGCGTCAACTCGAGCCAGGCGAGGTGGTCGCGAGCGCACAGCTCGTCGCCGTCGTCGGCGGGGATCCGGGCGCCCGGCTGGTCGTCGAGTCGTCGCACCACCATGGCGAGCGTCGTCGAGAGCGCGTCGATGAGCTCGGATGCGGGTGCCTTGAGCAACGAGTCGCTCGCGAGGCCGCGCGACGGGTCGTCGGGCGCCGCGGTGATGCGTCGCGCGTGGCGGATGAGGCGGGCGATGACGTGCCTGCGGGTGCCGAGCCCGCTCGCGGCGGGGTGCAGCAGCTCGACGTCGCCCAGGCGCATCGTCGCGCCGAGGAGCCGATGGGTCGACAGGCGGACCTGCTGCTGGAAGAGGGCCGCGTCGGGGTCGGCGCGGTGGATCGGTCCTCGTTGCGGTGCCGTCGTCGTCATGTCGCATCCCCTCGCTTCGTGCACGCGCGTCGAGTGCGACGCATCATGCCGGTGCCTGGCGACCGCGGGATCGGAGTGGGGGTCTCGACGAGCGCGGCGCTGCTGCCGATCCATAGCCAATCGCGAGCCTCCGACAGACGCCAGCCGTTGACAGGCTCGGCCTCGCATGCATCACGGCATCGCGCACTGGATGGTTCGCCGACCGAACCATCTGGTCGCTCGTCGTCTGTCTCCGAGCCATGCGCGGGCAATCACTTCGCGCCCGGCCCGCCGCGGCCGCGACGGGCTATGCGATCTCGGGACGCTTCTGCCGGAACATGCGCGCCGGGGTGTCCGGACCGTCCCAGACCTGGATGATGCCCCACGCGACCGCGGCGATCGGCACGGACAGCACCGCGCCCACGATGCCGCCGAGCACGGTGCCGACGGTGAGGGCGATGAGGATGACGAGGGCGTGCAGCTTCAGCGAACGGCCCATGACGACGGGCTGCAGGAAGTTGCCCTCGAGCTGGTTCACGAGGATGACCGCGCCGAGCACGATGAGCGCCGTGACGAGGTCGTTCGCGACGAGGGCGACGAGCGTGGCGAGCGCGCCCGCGACCGTCGCGCCGACGAGCGGGATGAAGGCGAGCAGGAACACGAGCACCGCGAGCGGCAGCGCCAGCGGCACCTGCAGGATCGCGAGCGCGAGGCCGATGCCGATCGCGTCGACCGCGGCGACCGTCGCGGTACCGCGCACGTAGCCGCCGAGCGTGCCGACGGTCTTGTCGCCGATGCGCTGCGCGCGGGCGTACGACTGGCCCTCGAAGGGGCGCAGCAGGAACTCCCAGATGCGCGGACCGTCCTTGAGGAAGAAGAACAGCACGACGATCATGAGCACGAGGCCCGTGAGGAAGTTCGCGGCCGCGCTGACGCCCGCGAGCGCGCCCGAGCCGAACTGGGCGCTCGTGACGAAGTCGATGACGGTGTCGCGGAACTCGGTGATCTGGTCCTCGGTGGGCGCGAACGGCAGCGTCGAGACCCACTCGACCACCTGGTCGAAGCCCGCGACGGCCTGGTCGCGCAGCTCGCCGAACTGGTTGCGCACCGCGTTGACGATGAGCGTGACGACGCCGCCGAGCACGACGACGATCGCGAGGAGGGCGAGGATCGTCGCGACGATCGACGGCACGCCCTTGCGTCGCAGCCAGGTCATCGCCGGGGCGAACGCCGACGCGAGGATGAGGGCGAGCACCACCGGGATGATCACGAGCGTCAGCTGCGTCATCGCGAAGACGAGCCCTGCGACGACGATCACCACGAGGATGAGCTGCAGCGACCGCGTCGCGAGCCTGCCGAACGCGTCGCGCCAGAGCGGCGACGCGGATGCCGCGGCTGCGGCGTCGGGTCGCACGGCCTCGGCGGCCGGCCGGTGCTTGTGGAACAGTCCCATCGCATCCCCCTCGTGGAATGCGTCCACGCTAGCCGCGGCTGCTGGTCGCGAGCCGCAGGCGTGCGGCAGTGGCGGCGGATGCGGGGATGCGCTACGCGTCGAGGGGGCGCCTCGCGCGCAGGAGATGGCGCGTGGCATGCGCGACGAGCTCGCGGCCGCCGCGCAGCTCCTCGTCGATGGCCCGCAGCGCCGCGTCGTCGCGAAGGACGTCGAAGCCCGGCACCCACCAGACGCACTTCCGCAGGATCCATACGACGGCCCCGACGTCGGCGAAGGTCATGCGCAGCCGAGCGGTGAGCAGGTCGTCGACCTCGAGGCCCGCCGCGCGCGCGTCGTCGGCCTCGCGCTGCGGATCGCGGCCCGCGCGCTGCTCGGGCGTGGGCTCGACGAAGCGCTCGATGAGCTCGAAGGCGGACTCGCGACCGACGTGCTGGCCGAGATAGGTGCCGCCCGGCTCGAGCACGCGCCGGATCTCGGCCCAGTCGGGAGCGACGGGATGCCGCGACGAGACGAGCGCGAAGGATGCGTCGGCGAACGGCAGGGGCCGGCCGGGCTCGGCGTGCACCACCTCGACGCCCCGGACGCCGAGGCGGGCGCGAGCCCTCGCGAGGTTCGGCGGCCATCCCTCGGTCGCCGCCATGCGGCGCGGCAGCACGGGCGCCTCGTCGACGACCTCGCCGCCGCCGGTGTCGAGGTCGAGCGCGGCGTCGACGCGGCCGAGCTCGCCGGCGAGCAGCCGCGCGTAGCCCCACGGCGGCCGCTCCTCGGTCGCACGGCCGTCGAGGAAGCCGAAGCCCCAGCCGTCGACGTCGGCGGCGAGCGCCTCGGCGACGAGGTCGTCGTACGGTCGCATGCCTCGAGTCTCGCAGGCGCCGCACGGCCTCACACCGCGGGTGGCTCGCCCGTCCTCCTGACCTCCACCGCGCCGGCCCAGTCGGCGAGCTCGCGAGCGATCTCGACGGCGCGTTCCTCGCTCACGACGTCCACGAGCCAGAAGCCGATGAGCGGCGAGCCGTCGGCCAACGGCTCCTGGTGGCGCTCGGTGCTCGTCACCCTGAATCCGGGCTCGCTGAAGCCGGCGTCGGCGACGAGCTCGCCCGACGCGCGCAGGTCGTCGTCGATCCGCGTCATGAAGGCGATCATGTCGCGCATCCAGTCGGTGCTCTCGGCCTGCCTCGGCGGTCGCGGCACCCGTGGCGACGCGTACATCGTGAGCATGAAGCGCATGCCGCGACGGTAGCCACGCGTGGCTGCGATGGCAATGGCCGTCGGCGGCGTCGCGCACGGACGGCCCTCGGGCGTCGGCGGTCGCGGCTACCGTGGCGGCGTGACCGACGCATCCCTCGCCCCCGGCTACCGCATGCTGCTCGAGCCGCCCACCGTCGACGAGTACCGCAGGCTGCGCGCCGTGTCGGGCCTGTCGCCGAAGTCCGAGGGGCAGGCCGAGGGTGCGATCGCGGGCACGTGGACGTGGCGCACCGTGCGGCTCGAGGCGTCGGCCGGCTCGAATGCGGGCGAGGCCGTCGCGATGGGCCGCGTCATCGGCGACGGCGGGTGGTACTTCCTCATCGCCGACATGGCCACGCTGCCCGAGCATCAGGGTCGCGGCCTCGGCAGGGCCGTGCTGCGATCGCTGCTCGCCGAGATCCGCGAGCGCGCCGAGCCCGGCGCCTACGTCACGCTCACGGCCGACCCTCCGGGCCGCCGCCTCTACGAGGCGCACGGCTTCGACGACGTCGCGCCCGCCCGCACGGGCATGTCGCTGCTGACCTGACGCGCCCGCGCCTGCAGCCGACCGGTGATCCGTCGCGCCGACCGATCGCTCCTCGCAACGGCTGGTCGCTCATGGTCGTGACTGGTCACTCGTGCACCCGGACTGGTCAGAGATGCACGGGGACTGGTCGCAGTTGCGCCGAAGCTGCGACCAGTCGGGTGCAACTGCGACCAGTCCTCGTGCATTCGCGACCAGTCACCGGCGCCCCGATGCTGGCGTCCGTCGCGCCCAGCGGGTATCGTCGCCACCCGATCGGTCCGCGGTGAGAGCGCGGACGCAGCACGAGACGAAGACGAGAGCATGACGGAGATCCTCCGCGCCGCGACCATCGCGCGCTGAGAGCGGCCCACGCACCGCATCGGTCCTCAGCGCGCCATCCGCGCCCATGGAGGACACCGTGTCTTCGACCATCCAGCTCACCCACGTCTCCGTCGTCTGGCCAGACGGCACCGTCGCGCTCGACGACGTCTCCGGCACGTTCGGGTCCGGCGCCACCGGCCTCGTCGGCCGCAACGGCACCGGCAAGACGACCCTGCTCCGCCTCATCGCCGGCGACCTCGAGCCCACGTCGGGCACCGTCATCCGCACCGGCCAGGCGGCCACGCTGCCGCAGTCGCTGCCGTCGCATCCCGGCACCGTCGCGCAGGCGCTCGGCATCGCCGGCATCCGCGCCGCCATCGCCGCGATCGAGGGCGGCGACGTCGACCCCGCCCGCTTCGACGCCGTCGGCGATCGCTGGGGCGTGGATGCCGAGGCGCTCGCCGCGCTCGCTGCGGCGGGCGTGGACGGCGACGAGGCGCTGCTCGACCGGCCGATGCGGTCGCTGTCGGGCGGCGAGGCGATCCGCGTCGGCCTCGCGGGCATCCGCCTGTCGGGTGCACCGATCGCGTTGCTCGACGAGCCGTCGAACAACCTCGACGCCGACGCGCGCGCCGACCTGATCGCGGCGATCCGCGACTGGCCGGGCACGCTCGTCGTCGCGAGCCACGACCGAGCGCTGCTCGAGCACGTCGACCGCATCGCCGAGGTGCACGGACGCGAGCTGCGCACGTTCGACGGCCCGTGGTCGACGTACGAGCAGGCGATCGCCGCCGAGCAGGTCGCCGCGCGCCGACGGCTGCAGGATGCCGAGTCGCTGCACCGCCGCGAGCGCGCCGACCGCATCGAGGCGCACGAGCGGCGACAGCAGGCCGAGGCCGCCGGCCGTCGCAAGCAGGCCGCCGGCGGCATCCCGCGCATTATGGTGAACGCGCTGCGGAACCAGTCGGAGGCCTCGACCGCCGCGAGCCGACGACTGCACCAGAGCCGCGAGGCGAGCGCGCTCGCCGCGATCGCGACGGCCGAGGAGTCGGTGCGCGACGACCGGTCGATCCGCGTGCCGATGCCCGAGACGCGCGTGCCCAACGGCACGACGGTGCTCGAGCTCGGCGGCCCGGACGGTCGCATCGTCGTGCGCGGCCCCGAGCGCATCGCGCTCGCCGGCCGCAACGGCTCGGGCAAGACGACGCTGCTGCGCGCGATCCAGGCATGGCCGGCGACGCCCGACCGCGCAGCCGTCGCACCCGTGCTGCACCGCATCCCCGAGGTCGGCGTGCTCGCGCAGCGCACCGACGTCGACGCGTCGGCGACCCTCGTGGAGGTGCTGCGGCAGGCGAACCCGGATGCGACGCCGCACGCGGCGCGGGCGATGCTCGCGCGGTTCCTGTTCCGCGGCGACGACGGGGATCGCCTCGCGGCGGGCCTCTCGGGCGGCGAGCGCCTGCGCCTCGCGCTCGCCCGGCTGCTGCTGGCCGACCCGGCGCCGCGGCTGCTGCTGCTCGACGAGCCGACGAACGACCTCGACGTCGACGCCATCGGGCACCTCGTCGAGGCGCTCGCCGGCTTCGAGGGTGCGCTCGTCGTCGTGAGCCACGACGAGCGGTTCCTCGCCGACGTCGGCGTCACGCGCCGGTGGACCGTGGAGGAGGGGATGCTGCGCGACCGACCGGTGCGGTGACGAGCAGCGCTGCGGTCCGAGCGACCCCGGAGGCGCGATGCGTCGTCGTGGCCCCGCTCGGACCGCATCCGCGCAGCCGCGGCCACGGCCTCAGACCGTCTCGCACCCCTCGAGCGCGCCGAGCGCGCGGTCGTAGATCGCCTGCAGGCGCACGTCGTCGCCGTCGGCCGACGCGCGCACCCACTCCTCGATGGCGAGGCGGATGAGCACCGACTGCCATTCGACGAGCGCGCGCACATGCAGCTCGTCGCGGCCCGTCGCCTCCACGAGCGACGCCACGAAGCGCTCGTCGCGCTCGTGCTCCTGCCGCAGCGCGGCGGCGAGCAGCGTGGGCTCGTCGCCGATGAGCCTGCGGATGCGCAGGTGGCGGCGGTGGCCCTCGAGGTCGGCCTCGAGGTCGGCCATCTGCTCGCGCCAGAACGCGACGAGCTGCGGTCGCAGGGGCTGGGAGGCGTCGAGCATCGCGACGGCGTCCTGCATGGCGCCGGCGATCTCCTCGTCGTCGAGCACCGCCTGCTCCTTCGTGCCGCACAGGCGGTAGAAGGTGCGCGGCGAGATGCCCGCCGCGGCGGCGATGTCCTCGACCGTGGTCGCCGCGACGCCCTGCCGCTCGAAGAGGTCGATCGCGGCCTCGGCGATCTCGGCGCGCGTCTGCGACCGACGACGTTCGCGCAGGCCGACGCCTGCTGGCTGCTCGCTGGTCATGCGTCCATGCTACGGTAGTACGCGCCAATGTGGCAGTCACTGCCAGCATGGCGCGGATGCGCAGATCGACGGAGCTCGGCGCCGGGCCCGGGTGCGCGTGCACCCTTCGAGGCTCGCTCCGCTCGCACCTCAGGGAGCGGGGACCAGCAGACGAGACGCAGCAGCGCAGACGAGGACGACATGACCACCACCACCGCATCCACCCCCACGATCGAGCGGGTGCCGCCCCGCCCCGGCCCCGTGCTGGCGCTGCTCGTCGCGAGCGCCTTCGTCGTCATCCTCAACGAGACGATCATGGGCGTCGCGATCCCGCAGCTCACGGTCGACCTCGGCATCACGACGAGCACGGCGCAGTGGCTCACGACCGGCTTCCTGCTCACGATGGCCGTCGTCATCCCCACGACCGGCTTCCTGCTGCAGCGCTTCCCGCTGCGCTCCCTCTTCTTCGTGGCGATGGGCCTCTTCACCGCGGGCACGCTCGTCGCAGCGCTCGCGCCGGGCTTCGGCATGCTGCTCGTCGGCCGCGTCGTGCAGGCCGCGGGCACGGCGATCATGATGCCGCTGCTGTTCACGACCGTGCTGTCGGTCATCCCGCCCGAGCGTCGCGGCCGCTTCATGGGCGTCGTCTCGGTCGTCATCGCCGTCGCACCCGCGGTCGGCCCCACGGTGTCCGGCCTCATCCTGTCGACGTTCGAGTGGCGCTGGCTGTTCATCTTCGTGCTGCCGATCGCGGTGCTGTCGCTCGTGCTCGGCTCGGTGTTCGTGAAGAACCTCACCGAGACGCAGCCGAGCCACCTCGACGTCGTCTCGATCCCGCTCGCGGCGATCGGCTTCGGCGGCCTCGTCTACGGCCTCTCGTCGATCGGCGAGTCGGCGGAGGGCCACTCGGGCGTGCCGCTGTGGATCCCCCTCGGCATCGGCGTCGCCGCCCTCGCCGCCTTCGTGTGGCGCCAGCTGGCGCTCGGCAGCACCGACCGCGTGCTGCTGAACCTCTCGGTGTTCCGCACCCGCTCGTTCGCCCTCGCGGTCGCGCTCGTGATCGTCGTGTTCGCGGTGCTGCTCGGCACGCTCATCCTGCTGCCGCTCTACCTGCAGAACGTGCTGGGCCTCGACACGCTCGCGACGGGCCTCATGCTGCTGCCCGGCGGCGTGCTCATGGGCGTGCTCGCGCCCATCGTCGGCAACCTCTTCGACCGCTTCGGCCCGCGGCCGCTCGTGCTGCCCGCCGCGATCGTCACGAGCGGCGCCCTGTGGTGGATGACGACGCTCGACGCCGACTCGACGGTGCCGACGATCATCGCGATGCATCTCGTGCTCAACGCGGGCCTCGCGTTCATGTTCACGCCGCTGCTCACGTCGGCGCTCGGCTCGCTGCCGCGCCGCCTGTACTCGCACGGCTCGGCGATCATGTCGACGCTGCAGCAGGTCGCGGGCGCGGCGGGCACGGCGCTGTTCGTGACGCTCATGGCCGTCGGTGCCTCCGCTGCCGCCGCGGAGGGCGTGACGGATGCGGCCGCCGCGACGAGCGCCGGCGTGCACACCGCGTTCCTCGTGGGCGCATGCCTGTCGCTCGCCGCCGTCGTGCTCGCCGTGTTCGTGCGCGGCGGCTCGGCGAAGGACGAGGCGCGGGCCGACGCCGACGGCGCGGTGCAGCCCGTCCACTGACGCTCGTCGGATCCGCACGCCAGCGGGCTCTCAGGTGCAGGATGCACCTCGAGGCCCGCTGACGTGCGGATTCGACGCGATCGGCGCCGCTACTCCCGCGCCGCCTCCGCCTCGTCGTAGCGCTCGCGAGCGGCCTCGACGTCGGCCATGTGCCGCGTCGACCACTGCAGCAGCGCGTCGATGAGGTCCTGCAGCCCCTGCCCGACCGGCGCGATGCGGTACTCGACCGCGACGGGCCGGTCGCTGAGCACGACGCGCTCGACCATGCCGTTGCGCTCGAGCCTGCGCAGCGTCGCCGTGAGCGACTTCTGCGTGATGGCGGGGATGGATCGGCGCAGGCCGTTGAAGCGCAGGGCGCCGTGCTCGCAGAGCCGGTCGAGCACCTCGAGCGACCAGCGGTCGAGCAGCTGGTCGAGCAGCTCGCGGTGCGCGCCGGTGATGGTCGTGGGCTCGGTCGTGGTCTCGTGCACGACACCTAGTCTCGTTGCGGTGCCTGTGGGGTACCAGGGTTCGATGGGATACCTCCAACCGACTTCGACAGGAAGGCATCCCATGAGCGTCGAGCTGCTGAGCCCCGAGGGCCTGTTCCAGCCCGTCCCCTACCACCACGTCGCGATCGGCACGGGCTCGCGGCACGTGCACGTCGCCGGGCAGATCGACCGCGACGGCGAGGGTCGCGCACGCTCCGGCGGCGATCTGCGCGGCCAGGTCGCCGAGGTGCTGCGCAACGCGCACCGAGCGCTCGCCGGCGCCGGTGCGACGTTCGACGACGTCGTGCGCCTGCGCTTCTTCGCGGCCCGCTGGCAGCCCGAGCACATGGACGCCTTCCTCGCGGGCGTCGCCGACGTCGCCGACGAGCTCGGGCTGCCGAGCCCGCTGCCGCCGGCCTCGCTCATCGGCGTCGACATCCTCTTCGAGCCCGACGTGCGCATCGAGCTCGAGGTCGAGGCGATCGTCGACTGACGTCGTCCGCGCGTGACGCCCAGCGGGCCGTCGAGGCAACCCCCTCCACGGCCCGCCGGGCGCCACGCGCGACCGTGCCAGGCTGAGGAGCAGCGGCATCCGCGACCCACGACGACGCGAGGAGCACCATCATGCGAGCGACGATCATCCACGGCGAGCGCGACGTGCGCGTGGAGGACGTGCCGGATCCGGTGCTCGCCACGGGGCCGGAGGCGAGCGGCCGCGACGCGATCGTGCGCGTCGTCGCCGCCTGCGTGTGCGGCTCGGACCTGTGGCCGTATCGCGGCGTGCGTCCCACCGAGGAGCCGCGCCGCATCGGCCACGAGTTCGTCGGCGTCGTCGAGGAGGTCGGCGCGGCCGTGCGCACGATGCAGCCGGGCGACTTCGTCATCGCGCCGTTCGTCATCTCGTGCGGCGAGTGCATCAACTGCGTCAACGGCATCACGACGTCGTGCCTGCACGGCGGCGGCTGGGGCTCGGAGGGCGAGGAGGGCTTCGCGGATGCGGGACAGGGCGAGCGCGTGCGCGTGCCCCTCGCCGACGGCACGCTCGTGGTCGTGCCCGGCACCCCGGCAGCCGAGCTCATCCCCAGCCTGCTCGCGCTCTCCGACGTCATGCCGACGGGGCACCATGCGGCGGTGTCGGGCGGCGTGCGCGAAGGCTCGACGGTCGCGGTCGTCGGCGACGGCGCCGTGGGCCTGAGCGCCGTCCTGGCCGCGAAGCGGCTGGGCGCCTCGCGGATCGTGGCCATGTCGCGGCACGAGGATCGGCAGCGGCTCGCCCGCGAGCTCGGCGCGACCGACGTCGTGCCCGAGCGCGGCGACGAGGGCGTCGAGCGCCTGCACGCCATGTTCGACGGCATCGGCCCCGACGTCGTGCTGGAGTGCGTCGGCACCGAGGAGTCGATGGACCAGGCGCTGCGGTCGGCACGGCCGGGCGGCCAGGTCGGCTTCGTCGGCGTGCCCGCCGGCGGCCCCGAGCTGCCCATCCGGCAGCTGTTCTCCACGAACGTCGGCGTGCGCGGCGGCGTCGCCCCCGTGCGCACGTACATCGACGAGCTGCTCGCCGAGGTGCTCGACGGCAGCCTGGACCCCGGCCGCGTCTTCGACATGGAGGTGCCGCTCGACGACGTCGCCGAGGCGTACCGCGCGATGGACGAGCGGCGTGCGATCAAGGTGATCGTCCGGCCCTGACGTCGCGATCGGCGGCGGGTACAGGCAGGCCCTCCCTGTGCCGCGCGCGCCCGGCGTACCGTGACCTCCATGGGAGACATGCGCAAGGAGATCCGGGAGTTCCTCACGTCCCGGCGCGCTCGCATCACCCCCGAGCAGGCCGGCCTGCCGGCGTACGGCGGCAACCGCCGCGTCGCGGGGCTGCGTCGCGAGGAGGTCGCGATGCTCACGGGCGTCTCGGTCGACTACTACGTGCGGCTCGAGCGCGGCAGCCTCGGCGGCGCATCCGAGTCGGTGCTCGACGCCCTGGCGCGCACGCTGCAGCTCGACGAGGCCGAGCGCCTCTACCTCCACGACCTCGCGCGGTCGGTCGCGCCCTCGCGCAAGGCTCCGCAGCCGACCGCGACGAGCGTGCGCCCTGCCGTGCTGCAGGTGCTCGACGCCATCACCGGGCCGGCGTGGGTGCGCAACGGCAGGCACGACATCATCGCCGCGAACGCCATGGGCAGGGCGCTCTACCAGCCGGTCTTCGACGATCCGCATCGCCCCGTGAACACGACGCGCTTCATCTACATGAACCCCGCGGCGCGGGAGTTCTGGCGCGACTACGACCGCATCGCCAACGACGCCGCCGCGATGCTGCGCATGGAGGCGGGCCGCGCGCCGCACGACCCCGACCTCATCCGCCTCGTCGGCGAGCTGTCGACGTGCAGCGAGCTGTTCCGCGAGCGCTGGGCGTCGCGCGACGTGCACCTGCACCGCTCGGGTCGCAAGCGCCTGCACCACCCGATCGTCGGCGACCTCGACCTCGACTACGAGTCGATGGAGCTGCCCAGCGAGCCGGGCCTCGTGCTCAACGTGTACACGGCCCCGGCGGACACGCCGTCGGCGGACGGGCTGCGCGTGCTCGCGTCGTGGGTCGCGACGCACGACGCGAGCTCGGCGCTGCCGACGACCGTCGAGGGCTAGCGGGGCTCGACGCGATCGGACCCGTCGACGGCGCGGATGACGCGTGCCGGCGAGCCGATGGCGACGGTGCCCGCGGGGACGTCGCGCGTGACGATCGAGCCCGCGCCGATCACGGCGTCGTCGCCGATCGTCACGCCCGGCAGCACCGTCACGCGCGCGCCGAGCCAGACGTTGCGGCCGAGCACGACGGGCGCGGGCACGAGGTCGGCGCGACGATCGGGTGCCATGCCGTGCTGCAGCGTCGCGATGATGACGTCGTGGCCGATGAGGCAGTCGTCGCCGATCGTGATGCCGCCCTGATCCTGGAATCGGCAGCCGGCGTTGATGAAGACGCGTCGCCCGATCCTCGTGCTCCTGCCGAAGTCGGTCGTGAACGGCGGGAACAACGTCACGGAGTCGTCGATGGGTGCGCCGGTGAGCGCCGAGAGCAGCTCCCGCACGCGTGCGGGCTCGTGGTAGCGACCGTTGAGCTCGCCCGTGACGCGCAGCGCCTCCTGGCTCGTGGCGTGCATGACGGCGTGCAACGGCGATCCTCCTGGGATCGTCTCGCCGGCATCGAGGGCGGCGAGCAGGTCGTCGAGGGTCGGTGCGGACTCGGTCATGGGTGCTCCTTCTCGGTGGATGGTCGGCGCAGGCGGATGCGGGGCGAGCGCGACGCCGCGTCCCGCATCCATGCGTGCGGGCTCAGCCCGGGTACTCCCCGTCGGCGAGATGCGCGCCCCACGTCGCCTCGGGCTCGTCGGCGGCCGGGTCGGGCGCCTCGGTGAGGGTGAGGTGCGTCATGGCGTGGTCGGCGCTCGCACCGTGCCAGTGCCATTCGCCAGGCGGGGTGCGCACGGTGTCGCCGGCGCGCAGCTCGATGAGCTCGCCGCCGCGCGACTGCACGTAGCCGACGCCCGCCGTCACGTGCAGCGTCTGCCCGACGGCGTGGCAGTGCCACGCCGTGTGCGCGCCCGGCGCGAAGCGCACGGATGCGAGGCGAGCGCGAGACGGCTCCTCGCCGCTGTAGAGCATGTCGACCTGCACGTGCCCGACGAACATCTCGGCCGCACCCGTGGCGGTCGGCCGCTGCGGCAGCCGCTCGGTGCTCACAGCCCGACCCGCTGGAGACCGACCTCGTCGTAGCGCGCGCCGGTGACGGGGATGCGCTCGACGAGCGCGTCGAGGTCGGCGACGTCGGCGTCCGAGAGGGCGATGGATGCGGCTTCGACGTTCTCGTCGACCCGCTCGCGACGGCGGGTGCCGGGGATCGGCACGATCCACGGCTGCTGCGCGAGCAGCCACGCGAGCGCGACCTGGCCGGGCGTCGCGCCGCGAGCGGCGGCGAGCGACCGCACGTGGTCGACGAGCGCCTGGTTCGCCGCGAGGCTCTCGGGGGCGAAGCGCGGCGTCGTGGCGCGGAACTCGCCCTGCGTGAACGTCGCATCCGCGCCGATGGTGCCGGTCAGGAATCCCTTGCCGAGCGGGCTGAACGGCACGAAGCCGATGCCGAGCTCCGCGAGCGTCGGCAGGATCTCGGCCTCGGGGTCGCGCGTCCACAGCGAGTACTCGCTCTGCAGCGCCGTCACGGGGAAGACGGCGTGCGCACGGCGGATGGTCGCGGCGCCTGCCTCCGACATGCCGAAGTGGCGCACCTTGCCCTCGGCGACGAGGTCGGCGACGGTGCCGGCGACGTCCTCGATGGGCACGCCGGGATCCACGCGGTGCTGGTAGAAGAGGTCGATCGCGTCGATGCCGAGACGCTGCAGCGACGCGTCGGCGACTCGCCGGATCTGCTCGGGGCGCGAGTTCGTGCCGACCATGCGCCCGTCGACGATGTCCCAGCCGAACTTCGTCGCCACCGTCACGCGGTCGCGGATGGGCGCGATCGCCTCGCCGACGAGCCGCTCGTTGTCGTACGGGCCGTAGACCTCGGCGGTGTCGATGAGCGTGACGCCGCGGTCGACGGCGTGACGGATGACGCCGATCATGTCGTCGCGATCGCCGGGGTTGGGGCCGTAGCTCATCGACATGCCCATGGCGCCGAATCCGACGGCGCCGACCGTCAGGCCCTCGCCGGTCGCGCCGTGGCCGAGTGTCCTCTGGTGCATCGTGTGCTCCCGTCGAGAGAAGGATGGATGCGTCCATCCCACGCCTTCGGGCTCGGATGCGGGAGTGCGGCCCGAGACGGGTACCGGCAGTGCCTCCCTCGGCTCCAACCCGTCCGACGCTCCCCACCAGCTGGTCGAGGAGCGCGCGAGCCCTCGGCGAGCACGCGTCACGAGACCACGTGACCGCGTCTCGTGTCCAGCCATGCGGGTGCTCGCGTCGAGCGGGCACGTCACGCGGTCTCGTGGCGGCTCCTCGCTGCGCTCGGGGCCTCCTCGACCAGCTGGGAGGAGACCGCTCCTCATCCCCAGGACCGCTCCCCGAGGTGCGAGCGAAGCGAGCCTCGAAGGGAGCCCACCGGGGACTCAGCCCACCGCGCTCCGCCGCTCCATGAGCACCGTGTCCCGCCACGTGCCGTCGGGCATCTGCGCGATGCGCTCGCGCGTGCCGACGACGCGGAACCCGGCGCGCTCGTGCAGGCGGATGCTGCCGACGTTCTCGGGGAAGATCGCCGACTGGATGGTCCAGATGCCGAGCGCGTCGGCGTCCGCGATCAGCCGCCGCAGCAGCATCCCGCCGATGCCGCGCCCGTGCTCGCCCTGGGCCACGTAGACGGAGTGCTCGACGACGCCGCGGTAGACGGCGCGCGCCGACACCTGCGACGCGGCGACCCAGCCGACGATCGCGCCGTCGTCGTCGACGGCGACGCTGCTCAGCCCTGCGACCCGCGACGCGAGGAACGCGTCACGATCGGGCGTCGCGGCCTCGAAGGTCGCGAGGCCGGAGGCGATGCCGTCGGCGTAGATGCGCTCGACGGCGGCCCAGTCGCTGGGGTCCATGGGTCGCAGCACGATCGTCACGCGTCGAGCCTGGCACCTCCGCGCGTCTGGGGGCCGACCTACGACGACGCGGTGCCCGACGCGGCCGCCGCCGCGACCGCCGTCGACACCGACACCGTCGCCGCCAGCACGCCCGCGACGTACACGTCGACGGCCGACGCACCCCAGTCGCCCTGCTGCAGCGCGAGCGCGCGCGAGGCGACGTCGTTCGTCCACGGGATGCGCGCGTGCAGCGCCGGCAGCTGATCGCTCGCCCACAGCAGCGCCGCGAGCGCCGCCGTGCGCGCGTCGGGCTGCTCGCCGTCGACGAGCACGGCGCGCAGGCGCGCGACGACGGCATCCTCGTGCGTCGAGTCGAGCGTGCGCAGGCGCGTGACGGGGATGAACCCCAGCACGCGCTCCCGCGAGCGGGCCACGAGGCCGCGCTCCTCGAGCCGGTCGAGCACGTCCTCCCGCAGCGAGGGGCCGATCTCGGCGATGCGCGTGAGCACGAGGCGTCGCTTGGTCGCGATGGTGTCGAACGCCGCACGCAGCAGCGGGTCGGCGGGCGGCGTCGCGCCCGGCACGACCTCGACGGTCTGGCCCGAGTCGGTGCGCACGAGGCCGCGCTGCGCGAGCTCGACGATCACGGCGCCGCCGAGGATCGCGTACAGCATCCCCTCGCCGTGGATGTGGCCGCCGTCGTCGTCGAGCAGCACGAGCAGCAGGTCCTCGACGAGCAGCAGGTCGTCGTCCATGGATGTCCCCTCCCGGCCGAGCGAGCCCCGACCCGATGCATCCAGTACGCACCGTGCCCTCGGGGCCGAGTCAACCCCGAGCCCGGGACGTCGACCGTCCCTGACGTCCCCCGCGCACGACGAAGGCCCCGGATCCTATGAATCCGGGGCCTTCGCGTCTGCTCCGTGGAGCACCGTGCGCGAGGGGGGACTTGAACCCCCACGCCCTTGCGGGCACTGGCACCTGAAGCCAGCGCGTCTGCCAATTCCGCCACTCGCGCGTGCGGCCGCATCGCTGCAGGCCAACCCCGCGATCCTATCAGGTCCGAAGGGCCTTGCGACGCGGTCGCCACGTTCATCCCGTACCCTGAGGGGCGCACGAGACGAGAGGCACGACAAGACGGTGGGATTCCTCGACAGCTTCGAGCGTGGGCTCGAGCGGGTCGTCAATGGCGCGTTCGCCAAGACGTTCCGCAGCGGCGTCGAGCCGTTGGAGATCGCGGCTGCGCTCAAGCGGGAGCTCGACACCAACGCGTCCGTCGTCTCGCGCGACCGCATCCTCGTGCCCAATCGCCTCACCGTGCGCCTGTCGCCCGAGGACCACGGGCGCATGCAGCGCCTGGGCGAGTCGCTCACCGACGAGCTGCGCTCGGCGATCCAGAAGCACGCCGCCGAGAACCAGTACTCGTTCGCGGGCGGCATCGACCTGACGCTCGAGCGCGACGACGCCCTCGCGACGGGCATCCTCGCCGTGGATGCGGAGCTCGCGAAGGGCGAGGTCGCGTGGCGCGCGGTCGTCGACATCAAGGGCAACCGCGTCTCGCTGCGCAAGGGCCGCACGATCATCGGGCGCGGCTCGGATGCCGACATCACGGTCGACGACGCGGGCGCCTCGCGTGCGCACGCCGAGATCGTCTGGGACGGCTCGCGCGCCCAGATCTCGGATCTCGGCTCGACGAACGGCACGCTGCTCAACGGCCGCACGCTGAAGAAGTCGCTGCTCGAGCCCGACTCGATCATCGACATCGGCTCGACGCGGCTCGTCTACCGCGTGCTGGCGGAGTCGAGGGGCGACCGATGACCGCACTGACGCTGCTGCTGCTGCGCGTGGCCTTCCTCGTGCTCCTGTGGGTCTTCATCTTCATCGTCGTGTACTCGCTGCGCAGCGACCTGTTCGGATCGCGCATCACGCGGCTGCAGCAGCCCGGCACGCCGACGCCGAGCCCGAGCCCTGCGCCGTCGACGCCGCCGCGCGCATCCGCACCGGTCGCCTCCTCCGACGCCGCCACGACGGTCACGAACATGGGTCGCGGCTCGCGCAGCGCCAGCACCGCGGCCCCCGTGGCTCGTCCGGCGAGCCGACTCGTCGTCACGGGCGGCCCGCGCGCCGGGCTCGAGATCGACCTCCCCACGACGGGACTCACGATCGGTCGCTCGAGCGGCTCCGGGCTGCAGGTGAAGGACGACTACACGTCGTCGAACCACGCCCGCCTCGTGCTGCGCGGCGACGAGTGGCGCATCGAGGACCTCGGCTCGACGAACGGCACGTTCGTCGCCGGGCGTCGCGTGCAGGGATCCGCGGCCGCAGCCACGGGCGTGGAGCTGCGCATCGGCACCACCACGTTCGAGCTGAGGCGGTGACGTGGCCCTCGCGGCAGCACGCAGCCACGTCGGCAGGGTTCGGAGCGACAACCAGGACTCCGGCTATGCGGGCGCGCACCTGTTCGTCGTCGCCGACGGCATGGGCGGCCACGCGGGCGGCGACGTCGCCTCGGCGCTGACGATCCGCAGGCTGCGCGACGCCGACCACGAGCACGCCACCCCCGAGGAGGCGCTCGACGACCTCAAGGGCATGATCCAGGCCGCGGGCGAGACGCTGCAGTCGACGATGCGCGAGCATCCCGAGCTCGTCGGCATGGGCACGACGGTGTCGGGCATCGTGCGCGTCGGCGACCGCATGGCGATCGCGCACATCGGCGACTCGCGCATCTACCGCTACCGCGTGGGCGCGCTGACGCAGGTGACGACCGACCACACGTTCGTGCAGAAGCTCGTCGAGGCGGGCCGCATCACGCGCGAGGAGGCCGAGACGCATCCGCGACGCAACGTCGTCATGCGCGTGCTCGGCAACATCGAGACGCACCCCGAGGTCGACGGCCTCATCGAGGACGCGCAGCCCGGCGACCGCTGGCTCGTGTGCTCCGACGGGCTCTCGGGCGTCGTGGGCGAGGCGCGGCTCGCGCAGCTGCTGGGGCAGCGACGCGATGCCGCCGCCACCGCCGATCGCCTCGTGCAGGAGGCGCTGAGCCACGGCGCCCCCGACAACGTGACCGTCGTGATCGTCGACGTCGACGAGTCGCCCGTGTCGAGCGTCGAGCCGCAGACGGTCGGCAGCGCGGCGAGCGAGATCGACTACGAGGCCGCCGAGCCCGAGGCGACCCCCATGAGCCTCACGCAGCTGCTGCTGCATCCCGTGCAGGCGAGGCAGCAGCCGGCGTACGAGCACTTCGAGCCCGAGAGCGAGGAGTACCTCGCCGAGCTGCTCGCGGAGCATCGCAGGTGGAAGCTGCGTCGCCGCATCACCTGGACGGTGGGCGTCGCCCTCGCGGTCATCGCCGTCGTCGCGGGCGCGCTCGGCTTCTACGCGTGGACGCAGACGCACTACTTCGTCGGCGCGAACGACGCGGGCTACGTCACGATCTACCAGGGCGTGCAGAGCGACGTCGGGCCCATCGTGCTGTCGTCGGAGGTGCAGGTCACGAGCATCGAGCTGTCCGACCTCACGGAGTTCGAGCAGCAGCGCATCGAGCAGACGATCAACGCCGACAGCCTCGATGCCGCGAACCGGATCGTCGACCGACTGGAGGTGTCGTCGCCATGACGAGCGCGCTCCAGACCGGCATGATCCAGATCCGCGACGCCACCGAGGCGATCCGCGTGCGCATCCGCAACCCGCAGAAGATGCGGGCCCTCGAGCTGTTCCTGCTCGTCATCGCCTGGGCCATCGCGGGCGCGGCGATGCTGCTCGTGCAGATCGGCGCGCTCGAGGCCATCGACCTCACGCTGCTGTACCTGTTCGGCGGGCTCGCGGCGATGACGCTCGTGATGCACGTCGTGCTGCGCTTCGTCGCGCGCGACGCCGACCCGTTCCTGCTGCCCATCGCGACGGCGCTCAACGGCATCGGCATCGCGATGATCTACCGCATCGACATCGCGCGCGGCGACCTCGGCTGGGATGCCGCCGGCATCCGCCAGATCGTCTGGGCCGCGGTGGCGATGACGGCGGCGATCGTCGTGCTGCTCGTCATCCGCAACCACCGCGTGCTGCTGCGCTACCGCTTCACGGCGATGGCCATCGCGTTCGTGCTGCTGCTGCTGCCGATGATCCCCGGCATCGGCGCGACCATCAACGGCGCGCAGGTGTGGATCTCGGTGGGCGGCTTCTCGTTCCAGCCGGGCGAGATCGCGAAGATCGCGTTGGCGATCTTCTTCGCCGGCTACCTCGTGACGGCGCGCGACTCGCTGTCGATCGCGGGCCGCAAGGTGCTGGGCCTGCAGCTGCCGCGTCTGCGCGACCTCGGCCCGATCGCCGTCGTCTGGGCGATGTGCATGATGGTGCTCGTCGTGCAGGGCGACCTCGGCACGGGCCTGCTCTACTTCGGCCTCTTCACGGTCATGCTCTACGTCGCGACGGGCCGACGGTCGTGGATCGTCATCGGCCTGGCGCTCGTCGTGCTCGCCGGTGCGCTGCTGTGGCTGCTGACGCGCGGCGAGTCGGAGTGGATGCAGCGCGTCGGCATCGGCGTGATCGTGCTGTCGGTGCTCGGCATCCTCGGTGCGTTCGCCGTCATGGCCGTGCTGCGGTGGCGGGCCGACGGCGGCATCGGATGGCTCGTCTCGAGCGTGCTCGCCGCGGGCCTCGGCATCGTCGTGGCGTTCGTGCTGCTGCGCCTCGACCCCGCGTCGCTCGAGGGCCTCGGCATCGGCCGCGTCGAGTCGCGCGTCGAGGGTTGGCTGCGCGCGTTCGACCAGGACGTCTTCGCCCGCCCCTCCGGCAGCTCGTACCAGCTCGTGACCGGCATCTTCGGCATGGCGGCCGGCGGGCTCATCGGCACGGGCCTCGGCCTCGGCCGCCCCGACCTCGTGCCGCACGCCGAGTCGGACTTCATCATGGCGTCGATCGGCGAGGAGCTCGGCATGGTCGGCATGTTCGCCGTCCTCGCCCTGTTCATGGTGCTCGTCTCGCGCGGCATCCGCATCGGCTACCTCGGCTCCGACGACTTCACGAAGCTGCTCGCCGTCGGACTCGCGTTCGTGATCGCGCTGCAGGTCTTCATCGTCGTCGGTGGCGTGACCCGCGTCATCCCGCTCACGGGCCTCACGACGCCGTTCATGGCGGCGGGCGGCTCGTCGCTCGTGGCGAACTGGATCATCGTGGCGCTGCTGCTGCGACTGTCCGACACCGTACGACTGCAACGAAGGGTGGTGACTCCATGAACCGCGAGCTCTCGAGAGTGAGCCTGCTGCTCGTGTGCATGTTCGTGGCCCTGTTCGGCTCCTCGTCGATCATCCAGTGGGCGCAGGCGGATGCGCTGCGCGACGACCCGCGCAACTCGCGCACGATCCTCGCGTCGTTCGCCGCCGAGCGCGGCGCGATCCTCGTCGACGGCGTGCCGATCGCGCAGAGCGTCGAGTCCGGCGACCAGTACGAGTGGCAGCGCGTGTATCCGCAGGGTGCGCTCTACGCTCCTGTCACGGGCTACTACTCGCTCGGTCAGGGCAACAGCGGCATCGAGGGCGCGATGAACGACGAGCTGACGGGACAGGCGTCGAGCCAGTTCTTCCAGCAGGTCGAGCAGCTCATCACGGGCCAGGATCCGTCGGGCTCGTCGGTCGAGCTCACGATCGACCCGGCGGCGCAGCAGGCGGCGACGGATGCGCTCGCGGGCGTGAGCGGCGCGACGGGCGCCGCGGTGGCGATCGACCCGGCGACGGGCGACATCCTCGCGCTCGCCTCCACGCCCACCTACGACCCCAACGTGTACGCGAGCCACGACACCGACTCGGTGATCGCGGCGTACGACCAGATGCTCGCCGACCCGACGCAGCCCCTGCAGAACCGTGCGATCGGCGGCGACCTCTACTTCCCCGGCTCCGTGTTCAAGCTCGTCGTCACGGCCGCGGCGATCGAGTCGGGCGAGTACACGCCCGGCTCGACGTTCGGCAACCCGGCGCAGCTGAACCTCACCGGCACGTCGACGCCGATCTACAACTCGACGCGCCAGGAGTGCCGCGGCGGCGAGGGCGACCAGGTGTCGCTCACGAACGCGCTCATCTACTCGTGCAACATCCCGTTCGCCGAGCTCGGCGAGCAGCTGGGCGAGGATGCGATCGCCGAGCAGGCTGCAGCGTTCGGCTACGGCGAGCCGCTGCAGATCCCCATGTCGGTGACGCCGTCGACGTACCCGGAGGGCATGGCGCCGTCGGAGCTGCAGCTGTCGGCGTTCGGCCAGTACGACGTGCGCGTGACCCCGCTGCAGGTGGCGATGACGACGGCGGCGATCGCGAACGACGGAGAGCTCATGCAGCCGCAGCTGGTCGACGAGGTCATCGACACCGAGTCGCTCGACGTCATCGCCGAGCCCGCGCCCCAGTCGATGGGGCAGGCGGTCAGCGAGTCCACGGCACAGACCATGCAGGATCTGATGGTGCAGGGCGTCGAGCAGGGACTCGCATCGAACGCGGCGATCCCGGGCGTGACGGTCGGTGGCAAGACCGGCACGGCCGAGAACGACGAGTCGGGCGACCGACCCTTCAACCTCTGGTTCACGGGCTTCGCGGAGGGGGCGGACGGCAGCCAGGTCGCCGTCGCCGTCGTCGTCGTCCCGGAGCAGAACATCGCGGCAGACACCTCGAACGAGGTGGCCGCACCCATCGGCAGAGCGATCATCGAGGCGGTGCTGAACTCATGAGACCAACGAGCGGACTCACCTTCGGTGGGCGGTACCAGCTCACGTCGAGGATCGCCATCGGCGGCATGGGCGAGGTCTGGCAGGCCAGCGACCTCGTCATCGGCCGCACGGTGGCGTTGAAGATCCTCAAGGACGAGTACATGGGGGACCCCGGGTTCCTCGAGCGGTTCCGCGCGGAGGCGCGGCACGCTGCACTCGTCAACCACGAGGGCATCGCGAACGTCTTCGACTACGGCGAGGAGGAGGGCAGCGCCTTCCTCGTGATGGAGCTCGTCCCCGGCGAGCCCCTGAGCGCCATCCTCGACCGCGATCGCACGCTGCCCGCCGACAAGGTGCTCGACATCGTCGCGCAGACGTCGGCGGCGCTGCACGCCGCCCACCAGGCCGGCCTCGTGCACCGCGACATCAAGCCGGGCAACCTGCTCATCACGCCCGAGGGGCGCGTGAAGATCACCGACTTCGGCATCGCGCGCATCGCCGACCAGGTGCCGCTCACGGCCACGGGTCAGGTCATGGGCACCGTGCAGTACCTGTCGCCCGAGCAGGCGAGCGGCCAGCCCGCGGCGCCCGCGACCGACATCTACTCGCTCGGCATCGTCGCGTACGAGGCCCTCGCGGGTCGTCGTCCGTTCACGGGCGAGTCGCAGGTGGCGATCGCGATGGCGCACATCAACGACGCGCCGCCCGAGCTGCCCGGCACCGTGCCGGAGCCCGTGCGCAACCTCGTGCTGTCGTGCATCGCGAAGAAGCCGGCAGACCGGCCGACGTCGGCGGCGCACCTGTCGCGCGCGGCCACGATGCTGCGTCGCGGCGACATCGCCGGCGCCGCGGCCATCGTGCCCGGCATCGCCTCCACCGACTCCTTCGCGACGATCGACGCCCCCACGCAGGCGACGACGCGCGTCATCGGCACGCAGTCCGCGCCGGCGACGGCCGCGTTCCCCGTGGCGGTCGAGGACGAGACGCGTCAGGATGCGGAGCGCAAGCGCCGTCCGTGGCTCATCCCCGTCATCGTGATCGGCGCGATCCTGCTCATCGCGGGTCTCGTGGCGCTCGTGTGGGCGATGCTCGGCATGGGCGGCGACGACCCCGAGCCGTCGACGAGCCCCTCGCCGACGCCGTCGGAGACGGCCGAGGACGTCACGATCGACGAGGCGGACTACGTCGGCATGACGGAGTCGGAGTTCCGCGACGCCATGGCCGACCTCGGGCTCGTCGCCGACGTGCAGACGGGCACCGAGAACGCTCCGACCGCTGCGCAGGCCGGCACGGTCTACGCCGTGAACCCCACGGGTCCGGTCGCCCCCGGCACGATGATCTCGGCGACGATCTACGCGGGCCTGCCGACCCTCGACGAGCCGGCGGCGGCGACCGTGCAGGACGGCGGGTCGACCGACGTCGAGCCCGGCGACGCCGTGACGGTCGTGTGGGACACGTACACGTGCCCCGCGGGCTACTCGGCCGCCTACCAGGCCCTCGTGCAGGGTCCCGGCGGCGTGGGCAACGTCTCGGGGGCGAGCGCGCAGGTCACCTTCACGAGCGAGGGCACGGTCACGTTCACCTACGTCGTCACCTGCTCCGCCGACGGCCGAGACCCGCTCACGAGCCCCACCTCGCAGCCGCTGACGTTCACAGTGACGGCGCCGGTGGAGACCACGCCGCCGTCGACGGAGCCGCCGGCCGACCCGGAGCCCTCGATCCCGGTGCCGACGCCCTGACGCACGACACCGGCGCCACAGGTTCGCACCCCCTTCCGACCGCTAGACTCGTGCGGTCCGGAAGGGGGTGCGCATGACCGACGTCATCGCCTCCCTCGACGTCCTCGGAGATCGCTACGAGATCGGCGAGCTCATCGGCCGCGGCGGCATGGCCGAGGTGCATCGCGGTCGCGATCGACGCCTCGACCGCCTCGTCGCCATCAAGCTGCTGAAGCCCGAGCTCGGCGAGGACGACGACTTCCGCGTGCGCTTCCGTCAGGAGGCGCAGTCGGCGGCGCGCATGTCGCATCCGACCGTCGTGCGCGTCTTCGACGCGGGCGAGCAGGTCGCGAAGGACGCCCACGGGCGCTCGCACTCGGTGCCGTACATCGTCATGGAGTACGTCGACGGCCGCATGGTGAAGGACATCATCGCCGAGTCGCCGCTGACGGAGTCCGAGGCGGTGCGCATCACGAAGGGCATCCTGACGGCCCTCGACTACTCGCACCGCGCCGGCGTCGTGCACCGCGACATGAAGCCGGGCAACGTCATGGTGACGCCCGGCGGCCAGATCAAGGTCATGGACTTCGGCATCGCCCGTGCCGTGAGCGAGACGTCGACGTCGGTGGCGCAGACGGGCATGATCCTCGGCACCGCGCAGTACTTCTCGCCCGAGCAGGCGCGCGGCGAGGTCGTGGACGCGCGCACCGACCTGTACTCGACGGGCGTGATGCTCTTCGAGATGCTCACGGGCCGCGCACCGTTCCGGGGCGACACCGCCGTGGCGGTCGCATACCAGCACGTGTCCGAGCAGCCCGTCGCGCCGTCGTCGCTGCGCGAGGGCATCTCGCCGGCGATGGACTCGGTCGTGCTCAAGGCGCTCACGAAGCGCAAGGAGGAGCGGTTCCAGTCGGCGGACGAGTTCCGCGACGCGCTCGAGGCTGCGCTCGTGGGCGAGTCCGTCGACGTCGACGACGACGAGGCCGCGATCTTCACCACCGGCGTGCAGGGCGGCGCCGCCACGACGATGTTCCAGGTGCTCGACGTCGACGACTACCGGCCCGCGCCGCAGTCGCGGCCGCCGGTCGCCTGGCTGTGGGGCGGCATCGCGCTCATCGGCGTGCTCGTGATCGCGATCGTGTTCTGGGCGGCGAGCCAGGGACCGAACCTGCCGATCGCGGGGCTCTCCGCGACCGTGCCCTCGGTGGCGGGCATGACGCAGGACGAGGCATCGGCAGCGCTCGAGGAGGCGGGGCTCACGGCGAGCGTGCGCACGGTCGTCGACGAGGAGTCGAACGCGGGCGACGCGCTGCGCACCGATCCGCCGGAGGGCACGACGGTGTCGCCGAACACGCCCGTGACGCTGTTCATCTCGAGCGGGCCGCCGCCGTTCGCGCTCGTGAACGTGCAGGGCAACACCGTCATCCAGGCGACGCAGACGCTCGAGGGCGACGGCCTCGTCGTGGCGGAGTCCATCGTGACGAACGACCACCCGTCGCTGCCGGAGGGCACGGTGCTCGGCACCGAGCCCGCTGCGGGCACGAACGTGTCGCAGGGCGACAGCATCCAGCTCATCGTCTCGAGCGGTCAGGTCACGATCCCCGACGTCGTGGGGCAGCCCATCGCGCAGGCCGTCGCGGCCATGCAGGCGCCCGAGGTCGGCTACCAGGTGCGGCAGATGTTCGTCACGTCGTGCCGGGGCGGCGCCGTCGTGCAGCAGAGCCTGACGCCGGGCTCGCAGGCGCAGGGCGGCACGATCACGCTCACCTACTGCAACGGCCAGGCGCCGACGACGCCACCGACGACGCCGCCGACCGAGACCACGCCGCCCGAGGGTGGCGACGGCGGCGACGGCAACGGCTGATCCCGCTCGCCCCGCCGCGACGGCGACGCGTCAGTCGCCGAACGTCACCAACGGCGCCTTCGACGCCGCCCGCTCGGCAGCACCGCTGAGGCCCGCACGCTCGAGCCAGTTGCCCAGCATGCGGTAGCCGCCCTCGGTGAGCACCGACTCCGGGTGGAACTGCACGCCCCAGACGGGCTGCGTGCGGTGCTCGAGCGCCATGATGACGCCGCGGCCGTCCGCCTGCTCGGTGCGCGCCGTCACGACGAGGTCGTCGGGCACGGTGCCGTCGACGACGGCGAGCGAGTGGTAGCGCGTGGCCGTGAACGGCGACGGCACGCCCACGAAGACCGACGTATCGTCGTGGACGACCTGCGACGTCTTGCCGTGCATGAGCTGCTCGGCGTGCGTCACGACGCCGCCGAGCGCCTCGGCGATCGCCTGGTGCCCGAGGCACACGCCCAGCAGCGGCACGCCGTGGGCGATGGCTGCGTGCACGAAGTCGATGGATGCGCCGGCGTCGGCGGGCGTGCCGGGGCCGGGCGACAGCAGCACGGCATCCCAGTCGACGATGGAGCCGGGCTCGACGACGTCGTTGCGCACGACGTGCACGTCGGCGCCGAGCTCGGAGAGGTAGCCGGCGAGCGTGTAGACGAAGCTGTCGAAGTTGTCGACGACGAGGATGCGGGTCATTCGACGGTCGCATCCGGCGTCGGGAAGAAGGTCTGCATGACCCACGGGTACACGTGCCAGATCAGCGCGTAGGCGATGCCGGCGGCGAGCGCCAGCATCACGAGGGCCTTCACGGGCCACGGGCCCGGGATGATCCGCCACAGCGCGCCGTACATCAGGCACCTTCCTGGATGGCTGCGAGCTCGGCGGGCATGGTCTCGGACCAGCCGACGAACACGGAGTAGGTGATGAGTCGCGAGGCCGCCGACCACTCGGGGTGGCACGTCGTCATCGTCATGATGCGGTCGGTGGGTGCGACGCCCGGCTGGTTCGGCACGGGGGCGACGACGTCGACCGACGTCGGCAGCACGTACTCGCTGTCGCGGTACTCGTAGACGTACCAGACGTCCTGCATCTGCACGTAGATGCGGTCGCCGACCACGAGCTCGTCGAGGCGCGTGAAGGGGCCGCCCTGGCCGTTGCGGTGGCCCGCGATGGCGAAGTTGCCGACGTCGCCGGGCATCGCCGACGTGTCGTAGTGCGCGAGGCCGAGGTCGAGCGAGTCGAGCACGAACCTGCTCGTGCCCTGCCCGACGGTGCGCACGAAGTCCGGCCCGAAGCGCGGGATGTGCACGACGGCGAAGGACTCGCGGTCGCCGGGGGCCTCGGCGATCGGCGGGGCGTCGGTGCGCAGCTCGGCCGCGGGCTCGGCGTCGGGCGTCGTCGTGAGCGACTGCGCGTACGTCTGCGCCGCCTGCTGCTGCTGGCCGCCCATGATCTCGTCGCTCAGCCACACCTGCCAGCCGACGAAGCCGAGCACGAGCACGCCCACGGTCACGAGCAGCTCGCCGAGCACGCCGCCGACGGTCGTGCGACGACGAGGGCGGGGAGTCGGGGGCACCCGAGCAGTCTACGCGGGAGGCTGAGGTAGACTCGCGGTCTATGGCCAGGAACAGCATCGCCAAGTCGCGCGCCTCCCGCGACCACGAGGAGTCCCGCAACCCGTCGTGGTACGTGCCGGTGATGCTCGGCTTCATCGTCGTCGGCCTGCTGTGGGTCGTCGTCTTCTACATCTCGGGCTCGATGCTGCCCATCGCGTCGATCGGCGCGTGGAACATCGCCATCGGCTTCGGCATCATGTTCGTCGGCTTCATCATGACCACGAAGTGGCGGTAGCCGACCCGGCTCCACGCCTCGACTCGAAGGCCCGCACCGTCTCGGTGCGGGCCTTCGTCGTCCGCGACCCCCACCCGGCCGCGCACGCATAGCGAACGTTCGAACGAGTCGAATCACACCGGTGTCAGTTGTGCACAGGTGTGGAGAACCTTGTGGAGAACTCTCGTCCGCGTCGATCCCGTCGAGGGTGTTCGTCGCACGAGACGCCTCGGATGGGTCGGCGACCCATCGAGAGTGCGCGCACACACCAGCTGGTCGAGGAGGCCCCGAGCGCAGCGAGGAGCCGTCACGAGACCACGCGACGGCCCCGCTCGACGCGACCACGCGCGTGGCTGGATGGGAGCGACGGTCGCGTGGTCTCGTGACGCGTGCTCGCCCGAGGGCTCGCGCGCTCCTCGACCAGCTGGTGGGAGGACGCCCGACGCGACCGTCGAGAGCGAGCCGACGTCAGACCAGGAAGCCCACGGCGACGCACAGCGCCACGACGACGCCGCCGACGACGCCGATGGGCGTCCACACGGCGCGCTTCGTCTCGGCACCCCGCAGGTTTCGGCCCATCCAGAAGCCGAGGGCGAGGCCGGCGAGCAGACCGCCGACGTGCGCCTGCCAGGAGACGCCCGAGAGCACGAACCCGATGAGCAGGTTGATGCCGACGATGATGAGGATCTGCGGATCGAAGCGGCCGCCGAGCATGCGCTGCAGGCCGATGTAGATGCCGAAGAGGCCGAAGATCGCGCCGCTCGCGCCGATGACGAGCGTGCCCGGCGACAGCAGCGAGACCGCCACGCTGCCGCCCGCCGCCATGACGAGGTACGCCGCGAGGTACGGCAGCGCGCCGATGCGCCGCTCGATGTTCGGGCCCATCATGAACAGCACGAGCATGTTGAAGACGAAGTGCAGGATGCCGCCGTGCACGAGCACGGCCGTCACGAAGCGCCACGGCTCCGCGAGCGCGAGCGGGGCGTAGAAGCCCAGCGAGTACGTGACGACGTCGCCGAGCAGCAGCTGCGCCGCGCCCACGACGGCCGTGAGCGCCATGATCGCGGTCGTGACCGGCGCCGGCATGCCGAGCCAGCGGCGCACGCCGCGCTTGACCGGGCCGCCGTAGGAGAGGCGGCGCTGCTCACGATGCGACGCCATCGACGTCACCTTCGCCTCGCGCACGCACTCCGGGCACTGCACGCCCACGGGCGCCTGGATCTGGCACTGCCCGCAGATGGTGCGTCCGCACCGCTGGCACAGCGTCCAGCTCTCGCGGCTCGGGTGCCGGTAGCACGTCTCGACGCCGGGAGCGCTCATGCGAGGCTCCCGGCGTCGAGACGATGCAGGTGGATCACGGTCAGACGGGCGTGACCGTGACGCCCGTGATGACGACGTCCTCGAGCGGCTTGTCGCGGCCATCGGTGGCGACGGCCTGGATGGCGTCGACGACGGCGCGGCTGTCCGCGTCCTCGACGAGGCCGAAGATCGAGTGCTTGCCGCGCAGCCACGGCGTGGGCACGGTCGTGATGAAGAACTGCGAGCCGTTGGTGCCGCGGCCCATCTGGATGCCGGCGTTCGCCATCGCGAGCACGTACGGAGCGTCGAAGGAGAGCTCCGGGTGGATCTCGTCGTCGAACTGGTAGCCGGGGCCGCCGATGCCCTGACCGAGCGGGTCGCCGCCCTGGATCATGAAGTCGGGGATGATGCGGTGGAAGATCGTGCCGTCGTAGAGCGGCGACGTCGAGGTCTCGCCCGTGCCGGGGTGCTTCCACTCCTTGGAGCCCGTCGCGAGCCCCTCGAAGTTCGCGACCGTCTTCGGTGCGTGGTTGCCGAGCAGGTTGACCTTGATGTCGCCGAGCGAGGTGGTGATCGTCGCGACTGCGGTGTGGAGCGCCATGTCCCCGATCCTGCCATGCGACGGCTCGCGACTAGCATCCGTTCGACCTCAGCGAAACCCATGGGATCCCCCCATGCGTCGGTCAGGAGTCCATGCCAGGATGCTGAGCAGACACGACCCGGGAGGCAATCATGTCGCTGACGCTCACTCGCAAGCGCGAGAAGGAGATCAAGAAGCTGCGCAAGCAGGCAGAGAAGCTGTGGTCGGTGCAGCGCGACGTCGGCGAGCGCGCCGGCCTCCTCGCGCAGCAGGCCGCGGACCAGGCGAAGGCCTACGGCAACGAGACGCTCGTGCCCGAGGCGCGCCGCTACGCCAAGAAGGGCGTCGACAAGGGGCGCGACGCCGTCTCCGGCGTCACGCACGGCTGGAACGACAAGGTGCTGCCGTCCGTCGCGTCGGGCCTCGGCTCGTTCGCCGCGTACGCGCAGATCGCCAAGGACCAGCGCGTCAAGGACGCGATCGCCAACGTGCAGCGCCTGCGCCTGCCCGAGGTGGCCCCCGCGAAGAAGAGCGGCCCGTCCGCCCTGCAGTGGGTGCTCATCGGCGTCGGCACGGTCGCGGTCGCGGGTGCCGCGTACGCCGCGTGGCAGACGCTGCGCGCCGACGACGACCTGTGGATCCCCGACTCCGACGAGGTCGACCCCCGCTGACGCGCGTCGCGCGATGAAGGCCCCCGCCGGCAGGCGGGGGCCTTCGTGCGTGCGCCGCCGGCTCAGCGCAGGCGGGCGCGACCGCGCACGACCGACTCCACGCGATCCCGCACGGGAGCGCCGCCGAGCAGGCCGAGGGAGGCCCCGGCAGCGAGCGCGAGACCGATCGCGGCCGCACCGGCGAGCTGCACGACTCCAGCCACGAGGCTCGCGGTCGACTCGGAGTCGACGAGCGCGACGAGGCCGCTGAACACGGCGTAGCCGGGCACGAGCGGCACGATCGCCGCGGTCGTGACGGCGATCGACGGCACGTGCAGTCGATGGGCGACGAGGATGCCGGCGAAGCTCGTCACGAGCGCGCCGAGGGCGCTCGAGACCGGCGCGCCGAGCCCGGCGGCGATGCCGAGCGACCACCCGAACCACGCGAGCGCACCCAGCGCGGCGCTCAGCAGCATGGTGCGCAGCGTCGACCCGAACACCGCCGCGACCGCGACGGCGATGAGCACCGACCCGACGACCTGCTGCCAGACGGCGCCGAGCGGGAACGCCGTGGCGATGGGGATCGCGATGCCCGCGAGCGACGCGAGATGCAGGCCGCCGAGCACGCCCGCTGCGACGCCGACGGTCGACAGCACGATCTCCATGACGCGACCCTGCGCGGTGAGCGAGAAGCCGTCGATCGCATCCTGCGCCGCCGCGACGACCGACATGCCCGAGAGCATGAGCACGATCGAGCCGGCGACGATGAGCGACGCCCGCATCTCGACGAAGGGACCGATCCCCAGGTCGCCCGCGGCGGCGGTCGCGGCAGCAGCGGCGGTGACGACGAGCGCGCCGATCACCTGCGAGAAGAAGAACGGCACGCGGATGCGCGCCATGCCGCGCTGCGTCACGGCGGCGAGCACCGCCGCGACGAAGGCGATGATCGTGAGCAGCCAGCTCGCACCCATGAAGATGCAGACGCCGACCGTCACGAGGCCCTGCGCCGCCACGACGAGCACGGGTCGATACGTGAACGCCGTGCGTCGGATGCGGTCGAACTGCGCGAGGGCGGCTTCGAGCGAGAGCCCCGCCTCGATGTCGACGAGCAGCGCCTGCAGGCGCTGGAGCTTCGCGTGATCGGGCACGGGCGCGCGCACGACGCGCAGCAGCGTCGTGGGCTCGCGGTCGACGGTGCGCTGCCACGAGATCGTGATCGAGTTGTAGGTCACGTCGACGTGCAGCGGGCGCACGCCGTACGCCGACGCGATGCGCGTGCAGGCGAGGGTCACGTCGTTCGCCGACGCGCCGGTCGTGAGCATCGACTCGGCGACGCGCACGGCGAGGTCGAGCACGCGCAGCGCCATCTCGCGGTCGACGACCATGAGCATCTCGGTATGCGGCAGCTCGGGGTCGGCACGCACGACCCCGAGGATGCGGTCGACGATGCCGCGGCGACGTTCGATCATGCGGTCGCGGGCGCCCATCCGTCGCGCATGCCGAGGGCGACGTCGACGAGGCTCACGCGGCGCAGGCCCGCGACGTCGGCGAGGCGATGCCACCCGGCGTCGTCCGACGAGCCGTCGACCTCGATCGTGAGCTCGCCGCCGGTGATCTCGGCCGAGTAGACGACGCGCAGCGCCTGCAGCGGCTCGCCCTCGTTGCGCAGGCGGTCGGTGGCGGGGATGACGATCGAGTCGACGCCGAGCAGGCCCGTGAGGCGCGCGTGGTAGCCGGTCTCCTCGAAGACCTCGCGCACGGCCGCGGCCTCGGGATGCTCGCCCGGGTCGATGCCGCCGCCGGGCAGCGTCCAGCCGTGGCGGCTGCCGTCGCGCCAGTGCGACAGCAGCAGCTCCTCGTCGGCGCCGGCACCTCTCGTGATGACGCAGTACGCGGCGGCTCGGATGCGCATCCGCACAGCCTAGCCGCGCCGCCCCGACCCCTGATTGACTGACGACCATGGACGCCGTCGCGATGTTCCCGCTCGGCAGCCCGCTCTTCCCGCACACGCCGCTGGCGCTGCGCATCTTCGAGCCGCGCTACCTCACGATGATGGGCCGTCTGCTCGACGCCGAGGATCCCGTGTTCGGCGTCGTGCTCATCGAGCGCGGCCACGAGGCCGGCGGCGGCGACCAGCGCGCATCGATCGGCACCCTCGCGCGCATCCTCCGCATCGAGGTGGGCGCCGACGACCTGCACGTGCTGGCGCTCGGCGGCGAGCGCGTGACCGTCGACCGCTGGGGCGACGACGACCCGCATCCGGTCGCGGACGTGACGCCCATCCCGGCCCTCGTGTGGCACGACGAGCTCGAGCCGCTGCGGCGGGAGGCCGAGCGCGTCGTGAGGCGCGTCGCGACCCTCGCGTCGACGATCGGCTCCGCCCGATGGGATCCGGGCGCCGCCATCGCGGAGGATCCGCTCGAGGCCTGCTGGCAGATCGCCGCCATGGCGCCCGTTGGCGCCTACGACCAGTTCCGCCTGCTCCAGGCCACGACCGTCGGCGGACTCCTGCGCTCCGTCATCGACCTGTGCCTCGAGGAGGAGCCGGTGCTCGTCGCTCGCGCATCCGACGCGCGCGACGACGACGATCGAGACGACGACGATCGCGACGAGTGATCGCCCCGGGCGCGTCGGGCCCTAGGGGCGGCCGGCTCGACCCGAGGCGTCGGCCACGGAGGCCGGCCGCTCGAGCCGGCCGTCGGCGTGCAGCAGCAGCGGCTCGCCGTTGCGGATCCTGGCGACGGGAGCACCCGTGATGCGCTCGAGGGTCGCGCGCAGCAGCACGCCGTGCGCGACGACGATCGCATCCTCGCCGCGCCAGCGTGCGAGCGCACGCGCGCCGCGCTCGGCGACGGCCGCGAGCGGCTCCGCACCGGGGTAGTCGCCGTCCGGCCACCGCTCGGCCACGCGCGCGACCGGCATGCCCTCGGCGTCGCCGAAGTCGCGCTCCAGCAGATCCCCGTCGATGACGACGTCGACGAGGCCGAGGTGCGCGGCGACGACGCCCGCCGTCTGCCGCGCCCGCACGAGCGACGACGCGACGACCCGATCGGCGACGACGCCCTCGAGCGCGATCGCGACCTCGCGCGCCTGCGCTCGACCGGTGGCGTTGAGCGGGTTGTCGGTGCGTCCCTGCATGCGGCGCTCGGCGTTCCACGCCGTCTCGCCGTGGCGCACGAGCACGAGCGTCACGCGGCCGCCTCCGTCGGCTCGGCCACGGCATCCGCCGCGAACGCGAGCGCACGCCGCACCGACACGGCCACGCGCTCGCCGACCACCGGTCGCCACGGCGCGGTGCAGCGCACCTCGACGCCGTGCCAGTCGAGCACGACGTCGCTGCCGTCGCGCGCGAAGAGCGCCGACGTGACGGTGGCATCCCCGTGGTCGTCGGCGACGATCGCGACGTCGCCGGGCAGCACCGCGAGCGCCGCCGCACCGTCGACGCGTCTCTCGATCGCCGCGTCGGCGATGCGGATGCCGCCGCCGTCGGCGACGAAGCCGGCGGTCGTGCGCGTGCCCGCGAGCACCGTCGCGTCGGAGAGGAAGCGGGCGACGAACGGCGACGTCGGCGCATGCAGCAGCGTCTCGGGCGTCGCGACCTGCTGGATGCGGCCGCCGTCGAGCACGACGACGCGGTCGGCGATCGCGAGCGCCTCGGCGCGGTCGTGCGTCACGTGCACGACCGTGAGGCCGAGGGAGCGCACGAGCCCTCGCAGCTCGAGGCGCAGCCGGTCGCGCAGCGGCTCGTCGAGCGCCGACAGCGCCTCGTCGAGCAGCAGCACGCGCGGGCGGGCGACCAGCGCTCGGGCGAGGGCCACGCGCTGCCGCTGACCGCCCGAGAGCGTCGCGGGGTCGCGTCGCTCGGCGCCGGGCAGGCCCACGAGCTCGAGCGCCTCGGCGACGCGCGCAGCCCGCTCGAGCCGCGGCACGCGCGCGAGCCGCAGCGGGTAGGCGACGTTGCGCCCCACGTCCCAGTGCGGCCAGACCGCGTGGCTCTGGAACACCATCCCGAGCCTGCGTCGCTCGGGCGGCACGTTCGCGCCGTCGCCCGCCACGTGCTCGCCCGCGATCGCGACGGTGCCCGACGTCGGGGCGAGGAAGCCCGCGATCGTGCGCAGCAGCGTCGTCTTGCCCGAGCCCGACGGGCCCACGAGCGCGACGAGCTCGCCGTCGGCGACCTGCAGGTCGACGTCGGCGAGTCCCGCCGTGCCGTCGGGGAAGCGCACCGACAGCGATCGGATGTCGACGGATGCCATGGTCAGGACCTCTCCTGTGGGGTGCGAGCGGCGAGCCCGAGGCCGGCGAGGCCCACGAGTGCCACCACGAGGGACAGCGCGGAGGCGGCGTTGTAGTCGCCCGCCTGCTGCAGGTTGAAGATCGCGACGCCGAGCGTCTGGGCGCCGGGCGACAGCAGCAGCGCCGACAGCGTGAGCTCGCGCGCGGCGGTGAGCAGCACGAGCACGCCGCCGGCGATCGCCGCGGGCGTCGCCATGCGCCACGACACGTCGACGAGCGCCCGCAGCGGGCTGGCGCCTGCGACGCGCGCCGCCTCCTCCGCGGTCGTCGACGTGGCCGACAGCGGGGCGTGCACCGCCTGCACCACGAGGCCGAGGAAGGCGGTGACGTAGGCGACGAGGATGATCCAGGGCGTGTCGAAGAGGCCGATGCGCGGCGCGATCACGAGCCAGGCGACGGCGATGACGAGCCCGGGGATGGCCTGCGGCACGATCGCGGCGGCATGCAGCGCGCGGTTGTCGCGGGAGCGCGTGCGGGTGACGAGCGCGCCCACGACGAGGCCCAGCACGGTGCAGACGACGGCGGCGAGCACCGCGAGCATGATCGACGTGCGCATGCCGGCGAGCGCGTGCTCGCTCGTGACCGCCCGCACGAGGTTGTCGAGCGTCACGGTCTCCCATGTGAGCGGCACGCCCGCGGCGGGCACGAGCGACTGCGTCGCGAGCGCCACGATCGGCAGCACCGTGAGCGCCGCGACCACGATCCACGAGCCGGCGGCGATCGGGAGGCGCCAGGCACCGAGCGGGGTGCGCGCGGGAGCCGATGCGCCCGCATCCAGCTCGACGCGGCGGCGGCCGATGAGCGCATCCGCCACGAGCCCCGCGAGGGCGACGGCGAGCAGCACCGAGCCGATCGTCGCGACGGCGCCGAGCGGATCGTCGACGGTCGCCGACTGCAGGTACCGGTAGACGAGCGTCGACAGGGTCGTGAAGCGCTCGGGCAGGCCGACGATCGACGGGATGCCGAAGTCGGCGAGGTTCGAGACCGCGAGGAGCGTGGCCGACGAGAGCAGCGCGGGCCGCAGCAGCGGCACGACCACGGCAGCGAAGGCGCGCAGCGTCGAGGCGCCGGCGATGCGCGCCGCCTGCTCGAGATCGGCGGGCAGCCGGCGCAGCGCGGCGCCGACGATGAGCATGGCGACGGGGTACCCGTGCACGACGAGCAGGAAGACGACGCCGTCGCCGCCGTAGATGCTCCACAGCGGGCCACCGAACGTCTCGGTCCACCAGCGGTTCACGGGGCTCATCGGCCCGGCCACGCCGATCCATGCGATCGCGCCGACGAACGGCGGCATGAGCAGCGGGCTGCACGCGAGCAGGCGCAGCGCGGCCCGGCCGGGCACGTCGGTGCGCTCGAGCACGATGGCGAGGGCACCGCCGAGCACGACGGCGCCCGCGGCGCCGAGCACCGACGAGACCGCCGAGTGCCACGCGGCGACGGCCACGTCCTCCGACGCGAGGATGCCGATCTGGCCGCTGGCGATGGCGAGCGACAGCACCGCCACGAGCGGCACGCCCACGAGCGCGGCGACCGCGACCCACGCGACGACGCGCACGGGAACCGTGCCGCGCAGCAGGTCGCGGACGCGACCCACGCGCAGTGCGCCGGGCGCGGCGACGCGGGCCCGGCGTGCTGCCGGGCCCGCGTCGATCACGTCACTGGAAGAGGGCATTGAAGCGGCTGACCGCCTCGTCCTGCGTCGCGAGGATCGTGTCGAGCTCGGGCGCGAGGATCGCGATCTCGTCCATCGACGGGGCGCCCTCGGGCGTGCCCACGTCGCCGCGCACGGGCAGGTACGCCTGCTCGACCGCGAGCTCCTGGCCCTCGACGCTCACGAGGAAGTCGACGAACGCCTGCGAGGCCTCCGGCGCATCCGTGGACGCGAAGATGCCCGCGGGCTGCGACACGAACGGCACGCCCTCCTCCGGGTACGACACCGCGACGGGCGAGCCGGCGGCGGCGAGGTCGCGCACGAGGTAGTCGACGACGATGCCGATCGGCTGCGTGCCGGTGGCGACCGCCTGCGACACGGGGCCGTTCGAGTCGGCGATGACGGGCTCGTTGGCGGCGAGGGCCTCGAGCCAGGCGTCGCCGAGCTGCGGCTCGTCGAGCCACACGGCCGCGTTGTAGGCGGCGGCGCCCGACACGTCGGGGTTCGGCATCACGATCTGGTTCGCGTACTCGGCCTCCGTGAGTTGCTCCCACGAGGTCGGCGGCTCCTCGACGAGGGACGTGTTGTAGGCGATGACGGTGGGGATGATGCGCGTGCCCACGTAGAACGACTCGGGGTCGACGACGGCGGGGTCGAGCGCGTCGACGTCGGCCGTGTCGAGCTCGAGCAGCAGGTCGTCGGCGGCGTAGCCCTCGAACGTCGCGGCGTCGGCCGCGAGCAGCACGTCGGCCTGCACCTCGCCCGACTGCTGCTCGGCGGCGATGCGGGCGGTGAGGTCGCCCGTGCCCGCACGGAACACCTCGACCGTGATGCCGGGGTTCGCGGCCTCGAACGCGGCGACGATCTCGTCGATCTTCTCCTGCGGCTCCGACGTGTAGACGGTGATGGTCTGCTCCTCGGCCGCGCCCGACGCGGCGGGCTCGGCGTCGGCCGACGTGCAGCCGGCGAGCAGCGCGACGCCGAGACCGGCGGCGAGCAGCGTGGTGGTGGTGGAACGCATGGTGTCCTTCAGTGCTTGAGCGTGGATGACGGGATGGGGATGGTGAAGATCGGCGCGGGCTCGGTGAGGCTCACCGAGGCGGTCTGCACGCCGTCGTGCAGCAGGTGGACGAGCGAGAACATCGACGTGTCGTGGCCGGCGATGCCGTCGAGCCCCGCGTGCATGCGCTGGTGGTAGGCCAGGCTCGGCGCGACGGAGACCGTCAGGCCCCGCACGGTCGCGGACGCGGGGTGGTGGTAGTGCCCCGCGAGCACGGCGCGCACGTCGGTGCCCTCGAGCAGCTCGAGCAGCGCATCCGCATCCGCGAGGTGCTGGCCGGCGAGGCCGGGCAACGGGGATGCGATGGGCGGATGGTGCAGCGCCACGACGGTGCCGAGCGGTGCCGCGGTCGCCAGGACCTCGCGCAGCCAGTCGAGCTGCGCCGCGCCGAGCGCGCCCGAACGGGAGTCGAGGCGCACGATGCGCAGGCCGTCGGCATCGACGACGCCGTGGTGCGACGCCTCGTGGCCGGGCAGCACGCGCGACGCCTCGGCGTCGTCGTGGTTGCCGAGCGTCGTCACGACGGGGGCGCCGAGCCGCTCGCCGAGCCGCTCGAGCGCGGCGGCGACCGCCGGGTAGGCGCCCGCGTGCCCGCGATGGGCGAGGTCGCCCGTGACGACGATCGCCTCGGGCGTGACGTGCGCGAGCTCCAGGTGGTCGGCGAGCCGGGCCAGCCGGTCGAGCGGGTCGACGGCGCCGAACAGCAGGCCGTGCTCGACGCCGTGCACGTCGCTCACGTGCACGATCGTCAGGCGGCCCGACGCGACGCTCATGCCGCAGCCTTCGCGCGCAGGCGGGCGAGCGCATCCTGCGTCAGCCCGTTGGCGAGCAGGTAGGCGACGGCGCCGCCGTGCGCATCGATGCGATCGAGCGCGGCCTCGAGGGCGCTCGCGGGGCTCTGCAGGTGGAGGCGCTCGGATGCGGCGACCTCGGCGTCGTCGAGGTCGAGCGTGCGCAGCATCGCGCGCACCGCGTCGCCCTTCGCGGCCGCGACGTTCGCGCCGCTCAGCGCGTAGTCGGCGACGACGGCCGCGCGGTCGGCGCCGGCGGCGAGCAGCGCGAGCGCGACCACGAGGCCCGTGCGGTCCTTGCCGACGGCGCAGTGCACGAGCGCGGCGCCCTCGGCGTCGGCGATCGCGGCCACCGCGGTGGCGATCTGCCCGCCGCGCTGCTCGACGAGGCCCGCGTAGACGTCGTCGATCGCGCCGTGCGCGGGAGCGATGCCGTCGTAGAGCGGCACCGACACGATGCGGGCGTCGACGTGGGGATCCTGTCGCTCGCCCTCCGACCGCAGGTCGACGACCGTCGTCACGCCGAGGTCGCGCAGCGTCGCGGCGCCGTCGGCCGCGATGGCGTCGAGGTTCGACGAGCGCACGAGCCAGGTCGTGACGCCTCCGAAGGCGCGGGCGTTGAAGGCCCCTGCGATCTCGACCGCTGTGGCGCGCATCCGACTGCTCCTCTGGTGATCCTCGGTGTTCCAACGTTTCGAGCCCGTTGGAATCTCGTTCCAGGCTCGATCGTGGAGGGCGAGGGTGAACGGCGGGTGACGCGAGCGCGACGCTGGCGCGAACCCTGCCCGGCGCGCAGGGCCGCGCACGCCGGACCTCCCGGATCAGCCACCTCCAGCTGGTCGAGGAGGCCCCGAGCGCAGCGAGGAGCCGTCACGAGACCGCGCGATACGCCCGCTCGGCGCGGCCATGCGCGTGGCTCGGCAGGAGAGGCGGTCGCGTGGTCTCGTGACGCGTGCTCGCTGCGCTCGCGCGCTCCTCGACCAGCGGTGCAGGCGGCGACCAGAGGACGCGCAGCGGCCTAGTCGTCGGCCAGCGCGTCCGCCACGACGTGGCGCATGTCGGCCGTCGAGCCGCGACCGAGCCGCTGCGCGAGCCCGTCGTGCACGCCCTGCAGCACCACCTGGTGCGCGAGGCGCGAGAGGAACGGATCGACCTCATGGCCGCCCGGTGCCGTCGCGGTCGTGATCGCGAGGGTCGCGGCGCGGGCGATGGGCGACGAGCCGAAGCTCGTCACCGCCACGACCCTCGCCCCGCGCTCGACGGCGGCACGGCAGGCGGCGAGCGTCTGCGCGTTCGCGCCCGAGTACGACACCGCGAGCACCGCATCCGCCGGTCCGAGCCCGTGGGTCGTGAACTGCTGCGCGAGCGCGTCGATCGGCGCCTCGACCGAGCGGCCGAGCGTCGCGATGCGCAGCGCGGCGTCCTGCAGCGGCGGCCCGGAGAAGCCGTTGCCCACGAGCACGAGCCGCCGAGCGCCCGAGAGCAGGTCGACGGCGCGCTCGATCGCCGCGGGGTCGACGCTGTCGCGCGCGAGCCGCAGCGCGTCGATCGCCTCGTCGAAGAGCATCCCCACCGCGTGCGGCTCGGCCGACTCCTGCTCGGGCGTCGCGCGCGCGAGCTCGAGCCGCAGGTGCTGGAAGCCGCGGAAGCCGAGGCTCTGGCACGCGCGGATGACCGTCGCCGGCGACGTCTGCGACGCGACGGCGAGCTCCGACGTCGACCAGCCCGACACCTCCGCGGGGCGGGCGAGCAGCACCTGCGCGACGCGGCGCTCGCTGGGACCGAGCATCGGCTCGCTCGCGCGCAGGCGAGCCATGACGGCGCCGGTTCGCTCCACGATGCTCCCTCGTCGGCGGATGGGTGCGAGGGAGCCTAGTCGACGCGATCGACGCGGCGGTGAAGCATCGGTGACTCCCCTCCCGCACGTGCGAATCCGTGACGGATCCTCGCAACTACCTATGGATGGGCTGACAGGCGTACGCTCGTCCCCCGGCACGACGCGGTGCACCGTCCGTGATCCACATGGTGGACCGCCCGACCTGGGTCGGGTCCGCCTCCGTGTGCACAGGGTTGGAGGAACGATGACCCATCAGGAGGAGCGGCCCACGCCGCAGGATGCCGAGACCTACCTCGAGCGCGTGGGCGACGAGCTGTCGGCGGCGCAGGAGTACGACGCGGAGCAGGCGGGCTACCACAAGACCCTCAAGCCTCGGCAGATCCAGATGATCGCCATCGGCGGCGCCATCGGCACGGGCCTGTTCATGGGTGCGGGCGGGCGGCTCGCATCGTCGGGTCCGAGCCTCATGCTCGTCTACCTCGTGTGCGGCATCTTCGCCTTCCTCATCCTCCGCGCGCTCGGCGAGCTCGTGCTGCACCGGCCGTCGTCGGGCTCGTTCGTGTCGTACGCGCGCGAGTTCTACGGCGAGCGCATGGCCTACGGCGCCGGATGGATGTACTTCCTCAACTGGGCGTTCACGTCGATCGTCGACGTCACCGCCGCCGCGCTCTACATCAAGACGTTCGGCACGCTCTTCGGCGTGCAGTGGCTCGAGGATGCGCCGCAGTGGATCCCCGCGCTCATCGCCCTCGTCGTCGTGCTCGCCCTCAACCTCGTCTCCGTCAAGGTGTTCGGCGAGATGGAGTTCTGGTTCGCGCTCATCAAGGTCGCGGCGCTCGTGCTGTTCCTCATCATCGGCATCGGCTTCATCGTCTTCGGCGGCCGCACCGACGTCGGCGCCACCGGATTCTCGGTCATCGGCGACAACGGCGGCATGTTCCCGAGCGGCGTCGTCGCACCCGTGCTCGCGATCGCGGGCGTCGTGTTCGCGTATGCGGCGATCGAGCTCGTCGGCACCGCCGCCGGCGAGACGAAGGAGCCGCACAAGGTCATGCCTCGCGCGGTGAACACGGTGATCGTCCGCATCGCGATCTTCTACGTCGGCTCGGTGCTGCTGCTGTCGCTGCTGCTGCCGTTCACGTCGTACGAGGCGGGCGTGAGCCCGTTCGTGACGTTCTTCTCGCACATCGGCGACCCGCAGCTCGGGCAGACGAGCGCGGCGATCATGAACTTCGTCGTGCTCACCGCCGCGCTGTCGAGCCTCAACGCCGGCCTCTACTCGACCGGCCGCATCCTGCGCTCGATGGCGGTCAACGGATCCGCCCCTGCGTTCACCGGGCGGATGTCGTCGCACGGCGTGCCGTACGGCGGCATCATGCTCACCGCCGTCATCACGCTGCTCGGCGTCGGCCTCAACGCGCTGTTCCCGTCGGAGGCGTTCGAGATCGTGCTCGAGGTGTCGGCGCTCGGCATCATCGGCGGCTGGGCCACGATCATGCTCTGCCACATCCAGTTCGTGCGCTGGGCGAGGCAGGGCAAGGTCGAGCGGCCGCACTTCCGCCTCTGGGGTGCGCCGTACACGGGCTACCTGACGTTGGCGTTCCTGCTGTTCGTGCTCGTGACGATGGGCTTCTCGGACACCGGACGCTGGGTGCTGCTGTCGCTCGTCGTGCTCATCCCGGTGCTCATCGCGGGATGGTTCGCCGCGAAGCCGCGCATCCTCGCCGCCGCGCAGGCGCGCGAGGGCGTGACGGGCCACGCGCCGGTGCTCGCCCCGCGTCCGAAGCTCCCGGGCGAGGAGCCGTCGACCGACTGACCGCGAGCCGGTCGCCGAGGACCGACGACGAGGGCCGCACCCATCCGGGTGCGGCCCTCGCCATCTCAGGCGAACCTACGCCGTCGCATCCGCCCCGCGTCGCGGCAGCACCCAGTCGGGCCGTGCGAAGTGGCACGTGTAGCCGTTGGGGATGCGCTCGAGGTAGTCCTGGTGCTCGGGCTCGGCCTCCCAGAAGGCACCGAGCGGCTCGAGGGTCGTGACGACCTTGCCGGGCCAGCGACCGGAGGCCTCGACGTCGGCGATGGTGTCGCGAGCCTCGCGCTCCTGCTCGGGGCTCGTGGGGAAGATCGCCGAGCGGTAGCTCGTGCCGATGTCGTTGCCCTGCCGGTTGATCGTGGTGGGGTCGTGGATCTGGAAGAAGAGCTCGAGCTGCTCGCGGAACGACGTCTTCGTCGGGTCGAAGACGATCTCGATCGCCTCGGCGTGGCCCGGGTGGTTGCGGTAGGTCGCGTTGGCGTTGTCGCCGCCGGTGTAGCCGACGCGGGTCTGCAGCACGCCGGGGCGCTTGCGGATGAGGTCCTGCATGCCCCAGAAGCAGCCGCCTGCGAGCACGGCGGTCTCGGTGCCGGGGATCTGGGTGACGGTGCCGGTGTCGGCCATGTCGTGTCTCCTTCGCGGTCGGTGGCGATGCTACGCGCGGCAGCCGCCTCGCGTCACACCATGGACAACGCGTTCGACGCCGGTTTTGGTCCCGGATGGCCTCCCGAGGTCGCGGAACGCGCTCCCACTCCCAGCTGGTCGAGGAGCGCGCGAGCCCGAAGGGCGAGCGCGCGTCACGAGACCACGCGACCGCCGCTCCTGCCCAGGCACGCGCATGGTCGCGCCGAGCGGGCACGTCACGAGGTCTCGTGACGTGCCCTCGCTGCGCGGTTCCTGAGGAGGCCGCGAGCGCAGCGAGCAGCCGTCACGAAGGGCGGGGCGTCCTCGACCAGCTGGTGGCGAGCGCTACCGGTCCCGCACCGACCGCACCACGAGGGTGTCGCCCGCACGCAGCAGCGCGTGCAGGCGCATCGGGTGCGCGATCGTGTCGTCGGAGGCACCGATGCGATGGCTCGGCCCACCCTCGATGCGCGAGGCGAGCGTGAGGCACGTCTCGTCGACGAGATCGGCGGCGAGCATCGCGGTCGCCCACGCCGGCCCGCCCTCGCACTGGATGCGCAGCAGGTCGCGATCGTGCAGCACGATGCGCGCGCGATGCGGCTCGACGTGCTCCTCCCCCGCGCCGACGACGTCGGCGACGGCGGTGAGCGCCGCATCCGCGGTGCGCGCGGCGGCGTCCGTCGTCAGCACGATCGGTCGCCTCGGCGCATCCCGCAGCATCGGATGCGCGGGGTCGAGGTCGAGGCTGCCGGAGACGAGCGCGAGCACGGGATGCGCAGGCAGCTCGCGCTCGCGCCGCCACGCGACCGACGCCCCGTCGAGCTCGAGCTGCTCGTAGCCCTCCGATCGCGCCGTGCCGGCACCGACGAGCACGACGTCGGCCACGCGGCGTGCGGCGGCGAGCACGCGCACGTCCGAGTCGTCGCCGAGCCCGCCCGAGCGTCCGTCGTGCGCCGTCGCCCCGTCGAGCGAGGCGATCATCGTGAGGCGCGTCCATCGGTCGGGCACGTCGGCGAGGTCGTCGGCGAGCGCGTCGTCGTCGAGGTCGGTCGCGGTGGTCGGCAGGATGCGGTCGATGCCCGTCATGCCTCAAGCCTCTCTGCTGCGACGCGCACGCGCGAGGTGTCGCTCAGAGGACGCGCATGTGCGATGCGCACGTGCCACCCCTCTGACCAGCACTCCGTGCACGGTCACACGTTGAACGCCGACATGTTGTGGATCGGGTCGGCCGGCTCGCGCCATCCCATGAACGCCTCGGCCATGCGCACGGCGTCGCGGGTGCGCGCCGTCTCGTGCACGCGCACGATGCGCGCGCCGCGGGTGATGGCGAAGACCGCAGCGGCGAGCGACCCGTCGACGCGCTCGGCCTTGGGCGCATCGAGCACCTCGCCGATGAAGTCCTTGTTCGACATGGCCGCGAGCACGGGGAAGCCGAGGTCGCACACGACCGGCAGGCGCCGGGCGAGGCGCAGGGAGTCCGCGGTGTTCTTGTTGAGGTCGAAGCCGGGGTCGAGCACGATGCGGTCGTCGCGCACGCCGTCGTCGACCGCGCGCGCGACGCGGGTGCGCAGCAGGGCGGCGACGTCGTCCTCGACGGCGAGGTACGTCGGCGACCCGTACTGCGTGCGCGGGCCCGCGCTGTCGGCGGCGAGCGAGTGCGTGATGACGAGCGTCGCATCGGACCCGGCGACGACGCGCGCCATCTCGGCGTCGTGCAGCGCGGTCGTGTCGTTGATGACGTCGGCGCCGGCCTCGATCGCCGCGGCGGCGACGGCGGCGTGGAAGGTGTCGACCGAGATGACGACGTCGGATGCCGCGCGCAGCTCGCGCACGACGGGCACGATGCGCTCGATCTCCTCGTCGACCGGCAGCGCCTCGCCGGGCGCGAACGGCACCCCACCGATGTCGACCCAGTCGGCGCCGGCGGCGACGGCGTCGATCGATGCGGTCACGGCGGCCTCGAGCCCGAACGTGCGGCCCTGGTCGTAGAACGAGTCGGGCGTGCGGTTGACGATCGCCATGATCGCGACCTGGCGGCCGAAGTCGAACGTGTGCGTGCCGATCGCCCGCAGCGGGTGCGCGATCGGTGGCAGGTAGGGCTCGTCGGCGTCGTGCTCGGGCATGCGATCTCCTCGTGCCGGAGGCTTCAGGCGACGCCGACGTGTCGATCCTGGCCGTTCGCGTCGCATTCGCGCAATCGGTGCGACGCGCGACGCCGTGAGACGCGAAGAACCCCGTCCGTCCGGACGGGGTTCGGGGGTGGAGCCTGGGAGAATCGAACTCCCGACATCCTGCTTGCAAAGCAGGCGCTCTACCAACTGAGCTAAGGCCCCAGTGTGGCGCGTGGTGGGGCTACATGGACTCGAACCATGGACCTCTTCGTTATCAGCGAAGCGCTCTAACCGCCTGAGCTATAGCCCCGCGCGCACGATCAACGACATTACCATGCGTCGAGCGCGCTCATGCACACCTGGGTGCGCCCCTGCCGACCTACTGGTTCGAGAAGCCCACGAGCAGGCCGCCCGTGAACCGCACCGACAGGTTGTACAGCGTGGCGAACACGGCACCGAGCACCGTGATCACGACGAAGTTCAGCAGCGCCACGATCACCGAGAACAGCAGCACCTGCGGCAGCGACAGGAAGCTCATGACGGTGAACGAGTCGCCGAGGATGTCCGAGAGGGTGTCGTCGATGCGGCCGAACAGACCCAGCAGGTTCAGCAGCGTCCACAGCACGAAGGACACGACGATCAGCACGATGCCCGCGATGACGCCGACGATCGCCGACAGCTTCAGGGCCGACCAGAAGTCGATCCAGACGAGTCGCAGGCGCACCTGCTTGCCGCCCGACCGTCGCGGGCCCTTGCCCTGCAGTCGCTCCGCGATGCTCATGCTTCCTCCGTGTCACCCTCGTCGTCGGGTGCATCCGTGGTCTCGGACCCGTCCACGATAGTGGCATCGTCGATGGATGCCGCATCGGCGGCCGCCTCGGGCGCGACGCCGGCGGCTGCGAGCGACGCGGCGGGCACGCCACCCTCGACGGCCTCCTCGACCGCCTCGACGGCCTCCTCGATCTGCTCCTCGGCGTTGCGCGCGATCGACAGGATGGGGTCGGCGTCGCTGATCGACGCGAACTGCACGCCCATCGCGCCCCGGCCCGAGGGCGTGACCTCGCTGGCCGCCGAGCGGATGACCTTGCCGCTCGCGCGGATCATGAGCACCTCGTCGGTCTCCGACACGATGATCGCGCCGGCGAGGGCGCCACGGTCGTGCTCGCCGCGCTTGTACGTCATGACGCCCTGCGTGCCGCGACCCTTCGACGGGTACTGCGAGACGTGCGTCTTCTTCGCGTAGCCCTTGTCGGTCGCGACGAACACGTAGCCCTCGTCGCTGACGACCATGGCGTTGAGCACCGAGTCGCCCTCGAGCAGGGTGATGCCCTTCACGCCGGCCGTCGAGCGGCCCATGGGCCGCAGCGTGTCGTTCGCGGCGCTGAAGCGTGCCGCCTTGCCGTCGCGCGAGACCACGAGGATGTCGTCGGACTCGTTCACGAGCATCGCCGAGACGAGCTCGTCGCCGTCGCGCAGGTCGACGGCGATGATGCCGCCGGTGCGGTTCGTGTCGTACAGCTCGAGGCGCGTCTTCTTCACCTGACCGTCGCGCGTCGCGAGCACGAGGAACTCGGCCGCCTGGTAGTCGCGCACCGCGAGCACCTGCTGCACCGACTCGTCGGGCTGCATCGCCAGCAGGTTCGCCACGTGCAGGCCCTTGGCGTCGCGGCCGGCCTCGACGATCTCGTACGCCTTCGCCCGGTAGACGCGGCCGAGGTTCGTGAAGAACAGCAGCCAGTGGTGCGTCGACGTGACCTCGAAGTGCTGCACGAGGTCCTCGCCGCGCAGCTGCGCGCCGCGCACGCCCTTGCCGCCGCGGTGCTGCGCTCGGTAGTTGTCGATCCGGGTGCGCTTCACGTAGCCGCCGCGCGTCAGCGAGACGACCATCTGCTCCTCGGGGATGAGGTCCTCCATCGACACGTCGCCATCGCCGCCGGGGACGATGTGCGTGCGACGGTCGTCGCCGTGCTTGTCGACGATCTCCGTGAGCTCGGTGACGATGATCGAGCGCTGGCGATCCTCGTCGCCGAGGATGTCCTCGTAGTCGGCGATGCGCTTGCCGAGCTCCTCGGCCTCGTCGTGGATGCGCTGGCGCTCGAGCGCCGCGAGGCGGCGCAGCTGCAGCTCGAGGATCGCGGTCGACTGCACCTCGTCGATCGAGAGCAGCTCCATGAGGCCCGTGCGCGCCTCCTCGGCGTTCGGCGAGCGACGGATGAGCGCGATGACCTCGTCGAGGGCGTCGAGCGCGGCGAGGTAGCCGCGCAGGATGTGCATGCGCTCCTCGGCCTTGCGCAGGCGGTACTGCGTGCGGCGCACGATGACCTCGACCTGGTGCGCCGCCCAGTGCGTGATGAAGCCGTCGATCGGCAGCGTGCGCGGCACGCCGTCGACGATCGCGAGCATGTTCGCCGAGAAGTTGTCCTGCAGCTGCGTGTGCTTGTACAGGTTGTTGAGCACGACCTTCGCGACGGCGTCGCGCTTGAGCGTGATCACGAGGCGCTGGCCCGTACGGCCCGACGTCTCGTCCTTGAGGTCGGCGATGCCCGAGAGCTTGCCGTCCTTCACGAGGTCCGCGATCTTGATCGCGAGGTTGTCGGGGTTCACCTGGTACGGCAGGGAGGTGACGACGAGCGACGTGCGGCCGTGGATCTCCTCCACCGCGACGTCGGCGCGCATGCGGATCGAGCCGCGGCCGGTGCGGTACGCCTCCTGGATGCCGCGCGTGCCGAGGATCTGCGCACCCGTCGGGAAGTCGGGGCCCTTGATGCGCGCGATGAGCGCATCCTGCAGCTCCTCCTGCGTCGCATCCGGGTGCTCGAGGTGCCAGATGGCGCCCTCGGCGACCTCGCGCAGGTTGTGCGGCGGGATGTTCGTCGCCATGCCGACGGCGATGCCGACGGAGCCGTTGACGAGCAGGTTCGGGAATCGCGCGGGCAGCACGACGGGCTCCTGCGTGGAGCCGTCGTAGTTGTCCTGGAAGTCGACGGTCTCCTCGTCGATGTCGCGCACCATCTCCATCGAGATGGGCGACATCTTCGTCTCGGTGTATCGAGGGGCCGCGGCCTCGTCGTTGCCTGCCGAGCCGAAGTTGCCCTGGCCGAGCGCGAGCGGGTGGCGCATCGACCACGGCTGCACGAGGCGGACGAGGGTGTCGTAGATCGGCGAGTCGCCGTGCGGGTGGTACTGCCCCATGACGTCGCCGACGACGCGGGCGCACTTCGAGAACGCCTTGTCGGGGCGGAAGCCGCCGTCGTACATCGCGTAGATCACGCGGCGGTGCACGGGCTTGAGCCCGTCGCGCACCTCGGGCAGCGCGCGCCCGATGATGACGCTCATCGCGTAGTCGAGGTACGACCGCTGCATCTCGAGCTGCAGGTCGACCTGCTCGATGCGGCCGTGGTTCGGCTCGTTGGTGGTGGTGTCCGTCATCGGGTGTCAGCTCTCGTCATTCGGATGCTGGATGTTCTGGTGTGGTGGGGTCTCGAGACGCGTGCTCGCTGCGCTCGCGCGCTCCTCGACCTTGAGCCCTCCGGCGTCAACGCTCCTTCGTCGCATTGACCCCTCCGGGCTCAAATGTCGAGGAATCTCACGTCCTTCGCGTTGCGCTGGATGAACGTGCGGCGCGACTCCACGTCCTCGCCCATCAGGGTCGAGAAGACGGTGTCGGCGACGGCGGCGTCCTCGAGGGTCACCTGCTTCAGCACGCGCGTGTCGGGATCCATCGTGGTCTCCCACAGCTCCGAGAAGTTCATCTCGCCGAGACCCTTGTAGCGCTGCAGTCCGCCGTCGTTCGCCTTCGGCAGCTTGCGGCCGGCCTCGCGGCCGATGCGGATGAGCTCGTCGCGCTCCCGGTCGGAGAACGCGTAGTCGGGGTCGCCCTGCGTCCACTTGATCTTGTAGAGCGGCGGCGCAGCGAGGTACACCCAGCCCTGGTCGATGAGCGGTCGCATGTAGCGGAACAGCAGCGTGAGCAGCAGCGTCGTGATGTGCTGGCCGTCGACGTCGGCATCGGCCATGAGCACGATCTTGTGGTACCGCACCTTGTCGGGGTCGAAGTCCTCGCCGAGGCCGGCGCCGAACGCCGTGATCATCGACTGGATCTCGACGTTCTGCAGCGCACGGTCGAGGCGCGCCTTCTCGACGTTGAGCACCTTGCCGCGCAGCGGCAGGATCGCCTGCGTGCGCGGGTCGCGACCCTGCACGGCCGAGCCGCCTGCCGAGTTGCCCTCGACGAGGAAGATCTCGCACTCCGACGGGTTCCGCGACTGGCAGTCCTTGAGCTTGCCGGGCATGCCGCCCGACTCGAGCAGGCCCTTGCGGCGCGTCTGCTCGCGCGCCTTGCGCGCGGCGAGGCGCGCGGTGGCGGCCTGGATCGCCTTGCGCACGATCTCCTTCGCCGACGTCGGGTTGCGCTCGAACCAGTCGCCGAGCTGCTCGTTGACGACCTTCTGCACGAACGACTTCGCCTCGGTGTTGCCGAGCTTCGTCTTCGTCTGGCCCTCGAACTGCGGCTCGCCGAGCTTCACCGAGATGATCGCGGTGAGACCCTCGCGCACGTCGTCGCCCGTGAGGTTCTCGTCCTTCTCGCGCAGCTGGTTCGTGCCGCGTGCGTAGCGGTTCACGAGGCTCGTCAGCGCTGCGCGGAAGCCCTCCTCGTGCGTGCCGCCCTCGTGCGTGTTGATGACGTTCGCGTAGGTGTAGACGGCCTCCTGGTAGCCGTTCGTCCACTGCATCGCGATCTCGACCGACATGCGCCGCTCGACGTCCTCCGACTCGAAGTCGATGATCTCGTCGTGCACGAGGTCGACCTTCTTCGTGCGGTTCAGCTGCTCGACGTAGTCGCGCAGGCCGTTCTCGTAGTAGAACTCCTCGGTGCGCGGCGCACCGGCCTCGTCGCCCTCGACGTCGGAGTCGACGCGCTCGTCGGTGACGTGGATGCGCAGGCCCTTGTTGAGGAACGCGCGCTGCTGGAAGCTCTTCGCGAGGGTGTCGTAGTCGAACTCGGTCGTCTCGAAGATGTCGGCGCTCGGCCAGAACGTGATCGTCGTGCCGGTCTCGTCGGTGTCCTCGCCCTGCACGATGGGGCCCTGCGGCTCGCCCACGGCGTACGACTGGCGCCAGACCGAGCCCTGTCGACGGATCTCGACGTCGAGGCGCGACGACAGCGCGTTCACGACCGACGAGCCGACGCCGTGGAGGCCACCGGAGACGGCGTAGCCGCCGCCGCCGAACTTGCCACCCGCGTGCAGCACGGTGAGCACGACCTCGAGGGTCGACTTCGTGGGGTCGGACGAGTGCGGGTCGACGGGGATGCCGCGGCCGTTGTCGCGCACGCGCAGCCCGCCATCGGCCCGGATCGTGACGTCGATGCGGTCGCAGTACCCGGCGAGCGCCTCGTCGACGGAGTTGTCGACGATCTCGTGCACGAGGTGGTGCAGGCCGCGCGGACCCGTCGATCCGATGTACATGCCGGGACGCTTCCTGACGGCCTCGAGGCCCTCCAGGATCTGGATCTGATCGGCCCCGTACTCGTTCTGCGTCTCGTCCGCCATGCGTCGTGCAGCTCCCTGAAGATCCTCCGTGCGTGCGCGCGCGCGCAACTCCCTGATTCTACCTTGTATCTATGCGTCTGCTGCGGTCGACGGGCCGCGCCACCAGCGAACGCGCGCAGGCCGCGACGCCGTGCCGCTCCGGACGGACGCTCGGGACGCGGGTACGCCGACGAGCGGGACCGGCCGCAGCCGATCCCGCACGTCGAGCACGGGGCGTCAGGCGGTGGAGGGCAGCACCACCGACACGGCCACGACCAGCAGGAATCCGACGATGCCGAGTACCGTCGTGAGCGGGGTCCACGTGCGCAGGCCGTCCTTGACCGACAGCCCCAGGTAGCGCGTGACGATCCAGAAGCCCGAGTCGTTCACGTGGCTGAGGCCGAGGGAGCCGTAGCCGATCGCGAGGGCCACGAGGGCGAGCTGGATGGGGCCGAGGTCGAACGCCGCGACCGTCGGCAGCAGCAGGCCGGCGGCCGTCGTGATCGCGACCGTGGCCGAGCCCTGCGCCGCGCGCATGATGAGCGAGATGAGGAAGGCGGCGAGCAGGATCGGCATGCCGGTGCCCGCGAGCACCTCGGCGACGGCGCCGCCGATGCCGGTCTCGGTGAGGATGCGGCCGAAGGCGCCACCGGCACCCGTGACGAGGATGATGACGGCGGCTGCGGGCAGCGCCGACTCCATGACCTCGCCGAGCTTCTCGCGCGACCACCCGCGGCGCAGGCCGAGGGCGACCATGGCGACGCCGATCGCGACCATGAGCGCGAAGATCGGCTGGCCGATCATCGACAGCAGGCCGCGCTCGAAGGAGCCCTCGGGCAGCGCGGGCGCGACGGCGGTGCCGACCATGATGAGCGCGAGGGGCAGCACGATGATCGCGAGGATCGTCCAGGCGCTCGGCGCCCGCTCGCCCTCGCCGAGCGTGCCGCTGCGGGGGCCGGAGTCCGTGCCGAACTCGTCGAACATCGCCTTCGTGGCGGCGAGCATCGCGTACTCGCGTCGGTTGAGCACCTTCGCGACGAGGTACGAGACGACGCCGAGCGGGATCGAGATCGCGAGCGACAGGATCGTGATCCAGCCGACGTCGGCGCCGAGGATCGTCGCGCCGCCGACGATGCCGGGATGCGGCGGCACCGCGACGTGCACCGCGAGCATGAGCCCGGCGATCGGCAGGCCGAACTTCAGCGGGCTCAGCCCCGCGGCCTTCGAGAACGCGTAGATGATCGGGATGAGGATGATGAAGCCCGCGTCGAAGAAGACGGGGATCGCCAGGATGCCTGCGGCGGCCGTGAGGGCGACGCCCACCCGCTTGGGGCCGAGCCAGCTGGTGAACTTCCCCGCCAGCGCGTCCGCGCCGCCGGAGATCTCGATGATCTTGCCGAGCATCGAGCCGAGCGCCACGAGCACGGCGACCGAGCCGAGCGTGCCGCCGACGCCGGCGATGATCGCCTGGATGACGCCGAGCCGCTCGGGCTCCGTCTCGGTCGCGGGAATCGTGGTGAGGGGCAGGCCCGCGGCGATGCCGACGACGATGGCGGTGAGGATGAGGGCGTAGAACGCCTGCATCTTGAAGCGGATCACGAGCACCAGCAGCAGGCCGATGCCCGCGAGGCCGATCGCGATGAGTGCCGGGAGGGGCAGGTCCATGGGTCAGCGCTCCTTCGCGCGTCGGGTGGGTGCGACGACGCGGATGACCGCCGAGTCGTCGCGGTCGCCGAGGCCGGCGGCCTCGCCGAGGAGGAACAGCTGCTCGGCGGCGGCCGCGACCGGGGTCGCGAGGTGCGCGGCGCGCGCGGCGTCGCCGACGATGCCGAGGTCCTTCACGAAGATGTCGAGGCGGCTGAGCACCTCGGCGCCCTCGTCGTCGTAGGCCTGCAGGGCGCGCGGGCCGCGATTGCCGAGCATGAACGAGCCGGCGGCGCCGGCCTGCAGCGCCTCGAGCGTGCGCTCCCGGTCGAGGCCGAGGGCGTCCGCGAGGGCGAGGGCCTCGGCGGCGGCCGCGATGTGCACGCCGCACAGCAGCTGGTTGACGGTCTTGAGCGCCTGGCCGTCGCCCGGCCGGTCGCCGACGACCGTGAGCGTCGACGCGAGTCGCTCGAGCACGGGACGCGCGACGGCGAGGGCCATGTCGCTCGCGCCGACGACGATGAGCAGGTCTCCCTCGCCCGCGCGCACAGGTCCGCCCGACAGGGGCGCGTCGACGAGGTGCGCGCCGATCGCCTCGAGTCGCGCGGCGACCTCTGCGATGCCCGCGGTGCCCACGGTGCTCGTCAGCAGCACGACGGCGCCGGGGCGCAGGTGCTCGCTCAGCGGCTGCTCGCCGAAGAGCAGCGACTCGAGTTGCTCTCCCGTGCGCACGGCCACGAGCACGACCTCGGCGTCGGCGACGGCGTCGGCCGCGCTCGTCGCGGCGCGCACGCCCTGCCCGGCGGCGAGGTCGAGGCGCGGCTGGGCGATGTCGAACCCGGAGACGTCGAACGTGCCCGCGAGCCTCGTGGCCATGGGCAGTCCCATGGCGCCGAGCCCGATGACGGCGACGGTGCTGGTCATGCGGTTCCTGCTTCCTTCGTAGGGGATCGGCGGTCGTCGCCGGCGAGCGTCTGCACGACGGCGGCGAGGGAGTCCGTGTCGCCGACGTTGCCTGCGAACACGACGTAGGGGATGCCGACGGCCGGGCCGACCTCGGGCTGCCAGAGCGAGACGATGCCGGGCAGCATGGGGCCGACCACGGTGGCGCGGCGGATGCGGAGCGCCTCGGAGGCGACGTCGCTCGAGGTGATGCCGCCCTTCGCGATGACGAAGCGCGGCGGCGCGAGCTCCAGCACGCGGGCCACGAGCGCGACGATGCCGCTCGAGACGCGACGTGCGATGTCGAGGCTCTCGTCGCCGTCCTTGCCCGTCACGAGCTCGCGGCTCGTGTGCACGATGACCGTGCCGTGCTCGATGGCCTCGGCGACGGCGCGCGCCTGCGCGTCGAGGTGCGCCTCGCGGCGGTCGTCGATGAGCGCGCGCACGTCGAGCTCGATGGTCGCGGTGTCGGGACGGGCCTCGCGCAGCGCTGCGAGCTGCGCGGTCGTCAGCGGCACGTGGCTGCCCACGACCACGAGACCGCCGCGGTCGTTCGCGAGCTCGAGGTCGGCGGGCTGCACGACGGCGGGGATGTCCTGGCCCACGTGGGCGCGGGGGTAGGGCGGTCCGACGCGCAGCAGGGCCGACATGCCCTCGCGCTCGAGGCGGTGGAGCGCGATCGCGACGGCGCGCATGTCGGACTCGTCGACGGCGTCGACCACGACGACCGTGCCTGCCGGTCGCGTGCGCAGCTCGTCGGCGATCGCCTCTGCGCCTCGACGGATGGTCCCGAGCGTGAGTGCGTGCACGTCGTCGCGAGCGATGCGGCCGTGCGTCTTCTCCTCGACCCAGTCGCGCAGGTCGCTGGAGCGGAAGCCGAACGTCGCATCCTGTGCGAACGGCGTCTCGCCCACCGGCGTCGCCTCGCCGTCGACCACCCAGTGGTGCACGGCGTCGACCGTGATGCGGCCGGCGTCGGGGAAGGCGGGCACGAGCACCACGAGGTGCGGTGCGGCGTGGCCGCGCTGCGCGATGGCGTCGGCGAGCACGTCGGTCTCGAGCGGGAAGTGCCCCCGCAGCGTCGAGTCGCTGCGCGACACGAACGTGACGCGTCGGCCGACGGCCTCGGCCGCGTCGAGCGCGACGGCGACGACCTCGCGGTTGCGCTGCTCGGCGGCGGCCTCGTCGAGCGAGCGGGTGTTCGTGAGCACGTAGACGGCGGGCGCCGACTGCGCCATCGCCCAGTCGAGGTCCTCGCGCTCCCATCGCGTGAGCACGGGCAGGCCGGCGACCGACTGCGTGCCGGTGGGGTCGTCGTCGAGCACGACGAGCACCGTCTCGGGGTCCATGGCCTCGCGGACGGCGTCTGCAGCGACGTCGATCGGGCTCGGGGCCGTGGCCAGCAGGGCGTCGACGTGCACGCAGAACTCCTTCGTCCGTGTCGGAGCGAGCACCGATCGTGCTCGCTATCCGATATCAGACATCGTGAGGGATGCGATCGAGGCTGTCAAGCCTGCACGGGGTCGTCGCGAACGTCAGCGGGCGTGCACGAGCGCGACGAGGTCGTCGCGCGTCTGCTGCATGTGGCTCGCCATCGCATCGCGCGACGCGAGCTCGTCGCCGCTGCGCACCGCCTCGAGGACGGCGCGATGCTCGACGATCGCGTGCTCGCGGATCGTGGCGATCGCGCTCGTCTCGCTGCGCGTCTCGGCGAGCATCGCCGTGAGCGGCAGCAGCGCGGCGACGAGGATGCGGTTGTCGGCGGCCCGCAGCACGACGTCGTGGAACTCGAGGTCCGCGGCGACGAAGCCGTCGACGTCGCCGGCCGCATGGCGCTCGACCATGCGCGCGAGCGCGGACTCGAGCAGCGCGACGTCGTCGTCGGAGCGACGCGTCGCCGCGAGCTGCGCAGCGCCGGTCTCGATCATCATGCGCACCTCGAGCAGCTCGAGCGACGAGCGCGCACGCTGGCCGACGCTGCGGGCATGCCGCACCACGGCGTCCATGCCCGTCCACTCCTCGACGCGCGCGATGCGATGCCTGCTGCCCCGCACCTGCACGATGACGCCCTGCGCCTGCAGCAGCCGCACCGCCTCCCGCAGCGTGAGGCGCGAGACGCCGAACTCGACGGCGAGGTCGCCCTCGGGCGGCAGCGGCTCGCCCGCCGCGATCGTGCCCTGGATGATGGCGTCGAGCAGACGGTCGAACGTCTCCTCGGTGCGCGAGGGCCTGCGCATCCATCCTCCTCGCGGCTCGCCATCCGCGGTGGATGGTCGACCGTCAGCGTATCGGCGCGCCGTCGGGCGGCGGCTCAGCCCCAGGTGTCGCGCGGACCGCGGCCGCGCACCGTGCGCGGGCCGCGCAGGAACGAGTGCTGCTGCGGTCCCACGAAGCGGATGCCCACGATGCCCGCCTGCGGGAACGCCTCGATGATGCGGGTCGTGATGTCGGCGCGCATGAGCCGCATCTGCTGCTCCCACGCCGTCGACACGCAGCGCACGACGAGCAGTCCCTCGGCGATGCCCTCGGGTGCCGTCTTGTCGGCGATCTCGGGGCCGACGATGCGCGGCCACTCGGCGAGCACCCCGCCCTGCGCCATCTCGCCCTGCCATCCGGCGTCGGCGACGAGGCCGTCGAGCACGCCGCCGAGGCCCAGGGGATCGCGACCGGCCGTGAACGGCTCCGATGCCGCCGCGCGGCGCGTGCGCCGGCGGCCGTCCTTCGTCGTGATCGACGGATCGCCGAAGCGGGCGCGGATGCGCATCCACACGCGCTCCGGCTCGTCGCGCTCCGCGTCGAGGTCCTTCACGATGCCTCCTCGCTCGCAGGAGCATCGCTCGGCGACGCGGCGGCGGGCACGACGGTGGCCGCGCTCGCGCCGCTGTCCTCCACGACGACGCCCGCGGCGATGCGGATGCGGCGCCCGGCGAGCACGTCGGGCACGTCGTCGTCGACCGCTGCCGTGATGAGCACCTGCTCGAACGACGACACCGCCGTCGCGAGCCGCTCGCGGCGGCCGGCGTCGAGCTCGGCGAACACGTCGTCGAGGATCACGACGGGGTCGCCGGCAGCGTCGTGACGGATGAGCTCCGCCGCGGCGAGTCGCAGCGCGAGCGCGTACGACCACGACTCGCCGTGGCTCGCATAGTGCCGCGCGAGCAGGCCGCCGAGGTCGAGGTCGAGGTCGTCGCGGTGCGGTCCGAGCAGGCTCACGCCGCGGTCGAGCTCCTCGCGACGCTTGGTGCGCAGCGCCTCCGCGTACGCCGCCTCATCATCCGGCACCTCGCTCACGAGTCGGATCTCGGTGACGTGCTCGTCGCCCGCGACGGTGCGGTACGCCTCGGCGACGTGCGGCTGCAGCTCCGCGACGAGCGATGCGCGGGCCCGCTCGACCTCGAGGCCGAGTGCGACGAGCCGCTCGTCCCACACGTCGAGGGTCGTGAGGTCGTCGGGCCTCATGCGCGTCGCGCGAGCCGACTTCAGCAGGCTCGAGCGCTGCCGCAGCACGCGCTCGAGGTCGCTCATCACCGAGCCCATGCGAGGGCTGCGCTGCACGATGAGCTGATCGAGCATGCGCCGTCGGCCGCCGGGATCGCCGCGCACGAGCGCGAGGTCCTCGGGGCTGAAGAGCACGGTGCGCAGGTAGCGCGGCAGCTCGCTCATGCGCACGGGGTGGCCGGATGCCTGCGCCTTGTTCGATCCCTTCGCCTGGATCTGCAGGTCGACCCCGATCGTGCGCTCGCCGTTCGTGAGGCTCGTGCGCACGAACGCCTGCTCGTGCCCGGCACGCACGAGCGCTGCATCGTGGCTCACGCGATGGCTCGATCCCGTCGCCACGACGACGAGCGCCTCGACCAGGTTCGTCTTGCCCTGGCCGTTGCGGCCGATGAGCAGCGTGACGCCGGGCTCGAGCTCGACGACGGCGCGCTCGTAGTTGCGGAAGTCCTTCAGCTCGAGGCGGCTCACGTGCATGGCGCCGCCATGCTCACTCCGCCGACTTGACCGCGTGGCCGCCGAACTGGTTGCGCAACGCCGCGACGGCCTTCATCGCCGGGCTGTCGTCCTGGCGCGACTCGAAGCGTGCGAAGAGCGCGGCCGAGATCACCGGCAGCGGCACGGCGTTGGCGATCGCCTCCTCGACGGTCCAGCGGCCCTCGCCCGAGTCCTCGACGTAGCCCTCGATGTCCGACAGGTCGTCGTCGGCGTCGAGCGCCCGCACCATGAGGTCGAGCAGCCACGAGCGGATGACGGTGCCCCGCTGCCATGCCTTGAACGACCCGGCGACGTCGGAGACGATCGGCGACTTCTCGAGCAGCTCGAAGCCCTCGGCGTAGGCCTGCATGAGGCCGTACTCGATGCCGTTGTGCACCATCTTCACGTAGTGGCCCGCGCCGACGCCGCCCGCGTGCACGAAGCCCTCCTCGCGCGGACCCTCAGGCCGCAGCGCGTCGAAGACCGGCATGGTGCGCTCGACGTCGGCCGTGTCGCCGCCGACCATGAGGCCGTAGCCGTTCTCGAGACCCCAGACGCCGCCCGAGACGCCCACGTCGAGGAAGCGGATGCCGCGCTCGGCGAGCAGCGCCGCGTGGGTCGCATCCTCGGTGAAGCGCGAGTTGCCGCCGTCGATCACGAGGTCGCCCGGCTCGAGGCGCTCGGCCAGGTCGGCCACGACCGAGGCCGTGATCTCGCCAGCGGGCACCATGACCCAGATCGTGCGCGGCGCGGCGAGCGAGGCGACGAGCTGCTCGACGCTCGTCACGTCGGTGACCTCGGGGTTGCGGTCGTAGCCGACGACCTCGATGCCGGCGGCACGCACGCGCTCGCGCATGTTGCCGCCCATCTTGCCGAGGCCGATGAGACCGAGCTGCGTCATGGGTGGCTCCTCGACGATCAGCGCAGCAGCAGGTTGGGCTGCAGCAGGTACTGGAAGCTCGTGGCCTCGGCGTCGTCGCGCGACGTCTGGCCGGTGATGAGCATTGGGCCCGGCTTGTTCGTGGTCTCCGAGCGCGTGAAGGCGACGCGCACGAACTCGGAGTGCGTCGCGCCCAGGCCGTCGAGCAGGAACTGCGGCTTGATCGACAGCACGATGTCGTCGCCGGCGAGCACGGCATCCACCGACTCCTGCGCCTGCGCCTGCTCGGAGCCGATCGCCTCGAGCGTGACCTGCCCCTCCTCGAAGGTGCAGCGCAGCGCGGCCTCGCGCTCGAGCACGAGCTGCACGCGGCGCGTGGCCTCGACGAGCTCGGCGGTGTTGAGCACGGCGTGGTGCGGGGTCTCGGTGGGGAAGAGTCGACGCACGGGCGGGTAGTTGCCCTTGATGAGCAGGCTCGTGACCGTCTTGTCGCCTGCCGAGAACGCGATCTGCTGGCGCTCGCCCTGCTCGGACATCGTGATCGAGATCTGCGCGGCCGAGCCGAAGGTGCGACCGACCTCCGAGATGGTGCGCGCCGGCACGAGCGCCGTCAGCACGTCGGTGTCGTCGCCCGCATCCCACGGGATGCTGCGCACCGAGACGCGGTAGCGGTCGGTGGCGATGAGCGAGAGCCTCGTGTCGGAGGCCTCGAGCTGCACGCCGGTGATGACCGGGGTGACGTCCTCGCGCGACGCGGCGACGGCGACCTGGGCGACGGCCTCCGCGAAGTCGGAGCCGGGGACGACGCCCGTGCGACCGGCGACCTCGGGCAGCGTCGGGTACTCCTCGATCGGCATCTTCAGCAGCGTGAACTTCGCCGAGCCGCAGGTCACCTTGACGATGCCGTCGGTCTCCTCGACCACGATCTCGCGCTGCGGCAGACGACCGGCGATGTCGCTGAGCAGTCGGCCCGAGACGAGCACGGTGCCCTCGGTCTCGACGTCCGCGTCGACCGAGGTCGTGGCCGAGACCTCGTAGTCGAACGTCGACAGCGTGACCTTGCCTGCGGCGGCCTCGATGCGCACACCCGTGAGGATGGGCAGCGTCGAGCGCTGCGGCAGCAGCTTCACCGCGAACGACACGGCCTCTGCGAAGACATCCCTGTGGATGACGAACCTCACGGCGCACTCCTTCGATCCAGCCCGGTCATTGTGTCATAGCGAGAGGGCGTCCCCGTGGCGGCGTCGAGCCGGCCGGCGACGGTCATCGGGCGGTGGAATGACATCTCTCTCTGTAATGGGAATAACGGGTGTGGAGGGTGTGGACGGATGACAGGATTCCTGTCATCCCATGGGAACTACACCGTTGTGAGATGTGGAGCGCCTGTGCGCGGATCGGGGCCCGCTGTGCGGAGTCGATCGAATGACAGGAATGTCATTCCACAGGCACCCCTCGGGTTGTCCACACCCCGACCGGCGAGCCGCACATGCTCGCCAACACGAATTCCACACCCTGCGGATTCGTGTCGTTCGTCGCCCTCAGCTGGTCGAGGAGGCCCCGAGCGCAGCGAGGAGCCGTCACGAGACCTCGCGACGTGCCCGCCCGACGCGACGATCCGCGTGACTGGGCGGGAGCGGCGGTCGCGTGGTCTCGTGACGCGTGCTCGCCAGGGGCTCGCGCGCTCCTCGACCAGCTGGTGGGGAGCTGCCCCCTCGCGCCTTCGTCGACCGCCCCTGGTTCGGGGTCGTCCTCAGCTGGTCGAGGAGGCCCCGACCGCGAGGAGCCGTCACGAGACCTCGCGACGTGCCCGCCCGACGCGACCATGCGCATCGCTCGGGAGGAGACCGAGTGCGCGGCGGTCCGGAGCATGCCGGCGGCGCAGCCAGCCGCCGCAGTCGCGCCGGGTGGCGTGCGGGACATCGATCGCGCCGGCAGGGTGACCCCGCGGCGCGACCGCATCAGCGGGCCGGCGCCTGCTTGATGCGCGCGGTGAGCTCCGTCACCTGCGTGTAGACCGAGCGCTTCTCCTTCATGAGCTTCTCGATCTTCTTGTTCGCGTACATCACCGTGGTGTGGTCGCGGTTGCCGAACAGCTGACCGATCTTCGGCAGCGACAGGCTCGTCATCTCACGGCACAGGTACATCGCGATCTGCCTCGCGAGCGCCACGGTCTGCGACCGCGACGACCCGTACAGGTCCTCCTCGGTCAGCTGGAAGTAGCCGGCCGTGTGGGTGATGATGTCGCTCGGCCCGATCACGACCTCGCTCGACTGCGCGAACAGGTCCTTCAGCACCGTCTGCGCCAGGTCCATCGTCACCGGCAGGCGGTTGAGGCTCGCGAACGCCGTGACGCGGATGAGGGTGCCCTCGAGCTCGCGGATGTTCGTCGTCACGCGCTCGGCGATCTGCTCGAGGATGTCGTCGGGCGCATCCATGCGCTCGGCCTGCGCCTTCTTGCGCAGGATGGCGATGCGCGTCTCGAGCTCGGGCGCCGTGACGTCGGTGATGAGGCCCCACTCGAACCGCGACACCATGCGCGCCTCGAAGCCCGTGAGGTGCTTCGGCGCCACATCCGACGTGATCACGACCTGCTTGTCGTGGTCGTGGAGCGTGTTGAAGGTGTGGAAGAACGCCTCCTGCGTCGACTCCTTGCCCTGCAGGAACTGGATGTCGTCGATGAGCAGCACGTCGACCTCGCGGTACCTGGCCTGGAACGCCTGGCCCTGGTTGTTCGCGATCGAGTTGATGAAGTCGTTCGTGAACTCCTCGCTCGACACGTACCGCACGCGGATGCCCGGGTACATGTTCTCGGCGTAGTGGCCGATGGCGTGGAGCAGGTGGGTCTTGCCGAGGCCGGACTCGCCGTAGATGAAGAGCGGGTTGTAGGCCTTCGCAGGGGCCTCGGCCACGGCGAGCGCCGCGGCGTGCGCGAAGCGGTTCGAGCCGCCGATGACGAAGTTGTCGAAGACGTACTTCGGATTCAGGCGCGATTCGACACGCTGTCCCGCGACCGGTCGCATGGCGTCCGTCGGCGCCGAGATGACCTCGTGCTGCACGTACGGCGTCGCGGTCTCGGGGGTCTCGTCGAGGGCTGCGCCGAGCTCGAGCTCGGGGTTCACGACGATCTTGAACGAGAGGATGTCCACAGCGTTGTCCACAATCGCCTCGGTCACCGGGATGCGGAGCCGCTGCTCGATCATGTCGCGCGTCAGGTCGTTCGGAACGTCGAGGTAGAGCACCGATCCCATCGATCCCTGAGGCTCGACGAGATCGAGGAACCCCCGGACAGAGGGCGGTATGCGCAGATCTCCTGCGAGGGTCGCCATCACGGCTGCCCAGAGCTGGTGGGCGTCGCCACCATCGCTCATGCGCAGGCTCCGATACGTGGGGTGCGGGGGTCTCTCCACACCGTTCTCCACAGGTGGAGAGAGAGGTGCAGGGTCTCCGCTGGGGCCGTGTCGCAGACGGTTCCGCCGGGAGGATTCACTGAGTCTGCACGCATAGCGCACTCCTTGCAAGTCGCTGCAGAATGGCAGCGGCGTGGCGTGCGACACGGTTCGACCATCGGTTGAACATGGGGCCCGGCATCGCGTATGATCGCCAGGTTGCCTCTCGCGAGGCGCCACGACTTCCGGCCGCATCGGCCGACACCCAGGAGACATTCTCATGAGCAAGCGCACGTTCCAGCCGAACAACCGCCGCCGCGCCAAGAAGCACGGCTTCCGCCTCCGCATGCGTACGCGTGCGGGCCGCGCCATCCTCGCGGCTCGTCGCCGCAAGGGGCGCGTCGAGCTCTCCGCCTGAGTCGCGGTGCTGCCGAAGCCGAACCGCGTCGTGCACGCGGCCGACTTCCGGCGCATCGTCCGCAAGGGGCGCAGGATCTCCTCCCCCATCGCGGTGCTCCACGTCACCGAAGCCGAAGCGGCAGTCAGCCGCTTCGGCTTCGTCGTGTCCAAGAAGGTCGGCAACGCCGTCGTGCGCAACCGCGTGCGGAGGCGCATGTCGGAGCACGTGCGACAGCACCTGCTGCCGATCGATCCGCCGGTCGACGTCGTCGTGCGGGCGCTGCCTGGGGCCGGCATAGCCGACTGCGGTACGCTGACCGCTGCATTCGAACCATTGCTGAGGTCACGATGAGCGCGCTCATGCTGATCCCCCGCAACGTGTGCGTCGCGATCCTCGTCGCGTATCGCACCATCGTCTCCCCGCTCTACGGCGATGTGTGCCGGTACTACCCGAGCTGCTCGTCGTACACGCTGCAGGCCATCCAGCAGCACGGCGCCGTGCGAGGGATCTGGATGGGGGCGCGACGCATCCTGCGCTGTCACCCCTGGGCAGCGGGAGGCGTCGACGACATCCCGGTGCCACGACGAGCGATGGCGCTCACGAGACTCGGCTTCGTCACCGAAAGCCGCCTAGACCGATGAAGAAGAGGAACAGCTGATGCCCGACATCCTCGGCTTGCTGATGTGGCCCATCAAGTGGGTCCTCGAGGCGATCCTGGCCGGCGCCCACTTCGGGCTCGAGGCGCTCGGCATGGACCCGGCCTCGGGCCTCGTGTGGGTGCTGTCGATCGCGTCGCTGACCCTCGTGGTGCGCACGGCGATGATCCCGCTCACCGTGCGGCAGATCCTGTCGTCGCGCAAGGCGCTCGAGGTCGCGCCCGAGATCAAGAAGATCCAGGACAAGTACCGCGGCAAGAAGGATCAGTTCTCTCGCGAGGCGATGCAGCGCGAGACGATGGAGGCCTACCGCAAGGCCGGCACGAACCCCCTCGCGTCCTGCCTGCCGCTGCTCGTGCAGATGCCGATCTTCTTCGGCCTCGTCACCGTGCTGCAGACGGCCAACCGCGGCGACGCGGGCGTGGGCTTCATGGGCGTCTCGCTCGCCGAGCAGTTCCAGCAGGCGTCGCTCTTCGACGCGGTGCCGCTGAACATGACGATGCAGCACGGCTTCGAGCAGGGCAACATCGCCGTGATCGCCACGTCGATCGTGATGACGCTCATCATGGTCGCGACGCAGTTCTACACGCAGCTGCAGATCATGTCGAAGAACCAGACGCCGGCGATGAAGGAATCGCCGATGTACAAGCAGCAGCGCATCATCCTGTACGTCATCCCGGTGTTCCTGCTCATCTCGGCGTGGGCCTTCCCCATCGCCACGATGTTCTACTGGCTCGTGTCGAACATCTACACGCTCATCCAGCAGCTCATCATCATCTCGAAGCTGCCGAACCCGGGCTCGGACGCGGCGCTGGCACGCGAGGCACGCATGGCACGCAAGCGCCAGCGCCAGGGCCTGCCCGCCGAGTCGTCGGAGACCACGACGACGGCCGTCGAGGAGACGCCGGTGATCGTGAACACGCAGCGGCAGCAGCCCAAGCGCAAGAGCACGAAGGCGCAGCGCGACGGAGGACCCAAGTGACCGACGAGCAGCAGACGCAGGACCTCGACGAGGGCGAGATCGCGGCGGACTACCTCGAGGGACTCCTCGACATCGCCGACGTCGACGGTGACATCGAGATCGAGGAGACCGGCACGCGCACGACGCTGAAGGTCGGCGAGTCGGGCGACGAGTCGCTCGCGATGCTCTCCGCACCGGAGGTCGTCGCTGCGCTGCAGGACCTCACGCGCCTCGCGGTGCAGTCGCAGACGGGCGAGTTCTCGCGCGTCGTGCTGGACGTCGCCGGCTCGCAGGACGCGCGCACCGTCGAGCTGCGCGCGCTCGTCGACGATGCCGTCTCGCGCATCGAGGGCGGATCGGATCGGGTGGCGCTGCCCTCGATGTCGTCGTACGAGCGCAAGCTCGTGCACGACCTCGTGGCCGAGGCCGGCTACCACTCGGAGTCCGAGGGCGAGGGCCGCGACCGTCACGCGGTCGTCGTGCCCAAGTGACCTCGAGCCGCTGAGACGACCGGGTGGATGACGCTGCCGTGACGACGTACGAGGCCGAGCCGGCTGTGGCCGCGGCGATGTTCGGCGACCGCATCGAGCTGGCGCGGTCGTACACGGCGTCGCTGGCGGAGCACGGCGAGACGCTCGGCCTCATCGGGCCTCGTGAGCTCGATCAGCTGTGGAGTCGACACATCCTCAACTCTGCGGTGCTCGCTCCCCTGCTGCAGGCCGACGCGCTCGTCGCCGACGTCGGCTCTGGCGCGGGCCTGCCCGGCCTGGTGCTGGCGATCGCGCGTCCCGACGTCTCGATGGCGCTCATCGAGCCGATGGAGCGCCGGTGCGACTGGCTGCGGTCCGAGACCGAGCGCATGGGGTTGACGAACGTCGAGGTGGTGCGAGCCCGCGCCGAGGAGGTGCACGGCACGCGCGCCTTCCACCAGGTGACGGCCCGCGCGGTGTCGGCGCTGCGCACGCTGGTGCCGTGGACGGCGCCGCTGGTCGCCGACGGTGGCGAGCTCGTGCTGCTCAAGGGTGCTCGCGTGCACGACGAGATCGTCGCGGCAGAGAAGGCGTTGCGCAAGCACAAGGTCGGCACCCCCGAGGTGCTCGAGCTCGATGCCGGCGACGGCGACGTGACCCGCGTCTTCCGAGCGGTCGTTCGCGGCTGAGGTCCCGACGCGACGGGGCTGCGTGCAGAGCGTCGTCGAGCACGCTCGGCCCGCACGCCTGGTGTGACGCACGCATATCGTCGTCGTGACGGCGGAGCGACCGCCCTCGATGCGTCGCTGATCGCGCGCAGGCCGTCGCAGTCGCAGCTCGGTCCGGGGCTGTGCGCGGCCCGCCGATGACGCACATGTGCCTGGGACGCACGTGGAGACGTGCGTCAGGAGCGATCGTACGGTCGATCTCGGGGAGGTCGGAGGGCCGTCGAACGGCACGATTCGACTCGTGGACGCCCGTTCCGACGCCGAATCGCGGCTGCGCGGCGTCGGTGTCCAGGTGGGTCGCGCGATCCTTCGAGCCATCGCGATGAGCGCATGCACCTGACCTCGTCGTGACGTCGGCGTCCGCGTCTCTGAGATCGTCGACAGCGACGCATCGCTGGCGACTGCCCTGCTGCATCGTCGCGTGGGCTCGCCGCGGTCTCCTCGTAGAAGGTCGTCGGTCGGAGCCCCGCTCGAGGGTGGGTTCCCACACTCGATGCTCCACGTGAAGCGCGGCGCACGGTACGCGGCGGGATCGACGCCGGTCTCAGCGCCGCCCGCTCGTTCGACGCGCAGCCGCACCGAGGAGCTGGTTGGCCCGGTCGTCATCGCACCTGCGCGACTGTCGGGAAGCGGGGCTACGGCACTCCGGGGTCCGGCCTCGGAAGTCAGCGGAGCCTCAAGCCCGGCCGACGTCATCCCTGACCCAGTCGGCGCCATCCATTACCGTCGTGCTCGCCTCCATGAGGCGGGTCCACCAACGATGTTCCACGTGAAACATCGACGCCGACCCGCGCGCTCGACGCATAGCCCGCGACGGGGCGGGTGAGGGCCGCTGGCCGCTGGAACCGAAGCCCGTGCTTGCGTCTCCATGCATTCGGTGCGCGTCAGCACCGCGACGAACGAGCCGACATTGCACGACCGGGGGCGAGGCGAACGGTCCGTAGGCCGCGAGATCGAACCGACAAGGGGAGCCTGTTGGCGTCGCGAGGATCGTGCCGACGGAGTCATGACCCGCGAGATCGCTGCATCCCAGTTCGCACCCGGAGAGGTTCGACCGGGTCACCAGACCCATGTTCCACGTGAAACATCCGTGCGCGAGGCTGTCGCCCCGGGCCGCGGCGCGGCGCGGGTTCGGCTGACCATGGCGTCTCAGGCGAGTCCGCCTGACTGGGAGGCTCGCCGAGCACGAGCCACTCGTCGTGTGGGACGCTGCTCGTTCATCGAGCGCCCGATGGCGGTCGCTTCGAGTCCTCGCGGCGGCGCGACACCGGTCTCGCGAAGATCGGCTGCGGATGACTCTCGTGACCTGCAGCAGCCGCGGCAGGCGGTGACACTTCTGCGAGGTGGATGATGTTCCACGTGAAACATTGCCGATCGCGACGGTCACGCCCCGACGTCGAGGTCGTTCGCGCCTCTCAAGCACGGCAGTGATGTTTCACGTGGAACATCGACGCGTTCGTCGCTGCCTCCTGCAAGGGAGGATCACGAACGACAGCAGGCCAAGACAGTCGAGGCAGCCAGGGGGCGACGGTTGCTGCCAGCGAGGCGTCGCGACTTACCCTGACGTCGAGCACCCAGTGCGCAGAGCCGGGTCGCGGAGTCATCGCAGATCCGCTCGCGCAGACCGTCGATCGCCGCAGCGCCGCAGCGTCGAGATCACGGCGTCTGGGCTCGCCGCGCTGGGCGTCGGTGGGTGTCACAGGGGGACGATCCTGTGGAGTACTGCCGTGGCTCCCGCTCGGGCGACCTGTGGAAAGCTGTGGACAACTGAGGTGGCGCGACGTGCACGCGCGCCGGCCCCACAGGTCTCAGGTGCGGCGACTGCCCAGTCGTGGCGCGGCAGAAGGGGCTTCGCCCGCGCGCTCCGGGGCCGCTGAGTGCTTCCTGGTGACCGGCGCCAGTTGTCCACAGGTCTCCACAGGACGCCCTGTGCACAGACTCGCCGACGGAGTTGGCGCATCGCTCATCCATGCCGCAAGATGGCAGGGGGACAACGGACGAACGCGTGATGTTTCACGTGAAACACGACCGGGAGAGGACGGGGTTCCAGTGCAGACGACGGGTCGATTCGACACCACACCGATCGCACGGGAGATGGCTGATCTCGCGAAGCGACGGACTGCACTCGCGAACGCGGCGCATCCCCTTCCCACCACGACGCGCGTCATCGCGGTCGTGAACCAGAAGGGCGGCGTCGGCAAGACGACGTCTGCCGTCAACCTCGCCGCCTCGCTCGTGCGCGCGGGCGCGCGGGCGATGGTCATCGACCTCGACCCCCAGGGCAACGCGTCGACCGCGCTCGGCATCCCGCATCACGCGGACATCGTCAGCACCTACGACGTGCTCGTCGACGAGGTCCCGCTCGCGGACGCCGTGCAGCCCAGCCAGGACTCCGACGCGCTGTCGGGAGTCCCCTCCACGATCCACCTCGCCGGCGCCGACCTCGAGCTCGCGCCCCTCGAGCGTCGCGAGTTCCGCCTTCGCGAGGCTCTCGAGCGGTACCTCGCCACGCAGGACGAGCCGGTGCACTACGTGTTCATCGACTGCCCGCCGTCGCTCGGGCTGCTCACCATCAACGCCTTCGCGGCCGCGACCGAGGTGCTGCTCCCCATCCAGTGCGAGTACTACGCGCTCGAGGGCGTGACCCAGCTGCTCGACACCATCCAGCGCATCACGCAGCACCTCAACCCGGCGCTGTCGCTGTCGACGGTGCTGCTCACGATGTACGACGGCCGCACGTTGCTGTCGAAGCAGGTCGTCGACGAGGTGCGTGCGCACTTCGGCGACGTGGCGCTGCAGACGATCATCCCCAGGACCGTCAGGATCTCGGAGGCCCCGGGCTTCGGGCAGACAGTGCTGGCCTACGACCCCAACTCTCCCGGCGCGCTCGCCTACCGCGAGGCGGCTGCGGAGATCGCACAGCGAGGAGCCGCATGAGCAAGCGGACCGGGCTCGGCCGAGGCATCGGCGCCCTCATCCCCACGGCACCGGCAGAGCCCGACAGGGCCGCCACAGCATCGCCGGCCAAGGATCGACCGGTCGACGTGTTCTTCCCCGCCGCGCGAGCCACCGACGGTGCCGAGCTCGCGAGCGTGCCTGGTGCTCGCCTCGCGCAGCTGCCGCTCGACGCGATCGTGCCGAACCACGTGCAGCCGCGCGACGTCTTCGACGAGGACGACCTCACCGAGCTCGAGCACTCCATCCGCGAGTTCGGCGTGCTCCAGCCCATCGTCGTCCGCCCGATGCCCGGTGAGACCGACAAGTTCGAGCTCATCATGGGTGAGCGCCGCTGGCGAGCATCGCGACGCGCGGGCAAGGACTCCGTCCCTGCGCTCATCAAGGACACGCCCGACGACGCGATGCTGCGCGACGCGCTGCTCGAGAACCTGCACCGCGCCGACCTGAACCCGCTCGAGGAGGCGTCGGCATACCAGCAGCTCATGGCCGACTTCTCGATCACGCAGGACGAGCTCTCGAAGCGCATCGGGCGGAGCCGGCCGCAGATCTCGAACACCATCCGCCTCCTCCGTCTGCCCGAGCCCATCCAGACCCGCGTCGCCTCGGGTGTGCTCAGTGCCGGTCACGCCCGCGCGATCCTCTCGGTCGAGGCGGAGGACGCCATGCTGCGCCTCGCAGACCGCATCGTCAATGAGGAATTGTCAGTTCGTGCAGCAGAGCATGCGGCGAGCGTCGCGCAGGTGACGACGACGCGGCGCACGCCGCAGCGCGGTGGCGTGCAGCGCGGCCTCGACGAGGTCGCCGAGCGCCTCACCGACCGACTCGACACGCGCGTGCGCGTGAGCCTCGGGCGCACGAAGGGGCAGATCGTCGTCGACTTCGCGACGGTCGCCGACCTCAACCGCATCCTCTCCGAGCTCGGCGAGCCGCCCTTCGGCGACGCCGTCAGCCTCTCCGAGTAGCCAGCACCACGACGAAGGGCCCCGGCGCGATGCCGGGGCCCTTCGTGCGCCCGAGGGCGCGTGACGATCAGAGGAAGGCTGCGAGGTCCGCCTCGAGGGCGGCCTTCGGCTTGGCGCCGATGAGCTCCTTCTTGACCTCGCCGCCGACGAACACCTTCATCGCGGGGATGGAGGTGATGCCGTAGCGCATCGCGAGGTCGGGGTTCTCGTCGACGTTGACCTTCACGACGTCGAGCTTCTCGGTCTCGCCATCGATCTGCTCGAGGATGGGGCCGACGGCGCGGCACGGGCCGCACCACTCCGCCCAGAAGTCGACGAGGATCGCCTTGTCGGCGTCGAGCACATCGGCCTGGAACGAGTCGGTGGTGACGTTCTTCATGATGGTTTCCTCCTGTCAGGCGGAGACGGCCGCTGCGGGCGTCTCGGCCAGGTAGTGCTGGGCATCGAGCGCCGCGACGGTGCCCGAGCCGGCGGCCGTGATGGCCTGTCGGTAGGTGGGGTCGATGACGTCGCCGGCGGCGAAGACGCCGGGCACGCTCGTCAGGGACGAACGGCCTGCGACGGCGATGGTGCCGTCGGCCGTGATGTCGAGCTTGCCGTGCACGAGGTGCGTGCGCGGGTCGGAGCCGATCGCCACGAACACGCCGTCGACCGGCAGCTCGCGGGTCTCGCCCGTGACGGCGTCGCGCAGACGCACGCCCTCGACGGCCGACTCGCCCAGGATGTCCTCGACGATGGCGTTCGTGACGAACGAGATCTTCGGGTCGGCCTGCGCACGGTCGAGCATGGCGGCGCTCGCGCGGAACGTCTCGGAGCGGTGCACGATCGTCACGGTCGCGGCGAACTTCGTGAGGAAGGTCGCCTCCTCCATCGCCGAGTCGCCGCCGCCGACGACGACGAGGTGCTTCTCCTTGAAGAAGAAGCCGTCGCACGTGGCGCACCACGAGACGCCGTGGCCCGAGAGGCGGTCCTCGCCGGGCAGGCCCAGACGACGGTACGCCGAGCCGGTGGCGAAGATCACGGTGCGGGCCTCGAGGACCTCTGCGCCGACGTGCACGCGCTTCACGGGACCGTCGAGCTCGAGCTCCGTCACGTCCTCCAGCCGAACGTCGGCGCCGAAGCGCTCGGCCTGCTGCTGCATGTTGAACATGAGGTCGGGTCCCATGACGCCCTCGGGGAAGCCGGGGAAGTTGTCGACCTCGGTCGTCGTCATGAGGTCGCCGCCCGCCTCGACGCTCGACGCGAGCACGATGGGTGCCAGGTTCGCGCGAGCGGCGTAGATCGCCGCGGTGTATCCGGCGGGGCCGGATCCGATGATGATGACGTCGTGCACGGGTGCCTTTCGCTCTCGCGCCGCGATGGCGCTCACTGCTCGTCAACCGATGCTAGCCCCGCGCCATTCCCTCCACGGGCAGGGTCTGGAGCACGTCGCCGGTGGTCGCGTCGAGCACCGAGATGCCACCGATCGACAGGTGTTCGGAGCCGACGACCCGAGGGTTCGGCACGCGCGTTCGCGTGCGGCGATCCCACGAGTCGACGACCGTGCGCGTGGCGCCGTCCACGAACAGCACGGCAGGGTGCGCGTAGGCCATGGGGGAGGAGGCGTCGGACGACCACCAGCCCTGGAACGGCAGAGGCCGCTCGGGCGCCCCGAGCGACGGCTGCGCGGGCGCGCGTCGCACGAGCACCGACTGCGCGACGACCGCGCCGATGCCGGCGGCGACGCCCACGATGACGGGCGCGACGAGCCTGGCGAGCGGATGCGGCATGGCGGCTCCTGACGGTCTTCAGTCCTTGGCTGCTCCACCCACGCTACGACCGCGCCCTGTGAAGCGTGCCAGCACCATGTCGAGCGTCGACCGGAAGTCGGGGTTCTTCGTGAGGAAGAGCAGGCCGAAGTACACGACGGCCATCGCGCCGCCCGCGAGCGTGGAGGCGATGAGCGCGGGTGCCGTGGCTGCGGACGCCCAACCCCCGTCACGGAAGCCGCCGAGACCCCAGACGATGAGGACGCCGGGGATGGCCGCGACGACGGCGTACGCGAGGTACTGCACGTGCCGCTTGGCGACGAGGCGGAAGCCGAACGCGCCGATCTTGCGGCGCACGAGCCAGATCCACACGGAGCACGAGACGAGGTTCGCGATCGTGACGGCCAGCGATGCGCCCGCGACGATCCACATGCCCGGCAGCAGCGTGCACGCCCACAGCAGCGCGAACGTCACGAGCATGCCGAACAGCGCGTACAGGAAGGGCGTACGCGTGTCCTCGAGCGCGAAGTACACGCGCTGCAGCACGTACTCGGCGCTGAAGGCCACGAGCCCGATGAGCATCGCCCACAGCACGAAGGACGACTGCAGCATCTCCCCGAACGACTCGTCGAAGTAGCGCCAGAAGGGCACGGCGACGACGGCGAGCACGATGGCGCTGATGGTCGTGAGCATGCCCACGCCGCGCAGGGCGCCGCTGACGTCGGACCGGATCCCGGCGAGGTCGCCGCGCGACGCGTGATGCGACATGCGCGTGAAGTAGGCGATGGCGATGGACACGGCGATGACGGAGTGGGGGAGCGAGAACACGAACCAGGCGTTCTGCATCGTGAACAGGTTCGCGCCGTCGGGATCGGCGAGCGTGACGACGCGCGACTGCACGAGGCCCTTGATCTGGCCGATGATCACGACTCCGAACAGCCATCCGGCGCGCTGACCCGTCGCACGCAGTCCGACGCCGCGCCACCCGAAGTCCAGCTTGAAGGTCATGCCGGTGCGGCGGAAGAGCAGCACGAGCACGAGGGCCTGCACCGCGACGCCGGCGGTCGTGACGCCGCCGAGCAGTGCGACGCGATCGGGCGTCCACGCGGCCGGGTCGATCGTGCGGTTGCCGACCAGCAGCAGCACGAGCACGAGGCCGGCGATCGAGACGACGTTGTTGACGACGGGTGCCCACGTGTAGGGGCCGAACTGCCCTCGCGCGTTGAAGATCTCGCCCAGCAACGTGTACAGGGCGTAGAAGAAGATCTGCGGCAGGCACCAGTACGCGAGCGCGACCGCCAGCCCCATCTGCTCGGCGGTGAATCCGCGCCCGTCGTCGCCGCTCGACGCGTAGAGGTTCACGAGGACGGGCGCCGCGACGGTCGCGATGAGCGCGAGCAGCAGGAAGATCGTGCCGCCGAGCGTGAGCAGCTTGCGCACGAACGCCTGGCCACCGTCGTCGCCGAGGCTCGCCTTGACGATCGCAGGCACGAGCACGGCGGACATGACGCCGCCGGCGACGAGGATGTACACGTTGTTGGGCAGCTGGTTGGCGAGTCCGAACGCTGCAGCAGCCTGCGAGCCCGTGTTGCCGATGACGACGGCGAGCAGACCGGCCTTCACGAATCCCAGCACGCGCGACACCAGCGTGCCGGCGGCGAGGATGGCGCTCGAGCGCTGCACGCTCGCGGCCTTCGGCTGACCGGGGGCCACGGATGCCGCTGCGGCAGGGGCTCCCGCGGGCGCCGCTGCCGCGGCCTCCTGCGGATCGTTCGCGGGCCCCTGAGGCGTGCGGTCGGTCATCCACGTGCTCCTGGGTCGTCCGGGGGTCGCTGCACGCTCGCTCGGCGTGCGGCAGCGGCGTCGCGCGCGTCGGCGACGGCGATCTGCTCGGTGCGGGGGTCGATGTCGCCGCGCGACGTGCCCGCGCGACGATTGCGCACGGAGCGCAGGATGCCGAAGCCGAGCAGCAGCGCTGCGGCGAGGCAGACGATGACGAGCAGGATCGTCTCGAACGCCGGTTGCGCGTTGATGCGCAGCACGGCGGTGTCGAGCGAGACCCCTGCGGGCGTCGAGACGTCGAGGCGCACGACGCCGCTGCCTGCGGCGACGACGTCGACGGGCATCGGCACGCGCACGCGGCCCGCCGCCGGCACGACGATCTCGATGGGCTCGTCGGGCAGCGAGACCGCGTTGGTGCCGGTGCGTGCCGTGAGCTGCACGGTGACGTCGACGTCGAGGGCGTTGTCGAGGGTGACCTGCAGCTCGGTGGGGCTGCCGAGGAGGGCGGTCTCGCCACCCTCGACGATCGTGACGGGCGAGCGCAGCGGGGCGACGAGCTCGGCGAACCTGGCGACGGCGTCGGCATCGTCGGCACGGGAGGTCGCCGCGATCGCGGCGCGGAGCTGGAGGCGCACGGGCGCCACGAGGGCGGCCGGGTCCTCGAGCGTGGTCGCGATGGCCTCGGCGGCGGTCGCGGTGCCGACGAGCGACGCGATGCGGGCTGCGGCGTCGCGCTCCGCCTGGGTCGCCTCCGACGCGACGAGCTCGGCGGTGCGCGCCGGCTCGGCGAGCGCCGAGGCGACGCCCGACTGCTGCAGCCAGTCGACCGATCCGATCGCATCCTGCAGCGCGCGCGCAGCGGCGGGATCGGCGTCGACGGGCAGCGCTGCGACCAGGGTGCGCTGCAGCGACGGGGCCTCGCGGGTGATGGTCGCCAGGAGCGCGAGGGTGCGTGCGATGCCATCGGAGGACGCGACGCCGCCTGCCGTGACGGCGTCGCGCACGAGGCGCTGCAGCTCGGCGTCGGCGGCGAGCACCGAGACGCCGCCGATGACGGCGTGCGCGCCGGGCGTGCGGCTGTCGAGCGTCTCGTCGAGGTCGTCGGTGTCGACGACGACGGTCGAGGCCGCGCCGAGCTCGCCGAGCAGCGTCGCGCCGAACGACGACTGCGTCGCGTCGACGATGGGCGCGATCGACGTGGGCACCTCGGCGAGCGTGTCGGGCAGCAGGGCGCCGTCGGGGCCGGGGATGCCCTCGAGGCCGGGCACGGCGACGCCCGCGCGCGCGATCGCCACGGGGTCGGCGCCGCCGTACGGCAGCGCGAAGGTCTGGGGCAGCGCCGTCGCGGCCTCGAGCCATGCGACGGCCTCGTCGGGGGCGTCCTCGCCGAGCGCTGCGATGCTCGCGGGCACGATGGGGTCGATGCCGAGCGCGGCGCCCGCCCTGCCGACGTCGAGCTGCTGCGCGAGCGTGCCGCCGTCGCTGACGGCGGCCTCGAGCTCGTCGGCGGTCAGGAGCCCCGTGTCGGTCTCGGGCGTCGTCGTCTGCATCGTGAGCGCGATGCCCGTGGGTCCGCCGTCGGGCAGGTCGAGCGTGACGAGCGAGCGGATGCGGTCGTCGATCCCGTCGACGTCGGCGGCGAGCAGCATCGCGCCGCTCGTGGCCGACGACCAGGGCAGCTCCGCCGCGGGCACCGTGACGTCGACGCTCGACGAGCCTGCGGGGATCGTCGCGGTCGCGACGCCCGTGAGCGCGGGGGATCCCTCGCCATCGATCCACTGCGTCAGCGCCGACCGCGTCGCGACGGCGCGCGATCCCACGAGCACGTCGACGCCGAGGTCGGTCTCCGCGTCGGTGCCGACGCTCACGCGCACGACGAGGTCCTGTCCCGCCGACAGCACGGGATCGACGGCGGCGACGGCCGGATCGGGATCGGCTGCAGCGGTCGCCGCGGCTGGCGCGAGGGCAAGGGTGCCGAGCGCGCCGATCGTGGCGATCGTGATCGCCAGTGCGCGCCGCACGCGCCCACCCGCCGCGAGCATGACCGACAGTCTACGAGCGCGCGGCTGCGCGCCCGTGACGCGCTCCCTGCGAGCCCTGGCAGGATTGCTGACCGTGACGAGCATGGCCGAGGCGACCGCACGCCTGCAGCAGGTGGCGGGTTCCGGACCGACGGCGGTGCTCGCCGACGCGTTCGCGGCGGCCGGGTTCGAGCTGTCGCTCGTCGGCGGGCCGGTGCGCGACGCCCTGCTGGGTCGCGCGACGACCGACCTCGACTACACGACGGATGCCCGCGCCGACGACATCCTGGCCATCGTGCGGCCGCTGTCGGATGCGCAGTGGGACGTGGGTCGCGAGTTCGGCACGATCGCCTGCCGCATCGACGGTCAGACCGTCGAGGTGACGACGTACCGCGCCGACGTGTACGACGGCGTGACGCGCAAGCCGGAGGTGACGTTCGGCGACGAGCTGGCCGACGACCTCGTGCGCCGGGACTTCACGGTCAACGCGATGGCGCTCCAGCTCGTGGCGCGCGCGGATGCGGGCGTCGAGCGCATCCCGCCGCGTCTGGTCGACGTCGGCGGCGGCCTCGAGCATCTGCTCGCTCGCACGATCGACACCCCGCAGGCGCCGGAGGTGTCGTTCCGCGACGATCCGCTGCGCATGCTCCGGGCCGCGCGCTTCGAGGCGCAGCTGGGGTTCCACGTGGCCGACCGCGTGCGCGCCGCGATGGCCGATGCCGCCGCGACCATCCTCAACATCTCGGCGGAGCGCGTGCGCGACGAGCTCGTGAAGCTGCTGTCGACGCCCGACCCGACGGGCGGCCTGCGCCTGCTGACCGACTCGGGCATCCTCGACCACGTGCTGCCCGAGGTGCCGGCGCTGCGCCTGGAGGTCGACGAGCACGCGCACCACAAGGACGTGTACGAGCACTCGCTCACGGTGCTGCTGCAGGGCATCGCGCTCGAGTCGACGCGCAACCCCGGTGCCGCGCCCGACGTCGTCTCGCGCCTCGCGGGCCTGCTGCACGACATCGGCAAGCCGGCGACGCGCCGCGTCGAGGGCAATGCGGTGACCTTCTACAACCACGACGTCATCGGCTCCCGCCTCGCGGCGAAGCGGCTCAAGGCGCTGCGGTTCGACAACGACACCGTGAAGGCGGTCGCGCGCCTCGTCGAGCTGCATCTGCGCTTCTACGGCTACATGGATGCGTCGTGGACGGATGCCGCGGTGCGCCGCTACGTCCGCGACGCGGGCCCGCTGCTGGAGCGTCTGCACATCCTCACGCGCTCCGACGTGACGACCCGCAACCGTCGCAAGGCCGAGCGCCTCGACTTCGCGTACGACGACCTCGAGCACCGCATCGCCGAGCTCGCCGAGCAGGAGCAGCTCGACGCCATGCGGCCCGACCTCGACGGCGAGCAGATCATGGCCATCCTCGGCATCGGTCCGTCGCGCGCCGTCGGCGAGGCGTATCGGATGCTGCTCGACGCCCGCATCGAGCACGGCCCGCTCGAGCCCGAGCGCGCCGAGACGATGCTGCGCGAGTGGTGGGCGGCGCGCCCCGCCGACTGACGTCGCGGCGCGGGCCGCAAGGGCACTTCTGCCCTCCTGGACGTCGGCCGGGTGCGCCCGGCGCATCCGACGGCGACACTGAGGGCACCGAGCGGTGCGATCGCTCGGCGTCTCGAGCGAGGAGCGCCCGTGTCCGATCCCGCAGCATCCGCGGCCCCAGCGCGCCAGCTGTCGACGCGCCGACTCGCGCTCACGCTCGTCGGCGGCGTCGCGCTCGTCGGGCTCATCGTCGTGGGCGCGGTCGCCTTCGAGACGACCGGCCCGGACCCGCGGGCCGCGGTCGTGGAGTACGTCGAGGCGATCCGCGACGGCGACGTCGAGACCGCGAATGCGCTGACGTCCGGGTACGACGTGCCCGTGGGCTCCCTCGACGACGCCGAGCGCATCACCGACGTGACGGTGTCGACCGAGAGCGTCCGGAGCGAGGAGGAGGCACCGCGGCGCGAGACGTACGCCGTGACCTACGTCCTCGCTGGCGAGTCGGTCGAGACGGAGCTGACGGTGACCCAGGTCGGCGGCTCGGAGCCGCGATGGTCGCTCGACGACTCGCTCGAGCGGCAGGTCGACGTTGCTCTCGAGGAGACCGGCGGCGACGTGCTCGTGAGCGTCGATGCCGTCGTCGCAGGCCAGAGGCTGGGCCTGGGGCCGTCCCGCACCGGCGAGCTGCATCTCCTTCCCGGCGTCTACGCCGTGGAGCCCTCGGCCGGCAGCGTGACCGCCGCCGAGGGGTTCGAGGTCGTCATCGTCGGCGACCGCGACGTCGCCGTCGAGGTGCCGGTGACGCCGACGGATGCGCTGGCGACGTTGGTCGAGAACGAGTCGCTCGCCGCGCTCGCCGACTGCGTCGACGCGGGCGTCTCCGTGAACCTGCGGTGCGGCACCCTGCTGCTCGGTCTCGACTACGCGATCGTGCAGACCCTCGGCATCCAGACGGCGTCCGATGCCGACGCGTACGAGGGCGTCGTGTGGACGGTCGAGTCGTCGACCGTGGAGCAGCCTGCGGGCGACGCGTGGGCGGTCGAGGTGTCGGCGGTCGTCCGCGCGACCTACCCGAGCGGCGGGGCGAGCTCGTCCGTCGACTTCCCGGTGCAGGCGTCGTGGTCCGTCGTCGACGCCGTCGACGAGGAGCCCGCCGTCACGGTGAGCTGGTACGACCCGACCGACGGGTAGCCCGCGCCGCTCGGCAGGGTGAGCATCGCTCACCCCTATGCTCCGAGCATGCCGTCGAACGATCCGATCGCCGCCTCCACCATGGACGGCACCGAGCTGCGGCTCCGCTCGGCCGACGGTCCGCTCGCGTTCTGGAACGTCTACCTCGGCGAGGTGGAGTCCCACGGCGACGAGCGGGGCATCGCCGCGGCGCACCGAGCACGAGTGCTCGATGCCTTCCGGTCGGAGGGGTTGCTCGGCCTCGTCCGGCCAAACCTGACGAACGAATGGCACGGGCTCGTCTCGGGGTCGCTCTCCCTCGCCGGCGATCGTCGCGCACTCGTCGCGAGCGGCGGCGGACCCGTGCCGGGCCTCGACCTGCAGAGGTTGACGAGCCGACTCGCGATCGCGGTGCAGGCGACGGTGTCCGCATACGTCGATGGCATGTCGGAGCCCTGGCTCGCGTCGCCGTTGGGCGACGCCCCGTTCGAGGCGTTCGATCGTCGACTCATGTCGATGGAGGCGGTGGCGGCGGGTCGCCTGCTCGTCTCGGCCGGCGATGCACGCACGGCCCGATCGCTGCGCCGAGAGCTGGAGGCCAGAGGACTGGGATCGCAGGTCGTGGAGGCCGATGGTCGCGTCGGCCTCTCCTACGCCGGCGAGGTCGAGCTGGCCGACCAGCTGCGGACGCGTCCGCTCGTCACGCTCTCGGTGGACGACGACCGCATCGACCTCAGCCTCCACCGGCGTCGACGACTGCTGTCGCAGCAGCAGCCCCTCTGGATCATGAGCTGGCTCTCGACCGACGTCGGCATCCTCGACCCCTCGTCGACGCCGCTCACCGGCGATGCGCTCGAGGCGTGTCTCGCAGCCCAGCGACGCACGTGGACGCGGCCCGAGACTCCGCTCCCGCCCGACGTCGCGCTCGCGCTCGGCCTCGACGAGGCGGGTGCCGCCCGCGTGCAGGCGCTGCTCGACGCGGACCGCCCCGCGGTCGACGCCGAGCCGGTCGTCGCCGCGACGGGACTCCCGCGGGCGTTCGGCGACGCGCTGCACCGAGCGATCGCGGGCCTGCCAGGACGGTGATCGCGTCGCGATCGCCCGCGTGTGGCGCGACACGCCGCGCATCCGGTAGTCTTGCCAGGTTGTCCGGCCACGCCGGGCACCATGCATACCCTCCTGCTGCAGATCGTCTGCAGCCGTTCGAGTCCGAAGGAGGTGGGTGAAGCATGCATCCCTACGAGCTGATGGTCATCCTCGACCCGGCCCTCGACGAGCGCACCGTCGCCCCGTCGCTTGACAAGTTCCTCGGTGTCATCCGCACCGCAGAGGGCGAGATCGAGAACGTGGACATCTGGGGCCGCCGTCGTTTCGCATACGAGATCGACAAGAAGACCGAGGGCATCTACGCCGTCGTGGACTTCGTCGCGACCCCCGAGGCCACGAGCGAGCTCGACCGACAGCTGAACCTGTCCGAGGCCGTCATCCGCACCAAGGTGCTCCGTCGTGACGAGGTCATCGCCCAGCGCGCCGTCAAGGCCGCGAAGGACGAGGCCAAGGCCGCACGCGCAGCAGCGAAGGCGACCGAGGCAGCCTGATGGCCGGCGAGACGATCATCACGGTCGTCGGCAACCTCACCGCCGACCCCGAGCTGCGCTACACGCAGAACGGTCTCGCAGTCGCCAACTTCACGATCGCATCCACGCCCCGCACGTTCGACCGTCAGGCGAACGAGTGGAAGGACGGCGAGGCGCTGTTCCTCCGCGCGTCGGTGTGGCGCGAGTTCGCCGAGCACGTCTCGCAGAGCCTGACGAAGGGCAGCCGCGTCATCGCGCAGGGCCGCCTGAAGCAGCGCTCGTTCGAGACGCAGCAGGGCGAGAAGCGCACCGTCATCGAGCTGGAGGTCGACGAGATCGGCCCGAGCCTCCGCTACGCGACCGCGCAGGTCACCCGTTCGCAGGGTGGCGGCGGCGGTGGTGGTGGCCGCGGCCAGTTCGGCGGCGGTCAGCAGGGCCAGGGCGCAGTCGCCGACGAGCCGTGGGGTCAGCCCGCAGGCCAGCAGTCGGGCGGCAACCAGGGCGCGACGCAGGGCGGCGACGTCTGGGGCGCCCCGGGCACCTCCTACAACGACGAGACGCCCTTCTAGGGCCGTCTAGCAAGACAAGAGAGCAGGAAGCACTATGGCTGGAAAGCCGCAGGGCCGCCGGGGTCGTGGACCCAAGGGCGGGAAGCCGGTCGCACCGGCGAAGGCAATCACCGTCGGCGTCATCGACTGGAAGGACGTCGCGACGCTGAAGAAGTTCATCTCGGAGCGCGGCAAGATCCGTGCCCGTCGCATCACCGGTGCATCGGTGCAGGAGCAGCGTCTCATCGCGAAGGCGATCAAGAACGCCCGCGAGATGGCGCTCCTGCCGTACTCCGGCGCCGGGCGCTGAGGAAGGATCTGACATGGCGAAGGTCATTCTCACGAACGAGGTCTCGGGCCTCGGCATCGCCGGCGACGTCGTCGAGGTGAAGAACGGGTACGCCCGCAACTACCTCGTGCCGCAGGGCTTCGCGACGCCGTGGACCCGCGGTGGCGAGAAGCAGGTCGAGCAGATCAAGGCAGCCCGCGCAGCGCGCGAGCACGCCACGATCGAGGAGGCGCAGGACCTCAAGCTGAAGCTCGAGGCCAACCCGCTCCGCGTGTCGGTCAAGGCCGGCAAGGAGGGCCGTCTCTTCGGCTCGGTGCAGACGCAGGACATCGCGGATGCCGTCTCGTCGCAGGGCCTCGGCTCGCTCGACAAGCGCGTCATCACGATCCCGACGGCGATCAAGTCGACGGGCAAGCACCAGGCCACCGCGCGCCTGCGTGACGAGCTCATCGCGAACATCACCATCGAGGTCGTCGCAGCCAAGTAGGCAGCGACCCACGAACGAGGGCCGCACTCCCGGATGGGGGTGCGGCCCTCGTCGTTCGTCCGGGGGCCTTCGGGGACGGTCCCAGCAGCTGGTCGAGGAGCGCAGGCGCGCAGCGCCTCCGCGTCACGAGACCTCGTGACGTGCCTGCCCGACGCGACCATGCGCGTAGCTGGGCAGGAGCCGCGGTCGCGTGGTCTCGTGACGCGGGCTCGCCCAAGGGGCTCGCGCGCTCCTCGACCAGCTGGTGCGGCCAGCGCCCCCGACGGTTGGTGCTCATGGACCGATCCGTGAGGTGCGAGCGAAGCGAGCCTCGAAGGGATCCCACCATCGACGTCGGGGCGGTCAGTGCGCCGGCGCCAGCCGGTAGAGCACCTGCGGGCGACCGCGGCGGCCGTAGCGGTGCGCGAGGTCGATGGCGCCGACCGCGACGAGGTGGTCGAGGTAGCGCCGAGCGGTGGCGCGCGAGACGCCCGCCGAGGCGGCGACCTCGTCGACCGACACGGGCGTCACCGGTCCGAGCGCCTCGAGCACGCGGTCCAGCGTGACCGCGCTGAGCCCCTTCGGCAGCGGCGCGGGCGCTGCGGCCGCGGGCCCGACGGTGCGCAGCGATCCCGTGGTGAGCAGCCGATCCACCTCGCCCTGCGCCAGCGGCACGTCGCGATCGGTCGCGTCCCGCTCCTGTCGCTCGGCCGCGTACGCGAGCAGCCGATCCCGCAGCACCTCGCGGTCGAACGGCTTGATGAGGTAGCCGACGACCTGGGCGGCGAGCGCCTGCCGCACGGTGACCTGGTCGCGCGACGAGCTGACGACGAGCACGTCGGTGCCGGTCGCGCCGGCGATGCGCATGCGGTGCAGCACCTCGATGCCGCTGATGTCTGGCAGGCGCATGTCGAGCAGCACGAGGTCGACGCCGTGCTCGACGAACCCTAGCGCCGCGCGGCCCGACGCTGCCGAGCCGACGACCGTGAACCCGTCGGTCGCCGACACCCATCGGGCATGGAGCGCGCGAGCGCCCGCGTCGTCGTCGACGACGAGCACGCGGATGCCGCCGCTCACGACGGCACCGCCATGTCGACGTCGAAGCGTGCGCCGCCGAGCGCCGAGCGCCCGACGACGACGGAGCCGCCGCGATCCGCGACCGTGCGCCGCACGACGTCGAGGCCGACGCCCCTCCCGACGCCGGAAGCGTCGGAGCGCGTCGACCACCCGCGGGCGAAGATGCGATGCGCGTCGCCGGGGTCGACGCCGGGGCCATCGTCCTCGACCATCATCGTCATGACGCCGTCGTGCGCGTCGAGCGTGCAGCGCACGATCGTCGCGCCGGCCTCGGCGGCGTTGCGGCAGAGGTTCGCCAGCACGAGCAGCACGTCGTCGTCGAGCGCGACCTGCTCGTCGACGTGCAGCTCGAGCGACGTGCCGTGCGCGTCGAGCTCGCCCCGCACCGCCTCGAGCGTCGCCATCGCCACGGCGCCGCGCCGCGGAGGCTCGCCCGGCGTGCGACCGAGCCCGGGTGCGACGGCATCGATGTAGGCGACGGCGTCGTCGCCCTGATCCTGCGCCACGAGGCCGCGCACGACGTGCAGCCGCGTGCCGAACTCGTGCGCCTGCTCGCGCAGCGCATCCGTGGTGCGTCGCATCTGCGTGCTCTCGGCGTCGACGGCATCCGCACGTCGCAGCCTGCGGGCGATCGCGACCGACAGCGTCACGCTCGCGAGCGTCGCGACGAGCAGCGCCCCGATGCTCCAGGGCAGCAGCCCGCCGAGCGCTCGCTCGCGGTCGGCCGCGATGGTCGACTCGAGCACGCCGACCGCGACCATGCCGATGACCTCGCCGGATGCGTCGACGATCGGCACCTTCGCGCGCAACGTGGGCCCCGACGGTCCCGTCTCGGTGCCGACGAACTCCTGGCCCTCGAGCACCTGCGTCGTCGTGGTCTCCACGAGCTCGCCGCGCTCGTCGGGGTCGGGATGCGTGATGCGCACGCCCTCGTCGTCGGTCACCACGACGTACGAGACGCCCGACGCGTCCTCGACGAGCGAAGCGATCGGCTGCAGCGCCGCCGTCGCGTCTGCCAGGTCGACGGCATCGGCGAGGTCGCCGTCGGTGCCGGCGGCGAGCACCGACGCGACCGCATCCTGCACCTCGGGCAGGTCGGCGAGGCTCGACGCGACGCCGTGCACCTGCTCGGCGACGCCCGCGCGGATGCTCTGCTCCTGCACCGCGGCGGCGACGCCCGTCGTGATGCCCGTCGCGGCGAGGACGATGACGCTCGGCAGCGCGAGCACGGCGATGCGACCCAGTCGGGCGGCTCGCGGCCTCGTCACCGTGGCGCACCTCTCGAGTCGACGACGCCGTGAGCGTCAATGAGCACAAATTCGCGCGGAGCCCAGGCGCCCACGCGGTGGCTGCCATCGTACTTCTCGACCTGCGCCACGACGATGTGCGCAGGAGGGAGCGAGCAATGTCAGACCAGCCAGCGACGACGCCGGGCGAGCAGCCGCGCGGGCGTCGCCCGATCGCCCGCATCGTCGGCGCCGCCGTCGCCGTGGCGGCCATCGGCGTCGCCGCCTACGGCTCCGTCACGTCGGCCGCAGCAGGCGGCGACCCCACGACCTCGGTCACGATCGTCGCGCCCGCCGCGGCGGGCGGCGGCTGGGACGGCGTCGCCCGCGCGATGCAGCAGGCGCAGCGCGCCAACGGCATCGTGAACTCGGTGCAGGTCGTGAACATGCCCGGCGCGGGCGGCACGATCGCGATGGGCAACGTCGCGCGCCTCGAGGGGCAGGCGGACACGCTGCTCGTCGGCGGCACGGGCCTGCTCGCCGCCGAGATCCAGTACGGCTCGGCCGTCACGCACGACGACATCACGCCGCTGGCCGTCACGGTCGAGGAGTACGACGTCATCGTCGTGCCCGCCGACTCGCCGTACGAGACGCTCGACGACCTCGTCGCGGCGTGGGGCGAGAACCCCGGATCCGTGCCCTGGACGGGCGGCGGCTCGTTCGACCAGCTCGTCGTCACCGACCTCGCCGTGTCGGCGGGGCTCGAGCCGACCGACACGAACTACATCCCCTCCGACGGCGGCGGCGAGGCCATCCAGGCCCTGCTGAACGGCACCGCTGCAGCGGCAGCGGGCGGCTACCCCGACAACATCGACCAGATCGAGTCGGGCCGCCTGCGCGCCCTCGCGCTCGTCGCGGCCGAGCCCGTCGACGGCATCGACATCCCCACGGCAGTCGAGCAGGGCTACGACGTCACGCTCACGAACTGGCGCATGGTCGCAGCCCCCGGCGGGCTCGACGACGCGCAGACGCAGCAGCTCACCGACATCGTGCTCGAGACCCTCGAGACCCCCGAGTGGGCCGAGGCGATGGAGCGGTACCACTGGACGGAGCGCATCATCACGGGCGACGAGCTCGACGCGTTCCTCGTCGACGAACGCGAGCGCATCGAGTCGCTCTACGAGGAGCTGGGCCGATGATGCATCCGAGCAATCCCACGTCGTCGTCGGCCGTCGTCGGCCAGCGGCTGTCGATCCGCGCCGACACCCGCCGCATCGCCGAGGTCGCGAAGGAGCTCACCGTGCCGGTGCTGCTCGCGGCGTTCGCGATCTACCTCATCGTCGGCATCGTGACGATGGAGGTGCCGGCGGGCACGTCGTTCCCCGGGCCGGAGTTCTTCCCCGGCCTCATCGCCGCGGCGCTGCTGCTGCTCGCGGGGCTGCTCGTCGTGCGATTCGTGCGTCAGCAGCGCGCCGGCGCCCGGACCGCCACGAACGAGGATGCGCCCACCACCGCGTCCGTCGCCGTGCTCGACGCCACGGGCGCCGAGGTCGACGAGCTCGAGGTCGCGGTGCCGCAGCGCGCCGTGCGCGTCGACTGGCGATCGATGGCGTGGGTCGTGCTGTCGTTCGCGGCGTTCGCGCTGCTGCTGAACGTGCTGGGCTGGATCGTCGGCGCCGGTCTGCTGTTCCTCGGCGTCGCCAAGGGCCTCGGCGCCGCCGGCTGGCTGCGCCCGCTCGTGATCGGGCTCACCGTGTCGTCGATCAGCTACATCGCCTTCGACATGCTGCTCGAGCTGTCGCTGCCCTCGGGCATCGTCGGATGGGGGTTCTGACATGGACGTGCTCGCACTCCTCGCCGACGGGTTCGCCGGCGCGCTGACGCCCGGCAACCTGCTGTGGGTCGTCGTCGGCTGCCTCCTCGGCACCGCCGTCGGCGTGCTGCCGGGCCTGGGCTCGTCGATGGCGGTGGCGCTGCTGCTGCCCGTCACGTTCTCGCTCGACCCGACGGCGGCGTTCATCATGTTCGCCGGCGTCTACTTCGGCGGTCTGTTCGGCGACTCGACCATGGGCATCCTCATGAACACGCCTGGGCAGGCGTCGGCGATCGCGTCGACGTTCGAGGGCCACAAGATGGCGCTCAACGGGCGTGCGGCGCAGGCGCTCGCGACCGCCGCGATCGGAGCGTTCGTCGGCGGCATGATCGCGTCGATCCTCGTCGTGTTCCTCGCCCCGGCGCTCGCATCGTTCTCGTCGAGCTTCGGGCCGGCCGAGTTCTTCGCCCTGGCGCTGTTCGCTTTCGTGACGACGTCGTCGGTCGTGACCGACGACGCGCTCAAGGGCCTCGGCTCGCTGTGCCTCGGCCTCGGCATCGCGGTGATCGGCGTCGACGGCATCTCGGGCGCCCCGCGCTTCACGATGGGCGTGCCCGAGCTGTTCGACGGCATCTCGCTCGTCACGGTGACGGTCGCGATCCTCGCGCTCGGCGAGGTGATCTACGTCGCGTGCCTCGCCCGTCACCTCAAGGACGGCAAGATCGTGCGCCCCAAGGGTCGACCGTGGCTGTCGAAGCGCGAGCTGCGCGAGGCGGCGCCCGCATGGCTGCGCGGCACCGCGATCGGCCTGCCGTTCGGCGTCGTGCCCGCCGGCGGCTCCGAGATCCCCACGTTCCTCGCCTACGGCCTCGAGAAGCGGCTGGATGCGCGGCGCAAGGATCCGCAGTTCGGCAAGGGCGCCATCCGAGGCCTCGCCGCACCCGAGGCAGCCGGCAACTCGACGACGGGCATGGCGATGGGCGCGCTGCTGTCGCTCGGCCTGCCGATCTCGGCGACCGCCGCGATCATGCTCGCCGCGTTCCGCCAGTACGGCCTGCAGCCGGGCCCGCTGCTGTTCGACCGTGCACCCGACCTCGTGTGGGCGCTGCTCGCGTCGTTCTTCATCGCCATGGTGGTGCTGCTCATCATCAACCTGCCGTTCGCGATGGTGTGGGCGAGGCTGCTGCGCATCCCCCGCGCGTACCTCTACGCGGGCATCGCGGTGTTCTGCGGCCTCGGCATCTACGCCACGAGCGGCTCGGTGTTCGACCTGCTCATGCTGCTCGGCATCGGCATCGTCGGCTTCCTCATGCGGGCGCTCGACGTGCCGCTCGCGCCGCTCATCATCGGCATGGTGCTCGGCCCGCTCGCCGAGACGAGCCTGCGCGACGCGGCGCTGAGCGCCGACGGCGACTTCTCGGTGCTCGTGTCGGGTCCGATCCCGATAGTGCTCTACGCGGTGCTGGCGATCGTGCTGGCGATCACGGTGCGCAGCAAGGTCGTGGCGCGGAAGGCCCGGAGGCGGGAGCTGGTGGACGCGTAGGGGAGCCGCGACCGCTCGACACCCATGACCCACTCGTTGAGGTGCGAGAGCAGCGAGCCTCGAACGGTCCCACCGAAGACTGTGGTGCTCCTTTCGAGGCTCGCTGCGCTCACCTCTGTGGCAAGTCTTCGCGGGAATGATCCGCAGCTTCGGCGTTCAGGTCGCCGCCATCGTTGGCGTCGGTCTGACCTGTGACCGCGGAGAGAACGCAACTCGTGCCGGCTGCACATTCGGTAGGCGCCGTAGAGCGTTCGTAGGCGGCGGAGACGACAGAGGCTCGCACCCCGGGGGTGCGAGCCTCTGATTACTCAGGCGGCGACGAGGTCGTCGTCGTCGTCGGGTCGGTCGAACTTCGCGTCGACGAAGGCCTTGAAGTAGGCGACGAGGTTCTCGTCCTGGGTGAGTGCCTGCAGCGTGAGACGGATGTTGGTGCTGCGACCGGGACCGAGACCCTTCTGCTTCCCCAGCAGCTCCTTGGGGGTCTTGATGAGGGTGCCGTTGCTCGCCCGCACGGCGCGCTCGATCTGGGCGAAGTCGAGAATCGTCTTCTCGTAGAAGCGGGTCGCCGACATCAGGAGCGTGGGTCGTGCCCATCCGTTCGGCACGAGCAGCAGCGGTCGACCGTCAGCGCTCGGCAGGTCGAACGTTGCCTCGTCCCAGTCGGCGGTGGTCGGGTTCCAGACAGGGCGGGTCACTCGCTTGGTGCCGTTCCCGTTGGTGGTGAACTCGGGGTACTGGCGCACCATCGCCTCGGTGAACCGCCCCAGCGGCTCGAACATGAGACGGGTGGTGAGGTCCGAGGTGATGTCGCGGTCGACTCCCTCCACGAACATCGGCAGTTCGTCGAGCTGCCTCAGAATGCCCACGTGAACCAGGGCGATCAGATCCTCCGTCAGCGCCTTCCAGATGGCCGATCCGATGTCCTCGGCACCGCCGTGACCACGGAAGCCGCGCTTGGACATGCCCATGCGGGTCTCCCACGGCTCCTTGAAGTGCTGCAGGAGGTCTTCTCCGCGACGGAGGTCAGCAGGGTTGCCACTGGTGATGCAGCGCACGATCTCGGTGAGGAAGGTGTCAATGCAGTGGACCGCATCGTCGGCGTAGGGCTTGGGCGTCTTCATGAGTCGCACGGCGTGCGGGTCGACGAACAGGCGGTTGTCGATCGCGACGTCGAGGTCGATGAAGGGCACGGGGCCCGGGATGTTGAAGTGTTCGGTGATGGTCGACATGTGCCGGCTCGTTTCTTCTTGGGTTGCGGAAGACGGGCGTCTTCGCTTTTGCAAGGCCCAAGGAGATTCGGTAGCGGCGCCACCGGACCCGATACGCTGGGGTGGACTCGTCCAAAGTCACCTCCGCGCCCTTGGGCCGGGACTGGCCTGGGGCCGCTAGGCGGTTCCAGGCCAGAGTCTTTTCAGCTGTCGTCAGCAGGATCCTTCTGCTTGGTGCGGTTTCCCTTCACCGCGACGCTCGGTCCTCGCAGGTCGATGCAGAGCATGCCGTCCTGCTCATAGGGCTTGTAGCGTCGGCTCACCTCGGTGTCCACGTCGTAGAACTGGGTGAACGCCGAAGCCGAGAGGATCATCTGGCCGTTCTCGCTCGACGATGCCTGCGGACGGATGTTGTAGGCGTGCGACTCGCTTGACGGCTTCATCGCGATGATCTTCGCGTCCTTGTCGAACAGAAGCTCGACCGTCTCGGGCTCACCGATCAACTTGTGAGCGGCACGGTTGATGGAGAAGATGCCCTTCTTCTGGATTGTGATGCTCGGCGCCTTTGCGAGCGGCGCCATGCGCTTGTCGAAGACCTCGAATCCCATCGTGACCTCCTGTCCGATTCTCGTTCCTCACTCAACTATACACGCTCTACGACATTTCCAACGTGTCTAACGCTGGCAACCGATGTTTCCGCTCTTGACGGTCTCTAGCGAGAGACCTCACGAACTTCCAACAGCAGCACTGGGGTTGGATAGAACCGACGGATCGTAAGCTGCACCACCGACATCGTTCGCAAAGCTGTCGTCGGTGTTGTGCACAGTGTTGTGCACAGTTCTCCGCACAGTTTTCTGCCCTCGCTGGGTTCGCGGGAACTTGGCTGCGTTAACCGTCCGCGACGCGAGCGCGGGGACGCGGCTGGAGAAATCGACCCCGGGACCGCGCCGTCCTCGCAGTCCATGGTCCGGCCCTCCGCCTGCTCTCATAAACACGATGCCGGTCCCGCAACTGTTCAGTGCCTCAGGCTCGCGCGATCGTGTCCATCTGGCGGCGCGCAACGGCGTGCCGCCGGCGGGATGGCGGCGCTACGACGCCGCCGCCCGCAGCGCCACGATCGCCGTCGCCACCCGCTCCACGAGATCGACGGGCAGCGGCACGCGGTGCTTCAGCACGACCGAGTCCTTGCCGGAGCGCAGCGGCGCGACCTCCTCCTCGAGGTCGTCGTCGAGCACGGGCACGGGATAGAGGCCCACGTGCTGGCGCCAGCCGGCGTAGTGGATGGCGTACCTGCCGCCGAGCATCACGGCGGCGATGTCGTAGCGGATCACCTCGTCGGCACCCGGCACGGCCCGCAGCAGCGCCTCGCGCACGCGCGTGAGGCGCTCGGCGATCTCGGGCGGGAAGCCCGCGATGTACGCGTCGACGTCGGCTGCGCTCATGGACCGAGCGTGGCACGCGACCGCAACGCGGTCCAGGGTCGGCTCAGCCGACCTCGACGACGACCGGCAGGCGCAGCGCGAACGCCGTGCGACCCGGCACGCTCTCGACCGTGAGCGTGCCGCCGTGCGCCTCGACGATCGCCCGCGAGATCGACAGTCCGAGCCCCGTCGACCCCTCGGTGCGCGTGCGAGCGTCGTCGCCGCGTGCGAAGCGGTCGAACAGGCGAGGCAGCAGCGCGGGGTCGATGCCCGGTCCGTCGTCGACGACCGTCACGACCGCATCCGCGCCCTCGACGACGATCGACGTCCGCACCGTCGTGCCGGCGGGCGTGTGGATGCGGGCGTTCGCGAGCAGGTTCGCGAGCACCTGCCGCAGCCTCGCCTCGTCGCCGTGCACCTGCACGGGGTCGCCGACGTCGACGAGCCATGCATGCTCGGGGTCGACCGCGTGCGCATCGCCGACCGCGTCGACGACGAGCAGCGGCAGGTCGACGGGCTCGACGCGCAGCGACTGGCCGGCGTCGAGCCGGGCGAGCAGCAGCAGGTCGTCGACGAGCACGCCCATGCGCGACGCCTCCGACTCGATGCGGTCGAGCGCGCGCTCCTGCGTGGGCGTGCGCGGCGCATCCTCCGCACGAGCGAGCTGCGCGTACCCGCGCACCGACGCGAGCGGCGTGCGCAGCTCATGGCTCGCATCCGCGACGAACCTGCGCAGCCGCTCCTCGCTCGCGTGCCGCGCGACGAGCGACGTCTCGACGTGATCGAGCAGCCGGTCGAGCGAGGCGCCGACGCGGCCGACCTCGGTGCGCGGGTCCTCGTCGACGTCGGCGCGCTCGGGCACCGACACGACGCCCTCGGCGAGCGGGCGCGCCGCGACGCGCTCGGCGGTGGCGGCGACGCGCTCGAGCGGCTGCAGCGAGCGGCGCACGAGCCAGCCGATCGCGAGGGCGAGCAGCACGAGCGTGCCGCCCATGACGGCGACGAGGATGCCCACGAGCGCGCCGCTGGTCGCGTCGAGATCGTCCATCGACTGGCCGGCGACGATCGTCGCACCGCCCTGCTCGGCGGCCGCGACGCGCATGCTGCCGAGCGTGCCGCCGAGGTCGACCGTCACGGGATCGGCGTCGGGTGCGACGGCGAGCAGCCGCTCGATCTGGGTCTGCGTGAGCGACGACGTCGTGCCGTCGTCGGCGACGTACGTCGCACTCGTGGGGGTGCCGCTGGCATCGACCACGAGCTGCAGCGTGCCGATGCGCTGCTCGGGGCCCTGGCCCGGTCCCTGCGCCGGGCCCTGCTGCCCCGGCCCACCGGCGAGCTCGACCCCCATCCGCACGTCCTCGTCGAGCCGCTCGAGCAGCGACGCCCGCAGCGCGAGCACCGTGCCGATGCCGGCGACGACGAACGCGACGAGCGCGAGCAGCGCGACGCCCACGACGAGCCGGCGCCGCAGCGTCCACGAGCGCAGCATGCCGCGCCTCACGCCGGCTTGATCGTGTAGCCCACCGACCGCACGGTGTGGATGAGCGGGTCGCCCACGGCGTCGAGCTTCTTGCGCAGGTACGAGATGTAGATCTCGACGACGCCCGAGCGACCGCCGAAGTCGTACGACCACACGTTCTCGAGGATCTGCGCCCGCGTGAGCACGCGGCGCTGGTTGCGCATGAGGTAGCGCAGCAGCTCGAACTCCTTCGCCGTGAGGCGGATGGCCTCGCCGGCACGCGCCACCTCGTACGTCTCCTCGTCGAGCGTGAGGTCGCCGACACGAAGCACCGAGTCGTGCTCGGGCTCGCCCACCCGTCGCTTCACCATGCCGCGCAGGCGTGCGACGACCTCGCGCAGGTCGAACGGCTTCGTGACGTAGTCGTCGCTGCCTGCCGTGATGCCGGCGATGCGGTCGTCGACGCCGTCCTTGGCCGTGAGGAACAGCACGGGCACGTCGTTGCCGCCGTCGCGCAGGCGTCGCAGCACCTCCATGCCGTCGAGGCCCGGCATCATCCAGTCGAGCACGACGACGTCGGGCTCGAGCTCGCGCACGACGTTGAGCGCCTCCTGCCCGTTCGACGCGACGCGCGCATCCCATCCCTCGGTGCCCAGCGCCATGCGCAGCAGGTCGGCGAGGTTCGGCTCGTCGTCGACGACGAGGGCGCGGATGGGGGACCCGTCGGCGCGGGTGAGGCGCTGCGGGGGCGTCGTGGGATCGGTCACGTCGCCAGTCTGACGCGCGGCGCGCGTGCGCACCACGCCATCCGGCCCTTCCGAATGGACTCCGAATCGGGCTCTTGTCATCCGTGAATGTGCGGCCGTTGCACTGGTCGCAGACGACCCGGAGATGTCCCGGAGCAGACGAGACCATGGAGATGCGGACATGATGCAGCGGATTCGACGAACGGCCTGGGTGGCCTCCTCGATGCTGGTGGCGGGCCTCGTGCTCGCGGGATGCTCGACGGCGCAGGTCGCCGCGACCACGAGCACGAGCGCGACGGGCTCGAGCGAGACGACGACCACGACGACCGACGCGAGCACGACGGGTGCGACGACGACGGCCGAGACGATCGCCGACACGTCGGCGGCGGTGGAGGCGTTCCTCGCGACGCTCACCGACGAGCAGCGCGAGACAGTGCTGCACGACTACGACGACGAGACGAAGACGACCTCGTGGTCGAACTTCCCCGTGACGTTCGTCGAGCGCGCCGGCCTCAACCTCAGCGACCTCACCGAGGAGCAGCGGGCCGCGGCGATGGGCGTGCTCGAGGCGCTGCTGAGCGACGAGGCGTACGCGACCGTCACGGGCATCATGGGCGGCGACGAGTACCTGCTGGCGAACAGCTCGAGCACCGAGACGTCGCTGGGCCAGTACTTCATCGCGCTCTTCGGCGACGCGTCGAGCGGCTCGGCGTACGAGGTGCAGTTCGGCGGCCACCACCTCGGCATCAACGCGACGCTCGACGCCTCCACCGATGCGATCACCTTCGCGCCCACCCACCTGGGCGTGCAGCCCGCGGTCTACGCCGCGGCCGACGGCACCGAGGTGCATCCGTTCGACGGCATCTACGCCGATGCGTTCGCGTTCTTCGACAGCCTGACGGCCGAGCAGCAGGCGACGCTGACGTCAGGCGACGTCACGATGTGCGCACCCGGCGACGACTGCGCGTTCGAGACCGGTTCCGGTCTCACGGGCGCCGACCTCACCGACGAGCAGCGCACGCTGCTGCTCGACCTGCTCGCGAACTGGGTCGGCATGGCCGACGAGCAGACGACGGCGGATGCGCTCGCCGCGATCGAGGCGACGCTCGACGACACGGTGATCGCGTGGTCGGGCGAGACGACGTACGACATGACCCAGGGCGACGGCATCTCGTTCTCGATCTCCGGGCCGAACGTCTACGTCGCGTTCCAGGCGCAGCAGGGCTCGGCCGGCGCGGACGTCGACGGCGTGACGACCTCGGGCTGGGGCCACGTGCACACGATCTACCGCGACCCGACGAACGACTACGCGGGCAGCGTGACGCAGCAGGCGGCGTCGGGCGGCATGGGTGGCGGGCCGAGCGCGCCGTAGCCCTGCTCGTCGAGGCGCCTCCCCTCCAGCTGGTCGAGGAGCGCGCGAGCGCAGCGAGCACGCGTCACGAGACCACGCGACCGCCGCT
>NZ_VEFR01000064.1 GCF_007679035.1 Agrococcus jejuensis | reverse complement strand
CATCCACCACCACCCCAACTCACCCTTCCCCTCATCATCCCATCCCCCAACCCCCCCTACCACTACAACCACATCCTCAACCCCCACCTCCACCCCAACCCCCACCCCCTCCCCCCCATCCGCTTCCCCCTCCTCCCCTCCCCCATCCTCATCCTCCTCCACCCCGACATCCCCCTCCCCGTCCTCCACCTCCCCGTCAACCCGTCCACCCTCCG
>NZ_VEFR01000063.1 GCF_007679035.1 Agrococcus jejuensis | reverse complement strand
AAGGTAAGTATGTGATTAAAGCAACAGATGTAGAGGATGCTGTTGATAAAATTCAAGATATAGTCGAGCCCAATGATGTTGTTCTATTATCACCAGCTTGTGCAAGTTGGGATCAGTATCATACATTTGAAGAACGTGGTGAGAAGTTTATCGATAGATTCCGAGCGCACTTGCCATCATACTAAGGAGTGTGAATGCTCATGGAAGAGAATAAA
>NZ_VEFR01000062.1 GCF_007679035.1 Agrococcus jejuensis | reverse complement strand
CAAGCATATTAACCCATTCGTTGTGTGAATCAATCTCCTCAGGTATTTGTCCTGCAATAGTTTCAGCAGCTAATTGACGTTCTCTTAAATTGGCATCTACCAAATCTTTCAAATCATCAACATCATAATTAAAAATATTTGTAATTGCATCAATCCGTGGTTCAATGTCTCGTGGAACCGCAATATCAATCAGAACTAATGAATCCACTTTTCTAG
>NZ_VEFR01000061.1 GCF_007679035.1 Agrococcus jejuensis | reverse complement strand
CTCGTATGAGTAAAAGGAGTCTTATTCAATGAATGCTGGAATTATTGGCCTTGGCCGCTATATACCTGAAAAAGTGTTAACAAATCTTGATTTAGAAAAAATGGTTGAAACTTCTGACGAATGGATTCGTACTAGAACAGGTATAGAAGAAAGAAGAATTGGTTCTGATGATGTCAATACATCACATATGGCGGTTGGTGCTGGAAGAAAAGCATT
>NZ_VEFR01000060.1 GCF_007679035.1 Agrococcus jejuensis | reverse complement strand
TATAATTTAATAAACATCACTAAACTAAATTAACGAGGTGCCTTATGTATAAAGATTATAACATGATTCAACATACTCTACTAATGGGAACTTCAGTTCTTATCCCCACAAATGATATTTCACGACATGTAAATGATATTGTAGAAACAATTCACGATACTGAATTCGATGAATTCAGTCATCATCGTGGCTTAATATAAGAAAAGTAACAGATCAAC
>NZ_VEFR01000005.1 GCF_007679035.1 Agrococcus jejuensis | reverse complement strand
GCGGTCGCGTGGTCTCGTGACGCGTGCTCGCCCTTCGGGCTCGCGCGCTCCTCGACCAGCTGGAAGGAGCGCCGCCGAATCCACGGCTCAGCGGCCGGCCGGGTGGAATGCGCACCCGGCGTGCGGCTGGGCGCGGCTACGAGTACCGACCCGCCCTGCGCTGCTGCCGCATCCGCTCGGTGCGCTCGCGCATCTGGTCGCGCGAGACGTAGTTCGTGAGCTCCTTGAACGGGTCGCGACCCACGAACCGAGGCGCCTCGGCGCGCAGCGCGGCGACGGCCTTCGCGAGCTCGAAGTACTCGCCGATGCGGGTGCCGTGGCCGGGGTCGATGTGCCGCAGGCGCGCCTCGAAGCGCTCGGCGCCCTGCACGACGATGCGCCGCACGGTGCCGCGGCTCACGCCCGCGACCGACACGAGCCACAGCCCCTCGCCGAGCGGCGTCACGGTGGCCTGCGTACCCGCCGCCTGCGCGGCCGCGACGGCCTTCGCCTCGGCCTCGATCCGGGCCGCCTTCCACTCGTCGTACGTCGCCATGGCGCGAGCATGGCACCGAGCACCGACACGAGCAGCGCCGGGGTTCGGCATGCCCGGGTGCCGCCCGTCGTCCCCCCGGGGTACCACGGCGTCCGCGCCAGGTTCCTCCCCCGCGACGACGCGGGGAGGCGCCGCGTACCGGCACGGTGGATGCATGATCGTTGCAGAGCACCTCACGAAGCGCTACGGCGCGAAGGTCGCGGTCGATGACGTCGGATTCGAGGTCCGTCCGGGCCTCGTCACCGGCTTTCTCGGCCCCAATGGCGCGGGCAAGTCGACGACGATGCGCATGATCGTCGGCCTCGACCGCCCTGATTCCGGATCCGTCACCGTCTCCGGCGCCCCCTACCGCGAGCTGCGCTCGCCCCTCACCGAGGTCGGCGCGCTGCTCGACGCGAAGGCGTGGCACCCGGGCCGCACTGCCGAGCGCCACCTGCTGGGCCTCGCCGCCACGCACGGCATCGGCAAGGCCCGTGTGCGGGAGGTGCTCGAGATCACCGGTCTCGAGTCCGTCGCCCGCAAGCGCGTCGGCGGCTTCTCGCTCGGCATGGGCCAGCGGCTCGGCATCGCCTCGGCGCTGCTCGGCGACCCGCACACCCTCATCCTCGACGAGCCCGTCAACGGCCTCGACCCCGAGGGCGTCGCCTGGGTGCGCCGCCTGCTGCGCGGCCTCGCCTCCGAGGGTCGAGCCGTGCTGCTGTCGTCGCACCTCATGAGCGAGATGGCGCAGGTCGCCGACCGCGTCGTCGTGCTCGGCAAGGGCCGCGTGCTCGCCGACCAGTCGATCGACGAGATGCTCGGCGTGCAGGGCCAGCAGGTCGTGCTCGTGCGCGGCACCGGCGTCGACCGACTGGCGCACCTGCTCGCATCCGACGACGTCACCACGACGCAGATCGCCCCCGACGCCGTCGAGGTGTCGGGCGTGCCTGCGCCGCGCATCGCCGAGGTCGCCGTGGGCGCCGGCATCGGCATCGAGGAGCTCGCACCCCGCAAGGCGACGCTCGAGGAGCGCTACATGGCGCTCACGAGCGATGCCGTCGAGTACAGGACGGAGGCGGTCCGATGACCACCACGACCCCCACCACCGCCGACGCGCCCCAGGCGCGCCGCGCGACCTTCCGCGACGAGTCGCCGCACCGCGTCACCTTCGGCGGCGTCGTGCGCGCCGAGTGGATCAAGCTGACGAGCGTCCGCTCCATCGGATGGGCGATCGCGATCGCCGTCGTCATCACCGCCGGCTTCGGCGCCCTCGCGGCGTTCGCGACGCTGGCGACCGCGCCCGAGGGTGCCATCGAGCAGGGTCTCCTGTCGGACATCCCCGTCGCCGCCCTCGGCACGTCGGGCATGCTCGTGTCGCAGCTCGTCTTCGCGATCCTCGGCGTCATCGTCATCACCGGCGAGTACGGCTCCGGGCAGATCCGCTCGAGCCTCACGGCCGTGCCGCGTCGGCTGCCGGTGCTGGGCGCGAAGGCGCTCGTCGTCGGCGTCGCGACCTTCGTGGCGAGCGCCGTCTCGCTCGCGATCGGCATCGCCGCCACCATCGGCATCGCCGTCGGCTACGGCATCCCGATCGACGACATGGGCCTCGACGCATCCGTCGCGTTCACGGTGCTCGGCGGCGCGGTGTACCTCGCGCTGCTCACGGTCTTCGCGCTCGGCGTCGGCGCCCTCGTGCGCTCCGGTGCCGGCGGCATCGCGATCGCGCTCGGGGTGCTGCTCGTGCTGCCCGTCGTCGTCGGCCTCGTGCCGTTCGAGTGGGTGCAGGAGGCCTCGCCCTACCTGCTGCCGAACTCGGGCATGACGATCTCGATGCCCGGCGCCGAGGTCGGTGGCGACTTCTGGCGGGCGCTCGCCGTGACGGCCGCGTGGCCGACGGCCGCGCTGCTCGGCGCAGCGGCCGCGCTGACGAAGCGCGACGCGTAGGGTCGGAATCCCATGACGACCGCGCCCGGCACCCCCGACGTCCGCGTCGGGGGTGCCGTGGCGCTCCCCCGGCCGCCGGGGGTGCTGCGTCGGTTCACGGCCCGCCATCCGCGGCTCGTCGACTGGACCCTCGCGGTCGGCTCGCAGCTGCCGGTGCTCGTCATCGGCACGGTGCTCGCGGCCATCGACCCGACGCAGCGGCTCTCGGGGCTGCTGATGATCGCGGTGTCGCTCGTCGCCGGCGCCGCGCTGCTGCAGCGCCGCCGCTGGCCGCTGCCCGTCGTGCTCGTCATCGCGGCGCTGCTCGCGATCCCGTCGGAGGCCTCGGCGGGCGGCTTCCTCGCGATCTACGTCGCCCTGTACTCCATCGGCGCGTACGGCAAGCCCCTGCACGTGTGGATCGGCGTCGCCGCCGCGAGCATCGGCTCGCTCATCGCGACCCTCATCCTCCCCTCGATCGAGCCCATGTCGGTCGGCCCCGTCGTCTCGGTGAACCTCGTCGGCATCGCCTCCTACGTCGTCGCCGTGCTGCTCGGCACCTCGGTGCGCGGTCGCCGCGCGTACGTCGCGGCGCTCATCGCCCGCGCCGACGACATGGCCCGCGAGCGCGACAAGGAGGCCCAGCTGGCCGTCGCCGCCGAGCGCGCGCGGATCGCGCGCGAGATGCACGACGTCGTGAGCCACGGCCTCACGGTCATGGTCACGCTCGCCGAGGGATCCGCGGCGCAGGCCGCGCGCGATCCCGAGCGAGCCGCCGACACCATGCGCCGCGTCGCCGACGCCGGCCGCGACTCGCTCGCCGAGATGCGCAGGCTGCTCGGCGTGCTGCGCGAGCCCGGCGACGCCGCCGACCGCGCGCCGCAGCCGGCCGCGGGCGACCTGCACGCGCTCGTCGCGTCGTTCCGCGACGTGGGGATGCCCGTGCGGCTCACGACGTCGGGCTCGGCGATCGCCGACCAGACCCTCGCGCTCACGGTGCACCGCATCGTGCAGGAGGCGCTGACGAACGCCATGCGGCACGCGTCGGATGCGGCGCGCGTCGAGGTCGACGTGCGGCACGGCTCGGGCGTCGTGCGCGTCGAGATCGTCGACGACGGGTCGGGCGCGCCCGCCGCGACCACGGGTGCGGGCCGCGGCCTCGTCGGCATGCGCGAGCGCGTCGCCCTGTTCGCCGGCGACGTCGTCGCCGGCCCCCGCGAGCCGTCGGGCTGGCGCGTCGTCGCCACCCTCCACGAGTCCCCCACCGCCGAGCAGGAGCCCGCATGACCATCCGCATCGCCCTCGTCGACGACCAGGAGCTCGTGCGCCTCGGCTTCCGCATGGTGCTCGAGGCCGAGCCCGACGTCGAGGTCGTCGGCGAGGCCGGCGACGGCGCCGCGGGTGCGGCGCTCGCCGCACGCGGCGACGTCGACGTCGTGCTCATGGACGTGCGCATGCCCGGCGTCGACGGCATCGCCGCGACCGAGCGCATCACGGCCGCGCCGACGCATCCCAAGGTGCTCGTGCTCACGACGTTCGACCTCGACGAGTACGCCTACGCCGCGTTGCGCGCCGGCGCGAGCGGCTTCCTGCTGAAGGATGCGCGCCCCGCCGAGCTCGTCGCCGCGATCCGCGCCGTGCACGCGGGCGACGCGGCGCTCGCGCCCACGGTCACGCGGCGCATGCTCGAGCACTTCGCGACGTCCGCGCCCGTCGAGACCGACGCATCCGCCCTCGAGGTGCTCACGCCGCGCGAGCGCGAGTTCCTCGTGGCGATCGCCGAGGGCCTCACGAACGACGAGCTCGCGCGCCGCTTCGTGCTGTCGGAGTCGACGGTCAAGACCCACGTGGGCCGGCTGCTGCGCAAGCTCGACGCGCGCGACCGCGTGCAGCTCGTCATCCTCGCCTACGACCTGGGCCTCGTCGGCCGCTGACGCCCTGGCGGACTGCGTTTTGCAGGCGATTCCGCGAGCCAAGGGAGCATTCCCCTCGGCTCGGCGAATCGCCTGCGAAACGCGACCGGATCGGTTCAGGAGCGGGGCGGGTCGGTGCTGGCGACCATGCGTGCGAGGTCGGCCGGCGGGATGCCGAGGCGCGCAGCCTCGACGCGCAGCTCGGCGACGAGCTCGTGCAGGCGGGCGCCGACGGGACGCGCATCGGTGCGGATGCGCGCGCCGGCGCCGCGTCGCAGCTCGACGAGGCCGAGGTCGCGCAGCGACTGGTAGCCGCGCAGTACCGTGTGCATGTTGACGTCGAGCGCGTCGGCGAGCTCGCGCGCGGGCGGCAGCCGCTCCCCCTGTCGCAGCTCGCCCGTCTCGAACGCATCCCGCACCTGCCGCGCGATCTGCTCGTGCAGCGGCTCCGAGAGCGCGGGATCGACGACGAAGCGCATCAGCCGTGCGCGTGCTGCGGACCGCGCGACGGGAGTCGGAGCACGGTCATCACGCGCCCCCGCTCGCACGCGGCGCCGCGAAGGTCGCGACGGCCTCGTCGGGACGGTCGACGTTGACGACGACCTGCGAGCCGTCGCGTCGGGTCACGAGCACCGCGCCGCCCTCGGCGCGCAGCACCGACGTGACGCCGCCGTCGACGACGCATCCCGTGCCGCCCCACCGGCGCGGACGCACGGTGCCGGCCTCGACGTCGTCGATGTCGGCGAGCGGCACGCGCACGAGCGCGCCGGGCAGCAGCAGCGTGCGCACCGCGAGCCCCGCGCGGTCGAGGGTGACGCGCAGCATCCACGGCACGGCACCCGTGAACCACACGGCGGCGGCGAGCAGGTACCACCAGCCCATCGGTCCGCTCGTCACGGCCGTGACGACGCCGATGGCCGCGAAGCCCACGCAGCCCAAGGCGATGAGCACGGCCCGGGTCGGATCGGCCGACGTCTCCGAGAACGCGACGGCACCGGCGACGTCGAGGTCGCGCTCGACGCGGTCGCGCGGCGCGACCGTGCGCCGCACCGGCCGGCGCAGCACCATGACGACGGCACCGGCGAGCGGCGCGACGACGAGCCACGGCAGCGGCAGGTGGAGTCCCAGCACGAGCATCGTCCACGCGAGCGTCGCGGCGAACGCCTCGAGGCGTGCGGCGATGCGCGCGAGCGGCAGGATGGCGCGAGCGAGCAGCGTGATCCAGATCGCGCACATCGCGGCGCCCGTCCACCCCGGGAGCGCCCCGGGCTGCCCGTCGGGGTCGACGACGCCTGCGAAGTCGGCGACGAGCAGCACGAGCGCGGGCGCTCCGACGAGGAGGGCGACGAGCATGCGTCGCCACCACGGCGCACGTGCCGACGGCACGAGCTCGAGGGATCGGTCGTCCTCGGCGGACTCCGGGCGGGACACGGCGCACCTCCTGCACTTGTTCTAGTCGACGCTAGAACAACTGCAGCGTATCCGCCACCCTCGCCCCCAGGTCGGTTGCGTTTCGCAGGCGATTCCGCGAGCCAAGGGAGCATTCCCCTCGGCTCGGCGAATCGCCTGCGAAACGCACCATCAGCAACCGCCCCCGGGGCGTTTCGCAGGCAATCCGGGTGGGCAGAGGGAAGATGCCCCTCTGCAACCCCTGATCGCCTGCGAGACGCAACCGACCGAGGTCAGCGGCGGCGCTTCTTCAGGCGCTTCGTCATCGTGATCGTGCCGAGCCAGCGGTCGAACTTGAAGCCGACCTTGCCCATGCGGCCCGTCTCGCGGAAGCCGAGCCGCTCGTGCAACGCCACCGACGCCTCCGCCTTCTCGTCGGCGATGACGGCGATCATCTCCTTGCAGCCGGCGTCGGTCGCGGCGTCGACGAGCGCGACGAGCAGCGCCCTGCCGAGGCCGCGCCCCGTGGATGCGGGCGCGAGGAAGATCGAGTGCTCCACGATCGTGCGGTAGGCGCTGCGCGGCTTCCAGGGCTCGGCGAGCGCGTAGCCGAGCACGGTCTTCGTGCCCGACTCGGCGACGAGGAAGGGCAGGCGCAGGCGCTCGAGCCAGTCGAAGGTGCGCCGCCACTCGAGCAGCGTCTTCGGCCGATCCTCGAGCGTGACCGACGAGTTCAGCACGTAGTGCGCATGGATCGAGCGGATCACCGCGATGTCGCGCACGGTCGCGGGACGGATGACGAAGGAGAACTCCGGCTCGGATCGCACGGCGCGCAGATGGCGCGGCAGCGTGCGGCGCTTGTCGTACTCCTCGGGCAGCATGCCTACTCCAGTCGCCAGTCGATCGGTGGCGCACCCTGCTGCTGCAGGAGCTCGTTCACACGCGAGAAGGGGCGCGAGCCGAAGAAGCCGCGCGATGCCGACAGCGGCGACGGATGCGGGCTGGCGACGATGGGCGTGCCGGCCAGCAGCGGCGTCAGCTGCTGCGCCTTCGCACCCCACAGCACGGTCACGAGCGGCTCGGGCCGCCGCGCGAGCGCGCCGATCGCGGCCTCGGTCACGGTCTCCCAGCCCCAGCCCTTGTGCGCGTCGCTCGTGCCTGCCGCGGTCGTGAGCACGCGGTTGAGCAGCAGCACGCCTTGATCGGCCCATCGGCTGAGGTCGCCGTGGGATGCGGGCGGGATGCCGAGGTCGGCCTCGAGCTCCTTGTACATGTTCTGCAGCGATCGCGGCACCGGGTGCACGGCCCGGTCGACCGAGAACGACAGGCCGACGGCGTGGCCGGGCGTCGGGTAGGGGTCCTGGCCGACGATGAGCACGCGCACGTCGGCGATCGGGCGCTCGAAGGCACGCAGGACGCGCGCGCCCTCTGGCACGTACGGACGCCCTTCGGCGACCTCGCCGCGCAGCCGATCGCCGAGCTGTCGGATCGTCGGCTCGACCGGTGCGAGCGCCTCCGCCCAGCCCGGGTCGACGAGCGCCGACAGCGCCGCGGTCATCGGCCGCCCAGCACCGCGACCTGCACGTGCGGGCCGTCCTTCGTGCACACGTAGACGTTGCCCTCGCCGGCGGCGACGAGACCCTGCTCGCCCACGACGAGCGACGTGCGCTCGTCGATCGCGACGGTGCGCTCGACGAGCTCGGCGTCGACGATCGCGACGGCGCGGCCGAGGTTGCCGTACTGCGCGGCGTGCACGTCGACGACGACGTCGACGAGGCCGATGCCCTCGGCGAGCGTCACGTCGTCGAGGCCCTCGTTCGAGCGCTCCTGCGTCACCTCGACGCCGCCGATGCGCCAGCCGCCCAGCAGGGCGACGTCGCCGGCGATCATGGCGCCCGCCGAGAAGCCGGCGTAGGGCGTGCCGTCGGCGACGAGCTCGCGGATGGCCTGCGCCGCGGGCATCACGGCCTCGTGGTAGCCGGGCGTGAGCCCGCCGCCCACGAACACGCCGTCGGCGCCGACGAGGTCGGATGCGTCGAGCCGCCGGTCGGCGGCGAGCTGCACGAACCGCACCTCGCAGTCGTGCTTCGCCAGGTCGTCGCGGTAGTCGGCGTGCCACGCCTCGCCCTCGGCGAGCGTCGGCGCCCACAGCACGACGGCGATCGTGGGGCGGCCGCCGGCGCGGGCGCGCGCCTCGTCGACGAAGCGTCCCGTCCAGGCCGACTCGTCGGCCCATCCGCCACCGATGAGGTGCACGCTCACAGGCTCGCCCCGACCTCGGCGAACGCCTCGTCGTAGATCGCGAGCGCCGCCTGCGCCTCGTCGTCGGTCACGACGCACGGGGGCACGACGTGGATGCGGTTGTCGGCGGCGAACGGCAGCAGGCCGCGCTGCATGAGGGCTGACTTGAGCGCGCCGATGACGGGCGCGCCGACCGGCTCGCGCGTCGCGGGGTCGGCGACGAGGTCGAGCGCCCAGAAGACGCCGACGCCGCGTGCCTCGCCGATGAGGGCGTGGCGCTCGGCGAGCTCGGCGAGGCCGGGTCCGAGCACGTCGGTGCCGATGCGGCGGGCGTTGTCGACGATGCCCTCCGATGCCATGGCGCCGAGGGTCGCGACGATCGATGCGGCCGCGAGCGGGTGGCCCGAGTACGTCAGGCCGCCCGGGAAGACGCGCTTCGTGAAGGTCTCGTGGATCTCGGGGCTCACGATGACGCCGCCGACGGGCACGTAGCCCGAGTTGACGCCCTTCGCGAAGGCGATGAGGTCGGGGCGCACGTCGTGGGCGTCGTGCGCGAACCACTCCCCCGTGCGGCCGAACCCCGCCATGACCTCGTCCATGATCAGCATGGCGCCGAAGCGGTCGGCGAGCGCACGCAGCCCCGCGAGGTAGCCGGGCGGCGGCATGATGACGCCGGCCGTGCCCGGGATGGCCTCGACGAGGATCGCGGCGACCGACTCCGGCCCCTCGGCCTCGATGACGCGGCGCATGTGGTGCAGGGCGCGCTCGCACTCCTGCTCGAGCGTCTCCGACCAGAACTCGCTGCGGTACAGGAACGGTCCGAACGCGTGCACGTGGCCGCGCGCGTACTCGTTGGGCACGCGACGCCAGTCGCCGGTCGCGACGACGGCGGCTCCCGTGTTGCCGTGGTACGAGCGGTAGAGCGAGACGACCTTGTCGCGGCCCGTGTGCAGGCGGGCCATGCGGATGGCGTTCTCGATGGCGTCGGCGCCGCCGTTCGTGAAGAAGACGCTCTGGAAGCCGGGCGCGTGCGCGAGGATCGCGTCGGCCGCCTCGCCGCGCACGAGGTTCGTCGTCGCCGGCGCGACGGTCGTGAGCACGTCGGCCTGTGCCTTGATGGCGGCGACGACCTTCGGGTGCTGGTGCCCGATGTTCGTGTTCACGAGCTGGCTCGAGAAGTCCAGGTACTCGCGCCCCTCGTGGTCCCACACCGTCGTGCCGAGGCCGCCGGCGATCGCGAAGGGATTCGTCTGCCCCTGCACCGACCACGAGTGGAAGACGTGCGCGTCGAGCGCGCGGGCGCGGTCGCCCGCGGCGGGGTCGGATGCGTGCTCGAGGTGGTCGTTCAGCACGGTCTCGCTCATGGGAGGCTCCTTCGGCAGTGCAGGAGAGGCGGAGCATCTGCTCCGCCTCTCCCACGCTAGGGCACCGCAGGGCGCGGTGCGGGTGCGCTGCGGCCTACTGGCCGCCCTCCGTGAGCGTGACCTCGATGGGGGCGTAGTCGGCGCCGGTCACGTCGACGCCGTCCTCCTCGAGGTTCGCGAGCGCCTGCTCGACGTACGTCATGTCGTAGGCGGTGTCCGGCGGATCGGTCGTGATGACGGTCGATCCGTCCTGGTTGGGCGTCGACAGCGAGATGTCGACCGTCTGGTCCCACGCATCCTGGTCGATCATGCCGATGCCGTCGGGCGACGGCCAGATGAGCGCGTTGACCTCGTTGACCATCCACAGCTGGTGGCTCGAGCCGAGCTGGCTGCCGGCGTCGACGACGAGCTGCGCCGCCTCCTCCGGGTTGTCGCGCGCGAAGACCCAGCCCTCGATCGATGCCTCGAGGAAGGCGACGGTGGTCTCCTGGAAGGCCTCGTCGCCGAGCGCCTCCGTGTTGGCCCAGATCGCGTCCTGCAGCATGGCGACGCCGACCTCGTTCCAGTCGATGACCGAGAAGTCGTCGGCCGTGTACAGCTCGCCCGTCTCGGGGTCCACCGTCTCGAGCAGCTGCGCGTACTCGTTGTACGACATGGCCTGCGCCGCGTCGATGTCGCCCGAGAGGAGGCCCGACATGTCGAAGGCCTGCTGCACGAGGGTGACGTCGCTCATGGGGTCGAGGCCCGCCTCGCCGATGCCGGCGAACAGCTCGAACTCGTTGCCGAAGCCCCACGAGCCGACGTTCTCGCCCGCGAGGTCCTCGGGGCCCTCGATGCCGGCGTCGGCGAACGACACCTGCAGCGTGCCGGAGCGCTGGAAGATCTGGCCCACGTTCGTGATGCCGGCGCCTGCCTCGATCGACGCGAGCGCCTTCGGCACCCAGGCGATGGCGAAGTCGGCCTGGCCGTCGGCGAGCACCGTCTGGGGCACGATGTCGGCGCCGCCCTCGACGATCGTCACGTCGAGGCCGTGGTCCTCGTAGAAGCCCTGCTCGACGGCGGCGTAGTAGCCGGCGAACTGGCCCTGCGCGAACCACTGCAGCTGCAGGGTCACGGGGGTGAGGCCGTCGGCGCCCTCCTCGGGGGCGTCGCCGCCTCCTGCCGAGCAGGCGCCGAGCGCGAGCGCCGCCGCGGTGGCGGCGGCCAGGACGCCGAGCGTCCTCCTGGATGTGCGGTGCATGATGTTCCCCTCTCTCAGGTGCTGGATGCTCGAGCCCGGGAGCGCTCGAGCAGCAGGGTGGCGACGTAGAAGATCAGGCCGAGCACGACGGCGGCGAGCACGTAGCTCCACGCGCGGGCGTACCCGGATTGGGCGGCGGCGGAAGCGATGCGCGAGCCGAGGCCGTTCTGCAGGCCGCCGAAGTACTCGGCGACGACGGCCGAGATGACGGCGAGCGAGGATGCGACGTTCAGGCCCGTGAACACGTAGGGCAGGGCGCCGGGCAGCGTGAGATGCCACGTGACCTGCCAGCCCGATGCGCCGTTGGCGCGCAGCAGGTCGCGGTGCACGGGGTCGGCGCTGCGCAGGCCGCGCAGCGTGTTGACGAACACGGGCACGAACGCGGCGATGCCGACGACGACCTGGCGCGGCGTCTCGCTCGCGGCACCGAACATCGTGCCGAGCACGGGCGCGAGCGCCACGATCGGCACGACGGCGATCGCGGCGACGAGCGGCTCGACGATCGACTGCAGCCAGCGGATGCGCGACGCGAGCGCCGCCATGGCGATCGCGAGCACCGCGCCGCCGACGAGGCCCACGAGCGCGTTCGTGCCGGTCGCGAGCGCGGCGGCGACGAGGCCGGGCAGGATGATCGCCACCTGCGTGCCGATCGCCGACGGCGCCGGCAGCAGGTACGGCGGGATGTCGAGCAGCGCGACGGCCGCCTCCCACACGACGAGCAGCACGACTCCCAACGCGATCGGCGCCAGCACCCGTGCCGCCGTGCTCATCGCGTCTCCACCCCGCGGGCGGACGATCCATCCGGAGCCGAGTCGCCGTGGAGCGCCTCGCGCACGGCCGTGACGGAGGCGAAGAACGCGTCGGCCTCGCGGATGTCGTCGGCGCCATCCATCCCCTGCCGCTGCACGTCGACGACGTCGGTGATGCGGCCCGGCCGCGGCGACATCACGACGACGCGGTCGGAGAGGTAGACGGCCTCGGGGATCGAGTGGGTCACGAACACGACGGCGGCGCCGGTCTCGCCGACGATGCGGCGCAGCTCGCCCTGCAGGCGCTCGCGCGTCATCTCGTCGAGGGCGCCGAACGGCTCGTCCATGAGCAGCAGTCGCGGATGCTCGGCGAGCGATCGCGCGATGGCGACGCGCTGCTGCATGCCTCCGGAGAGCTGGTCGGGATGCCGATCGGCGAAGTCGGCCAGCCCGACGAGGTCGAGCAGCTCGGCCGAGCGCGCACGGCGGGCCGCGGCAGCGACGCCGTGCAGCTGCAGCGGCAGCTCGACGTTCTGGCGCACCGTGCGCCACGGCAGCAACCCGGACTGCTGGAAGGCGATGCCGTAGGCGTGGTCGAGGCGCGCTGCGCGTGCGGTGCGCCCGAAGACCGACACCTCGCCGGCCGTCGGCGCATCGAGGTCGGCGATGAGGCGCAGCAGCGTCGACTTGCCGCAGCCCGAGGGCCCGATGAGCGACACGAACTCGCCGTCGGCCACCGTGAGGTCGACCGCGTCGAGCGCGCGCACCTCGCCCTCCCGCGTCGCGAACACCTTCGTGGCGCCGCGCACCTCCACCGCGGTCATGCTGCCTCCAGCCGTCGGTAGCGGGCGAGCGCGAGCCCCGCGAGGGCGACGAGACCCGCGACCGCGAGGCCCATGAGCACCGCCCCGAAGATCGGCGACCAGCCGCGCGCCGGATCCGACGAGCCCGCCTGGGCGTACTCGACGATGAGACGGCCGATGCCGCCGCGCGAGCCGGTCGACACCTCCGCGACGACGGCGCCGACGATCGCGGCGGCCGCGCCGAGCCGCAGCGCGTTCAGCACGTACGGCACCGCGGCGGGCAGCCGCAGGTAGCGGATGGTCGACCACCACGACGCGCCCTGCGAGCGCAGCAGGTCGACCTGCGCCGCCGTCGGCGACTGCAGGCCGCGCAGCGCCCCCACGGCCACGGGGAAGAACGCGAGGTACGACGCGATCACGGCGACGCTCATCCACCGCTCCCACCCGTCGATGCGGCCGCCCCACGACACGACGATGGGCGCGAGCGCGATGAGCGGCACGGTCTGGCTGAGGATGAGCCACGGCAGCATCGCCGCCTGCGCGATCGGCAGCGCCTGCATGACGAGCGCGAGGCCGAACCCCACCAGGGCACCGACGAGCAGGCCGACGAGCGCCGTCGCCGCCGTCGTGAGGCACGCGGCGAGCACCGCCTGCACGACGAGCTCGTCGGAGCCGTTCCGCACGGGCGCGAACGCTCGCCCGAGCATGTCCCAGACGTGGGGCATCGCGAGGTCGGTCGTGCGCGGCAGCACCGACACGTCGCCGACGCGCCAGCCCTCCGCCGGCCCGAGCGCCTTGTACGCCTCCCACAGCACCGCGAGCGCCACGACGCCCACGAGCCCCAGCAGCGCCGAGCGGGCGAACGGGCGCACGCGCGTCACGACTTCGCCGTCACGTGCTCGGTGAGGGCAGGGATGATCCGCTCGCCGTAGAGGCGCAGCGTCTCCTCCTTGTCGTCGTGCATGACGTAGGCCGCGAACTGGTCGACCCCGACGTCCGCGAGCGCCTTGAGCTTCGCGATGTGGTCGTCGACGGAGCCGAGGATGCAGAAGCGGTCGACGATCTCGTCGGGCACGAAGTCGACGTGGTCGTTCTCGCTGCGGCCGTGGCTGTTGTAGTCGTAGCCCGTGCGACCCGCGATGTAGTCGGTGAGCGCCTGCGGCACCGCGCCCGAGTCGCCGTAGCGGGCGACGATGTCGGCCACGTGGTTGCCGACCATGCCGCCGAACCACCGCGACTGGTCGCGCTGGTTCGCCACGTCGTCGCCCACGAACGCCGGCGCGGCGACGCAGATGGTGATGTCGTCGGGGTTCCGTCCGACGTTCGCGGCGGCATCCCGCACGGCCTGGATCATCCACCGCGCGATGTCGACGTCGGCGAGCTGCAGGATGAACCCGTCGGCCACCTCGCCCGTGAGCTGCAGCGCCTTGGGCCCGTACGCCGCGACCCACACCTCGAGCTCGGAGCCCTTCGACCACGGGAACTGCAGCCGCGACCCGTTGTACTCGACCGCGCGCGACGAGCCGAGCTCGCGGATGACGTGCACGGCATCGCGCAGCGTCGCAAGCGTCGTCGGCGCGCCGTTCGTGACGCGCACCGCCGAGTCGCCGCGGCCGATGCCGCACACGGTGCGGTTGCCGTACATCTCGTTGAGGGTCGCGAACACGCTGGCCGTCACGGTCCAGTCGCGCGTCGCGGGATTCGTGACGAACGGCCCGACGGTGACCTTGCGGGTCGCGCCGAGGATCGCGGAGTGGATGACGTACGGCTCCTGCCACAGCAGGTGGCTGTCGAACGTCCACACGTGGCTGAACCCGTGCGCCTCGGCGAGCTGCGACAGCTGCACGACGCGCGCCGAGGGCGGGTTGGTCTGGAAGACGGCTCCGAAGTCCATGGCTCTGCCTCCCCTACGCCAGGTACTGCGACAGGCCGCGCTTGACGAAGCGCCCGTCGCCCTTGGATCCGAGGTACTGCCCGTCGTCGACGATGACCTTGCCGCGCGCCATGACCGTGTCGACGTGGCCGTCGATCTCGAACCCCTCCCATGCGGAGTGGTCCATGTTCATGTGGTGCGTCCGCTCGACGCCGATCGACGTGTGGCCGTTCGGGTCGTAGAGCACGATGTCGGCGTCGGCGCCCGGCTGGATGACGCCCTTCCTGCCGTGCATGCCGAACATGCGCGCCGGCGTCGTCGACGTCAGCTCGACCCACCGCTCGAGGGTGATGCGGCCCGTGACGACGCCCTGGTACATGAGGTCCATGCGGTGCTCGATCGAGCCGATGCCGTTCGGGATGGCGCGGAAGTCGCTCAGGCCCAGCTCCTTCTGGTCCTTCATGCAGAACGGGCAGTGGTCGGTCGACACCATCTGGATGTCGTTCGTGCGCAGCGCTTGCCACATGTGGTCCTGATGGCCCTCCTCGCGGCTGCGCAGCGGCGTCGAGCACACCCACTTCGCTCCCTCGAAGTCGCCCCACTCGCTGCCGCGCGCGCCGAGCTGCTCCTCGAGCGACAGGTAGAGGTACTGCGGGCACGTCTCGCCGAACACCTGCTGCCCCTGGTCGCGCGCCCATGCGAGCTGCTGCACCGCCTGCTTCGCGCTCACGTGCACGACGTAGAGGGGCGCCTGCGTGTAGTTCGCGAGCATGATCGCCCGGTGCGTCGCCTCCTCCTCCATCTGCCATGCGCGGGCGATGCCGTGGAAGTACGGCGCCGTGTTGCCCTGACGCACGAGCTGCTCGGCGATGACGTCGATCGCGGGGCCGTTCTCGGCGTGCATCATCGTCATGAGCCCGGTCTCGGCCGACACCTGCATGGCCTTGAGGATCTGCGCGTCGTCGGAGTAGAAGACGCCCGGGTAGGCCATGAAGAGCTTGAAGCTCGAGATGCCCTCGTCGACGAGCCCGCGCATCGCCTGCAGCGAGTCGTCGTCGACGCCGCCGACGATCTGGTGGAAGCCGTAGTCGACGGCGCACTCGCCCGCGGCGAGCTCGTGCCATGCCGCGAGGCCGTCCTGCAGGCGCTCCCCGGTCTTCTGCACGGCGAAGTCGACGATCGTGGTCGTGCCGCCCCAGGCTGCCGCACGCGTGCCGGTCTCGAACGTGTCCGACGCGAACGTGCCGCCGAACGGCAGCTGCATGTGGGTGTGCGCGTCGATGCCGCCCGGGATGACGTACCTGCCGGTCGCGTCGATCACGCGATCGACGGATGCGGCGAGGTCGTGCCCGAGCAGGGTCGAGCCGGGCTCGAGCACGGCTCGGATGGTCTCGCCGTCGACGAGCACGTCGGCGGGCGCACGGCCCGTCGACGAGACGACGGTGCCGCCGGTGATGAGCGTCGTTGCCATCGTGTCCCTCTCCCCTACGGCTGCGCGATCCGCGTGTACGAGTCGGGCCGACGATCCCGGTAGAACTGCCAGTCGTCGCGCATCTGCTGCACCATGTCGAGGTCGAGGTCGCGCACGAGCAGCTCCTCGTGCTCGCCCGAGCCGCGCTCGCCCACGAAGTTGCCGCGCGGGTCGATGACCTGGCTCGTGCCGTAGAAGTCGACGGCGAGGTCGCCGTACTCGTTGTCCTCGCGGCCGACGCGGTTGGGCTGCAGCACGAAGTAGCCGTTCGCGACCGCAGCGGCGGGACCCTCGACCTCCCAGAGCCGGTTCGAGAGGCCCGGCTTCGTCGCGTTGGGGTTGAAGACCATGTGGGCGCCGTTCAGGCCCAGCTCGCGCCACCCCTCGGGGAAGTGCCGGTCGTAGCAGATGTACGTGCCGACCTTGCCGACGGCGGTGTCGAAGACGGGGTAGCCCTGGTTGCCCGGGCGGAAGTAGAACTTCTCCCAGAACCGGTCGAGGTGCGGCAGGTGATGCTTGCGGTACGTGCCGAGGATCGATCCGTCGGCATCGACGACGACGGTCGTGTTGTAGTACACGCCCGTCTGCTCCTCCTCGTAGATCGGCAGGATCGTGACCATGCCGAGCTCCTTCGCGATCGCGGCGAAGCGCTGCACGATGGGGCCGTCGACCGGCTCCGCGTACCGGTAGTACTTCTGGTCCTGCGTGATGCCGAAGTAGGGGCCGTAGAAGAGCTCCTGGAAGCAGATCACGTCCGCACCCTGCTCGGCCGCCTCGCGTTGGAACGCCTCGTGGCGATCCAGCATGGACTCCTTGTCGCCCGTCCACGTCGTCTGGGTGATGGCTGCTCTGACCGTGGTCACGTGATCCTCCGCTCCCTTGCGTTGACTCTGAGGGTCGCGCGTTTCGCACGCGTTTCGCCAGGGTCACGATCCGGATCGTGACGGATTCGTGCCCCGCAGCGCTGGATCCGCAGCGTTCGAGCGTCGGCCGCGACGCGACTAGGCTGCTGGATGCGCCGGGCACCATCTCCGCGCGCGAACCCGAAGCTCCAGTTCGCGCCAGCATGCCCGGAAGGTCTCCTCGATGCGCCGCTCCATCCCCGCCGTCGCCCTCGTCGCCGCCCTCGCCCTCGCAGGGTGCTCGTCGGCCGACGCCCCCGCATCCTCGTCGTCGCCCGCGCCCTCGGCATCCGCCGACGCCGGCGTCACCGTGTCGAACTGCGGGTTCGACGCGACGTTCGAGACGCCGCCCGAGCGCGTCGTCACGATCAAGTCCTCGACGACCGAGGCGCTCATCGCGCTCGGCCTCGGCGACCGCATCGTCGGTACCGCCTTCCAGGACGGCCCGCTGCCCGACGGCCTCGAGGTCGACGAGCCGCTGCCCGTCATCGACGAGCGGATGCCCGGCGCCGAGTCGGTGCTCGAGCTCGAGCCCGACCTGATCTTCTCGGGCTGGGAGTCGGCGTTCGCCGCCGACGCCGTCGGCACGCGCGACGAGCTCGCCGAGCTGGGCGTCGGCACCTACGTGTGGCCCACGGCGTGCATGAGCGCCGACGCGCCCACCGAGGTCACGTTCGACTCGATCGCCGCCGAGGTCGAGCAGCTCGCCGACGTCTTCGACGTCGACGCCTCGGGCGTCGTCGCCGACCAGCAGGAGATGCTCGACGGCATCGCGGCCGACGACCGCGACCTCTCGGCGCTGTGGTGGTCGTCGGGCACCGAGACGCCCTACGTCGGCGCCGGCCAGGGTGCGCCCGAGCTCATCCTCGACACCGCGGGCCTCACGAACATCGCCTCCGACCTCGAGGGCGGCTGGGCACCGTACGGCTGGGAGTCGGTGCTCGCCGCCGACCCCGACGTGCTCGTGATCGTCGACAGCGACTGGAACACCGCCGAGCACAAGATCGAGTACCTCGAGGCCGACCCGACGCTCTCGCAGCTCACGGCCGTGCAGCAGCACCGCTACGTGATCGTGCCGTTCGCGGCGTCGGAGGCGGGCGTGCGCACCGCCGAGGCCGCGCAGTCGGTGGCGCTGCAGGTCTCCGAGATCGAGCTCTGACGCGTCGACGGGCTGAGCCGCTGACGCCATGACGGGAGGCCGCGGGTGCGGATGACGGCGAGGCGCCGACGCGTCGCGATCGGCGCGATCGTGCTGAGCGTCGCGACGCCCGTGCTCGCGACCTTCGCGGTCGTGCTCGGCGCCGCCGACCTGTCGTTCGGCGACGTGTGGGCGACGATCGGCGCGCATCTCGGCATCGGCCAGCCCGTGCTGACGCCCATCGAGGACGGCATCGTGTGGCAGCGTCGGGTGCCGCGCGTGCTCGTCGCCATCGCGTGCGGCGCGGGCCTCGCGGTGTGCGGCGCCGTGATGCAGTCGGTCACGCGCAACCCGCTCGCCGATCCGTACCTGCTCGGCCTGTCGTCGGGCGCATCCCTCGGCGCCGTATGCGCGCTGCTGCTCGGCATCGCCGTGCCGTTGCCCATCGCGGCCTTCGCGGGCGCGGCCCTGGCCCTGGCGATGACGGTCGGGCTCGCGACCGCCATCGGGCAGGTGACGCCGACGCGCACGGTGCTCGCGGGCCTCGCGGTGTCGTCGATGCTCGGCGCCGTCACGAGCCTCATCATCTTCTGGACCGTGACGGGCGACTCGTACCGCGAGATCCTCGGCTGGCTCATGGGCACCCTCGCCGCCGCCCGCTGGCCCGCGGTCTGGCTCACGTGGGCGGGGCTCGTCGTCATCGTCGTGCCGATCGTGCTCGTCGCGCGCCGGCTCGACGCGTTCGCGTTCGGCGACCGCCACGCGGCGTCGCTCGGCATCCACCCCGGCCGCACGCGTCTGCTGCTGCTGGGCGCGACGGCGCTGCTCACCGGCATCCTCGTGTCGGTGTCGGGATCGATCGGCTTCGTCGGGCTCATCGTGCCGCACGCCGTGCGGCTGCTGACCGGGCCCGGGCATCGGGCGCTGCTGCCGCTCGCGGCGCTCGCGGGCGGCATCGTGCTGCTCGTCGCCGACACCCTCGCGCGCACGGCGTTCGAGCCGCGCGAGCTGCCCGTCGGCATCGTGACGGCGCTCGTGGGCGCACCGGCGTTCGCGCTCATCCTGCTGCGGCAGCGGAGATCGGCATGAGCGGCGGGCTCGTGACGCAGGGCCTCGTCGTCGAGGTCGACGGCACGCGCATCCTGCACGGCATCGACCTCGCCGTGCCGGCGACGGGCCTCACGGGGCTCGTGGGCCCCAACGGCTCGGGCAAGTCGACGCTGCTGCGGCAGCTGACGGGCGTCGAGTCGCCCACCTCGGGCACCGTGCTGCTCGATGGCGGCGACCTGCACGCGCTCGGCCGGCGCGAGCGCGCGCGCCGCATCGCGGTCGTCGAGCAGGAGGCGGCGAGCGAGCTCGCCCTCACGTGCCTCGAGGTGGCGCTGCTGGGGCGCATGCCGCATCAGGGCTTCCTCGGGTCGACGAGTCGCGAGGATCGGCGCGTGGCCGAGGATGCGCTCGACCGCGCGGGTGCATCGGCGTGGGCGGATCGGTCGTTCGCGTCGCTGTCGGGCGGCGAGCGGCAGCGCGTGCGGCTCGCGGCGTCGCTGGCGCAGGAGCCGAGCATCCTCGTGCTCGACGAGCCGACGAACCACCTCGACGTGCGCGCGTCGCTCGAGACGATCGCGCTGCTGCGCTCGCTCGCCGACGACGGCGTCACCGTGGTGGCAGCCCTGCACGACCTCACGCTCGCCGGGTGGGCTGACCACGTGGCGCTGCTCGCCGATGGCCGCCTCGCCGCGGCGGGGCCTGTGGCGGAGGTGCTGACGGCCGAGCGCATCGCCGCCGTCTACGACGTGCGCGCCCACGTGGGCCCCGACCCGCTGACGGGCAGGCTCGCGGTGACGGTGGCCCTCCCCTAGCGCGCCCCGACAGCTGGTCGAGGAGGCTGCAGCCGCAGGCTGCAGCCGTCACGAGACCACGTGACGTGCCCGCTCGATGGGACCACGCGCACGGCCGGCCAGGAGCCGCGGTCGCGTGGTCTCGTGACGCGTGCTCGCCCTTCGGGCTCGCGCGCTCCTCGACCAGCTGGTGGGGATCACCGCCGGATCCGCGGCTCAGGGACCCGCGGAGAGGAATGCGCCCTCGGCGGCGTGCTCGACCGCGGATTCGGCGGGGGTGCAGCTCAGACGAGCGCGTCGTCGTCGGATCGGTCTCGGCGCCAGACGCGGATGAGGCTCGGCGGCGCGAGGGCGCGCAGCAGTCGCTCGCTGCGCGGGATCGTGCGGCGGATGCCCGCGATCACCGCGCGCGCATCCCTGCCGTGCGCCGTCGACGGCTCGCCCGCGAAGCGCTCGCGCTCCGCCGCGTCGCGCAGTCGCTCGAGCGCGTGCCGCTCCCGCTCGCGCAGGGGCAGCGCCGCGACCGCCGCGGCGATCTCGCCCGGCGTGCGCGACGTCGGCACCCGGCTGCCGGCATCCGCGAGCGTCGCCTGCACCTCCCACAGCGCACCACCCGCACCCTCGGCGATGCGGCGCCGCCGCAGCACCTCGCGCACGGTCGCCGGCGTGAGCAGCACGAGCAGCAGCGCCAGCACGACGAGCACGGGACGCGCCACGAGGTCCCAGCGCACCGGCTCCCCCGCCGAGCCCGGCCCCGTCGCGGTCGGGATCGCACCCGGGTCGGCCGACGTCGACGGGCTCGGCGACGCCGTCGGCGACGCGCTCGGCGACGGCGCCACCGCGGTCGGCGACGGCAGCGTCGGCTGCTCGGTGGCGCCGGCGTCGTCGTCGTCCTCCGCTGACGCGACCGTGCCGCCGGCGGCGATGCCCGGCGTCGTGTCGAACGGCACCCAGCCGTAGCCGTCGAACCACAGCTCGGCCCACGCGTGCATGTCGTTCGTGGTCACGGTGTACGTGCCATCGGCCTGCGGATCCGTGCCCGGCAGGAAGCCGACCGAGATGCGCGCGGGGATGCCCGCGGCGCGCGCGAGGATCGCCGTCGCCGACGCGTAGTGCACGCAGTAGCCCGAGCGCGCATCCATGAACCGCTCGAGCGCAGACCACTGGCCGCCGCCCGTCGTGCCGAAGCCCTCGAGCGGCACCGTCTCGGAGTAGTCCCACGAGCCGTCGGTCATGTACGCCTCGATCTGCTGCGCCCGCTCGAGCGGCGCAGCATCCTCGTCGACGATCTCGTCGGCGAGCTCGGCGAAGAACGAGGCGTCGCCCGGCACCTCGAGCGCCTCCTGCGCTCCCGTCGACTCGGGCGACTCCCCCTCGGGGATGGGCGTGGGCCGCACGCTCGCGACCGAGTACGTCTGGTCGTTGAGCGACACGAGCCGGTCGGGATCGGTGAAGCCGATCGACTGCGACGCCGGATCCCACCGCCACGTGCCCGAGAAGTCGGCCGTCGACGTCGCCTGGACCGGGATGGGCACGTTGCCGATGAAGGCGCGGCCGAGGGTGAACTGCGTGGAGATGGCGTCGCCGCTCGCCGACGCGCCCATGTCCTCGAACGAGGTCGACAGCTCGCCGCGCTCCTCGACGAAGCCGTCGGGCCCGATGCCCTGCAGCGACGTGAGGCGCGTGAGCATCGGCAGACCGTCGCTCGGCGCGTAGTCGAAGATGCGCACGGGCGACCCGCGGCGCAGGTCCTCGGCGAGGTCGATGCCCGTCGACAGCTGCGGCGGCCCCGACGCGATGCCGCCGCTCGCCGGCCCCTGCATCCACCGCGGCCACGCGATGTCGGCTTCGCGCGGCGCGGGCATGACCGCGGGCGCGACGACGGCGGCGAGCACCACGACGACGGCGGCGGCGAGCGCGCGACGCCGGGACCGCTCGCGCCGGCCGAGCACGAGGAACGCCGTCATGGCGATCGCCGCGGGCACGAGCCGCAACGGGTCGAGCTCGATGCGGTACGCCATCGTCATGATCGCCGGCAGCAGCAGCGGCGTCGCGGCGAGCGCGGGCACCCCGAGCGAGAGCAGGCCGTCGACGAGGACCCACAGCAGCAGCACCGCGACGAGCAGCACGCCCACGACGTCGGGAGTCATCGGCACGGGCGGCCCGGGCGTGAACAGCAGCTGCGTGACGCCCTCCACGATCGAGGCGCCCGATGCCGCGAGCGACGACCGCGTGGGGATGAGCCCCGCGATGGCCTCCTGCGGTGCCGTCGCCAGCGTGAGCCACGGCACGGCGACGACGATGGCCGCGAGCGGGGCGAAGATGCCCGCGCCGAGCAGTCGCGCGATGGTCGTGACGCCGACGAGCGCGAGCACGAACGCCACGACGACCGTCTGCCAGCCGCCGTCGAGCAGGTCGATCCACGGCACGAGCGAGAGGCAGATGCCGCCCGCCACGAGCAGCGCGCGCATGCCGATCGACGCGATCTCGCTGCGATGCTGCGGCGCTCGCCGCTCCTCGACCGGCGCCTGCTCGACGGGCGCGACGAGCTCGGGCGCGCGCGTCATGCCGGCCGCCGAGCGTCGTAGGGATGCCCCGCGTTCCACCGCACGTGCCGCACCGAGCGAGCGACGGTGCGGTCGTCGCCGGTGACCGACCACACGGTCGAGCCCGGGTCGAGGTCGGCGAGGATGCGCTGCATCGGCTGGCTGCCCATCCCCGTCACGACGATCGTCGGCCCCTGGGTGCCACGGTCGACCGCCATGCGCGCGACCTCGAGGCGGGCGCACGCGTCGAGCAGCGCCGTGCGCGACGCGAGCACGCCGTCGCCCAGCTGCGCGACGCCCGTCTCCTGCACCTCGACCTGCAGCCCCTGCGACGCGACCGCCATGCACAGCGACGCGAAGGCGCGCACGCCCTCGTCGAACTCGTCGTCGTCGCGCCAGCCGTCGGCGAGCGTGTCGAGCACGATGACGACGCGCGGCGTCGCCGGCGGCTGCTCCTGCCGCACCATGAGATCGCCGTGGCGCGCCGTCTGCCGCCAGTGGATGCGCCGCACCGGATCGCCCGGCCGGTAGTCGCGCACGAGCTGGTCGACGAGGTCGCCCTGCCCGACGCGGCTCACGGCCGCGTCGATGCCGTGCCCGAGCACCGCCGACGCCTGCAGCGGCGTGACGCGCGGGCCGACGACGAGCTCCCCGAGGGTCTCGAGCCGTCGTGTCGACAGCCACGCGCCCAGCGGATCCTTGCGGCGCACGCGCACGGGGCCGAGTCGGTGCACGCCGCGATGCGGTGCGTAGACGCGCAGGTGCGTCGCCGACGACTCGAGTCGATCCCACGAGAACGTCACGGGGTCGAGCGACGTCTGCGGACGCCACCAGCCGCCCGCGTACGCATCCGGCAGCCGCACGGGCACGTCGAGGTCGACGCCCTCGACGGCGACCGACGGCGGATGCCAGTCGACGTCGCGCCCTGCCGGCGCCAGGATGAGCAGCAGCAGGCCAGCCACGACGACGCCGCCTGCGAGCACGGCGGGCACGAGGAACGCGCCCTGCAGCGTCCAGTAGGCGGCCACGCCGAGGCCGATCGCGGCGCACGCGAGCGCGACCCCGCGCACCGTGAGCCGCAGCCGCATCACCGCGCCCTGGGCGCCGGGGTGGTGTCGAGCACGCGGTCGACGACCTGCAGCGCATCGTCGATCGTCGCCGCCTGGTCGTGCAGCAGGATGCGGTGCGGCAGCACGCGACGGGCGAGCAGCTTCACGTCGTCGGGCGACAGCCAGTCGCGGCCCTCGAGGTGCGCGCGGGCCTTCGCGGCGCGCAGGAGCTGCAGCGTCGCTCGAGGGCTCGCGCCGATGCGCACGTCGGGGCGCTCGCGCGTCGCGCGCACGAGGCGCACGGCGTACTGCTCGACGAGCTCGTGCGCGCGCACGGCATGGGCCGCGTCGATCTCCTGCTGGAACGCGTCGCTCGACACGACCGTGTGCAGGTCGGTGAGCGGCGTGTGCGTCTTGCGCGCCTGCACCATGCGCAGCTCGGCCGCTGCATCCGGGTACCCGATCTGCAGGCGCACCATGAAGCGGTCGCGCTGCGCCTCGGGCAGCGCGTACGTGCCGTCCATGTCGATGGGGTTCTGCGTCGCGATGACCATGAAGGGGCGCGGCAGCTGGTGCGTGACGCCGTCGACGGTGACCTGCCCCTCCTCCATGCACTCGAGCAGCGCCGACTGCGTCTTGGGGCTCGCGCGGTTGATCTCGTCGGCGATGACGATGTTCGAGAAGACCGGGCCCGGCGTGAACTCGAAGCGACCCTGGCGCTGGTCGTAGATCGAGACGCCCGTGATGTCGCTGGGCAGCAGGTCGGGCGTGAACTGGATGCGATGCACGCTGCCGCCGATCGCGGCGGCGAACGCCCGGGCGAGCTGCGTCTTGCCGACGCCCGGCACGTCCTCGAGCAGGATGTGGCCCTCGGCCAGCAGCACCGTCAGCACGGTGCGGATCTCGTCGGGCTTGCCGTCGATGACGGTGCCGACTGCACCCTCGATGGCCTCTGCGAGCTCGGTCATCCCACCCCCTATGGTCCGGGCAGTCTCGCACGTCGCCCTATGCGGGCCTGAGGTCTTCCTGGGCGTGCGACGGCGTGTCGCCGTCGGCTCCGGGCGCGTCGGCGGATCGCGCCGCGGCGAGGCCCGCGGCGAAGCCCTCGGCGTGCGCCTCGGCCGACCCGAGGCGGAACATGTCGCTGTCCGCGTCGCGCACGAGCGCACGCGCGCCCGGCTCGCCGAGGCCCAGCACGTGGCGGCCGAGGCCGCGAACGATCGTCACGGGACGGCCGCTCGTCTTGCCCGCGACGAGCTCGGCCGTCGACGCGATCTCGTCGGCCACCGCAGCCGCGCTCACCACGAGCGGACGCCCGTGCGTGTCGACGCTGCCGGCGAGCGGCTCGATGACGCGCAGCCCGGCGGCACCGATGGCCACGTCGGTCTGCCCCGCTCGCCACGGGCGCCCGAACGTGTCGCTCACCACGACGCCGATCGCCACCTGGAAGCGGTCGCGCAGCGCCGTCGCGAGCGCGAGCGCCGACGCGTCGGGATCGACGGGCAGCAGCAGGATCGTGCCCTCGGGCGTGTTCGACGCATCCACGCCGGCCGCCGCCATCACGAAGCCGTTGCGATCCTGCACGATGCGCGTGACGCCGCCCGGGTGCGCTCGGCTCGCCACGACGCGCACGGTCTCGTCGGTGATCGCCTGCTCGCGGTCGACAGCCTGCCGCATCCGCCCCTCGGCCTTCGACACGACCTTGCTCGTCACGACGACGACGTCGCCCTCGGTCGGCGCATGCGGCGCGATCGCGTCGCCCACGATGCGCGCGAGGTCGTCGCCGGCGACGATCTCGCCGATGCCGTCGACCGACCAGGCCTCCAGCCTGCTCATCGGCCCCGCGTCACTTGCGCTGCAGGAACGTCGCCACGGCGCGTGGCACGTAGGGGCTCACGTCGCCACCCAGCTCGGCCACCTGCCGCACGAGGCTCGACGACACGTGCGCGTTCTCGGGGTTCGGCAGCAGGAACAGCGTCTCGATGCCGGCCAGGTCGCGGTTCACGATCGACATGGGCGTCTCGTACGCCAGGTCGATCTGCGAGCGGATGCCCTTCACGAGCACGTCGGCGCCCACCTGCTGGCAGTAGTCGACGAGCAGGCCCATCGACCAGGTCGCGACGGTGAACTGCCCCTCGACGCGCGCCTCCTCGAGCGACCGCTCGATGAGCAGCTGCCGATCCGGCGCAGGCAGGAACGCGTTCTTGTCGGGATTGTGCACCACGAGCACGTGCACCTCGTCGAAGATGCGCGCAGCACGAGAGATGACATCCAGATGACCCAGGGTCACGGGGTCGTAGGAGCCGGGCACGACGGCGATGCGGGGCATGAGGGAAGTCTATCGAGGGTGACGTGTCGGTCATGTTTCGGGGTGCGGTCGGTGTGTCCGCGCACGTCTGGGAGGTGGAGGCGCTCGTCGACGCTCGTCGGGAGGGACGCGGACGCGATGCTCGCGTTCGTGCGTCGGGGCGCGCGGGTGCCGCGCGGCAGGTCGGTGGCCCACGTCCTCCCCAGCCGGACGCGGGCAGGCGCTCACGGTGCCGGGTACGCATCTCGCGTCCCTCGCACCGAATGGGCGCAGCGAGCCCGCAGGCCCGCTCCCCCTACGCCGAGGTCAGGGCCGCTCGAGCGTCGGGGTCGAGGCGACGATGGACCGCGAGGCGCAGCGCGGCGTGGCGCTCGAGCCGCGGATCGGCGGCGAGCACCGCGAGCGCCGCATCCCGCGCCGCCTCGATGACCGCGCGGTCCCTCGTGACGCGCAGCAGCCGCAGGCTGGACCTGCCGCCCGACTGCGCCGTGCCCAGCACGTCGCCCTCGCGTCGATGCTCGAGGTCGACCTCGGCGAGCGCGAACCCGTCGAGCGTCGCCGCGACCGCATCCACCCGCTCGCGCGCGAGCGTGCCGTCCTCCGCCGTCGTGCGCAGCAGGCACAGCCCCGCGTACGCGCCACGACCGACGCGGCCGCGCAGCTGATGCAGCTGCGAGACGCCGAACCGGTCGGCGTCGTTCACGACCATCGTCGTCGCGTTCGGCACGTCGACGCCGACCTCGATGACGGTCGTCGCCACGATCACGTCGACGTCGCCAGCGACGACGGCGCGCATGACGGCGTCCTTCTCGTCCGACGCCATCGCGCCCGTGAGCGACTCGATGCGCGCACCCCGCAGCCGGTGGTGGGTGCGCAGCCTGCGCGTCCACGTCTCGACGTCGGCGAGCACCGTCGGGCCGGCGTCGCCCTCGTCGTCGGTCGGCATGCCGCGCTCGACGTCGCCGGGCGCGATCGCCGGGCACACGACGAACGCCTGCCTGCCCGCCTCCACCTCGTCGGCCACCCGATCCCACACCCGATGCGCGACGGCCTGCGACGCCTCCGGACCCACCACGTGCGTCTGGATCGGCGAGCGGCCGGGCGGCAGGGTGCGGATGGTCGACACGTCGAGGTCGCCGAACGCCGTCATCGCGATCGTGCGCGGGATGGGCGTCGCCGTGAGCACGAGCGTGTGCGGTGCCACGCCCTTCTGCCGCAGCGTCTCGCGCTGCTCGACGCCGAAGCGGTGCTGCTCGTCGATGACGACGAGGCCCAGGTCGGCGAACGTCACGCGGTCGGCGAGCAGCGCATGCGTGCCGACGACGATGCGCGACTGCCCCGCCGCGATCGCGAGCAGCGCCCGCCTCTGCTCGGCGGTCGACATCTGCCCCGTGAGCAGCACGGGATGCAGCTCGGCGGCGAGGTCGGGGCCGAGCGTCGCGACGATCGACCGCAGATGCTGGCTCGCGAGCACCTCCGTCGGCGCGAGCAGCGCCGACTGCCCGCCCGACTCGGCGACGGCGAGCATCGCGCGGATCGCCACGAGCGTCTTGCCCGATCCCACCTCGCCCTGCACGAGGCGGTGCATCGACGTGCGGTCGGCGAGGTCGGCCTGCACCTCGTCGCCCACCGTGCGCTGGTCGGGGGTGAGCTCGTACGGCAGCGATGCGTCGAGCCGCGCCAGCAGCGCGCCCGCAGGGCGCGGCGTCGACGGCAGCGACTGCATCCACGCCCGCGTCGCCAGCAGGTACGTCTCGAGCAGGAACGCCTCGTGCCAGCGCAGCGTGTGCATGGCGACGCGGCCCGCCTCCTCGGACTCGGGCGCGTGGATGCGGTCGAGCGCCGTGCGCAACGGCAGGAGCCGATGCTCTCGGCGCACGTCGTCGGGCAGCGGGTCGGCGACGGGGCCGAGGTCGGCGAGCACCTGCTGGATGAGGGCGCGCAGGTCCTTCGTGGGCAGCGTCGCCGTGGCCGGATAGACGGGGATGACCTCGGCGGCCCATGCCGTGGGGTCGGCCCCCTCCTCCTCGAACGTCTCGTACTCGGGATGCGTCAGCTGCCGCTGGTCGCGGAACACGCTCACGGTGCCCGAGAACATGCCCGTGACGCCGCGGTGCAGCTCGTTCGTGATCCAGGGCTTGTTGAAGAAGGTGAGCTGCAGGGTGTCGGTGCCGTCGGAGATGTCGACCGTCGTGACCCGCAGCGGCCGGCCGCGGCGGTCGCGCTTGCCGGTCTCGCGCGTCTCGATCGCACGCACCTCGGCGACGACCGTCACGTGGTCGCCGACCTGCAGCGCGGACAGGTCGGTGAGCTCCCCGCGCGTGACGTAGCGGCGCGGCACGTGCATGACGAGGTCGCCGACGCGCTCGTAGCCGAACGCGCGCCCCAGCCTGTCGGCCGTCTTCTGCCCGACCGCGTGGCGCAGCGACCGCTCGAGCCCGTCGGGCACGGCGCCGTCGGCGACGCCAGCGTCGTCGGCGGGGCGGTCGGTCACGGCAGCCAGCGTAGGCGACGCGTGCGACGCGGGATGCGGAGGCCGCTGCGGGGTGCGCTGATCGCAGCGCGAGGCGCACCTCGCGGCAGCGGCTCGTCCGTCGCGCATCGAATCTGCACCCCACAGCCACCGCATCCGCACCCTGCACCGCAGGTGGCCGTGGCGTGCGGATTCGACGAGCGGCGTGCGCGAGGATGGATGCGTGACGCGCATCATCGCCGGAGTGGCCGGGTCGTTGACCCTCAAGGTGCCCGACGCGGGCACGCGCCCCACGTCGGATCGGGTGCGCGAGTCGATCTTCTCGGCGCTCGACGCGCGCGGCCTCTGCGACGGCGCGCACGTGCTCGACCTCTTCGCCGGCTCGGGCGCGCTCGGCCTCGAGGCGGCGAGCCGCGGCGCGGCGTCCGTCGTGCTCGTCGACTCGGCGAAGCCAGCAGCGAAGGTCGCGCAGCGCAATGCGGATGCCGTCGCGAAGGCCGGCGCCGAGCGTGCGCTCGTCGTGGCGCAGACGGCCCTCGCCTACCTCGGGCAGACGACGCGCACGTTCGACCTCGTCTTCCTCGACCCGCCGTACGACCTGCCGCCCGCGCAGGTCGCTGCCGTGCTGCAGGCGCTCGTGCCGACGCTCGTCGACGATGCGGTCGTCGTGCTCGAGCAGGCGACCCGCTCGGGCTCCCCTGCGCTGCCGAGCGATCTCGAGCTCGAGCGGACGAGGAAGCACGGCGACACGGCGGTGCACTGGCTCGCACGGCGTCCCACCGCCACCTGAGGCACCCTCCCGGCCGGGCGTTCCGAGGTACGCATCTCGCGGCGAGGTGCTCGAGTCGGCGTACCTGCCCGCGAGCGGCGTACCTCGCGACGATCCCACCGACGCGTCAGGCCTTCGAGAGCCCCGTCCAGTCGACGTCGCCGGACGGGCGCGGGGGCCGCGGATGCGCTTCGGGGTCGAACGCGTGCAGGCGATCGCGGATGCGGGCGGCGAACTCGAGCGCACGGCTCGGCGTCTGCCGGAGCTGCGGCGGCTCGTCGCGGAAGGCCGTCGGGATGAGTCGCACGGTCGGATCGCCGGACACGGCGGGGTCGAGGTCCACGTACGCACCGCCCTCGCGCACCACCGCATCCGCGACGTGCGTCCACGAGCACCGCATGACCTCGATCGGCTGGCCGCGCCGCACGTCCCAGAGCGCGTACCCGAGGGGGTCGTCCACGAGCACGAGGAACGGGGTGATCCAGCCGCGCGTGCCGAGCCACCACGTCGCCTGCCGCTCCTGCACGCCCATGAGCATCGCGGTCTCGTCGACGTCGATCGCAGCCTCGACCGCCTGGAGTCGCGCACGGAGTCGACGCGGCCGATGCCGCGCCATGAGCACGAGGCCGGGCGCAGCGATGATCGGCCAGACGACGAGGAACGACGAGCGCCACTCGGGGGCGAGCACCCAGATCGCGACGTACGCGCCGACGACCGCGAGCACGATCGTCGTGCCGGTCGCGAGCGCGATGCGGCGTCGGCGGCGCCAGGCGGTCACGTCCATGCCCCCACCCGAGCACGGGCGAGCCGTCGAGGCGAGGGCTTGCGCGATGCGACGTCTCGTCGCCGACGACTCAGGCGAACGGGTCCCAGCCGCGCGCCTCGAGCGGCTCGTCGTCGAGCGTCACGCCCTCGCCCGCCTCGACGACGCCGATCTCGAGCACGCCTGCCGGCAGCGCGGCGGATGCGGGCAGCGTCGCGAGCAGCGCGTGGTCCTCGCCGCCGTGCAGCACGCGGTCGAGCGGCGCGGGGAAGCCGCGCAGCGGCGCCGAGCGCAGCGCGAGGCGCACGCCCGACGCCGAGGCGATGCGGGATGCGTCGAGCGCGAGCGCGTCGGAGACGTCGAGCATCGCCGTGGCACCCGCATCCGCGAGCACGGGCCCCATCGCCACGGGCGGCACGGGCGCGAGCTGCGCCGTGACCGCGCGGGGGTGCTCGGCACGCAGCCGCCGCGCCTCGGTCACCGACTCGACGCCGTCGACGATCGCCTCCGCGAACAGCAGCGCCACGCCCTCGCCCGCCGATCCGAGGTCGCCGGCCACGACGACGCGGTCGCCGACCTGCGCCCCCGAGCGCAGCACGGGCGAGCGCCCATCGAGCGACCCGAACGCCGTCACCGCGATGACCGTGCGCTCGGACGTCGTGAGGTCGCCGCCCACGACGCCGCAGCCGGGCGCGAGCGATGCGACGGCCGCGCCGAGGGCATCTGCGAACGCCTCGAGGTCGGCGACGCGCGTGGCGCCGGGCACCGCGAGCGCCACGACGAGGGCGGTCGGACGCGCGCCCATCGCGGCGACGTCGGCGAGGTTCGTCGCGGCCGCCTTCGCGCCGAGGTCCGCCCACGTCGACCACGCGGCGCGGAAGTCGGGGCCCTCGAGCATCGTGTCGGTGGTGACGACGAACGACCCGTCCGCGCGCACGACCGCGGCGTCGTCGCCCGGCCCCACGAGCGTGTCCTCGCCGCACGGCAGCCGCGGGATGATGCGGGCGAGCGCCCCGCGCTCCCCCACCTCGGCGACCGTCGCATCCGCATCCGCAGCGGGCGTCGGGGCGTCGGTCGCAGGCACGCCACGACGATAGCCTGGGGGCGATGCGCCGACTGCCGACCGCCCTCGCCCTCGCCGGGCTCGCGGCGGCGACGCTCTCGGCCTGCGCGTCGACCGTGTCGCTCGACACGGCGCCCGACGCCACGAACCCGCAGTGCGCATCCGTCATCGTCGCGCTGCCCGACGTGCTCGCCGAGGGCCAGGTGGGCGGCCCGTTGCCCGAGCGCCCGACCGACGCGCAGGCGACCGCTGCGTGGGGCGACCCGACGGCCGTGACGCTGCGATGCGGCGTGCCCGTGCCCGACCCATCGACCGCGACGTGCCTGACGATCTCGGGCGTCGACTGGATCGACGTCACCGAGGAGGGCTCGTCGGCGCAGACGTACGTCACCTACGGCCGCGACCCGGCCGTCGAGGTCGTGCTCGACCCCGAGGTCATCTCGGGCGGCACCGTGCTGGGCGAGCTCGCATCGATGGTCGACCGCACCGACGAGGTCAGCGCGTGCATCTCGCCTGCCGACGCGCCGTGACGTCGCGCGCATCCCGACCCGCCGCCGCCCCTCCCGGCCGCTGTCTGCGGTCGCTGGGAGGCTGACGCCATGGCGATCGACTTCACCGCGATCGACTTCGAGACCGCGAACGGCTCGCCTGCATCCGCCTGCTCCGTCGGGCTCGTGAAGGTGCGCGACTCGCGCATCGTCGACCGCGCCTCCTGGCTCATCCGGCCCCCGATCGGGCACGACGAGTTCTCGCACTGGAACGTGCGCATCCACGGCATCCGCGAGATCGACGTCGCGCACGCGCCTCGATGGGTCGACCAGCACGACCGCCTGCTCGACTTCGTCGGCGACGACGTGCTCGTGGCGCACAACGTCGGCTTCGACAAGGGCGTGCTGAAGGCGGCCTCGCTCGCGAGCGGCCTCGCGGTGCCCGAGACGCGCTGGACGTGCTCGCTGCGCATCGCCCGCAAGACGTACCACCTCGACTCGTACCGCCTGCCCGTCGCGGCGATGGCCGCGGGCTTCGAGGACTTCGCCCACCACGATGCCGCGGCGGATGCGGAGGCGTGCGCGACGATCGTCACGCACGCGGGCGGCAGGCACGGCGCGAGCGACCTCGAGCACCTCGCGCGCATCTGCGCGACCCGCATCGAGCACCTCGGCCCCGACGACGACCGCCGCCTCGCGCGCGAGCCCGCCGAGGCGTGGTGGAGGCCGTAGGGCGCTGAGCCGCGGCCTCGTCCCGAGGTGCGGTTGCTGCGCCGAGGCGCGGATGCTGCGCATCGAACGGTTGCGAGGTGCGGTTGCTGCAGTCAGGTGCGGTTGCGACGGCACCTGAGCGCTGGAAGCGCACCTCGCGACCGCATGGGCGACCCCCGCAGCACGGGCGCACGGCGCGTCGCCCGCCGCGACGGCGCGGCAGCGACCCCGTGTCGGTGGTGCTCGCCACACTGGAGCCATGGACCTCGGCATCCCCCTCGCTCTGCTCGTCGCCCTCCTCGTCGGAGCGGCGGCGGGCTGGTTGGCATGCCGCCTCGTCGCCCGCGCCAAGGCCGGCGAGGCGACGCTCGCGGCGCAGCAGGCCGAGCAGGCGCAGGCGCTCGCCGAGCAGCAGGCGGCGCAGCACGAGGCGTTCGCCCGCCAGCAGGAGCTGCACGAGCGCGAGCGCCTCGACGCCGAGCTCGCCGGGCTGCACTCGGCGCACGAGTCGCTCGCGGCGCAGCATCGCGATGCGATCGACGCCCGCGACGCCGCGCAGCGCGAGCGGGCGAGCCTCTCGGCCACGGTCGAGGCGCTGCGCGAGCAGCTCGAGGTCGCGAAGTCCGCCGCCGACGAGTCCACGCAGCGCGAGCGGCGCGAGTCGCGCGTCGCCGAGCAGATCGCCCCCATGAAGGAGGCGGTGACGAAGCTGCAGACGCAGCTCGTCGAGCTCGAGCGCCAGCGCAGCGAGCAGCACGGCTCGATCGCGCAGCAGCTGCAGCAGTCGCTGCAGTCCGAGGAGCGCCTGCGCGCCACGGCCGACTCGCTCGCGAGCGCCCTGTCGTCGAACTCGACCCGCGGCGTGTGGGGCGAGACGCAGCTGCGTCGCGTCGTCGAGGCCGCCGGCCTCCTCGAGCGCGTCGACTTCGACACCCAGACGTCGTTCACGAGCGACGAGCGCCGTCAGCGTCCCGACATGGTCGTGCACCTGCCCGGCGGCAAGCACCTCGCGCTCGACGCCAAGGTGCCCTTCCGCGCGTACCTCGAGGCGTCGCGCATCCCGCTCACGGCCTCCGACGAGGAGCTCGCGCGCCGCGCGTCGCTCATGCAGGAGCACGTGAAGGCGCTGCGCGCCCACGTCGACCAGCTCTCGAGCAAGCAGTACTGGGCGGGCATCGCCAACAGCCCCGAGTTCGTCGTCGCGTTCATCCCGTCGGAGTCGCTCGTCTCGGCGGCGCTCGAGGCCGACCCCGGCATCATGGACTACGCCTTCGGCAAGCGCGTCGCCCTCTCGAGCCCCGTGTCGCTCTGGTCGCTGCTGAAGTCGGTCGCGATCACGTGGAGCCAGGCCGCCGTCGCCGAGGACGCCGCGCGCGTGCACGAGCTGAGCCAGGAGCTCTACGACCGCATCGCCACGATGGCGGGCCACGTCGAGAAGGTGCGCTCGTCGCTCGAGTCGTCCGTGAAGCACTTCAACGCGTTCTCGTCGTCGCTCGAGTCGCGCGTGCTCGTCTCGGCGCGCAAGCTCGCCCGCCTCGACGCTCCGAAGCAGATCGTCGAGCCCAGCGAGATCGACCACGCGCCGAAGCCCCTGACCGCAGCCGAGTTCACCGACCTCGCGATCGAGGCGCCCGCCGCCGAGTCCGAGCAGGTCGTCGACGGCGAGGTCGTGGAGACGGATGCGGACGCCGCGACGACCGACGAGTCGGCCGCCTCGCGCACGCACGCCGACCTCGCGATCGACGAGCTGCTGCGCGACGAGTCGAGCCGCTCGGTGCCGCGCGACGACGACGCCTCCCAGTCGCGCGCCGGCTGACGCCCGCAGGCGCGCAGACCTCGCACCCCGTCGCCTCGCGCGGCGGGGTGCGTCGCGTCAGCCCGCGGCGCGAGCGCGCATCGCCTCCACGACGCCGGCGAACTCGTCGACGCGCTCGAGGTGCGGGGCGTGGCCCACGCCCTCCCACGCGTGCTCCTCGACCCAGCCGCCAGCGTCCGCATACCGGGCGAGCACCGCACGGGTCTGCGCCACCATCGGCTGCGGCGGCGCGTCGTCGTCGCCGGGCCACCCGGGCACGACGCCCGCCTTGCCGAGCATGTTGAGGTCGAAGTACGACGCGTCGCCCACGATCGCGTCGACCTCGCCACGCACCCACGCGATCGGTGGATGCGCAGCGCCGTCGACGATGCCCGTGAGGTCGCTCACCGTCGGTGCCATCGTGTTGAGCACGCCGACGCCGCCGGGCGCGAAGCCCGGCCACGCATCGGTGGCCACGGCGTCGCCCGGGTACGAGCCCGGCGCCGTCGAGGTCGTGAGCATGGATGCGACCCAGAGGTCCTCGAGGTCGCTCGCGTAGCCCGGTGCCACGTAGGCAGCGCGGAACACCGAGCGCGGGCTCGTCACCGCGTCCGCCGACGTGTCGCCCGCTGCGAGGCGAGCGACGAAGTCGGGATTCGCGCCGCCGCCGCCCGTGCCCGGCGCATCCGGATGCACGAGCGAGCCGTCCAGGCGCGTGCCGCCGAACCCGTAGGGCGACACGGGCGACTCGAGCACGAGCCCCGCGACGAGGTCGGGCCGGTCGAGCAGCAGGCGCAGGACGACGCCGCCGCCCATGCTCCAGCCCACGAGCACCGCCCGCGCGATGCCGAGCGCATCGAGCACCGAGGCGACGTCGTCGGCGTAGTCGCCGAGGCCGCGCGTCGCGTCGACCGGCAGCGTCTCGGAGTCGCCGAAGCCGCGCAGGTCGATCGCGATCGACGGCCCCGACAGCGCGAGCATCGTCTGCTGGTAGAGGTGCGCCGACGACACGTTGCCGTGCACGAGCACGACCGGCAGGCCGGAGCCCGAGCCGGCCGACAGCACGTTCGCCCGCAGCCGCGGCGTCGCGACGACCTGCGCCGAGACGCCGGGCAGCAGCCAGGGCCGAACGGCCGAGGCCACGACCGACTCCCCCGCCGCTGCCGCGCCCGAGTCGCTCATGCGAGGATCTCGGGCTCGGTCGCGGCGCGCACCTCGTCGAGCGTCACGCCGGGCGCGAGCTCCACGAGCCGCAGGCCCTCGGGCGTGACGTCGAGCACGGCGAGGTCGGTGATGATGCGGTCGACGACGCCCCGGCCCGTGAGCGGCAGCGAGCACTCGGAGACGATCTTCGCCGAGCCGTCCCTCGCGACGTGCTCCATGAGCACGATGACCCGCTTGGCGCCGTGCACGAGGTCCATGGCGCCGCCCGGGCCCTTCACCATCTTGCCGGGGATCATCCAGTTGGCGAGGTCGCCCGCGACCGACACCTGCATGGCGCCGAGGATCGCGGCGTCGATCTTGCCGCCGCGGATCATGCCGAACGACGTCGCCGAGTCGAAGAACGCGGTGCCGGGCAGGGTCGTGACGGTCTCCTTGCCGGCGTTGATGAGGTCGGGGTCGAGGGCGTCCTCCGTCGGGTACGGTCCGACGCCGAGGATGCCGTTCTCGCTCTGCAGCACGACGGTGCGCCCCTCGGGCACGTAGTTCGGCACGAGCGTCGGCAGACCGATGCCGAGGTTCACGTAGGCGCCGTCGTCGAGCTCCTGCGCGGCGCGGGCGGCCATCTCGTTGCGGGTGAGGGCCATGGTCATGCCTCCTGCACGGTGCGTCGCTCGACGCGCTTCTCGATGTCGGTGCCCACCTCGAGCACGCGGTGCACGTAGACGCCGGGGAGGTGGATGCGGTCGGGGTCGAGCTCGCCAGGCTCGACGAGCCGCTCGACCTGCGCGACGCAGACGCGACCGGCCATGGCGGCGAGCGGCGAGAAGTTGCGCGCCGACTTGTTGAAGATCAGGTTGCCGTGCCGGTCGCCGACCTCGGCGTGCACGAGCGCGAAGTCGGTGCGGATCGCCTCCTCGAGCACGAAGTCGCGCAGCTCGCCGTCGACGTCGAACTGCTGCAGCTGCTTGGGCTCCGACGCCACGGCGATGGTGCCGTCGGCGTGGTACCGCCGCGGCAGGCCGCCCTCGGCGACCTGCGTGCCGACTCCCGTCTGCGTGAAGAACGCGGCGATGCCCGAGCCGCCGGCGCGCAGCCGCTCGGCGAGCGTGCCCTGCGGCGTGAGCTCGAGCTCGAGCTCGCCCGTGAGGTAGCGGCGTTCGAACTCCTTGTTCTCGCCGACGTACGACGACGTCATCTTGTCGATCTGGCCCGCGCGCAGCAGCAGCCCGAGGCCCCAGTCGTCGACGCCGCAGTTGTTCGACGCGACCTGCAGGCCCGTGACACCGCGCTCGACGAGCGCCTGGATGAGCGCCATCGGGTTGCCGCACAGGCCGAAGCCGCCCACGGCGAGCGTGGCGCCGTCGCCCACGTCGGCGACCGCCTCGGCCGCCGACGCGACCGTCTTGTCGATGCTCATGGCATCTCCTTCCCTGCCGCCTCGTGGGCGGCGTGCTCGATGGTCTCGGCGACGGCGTCGAGGCCGGCGCCGAGCAGGATCGTGTAGTGGTTCGTGCCGGGCACCTCGCGCGCCTGCACGGCCGGCACCCGTGCCAGCAGCGCGTCGAGACGCCCGCCGTAGAGCCCGGGCGGCTCGGCGAGCAGGCCGAGCGGGCTCGTGAGGAGGTGGATCGGCGCTGCCACCCGGTCGAGGGTGGCGAGCGCGTCGTCGGCGTCGCCGAGCCCCAGCATCGCGACGCGCACCGCCTCGGGCAGCGCCGACGGTCGCAGCGCGCCGTCGACCGAGGTCAGGTCGTAGTCGACGTACTCCTCGGCGAGCGGCGACCAGTCGACGAACGCCGGATGCCGCTGCCAGAACGCGCGGTACTCCTCGCGCGAGGCGAAGGTCATCGACAGGCGCTCGATCGCGGGCCCGAGCAGCGCCTCGGGGTCGCCGGCGGGTGCGAGCGGCAGCCCGCCGTCGACGAGCACGAGCGACGCGACGAGGTCGGGGCGCGACGCCGCGAGCCGAGCGGCGACGAAGCCGCCCATCGAGTGCCCGACGACGATGGCGTCGGCGACGCCGAGCGCGTCGAGCGCCGCGGCGACGTCGACGGCGAGGGAGTCGAGGTCGTACGGCCCCGGCAGCGTGCGCGAGCGACCCCGCCCGCGCAGGTCGAACGCGACGAGGGGCGCCTCGAGCCGCTCGGCGAGGCCGTGGAACGAGCGGTGGTTCGCCGTGATGCCGTGCAGCCCCACCACGACGCGACCCGACGCGTCCGACCGCCACCGCGTGCCGACGAGCTCGCCGCCCGCCACCGGCACCGCCAAGGCGCGCTCGTCGGCCGCGGCCGTCGCCGGCCCACCCGTCATCGCGCGCTCCATCCACCATCCATCGCGTACGACGCGCCCGTCACCATGCCAGCGTGCGGCCCGGCGAGCCAGGTGGCGAGCGACGCGACCTCCGCCGGCTCCACCATGCGCTTGATCGCCATCTCGGTGAGCATGATCGTCTCGACCACCTCGGACTCCGGGATGCCGTGCGTCCTCGCCTGGTCGGCGATCTGCCGCTCGACGAGCGCCGTACGCACGTAGCCCGGGTCGATGCAGTTGCTCGTGACGCCGTGCGGCGCGCCCTCGAGCGCCGTGACCTTCGAGAGGCCCTCGAGGCCGTGCTTGGCGGCGACGTACGCCGACTTGAACGCCGAGGCGCGGATGCCGTGCACGCTCGAGAGGTTGATGACGCGGCCGAAGCCGCGCTCGATCATGCCCGGCATGGCGGCGCGCACGAGCAGGAACGGCGCCTCGAGCATGAGCTGCAGGATGCGGCGGAAGTCGGCGGGGTCGAAGTCGACGATGGGGCTGACGCGCTGGATGCCCGCGTTGTTCACGAGGATGTCGGCGTCGAGCCGCAGCGTCTCGAGCGCGGCGACGTCGGAGAGATCGACGTGCCACGGCTCGCCGCCCACCTCGGCGGCCGTGCGCGCGGCGGCATCGGCGTCGAGGTCGGCGACGATCACATGCGCGCCGGCGTCGGCGAACGCGTGCGCGATCGCAGCACCGATGCCGCTCGCGCCGCCGGTGACGAGGGCTCTGCGCCCTGCGAGCTCGGTCATGCTTCCTCCTTGGCGTGGAGCGCCCCGCGGACGAGGCGCATCATCTGGTCGAACACGGCGTCGGGCACGCGCGGTGCCTCCTCGCCGTCCTGGTGGGGCCACAGCACCCAGCGCATCCCGATGAGCTCGCCGATGCCCATGAGCGCCCACGCGGCGACCTCGGGGTCGACGTCGCCGATCTCGCCGGCGATCCTCGCGCGCGCGAGCCCGTCGACGTAGCCCTCGACGATGCGCTCGTAGTACCGACGCGTGGCGTCGGGCGCGACCTGCTCGGCCTCGCGCACGACGCGCGAGAGCGCGGGATGCTCGGCGGTGAAGGCGAAGAACGCGCGGAAGCCCTCCGCCGCCGCCTCGGCACGGGTGGTGCCGCGTGCGGCCCCCTCGGCCATCGCTCGACGGACGCGGTGGCCGAGGTCGCCGACGAGCGCCTCGAGCAGGTCGAGCTTCGACGCGAAGTACAGGTAGAACGTGCCCTGCCCCACGCCGGCGCGCTCGGTGATGCGAGCGACGGAGGCCCGCAGGTAGCCGTGCTCGCTGAAGACCTCCTCGGCGGCGGCGAAGATGCGGCGCTTCGTCTCGGCGCCCCTCGCGGTCCTGGGCTCGTGCAGGACGTCGGGCTCGCGCATGGGCCGCCTCTCGTCGTCGAGCGGATCGGGCCCGGCGTCGGTGGCGACTCGCCGACCTGACGCCGGGTTCAGGTCTCGTCTCGAGGATGCCGCATGGCGCGATGCAGCGTCAAGGACGACGGGCTCCGTCGGGTGGACGGCCCGCGGTGAGCGGCGGCTTCCGCCGCGATGGGCTCACTCGCTCGCGTGTCCGCGTGGCGCGTCCGCGTCCTCGAGGGCGCGCCGCCGCGGCCAGAACGCCCAGGTGACGAGCGCCGTCGCCCCCAGCGTGATGCCACCGAGCACGAGCGGATGCTGCAGCGGGGCGATGACCGTCGCGAGACCGGGTGCCGACCACAGCACCTCGCGCACGCTCGTCTCGACGTACGGGAAGGGGTCGGGGTCGGCGTTGGCGTCGCCCTGCATCGTGAACGTCACCGCGTCGCCCTCGACGCCCTGGATGTCCACCACCCGATGGGTGATGGGCAGGTCGGGGGCGCGGTCGACCGTGACGACGTCGCCGACCTCGATCTCGACGGCGGGCACCTCGCGCACGAGGGCGATCGAGCCGGCCGGGATGCCCGGCGCCATCGACCCCGTGGCGAACATGACGATCGTGACCTTCCAGACGAAGGACGCGATGACGAGCAGGATGCAGACGAGCCCGCCGAGTGCGAGCACGTCGAGCAGGACGCGCCCCGAGAGCGCCGCTGCGGCTCGCCCGACGGCGCGCGGGCGCGGGCTCGACGCTGCGCCGTGCCTCGTGCCCGGCGCGTGCTGCGGGGGCGCCTCGAGCGTCACGCGGGCACCGAGAGTCCCGTGCAGCGCGACACGAGCCCGAGCGCCGTCGTCGTGATCGTCCCGACGAGCGGCGTCGACCGCCACGGGTCGGTCGATGCGTGCGTCGCCTGCAGCTCGATGCGATACGTCTGCCCAGCGAGCAGGGTCGTGAGGAGTCCACTCGTCGACCTCGACGTGAGGGAGGGGCCGAAGCTGTCCGTGCCCACGAGCGTGCCGTCCTGGCGGTACGCCGTCAGGACGTATCCACCGCGCGGGACGCCGCCCGCGCCGTGCGCCCAGCGGAAGGTGACGTCGAGCCCCAGCGTCCCGATGGTGCACGCGGCCCCGGGATCCGGTCGCTGCACGAAGCCCGACGTGGCCGGGGCGACGCTCCACTCTCCGTCGCTCCACGCCGCCTCCGTGGGTCGCGCGGACGCGAGCGAGCCGCCGAGGGCGACGATCGCGAGCGCACCGATCGCGGCGCGGACGATGGCGAGCCGCGTCACGGCGATCGCCGCCTCGATCGCGAGGCGCCGAGGGCGAGCGCTCCCACGGCGACGGCGCCCGCCGCCGTCGCCACGAGCCACCCGCTCGACGCCAGGCCCGTGCGAGGCAGGGTGCCGCCATCGCTCGCGATCGTCTCGCCGGAGCCGCTGGCGACGAGCACGAGGTCGACGCGCGCACCCGGCACGTCATCGACGAGCTCGACGTCGAGGCGGTACCAGCGCACGTCGGCTGCGCGCTGCGTCGCGAGCGCGACCTCGCCCGAGTCGAGCGCCGAGTCGTAGAGCGTCTCGACGGCGCCCGTGCAGCTCGATCCGCTCCATGCGAGGGTGCACGAGCGCACGACGGCGCGGAAGGCGTCGTCGGTCGTCGCGACGCGGAGACCGACGGCGATCGTCCCGTCCGGCTCGGAGGCGCTGACGCCGACGTCCCACGTCACGGGGACGCCGACCGACATCGCCGCCATCGCAGTCGCATCCTGCACCGACTCGAGGCGCAGCACCTCGCCCTGCACGACCTCGACGGCCGGCGACGCGGGCGGCAGGAGCGGACCCGGCGCCAGCGCGAGCGACACGGCCGCGGCGGCGGCAGCGACGAGCACCGCGTGCATCAGGTCGAGCCGAGCAGCTGGAAGCGGATGTCGAAGCTGCCGTTCTGCGAGCCGTTGGTGGCGGTCGCGCTCGGCAGCTGCAGCTGCACGCAGTAGTGCACCACGGTGGGGGTGGCACCCTGCGCCAGGCTCTGCGAGCCCGGAGCGATCGCCCCCGTGAGCGTGGATGCGTTGACCACGAGGGTGCCGGTGGAGCCGGAGAAGACGGTGGCGCAGTCGGGCACGGCAGTCGCGGTCGTGCCGGTCACGACGCGCACCGAGTACCGGAGCTCGGACTGCAGGGCCGTGTCGGCAGCGGTGTCGATCGCCGCGAACGTGGGCTGCTGCAGCGTGACGGTGCCTGGGACCGAGCCCGCAGCGAGGCGGACGCTCGCTCTGGTCGTCGCGGTCGAGCCCGGGGCGAGCACCCCGAGAGCGGGGTTGTAGACGAGGGTGAGGGTGGCGCCGGGCGCTGCGGGGTGCTCGGTGAACGTGGCGCCGTCGGTCGCGCCGACGATGCCGAAGGAGCCAGCGGTGATGGTGCCCGTCGCGTGCTCCGAGTCGTTCCACGCCGCGAGCGTCGCCGTGGCCCCGAGGCCGAGCACGAGGCCGCCCGCGAGCAGGGCACGCAGCCGCAGCAGCCGAAGGCCGCTGCGGCTGCGACGCGTGCTCGCGTGCCTCCCCATGCCGCGCGTCAGCTCGACGTGGCGACGAAGTGCCAGGTCGACGTCACGGAGCCGCCCTGCACGAGGCCCGGGCCCGCCGCGACGACGAGGCAGACCTGCGTCGCAGCACCGGCAGCGGTCACAGGCGTGCCGTTGACGAGCGGCGTCGTCGCACCTGCGACGGTGCCGGTGGTGAGGGGGCCGCCCGTGGCGAGGTCGGTGCCCGTCGTGCTCGTCGTGCAGCTGCCGTTGGCGGCGAGCGCGTACGCGTGGAAGGTCAGGTTCGCGGCGTTGGCACCCGTCGAGGTGACCTCGGTGAGGTCGAGGGTCGCGCCGGTCGTGGTGTTGGCGGCGAGACGCACCCAGAAGGGCGTCGCCGTCGACTGGCCGGGCGACAGGTTCGCAGCGGGAGCGGTGAACGTGAGCGCTGCGCCGGGCGCAGAGGCGTGGTCGGTGTAGGCCGTGCCGTCGGTGGAGCCCTCGAGGTTGAACGTGCCTGCGGTGAAGGAGCCCGTGGCGTACTCGCTGTCGCTCCACGCCGCGAGGGTGATGGCGGCGCCGACGCCGAGCACGAGCCCACCAGCGAGGATGGCGCGGATCTTGCGACGCCTGGCGCCGCGATCGGGCGAGGCCAGTGCCTCGGTGGGGGTGGCGGACATGAGGGCTCCACATCGACTCGAAAGGTGAGGACACTTCAAGCGTCTCGTGTCTTGTACCCCACGTCAAGAGCTATTCGCGCACGGGAGCCGCGCCGAGCCCTCCCCTTCCGTCGGTCCCGGGCGCAGACGACGGATGCCGCCGAGCACGAGGCTCGACGGCATCCGTCGTGGGTGGAGCGGCGTCAGCCTGCGCGCTCGGCGTCGCGGTCGAGCCACTTCGAGGCGAGGTGCTCGGCGATGACGCGACGGGCCGTGCCCGTCTTCGAGCGCAGCACGAGCGACTCCGTGCGGATGAGCGGTCCCTTGCGACGCACGCCGTCGAGCAGGCCGCCGTCGGTGACGCCCGTCGCGACGAAGTAGGTGTTGTCGCTCGTCACGAGATCGTCGACCGAGAGGATGCGCTCGAGGTCGTGGCCCGCGGCCACGACCTTCGCGTGCTCGTCGGCCGACTGGGGGTTGAGACGCCCCTCGATGAAGCCATCGAGGGCCTTGATCGCACAGGCCGTGATGACGCCCTCGGGCGTGCCGCCCACGCCGACGCACATGTCGATGCGCGACTCCCACCGCGCGGCGTTGATGCCGCCGGCGACGTCGCCGTCGAGCATGAGGCGCGTGCCTGCGCCCGCGGCGCGGATCTCGTCGATGAGGGCCGCGTGACGCGGGCGATCGAGCACGGCGACGACGACGTCGGCGACGTCCTTGCCCTTGGCCTTCGCGAGCTCGCGGATGTTGTCGCCCATCGACTGCGCGAGCGAGACGACGCCCTTGCCCTCGGGACCGCAGACGAGCTTGTCCATGTAGAACGCGTCGACGGGGTCGTACATCGTGCCGCGGTCGGCGACGGCGATGACGCTGAGCGCGTTCTGGCGACCGGCCGCGGTGAGCGACGTGCCGTCGATGGGGTCGACGGCGATGTCGCACGACGGGCCGCGGCCGTTGCCGACGTGCTCGCCGTTGAAGAGCATGGGCGCCTCGTCCTTCTCGCCCTCGCCGATCACGACGACGCCGTCGAAGGCGACGGTGCCGAGGAAGGTGCGCATGGCGTCGACGGCGGCCTTGTCGGCGGCGTTCTTGTCGCCGCGACCGATGAAGGGCACGGCGCGGATGGCGGCGGCCTCCGTCGCGCGGACGAGCTCCATCGCGAGGTTGCGATCGGGATGCTGGAAGACGGTCTCGGCCATCGTGTGGCTCCTTCGGCAGGGGTGGCAGGGGCCAGCTGCGTCCAGGCTATCGGGGTCGCGTGTCGGGAGGAGGTGCTCGGCGCCGGATGGGGTGTCGCTGGACCCATCCGGCGCCGAGGGTCAGGGGGCGGACGCCGCAGGCAGGAGCGTGCGCAGGTACCGCTGGTTCGTGGAGCAGTTGCCGAGGCTGTCGCCGCCGTAGTGCTCCATGAGGAAGATGCCGTCGAAGCCGAGCTCGATCGCGTCGCGCACGACCTGGCGGTAGTTGATGAGCCCCGCCTCCATGGAGCTCGGCACGCTCGATGCCCACGTGCCGTCGGCCGACTCGTCGCGCAGGTAGTTCTTGACGTGCCAGTAGTTGGCGTACGGCAGCGTCTTCGCGTGCATCTCGCGCCAGTCCTCGATGGGCCGGTGGAGGCGGATGAGGTTCGCGATGTCGGGGTTGAGGCCGACGGCGTCGACGCCGATCTCCTCGACGAGGCGCACGGCCGAGTCGGCGGTGCCGAGGAGCGTGTCCTCGTACATCTCGAGCGACATGCGCAGCCCCACCTCCTCCGCGTGCCTGCCGAGCTCGCGCAGCCGGCGCACCGCGGCGTCCCACGTGTCGCGGTCGTCGGGGTCGCGCGGGCCCTCGGCCGTCCAGAACCAGAGCGCGCGCCGCTGCGCATCCGAGAAGGGCTGGTGCAGCCCGGTCGAGAACACGTCCATGCCCCACTCCGCAGCCGCGTCGATCGACCGGTGCGCGTAGGCGAGGTTCGCCTCCTCGTGCCCGGGCATGATGACGCTCTTGCGCTGCACGTGCACGCTCGGGATGCGGATGCCGCGCGCGGCGGCCATCGCGAGCAGCGCGTCGCGGCGCTCGGGAGCGAGGTCCGCGGGCCGGATGTGGCTGTCGGCGAGCTCGATGCGGTCGAACCCGGCGCGCTGCACCTGCGCGAGCATGTCGTCCCACGCCTCGTCGGCTTGGTCGTGCAGTGCGACGCCGGCGCGATCGACGGTCGCGAAGCCGTGGAGGCACGTGGCGATGGGCCAGGTGTCGGCGGTGAACGCGGCCGCCGTCATCGTCCGACCTCCGCGGGCGTCCGCCGCGACCGGATCGCCACGACGACCTTCGGCAGCACGACGAGCACGACGGCTCCGAGCAGCACCACGATGGCGGTCGGACTCGTGACGACGACGCCGAGGTTGCCCTGGCCGAGCGCGCTCGTCTGCACGAGCGCCTTCTCCAGCAGCGGACCGAGCACGAGGCCCAGCACGAGCGGCGCGATGGGCAAGTCGAGCTCCTTGAGGATCCAGCCGAGGATGCCGAAGAGCACGACGAGCCAGACGCTGAAGAGGTTGTTGCTCACCGCGAAGGCGCCGACGACGCTCGTGAGCAGGATGATCGGGTACAGGTACGCGTAGGGGATGCGCAGCATCTGCGCGAACACCGGGGCGAGCGGCAGGTTCAGCACGAGCAGCAGCACGTTGCCGATGAAGAACGACACGAGCAGACCCCACACGAGCGCTGGCTGCGTCTCGAAGAGCAGCGGCCCCGGCTGCAGGCCGAAGATGGTGAACGCGCCGAGCAGCACGGCGGTGGTGGCGCCGCCGGGGATGCCGAGCGCGAGCGTCGGCACGAAGTTGGCGTTCGCCGCCGCGTTGTTCGCCGACTCGGGGCTCGCGACGCCCTCGATGGCGCCCTTGCCGAAGTTGGCGCGGTTCTTCGACACGCGCTTCTCGATGCCGTACGACATGAACGAGGCGAGGGTCGAGCCGGCGCCGGGCAGGATGCCGAGCACGAAGCCGATGCCGCTGCCGCGCAGGATCGCGGGCATCGAGTCGGTGATGTCCTTGCGGCGGATCACCATGTCCTTGAAGCGCGCGCGGATGGGCGCGGCGGCGCCGACGCGGATCTGGTGCAGCACCTCGCCGAGCGCGAAGAGGCCGATCATGACCTCGACGAACGGGATGCCCGAGAGCAGGTCGACGCTGCCGAACGTGAAGCGCGCGGTCGTGAACCCGGAGGCGACGCCGACGGTCGAGATCAGCAGGCCGACGCCGGCCATCATGGCGCCGCGCACGAGCGCGCCGCCCTGGAAGGTCACGACGATGACGAGCCCGAGCAGCATGATCGCGAGCTGCTCGATGGGACCGAACCCGAGCGCGAGCTCGGCGAGCGGCGGCGCGAGCGTCACGAGCAGCGCGAGGGAGATGATGGCGGCGATGAACGAGCCGATCGCGCTGATCGCGAGCGCCGGGCCCGCCCTCCCCTTCCTGGCCATCTGGTAGCCGTCGAGCGTCGTGACCACGCTCGACGCCTCGCCCGGCGTCGAGATGAGCACGCTCGTGATCGTGCCGCCGTACTGGGCGCCGTAGTAGATGCCCGCGAGCATGATGAGCGCCGTGATGGGCTCGAGCGCGAACGTGAGCGGCAGCAGCACCGCGACGCCGGTGGTCGCGCCGAGCCCAGGGAGCAGGCCGATGACGGTGCCCGCCACGACGCCGATGAGGCACCACAGCAGGTTCTCGGGCGTCAGCGCCTGCGAGAAGCCGAGGATGAGGTTGTCGAGCATCAGAGGAGTCCGAGCAGTCCGGTGGGCAGCGGCACGCTGAGCAGCTCGCGGAACACGAGCCAGATCGCGCCAGCGGCGACCACGGAGATGATGAGGGAAGGCACGACCGGGCGCTTCTCGAGCACGATGGCGACGAACGCCATGAGCAGCGTGAACGACAGCAGCAGTCCGATGAGCGAGGTGAGGAGCACGGCGGCGACGAGGCCGACCATGACCGAGACGAGGATGCGCGTGCGCTGGCGCTGCGTGCGGCCGAAGATGTCGACCTCCTCGCCGTCGGCGTTGCGCAGCGGCTCGTCCTCGGGGGCGACGACCGCCGCGACGGGCTCGTCGCCCGCGGCGAGGTCGGTCGCGAGGTCCTCGATCGTCACGCCGCGGTCGCGGCGCAGCACGCGCTGCGCCACGTCGACGAGCGCCAGCAGCGCGACGGCTGCGCCGAACACGACCGGCAGGAAGCCGGGGCCGACCCTGCCGTCCTCGCCGGTGAAGCCGTAGGTGGAGCCGACGATCGCCGCGGCGGTGCCGACCGCCGCGAGGATGAGGCTGAACCCCACCCCCGCGGCGCGGACGGAGATCCTCACTGGCCGAGCGCCGTGGCGAGGTCGGCCTCGTTGCCGGCGACGTACTCGGCGAACTCGTCGCCGTAGAGCACGTTCGGCTGCATGAGGTTGGCCTCGATGTACTCGTCGTACGCGTCGGTCTCGGCGAACTCCTCGGCCGCGTCGATCCAGAACTGCGTCTGCTCCTCGGTGAGGCCGCCGGGTGCGATGAAGCCGCGGAACTGCGCGAACGCCACGTCGATGCCCTGCTCGACGGCCGTGGGCACGTCGGCGATCGCCTCGTACTCGTAGCGCTCCTCGCTGAACGAGCACAGCGCCCGCATGTCGCCGGACTCGAGCTGGCCGACGACCTCGCCGGGGTTGAGGCTCGCGATGTCGACCTGGCCGCCGAGCACGCCGGCGATGACCTCGGCGCCCGACTCGAACGGCACGCGGTCGAACTCGACGTCCTGGTCCTCCTCCACGAGGCTGAAGACGACCTCGTCGAGGCTCACCGCGCCGGAGACCGCGGCGACGACACGGCCGTCGGCGGCGGCGTCGATGACGTCGGTGCACGTCTCGTACGGGCTGTCGGCGGGCACGACGAGCAGCGTGTAGTCGTCGCCGAGCTTCATGATGGGCGTGAACGAGGTCGACGCGAACTCGACGTCCTGCGAGAGCGGGATCGAGATGAGGCTCGTCTCGGCGGCGAGCAGCACGTTGGGGTTGCCCTCCTCGCCGAGGAAGTACGAGTAGCCGACCGCGCCCGAGCCGCCCTCGCGGTTCTCGGTCGTGATCGTGAGGCCCGTGACGCCCTCGAGGCCGCTCGCGATCGCGCGGCCGGAGGCGTCGGAGCCGCCGCCTGCCGAGAACGGCACGACCATCGTGACGTTGCCGGTGACGGGGCCGTCGGCGGTGCCGCCGCCGCTCGAGCAGGCGGCGAGTGCGAGCGCAGCGACTGCCGCTGCGGCGATCGTGGTGGGACGTGACGTCATCGTCGTGCTCCTCATGGGATGGGTGGTGCTGGCGTGGGAGAGAGGGAGGGAGGTGCGGATGCTCAGGCGGCGCGGGCCGCGCGACGCTGCGCGCCGACGCCGATCGCGACCTGCACGGCGTGCTCGTACGCGCCGGTGCCGGCGGTGCGGGTGCCGACGAGGTCGAACGCCGTTCCGTGGGCGGGGGTGCACACGGGCGTGGAGAGGCCGCCGGCCATCGTCACGCCGCGGTCGAAGCCGAGCAGCTTCACCGCGATCTGGCCCTGGTCGTGGTACATCGTGAGCACGCCGTCGAACGCGCCGTCGCGCGCCTTGAGGAAGATCGTGTCGCTCGGGAAGGGCCCGGTCGCATCGACGCCACGGCGCTGCAGCTCGGCGACGGCGGGCGCGATGACGTCGATCTCGTGGCGTCCGAACGCGCCGCCCTCGCCCGCATGCGGGTTGAGGGCGCACACGCCGATGCGCGGCTCGGCGATGCCGCGGGCGCGCAGCACGCCCTCGAGCAGCTCGCCGCGCTCGACGACGAGGTCGTGCGTCACGAGGTCCGCGACCTCGGCGATGGAGCAGTGCGACGTGACGCGACCGGTGACGAGCGTCGGCAGGATGTTGAGCTCCGTCGCGGCGGTGCCGTCGTCGAGCACCGTCTCGAACCACGACATCTCGTCGTTCTCCTGCATGCCCGCGAGGTGCAGCGACGTCTTGTTGAGCGGTGCGAACACGATGGCGTCGACCTCGCCCGCCTTCGAGAGCTCGAGCGCGGTGCGCAGGCTCGCCATGGCCCATCGACCCCCGGCCTCGGTCGCCGCGCGGCGCTCGAAGCCCTCGGCCGGGCGGGTGCCGCCGTTGTCGACGAGTCGGATGGCGTCGCGATCGATGGACGCGGGATCGATGCCGGCGTCGGCGATCGCGTCGCGCAGCTCCTGCTCGTCGGCCACGACCACGACGTCGGCGTCGGCCCCGGGCGCGACCTCGGCGAGCCAGCGCGCGACGAGCTCGGGACCCACGCCTCCCGGGTCTCCCAGGGTGAGTGCGATGCGGGGACGGATGCTCATGTCGTGCTCCTCGGCCGTGCGGCCACGTCGTCGTGTCGGGTCCGAGTGCAGCGATCTCCGCTGCACCACAGCGACAATATCCTATAGGATCTTGCACGGCAACGATGCCGAGCGAAGGAGCGACGATGACCGCGACGACGAGCCGACCCCGACGCCGGACCTGGGTGCGATGGCAGATCTTCGGCATCCTCTGGATCCTCGTGCTGCTGAACTTCATCGATCGCGCCACGCTCTCGATCGCCATGCCGTTCGTCGCCGAGGAGTTCGAGCTCGGCCCCGAGCTCCAGGGCGTGATCCTCGGATCGTTCTTCTGGACGTACCTGCTCTTCCAGATCCCCGGCGGCTGGCTGCTCGACCGATTCGGCCCCCGCGCGATCGTCGGCGGCGCCGGCGTGGTCTGGGGCGCGTTCCAGCTGCTGGGCGGCTTCGCGACCGGCGGCATCTTCCTCGTCGCGACGCGTCTGGGCCTCGGCGCCAGCGAGGCGCCCGTCTTCCCGGCAGCCGCGAAGCTCAACGCGGCCTGGCTGCCGCCGAAGGAGCGCGCCCGCGGCGCCACCTTCGTCGATGCGGCCGGCCCCTTCGGCTCCGCGGTCGGCGGTCTCGTCGTCGTCGCGCTCATCGGCGCCCTCGGCGACTGGCGCTGGGCGTTCATCCTGACCGGTGGCCTGACGATCCTCGTCGCCGCGCTCTACTGGCTGTACCTGCGCGACACCCCGCAGCAGCACCCGGGCGTCGGAGCGCGCGAGCTCGCGCACATCGAGGACGAGACGGCCGTCGTCGCCGGCACGTCCTCCACCGCGACGGGGCCGCTCCCCCGTGCCGTCGACTACCTCGCGTCGCGCTCGTTCTGGGGCATGATGATCGGTCGCCTCGGCTGGGCGACCATCTGGTGGGGCATCATCTCGTGGACGCCCTCGTACCTCTCGCAGGCGCTCGGCTTCGACCTCGCGGCGCTCGGCTGGGGCACGTTCCTCGTCTACGGCTCGGGCGTGCTCGGCCAGCTCGTCGCGGGGTTCGTCGCCGACCGCTGGCGCGCCGCGACCACCCGCTACAACGTCGTCATGCGCACGATCCTCGGCGTCTCCGGCGTCGGCACCGCGGCAGCGATCTTCGCGATCCCGCCGGTGACCGACGGCATCGTCGCGCTCGCGCTGCTGTCCACCGCCGTGTTCTTCATCAACTTCGGCGGCCTCTACTGGACCATCCCCGCGCTGCTCGTCCCCGGGCCGCAGGTCGGTCGCGTCGGCGGGGTCATGAACGTCGCGTCGTCGGGCGGTGGCGGCCTCGCCCCGATCGTCATGGGCTTCGCGATCGGCGCCGCGGGCGGCGGCTTCGGCGGCGCGTTCGTGTTCCTGGGGGCCGCAGCGGTGGTCTATCTGGTCGGCTCCATGCTCGTCGACTTCGAGCGTCCGCTCGCACGGGTGCGCGCATGAGCGCCTACCGGGGCGATCTCGTCGACGCCCACCACCACTTCTGGGAGCCGGGCGACGGGCGGCAGCCGTGGCTGCGACCCGGCGTGCGCATCCCGTTCCGCTACGGCGACTACGACGCCATCAAGCGCGACTACCTGCCCGACGACCTGCGCCGGGATGCGGCGAGCGCCGGCATGCGGCTCGTCGGCTGCGTGACGATGGAGACGGAATGGGACGACGACGACCCGCTCGGCGAGATCGACCACATCGAGTCGGTGCGGCAGCGCTTCGGGCTGCCGAGCGCCGCCATCGGCCGCGTGCAGCTGCAGCGAGCCGACGCTGCGGCGACGCTCGAGGCGATGGCGCAGCGCAGCATCGTGCGCGGCATCCGCCACAAGCCGGGGCAGACGGCGTCGCCGAGCGACGCCGGCACGACGCTCCTCTCCGACGCCGGGTGGCGGGCGGGCTACGCGCGCCTGGCGACGCTCGGGCTGGACTTCGAGCTCCAGACGGCGTGGTGGCACCTCGACGAGGCGATGGACCTCGTGCGCGCGCACCCCGACACACGGCTGACGATCAACCACACGGCGCTGCCCGCGGACCGGTCGCGCGCGGCGATCGACGACTGGGCGGCCGCGATCGGTCGCATCGCCGCGCTCGAGCAGGTCTGGATGAAGGTGTCGGGCATCGGCGTGCCCGGCGCAGCCTGGACGGTGGATGCCAACCGCGAGATCGTGCTCCGCGCGATCGACGCGTTCGGCCCCGACCGCATCCTGTTCGCGAGCAACTTCCCGGTCGACTCGCTCGCCGGCTCGTACGCCGACATCCTCGGCGGGTTCGCCGAGATCGTCGCCGAGCATGCGCCGCACGAGCAGCGGGCGATGTTCGTCGACAACGCGGTGCGCCGCTATCGGCTCGCGCCCGACGACCTGGAGGCCTGACCGCGCGTCAGCGGCCCGACAACGACCGATCGCGCACGTTCGCCACGTGCGCGCGCATGGCCTCGCCCGCGGCCTCGGGCGCCGCCGCATAGGCCTCGACGATCGCCCGGTGCTCGGCGAGCGCCTCGATGACGTCGCTCGGGCCGCGCAGCGCCGCCTGCCGCAGTCGATGCGTCAGCGCGCCGAGCGAGGCGTGCATCTCCTGCAGGTACCGATTGCCGGAGTGGTCGAGGATCACGGCGTGGAAGGCGCCGTCGGCCTCGAAGTACCGCTGGGTGACCTCGAGCGGCACCTCGCCGGCGGCATGGGCGCGCACGACGTCGTGGCTCGCGGCCTCGTGCACCTCGTGGGCGGCGCGGAGCGCGGGCAGCAACGCCTCCGCCTGCGAGGCGGCGAGCGCCGCGGCGCGCTCCTCGAGCATCATGCGGGCCTCGAAGAGCTCGGTGAGCTGCTCGGCGTCGAGCGGCGGGGCGACCCGGTAGCCCTTGAGGGCCTCCCGAGTCACGAGACCCGTGCGCTCGAGCTGCACGAGCGCCTCGCGCACGGGCGTCGGCGACACGTCGAGCTCGCGTGCGAGCGTGTCGATCGAGAGCCGCTCCCCCGGCTGCACGGTGCCGAGCAGCAGGTCGGCGAGGATGCGGTCGTGCACCTGGTCGCGCAGCGCCCTGCGCTGCACGTCCAGGTGACGACCGCCCTCGCTCATGCGCTCAGCGCCTCGTCGAGGATCGCGCCGAACGCGACGGGGTCGTGGGCGAAGCGGCCCAGGAACATGCCGTCGACGTCGGGCGCGATGCGCGGCAGCAGGCCGGGTCCGGCGGAGCCGCCGTAGATGACCTGCGCACCGGGCAGCAGCGCGTCGCCGGCGAGGTGGTCGCGCAGCACGCTCGTGACGCCGCGGATGTGCGACTCCCCAGCGGGCTCGGGCGCTCCGATGGCCCATACGGGCTCGTACGCCACGACGAGCCGGCCGCCGACGCCGCGCTCGCGCGCGAGCCGCAGCGACGCCTCGAGCTGCTGCACGCACGCGGCGGCCGCCGTCGAGGGGTCGTCCTGCACGAGCTCTCCGATGCAGAGCACGGGTGCGAGCCCGGCGTCGAGCGAGGCGGCGACCTTGCGGGCCACGGTCTCGTCGGTCTCGCCGAACATCGCGCGACGCTCGGCGTGGCCGATCTCGACCATCCGCACGCCGTGCTCGACGAGCTCGGGGGCGCCGACCTCGCCCGTGAAGGCGCCCGACGGCTCCCAGTGCACGTCCTGCGCTCCCACCGTGAGCCCTGCGGGCACGGCGATGTCGACGACCGCCGGGATCGACGGGAACGTCGGGATGACGAACGGCTCGACGACGCCCGATGCGACGGCCTCATGCACGCGGCAGATGGCGGCGACGTCGCGCGTCCAGCGCTCCGTCGCCGCCTTGCCGAAGTACATCTTGAGGCTCGATCCGATGACGAACCTCGCCATGCTCAGCGCGCTTCGTACGCGACGAGGTCGTCGATGTTGGCCTGCGAGTGGCTCGACGGGTCGAACGTGTACGTGAGCCACTCCTTCGCGAGGCGCCGCGCGAGCTCGATGCCCACGACGCGCTGGCCCATGCACAGCACCTGCGCGTCGTTCGACAGGATCGAGCGCTCGACCGAGAACGAGTCGTGCGCCGTCACCGCGCGGATGCCCTTGACCTTGTTCGCCGAGATGGCGACCCCGAGGCCCGTGCCGCAGAACAGGATCGCCCGATCGGCCTCGCCCGCCGCGATGCGCTTCGCGGCCTCGATGGCGACGTTCGGGTAGCTCGTCGCGTCGGCGTCCGACGAGACGCCGACGTCGACGACGCTCGCCACCTCGCCGTTGGCCTCCAGGTCGGCCTTCACGATCTCCTTGTAGTCGTAGCCGGCCTTGTCGGATCCGATGATGAGCCGAAGCGTCACTTGCCGTCCTCCTCGATGTCCTGTGCGAGCACGTCCGCGATGGTCGTGCAGATGAGCGCGAACGACACGGCGCCCGGGTCGGGCGTGCCGATCGACTTGTCGCCGTGCGACTTGGCACGGCCGAGGGTGGCCTTGAGGGCCGCGGTCTCCTGCGCCGCCTCCTCGGCGACGCCGGCCGCGTGGGACCACGCGTCGACGAGCGAGTCGCCGGCGGCGATGCGCTCGCGGAGCTCGTCGGCGAACGGCACGATCGCGTCGATCATCGTCTTGTCGCCCACCTTGGCCTTGCCGAACGACGCGACGGCATCGCGCGCCGCGTCGACGCCCGCGGACACCTCGGTGCGCGAGATGTCGGCCGTGTCGCCGAGCGCCCCTGCGACGGAGCGCAGGATCGTCGCCCAGATGACGCCCGACGTGCCGCCTGCGCGGTCGCCCCACGCCTCGGCGGCGCGACGCAGCGTGGTCTCGGCTCCGGCACCGCCCTCGATCGCGGCGAGCGCCGCGTCGCGTCCGGCGTGCACGCCGCGGCGCATGCCGATGCCGTGGTCGCCGTCGCCGGCGACCGCGTCGAGGCGGCCGAGCTCGTCGGCGGCGCCGTCGATCGCGTTCGCGATCTCGACGAAGGACGTGCCGATCGTCTGCGCGACGGCCTTCGAGGCGTCGGACGCCTCGGGGATGTCCTCCTCGACCACGCCCTCCACGACCACGTCGACGTGCTCCTGCGCGGCGACGGAGCCCTTGCGGTACGCGGGCGTGTCGGCGGGGGCCGTCCACAGCTCCTCGAGCTCGTCGTCGAGCCACAGCAGCGACAGCGAGCAGCCGGCCATGTCGAGCGACGTGCACATCTCGCCCACGTCGGGCTCGACGACGACCAGGCCGCGCTCCGTCAGGAGTCGGTCCACGGCGCGGTAGAGCACGAAGAGCTCCTCGTACTTCACCGAGCCGAGGCCGTTCAGGATCGGCACGATGCGCGCGCCGTCGACGTCGATGCCCTCGGGCACCTCGTCGAGCAGACGCGAGACGAACAGCTCGGCGAGGCCGTCGGCCGTCGGCATGTCCACCTCGTCGATGCCGGGCTCGCCGTGGATGCCGAGGCCCACGGCCATGCGGCCCTCGGGCACGGTGAAGAGCGGACCGTCGGCACCCGGGAAGGTGCAGCCGCCGAAGGCGACGCCGAAGGTGCGCGTGCGGCTCATGACATGCGTGGCGAGGCGCTCGACGTCGTCGAGCGAGTCGCCGCGCTCCGCAGCGGCGCCGGCGATCTTGAACAGCGCGAGCATGCCCGCGATGCCGCGGCGATCCTCGACGCGGTCGATCGGCGCGCTCCAGATGTCGTCGGTGCCCAGCACCGTGCGCACGTCGTGCCCCTCGGCCTTCAGACGCTCCTGCGCCTCGGTGAAGTTCAGCACGTCGCCGGCGTAGTTGCCGTAGCAGAGCAGCACGCCCTTGCCCTGGTCGGCGGTCTTGGCGATCGAGTACACCTGCTGCGTCGACGGCGACGCGAAGAGGTTGCCCATCGCCGCGCCGTGCGCGATGCCGGGGCCGACGAGGCCTCCGAAGGCCGGGTAGTGGCCGCTGCCACCACCGATCACGAGGGCCACGGTGTCCTCCGCGGCGCGCGTGGAGCGCACCACGCCGCCCGGCACGGCGGTGACCCACCGTGCGGATGCGGCCGCGAAGCCCTCGATCATCTCGTCGGCGAACGCCGACGGCTCGTTGAACAGACGCGTCATCGCGTCCCCTTTCGGTTCGATGCGACGCGGCAACCCTATAGGACATGTCCGTGCAACCCGCCGCTGTCGACGGCACGTGCGCGCTCCTAGACTCGGGGGCGACGCGATCCGCTCGAAGGAGATGCCCCATGCCCGTCGCAACGCCCGCCCAGTACGCCGAGATGCTCGAGAAGGCGAAGTCGAACGGCTTCGCCTACCCCGCCATCAACGTCTCGTCCTCGTCGACGATCAACGCGGTCCTGCAGGGCCTCACGGAGGCCGGCTCGGACGGCATCATCCAGGTGACGACGGGCGGCGCGGACTTCTTCGCGGGCCAGTCGGTCAAGAACCGCGCCGGTGGCGCCATCGCCTTCGCCAAGTACGTGACGGAGGTCGCGAAGGCGTACCCCATCACGGTCGCGCTCCACACCGACCACTGCCCGAAGGACGCGCTCGACTCGTTCCTGCTGCCACTGATCGCGGCGAGCGAGGAGGAGGTCGCCGCCGGCCGCCCCGCGCTGTTCCAGTCGCACATGTGGGACGGCTCGGCCGTGCCGCTGCCTGAGAACCTCGAGATCGCGAAGGAGCTGCTCCCCCGTCTCAAGGCGCTCGACATCATCCTCGAGGTCGAGATCGGCGTCGTCGGCGGCGAGGAGGACGGCGTGCAGCACGAGGGCTCGAACGACGCCCTCTACACGACGCTCGGCGACGTCGAGCAGGCGGTCGACGCCCTCGGCCTCGGCGAGCAGGGCCGGTACATCGCCGCCCTGACGTTCGGCAACGTGCACGGCGTCTACAAGCCGGGCAACGTCAAGCTGCGCCCCGAACTGCTCGGCGAGATCCAGGCCGGCATCGCGGCGAAGCACGGCACGGGCGAGAAGCCGCTCGACCTCGTCTTCCACGGCGGCTCGGGCTCGACCGACGCCGAGATCGCCGAGGCCGTGCAGAACGGCGTCATCAAGATGAACATCGACACCGACACGCAGTACGCGTACTCGCGCTCGGTCGCCGACTCGGTGCTGTCGAACTACTCGGGCTTCCTCAAGGTCGACGGCGAGGTCGGCAACAAGAAGGTCTACGACCCCCGCGCCTGGGGCAAGGCCGCCGAGAAGGCCATGGCGGCACGCGTCGTGGACGCCACGCGCCAGCTCGGCTCGGCCGGCTGGTCGGGTCGCTGACCCACCCACCGCATCGCGAAGGCCCCCTGCGCAGCGCAGGGGGCCTTCGTCATGCGGCGGCGCGAGCCCGGCGGTCGAGGGCGAGCTCGCGGAGCCCGAGGAAGAGCGGGAACGCGAAGGCGACGGCCGTCACGAGGCTCAGCGGCACGAACGCCCACGCCCATCGCGACCAGCCCAGGCGCGCGCCCTCGACGATCATCACGATGCCCGCGGCGAGCGCGACGACGAGCAGGTCGATCGATGCCGACGTCGAGGCGGCATTCGCGAACCACCCCTCGACGTAGCCGAGCCCGGCCGGCGGGTCGACGAAGAACGCGATGTTGAACGTCCACGTGCCGATGAGCCCGAGGAGGCTGAGCACGAAGAGGATCACGGCGAGGGTGCGGTGCCGGTGCATGGGACGACTCCTGACGAACGATTGACATCGGGACTATCGATAGTCATGCTACCAACATGCGCATCGCAGAGCTCAGTCGCCGCACCGGGGTGACGTCGGCATCCATCAAGCACTACGTCCGCGAGGGGCTGCTGCCTGCGGGCGAGCGCATCGGCTACAACCAGACCGCCTACGACGAGAGCCACGCCGGACGCCTGCATCTCATCCGCGCACTGCTGGACACGGGCGGCCTGTCCGTCTCGGCGACGCGCGCCGTGCTCGCCGCCATCGACGACGAGCGCCTCCCCGTCGGACGGGTGCTCGCCACGGCACAGGACGCCGTGTCGCGCACCGACGCCGACCCGTCCCCCGGAGCGCTCGCGCGCGTGCGCTCGGTCGCCGCCGACCGCGGCTGGACGGTCAGCGACGACAACCCGGGCGTCCGGCAGTGCGCCGAGGTGCTCGACCGCTTCGCCGACATCGATCGCGACGACCTCGGCGGCATGCTCGAGCGCTACGCGGACCCCGTGCTCGACATCGCCCGCGGCGACCTGCGGGCGGTCGCAGACGACCGCGGCGATCGCGACCGCATGGCCGAGACCGTCGCCGTCGGCACCGCGCTCGGCGACGCGATGCTCGCGGGCCTGCGTCGCATGGCGCAGGAGCACGTCGCGCGCACCGCCGGTCCCGGCACCGACGACGAGCGATGAGCGACGGCAGCCGCCGGTCGCGCGAGGACGCACGAGGAGCAGCCATGACCACGATGCCCGCCACCACGACCGCCGTCGCGGCCGCGCTCGACCTGCCCGCCGTCGACCGATGGCACCGTCCGCTCGTCGTCGTCGCCGCCGCGATGGGCGTCCTCGCCCTCGTCACCGGCGTGCTCGCGCTCGTCGACCAGCGCGAGATCCTCGGTCAGATCGCCTGGCTCAAGCCGCTGAAGTTCGCCATCTCGCTCGCGCTCTACGCCATCACGATGGCGTGGATGCTCGGGCAGCTGCGCCGCTGGCGCCGCGCCGCCGACATCGCGGGCACCGTGACGGCCGTCGCGATCCTCGCCGAGATCGTCGTCATCACGGGCGCCGCGGCGGTCGGCACCACGAGCCACTTCAACGTCACGACGCCGCTCAACGGTGCGCTCTGGGGCATCATGGGCGCCTCGATCGCCACGCTGTGGATCGCCGGCCTGCTCGTGGCGATCGCGCTCGCCGTCAATCCCATGCCCGACCGCGCGCGCACGCTCGCGGTGCGCGCCGGCATCGGCATCGGCCTCGTGGGCATGGCGATCGCCTTCCTCATGACCGGGCCGACGCAGGCGCAGCTCGCCGACTTCCAGGGCATCGCGGGCGCGCACGCCGTGGGCGTCGCAGACGGCGGTGCCGGGCTGCCGTTCCTCGGCTGGAGCACCGAGGGCGGCGACCTGCGCGTGCCGCACTTCGTCGGCATGCACGCCCTGCAGCTGCTGCCGCTGGGACTCCTGGGTCTCGAGCTCGCCGGCCGACGCATCCGCGTGCTCGGCGACCCGCGCGTGCGACTCGAGCTCGTTGCCGTGGCGGCCCTCGCGATGGTGGCGCTGCTGGCGCTGCTCACGCTGCAGGCGCTCGCCGGACAGCCGGTCGTGGCGCCCGCGGGCCCGTTCCTCGCCGCCGGCGTCGCGCTCGTCGTCGCGACGCTCGGCGCGACGACCGTGGTGCTCGTGCGCGGGCGGGCACGGTCGGCGCCCACGCTCGCGACGGTCCACGCCTGACGCGACCCGCACGACGACGGCCCCCGGCATCGTGCCGGGGGCCGTCGTCGTCGCGTCTGCGCCTAGGGCTGGATGCGGTCCGCCGCGTTCGGCGGCGGCGGCTGCGTGCCACCGAGCGGCTGGACCGGGTTCGGCTGCGGCTGCTGCTGCTGCTCGGGCTGCCACCCCTGCTGCTGCGGCGCCGGCTGCTGCTGCTGCCCCGGCGCCGGCTGCTGGGACTGCCAGCCCTGCTGCTGCTGCTGCTGGGGCTGCCAGCCCTGCTGCTGCTGCGACTGCGCCCACGCCTGCGCGCTCGCGACCGCCGCGCCACCGACCACGGCGGCACCCGCTGCGCGCGTCACGAGGTGCGCGACGAGGAGTGCGACGCCGATGCCGCCGAAGACGAGCGGACCCCACACGAAGAAGACGAACACGATGTCCGTGCCGCCCGTCGCCGACTGCGTCGACAGGAAGACCTGCAGGAACTGCGCGTTCGGGTAGTCCTGCAGGGTCGAGAAGGTCGAGATGAGATTCCGCACGAGGGCGAACGCCCCGATGACGAGGCTCGCGATGGCGAGGCGGAGGAGGATGGGCTGTCGACGCATGGCGTCATCCTCCACCCGCGATGCTGGATGCGCGCTCGGACTCGCGCAGCCCTCGCCTCAGAATCCCGTGCCGGTGCCGTAGCCGTGCCGGTTGCGGTTCTGGATCTCGCTGTTGGCCTGCAGCCCGGGGTTCGCCTCGTCGGCCTGGCCGGGCAGCGGGTCGTCGCCATAGGTCTGCACGCCGGAGCCCGTGAGGGACTGCCAGAAGCGTCGGAGTCGGTCGCGGATCGTCATGGCTGCCTCCTCGTCGGACCCGGCGGGGGCGGCACCCGCGCCGTCCCCCGACTGTAGCCGCAGGACCTGGATGCGAGCGGTGACCGCGCTACTCCCAGTCGGCGTTCTCGTCGACGATCGAGTCGGTGCCCTCCGGCAGCACGGTGTCGTCGACGCCGTTGCCGTCGGTGTCGATCGCCCACTGCGCACCGCCGTGCTCGTCGGGCACGTCGGCGGGGTCGTCCTCGGCGACGTCCTCGTCGCGGTCCTCGTAGCCCTCGGGCACGTCCTGCACCGTGATCGAGTCGGTGTCGTCGACGCCGGCGGGCTCGGGCGCCTCGACGGCGTCGCCGACCGTCTCGTCGAAGTCCTCCCCCGTCGCGACCTCGTCGCTCCACTCCTCGGTGCTCTCGACGCCTGCGTCCTGCACGGTCTCGTCGCTCATGTCCCCTCCAAGGCTCGTGCGTCGCCGATCGACGACGTCCATCCCACCCTGCACCCGACGACCGCGACCGCGCAGCCGCGTGCGCGAGCGCGCGGCGACGGGTAGGGTCCGCCGCCGTCAGCGTCGCGAGGGACGCAGCTCCTTGGGCAGCGAGAACACGAGGTCCTCCTCGGCGGTGCGCACCTCGTCGACGCCGCGCCATCCGGCGTCGGTGAGCTCGGCGAGCACCTCGTCGACCAGCACCTCGGGCACGCTCGCCCCGCTCGAGACGCCGATGGTGCGCACGCCCTCGAGCCAGGCCTGCTCAATCTCGACGGAGGCATCCACGCGGTACGCCGCCCGCGCGCCGGCCTCGAGGGCGACGTCGACGAGCCGCACGGTGTTCGACGAGTTCGCGCTGCCGACGACGATCACGAGGTCGCAGTCGGCCGCGATCTTCTTCATCGCCACCTGGCGGTTCTGCGTCGCGTAGCAGATGTCGTCGCTGGGCGGATCCTCGAGATGCGGGAACCGCACGCGCAGGCGCCGCACCGTCTCCATCGTCTCGTCGACCGACAGCGTCGTCTGGCTCAGCCACACGAGCCTCGTGTGCTCGGGCACGTCGACCGCGTCGGCGTCGGCGGGCGACTGCACGAGCGTCATGCGCCCGGGCGCCTCGCCCATCGTGCCCTCGACCTCCTCGTGACCCGCATGGCCGACGAGCAGCATGTGGGCCTCGTCGCGCGCGAAGCGCTGCGCCTCCCGGTGCACCTTGGTCACCAGCGGGCACGTCGCATCGATGGCCTGCAGGCCGCGATCGGCTGCCTCGGCGACGACCGCGGGACTCACGCCGTGCGCGCTGAACACGACGAGCGCACCCTCGGGCACGGCATCCACCTCGTCGACGAAGACGGCGCCCGCGCGCTCGAGCTCGGCCACCACGTGGCGGTTGTGCACGATCTGCTTGCGCACGTAGACCGGCGCCCCATGCTGCGCGAGCGCCTGCTCCACCGTGATGACCGCGCGGTCGACGCCGGCGCAGTAGCCGCGCGGGCTCGCGAGCAGCACGCGTCGCGGCCCGACGTCGCCGGGGTCGACTAGCCTGTGGCGGACGATCGGCGCGCGCGGCGGATCCAGGGGAACCCGGCCGTTCGAGATCGTCACGCATCGAATCCTACGTTCGGAGGCCGCATGGGCGACCGCGTCTCGGGCACGCCCGAGGAGCCGTGGACCGTCGCGCGCCTCGCGACCGAGCTGCAGTCGTACGTCGCACGCCTCGGATCCGTGTGGGTCGAGGGCGAGCTCACCCAGTGGAACGTGCGTCGCGGCATGGTGTTCGGCAAGGTCAAGGACGTCGACGGCGACTTCACGATCGACGCGAAGGCGTTCACGTCGACGCTGCGCGAGCCGTTCAGCCAGGGCGACCGCGTCGTCGCGCTCGTGCAGCCCGAGTACTGGGCGAAGGGCGGCACGCTGTCGATGCAGGTGCGCGCCATGCGGCACGTCGGCCTCGGCGAGCTGCTCGCACGCATCGAGGAGCTGCGGCAGCGTCTCGCGGGCGAGGGACTCTTCGACCCCGCTCGCAAGCGCGCCCTCCCCTTCCTCCCCCACGGCGTCGGCCTCGTGACGGGCAAGGACTCGGATGCGGAGCAGGACGTGCTGCGCAACGCGCGGCTGCGCTGGCCCGGCGTGCGATTCGAGATCGCCTACGCGGCCGTGCAGGGCGACGCCGCGCCGCGCGAGGTCGTGCGCGCCATCGAGCAGCTCGACGCGAACCCCGACGTCGACGTCATCGTGATCGCACGTGGCGGCGGCGACTTCCAGGCGCTGCTGGCGTTCAGCGACGAGCGCGTGCTGCGCGCCGCGGCCGCCGCGACGACGCCGATCGTCTCGGCCATCGGCCACGAGGCCGACCGACCGCTGCTCGACCTCGTCGCCGACCTGCGCGCATCCACGCCCACGGATGCGGCGAAGCGCGTCGTGCCCGACGTCGCCGAGCAGCTCGACATGGTCTCGCAGGCGCGGGCCCGCATCCGCTCGCGCGTCACGCAGCGCGTCGCCCACGAGGTCGAACGGCTCGCGGCCGTCCGCTCGCGGCCGTCGCTCGCGCGTCCCGAGTCCCTGCTCGACGCCCACCTGTCGGAGGTGCGGCAGCTCGCCGTGCGCGCCGACGACCTCGCCGGCCGCTCGGTCGAGCGCGCCGAGCACGGCATCCACCGCCTCGCCGATCGCCTGCGCGCCCTGAGCCCGCAGGCGACGCTCGACCGCGGCTACGCCGTCGTGCAGACCGCGACGGGCGGCGTGCTGCGCGACGCCGCGGATGCGACGCCCGGCGACGCCGTGCTCGTGACGCTCGCGTCGGGCGCGGTCGACGCCGAGGTCACCGCGGCGCGCCCGGCCACGTGACCGGGCGCACCTCCGGTCAGCGCTGCTGGAACACGCGCCGCACGACGACGAGCCCGACGAGCGACAGCACCGCGATCGCCATGTAGTAGAAGCTCGGCGCGTTGAGGTTGCCGGTGACCTGCAGCAGCCACGTGAGCACCAGCGGCGCGATGCCGCCCAGCAGCGTGACGCCCACGTTGTACGTGATCGACAGGCCCGTCCCGCGGATCTCGGCGGGGAACATCGACGAGAGCAGGCCGGGCAGGGGCGCGAAGTAGAAGGCCATGATGAGGCCGAGCATCGCGATGGAGACGATGAGCGCCGGCACGCTGCGGAGCGTCACGATGACCTGGAAGATCGGCCAGGCGAGCACGAGCGCCGCGACCGCTGCCCACGTCATGACCCGCGCGGGTCCGACCCGATCGGCGAGGCGACCCACGAGCGGCGAGCCGATCAGCGCGATCGCGCCCGCGACGACGCCGCCGAGGTAGGCGGCCTCCGGGGCGATGCCCAGGTTCGCGACGGCGAAGGTCGGCATGAACAGGATCATGTAGACCGAGATCGTGGCGACGCCGATGACGGCCGATCCGGCGAGCAGGCGACCGAGGTGCTGCGTCAGCAGCGTGCCCATCGGCGAGCGGGTGCGCTGGGCGGCGCCGAGCTCGTCGGGCTCCGCGAGGCGTGCGCGGATGTAGAGGCCGACGGGACCGATGAGCAGGCCGACGAAGAAGGGCACGCGCCATCCCCACGCGTCGAGCTGCTCGGTCGTGAGGGCCGTGTTGAGCGCGAAGCCGAACGCCGACGCGAGCAGCATCGAGGCGCCCTGCGCCGCGATCTGCCACGACGCGTAGAACATCTTGCGGTGCGGCGCCGTCTCGATGAGGAACGTCGTCGCGGTGCCGAACTCGCCACCGGCGGAGAACCCCTGGATGAGCCGCGACAGCAGGATGATGACGCCGCCCCAGATGCCGACGGCCGCGTACGTCGGCGCCACCGCCATGAGCAGCGTGCCCACCATCATGAGCCCGAGGGTCACGGTCAGGGCGTTCTTGCGCCCCTTGCGGTCGGCGTAGGAGCCGAGGATCCAGCCGCCGAGCGGACGGATGAGATAGGTCGTCGCAAACGTCGCGAACGTGTACAGCAGGCCGTACTCGCCGGCGTCGGGGAAGAAGACGCGCGTGATGACGACCGCGAACGACGCGTAGACGATGATGTCGAACCACTCGAGGGCGGCGCCGATCGACGACGAGATGACGGCCTTGCGCGCGGCGGCGAGGCGCTCGGGCGACGCCTGGACGGCGGGCTGCTGCGGGGCGGTGGTGCTCATGGGGCTCCCGGGTGGTGGATCGAGGACGGTGGGGGTCAGGCGCGCAGGTCGGCGACGAGGGCGTCGACGAACGCCTCGCACGCCGCGATCTGCTCGAGGTGGATGAACTCGTCGGGTGCGTGCGCCTGGGCGATGTCGCCGGGGCCGCACACGATCGTGGGGATGCCGGCGTTCGCGAAGAGCCCGGCCTCGGTGCCGTAGGTGACCTTCTCGTCGCTCGGGGTGGCACCCCACGCTGCCGCGAGGCCGACGATCTCGGCGTCCGCCGCCGTGTCGACGCCCGGCGCGGCCGCGGTCGTGGTGAGCGTGACCGACGCCTCGGCGAACCGCGAGCGCATGTCGGCCTCCACGCGCGCGCACTCGGCGCGGAACCGCTCGACGAGCGCAGCGTGGTCGACGGTCGGGAGCGCGCGGAACTCGAAGTGGATCGTGCACTCGGCCGGGATCGTGTTGATGGCGATGCCGCCGTCGATGCGGTTGACGCTGACCGACGTGTACGGCACGACGTAGCCGTCGTCGAAGGGGCCCTGCTCGCGCATCTCGTCGCCGACGCCCTGCACGAAGCGCACGAGCTCGGCGGCCGCCGCGACCGCGTTCTCGCCCTGCGGCGTGAGCGACGAATGGGCGGCGACGCCGCGCACGTCGATCCGGAAGACGTTCATCGACTTGTGGCCGCGCACGACGCGCATGCTCGTCGGCTCGCCCACGACGCAGCCCCGCGGCAGCCCGCCCTGGGATGCGAGCCGGTCGACGAGGTCGATCGCGCCGACGCAGCCGATCTCCTCGTCGTACGACAGCGCCAGATGGATGGGCTCGGCGAGGGGCTGCGCGACCATGTCGGCGGCCTTCACGAGCACGACGCCGAGGAACGACTTCATGTCGGCGCTGCCGCGTGCGTAGAGCCGACCGTCGCGCACCTCGGGCGCGAAGGGCTCGCTCGACCACTGCTGGCCGTCGACCGGCACGACGTCGGTGTGCGCCGACAGCACGATGCCGCCCGACGTGGAGCCGTCCGCCGCCGGGATCGTGGCGAGCAGGTTCGCCTTCGTGCCCTCGGGGTTCGGGATGCGCGTGGACGCGATGCCGAGCGACTCGAGATGGCGCTCGACGTGCTCCACGAGCTCGAGGTTCGAGTCGCGGCTCGTCGTGTCGAAGGCGACCAGGGTGCGGATCTCCTCCATCGTGGCGTCGGCGGGTGCGGACACGGCTGCTCCTCTCGGTGGCGGCAGGGGGATCCTTCGATCCTTCCACCGTCGACGCCCCGTGCCGACGTCGGGGGCGCGACGGTAGGATCGATCCCTGTGAGCGAGACCGCTGCGCCCATCGGGCAGACGCCCGCCGACGACCTCGGCTACGAGGCCGCGCGCGACGAGCTCGTGCGCGTCGTGCAGGCCCTCGAGTCCGGCGACACGACCCTCGAGCAGTCGCTCGCGCTGTGGGAGCGGGGCAACGCGCTCGCCGAGCGCTGCGAGCAGTGGCTGCAGGGTGCGCGTGCTCGCCTCGACGCCGCCCGCGGCACGGAGGCCGACGCATCGTGAGCAGGAAGCAGCCCGCGATCGTCGCCGAGCTCGGTCGCCCCGAGACCGCGCAGGAGGCCGCCGACCGCAAGGCCGCCTCGAGCGCCCGCTACCGCGGGTCGAAGACGCTCGTGAACCTCGTCGCCGCCATGCTCGCGACGCTCGGCATCGTCATCGTCATCGTGCTCGTCGTCATGCGGCCGGGCCCCGCCGCGCCCGAGCCGATCGACGTGAGCGCCGCCGCCGCCGACGCATCCGCATCCCTCGACGTGCCCGTCGCCGATCCCGACGTGCCGGGCACGTGGGCCGCCAACGCGGCCGAGCTGCGCAGCGGCCCCGCAGGCATCGAGCAGTGGTACGTCGGCTGGGTCACCGCCGAGGAGTCGTTCGCGTCGCTGACGCAGGGCGTCGGCGCCGACGCCACCTGGCTCGCGGCCACGACGCGCGAGGCCACGCCGACCGGCACGCTCGACGTCGACGGCGTCGAGTGGACCGTCGCCGACCAGCGCGAGCTCGCCGACCCCGGCAACCTCGCCTGGGTGGCGTGGACCGAGGCGGGCGACTCGACGTACGTCGTCGCCGGCACGGCGGGCGACGACGAGCTGCAGACGCTCGTCGAGGCCGTCACGGCCGAGCTGCCCGCATCCTGACGGGCTCCCCCGAACCACCGCGCTGCGGCGCGGCACCCTGAGACCACCGAGCAGAGAGGCCGATGAGCATGACCGAGTACCGGATCGAGCACGACACGATGGGCGAGGTGCGCGTGCCCGTCGACGCGCTGTACGCCGCGCAGACGCAGCGCGCCGTCGAGAACTTCCCCATCTCGGGCTCCGGCCTCGAGCCCGCGCAGATCGTCGCGCTCGCGCGCATCAAGCGCGCCGCCGCCATCGCCAACAAGAGCCTGGGCATCCTCGACGCCGACGTCGCCGACGCGATCGTGGCCGCCGCCGACGAGATCGTGGGCGGCGCGCACCACGACCAGTTCCCCGTCGACACCTACCAGACCGGCTCGGGCACGTCGTCGAACATGAACATGAACGAGGTGCTCGCGACCCTCGCGACGACGCACCGCGGCTCGGCGGTGCACCCCAACGACCACGTCAACGCGTCGCAGTCGTCGAACGACGTCTTCCCCACCTCGGTGCACGTGGCCGTCACCGGCGCGCTCATCGAGCAGGCCATCCCCGCGCTCGAGCACCTCAGCGCGGCCCTCGAGGCGAAGGCCGCGCTGTGGAAGGACGCCGTCAAGCCCGGCCGCACGCACCTCATGGACGCGACGCCCGTGACGCTCGGCCAGGAGTTCGGCGGCTACGCCGCACAGGTGCGGTACGGCATCGAGCGCATCCAGGCCGCGCTCCCCCGCGTCGCCGAGGTGCCCCAGGGCGGCACGGCCGTCGGCACAGGCATCAACACGCCGCTCGGCTTCCCCGAGCAGGTCATCGCCGAGCTCGCCGCATCCTCGGGCCTGCCGATCACCGAGGCGCGCGACCACTTCGAGGCGCAGGCGAACCGCGACGGCCTCGTCGAGGCGTCGGGCGCGCTGCGCACGATCGCGGTGTCGCTCACGAAGATCTGCAACGACCTGCGGTGGATGGGCTCCGGCCCGAACACGGGGCTCGGCGAGCTCGCGATCCCCGACCTGCAGCCCGGCTCGTCGATCATGCCGGGCAAGGTCAACCCCGTCGTGCCCGAGGCCGTGCTCATGGTGTGCGCACGCGTCATCGGCAACGACGCGACCGTCGCATGGTCGGGCGCCTCGGGCTCGTTCGAGCTCAACGTGCAGATCCCCGTCATGGGCACCGCGCTGCTCGAGTCGATCCGCCTGCTGTCGAACGCGTCGCGCGTGCTCGCCGACAAGACGATCGACGGCCTCGAGGCCAACGTCGAGCGCGCCGCTGCGCTCGCGGGCATGAGCCCGTCGATCGTGACGCCGCTCAACCGCCTCATCGGCTACGAGGCAGCCGCGAAGATCGCGAAGCACTCGGTGAAGGCCGGCATCACGGTGCGCGAGGCCGTGATCGACCTCGGCTACGTCGAGCGCGGCGAGCTCACGGAGGCCGACCTCGACAAGGCGCTCGACCTGCTCTCGATGACGCACCCGGGCGTCGCCAAGTAGCACCCCGCGAGATCTTCGAGGTTCTCGGCCGCTCTCGACGTCACGAGCGGCCGAGAACCTCATTCCTGTTTCTGGCAGGGTGGGGGACATGCGTGCGTACCCTGCCGTGAGGCGTTCCGAGACGGTCGACGAGCTGCACGGGGTGCGCGTCGCCGATCCGTATCGGTGGCTCGAGGATGCGGACTCCGAGGAGACCGCCGCGTTCGTCGCCGCGCAGAACGCGTTCGCCGAGCCCGTGCTCGCCGCGCTCCCCGCCCGCGACGCGTTCCGCGCTCGCGTGACGGCCCTGCTCGGCGCCCCGACCCGAGGATGCCCGTTCGAGCGCGGCGGCCGCGTCTTCGCGTGGCGCAACGACGGCCAGAACCAGGACGTGCTCACGGTCGCCGACTTCGTCGATGCGCTCGAGGACGCACGCGTCGTGCTCGACGCCAACCTGCTCTCCGCCGACGGCACCGTGTCGGTGACGACGGCATCCCTCAGCCCCGATGGCCACCTGCTCGCCTACGGCGTGGCCGACGGCGGCTCGGACTGGCGCATCCTCAAGGTGCGCGACGTCGTGACGGGTCTCGACCTCGCCGACGAGATCCCCTGGACGAAGTGGAACCAGCCGGTCTGGCTGCCCGACGGCCGCTCGTTCACGTACTGGCGCTACGACGCGCCGGACGGCAACGGCCTCACCGACGAGATGGGCGCCGGCCGCCTCATGGTGCACGTCGTCGGCGACGACCCCGAGACGGATGCCGTGCTCTTCTCGCGCCCCGACGAGCCGCGGCTCTTCGCTCGCCACTGGCCGCGCGACGACGACTGGTTCGTGCTGCAGACCGACACGGGCGCCTCGAGCGGCAACGACCTGCACGTGCGCAGGCACGACGAGCCCGTCACGGCGCTGCGCCAGCTCGTCGCGGGGCACGACGTCGAGCGCAACGCCATCGGCGTGCGCGACGGCCTGCTGCTCTTCGTGACCGACGAGGGCGCGCCGCGCTACCGCCTCGACGCCTTCGACCTGGTCTCGGGCGAGCGCTCGACCGTGATCGCCGAGCACGAGACGGACGTGCTGCTGGGCGCCTCGCTCACCGAGCACGGCCTCGTGCTGGAGTACTCGCACGACGCGTCGCATCGCGTGCAGCTCGCCGCGAACGACGGCACCCTGGGCGATGCCGTGCCGATCGGCGACGGCGTGAGCCTCACGGGCCTCAGCGCCCGCGCCACCTCGTCGACGGTCTTCGTCACGACGTCGTCGTTCGTCGACCGCGGCACGCGGCACGTCGTCGAGACGCACGGCCCGACCCTGGTCTCGCACCGCACGCTGCTCACGCCCGGCCCCCCGGCGCCCGACGCCACGACCACCCGCATCCGCGCCACGAGCACCGACGGCGCCGAGGTGCCCGCGTTCGTCGTGCGCCCCGCCGACGACGACGGCTCGGCACCGCGCCCCACGCTCATCTGGGCGTACGGCGGCTTCAACATCCCCATGAACCCCGGCTTCCGCGCCGTGCTCGCCGCATGGGTGGATGCGGGCGGCGTGCTCGTGGTGCCCAACCTGCGCGGCGGCGGCGAGTTCGGCTCCGACTGGCACAAGCAGGGCACGAAGGCGCGCAAGCAGCAGGTCTTCGACGACCTCTACGCGATCGCCGAGCACCTCGTCGCCACGGGCGTCACGACGCCCGAGCAGCTCGCGCTGCACGGGCGCTCGAACGGCGGCCTGCTCGCCGGTGCCGCGCTCACGCAGCGTCCCGAGCTGTGGGCGGCGGTGCTGCCGGGCGTCGGCGTGCTCGACATGCTGCGCTTCCACCGCTTCACGATCGGCTGGGCGTGGACGAGCGACTACGGCGACCCCGACGACGCCGCCGAGTTCCCGGCGCTCGCCGCCTACTCGCCGCTGCACGCCATCCGCGAGGGCGTCGCCTACCCGCCGACGCTCGTGACGACGGGCGACCACGACGACCGCGTCGTGCCCGCCCACTCGTTCAAGTTCGCGGCCGAGCTGCAGCGCGCGCAGGCGACGAGCGGCTCGGACGCGCCGATCCTGCTGTCGATCGACACGCGCGCCGGACACGGCATGGGCAAGCCCAAGGATGCGGCGGCGCTCGAGTTCGCCGACCAGCTGGCGTTCGCCGCGCACCATGCGGGGCTCGCCGTCGACGCGGTCGCGTGACGGACATGACCGACTGGCAGGCGCGCATCGACGCGTTCTGGGCTGCGCTCGACGAGGATCGCCCGCAGGAGATGATCCGGCAGATGCGGGTGCTCATCGCCGAGCTCGGACCCGGGGACGCTCGCGGGCCGTTCGAGCTGGGCGGCGTGTTCGACGCCCTCGGCATGGAGGAGGTCGCCGCCGCCCACTACCGGCGCGCCCTCGAGCTCGGCCTCGACGACGAGCGTGCGGCGCGCCTCGCGATCCAGCACGGGTCCACGCTGCGCAACCTGGGCCGCGTCGACGAGGCGATCGAGGTGCTGGCGCACGCGCCCGACCACGACGCCGTCGGAGACGCTCGCGCGATCTTCCTCGCCCTCGCCCTGCACGACGCGGGTCGCAGCGGCGAGGCGGTGCGCCTGCTCGTCGAGGCGCTCGAGCCCGAGCTGCCGTCGTATCGGCGCTCGGTGCGCGCCTACGCCGAGGACCTGCCCGCGCCGCCGCGTCACGGGACGTAGCACGACGTCGGGCGGGCCTCCGCGCGTGTCAGCATGACGCATGCTCCGCCGCACGACCGCCGCCACCGACCTCGGCTTCGCGACCCGTCAGCTGCAGCCCATCGAGGTCGCCGAGCCCGTGCGCAGCCGCACGACGCCGCTCTACATGACCGCCGGCTTCCCGTTCGACGCGTTCGACGAGTCCGCCGAGCACTTCCGCACCGGCGACGGCTACTCGTACACGCGCGTCGCGAACCCCACGGTCACGGCCGTCGAGCGGCGCATCGCCGACCTCGAGGGCGGCGCCGACGCCGTGCTCGTCGGCAGCGGCCAGGCGGCGATCGTCGTCGCGCTGCTGGGCCTCGTCGGCGCCGGCGACCACGTGCTCGCGGGCGCGAGCATGTACGAGGGCACGCGCGGCCTGCTGCTCGAGGAGCTCGCGCGTCTCGGGGTCACGACCGACTTCGTCGCGGGCAACGATCCCGCCGCGTGGCGCGCGGCCATCCGGCCCGAGACGCGCGCGGTGCTGCTCGAGGCCATCCCGAACCCGCGCAACGACCTCCCCGACCTGCAGGCGATCGCCGACGTCGCGCACGAGCGCGGCATCGCCGTGGTCGTCGACTCGACGCTCGCGACGCCGTACCTGCTGCGCCCCATCGAGCACGGCGCCGACCTCGTCGTGCACTCCGCGAGCAAGTTCCTCGCCGGCCAGGGCGCCGTGCTGGGCGGCGCGGTCGTGGATGCGGGCACGTTCGACGCGACGCGCTCGGGCCACCTCTACCCGCACCTCACGGCGCCGAGCCGTGTCGGCGGGCCGAGCCGCGTCGACCGCCACGGACCGCTCGCGCGCATCGCGCACATCCGCGACAGCGTCGCCGTGCGCTTCGGACCCACGATCTCGCCGCTCAACGCGTTCCTCATCGGCCAGGGCATCGAGACGCTCTCGTTGCGCGTCGAGCGGCAGTCGGCGAACGCGCTGGCCATCGCGAGGTTCCTCCACGAGCACCCGGCCGTCGCCTCCGTCGACTACTCGGGGCTGCCGTCGAGCCCGTACCGCGCGCTCGCCGACCGCTACTTGCCGCGGGGCCAGGGCTCCGTCTTCGCGTTCACGGTGCACGGCGGCGAGGCGGCCGCGCGTCGGCTCGTCGACGCCCTGGCGCTCTTCACGCCCATGACGCATCTCGGCGACGTGCGCTCGCTCATCCTGCATCCGCGCACGACGAGCCACACGCAGCGCACCGAGGCCGAGCTGGGGCTCGCGGGCATCGAGCCCGGCACGCTGCGCGTGTCGATCGGCATCGAGGACGTCGCCGACCTCGTGCGCGACCTCGACCGCGCGCTGCGGGTGGCGTCGGCATGACGCGGCAGCAGCACCTGGGCTGGTTCCTCGCCCGCGGCTTCGGACCGCACGGCTGGGGGCATCCGTACCTCGACTGGGACTACCGCTGGACGTCGCCCGCGCTGTACCGCCAGTCGGTGCGCGAGCTCGAGCAGGCGAGCGTCGAGCTGCTCGTCATCGAGGACGCACCGTCGCTCGGCAGCCCCGAGACCCTCGACCTGCGCGTGCGCCACGCGTTCGGCGGCCCCAAGCTCGACCCGCTGCTGCTGGCGCCGTACCTCTTCGAGGCGACGCGCGCGATCGGCATCGCGCCCACGATCAACCCGGCGGCGCTGCCGCCGTACACCGCCGCGCGGCAGCTGTCGACGCTGCAGCATCTCTCGGGCCACCGCCTCGGCGTCAACGTCGTCACCGACACCGGCAGCGCCCGCCACTTCGGCGCCGCCGCTCCCCTCGGCCACGACGCCGCCTACGACCGTGCCGAGGAGTGGCTCACGGGCGTGCGCGCGCTGTGGCGCTCATGGCCGGAGGATGCGCTCGTCGCCGACGTCGGCTCGGGCGTCTACGTCGACGGCTCGCGGCTCGAGCGCGTGCAGCACCGCGGCGAGCACTTCGCGTTCGACGGACCGCTCAACGCCGTGCCCTTCACCGACGGCGAGCCCCTCGTCGTGTCGCCGGGCGGATCCGGTCGCGGGCTCGGGTTCGCGGGCGCGCACTCCGACGTGCAGCTCGCGCTCGCCCCGCTCGAGGCGTCGGCGCTGCGCGCCTACCGGCAGCGCATCCACGACGCGGCGATCGCGGCCGGGCGCACGGCCGACGACATCCGCATCCTGTTCGCGATCCAGCCGACGATCACGCCGAGCGCCGAGGAGGCCGACCGCATCGTGCGCGCCTCGGCGAACCCCGACGACGCGACGATCGTGCAGCTCGCCCGCAAGCAGTCGAGCGACCTCGAGACCGACCTCGCATCGCTCGACCTCGACGCGCCCATCCCGCCGGGCACGTTCGGCGACCACGTCTCGCACGGCTCGATCGCACGCCTCGTCGGCGAGCACGACGCCGCGACGACGCCGTTGCGGGTGCTGCTCGCCGGCCTGGCCCGCCTGCGCCGCACGGGCGACGGCACGGGCCTCGTCGGCACCGCCGAGGAGCTCGCCGACCGCATCGAGCAGCTCGGCGAGGAGGTCGACAACGACGGATTCCTGCTCTGGGGCGACCTGCACCCCGTCACGGTGCACCGCACGCTCGACGAGCTCGTGCCCATCCTCCGCCGGCGAGGGATCCTCAGGCGTGAGCTCGACGATCGCGGCCTGCGGGCGAACCTCCTCGGCTCCTGACCGATCGTTCGGGACGTTCGCCCGCGCGACGCGCCGCATCCCCCGTCACGCCACCGCCGCGACACCTGCTGGCCACCTCCTGACGGTTCCGTGATCGGGTGCGCTGGGCCGCTCGGGTCGGGGCGCACCGAGGAGGGGGCTCCCATGGTCGATGTCGAACGCCGTCCACTGCTGCCGATGGCTGCGCACGTGCGCGGCAAGCGCAGTGCCGTCACGTGCCAGCTGAAGTGCGCGAACGCGTGCCTCGGCGACGTGTGCAACACGTCGCGCAACGCGTACCTGCGCGACATCATCGACGCCGAGCTCTCGCGCCGCACCCTGCTGGGCGCCGGCGTCGCCGGCACCGTCGCGCTCCTCACGACCCAGGCCATCGGCGCTGCGGCGCCCGCGCAGGCCGCCGCTCCCGTGCCCGGCGCCGCGTTCGGCTTCACGCCCATCGCGCCGGTCGCGGCGACGGTCGACGAGCTCACCGTGCCCGAGGGATTCACCTACCAGCCCATCCTGCGCTGGGGCGACCCGCTCTTCCTCGACTCCCCCGCCTTCGACGCGCTCGATCAGACGGAGGCGAAGCAGCGCCGCCAGTTCGGCTACAACTGCGACTACACCGACATCCTGCGCATCGACGCGACGACGGCGCTGCTGTTCGTGAACCACGAGTACACGAACGAGCCCATCATGTTCCCGGCCGCGCAGATCGCCGAGGACCCCGCCCGCGTGCGCGCCGTCGGCCGCGCCGCCCACGGCCTCTCGGTCGTCGAGCTCACGCGCGGCAGCGACGCCGAGGCGTGGGAGCCCGTCGTGGGCGCCGCCCGCAACCGTCGCTTCCTCGACGACACCCCCTACGCCATCACCGGCCCCGCCGCGGGCTCGCCGCTGCTGCAGACCGTCGCCGACCCGACGGGTCGCGTCGCGCTCGGCACCCTCGGCAACTGCGCGGGCGGCACGACGCCGTGGGGCACGATCCTGTCGGGCGAGGAGAACTTCAACGGCTACTTCGCCGCCGCCGGCGCCACGGCCGCCGACCGCCGCTACGGGCTCACGTCGCCGACGACCGCGCGCGGCTGGGAGCTCGACGACCCGCGCTTCGACACCCGCACCCCGGGCTACGAGAACGAGGCCAACCGCTTCGGCTGGATCGTCGAGATCGACCCGTTCGACCCCGCCTCCACGCCGCGCAAGCACACGGCCATGGGCCGCATGAAGCACGAGGGCGCCAACGTGCACGTCGCCGCCAACGGTCGCGTCGCCGCGTACATGGGCGACGACGAGCGCTTCGACTACCTCTACAAGTTCGTCTCGGCAGGCACGTACGTCGAGGGCGACCGCGCGTCGAACATGACGCTGCTCGAGACCGGCGACCTCTACGTCGCGCAGTTCGAGGGCAACTCGACCGTCGAGATCGACGGCTCGGGCACCCTGCCCTCCGACGGCGCCTTCGACGGCGTCGGCCGGTGGCTGCCGCTCGTCGTCGGCGGCGAGTCGCAGGTGACCGGCTGGGCGGTCGACGAGGTGCTCGTGAACACGCGCGGCGCCGCCGACCTCGTGGGCGCGACGAAGATGGACCGCTGCGAGGACGTGGAGCCGAACCCGATCACGGGCCTCATCTACGTCGCGTGCACGAACAACTCGAACCGCGGCGTCGGCACGAACGCGGTCGCCGACGAGGCGAACCCGCGCACGCAGAACCGCGACGGCCACGTCATCGAGATCGCCGAGGACGGCGGCGACCACACCGGCACGACGTTCCGCTGGAGCATCCTCATGCTCTGCGGCGACCCTGCGCAGGGCGACCAGACGTACTTCGCAGGCTTCCCCGTCGACCAGGTGTCGCCGATCTCGTGCCCCGACAACCTCGCGTTCGACTCCGAGGGCAACCTGTGGGTGTCGACCGACGGGGCTCCCGACGGCATCGGCTACAACGACGGCCTCTTCCGCGTGCGGCTCGAGGGCGCGCAGCGCGGCCTCGTCGAGCAGTTCCTCTCGGTGCCGGTGGAGTCGGAGACGTGCGGCCCCGTCATCCACGACGACGAGTGGCACGTGTTCGTCGCGGTGCAGCACCCGGGCGAGGACGGCCTGTTCGCGACGCCGTCGTCGCTGTGGCCCGACTACGCGCCCGCCGGCGCGACGGGCGTCGACGGCACCTTCCACGGCCCGCGCCCGACGGTCGTGCAGGTGCTGCCGATCCCGGTCGAGCCGAGCCCGGAGCCCTCTGAGCCGCAGCCCTCGGTGCCGCCGTCGTCGGGCGGCCCGAGCGTGCCGCCGACGATCGTGCCCTCCCCGACCGACGGCGTGAGCCCGTCGGGCTCGACCGCACCCACCGGCGGCGCGGGCGCCGGCGGCTCGGGCGGCTCGGGATCGCTGCCGCAGACGGGTGGCCCGCTGCTCGCGCCCCTCGTCGCAGGCGCATCCGCCGCCGTCGCGATCGGCGCCGGCCTCGTCGCGCGCCTGCGCACGAAGGGCACCGACGAGGAGGCGTAGCCACCTCGCAGTCCGCGTCTCGCAGGCGATTCCGGGTCTGCAGGGAACATTCCCCTCAGGAACCGGAATCGCCTGCGATACGCGAGCTCGCGAGCTCGCTCAGCAGCACCGGCCCTGCGGGTTCGCGTCCTGCCAGCGGTGGTAGTCGCGCCAGAACGCGCGGCGGTCGAGCGGTGGACGCTCGGGATGCGCGGCGAGCTCGTGCGCGAGGTAGGACTCGTAGCGCGACTCGCCCGTGAGGCCGCGCGCGTACCAGGCGGCCGCACGCCACGCACGCCGGAGGGCGTGCGTGGCGGCGGCGGCGCGATCGGGCATCAGTGGCCTCGCGACGGCTGCTGGTCGTCGGGCAGCGCCGCCCACTCGCGCTCGAGCGCCTTCTCCTCCTTCGACGCGACGAGCCCAGCGGGCGCGTAGCGGCGCGACGGCACGGGCGCATCCTCGCGGTCCACGATCTCGCGCGTGCGCCATGCGCGCAGCACGGCGAGCACGCTCGTCGTGATCACGACGATCGCGAGCGACACGAAGATGATCGAGAGCGTGCCCTGCACGGCCGTGTTGCGCACGACCGCCTCCATCGCCTCGACCGTGCCCGCGGTGCCGAACGACTCCTCGCCCGAGGCGAGCGCGTCGCGGAAGGCCATGTGGTTGGCCCAGTAGCCCACGGCCGGCACCGGCGAGAAGATCTTGAGGATCGATGCCGTGATGGTCACGACCGCGACGAACGCGAGCGGCAGGCCCACGATCCACAGCCACCGCCACGTGCCGCGGCGCGCGACGATCGTGAGCACGATCGCGAGCGCGATGGCCGCGAGCAGCTGGTTGGCGATGCCGAACAGCGGGAAGAGCGTGTTGATGCCGCCGAGCGGGTCCGTGACGCCCATGAGCAGCACCGCACCCCAGCCGGCGACCATGATCGCCGTGCAGATCCAGGCGCCGAGCCTCCACGACGTGTCCTTGAAGCGCTTCGCGACGTTGCCGATCGAGTCCTGCAGCATGAAGCGGGCCACGCGCGTGCCGGCGTCGACGGCAGTGAGGATGAACAGGGCCTCGAACATGATCGCGAAGTGGTACCAGAACGACATCATCGATGCGCCGCCGACCCACTGCTGCAGGATGTGCGCGAGGCCGAACGCGAGCGTCGGCGCGCCACCGGTGCGCGACACGATCGTCTCCTCGCCGACGTCCTGCGCTGCTTGCGCGAGCACCTCCGGACTCGTCTGCACGCCCGCGAGCATGAGCCCGTTGACGAAGTCGGCAGCGCCCTCGACGGTGCCGCCCGTCGCGGCGGCCGAGGCGTTCATGGCGTAGTAGATGCCCTGGTCGATCGACACGGCGGCGACGAGCGCCATGATCGCCACGAACGACTCCATGAGCATGCCGCCGTAGCCGATGAAGCGGGTCTGCCGCTCCTTCTCGACCATCTTCGGGGTCGTGCCCGACGAGATGAGGGCGTGGAACCCCGACAGGGCGCCGCACGCGATCGTCACGAACAGGAACGGGAAGAGGCTGCCCGACCAGACCGGACCCGTGACGCCGCTCGCGAAGGAGGTGAACGCCGGCACCTCGATCTCGGGCCGCACGAACACGATCGCGACGGCGAGCATGCCGATGACGCCGATCTTCATGAACGTCGACAGGTAGTCGCGCGGCGCGAGCAGCACCCACACGGGCAGCACGGCGGCGATGAAGCCGTAGACGATGATCGCCCACGCGAGCGTCGTGCGGTCGAGCGTGAAGACGTCCTGACCCCACTGGGTCTCGGCGACGGCGCCGCCGCCGACGATCGCCGCCATGAGCAGCACGAAGCCGATGATCGACACCTCGGTGATGCGGCCGGGACGGATCCACCGCAGGTACGCGCCCATGAACAGCGCGATCGGGATCGTCATGGCCACCGAGAAGACGCCCCACGGGCTCTCGCCGAGCGCGTTGACGACGACGAGGGCGAGGATCGCCGTGATGATGATCATGATGAGCAGGGTCGCGACGATCGCGGCGGTGCCACCGACGCGGCCCAGCTCGTCGCGCGCCATCTGGCCGAGCGAGCGGCCACCGCGACGCATCGAGAAGAACATCACGAGGTAGTCCTGCACGGCACCGGCGAGCACGACGCCGACGATGATCCAGATCGTGCCGGGCAGGTAGCCCATCTGCGCGGCGAGCACGGGCCCGACGAGCGGGCCGGCGCCGGCGATGGCGGCGAAGTGATGGCCGAAGAGCACGCGACGGTCGGTCGCGACGTAGTCCTTGCCGTTGGCGAGGTGCTCGGCCGGCGTCGCCCGCAGGTCGTCGGGCTTGACGAGGTGGCGCTCGATGACCTTCGAGTAGAAGCGGTACGCGATGAGGTAGGTGCACACGGCGGCGAACACGAACCAGATGGCGTTGACGGTCTCGCCGCGCACGACGGCGAGCATGACCCAGGCGAGGCCGCCGAGCAGGGCGATGCCCGCCCAGAGCGCGATCTTCGCAGGGGTCCAGCGGGTGCGGGTGACGGGTGCAGCGGCCGGCGGCAGCTCGCGATCCTTCGTGGGGGTCGTGTCGGTGCTCATCGCGATGTCTCCTATGACGTCGTGGGCTGTCCCCCAGCGTAGGCGATGAGCACCCTGAGGATCCCCGATGGGAGGATGGATCCGTGGAGGGCGGGCGCGAGCAGCAGGCCGCGCCGCAGCGTCTGCGCTACCGCGAGGTCGCTGCCGCGATCGACGTCGAGATCGCCTCGGGCGCCGTGGCAATCGGGTCGCGACTGCCGTCGGAGGCGTCGCTCGCCGCTCGCCACGGCGTCGCACGCGGCACGGTGCGCAAGGCGCTCGCGCACCTGCAGCGTCGCGGCGTCGTCGCCCCGCAGCGCGGTGCCGGCTGGGTCGTGCAGTCGCCGGTGCGCGCCTACGGGCTCGCCGGCTTCCGGTCGTTCGCGCAGTGGGCGCGCAGTCGCGGGCTCGAGCCCGGGGGCCTCGTCGTCGCCTCCGCCCAGCAGCCCGCCGACGCCGCGCTCGCGCGCCGCATGCGCGTCCCCGTGGGCGACGCCGTGCTGCACGTCACGCGCGTGCGCACGCTCGACGGGCAGCGCGTGATGGTCGAGCGATCCGCGTACCCGTCGTGGGTCGCGCCCGTCGTGCGCGACCAGCCGCGCGATGCGCCCTCGGTGGCCGAGCTGCTCGCCGATGCGGGCTTCGCCGAGGCGGAGGGCTCGCACCGGCTCGACGCCGTGGCCGCCTCGAGCGACGACGCACGACTGCTGGGCGTGCCGCGCTCGAGTCCGCTGCTGCTCGTCGACCGCCACGCCATCGGGGTCGACGGCCGCACGATCGACGTCAGCGTCGACCGCTACCTGCCCGGCACCGTGACCTTCGAGGTGCGCTCCGACGGACGCTGACGCGCCACCGCGCAGGGCCGCGGTGGACAGGTGCGCGCAGCCGTCCGCTCGGATCCCGCGCGGGCGCGGGGTGGGCAGCCGGTCGGTCGCCTCCCGTTCACCTTCGCGTCGACGACCCCCGCGAGGCTCCGGGTGCGCGTCCTCCCGACGCGCGAAGAGAGGAGCTCCCATGCACCCCCGATCGCAGCGCCGCCGCTCCGCGACGCGCATCGTCGCCCCCGCGGCCCTCGTCGCAGCGCTCGTCGCCTCGCCGCTCGCCGCATCCACGGCCATCGCCGCACCCGACGCCGCACCCGACGCGGCGGTGCAGGCCGCCGCGTCGACGCTGACGCTCGACGCCGTCGTCTACGAGACGGGCCAGCCGATCACGGCCACGTACGCGACCGACGTGCCCGACGCGACCAACTGGGTCGGCATCTACCCCGCCGGCGTCACGCCCGGCGACCAGCCGTCGACGCTGTGGGACTACGCGCCCGACGCGTCCGGCGCGCTGCCGTTCTCGGGCGACCTCGCGGCAGGCGAGTGGACCGCATGGTTCCTCGCGCAGGACGGCTACGAGTCGCTCGCCGAGCCCGTCGCGTTCACGGTGGCGGCCGACCCCGAGGCGTCCGTGCCCGGCGACCCGTCGGCGCCCGTCGCGATCGACCCCGTCGTCACCGACGTCACGACCGACGGCGTGCTCGCCCGCGAGGGCTTCGACGCCGTCGGCGCGCCCGACGCGCCGGCAGCCACCGGCACCTGGGCGAGCATGACGCGCGACGCGTGGACGGCTGACGTCGACGAGATGCGCGGCCGGTTCTCGCGCGCGCACGGCGCCATCGCGATCGCCGACGCGCAGCAGGCGGGCGGCGAGGCGTACTCGGCGACGCTCGCGCTCGACCCCGTGTCGGTCGAGGGCCTCGCGGCCGTGCGCCTCACCTTCGACAGCCACTACCGCGGCGCGCCCGGCCAGTCGGGCATCGTGCTCGCGTCGTTCGACGGCGGCGAGGCGACCGAGGTGCTGCGCCTCGACGACACGACGGTCGTCAGCGGCTACGACGAGACGCAGATGAACGCCATGCAGAACGTCGTGCTCGACGTGCCGGTCGGCGCCTCCGACGTCGCGTTCACGTGGGTCTTCGCGGCCGGCACCGGCGGCCGCTACTGGGCGATCGACTCCGCGACGGTGCACCAGGTGCAGCAGGACGTCGCCGGCTCCCCGACGCAGGCCTGGGTCGTCTCCGACATCCAGGGCCACCCCGCCGACCTCCAGCAGGGCATCGGCCAGATGGCGCAGCTCGCCCCCGACGCGAACGGCCTGCTCATGGTGGGCGACATCGTGAGCTCGGGCACGACGGCCGAGTGGGATGAGATCGACGCGGTCATGGATGCGACGGCCGGCGTGCGCCCCGAGCAGACGATCGCGGCGATCGGCAACCACGAGCGCTACGCGTCGGGCGGCTTCGAGGCGAACCGTGCGCGGTTCCTCGAGTTCGCGCAGCGCGAGGGCGTCTACGACGAGTACGTGCTCGAGGGCACGGGCGGCGCGGTGCCGGTCATCGTGCTCGGCCAGGAGTTCGCCTCGCCGACCGACGTCGCGATGAGCGACGCGCAGGTCGCGTTCCTCGAGGAGCGCCTGGCGCACTGGACCGCCCTCGACCGCCAGGTCGTCGTGCTGACGCACTTCCCGCTCGGCGAGACGACGTCGGGCACGTGGGCGCCGAACTACTCCGAGCACCACCAGATGAACGATCGCCTCACGAGCATCCTCGGCAACTACCCCAACGCCGTCGTCTTCTCGGGCCACACGCACTACCCCGCCGAGCAGGGCGACTGGGCGATGCAGCGCCGCACCGACGACGGGCACGCCGACGGCTTCTGGTCGATCAACACCATGGCGATGCACATCGAGTGGGATGCGGTCGGCGAGGACACGGCGACGCGCTCCGAGGTCACGACGGGCGACGTGAACCGCGGCAGCGTGCTCGACGTCTACGGCGACCGCCTCGTGGTGACGGCGTACGACTTCTTCGCCGACTCCGCGCAGCTGCAGCAGGTCACGATCCCGAACCCGCTCGTGGCGTTCGACGAGCAGGCCGCCGAGGTCGTGCCCTCGCCGGAGCCGTCGCCCGAGCCTTCGGTCGACCCCACGCCGTCGCCGAGCGACGACCCGGCTCCGTCGGCACCGACCCCGTCGACGACGCCCGGCGTCGGCGACGACGTCGCGGGCGGCGAGGGATCGCTGCCGCAGACGGGCGCCGACGTCGCGTGGCTCGCAGCCCTCGTGGCGGCGGCGGTCGCCGCGGTCGGCGGCGGGCTCGTCGCGCGGCAGCGCATGCGCCGCCGCGGCTGACGCGGGACCGCATGCTGGAGGCGGCCGGGCTGACGCCCGGCCGCCTCTCGCGCATCCGCCCTCAGCCGCGTCAGTGGCGCAGGATGCGGCGCGCGAGCCAGTTGCCGAGGCCCTGCACCAGCTGCGTGACGACGATGATGATCGCGAGCGCCGACCACGTCACCACCGGGTCGAAGCGGCGGTAGCCGTAGTCGAGCGCGTAGGCGCCGAGACCCTCGCCGCCGATGATGCTCGCGACCGACGACATGTCGATGAGGGCGACGGTCGCGAACGTGTAGCCCAGGATGAGCGGGCCGAACGCCTCGGGCAGGATCACGGTGCGGATGATGCGCCACGGGCTCGCACCCATCGCCCGCGCCGCCTCGACGACGCCCGGGTCGACCGAGATGAGGTTCTGCTCGACGATGCGCGCGATGCCGAACGTCGCGGCGATCGAGATCGAGAAGATGATCACGTTGGTGCCGAGCCCCGTGCCGAGCACCGCACGCGCGACCGGCTGCAGCGCGACGATGAAGATGATGAACGGGATCGGCCGGATGGTGTTCACCAGAGCGTTCAGCACCCAGAACGCGACGGGCTGCGCGAGCACGCCGCCGCGTCGCGTGACGTAGAGCGCCGTGCCGACGAGCAGGCCACCGATGCCGCCGAACAGCAGCGAGACCGCGACGAGCCACAGCGTGATGCCGGTCTGCTCGAACAGCGTGGGCAGCAGCTCCTGCAGCCGCTCGACGAGATCGTTCATGCCGTCACCTCCGTGATCGTCACGCCGGAGCCGATGCTCGCCACGGCATCGCGGATGGCTGCGTCGTCGCCGCGCACCGCGATGGTCAGCAGGCCGTAGACGCGGCCCTGGATGTCGTCGACGCCGCCGTGCACGAGGTGGAAGTCGACGCCGGCACGCGCGAGGGCGCCGAAGACGCGTGCCTCGCTCGCGCCCTCGTCGGTGAACGAGATCGTGAAGAGTCGGCCGTCGTGCTGCTGCCGCAGGGCCACGAGCGCATCCCCGTCGGGCAGCGCGCGCACGACGGTGCGCACGAAGCGCCTGGCCGTGTCGGTCTGCGGCCTCGTGAACACGTCGTACGTGGCACCCGACTCGACGACGCGCCCCTGCTCCATGACGGCGACCTTCGTCGCGATGCGGGCGATGACGTCCATCTCGTGCGTGATCACGACGATCGTGACGCCGAGCTCGCGGTTGACGCGTGCCAGCAGGTCGAGCACCTCGTCGGTCGTCTCGGGGTCGAGCGCGCTCGTCGCCTCGTCGGCGAGGAGGATCGCAGGCTCGGCCGCGAGCGCGCGCGCGATGCCGACGCGCTGCTGCTGGCCGCCCGAGAGCTGCTCGGGGTAGGCATCCGCCTTGTCCTCGAGGCCGACGAAGCGCAGCAGCTCGTCGACGCGGGCGCGCCGCTGGTCGCGCGGCATGCCCACGACCTCGAGCGGGTAGGCGACGTTCGCGCGGATCGTGCGCGATCGCAGCAGGTTGAAGCGCTGGAAGATCATGCCGATCCCCTGCCGCACCTCGCGCAGGCGCGCGCCCGACAGCGACGTCACGTCGACGCCGTCGACCTGGATCGACCCCTGCGTCACGGGCTCGAGGCCGTTGATGAGGCGCACGAGCGTCGACTTGCCGGCACCCGAGTAGCCGATGACCCCGAACACGTCACCGCGCTCGACGTCCAGGCTCACGCCGTCGACGGCGACGACGGTCGCGCCGCCTCTGCGCCGCGGTGGGTACGACTTCGTCACGTCGGTGATGGAGATGTGCGGCATGTGCTTCGTCCTCATCGGTGGTGGTCGGTGGGTGACGCGGTGAGCGCGGGCACCATCGCTGGTGCCCGCGCTCGTCGTCATCGAGTCCTACTGCTGCGACTCGATCTGCTCCTGCACCTCGGCGAGCGAGGACTGCAGCTCGTCGGCGGGGATCACGGTGAACACGGCCGTGTTGCCCGCGAACTCCTGCACCTCGTCGAGCAGCTCCTGGTTGCCCTGGTAGATGTCGACGAGCTGGTTCAGCACCTCGTTGTCCGTGTCCTCCGCGCGGACGACGAAGACGTTGACGTAGGGCAGCGCCGACGGGTCCGACGGGTCGTCGGCAGCGATGGCGTCCTGCGAGCTGATGCCGGCGGAGCCGAGGAAGTTGTTGTTGATGACGGCGCCGGCGACGTCGGGCAGCGAGCCTGCCGTGATCGATGCGTCGACGGGGGTGACCTCGACGCGCGACTCGTCCTCGATGATGTCCTGCACCGACGACGCGGTGCTGCCGCCGTCCTCGAGCTCGACGAGTCCGACCGACTGCAGCACGAGCAGCGCTCGTGCCTGGTTCACGACGTCGTTCGGGATGACGATGGTCTCGCCGTCGGGGATGTCCTCGACCGAGTCGTACTGCTGCGAGTACAGGCCCAGCGGGTAGATCGCCGTCGAGCCGATGGGCTGCAGGTCGTCGCCCGATGCGACGTTGTAGTCGGCGAGGTACTGGATGTGCTGGAACTGGTTGATGTCGAGGTCGCCCTCGCTCAGCGCGGGGTTCGGCTCGGTGTACTCGGAGAGCAGCTCGATCTCGACCGAGATGCCCTCCTCGGCGGCGAGGTCGGCGAACGTGTCCCAGTAGTCGGCGGGGTCGGTGGTGCCGATGCGCACCGGGTTCTCCTCCGAGCCGAGCGCGGCCTCGGAGTCGCCGCCGCCGGCGCCGCCGGCGCAGCCCGCGAGCAGGAGGGTGGATGCGGCGGCTGCCGCGGCGAGGGATCGAGCGAAGGTCGACATGGTGGTGCTCCTGGGAAGGTCCTTGGGGGTGCTCCCACGGTAGGAAGCATCGGGACCCGCGGACCAATCGGATCGTCACACTGCGCAATGCGCGACGGTCACACGGCGGCGAGCACCGCCGAGACCCCGGTGCCCGCGAGCAGCCACGGCCCGAAGGGCACCGACTCGGCACCGCGCACCGTCGCCACGAGCCCCACGGCGCCGCCGAGCACGAACGCGCACGCGATGCCGGCGAGCGGCAGCCACCACTCGAGCGGCGCGGTCGCGAGCGCGAGCCCCGCGCCGAGCTTCAGGTCGCCGGCGCCCATGCCGCCGAGCCACCACATCGCGCCGAGCATGACCGCGACCGCGAGCGCCACGACGCCGCCCATCCAGGCGCCGAGCACGGCGCCGACGCCGGCGCACGCGAGCGCGACGCCCAGCAGCGGCACCGTGAGCACGTTGGGCAGCCGTCGGTCGGCGAGGTCGATGCGAGCGAGCGCAGGTGCGACGAGCGCCGCGACGACGAGGGCCGTCGTCGCGGCACCCGTCGCGCCCATCCAGCCCGCCTGCACCGACAGCAGCGCGGCACCGGCTGCGAGCGCGAGACCGAGCGCCACGTCGATCGCGCGCAGCCGCACGGGAACGGCGGGGGCGCGGACGGCGGCGAGCATGCGGGCACGCTAGCCCCGCCCGTGCGATCGCGTCGGCGACCGTCCACAGACCGTCGGTCAGCGCGCCTCGGACTCCTGCTCGAGCGCACGGTCGAGGACATCCCGCTCCCCGACGACGTCCGAGTGGCGCAGCGCACCCGCCCGATCGATGCGACCCTGCGCGCGCACGGCGAGCGGGATGAAGATCGCCGTGATCGCGGGGCCGATCCACATGACGACGCCGTGCAGCACGTCGACCCACGGCATCGACAGCACGCCCGGCAGCCAGATCGCGAGCGGCAGGAGCGCGGCTGCGCCGATCCATCCGGCGACGCCGGGCGCGTGCGCGCGCTGGATGCGCCACGTCTCGCGCACGTGCACGCTGCCGGGCCACTGCCGCTCGTCGCGGTCGTGCCCCACGCACAGGTACACGGCCATCGCCACGACGAGGGCCATCCAGATGGCGATCGTCGCGGCGATCGACCACTGCACCGGCACCGGCATCGCGCGTCCACCGGTGAGCACGTCCGACCGCACCGCGATGAGCGTCAGCGCGCCCAGCTGCACGAGCGTGACTGCGGCGATGGAGCCGACGAGGCTGCGTTGCTCGCGTCGTACGCGCCGCACGACCTCGGCTCGGCGCTCACCGGTCCTGGTCGCATCTCCCCGTCCCATGCATCGACGATGCCCGCCCGACCTGGGTGCTCCGTGCACGCACGAGCGCCCGCATCCAGCGGATGCGGGCGCTCGGCGTGAGATCGGCTGCGACGGACGGTCTCGCGCTCGACCTAGTGGTCGAGCAGGCTCGTGACGAGGGCGGCGATGCGGCTGCGCTCGCTGCGCATGAGCGTCACGTGGCCGAAGAGCGCGTTGCCCTTCAGGGTCTCGATGACGCTCGCGACGCCGTCGTGGCGTCCGACGCGCAGGTTGTCGCGCTGCGCGACGTCGTGCGTGAGCACGACGCGCGAGTTCTGGCCGATGCGGCTCAGCACCGTCAGCAGCACGTTGCGCTCGAGCGACTGCGCCTCGTCGACGATCACGAACGCGTCGTGCAGCGAGCGGCCGCGGATGTGCGTGAGCGGCAGGATCTCGAGCAGCCCGCGGTCGGCGACCTCGTCGAGCACGTTGTCGGAGACGAGCGCGCCGAGCGTGTCGTAGATCGCCTGTCCCCAGGGGTTCATCTTCTCGTCCTTGTCGCCCGGCAGGTAGCCGAGCTCCTGGCCGCCGACGGCGTACAGGGGGCGGAAGACGATGACCTTCTTGTGCAGGCGACGCTCGAGCACGGCCTCGAGGCCGGCAGCGAGCGCGAGCGCCGACTTGCCGGTGCCCGCCGTGCCGCCGAGGGACACGATGCCGACCTCGTCGTCGAGCAGGAGGTCGATCGCGAGACGCTGCTCGGCCGAGCGGCCGTGCACGCCGAAGACGTCGCGGTCGCCGCGCACGAGCGTCATGACGCCCGGGCCCGTGACGCGGCCGAGCGCCGAGCCGCGCTCCGAGGTGATCACGAGCCCCGTGTTGAGCGGCAGGCCGTCGACCATCGGCGTCGTGAGGCGCTCGTCCTCGTAGAGCGTGGCCATCTCGTCGCCCGACAGCGCGACCTCGGCCGTGCCCGTCCATCCGGACTCCACGGCCTGCTCGGCGAGGTACTCCTCGGCCGCGAGGCCGATCGACGCGGCCTTCACGCGCATCGGCATGTCCTTCGACACGACGCACACGTCGAGGCCGTCGTTCGCGAGGTTGCAGGCGACGGCGAGGATGCGGGAGTCGTTGTCGCCCAGCTGGAGGCCCGAGGGCAGCACGGTCTGGTTCGAGTGGTTGAGCTCGACGCGCAGCGAGCCGCCGCTGTCGGTCGGCACGGGGAAGTCGAGCCGCTCGTGGGCGACGCGGAGGTCGTCGAGGTTGCGAAGCGCCTTGCGAGCGAAGTAGCCGATCTCGGGATCGTGGCGCTTCTTCTCGAGCTCGGCGATGACCACGACCGGGATGACCACGGAATGCTCCGCGAACCGGTGGATGGCGCCGGGATCGGACAGCAGCACGGACGTGTCGAGCACGTAGGTGCGCTGCGCGGTCTGCAGCTGGTCGTCGATCTCGGGGGCGTGGATGGCCTCGGGCACGTGGGCTCCTCACCGACTCGGTCGGAACTTCGGGCGGCCGCCTCCCTTCACGGCGTCGCGGCCGCGGTGGGTCGTCGGGCATGTGCCCGACTGAGGCTGACGCTACGCCCGCCCTCCGACACGGCTCGCAGCGACACGCGGCACGTTCGGCGCGTTCACGGACTCGTAACACCGGGGTCGCAGGCGGCCGGGGATGGGCACCGAGCCAGCTGGCCGTCAAGGCCGCGAGCGCCACCCACCCCATCAGGGTGCCGCCCTCAGCAGCTGGTCGAGGAGGTCCCGAGCCCGAAGGGCGAGGAGCCGTCACGAGACCACGCGACGTGCCTGCTCGACGCGACCCTGCGCGTGGCCGGGCAGGAGCCGCGGTCGCGTGGCCTCGTGACGCGTGCTCGCTGCGCTCGCGCGCTCCTCGACCAGCTGGTGAGGGTCGTCCCTGCCCTTCGTGACCTGCTCCTCCCAGTTGGTCGAGGAGGCCCCCCGAGCGTCAGCGAGGAGCCGCCACGAGACGCCGGGGCCGACCCACCCGGCACCGAGCTGCCGCTCCGACGCGTCCCGCGGGTCAGCGGCCGAAGCGGCGCGAGCGCTGGCCGTAGTCGCGCACCGCGCGCAGGAAGTCGACCTCGCGCATGTCAGGACCGAGCGCCTCCATGAAGTACAGCTCGCTGCGCGCCGACTGCCACAGCATGAAGTCGCTCAGTCGCTGCTCGCCCGACGTGCGGATGACGAGGTCGGGGTCGGGCTGGCCCGTCGTGTAGAGGTGCTGTCCGATGAGCTCGGGGCTCAGCAGCTCGGCGAGCTCGTGGGTCGTGCCGTCGTGGCTCTCGAGGATGCGGCGGATGGCCTCGACGACCTCGTGCCTGCCGCCGTAGCCGACGGCGAGGTTCACCTGCATGCCCGGCGCCTCCCTCGACCGCTCCACCGCGGCGCCGACGGCTGCTGCGAGGTCGGCGGGGAGCGCCGAGGAGGAGCCGACATGGCGGATGCGCCAGCCGGTGCCGGTCGACAGCGCGTCGGCGAGGTCGGCGATGATCGCGCACAGCTCGTCGAGCTCCTCGGCGTCGCGGCTGGCGAGGTTGTCGTGCGACAGCAGGTACAGCGTCACGACCTCGACGCCCAGCTCGTCGCACCACTCGAGGAACTCGTGCATCTTCGCGGCGCCGGCGCGGTGGCCGTGGCCCACGCTGTCGAGCGCGTTGAGCCGAGCCCAGCGACGGTTGCCATCGATGATCATCGCGATGTGCGTCGGCACGGGGCCGCCCGCGAGCTCCCGGCGGAGGCGGCGCTCGTACGCGCGGTACAGGATGCCTGTCCCGCCTCGTCTCGTCGCCACCTCCCCAATGTATGCCCCCTGCGTGCTGCGTCCATCATGGACGAGGCATTGCGTACGTCGTACACTGAAGAGCATGCAGACCGACTCTCCCCGCCGCGACCACGCGGCCCCCGCGTCGAGCGATGCCGAGGCCGAGTCGCTTCCGCACCTCCCGCTCATCGAGGCCGCAGGCGACGCCGTCGCCGCATCCGCACGCGAGGAGAAGCCGTCGTGGCGTGGCTGGATCCACCTCGTCACCGCTCCCCTGGCGCTCGTCGCGGGCATCGTGCTCGTCGCGCTCGCCGACACGACCGGCGGCAAGGTCGCCTCGGCGATCTTCATGGCCACGAGCCTGCTGCTGTTCGGCGTCTCGGCGACGTACCATCGCTTCCACTGGAGCGACCGGGCGCGCCTGGCGCTCAAGCGCCTCGACCACTCGAACATCTTCCTGCTCATCGCCGGCACCTACACGCCCCTCGCGGTGCTCACGCTCTCGACCGAGCAGGCCACCATCCTGCTCTCGATCGTGTGGGGCGGCGCCGCGCTCGGCATCGCCTTCCGCGTGCTGTGGGTCACGGCGCCGCGCTGGCTCTACGTGCCGCTGTACGTCGCGCTCGGCTGGGCCGCCGTCGCGTACCTGCCCGCGATCTACGCCGTGAGTCCCGCGACCGCGATCCTCATCGGCGTCGGCGGCCTCGCCTACACGGTCGGTGCCGTCTTCTACGGCATCAAGCGCCCCAACCCCGTGCCCGGCCACTTCGGCTTCCACGAGCTGTTCCACGCCTGCACCGTCGTCGCGTTCCTCTGCCACTGGACCGCGATCCTCATCGCCGCGATCTGACCTGGGACGGGTGACGCGCAGCGAGCGCGCACCCGGCACCCGGCACCCTCCCGAGCGCGCGGACGTACGATGCATCCGTCCGTCTCGGATGGGAGTCCCATGACCACGCCTCGTCGGGTGCGCGCCATCGTCGTCGCGAGCGCCGCCGCGCTCGCCCTCAGCGGCTGCATCGTCCTGCCCCCGCCCCTGCCGCAGCCGCAGCCGCTGCCGACGACGCAGCAGCCGCAGCCCCAGCCCACGCAGACGGCCGAGCCGACCGAGACGGTCGACCCCAGCCAGTTCGTGCAGCCCGACGAGCCGGTCGCCGACAGCGACCCGACGCCCGAGGACGTCGGCGCCTACTACGCCGGCGAGAGCCCCATCACGAGCGCGGGCTACTCCCCCGACGCCGCGACCGACGTCATCCTGCAGCCCACGCGCGGCACGCCGCTCGTGCAGTCGCAGGCCGGGCTGCCCGACTCGACCGAGGGCGACGAGTACCTGCCCGACGTCGCACCGTCGCTCACGGGCGACCTCATCCAGTCGACCGTCGGCCGGCTCGACATGACCGACGACGAGGGCGGGCAGTACACGTGCTCGGGCACGGTCATCAACGGCGAGACGCAGGACATCGTCATCACGGCCGCGCACTGCGTGTTCAGCGACGACACCCGCACCGAGATGGCATCCATCACGTTCACGCCGGCGTACGACGACGGCGCCGCGCCGTTCGGCGTCTGGGAGGCCGAGGACTGGTGGTACCCCGAGCAGTACATCACCGCCAACGACCGCTGGCTCGACGGCCAGGACGACAACGGCTGGATGGGCTTCGACTTCGCGTTCATGCGCATGGCGCCCGACGCGCAGGGGCGGGAGATCGAAGACGTCGTCGGCGGCCAGGGCGTGAGCTTCCAGGCCGAGACGAACGGCATCGTGTTCGCCGGCTACCCCGGCGACCCCGCTCCGTTCGACGCCGAGGTGCAGCGCTACTGCTCCGACTCGACCATCACCTACGGCGTCGGCGGCGACCCGAACCTGGGCGTCGACTGCGTCATGGGCTCGGGTGCGTCGGGCAGCGGATGGGTGTCGAACGTCGACCCCGCGACGGGCGCCGGGCTCATCGTCGCCGTCTACTCGAACGGCGGCGGCTCCGAGGGCTACGGCCCGCCGCTCGGCGTCACGGCCTACGGCGGCCTCGTGACGCTGCAGTCGGGCGGCTGAGCGCGGCCAGGCGCCGCGTCAGGCCATGACGCGGCGCGTGAACGCGCCGAGCCGCTGCAGCATCGCCTCGCCGCGCTCCTGGATGCGCGACGCGCTCGCCATGTACGGCGGCACGATGCGGATCGAGTGCGAGCACGACAGCGACTCGCAGATGTAGGTGCCGAGCGAGTCGCCCGCGCGACCCTTCTCCCCAGCACGCGGCGCCGTGAAGAGCCGCACCTGCGTCGCGGGCTGCGTCGAGTGGCACAGCGTGCACATCGCCGCGATGCCCGGGCGCAGCGTCGCGGTCGACGACCGCACGACGATGCCGACGGGCTCGCCGCCGAGCCACTGCACGATGTAGCCGAGTCGCGCGGAGTGCGGGCTGCGCCAGCCCAGGTACTCGCGCTCCTCCCAGATCGTCTCGTGCAGACCCGGCATCGTCAGCTGCTCGAGCTGCTGCTCGGTCGCGTTCACGAACGACGACCGGATCTGCTCCTCGGTGAGAGGCCGCACGTCAGCGCTTCTTGCCCTGCGATCGCCGCTGCTGCCGGTTGCCGCTCGGCGCTGCCGGCGTGCCCCCCTCCGCAGGCTCGGACTGCCCGAAGGCACCCTTCTGCGCGGGCTGCGGCCGCACGGGCTGCGCCTTCGGCACCTGACGACGCTGCTGGCGCGACTGACCCTGCGCCTGCGCTGCCGCAGCGGCCGCGGGGTTGCCGGACTTCTGCTTCGCCAGGTTCGTCGCGCCCTGCAGGGTGCGGCCGCGCTGGTCGGAGACCGCCACCTCGCCGTCCTCGTCGGGGGCCGAGTACGTGAGCTTCGACTGGTCGTCCTCGGGCGCGTCGAGCCCGCCTCCCTCGACCGCCGCGGGTGCGCCGGTCGTGGTCTGCTGCACCTTGACGTCGAGGTTGAAGAGGAAGCCGACCGACTCCTCGCGGATCGCCGCCATCATCTGCTGGTAGAGCGTGAAGCCCTCGTTCTGGTACTCGATGACGGGGTCGCGCTGCGCCATGGAGCGCAGGCCGATGCCCTCGCGCAGGTAGTCCATCTCGTAGAGGTGGTCGCGCCACTTGCGGTCGATGACGCTCAGCACGACGCGACGCTCGAGCATGCGCATCGCAGCCTCGGTGAGCGCCTCCTCGCGACGGCCGTAGGCGAGTCGCGCATCCGAGAGCAGCTCGTCGGCGATGAACGACGACGTGAGGCGCGGGCCGGCCTCGGCCACGACCTCGTCGATCGTGATGCCCACCGGGTACATGGTGCGCACCTCGGTCCACAGCGCCTCGAGGTCCCAGTCGTCGGCATGGCCGGCGGAGGTGTGCTCGTCGACGAGCTCCTTGATCGCGGTCTCGAGGAAGCCCTGCACGCGGTCCTGCAGGTCGTCGCCGTCGAGGATGTGCCTGCGGTCGGCGTAGATCGACTCGCGCTGGCGGTTCATGACGTCGTCGTACTTGAGCACGTTCTTGCGCATCTCGGCGTTGCGCGCCTCGATCTGGCCCTGCGCCGAGCGGATCGCGCGGGAGAAGACCTTCGACTCGAGCGGCACGTCGTCGTCCTCGTCGGCGCCGATCGACAGGAAGCGCTGCGCGACGGGGCCGCCGAACAGGCGCATGAGGTCGTCCTGCATCGACAGGTAGAAGCGGCTCTCGCCCGGGTCGCCCTGACGGCCGGAGCGGCCGCGCAGCTGGTTGTCGATGCGTCGCGACTCGTGGCGCTCGGTGCCGAGCACGTAGAGGCCGCCGACCTCGAGCACCTTCGCGGCCTCCTCGGCGACCTCGGCCTTGACCTGCTCGAAGACCTCGTCCCAGACGGCCTCGTACTCGTCGGGCGTCTCGACGGGGCTGAGTCCGCGCTCCTCCATCGCCTGCACGGCGAGGTGCTCGGCGTTGCCGCCGAGCATGATGTCGGTGCCTCGACCGGCCATGTTCGTGGCGACCGTCACGGCGCCGACGCGGCCGGCCTGCGCCACGATCGCAGCCTCGCGCGCGTGGTTCTTGGCGTTGAGCACCTCGTGCCTCACGCCGCGCTTCTTGAGCTGCGTCGAGAGGTACTCGCTCTTCTCGACGCTCGTCGTGCCCACGAGCACCGGCTGGCCGGCCTCGTGACGCTCGACGATGTCGTCGACGACGTGGCGGAACTTGCCCTCGACCGTCGCGTACACGAGGTCGGCGTTGTCCTTGCGCGACATCGGCTTGTTCGTGGGGATGGGCACGACGCCGAGCTTGTAGGTCGACATGAACTCGGCAGCCTCGGTCTCGGCCGTGCCCGTCATGCCCGAGAGCTTGTCGTAGAGGCGGAAGTAGTTCTGCAGGGTGACCGTCGCGACCGTCTGGTTCTCGGCCTTGATCTGCACCCCCTCCTTCGCCTCGATCGCCTGGTGGATGCCCTCGTTGAAGCGGCGGCCCTGCATGATGCGGCCCGTGTGCTCGTCGACGATGAGCACCTCGCCGTTCAGCACGACGTAGTCGGTGTCCTTCTTGAACAGGGCCTTCGCCTTGAGCGCCGTGTTGAGGAACGAGATGAGCGGCGTGTTCGCCGACTCGTAGAGGCTGTCGATGCCGAGCGTGTCCTCGACCTTCTCGATGCCGGGCTCGAGCACGCCGACGGTGCGCTTCTTCTCGTCGACCTCGTAGTCGACGTCGGGCTTGAGGCGCTTGACGATGCGGGCGAACTCGCCGAACCACTTGTTGGCCTCGCCTGCCGCGGGACCCGAGATGATGAGCGGCGTGCGCGCCTCGTCGATGAGGATCGAGTCGACCTCGTCGACGATGACGAAGGCGTGGCCGCGCTGCACCATCGCCTCCTTCTGGTGCGCCATGTTGTCGCGCAGGTAGTCGAAGCCGAACTCGTTGTTCGTGCCGTACGTGACGTCGGCGGCGTACTGCTCGCGCCGCACGTCGGGCGTCTGGCCCGCGACGATGCAGCCGGTCGTCATGCCCAGCGCGCGCAGCACGCGGCCCATGAGCTCGGCCTGGTAGCTCGCGAGGTAGTCGTTGACCGTGACGACGTGGACGCCCGTGCCGGGGATGGCGTTGAGGTAGGCGGCGACGACGGCGACGAGCGTCTTGCCCTCACCGGTCTTCATCTCGGCGATGTTGCCGAGGTGCAGCGCTGCAGCACCCATGATCTGCACGGGGTAGGGGCGCATGCCGAGCGTGCGGCTGGCCGCCTCGCGCACGGCCGCGAACGCCTCGGGCAGCATCGAGTCGAGGGACTCGCCGAGCGCGAACCGCTCGCGGAACTCGTTGGTCTCCTCCGCGAGCTCCTCGTCGGTGAGGTCCGCGAACCCCGACTCGAGGGCATCGACGTCCTTCGCGATCCGCTCGAGGCGTCGCAGGATCCTTCCCTCGCCTGCGCGCAGGACTCGCTCGAAGACGTTCGCCACGGATGTCTCTCCCGTTCGGTGGATGTAACGGTTCGATAACCGAGGGTCCATGCTACCCCGGTCGGTCTGGACGCACGGGCGCCGGCGTCCGCCCTGGGCGGAACGCCGGCGCCGAGGTGCGAGCGGCCTCAGTCGAGGTCGGTCGTCTCGCCCTCGAGCGTGATGACGCCGTACGACCAGCCCTTGCGTCGGTAGACGACGGCGCACTGGTCGGTCTCCGCGTCGACGAAGAGGTAGAACGGGTGGCCCACGAGCTCCATCTGGTCCACCGCCTGCCGCGTCGTCATGCGCTTCGACGGGAACTGCTTGCGACGGATGACGACGGGCGACCACTCCTGCTCGTCCTCGACGATCGGCACCTCGCCGGTCGCGACGGCGGTGAGCACGGCGGCGTCGGCGGGCGTGACGTCGAGCCCGCGGAAGTCGCCGGAGGCGACCTCGCGCACCGAGGCGCGCTTGGCGCCGCGGTCGGTGCGCTTGTCGTGGATGCGGCGTGCCCGCTCCATGAGCTTGTGGAAGGCCGCGTCGAACGCGATGTACTTGTCGGGACCCTCGGCCTCGGAGCGGATCACGCTGCCGGGCACGAGCACGGTGATCTCGACGCGGCCACCTGCGGTGGCGTTCGGATCGGCATGCCGCGACACGCGCATCGCGATCGAGGTGGCACGGGGCAGCAGCAGGCCGATCTTCTCGAGCTTCTCCTCGGCATACGCCTCGAAGCGATCGGTGATGCGAGCCCCTCGGGCGGTGATCTCGACGTCCACGGTGACCTCCAACCTGATAGGGCGATCCGCCCCGGGTCGGTGGCGGAAGCGCCTTGGGTCGGGTCAGCCTATCGGCACGTGCCCGGCCCGTGTCCAGCACGCATCCATGCGTCAGCCATGACGCGGCACCCGCGCGACGACGACCGCCGCGACGACGTGGGCGCCGCCCGCACGGGCTGCGGCCACGGCCTCGCGCAGGGTCGCGCCGGTGGTCGCGACGTCGTCGACGACGACGACGCGAGCGCCATCGATCCTCGGCGCGTCGCGCGTCCTGACGCGGAACGCGGCGCGGTGCAGCCGCGCCTCCCGGCCCTGCCGCTTCTGCTGCCCGTCGGCGACCTGCACGAGCTCGATCCACCGCATCCCGGCCCTGCGCGCGAGCACCCGCACGGGCACGAAGCCACGGCGTCTCGTGCCCTCGCGACTCGCCGGGACGAGCACGACCAGCGGCGTGTCGTCCTCGCCCGACGCGACCTCGTCGACGAGCCGCCGCAGCGTCGACGCGAGCAGCCGCGTCGCCGACCCGCGCCCCTCCTCCTTCGCCGCGAGCACGACGGCGCGCGCGGCGCCGTCGTACGTCGCCGCCCACGCCACGCGCACATCGCCGCGATGCTCGACATGGGTCGTGCCGAACACGGCCGCGCACGCACGGCACACGCCGTGGTCGGGTGCGCCGCAGCCGGCGCACTCGCGCGGCCAGAGCACCCCGAGGGCCTCGCGGATCGATCGATGCATGCCGCCAGCGTGCCCGGGCGCGCCGCCGGCATCGCCGCGCCTGCGCATGGACAGCGTGCGCCGCGACCTGGGGAGCACGCGCGCGCCGTGCGGCGCGGGCGTCGTCAGATCTGCGTCGCCACCAGCTGCACGTCGGCGACCTCGGCAGACGGCTGCCACTGCCCGCCGCGCAGCACGAGCAGCTCGCCCAGGGCCGACCGCGCCCGCAGCACCGCGGACGCGCCGATGCCGCCCGCGAGCTGCGTGATCGCATCCTGCGGCGTCGACAGCTGCTGCGTCGCGCCGCCGACCGTGAGCAGCACGAGCTGCTGCCCGCGATCCTGCGTCGACGACAGCACCGCGATCGACGTGCCCGTCGCCCACGCGACGTCGACGGCCGAGCCCGTCACGAGCGGCATGCGCTGCGGCGACGCGACGCTCACCGGCACGCCGTCCTCGCGCACGATGCCCGCGACCCACGCGGCCGTGCCGCCCGCGACGTCGGTGACGATCGCGATGCGCGCGCCGTCGCGCGACACCTCGACGTCGCGGATCGTGCCCTGCAGGTCGGGCAGCCCGAGCACGATCTCGCGCGCGCCGTCGCTCACGACGATCGCCTGCGTCGCCGCATCCGGCACCCACCACGCCCAGCCTGCCCGGTCGAGCGACGGCGCCACCGTCGCACCCGTGTCGAGCACCACGGGATCGGCGCCCGGCACGAGGCGCAGCACCTGCCCGGAGGCGAGGGCGACCGCGAGACCATCGTCGTCGCGCACCGTCACCGACGTCGCCTCGGCCGCCTCGAGGTCGATGCCCAGGTCGCTCTCGAGGGGCGCACCCCCCTGACCGACGTACGACAGCTCCCCGCCGGCCAGCACGATCGGTCGCGCGTCGACCGATGGCAGGGACGCCTCGGGAGCGTCGCGCGAGGTGGCCGAGTAGCCCTCGACGCCGTCGACGCCCACGACCACCTCCGTGATGCCCAGGCGCACCATCGACTGCTGCAGCTGCAGCGCGAGCATGCTGAGCTCGTCGCTCGACGACTCCTGCACCTGCTCGAACGACACCGTCACCTCGGCGACGTCGTCGTCGAGCACGACGTCGCCGACGCGTACGGCGTCGGCATCCGCCGCCGTGAACACCGCGGGCGCGAGCCACGCGACCGGGCCCGCGAGCGCGGCGTCGACGATCGCCGCCGGCAGGTCGGTGCTCGAGCGCGGGAACCAGCGCACGTCGGGCACGAACGTCGCGCGATCGTCGGCGAACCAGGCGAGCGACTGCGGGTCGAAGAGCCGCTCGAAGCTGAAGCGCGACAGCACGAGGCCGTCGGGCGCCTCGGCGATGCGCCACTCGCCGCGCTCCTCGATGAGCACGAACGTGCGCCGCGCCGTGTCGTCCGCGACGGTCGTGAACGTGCCGTGCTCGTCGACCGTGCCGACCACGTCGATCGTCGCCTCGACCGTCGCCGAGTCGGTCGAGGTGAGCTCCGGCTGCCCGGACCGCAGCGCGACGCCCGCGAGGGGATCCCACGCCGCGCCATCCGCGAGGTAGTCGCGGGCGATCGAGAAGTCGTCGGCGGGGCTGAGCGCGGCCTGCAGGAAGCCCTGCACGATCTCCTCCTGCGACGCGCCGGGCGTCGGGCCCTCCGCGATGAACTCGACGTCGCCGAGGCCCGTGCCCTCCTGCACCTCGCCGGCCGACACCGGCCCCGAGTCGGGCAGGCCCACGCAGCCGACGAGCGCGAGCGCCGCGGCGCCCGCGACCAGCGCCTTCCGCATCCTCACGATCGACCCTCCACGATCTCGATGGCGCCCGTGTCCTCCGGCGGCAGCGCGATGGGCGACACCGCATCGAGCGCGACGCCGCGCGGGATCGTGAGGCGGAACGCCGTGCCCTCGCCGACCCGCGACCACACGTCGAGCACGCCGCCGTGCAGCACGGCGTCCTCCTGGCTGATCGCGAGCCCCAGGCCCGTGCCGCCCGTGCGACGCTGCCGCGACGGGTCGGCGCGCCAGAAGCGGTCGAACACGCGCCCCGCCTCCTCCGCCGACATGCCCACGCCGTGGTCGCGCACCGCGATAGCCACGGCGCCGTGGTTCGAGTCGACCGTCACCGTGATCGCGCGGCCCTCGCCGTGGTCGATCGCGTTGCCGAGCAGGTTCTGCAGGATGCGGCGGATGCGGCGCGGGTCGACCTCGGCGTCGAAGTGCCCACCCGGCGCGACGAGCCGGACGGCGGAGCCGCGCTCCTCGGCGAGCAGGCGCACCGACTCGATCTCGTTCTCCGCGAGCCGCACGACGTTCGTCGGCTCGATCTCGAGCGTCGCGGCGCCGGCGTCGAAGCGCGACATCTCGAGCAGGTCCGAGAGCATGACCTCGAACCGGTCGATCTGCGTGTGCAGCAGCTCCGCGGTGCGCGCCGCGACCGGATCGAGGCTGTCGCGACGGTCGTAGAGCACGTCGCCCGCGAGCCGGATGGTGGTGAGCGGCGTGCGCAGCTCGTGGCTCACGTCGGAGACGAAGCGCTGCTGCAGCGTCGACAGCGCACCCAGGCGCGTGATCTGCGACGACATCGAGTCGGCCATGTGGTTGAACGACCTGCCCAGGCGCGCGAGCACGTCGTCGCCGCGCACCGCCATGCGCTCGTCGAGCCTGCCGCTCGCGAGCTTCGCGCTCGTCGCCGCTGCCTGCTCGACGGGGGCGACGACCATGCGCACGACCACGAGGGTCACGAGCGCCACGAGCGCCAGCAGCGCGACGCCGCCGATCACCATGGTGGTCTGCATGCGCTGCAGCGTCTCCTGCGCCTCCTCGAGGCTGTGCACGATGTAGAACTCGTACTGCCCGGCGCTCGGCACCTCGAGCAGCGTGCCCACGATGAGGCCCGGCGCGGTGCCGTCGGGCGTCGTCAGGCGCACCGACTGGTAGTACGGCTCGCCATCGGATGCCGCGACGCGCTGCCGCAGCTCCGCCGTGAGCAGCGAGTCATCGAAGCCGGCGACGCGCGTGTCGCCGAGATCGACCGCCGACTGCGCCTGGTCGGTGGAGCGCAGCACGGCGTAGGCCGCGAGCGCCGGGTTCGAGATGAAGCCGGCCGCCGACTGCAGCGCGCTCTCCTGCAGCTGCGCGAGCTCGGCCGTCGTCGACGATCCCGCCGCATCCGTGAACACCTGCTGCGCCGCCGTCGTCGCGCGCACCGACTCGAGCACGGCCTCGTCGCGCCGCTGCTCGAAGATGCTCGCACCGATCGAGATCGACATGTAGCCGCCGACGACCGCCATCGCGAGCAGCGACAGCAGCACGCTCGTGGCGACGATGCGCAGCTGCAGCGACTGCCGCCACGACGCGGCGATGCGCTGCGGCAGCGAGCGCCCCACCGCCTGCATCGGCGCGCCTAGGCGGCGACCGCGCCGGCGCGGTAGCCGACGCCGCGCACGGTCGTCACGACGCGCGGCTCGTCGGGGTCGAGCTCGACCTTCGACCGGAGGCGCTGCACGTGCACGTTCACGAGGCGCGTGTCGGCCTTGTACTGGTAGCCCCAGACCTGCTCGAGCAGCATCTCGCGGCTGAAGACCTGCGCGGGCTTCGACGCGAGCGTGACGAGCAGGTCGAACTCGAGGGGCGTGAGCTGGATGCGGTCGGCGCCCCGACGCACCTCGTGCCCGGGCACGTCGATCGTGAGGTCGGAGACCTGCAGCGTCGTCTGCTCGGGCTCGCGACCGGGACGCAGGCGCGTGCGGATGCGCGCGACGAGCTCCTTGGGGTTGAAGGGCTTGACGATGTAGTCGTCGGCGCCCGCCTCGAGGCCGCGCACGACGTCGGTCGTCTCGCCCTTCGCCGTGAGCATGATGATGGGCGTGCCCGACTCGGCGCGGATGAGCTGGCAGATCTGGATGCCGTCGAGCCCGGGCAGCATGAGGTCGAGCAGCACGAGGTCGGGCTGCACGGTGCGGAACCGGTCGAGCGCGTCGATCCCGTCGGGGCAGAACTCGAGGTCGAAGCCCTCGGCACGCAGCACGATGCCGATCATCTCCGCCAGGGCGGTGTCGTCGTCGACGACCAGGATCGTGGGCATCGGGCTCCTCTCGCCGGGCCACGATACCCGAGGGAGGCTCAGCGTCGGCTCACCGCGCGGCGTCGCCCGGTGCGACCTCCGCGGGCTGCTCCTGCGCATCCGCGAGCCGCGTTGGCAGCGCCCGCATCGTGCGGAATCGGCTGAGCAGGAACGGCGGGATCGCGAGCGCGCCCACCGCCACGCCGATCCACATGGCCTCGACGGTGCCGAGCGCGGTGCCGAGGCCGCCTGCGACGAGCGCGCCGATCGGCATGACGCCCCACACGACGGTGCGGATGGAGGCGTTCATGCGGCCGAGCAGGGGCTTGGGGCACAGTCGCTGGCGTGCGGTGACCTGCACGATGTTGAAGACGAGCACCGTGAAGCCGAAGATGGCCTCGCCCACCATGAGCAGTGCGACGGCGGCGTCGGGCACGAGCACCGCGAGCGGCAGGAGCGATGCCGAGACGGCGAAGACGACGGTCGACCACGTGATGGCCGGGCCCTCGCCGATCGCCCTGGCGATGCGCGTCGCGAGCAGCGAGCCGGCGAGGCCGCCGATCGCGCCGACCGACATGATGACGCCGAACAGGAAGGCGTCGATGCCGAGGATCCGCAGGATCGCGATGGGCAGCAGGGTGTAGACGATGATCGAGCCGAGGTTCGACAGCGCGACGGTGGCGACGACGCGGCGCAGCAGGTCGTTGCCCGCGACGAAGCGGATGCCCTCCCCGATCTCCACGAAGAGGTTGCGGCGCTCGTGCCTGGGGCGCACGACCTCGCCGTCGCGGATGCCCGAGAGCGCGAGCGCCGAGACGAGGAAGCCCGCGACGTTGGCGAGCAGCACGACGGGTGCGGCGAGGAGGCCGAGCAGGCCGCCCGCGATGGCGGGCCCGCCGAGCCGCATGGTCTGCGCCGTCGCCTCGAGCACCCCGTTGGCGTCGCCGACGTGGTCGTCGTCGACGAGCACGGGCACGAACGACTGGTAGCCGACGTCGAAGAACACCGTCGCGATGCCCACGACGCCGCCGACGACCACGAGGTGCCAGATCTCGAGGTGCCCGAGGATCGCGAGCAGCGGGATGACCGCGACTGCTGCGGCGCGCACGAGGTCGGCGACGATCATCACGTGGCGCTTGCGCATGCGGTCGAGCCACGCGCCGGCCGGCAGGCCGACGAGCAGGAAGGCGGCCGTCTGCGCGGCGCCCAGGAAGCCCATCTCGGCATCGGTCGCCTGCAGCATCGTGACGGCGATGATCGGCATCGCGATGCCCGCGAGCTGCGCACCGAGCTGGCTCGTGCCCTCGCCCGCCCACAGCAGCGTGAACCCCGGCTGCCTCCACACGCTGCGTCTCATGTCGTCGATGATGACACACTGATTGGGCTTTCCCAATGACTCGCCGCCGTCTGCCACGATGGGGTCGTGAGCGAGCCCAGCACGACGCCCGTCCCCGAGGCAGCGGACGCCTCGCTCGAGGCCCGCGCGAAGGCGCTCGGCTCCCCCATCCGCTGGCGCATCCTGCGTCTGTGCCTGCACGAGCCGCGCACGAACCGCGAGCTCGCCGCGCTGCTCGACCGCAACCCGGCGACGATGCTCCACCACGTGCGCACGCTCGTCGACGCCGGCTACCTCGCGCCGCAGGAGGCACGCCGCGGCACGCGCGGCGCCCGCGAGATCCCGTACCTCGCCACGCGGCTCACATGGACGGAGGACGAGCAGACGTCGACGTCCGACGTGCTCGTGCGCACGTTCCTCCAGGAGATCGAGGGCCTGCCCGCCGACGACGTCGGCATCATGCGCGCCGGCCTGCGCCTGTCGCAGGACGAGCTGGAGGAGTACTGGCGTCGCACCGAGGAGATCGTCAGGGACCTCATGGCCCGCCGCGAGGCCGAGCCCGACGTCGAGCGCACGTCGTGGGGCGTGTTCCTGGCCGTGCACCCCGACCGGCAGCAGGACGGGCCGGCGGCGAAGTGAGGTCGCGCACAGGACGGCATGATCGACTCGCGCCGTGACCGCGAACGAGGCTGGGCGACGTCGGCGAGGCATCGCCGCACGCGTCGCGACGATCGTCGCGGTGCTCGGACTCCTGTACGGATGCCACGTCGTGCGCCTGGAGATCGGGCGCACCGAGGGCGACGTTCCGCCGGCCTCCGCGCTGGCCCTCCCGCCGGGTACCGTCGTCGTCGCGACCGACTCGATGTGCGCCTCGGGCGGGTGCTGGCGTTGGCTCGAGGTGACACCGGCCGAGGGCACGACGCCACCCGCGCTCATGGAGGCGCTCGGCACGACGCCGGACAGACGACTGCCCGGATCGATCGTCGATCCGCGCTCGATCGTGGTGCACGCCGTCGTCGACGACGACCGGGTCGGGATCACGATGTCGTACTGAGGCAGCACGGGTGACCATCCGATCCCCGGCTGGCACGGAGCCATCGTCGGCGCTCGCGGACCATCGCGGCCTGCAGGAGATGTGCACGTGCGCGGGCCGGCAGATTCCTCTGGGGCGCTGCCCGCCCGCGCACGTGCACATGCCTCCTGCGCCTACGCGGCGTCGCGCGCCTGCGTGATCGTCCAGAGGGCGTCGAAGATGCCCGCGTTCAGCTGGAAGGCGTGCTTCGCCTCCGAGACGAGACGCTCCTCGTCGGCCGCGTCCCACGGCATGCCGTCGAGCGCCGCGCGGTAGGCGCGACGGATCGGCACGGGGCCGCCCGCCGACGCGAAGTCGTAGAACGAGACGTGCTCGTCGCCCGCGCCGAAGTGGCGCTTGAGCATCGTCGCGATGACCTGGCCGCAGGAGATGTCGCCGAGGTAGCGCGTGGAGTGGTGCGCCGTGAACGCCGGAGCGTCGTCGCGCACCGACAGCACGCGCGCGACGTACGCCTCCGTCGCCGGCAGGACGGGCACGCCCGCCGTGCCGCCGAGCGCCTCGAGGTCGGCGCGGATCGCGTCGGACCGGTCGAGGTTCCGATCGGCGAGGAAGGCGGGGTCGCCCGTCTGCGGCATGCGCGACTCCATCGCCCGGTAGACGGGCTCGAGCTGCGCCAGGTAGAGGCGGTGGTCGACCTCAGCCCTCCAGGCGGTCCGCGGCCTCCAGCCACGCCTCCTCGAGCTCCGCGAGCCGCTCCTCGACCTCGCCGAGCTCGCGCTGCATCGCCAGCAGCCGGTCGTAGTCGCTCTGGTCGACGACCGCGAAGTCGGCCAGCAGCGCCTCGCGCTGCTGCGTCGCCTTCTGCACGCGGCGCTCGAGGCTGCGCACCTCGAGCTCGAGCTGTCGCCGCTCGGCACCCGAGATGCGCTCGCGCGAGGGTGCGCCGCCCTGCGCATCCATGGGCGACGCCGCCCTCCCCCGCAGCGATGCCGCCTCGGCCTCGATGCGGAGGTACTCGTCGACGCCGCCGGGCAGGTGCTGCAGCCGGCCGTCGACGACCGCGCGCTGCTGGTCGGTCACGCGCTCGATGAGGTAGCGGTCGTGGCTCACGACGATGAGGCAGCCGGCCCACGAGTCGAGCAGGTCCTCGAGCGCCGCGAGCATGTCGGTGTCGAGGTCGTTCGTCGGCTCGTCGAGGATGAGCACGTTCGGCTCGTCGAGGATGATGAGCAGCAGCTGCAGGCGACGCCGCTGCCCGCCGGAGAGGTCGCGGATGGGCGTGGAGAGCTCGTCGGACTGGAACCCGAGGCGCTCGAGCAGCTGCCCGGGCGTCATCTCCTCTCCTCCCGAGCCGTACGACGAGCGGAGGCGCCCGACGACGGTGCGCACCGGCTCGTGCTCGACGTCCTGCAGCTCGGCGAGCTCCTGGCTGAGCTGCGCGACCTTCACCGTCACGCCGCGCTTCACGCGGCCGCTCGTCGGCGCGAGCTCGCCCGAGATGAGCTGCAGCAGGGTCGACTTGCCCGCGCCGTTGCGGCCGAGGATGCCGGTGCGCTCCCCCGGTGCGATGAGCCACGTGATGTCGTCGAGCACCGACCGCTCGCCGAACGAGACCGACACGTCCTGCAGGTCGACGACGTCCTTGCCGAGGCGCGTGACGGCGAGCTGCGCGAGCGCGATGCGGTCGCGCGGCTCGGGCACGTCCTCGATGAGCTGCGTCGCCGCGTCGATGCGGAACTTCGGCTTCGCCGTGCGCGCCGGCGCGCCCCGCCGCAGCCACGCGAGCTCCTTCTTCATGAGGCTCTGGCGCTTCGCCTCGGTGACCCGCGAGACGCGGTCGCGCTCGACGCGCTGCAGGATGTAGGCCGCGTAGCCACCCTCGAACGGCTCGACGATGCCGTCGTGCACCTCCCACGTGTCCGTGCAGACCGCATCGAGGAACCACCGGTCGTGCGTCACGACGGCGAGCGCGCCTCTGCCGCTGGCAAGGCGGCGCACGAGGTGGTCGGCGAGCCAGGCGATGCCCTGCACGTCGAGATGGTTCGTGGGCTCGTCGAGCAGCAGCACGTCCCAGTCGCCCGCGAGCAGGCGAGCCAGCGCGACGCGGCGGCGCTGGCCGCCCGAGAGCGACGCGATCGTCGCATCCCACGGCACGTCGCCCGCGAGGCCCGCGACGATCTCGCGGATGCGGGCGTCGCCCGCCCACTCGTGCTCCTCGCGGTCGCCGACGATCGTCGCGCCCACGGTGCCCTCGTGGTCGAGCACGTCGCGCTGGTCGAGCATGCCCACGCGCAGGCCGCCGCGGTGCGTCACGCGCCCGTCGTCGGGTGCGAGCGTGCCGGCGAGCAGCCGCAGCAGCGTGGACTTGCCGTCGCCGTTGCGGCCGACGACGCCGATGCGATCGCCATCGTCGACGCCGAGCGAGATGCCGTCGAAGATGACGCGGTTGGGATGCGCGAGCCGGATGCGCTCGGCGCTGAGGAGATGTGCCATGTCCTCCCCAGCGTAGGCGCGGGAGCCCGGGTCAGTCGCCGAGCGGCTCCTCGCGCGGAGCCTTGCCCGTCGCCCGCTCGTAGTGCGCGAGCTGCTCGTTGAGCGCGCGCATGAGCTGGAAGACCTGGTCGGGCAGCACCTTGACGCGGCTCACGACCTGCGCGTCGAGCGCGTCGGGCGCGCGACCCGTGATGGCGGCGAAGTCGAGCGTGAAGTACTGGCCGTTCTGGCCGACGGCGACGAAGTCGGCGAGCACGCCGCCCGCGACGGACTCGGGCACGTGCATGCGGATGGCGGGCTCGGCGCTCATGGCTCCATGATCTCGCAGCGGTCCATGCTCAGTCGATGAGTCGCGCGCCCGGCACGGGGCCCGTGACCTTCGTCGCCGGGATGCGCGCCGCCGAGAGCGCGATCTGCAGCTCGAGCGCCGAGTCGAGGTCGGCGCACAGGAAGGCGCACGTCGGCCCGGATCCCGAGACGAGGCCGGCGAGCGCGCCGTTGCGCTCCCCGAGCTCGAGCGTGCCCGCGAGTCGCGGGGCGAGGTGCAGCGCCGCGGGCTGCAGGTCGTTCGAGAGCACCTCGGCGAGCATGTGCGCGTCGCCGAGCCGCAGCGCCTGCAGCACGCGCGCGTCGACCTCGGGCCGGCGCACGGCGGGCATGATGTCGGCGCGGTGGCGCATGCGATGCTCGTCGAGCTCGGCGTACACCTCGGGCGTCGCGAGGCCGTCGTCGCTGAACGCGAGCACCCAGTGCAGCTGGCCCTGCGCGAGCGCGGGGCTCAGCTCGTCGCCGCGGCCGGTGCCGACGGCCGTGCCGCCCTGCAGCGCGAAGGGCACGTCGGCGCCGAGACGCGCAGCGAGGCGGTGCAGCTCATCGCGGCCGAGCCGCAGCCCCCACAGCTCGGCGCACGCGACGAGCGTCGCCGCCGCATCCGCCGATCCCCCGCCCATGCCGCCGGCGATGGGCACGTGCTTCTCGATCGACAGCGCGACGCCGTTCGTGACCTTCGCGTGGCGTGCGAGCAGCATCGCGGCGCGCACGGCGAGGTTGTCGGCGCCGGTGGAGAGCCCGGAGGAGTCGACGGGACCCGTGAACTCGACCGAGAAGTCGTCGGCCTCGCGCGCCTCGACGATCTCGAGGAGGCTCACCGCGTGGTAGGCCGTGGCGATCTCGTGGTAGCCGTCGTCCTGCAGCGAACCGACGCCGAGGTAGACGTTGATCTTCCCGGGCGCCTTCGCTCTGACGACGCTCGGCTGCACGTCTTCGACCCTAGCCGCGCGTCGGGGGTCCATCCTGCACGTGCGCCCAGCGGTGGGATGCGCGGGCGTAGGGTGCCCGCCATGGCGCACCCGCCGAAGGTCGACCCTGCCGCGCCGCACGTGGAGCGCGTGCGACGGATGGCGCTCGCGCTGCCCGGCGCGCGGGAGAAGATGTCGCACGGAGCGCCCGCGTTCTTCACGACCAAGGTCTTCGCGTACGTCACGGCGAGCGAGCGCGTCGAGGGCGAGCTCGTGCGCCGCGATCGGGCGCTGTGCGTGCTGCTCGAGGCCGACGAACGGCTCGCGCTGCTGCACGAGGGCGCGTTCGCGCCCGCCTACCTCGGCCCGTCGGGCTGGGTCGCGATCGACGCCGAGACGCTCGACGACGCCCGCCTGGCCGAGCTGCTCGACGCGTCCTTCCGCGTCACGGCGCCCGTGCGTCTCGTGCGCGAGCTCGACGCGCGCTGACGCTGCGACGACGCAGACTCCGCGGGGACTCAGACGAGCAGCGCCCCCGCGCGCGTGAACGCCGCGAGGTCGAGCTGCTCGCCGCGCAGCGTCGGCTCGATGCCGACCGACTCGAGCGCCGTCGACGCCTCCGCCGACGAGCCGAACGTGCTCGACAGGGCCTGGCGCAGCATCTTGCGTCGCTGTCCGAAGGCGGCGTCGATCACGCGGAACGTCGCCTTCCGCAGCGCCTCGTCGCCGGGCGTCTCGCCGCGGCGGAAGCCCACGAGCACGCTGTCGACGTTCGGCACCGGCCAGAACACCTGGCGCGACACGTCGGCCTCGAGCGCCCACGACCCCCACCAGGCGGCCTTCGCGCTCGGCACCCCGTACGTCTTCGACCCGGGCGGCGCCGCGAGGCGGTGCCCCACCTCCGCCTGCACCATCACGAGGATGCGGTCGATCGACGAGAACGTCTCGAGCAGGTGGATGAGCACGGGCACCGAGACGTTGTACGGCAGGTTCGCGACGACCGCCTCGGGGGCGACGGCGACGTCGTCGGCCGTGAGCAGCAGCGCATCCTTCGTCACGACCGTGAGCGACGCCTCGGGCTGGTGCTCGGCGAGCGTGCGCGGCAGGCGCTCGGCGAGGCGCTGGTCGATCTCGACGGCCGTGACGGCGCACCCCGCCTCGGTGAGCCCGAGCGTGAGCGAGCCGAGGCCCGGCCCGACCTCGAGCACGGCGCGGCCGTCGACGTCGGCGGTGCGCACGATGCGACGCACCGTGTTGGCGTCGTGCACGAAGTTCTGCCCCCAGCGCTTGGTCGGGGTGAGGTCGAGCTCGGCCGCGAGGCGGCGGATCTCGGTGGCGCCGAGCAGGGTCATGCCCACGTACCGTACGCGCGATGCGTGTTCTCGGTGAGCTGCGCGGCCAGCGCGTCGGCGTCGACGCCGCGGCGCTCGGCCATCGCGCGCACCGTGACGGGGATGAGGTACGGGCTGTTCGGTCGACCGCGGTGCGGCGCGGGCGTCAGGAAGGGCGCGTCGGTCTCGACGAGCAGCAGCTCGGGGTCGGTGACCGTGATGGCGCGGTGCAGGTTGTGCGCGTTGCCGAACGTGAGCGTGCCGGCGAACGACATGTACCAGCCGTGCTCGTTCGCGATGCGCGCGAGATCCTCGTCGCCCGAGAAGCAGTGGAAGACCGTGCGCTCCGGGGCGCCGACGCGCAGCAGGGTCTCGACGACGGCGTCGTGCGCATCGCGGTCGTGGATCTGCAGCGCGATGCCGTGACGCTTCGCGATGTCGATGTGCGCCTCGAACGACTCGTGCTGCGCGCGCCTGCCGTCCTCGCCGGTGCGGAAGAAGTCGAGGCCCGTCTCGCCCACGGCACGCACGCGCGGCTGCCCGGCGAGCTCGTCGATGCGGCCGAGCGCGTCGAAGAGCGTGTCGGCGTCGGCGTAGCCGGGCGCCTCGTTCGGATGCAGCGCGACGGCCGCGAGCACGCGCGGGTCGAGCTCGGCGAGCGCGGCCGACCACTCCGACGACGGCACGTCGCCGCCGACCTGGATCACGCCGGCGACGCCCGAGCGCTCGGCGGCGTCGAGCGCCTCGCGGTAGCCGAACGCATCCCCGTCCTTGATCTCGAGGTGCGTGTGGTTGTCGTACACCGGCACGGCCAGCGGCGCGGGCTCGGGCGGCCGCGTGAGGTCGCGCCCCTCGCTCGAACGCTCGCGCACGTACTCGCCGCCTGGCAGCGAGTGGGGTCCTGGCTCATCGGGCAGCGGCACCTGACCAGCCTAGGCGCGCCCAGCCATGCCGATCGTCGGTGCGAGCCATGGCCGGTCTCGGCGATCGCACGAGCGACCGGACGAACGACTCGCACCCGCGGTTGTGTGGTGCCGCCCCTCCGCGTGCGCCATGCTCGAGAGGAGTCGAAGGAGGCCGACATGACCACCATCACGCGCACGACCCGCACCGCCCTCGCGGTGCTCGCCGCGGCGGGGCTCGCGCTCACCGCCGCATGCTCGTCGACGACCAGCCCCGGCGCATCCGGCGAGCCCAGCGACGAGCCCACCTCGTCGACGACCCCCAGCCCGATCGACTCGGCGCCGCCCGCCGCGGGCGACCCCACGGCGATCCCCGACGACGACCCCCGCCTCTCCGACGCCATGGGGGCGCCGTCGTTCCCCGTCGTCGAGTGGGCCGAGGCCGGCACGACGCTCACGGTCATCGTGGGCGGCTCGGGCTCGTCGAGCTGCGTCGCATCGCCCGTGGGCGCCACGGTCGAGGACGAGACGGCGATCACGGTCGCCTTCGCCCCGCCGTCCGGCGACATGATGTGCACCGCCGACTTCCGCGTCTACGGCTGGGAGTTCCCGCTCACCGAGGGCGTCGACGCGACGCAGACCGTGGAGGTCTCGATCACGGGCCTGCAGGAGGGCGCCGAGCCGACCGTCGTGCCGCTCGCACCGTAGTGGTCGACGAGCGCCAGCCGCGCATCGTCGAGGGGATGCGCGTCGAGCGGGCCGCGAGACGCGGCCTGCCCGACGGCATGCCCGAGCGGGCGCTCGGCCGCGGGCCGATCGTGCGCCGCATCGACGCCGACCGCGTCGTCGTCGCATTGCGCGCGCCGATCGGAGCCGCGCCCGTCGCGATCACGACCCGTCGCGTCGGCGACGCCGTGCACGCCGTGTTCCAGCCCTCGATCGGCACGGGACCGCGTCGCGAGCCCGTGCCGTGGCACTACGTGCTGCGACTGCCGGGCCCGGTGCCGACGGATGCGCCGCTCACGATGAGGATCGTGGGACTCGGCTTCGACCCGGACGTCGACGTCGACGTGCCGCCGCTGCCCTAGCCCGGCGTCAGGCCAGCTGCGCCAGCAGCTCGTCGAGGCGCTCGAAGTCCGAGTCCATCCCGCCCTCGTCGAGCCCCGACTCCACCATCTGGTCGCACGCCTCCTTCGACGAGTACGTCGACGTGACGACGAGGTCGGTGAGGCCGGGCGCCACCTCGACGAGGTCGAGCATCTCGAGGGTCACGCCGTGCTCGCCCTCGAACTGCCACGTGTGCACGATCCGCGTCGGCAGCACCTCGTGGTACGAGCCCCAGAAGCGGTAGCGCCCCTCGCCGACCTCGACGGTGTAGTCGAACGCGCCGCCCGTCGTGGGGTCGAAGTGGTCGAGGCGCACGTGGCTGCCGCGCGGCCCCATCCATCGCACGAACAGGTCGGCCGTCGTGTGCGCGCGGTGCACGTCCTCGACCGACGCCTGGAACGTGCGCCGATGCACGATGCCCTGGTCGCCGACGCGCTCGTGGGTCGTGGTCGTCACGGGATGCCTCCTGGGTCGGCGCGCCATGCGCCGACTCCGACGCTAGCCCGCTCCCCCGACGCTGGCGAGGGCTCGGCTCAGCCCGCGGTGCGCGGCACGTAGATCCACGCCTCGCGGCCCGAGGCCAGCACGATCGTCGTGCGCTCGTAGCCGACCGACTCGTAGCGATCGGTCGCCGCGAGCGCCTCGTCGTCGAGGGTCAGCACGCCGCCGTCGACGCGGTCGGCGACGTCGCCGGAGCGCTCGATGCCGGGATGGAGGTCGCTGCCCGACGCCGCGATCACGGCGGGGTCGGTGATGCGCACCGTCGTGAGGCGCCAGCCGACGAGGGCGTCGGGCACCGTCGGCACCGTGCCGCCGTACAGCGTCTGCTGCACCGACTCCTGGCGCAGCGTGCCGAACGAGAACACCGCGTGGGCTGCCGGCGCGGCGGCCGGCTCGTCGCCGATCGACGGGTCGTCGAGCAGCGGCCCGTCGGCGCCGGGGACGCCGCGGTCGAAGCCGTCGGTGCCGGTCACTGCGCCTCGACCCGCGGGAACAGCGGCGGGATCGTCTCGACCCGACCCGTGCCGCGCCATGCGTGCGCCGAGCGGATGGGCTGGTCGCGCACCTCGCCCTCGCCGCCGACGGCGGCCCAGAGCGACTGCGTCGAGCGGGTCATGACGGGGGCGAGCAGGATCGCGGCCGTGCCGATGCCCTGCACGAGCGTCGCGAGCACGGCGTCGAGCTCGTCCTGGCGGGCGTCGTCCTTCGCGAGCACCCAGGGCGCCTGCTCGGTGACGAAGCCGTTGAGGCGGTCGACGATGCGCATCGCCTGGTCGATGGCCTCGTGGATCTGGAAGCGGTCGATCGCCGCATCCGCCCGCGTCACCGACGCCTCGAGCAGCTCGGCGACCTCGGGCACGGGCGCGACGTCGGGCACGACGCCGTCGCGGTACTTCTGCACCATCGCGATCGCGCGCGACGCGAGGTTGCCGAGGCCGTTCGCGAGCTCCGAGTGGTAGCGGGCGTCGAGGTCCTCCCACGAGAACGAGCCGTCGGAGCCGAAGGCGATGGCGCGCATGAAGTAGTAGCGGAAGGCGTCGACGCCGAACACGTCGGTGATCTGCCGCGGCTCGATGCCCGTCGCCTTCGACTTCGACATCTTCTCGCCGCCCACGAGCAGCCAGCCGTGGCCGAACACGTGGTCGGAGACCGGGATCCCGGCGGCCATCTGCATCGCGGGCCAGATGACGGCGTGGAATCGGGCGATGTCCTTGCCGACGATGTGCACGGCGGGCCAGCGCCGCTCGAACGTCTCGTCGTCGACGCCGTAGCCGATCGCCGTGACGTAGTTGAGCAGCGCCTCGAACCACACGTAGACGACGTGGTCCTCGTCCCACGGCACCTCGATGCCCCAGTCGAAGGTCGAGCGGCTGATCGACAGGTCGGTGAGCCCCTGCGACACGAACGACCGCACCTCGTTGCGCACGTGCTCGGGCTGCACGTAGTCGGGGCGGTCGGCGTAGAGGTCGAGCAGCTGCTGCTGGAACTCGGAGAGCTTGAAGAAGTAGTTCGCCTCGCGCACCGTCTCGACGGGACGCGAGTGGATGGCGCAGACCAGCTGCCCCTCGTACTCGCCCGTGCCGGGCACGAGGTCGCTCGCCGTCTTGTACTCCTCGCAGCCGACGCAGTACTCGGCCTCGAACTCGCCGTGGTAGATCCAGCCGGCGTCGTACAGGCGCTGCAGGAAGATCTTCACGCCACGCTCGTGGCGCTCCTCGGTCGTGCGGATGAAGTCGTCGTTCGCGATGTCGAGCAGGTCGAGCTGCGGCTTCCACGCCGTCTCGACGAGGCGGTCGGTCCACTCCTGCGGCGACGTGTCGTGCGCCGCGGCGGTGCGCATGATCTTCTGACCGTGCTCGTCGGTGCCCGTGAGCATGAACGTGTCGTCGCCGCGCATGCGGTGCCAGCGCGCGAGCACGTCGGTCGCGACCTCGTTGTATGCGTGCCCGATGTGCGGCACGTCGTTGACGTAGTAGATCGGCGTCGTGACCGTGAACCGCTCAGGCATGGTCTCCATCCTACGAAGGATGCGGGCGTGGTTACGCCGCGTGCCGCCTGCGCACGCGCGGTCAGCCGCGACGGGCCGCGAGCGCGGCGTCGTACAGCTCGCGCTTGCCGCGGCCCGTCTCGTCGGCGACGGCCGCGGCGGCGTCCTTGAGCCGCTCCCCCGCGGCGACGCGGACGAGCACGTCGGCGACGGCGTCGTCGAGGGATGCAGGCGCGGGCGTCGCGCCCCCGATCACCAGCACGATCTCGCCCTTCACGCCCTCGCGCGCCCATGGCTCGAGCTCGGCAGCCGTGCCCCGACGCACCTCCTCGAAGCGCTTCGTGAGCTCGCGCGCGACGGCGACGGGACGATCGCCGAGCTCGTGCGCGACGTCGGCGAGCGCGTCGGCGAGGCGGTGCGGCGACTCGAACAGCACGACGGTGCGGCGCTCGTCGGCGAGCGCGCGCAGCGCGGTGCGACGCTCGCCCTGCTTGCGCGGGAGGAAGCCGTCGAACGCGAAGCGATCGGTCGGCAGGCCCGACAGCGCGAGCGCCGTGAGCACCGCCGACGGGCCCGGCAGCACCGTCACGGGCACGTCGGCCGCGATCGCCGCCTGCACGAGGCGGTAGCCCGGGTCGGAGACCGTGGGCATGCCGGCGTCGGTGAGCAGCAGCACGTCGGTCTCGCGCGCCTGCTCGGCGAGCTCGGGGGCCAGGGCGTCCTCGGTGTGCTCGTGCACCGCGACGAGGCGCGGGCGCTCGTCGCGCTCGACGTGCAGCGCCGCGAGCAGGCGCTGCGCGGTGCGGGTGTCCTCCGCCGCGATCACGGGAGCGGAGGCGAGCGCCTCGCGCAGCCGCGTGGTCGCGTCGCCGAGATTGCCGATGGGCGTGGCGGCGACGAGGAGCATGCATCGATCCAAGCACCCATCGCCCCGTGGGAGGATCGCCGAGTGACGCTCACGGACGCCAGCCCCGAGCATCCGGACGCGCAGCCGGTCGCCTCGGAGCCCGCCGCACCGCGCCGCGACCTCCTCGCTCCGCTGCGCACGCCGCGGGCGCGTCGCCTCATCGACCTCGCAGCGCCGATCGGCGTCGTCGCGCTCGCCGCCACGCTGCGGTTCGCGAACCTCGGCAACCCCCACGAGCTCGTGTTCGACGAGACGTACTACGTCAAGGACGCGTTCTCGCTCTGGCAGCTCGGCTACGAGGGGCAGTGGCCCGACGACGCGAACGCCGCGTTCGTCGACGGCGAGTCCACGCTGCAGTCGACGCCCTCGTTCGTCGTGCACCCGCCGCTCGGCAAGTGGATCCTCGGCCTCGGCATGGGCCTCGGCGGCATCGACGACCCGTTCGCGTGGCGCTGGCCCGCGGCGCTCGTCGGGGTGCTCGTCGTCGTGCTCACGATGCTCGTCGCGCGCGGCCTCACGCGCTCGTGGACCTTCGGTGCGCTCGCGGGCCTCCTCCTCGCGATCGACGGCCAGGCCATCGTGATGAGCCGTACGGTGCTGCTCGACCAGACGCTCGCGCTCTTCGTGCTCGCCGCCGCCGCCGCGCTGCTGCTCGATCGTCGCGGCGCACCGGCGCGCATCGTGCGCTGGCGGCATGCGCATCCGGGATCCTGGCTCGGGCCGGCGCTGTGGTCGAGACCCTGGGTCGTCGCCGCCGGCGCGCTGCTCGGTGCCGCATGCGCCGTGAAGTGGTCGGGCCTGTACTTCGTCGCCGCGTTCGGCCTGTGGTCGGTGGCGCTCGACGCGCTCGACCGGCGCCGCGCGGGCATCCGCGGCTGGCACGTCGGCACGCTGCTCACCCAGGCGCCCACGAGCCTCGTGCTCGTCATGCTGCCCGCCCTCGCGGTCTACCTCGTGTCGTGGACGGGCTGGTTCGGTGGCGGCTACGGCTCGTCGTGGGCGCGCGACAACCCGGGCGAGCTGCTCACCGGCGCGCTCGCATGGGTGCCGGAACGGCTGCAGGCGCTGTGGCACTACCACGAGCAGATGTGGACGTTCCACGTCGGCCTCACCAACGACCACCCGTTCGAGAGCCCCGCGTGGCAGTGGCTGCTGCTGCTGCGCCCCACGGCGTTCCTGCTGCATCTCGACGGCGACCAGATGACGTTCATCACCGCCCTCGCGAACCCCGTGATCTGGTACCCGGCCGTCGCGGCGCTCGCGGTGCTGCTCTATCGCATGGGCTCGCGGCTCGACCGCACCGCCGCGTTCCTCGTCGTCGCCGTCGCCGCCGGCTACGTGCCCTGGCTCGCCTTCCCCGACCGCACGATCTTCGCGTTCTACACGATCGTGTTCGAGCCGTTCCTCGTCATCGGGCTCGCCTACCTGCTGTGGCGGCTCGTGCACGGTTGCGTGCGGCCGACGACCGCCCTCGTGGGGCGCATCGTCGTCGCGGCGCTCGTCGTGCTGGCGATCGCGGCCACGATCTTCTTCGCACCCCTCTGGTACGGCGTGTGGGAGCACGAGGACCTGCTGCGCCTGCGCTACTGGCTGCCCGGCTGGCGCTGACCCCTACCGCTCGTCGACGATCGGGTCTGCGAGCACCGCGGCGAGCGCCCGCGCCTGCACGTCGCGCTGCGCCGCGTCGGGGTCGGCGAGCGTGACGAGCGCCTTCCACAGCGCCCAGCCGCGCGCCCGCCGCCACGTGTCGTCGTCCAGGCCGACGGCGTCGCGCAGCACGCGGCGGCCGGAGGCGTCGAGCCCGGTCCAGGCGAGCACGAGGTCGCACGCGGGGTCGCCGACGCCGAGCTGGCCGAAGTCGATGACGCCGGCGAGGCGTCCGTCGACCTGCAGCAGGTTCGTCGCGGCGACGTCGCCGTGCACCCACACCGGCGCCTCGTGCCACGACCACGCCAGCGCCTGCTCCCAGATCGCCTCCGCCGCGTCCGCGTCGATGGTCCAGCCGATCGCGCCGAGTGCGCGACGCACGTCGGCGTCGTAGACGCCGAGGTGCGCGCCGCGGTGGAAGGTGCGCTCCCCCGCCGGCGGACCGGCGGCGGCGGGGATGCGGTGCAACGCGCGCAGGAAGGCGCCGACGTCGGCCGCGAAGGCATCCGACGCGATCGACATGGGCTCGAGCGGCTCCCCCGACACCCAGCGCCGCACCGCCCAGGGGAACGGGTAGCCGTCGCCGGGCTCGCCGACGGCGACGGGCTCGGGCACCGGCACCGGCAGGTGCGGCGCGAGCTCGGGCAGCCAACGATCCTCGACGGCGATGGCGCCGACGTAGCCCGCCGCGCTCGGCAGGCGCACGACGAGGTCGGGCCCGAGCCGGAAGGTGCGGTTGTCGTTGCCCTGCCGCTCGACGGGCCGCACGGGCAGGTGCGCGAGGTGCGGCAGCTGCGCGGCGACGAGACGCTCGACGAGCGTCGCATCGATCCGGAGCGTCGTCACGGCGTGCGCGTGAGGGTCGCGCCCATCGCGAGGTAGGCCTCGAACGCGGGGCGCACGGCATCGATCGGCACGTGGCCGGCGGCGACGAGCTGCGCGAGGCCGTGCGCGGCGCCCCAGGCGCCGACGACGGCCGCCTCGATCTCCTGCTCGCCGAGCTCGGGCGCGACGCGTGCGATCGCGGCGCCGATGAGCGCCTCGTTCTCGGCGATGAGCGTCGTCATCTGCGGGCCGGTCTCGCCCGGCACGCACACCTCGGGGTCGAAGATCACGGCGAAGCCGTGCGGGTGCTCGTGCGCGTAGCCCACGTAGGCGGCGCCCATGGCGACGAATGCAGCCCGCGCGTCCGTCTCCCGCTCCCCCGCGGCGCGTTGCGCCTCGACGAGTCGCGTCATGTGACGGACGCCGAGTCGCTGCAGCAGCGCATGACGGTCGGCGAAGTGGTGGTACGGCGCGTTGTGGCTCACGCCTGCACGCCTGGCGACCTCGCGAAGGCTCAGGGACGCGGCGCCGCGCTCGGCGAGCAGGCTGTCGGCCGCCGCCTCGAGCGCGCTGGCCAGATCGCCGTGGTGGTAGCGCGACTCGGATCTTGACATGCGCAAGATCGTACCGGATGCTGGGCAGTGTCCAGATTATGGGCACTGTCAAGATCTCATTCGAGCAAGGAACCTCCCATGCGCACCCTCGTCATCGACGGCCACCCCGACCCCGACTCCCTCTCGGCCGCGCTCGCCGCCCGCTACGCCGCCGAGAGCGACGACGCACGACTGCTCGTCGTGCGCGACCTCGACTTCGACCTCGTGCTGCGTCGCGGCTACCGCAGCGACCAGCCCTTCGAGCCCGACCTCGCCGACGCGCTCCAGGCGATCCGCGACGCCGAGCACGTCGTCGTCGTGACGCCCGTCTGGTGGGGCTCGGTGCCCGCGCTCCTCAAGGGGTTCCTCGATCGGGTGCTGCTGTACGGCGAGGCGTTCCGCTACACGGAGCGGGGCCTTCCCGTCGGCCTCCTCGCCGGCCGCACCGGCCGCCTCGTCGTCACGAGCGACTCGCCGCGCTGGTACCTGCCGCTCGTCGGCGACACGACCGTGCGACACCTGCGCACGACGACGCTGCGCTTCTGCGGCATCCGCCCCGTGCGCCTCACGCGTGTGGCCGGCGTACGCTCCTCGACGTCCGAGCAGCGGCAGCGCTGGCTGGACCGCATGGCTGCGGACGCGCGCCGCGACGGCGCGGCGACCGACGCGCATCGCCGGGCCGAGCAGCAGGCGTCGGCGGGCATGATGGTGCGGTGACCGACGCCCCCATCGCCATCCCGCACGCCGACGCCGCCGCCATCGAGGCGATCGTCTCGGAGCCCGAGGGCGAGGCCTGGGCGACGGTCGTGCTCGCCCACGGCGCCGGGGCGGGCAAGGACCACGGCTTCATGGTGGGCATGGCGCACGCGCTCGCGGATGCGGGCCTGCGCGTCGTGCGCTTCGACTTCCCGTACGTCACGGCGGGCAAGCGCTTCCCCGACCGCGCCCCGGCCGCGATCGCGGCGTGGCGCTCGGCCACCGACGCCGCCCGCACGCTCGGCGACGTGCCGCTCGTCGCCGCCGGCAAGTCGTTCGGCGGCCGCATGGCCACGATGGCGGTCGCCGAGGGGATGCCGGTCGACGCGCTCGTGTCGCTCGGCTACCCGCTGCACGCGCCCGGCAAGCCCGAGCGGCTGCGCGACGAGCACCTGCACGGCATGACGACGCCGCACCGCATCGTCCAGGGCACGAACGACCCGTTCTCGTCGGGCGACCTGCTGGAGGGCGTCGTCGCCCGCATCGGCGGCTCCGCGACGATCGACGCCGTCGAGGGCGGCGGGCATTCGTTCGAGGTCGCCGGGCGCAAGCGCACGCCGGAGGTCATCGCGACCGAGCTCGCTCCTCGCGTCGTCGACTGGCTGCGGGCGACCGTCGGCTGAGGCGCACCGAACGCGCACCCCGCCCCGACACGACCGACGGGCCGCATCCATCTCGGATGCGGCCCGTCGGCGCGAGCTGGTCGAGCGCGGTCAGTTGACCTCGGCCGGGTCGGCGGAGACGCGGCCCGCGGCGCCCTGGTCGAGCGCGTCGATCGTGGCGATCTCGTCGGCGGTCAGCTCGAAGTCGAAGACCTCGGCGTTCTCGCGCATGCGCGACGCACGGTTCGACTTCGGGAAGACGATGTGCCCGTGCTGGAGGTGCCAGCGCAGCAGCACCTGCGCCCACGTCTTGTCGTGCGCGGCGGCGATCGACGCGACCTGCGACTCGTAGTCGACCTTGCCCTGGCCCAGCGGACCCCACGCCTCGAGCAGGATGTCGTGCTCGGCGGCGATCGCGGCGGTCTCGCGCTGCTGGAACTGCGGGTGCAGCTCGATCTGGTCGACGACGGGCTTCGGGCCGCCCTCGGCGAGCAGCGCCGGCAGGTAGCGGTGGTCGAAGTTCGACACGCCGATCGACGTCGTGAGGCCCTCGGTCTGCAGCTCCTGGAACGTCGTCCAGGTCTCCTGCCACAGGCCCTTCTCGGGGCACGGCCAGTGGATGAGGTACAGGTCGACCCGCTCGAGCCCGAGCTTCTCGAGGCTCGACGCCATCGCGTCGCGCGAGGCGGTGCGACCCTGGTCGTCGTTCCAGCACTTCGTCGTGACGTAGAGCTCGTCGCGCGCGATGCCCGAGGCGGCGATGGCTCGACCGACGCCCTCCTCGTTGCCGTACACGGCGGCGGTGTCGATGTGGCGGTAGCCGGCCTCGAGCGCGTCGGTGACGATGCGCTCGGTCTCGGCCGGGTTGACCTTGAACACGCCGAACCCGAGCTGCGGGATGGACGTGCCGTCGTTGAGGGCGACCGTGGGGATGGACGTCATGGGGCTCCTTCTCGTCTCGTCGACGCTCGCGGAGAGCCACGCGGGGTCGCCGCGCTCGGCCGTCGATGCCGCGATGCGCTCGACGCCTCGAGCCTATCGACGCAGGCTCAGCCGATGACGTCGATCAGCCATGCGCGAACCCGCGCCCAGCTGCCGCTCCCGGGGTCGAGGTGCGCGAAGTGGTCCTCGCCCGCGACGACCTCGAGCGTCACGTCGTCGCCGGCGGCCGTCGCGACGGGCGCGTAGTCCTCCGACAGCCACGGTGGCACGAGCACGTCGGCGTCGCCCGTCACGATCAGCTGCGGCACGCCGAGCGGCACCATCTGCTGCGGCGACGTCGTGGCGGCGAGCTCGGCCGGCACGGGCTCGTCGGGGCTGATCCCGAGGATCGATGCGACGGCGCCGCCGCCCACCGACTCCGCCTGCGCCGTCACGAGGTCGTTGACCCCCGCCTGGCTGCACGCGGCGATCGGCGAGAGCGCGGGATTCGCGCCCGGCGCGTCCGCGGGCAGCAGGTGCCTGCCCGCCGCCCACAGCGCCAGGTGGCCGCCCGCCGAGTGACCCACGATCGCGACGCGGTCGATCGCGACGCCCGCCTCGGGGCCGACGGTCGCGAGCAGGTCGACCGCGGCGGCGACGTCGGTGAAGGTCGCGGGATGGCCGCCGCCGGCGCCGACGCCGCGGTAGTCGACGTTCCACACGGCGTAGCCGTCGGCGACGAGGTCGGCCGCGACCGCGTCCTCGAGGCTGCGGTCGTAGCCGGCCTGCCAGAACCCGCCGTGCACGAGGATCACGGTGCCCCGCTGCTCGCCGGGCGGCAGGATCAGGTCGCAGACCTGCGCGGGGTCGTCGCCGTACTCGTGCGTGGTCGTCACCGCCCCATCCTCCTCGACGAGCTCGGCGACCGGGTCCGGCGCGCAGCCCGCGAGCGCTGCGGCGGCCGCGATCGAGCCGGCGAGGAACGTGCGGCGACGCAGCACGTCAGCGTCGCCGCGGGATCGAGAGCAGCAGGGCGAGCAGCGCGAGCGCCAGCGCGACCGCCTGCGGCGCGACGTTCGAGAGGCTCGAGCCCTGCACCAGCAGGGCCATCGCGACGGTGGCGACGGCCGGCGCGAGCAGCAGGACGAGGAACGCCCACCAGCGAGCGCCCGAGGCGAGCAACCAGCCCAGGATGCCGGTGCCGACCAGCAGCGACTGCGGGGTGACGACCCATCGGATCTCCGGCGGGATGCGCACGGGCCCGCCGAACAGCAGCAGGCCGAACCCGAGCGCGAGGCCGGCGCCGACGACGAGCACGATGATGCCGAGGATGCGGCGTCCGGCGCCGCCCGGCGCGAGCGCGAAGGCGACGACGACCGCGACGAGGCCGAGGAGGCCCCCACCGGCGAACAGCAGCACCGCCTCCAGCGGCAGCTGGCTCGTCGTGCCGGACGCCGAGCGGAGCACGCCGTCGAAGAGCAGCACTCCTCCGACGATGCCGAGCAGCCCGGCGAGCAGCCAGTGCCTGCGGTCGAGCCTGCGACCCGTGCGCAGCGGCTCGAGCGGCGATCCGGGCGTCGCCGGCATGGGCACGGCGTGCGGCCTGGGCGGCGCCATGGGATCGCCGGGAGGGTGCGGGAGGCTCATGACGAGAGCGAAGCACCGAGCGCTGGATGCGCGCTGACGCCCCGCCGGGGAGCGACGGGCCGCCAGTCGGTCGCGCGGGCGCGGACGTCGAGGATCAGGCGGCCTCGTACGTCTCGCAGTGGGCGGTGCCCTGGCCGCCGGCGATGCGCACCTCGCCTGCGAGGCACAGCGCCGACTGGTTGTGCACGCACTCGGTGCGCTGGCAGGCGCCGACATGGCTGATGACCTTGGGCAGGCCGCCGTCGATGCCGAGCGGCAGGAAGGTGGCGCAGCCGGCACCGTCGCCACCGACGGTGATCGCGGGTGCGTGGCATCCCTCGTGGTTGTAGCCGCAGTCGGTGGCACTGCACGACACGGTGGGGAGCTGCTCGATGGTCATGGCGTTCCTCCTTGGCTCTGCCGCCAGGATGCACCCGCAGCGTCGCGCTGTCCAGCAAGGTCAGGCTGGCCTGACCGGTGGTTTTGCAGTGAGGACAGCCTTACCTCGACGGGCTCGCCGCCTCGTCGTGGAGCGTGCTGCCAGCCTCGTGACGCAGGATGGGGGACGTTCTCCTCGAGCCATCGGAGCCCTCGCATGCGCCGCAGCGTCCTCGCCGTCCCCGCCGCCCTCGTCATCGCCCTCGCGGGCTGCACCGTCGCGGAGCCGGAGTCGAGCGAGGTGCCCTCCTCGACGCCGTCGGCGACCGCCTCCGAGTCGCCGACCCCGTCGCCGACGGCCACCGAGGAGCCCGTCGCCGAGTGGCCGCAGTGCAGCGACGACTACGTGTTCGCCGACAACCAGGCGGGCATCGGTCAGCTGGCCGGCACGCGCGACGAGGTGCTCGCAGCCCTCGCGCCGCGCGGCGAGTTCGCCGCGCCCGACGCCCTCGACGGCCTCGACGTGCTGTGCGTCGTGACGACGACGGGCTACGTCGACGGGGCGCCAGCCGAGAACGGCGAGCGCCAGGGCGTCGACATCTCGGTCGCGCTCGTCGCCGCCGAGCCGCTGCCGGATCCCGTGCTCCAGGCGTGGGCTGCCGCGAACGGGTACGAGCCGAGCACGGGCGACGAGTTCGCCGAGCGCGTGCGCCCCGCCGAGGCCGACGGCTCGTCGTCGAAGATCGTGTGGGTCCCGATGTCGTACCGGGGTTGGGACGAGGCGGCGCTGGCCGAGCAGTCGGTGCTGCTCGGCTTCGAGCTCGCCCTCGACGATCGCACCGTCGTCTTCTACGACTTCGCCCCGCTGCCCGGCTGACCCGCGCGGCGCCTCAGGCGTCGATCGCGCGCCGCAGGTAGTGGATGCGGTCGCGCAGCTGCTGCATCGACGCCTTCGCCACCTCGGGGCCGCCGCACACGCGCCGCGCCTCGGCATGCACCATGCCATGCGTCTGCTTGCGCTTCTTCGCGACGATCGTCACGAGCGCGTTGAGCAGCTGCCGGTCCTCGCGCAGCGAGCGGAAGAGGGCGTCGGGCTGCGGCGGCGCCGGCTTCTCGGCGATGCGAGCGGCCTGCCTGCGCTGACGTCGCTGCAGCAGGTCGGAGACCTCCTCCGGCTCGAGGATGCCGGGGATGCCGATGAAGTCGAGCTCCTCGTCGGTGCCGGGCTCGACGAGCTGCCCGAACTCCTGGTCGCCGAAGAGCACCTTGTCGAACGTCGCCGCCGACGACAGCGGCTGCCACGTGAACGGCGCCTCCTCGCGGTCCTCGGGGTCGGGCTTCGCCGCCGCCTCCATGAGGGAGTCGTCGAGCAGCTCGTCGTCGTCGGTGGGCTTGCCGAGGGCGTGGTCGCGCTGGCGCTCGAGCTCGGCGGCGAGCTGCAGCAGCACCGGCACCGACGGCAGGAACACCGTCGCCGTCTCGCCGCGACGCCGCGATCGCACGAAGCGGCCGATTGCCTGCGCGAAGAACAGCGGCGTCGCCGACGACGTCGCGTACACGCCCACCGACAGGCGCGGCACGTCGACGCCCTCCGACACCATGCGCACGGCGACCATCCACCGCGACTCGTCGTTCGAGAACTCCTCGATGCGCGCGCTCGCACCCGCGTCGTCCGAGAGCACGACCGTGACGCGCTCGCGGCAGATGTCCTCGAGGATGCGCGCGTACTCGCGCGCCTGCGCCTGGTCGGTCGCGATGACGAGGCCGCCGGCGTCGGGCACCTGCTCGCGCACCTGCGTCAGGCGAGCGTCGGCGCTGCGCAGCACCTGCTGGATCCACGTGCCGCCCGGGTCGAGCGCCGTGCGCCACGCGGCCGACGTGATGTCCTTCGCATCCTCGTGCCCGAGGGTCGCGCGCATCTCGTCGCCCATCGACGTGCGCCACTCCATCGTGCCCGCGTACGCCATGAACAGCACGGGACGCACGACGTGGTCGGCGAGCGCGCGAGCGTAGCCGTAGTCGTAGTCGGTGGCCGAGTAGCGCACGCCGTCCTCGGCAGGCACGTACTCGACGAACGGGATGGGTGCGTCGTCGCTGCGGAACGGCGTGCCGGTGAGGGAGAGCCGTCGCGTGGCGGGACCGAACGCCTCGCGCACGGCCTCGCCCCACGAGAGCGCGTCGCCGCCGTGGTGCACCTCGTCGAGGATCACGAGCGTGTCGGCCGAGCGCGTCATCCGCTCGTGCAGCGCCGGCCGCGCGGCGACCTGCGCGTACGTCACGGCGACGCCGTGGAAGTGCCCGGCCGCCTCGCCGTGGGCGTTGCGGAACCCGGGGTCGAGGCGGATGCCGGCGCGGGCGGCCGCGTCGGCCCACTGGGTCTTGAGGTGCTCGGTGGGCGCGACGACCGTGATGCGGCGCACCGCGCCGCGGCGCAGCAGCTCGGAGGCGAGGCGCAGGGCGAAGGTGGTCTTGCCGGCGCCAGGCGTCGCGGATGCGAGGAAGTCGCGCGGCTCGCGCTCGAAGTACCGCTCGAGCGCCTCCTGCTGCCAGGCGCGCAGCGTCTGCGCCGTGCCCCAGGCGGCACGCTCGGGGAACGTGGGCGGGAGGTGGTCGGCGGCCCACGAACCGTAGTGCTGGGGCTCGCTCGACATGACGGTCCACGGTAGCCCCGACGTCCGACGCGACACGAACGGGACCGGCCCGCCTGCGCCCGGATCCAGCGGGCTCGCACGGTCGCGGCGTAGCATCCGCAGCATGCACTTCCCCATCGGACTGCTCGCCATCGCGGTGGCCATCTCGATCGCCGCGTGGCGCACGCGTCCGCGCTGGTGGGTCGTGACGATCGGCGCCCTCATCGCCTTCGGGCTCGTGTGGAGCGTGCTCGGCATCCTCGGGGTCACCGTGACGCTCGGCGGCATCGTGATCGCGACGGTCGGCTGGATCTACCTCGGCCTGTGCATCGTCTCGATGCTCGCCGCCCTGCTCGTGCTCGAGCGGCGCGGACCGAACGGCGAGGAGGCGCCGCCGCTCATCGGCGACAACCCGCTTGACGGCGATCGGGACGACGCCGGCGATCCCACGCCCACGCGCGACCTGCCGTAGCGCTCAGCGCTCCCGCAGGCGGAGTCCTGCGTTTCGCAGGCGATCACGGGGGTCGGAGGGAAGATACCCCTCCGCTACCCCTGATCGCCTGCGAAACGCAACTGACTGACGAGTCAGGCGCCGGGCGTCGCGTCGTAGGTGAGCCAGCGCGTCCTCGTCGCCACGCGGTCGTAGAGGCGCTGCGCCGTGGCGTTGTCGTCGGCGGTGATCCAGCGGACGACGGATGCGCCCTCGAGCGCGGCGATGCCACCGAGATGGGCGATGAGCGCGTGACCCACGCCCTGCCCGCGCACCGCCTCCGCCGCGTACAGGTCGTCGAGCCACACGCCCACCGTGCCCGTCGACGGGCGCGCGAACCGCCGGTGGTGCGCGATGCCGACGAGGGCGCCGTCGGCCTCGGCGACGAGCCCGCGCACCTCGTGGCCGGCATCCGTCAGCCACGACCACACGCGCTCGACGACCGCCTCGTCGGCCTCGAGGCGGTAGAACTCGCGGTACGCGCGGAACAGCGTCGCCCACTGCTCGCGGTCGTCGGGGCGCACGGGTCGGATCGTCACTGCCATCCCTCGATGCTGCCAGCCCACAGCGAGCCCCCGCGCGGCTTCGCTACCATCCACGCGACGGAAGGTGGCGCGATGTCCGACCCCGAGATCCCCAGCGAGATGCCCCCGGTGACCCCCGAGTTCCAGGCCGACCTCGACATGTTCACCAAGGGCGCGCTCGACGAGGAGCAGCTCGTCGAGCGCTACATGGAGCGCCTCGGCTACGGCGACCTGTGGCGCCAGCAGCAGCGCCTCGCGCCGGGCGAGCTGCCCGAGTAGCGCGCTCGCCGTCCGCCTCCAGCGGACCCGCGCATGCGACGCGACCGGGCTGCGAGAGGATGGACGGGATGCACATCGCCTATCCGGCCGACCTGCCGGTCTCCGCGCGGCGCGACGAGATCGCGGCCGCCATCGAGGCGAACCAGGTCGTGATCGTCGCCGGCGAGACCGGCTCGGGCAAGTCGACGCAGCTGCCCAAGATCTGCCTCGACCTCGGGCGCGAGCGCATCGCCCACACGCAGCCGCGCCGCATCGCCGCGCGCACGATCGCCGAGCGCGTCGCCGAGGAGCTGCAGGTCGAGCTGGGCGCCGAGGTCGGCTACCAGGTGCGGTTCACCGACAAGGTCTCCGCCGACACCAAGGTCGCGGTCATGACCGACGGCGTGCTGCTGAACCGCATCCACCGCGATCCGGACCTTCGGCAGTACGACACGATCATCATCGACGAGGCGCACGAGCGCTCCCTCACGATCGACTTCCTCGTCGGCTACCTGCAGCGCCTCCTCCCCCGTCGCCCCGACCTGCGCGTCATCGTGACGAGCGCCACCATCGACCCCGAGTCGTTCTCGCGCCACTTCGGCGGCGCGCCCATCATCGAGGTCTCGGGCCGCACCTACGGCGTCGACGTGCGCTACCGCCCGCTGACGCGCGAGGCGATGAGCGAGGACGACGGGGATGACGACGCGCACGACGACGTCGACCCGATCGACGGCATCCACGACGCCATCCAGGAGATCTGGCGCGACGACGAGGGCGACGTGCTCGTGTTCCTCTCGGGCGAGGCCGAGATCCGCGATGCGCAGGATGCGCTCGCGGGCCGTCTCGGCGCGAGCGTCGAGATCCTGCCGCTGTACGGACGCCTCTCGGCGGCCGAGCAGCACCGCGTCTTCGAGCGTCGCCCCGCCGGCGTGCGCCGCCGCGTCGTGCTCGCGACGAACGTCGCCGAGACGAGCCTCACGGTGCCCGGCATCCGCAACGTCGTCGACACCGGCACCGCCCGCATCTCGCGCTACTCGACCCGCGCCAAGGTGCAGCGGCTGCCGATCGAGGCCATCAGCCAGGCCTCCGCGAACCAGCGCTCGGGCCGTGCCGGCCGCGTCGCCCCCGGCATCGCGATCCGTCTCTACGCCGAGGAGGACTTCGCGAAGCGGCCGGCCTTCACCGACCCCGAGATCCTGCGCACGAACCTCGCCTCGGTCATCCTGCAGGCGGCGACCCTCGGGCTCGGTCCGCTCGAGGACTTCCCCTTCCTGCAGCCGCCCGAGCGGCGAGCGATCGCCGACGGCACCGACCTGCTGCGCGAGCTGCAGGCCGTCGAGCGCTCGGGCGCCGTCACGCGCGTGGGCCGCAGCATCTCGCGACTCCCCGTCGACCCGCGCTTCGCGCGCATGGTGCTCGCGGGCGTCGATGCGGGCGTCGCCGACGCCGTCATCCCGATCGTCGCGGCGCTGTCGATCCAGGATCCGCGCGAGCGTCCGCTCGAGCATCGTGCGCGCGCCGACCAGCTGCATGCGCGCTTCGCCGACCCGACCTCCGACTTCATCTCGCTGCTCAACCTGTGGCGCTACCTGCGCGACGAGCAGCGGCAGCGCTCGGGCAACCAGTTCCGCCGCATGTGCCGCGACGAGCACCTCAACTTCCTGCGCGTGCGCGAGTGGCAGGACGTCGTGCGACAGCTCGAGCGGTCGCTGCCGAGGGATGCGCAGCCGTCGGGCTCGCGCGGCGGCGGCGGGCGCTCGCGCGGCCACGAGACGAGCGCCGAGCCGTTCTCGACGAGCGCGACCGAGATCCACAAGGCGCTGCTCGCCGGCCTGCTGAGCCAGATCGGCGTGCGGGATGCCGAGAAGCGGGACTTCGTGGGCGGGCGCGGCACGCGGTTCCACATCCATCCCTCGTCGACGCTGTCGAAGAAGCAGCCGCAGGCCGTCATGGCCGCGGAGCTCGTGGAGACGTCGCGCCTGTTCGCACGCGTCGTGGCCGGCATCGACCCCGCGTGGGCCGAGCCGCTCGCGGGCGACCTCGTGAAGCGGCAGTGGTTCGAGCCGCGCTGGTCGAAGCGCGACGGTGCTGCGATCGCGACCGAGCGCGTCACGCTCTACGGCGTGCCGATCGTGCCGCAGCGGCGCATCCAGCTCTCGCGCGTCGACGCGCTGCTCGCGCGCGACCTGATGATCCGCCACGGCCTCGTCGCCGGCGAATGGCAGGTGCGCGAGCGCTTCCTCACCGCGAACCGCGAGCTCATCGCCGAGATCGAGGGGCTCGAGGAGCGTCAGCGGCGCCGCGACCTGCTGCTCGACGACGAGCGCATCGTCGAGCTGTACGACGCGCGCATCCCCATGCACGTCACGGACGCGCGCGGCTTCCAGCGGTGGTGGCGCGATGCGCGCACCGAGACGCCGGATCTGCTCACCTTCACCCGCGACGACCTGCTGGGGCGCGAGGAGGGGCCGGCCGAGGACCAGTACCCGACCACGTGGAGGCAGGGAGACCAGACGCTGCGCCTCTCGTACCGGTTCGAGCCCGGCGCCGACGACGACGGCCTCACGGTGCACGTGCCCATCGCGCTGCTGCCGCGCCTCACGCCCGCGGGCTTCGACTGGCTCGTGCCCGGCATGCGCGAGGAGCTGCTCACCGCGATGATCAAGGCGCTGCCGAAGCACGTGCGCCGGCACGTCGTGCCTGCCGGAGACTGGGCGCGGTCGATGCTCGTCGACCTGCCCGCCGCGCCGACGGGCGAGCCGATCGCGCAGGTGCTCGCCGACCGCATCCGCGCCACGGCGCACACGCCCGCGGATGCGTCGGACGTCGAGTGGGCGCGCGTGCCCGGGCACCTGCTGCCACGCTTCGTCGTCGAGGGCGCGAAGGGCAAGGCGCTGGGCGCCGGCCGCGACCTGGCGGCGCTGCAGGCGAGGCTCGCCCGCCAGGCGACCGTGGAGGTCGCCGCCGTCGTGACGCACGACCTCGAGCGCGAGGGCGTCGACGGGTTCGAGTCCGACCTGCCGCGCTTCGTCGACGTGCGCCAGGGGCAGGGCACCGTGCGCGCCTACCCCGGCCACCGGCTCGCGAAGGGCGGCCGCGTCGACGTGGCGCTGTTCTCGACCGAGGCCGAGCGCGACGCCGCCGAGCACGCCGCGGTGCGCCGCATGCTCGCCGACGCCGTGCAGTCGCCGCAGTCGTACGTGCAGGCGAACCTGTCGAACGCCGAGCGGCTCGCGCTCGGCGCCTCCCCCTATCCGTCGACGGCGCGACTGTTCGACGACGTGCTGCTCGCGATCGTCGACGAGGAGCTCGCCCTCGGCGGCCCCGTGCGGTCGGCGCAGGACTTCGCCCGCATCCGCACCGCCGTGTCGTTGGGGCTCGTCGAGCGGATGTTCGACGTGACCGCGCGCGTCGCCGCGGTCCTCACTGCCGCGCGGGCAGCGGATGCGGCGATCCGCGACGTGTCGTCGCTCGCGTTCATGGCGCAGCTCGCCGACGCGCGTGCCACGTTGGAGGGGCTCGTGCACGACGGGTTCATCGTGGCCGCCGGGGTGTCGCGCCTGGCACGGCTGCCGGTGTACGTGAAGGCGGTCGAGCACCGCGTGCGACGCCTGCCCGAGACGGCGCACCGCGACGTGCAGTGGATGGCCGAGGTGACGGACGCCGTCGCGGCGCTGCGTGCCGCGGGCGGCGCGATCCCGCTGCCGTCGACGGCCGCGCCGCACCTCGTCGAGGCGCGCTGGATGATCGAGGAGCTGCGGGTGAGCCTCTTCGCCCAGACGCTCGGCGCCCGCGGCCCCGTGTCGGTGCAGCGCATCCGCCGCGCCCTGCAGCCCTGATCCCCCGAACGTCTCGAGGCATTCGGCCACGGTCGATGCCAGAGGTGGCCGAGAACCTCACAGGGCTCGAGGGCGGCGCGGGGCGATGCCCGCTGCCGTGAGCGGCGCGAGGCGAGACCAGCCGGCCGGGTCGACCGTGGGCGTCGAGTCTGCGGCGAGGTCGGATGCGCTGCCCAGGATGCGCGTGACGCCCGGAGCCTCCGACCAGGCCCGCCAGCCGGGGGCGCCGTCGGTCGCGAACGCCACCATCGCGCCGTGCACCGCGTCGGCGAGCGGCTGCGGGGCGTCGGCGCCGACGAGGCGCTCGGCGTGCGCGTCGCCGAGCGCATCGAACGCGAACGGCACGTCGACGCAGTGCACGGCCGCGCCGCGCGTCGGCGACGCCCAGTCGAAGCGGTACGCCCACGTGTCGGCCCCGCCTGCGAGCGCGGCGGGCACCCGCTCGCCCGCGCGCACCGCCGGATCCGGATGCTCGAGCGTGCGCCGGGCGCGCACCGTCGGGTCTGCGGCATGCTCGCGCGCATGCGCGGCGCCCACGACCGTGCCGCTGAAGATGACGTCGGAGAGGTAGCGGCACGCGAGCGCGCCGGCACCGGCGCGCGCGGCGTCGGGATTCGCGGCGACGTACGCGCGCCTCGTCGCGGCATCGACGTGCGCCGCGCCGAGGGTCGCGCGGCTCGGGATCGCCCGCAGCGCACCCGTCGCACCGCGCAGCCAGCGCGGCACGAGCGCCTCGGTGAGCGCGAGCTCGTCGTGCATCGCCCCCACGACGAGCGGCACCGCCGCGCCGGCGCCGGCGGCGAGCGCATCCATCGTGGGCCGCTCGACGAGCTCGCCATCGACGACCGGGCCGATCGCGAGCAGCTCGTCGACGAGCCGGTAGAGCCCTCGCCCGGCCCCGCGACGCGCCTTCGGCTGCGCGCGCAGCACGTCGTGCTCGGTCGTGCGGCGCATGGTCTCGAGCGACGGCACGCCGCCGTGCGCGCCGATCCCGAGGCGGTCGCCGAGCCGCGCCGCCAGCGCGCGCGCCGTCTGCTCGGGCACGTCGGCGAGCGCCGGGGACGCCGCCCACGCCTGCGCGAGCAGGCCGACGGCAGCCCGCATCCCGAGCAGCGACAGCACGGCGCCGCCGCCCGCCGACTGCCCCGCGACCGTGACGCGCGAGGGGTCGCCGCCGAACGCTGCGACGTGCCGCTGCACCCACTCGAGCGCGCAGAGCCAGTCGCGCACCCCGCGGTTCTGCGGCACGCCCTCGATCCAGCCGAACCCGTCGAAGCCGAGTCGGTACGAGACGAGCACCGTGACGACGCCGTCGCGCGCGAAGGTGCCGTTGCCGTACCAGGGGCTCGCTGGCGAGCCGGTCGTGTAGCCGCCGCCGTGGATCCAGACGAGCACGGGCAGGTGCGCGTCGGCGCTCGGGTCGGGGGTGAGCACGGTGACGTGCAGGGTGTCGTCGCCGGCGACGCTCGGCTCGGGGATGAGCGCCCGCGGGTCGCCGACGCGCTGCGGCGTCGCGCCGTTCGCGGTGGCGTCGCGGATGCCGTCCCAGGGCGCCTTCGGCACCGGCGCGCCGAATCGCCGCGCGCCGATCGGTGCCTCGGCGTACGGGATGCCGCGGAACGCGGCGACCTGCGCGGTCGGTCGCCCGTGGGCTCGACTCGACGGCGAGCCGACCGTCTCCCACCGGCCGCGCACGCGGCCCGAGGGCGTGGGGACGACGATGTCGTCGCCATCGCGAGCGCCGCGGTTCGCGTCGGCCGCATCGCGAGCGCCATCCGCACCCGCATCCCTCCGCTCGCCGCTCACCCGCTCGACGCTACGCATCCCTCCTCTGCCGCGCCTGTGGTGGCCGTGATCGGGCAGTCGTGGTTCGCCCCACGGCGTGTCGTCGACCACTCCTGCCCGATCGAGCGCCAGACGTGACCAATCACCCGAGGGGCGCCGCCGCTAGGTTGGGAGCGTGAGCGCCGTCATCGTCGACGTCCTGCGCACCGCATCGGGCAGGGGCAAGCCCGGCGGTGCCCTGTCCGCGTGGCATCCCGCCGCCCTGCTCGGCACGGTCATCGCCGAGCTCGTCGATCGCGCGGGCATCGACCCCGCGCTCGTCGACGACGTGTACGCGGGATGCGTGAGCCAGGTCGGGCAGCAGACGCAGAACGTCGCCCGCACCGCCGCGCTCGCAGCCGGCCTCCCCGTGACGGTGCCGGGCACGACGATCGACCGGCAGTGCGGCTCGAGCCAGCAGGCCATCCACTTCGCCCACGCCGCGATCGCGTCGGGCCTCGCCGAGTGCGTCGTCGCGTGCGGCGTCGAGCTCATGTCGACGCATCCCATCGGCTCCGCCGCCGTCGGGCGCGACCCCATCCCGGGGCAGGTGCGCGGGCGCTTCCCCGGGCTCACGCACCAGGGCGTCGCCGCAGAGCTCGTCGCCGCGCGCTTCGGCATCGGGCGGGATGCGCAGGACGAGTACGCCGCCCGCAGCCACGCCCGCGCCGCCGCCATCGAGTGGGGCGACGAGATCCTGACGGTCGCGGGCATCGACGGCGACCACGGCGTCGACGAGACCGTCCGCCCCGGCACGACCCTCGAGCGCCTCGCCACGCTGCAGCCCGCGTTCCGCACCGATGCGCTCGCCGCCGAGCATCCCGGCCTCGACTGGTCGGTCACGGCCGGCAACGCGTCGCCCCTCACCGACGGCGCCTCCGCCGTGCTCGTCACGAGCGAGGCCTTCGCGGTCGCGCACGGGCTGACGCCGCGCGTGCGCATCGTGGACTCCGTCGTCGTCGGCTCCGACCCCGTCGAGATGCTGTCGGGCGTCATCCCCGCGACCGACCGCATCCTCGACCGGCAGCGCATGCGCATCGACGACGTCGACCTCGTCGAGGTCAACGAGGCGTTCGCCTCCATCCCGCTCGCGTGGCTCGCCGCGATCGGCGGCGACGGCGACCGGCTCAACGCGCGCGGCGGCGCCATCGCCCTCGGGCACGCGCTCGGCTCGAGCGGCACGCGCATCATGACGACGCTCGTGCACGGCCTCGAGCGCTCGGGCACCCGCTACGGGCTGCAGACGATGTGCGAGGGCGGCGGCATGGCCAACGCCACGCTCGTCGAGCGGCTCTGACCCTCACCGCACGACTTCCACCCATCCCACGAGGAGGCTCCATGGACATCGCAGGCACCAGCGCGCTCGTCACCGGCGGCGCGAGCGGACTCGGCGCCGCCACCGCCGCCATGCTGCGGGATGCCGGCGCCCACGTCGTCGTCGCCGACATGCGCGCGAGCGACGCCGAGGGCATCCGCTCCGTCGAGACCGACGTCACCGACGAGCAGCAGGTGCAGCGCGCCGTGGATGCGGCGAGCGAGGCGGCGCCGCTGCGCATCGTCGTGCAGTGCGCGGGCATCGCGACCGCCGAGCGCATGGTCGGCAAGGAGGGGCCGCTGCCGCTCGATCGGTTCTCGCGCGTCATCGCCGTGAACCTCGTCGGCACGTTCAACGTCGCGCGGCTCGCCGCGGCGCGGATGCAGGAGACCGAGGCGGTCGGCGAGGAGCGCGGCGTGCTCGTGCACACCGCATCCGTCGCAGCGTTCGACGGCCAGGTGGGGCAGGCGGCGTACTCCGCGTCGAAGGGCGGCGTCGCGGCGATGACGCTGCCGCTCGCGCGCGAGCTCGCACGCAGCCGCATCCGCGTCATGACGATCGCACCCGGCATCTTCCGCACGCCGATGATGGCCGGGCTGCCGGAGGCGGCGCAGGCGTCGCTCGCCGAGCAGGTCCCGCATCCCTCGAGGCTCGGCGACCCGTCGGAGTACGCGGCGCTCGTGCGCCACGTCGTCGAGAACCCGATGCTGAACGGCGAGACGATCCGCCTCGACGGCGCGATCCGCATGGCGCCGCGCTGAGTCGCGACGCGGGCTGACTGCACCCAGCAGACGGCCAGACGCGGGATAGGATCGCGGGCATGCGCGCGTACGGGGAGGTCCTGCAGGCTCCCGGCGTCGCACGCATCATGACGGCGCAGCTCGTCGCCCGGTTCCCGCAGGGCATGTACTCGCTCGGCCTGCTGCTGCACGTCGAGCGCACCTTCGACTCGTACGCCGCCGCAGGCCTCGTGCTCGCCGCGCTCTCGATCGGCCAGGGCGTCGCGGGCCCGCTGACGACGCGGTGGATGAGCCGCTGGGGCACCCGCCCGGTGCTGCTGCTCACGCTCGTCGTCGCCGCCGCGAGCATCCTCACGATCGCGCTCGTGCCGCTGAGCCTGCTCGCCATGACGGGCATCGGCGCCATCGCGGGCCTCGCGATGCCGCCCATCACCCCTGCCGTGCGCACGCTGTACCCGACGATGGTGACGCAGCGGCTGCTGACGAGGCTCTTCAGCCTCGACGCGACGCTGCAGGAGATCATCTGGGTCGTCGGCCCCGTCGCGATCACGTTCATCTCGACGCAGGTCGGCACGGTCGAGGGCCTCGTGACGGCGGCCGCGGTGCAGCTGCTCGGCGGGCTGTGGTTCATCCTCTCCCCCGAGGTCGGCCGCATGCGCATCCCGCCATCGGCGAAGCGCATCGGCGGCGTGCTGCGGAAGGTGCCCGTCGTGCTCGTCGTCGTCACGGGCATGCTGCTCATCGGCGGCTTCGCGGCGTCGGAGGCCGCGGTCGTCTCGGTGTTCGGCCACGACGGCTTCGAGGCGGGCATGGTCATCGCCGCGAACGCGTTCGGCTCGCTCGTCGGCGGCCTCGCGCTCGGCGGCGTCACGATCCACCGCCGCTCGCTCGCGATCCGCATCGCCGTGTGCGCCGTCGGCTTCGGCCTCGCCTGCCTCATCCTCGACTTCTGGTGGCTCGCGCTCATGTTCTTCCTCGCCGGCATCGGCATCGCGCCGGCGCTCTCGGCGATGTCGTCGATCGTCGCCGCGACCGTGAAGTTCTCGGACACCCCCGAGGCGTACGGATGGATCGGGTCGGGCCAGCTGATCGGCGCGGCCGTGGGCTCTGCGGTCGCAGGCATCCTCATCGACTGGCAGGGGCCGATCGGCGGCTTCGCCGTGGCCTTCGTGCTCGCGTCGGCGGCGGCGATCGTCGCGTGGGCGCTGCGCTCGCGGCAGCCCGACCTCACGCAGGGCATCGGCGAGCCGCCCGAGACGGCGCCGGTCGAGCTGCCGCGCTGACCGCGCGGCATCCGGGTCGCACGCGCCGGGCGACCCGGTGGCTCGCGCGAGCGCAGCGCGCGCCTCGCGGGACGCACCCCGCGCAGCGGTCTACGCCAGGATGGGGGCATGGTCGCCCATCTGCCCCTGCTCGACGGCTCGAGCATCCCCGCGATCGGCCTCGGCCTCTACAAGGTGCCGCCCGCCGAGACGGCGCGCGTCGTGGCCGACGGCCTCGCAGCCGGGTATCGGCTCATCGACGGCGCCCAGATGTACGACAACGAGGCCGCGATGGGCGCGGCGGTGCGCGACAGCGGCATGCGCGACGAGCTGCAGGTCGTCACGAAGTTCTGGGGCGACCCCGTGCAGTCGTACGACGCCGTGCTCGCCGACTTCGCCGCGTCGGAGGAGCGCATCGGCCTCGACGTGATCGACGGCTACATGATCCACTGGCCGCGCGCGCCGCGCGGCACGTTCGTCGAGACGTGGCGCGCGTTCCAGACCCTGCGCGACGAGGGCCGCGTGCGCTGGATCGCGGTCGCGAACTTCGGCGAGGCGGAGCTGCAGACGCTCTTCGACGAGACGGGCGAATGGCCCGTCGTCAACCAGGTCGAGTCGCACCCGTGGCTGCCGCAGCACGCCCTGCGCGCCTTCCATGCCGCGAACGGCATCGTCACGCAGGCGTGGAGCCCGCTCGGTCGCGGCCGCCTGCTCGACGACCCGACGCTCGTCGCGATCGCCGCCGAGGTCGACGCGAGCCCCGCCCAGGTCGTGCTGCGCTGGCACCTGCAGCTCGGCGGAGCAGCGGCACCCAAGTCGATGCACGCGTCGCGCCTCGCCGAGAACATCGCCGAGATCCCCGCGCTCTCGAGCGAGCACCTCGCCCGCATCGCCGCGCTCGAGTCGGGCGTGCGCACGGGCACGGCGCCCGAGGATCGCCCGTGAGCGGGCCATCCTCGGCGCCGGCACCCGGCGCCCCCGCGCTCCCCCACGCCGTCGCGATCGCGTGGGGCGTCGCCGAGCTGCCGCAGCGCGGCCCGAAGCGCGAGCTGTCGACCGAGCGCATCGTCGAGGCGGCGATCGTCATCGCCGACGCCGACGGCATCGACGCCGTGAGCATGGGACGCGTCGCGACGGCGCTGGGCTTCACGCCCATGTCGCTCTACCGCTACGTCACGGGCAAGGACGACCTGCTGCTGCTCATGGTCGACCGTGCGTCGGAGATCCACTCGCCGCCCACCGATGGCGGCTGGCGCACCCGCCTGCGCACGTGGGCGACGTCGGTCCGCGCCGCGTACCAGGCGCATCCGTGGCTCACGAGCATGCCGCCGTCGGCGACGCCCACGACCCCGAACCGCCTCGCGATCCTCGACGGCGCGCTGGGCGCGATGGACGAGCTGCGCCTGCCCGACGAGTCGAAGGTCTCGATCGCGCTGCTGCTCATGGGCTACATCGGCCTGTTCGGCGAGTCGGGCCACGAGACGCGCATCGACGACGACATGCGCGGGGCGCTGCGCGAGCTCGTCACGGTCGAGCGCTTCCCGCATCTCGCAGGTGCCGTGCAGGACGGCATCCTCGACGAGCCGCTCGCGAGCACCGACCGGGCGTTCTTCTTCGGCCTCAACCGGCTGCTCGACGGCCTGCAGGCGTGGATGGACCACGGTGGTCACGACGACGCCGCGATCGATCGCATCCCGCCCGCCGTCGTCGCCGACCGCAAGGTGAAGGATGCGATGAAGGCGGTGCGCGAGGCGGAGGCGCGGCTCGCGGAGGCCAGGCGCGAGGCGCAGAGGATCGCCGAGCGGGCCATCGAGCGCGAGGCCGCCGCCGAGGAGCGCACGCGCGAGCGCGAGGCGAAGGCGCAGGAGAAGGCGGACGCGAAGGCGCGCAAGCGGTCCTGAGGACCACGGACGCCGCGTCCGTCGGACGTGCGAATGCCCGCCTCGGTTGGGCTGCGGCGCGCGGGGGCCGCGGCCTACCGTGCGAGCATGCGCACCATCGCTCCCCTCGCCGCGGCAGTCGCGACCCTGCTGCTGGCCGGCTGCGCCTCGACGCAGTCCGGCACCTCCGCGGAGTCCGCTCCGCAGCCCATGCCCGCCGTCGAGCAGGGGTCGCCCGACGTCGCGTCGTCGGGCGGCGGCGGGTTCGACGCATCCCAGCCCGCCGTCGACGCCGACGGCCAGTCGGTCATCGTGACCGGCTGGGTGTCGATCGTCGCCGAGGCGCCCATCGAGGCGGCCGACGCGGCCGCCGACCTCGCGACCGCCGCGGGCGGCTCGGTGTCGTCGCGGTCGGAGTCGGCGGGCGCCGACGACGTGCCCGAGCGCGCCGAGCTCACGTTGCGCGTGCCCGCCGATCGGGTCGACGCGATGCTCGACGACCTGCGCGGCGTCGGCGACGTGCGCGACGTCGACGTGTCGAGCATCGACGTCTCGCAGCAGGTGCAGGACCTCGACGTGCGGGTCGCGTCGACGCGCGCGTCGGTCGACCGCCTCACGACCCTGCTCGCGACGGCGGCCGACACCGAGACCCTGCTCGAGATCGAGGGGCAGCTGACGGCGCGCACGACCGAGCTCGAGTCGCTGCTCGCCCAGCAGTCGTCGCTCGCCGACCAGGTCGCGCTGTCGACCATCACGGTGTCGATCGCGTCCGAGGCGATCGCACCGAGCGAGCCTGCGACGTTCCTCGACGGCCTGGCCGCCGGCTGGGGCTCGCTCGTCGCGGCGGCAGGCGCGGTGGCGATCGCGGCAGGCGCCGCGCTGCCGTGGCTCGCGGTGCTCGCGATCCCCGTGGTCGTCGTCGTGGTGGTCGCACGGCGTCGCACCGCGCGACCGTCCCCCAGCGCGCCTGCGCGAGGGGACGCCGCGTCGCCCATAGCATGACCGCGTGAGACGTGCGACCTCCTGGGTGACGCTCGCGGCGGCACTGCTCGTCGCTCCCCTCGTCGCGCCCGTCGCGGCGACCGCGGTCCCGGCCGCGCCCGCGGCCGCATCCGCCGATCCGCTCGAGACGCAGCGCACGCAGCTCGCGGTGCTCGACGACGTCGCGCGATGGGATGCCCTGCAATCGGTCTCGCACCTCGGCTCCACCGCGATCGTGCCCGAGACGGGCGCCATCACGATCGGCTGGGTCGGCGACGTGCCCGAGGCCGTGCGCGCGCTCGCCGTCGCCGACGGCATCACGGTCTCGTTCGTCGCCGAGGCGCAGAGCGCCGCGGCGCTGACGTCGGGACTGCTCGACGCCGCGGCATCGCTGCCGAGCGACGCGCCCCTCGCATTCGAGGTCGACGGCGAGGCGGTCACCGTGGCGGTGCCGACGCCCGAGGCCGCCGAGGCGGCCGGCGTCGAGGCGCTGCCGCTCGACGCCGCGGGCATCGCTGCCATCGAGGATGCGGTCGCCGACGCGACCGAGGCCGACGTCGACGTGGCCGTCGAGGCCGTCGACGCCGTGCCCGACACGACCGCGAGGCGCGGCGACGTGCAGGACCTGCTCGGCGGATCGACGTACGCGACGCGACTGCCGTCGGGCGCGAACCAGTGGTGCACGAGCGGCTTCCAGGCCGTGTCCGGGCACTTCCAGCACTTCATCACCGCAGCGCACTGCAGCAACTGGGCCGACGGCCTCAGCGTGCTCGCCTCCGGAGGCCAGACGCTCGGCGTGACGACGGGCGCCGACGTGCTCGTGCGCGGCGCCGACTCGCACGACCTCCAGCTCGTGCGCCTCGGGCTCGACGTGCGCAACCGCCCCGACATCTACACGAGCGACTCGACGTCGCTGCGGATCAGCGGCTGGCTGCGCTCGCTGCCCGCAGGCACGTACCTGTGCAAGTCGGGCACGACGTCGGGCAACGCGTGCAACCTGCAGGTCACGGGCCCCGGCGTCGCCTGCTACGCGCTGGCTTCGGGCGGCGCGCAGTGCGTCGACATCGTGCGCGTCTCGTCGACGAGCGGCACGGCCTTCTGCCTCGGCGACTCGGGCGGCCCCGTCTACACGTGGGGCGACGGCGGCTCCGCGCTCGCCGCCGGCGTCGTGAGCGGCGTGCGCCTGGCAGCCGCCGGCGACCGCTGCTCGACCCTCGGCTACGTCGCGCCGATCGCCGACCTCATGCGCGTCATCCCCGGCGTGCAGCTGCGCGCCATCACGTTCTGACCTCGCGCAGCCCCTTGCGACGGCGCGAGCCGCTCGCAAGGGTGGATGCATGCCCTTCGACCCGCATGCCGTGCTCGCCGCGATCGCCGAGTGGGCGCCGGGCAGGCGCTGGTACCCGCTGAAGGGCGGCGACGAGACGCTGACGCTCGAGGCCCTGTTGCCCGTCGCCGACGACGTGGCGGTCGCGATCGTGCGCGCAGGCACCGCGACGCTGCAGGTGCCGTTCGCGATGCGCGACGAGCCGGGCGAGGCGCCGATCGGCGTCGTCGACGGGCGATGGCTCGTCGACGCGACGCACGACGCTGCGGCGCTGCAGGCGATGCTGCGACCCTCGGAGGCCATCGCCATCGAGGGGGACGTGCCGCACGCGTCGACCGTGCGCGTCATCGCGGGCGAGCAGTCGAACACGTCGGCGATCGGCGCCGCCGAGCCCGCGTGGATCGCGAAGGTCTTCCGCGTCGTCGACGACGGCGAGCATCCCGACGTCGTCGTGACGGGCGCGCTCACGCGCGCGGGCTGCGATCGCGTGCCTGCGCTCATCGCGGCCTCGCACGCGACGTGGACCGCCGACGGCATCGAGCGCTCGGCCGGCCTCGCCGCGGTGTCGGAGTTCGTGGCCGACGCCGACGACGCGTGGACCCTCGTGCGCGACGACGCGGTGCGCGCGCTGCTCGGTCGGCCGCGCGACGACCTCGCGCTCGACGACCTGGGCCGCGCCGTGGCGCAGGTGCACGTGGCGCTCGCCGAGACCCTCGGCGCACGCGGCACCGACCAGCAGGCGTCGGATGCGTTCGTCGCCACGCTGCGCGAGCGCGCCGCGTGGGCGCGTGCGCAGTCCCGCGGCGCGCTCGCGCACCTCGACGCCGCGATCGACGCGCACGTGCGCACGCTCGACGCCGTGCGCGTGGGGCTCGTGCAGCGCATCCACGGCGACCTGCACCTCGGGCAGGTGCTGCGCGAGCCGAGCCGCGGCTACCTGCTGCTCGACTTCGAGGGCGAACCATTGCGACCGCTCGCCGAACGACTGCTGCCGGAGCCGACCGAGCGCGACGTCGCGGGCATGCTGCGCTCGTTCGACTACGCCGCCGGCTCGGCGGCCCTCGAGGCGGGCGTCGACGTCGCAGCTGCTGCCGACTGGTACGCCACGACCGAGGCGGCGTTCCTCGCCGGCTACCGCTCGGTGCGCGGCGAGGGCGATGCCGCCCTCATCCGCGCGCTGCTCGTCGACAAGGCGCTGTACGAGGTCGTGTACGAGGTGCGCAGCAGACCCGACTGGGTGCCCATCCCGCGATCGGCGCTCGAGCGCCTGCTCGCGTGATCGCGAGCGCGATCGATCGCGGTCAGCGAGCCTCGTAGGCCTCGACGACGTTCGCGGGGATGCGTCCGCGCGTCGCGACCTGATGGCCGTTCGCGGCAGCCCACTCGCGGATCGCCTGCACGTCCTTCGAGGCGCGCGACGAGCCCGAGCGACGCGGGCTCGATGCACGACTCGTGGCCGAGACGCGCCGCGAGGCGGCGATCCAGGGCTCGAGCGCCTCGCGCAGCTCGTCGGCGTGCTCGTGCGTCAGGTCGATCTCGTACTGCGCGCCGTCGAACGCGAACGCGACGGTCCGACCCGCGCCATCTGCGAGCCGCTCTCCGGAGATGTCGTCGACGATCTCGACGATGGTCTGCTTTGCCATGGATGAATGCTATTCGCAATGCCGCGAGAATGGAAATGCGAATGCGAAATGCGTCGAATTTCCTGGGGCATTCCCACGTGCATTCGCATATGAGGAGACGCAAAGCCGCTCACCATACGATCGACGGATGAGCATGGACGAGCACGCAGCCGACGCCACCACGGGCCGACGACGACGCGCGCCGTGGTCGCGCCGCCGCAAGGTCGTCGTCGGCATCGCCTCTGCGCTCGTGCTCGCGCTCGTCGCCACCATCGGCGTCTTCGCCATCCGCCTGCAGACGTCGTCGGCAGGCGTCGAGCGCGTCGAGGAGGCCTTCCCCGACGAGTCGGTGCGGCCCGACGCCGACGACGCCGGTGCGCTCAACTACCTGCTGCTCGGCAGCGACTCGCGCGGCGAGGGCGGCTCGCTGCTCGACTCGCTCGGCGATCGCGCGGACACGATCCTGCTCGTGCACGTGCCGCCGGACCGCCAGACCGTGCAGATCATGTCGATCATGCGCGACTCGTGGGTCGACATCCCGGGCTACGGCATGTCGAAGATCAACGCGGCGCTCTCGTACGGTGGCGTGCCGCTCATGGTGCAGACGGTCGAGCAGCTCATCGACCAGCGCATCGACGACGTCGCCATCATCGACTTCGCGGGATTCGAGGGCCTCACGGATGCGCTCGGCGGCGTGACCGTGCAGAACGAGGTCGCGTTCTCGGCGGGCCACTCGGGGCCCATCCACTCGTTCGAGGCCGGCGAGATCACCCTCGACGGCGCCTCGGCGCTCGACTACGTGCGCGAGCGGTACGCGTTCTCCGACGGCGACTACCAGCGCGTGCGCAACCAGCAGGCGTACATGCGCGGCCTGCTCGACGCTCTGCTCGAGCCCTCGGTCGTGGCGAACCCCGTCGCGATCACCGACCTCGTCGAGGTCATGGCCCCGTACATGGCGACGACCGACGGCCTCACGACGACGGGCGTGCTCGGCATCGCGGCGGAGTTCGTCGGCGCCGGCGTGCCCGAGGTGCGCACGTTCACGATGCCGACGACCGGCGTCGGCACCGTGGGGTCGCAGTCGGTCGTGCTCGTCGACGATGCCGCGCTGCAGCTCGTGCGCGAGGCGTTCGCCGCCGAGTCGATGACCGACTTCGTGGCTCCGGAGCCGGTCACGACCACCCCGTAGCGCCGATCCGCGCTGGGAGCGCGCTGAGCACTGCTCGAGCGCGCCGGGCGGACGACGGGGTACGGCGTCCCCTATCGGTTGCATCGTTCCGGGATGCCTGAACCTCCGGAATCGACCGGTTTGTACCCTCTGCCCGATGAAGCCCGTTCCGGCTGCCATGGTGTGCGCAGCCGTGATGGGCTGAGCATCTCTCAGACGCAGAGCTGCCGCCCTCCACGCCGGACGCGAAGGGGGCTTCGCCGTGCAGGACATGACCGACGTGCGAGCTCGGGTGCTGACCGAGGTCGATGCAGACGCAGGCGCGCGCATCGAGGCACCGCGCCTGCCGTGGCGCTCGCCGATCGCGACGACGACGGGGCTGCGCAGCCTCGACGCCGCGAACCCGAGCGACCGCGCCGTGTGGCTGCGCCGCTGGCGCGCGACGGGGCGCGAGCCGTTCGCGCACCCCGTGCTCGGCGAGGTGTTCGCCGCCGGCGACGACCGCGTCGTCGCCATCACCTCCGACGCCGGCGTGCTGCTGCCGCTGCGACTGCGCCCCATCCCGGGCACCCGCGGCCTGCTCGACGCCACGGGTCCGTACGGCTTCGGCGGCGCCTACCGCCCGCAGGGCTCGCCGAGCAGGCAGCCGGAGTTCTGGACGGCGTTCGCCGCCTGGGCGCAGCGGCATCGGGTCGTGACGGCGTTCGCGCGCATGCACCCGTTCGGCGACGAGGTCCTCGCGCCGCCCAGCGCCGCGCTCGTGGACCGCAGCGTCACGGTCGTGCGCTCCGTGCTCGACGACGACGACGCCGTGCTCGCCGACGCCGACCGCAAGGTGGGCAAGAACGTGCGCCGCGCCATCGCCGACGGCGTGCAGGTGCACGTGACGACGTCGACCGACGGCTTCGAGGACTTCGCCCGCATCTACGCGGCCACGATGGATCGGCGCGCGGCGAGCGCCGCCTACCGCTTCGACGAGGCGTTCTTCGAGCGGATCCACCTCGAGCTCGCCGGCAGCCTCGCCTACGCCTACGCGACGCTCGACGGCGTGGTCGTGTCGGCCGAGCTCGTGCTGCACTCCGATCGCCACGCCTACTCGTTCCTCGGCGGCACCGACGCGGCCGCCTACGCCTCCCGCCCCAACGAGCTGCTGAAGCTCGCCGTCGTGCGCTGGTGCCGCGAGCGCGGCATCGCCGACTACGTGCTCGGCGGCGGCGCGACGTCCGGCGACGGCATCGAGCGCTACAAGCGCGCCTTCGCGCCGCGCGGCGTGCAGCCGTTCCGCACCCTCGAGCTCGTGCTCGACGCCGACGAGGAGGCGCGCCTCTCGCACGGCTGCGAGCGGGGCTCCTTCCCCGCGTACCGCGGCGCGACCGGGGCCGCAGCGACGACCGGGGGGCGAGCGTGATGCCGCTGCGCGCCTCCCACACCCGTCTGCGACGACGCGTCGTCGCTGGGATCGCCGTGGGCCTCGTCCTCACCGCCGTCGCGGTCGTCGGCACGACCACCGCGCGCGTCGGCGCAGCGATCGAGCGCATCGAGCGCGTGCCCGACGCCTTCCCGGCCGAGTCCACGCGCCCGGCACCCCATCCCGTCGGCACCGTCGCCCCGCGCAACTACCTGCTGCTCGGCAGCGACTCGCGCGGCGAGGTCGGCTCGCCGCTCACGAGCCTCGGCGACCGCGCGGACGCCATCCTGCTCGTGCACGTGCCCGCCGATCGCGAGACGGTGCAGGTCATCTCGATCATGCGCGACTCGTGGGTCGACATCCCCGGCGTCGGCATGGCGAAGATCAACGCCGCGCTCGCGTACGGCGGCGTGCCGCTCATGGTGCAGGTCGTCGAGTCGCTCGTCGGCCAGCGCATCGACGACGTCGCCATCGTCGACTTCGCCGGCTTCGCGGCGCTCACCGACGCCGTCGGCGGGGTCACGGTGCAGAACGACGTGGCGTTCTCCGTGCTCGACGCGCACTTCGCGCAGGGCGCGATCACGCTGACCGGCGCCGACGCCCTCCCGTACGTGCGCGAGCGCTACGCGTTCCCCGACGGCGACTACCAGCGCGTGCGCAACCAGCAGGCGTACCTGCGCGGCCTGCTGGCCGCGATCCTGCAGCCGTCGACGCTCGCGAACCCGTGGGCCGTCGCGGGCCTCGTCGACGCCATGTCGCCCTACCTCGCAGCCACCGACGGGCTGTCGGCGCAGGCCGCCGTGCAGCTCGCCGCCGAGCTGGCGTCGGCGGGCACGCCCGAGGTCTCGACCTTCACCCTGCCGACGGCGGGCACGGCCACGATCGGCGACCAGTCTGTCGTGCTGCTCGACGCCACGGACGTCGCGGTCGTGCAGGCCGCGCTGCAGCAGGACTCCATGACGGGCTTCGTGCCCCCGGCAGAGCGCTAGCGAAGGGATGCAGCGATGAGCACGATGCGAACGGCCACCACGGCGAGGACGCCGCGCCGTGCGGAGCTCGCCGACGCCGCCACCCACCTGCGCCGCCTCGTGGAGCGCGTGCTCATGCGCGACGGCGTCGCGCGGCCCGTGCCGTCGATCGTGGGCGACGCGCTCGCGTGGACCATCGCGATGCCCATCGCGATCTGGCTGCGCGAGGACCTCGTGCTCGGCTGGCTGCGCCCGCTCGCCCTCGTCGGCGTCATCGCCGCCGTCGTGCTCGCGCAGGTGCTGGTCGGGCACGCCGTCGGGCTCTACCGCGGCAGGCACGGCTACGGCAGCGCCGAGGAGGTCGCGACCGTCGTGGGGGTCGCCACCGCGGCGACCCTGCTCGTGGGCGCCCCGCTGCTCGTGCTCGCGCCGGCGCTGGGCCTCCCCCGCACGGCGCTCGTCATCGCCGCACCCATCGCGCTGCTGCTCATGGCCGGCACCCGCTACGCCCTGCGCGTCCTGCTCGAGAGCGCCCACCGGCCGACGCCCACGGCGCAGCCTGCGCTCATCCTCGGCGCCGGCTACGCGGGCACGCACCTCGTGCGACGCATGCGCACCGACGAGCACTCCCCGCTGCGCGCCGTCGGCCTCGTCGACGACGACGCCAGGCTGCGCGGCGCCACGCGCTGCGGCGTGCGGGTGCTGGGCACCCGCGCGGACCTCGCGCGCATCGTCGCCGACACGGGCGCCTCGCGGCTCGTCGTCGCGATCGCCCGCGCCGACGCGGCGCTGCTCGGCGAGATCGAGGCGCAGACGAGCGCGCTCGGCGTCGAGGTGCTCGTCATGCCGCCGTTCGCCGACATGATGCGCGGCACGGCGCAGGTCACCGACCTGCGTGCCCTGCGCATCGAGGACATCGTCGGGCGTCGTCCCATCGACACCGACGTCGAGCGCGTCGCGGGCTGCGTCACGGGCCGCCGCGTGCTCGTGACCGGCGCGGGGGGATCGATCGGTGCCGAGCTGTGCAGGCAGCTCGCGAAGTGGTCGCCCGCCGAGCTCATCATGCTCGACCGCGACGAGTCGGCGCTGCAGGCCGTGCAGCTCGACGTGCACGGCAACGGCCTGCTGGCGACGCGCGACGTCGTGCTCGCCGACGTGCGCGACGAGCAGGCGATCGCCGAGATCTTCGCCGATCGTCGCCCCGAGGTCGTCTTCCACGCGGCAGCGCTCAAGCACCTGCCGATGCTCGAGCAGTACCCCGACGAGGGGTGGAAGACCAACGTGCTCGGCACGCGCTCGGTGCTCGCCGCCGCCGAGGCCGTCGGCGTCGAGACGTTCGTGAACATCTCGACCGACAAGGCCGCGAACCCCACGAGCGTGCTGGGGCACTCCAAGCGGCTCGCCGAGCGCCTCACGGCTGCGACCGCCGCACGCGCCCGGGGACGGTTCCTGTCGGTGCGGTTCGGCAACGTGCTCGGCAGTCGCGGCTCGATGGTGCCCGTGTTCGCCGCGCTCATCGAGGCCGGCGGGCCGCTCACCGTCACGCATCCCGACATCACGCGGTACTTCATGTCGATCCCCGAGGCGTGCCAGCTCGTCGTGCAGGCCGCCGCCATCGGCCGACCGGGCGAGGTGCTCATCCTCGACATGGGCGAGCCCGTGCGCATCCTCGACGTCGCCAAGCGCATGATCGCGATGTCGGGCAAGCCCATCGACATCGTCTTCACGGGGCTGCGCCCGCACGAGAAGCTGCACGAGGAGCTCATCGGGCCCGACGAGTGCGGCGAGCGGCTGCTGCACCCGCTCATCACGCAGGCGCCCGTGCCGCCGCTCGCGCACGACGACCTCGACAAGGACGCGTGGGATGCGCGCTGGCGCCGCACGCCGTCGCCGTCGACCACCCCCGCGCCCGTCGCCGCCCGCGCGATCGCGCCCGTCGGTGCCGTGTCCCGCTTCCTCGACCGGACGGAGACCCTCCGATGAGCCCGCGCATCCTGCTGTCCGCCCCCGACGTCGGCGCCGCCGAGGAGCGCGCGGTCGTCGCCGCGCTCCGCTCGGGATGGGTCGCCCCGCTGGGGCCCGACGTCGACGCCTTCGAGCGCGAGCTCGCCGCGCGCGTCGGCGTCGCGCACGGCGTCGCCCTCTCGTCGGGCACCGCGGCGCTGCACCTCGGCCTCCTCGCCCTCGGCGTGCAGGCGGGCGACCGCGTCGTGACGTCGTCGATGACCTTCGCCGCCACGGCGAACGCCATCGCATACGTCGGCGCGCATCCGGTCTTCGTCGACTCCGATCCCGAGACCGGCAACCTCGACGTCGGCCTGCTCGCCGAGGCGATGGCGACGCTCGAGCGCGAGGGCACGCCCGCCCGCGCGATCGTGCCCGTCGACCTGCTGGGCCGCGTCGCAGACCACGACGCCATCGAGGCCATCGCGGCGCGGCACGGCGCGCGCGTGCTCGTCGACGCCGCCGAGTCGCTCGGCTCGATGCGCGACGGCCGGCCCGCGGGGTCGTGGGGCGACGCGTCCATCGTCTCGTTCAACGGCAACAAGGTCATGACGACGTCGGGCGGCGGGATGCTGCTCACCGACGACCGTGCGATCGCCGACCGCGTGCGGCACCTCGCGACGCAGGCCCGCATGCCCGTCGAGCACTACGAGCACGACGAGGTCGGCTACAACTACCGGCTGTCGAACCTGCTGGCCGCGCTCGGCCGCGCGCAGCTGCAGCGCCTGGACGCCATGATCGCCAGGCGTCGCGCGATCCGCGCCCGCTACCGCGCCGTCGTGGCCGGCATCGACGGCCTCGCGCTGCTGGGCGACGGCGACGGCGACGACAACGCGTGGCTCACCGCCGTGCTCGTCGATCCCGCCGCCGCGCTCGTCGACGCCGGCGCCGTGCGCCGCGTCCTCGACTCCCGCGGCATCGAGACGCGACCGCTGTGGAAGCCCATGCACCTGCAGCCCGCGTTCGCCGGCGCTCGCGCGTTCACGACGGGTACGAGCGAGCGGCTCTTCCGCACGGGCATCGCGCTGCCGAGCGGCTCGGCGCTCGACGACGCGAGCATCGACCGCGTCGTCGAGGCGCTGCGCGCCGCCGTCGCGCCGCGCTCGTGCCGGCGTCCCATCGGCTCCGACTTCCCCCTCGACGTCGCCATGAGCGCCGCGCGCCCGCGGCGACGCCCGTGGAGCGACACGACCGTCATGGTCGAGACGGGCAGGCAGGCGATCGCCGCGATCGTCACGGTGCTCGAGCGATCGGGCGCGAGCCGCATCGCCGTGCCCGCGTTCGTGTGCGACAGCATGCTCGCCCCGATCCGGGCCCGAGGATGGCGCATCCACGACTACCCCGTGCTCGACGACCTCTCCCCCGACCTGTCGGTCGCGCGTCGCATGGCCCAGGCCGGTCGGGTGGATGCCGTGCTCGTCATGCGGTACTTCGGCGCCGCCCCGACCTTCGCCGAGCTCTCCGACGTCGCGGCCATCCGCGCGACCGGCGTCGCCGTCATCGCCGACGAGACGCACCTGCCGTTCTCGATGAACCAGTGGGGCGCCGACTTCGCCTACGCGAGCCTGCGCAAGGTGCTGCCGACGACCGACGGCGCCTACCTGCACATGCCCGCAGGCACCGAGGTGCCGATGCTGCGCCGCGCACGCGAGACCGGCAGGTACGCGGCGATGGCGTCGTTCGACTCACGGCGCGGCATCACGCAGCACTCTCGCATCATGCTCGACGCGTCGATGGCGCTCATCGAGCGCGACGCCGCGCCGCGCCGCATGAGCAGGCGCGGTCGGTCGCTGCTCGACACGCTCGACCTCGACGCGATCGCCGAGCGGCGCATCGCGAACGCCCGCGCGCTCGCCGCCGCGCTCGACGACGTCGGCATCGCGACGGCCGTGCCCGTGCGGTCGCTCGAGGTGCCCTCGCACCTGCCCGTGCGGGTCGCCGACCCCGTCGCGACCCAGGCGGCCCTCGCGCGCGCCGAGGTGTACTGCCCCATCCACTGGCCGAGGCCGCAGGGGTTCGCGACGCAGGAGGCGTGGCCCGACGACCTGCTGTCGCTGCCGGTCGACCATCGCTACGACCACGTCGACATGCAGCGCATCGCCCAGGAGCTGCAGCACGCGGCGTTCGACCTCGCGGGGGTGACGCGATGAGCCCCTCGCGCTACCTCGCGGTGCGCGCCGTCACCGACCGCATCGTCGCAGGCACGGCGCTCGTCGTGCTCTCGCCGCTCATGCTCGCGATCGCGGCGTCGATCCTCGTCGCGATGGGCAGGCCCGTGCTGTTCCGCCAGCGACGCGTCGGCACGGGCGGCGAGGACTTCTCGATCGTGAAGTTCCGCACGCTCGTGCGCGACGCCGAGCGCCTCGGGGCCGGCTACGTGCTGCCCGGCATGGACCTCGTGCCGCCGCTCGGCCACGTGCTGCGGTCGACGAGCCTCGACGAGCTGCCGCAGCTGTGGAACATCCTCGTCGGCGAGATGGCCTTCGTCGGGCCGCGCCCCGCGATGCGCGACCAGTACGAGCGCTACACCGACCGGCAGCGCGGCCGCGTGTCGGTGCCGCAGGGCGTCACGGGCCTCGCGCAGGTGCGCTACCGCGACGCCGCCACCTTCTCCACGCGCATCGAGGCCGACCTCGAGTACGTCGCGACCGTGAGCCTGCGCACCGACGTGCGCCTGCTCGTCGCGACCATCAGCGCGGTGACCCGGCACGACGGCATCGTGCAGCACCAGACGCCCGAGGACATCGACGACCTCGGCGATCGCAGGACCAGCGTCGCACCCGACGCGACCACCGAGGGGAAGAGCAGATGACCGCCACCATGCAGCTCGCCGACGCACCCGCCGGCCGCCGACTGCGCGTGCTCGTCGTGACCCAGTACTACTGGCCGGAGCACGCCTTCATCCCGACGCTCCTCGCCGAGGAGCTGCAGCGTCGCGGCCACCACGTGCGGGTGCTCACGACCTTCCCCAACTACCCCACCGGACGCCTGCCCGACGGCCAGCGGCAGCGGCCGCACGTCGTCGAGACCGTGCGCGGCGTGCGGGTGCACCGCGTGCCGATGGTGCTCGACCGGTCCGAGCGCACGCTGGCCAGGGCAGCGAGCTACGCGAGCTTCGCGCTGTCGAGCGCGCTGTGGGGTCGGCTCGGGATGTCGGCCGACGTCGTGTACGTGTACGCGACGCAGATGACCCCGGCGCTCGGCCCCGCCGTGTGGCGTCGCAACGGCGGTCCGCCGTTCGTGCTGCACGTGCAGGACCTGTGGCCCGACGCCATCGTGGGCGCCTCGTTCGTGCGCTCGGGAGCCGGCAAGGCCATCGCAGGCTCGCTCGAGCCGCTGCTGCGCCGCGCATACCGCGAGGCGTCGGCGACCATCGGCATCTCCGCCGAGATGGCCGCGACGCTCGTCGAGCGCGGCGCGCCCCGCTCGCGCGTGCACGCCGTGTCGAACTGGGCCTGGGAGCGCGAGGCGCCCGCGCCGGAGCGCAGGCACAAGCGCGGTCGCCGCTCGACCTCGTTCCTCTACGCGGGCAACCTCGGCGACGCGCAGCAGCTCGACGAGGTGCTGCGCGCCGCCGCCATGGTCGACGGCGATCCGCGCTTCTCGCTCGACGTCTACGGCTCCGGCAGCGCCGAGCATCGCCTCCGGGCGCTCGCGACGCTGCTGGGCCTGCGCTCGGTGCGGTTCCGCGGCCGCGTGTCGGCCGAGACGATGTCGGAGGTCTACCGCGACCACGACTTCCAGGTCGTGCCGCTGGCCGAGACGCCCGCGCTGCGCGCCGCGGTGCCGTCGAAGCTGCCCGCGAGCCTCATGCACGGACTGCCCGTCGTCGCCTCGGCGCAGGGCGCCGCGGCCGACCTCGTGGCCGAGCACGGCGCGGGCATCGTGGCGGCGAGCGCCGATGCGCAGGGCATCGCCGACGCGTTCCGCGAGGCGATGGATCTCGACGACGCCGAGCACCGCGCCATGTCGCGCCGCGCGCGATCGGCCTACGAGCGGTCGATGTCGCTCACGGCAGGCGTCGACGCGATCGAGACGATCCTGCGCAACGTCGTGCGCGAGGAGACCCTGCGACCCGGCGCCGCCCGCGGTCGCCCGAACCCGAGCGGCACCGGCGGCCGCACCCCGTCGCGATCCGCGGCACGAGCGAAGGCGAGCCACCGATGACGTCAGGGCACGAGGACGCGACGGTCCTCATCACGGGAGGCACGGGCTCCTTCGGTCGCACGGTCGCGGCACGTCTGCTGCGTGACGGCGTCGGCCAGGTGCGCATCCTGAGCCGCGACGAGGCGAAGCAGGACGACATGCGCCACGCGATGGGCGACGATCGGCTGCGGTTCTACCTCGGCGACGTGCGCGACGAGGGCAGCGTCGACAAGGCGATGCGCGGCGTCGACCACGTGTTCCACGCGGCCGCGCTCAAGCAGGTGCCGTCGTGCGAGTTCTTCCCCATGGAGGCGGTGCGCACGAACGTGCAGGGCAGCGAGAACGTCGTGCGCTCCGCCGACCGTGCCGGCGTGCGCTCGGCCGTCTTCCTCAGCACCGACAAGGCCGTCTACCCCGTGAACGCCATGGGCATGAGCAAGGCGCTCATGGAGAAGGTCGCGCGCTCGCACGGCCTCAACAACCCGACGACCGCGACGACGATGGCGTGCGTGCGCTACGGCAACGTCATGTACTCGCGCGGCTCCGTCATCCCGCTGTTCCTGTCGCAGATGCGCGCGGTCAAGCCCATCACGATCACGAATCCCCACATGACGCGGTTCATGATGTCGCTCGCCGACTCCGTCGACCTCGTCGAGTTCGCCTTCCACAACGCCAGGCAGGGCGACCTGTTCATCCGCAAGGCGCAGGCGTGCACCATCGCGGACCTCGCCACGGCGATGCTGCGGCTGTTCCGGTCGGACTCGCAGATCGAGATCATCGGCACGCGGCACGCCGAGAAGGTGTCGGAGGCGCTCGCGAGCCGCGAGGAGCTGTCGAAGGCCATCGACATGGGCGACTACTTCCGCATCCCCCTCGACTCGCGCGGCCTCGACTACGAGCTGTACGTGGCCGAGGGCGACGCCAGGCAGGCGGAGTTCCTCGACTACGACTCGCACACGGTGCCGCGCATGACCGTCGAGGACGTCGAGGAGCTGCTGCTGACGCTGCCCGAGATCCGTGCGGAGCTCGCGCTCGCTGGCCTGATGAGCAGCCGGGTGTGATGCGCGTCGCGGTGACGGGCGCGGGCGGCTTCCTCGGGCTGCACGTGCGAGGGGCGCTGCTCGAGGCCGGCGTCGAGGCGGTGCCCGTCGCGCTCGGCGAGCGCTTCGACGAGCGCGCGGCCCTCGCCGCCGTCGACGGCGCGGATGCCGTGCTGCATCTCGCGGGCGTGCATCGTGCGCCCGAGGCGCTCGTGCGCGACGGCAACCGCCTGCTGGCGAGGCAGCTCGCACGCACGGTGCTCGACGTGCCGACGCCGCCGCGCACCGTCGCCTACGCGAGCACGACGCAGGTCGGCAACGGCTCGGCGTACGGCGAGGCGAAGGAGCAGGCGGGCGACCTGGTGCGGGCCGCGGCCGATGCCGTCGGAGCGCGGTTCGTCGACCACCGGCTGCCGAACCTGTTCGGCGAGCACGGCCAGCCGTTCACGAACTCCGTCGTCGCGACGTTCTGCCATCTCCTCGCCACCGGCGGCCGCCCCGAGGTGCACGAGGACCGCACGCTCGACCTGCTGCACGCGCAGGATGCCGCCGACCTGCTGCTCGGCGACGCCGCAGCGGCCGACCGCGTGCACCGCGCGAGCGTGACGGGCGTGCTCGCGCGCCTCGAGCGCATCGCCGCCGCCTACGCCGTCGGCGAGGTGCCCGACATCGCCGAGCGCCTCGACCGCGATCTCTTCAACACGTACCGCTCGCACCTCGTCGCCCGGCGTCCGTCGATCCGGCTCGCGAGCCGCGCCGACGAGCGCGGCGCGTTCATCGAGCTCGTGCGCGCCCGCGGCGGCAGCGGCCAGGCGTCGATCTCGACGACGGCGCCGGGAGTGACGCGCGGCGATCACTTCCACCGCCGCAAGTTCGAGCGCTTCACCGTCGTGTCGGGCCGCGCCGTCATCCGCCTGCGTCGCATCCTCACGGCCGACGTCGTCGCGATCCGCGTCGACGGCGACGAGCCCGTGGCCGTCGACATGCCCACGCTGTGGAGCCACAGCATCGAGAACGTCGGCGACGGCCCGCTGCACACGAGCTTCTGGACCGACGACCTCTTCGACGCCGCGAAGCCCGACACGATCCCGGAGCGGGTGCTGCCGTGAGCGAGCGCATCAAGGTCATGACGGTCGTCGGCACCAGGCCCGAGGTCATCCGCCTCGCCGCGACGATGCGACTGCTCGACCGCATCGCCGACCACGTCGTCGTGCACACGGGGCAGAACTACGACTACGAGCTCAACGAGCTGCTCTTCGAGGACCTCGAGCTGCGCCGCCCCGACCGCTTCCTCGACGCCGACACGTCGTCGCTCGGCGCCGCGCTCGGCACGATCCTCGCCCGCATCGAGGTCGCGATCCGCGAGGAGCAGCCCGACGCGATGCTCGTGCTCGGCGACACGAACAGCTGCATCGCCGCCGTCATGGGCAAGCGCATGCGCGTGCCCGTCTTCCACATGGAGGCCGGCAACCGCGCGTTCGACGAGAACGTGCCGGAGGAGACGAACCGCAGGCTCGTCGACCACGTCGCCGACTACAACCTCGCCTACACCGAGCACGCGCGCCGCAACCTGCTCGCGGAGGGGCTGCATCCGTCGCGCATCCTCGTGACGGGCTCGCCGATGCGCGAGGTGCTCGACCAGAGCCGCGAGCGCATCGCGACGAGCGACGTCGTCGCGCGCCAGGGACTCGTCGCCGGCGGCTACCTGCTCGTGAGCCTGCACCGCGAGGAGACGGTCGACGACCCCGCTCGGCTGCGCCAGGCGCTGCAGGCGCTCGACGCCCTCGCGATCGAGCACGACATGCCCGTGCTCGTCTCGACGCATCCGCGCACCCGCAAGCGGCTCGCCGACCAGGAGCCCGAGCTGCAGCGCAGGCTCACGCTGCATCCGCCGTTCGGATTCCACGACTACGTGGCCCTGCAGCGGTCGGCCCTCGTCGTGCTGTCGGACAGCGGCACGATCGGCGAGGAGTCGAGCATCCTGGGCTTCCCCGCCGTCACGCTGCGCGACGCGATCGAGCGACCGGAGGCCCTCGACGTCGGCGCGCTCGTGACGTGCGGCGTCGACCCCGACGGCGTCGTGGAGGCCGTGCGGGCGACGCTCGCGATGCACGACGCCATGGGGCCGCCGAGCGCGCCCGCCGACTACGGGCCCGACGACGTGTCGCGGCGGGTCGTGTCGTTCATCCTCTCCAGCACGCGATCGCACCGGGCGCGCGCGGGCCTGCGACGGTGATCGTGGTCGCGCCGCCGCGGGCACCGAGCATCGCGCGCTCGGTGAGCACGACGCTCGTCGACCAGGCCGCGTCGAGCGGCGCGAACCTGCTCATGGTCGTCGCGGTGGCCCAGCGGCTCGCGCCCGACGCGTTCGGCGCGTTCGCGATCGCGTACGCGGGCCTCGTGCTCGTGCTCGCGTGCTGTCGCGCGTGGCTGGGGCTACCGCTCGCGCTGTCGACGTCCGCGGATGCGACCGAGCGGCGCAGGCTGCTGGGCGGCGCGTGCCTGCTCGTGCTCGCCGCGGCACCGCTGATCGTCGGGGGCATCGGGTTCGCGCTGCCCGGCGTGCTCGCGCTCGTCGGCACGACGACGTCGGCGTCGACGGCGCTCGCGGTGGCCGTGGCAGCGCTGCTCGCGTGCCTGCAGGACCTCGCGCGCTACGCCGCGGTCGCCGACGATCGGCCCGGCCGCGCGCTCGCCTCCGATCTCGTGTGGCTCGTCGGCGTCGCGCTGCTGCTCGCCGCGCCGGTCGCGCTCGACGAGCGTCAGGTCATGCTGGCGTGGTTCGCCGTGATCGCGGCGAGCGCGGCGACGGGGCTCGTGCTCACGCGGCCGATCCTCTCGCTGCGGCACGCGAGCGCGCTCGTGGAGCGCGGCGGCGGCGCTCGGGGCGGGTCGACGATCGTCGCGCTGCTCGCGAGCGGCACGGCGCTCGCCCTCTCGACGCTCGTCGGCGCGGCGTTCGGGGCAGCCGCGAGCGGCAGCCTGCTCGGCGCCGGCACGCTGCTCGGACCCGTGAACCTGCTGCTCGCGCTGCTCGACCTCGCGGTGCTCGGCCGCATCGTGGGGCTGCCCCCGCCGCGTCGTCGCCACGTGCTCGTGCGCGTGCTCGCCGCGCTGTGGGTCGTGCAGCTCGCGTGGACCCTCGTGCTGGTCGCGCTGCCGAGCGCGGTCGGCGAGGCGGTGCTCGGCGCGACCTGGCCGGGGGCGCATGCGCTCGTGGCGCTCGTGAGCGTCGAGTACGCCGTCGCCGCTGCCGTGGCCGTCGTGTCGCTCGACCTCAAGGTGCGCGACGTCGGCGGCGCCATGGTGCTCGCGCGCGTCGCGGCGGGCGTCGTCGTGCTCGGCGGCACCGCGATGCTCGCGGCGCTCGCCGCACCGGTCGTCGCCGTGCCGCTCGCGATGCTCGCGGGCACCGTCGCGGCCCTCGCCATCGTGCTCGCGGGCGTCGTCCGCGCACCGGAGCGCCTCCATCGGCGCACGATCGCGAGGGCCGCCTCGTGAGGGTCGATCGCAGGATCGCGCTCGAGGCGATCGCCGTCGGGCTCGTCGGCGCCGTCCTGGCCGCCGTGGGGCTCGGGCCCGCTGCGCTCGTCATCGCCGGCGCGGTCGCCGCATGCGCGTGGCTGGCGAGGCAGGGGCTCTTCCGATTCGCCCTCGGGCTCGTCGTCATCACGACCCTCGGAGCCGCCTCGTCGGTCGAGCTCTGGGCGTCGGCGTCGACGTACGGCCGGCTCGTGGCCCTCGGGCTGCTCGCGATCGCCGTGCTGCGCGAGCCCACGGCATCCGACGCCCCGACGGCCTCGCAGCGCTGGGTGCTCGGGGCCCTCGTGGCCATCGCGGCCACGGCGACGGCGACGACGCTGTGGTCGATCGACGTCTCGACGACGCTCGAGCAGGTCGTGCTGCTGTGGACGATGATCGTGATCGCCGGCGTCGCGTCGCGCCGTCGGTGGCGCACGGTCGACGTCGTCGTCGGCGACGTGCGCGTCATGGTGGCGGTCATCGCCGTCGTGCTGCTCGCAGGGCTCGCCGGGCACGCGCTCGGGGTCGTGCCCCTGCCCTACGGCGGCCGGTTCCAGGGCCTCATGGCGAACCCGAACATGGCCGCGCAGGTGGGCACGCTCGCGATCTTCCTCGCGCTCGCGGTGCTGCGCCGCCGCCGCTCGTGGAGCGCCCTGGCGTGCATCGCGGCGTCGGGCGCGACGATCCTGCTGTCGGAGTCGCGGACCGCGATCGTGGCCGTCGTGATCGGCGTCGTGTGGATGGCGGTGCTCGCGGGAGCGCGAGGGCTCGTCGCCGTCGTGGGCCTGGGCATCGCGGGCCTGTGCGCGGCGACGCTGCTGGGCCCGAGCCCGCTGCAGCTCGCGCTCGGACGCTTCGGCGAGGTCACGGCCGGCGACGGGCTCTCGGGCCGCAGCTTCATCTGGGCGGCCGGCCTCGACGCGGTCGGCGACCGCATGCACGGCTGGGGCTGGGGCACGAGCGATCTCGTGCTCGCCGGCGCATACCGGGCCGGCGCGACGCGCGAGCTCGCGCTCACCTTCCACAACAGCCTGCTGCAGGTCGCCGTCGAGGGCGGCGTGCTCGCGGCGGTGCTGCTGCTCGTGGCCTACGCCGGCATCGTCGTGCCGATGCTGCGCACGCGGCGCTCGAGCGTCGCCGCCGCACTGTCGGGGCTCGCGGTGGCGGGCATCGTCGCGCAGATGTCGGAGTCGGGAGTGTTCGGCACCGGCCAGGTGTTCCCGTACCTGTTCTGGTTCGGGGTCTGCGCGCTGCTGGGGCTCCACGCCGCCGGGCGCGGCGACGCCGGCGGCGTCGGCCTGCCCGCCGACGGCGCTGCGCGGATGGTGGCGCGATGAGCGGGGCGGCGCACGTGCGCCTGCGCGTGCTCGTCTCCGCACCGCTGTTCCCGCCGGCGTTCCGCGGCGGTGGGCCCATCCGCACGCTCGCGGCCCTCGTCGAGACGGCACCGCACGACGTCGCGGTCGCCGTCGTGTGCGGCGACCGGGACCTCGGCGCGGCCGAGCCGCTGCCCGTGCCGCGCCGCGACTGGCTGCCGCAGGGCCGCGCGCGCATCCGCTACGTCGATCGCCGTCGACCCGACGCGGTGCTGCGCGCGCTCGCCAGCTCGCCGCCGCCCGACGTCGTCTACGTCAACGGCCTCTTCGATCCCGTCTTCTCGATGCTCGTGCGGGCGTGGGCTCGACGCCGCGGGCTGCAGGTGCTGCTCGCGCCGCGCGGCGAGCTCGCGCCGGCTGCGCTGGCGATCCGGGGCGGGCGGAAGCGGGCGTTCCTGCGCGTCGCCGCCGCCTCCGGGCTCGACGCCGGCGTCGTGTGGCACGCGTCGTCGGAGCGCGAGTCGCGGGACATCCGCGCGGCGGTCGGCGACGACGCGACGGTGCTCGTGCGCGAGGACGACCACGCGCTGCCGCGCCACGCCTCGCGCGCGGCCGCACCGCCTGGCCCGCTGCGGCTCGTGTTCGTGAGCAGGCTCGTGCCCAACAAGGGCCTCGACGTGCTGCTGGAGGCCCTCGCGCTCGTCGACGAGCCCTGGACGCTCGACGTGCACGGGATCGCCGAGGATGCCGAGCACGCCGAGCGCTGCCGGGCGCTGGCCGAGGCTCCCGGGATGCGCGGCCGGGTGGCGTTCCACGGGCCGCTCGAGCCGCACGAGGTGCGCGACGCGTTCGCGGAGCACGACCTGTTCGCGTTCCCCACCGCCTTCGAGAACTTCGGCCACGTGATCGCCGAGGCGCTGTCGGTGGGCTGCCCCGTGCTCGCACCGGACACGACGCCCTGGACGCCCCGGCTGGACGCCGGCGCCGGCGGCGTCGTCGACTCGCTCGAGCCCGCGGCCTGGGCCGACCGCATCCGCGCGTGGGCGAGCGCCGACGCGACGGAGCGCACGACGCGTCGCGAGGCTGCGGCCGACGCGTACGACCGCTGGCGCGACGACGCCGCGCCGCACGTGCTCGCGATGCTGCGGGATCGCGTGGGCGGCGCCTGACGCGCCGCCCCCTCAGCGATCGCGGGACGGGCGCTCGCGCTTGGGCCGGGGCGCGCGCCGCGTGCGGGTCTTCGCGGGCGTCGCGGTGCCGCGGCCGCGAGCGGGGGTCGGCTCGTCGGCGGGCTCGGGCGCCACGACCTCCGGTGCCGCGGCTGCGGCGCCCTCGTCGGCGACGGGCTCGTCGTCCGGCGTCCCGTCCGCCGGCACGTCGCCAGGCACCGCCGCGCGGGCGGCGGACGACGAGGCATCGCGCTCGACCCGATCGGACCCGCGGGCGAGCGCCGAGCGCTCGCCGACCCGGTCGTCGTGCGCAGCCGAGTCGGTGCGCGCACCGTCGCCGTCGTCGTCGGCGGGCGCCCCGGGCCCGTATCCGTACCCGTAGGCGTAGGCGTACGCGTGGGCCGTCGACGTCGGCAGCATCGTGAGCAGGATGCCCGCGATGCTCACGTCGACCGTGCCGAGGCGCGTGAGCGCGCCATCGAGCTGGCCACGCGTCGTCTTGCCGGAGGCGGCGACGACGATCGCGCCGGCCGTGCGCGTCCCGAGCACCGCGGCGTCGGTCACGGGCAGCAGCGGCGGCGCGTCGATGAGGATCCAGTCGAACTCGTCCTCGAGCCCGCGCAGCAGCGACTCCATCGCTCGCGATCCCAGCAGCTCGCTCGGGTTCGGCGGCACGCGACCCGCAGGCAGCACGAACAGGCCCGTGCCGCCCCAGTCCTGCACGGCGTCGTCGATGTCGGCCTCGCCGATGAGCACGGTCGTGAGGCCGATGCGCCCCTCGATGGCGAGCGTGTCGGCCACCTTCGGCTTGCGCAGGTCGGCGTCGATGAGCAGCACGGTCTCGCCCGACTGCGCCAGCGCGATCGCGAGGTTCGCCGTGGCCGTCGTCTTGCCCTCCCCCGCGACCGACGACGTGACGACGAACGTGCGCTGGCCGCCCTCGACCTCGACGAACAGCAGGTTCGTGCGCAGCGAGCGATACGCCTCGGCGCGGAAGTCGTGCGGCGCGTCGTGCACGACGAGCGGCCGATCGCCCGCGCGCTCGTCGAAGGCGATCGTGCCGATGACGGGGTGGTGCGTCGCGAGCTCGACGTCGTGGGGCGAGCGGATGCGCGTGTCGAGCAGGTCGCGCAGCACGACGAACCCGGTGGCGAGCACGAGCGCGGCCAGACCGCCCAGCAGCATGTTGAGCGGCCAGCTGGGCGAGCTCGCGGACTCCGGCGGCCGCGCCGCCTCGACCGTCGTGAGGCGCACGGGGCTCGCCTGCGTCGAGGTGCCCTCGATCTCGTCGACGACGTCGGCGAGGCTCGTCGCCGTCGCGTTGGCGATGTCGGCGGCCCGCTGCGGGTCGCCGCTCGTCGCGGTGATCTCGATGATGGTCGTCTCGGGCACGGGCGTCGCCGTGACCCGTCTCGCGAGGTCGCGCACGTCGACGTCGAGGCCGAGGTCGGCGACGACGTCGGCGAGCACGCGCTCGCTGCTCGCGAGCTCGGAGTACGTCAGCACCCGCGACAGCGTGTACGCGTTGCTCTGCGCGAGGTCGTTGCTCGTCTCGCCCGTCTGGGTCGACACGAAGACCTGCGTCGTCGACGCGTACGACGGCGCCTGCAGCGCCGAGACGCCCGCCGCGGCGCCCACGCCGACGACGCCGGCGGCGACGATCGGGATCCATCGGCGACGCAGGATCCTCACGAGATCGGTCAGCTCCATGCGCGTCCCCAGACGTCGTGGCGGGCGATCGTCGCCCTCGGTGGCGAGATCATGACACATCCTCGGGTCCTGGCGGCTGGCAGCCGCCTGCCAGTTCCAGCAGCCGAGCCGCGACGCGCGTCGCGGACGCGTCCACGAGGTCGGCGACGCCGCGGTGCAGCGTCGGCGATCCGCCGTACGGGTCCGGCAGGTCGATCGAGACGCCGCGCACCACGGGACCGCGGTCGCGGCTCGCCGCCCGCACGACCGTCGCGAGGCGCTCGCCCACGCTCGCATCGGCATCCACGCCCACGTCGTCGGCGTCGAGATGCGCGAGCACGGCGTCGAGCTCGAGCAGCGTGAACGTGCGTCGCAGGATCGACGGTGCGAGCTCCACCGCGACCGACCGCTGCCGCCGCGTGGCGACGACGACGAGGTCGGCGGCCGCCGCCTCGTCGGCAGCGAACGCCCGACCGCGATGCTCGGCGACGTCGACGCCGAGCCGCGCGGCCTCGGCGGCGACGGGCGGGTCGATCGGCTCGCCCTCGAGGGCGCGCAGGCCCGCGCTCGCCACGACGACGTCGGCGCCGCACGATGCGAGTCGCGCGCGCAGCACCGCAGCGGTCAGCGGCGAGCGGCAGACGTTGCCCGTGCAGACGGCGAGCACGCGAAACGGTCCGTCGACGAGCCCCTCGTCGGGAGGACTGCTCGGCAGCGGCATGGCCCGATGCTAGGCGCGCAGGGCTCGCCGCTGCGTCCCCCGTCTCGTCGAGCGTTCCTCAGTCGAGGGTCGCGACGAAGTCGCGCAGCCACGCGCGGAACGCGGGGCCGACGTCGTCGCGCTCGCTCGCGAGCGTCACGGTCGCCTCGAGCATCCCCTGCCGGTCGCCCGTGTCGAACCGGCGACCTGTGAACACGACGCCCACGAGCCCATGCGCCTCGTGCCCCGCGACGACGCGGAGCGCATCCGTCAGCTGGATCTCGCCGCCGACGCCGGGCCGCGTCTCGTCGAGCACGTCGAAGATCTCGGGACGCAGCACGTAGCGGCCGATGACGGCGAGGTTCGACGGCGCCGTGCCCTTCGCGGGCTTCTCGACGAGATCGCGCACGCGCACGACGTCGTCCTCGTCGGTCGCCTCGACGGTGGCGATGCCGTACCGGTGCGCGTGCTCCGGGTCGACCTCCATGAGCGCGACGACGTGCATGCCCATGGATGCGTGCACCTCGAGCATGCGCTGCAGCAGCGGCGTCGCCTCGTCGATGATGTCGTCGCCCAGCAGCACCGCGAACGACTGGTCGCCGACGTGCGGCCGCGCGCGCAGCACGGCGTGGCCGAGCCCCAGCGGGTCGCCCTGCCGCACGTAGTGCATCTGCGCGAGCCCCGTCGACTGCCGCACCTGCGCGAGCTGCTCGGCGTCGCCCTTGGCGATGAGGGTCGCCTCGAGCTCCGTCGCGCGGTCGAAGTAGTTCTCGAGCGCGTTCTTGTTGCGGCCCGTGATCATGAGCACGTCGTGCAGCCCGGCCTCGACGGCCTCCGTCACGACGTACTGGATCGCGGGCCGGTCGACGACGGGCAGCATCTCCTTCGGCAGCGACTTCGTGGCAGGGAGGAAGCGCGTGCCGAGGCCGGCAGCGGGCACGACGGCCTTGGTCACACGATGCATGCGCGAATCGTATCGAGCGCAGGTGGCGCGTCCGTGCCGCCCGGTGGCAGCACGACGAAGGCCCCCGCTGCTCGCGGGGGCCTTCTGGTGGTGGACCCGGGGGGAATCGAACCCCCGACCTTCTCATTGCGAACGAGACGCGCTACCAACTGCGCCACGGGCCCGGACCATGGACGAGCATAGCCCCTGCGAACGGGCGGTGCGAAATCGTGGCGTCGTGTCAGCCGACGCGGCGGCGGAACGCGGCCGAGACGTCGAACGACGCATCCTCGTCGCCGACCATGCCCATGCTCGCGAAGCGCGACGGCGGCGCGGGCACCGGCACGTGCACCGGCTCCTCGACGCGCGCGGCCGGGGCGGATGCGCGCGCCGCGACCGGCGCGGGCTCGGCGACGCGGCTGGGCGTCTCGTCGACCTCGACCTCGCCCGTGACGAGCTGCTCGAACGAGGCGCCGATCGGCGTGATCTCGGCGCCCTCGCCCTCGGCGACGATGCGGCGCGCGTGATCGCGCAGCACGTCGATGGGGGCGCGCGCCGCACGCTGCGTCGGCACGGGCACGGGCTGCCATGCACGCGATGCGAGCTCGGCCTCGAGCGTGCGGTCGGCGTGCCGGCGCTCGACGACGAGGCGCTCGTGCTCCATCGTCTGCGCGACCTCGCGGATCGACGTGTTCGTGCGGTTCACGGCGACGAGGCCGATCACGGCGAGCGTCGCGACGATGCCGGCGAGCGCGAGCAGCAGCATCGCCTGCGGCAGCAGCGCACCCGCGACGCCGACGCCGACCGACGCGAGCAGCATGAGCGTGCACGCGAGGCGCGTGCGGCGCAGTCGCTGGTTGCGGGACACGCTCGTGGCGACCGCGGCGCGCACCTCGCGCTCGATCCGCTTGATCTGGTCGTCGAGCTCGCGTGCCTTCGACACGGCGGCGGCACGGGCGATCGCCTGCTGCAGCCGCGCCTCCTTCGCCACGACCTTCTGCTGCCTGGCGATGTCGCGCGCGGTGGCCGCGATCGCGACCTCGGGCGGCGCCTCGGCCGTCTCGGCCATGATGCGCAGCGTCTGCTGCAGACGCACGGCGTTGCGCTCGGTCGCGAGGTACTCGCGCCGGCGCACCCAGACGGGCACGAGATACGCGAGCCAGACGAGGGCGGCGAGCGCGAACACCACCGTGGTGCCGAGTCCCGCGAGCTGCATGCGTGCGACGCTACGGCCGCCGTCCCCCGACCGAGGTGAGCCGCGCCGCGATTCGCGACAGAAGTCGAGCGATCGTCCCACTCGGCTCCCGGGTCAGGCGGTGCGCGCCTCCGGCGGCCCGATGCGCACGGGATACACCGACCGGTCGAACGGCGGCACCCTGCCGTGCCGCCACCGCGACAGCACGCCCTCGGCGAGCTCCTCGCGCACGAGCGCGAAGCACAGGTGGTCGCGCCAGTCGCCGTCGATGTGGATGTAGCGCACGCGCAGCCCCTCGAAGCGGAAGCCGAGCTTCTCGACGACGCGCAGCGACGCGACGTTCTCGGGGCGGATGCAGATCTCCATGCGGTGCAGGCCGAGGCCGAAGAGGCAGTGGTCGGTCGCGAGCGCCACCGCTGCCGGCGTGACGCCGCGACCCGCGAAGCGCTCGGCCACCCAGTAGCCGAGCGTCGCGCTCGAGAGCGCTCCCCCGGCGATGCCCGACACGTTCAGCTGGCCGGCGAGCTCGCCGTCGACGTCGATGGCGAACGGGATGCCCGTGCCCTCGCGCTCGGAGTCGAGCAGGCTGCGGATGCTCGAGCGGGTGTCGAAGCGACCCGTCGGCGCACGGCCCGGCAGCGTCGCCTCCCAGCGCTGCAGCCACTCGCGGTTGTCGACGAGCTCGCGCTCCAGCGCGCGCGCATCGCGCATCCGGATGCCGCGGATGACGACGCCTGCGTCCTCGAGCCGAGGCGTGCTGCCGATCACGCGCCCGAGCCTATGCCTACGATGGGCGCATGGTGGACGCGCAGGGCGAGAAGCGGGCGATCCGCGCGCAGGTGCGCGCATCGCGGCTCGCGCGCACCGACGACGAGCGCCGCGCCGCCGACGACGCGATCGCCGCCGCGACGATCGCCTACCTGCAGGAGGTCGGCGCCCGCGACGTCGCCGCCTACCTGGCGCTGCCCGAGGAGCCCGGCACCGACGGCATCCTCGCCTGGGCCCGCGCGCACGACGTGCGCGTGCTGCTGCCCATCGTGCGCCAGGACGGCCTGCTCGACTGGGCCGAGCAGGGCGACACGATCGCCGAGGGCGCCTTCGGGCTGCCCGAGCCGACGGGCGAGGTGCTGCCGCCCACCGTGCTGTGCGACGTCGACGTCATCCTCGCGCCCGCATCCGCCGTCGACCGTCGCGGCATGCGGCTGGGATGGGGCCGCGGCTTCTTCGACAAGGCGCTCGGCGCCCTCGGCCGCCGACCCCCGGTGTACGCGCTCGTCTTCGACGATGAGATCCTGGATGCCGTGCCCGCCGAGGCGCACGACCAGCCCGTCGACGGAGCCATCGCGCCGTCCGGGCGACTGACCTTCTGAACAGGACACACGCCATGCCCGTCTACGCCTACCAGTGCACCGCCTGCGGCACCGCCATCGAGGTTCGCCAGTCGTTCACCGACGACGCCCTCACCGTCTGCGAGGCGTGCGGCGGTCGCCTGCGCAAGCGCTTCGACGCCATCGGCGTCACGTTCAAGGGCTCGGGCTTCTACCGCACCGACTCGCGCGCGAGCGGCTCGGGCGGCTCCGGCGGCTCGGGATCGAAGGAGTCGGGCTCGTCGTCGAGCTCGTCGTCGACCTCGAAGGCGAAGTCGGAGGGATCGTCGTCGTCGGGATCCTCCGCGTCCTCGTCGTCGAGCTGACCAGACGCGTCCGCCGGGCGCACCCCCTACGAATGGAGCAGGCCATGCAGGGCTTCAAGGAGTTCATCCTCCGCGGCAACGTGATCGAGCTGGCGACGGCCGTCATCATCGGCACCGCCTTCACCGCGATCGTCACGGCGCTCGTGGAGGGCATCTTCACGCCGATCATCGCGAACCTCTTCGACACGTCGGACATCGCCGAGGCGACGTGGAACGTCACCGACACCCTGAAGTTCGGCACGGGCGCGGTCATCGCGGCCGTCATCAACTTCCTGCTCATCGCAGCAGTCGTCTACTTCGCGCTCATCCTGCCGATGGCGAAGTTCAAGGAGCGTCAGGCGAAGCGTCGCGGCACCACCGAGGAGGCCGCGAAGGAGACCGACGTCGACGTGCTGCAGGACATCCGCGAGCTGCTCCGCCAGCAGGCGCAGGCGACGCCTCCGGCGACGACGCAGCAGTAGCCGAACGACGACGACGAAGGCCCGCGCACCTCGGTGCGCGGGCCTTCGTCGTGCGGTGGGCGTCCCACCAGCTGGTCGAGGAGCGTGCGAGCCCCTGGGCGAGCCCGCGTCACGAGACCACGCGACCGCCGCTCCCACCCAGCCACGCACATGGTCGCGGCGAGCGGGCGTCGCGCGGTCTCGTGACGGCTCCTCGCTGCGCTCGGGGCCTCCTCGACCAGCAGGTGGGAAGAGGCCCGACCAGGTACGAATGGTCGAGGAGCGGTCCAGTCCGTGTCAGGCCGCGTGCCACCCCAGCGCCGGCGCGACGTGCGTCGCGAACGACTCGACGATGCGCAGGTTCAGCTCGACGCCCAGCTGCGACGGGATCGTGAGCAGCAGCGTGTCCGACTCCATGACGGCGCGGTCGGCGCGCAGCTGCTCGATGAGCACGTCGGGCTCGGCCGCGTAGGTGCGGCCGAAGGTCGAGCGGAAGCCGTCGATGACGCCCACCTGGTCGCGACCGGCGGCGCCGCCGAAGAGCAGCGCATCCTGCTGCGAGGTGATGGGGAAGACGCTGCGGGACACGGACGTCTGCGGCGTGCCCGCGTGGCCCGCGGCAGCCCACGCGGCGCGGTAGGCGGCGAGCTGCTCGGCCTGCAGGTCACCGAACGGCATCCCGCGATCCTCGGTGAGCAGCGTCGACGACATGAGGTGCATGCCCTGCTGGCCCGTGCGGATCGCGGTCTCGGTCGACCCGGCGCCCCACCACACGTTGCCGCGCAGGGTGGGCGACTGCGGCTCGATGCGCTGCATGCCGCGGCCGCCGCCGAACGGGCTGTCGGGGTCGCGCTCGGCGATGCCCTCGCCCTCGACGGCGCGCAGGAACAGGTCGAGGTTGCGGGCGGCGAGGTCGGCGCCGCGCTCGTCGTCGCCCCGGTACCCGAAGTGCTCATAGCCGCGCACGACGGTCTCGGGGCTGCCGCGCGAGATGCCGAGCATGAGCCTGCCGTCGGCGATGAGGTCGAGCGCCGCGGCCTCTTCGGCGAGGTACAGCGGGTTCTCGTACCGCATGTCGATGACGCCGGTGCCGACGTGGATGCGCCGCGTGCGCGCCGCCATCGCCGTGAGCAGCGGCATGGGTGCCGCATGCTGCCGGGCGAAGTGGTGCACGCGCAGCGCGGTCACGTCGACCCCGAGCTCGTCCATGCCGACGGCGAGGTCGATGGCCTGCAGCAGGTTGTCCTGCGCGGTCAGCTCGCGGCCGCCGCCGAGGGGTCCGTAGTGGCCGAAGGAGAGGGTGCCGAAGCGTCGCACGATCGCAGCCTACTCCGGAATCCGTAGCGATGGATGCGGCGTTCGCCGAGGGCGCTCAGCCCCAGTGCGGCGGCTTGTCGCCGCGCAGGCGATCGTCGTTGTCGGTCGACTGCCGTCGCTCGGGTGCGGGCTCGTCGGTCGCGCCGTCGACGGGCTCCGTCGACACGCGTCGACCGCGCCGGCGCACGACGAGGGGCTCCGCCGCCCGATCCTCGAGCAGGCCGTCGTCGCGTACGCGCGGCTCGTCGGCCGCGCCATCCATCGGCTCGGTCACTCGTCGCCGTCGGCGCCGACGAGCCTCGCGATGCGGGTCGCGACGGCCTCGGGGTCCGTGAAGAGCTCGAACGCGTGCACGCGCATCGTGTGCCAGCCCAGCCGGCGCAGGTGCTCGGGACGCACGCGCAGGCTCTCGCGCAGCGGTCGGTCGTCGTCGTGGTCGGTCTCGATGGCCGCGCAGACCCCGCCGTTGGCGACGACGAGCGGCAGGCCCGCGTGGTCGACGGCCGTGCGCAGGCCGCGCGCCTCGAGACGGCGGGCGAGGTCGACGAGCAGCGGGTCGCCGCCGTGCGTCGATCGCGGCCGCTGCGGCCGCTCGGCCTCGAGCAGCACGTCGCGCAGCACGGCCGCGCCGTGCTCGAGCTGCTGGCCGTCGAGGTCGGAGGCCTGGAATCCCGACACGAGCGTCATGGCCTTGCGCGCCCTCGTCATGGCGACGGCGAGCATGCGGTCGCCGCCGGGGTCGGCGAGCCTGCCCAGGTCGAGCGCGCGCCCGTAGCGGGTGCGGGCGTAGCCGATCGAGAAGATGACGCGGTCGCGGCTCAGCGCGTTGGCGTGCGCGACGTCCGCGACGACGAACGGCTCGTCGCTCTCGGCGACGACGAAGTCGGTGAACGCGCCGGGCTGGCCGAGCGCCTGCACGACCGCCTGCTGCACACGCACCTCGTGGCGCTCGTTGCCGGTGACGACCATGAGCGACTCGTGCGGGCGCGACCTCGCGTGGTGCGTGACGAGGGCGATGACGCGCTCGACCTCGGCGTCGGGGCTCTCGACGAGCGCCGACTGCTGGTCGGGCAGGCCGAACGCATCCTGCACCGTCGAGACCGTGAGCGATGCGTGGCCGAGGAACGTGCCTGCCCACGGCAGCGTCTCGATGCCGCCGTCGTAGAAGCGCCGCGAGACCGTCTCGATGAGGTCGGCGCCGCCCGTGCGGTACGTGCGGGCGAGGCGGTGCACCGGCAGCACCTCGGCGAGGCGTGCGAGGGCGGACTCGCCGTGCAGCTCGTCGGGGCTGCCGAGCTCGTACGAGGGCCGCACGCCGAGGGCCGAGATGCCGACGTCGAACGGCGACGGGATCTGCGTGGCCGGGTCGCCGATCGCGACGACCTGCGGCGCGCGCGTGAGGGCGCCCACCGACTCGGCGAGCGTCACGGCGCCGGCGTCGAGCACGATGACGACGTCGAACGGGATCGAGCGGGCGACGCGGTGCACGTCGTACGGGCTCGCGAGCCACACGGGTGCGATCGCGCGCGACACGTGCGGCGCACGACCCTGCAGCGTCGCGGGGTCGAGGCCGCCAGAGCGCAGCAGCGCGCGCAGCGCCTCGGCCTCGTCGGCGTGGTCGGCGATCGCGAGGCGCCACGACTGCGCGAGCTGCCATGCGAGGCGCGCGGACGCCGCGTCGACGTGCGCCTCGTCGACGAGCGCGAAGTCGGACTCGAGGCGCTCGAGCACCGTCGTGTTGCCTCGCAGCAGCGCCCGCTCGCGCTGCAGCAGCTGCTCGAGGGCCGACTGCCACCATGCGAGGTCGAGCTCGTGCGCGACCTCGTCGTGCTCGACGTGCCGCGTCGCGAGGTCGGCGACGAGCGGCTCGAGCTCGAGCTCGGCGAGCGTCGACATGAGGGTCGCGCGCTCCTGGATGCTGTCGAGCGCCTCCGACGGTGCAGCGAGCTCGTCGAGGCGCTGCTGCAGCGCGTCGAGCGGCAGGTCGACGAGGCTCGGCGCGTCGGTGCCCACGAGGGCCGCGTCGATGCGCTCGAGCGCCGTCAGCGCATCCCGATGCAGCGCCTCGAGGGCGCCGAGGCCCGTCGGCACGCTCGGCACCGCGCCGTCGGGCGCCCAGCGGGCCCACTGCTTGCGCTGGCGCTGCACGCCTTCGAGGGCCGCGTGCAGGTCGGGGATGATCGCGCCGGCGCGGGCGTACTCGAGCGCGTGCTTGCGCAGGCGGCGGCGCTGCATGCCGCCGAGCGCCGCGTTCGCCTCGCGGCGCGGCCCCGTGGCGGTGATGAGCTCGCCGAGCGGCCGGTCGAAGACCGACGGCACGAAGCGATCGAGGGTGTCGCGGATGTCGGCGAGCAGGCGCAGCTGCGCGCCGAGCTCGGCGATCGAGGCGAAGGGGCGCAGCTTCGTGCCGCCCAGCACCGTGCGTCCCTCGGCCACGACGCCGGCGAGCCCGCCGGACGAGAGGCGCTCGGCGTCGGCGCGCGCGGCGGCCGCGTCGCCGTCGTCCGTGAAGTTCGCCCCGTACCAGGGCGTGTCCTCGGGGCCGAAGCGGAACTGGCCGAGCGACGCCGCCTGCACCATCGTGGCGGCCGTGCGGGGCCGATCCTGCGCGAGCGCCGCGACGGTGTCGGCCGACAGGCGCGCCTGCGTCTGCGGCGGCGTCGGCAGCATCGCGAGGCGCGAGAGCTCCTTGAGGCAGTCGAGCACCGAGACGCCGAGCACGTCGTCGACGCGGCGCAGCGCGCGCCGGTAGTCGAGCAGCACCTTGCGCAGCCGCTCGAGCGCGTCGTCGATCTCGCCCGTGTCGGGGCGCTGCGCCTGCTCGGACCGGGTGATGGCGGCGATGAGGTCGCGGCGCAGCGTCTGCGGCCGCACGGCGAGGCCGGGCAGGCCCGTTGCCGCGAGGCGGTCGACGATGCCCTGCGTCGTCGCGCGGCGCGGGCTCACGACGAGCACCCGCCGGTCGTCGTCGACGAGCGCGCCGATCGCGTTCACGACCGTCTGGGTCACGCCCGTGCCGGGCAGCGCCTCCACGACGATGGAGTTGCCGGCCACGATCTCGCCGACCACGGCATCCTGCTCCGCGTCGGCATCGAGCACGAGGCGGTCGGCCTGCGGCGAGCGCTCGTCGAGCGGCAGCTGCGACACGGCCGAACGGCCCTCGCGCAGCCGCCAGCGGGCCGCCTCGTCGCCGGCGACGGCGTCGAGCACCGTGTGCGGCACGGGGCGCAGGTCGGCGGCCATCGCCGGGCCGACCTCCGCGAACGTCGACACGACGAGCCGCGGCAGCACCTGGAAGCCGGGCACATGCGCCGCAGCGAGACGGATGCGGTCGAGCACGGGGTTGGGCGTGAACGTGCCCTCGTGGTCGGCGAGCGACACGAGCGCGAGCTCGTCGAGCTCGACGCCGTGCTCGGTGCGCAGCACGTGCGCGAGCCGCGGGTTGAGGAAGGGGCGGCCCTGCAGCTGCAGCTCGAAGTCGCGGCCGCGGCGGCGCACCACGAGGGGGCGCAGCAGCACGGGGCCGTGGATCTCGCCGTGCTCGTGCGGGAAGCGGGCGATGCCGATGCCGAGATGCACGGCGTCGATGGAGCGCGACGCCGCGAGGTCGATGCCCTTCGACGCGATCGCCGCGGCCGCGTTGCGCGCGGCGCGCAGGGCGAGGTCGTCGCGGATGAGGCTCGACAGGGCCGTCGGACGCCCGGTGATGAACTGGGCGAGGCCGCCGGGATGCGTCGTCGACAGCTCGATGCGCGTCGCGGTCGTGTCGACGAACGACGCGAGCGGCGAGCGTCCGCCGATGCGCTCGACCTCGAGGCGCCACGACTGCCAGTCGCGGCGGCGCGTGCCGGCGTCGGGGGATGCCGCGGGCGCAGCCGCCGCGACGGGCTCGGGGGTCGCCGCGGCAGCCGTCGTCGATGCCGCCTCGGCGCCGGCGGCTGCCGCCGCTGCCGAAGGCGCGGCTGCCGACGGCGCAGACGCCGATGGGGCCGGGGCCGACGCGCCCATGAGCTCATGCCCGGCGTGCTGCGGCGCCGCCACGGGCTCGTCGGCATCGCCGGACGGTGCCGGGGCGTCGGGCGTCACGGCCTCGTGCTCCGTCGTCCAGAAGGGCTGCTCGGCGTCCGCTGCACGGTCGCCGGCGTCGCCGGGTCCGCCCGCGCTGTCGTTCTCTCGCCGCACAGCCTCACGATACGAGCGGATGCGCGCCGATCCGGGGAGGCGGGCGGGGTGTTCCGGGTTTCCCTCGTCGGCTAGCGCCAGGCGCGCGCCCCGCGGGCACCCCAGTACGCGTCCGGAGCCTGCACGAGCGCGGCCGTGCCGCGCGCCACCGCCGCGCCGTCGACGTCGACCGCGCGGAGGTTGGCCGCGAGCTGCTCGAGCGTCACGGCACCCGAGAGCACGATCGCGCGCTCGTCGATCGCGAGCGCCGCCGCGATCGCATCGGCGTCGGCGCGCGGGCCGGGCAGCGCGTCGAGCACGGCGCCGTTCGCGAGCGCCTCCTTCACCACGACGAGCCAGCCGGCGTCGGCCGCGCGCACGAGCGCGTCGCCCGCCGACCGCTCGAGCACGTTCCAGGTCGCCTGCACGGCCGCGAACGGCGGCGTCTCGAGCGCACGCCGCAGCACCTCCGCCTGGCGCGGCCCCGACGTCGACAGGCCCACGCGCACGCCTGCCTCCGACAGCCGGCGCAGCCGAGCGAGCACGGCGTCGTCGCCGAGCACGGGGCTGTCGGGCGTGACGGAGTGCACGAGGTAGGCGTCGGGCACGGTGCCGAGCGCCTCGCACGTCTCGCCCCACTGCTGCTCGAGCATCGCGAGCGAGTGGTCCTTGCGCTCGTGCTCGTCGGCGTCGATGCGCCAGCCCGCCGTGTACGCGTAGCCCCACTTCGACTCGATCGTCAGCTGCTCGCGACGGCCGGGATGCGCGGCGAGCCACTCCCCCAGGAACCGCTCGGCGAGCCCGTAGCCGCGCGCGGCGTCGACGAACCGCACGCCGGCGTCCCACGCCGCGTCGAGCATGGCGTGCGTGCGCACGCGCATCCCCTCGACCGTGCGGTCGGGCAGGTCGACGTCGTGGCCGCGCGTGATGTAGCCCGGCCGCCCGAGCGCTGCGAGGCCGAGTCCGACGCGCATCAGTACCAGGCGTCCTTCGTGCGGCGCGTGTAGAGCGCACGGAGGTAGCGGCCCGCCCGCTGCCACAGCGCGTAGCGCCCGTTGAGCGGCAGCTCGAACGACGGCATGTACCGCACGGGCTCGGGCGCCCAGGCCGTCTTGAACACGTAGAGGCCGCGGATGTCGCTGTCCTCCCACGACGCCGGGTCGGGGATGTTCGCGAGCTCGTAGCCCGTGACGCCCTCCTCGTGCAGGCGCTGCATGATCGCCCACTGCATCGCGTAGGGCGCGAACAGCTTCGGGTTCTCGCGCTGCGAGCCCGCATCCTTGTACCAGGCGGTGTCGCCGAAGCGGATGACGAACGCGCTCGCCACGGCGTCGCCGCCGTGTCGCGCGTAGAAGAAGCGCCCCTGGCCCTCGGCGTCGTAGACGTCCCAGATGCGCTGGAAGTACGAGTGCGGTCGGAAGTAGCCGCCGGTGCGCTCGCGCACCTCGTCGATGAGCTCGTGCATGCGCGCCGTCGACTCGGGCGTCATCGGCACCTCGTCGATCGTGACGCCCTGCTTCGCTGCCGAGCGGTACGAGTTGCGCGCGCGCTTCTTGAAGCGCGCGGCCACCTCGTCGAGCGTGCCCGACAGGTCGACCATGACGGCGTGCTCGTACTGGCTCGAGACGGTGCGCACCCAGCCGGCGGCCTCGAACGCGTCGACGAGCGTCTGGTCGTACTCCTGGAAGACCTCGGCCTTCACGGCGAAGACGCGCTTCGGGTACGAGCGGGCGCGCTCGGTGAGCGCTGCGACGTGGGCGGGCGTCACGCCGGCGATGCGCGCCGCGTGGTAGATCGTGCCGGCGAGCGGCGCCGTCCTGGCGAAGAGCTGCACGGGGTAGTCGGCACCGTCGACCTGGATGCGATCGCGCAGCGCCGTCCACGGCGACCCCGCTCGCGTGCGCGCCCACGCCGACGACTGCATGTAGTGCGCTCGAGCCTGCGCTGCGAGCACCTCGGCATCCCACGCCTCCGCGTCGTCGGGGCGGGCCGGGGCGGGCTCGATGACGGTCATGCAGTCCTCGCGGTCGGGTGCCGGCCAGCGCGACGGCGGCCGTGGCCGCCTGGCTCGGCGACGCCAGCCCAGGCTACCCGGCACGGACCGGCCGCGACGGGTCGCTAGGCTCCACCCTCGTGAGCACCGACGAGCCAGGCGACGCATCCGCGGGGGCGGGCGCCGCGCCGCGCGGCGCCGCTCGCAGCGACCGGCTGCACCGGCTCGCGGAGGCCGTGCTCGAGGCGGGCTCGCTGCCCGTCGACGCGATCGTCGACCGCTTCGGCGTCTCGACCATGACGGCGTACCGCGACGTCGCCGAGCTCGAGCGCCAGGGCGTCGTCGTGCGCTCGAAGGGCGTCGTCGTCGCGGCGGCGTCGTCGCTCAACGAGACGACCGCGCGCTTCCGCCTCACGCAGCAGGTGGAGGCGAAGGCCGCGATCGCGCTGGCCGCGCGCGAGCTCGTGCGGCCCGGCATGTCGCTGCTGCTCGACGACTCCTCGTCGGGGCTCGCGCTGCTGCGCGCCGTCGCCGACCGGGTGCCGCTCACGATCGCGACGCACTCGCAGGTCACGGCGCGCGAGGTCGAGGCGCATCCGGCGCTCGAGCTCTTCGTCGCCGGCGGGTCGTACCGGCGCGCGACGGAGTCGTTCTACGGGCCGGCGACGACCGCCGCGATCCGCGCGCTGCACGCCGACGTGTCGTTCATGTCGGTCACGGCCATCCGCGGCGACACCGCCTACCACCCGTACGAGGAGGTCGCCGAGGTCAAGCGGGCGATGCTCGAGTCGGCGCAGCTGCGGGTGCTGCTCGCCGACCACTCGAAGTTCGGCAGGCACGCCCTCCACGTCATCGGCCCGGCCTCGCAGTGGGACGTCGTCGTCGTCGACGAGGCCACCCGCGCCGAGCACCTCGCGCCGTTCCGCGACGCGGGCGTGCGCGTCATCACCGCCCAGAGCTGAGGTCTTCGGCCCGATGCGAGGTCACATCGGGCCGAAGGCCTCTCCTCCCTCAGAACTCCTCGTCGACGGCCGGGTCCTTGCCGGCGCGCTCGCCCGTGGCGAGCGTCGCGATGGATGCGCGCTCGGCGGTCGTGAGCGCGAAGCCGAACACGTCGAGGTTCTGCCGTCGGCGTGCGGCGTCGCCCGACTTCGGCACGGGCGGGGCGCCGAGCTCGACGAGCCAGCGCAGCGCGACCTGCGCGGGCGTCACGCCGTGCGCGCGCGCGGCGGCGACGATGGGCTCGGCGTCGAGCAGCCCCTTGCCGCGACCGAGCGGCCCCCACGCCTGCGCGACGACGCCGCGCTCGGCGAGCCCGGCGCGCAGCGCCTCCTGCGGCAGCCGCGGATGCAGCTCGACCTGGTCGACGACGGGCGCGACGCCCGTCTCGGCGACGAGCCGGTCGATCTGCTCCACGGAGAAGTTCGAGACGCCGATCGACCGCACGACGCCCTCGCCCTGCAGTCGCACGAGCGCGCGCCACGTGTCGACGTACCGATCGAGCCGCGGCAGCGGCCAGTGCACGAGGCACAGGTCGATCGCGTCGACGCCGAGGATCCGCCGCGACGACTCGACGGCGCGCAGCGTCTCGTCGTAGCCCTGGTCGCCGCCGCGCACCTTCGTCGTCACCTGCACCTCGCCCGGCGCGAGCCCCGCATCCCGGATGCCCTGCCCCACGCCGAGCTCGTTGTGGTACCTCGCGGCGGTGTCGACCTGCCGGTAGCCCGCGCGGATCGACGCCGCGACGGCCGCGCGGGCGGCGTCGTGGTCGAGCCTCCAGGTGCCGAGCGAGACGCCCGAGAGCCAGCCGCCGTCGGCGAGCGGGATGCGCGGTGGCACGCGCGACGGATCGGGCGACGACGTCGCCGCCCCGGTTGACATCGTGTGATCGGGATGGGGATGATTCACACCAAGAGTTGTTACCAGTAACCACTCCCTCATGGCTACGTCGACGTGCCGAACACGCCGACGCAGGGTCCGTGCGGAGTGGCCCGACCCGGGAGGACCGCCGTGCACGGCACCGACATCCGACTCGCCCGCCTGTTCGACGACGAGAGCGGCCGCTCGCTCATCACGGCGTACGACCACGGTCAGTCGTTCCCGCTCGGCGCACGCTCCGGCTCCCCCAGGCGCACGCTCGAGCAGATCGTCGCGGGCCGGCCCGAGGGCGTGCTGCTCACGCCGGGGATGCTCGCGCAGCACGCCGACCTCTTCGCACGCCGCGGCGCCCCGAGCGTCGTGCTGCGCGCCGACTGGACGCTGCTCGACGAGCCCGACAAGCACGAGCTCGGCGAGCGCTACCGCGTGCTCGTCGACCCCGCGGAGGCCGTCGCGCTCGGCGCCGACGCCATCGTCATGTACCTCATCGCCCGCCCCACCGACGGCGGCATGTTCGCCGACAACGTCGCCGCCGTCGCCACCGCGGCGCAGCAGGCGAGCCGCGCCGGCATCCCCCTCATCGTCGAGACGACGCTGTGGGGCCTGCGCAACGAGGACCGCAAGGATCCCGAGCGCCTCGCGACCGTGTCGCGCATCGCCGCCGAGATCGGCGCGCACGCCATCAAGACCGAGTACGTCGGCGACCCCGAGGTGCAGCGCGGCATCGTCGAGACCGTCGGCGACGTCCCCGTGCTCACGCTCGGCGGCGCGCGCGGCGACGACGACGCCGTGATCGCCGCGGCGCAGGGAGCGATCGACGGCGGCGCGAGCGGCCTCATCTTCGGCCGCAACATCTGGATGGCCGACGACGTCGTGGGCACCACGCGGCGGCTCTCCGACGTGACCCACGGACGCACGCGATGAGGGCGCTCGTCTTCGCCGGTCCCGGCGAGGTCCGCGTCGAGGAGGTGCCGACCCCGACGGCGGGGCACGGCGAGCTGCTGCTCGACGTCGGTGCGAACACCGTGTGCGGCACCGACGTGCGCATCATCCGCGGCGAGAAGACCGCAGGCATCGACCACGGCGTCGTGCTGGGGCACGAGGTCGCCGGGCGCGTCGCCGAGGTCGGCGAGGGCGTCGAGGGCTACGCGGTCGGCGACCTCGTGGGCCTCGCACCCGTCGTGACGTGCGGCACGTGCCACGCGTGCACGCGCGGCATGGAGCAGATCTGCCCGAACGCCTCCATCGTCGGCTACCGCATCGACGGCGGCCTCGCCGAGCGCATGGTCGTGCCCGCCCACGCCGTCGCGCGCGGCAACGTCGTGCGGGCGCCGAGGGAGGTGCCGGTCGAGCACCTCTCGCTCGCCGAGCCGCTGTCGTGCTGCCTCTCGGCGCACCGCACGTACCGCGTCGAGATGGGCGACACCGTCGTGATCCTCGGCGCCGGCCCCATCGGCCTCATCCACACGCAGCTCGCGCTGCGCGCAGGCGCACGTCGGGTGATCGTGTCCGACCCCTCCGCGCCGCGCCGCGCCGTCGCCGAGTCGTTCGGCGCCACGACCGTCGACCCGACGACGGTCGACCTCGGCGAGCACGTGCGGGATGCGACGCACGGCCTCGGCGCCGACGTCGCCGTCGTGTGCATCGGCATGCCGAGGCTCCTCGCCGACGCGCTCGGCATCGTGCGGCTCGGCGGCCGCGTCAACGCCTTCGCGGGCTTCCCGTCCGGCGCGATCGCCGAGATCGATCCGAACCTCATCCACTACCGCGAGCTCACCGTCACCGGTGCGGCGAACTCGCGCCGCAGCGACTACCGCGACGCCGTGCAGCTCATCGCCGACGGCGCCATCGACGTCGCGAGGCTCGTGACCCACCGATTCCCCCTCGACCAGGCCGTCGAGGCCATCGAGGCGTCCGCCTCGGGGGATGGCATCAAGGTCGCGGTCATGCCTACCCTCTGAACCACCCCTGGCCGGCGCAGCGGCCACCACGCAGGACTCGCAATTCGATGAAGAAGGAGCGACCAATGTCCGCAACCCGTCCACCGCAGGGGCCCTACGTCCTGGGCATCGACTTCGGCACCGAGAGCTGTCGCGTGTCGATCGTCGACGTCTCGGGCAGTCCCGTGACGTTCGCCGCCACCCCCTACTCGACGACGCATCCGAAGTCGGGATGGGCGGAGCAGAGCCCCGAGGACTGGTGGGACGCGCTCGAGGCGTCGACCGCGAAGGTGCTGCAGCAGTCGGGCATCCCGGCGCATGCGATCGAGGGCATCTCGTACGACGCGACGTCGATGACCGTCGTCGCGCTGCGCAAGGACGGCCGTCACCTCGCGCCGGCGATCATGTGGATGGACGTGCGCGCCGTCGAGCAGGCCAAGCGCGCCGAGGGCTCGTCGTCGGTCGCGCTGCGCTACAACGGCGACGGCGCGGCACCCGCGAGCCCCGAGTGGTTCCCGTTCAAGGCGGCGTGGCTCAAGGAGCACCAGCCCGACGTCTACCGCGACGCCGACTACCTCGTCGATGCGCCCGACTGGATCACGCACCGCCTGACGGGCGAGTGGACGCTCAACATCAACTCGGCCGCGCATCGCATGTACTTCAACCGCGACGAGGGCGGCTGGCCGACGGACTTCTACGAGGAGGTCGGCGCCGGCGACGTCTTCGAGAAGATCCCGACGAACGTCGTCGACCTCGGCGTGCCCGTCGGCGGGCTGTCGCAGAAGGCCGCACGCGCGCTGGGCCTCACGCCCGGCACGCCCGTGGCGCAGGGCTGCGTCGACGCGTGGGCGGGCCAGATCGGCCTCGGCGTCGTCGAGCCCGGCACGTTCGCGCTCATCACCGGCTCGAGCCACGTGCTCACGGGCCAGACCGCGAAGTCGGTGAGCGGCAAGGGCTTCTTCGGCGGCTACACCGACGGCGTCATCCCCGGCCAGTACACGGTCGAGGGCGGCCAGGTGTCGACGGGGTCGGTGCTGAAGTGGTTCAAGGACAACTTCGCCCGCGACGTCGTCGCCGCCGCCGAGCGCACGGGTCTCAACGCCTACGACGTGCTCAACCAGCAGTCGCGGCACCTGCCGCCCGGCTCCGAGGGGCTCATCGTCAACGAGTACTTCCAGGGCAACCGCACGCCCTACACCGACGGCCAGGCGCGCGGCATCCTGTGGGGCCTCAGCCTGCGCCACGGACCCGAGCACATCTACCACGCCATCCAGGAGTCGGTCTGCTACGGCACCGAGCACAACCTGCGGGCGATGCGCGAGGCGGGCATCGACGTGCAGAAGATCGTCGCGTGCGGTGGCGCGACGAACAGCCCCGAGTGGATGCAGATGCACGCCGACGTCACGGGCGTGCCGATCACGCTCACCGAGGTGGGCGACGCGGTCGTGCTGGGCTCGGCGATCCTCGCCGCCACCGGCGCAGGCCTGTTCGACTCGGTGCCAGATGCTGCCCGTGCCATGGTGACGGAGACCGAGACGATCGAGCCCGACGCCGAGCGGCACGAGGAGTACCGCTACTTCGTCGACGCCTACATCGACACGTACCCGCGGCTGCGCGAGCGCATCCACGACATGCAGGACCACATCGCCTGACAGGGCGGATGGAGGAGAGCGCCATGACCACCCTCATCGAGCGTGCCGTGGAGCGCGCCTCCGACACTCGGGCGATCGTCGTCGGGGTCGACGTGCTGGCGCGCGTCGGCCCCCTCGTCGCCGAGCTGCTGCCGGGCCGAACCGCGATCGTCGTCGCCGACGAGACGACGTGGGCCGTCGCCGGCGAGGCGACGACGACGTCGCTGCAGGCGGCGGGCGTGCCGCTCGTCGACCCGTTCGTCTTCGACGGCACGCCGCCGCCGTACGCGGGCTACGAGAACGTCGAGCGGCTCCGCGACCATCTCGCGCCGCTCGACGCGATCGTGGTCGTCGTGGGCTCCGGCACGCTGGGCGACATCGCGAAGCGCGCCTCGAGCGAGCTCGACCGGCCGTACGTGTGCGTCGCCACGGCGCCGTCGATGGACGGGTACGCCGCGTTCGGCGCGTCGATCGCGAAGGACGGCTACAAGCAGACGCTCTCGTGCCCCGCACCCATCGCGGTCGTCGCCGACCACCGCATCCTCGCGGCCGCTCCTGGCCGCATGATCGCGTCGGGCGTGGGCGACCTCGTCGAGAAGCTGCCGGGCGGCGCCGACTGGATCCTCGCCGACGCGCTCGGCGTCGAGCCGCTCGACGCCGACGTGTGGGCGCTCGTGCAGGAGCCGCTGCGCGACGCGCTCGCCGACCCCGAGGGCCTGCGCGACGGCGTCGTCGAGGCGACCGTCGGGCTCGCCGACGGCCTCGTGCTCTCGGGCCTCGCGATGCAGGCGCACGCGTCGTCGCGTCCCGCGTCGGGCGCCGGCCACCAGTGCTCGCACCTGTGGGAGATGGAGGGCCTCGGCGTGCACGACGACCCGCCGCTCAGCCACGGGCTCAAGGTCGGCCTCGGCACGATCATGCTCACGGCCCTGTACGAGGAGGCGTTGCGGCACGACCTCGGCGCGCTCGACGTCGACGCCGCCGTCGCCGCCTTCCCCGAGTGGCCCGAGCTCGAGCCCCGCATCCGCGCCGAGGGCTTCTCCCCCGAGCTGCTCGCGGCGGCGCTCGCGCAGTCGCACGCGAAGCATCCGACGCCCGGCGACCTGCGCCGCCGGCTCGAGACGCTGCGCGACGGCTGGCCGGCGATCGCCGAGCGCCTGCGCGCGCAGCTGCTGCCCGCCGTCGAGGTCGAGCGCATCCTCGCCACGGTCGGCGCCGTGACGCATCCGTCGCAGATCGGGCTCACGCCCGAGCGCTTCCGCGCCACCTACACGCGCGCCATGCGCATCCGCAGCCGCTACACGCTGCTCGACGTGCTGCACGAGGCGGGGCTGCTCGACGCCTGCATCGACCGGGTCTTCGCGCCGGGCGGCTTCTGGGCCGAGCGCCCCTTCCCCGCCTGATCGCTCAGCGGCGCGGCGCGGGCTGCGCGGGAGCGCGCAGCCCGCACCATCCGATGCCCGCCACGAGCAGCGTCTGCACGAGATCGCTCGCGATCGTCGCAGCACGCGGCAGCAGCTCGAACGGCACGGCCGCGAACACCGCGAGGGAGGCGAGCCCCGCGATCGCGAGCCAGCGCGGCAGCGCGCGGGTCACGAGGCTCGTGACGAGCAGCACGAGCATGCCGAGCGCCACGGCCGCCTGCGAGCCGACGATGCCGGGCGCGACGACGTCGAGATGCGCGTTCAGCAGGTCGAAGGCGGCGCGCCCGTCGGCCTCCGAGAGCACGGCCGGATCCGCGGCGAGCGCGAACGGCAGCGCCTCGGCGGTCACGACGAGCGCGAACAGGATGCCGCCGACCGCGATGACCACCGACGCCGCGATCGTCACGATGGCGCTGCGGCCGCGCGCGAGTCGCGCGGCGAGGATCGCGACGGCGACCCACGTGATCGCGAACGACGGCCCGCCCACGAGCAGGTGCATGCCCCAGTACGTGCCGCGGAGCGGCGCCACGGCGTCGTAGTGCATCGAGCCGTCGAACGGCGGCTCCCAGAGCAGGAAGGCCGTGCGTGCGACGAGCGCGACGGCCAGGAGGCCGAGCACGACGGCTGCCGCGAGGGCGTGCGGATGCGGCGATGTCGAGCGTCGCGCTGCGACGTCGACGACGGGCGAGGTGGATGCGGTCACGAGTGCCTCCGTGGGTCGGGGACGTCGAGCGACGTCGACGCCACGATCGCCCCGACGCCCCGCATCGGGCATCGGTGCTGGCACCTATTCCGGGATCCGATGGCCGTCGAGCCACCTCCTGGCCGCCTGCACGCGCCGATTGACGCCCGCGTCGACCTCGAGGCCGAGCTTCGTGAAGATGGCGCGCATGTGCGCATCGACGGTCCGCTCGCTCACGACGAGCTGCGCCGCGATGCCCGCGTTGCTCGCGCCGTCGGCGAGCAGCGCGAGCACGTCGCGCTCGCGCGGCGTGAGCTCGGGCATCCTCGGGTCCGCGTCGACCGTCGCGGGCTCGACGGCGATCGGAGCCTCGCCGCTCGCATCGGCGAGCAGCGCTGCCGCGGCCCGTCCCGCACCGGTCCAGGCGACGAGCGTGACGCCGAGCGCGAGCGCGGCGGTCACGAGCGCCGCGACGGTCGGCGGCCAGGTGGCCGCGACGGCGATCGTGCCGACCGCCGCCACGACGAGGACGGCGACCGCGAGGGCCACGGCGCGCAGGAGCGGCAGCACCATGCGCCGCTCGGCGTCGCGTGCGAGCACGCCGGCGCACGCCGCCGGCAGCGCCGCGGAGGCGGCCACCGCGACCTCGAAGGCGACGGAGCCGGCCGTCGGGTCGACCTCCCCCGGGTCGCGGGCGACGGCGAGCAGGAGGCAGAAGGCGACGACGATGGGTGCGGCGCTCGCGCCCGCGGCGGCGATGCCGAGTCGCACGCGCGCGCGGGACCGCGAGCGAGCGGCGGCACGCGCGAGGACGGTCGGCAGCACGAGCAGCGCGAGCGTCGCAGCCGAGGCCACGACGTCCCCGACCACCGCCCAGCGCTCCGGCCAGGCCTCCGGGGCGATGGGCGCGACGCCCGCGAACGGATCGCTCGGCATCCACAGCACGACGCCGGCGAGCATCGCCGCTCCGCTCGTCACCACGACGAGCACGTGGGCGCGCGCCACCGACGTGCCTCGACGGATCGCCGACGATGCGAGCAGCTGCCCGAGGGCGAGGGGCGCGATCCACGTCACGCTCCAGGCCGAGACCGCCAGCGACGCCAGCGGGTGGTCGATGCCGACGAGCCCGACGGCGAGCGATGCGGCGCCGAGCGTCGCCAGGAGCGCGACGCTCAGCGCACCCGCGACGACTGCCGAGCGTCGGTCGCCGATCGCGACGAGCGCCCGCCGCGCGGCGTCCACCACGATGGCGGCCGTGGCGATCGCCACCGTGGCGACCGGATGCGTGGGGAAGCCGTCCGCCCCGCCGGCGCGGGCGACGAGCAGCACCGCGACGCCCACGGCGCCCACCACGGCGACCAGGACGGTCGAGACGGGCAGGCGGTGCGGCACCGCGAAGGTCGACACGGCGCCACCGTAGCCCTCGTGCGGCTGCAGCCACCAGGGCCGAACGCCACCGGTGCCCCTGGAGGGACTCGAACCCCCAACCCTCTCCTTAGGACGGAGCTGCTCTTCCATTGAGCTACAGAGGCCGGGCCGCGCGCTGCGCGGCGACCCCCTCAGCCTAGCGAAGGGGCGCGGACGCGACGACGCCCGCGACCGAGTCGGTCGCGGGCGTCGTCGAGACGGATGGGCGTCAGCCCACGTCGATGAACACGGGAGCCGAGGCGCCCGGGATCGTGGCGCCGGCGACGACCGTCTGGTTGCCGTTCCAGCCACCGTGCACGGCCTGGCCGTTGCCGATGTACACGGCGACGTGAGCGGAGCCGAAGCCGCCGTTCGAGTAGTAGATGATGTCGCCGGGCGTCGCCTGCGAGGCAGGGATCGTCGGGCCGAGGTTGAACAGGTTGCCCATGCCCGTGTACGCGATGCCGACCGCGGCCAGCGAGTCCGCGACGAGCTTCGTGCAGTCCTGGATCTCGCCGATCTGCGCGAGCGCGGCGCTGGCGATGGTGCTGCCGCCCGCACCGACCGAGACGGCCGTGCTGGTGGCTGCCGACGAGCCGGTGCCCGCGTTCGCGGCGGCCTCCTGCTGTGCGGCAGCCTCGTCGGCGGCGGCCTGCTCGGCTGCTGCCGCGTCGGCCTGCGCCTGCAGCTCCGCCTGCAGCGAGGCGAGCTCGGCGGGCGTCGTGGCGTAGAGCTCCTGGCGCTCGGCCTCCTGCTCGGGCGAGCCGGCCGTGGAGGTCGCGGTCACCGACTGCGAGTCGGCGGCCTGCGCTGCGAAGCCCGGCTCCTGCGTCTCACCCTGGGTGCTCGCGAAGGCGGGCAGTGCCAGGGGCATCACGAGGGCGACGGCGACGCCGGCGACGCCGATGCGACGGAGGTGGGTGGCGCGAGAGGTCCTGCTCGCCTTGGGGGTCTCGTCGGTCGTGCCGACGGTCTCGGCGATCTCAGTGCTTCGAGTCACGAATTCAATCTCCTGAAGTCCTACGGCATGCGTCCGACGGACAGCATGCCGCGTCGACGTTACCAAAACGTTACGAGAATGGCCAGCCACGGGACACGATCCGTCCCCGTCGACCGTCTAGAAGCGGCGCACCTGCGGCGTGCCCATCGCGGCGACCATGCCCGAGAAGCTCGAGTACTTCACCGGCTTGCCGGCGGTCGCGGCGTGGATGATCGAGTCGCCACCGACGTAGATCGCCGTGTGACCGTTCCAGATCACGAGGTCGCCGGGCTGGATGTCCGAGACGGCGACGGGCGTGCCGTAGCCGAGCTGGCCGCGGTCGGAGTGCGGCAGGTACACGCCCACCTGGCCGTACACCCACTGGGTGAAGCCGGAGCAGTCGAAGCCGGTCGAGGGGCTCGCGCCGCCCCACACGTAGGGGACGCCGAGCTGCGACTGGGCGATGCCCACGATCGAGCCCGACGACGCGGACGCGACGGACGAGCTGGCTGCCGCGGGCGTCGCGGCCGCCGCGACGGGGGCCGCGCTGGCCGCCTCGACGGCGGCCGCCTCGGCCTCCTGGCGAGCGGCCTCGGCGGCTGCTGCCTCGGCCTGCGCCTGCGCGAGCTGCTCGGGGGTCGTGGCGGCGAGGCCGTTCTCGGCGATGGACTCGACCAGCGGCGACTGCTGCACCTCGACCTGCTGCTGCGTCTGCGCGAGCAGCTCGGCGATCGAGCCGTCGAGCACGGCGGGCTGCGCCTGCGCGCTCTGCAGCGCGGCTGCGGGCAGCGCGACGGTGCCGAAGAGGGCGATCGCGACGGCTGCCACCCCGACCCGCTTGGCCATCGAACGACGGGCCCCGGTCGTGGTGCGCGGCGTCGGCTGCGCGACGATCTCGGTGCTGGTCGTGGACTGCTGCATGCGGTGAGGATTCCTGCTCGTTGGGCGCTGAAGGGCGCTTCGTGCTCGTGCGAGCGTACGACACCGTTGCACGATTGTCACCTTCTCCACGCCGCACCCTCAGGAAGGACACGAACCCTGGACGTCCCCCGGACGCGACCTGACCGCGTGGGGATGGGACGGGTCACGCGACGTAGACGTGCTGCGCGAGCTCGACCGGCAGCACGACCTCGGTGCCGCCGTCGACCGCGAGCGAGCGACCGCGGCCCGCGGCTGCGATGGCGACGGTCGCGCCGGGCACGAGCCCCGCATCCCGCAGCTGCTCGAGCGTGGCCACCTCGAACTGGATGGGCTCGCCGAGGCGGCGCACCACGAACGTGCCCTCGACCTCCGTCGCACGGCGCACGCCGTCGAGGAAGCCGTCCGCGCGCGCGAGGCCCAGCTCCTCGAGGCCGGGGATCGGGGTGCCGTACGGCGACTCCGTCGGGCGGTCGAGGATGTCGAGGAGCCTGCGCTCGACCTGCTCGCTCATGACGTGCTCCCAGCGGCAGGCCTCGTCGTGCGCGAGCGTCCAGTCGAGGCCGATGACGTCGGTGAGCAGGCGCTCGGCGAGGCGGTGCTTGCGCAGCACGCGCGTCGCGAGCGCACGACCCTCGTCGGTGAGCTGCAGGTGGCGGTCCTCCGCGACGACGACGAGGCCGTCGCGCTCCATGCGCGCGACGGTCTGCGACACCGTGGGACCCGAGTGGCCGATGCGCTCGGAGATCCGAGCGCGCATGGGCACGAAGCCCTCCTCCTCGAGGTCGAGGATCGTACGCAGGTACATCTCCGTCGTGTCGACGAGATCGGTCATGCGCACCCCTCCTCTCCCATGCGGATGGACACAACCCTAGTGAGCGAAGGTGGACGCGAGCGACGCGACAGGCGCTCGTAGACTGACGCGGTGAGCGACCTCGTCATCCCCGCCTCCCTCCTGCCCGCAGACGGCCGCTTCGGCTGCGGCCCCGCCAAGGTGCGCCCCGCTCAGGTGGAGGCGCTCGCCGCCTCGCGCCTGCTGGGCACGAGCCACCGCCAGGCACCCGTGCGCGGCCTCGTCGGCTCGGTGCGTTCGCGCCTGGCCGACCTCCTCTCGGCACCCGACGGCTACGAGGTCATCCTCGGCAACGGCGGCTCGACGACCTTCTGGGACGCGGCGGCCTTCGGCCTCGTCGAGCGTCGTGCCCACCACCTGGCGTTCGGCGAGTTCGGCGCCAAGTTCTCGAAGGCGACCGCCGCGCCGTGGCTCGAGGCGCCGAGCGTCGCGAGCGCGCCCGCGGGGTCGCGCCCGGTGCTCGAGCCCGTCGACGGCGTCGACGTGGTGGCCTACCCGCACAACGAGACGTCGACGGGCGTCATGCATCCGGTCGTGCGCGCCGCGCACGGCCTCACGGTCGTCGACGCGACGAGCGCGGCGGGCGGCATCGACTTCGACGCGAGCGCCGCCGACGTCTACTACTTCGCGCCGCAGAAGAACCTCGGCTCCGACGGCGGCCTGTGGCTCGCGCTCGTGTCGCCCGCGGCGATCGAGCGCATCGAGGCGATCGCGGCCTCCGACCGCTACGTGCCCGAGTCGCTGAGCCTCAAGCAGGCCCTCGACAACTCGCGCCTCCAGCAGACGCTCAACACCCCCGCGATCGCGACCCTCGTGCTGCTCGACGAGCAGCTCGGATGGATGCTCGAGCAGGGCGGGCTCCCCGCGATGGCCGCGCGCACGCGCACGTCGTCGGACACGCTCTACGCGTGGGCCGAGGCGCGCACGGACGCCCAGCCGTTCGTGGCCGACCCCGAGCACCGCTCGCAGGTCGTCGTCACGATCGACTTCGACGACGCGGTCGATGCGACGGCCATCACGAAGGCGCTGCGGGCCAACGGCATCGTCGACACCGAGCCGTACCGCAAGCTCGGGCGCAACCAGATCCGCGTCGCGACGTTCGCGGGCATCGAGCCCAGCGACGTCGAGGCGCTCGTCGCGAGCCTCGACTACGTGCTCGAGCGCATCTAGCGCTGCGGCGACGGGCGCGAGCCCGACTCGACCGAGACGGTCGGATGCGTCAGCGTCCGGCCGTCTCGCCGTCTGCGTCGTCGGGCGCCGCGTCGTCGACCTCGAGGCCGTCGTCGGCGTCGTCGTCGCTCGCGAGGTCGGACTCGTCGAAGTCGTCGAAGCCGTGATCGTCGTCCGACTCGTCGTCCTCGTCGGAGTCGTCGTCGTCCGACTCGTCGTCGGCGTCCTCGTCGTCTGCGGCCGCCGACTCCTTGGCAGCGAGGTAGTCCGCGAGGCGATCGGCCCACGGCACCCACTCGGGCGCGATGAGCGAGCCCTCGCCGGGCAGCAGCGCGACCTCGAGCACGGTCTGCACGCCCTCGTCGTCGGTCGCGAGCGTCACGGTCCACAGCCAGTCGGGGTAGCCGCCCAGCTGCGAGCGGTAGCGCAGCGCGAGCACGCCCTGCTCGTCGACCGCGTCGACGACCTCGCCGACCCCGCCGGCGGGCGCGATCTCGTCGAGGGCCGACTCGGCCAGTCGCAGCGCCTCGGCGCTCGGCACGGTCGTCATCACGCCTCCAGGTCGTCGGCGACGCGACGCAGCACCGTGGCCACCTTGCGGGCCTGGTCGGGGCTCGGCTGGCGCCCATGGCGCAGCGCCTCTCCCACGCCGTCGAGCAGCTTCACGAGGTCCTCGACGATCACCGCCATGTCCTCGCTCGAGCGTCGCGCCTGGCGCACGGCCGAGACGCGCGGCGCCTCGAGCACGCGCAGCGACAGCGCCTGCGCGCCGCGCTGACCCTCGGCGACGCCGTACTCGACGCGCGTGCCGCCCTTGAGCGTCGCGCCGTCGGGCACGGCGGATGCGTGCACGAAGACCTCGACGCCGTCGTCTCCGGCGATGAAGCCGAAGCCCTTGTCCTCGTCGAAGAACTTGACCTTGCCAGTGGGCACGATGCTCCTTGGGGTGCGCGGGTGGTGCAGCCTCCAGGCTATCGCCCGCTGGTAGTCTCGTCGGATGCCCACCACGCGTGCAGGCGAGCGCCACGCCGATCCCATCGGCGTGATCGAGCGCATCCTGGCCACCGCCGCCGCCGTGCTCGTGGGTCTCGCGCTGCTCGGCTTCGTGGTGACGCTCGTGCAGATCGCGCTGCAGGATGCGTGGCCGTGGCTCGCCGAGGGCCCCTGGCCGTACGCCTTCCTCGTGCCGACGTTCGCGCTGCCCGCCGGCCTCCTGTGCGTCATCGCGCTGCTCGTGCTCTCCGCGGTGCGCAAGGGACGCGGACGGGCCTGACGTGCCGACCACGGTCGAGCTCGCGGGCGCGCTGCAGGCGCTGACCGACGACGCCCTCGATCGCCTCGTGCGCGCGCGGCACGTGCCGCAGCACGCTGCGACGTACTTCGACGTCGCCGAGCAGCTGCTCCGCGACGAGTCGATCGCCGTGGCGCTCGAGACGGTCGACGCGGATGCGCTCGCCCTGCTCGCGACGGGCGCGACGACCCCGACGCTCGACGCCATCGGGCTCGGCGTCGCGGGCGTCGCGTTCGACGGCGTGCGCAGGCACGCCGCGACGGCTCCTCGTCGCGACCCGATCGCGCCGCCCGTCGCCGACGACGCCCGCGCGGCCGAGCGCGCGTTCGCGACGACCCTGCTCGTCGGCGAGGTCGTGCGCGGCGCGGCGGCGCAGCCCGTGCAGGTGCTCGCGCGCGGTGCAGTGGCGATGTCGGATGCGCGTAGGATCGCCGAGGCGCTCGGCGCGCCGCTCGAGGCCGTGCTCGACGCGATCGCGATCGCGCGAGGCGCACGCCTGCTCGCGGCGCGCGACGCGACGCTCGTGGCGGCGACGGGCGCCTCGACGTGGCTGGAGGAGCCCCTGCCGCAGCGATGGGCGACCGTGCGCGACACGTGGCTCGCGTCCCTCGACGACGCCGAGCGCTCGATCGCGACCGATGCTGGCGACGCCGCGGCCCGCTTCCCGCTCGCGGGGGCCGCGACCCTCGAGCGCCTCGCGATCGCCGAGCGCCGCGCGACGCAGCTCGGCCTCGTCGACGGAGCCACGACGTCGCTCGCGGGCGCCGACGGCGCCACGCGGCTCGCGGCACTCGTGCCCGGCGAGGTCGACAAGGCCTACGTCCAGCCCGACCTCTCGATCGTCGTGCCCGGCCCGCTCGTGCCCGCGCTCGAGTCGCGCCTGCGGCTCGTGGCCGACCTCGAGCAGCGCGGCACGGCATCGACGTACCGCATGTCGCTCGCATCGCTCTCGCGCGGCCTCGCCGCGGGCGAGGACGAGTCCGGCATCCTCGAGCTGCTCGGCGCCCTGTCGCTCACCGGCGTGCCGCAGCCCGTCGCCTACCTCGTCCGCGACGCCGCCGCCCGCTTCGGCTCCGTGCGGGTGCTCGCGCTCGTCGACGGACCCGACCGAACGGCGGTGCGCGGCGAGCCCGGCGTCGTCGCCGAGCTCGCCGTCGACCACGGCCTCGCGCCGCTGCGCATGCGCGAGGAGTCGGCGCGCAGGCTCGTGACGCGCGCCGAGCCGTCGACGGTGCTCGGGGCGCTCCGCGCCCGTCGCTACCCGGCCGCGATGGAGGACGCCGACGGCGCGCTGCTCGCGCCCGTGCGCCACGAGGCCGACGTGCTGGCGCCGCCGCCCACGCCGCTCGTGCAGCGACTGCGCGGCTCGGGCTTCGACGTCGGCGGCGAGGAGCGCGCCTGGCTCGAGCGGCGCCTGCAGGTCGCGGCACGCGACCGCGTGAGCGTGCAGGTGCGCATCGAGGTCGGCGGCGAGGAGCGGGAGCTGTCGCTGCTGCCGCTCGGCGTCGCGAACGGTCGGCTGCGCGCCCGCGACCTCGGCAGCGACGTCGAGCGCACGCTGCCCGTCACCGCCATCACGCATCTGGCGGGCGTGCCGTGACGCACAGCCGGCGGGGCTAGGCTCGAACGTCGTGAACGACGGCCCGCTGATCGTCCAGAGCGATCGAACCGTGCTGCTCGAGGTCGCGCATCCCGCTGCTGCGGATGCCCGCCACGAGCTCGCGGTCTTCGCGGAGCTCGAGCGCGCGCCCGAGCACATCCACACGTACCGGATCACGCAGCTCGGCCTGTGGAACGCCCGCGCCGCCGGTCACACGGCCGACGAGATGATCGGCACGCTCGAGCGCCACGCGCGCTTCCCCGTGCCGTCGGCGGTCGCGCTCGACGTGCGCGAGACCGTGGGCCGCTACGGCAGGCTCACGATCGACCGCGACGACGAGGGGCTGCGCCTGCGCAGCGAGGACCGACCCGTGCTCATGGAGGTGCGGCGCTCGAAGCGCATCGCTCCCCTGCTCGCCGAGGACGTCGAGGGGGGCATCCGCGTCGTCGACTGGGCGCGCGGGCAGCTGAAGCAGGAGCTCGTGAAGATCGGCTGGCCGGCCGAGGACCTCGCGGGCTTCACGCCCGGCACCCCGTTCGACATCGACCTCGTCGAGGACGGCTGGGAGCTGCGGCCCTACCAGCAGGACGCCGTGCGGCACTTCGCCGACGCGGGCTCGGGCGTCGTCGTGCTGCCCTGCGGCGCCGGCAAGACGCTCGTCGGCGCCGCGGCCATGGCCGCGACCGACACGACGACGCTCATCCTCGTGACGAACACGGTCTCGGCGAGGCAGTGGCGCTCCGAGCTGCTCGCTCGCACGACCCTCACCGAGGACGACATCGGCGAGTACTCGGGGCAGTCGAAGGAGATCAGGCCCGTCACGATCGCGACGTACCAGATCCTCACGGCGAAGCGCAGCGGCGAGCTCGCGCACCTTCGGGTGCTCGACGCGCTCGACTGGGGCCTCGTCGTGTACGACGAGGTGCATCTGCTGCCGGCCCCCGTCTTCAAGCTCACGGCCGACCTGCAGGCCAGGCGTCGACTGGGCCTCACGGCGACGCTCGTGCGCGAGGACGGCCGCGAGTCCGACGTCTTCAGCCTCATCGGCCCCAAGCGCTTCGACGCGCCGTGGAAGGAGATCGAGGCCCAGGGCTTCATCTCCCCCGCCGAGTGCTTCGAGGTGCGCATCGACCTCACGGAGGGCGAGCGGCTCGAGTACGCCGCGAGCGCCGATCGCGAGCGGTACCGCATCGCGGCGTCGAGCCCGGCGAAGGTGACGGTCGCGAAGCGCATCCTGCGGCGGCACGAGGGCGAGCAGACGCTCGTGATTGGGCAGTACCTCGACCAGCTCGACGTGCTCGCCGACGCGCTCGACGCTCCGCTCATCACGGGCCAGACCCCGGTCGACGAGCGCGAGACGCTCTTCCAGTCGTTCCGCGAGGGCACGATCGGCACGCTCGTCGTGTCGAAGGTCGCGAACTTCTCGGTCGACCTGCCGGATGCGTCGGTCGCCATCCAGGTGTCCGGCTCGTTCGGATCGCGGCAGGAGGAGGCGCAGCGCCTCGGGCGTCTGCTGCGACCGAAGTCCGGCGGCCGCAGCGCGTCGTTCTACACGCTCGTGGCCCGCGACACGATCGACCAGGACTTCGCCCTCGGTCGGCAGCGGTTCCTCGCCGAGCAGGGCTACTCGTACGAGATCCTCGACGCCGCCAACCTGTAGGGCGTCGAGGCGTCCTCAGGCGCACCTGTACCCCGATCGCCTGGCGTCCAGGATTCGATCAGGCTACGGTCAGAGAATATGGCCATGAGCGACCAGTCCCCCAAGATCCTCGTCGTCGACGATGAGCCCCACATCCGCGATCTGCTCACCACGAGCCTGCGCTTCAGCGGGTTCGACGTGCGCTCCGTCGGCGCCGGTGCCGCAGCCATCTCCGCGGTGCTGGAGGACGAGCCCGACCTCATCCTGCTCGACGTCATGCTGCCCGACATCAACGGGTTCGGCGTCACGAAGCGCCTGCGCGCCTCGGGCTTCACGTCGCCCATCCTCTTCCTCACGGCGAAGGACGACACCGACGACAAGGTCACGGGCCTCACGGTCGGCGGCGACGACTACGTCACGAAGCCCTTCTCGCTCGACGAGATCATCGCCCGCATCAAGGCCATCCTGCGCCGCACGCGCGCCGAGGACGACGACGCGACCCTGCGCATCGGCGAGGTCGTCATGAACCAGGACACGCACGAGGTCACGGTCGGCGACGAGGAGATCGAGCTCTCCCCCACCGAGTTCAAGCTGCTGCGCTACCTCATGCTCAACCCGAACCGCGTGCTGTCGAAGACCCAGATCCTCGACCACGTCTGGGAGTACGACTTCAACGGCGACGTGGGCATCGTCGAGTCGTACATCTCGTACCTGCGACGCAAGGTCGACGGGCACACGAGCGAGCCGATGATCATCACGAAGCGCGGCTTCGGGTACATGCTCAAGGCTCCGAAGACCGCGTAGTCGCGTGCGGTCGCTGCGCACGCGGCTCGGCAGCGTCTCGCTGGCAGCCAGGATCACCGTCCTGATCGTCGTCGTCATGACGATCGGGCTGCTCATCGCCGGCGTCGGCACCATGACCGTCGTGCGCCAATCCCTGCTCGACGGCACCGACCGCGACCTGCAGTACGCCCTGGCGACGTACGACGACCTCGAGGTCGGCGGGCTCGACCTCGACTCGGGCGAGTGCCAGCTCGACGGCATCCCCGCGACGTACTACCTCGCGGTGCTCGACGCCGATGGCGGGGTGCTGTGCCGCAACAGCCCGGGCGGCGAGCGCGCGCCCGGCCTGCCCGAGCTCGACGGCGTCACGCTCGCCTACGTCGCGAGCACGACCGAGCCGTTCACCGCGCCGTCGCACAACGGCGAGAGCAGCTGGCGGGTCGACGTGCTGCCGATGCTCGTCGACGACGAGGGCGAGCTCGCGACGCTCGTCGTCGCCGTCGGCCTCGACCGGGTCGAGAACACCTGGCGCAGCTTCGTCATCGTCTACGCGGGCTTCGCGCTGCTCGCCGTGCTGCTCGGCGCGGCCTTCACACGCGTGCTCGTCGACACGGCCCTGCGCCAGCTGCGCACGGTCGCCCAGGTCGCCGAGCGCTTCGCCGACGGCGACTACGAGACGCGCCTCGACGCCGGCGACCCCCGCACGGAGGTCGGCAGCCTCCGACAGTCGCTCAACGGCATGCTCTCGCGGGTCGAGACGGCGCTCGAGGAGCGCGACGAGTCCGTCACGCAGATGCGCCAGTTCGTCGGCGACGCGAGCCACGAGCTGCGCACGCCGCTCGTCTCGGTGCGCGGCTACGCCGAGCTGTACCGCATGGGCGCCATCCAGCGGCCGGAGGACGTCGCGAGCGCCATGGATCGCATCGAGCGCGAGGCGAAGCGCATGGGCTCGCTCGTCGAGGACCTCCTGACGCTCGCGCGCCTCGACGAGCGCCGACCGCTGCAGCTGCAGCCCCTCGACCTCGTGCCGCTCGTCAACGACGCCGTGAACGACGCGCGCGTCTCGGCGCAGGATCGCTCGTTCCAGACGCTCGCGATCGATCCCGACGCGCAGACCGCCGTCGACCCCTCCGCGGCGCCGGCCGAGCTGTTCGCGCCGCCGCCCGTCGCCCCGCCCGCCGTCGTGCTCGCCGACGAGAACTCGATGCGCCAGGTCATCGCCAACATCGTCGGCAACGCGCTGCGGTACACCGACGAGGGGTCGCCCATCGAGCTCGGCGTCGGCGTCTCGTGGCGTCGCCGCGAGGCGATCGTGCACGTCATCGACCACGGCGAGGGCGTGCCGCCGTCGCTGCGACGCAAGATCTTCCAGCGCTTCTACCGCGCCGACAAGTCGCGGGCGCGCGACACGGGCGGCTCGGGCCTCGGCCTCGCCATCGTGCAGGGCATCGTCGCGGCGCACGGCGGCCGCATCGACGTCATCGAGACCCCCGGCGGCGGCGCGACGTTCCGCATCGCCATTCCGCTCGCCGACGACCATGCCCTCCTGGAGCTGACGGAGCGCATCCGTCCCGACCAGCCCGTGTCGACCACGACTCCTCCACAGCGGCAGCGCCGCGACCGCGAGGCGACCACGCCCGACGCCTAGCCTCGCCACACCCCGGCTCGACCGGGACAGCGAGGAGGACCGATGAGCAGGTACGTCGTCGACAGCGACGCCATCGACAGCGCACGGGCGGCGGCGCACGCGACCGTCGGCCGCATCCAGACCGACGTGGCCGCCCTGCTGGGGCAGCTGCAGGCGCTGGAGGGGTCGTGGACGGGCGGCGCGTCCGTCGCGTTCCAGGGCGTCGTCGCGACCTGGCGCGGCACGCAGGCGAACGTCGAGGAGTCGCTGCGCCAGATCACGATCGCGCTGCAGCAGGCCGGCCAGCAGTACGCCGACGTCGAGTCGGCGAACACGAGGCTGTTCGCCGCGTGAGACCTCCGGCGCGGGCGGCGCGCACAGGAGGGAGCGGCCGCCGCAGCCGGACATGCGGGAAGGGCCCCGAGCGGATGCTCGGGGCCCTTCCTCGCGCTCGCCGGGCGGTCGAGGAGCGCGAGCCCTCCCCGCGCGAGGCGCCGCCCCACCTGCTGGTCGAGGAACGCGCGCGCTCCCCACGCGAAGGCGCCGTCCCACCAGCTGGTCGAGGAGCGCGCGAGCCCGAAGGGCGAGCACGCGTCACGAGACCCGCCATCCCTGCAGGGCGACGGGCTCGGAGACGCGGGAAGGCCCCGAGCGTGTGCTCGGGGCCTTCCTTGCTGGACAGCTGGGTCTCGTGACGCGAGCGACTTCGTCGCGCGCTCCTCGACCCTGAGTCCTCCGCGCTGCAATCGCTGCGCGATCGGAGCGCTCCGAACTCAGAAGTCCATGCCACCCGTGGGGTCGCCAGCGGGCATGGCGTTCTTCTCGGGCTTGTCCGCCACGACCACCTCGGTCGTGAGGAACAGACCAGCGATCGACGAGGCGTTCTGCAGCGCCGAGCGCGTGACCTTCACGGGGTCGGCGATGCCGGCCGCGAGCATGTCGACGTACTCGCCGGTCGCGGCGTTGAGGCCCCAGCCGGGCTCGAGCGAGCGCACCTTCTCGGCCACGACGCCCGGCTCGAGGCCGGCGTTGAGGGCGATCTGCTTCAGCGGCGCGTCGATCGCGACGCGCACGATGTTCGCACCCGTCGCCTCGTCGCCGACGAGCTCGAGCGTCTCGAACGCGACCTTGCCGGCCTGGATGAGCGCGACGCCACCACCGGCGACGATGCCCTCCTCGACGGCTGCCTTCGCGTTGCGCACGGCGTCCTCGATGCGGTGCTTGCGCTCCTTGAGCTCGACCTCGGTCGCGGCACCGGCCTTGATGACGGCCACGCCACCGGCGAGCTTCGCCAGGCGCTCCTGCAGCTTCTCGCGGTCGTAGTCCGAGTCGGTCGCGTCGATCTCCGAGCGGATCTGGCGCACGCGGCCGGCGATGGCCTCGGCGTCGCCGGCACCCTCGACGATCGTGGTCTCGTCCTTCGTGATGACGACCTTGCGAGCGCGGCCGAGCTGCGAGAGCTGCACGCCCTCGAGCTTGAGGCCGAGCTCCTCGGAGATGACCTCGCCGCCCGTGAGGATGGCGATGTCGGCCAGCTGGGCCTTGCGGCGGTCGCCGAAGCCGGGAGCCTTGACGGCGACCGACTTGAAGATGCCGCGGATCTTGTTCACGACGAGCGTCGCGAGCGCCTCGCCGTCGACGTCCTCGGCGATGATGACGAGCTGCTTGCCCGCCTGGATCACCTGGTCGACGATCGGGAGGAGGTCCTTGATCGCCGAGATCTTCTGGTTGGCGATGAGGACGTAGGCGTCCTCGAACACCGTCTCCTGGCGGTCGGGGTCCGTGACGAAGTACTGCGACAGGAAGCCCTTGTCGAAGCGCATGCCCTCGGTGAGCTCGAGCTCGGTGCCGTAGGTGTTCGACTCCTCGACGGTGACGACGCCCTCCTTGCCGACCTTGTCGATCGCCTCGGCGATCAGACGGCCGATCTCGGGGTCGGCGGCCGAGATGGACGCGGTGGCCGCGATCTCGTCCGTCGTCTCGATCTCCTTGGCGTGGGCCACGAGCTGCTCGGAGACCGCTGCGGTCGCCTTCTCGATGCCGCGCTTGAGGCTGATGGGGTCGGCGCCCGCTGCCACGTTGCGCAGACCCTCGCGCACCAGCGCCTGGGCGAGCACCGTCGCGGTCGTCGTGCCGTCGCCGGCGACGTCGTCGGTCTTCTTCGCGACCTCCTTGACGAGCTCCGCGCCGATCTTCTCGAACGGGTCGTCGAGCTCGATCTCCTTCGCGATCGACACACCGTCGTTCGTGATGGTGGGGGCGCCCCACTTCTTCTCGAGCACGACGTTGCGGCCACGGGGACCGAGGGTGACGCGCACGGCGTCGGCGAGCGTGTTGAGACCACGCTCGAGGCCGCGTCGGGCCTCCTCGTCGAATGCGATCATCTTTGCCATTGCTGTCTCGTCCCTCCTGGACACGTCGACACGTCTGCTGGCACTCGGCGGTCCTGAGTGCCAGGGACGAGTCTGGCACTCAGGCCACGCGAGTGCAAGCGAGCGCGACGCGCGGCGCCGACGTTCGCCGAGGGCCTACGAGACGGTCGCGGAGCCCTCGTTCGGCACGAGCTCGACCCAGGTGTTGCCGGGCGTCAGCACGACCGGCTGCCCCGAGGCGTCGAGGATCTGGATGGGCGTCGCGATGTCGGGCTTCGACCAGGTGACGGGCACCCACGAGCAGCCGCTCGCGACGAAGCCGTCGCCGTAGTAGCCCTCGAGCATCGTCTGCGGGATGTCGCCGTTCGGGATGACCTGCACGCGCAGGACGACGACGTTCGCGGCGCTCAGCTGGTTGCCGCTCGCGTCGAGGTCGGCGACGCCCTGCTGGCCGCGCGCCCAGCGCCCGCTGCTCGCGTCGCATCCCCACTGACGCGACTGCGACTGCGAGAACGCGAGCGACAGCTGCGATGCGGGGCCGCCCGCGGCCTGCGACGTCGGCGAGGCCTCGTCGTCGGCGTACGCGAACTGCGGCTGCGGCGGCGCGATCTGGGCGTTGTCCGCCTGCAGCTGCGCCGCCTGCAGGATCACGTTGTGCGGTGCGGCGTGGGGGCCGCCGCGCGAGTAGTACGCGTCGTAGGTGCCGCCGCCGTGGATGACGCTCGTCGACGTGCTCACCGCCTGCATCGCGGCGACGAAGTGCGGCTGGCCGCCCGAGAACGCCATCATGCCGCCGAAGGGGCCCGCGATGCCCGGATCCATCGGACGGATCGAGCGCACGGGGCCGATCTGCTGCGGCACGTTCGAGTGCCAGACGGCGACGTAGCGCGTGAGGCCGCCCTCGACGAGCTCCTCGTACACGATGTCGGTGGTCTCGAGCCCGAACTGCGGACGGGCGTCGGGGTGGTCGTCGATCTTCGCGAGGATCGCAGGCAGCTGGATCTCGGCGTCGACCTCGATGCCGGTGAGCGGTGCCGTGATCGGCTCGGGCTCCGGCGACGGCGTGGGCGTCGGCGTCTCGCTGGTGCTCGGGCTCGGCGACGCCGACGGCTCCGGGTCGCCGCCGCAGGCCGTCAGGAGGCCGCCGGCGACCATGAGGATCGCGACGGTGCGGATTGCTCGAGATGCTCGCATGCGCGACAGACTAGATGCCCCCGCAGGCGGTCAGCGGCGTGGCTCGCCGGGCACGACCGCACGTGCCTGGGGTCGCTCGCCCACGTCGAGGTCGAAGTCCACGCGCTGCCCCTCGGCGAGCACGCGGAAGCCGTCCATCTCGATGTCGCGGTAGTGCACGAAGACCTCGGCGGCGGACTCGTCGACGACGATGAAGCCGAAGCCCTTCTCGCGATCGAACCACTTCACCGTGCCGCTGGGCATGCGCCGTCTCCTCCACCTCGCCGAGTCGTGCGGGGGAGGCTACAGGGCCGCCCTGGGGGACGGGTGGGCGTGGCCGAGCGCCGCTCAGCGGCCCTAGGGCGTCGAGGACGGCTCGGGTGCGGCGCCCGACCCGACGATGACCGTGATCGTGGAGCCCGAGAGCGCCTGGTCGGTCGCCTCGGTCGCATCCACGCCGATCGCCTGCGCGACGCCGAGCGCCGCGGCCTCGAGGTCGGCGCCCTGGTAGTAGACGGTGGTCGTCGCGCGCTGCTCGCTCGCGTCGGCGACGGCCGCGACGGGCCAGCCTCCCGACTGCAACGTGGCGGCCACCGCGTCGGCGGCGCCGGTGCCGGAGGCGTCGAGCAGCGTGATGGAGGTGCCCTCCGGCAGCGCCGACGGATCGGTGATCGCCTCCGGGCCGGTCGGCAGGCTCGTGTCGACGCTGCCGACCTGCAGCAGCTGCAGGGCGCCGAGGCCCCCGACCACGAGCACGACGCATGCGGCGGCGGCGACGATCGCCGTCATCCACCACCGCCACCAGGTGCGCTCGGTCGATCGGTGCACGCCCACGCGCCCCATGCGCGGCGCGTCGTCGAAGCGGTCGGTCACGATGCCTCCCCGCGATCGCGGATGCGCTGGAGCCTGCGCACGAGCATGGCGTCGTATCGCAGGGCGGCCTCCGTGTCGATGAGCGCGTTGAGCAGCTGGTAGTAGCGGGTCGTGGACCATCCGAACCGTGCGCGGATCGCGCTCGCCTTGGCTCCCGCGTGCGTGCGCGCCGACCCCTCGAAGTCGAGGATCGACCGTTGCAGCGCCGTGAGATCGTCGGCGTCCTCCGGCTCGGACATGAGCACCGATCATACCTTCGCCGACGGCGTAGCCCGCGCTGCGGCGCCGAGCCGACCCGGCGCGTAGCATCGAGGCATGAGCGACTTCCAGGCCCCCTCCGACGACCAGTGGCGCGAGCGCCTGTCGCCCGAGGCGTACCAGGTGCTGCGCGAGGCGGGCACCGAGCGCCCGTGGACGGGCGCGCTGCTCGACGAGAACCGCCACGGCGTGTACTCGTGCGGCGCGTGCGGCCAGGAGCTCTTCAGCGACGAGGTGAAGTTCGACTCCGGCTGCGGCTGGCCGAGCTTCTACCAGGCGGACCCGGGTGCGGTGACGCTGATCGAGGACCGCTCGCTGGGCATGCTGCGCACCGAGGTGCGGTGCTCGCGCTGCGGCAGCCACCTCGGCCACGTCTTCGACGACGCGCCGCAGACGCCCACGGGCGACCGCTTCTGCATGAACTCGGTGGCCCTCGACTTCACGCCGAAGTCCTGACCGACCCGCGCAGCTGACGCGGCGACGCTGCGGCGTCAGGCCGCGGCGGGCGGCCGACGGCGGAGCGTCGACACGGCGACGCCGGCGATCGCGAGGCCGGCGCCGACGTACGACAGCACCGACACGGGATGCCCCGACGTCGGAGCCACGAGGTCGAGCACCAGGGCCATGACGACCTGGCCTGCGATCGAGGCGAGCCCGAGCGCGAGCACGCCGATGCGGTGCACCGCGACGGCCGCGATCGCGATGAAGGCGCAGCCGAGCGGGCCGCCGAGGTAGAGCCACCACTCCCCCGGCAGCGCCTGGAGCTCGACGCCGGACGCGAGGCGCACGGCGACGACGACCGCGAGCGCGAGCGTGCCGACGAGGAAGTTCGACGTCGTCTGCGTCAGCGCCGACTGCGTGTGGTGGTGCACCTGGCCCGCGAACGCCTGCTGCAGGGCGATGAGCATGCCCGCGACGAGCGGCAGCAGCACGAGCAGCATCGACGACGCCTGGAAGCCGCCCGCGGCGGCACCCACGCCGACGGCCGCGATCGTCACCAGCGCGCCGAGCACCCGCTGCGGCGTGATGCGCTTCGCCGCGAGCACGCCGATGCCCATGCGGTCGACTGCGAGGCCCGAGAGCGTCTGGCCGGCGACGATGCCGACCGTGAAGAGTGCGACGCCGAGCGTCGGCACCGCGAGTCCCTGCGACGCGACGACGACGGCGCCGAAGAGGCCCGTGAGCGCGTACCACCAGCGCAGGCGGCCCTCGCGGAGCGCGACGACCATGCGTCGCGCCCCGGCACGACCCGCGGGGAGCAGGATCGAGAGCAGGCCGACGAGCGCGAGGCCGATGCCGAACGAGATGAGCGCCGCGGTCGTGCCGTCGCCGATCCGCACGGCGAGCTCGCCGTTGACGCGGCTCTGCGCGGCCATGGCGAGGCCGCCCACGAAGGCGGCGAGGATCCACACGAGGCGCACCGAGCCAGCCTACGCGCGGCACGTGCCGCCGCCGGCACCTCCCGCATCCGTGCGGCGGGCGCGCCGCGGGGTGCCGAAGCCGTGCGAGGATGCTGCGAGCGCCTCCTTAGCTCATCAGGTAGAGCACCGCACTTGTAATGCGAAGGTGGCCGGTTCGAGTCCGGCAGGAGGCTCGACGGCGCCGCTCGCTCGAGCGCCGCCTCCCCGCCGGCTGCGCCGGGCGAGCGTCAGCCCGCTGCGACGAACGCCGCGAACGCCCCGGCGTCGGCCACGTCGCCCGAGTACAGACGGTCGCCCACGTAGACGCTCGGCACGCCGCCGAGCGGCTGGTCGTCCGGGAGCGCCCCCGCGAGCGCGCGCTCGGTCGCCTGCCGCGTCCACCACGCGAACGTGCCCTGCGTCACGCAGTCCCCCGCGCCGTCGAGGGCCTCGTCGGCGAGCTCGACGACGCCGGCAGCATCGAGGTCGACGTTGCGCTCGAGCATCGCCTCGATGAACGGCAGCGCCGCATCGGGCTCCGCGTCGGCGACGCACGCGAGCGCCGCGACGCCGAGCGACGACGCGTAGCCGGACTCGACGGCGTCGTCGATGGCCACGGGCACGTAGGCGATCGTCGCGGTGCCGTCCGCCGCCCACTCGGCGAGCTGGTCGCCGTTCGCCTCGAGGAAGCGCGCGCAGTACTCGCACGTCGGGTCGACGACCACGGTCACGACCGTGCCGTCCGCCGGCACCGCGTCGGGCTCGCCATCCGCGGGAACGGCATCCTGCTCGACCACGCCGTCGGCGTCGACCACGAGCGCGTCGGCGAGGTTCGCTGGGCCGTCGGCCGGCTCGAGACGGGCGATCTGACCGCCGATCGTCTCCTGCAGCGCCTCGACGTCGGCGTCCTGCACCATCCATCGACCCGACCACAGCACGGGCACGTCGTGGAGCAGGGCACCGGTGCGCAGCCGCGAGGCCTGCGCGTCGTCGGCGGCGAGCGTCAGCACCGTGTCGGTGCCGCACGTCGCGACGGCGGGGTCGTCGTCGGATGCGCGGTACTGCTCCACGAGGTCGGTGCACGCGCCGCCGGCGTCGACGTAGGCGGCGGACAGCTCGCCGAGCGACTGGGGCCCGATGGGCTCGACGCCCTGCGCGCAGCCCGCGACGAGCAGCAGCGCCGCGCACCCGACCAGGCCGGCGCCGGCCCGTCGGGTGCGCAGGCGCATCAGCCCTCGCTCGGCGCGGGCGTCGACTCGCTGGGCGCCGGCGACTCGCTGGGCGCCGGCGACTCGGTGGCCGTCTCGCCGGTGACCTGGCCGAGCGCCGCCTGCACGAACGCGGTGAAGGAGGCGCCGTCGCCGGGCTGGCCGCGGTACTGCTCGCCGTTCACGAGCACCGTCGGGGTGCCGGTGATCTGCACGCCGTCCTCGCCCGACGGGCCGGGCTCGAGCTGCGCATCCTGCGTGGCTCGCTGCACCCACGACTCGAACTGCACCGACTCCACGCACTCGGTGAACGCCGCGTTCGTGTCGACGCCGGCCTGCTCGGCGAGGCCGATGATCTCGTCGTCGGTGAGACCCTCGGTGTTCTCGCCGGGCTGGTTCTCGTACATGAGCGTGTTCCACGCGTAGAAGCTGTCCGGGGACGCCTCGGCGACGCAGGCGGCGGCGTTCGCGGACCGCGTCGAGTACTCCTCGCCGAGCGAGAGCCGGTCGAGGAACGACACCGGGTGGTACTCGACCGTCGCGACGCCGTCGGAGATCAGCTGGTCGATCGCCTCGCCGTTCGTGGTCTCGAAGAGGCCGCAGTACGGGCAGAGGTAGTCCTGGTAGATGACGATCTGCACGACGTCGTCGCGCTCGTCGGTGGCGACGGGCGCCTCGTCGGCGGCGAGCGCCGGCGTCGTCTCGGCGACGTAGCCCTGGCCGACGACGATGCCGTCGGACGCCATGTTCTCGGGGCCGGGGCCCGGCGGGCGGATCGCGTTGACGATCACGAGCGTGACGATCGCCACGATCGCGATCGCACCCACGAGGATGCCGCCGATCGTGAGCCCCTTCCTCAGGCGCTCGTCGCGCTGGCGCTTCTGCTGCTGCGCCTTGGCAGCCTCGCGCGCCTGCGTGCGTCGCTCGTTCTTCGTGAGTCGTCGATCGTTCGTCATCGGTCCTCGTCGGGGTCGTGGGGCCGCAGACCAGGATACGGGCGAACGCTATGAACTTCCGCCGCGCCTATGCAAGAGTGTCAGCACACGGGACTACGAGGTCCCGCTTCCATTCACGAAGGATCGTCCGGCACGTACCTGCCGGTGAAGGAGGATGACGATGGCGTCTGTCACGTTCGACAAGGCAACCCGTCTCTACCCGGGTGGCACCCGTCCCGCAGTCGATGCGATCGACCTGGAGGTGGCGGACGGCGAGTTCCTCGTCCTCGTCGGCCCCTCCGGCTGCGGCAAGTCCACGACCCTGCGCATGCTCGCCGGGCTCGAGGAGGTGAACGACGGTCGCATCCTCATCGGCGACCGCGACGTCACCGACATGCCTCCCAAGGACCGGGACATCGCGATGGTGTTCCAGAACTACGCCCTCTACCCCCACATGACCGTGGCGGAGAACATGGGCTTCGCCCTCAAGATCGCGGGCGTCGGCAAGGACGAGCGCGCCGAGCGCGTGCTCGAGGCCGCGAAGCTGCTCGACCTCGAGCCCTACCTGTCGCGCAAGCCGAAGGCCCTCTCGGGTGGCCAGCGGCAGCGCGTCGCCATGGGTCGCGCCATCGTGCGTCAGCCCCAGGTGTTCCTCATGGACGAGCCGCTGTCGAACCTCGACGCGAAGCTGCGCGTGCAGACGCGCACGCAGATCGCGTCGCTGCAGCGTCGCCTGGGCGTCACGACGGTCTACGTCACGCACGACCAGACCGAGGCCCTGACGATGGGCGACCGCATCGCGGTGCTCAAGGACGGCATCCTGCAGCAGGTGGGCACGCCGCGCGACCTGTACGCGAGCCCCGCGAACGTGTTCGTGGCCGGCTTCATCGGCAGCCCGGCGATGAACCTGCTGCAGCTGCCGACGAACGACCAGGGCGTGCTGTTCGGCGACCACGTCGTGCCGATCCCCCGCGAGACGCTCGCGAAGGCGAAGCAGATCACGGTCGGCATCCGCCCCGAGGACCTCACGATCTCGCCGACGGGCTCCGGCCTGCCGATCAAGGTCGACCTCGTCGAGGAGCTCGGCGCCGACGGCTACCTGTACGGCACGGCGCAGTCGTCGAAGATCGTCGACGTCTCCGAGGCGGTCGACACCGAGGCGGAGGCGACTGGCGGCGTGAGCCTCGTCGCCCGCGTCGACGGCCGCAGCCACCCGCACATCGGCGACCAGGTGTTCGCGGTGCCCGACGCATCGCACCTCCACCTGTTCGACGCGGAGACCGGCGAGCGGCTCTAGCGCGCAGCGCACGACGAAGGGGCGGGGCCATGGGCTCCGCCCCTTCGTCGTGCGCGCGGCTCAGCGGTGCGCGGCGACGAGCGCCTCGAATGCGGCCCCGTCGGTCGGCGCGCCCGTGAAGCGCTCGCCGTCGACGAGCACGGTCGGCGTGCCCGTCACCATCTCGTCGGTGCCCGGGATGGGGTTCGTCGTCGCCCACTCGGTCGCGAGCGCGGCGAACTCCTCGAACTCGCCCGTCTCGATCGCGGCGATCGTCGCCTCGTCGAGGCCCACGCCCTCAGCCGCCTGCACGAGCCGCTCGAGGGGGAAGCCGCCCGGATGCGCGTCGATCGTCGGCAGGAGCAGCACGATGAGGGCCCATGCCATCGCCGGGTCCTCGTCGACGGCCGCAGCGATCGCCGCGACGGCTCGCGACGACGCTCCGCCGGTCGACGCATCGAGGATCGCGATGGGATGCACCTCGACGGCTGCGACGTCGTCGGTGATGAGCGTCGCCAGCAGGCTGGCGTTCGTCTCGACGAAGTCGCCGCAGTGCGAGCAGCTGGGGTCCAGGTACAGCTGGATGTGCACGACCGAGTCGTCGACGACGCTCGGCACGGGCGTCGGACCCGCCTCGGGCGTCTCCACGGGGCCCGAGGGCAGCAGCAGCAGCCCATGGCTCGCCATGTTCGCGGGCATGCTCGCGCCACCGGTGGCCGTGCCGGCCGGCGGCTGCGGCGCCGGCGGCAGCGCGACGCACCCCGTCACGAGCAGCACGAGGGCGAGCAGGACGGAGGCACGGCTGCCGCGAGAGCGCATGGGGTGCACGCTAGCCCGGCGACCCGAGCGTCGGCTGGCTAGGCTCGCAGCATGAGCGGCAACCTGCGCATCACGTCCGCCCTCATGGACGCGACCCTGCTCGAGATGCCGTGGCACCTCCCCCTCGACCAGTGGCCCGACGACGTCGTCGTCACCCTGCCGAAGGGGATCTCGCGGCACCTCGTGCGCTTCGCCCATCTCTCGGGGCGCGTGGTCGCGCTCAAGGAGACGAGCGACGAGATGGCGCGCGGCGAGTACGACATGCTGCGCCGGCTCGGCCGCCTGCAGGTGCCGTGCGTCGAGCCCCTCGCGGTCGTCGCCGGTCGCGTCGACGAGCACGGCGAGCCCCTCGAGACCATCCTCGCGACGCGGCACCTGAAGTTCTCGATGCCGTATCGCGCGCTCTACTCGGGCTCGCTCAAGGTGGCGACGGCGCAGCGGCTCGTCGATGCGCTGGCGCTGCTGCTCGTGCGCCTGCACCTCGTGGGCTTCTTCTGGGGCGACGTGTCGCTGTCGAACACGCTCTTCCGGCGCGACGCCGGTGCCTTCGCGGCGTATCTCGTCGACGCCGAGACCGGCAAGCTCTACCCCGGCGGCCTGTCGCGCGGGCAGCGCGAGAACGACCTCGAGATCGCGCGCGTCAACATCGCCGGCGAGCTGCTGGACCTGCAGGCGGGCGGGCGCCTCGACGAGGGCCAGGACCCCGTGGACGTGGCGGGCTCGATCGTCGCGCAGTACCGCGAGCTGTGGGCGCAGCTCACGGCGGTCGAGCAGTTCGACCAGGCCGAGCGGTGGCGCATCAACGAGCGGGTCGAGCGGCTCAACGCGCTCGGCTTCGACATCGACGAGCTGCAGATCCGCACGGATGCGGACGGGACGAGCGTGCGCATCCAGCCGAAGGTCGTCGACGCCGGCCACCACCACCGGCGCCTGCTGGGCCTCACGGGCCTCGACGCCGAGGAGAACCAGGCTCGGCGCATGCTCAACGACCTCGACCAGTTCGCGGCCGCGCAGCGCCGACGTGAGAGCGACGCCGACGACGAGCAGCTCGCGCACGACTGGCTCGTGTCGCGATTCGAGCCCATCGTGCAGGCGGTGCCGCGGCACCTGCGCGGCAAGCTCGAGCCCGCGGAGGTGTTCCACCAGGTGCTCGAGCACCGCTGGTACATCGCCGAGCGGGAGTCGCGCGGCGTGCCGCTCGCCGAGGCCGTGCAGTCGTACATCGTCGACGTGCTCGAGCACCGGCGCGACGAGGCGGCGGTGCTCGAGGTGTCGACGCAGACGGTGCCCATCCCGATCATCGGCCCCAACGGGCAGCCGATCGGCGACGAGGACCTCGAGGTCGACTGGCGCGACCTCGTCTGAGGCTCAGCCCTTGCGGCGCTTCGCGACCTCGTAGAGCGTCACGGATGCGGCGATCCCGGCGTTGAGCGACTCGGTCGCGGCCGTGATCGGGATCGAGACGATCGCGTCGCACGTCTCGGCGACGAGCCGCGACAGCCCCTTGCCCTCGCTGCCGACGACGATCGCGAGCGGGCCGTCCGCCAGCTCGAGCTCGTGCAGGTCGACGTCGCCGTCGCCGTCGAGCCCGACGACGAAGACGCCCTCGGCCTTCAGCTCCTCGAGCGTGCGCGTGAGGTTCGCCGCCATCGCGACGGGCGTGCGCGCCGCGGCGCCCGCCGACGTGCGCCATGCCGACGCCGTGACGCCGACCGACCTGCGCTGCGGCACGACGACGCCGTGGGCACCGAACGCCGCGGCCGAGCGGATGATCGCGCCCAGGTTGCGGGGGTCGGTGATGCCGTCGAGCGCGACGATGAGCGCGGGCTCCTTCGCCTTCGCCGCGCGGTCGAGCAGGTCGCCCGGGTGCGCGTACTCGTACGGCGGCACCTTGATGGCGATGCCCTGGTGCACGGTGTCCGGGCCCGACATGCGGTCGAGCTCGGGGCGCATGACCTCGAGGATCGGGATCTGCCGCGACGTCGCGATCTTCAGGATCTCCTGCACGCGCTCGTCGACCTCGATGCGCGCCGCGACGTACAGCGCCGTCGCGGGGATGCGCGTGCGCAGCGCCTCGAGCACGGCGTTGCGACCGGTGACGAGCTCGGAGTCGTCCTTCGCGCTCGACGGCTTGCGGTGGCGCGGCGGCTGCGACTGGGCGGGGCGGCCGCTGCGCGACTGCGCCGCGGCGAGGCGCTCCTTGGCGGCCTTGCGCTGACCGGCGGGGTGCCAGGAGCGGTCCTCGGCCTTCGGCGTCGGGCCCTTGCCCTCGAGCGAGCGACGGTTCTTGCCGCCGGTGCCCTTCGTGGCGCCCTTCTTGCCTCGGGGCCGCTGCGGCTTGTTGTTGCTGCTGCTCATGCGATGCTCCAGGTGGTGTCGTCCTTGCCGTCCGCCACGGCGATGCCCGATGCTGCGAGGGCGTCGCGGATGCGATCGGCGGCTGCGAAGTCTCGTGCGTCGCGCGCGGCGCGACGATCGGCGATGAGCGTCTCGACCAGGCGGCCGAGGGCGGCGTCCGCCGCTCCCCCGCCCGTCGGACCCCATGCGGGATCGGCGGGGTCGAGGCCGAGCACGCCCAGCATGCCGCGCACGGCGGAGGCTGCCGCGAGCGCCGCGTCGCGCTCGTCCGCGTCGATCGCGGCGTTGCCGGCGCGCACGGCGTCGTGCATCGCCGCGACGGCCTGCGGCGTCGAGAGGTCGTCGTCCATGGCGGCGGCGAACGCATCCGGCACGGCGCCGACCTGCACCTCGCCGAGCCTGCCGGCGCGCTCGAGGAAGCCCTCGATGCGCGCGAACGCCGCCTCGGCCTCCGCGAGCGAGCCGTCGGCGAGCACGCCCTCGACGGTGCGGATGTCGATCGCCGAGCGGTAGTGCGGCGTCGCGAGGAAGTAGCGCACGACGATGGGCCTGGCGGAGGCGAGCAGATCGTGGGCGAAGATCGAGTTGCCGAGCGACTTCGACATCTTCTCGCCGTCGACGTTCACGGTGCCGTTGTGGCTCCACACGCTCGCGAAGTCGAGGCCCGCGGCGGTCGACTGCGCGAGCTCGTTCTCGTGGTGCGGGAAGCGCAGGTCGAGGCCGCCGCCGTGCACGTCGAACGCGTCGCCGAGGTAGCGGCGCGCCATCGCCGAGCACTCGATGTGCCAGCCTGGCCGGCCGTCGCCCCACGGCGAGGCCCACGAGGCGGTCGTCGGCTCGTCGGCCTTCGACGCCTTCCAGAGGGCGAAGTCGCGGGTGTCGCGCTTGCCGCGCGGGTCGGCGTCGCCTGCCGGCTCGAGGTCCTCCAGGCGCTGGCGCGTGAGCGAGCCGTACTCGGGCCACGAGCGCACGTCGAAGTAGACGTCGGCCGAGCCGTCGAGGGCCGCGTACGCGTGCCCCCGCTCGATGAGCGTCTGGATGAGCTCCTGCATCTGCGGGATCGACGCCGTCGCGCGCGGCTCGTAGGTGGGCGGCAGGATGCCGATCGCCCGGTACGCGGCGGTGAACTCGAGCTCGATCCGGTACGCGAGCGCGAACCAGGCCTCGTCGTCGGTCGCGTTCGCGAGCACCTTGTCGTCGATGTCGGTGACGTTGCGCACGAGCGTCGTGCGCAGCCCGCGGTGCTCGAGCCAGCGACGCCACACGTCGTAGGCGAGCGCGCTGCGGAGATGCCCCACGTGCGGGCTCGACTGCACCGTCGGCCCGCACACGTAGAACGACACCTCGCCCGCGCGCACGGGCGCGAGGTCGACGGTGCGCTGCGCGCGCGAGTCGTGGATGCGGATGGTCACCGTGAGAGCCTACGGTGCCCGCGGCGTCGCTGCGCTCGTGCGGGCCGTGCGCGCCATAGGATCGGCGCACGCCGTCTCGATGAGGGAGTCCGATGCCGTCCGCCCGCTCGCAGGAGATGCTCGTGCGAGCAGCGACCCTGTACTACGTCGACGGGCTGTCGCAGGCGGAGGTCGCCGACGCGATCGGCGTCTCCCGCTCGAACGTCTCGCGCGTGCTCGCGGAGGCGCGCAAGGCGGGCATCGTGACGATCACCATCACGGATCCCTTCGGCCGAGCCTCCGACCTCGAGACGCTGCTGCAGCAGCGCTTCGGGCTGCGCGAGGTGCGCGTCGCGCGCGGCTCCGACGACGACCTGGGCCGCGTGGGCCTGCTCGGCGCGGAGTGGCTCGAGCGCGAGCTGCCGCACGAGGGCGCGATCGCGCTGTCGTGGGGTGCGAGCGTGCAGGCGGTCGTCGACGCGGTCGAGTCGGGCCGCTCGCGGCCGCGCCTCGAGGTGCTGCCGCTCGTCGGCGGCCTCTCGATCGTCGACTCGGCGCAGGACGGCAACGTGCTCGTGCGCTCGCTCGCCACGCGGCTCGGCGCGAACCACCGACGCCTCTACGCGCCCGCGGTCGTCGAGTCGGCGACGCTGCGCGACGGGCTGCTGCGCGAGTCGACCATCGGGTCGGTGCTCGAGTCGGCGGCGAAGGCGCAGATCGCGATCGTCGGCATCGGCGTCGTCGGCTCCGGCGCCTCCGCGGCGATCGTCGAGTCCACGAACCTCTCCGCCGACGAGCAGGCGTCGTTCGAGGAGTCGGGCGCCGTCGGCGACTGCTGCACGCGCTTCTTCGACGCGGCCGGCCACCCCGTCGACTCCCCCGTCGACCGCCGCGTCGTCGCGATCGAGCTCGACGCGCTGCAGGGCGTGGACACGGTGGTCGCCGTCGCGGTCGGCGCCCGCAAGGCGCCCGCGGTGCGCGCGGCGCTCGCGGGCTCGCTCGTCGACGTGCTCGTGATCGACGAGCCCCTCGCGACGGCGCTGCTCGCCGAGGCGTAGACGCTAGCCGGCGAGCAGCGCGTCGAACGCCGCCGCGAGCTCGGCCGGCGTGCGCGCCGCGCGCAGCGGCGCATCCCAGCCGTCGCGCTGCACCCTGTCGACGAGCGAGGCGAGCACCTCGACCTGCGCGTGCGCCTCGGTGACGAGCAGCACGACGACGATGTCGAGGTCGACGCGGTCGTCTGCCGTCCCCATGACGCCGAACGACACGGGATGCGCGAGCGTCGCGACCGCGAAGCCCGCCTCGAGCACGTGGCCGGGATCCGCGTGCGGGATCGCGACGGGCACGAGCGTCGGCAGTCCCGTCGGATGCGCGCGCTCGCGCGTCACGAGCGCGTCGCCGAACGACGGCGCCGCGTGGCCCGCGCGGATCGCCAGGTCGGCGACCTGTCGCAGCACGCCCACGGCATCCGCGGCGACGACGCCCACGGCGCATGCGTCGGGCAGGGCTCGCATCGTGTCGGTCATCGCTCGCTCCTCGCAGCTCGTCGCTCCATCCTGCGGCACCGATGTGCGCGCCGCACGCACATCCGCCAGATCGGTGGGAGGATCGGCAGCACGTCGTCCCGCTGCGAAGGAGCATCCGAATGAGCAAGCGCATCCTCGTCGTCTGCGGCACGGGCGTCGCCACCTCCACCGTCGTCGTGCAGAAGGTGCGCGCGTTCGTCGAGGCCGAGGGCATCGACGCCACCATCACGCAGGGCGCCGTCGCCGACCTCGTCTCGGGCGGCACGAACGCCGACGTCATCGTCGCCACCACCCAGGTGCCTGCCACCGTGCAGGTGCCCGTCGTGCAGGGCCTGCCCTTCCTCACCGGCGTCGGCACCGACGCCGCCCTCGCGCAGCTGCGCACCCATCTCGCCTAGCCGGGGCGCGCCGCCGCATCCGCGGCGGCATGATCGGCCACCGTAGGAGCAAAGGAGCTCTCATGGACTGGTTCACCGACACGCTCGCAGCGGTCAGCGGCTACCTCTCGGCGCTCGGCGCCTCGATCACGCTGCCGTTCCTCATCGCGATCTTCGGCCTCATCCTCGGCCAGAAGGTGCCGCAGGCGATCCGCGCCGGCCTGCTCATCGGCGTCGGCTTCATCGGCATCAACCTCGTCATCGGCCTCATGGGCACGCAGGTCGGCCCCGCCGCGACCGGCATCGCCCAGAGCCTCGGCGTGAACCTCACGACGATCGACGTCGGCTGGCCGTCGTCGGCTGCGATCGCGTTCGGCTCGACCGTCGGTGCCATCATCATCCCGCTCGGGCTGCTCGTGAACATCGTGCTGCTCGCCACGGGCATGACCCGCACCTTCAACATCGACCTCTGGAACTTCTGGCACACCGCGCTCGTCGGCGCCCTCGTCGCCGCCGTCACCGAGTCGTTCTGGCTCGGCATCGCCGCCGCCGCCGTGCACATGACCGTCGTGCTCGCGCTCGCCGACCTCTCCGCGCCGTGGATCCAGAAGTACTTCGGCTTCCCCGACATCTCGTTCCCGCACGGCACCGCCGCGCCGTACATCGTGTTCGCGGTGCCGCTCAACTGGGTCTTCGACCGCATCCCCGGCTTCAACCGCCTGCACGCCGACCCCGCCACGATCCAGAAGCGCTTCGGCGTCTTCGGCGAGGCGATGATCCTCGGCTTCGTGCTCGGCCTGCTGCTGGGCATCCTCGGCTTCGGCTTCGACGACCCGCGCGCCGACTCCATCGCGATCCTCACCCTCGCGGTGTCGCTCGCCGCCGTCATGGTGCTGCTGCCGCGCATGGTGTCGCTGCTCATGGAGGGGCTCATCCCCATCTCGGAGTCGGCGAAGGCGTTCGTCGAGCGTCGCTTCCCCGGCCGCAAGTTCTACATCGGCCTCGATGCCGCGATCGCCGTCGGCCAGCCGGCCGTGCTCGCGACGTCGCTCGTGCTCGTGCCCGTCACGGTCATCGTGGCGGTCGCGCTCGCGCCGCTCGGCAACACCGTGCTGCCGCTCGTCGACCTCGCGACCATCCCGTTCATCGTCGCGATCATGGTGCCGCTCTTCCGCGGCAACATCGTGCGCTCGGTCATCGGCGGCGCGATCGTCATCGGCATCGGCCTGTTCATCGCGACCGCCACGGCGGGCTCGTTCACGCAGATCGCGCAGTCGGCCGGCTTCGAGCTGCCCGACGGCGCGACGCGCATCTCGTCGCTCGTCGACGGCGCCAACCCGCTCACGGGCCTCTTCTTCGGCGCCTCGCAGCTGGGCGGCTGGACGATCGCCGTCCTCGCCGTGCTCGCCATCGCGTTCGCCTTCTGGGTCTCGCGCGTGGAGCGACGACGGGATGCGGTGCGCGCGGCGGAGGCTGCGGACGCCGAGGCTGCAGCGGCAGCCGCCGATGCCGAGCGGCAGCGACCGGCGGAGGCGTAGGGGTCTTCCCGCGGAATCGGGGTCGCTCCTCCACCAGCTGGTCGAGGAGCGCGCGAGCCCGAAGGGCGAGCCCGCGTCACGAGACCACGCGACGGCCGCTCCTGCCCAGCCACGCGCGTGGCCGCGTCGAGCGGGCACGTCGCGTGGTCTCGTGACGGCTCCTCGCTGGCGCTCGGGGCCTCCTCGACCCGCTGCTGGGGAGCCGACCATCTCGTCGGGCACGGACGAGGGGCCCACCGCAGCTGCGGTGGGCCCCTCGTCCGTGCCGGAGCCGGCTCAGGCCAGCAGCGCCGGGTTCGCCGCGAGCTCGCGCATGCGCTGCAGCACGCGCGCCGCATCGGCACCGTCGGCGACGCGGTGGTCGAGCGTGAGCCCGACCGTGCACTGCAGGCGCGACCCGAACGATCCGTCGGGCGCGACGAGCAGGCGCTGCGCGATCGAGCCCGTCGACAGCGCCGACGAGTGCGGCGGCGTGATGAGCGCGTTGAAGCGCTCGATGCCGAAGCCGCCGAGGTTCGACAGCACCGTCGTGCCGCCCTGCAGCCGGTCCGCCGACAGCGTGCCGGCGCGCGTGTGCTCCACCGTCTCGGCGATCGACGCCTTGAGGTCGGCGAGCGGCTGGCGGTGCGGGTCGACGAACACGGGCGCGATGAGGCCCGTGGGGCTGTCGACCGCGAGCGCGATGCCCACGTGCGGGTTGGCGACGGGGCCCTCGTCGGTCCACGTCTGGTTCACGGGGGCCGACTCGGCGAGCGCCTGCGCCTGCATGCGCATGAGGATCGCCGTCCAGCTCGCGCCGCCCAGCTCGGTCTTGCGCACGGCGTCGAGCCTCGAGAGGTCGAGGTCGACGTAGGCCGTGAACTGCGGCACGAGCGCCGACTGGTCCATGACCTTCGCGACCGCCATGCGCGTGCGCCGGCGCCGCGTCGCGGCCGGATCGCTGGGCGACCTCGGCTTCGACGGCGCGGGGGCTGGGGTCGCGGCCGGCACCGGCGCGGATCCGCCGGCAGGGGGTGCTGCCGGTGCCGGCGCGACGATGGGCTGCGGCGACGCTGTCGCGGACGCCGCCGCAGGCTGCTGCGACGACGCCTCGACGTCGCCGACGGTGATGGCGCCCCAGCGGCCCGTGCCCTGCACGGCCGCGAGGTCGACGCCGCGCTCGCCCGCGAGCGTGCGGGCAGCGGGCACGGCGGCGGGCCAGTCGGCGGCACCGGTCGAGGGTGCGGCGCCGGTCGACGGCGCCGCACTCGTGGCGGTCGCGCCGGGCGCCGCGGGCTCGGCCACGGCATCCGCCACGGGCTGCGCCTCCTCGGCGTCGCCCGCGGGCGCGTCGAACAGGCCGCCGAGCAGGTCGTCGGAGTCCGACGTGATGTACGCGATGGGCTCGCCGACGGGGATGACGTCGTCGGGCTCGGCGACGATGCGCGCGAGCACGCCGTCGTACGGGCTCTCGACCTCCATGTCGACCTTGTCGGTCGTGACCTCGGCGATGGCCTCGCCGTTCTTCACGGGGTCGCCGGGCTGCTTGAGCCAGGCGACCATGGTGCCCTCCTCCATGGTCATGGACATCTTGGGCATCGTCAGCGCGAGCTCGGGCACGTCACCACTCCTTCACGAGCGCGGTGGCCGCTACGACGATGTCGTCGACCTGCGGCACGACCGCCTTCTCGAGCTGCGGCGCGTACGGGATGGGCACGTCGAGGCCCGACAGGCGGCGGATGGGTGCGCGCAGGTGCACGAACGCCTCCGACTCGGCGATGATCGCCGACACCTCGCTCATGAAGCCGCCGGTCTGCACGGCCTCCTGCACGAGGAGCACGCGGCCGGTCTTGACGACCTCCGCGAGGATGGTCGCGGAGTCGAGCGGCGTGAGCGTGACGGGGTCGACGACGGTCGCCTGGATGCCCTGGGCTGCGAGCAGCTCGGCGGCCTCGAGCGAGCGCTGCACCTCGACGCCCGTCGCGACGATCGTGAGGTCGCCGCCCGTGCGGCGCACGGCGGCCTTGCCGATCGGCGTGCGCACGTCGCCCGTGCGCACCTCGAACGTCTGCTTGTAGAGCAGCTTGTGCTCGAGGATCATGACGGGGTTCGGGTCGTCGAGCGCCGCGAGCAGCAGGCCCTTGGCGTCGTCGCCCGACGCGGGCATGACGACCTTGAGGCCGGGGATGTGGGCGAACCACGCCTCGAGCGACTGCGAGTGCTGCGCCGCCGCACCCGTGCCGGAGCCGCCGGGCGCGCGGATGACGAGCGGCACGTTCGCCTCGCCGCCGAGCATGAAGTGGATCTTCGCCGCCTGGTTGGCGATCTGGTCCATCGCCTGCGCAGTGAAGTCCGAGAACTGGATCTCGACGATCGGCTTCATGCCCGTCATGGCTGCACCCACGCCGAGGCCGACGATGCCGAGCTCCGAGATCGTCGTGTCGCGGATGCGGTCGGTGCCGAGCTCGTCGACGAGCGTGCCCGTGACGCCGAACGCGCCGCCGTAGCGACCCACGTCCTCGCCCATGAGGAACACCGACGGGTCGGCCTCGATCGCGATGCGCAGGGCGTCGCGGATGGCCTCGGCGTACGTCATCTCGGCGGTCTCGGCACCCGGGCGGGCGCCGAGCCCCGTGGGGTGCTCGAGGCCCTCGTGGATGCTCCGCTGCTCCTGCATGGTCATCGGGCTGCTCCCGTCGTCGGTGCGAACACGGCGTCGAGGAGGCCCTCGGGCGTCGCGTCGGGCGCGGCGGCAGCGCGCTGCACGGCGCCGCGCAGGTCGTCGCGCACCTCGTCGCGCACGGTCTGGATGTCGGCCTCCGTGAGCGTGCCCGCCTCGAGCACGCTCTTCTCGAAGCGCGCGATCGGGTCGTTCGACTCGCGCCACGACTCGATCTCGTCGCGCGTGCGGTAGAGGTTCTTGTCGCTCTTCGAGTGGCCGCGCCAGCGGTACGTCTCGGCGACGATGAACGTCGGGCCCTCGCCGGCGCGAGCGCGCGCGACGGCCGTCTCGACGGCGTCGTGCACGGCCTGCACGTCGTTGCCGTCGACGGTTACCCCGGGGATGCCGTAGCCGTTCGCGCGGTCGGAGAGCTGCTCGAGCGGGAAGGCCTTCGCCGACGACATCGACATGCCGTAGAGGTTGTTCTCGCACAGGAAGACGACGGGCAGCTTCCACATGGCCGCGAGCACGACGCCCTCGTGCCATGCGCCCTCGCCCATCGCGCCGTCGCCGTGGAAGCAGACGGCGACCTGGTCGGTGCCGCGCATCTGCGCCGAGAGGCCCGCGCCGGCGGCGATGGGCACGCCGCCCGCGACGATGCCGTTCGCGCCGAGGTTGTTCGTCGCGGCGTCGGCGATGTGCATCGAGCCGCCGCGACCGCGGCAGTAGCCCGTGTCCTTCGCGAGCAGCTCGGCCATCATGCGCTCGAGGTCGGCGCCCTTCGCGATGCAGTGCCCGTGGCCGCGGTGCGTCGACGTGATGTAGTCGTCGCGGCGCAGCGCCATGCACGCACCCGTCGGCACGGCCTCCTGGCCGATCGACAGGTGCATGGTGCCGTGCATCATGCCGCGGCCGTAGAGGTCCTCGACGGCCTCCTCGAAGCGGCGGATGCGCCAGAGGGTGCCGAGCGCCTCGATGGCGGCGGACCGGTCGGTGACGATCTGCATCAGCGGGCACCCGCCGTCACGAGGGCGCCGAGGTCGATGGGGGCGTCGCCGCCGTCGAGCACGCCGGCGGCGAGCAGCGCATCCTGCAGCTTGCGCAGCAGCACGATCGTGCGCGTCTCGTCGAGCGCGACGTCGTCGTACGTGATCGCGGTGCCCTTGGCGACGTCGCGCACGAGGGTGGCGGCGCTCGCGAGGCCGATGGGCAGCTCGCGGTTCTGACGCGCCTCGGCCGCCGGCACGGCGTCGCCGTACACGTGCTCGCCGCCGATGCCGTCGATGCGCTCGCCCGCGACGAGGTCGCGCTTCGCCATCGCCGACACGTCGGCCTTCCACGCGCGCGGTGCGAGCGAGGGCTGGCCGTCGACCATGACCTCGCCGATCGACAGCACGGCCTCGACGGATGCGAGGTGGTACGGCCGGTAGAACGAGAAGTAGGGGCCGTCGCCCATCTTCAGGTACGAGAGCTCCTCGTGCACGACGGGGTGCGTGGCCTTGCCGATGACGAAGACGCCGGGGGCGACGTCGCCCGTGGCGTAGTCGACGACGCCGGAGGCCTCGAGGATGCCGCCGTCCTCGACGGGCTTGAACACGTCCTGCAGCGTCTTCACCGACGCCTCGGGGCCGTGCATCGAGCGGCGCGTGAGCTCGAGGCCCGTCGCGTTGGCGAGGTCCGCCATCTCGATCATGGTCTTCGTGCCGTCGACGAACGAGCACAGCATGCGGGGGTTCATGCCCTTCTGCTGCGCCTCCTCGGCGAGGCTCGTGGGGGTCGCGTCCTGGCGCAGGGGGTTGTTCTTGCCCTTGCCCGCCATGACGACCTCGAGGCCGATGTCCTCGACGAACTCGACGAGCTTGAGGCACTCGACGGGCTCGTCGCCGCGGCACACGGTGTAGATCGCGCCGGTCTGCTTGGCGACGGCCTGCAGCAGGAGGCCCACGGTGACGTCGGCCTCGACGGTCATGAGGGCGACGTGCTTGCCGGCGAGCAGCGAGGCGAGGGCGATCTTCGCGGCGACCTCGGGCACGCCCGAGACCTCGATGACCATGTCGACGGGCAGCTTCGTGAGCGCGAGGCCGTCGTCGAGCACGACGTGCCCGCCGGCCTCGATCGCGGTCACGAGCTCGGCGTGGTCGCCGCGGGTCACGTCGTCGATGCCGGCCTTGCGCAGCGCCGACTCGGCGCGCTCGATGGCGACGTCGGCGACGGCGACGACGTCGACGCCCTTCTGGCGGGCGATCTGGGCGATGAAGCCCGTGCCCATCTGCCCTGCGCCGACGAGTCCGACGCGGACGGGGCGGCCGAGGCGCTGCTCGCGCTCGGTGAGCCGTGCGGTGTATCCCATGGTGTCGACCTTCCTCGGTCCTGATTCCGCGTCATGCACATCGGTGCGTATTGACGCGCACATTGTTGCTCTCACGATAGCAGGCTGTCGCCAGCCCGCAGGTGGATGGCTGCCGTCGCGCACGCGACGATCGCCCGAATGGTGCGGCCCCGCCGCATGCGCGACTTCGGCCGCGGCTCAGCGCTTCTTGCGCATCGAGCGGTACTGCGCGATCGCCGACTCCACGGCATCGCCCAGGCGCTTGTCGCCCGCACGGTCACGCGCGTTCGACACGGATCCCAGCAGCTCGGGGCGAGGGCGGAAGCGCGCGAAGACCGTCGCTCCCACCATCGCCTCGGCCGCCTCGATGCGCGACGAGGCGGAGTCGACGACGAGCAGCACGACCGCTCCCCGCATCCAGCCCTTGCCGCGCCCCGACACCAGGAACGACTCCCTGGCGCCCTCGTGCTCGGCGACCATGCGCTTCGTCACGCGCTGGTAGTAGAAGTGCTGGTAGAGGCTCAGCCCGATGCCGAGCACGAGCGCCAGCCCCAGCACGACTGCGAAGCGGCCGTCGAGCTCCATCGTCAGCCTCGGCGCTCGAGGGCGACGCGGTCGCCGGCGGCGACCGCACCGATCTGCCCGTCGACGAACACGGCGCCCGGCAGGAGCGCCTGGTCGTCGGCGGGGTCGCAGTACAGCACGATGTGCCCGAGCTCGCGCAGGTTCGAGCCTGCGAGGTCGCCCGCGGCCCGCACCGTGAGCTCGGTGGTGCCGAGCACGACGACGTCGCCGCGCTCCGGTGCGAGGCCCTCGTCGGCGGCACCGCCCTGGTGGACGATGCTCACCTCCGCGAGCGCATCCGGGCACGGCTCCCCGAAGAGGATGACCACCCCCGCATCGATCATGTCGGCGGCGTCCGCCCCGATCCTCGTCACCGTCGCCTCGTAGAGCGTCGTCATCGTGCTCGACATCCTTCCGTCCTTCTCTCTCAGTCTCGTCGTTCGTCGCCGCTGCGGCTAGACCAGCAGGAAGCTGACGAAGTACGCCAGCACCACGGCCAATGGCGATGTGACGAGCCTCGAGAACAGCACCGCTGGCACGCCGATCGACACCGTCTCGGGCTTCGCCTCGCCGAGCGCGAGGCCCACGGGCACGAAGTCGCAGCCGACCTGGCCGTTGATCGCGAACAGCGCGGGCAGCGCGTAGGCGACCGGCAGCGCGCCGACGCCGATCTGCGTGCCCATGAGCACGCCGACCACCTGCGCGATCGCGGCACCCGGGCCCAGGATGGGCGACAGGAACGGCAGACCCGTGATGACGCCGAGCAGGATGAGGCCGCCCGGGTTCGACGCGAGCGGCGTGACGCCCTGTGCGATGAGGTCCGACAGGCCCGTGTAGGTGACGAAGCCGATGAGCAGGCTCACGTACGCCATGAACGGGATGATCGTCTGCAGCACGAGCGTCAGCGCCTGGCGGCCCGACGACAGCAGCGTGTTGATGATGCCGCCGATGACGCCGCCGAACGACGTCGCGATGCGCGAGAAGACGCCGATGAAGCCGCCCTGCTGGTTCGCGTTCGCCTCGGCCTTCGCCGCCGCGATGCGGTCGGCGCCGACGCGGCTCGCCTTCGGGTCCGCCGACATGTCGAGCGCGTTCGTCGCCTGCGCGGGCGCTGCCGACGCCGTGACGTCCGCCCCCTCGCCTGCGAGCGCGACCTGCTCGACGCCGACCGCCGACACGAAGACGTCGGGGGTGATGAACTGCGCGAGCGGGCCCGAGGGCTCACCGGGGTAGACGTCGACCGTCAGCAGGCGCTTCTTGGGGTAGACGCCGATGCGGGCGGTGCCGCCGCAGTTGATGACCACGGCTGCGACGCGGTCGTCGGCCACCGAGTTGGTGAAGCCGTCGACGGCCTCGGCACCCGTGAGCTCGGCGATGCGGGCTGCCACGGGGTGGATGCCGCCGCCGGTGACCGAGAGGATGACGTTCTTCTCGCCCTCGGGCGTCACGGTGAGGCCGGGGCCCCAGCCGCCGTTGCCCGCGCTGACGCGGACGCTCTGGAAGTCGCTCATGGTCAGGCCGCCTTCTTGGCCAGGCGAGCCGCACGTGCCTCGGCGAACTCGCGGTCGTAGCCGTCGAACACCTCGGTGAGGCCCTGACGACGGATGAGGAAGCGGGTGATCGCCTCGGTGATGAAGCCGCGGAAGAAGATCACGACGATGCCGGTGAGGAAGTAGAGGATCGCGAGGACCGGGTACTTCTCGGGCGCCGCCTGCAGCACGCCCGCCGAGACGCCCGCCCAGACGAACAGCTCGCCGCCGTTCGCGTGCGGGAAGAACGTCGTGACGGGGTGCACGAACGAGACGGCCGAGTCGTAGAAGGCGGGCTTCTGCCGCTCGGGCAGGTAGACGCCGAACGAGTAGCACATCGGGTTCGTCAGCAGGATGACCGCGAGGATCGGCATGAGCGTGTAGCGCGTGATCGCGAAGCGCGACGAGAACTGCACCGCTCGCGTCATACGCGCCTCGCCGACCCACGTCGTGACGGCGTAGAGCAGCGTGAGCAGCACGATGAGGGTCGGCAGGATGCCGGTGACGAGGCCGACGAAGGCCTCTCCCGACGCCTGGAAGAGTCCGATGAAGTGCGTGGCGATCCACGTCAGCACCTGCATCACGGGGTTGTCGCTAGCGGGCACCGGCGGAGCATCTGCTGCCGCGAGGTGACCGAGGGACGCTGCTTGGAGCATCGGCCCGCCTTTCCGCCGACGCGTCGTCGCGCCGGAGACCAGGTCGTCGAGGGAATCGACGACACGCCGTTGTGTGGAGTGTTCATGCACATCCGTGCAGACGATGCTTCACGAACGTGCTGCGCATGTCTACCACGTCGCACGAGCGACGACAACACCGGCGCGCGGGACACGCCGCCGATCGACCCCGGGGTCAGGCGCCGTGCGGTCCGGCGGGCTGCGAGGTCGCCGCGCGCACGAGCGCCGTGGCGATCGCCGCGACGCCCTCGCCGCGGCCCGTGAAGCCCAGCGCGTCCGACGTCGTGCCCGCGACGCTCACCGACGCGCCGAGCACGGCGGAGAGGTGGGCCTCGACCTCGCGGCGCCTGGCCGAGATGCGCGGCCGCTCGCCCACGACCTGCACCGACACGTTCACGAGCTCGTAGCCGTGCTCGTGCACCAGCTGCAGCGTCTCGGCGAGGAACACGTCGCCGCGCGCACCCTCGAGCCGCGGGTCGGCGGTGCCGAAGACCTCGCCGACGTCGCCGAGGCGCACGGCCGAGAGCATGGCGTCGCAGATCGCGTGCGCCACCACGTCGCCGTCGGAGTGCCCCGCGAGCCCCGCCTCCCCCGGCCAGAGCAGCCCGCCGAGCCAGAGCTCCGCGTCGGGATGGAAGGCGTGCACGTCGGTGCCCGTGCCGACGCGGATGGTCGAGGCGGGATCGCGCTGCAGCATCTCCTCGGTGCGGCGCAGCTCCCACGTCGTCGTGATCTTCGACGCGAGCTGGTCGCCGGCGATGACGCGCACGGGCCTGCCGAGGTCGCTCACGAGGGCCGCGTCGTCGGTGTGATCCTCCGTCGCGCGCGCGTGCCCCTCCTCGAGCCACGCGCGCGGGAAGCCCTGCGGCGTCTGCACGGCCGTGAGCTGCGAGCGGTCCAGCGTCTCGGCGACGCGATCGTCGGGCCCGAGCCGCTTGATGGTGTCGGACACCGCGAGCCCCGTGATGACGCCCTCGCCCGTGCGCTCGACCTCTGCGGCCACGGAGTCGAAGATGACCGCGGGCGTGAGCGGCCGAGCCGCGTCGTGCACGAGCACGGTGGCGACGCTCGGCGCGAGCCGCTCGAGCGCGATGCGCACCGACGCCTGCCGCGACTCGCCACCCACGACGATCGTCGCGTGCTCGGCGTCGAGGCCCGGCACGCCGCGCAGCAGCTCGCGCGCGATGGCCTCGTGGCTCGGTGGCACGGCGAGCACGATCTGCGGATGCGCGCGCATGCCCGCGAGCGACTCGAGCGCGTGCGCGAGGATGGGCCGCCCCGCGAGGTGCACGAAGGCCTTGGGCTCGCCTCGGCCGAGACGCAGGCCCTCGCCCGCCGCGAGCAGGATGACCGCGACGGTGGGCGCGGGCGCGATCGAATCGGTCACGCGCTCGACCCTACGCGTCGCGCCGCGCATGCACGCGCAGGCATGCATGCGCGGCGCGCACGTGGTCGGATGCGGGATCCGGCCGTGGCGTCGTGACGCGAGCCCGCTGGGCTCGCGCGCTCGACGACCACGAGCCCTCGACGCGGAGATCGCGTGCGCCCTGCGGGCTCACGCGACGCTCAGCGCTGCGGGCTCAGGAGGCCAGCACCTCGTCGAGGACGTTGCTCGCAGCCTCCTCGTCGGTCTTCTCCGCGAGCGCGAGCTCGGAGACGAGGATCTGACGCGCCTTCGCGAGCATGCGCTTCTCGCCCGCCGACAGCCCGCGGTCCTGGTCGCGACGCCACAGGTCGCGCACGACCTCGCTCACCTTGATGACGTCGCCGGAGGCGAGCTTCTCGAGGTTCGCCTTGTAGCGGCGGCTCCAGTTCGTGGGCTCCTCAGTGAAGGGCGCCTTGAGCACCTCGAACACCTTGTCGAGGCCCTCCTTGCCGATGACGTCGCGGACGCCAACGAGCCCGACGTTGTCGGCAGGGACCTCGATCGTGAGGTCACCCTGCGTCACGTTGAGCTTGAGGTAGACCTTCTCCTCACCCTTCACCTTCCGCTTCTTCACCTCGGTGATGGTGGCCGCACCGTGATGCGGATAGACGACGGTCTCGCCGACCTCGAAGTTCATAGGAATTGGCTCCTCGATTGCACAGACTCTTGATTCTACCACCGCACGCTGGCATGATCCGCGGGGCTCTCGGCGGGGTCTGCTCGGACGCCGTGCGAGCCCCCACTAGACTCGGTGGCGTCCCGTGCGCGGAATCGAAGGAGCAGCACCCGTGAAGTCCCGCCTCGCCGCCGCAGCGGCAGCCGTCATCGCGACGGCGACGCTCGCAGGCTGCAACTTCATCACGCCGCAGGCCACGCAGTTCCAGTACGACGCCGCAGACGGCGTCTCGGGCGCCTCGGGCGCCGTCGAGATCCGCAACGCCGTGCTCGTCGTCGACGGCGACCTCTCGAGCCTCGCGGTCACGTTCGTGAACGACGGCCCGGCGACGACGCTGCAGGTCACGGTCGGCGAGGAGTCGCAGACGGTCGACCTCGACTCGGGCCTCACGCCCTTCGGCTTCCCCGACCAGCAGCTCGTCTTCACGGCTCCCGTGACGGCCGGCACGCTCGAGGACGTCGTGTTCTCGGCCGACGCCGCCGAGCGCGCCTCGCTCCCGGTGCCCGCGTTCTCGGTCGACACCGCGAACTGGTCGGAGTACGGCCCCGTCGCCCCCGAGGAGGACGACGCCCCCGAGGCGTCGGAGCCCGTGGAGACGCCCGCGCCGTAGCGCGCACCGACGACGTCGTCAGGGGGCGGCATCCATGCGGATGCCGCCCCCTTCGTCGTGCGCCTGCCGCAGGGCGCGCCGCCGCTATCCCTCGAAGCGGTAGCCGAGCCCGCGCACCGTGAGGAGCTGCTGCGGCTCCGACGGGTCGGTCTCGATCTTCGAGCGCAGGCGCTTCACGTGCACGTCGAGCGTCTTCGTGTCGCCGAAGTAGTCGCTGCCCCACACGCGGTCGATGAGCTGGCCGCGCGTCAGCACGCGACCTGCGTTGCGCATGAGGTACTCGAGCAGCTCGAACTCCTTGAGCGGCATCGACACCGACTCCCCCGCGACCGAGACCGTGTGCCGGTCGGCGTCGAGGCGCACGCGCCCGGCCTCGACGATCGCATCGTCGAGGTCGCCCTCGGCGTCGACGCGACGGCGCAGCACGGCGCGGATGCGGGCGAGCAGCTCGCGCGACGAGTACGGCTTCGTGACGTAGTCGTCGGCTCCGAGCTCCAGGCCCACGACCACGTCGACCTCGGAGTCCTTCGCGGTGAGCATGATGATCGGCACGGTCGAGCGCGTGCGCAGCGTGCGGCACACCTCGGTGCCCGCCATGCCCGGCAGCATGAGGTCGAGCAGCACGAGGTCGGCGCCGTCGGCGTCGAACGACTCCACGGCCTCGAGGCCGTCGGGCACGTGGTGCACGTCGTAGCCCTCGCGACCGAGCAGGTACGCGAGGGGCTCCGCGAGGGCGATCTCGTCCTCGACGAGCAGGATGCGGGTCATGCGGCTCCCTGAGCCTCGGGCTGCGCGACGGGGAGGCGCAGCGTGAAGGTGGATCCCTGGCCGAGCCTCGACCAGAGCTGCACCTCGCCGCCGTGGCTGACGGCGATGTGCTTCGTGATGGACAGGCCGAGGCCCGTGCCGCCCGTGACGCGCGAGCGGGCGGGGTCGACGCGGTAGAAGCGCTCGAAGACCCGCTGCGCGTCGGCGGGCGCGATGCCGACGCCCTTGTCGGTGACGCTGACCTCGACGAGGTCGTCGCTCATGCGCACGCCGACGCCGACGTGCGAGCCGTCGGGCGAGTACTGCACGGCGTTCGACACGAGGTTCTGCAGGGCCATGACGAGCATCGCCTCGTCCCCGAGCACCGACGGCGCATCGGCGACGCGCGTGGAGATGCGGATGCGCTTGGCCTCGGCGGCGACCCGCACGGCGTCGACGGCACGCTCGACGACGCGCTCGACCTCGATGCGCTCGGGGTCGTCGAGCGGGTCGTCGTCCTGCACGCGCGACAGGTCGATGAGCTCCTGCGTCAGGGCGCCGAGGCGCGCGGCCTCGACCATGAGCCGCTGCGCGAAGGCGCGCACGCGCCCGGGGTCGTCGGAGGCGGCGTCGATGGCGTCGGCGAGCAGCGTGACGGCGCCGATGGGGGTCTTCAGCTCGTGGCTGACGTTCGCGACGAAGTCGCGGCGCACGCCCTCGAGGCGGATCTCCTCGGTGCGGTCCTCGGCGAGCAGGAGGATGAAGCGCGCCCCGATGGGCGCCGCGCGCGCCGAGAGGTGGCGCACCTGGCTCTCGTCGAAGCGGCTGCGGCGCAGCTCGACCATGCGCTCCTCGGCCTGGCCCGACGAGCGCGCGTCCTGCACGAGCTCCATGAGCTCGGCGTTCGCGAGCGCACGGTCGGCGACGAGGCCCAGCGTCATCGCGGAGTCCGAGGCGCGCAGCACCGTGTTGGAGGCGTCGACGACGACGCCTGCCGACTCGAGCGCGCCGACGACGTCGGCGATGCCGTCGGGGATGGACTCGTTCGCGAGCTGCAGCGCGCGCTGGCCCCTCGTCGCGGCGACGCCGCCGAGGTGCACGACGAGGGCTCCGAGCCCGAACCCGAACCCGAGCGCGAGCAGCACGATCCAGGTCGCATCCACGTCGCTCACGATACCGGCGCGCACGAGCCCGACCCCCGCCGGTTCGCGTGCTGTTCAGCAAGGGGGCATGCGGTGTTCACCTTCGTCTGGGATGCTCGTCCGGTATGCCCGCACGGGGGATGAGGAGTGTCATGCGCGAGGTCTTCAAGCAGGAGATGGCCGAGGTCCAGGATCGCCTGGTCGAGATCGCGGAGGACGTCGCGAGGTCGATCACGCGCGCCACCGAGGCGTTCGGGGAGTCGAACGTGCAGCTCGCCGAGCAGGTGATCGCGTCGGACGCCGACATCGACGACAAGGCGAACGCGCTCGACGAGCTCGTCATCGACATCATCGCCAGGCAGGGCCCGGTGGCTCGAGACCTGCGCATCGTCATCTCGGCGCTGCGCATCTCGGCGTCGCTCGAGCGCATGGGCGACCTCGCCAGGCACATCGCGATGCTCACGCGCTACCGCTTCCCGGCGAACGTCGTGCCCGAGACGCTGCAGCCCACGTTCGTGCAGATGGGTGCCGCCGACGTCGAGATCGCGAACCTCCTCGTCGAGCTGCTGCGCACGCAGGACGTCGCGATCGCCGAGCAGATCGCCGGCTCCGACGTGCGCGTCGACGCCCTGCACAAGTCGGTGTTCGAGCACGTGCTCGGCTCCGAGTGGGAGGGTGCCGCGCACGCGACCGTCGACGCGACGCTCGCGAGCCGCTACCACGAGCGCTTCGCCGACCACGCCGTCGGCATCGGCAAGAAGATGGCCTACCTCGCCACCGGCGACTGGCAGGCCGAGCTGCACGAGGTCGTCTCCGACTGAGTCGCATCCCCTGTCATGCGACGAGGCCCCCGGCATCCGCCGGGGGCCTCGTTCGTGCGTCGTGCGCGGGCGGGGCTCAGCCCTTGCCCTGGCTCGCCACCGCGGCGGCGCCGGCGGCAGCGGCCTCGGGGTCGAGGTAGACGCCGGGGCCCGTCGCCTGCAGATCGGCGTCGAGGCGGTAGACGAGCGGGATGCCCGTGGGGATGTTCAGCGCGGCGATGTCGTCGTCGGAGATGCCCTCGAGGTGCTTCACGAGCGCGCGCAGCGAGTTGCCGTGGGCGGCGATGAGCACGGTCCTGCCCGCGCGGATGTCGTCGCTGATCGCGCCCTCCCAGTAGGGCAGGAAGCGGTCGATGACGTCCTTGAGGCACTCGGTGGCGGGCACGTCGCCGTCGATGCCCGCGTAGCGCGGGTCGTCGGCCTGCGAGTAGGCGTTGTCGTCGGAGATCGCCGGCGGCGGCACGTCGAACGAGCGACGCCACAGCATGAACTGCTCCTCGCCGTACTCCTCGAGCGTCTGCGCCTTGTCCTTGCCCTGCAGGTCGCCGTAGTGGCGCTCGTTGAGCCGCCACGAGCGGTGCACGGGGATCCACGCGCGGTCGGCGGCGTCCAGGGCGAGGTTCGCCGTCTGGATCGCACGCGTCAGCAGCGACGTGTGCACGACGTCGGGCAGGATGCCCTCCTCCTTGAGCAGCTCGCCGCCGCGCGCCGCCTCCTGGCGGCCCTGGTCGGTGAGGGCCACGTCGACCCATCCCGTGAACAGGTTCTTCTGGTTCCAGTCCGACTGTCCGTGACGCAGCAGGATCAGGGTGTGCTCGCTCATGCCCTCAGCCTATCGAGGCCGCATGGCCGGGCGATGGCGCGCGGACGTCGCTCCGACGCGCTGCTGCGACGATGGAGGCATGGCTCCCATCGGTCGCATCACGCGCGGCACGACCGGCGTGAACCGGCTGCGTCGCGTCGACCGGTGGATCGCCGACCTGCCTGCGGCACGCGTGCCGGGCGCGCTCGTCGTCGACCTCGGCTACGGCGCGAGCGCCACGACGTCGCTCGAGCTGCACGAGCGTCTCGCGCGCCGCTCTCCCGACGTCGAGGTCGTGGGGCTCGAGATCGACCCTGCGCGCGTCGCGATCGCGTCGCGCGAGCTCGCGGAGGCGCTCGCCGCCGGCCCTCAGCGGCACGGCCGCGCGCTCGCCGCCGACGTGCGGGTGTCGTTCGCGCTCGGCGGGTTCGAGGTGCCGACCGCCAGGCCGCCGCAGGTCATCCGCGCCATGAACGTGCTGCGGCAGTACGACGAGCACGAGGTCGAGGCCATCTGGGCGCGCATGCTCGCGCGGCTCGCACCCGGCGGCGTGCTCGTGGAGGGGACGTCGAACGAGGTCGGGCGCGTGGCGACGTGGGTCACCCTCGACGCCGCCGGCCCGCGCACCCTCACGCTCGCGCTGCGGCTCGGCTCGATCGGCACGGATGCGATGCCGACGCCGAGCGTGCTCGCCGAGCGGCTGCCGAAGGCGCTCATCCATCGCAACGTGCCCGGCGAGCGCATCCACGACCTGCTGGCCGCGCTCGACCGCGCATGGGAGCGCGCCGCGCACGTCGGCACGTTCGGCGCCGAGCAGCGATGGGGCGCCGTGGTGCGCGCGCTCGCCGACGACGGCTGGCCGATCGACCGCGCCGCGCTGCGCAGGGCGAGGCTCGGCGAGCTCACGCTGCCGTGGTCGGCGGTCGCGCCCCGCTGAGCCGAGTCGGCGTCAGGCGGTCGGGCGGCGCACGGCGCCGAGCCTCGGCAGCCGCGGCGGGCGGTGCGCGTGGCCCGCGGTGGGCGGCACGAGCATCTGCTGCGCCGCCGCGACGGGCACGTCGTCGTCGCCCGCGAGCACGACGAGGGATGCGTCGACCGGCGCCGAGCGCTTGAGCACGGCGAGGGCCACGGGGCCGAGCTCGTGGTGCTGGGCGGCGGCGGTGACGCGGCCGACCTCGGCCCCGTCGGCGGTCACGACGTCGCCGGCGACCGGCAGCGTCGACTCGCTGCCGTCGAGGTGCAGCAGCGCGAGCCGGCGCGGCGGTGCGCCGAGGTTGTGCACCTTGGCGACCGTCTCCTGCCCGCGGTAGCAGCCCTTCGCGAGGTGCACGGCCGTCGCGAGCCAGTCGAGCTCGTGCGGGATGGTGCGGTCGTCGACATCGGCGATCGTCGGACGCCCGGCCGCAGTGCGGCGCGCGTCGAGCGCGAGCGTGCCCGCGACAGCGGGCGGCGTGCCGACCTCGCCCGTCACGACGGTCTCGTGCCAGTCCCACGGGCCGAGGTCCTCGCCGGAGCCGTAGCGCACGCCGCCCTCGGCGACCGTGGGCCACGGGTCGTCCCACGTCGCACCCTCGGGGGCGACGGAGCCGGTCCAGCCGACGACGGGCGCGTCGACCCGCGCGATATCGACCTGCGCCCAGAACCGCATGCGGGTGAGCCACGCCTCGAGCGCCTCGCCGCGGCCGGCGTCGAGGATCGCCCACAGCGACTCGCCGTCGTCGACGAGCCGCATCGCGTGCTCGACGCGGCCCTCGGGCGAGAGCACGAGCGTCTCGGTCGAGACGCCGGGCGGCAGCTGCGCGATGGCCTGCGTCGTGATCGAGTCGAGCCACGTGAGGCGGTCTGCGCCCGTGAGGCGCAGCACGTCGCGCGGCAGCAGCACCCACGCGCCCGCGTCGAGCAGCCGTCCCTCGGCGATGGGGTTCCCGAGGTGCAGCGGCACGCCGTCGTCGCCGAGCACGGCGCCGGGCACGTCGACGAACGCGCTGGCCATCAGTCCTCCTCGGGTGCTTCGAGCCGGCGCACGCGCGACAGGCGTGCGGAGGCGTGCGTGGCCAGCGGGCGGCCGAGCGCCGCAAGATCCCACGCCCACAGCAGGTCGCCGTCGACGAGGCCGAGCATGCGCGTCGAGGCCGAGTGCGCCTTGGCGCTGGGCGAGCGCAGGACCGCGTCGGTCGCGAGGTCGATGCGGGGGCCTGCGATGCGACCCAGGTAGAGCTCGGCGACGCCCGTCGGATGCGCGATGAGCGCCTCGATCTCGAACGCGCCGTCGTCGCCGCGCAGCGACTCGACGTCGTCGATCGTGCGCGGCGCGGCGGTGCGCGGCAGCATGCCGGGGCCGTGGTCGCGGTCGTCGGCCTCGCGGGCGAGCGACCAGTAGCCCGACTCGGTCGCGAGCGGCGTGAGCTCGTCGTCGAGCAGCCACGCGTACGCCGAGTACGCGAGGTACGGCAGGCCGTGGTGCGCGAACGTCACACGCTGGCCGAACGCGTGCTCGCGCACGTCGTCCTCGTCGACCGCGAACTGCACGTGACCCGTGCCCTCCCAGTCGCCGACGAGCCACTGCAGGGGACCGAGCTCCGCCGGGAGCGTCGGGTCGATGTCGAGCACTGGCTAGCGCTGGCCGCGGAAGAGGTTGCGGATCACGACGAACGAGAGGCCCGCGATCGCGAGGGACGCGAGGCCCAGGAGGCCGAGGAAGAAGATCTCGAGCGCGACGACGGGGATGTCCATGCCCCACATCCTACGCGCGCACGAGCGGCGCGCGCTGCGGGCGCGTCACGCGGCGATGCTGAGGGCCTTGAAGACGACCGTGGCACCCGCGAGCACGACGACGGCGCCGCCCACCGAGGCGAAGAGACGGTCGACGAGACCCTTCTGGTTCGGGAAGCCCAGCTGCACGCCGAACGCGGCGAGCACGCACGTGCCGAGCACGATCGGCAGCCACACGGTGCGGTCGACGGGCACCAGCGCGGCCACGACGATCGCGCCGACGACGGCGAGCGCCCAGATCGGCCAGATGCTGTGCCAGCGCATCGCTGCGGCCATCGCTCCCCCGTCCGTGCCCATCTCCACGCCACCCTAGACTGTCCCGCGGGAAGGAACTCTTTCGTGGCACAAGTGCTGATCCTCACCCGGCGCAGCGGCGACGTGCTTCCGAGCCTCGACCTGCTCGACCACCGGGTGACGCGCCTGCCTGCCGAGACGGGATCGCTCACGCAGGCCAGCGACGCCGAGCTGGTCGTGGTCGACGGCGTCGTCGAGCTCGCCACCGCCAAGACGCTGTGCCGCATCGTCGAGCAGACGCTCAAGACCCCCGTGCTCCTCGTGCTGGGCGAGGGCGGCCTCGCCGCCGTGCAGCTCGACTGGGGCATCGCCGACGTCGTGCTCGACGCGGCGGGACCCGCCGAGGTGGATGCGCGCATCCGCCTCGCCCTCGCCCGCTCGGCGCCGCGCGACCAGCCCATCGTCGCCGCCGGCCTGCGCATCGACGAGGCGAACTACCAGGCGTCGATCAACGGCAAGCCCCTCGACCTCACCTACAAGGAGTTCGAGCTGCTGCGCTTCCTCGCGTCGCATCCCGTGCGGGTGTTCACGCGCGAGCAGCTGCTCAGCGAGGTGTGGGGCTACGACTACTTCGGCGGCACGCGCACCGTCGACGTGCACGTGCGCCGCCTGCGCGCCAAGCTCGGCGACCTCGAGTCGGCCATCGGCACCGTGCGCAACGTCGGCTACCGCTTCGAGCTCTCGCATGACTGACCTCGCCGCGCTCGCGTCGCTCGTCGAGCGGTGCGCCGCGGCCGACGGGGCGAGCCCCGTCAACGACCAGGCGATGCTCGAGACGCGACGCGGCGAGCGCGCCATCGTCGACCTCGACGGCTCGGGCGTCGCGATCGCCGTCGTCGCCACCGGCGAGCAGGCGGGCGACGCGCCCGCCGAGGTCGAGCTCGCCGTCGACCCCGACCGTCGGGGCGCGGGCCTCGGCGCGCGCCTCGCCGAGCGCGTCGCGACCGAGCATCCCGGCTTCGAGGCCTGGGCGCACGGCGACCTGCCCGCGTCGCGGGCGCTCGCCGCGAGCCTGGGCATGCAGCGCATCCGCACCCTGCTGCAGCTGCGCGCCCCCGTGCCGGCCGACGCCGTGGTCGACGCGCGGCTGCGCCCGTTCGCCGAGTCGGATGCGGACGCGTGGGTCGCCGTGAACGCCGCGGCGTTCGCGAGCCATCCCGAGCAGGGCCGTCTCACCGCTCGCGACCTCGCCGATCGTCGCGCGGAGGCGTGGCACGACGACGCGAACCTGCTCGTCGCCCCCGGCACCGATGGGCTCGACGGCTACGCGTGGATCAAGCCCGACGGCGACGTCGCCGAGCTCTACGCCCTCGGCGTCGCACCGCACGCGCAGGGCACGGGCCTCGGCGGCGTGCTCATGCGGGCGACGTTCGCGCGGATGCACGCGCTCGGCTTCGCCACGGCGCACCTGTACGTCGAGGGCGACAACGCCCCGGCGCTCGGGCTGTACCGCTCGCGCGGCTTCGTCGACCACGCACGCGACGTGCGGTGGCGACACATCCCCTGATCGCACCGTCACGACCCCATCCGTTCACCTGCCGGTGCCAGGATGAGTGCATGGAAGAGCAGTCCGAGCCCACGCCCACGACGTCGATGCCGACCGTGACGATGGCGCCCGAGCTCGCAGAGGGCGCGAGCTTCGCGCAGGCCACCGAGGCCGACCTCGACGACTTCGACGACGACGACGAGTACGACCTCGAGACGCACGGGGGCGAGACCGAGGACGGGCTGCCCGCCGACCGCTTCCTCGATCGCGAGCTGTCGTGGCTCGCCTTCAACCAGCGCGTGCTCGAGCTCGCCGAGGACGAGACGGTGCCGCTGCTCGAGCGCGCCAACTTCCTCGCGATCTTCGCGTCGAACCTCGACGAGTTCTTCATGGTGCGCGTCGCCGGCCTCAAGCGCCGCATCGTCACGGGGCTCGCGGTGCCGACGAACGTGGGCGTCTCGCCCGTCGACATCTTCAACCAGATCGTCGAGCGCGCTCACGAGCTGCAGCTGCGGCACGCCGACTGCTGGCGGCACTCGGTGCGCCCGCAGCTCTCGGCAGCCGGCATCGACATCGTGCGCTGGGGCGAGCTCGACGAGGACGAGCAGCGGGTGCTGCGTCAGCGGTTCCACGACGACGTCTTCCCCGTGCTCATGCCGCTCGCGGTCGACCCCGCCCACCCGTTCCCGTACATCTCCGGGCTCTCGCTCAACCTCGCCGTGCGCGTGTTCAACCCGCTCACGGACTCCGAGGAGTTCGCGCGCCTCAAGGTGCCGCCGGTGCTGTCGCGCCTCGTCGCCGTCGAGGGGCCGGGCACGCGCTTCATCCCGCTCGAGGAGCTCATCGCCAACAACCTCGAGGAGCTCTTCCCCGGCATGCGCGTCGTCGACTGCGACGTGTTCCGCGTCACGCGCAACGAGGACGTGGCGATCGACGAGGACGAGACCGAGAACCTCATCCAGGCGCTCGAGAAGGAGCTCTCGCGCCGCAAGTTCGGCCCGCCCATCCGCCTCGAGGTGTCGGAGGACGTCGACCCCGACTCGCTCGACCTCCTCGTGCGCGAGCTCGGCATCACCGAGCACGAGGTCTACGCGCTGCCCGGGCTGCTCGACCTCACGGGCCTGTTCCAGATCTCGGGCCTCGAGCGCCCCGAGCTGCGCTACACGAAGCGCGTCCCCGTCACCGCCGCGGCCCTCAAGCCCACGGACGCCGAGGAGCAGGAGTCGATCTTCGACGCGATCACGCGCAAGGACGTGCTCGTGCACCACCCCTACGAGACCTTCGCGACGAGCGTGCAGGCGATGCTCGAGCAGGCTGCCGACGACCCCGACGTCCTCGCGATCAAGCAGACGCTCTACCGCACGAGCGGCGACTCCCCCATCGTCGCCGCGCTCATCCGCGCCGCCGCGAAGGGCAAGCAGGTGCTCGCGCTCGTCGAGGTGAAGGCGCGCTTCGACGAGACGAACAACATCCAGTGGGCGCGCACGCTCGAGCGTGCCGGCGTGCACGTCGTCTACGGGCTCGTGGGCCTCAAGACGCACTGCAAGCTGCTCGTCGTCGTGCGTCGCGAGCGCGGGCGTCTGCGGCACTATTGCCACGTCGGCACCGGCAACTACAACCCGAAGACGTCGCGCATCTACGAGGACTTCGGCCTCTTCACCGACAACGACCAGGTCGGCCTCGAGATCACGCGCCTCTTCAACCAGCTCTCGGGCTTCGCGATCGAGCGCAAGTTCAAGCGCCTCCTCGTCGCACCGCTGCACCTGCGCAAGGGGCTGCTGAAGCGCATCCGTCGCGAGACCCGCAACGCGCAGGCGGGCAGGCCCGCGCGCATCCGCATCAAGGTGAACTCGATCGTCGACGAGCAGATCATCGACGCGCTCTACCGCGCCAGCCGCGCCGGCGTCGAGGTGCAGGTGTGGGTGCGGGGCATCTCGTCGATCAAGCCGGGCGTGCCCGGGCTCTCCGAGCGCATCCAGGTGCGCTCGGTGCTCGGCCGCTACCTCGAGCACTCGCGCGTCTTCTGCTTCCTCAACGACGGCGACGAGGAGGTGTGGATCGGCTCGGCCGACATGATGCACCGCAACCTCGATCGTCGCGTCGAGACGCTGATCCGTCTCACGTCGACGGAGCACATGGACGACATCACGGCGCACTTCGACACGGCGATGGCCGACACGACCGCGTCCTGGTGGGCCGAGTCCGACGGCACGTGGACGCGCCACGCGTTCGACGACGCCGGCAGGCCGCTCGCCGACCTGCAGCGCGACCGCATGATCGCGATCCAGCGGCGGCGGCGCCGATGACCCCGCAGCTCGCCGCCGGCGTCGGACTGTGGCGTCGCGCGGACGACGGCATCGAGGTGCTGCTCGTCGAGCGCACGAAGCATCGCGACCTCTCGCTCCCCAAGGGCAAGCTCGACCCGGGCGAGGCGCTGCCGGCGTGCGCGGTGCGCGAGCTCGAGGAGGAGACGGGCTACCGCGCGACGCTGCAGGCACCGCTCGGCACGAGCGAGTACCGGCTGCCGACCGGCCAGGACAAGGTCGTCTACTACTGGCAGGCCGAGCTGCGCGACGGCGACCCCGCGCACGCGTTCGAGCCGAACGACGAGATCATGGCGCTGCACTGGCTGCCGCTCGCCGAGGCCGTGTCGCGCTGCACCTACGAGCACGACGCCGCGCTCGTGCGCAGGCTCGCCGAGCGCATCGACGCCGGCGAGGCGGACACGTTCGCGATCATCGCGCTGCGGCATGCGAAGGCCGCCGACCCGTACGCGTGGGACGGCGACGACGCCTCGCGCACCCTCACGTCGCGCGGCGAGCGCCAGGCGCGCCAGGTGGCGCCGTCGATGGCGGCGTACGGCGTCGAGCGCGTGCTGACGTCGACGGCCGTGCGCTGCCGGCAGACGGTCGCACCCCTCGCCGCGCTCGCCGGGCTCGAGCCGCGTGCAGTGCGCTCGCTCGCGCAGGACACGTACATGGGTCGCGGCGATCGGCTGCTGCGACGCGTCACGAAGGCGCTGCGGCACCGCCGCACGACCGTGCTGTGCAGCCATCTGCCGGTCATCCCCGTCATCGTCGACGCGGTCGCGTCGGCGACCGCGACGCCCGACACGCCATCGCTGCATCGCGGCTCGATGCTGCACACGGCCGACTTCACGGTGCTGCACGTCGGCGGCGCCGACGGCCGCGTGCTCGCCGTCGAGACGCACGGCGCCCCGCACTGACGACTCGCGCGCGCTCGACGCGACCGCGCTCGCACCGTCCGCTCGGCTTCCGCGGAGGTTGGTCGGATACCGTCCGACACGACCCTCGGAGGTGATCCCGCATGCGACGCGCACGAGCGACGACGCCGCTCGCAGCACTGCTGCTGGTGCTCGCCGGCTGCGCCGGCACCGAGCAGGGATCCGCCGACGCGTCGCGCGTCGACGTCGCCGCGACCACCGAGTCGCCGCGCGCCGGCGAGGAGCTCGTGCCCACCGTCGAGGTCGACGGCGATGCGATCCTCGTCGAGGTCGCCGCCGCGACCTGGCAGCTCGCGCTGCTCGAGTCCGGACCCGTCGACCTCGACGACGTCGCGATGTTCGACGGCACGACGACCGAGGCCCCGTCCGAGGGCACGCACGTCGTGTGGGTGTGCATGGATGCGACGCAGCTGCGCGGCGAGGCCGGGGCCTGGCTCTCCGACGCCGTGCGCGTCGAGGTGTGGGCGTCCGACGACGGCCCCAGGTACGACGACCTCTCGGGCTTCGACTACGAGCCCGCCGGCCGCTCGCTCGACGTCTACGAGGCCTCCGGCAATGCGATCGGCGAGCCCTACGAGCGCGTGTGCCCGATCTTCGTGGTGCCCGACGACGTCGACGCGTCGACGATCGCGCTCGTGCCGAACGGCGGCGAGCCCGTCGTGCTCGAGCGCTGAGGCTCGAGCGCGACGGGCTCGCGGACGCTGCTGCGGTCCCGGATCAGCCGAAGCGGCCGGAGACGTAGTCCTCCGTCGCCTGAACGGAGGGGTTCGAGAAGATCGTCGTCGTCTCGTCGTACTCGATGAGCCTGCCCGGCTTGCCGGTGCCCGCGATGTTGAAGAACGCCGTCTTGTCGCTCACGCGCGCAGCCTGCTGCATGTTGTGGGTCACGATCACGATCGTGTACTCCTGCTTGAGCTCCTCGATGAGGTCCTCGATGGCGAGCGTCGAGATCGGGTCGAGGGCCGAGCAGGGCTCGTCCATCAGCACGACGTCGGGCGAGACCGCGATCGCGCGAGCGATGCACAGACGCTGCTGCTGACCACCCGAGAGGCCGGAGCCCGGCAGGTTGAGGCGGTCCTTGACCTCGTTCCAGAGGTTCGCACCGCGCAGGCTGCGCTCGACGAGGCCGTCCTGGTCGGACTTGGACATGCGCGCGTTGTTCAGCAGCACGCCGGCGAGCACGTTCTCGCGGATCGACATGGTCGGGAACGGGTTCGGCCGCTGGAAGACCATGCCGATCTGGCGACGCACGAGCACGGGGTCGACGCCCGCGCCGTACAGGTCCTCGCCGTCGAGCAGCACGCTGCCCTCGACGCGGGCGCCGGCGATGACCTCGTGCATGCGGTTGAGCGTGCGGAGGAAGGTCGACTTGCCGCAGCCCGACGGGCCGATGAACGCCGTCACCGAGCGGGGGGCGATCTCGAGGGACACGCCCTCGACCGCGAGGAAGTCGCCGTAGTAGACGTTGAGGTCGTCGACCTCGATGCGCTTGGACACGGAAGTGGTCTCCTGGTTCCTGCGGCTCAGCCGCGCAGCTTGGGGGCGAAGATCTTGGCGATGAGGCGCGCCGCGAGGTTGAGCGCCATGACGATGAGGATGAGCGTCAGCGCACCCGCCCACGCCCTGGCGACGGCCTCGTCGGGGTTCGTGCCCTGGTTCTGGTACTGGTTGTAGACGAACACGGGCAGCGTCATCATGCGCCCGTCGAACAGGTTCATGTTCAGGCTCGTCGTGAAGCCGGCCGTGAGCAGCAGCGGGGCCGTCTCGCCGATGACGCGCGAGATCGACAGCATGATGCCCGTCATGATGCCCGCGATCGTCGTGGGGAGCACGACCTTCACGATCGTGCGCCACTTCGGCACGCCGAGCGCGTACGAGGCCTCGCGCAGCTCGTTGGGCACGATGCGCAGCAGCTCCTCGCTCGAGCGCACGACGACGGGGATCATGAGCACGGCGAGGGCGAGCGCGCCCATGATGCCGATGGATGCGCCGGGCCCGAGGAAGATCGAAAAGACGGCGAAGATGAAGAGGCCGGCGACGATCGACGGGATGCCCGTCATGACGTCGACGAAGAACGTGATGGCCTTCGCGATCCGGCCCCGGCCGCCGTACTCGACGAGGTAGATCGACGTCATGAGGCCGATCGGCACCGAGATGATCGTCGCGGCGAGCGTGATGAGGATCGTGCCCCAGACCGCGTGGATCGCGCCGCCGCCGGTGCCGACGACGCCGCGCATCGACGACGAGAAGTACTCGATGTCGAAGCGCTCGATGCCCGACGAGACGACGGTGTAGAGCAGCGAGACGAGCGGGATGATCGCGATGATGAACGCGCTCGTCACGAGCGCCGTGACGAAGCGGTCGATCGCGTGGCGCGGGCTCTCGCTGAGGCGCGAGAGCACGTAGATGACGACGAGGTAGAGGATCGCGCCGACGACGAGGGTGCCGGCGACGTTGAAGTCCGACGCGGCCGAGCCCATGTTGATGAGCGCGAACACGACGGCCGACACGACCATCGCGGCGACGAGCGTGACCCAGGTGGCCCACTTGGGCAGGCGGCCTGCGGCGAGCGAGCTGGTCCCGCGGGTGACGACGGCGGTCATCAGTTGGCTCCGGAGAACTGGGCGCGACGGTTGACGATCGCGCGGGCGATGGCGTTCACGAGGAACGTGACGACGAAGAGCACGAGGCCGGTGGCGATGAGCGTGTTCACGCCGTTGCCGTGCGCCTCGGGGAACTGCAGCGCGATGTTCGCGGGGATGGGCGTCGGGTTCGTCGACGTGAGGAGCTCGACGCTGATGACGCCCGAGACCGACAGCACCATCGTCACGGCCATCGTCTCGCCGAGCGCGCGGCCGAGCGCGAGCATCGCTGCCGAGACCATGCCGCCGCGGGCGAAGGGCAGCACGGCCATGCGGATCATCTCCCAGCGCGTCGCGCCGAGCGCGAGCGCCGCCTCCTCGTGGAGGCGCGGCGCCTGCAGGAAGACCTCGCGGCAGATGGCGGTCATGATCGGCAGGATCATGACCGCGAGCACGAGCGATGCCGTGAGGATCGTGTTGCCCGTCGCCGACGCCTGGCCGCTGAAGAGCGGGAACCATCCGAGGTTCTGGTTGAGCCACGCGTAGAACGGCTGCACGAACCCTGCGAGCGTCAGCGCGCCCCAGAGGCCGAAGACCACGGAGGGGACGGCGGCGAGCAGGTCGATGACGTAGCCGAGCACCGCGGCGAAGCGGCGCGGTGCGTAGTGCGAGATGAACAGCGCGATGCCGATCGCGATGGGGGCCGCGATGACGAGGGCGATGAGCGATGCCCACACGGTGCCGAACGCGAGCGGCACGACGTACTCGAGGAACGAGCGGTCGCGGAGGATCGTGTTGTCCTCGCTCGACAGGCCGGGGATGCTCTGCGCGACGAGGAAGATGGCGACCGCCGCGAGCACGAGCAGGATGATGATGCCTGCGCCGAGCGCGGTGCCGGAGAAGATCGAGTCGCCGAGGCGACGGACTGCTGGCCGCGTCTGCTGCGTGGCCTTCGGCGGCTGCGCAGGGTCTTCCTGCTGCTGCTGCGCCGTGGAGCTGGTCGTCATGCCGCGTCGGCCCTTCGTGTCATCGAGCGGTGGCAGTGGTGTGGGGCTGATGACCAGGATGCCCTGCATCCCGGCCATCAGCCCCAACGGCGATCAGGAGATCAGCCCTCGACCTGGATCAGGGCGATGGCGTCCTCGATCTGCGAGCGCAGGTCGTCGTTGATCGGAGCCGAGCCGGCGTTCTCGGCAGCGGCGTCCTGGCCCTCGGCCGAGGCGACGTACGAGAAGTACGCCTGCACGGTCGCGGCGACCTCGGGGTCCTCGTACGAGGTGCAGCCGATGAGGTACGAGACGAGCGCGATCGGGTACGCGCCGTCGGCGGCAGCGGCCGGGTCGACGTCGAAGACGAGGTCGGCGTCGCCGCGGCCCTCCTCCTGCGTCGCGCCGGCGACGAGCTCGGCAGCGGCCTCGGGCGAGAACGGCACGTACTCCTCGCCGACCTGCACCGCGACGGTGCCGAGGTCGCCGGCCTGCGACGCGTCGGCGAAGCCGACCGTGCCCTGGCCGCCGCCCACGCGGTCGACGACGCCCGAGGTGCCCTGGGCCGCCTCGCCGCCCTGGATGGGCCACTCGTCGGAGGCCTCGTAGGTCCACACGTCGGCAGCGGTCGCCTCGAGGTAGGCCGTGAAGGTCTCCTGCGTGCCCGACGCGTCCGAGCGGTGCACCGGCGAGACCGCGAGGTCCGGGAGCTCCGCGTCGGGGTTCTGCTCGGCGATCGCCGGGTCGTTCCAGTTCGTGATCGTGCCCGCGAAGAGGCCGGCGATCGTCTCGGCGTCGAGGTTCAGCGAGTCGACGCCGTCGATGTTGAAGATGACGGCGACGGGCGAGATGTAGACGGGGATCTCGATGATGTCGTCGGTCGTGCACGAGCCGAAGCCGCCCGCGGCGAGCTCCTCCTCGTTGAACGCGCGGTCCGAGCCGATGAAGTTCGACGCACCGGCGAGGAAGTTGTCGCGGCCCACGCCCGAGCCGGTGGGCTCGTAGATGACGTCGGACTCGGGGTTCGCCTCGAGGAACGCGGCGACCCATGCCTCCTGCGCTGCCGTCTGCGACGACGCGCCCGTGGCCTCGATGGTGCCGGTGACGCCACCCTCGACGGCCTCGCCGCCCGAGGTGCCCTCGTTCGCGGCGCAGGAGGCGAGGAGGATGCTGCCGACGCCGGCGATGAGCGCCGCGCGGCCGAGCTTCGTGATCTTCACGCTGTGATCCCTTTCGGAATGTGGGGAGTGCGGGAGGGCCCCGCATCGTCAGGCGCAGCGAATGCGCCTCGCCCACGGTAGGGATCGGTCATGGCTCGTTCGGCGTTCGGAGGTGAACGGCAGGTGAACGCACCCGGAACGTCTCGCTCGCTGGTGGCGCGCATCCAGGTGCGGAGACGATGATGCCGGGCCGCGGAACGCCTCTCGGCGGTAGGCCGCTCGAAGCGGCGAAGATTGGAGCCCGGGGTTCGCGGCCCGGCGACGACCACTGTAGCGAACCCGGTCGCAGGGTTCGAGCCCGTTCGCGCGCCGCGAAGGCTCGGGCGTGTCCGATCCGGCCGTCAGACGACGGGCACCTGCACGACCCACTCCTCGCCGGTCTCGTTGCAGACGATGCGCCAGTTCGAGATGTCCCAGCCCTCGGGGAGCTGGAAGATGGCGTCGGCGTTCGTGAACGACTCCTGCCGCCCTACCGTGAACAGGTCGTCCTCGGCGTAGAAGGAGCTCGCCGAGCTGAGTCCGATGGTCTGGCTCGTCGCGGGGTCGTAGGCCTGCACCGTGAACTGGTAGTAGAAGTCGGGCGATCCCGAGAGCAGCTGCCCGTCCAGGTGCAGGATCACGAGCTGCTGGCCAGGATCGGCGACGTTCCCGATCGAGTCGGTGTCGACGCGCTGGGCGTCGACGGGCTCGAACGACCACACGACCGCGGCCGCGTCGTCGTTCTGCAGCTCGTACGCCGCCTCGGCGGGCGGGTCGCTCGCGGGCGGGTCGCTGGCCGGCGGGTCGCTCGCGACGGGAGGCTGGGTCGACGCGGGCGGCTCGGAGGTCTGCGGCGCGCTCGGGGCCGGAGCCGGGATCACGCATCCCGCGAGCGTGGCGATGGCGATCGCGGCAGCGCCGACGAGGCCGAGTCGACGGAGTCGAAGCGTGGTGTCCATGGAACCTCCCGGTCGTCGCGCCAGGATAGCCGCGACGAGTCCGCCATCCTTGGACCTCCGCTGGACGCCGCCCGAGCGCGTCAGTGCAGGGCGTCGCGTCGCTGCAGGGCTGCAGACGCGGCGAGGTCGTCGGCGAGGGTCGCGAGCCGCGACGCTCGCCGCGTGAGCCTCGTCGCCGCGTCGGCGTCGTACGCGTCGCGCGCATCCGCCTCCGCGAGCGCGCCGGCGCCGGCGATGCGGCTGAACGCGGCGGCGCGGTCGAGCGCGAGGGCGAGGTCGCCCGCGAAGACGCCGCGCAGGATCTCGTCGGCGAGCACCGCGATCTCCTCCGGCCCCGTGGGCGTCGCGGCGCCCGCGACGACGGGGTCGGCGGTGCGCAGCCGCTCGGCGCCGACGGTGAAGTGGGCGGCGACGTCGACCGCCTGCTGCGCGACCATCGTGCGCAGCAGGTGGATGCGCCACAGGGCACCGGGCAGCGTGTGCGGCCGCGCGTCGGCCCAGAGCTCCGCGACCGAGTCGATGCCGTCGTCGGCGGCGAGGGCGAGCAGGCGCTCGACGACGTCGGCGTCGACGTCGGTGCGCACGCGCGCCAGGAGCGCGGCGGCGGTCTCGTGGGCGAGCTGCACGCGGGCGACGGGATCCATGTCGCCGACGAACTGCTCGAACCATCGCGACGCGTACCGCGCCGGTCGTGCGTGCTGGGCCATGCCCCTCCTTCGACAGCCTCGGGATGCAGCGTCCAGGGTACCGACGGCATTCCCGACCCGGGATGCGCACCACGGCGGGGCCCGTGCCACATCCGTCCCCCGACTTCCATCGTTCGGGGGATCCGCGACGTGCCCGGCGCTGGATAGGAAGGAGGGCATGCGAAGCAGCAGACACCCCAGACCACCGGTCCGCACGATGTCGGCGATCGGCGCAGCAGCGTTGCTCGTCGTCGCCTCGCCCGCCATCGCGAGCGCGGCGCCCGCCGCCGAGCCCGCATCCTCGTCCCCCGCCGCGCAGGTCGCGGCACCCGTGCCCGATCTCGCGTGGGCGGCGTGCGAGGGCGAGGGCCTCGAGGCGTTCGAGTGCGCGACGGCCGCCGTGCCGTCGGACTACGACGAGCCGACGGGCGACACGACGTCGATCGCGCTCACGCGCCTGCCTGCGACCGACCCGGCGCAGCGCATCGGCAGCCTCTTCCTCAACTTCGGCGGGCCCGGCGGGCCCGGCGTCGCGACGCTGCACCAGCTCGGCGCCTTCCTCGACCCGCAGGTGCACGCGCAGTTCGACGTCATCGGCTTCGACCCGCGCGGCGTCGGCCTCTCCGACCCCGTCACGTGCTTCCCCGACGCCGCGTCGGAGCAGGCGTTCCTCGCCGAGGGCGTCGCCGTGCCCCTCACCGCCGAGGAGGAGGCGTCGACCATCGCCCAGTTCGGCGCCATGGCGCTCGCCTGCGAGACGCTCTCGGGCTCGCGCATCGAGCACGCCTCGACCGCGAACGTCGCCCGCGACATGGACCTGCTGCGGCAGGCGGTGGGCGACGAGCAGCTGAGCTACCTCGGCTACTCGTACGGCTCGATCCTCGGCGCGACGTACGGGATGCTCTTCCCCGACCGCGTGCGGGCCCTCGCGATCGACGGCACCCTCGAGCCCTCGCGCTGGTCGGGCGGCGACGGCTCGATCGGCGTGCGCACCGGCCAGGGCCTCGCAGCGAGCCAGGTGCTCGACGAGTTCCTGGCGGTCTGCGCCGAGGTTGGCCCCGCATCCTGCTCCCTCGCGGCGACGGGCGACCCGCGTGCCGCCGTCGAGACGCTGCTCGCGCGGCTGCAGCAGCAGCCCGTCGAGATCCCGAGCCCCGACGGCACGACGCTGACGGTCGACTACGGCACCGCCGTCGCAGTCGCGTTCCAGTCGCTGTACTCCCCCGCCGGCTTCGGACCGCTCGCCGACACGTTCACGCAGCTGCTCGCGCTCACCGAGCCGCAGCAGGCCATGACGACGCAGCAGCGCGGCGTGCAGCTCAGCGACATCGGCGACTGGCTGCGCGAGCTCGGCCTCCTCGAGGACTACTCGGGCGTCGGCTCGGCGCTCGCATCGATGTGCGTCGACGGCGAGCACCCGCTGCAGCCGTGGGACTACCCGGCGCAGGCCGATGCCGCGGACGCCGAGGCGCCGCACTTCGGCCGGTTCCGCTCGTGGGTGGGCGCGCAGTGCGAGTTCGTGCCGTTCGTCGACGAGGACGCGTACATGGGCCCGTGGGACCAGTCGACGGAGGCGCCCGTGCTCGTGATCGGCACGCGCCACGATCCCGCGACGCCGTACGACCAGACGCAGCCGTACGCCGACCGCTTCGCGAACGCGAGCGTGCTGACGGTCGAGGGCTACGGCCACACGACCCTCGGCGTCTCGGCGTGCGCCAACGCGGCGATCGCCACCTACCTCGCGACGCCCAGCGCATCCATGCCGGCCACCTGCGGGCAGGACGTGGCCCCGTTCGCGGCGGCACCCGGCACGCCCGGCACGGCACCGGCGTCGCTCGTCGGCGCCCCCGAGGCGCTGGCTCCCGGCCTGTGACGTGATTGGTCACTAGATCCAGCTGATTGGGCAGTAGTTGCAGTCGACACGCCGTGAAGACTGCAACTACTGCCCAATCGACGTGATGGGTGAGTGGGAGGATCGAGGTTCGCGGGCCTCTAGCTCAGTCGGTAGAGCATCGGACTTTTAATCCGTAGGTCGTGGGTTCGAGCCCCACGGGGCCCACCAGTGATGCGCCGACGACGCGGCGGCGAAGGATGCGCGACGCGCCGGTGAACGATCGCCGATCCCGCCGTCGAACGGCCACGATCGCGTCGCGGGCACGCCACGCTGGACGCGTCGACGTGAAGGAGACGCGATGTTCGCCAGCATCCTCTCGGGCTTCGGGGGCGCGGGCCTGGGCCAGATCCTGAAGGTGGGTGGCGGCGTCCTCACGGTGCTGCTCATCGTGCCTGCGCTGCTGAGGCTCTTCATCGTCACCGTCGACGAGGGATGGGCGGCCATCCGCACGCGCAACGGGCGGCCGATCATCCGCAAGCGCGAGCACGCCGTGCGCTACACGCGCGGGCCGAAGGCGGGGCAGCTCAAGCACGCGGCGAGCCCCGAGGGCGAGCTCGTGGTGCTGCGGCCGGGCACGCACGGCGCCTTCCCGCTGCTGCTCTGGTACCGCATGGTCGACGTGCGCACGCGCGCCGCCGACCTGCCGGCCCGCCACCTCACGACGGGCACGGGCCACACCTACCTCGTGCAGGCGTCGATCGAGTGGCGCCCCGAGGTGACGGGCAGGGCGCTGCGCGTGTTCGAGCTCGAGGTGCTGAACGTGCACGAGCGCGTGTCGAACGTCGTCGGCGCCGCGCTGCGCGACGTCATCCGCGACCTCGGCGCCCCGCCGCTGCCGTCGAACGCCGACATGTCGGACCTCGTGCTCGCCGAGTGCAGGCAGCAGGTGCTCGAGGCGTGCGGCGTCGAGCTGCTCCGCGTCACGCTCACGGGCGACGCGCTCACCGAGGGCTACATGCTGGCCGAGGCGATCCGCACGCGGGATCCCGGCGACGTCGTGGTGCCGCTGGCTCGCTGACTCCAGATGGCGCATCCAGCGCGGATGCGTAGCGTGGAGCCATCGCACCCGACGCGAGGAGCACCACGATGACCGCGTTCCCGGCCTCCACCTGGACCCGACCGCCGAGGCAGCGCACGGGCGTGCTCGGGCTCGGCATCCTCGCGATCGCGGTCTCGACATGGCTGCTCGCGCCGCAGACGCTCGCGGCCATCGGCCTCGTCGCGACGCCCGACCTCGGCGTCGTCGCCGAGGCGGCGATCTCGGCGGCGGTGCCCGCATCCCTCGTGCTCGCGCTCGGCGCCATCGCGTCGCGCGTCGCGTGGCTGCTCGTGCTGGCGATCCCCGTCCTCGCGCTCCACGGCCTCATGCTCGTGGTCGTCGCGATCGTCGTCGGCGCCGACGGCGCGCCCGGCGTCGTCGTGCTGGGGCACCTGGGCGACGCCGCCGCGACGGGTCTCGCGCTCGCGGCCGTCGTCGTCGCGCTCGTCGCGACCGCTGCCGCCCGCGCGGGCGATCGCCGTGAGGGCACCGCGTGGATCGGGGCCGTCGTGGTCGCAGCCATCGCCGGTGCGATCGTCGTCGCGACGCCGTACGTGCGCTCGCCCGACGGCGACGCCCTCGCGCTGCTGCTGTCCGACACGCTGGTCGTCGCGCCGCTGCTCGTCGTCGCCGGCGTCGCAGGCGTTCGCCACGCCGCCGCTCGCTGGGTCGCAGCCGGCCTCGCGGTGGCCGTCGCGACCTGGATCGTGATGCTCGAGACCGTCGTGCTGCCGTGGGGCACCGCGGGCATGATCGCGATCGCGATCGTCCGGGCGCTCCTGCTGCTGCTCGCGGGTGCGCTCGTCGCGCTGTCGACGCGCTGGCTCGAGGGGCCCCAGGGCGTCGCCCCGCCCGTCGTGCCGACGCACCCGTCGCACCCGGCTGCACCCCAGGTCGCACCGCCGGTCGTGCCGGCGGCGCCCGTGACGCCGCCCGTCGCGAACGGCCCGATCGCCGGAGCCGCAGCGCACGCGTCCACCACGGCTGCGGAGACGCGGGTCGAGCCGCGCACGCACGCTCCCGGCGTCCCCGAGGATGCGGACGCCGCGATCGACCAGAGCGATCAGGAGGTGCCGACGGACGCCTCGGCGCCGATTGGCCACGAGCAGCCGGTCGACGACCACGGCGACGGCCCCGCGCGACGCTGACCGGACGCCGGGGCCACCGGCGCAACCCCTTCGCGTCGCTGCGTGCATCGTCGCCGATGCTCCGTATGGTTCGAGGATGGAACATCCCATCGCGGAGGTCGTCCTCCCCTGCCTCGACGAGGCGACGGCGCTCCCCGGGGTGCTCGCCGCCCTGCCTCCTGGCGTGCGGGCGATCGTCGTCGACAACGGCTCCACCGACGGATCGGCGGAGGTCGCCGAGCGACTCGGCGCCATCGTCGTGCATGAGTCCCGCCGCGGCTTCGGCGCCGCCGTGCACGCGGGCCTCCTCGCGGCGACGGCCGACATCGTCGCGGTCTGCGACGCCGACGGGTCCTTCGACACGGCGCAGCTGACGCGCGTCATCGGTCCCGTCGCCGAGGGCCGCGCCGACCTGGTGCTCGCCCGTCGACGCCCGGTGCGGTACTCGGCGTGGCCGACGCACGCGCGCATCGCCAACCTGGCCCTCGCGCGCATCATCCGCCGCGCCACGGGGCTGCCGGTGCACGACCTCGGCCCCATGCGCGCCGCCAGGAGGGACATGCTGCTGTCGCTCGACCTGCAGGATCGCCGCAGCGGGTATCCGCTCGAGATGCTGCTGCGCGCCGTGCAGGAGGGATGGAGGGTCGAGGAGACCGAGGCGAGCTACCTGCCGCGCACCGGCCGATCCAAGGTGACCGGCACCGTGCGGGGCACGATCACGGCCATCCGCGACATGCGCGGCGTCATCGCCCGCGTCGGCGAGGTGCGCGCATGACGACGCTCATCGTGCTCGCGAAGGAGTGCATCCCCGGCAAGGTCAAGACGCGTCTGCACCCGCCGTACACGCTCGAGCAGGCTGCGCGGATCGCGGCCGCGAGCCTCGACGACACGATCGCGGCCGTCGCGTCCCTGCCGGCGAGCCGGCGCGTGCTGTGCTTCGACGGCACGGTCGCCCCGGCCTCCGCGGCCGGCTTCGACGTCGTGCCGCAGGTCGACGGCGGGCTCGACGAGCGGCTCGCAGCCATCTTCGACGCAGTCGATGGGCCCGCGGTGCTCGTCGGCATGGACACCCCGCAGCTCGAGGCCGCGATGCTCGCTCCCGTCTTCGCGCCGTGGCCGGAGGGCGTCGACGCCTGGTTCGGCCCCGCCGTCGACGGCGGCTTCTGGACCCTCGCGCTCGCCGACCTCCCGCACAGGGGCGACCTCATCCGCGGCGTGCCGATGTCGGAGGACGACACCGGCGAGGTGCAGCGGGCACGGCTCGTCGCCGCCGGGCTCGGCGTGCGCGACCTCGAGGCGCTGCGGGACATCGACGACGCCGAGGCGCTCGCCGCGGTCGTCGCCCGCATCCCCGAGAGCCGCACGGCCGCGGCGGCCGCGGCAATCCGTCCGGTCGCGACGGAACGAACCATCGGCACGCCCAGCGACGCACGACCGGGGACCCGGCCGTGGACGACTCGCCAGGAGCGTCCGACGAGAGGGAGCTCGTGACCGACTTCGGCGAAGGTGGCCAGGCGCCGTACGAGCGCGCGCTGGCCTCCGGCAGCACCGCGATGCTGCGCCTTCGCGAGGTCGGCGGCGCGAGCGACGGCGTGACGAGCCTCATCGACGTGGCGCGCTTCACGGCGTCGGCCGACGACGTGGACCTGGCGATCGTCGAGCGCGGCGAGGGCCCCGTCATCGACCTCGGCTGCGGGCCCGGCCGCATGGTCCGAGCCGCGATCGACCTGGGTCGTCGCGCGCTCGGCATCGACGTGTCGGCCTCGGCCGTCGCGCTGGCGCGCAGCCAGGGGCTCCCCGTGCTGCAGGCGTCGCTCTTCGACCCGCTGCCCGGCGAGGGCATGTGGGGTCAGGCGCTGCTGCTCGACGGCAACGTCGGCATCGGTGGCGACGTGCCGAGCCTCGTGCGACGCGCGATCGAGCTCGTGCACGACGACGGCACCCTCGTCGTCGAGGCGCATCCCGTCGCCGGCCACTGCAGGCGCTTCCAGGCCGTGCTGGTCGACGAGCACGGTGGCGCGAGCGAGACGTTCCCGTGGGCCGAGATGGGCTGCGACCCGCTCGTCGCCGCGGTGCGCGACGCCGGGCTGATCGTCAGGGACCAGTGGTCGGCGGAGTGCCGGACGTTCGTCGAGATCGCACGAACCCGATCGCGGCCGCGAGCAGCGTGACGGCGGCGACCGCCGCCCACAGCAGCACCAGGTCGCGCACGTAGTCGCCGGCGAGCACGCTGTCGTTCCTCGCTCCGCGTGCCTGCGCGATCACGAGCGGCACGGCAAGCAGGGTCAGGCACGCGCCGACGCCCCATGCCATGCGGATGACCGTGAGCGAGCGCTCGGGCAGCACGCGACCGACGCGGTCGAGCCCGCGGGTCGTGAGGGTCGTCGCCGGGGCGAGGACGCCGTCGTGCACGATGATCGCCCCCGCGAGCCACGCGCCCAGCGACAGCAGCTGGTCGAAGCGCTGGGTGACGAGCAGCAGCACGACGCCGAACGCGGTCGCGCCGACGCCGGCGGCCACGAGTGCGATGCGCGCGATCCTCACGACAGCACGTCGATCCGTGCGAGCCACTTGGTCTGCAGCACCCCTGGCCGACCGGGGGCGATGATGCGCGCCGGGTAGCCGTGGTCGAGCGACAGCGCCTCGCCGTTCAGCTCGAGCGCCACGAGCGTCGTCGGGTCGTCGACGAACTCAGGCCCCATCTCGGTCACCCGGTAGTTGCCGTCCGGCTGCAGGCTCGTGATGCGCACGCCGCGATGCGGCTGCCCTGTCGCGGCGACGAGCTCGAGCAGGCGCACGCCGCGCCAGTCCGCCGTCGTGCTCCACCCCTCGACGCAGGCGATGGGCAGCCGGGAGGCGGTCTGCCCCCGACCCAGCAGCTGGTCGCGAGTGAACGAGAGGGTCGAGCCGCCGCCGCGCACGATGAGCGCCCAGGTCGATGCCGTGGCGAGGTCGAGCACGCCCGCCTCCTCGGCGGTGCGATTGATGGGCACGCCCTGCGGTCCGGCGCCCGCTCGACGCGGCGCGAACGCCGCGAACGGCGCGAGCGGTGCGATCGTCTGGCCCGCGGTGACCGCGGTGACCGCGAGCGTCGCGAACCCCACGCCGGTGAGGAAGCGGCGTCGGCTGCGCTGGTCGTCGGTCATGCGTCGTCTCGCGCTCTCGGGATCGCGGTCGCGGATGCGTCCGCGGCGACCCGGTCGTCCGGCGCCGACGCGGCGGCGTCGTCTCGTCGCACGATGCGCGGCGTCGGCCGCGGCGACTCGCCGCGGTCGCGGCGCCAGTGCTCGACGATCTGCGGCAGCTTCGCGGCGACGTGCACCGCGAGCGATCCGATGATCACCCAGGCGAGCGCCAGGTGCACGCGTCGGAACGAGAACTCCCACGGGTACCACTGGAGCGTGTTGAGGAATCCGATGGCGACCTGCACGATCGAGCTCGACACGAGCATCGCGATCGACAGCCGCTCGAGGCCGTGCAACGGGGAGTCGACGGGCGGCCACGAGAACAGGCGCGGGTAGACGACCCACAGCTTGCCCAGCAGCAGCGGGATCGCGGCCGTGCCGGAGATCACGTGCAGCCCCTGCGTCCACTGGTAGATCCACGTCGGCCGCGTGGGGAACGCCATCCACGGCAGCGGGTCCTGCAGCGCGTGGCTGTACATGCCCGTGGCGAAGCAGACGACGAAGGCGAGGCCGAGCAGACGGCCGACGACGACGGCCGTGCGGGTCGTGCGCGCCGGGGAGCCGAGCGCCGCTCGCGCCCAGGCGAAGCGCGACTCGAGGACCCGCGTGACCATCGTGGGCACGCGGCGCGGTCCTCGTACGGTGCGCATGTCTCAGTATCCGTCGCGCCGGGCCCAATCGGATCGCGCCGAGCGCAGCGAACGCCGATCGGATCGGCGCGTCGCCGCCGCATCCGCGTGCGACGCGCGGCGCATCCCGCCGGTCGCAGGCGCATGCGGCAGCAGACTGGGCGTCGACGACCCACGAGGATCGACGAAGGTGAGCATCATGGCAGGCACGGGCATCGAGCCGAGGATCGGCGTCATCGGCGGCTCCGGCCTCCAACGGCTGCTGGCCGACGGCGCGGGCGAGGAGATCGTCGTCGAGACGCCGTTCGGCGCGACGTCGGGACCCATCACGGTCGGCGACCTCGACGGCGTGCCCGTCGCATTCCTCGCACGGCACGGCGCGGGCCACTCCGTCGCCCCGCACGAGATCCCCGCGAAGGCGAACGTCTGGGCGCTCGCGCACCTGGGCGTGCGCGCGATCGTGTCGTCGACCGCGGTCGGCGGGCTCCGCGAGGAGCTCGCACCCGGCAGCCTCGTCGTGCCCGACCAGCTCATCGACATGACCAGATCCCGCGGAGGCGACGAGCGCCGCGACACGTACTTCGGTGCAGGCGTCGTCGAGCATCTGACCTTCGCCGACCCGTTCACGCCCTCGCTCGTGCTCGCTGCACGCGACGCGCTCGCGGGCATCGGCGAGTCGGTCGAGAGCCCCGCCACGACCGTCGTCATCGACGGACCGCGGTTCTCGACGCGCGCGGAGTCCCGGTGGTATCGCTCGCTCGGCGGCGACATCGTGAACATGACGCAGTACCCGGAGTCGGCGCTCGCCGCCGAGCTCGGGCTCGGCTACGTCAACCTGTCGTTCGTGACCGACACCGACGCCGGCGTCGCGGCGGCGACCGTCGACGACGACGCCGTCGACGCCTCGCGCGTCTTCGAGCGCCTCGCGGCGGCGCAGCCGCGCATCGTCGCCGCGATCGCCGCGATCGTCGCCGCCGTGCCCGACGACCTCGGGCTCTCGTCGGGCATCGCGCGCGAGCACGTCGACGCGGTGCTCGCCCTGACGCCCAGGAGGTCGGCGTGAGCGCCCCCACGACGCTGCTCGTCACAGGCGGCGCCGGATTCATCGGATCGCATGTCGTCGAGGCCGCGCTCGCTCGCGGCTGGCGCGTGCGCGTGCTCGACTCGCTGCGCCGCGACGTGCACGGCGACGGCGGCATGCGCGTGCCGGAGCAGGAGGGGCTCGAGGTCGTCGTCGCCGACGTCGCGCGCGAGCGCGCCGTCGCAGCCGCGCTCGACGGCGTCGACGTCGTGTGCCATCTCGCGGCGAAGGTGGGGCTCGGCGTCGACTTCCGCGACGCCGCCGACTACGTCGCCAGCAACGTCGGCGCGACGGCCGTGCTGCTGCAGGCCATGCGCGAGGCGCAGGTGCGCAGGCTCGTGCTCGCGTCGTCGATGGTCGTCTACGGCGAGGGCGCGTATCGCGATGCCGAGGGCCCCCTCGCGGTGCCGCCGCGCGCCGCGGTCGACCTCGAGGCGGGGCGCTTCGAGCCGATCTCGCCGCGCACCGGCGAGCCCGTCGAGCCCGAGCTCGTCGACGAGTCCGCGCCGAGCGACCCGCGCAACGTCTACGCCGCGTCGAAGCTCGCGCAGGAGCACCTCGCGGCCGCATGGGCGCGCGGCGGCGACGGCACGGCCGCGCTGCTGCGCTTCCACAACGTCTACGGCCCGCACATGCCGATGGGCACCCCGTACGCGGGCGTCGCATCCCTCTTCCGCTCCGCGCTCGAGCGCGGCGAGGCTCCGCGCGTCTTCGAGGACGGGCGGCAGCGGCGCGACTTCGTGCACGTGCGCGACGTCGCCGACGCGAACCTGGCGGCGGCGGACTGGACCGCCGACGCCCCCGCGGGCTCGGCGCGCGCGTTCAACGTCGGCAGCGGCGTCGTGCACACGATCGGCGAGATGGCGACGGCCCTCGCCGACGCGTTCGGCGGCCCCGCTCCGATCGTGACCGGCGAGTACCGGCTCGGCGACGTGCGCCATGTCACCGCGTCGTCGCAGCGAGCAGCGGACGAGCTCGGCTGGCGTGCGGCGATCGACTTCGATGCGGGCATGCAGGAGTTCGCGCATGCGCCGCAGCGCCCGCCGGCGAGCGAGGTCGGGGCGTGAGCGAGGAGCCGACGGCAGCCGCCGGCACCGCGACGCGTCGACGCTCGCGCGTCGCCGCGGCGCTGCGCCACCCGGTGACGCTCACGCTCGTCGGCGTCGCCGTGGTCATCACGATCATGGTCCTCGCGCACGTGCTGCCGAAGGAGCTCGACTGGGACGTGCGGTCGCGCAACTACCCGCCGCTGCACGCCACGTGGATGCCGCGCACCGGCCCAGGCACGCCGTACGCGATCGCGACGGCCGTGCTGCTGCTCATCGTCGGCGAGCGCGTCGCGCGCACGCTCTCGTGGCGATGGCTCCTCGTCGTCAGCGGCGTCGCCGCCTTCGTGTGGATGCTGTCCCTCGCGCTCGTCGACGGCTGGGCCGGCATCGCCGACGTGCTGGACGCCGACATCGAGTACCTGCAGACCGCGCGACGCATCGACGACGTCGGCAGGATGCTGCACCAGTTCGTCGACCGCATCCCCATGGACTCCCCAGGGCAGTGGGTCGTGCACGTCGCGGGCCACCCTCCGGGGGCGCTGCTCACGTTCATCTTCCTCGACCGCGTCGGGCTGGGCTCCGGCGGCGCCGCGGGCATCGTCGTCATGGTGCTCGCCGCCTCCATCCCGGCAGCGGCCATGCTCACGCTCCGCATCCTCGGCGCCGAGCGGCACGCTCGCCTCGCCGCCCCGTTCCTCGTCGCCGGCCCGTCGGCGATCTGGATGGCGGTGTCCGGCGATGCGCTCTTCGCCGCCGTCGCCGCATGGGCGACGGTGCTGCTCGCCGCCGCCGCGACGACGCAGCGACGCTGGCATCGCGCCGCGCTCGGCGTCGCGTCGGGCCTGCTCTACGGCTGGTGCGTGTTCCTGTCGTACGGGCTCCTGCTGCTCGGCATCCTCGCCGTCGGCGTGCTCGTGGCCGCGCGGGCGTGGAAGCCGTTGCCGTGGGCCCTCGGCGGGGCCCTCGCCGTCGTCGCCGCGTTCGCCGCCAACGGGTTCCTCTGGTGGGAGGCGTATCCGGTGCTCGTCGAGCGCTACTACGCGGGCATCGCCAGCGACCGGCCCTATTCGTACTGGGTGTGGGCGAACCTCGCGGTCTTCGGCTTCAGCGCCGGTCCGGTCTTCGGCGCGGCGGTCGCGCTCTCGCTGTCGCGACTGCGGTCGCTGCGCGACGGCGGCGCGCTCGGCGTGCTCGTGACGCTGACCGTCGCCGGCGTCGCGATGGTGCTCGCCGCCGACCTCTCGGGCATGAGCAAGGCGGAGGTCGAGCGCATCTGGCTGCCCTTCGTGCCGTGGGTGCTGCTGGGCACGGCGCTGCTGCCGAGGTGGCTGCGCATCCCCGCGTTCGCGCTGCAGCTGGGCACCGCGCTGCTCATGCAGCACATCGTCTTCTCCCAGTGGTGACGCGGCCCTGAAGGTCACGAAACGGTCACGAACGAGATCCATCCGATCCGTCGAGGCTCGGGCACCGAACCCAGGTCACGACATTCGCGAACACGTGAAACGGAAGGAACTGCCATGAAGATCATGAACAGCACTCTCGGCAAGACCACCCTGGGCGTGCTCGCCGCAGGCGCTCTCGCCTTCTCCCTCGCAGCCTGC
>NZ_VEFR01000059.1 GCF_007679035.1 Agrococcus jejuensis | reverse complement strand
CTCAACCTTCCACCCTACTTCACGTCCACTCGCCGTTCAAATACCACTCTGCTCACTCTCGACATCTAACTTACAACCCTCATCCCCTTCACCCACACTCCCTCATCCCTACTTTAACTCCCCCCCTTCCCTCCCAAAAACTAACCCACCCCCCCAAACCTTCCCTCAACCTCGTTCCCAATCACGTCTCCACTCTAACTCCACAACCCACCTTCACTCT
>NZ_VEFR01000058.1 GCF_007679035.1 Agrococcus jejuensis | reverse complement strand
CCCCGCACACCCCCGTCCTCCACATCCTCCACCACCTCCACTCGTACCTCCACCCCCTCCCCCCCATCCTCCCACCCTCCCTCCCACTCCTCCTCCTCCCACCACCTCTCCCTCCCCAACCACCTCCCTCCCTCCCCACCCCCGGCCCTCCACCCCTGACCCCCCCTCCCCGCGGCCCACCCCTTCCCGCGCACGGTCCTCCCCGACCTCCACCCCTGACCC
>NZ_VEFR01000057.1 GCF_007679035.1 Agrococcus jejuensis | reverse complement strand
CTCCACCTCACCCACCATCACACCCACCATCTCCTCCGCCCTCCTCTCCACCACCCACCTCTCCCCCACCCTCACCCCCTCCCTCATCCCCTCCTCCACCTTCCCCATCACCATGCCCTTCCCCTTCACCCTCCGCCCCCCCCTCATCCACTTCCCCCTCTCCAACCTCCTCAACTCCGCCATGCCCCACATCCTCCTCCTCACCCAGTACAACTCCCACTC
>NZ_VEFR01000056.1 GCF_007679035.1 Agrococcus jejuensis | reverse complement strand
TCCCCCCCGACCAGCTCCTGACCCTCCTCCCGCCCTTCCCTCCCCTCGACTCAGCGTCCCCCCCCCTCCCATCCCACCCTACCCCTCCCCCACCAACCCCTCCACCACCCTCCCCCTCCCCGCCCCCCTCCTCCTCCCCCGCCCCCCGACCTCCCAACTTCAACCCCTCCCACGACCTCCCCACGACCGACCCCATGAGCTCCTCCCCTCCGAAGATCCACTCC
>NZ_VEFR01000055.1 GCF_007679035.1 Agrococcus jejuensis | reverse complement strand
ATATCAATTTTAGATGACACTATTTATTTTGTTGTTAGAAATGTATCGGAGGTTATAAATTTTATTAAATGCATCATTCCATATAAACAGTAGAAATGACGGAGTTTAATAAGAGGACATGTTTCATTGCTTACGTGTATAAAAAAGCCAAGGACATCTAATTATGTCCTTGGCTTGAATTGGTGGTATAATTTTCAATCTTATGTTTATAGCTATTATTAATC
>NZ_VEFR01000054.1 GCF_007679035.1 Agrococcus jejuensis | reverse complement strand
GACGAGCGCGAGGAGGCCCGGGGGGGTCGTCGTGGGGATGGGGTGGTGGTGGGCGCTGGGGATGAAGTGGGTGGGGAGGTGTTGGGGGAATGGGATAAGTTGGGTGGTGTGGTTGAGGGGGGTTAGATTGTGGGGGGGGAATGAGTTGACGAGTGAGGTATTAGGGAGTGTTTGAAGGGTGGGTGCTTGTAAGGGAACGTGCTGGTTGTGTAAGGAACTGGCGATG
>NZ_VEFR01000053.1 GCF_007679035.1 Agrococcus jejuensis | reverse complement strand
AGGGCGGAGGGACTCGTGTACAGGAGGGGGTTCGGGGAGGGGGAGGGGATGAAGGGGGACGGGGGGAGGAGGGGGGGGTTGGACGAGTGGTGGATGGAGAGGAGCGGGATGGCACGCGCCGGGGGGAAGAAGATGATGTAGAAGGCGGGGATGAAGGTGTTGGGGGTGAGGTGGATGAGGGGCTGGGAGAAGAGGGGGGTAGTGGCGGCGAAGAGCGAGACGGGGATGT
>NZ_VEFR01000052.1 GCF_007679035.1 Agrococcus jejuensis | reverse complement strand
GAGGCGCGCGGAGAGGAGGAGGTAGAAGGTGGGGGGGAGGGGGAGGTGGTGGTGGGGACGGAGGGGCCGTGGGTGGAGGTGGTGAGGGGAGTGATGAAGGGGAAGGTGGGGTGGTGCTTGGCGTTGGGGGTGTGGAGGGTGAGGGAGTGGGGGGTGAACGCGATGGTGGGTGTGCGAGGCAGCGGCTTGATGAGTGCGTGGTGTTTTGACGGGGTGATGAGGGGGACGGG
>NZ_VEFR01000051.1 GCF_007679035.1 Agrococcus jejuensis | reverse complement strand
GCCACCGATCCCCTCACCATCCCCGCCCCCATCTCCCCTCCCCCCCGCCCCGATGCCCCGCTGTCCGTGCGCGTCCGCCCCCCCCCCCACCTCCAACAGGACCCCACCCCCCTTCACCTTCCCCACCCACCACTCCCCCCACCCCTTCCCCCACCCCATTCCCCTCTCCCCCCCCTTCTTCCTCACCCCACCCTCGGGGTAGATCTTCATCCACACCTTCCCACCACCCTT
>NZ_VEFR01000050.1 GCF_007679035.1 Agrococcus jejuensis | reverse complement strand
GGTGTGGATGGGGAGGTGGTGTGGGGGGATGGGGATGAGGGAGATGATGGGGGTGGGGGGGTGGTAGTGGGTGTGGTGGAGGGGGAGGTGGGTGGAGGTGAGGTGGTGGTGGATGGGGGTGATGATGGGTGGTGGTGGGGTGGTGGGGGGTGGGTGGGGGGTGCTGGTGGGGGAGAGGAAGGCGGAGGTGGTGGAGGGAGGGAGGTGGGGGGAGCTGGGGGGGATGCTGGGGGTGA
>NZ_VEFR01000004.1 GCF_007679035.1 Agrococcus jejuensis | reverse complement strand
GTCGGCCTGCTGGTCGGCGTCGCGCAGATCACGGCCGTCCCCGCCGAGTAAGGCACGCGGAACGACCGAAGGCCCGTCGCACACCACTGGTGCGGCGGGCCTTCGCCATGCCCGGACCCGCACACGCAGCGCCGCCCGCGGGATGCGCGGGCGGCGCTGCCTGGCCGGCCCGGGCGGCGGAGGGTTCGCCGGCGCCGCTGCTCCCGGCGCGCGATGACGTCGCTGCTCCCCGCCTGCCGGGTCGGTGGCGTGCGGGGCGGGCGCTCGCGGGGCGACGCGGCTCAGTCGTAGCCGCGGATGATGATGGATGCCGTCGCCGGCCCGAGCGGCACGGCCGGTGCCGGCGGCAGGCTGCGCGGAGCCGGCTCGGTCGCGCCGATGGGTGCCGACTCCGCAGCCATCACGCGGCCTCGGACTCGACGGCTGCGACGGCCGGCGCGAACGACCGCGCGTACACGGTCTCGGCCGTGCGCCACGCGACGAGCTCGGCGATGCGGATCGCCTCGGCGACGGGCCATTCGTGCACCTCCACGTACTCCGAGAGGATGCGCGCCATCGAGTCGCGCCACAGGCGGGCGCCGATCAGGACGAGCTCGGGCAGACCCCACGCATCCGACGAGAACAGCACCTTGCCGAACGGCGCGAGGTCGAGCGTCTCGCGCACGACCACGTCGGCGTTCGCGCCGAGGTAGTTGATCGAGAGCCCCGCGTCGAGGTAGACGTGCGGGTACAGGTGGGCGAGGTAGCCGGCCTGGCGCGCGTAGGGGTAGCAGTGCAGGAAGACGATGCGGCCGCCCGTGTGCTCCGTCGCGGCGCACAGCGCCTGCATGCCGGCGGGGTCGGCACCGTCGAGGCGCAGGTTCGGGCCGCCGAAGCCCGCGTGCACCTGCACGGTGTCGCCGCGCTCGAGCGCCCACCAGATGAGGTGGCGCACGATCGTCGGATCCTCGAGGCGCGAGGGGGCGCCAGGCGCGCCGAGGGCGAACCACGCGTCGGCGGCGGCGAGCACCTCGTCGTCGGTGGGCTTGGCGCCGTCGAGGTCGAGGCCGCATCGGTAGGCGGCGACGGTCTTCCAGCCGAGGGCGCGCTCGGCCTCGCGCTCGAGGACCTCCTGCAGCGACGACAGGAAGTCGGCGCCCGACGTCGCGTCGGCCATCACCGCCTCCGCCGTGGTCTCGAGTCGCACGATCGGCGCCCAGTCGGCGGCGCCGAGCGACGCCATCCGCTCCTCGGGCAGCAGCTGCTCGGGCATGTAGCCGCCGTCGATCAGGTAGTGCGAGATGCCGGACGCGCGCAGCAGGCGCGAGGTCGCCTCGTCGAAGCCGAGCTCGCGGCGGGCAGCGAGGTACGCCTCGGTGTCGGCGAAGGGCTCGAGGCCGAGCACGGGTGCGCAGTGGCGGCGCACGGCGAAGCCGATCTGCGTGTCGAGCGCGGTCTCGCGCGACCAGTGGCGGTCGGCCTCGGTGAGCGCGTCGAGCAGGTCGGACTCGTCGAGCGGGTCGGTGAGCAGCGAGTGCACGTGGTGGTCGACGAGCGGCAGCGCCTCGATGGCGGCGACGATCTCGGGGTGGACGGTGGTCATGCGAGCTCCCTGCGAAGGTGGTGGCCGAGTCGGGTGATGCCGGCGACGATGTCATCGGCGGTGACGTTGGAGAAGTTGATGCGGGCGTGGTTCGGGTGCCCGCCGCCGGCGAAGAACGTCGTGCCGGGCACGTACGCGACCTTCGCATCGGGCAGCGCGACCTCGGCCATGAAGCGTGCGGAGTCGAACCCGTCGGGGAAGGTCAGCCACGTGAAGAGGCCACCCTCGGGGCTCGTGCGGGCGACGGACGCCGGGAACGCCTCGTCGATCGTCCCGAGCATGAGGTCGCGCTTCGCTCGGTACGCGTCGCGCAGGCGGTCGACGTGCGCGTCGAGGTCGAAGCCGGCGATGAACGAGGCGGTGGCGTGCATCGCGAGCGTGCCCGACTGGGTGTCGGCGGCGAGCTTCAGCAGGCCGAGGCGCTCGCGCAGCTCCGGGGATGCGGCGAGCCACCCCAGGCGCATGCCGGGGGCGAGGATCTTCGAGAACGACGAGAGGTGGATGACGCGGCCCTCGGTGTCGAGGCTCTTGAGCGTGGGCACGGGCTCGCCGTCGAAGCGCAGCTCGCGGTACGGGCTGTCCTCGAGCACGACGATGTCGTGCTCGTTGGCGAGCTCGACGAGGCGGCGGCGGCGCTCGAGGCTCATGGTGACGCCCGTGGGGTTGTGGAAGTCGGGCACCGTGTAGAGCATGCGCACGCCGGGGTTGGCGGCGAGCACCTCGGCGAGGTGGTCGGTGTCCATGCCGTGCTCGTCGAGGCGAACGGTCGCATACGTCGGCTCGAGCGGCGCGAAGGCGATGAGGGCGCCGAGGAACGTGGGGTCCTCGACGATCACGGTGTCGCCGGGGTCGACGAGCAGCTTGGCGACGAGGTCGAGCCCCTGCTGCCCGCCGGAGAGGATGAGCACGTCATCGGCGTCCATGGGGGTGCCCTGCGCCGTCATGCGCTCGGCGATCGCCTCGCGCAGCGCGGGCAGGCCGTCGGAGGTCGTGTACTGCAGCGAGGCGGCTCGCTCGGGCTGCAGCAGGGCGTCGAACACGCTGCGCAGGTCGTCGAGCGGGAAGAGCCGCTGGTCGGGGTAGCCGCCGCCGAAGGAGATGAGCGCGGGGTCGGCGCCGTGCTTGAGCAGCTCGCGGATGGCGGACGGGCGCACTCGATCCATGCGACGGGCGTAGGACAGGGGCATGACGGGCCTTTCGATGTACTGCTCTGCTTGGACGCTACCTTAGGATCTAAGGTGCAACTCATTCCAAAGTTACAGTTGTGAGAACTCTCACGAGATCGGCCTGACGATGACCATCACCACCGGCACGCGCACGGGCACGGCATGGCAGGCGGTGATCGTCGCCGCGTCGTTCGCGATGCTGCTGGCGGGCACGAATGCCATCAATCCGCTGCTGCCCGTCTACCGCGACCTGCTCGGGCTCGACCCGTTGCTGATCTCGCTGACCTTCGTCTGCTACGTCGGCGTGCTCGTGGTCGTGCTGCTCGTGCTCGCGCGACCCACGCTCACGCGGTTCGCCGCTCCCCTGCTCGTCGCGGCCCTCGCGGTCGCGATCGGCTCCGACGTGCTGCTCGCGATCGCGCAGGAGTGGTCGGTGCTCGCCGGCCGCGCCGTCGCGGGCATCGCAGGCGGCATGGGCACGGGTGCCGCCGCGGCCCTGGTCGTCGCCGCGATCGGCGCGCGCGGCCGCGCGATCTCGGCGACCGGCAACCTCGTCGGCGCCGTCGTGGGCGCCGGCGGCTCGCAGCTCGTCGTGTCGTTCGCCGAGGCCGGCTCGCCGCAGCTCGTGGCGCTCGGCCACGCGAGCGTCCTCGCGATCCTGCTCGTCGCCGCGTCGATCGTGCTGCGAGCGCGGCGCGACGCGAACCGCGCCGCGCTCGTCGGCATCCGCGGCGGCAGGGCGAGCATCCGGCTCGACCGGCGCGTCGTGCGGATGCTCGCGAGCGGCTCGGTCGGCTGGATCGGCGTGAGCGTGGGCATCGTGTTCGGCGCGACGATCTTCGCCGAGCTCGAGCAGCCGGTCGCTCGCGCGCTCGGACCCGTGCTCATGCTCGCGGCGAGCGCTGCGGCGCAGCTCGCGAGCCCCATGATCGCGCGGGTCGCGCCGTGGGCGTCCGGCCTCCTCGTGCAGGCGGCGGGTGCGCTCGGCGTCGCCGCGGGCGCGCTGTGGTCGGCGACGCCCGTCGTGCTCGCGGGCTACGCGCTCCTCGGCGTCGGCATCGGCATCTCGTACCGCGCGGGCCTGGTGGCGCTCACGCGCGGCGCGACGCCGGCGCAGCAGGGCGCGCTGTCGTCGCTCTACGCCGCCGTCACGTACGCCGCCGCGGCCGTCGCCGTGCTGCTCGTCGGCGGCATCGGCAACCTGTCGGGCGTCGTGCCCGCCGCCATCGGGGCGTTCGCCCTCGTGGGCGTCGCGAGCCTCGCCACCGCGCTCGTCGCGCCCCGCCTGCGCGACACCGCCGAGCCGCGCCGCGCATCCTGAACCCGCCACGCCGCCTTCGCGTGATACCTTGCACGACCGATCGACCTTCGAAACGAAGGTCGCGCCCGACCAGCACCGTCGCATGCGCAGCAGCGCGACCGAGGGGACAGAGACCCATGGCCGACGAGACCACCGACACCCCGCTGCGCAGCTTCGCCGAGCGCGTCCGCCCCGCAGCCCCCGAGGTGCCGCTCGACGCGATCGACGTGCAGCTGCTCATGGAGCTCGCGAAGGATGCACGCGTGCCGCAGCGCGCGCTCGCCGACGTGCTGGGCATGTCGTCGCCCGCCGTCGCCGACCGCATCGCCCGGCTGAAGGCCAAGGGCGTCATCCGTGGCTTCAGCGTCGACATCGACTGGGAGGCGCTCGGGCACTCGACCGTCGCGTACCTGTCGATCAAGGCTGCGGTCGGATTCGACCAGAGCCGGGTGTTCGAGACCCTCATGGGCCTGCGTGGCGTCGAGGAGATCAACGTCGTCACCGGCGCCAACGACATGGTCGTGAAGATCCGCGCCCACGGCTTCGACGACCTGCGCCAGATCCTCGCCAACGACGTGTGGTCGATCGGCGGCGTGCAGCAGACCGAGACGTCGATCGTGCTCGTGCGCGCCGAGCCCGACGACGTCGACGCCCGCATGCTGCGGGCGCTGCTGCCGAAGGACGCGTAGCCCGCGAGGCGGTCGGCCCACGCGCCGTCGAGCAGGAGGCGACGAAGACCCCGGCGTGCTGCGCCAGAGCCTTCGTCGCGTCGAGCGTCAGAGGCCGAGGCGGTAGAGCCGGTTCGCGGTGCCGAAGAGGACGGCACGCTGCTCGTCGACCGTGCGCTCGTCGAGGATGGTGCGGTAGGCCTCGAGGTAGCGGGCGTACGGCCAGCCCACGAGCGTGCCGACGGGGAAGTCGCTGCCCCACAGCACGCGGTCGGCGCCGAGCTCGGCCACGATCGGCGCCACGAAGGGACGCATGGCGTCGACGGACTTCTCCTCGGGGTACGCCGCGGCCGCCGAGAGCTTCACGAGCACGTTGGGCGCCTGCGCCATCGTGGCGATGGAGGCTCGCCAGCGAGCCACGCCCTCGGCGTCCTGCTCGATGGGGCTCCCGATGTGGTTCACGACGATCGGCAGGTCCGGCAGGTCGCGCGCGAGGGCGAGCACGTCGTCGGCCTGGTACGGGTAGAGCAGCAGCTCGAGATGCAGGTCGAGCTCGACGAGCAGCTCGACGCTGCGACGCCATGCCGCCTCGCGCAGGATGCCGTCGCGCGGCGCCATGCGACGGTCGGGGTGCGGCGTCCACGCCACGACCTGGCGGATGCCGCGCATCCGCTCGTACGACGCCTGCTCGCGCAGCACGTCCTCGGTCGCGTCGCCGCCGAAGGCCGCCGCGCCCACGTAGCGCGACGCGAACGCGCCACCGTCGAGCGTCTCGAGCCACCGCGTCTCCTCGATGGGCGAGCGACTCGCATCCCACAACGCCTCGACGTGCACGGACGCGGCGACCTGCGTGCCCTCGACGTCGGCGCGGTAGTGCTCGAGCACGTAGTCCTTGCCCTTGAGGCGGTCGAGCCTGCCCTTGGGCCCGAAGTCGCCTGCGGGCCGCAGCCAGGGGTGGCGATCCATGGACAGGTCCCACAGGTGCGTGTGGGCGTCGATGACGGGGCCGTCGTAGCGAGCGGTCACGATTCCTCCTGTGATCGGTTCCGGGTAACAATCTAAGGTTACGGTCGTCAAAAAACTCACAAGATGAGGTTGATGGCACATCGTTGTTACACGAACGAAACAACGACTCGCCTACAGTGAGCCGTGCGCGCTCCCCACGCGCACCGCATCCGCACCAGAAGGAGGTGGCCAGATGGCCACTCGCAGCACCATCGCCCGCACGGCCGTCGCCGCCGCGGCGCTGCTCTCGATCGTCGGCGTCGCCGGCTGCTCGACCGCGTCGAGCGCGCCCGAGGAGTCGGCGGCAGCATCCGAGTCCGACATCCCCATGCCCGAGTTCAGCCAGGACCTGCAGGACCTCTTCCCCGAGGACGTCGTCGAGTCGGGCGTCATCCGCGCCGCCTCGATCAACCTGCCGCCCTACTCGTACAAGGACGAGGACGGCACGACCGACATCGGCCTGAACTGGGACACGATCGCCGCCATCGAGGCCGCGACCGGCCTCGAGGTCGAGCTCGAGATCGCCCCGTCGATCGGCGACATCTTCACGGGCTTCCAGTCCGACCGCTACGACGTCAACATCTCGCCGCTCTCCGACATCCCCGCGACGCAGGCGAACTACGACTTCGCCGTGTGGATCGCCGAGTACGTCGTCTTCATCCAGCCCGAGACGGCTGAGGACGTCGTCGACTCGCTCGACGCCGCGTGCGGCCACACCATCGCCACCCTGCAGGGCGGCACGGCGCAGACGGTGCTCGAGAACCAGCAGGCGAGCTGCGACGAGCCCATCGACATCGCGCTCTTCAGCGACCAGGACTCGGCGATCCTCGCCGTCTCCTCGGGCCGCGCCGACGCCGCGTTCTCGTCGCAGATCCCGCTCACGTACTACGCGCAGCAGAACGACTCGCTCGTGATCTCGGGCGCCAACTCGACGGACAACGGCTTCCCGCCGTTCTGGGTCGGCGCATCCGCCCCCACGGGCGACCCGATCGTGCCCGCCATGCTCGCCACGTTCGAGGCGCTCCAGGAGGCCGGCACGTACGACGCGATCCTCGCCAAGTACGGCATCGAGGAGAACGCGATGGACGAGTTCGGCTTCAACCTGGCCGAAGAGTCCTGAACAGCAGGGAAGAGGAGGGACCGACCATGACCACGACGACCCCCGTCGACGTCTCGACCGCGAGGCGCCGCGCGCGCCCCGGGCAATGGATCGCCACGATCGTGGTGGGAGCGGCTGCCGCAGGCGTGCTGTGGATCTTCGCGACCAACCCCACCGTCGACTGGGCCGTGATCGGTCGGTACCTCTTCTTCCCCGCCATCCTCAAGGGCCTCTGGGTCACCATCTACCTCACGGTGGGTGCCATGGCCATCGGCATCGTGCTCGGCGTGCTGCTCGCCGCCGGCCGCCTGTCGCCGAACCCGCTCATCCGCGGCGTCTCCAACGCCTACGTGTGGTTCTTCCGCGGCACCCCCACGCTCGTGCAGCTGATCTTCTGGTACAACATCGCGATCTTCCTGCCGCGCGTCGAGCTGGGCCTCCCCGGCCTCGACCCGTTCCTCAGCGCCAACACGAACGACCTCATCAGCCCGATCATCGCCGCGCTGCTGGGCCTCGGCCTCAACGAAGCCGCCTACATGGGCGAGGTCGTGCGCGGCGGCCTGCTCGCCGTGCCGCACGGGCAGACGGAGGCTGCCCAGTCGGTCGGCCTCTCGACCCGCAAGACCTTCACGCAGATCGTCCTCCCTCAGGCGATGCGCGCGATCGTGCCACCGACGGGCAACCAGATCATCATCATGCTCAAGGGCACGTCGCTCGTGTCCGTCATGGCCGTCGCCGACGTCTTCTACACGGCGCAGGGCATCTACCAGACCAACGGCCAGGTCATCCCGCTGCTCATCGTCGCGAGCATCTGGTACCTCGCCTGCACGACCGTCCTCTACTTCGTGCAGGGCAGGCTCGAGCGCCGCTTCGGCCGAGGGTTCGAGCGCCGCTCGATCGGCAAGGGCAAGGGCTCGAAGCCCAGGACCGCGCCCGTACCCGTCGCAGCGGCACCCGCCGCCGTGACGACCGAGACCACGGAAGGAGCCGCGCGATGACCGCCACCACGCCCCTGCTCACCGCGAGCCACGTCTCGAAGCACTTCGGGCACAACCTCGTGCTCGACGACGTCTCGCTCGACGTCGCCCGCGGCGAGACCGTCGTGCTCATCGGCCCCTCGGGTGCAGGCAAGTCGACCCTCCTGCGCACGCTCAACATGCTCGAGACCATCGACTCCGGGTCGATCACCCTCGACGGCGAGCTCATGGGCTTCGAGGAGGTCGGGGGCCGACTCCTGCACCGCTCGAAGCAGGACGTGACCCGCCAGCGCGCCCGCCTCGGCATGGTCTTCCAGCAGTTCAACCTCTTCCCGCACATGACGGCGCTCGAGAACGTCGCCCACGCGCCCGTGCACGTGCGCGGGATGAAGACGAAGGCGGCGCGTGCCGCCGCGACCGCGCTGCTCGAGCGCGTCGGCCTCGCCGACCGCGCAGGGCACTACCCCTCCGAGCTCTCCGGCGGGCAGCAGCAGCGCGTCGCCATCGCACGCGCGCTCGCCATCCAGCCCGAGGTGCTGCTCTTCGACGAGCCCACGTCGGCGCTCGACCCCGAGCTCGTCGAGGACGTGCTCCACGTCATGCGCGAGCTCAGCGAGCAGGGCCAGACGATGATCATCGTCACGCACGAGATGGGCTTCGCTCGGGACGTCGCCGACCGCGTCGTGTTCATGACCGAGGGTGCCGTGCGCGAGGTCGGCACGCCCGAGCAGATCTTCCGCGACAGCGAGAACGTGCGCCTGCGCGCGTTCCTGTCGAGCGTCGGCGCCCGCGCATGAGCGTCGCCCCCGACGTGCGCATCCTGCCGGCGCCGCCGGTCGACGCCGCGCTGCTCGAGACCCTGCGCGGGCTCGACCTGCCGACGTTCGGCCACATCCTCGAGGACGGCTTCGCGCGCGGCATCCACCGGATCGCCGGCGGGGAGACGCTCACGGTGGGCCGCGTCGTCACCGTGAAGCTCGTCGTCACCGACTCGCGACTCGTGCACTACATGACCTCCCTCGTGCAGCCCGGCGACTTCGTCGTCGTCGACAACGGCCACAACACGACGCACGCCTCCGTCGGCGGCGGCGTCGCCGGTGCCCTCGCAGCACGGGGAGCCGTCGGCGTCGCCGTCGAGGGCACCGTCACCGACGTCGTCGAGCTGCGCGAGAGCGGCATGGTCGTGCTCGGCCGCGGCCTCGCCCCCTTCACCACCCGCACGCAGCCCGACCGGCCCGTGCAGGGCGGCATCAACGTGCCCGTGACGATCGGCGGCGCCAGTGTGCGCGCCGGCATGATCGCGATGGCCGACGAGAACGGCGTGCTCTTCGCAGAGCCCGACATGCTCGCCGGCCTCGTGGATCGGGTGCGCAGCATGATGGCGTGGGAGCCGCCCGCCATGGCCCGCGTGCGCGCGGGCGAGACGACCCTCGCCGAGCTCATCCTCCCGCCCGAGGACCTCGCCGCACTCGACGCGCTCGCGAGCGCAGGACGGACCGCAGCATGACCACCCCGAAGTTCGCAGCCTGGTTCTCGACCCCGAACGTCGCCGGCATCGAGATCGTCGCCCGCGCCGGGTACGACACCGTCATCTTCGACGTGGAGCACGGCAGCTTCGACCTCGCCGACCTCAACCGCACCATCCCGTTCGTCAAGGCGCTGGGCATGACGATGCTCGTGAAGGTCGGCGCCCCCGAGCGCTCCCCCATCCAGCAGGCGCTCGACTTCGGCGCCGACGGCGTGATCATCCCCCACATCCTGGGCGTCGCCCAGGCCGCCGAGGTCTGCGGGCTCGCGAAGCTGCCGCCGCTCGGCGACCGCTCGCTCGCCGGCGGCCGCACGATGGACTACATCGGCTTCGACGCCGAGTGGGCGCCGAGGCACAACCGCGAGACGCTGTGCCTGCCGATGATCGAGGACCCCGCGGCGCTCGACGACGTCGAGGCCATCCTCGCGCTCGACGTCGTCGACGGCGTCTTCGTCGGACCGGGCGACCTCTTCGCACGCCGCGGCGGTGGCGGCTACGTGTTCGACGACGTCGCGGATGCGTCGCTGCGCGCCATCGCTCGCGCCGCCCGCGCGGCCGGCAAGCCGTGGATGATGCCCGCCTGGAGCGAGACCGAGCAGCGCCTCGCGATCGAGGAGGGCGCCCACACGATCGGCGTGCTGCAGGAGTTCACGGCGCTGCGGCTCGCGTTCTCGGGGGCGCTCGCCTCTGCGAAGGCGCTCGCGTCGTGACCGCCCCCGCTCAGCCCGCCGACTCGGAGCTCAGCGACGTCGCGCGCATCCTCCGCGACCTCATCCGCATCGACACGTCGAACCACGGCGGCGCGCTGACGCGCCCCGAGGAGCCGGCCGCCGACTACGTGCAGGCGATCCTCGACGAGCTCGGCATCCCGTCGACGCGCTACGAGCGCGAGCCCGGCCGCACGAACCTCGTCGCGCGCTGGGCGGGCGTCGACCCGACGCTGCCGGCGCTCATGCTGCACGCGCACCTCGACGTCGTGCCCGCCGACCCCACGACATGGACGCATCCGCCGTTCGCGGGCGTGATCGACGACGGCATGCTGTGGGGCCGCGGCGCCATCGACATGAAGGACTTCGCGGCGATGATGCTCGCCGCCGTGCGCCGTCTCGTCGCCGAGGGCTTCCAGCCGCAGCGCGACGTCGTGCTGACGTTCTTCGCCGACGAGGAGGGCGGCACCGAGCTCGGCTCCGAGTGGATGGCCGTCGCGCATCCCGAGGCGTTCGCGGGCGTCGACACCGCCATCAGCGAGGGCGGCGGGTACTCGATCACGGTCGACGGCCAGCGCGCGTACCTCATGAACACGGGCGAGAAGGGCGCGTACTGGCTCGAGCTCACGGCCCGCGGCATCTCGGGCCACGGCTCGCTGCCCGCGATCGACAACCCGACGCTGCGCATCGCCGAGGCGGTGCGCGCCATCGGCGCCATCGAGTGGCCGCTCGTCATGACCGACACGACCGCGACGCTGCTCGAGCGGCTGCGCGAGATCGCGGGGCTGCCCGCATCCGCGACGCCCGAGCAGCTCGCGCTCGTCGCCGGCCCATCCGCCACCCGCATCCGCGCCGGGCTGCGCGACGTCTCCAACGTGACGAGGATCGCCGCCGGGTACAAGGAGAACGTCGTGCCCGAGACGGCCACCGCCATCGTCGACCTGCGGTTCATCCCCGGCCGCGAGGATGCGGCGCTCGCCCATGTGCGCGAGGTCGTCGGCCCGGAGATCGAGGTGCGCGTGCTCATGCAGCTCGACGCCTTCGAGACGCCGTTCGAGGGTCGCGTCGCCGAGCAGGTGCAGGCGATCATCGCCGACGTCGACCCCGGTGCCGTCGTGCTGCCGCATCTCATCCCCGGCGGCACCGACGCCAAGCCGCTGCGCCGCATCGGCATCCGCGGCTACGGCTTCATCCCGCTGCGCCTGCCCGCCGACTTCGCGTTCCCGCGCATGTTCCACGGCGTCGACGAGCGCGTGCCGCTCGACGCGCTCGACTTCGGCGAGGACGTCGTGCGCCGCCTGCTCGCGCAGCAGTAGGACCCGCCCCGTCCGCGTCCTGCAGGGCGATCCCGGGTCCTCGAGCGAGATGCTGGCTGCCTCGACGGCCGGGATCGCCTGCGAGACGCAGCCGGGTCGACTCGGGCGGACGGCGCCGCGGCCGCCTCAGGCCTGGCCGGCCGCGTGCTGCTCGTGGTGGTGGATGACCTCGGCGATCACGAAGTTCAGGAACTTCTCCGCGAACGCCGGGTCGAGGCCCGACTCCTCCGCGAGCCGCCGCAGGCGTGCGATCTGCCGCTGCTCGCGCGCAGGATCGGAGGCCGGCATCCCCTCGGTCGCCTTCAGCGCACCCACGGCCTGCGTGAGCTTGAAGCGCTCGGCGAGGGTGTGGATGAGGATGGCGTCGACGTTGTCGATGCTGCTGCGGTATCGGTCGAGCTCGTCGTGTGCGGACACCCTCCCAGCCTACGGCCGCCCGCCGAGCGCATCCGAGCGCGCCACCCTGTCAGCGACCCGCGCGCCCTCGACGGGTGAACGTTCGGTGACGGGTCGCCGTCGAGTCGATGCAGCGGGCCTCGATCCGCAGGTCGCGCACCTACCGTGGCGAGCGATGGCGACGATCGAGCGAACGACCACCCGCGGCGCGACCCTGGCCGAGCGGGCGCAGGCGCGCGCGCTGCGGCACACGAGGCAGATCGCCACGCTCGCCCCGCGCTGGCGCGAGGCACGCACCGTCTGGATCGCCTTCGGCATCCTGCAGGGCGCCACGATCGTCGTGCTCGCGGGCCACATGCTCGCCGGCGACACCCTCGGCGACCTGCCGCTGTACCGCGAGTGGGCGATGGACGCGTTCGAGGGCCGCGGCATCGTCGGCATCGACGAGGAGTGGGTGTACCCGCTGCTCGCGTGGCTGCCGATCGGGTTCGCGAACCTCGCGTCGGCACCCGCGTACCTCGCGATGTGGATCGCGATGATCGGTGCGCTCGACGCGCTCGCGCTGCGCTCGCTGCTCGCATCCGGATCCACACGCGCGATCATCGCCGGCTGGGCATGGCTCGGCATGCTGCTGGCGCTGGCACCCGTCGCGCTCCTGCGCCTCGAGGGCGTCACGGCGCCGCTCGTCATCGTCGCGATCGCCCTGCTCGCGAGGCGACCGTGGGTCGCGGGGGCGCTGCTCGCCGTCGCCACCTGGATCAAGGTGTGGCCCGCAGCGCTCATCGGCGGCGCGCTCGTCGTGCTGCACGAGCGGATGCGCATCCTGCAGGCAGGGCTCGTCGTGACGGCGGGCGTCGTCGTGGTGGCGATCGCGCTCGGCAACGCGGGCCTGCTCGGCTCGTTCGCGATGATGCAGGACGACCGCAACCTGCAGCTCGAGGCGCCGCTCGCGACGCCGTGGGTGTGGATGGCGATGCTCGACGTGCGCGACGCGGCCGTCTTCCAGAACGTCGCCCTCGCGACGCGCGAGGTCGTGGGCCCGCTCGACGGGCTCGCGAAGGAGGCGTCGACGCCGCTCATGCTGCTCGCGACGATCGCGGCGCTCGTGCTCGCGCAGGTCGCCGTGCGTCGCGGCGCGGACCGCCACGAGACGCTGCTGACGGCGGCGCTCGTCGTCACGGTGGCGATGTTCGCGTGCAACCGCGTCGGCTCGCCGCAGTACATGCTGTGGATCCTGCCCGTCGCCGTCGCCGCCCTCGCGACCGTCGATGGCGTCGCGCAGCGCTGGTGGCGTCGGATGACGGCGGTGCTGCTGTCGACGGGGCTGCTGACGACGATCATCTTCCCCATCGCCTACATGGCGCTCGTCGACCTGCAGGCGTGGGCGGTCGTGCTGCTCACGATCCGCAACGTGCTGCTGATCGTGGTGCTCGCCGCCGCCGCGCGCCGCATGGTCGTGCTGGCCATCGGCCGCTCGACGCTGGATGCGGTGCGCGCGTCGCGGGCGGGCGGGCTGCCGGGCTGAGGCCTCCTCTCGCCTGGTCGAGGAGCGCGACAGGGGGCGAGGGCTACGGCCGCCGCGCCGTGCGCACCCGCTCCACGAGGCCATCGCGCACCGCGGGCCACTCCTCGACGAGGATCGAGTGCACCGCGACGTCGCGCCACGTGCCCTCCGCGTCCTGCCGCATCCGTCGCAGCACCCCCTCGAACGTCGCACCGAGCCGCACGATCGCGGCACGCGAGCGCTCGTTGGCCGCATCCGCCTGGATGCGCACGCGGCCGAACCCGTGCGCGAACGCGTGGCCGAGCACGAGCAGCTTCGCCTCGGGGTTCACGGCCGTGCCCCACACGTCGGGGGCGTAGGCGGTCCAGCCGACGTGCGCCTGCTCGGTGGCCTCGTCGAGGTCCGACAGCGACGTCGTGCCGACGAGCCGACCGTCGCTGCGGAGTCGGATCGCGAACGGCCGCGCGTGCCACGGGTACGTGCGTTCGGCCCACGCGATCCAGCCCGCGTCCGACGCGTCGAGCGCCGCCGGGCCGCCGCAGTAGCCTGCCGCGAACACCTCCGGCACGCCGATGGCGTCGCGCAGCTCGAGCAGCACGTCGTGCGTGAGCGGCTCGAGGCGGATGAGGTCGCCCTCGAGCGTCGCGGGGTCGGGGATGCGTGCGGTCACGGGTCCATCCCAGCACGCGGATGCCGGGCCACGCGTCCACGCGCGGCCCGGCATCCGACGCTCAGCGCACCCGGCGTCGGTAGAGCATCGTCGCGACGGCCGTCGCGACCAGCAGGATGCCCACCATCCACGCCAGCGCGATCCACAGCGCGCCGCCGACCGCATCCCCGGCGAGCAGCGCCCGGATGGAGTCGACGATCGAGGTCACCGGCTGGTGCTCGGCGAACCAGCGCACGGGGCCGGGCATCGACTCGGTCGGCACGAACGCCGACGACACGAACGGCAGGAAGATCAGCGGGTACGAGAACGCGCTCGCCCCGTCGACCGTCTTCGCCGACAGCCCCGCGATGACCGCGACCCACGTGAGCGCGAGCGTGAACAGCACGAGGATGCCCACGACGGCGAGCCACGCTCCGAGGCCCGCCGACGATCGGAAGCCCATGAGCAGCGCGGCGCCGACGACGACCGCGAGCGACACGAGGTTCGCGACGATCGACGTGAGCACGTGCGCCCACAGCACCGACGAGCGCGCGATGGGCATCGACTGGAACCGCTCGACGATGCCGCCCTGCAGATCGAGGAACAGGCGATACGCCGTGTACGCGATGCCCGACGCGACCGTGATGAGCAGGATGCCGGGCAGCAGGTAGTCGACGTACGACGCATCGCCGACGTCGATGGCTCCGCCGAAGACGAACGTGAACAGCAGCAGGAACGCGATCGGCATGACCGCGGTCGTGACGATGGTGTCGGGGCTGCGCAGGATGTGGCGCAGCGAGCGGCCGGTGAGGGTCGCGGTGTCGGCGACGGCGTGGGTGGTCATCGGTCGACCTCCTTGGGTGCGGATGCTTCGTCCGGCGAGGCCCCGTCAGCGCCGACGACGGCGAGGAAGACCTCCTCGAGCGAGGGCTGCCGCTCGACCGTCTCGACGGTCGCCTGCGGCAGCAGCGCACGCAGCTCGTCGAGCGTGCCGTCCTGCACGATGACGCCGCGGTGCAGGATCGCGATGCGGTCGGCGAGCTGCTCGGCCTCCTCGAGGTGCTGCGTCGTGAGCAGCACGGTCGTGCCGGCGCCGGCGAGCTCACGCACGGCATCCCACACCTCGATGCGGGCCTGCGGGTCGAGCCCGGTCGTCGGCTCGTCGAGCACGACGACGCGCGGATCGCCGACGAGGCTCATCGCGATGTCGAGTCGACGACGCATGCCGCCCGAGTAGGTGGCAGCGCGTCGGCCGCCGGCGTCGGTGAGCGAGAAGCGCGCGAGCAGCCGATCGGCGATGCCGTTCGGGTCGGGCAGGTGCCGCAGGCGCGCCACGAGCGCGAGGTTCTCGCGGCCCGTGAGCACCTCGTCGACCGCCGCGAACTGGCCCGTGAGGCTCAACGACTCGCGCACGCGCTGGGCGTCGCCGCGCACGTCGTGGCCGGCGACGGATGCGGCACCCGCATCCGCCCGCAGCAACGTGGCGAGGATGCGCACGAGCGTGGTCTTGCCCGCGCCGTTCGAGCCGAGCAGCGCCACGATCGAGCCGGGCGCGACGTCGAGGTCGACGCCGCGCAGCACGGCGAGGTCCCGGAAGGACTTCTCGATGCCGCGGACGGAGATCGCGGGGGTGAGCGCGGTCATGCGCGACCTCCTGCGTCGTCGATCGCCTCGGCGATCGTGGTGGCGAGGCGCGTGCGCTCCTTCTGGATCCACGAGCCCTGCGGGTAGTTGGCGAGGTGCGCCTCGGCGAAGTCGACGGGGTCGTCGCCGACGACGTCGCGCACGGGGATGCCGTCGGCGAGACCCTGCTCGAGCAGGGTCGCGAGGTCGTCGAGCATGCGCAGCATCTGCTCGCTGTCGCTGCCGGCACCGAGGTTCAGCAGGTAGCGCTCGAGGGCGAGGCCCGTCGTTCGGTACGGCTCGGCGAGGCCCTTCACGCGGGCGCGGTACTCGCGGTACTGGCGCTTGTGGCCGAGGTCGCCGACGAGCTTCTCGAAGAGGTTGGTCATGGTCGCTCCTGGATGGTCGTGGTGGTGCCGGCGGCGTCGTCGCGGAGGCCGGCGAGGCGGGTGGCGAGGAGGTCGTAGGTGGCCCAGAACTCCTCGAGGGCGGTGCGGCCTGCCGCGTTGAGCGCGTAGACCTTGCGGGGCGGGCCCTTCTCGCTGGGCACCTTGGCGACGTCGACGAGGCCGCGCTGCTCGATGCGGGTCAGCAGGGCGTAGATCGTGCCCTCGGCGATGTCGGCGAAGCCGCGCTCGCGCAGCTCGGCGGTGATCTCGTACCCGTAGGCGGATCGTCGGCCGAGGATCGCGAGCACGATGCCCTCGAGGATGCCCTTGAGCATCTCGGTCACCTGCTTGGGCATCGGGCGTCTCCTTCGGTACTCAGTGACGTTGACTACCGGTACATAGTGACACTGGATAGTGGATGGCGCAAGAGGCGATCGGATCCGGTCGCCTTCCCGGCCCGCTCTCCCCCAGCCCGTCGACGAGGCCGCAGCCGCCTCCCTGGCCCGCTCTCCCCAGCTGGTCGAGGAGGCCGCAGCCGAAGGCTGCAGCCGTCACGAGACCACACGACGTGCCCGCCCGACGGGACCACGCGCACGGCTGAGCAGGTGCCGCGGTCGCGTGGTCTCGTGACGCGTGCTCGCTGCGCTCGCGCGCTCCTCGACCAGCAGGTGGGCGGACGCCTCGAACCTGCAGGCCACACCACCACCCATACCCTGGGAGCCGTGCCGCATCCCTCCGCCGACGCCCTCGCCCGCGCCGAGGCGCGCATCGCGCTCACGCCCGACTTCCCGAAGCCGGGCATCCTCTTCCGCGACATCGCGCCGATGCTCGCCGACGCCGACGCGCTCGCCGCCGTCACCGCCGCGCTCGCGGCGCCGTTCGACGGCGACTTCGACCTCGTCGCCGGCGTCGAGGCGCGCGGGTTCCTGCTCGCGGGCACGGTCGCCGCGATCGCGCGCACGGGCCTGCTGCCGATCCGCAAGGCGGGCAAGACGCCGCATCCCACGGCATCCGTCGACTACGCCCTCGAGTACGACGTCGCGACGATCGAGGCCTCCGGCGACCTCACGGGGCGCCGCGTGCTGCTGGTCGACGACGTGCTCGCGACCGGCGGCACGCTCGTTGCGGCGATCGAGCTCGTCGAGCGCCTCGGCGGCACCGTCGCGGGCGTCGCGGTGATCCTCGAGCTCGTCGACCTCGGCGGCCGCGCCCGCGTCCCCACCGCGCACGCCGTCTTCACCACCTGACGGAGTCGAGGGTCTCGGCCCGATGCGAGATCGCATCGAGCCGAGACCCTCGACGCGCTGGGGAGATAGCGTCGACGGATGGCTGAGACGCGCTTCGAGGACTGGACCGACATCGAGGGGCTGCTGCGCATCCCGCGCATCGCGGGGCTCGCGGCCGGACCCGACGGGCGGCTCGTGGCGCAGATCCAGCAGGCCACCGACGACCTCTCGCGCACGCCCTCGGCGCTCTGGGAGCTCGACGCGACGGGCGGCGCCTTCCCCAGGCGGCTGACGTGGTCGGCGAAGGGCGAGTCCGCTCCGCGATTCGGACCCGACGGCTCGCTGCTCTTCGCATCCGCCCGCCCCGACCCCACGGGCGAGCACGATGACGACGGCCCCGCCATCTGGCGCCTGCCCGTGCACGGCGAGGCGCACGTCGTCGCATCCGCGCCGGGCGGGCTCACCCTCGTCGCCGTCGCCGACGACGGATCGATGCTCGCGACGACGCAGGTGCTCGCGGGCGGCTCGCTCGCCGACGACGCCGAGCGCCGCGACGCTCGCGCCGCCGCCAAGCGCACCACGATCTGGCACACCGGCATGCCCATCCGGTACTGGGACCACGAGCTCGGCGACCAGTCGACGCGGCTCGTGCACGTGTCGTACGACGGCGAGCTGCGCGAGCTCACGTCCGGCGCCGACACCGTGGCGCTCACGAACGCCTCCGCCGACCTCGCCCGCGACGGCGCCACCGCCGTCACGACCTGGACGACGCGCACGACCGGCGGCGAGACCCGCACGGGCATCGCCGCGATCGACGTGCGCACGCGGCGGCGGCGGATGCTGCTGAAGCCGACGGCCGGGCACGGGTGGTCGGGGCCGCGACTCTCGCCCGACGGCAGTCGCGTCGCCGTGACGCGCGTCACGACCTCGACGCCCACCGACACGTCGTACGACTTCCTCGAGCTGCACCCGCTCGGCGGCGGCGGCCCCGTGGCGGTCGACGTCGGCGATCTCACGATCGGCTCGTACGCGTGGGTCGACGACGCGCGCCTCGTGGTGACGGGCGACCTGCACTCGCGCGGCGCCGTGCTGCTCGTGGATGCGGCGACGGGCTCGGTGCGCACCCTCGTCGACGACGCCCCGCACTCGGCGCTCGCACCGTCGCGCGACGGAAGCGCCGTGTTCGCCCTGCGCTCGGACACGACCTCGCCGCCCGCGCCCGTGCGCATCCCGCTCGCCGGTCGCGGCCGCGTCGAGGCTGCGCCCATCCCCGCACCCGGCGGCGTCGGCGCCCTGCCGGGCCGCGTCGAGTGGGTCGAGACCGACGTCGACGGCGTGACGGTCGGCGGCTGGCTGTGCACGCCGGCATCGGCGTCCACGAAGGCGCCCGCGCCGGTGATGCTATGGATCCACGGCGGCCCGCACGGCTCGTACAACGCGTGGAGCTGGCGCTGGAACCCCTGGCTCGCCGTCGCCCGAGGCTGGGCCGTGCTGCTGCCCGACCCCGCGATGTCGACCGGCTACGGGCACGCCGGCCTCAACCGCGGCTGGCCCCGCCGCCCCGACGTCGTCTGGCACGAGTGCGAGAGGCTGCTCGACCGCGTGCTGACCCGGCGCACGCTCGACGCATCCCGCACGGCGCTGCTCGGCGCATCCTTCGGCGGATTCATGACGAACTGGATCGCCGGGCACTCCGATCGCTTCGGCGCGATCGTGACGCACGCGGGCCTCTGGGCGCTCGACCAGCAGCACGCGACGACGGATGCCGCGGCGCACAAGGTGCGCGTGCACGGCCACCCCGACGACCTGCCCGAGTGGTACCGCGCGTACTCGCCGCACCACTCGGCGGCGGCGATCACGACGCCGATGCTCGTGACGCACGGCAACCGCGACTACCGCGTGCCGGTGAGCGAGGCGCTGCGGCTGTGGTGGGATCTCGTGTCGGGGTGGCGGGGCACGCCGGCCTCGATGCCGCATCGGTTCCTGCAGCTCACCGACGAGCATCACTGGGTGCTGCGCCCGTCGAACGCCATCACCTGGAACGAGACGGTGCTCGCCTTCTGCGCGCAGCACGTGCTCGGCGCGGACCCGATCCCCGACGCTCTCCCCTGGTGACCCCGAGTGCTTGCGAGGTTCTCGGCCGCTTGTGACCTCGCAAGTGGCCGAGAACCTCAAAGGTTCGCAGCATCGAGGGCTTCGGCCCGATGTGATGTCGATTCGGGCCGAAGCCCTCACCGTCGCGGGCGGAGGGCGATCGCGAGGGATGCGGTCAGGAAGAGCAGCGCCGCGACGGCGAGCATCGGCAGGATGCCCGTCGCGACCGCGACGGCGCCCGCGATCGGCGCGACGACCACGATGACGGCGCGGTTCGCGGCGCGCATCGTCATGTTGACGCGCGCCTGCGCCTCGTCGGGCGTGCGCGTCTGCCGATAGGCCATCTCGTGCGAGTTCGACGCGCCCATCGCGAGGCCGTGCAGCAGCTGCCCGGCGCCGAGCAGCACGGTCGCGAGCACGGGCGACGCCGCCACGAGCACGGCCGCGGCCATCACGAGCACCGCGAGCGTCGACAGCGCGTGACACGCGGCGACCGTCGGCAGCGCACCCAGGCGGCGCCCGACCCATCCCGTGACCGACGCGCCCACGACGGCGCCGACGCCCGCGGCGGCGAGCACGAGGCCGAACGCGCCCGCGTCGAGCCCCAGCGTCGTGAGGGCGAACGGCGCCACGAGCACGCCGAGCGTCGCATTGGCCGCGAACCACACGTGCGTCGCGACGGCGAGCCGCGTCAGCGCGGTGCCGTGGTAGACGAGACGGATGCCCTCTCCCACGTCGGCGAGGATGCCGCGCACCGAGCGCCGACCGGCTGGCTCGGGCTCGTCGACGCGGATGCGCGCGACCGCGAGCGCCGCGAAGGCGGAGGCGACCGCATCCACGAGCACCGCGAACGGCGCTCCGACGAGTCGCACGACGAGGCCGCCGAGCGCGGGCCCGCCCGACTGGGCCACGGCATCCGCCGTGTCGATGCGCGCGTGCGCCGACTGCAGCACCGGGCCCGACACGAGCCGCGGCAGGAAGGCCATCGAGGCGGCGTCGTTCACGACCGTCGCGACGCCGTAGGCGATGACGACGACGAGCAGCGTCGGCAGCGTGAGCGCGTCGAGCAGCCACAGCGCCGGGATCGCGACGAGCAGCAGCGCACGCAGGGCGTCGCTCCACACCATGACGGGCTTGCGGCGCATGCGGTCGACGAGCGCGCCCACGAGCAGCCCCACGACGAGGTATGGCAGCCAGCGCGCGGCGCTCAGCAGCCCCGTGTCGGCGGAGTCGCCGCCGAGCGTGACGACGACGATCGTCTGCAGCGCGAGCAGCGTGACGTACGTGCCGACGCTCGAGGCCGACTCGGCCGCGAGCAGCCAGCGGAACGAGCGGGGCAGCCGCGCGCGCTCATCCTCCGCTGCCATGCGCTAATCCAACCCGATGGGGGCAGTCAGCGTTGAGGGTCTCGGCCCGATGTGACCTCGCATCGGGCCGAAGACCGCAACTCGGGGTCAGCCCTCGATGAGGTCGTGTCGCACGACGATGGCCTCCCGGTCGGGGCCGACGCCGATCGCCGAGATGCGCGAGCCCGACATCGCCTCGAGCGCGAGCACGTAGTCCTGCGCGTTCTTCGGCAGGTCGTCGAACGTGCGCGCGCCGGAGATGTCCTCGGTCCAGCCGGGGAACTCCTCGTAGATGGGCGTCGCGTGGTGCACGTCGGACTGCGACACCGGCATCTCGTCATGGCGCACGCCATCCACGTCGTAGGCGACGCAGACGGGGATGCGCTCGATGCCGGTGAGCACGTCGAGCTTCGTGAGCACGAAGTCGGTGACGCCGTTGACGCGCGCGGCGTAGCGGGTGATGACGGAGTCGTACCAGCCGGTGCGGCGCGGACGGCCCGTGGTCGTGCCGAACTCGAAGCCGGTCGCGCGCAGGCGCTCGCCCCACTCGTCGAACAGCTCGGTCGGGAACGGACCCGAGCCGACGCGGGTCGTGTACGCCTTGACGATGCCGATGATGCGGTCGAGGCGCGCGGGCGCGACGCCCGAGCCGGTCGCGGCGCCACCGGCGGTCGCCGACGACGACGTGACGAACGGGTACGTGCCGTGGTCGATGTCGAGCATCGTCGCCTGGCCGGCCTCGAACACGACGATGTCGCCGCGGTCGAGCGCCTGGTCGAGCTCGAGGGCCGTGTCGCCCACCATCGGGCGGAGGCGCTCGACGTACGACTGCAGGTCGTCGACGATCTCGTCGACCGTGATCTGCCGACGGTTGTAGACCTTCGTGAGCAGGTGGTTCTTGAGATCGAGGGAGCCCTCGACCTTCTGGCGCAGGATCGACGGGTCGAAGAGGTCCTGCACGCGCACGCCGACGCGGTTGATCTTGTCGGCGTAGGCGGGGCCGATGCCGCGACCGGTCGTGCCGATCGAGCGCTTGCCGAGGAACCGCTCCGAGACCTTGTCGAGCGTGCGGTGGTAGTCGGCGATGATGTGCGCGTTCGCCGAGATGCGCAGCTTCGACACGTCGACGCCGCGCGCCGAGAGCGCCTCGAGCTCGTCGAACAGCACCTCGAGGTCGATGACGACGCCGTTGCCGATCACCGGCACGACGCCCGGGGTGAGGATGCCGGAGGGCAGCAGGTGCAGCGCGTACTTCTCGTCGCCGACGACGACGGTGTGGCCCGCGTTGTTGCCGCCGTTGAACTTCACGACGTAGTCGGTGCGGCTCGCGAGGAGGTCGGTGGCCTTGCCCTTGCCCTCGTCGCCCCACTGCGCCCCGAGGATCACGATGCCCGGCATGGGGTCCCCTTCTGCTTGGTCGGCAAGCGGGAGCCCGCTTGCACTCCACCCTATCGCGGGGGTCCTCCGGGCCCCGAGGGGTCCGGGGATGCCGGCGGAGACGGACGCGCACGAGGCCCCGGATGCGCATCCGGGGCCTCGTCGGGTCGGCCGCGAGCGGCCGACCCGTCTGCGCGGCTAGCCCGCCGCGAGCGCCGCCGCAGCGTCGACGAGCCCGGCGCCGCATCCGCCCGAGCATGCCGGGATGGATGCCGCGGTGGCTCGCAGCCGCTGCTCGATCTGCGCCGGGGTGAGGCCCGGCTCGGTCGCTGCGAGCAGCGCCACGACGCCTGCGACATGCGGCGTCGCCATCGAGGTGCCCTGGTACTCGGCGTAGCTCGGCGAACCCGGGGTGGTGGTGCCGGTGTTGAGCGTCGAGAGGATGCCCTCGCCGCGCACCGCCGACTCGCCGCCCGGCGCCGAGATGTCGACGGTGGTGCCGTAGTTCGAGTAGAACGCGCGGTTGCCGCCGATGTCGGTCGCTGCGACGGTCACGACGTTGCGGCAGTTGGCGGGGTTGAAGCCCGAGGCGTTGGCGTTGCTGTTGCCTGCGGCCACGACGACCGTGGCACCGCGTGCCACCGCCGTGTCGATGGCGCGCTGCGTGGTGGTCGAGCAGGAGCCCGCGCCGCCGAGCGAGAGGTTGATGACGTCGGCCGGGTTGGCGTTGGCGGGCACGCCCGAGACGCTGCCACCGGCCGCCCAGATGATCGCGTCGGCGATGTCGGTGGTCGAGCCGCCGCATCGCGCGAGCACGCGCACCGGCACGATGCGTGCCTCGTAGGCTGCCCCGACGACGCCCTGGCCGTTGTCGCCGACCGCCGCGATCGTGCCCGCGACGTGCGTCCCGTGCCACGACGAGTTGCGCGCCGCGCTGTTCGGCTGGCACTCGTTCGCCGCCGACCAGTCGCCCTGGTCAGCGGGGTTCGCGTCACGACCGTTGCCGTCGCGCGCCGCCGAGGCGTTGCTGACGAAGTCGTAGCCCGGCAGCACGTTGGGGTTCAGGTCGGGGTGCGAGGTGATGCCCGTGTCGAGCACGGCGACGACGGCGCCCGCGCCCCGCGACTCGGTCCAGGCTCCGGGTGCGTCGATGCCGGTCGGCCCGTCCTGCAGGCCCCACAGCTGGCCGTATCCCGGATCGTTCGTCTGGGCGATCGTCATCATGGCGTTGGGCTCGACGTAGGCGACGCCGTCGACGGCCTCGAGCTCCGCGACGAGCGCGTCGAGCTCGGCTCCTGAGACGGCCGCGTCGAGCGCGACCACCTCGGATCCGGTCGCCACGGGGGCGACGTCGGTCACGGCGACGTCGACCGACGACTCGGCGACGAGCTGCTCGGCGTCCGGCGCCGACGCGGGGGCGTCGTAGCCGATGATGAGCTCGTCGACCGGTGCGTCGACCGACACCGGGGCGGTGTCGAGCGGCTCGGCGCCAGACGGTGCCGCGGAGGCCATCGCCGTGGGCAGGGCCATGAAGGCTGCTGCGGCGATCGCGGTGGCGACGAGGGTTCGTCGCGCGAGCGGCGTGGGACGGGGGGTTCTCCTCATGGGACAGCTCCTCGCTGTGGTCGACACCGGTCCATCCGGTGCCTGCCAGGTCCTGCCGAGCGACCACGTCGTCCCCCGGCATCCGATGTCGGGGTGGACATCCTGGACCCTGTGCACGAATGTGCAAGAGTGGATGGCGCGCGTCAAGGATGTGCGCGAACTCGACGGATCGTCATTTCGCTGTGCGTCTGCGGTGAGGTTTCCTTGCGGATCCCGGACGGCGGGATGGCCCAGCAGTGCGCGGGCGATGGCGCCCGGCGGCGACGGATGAAGCGTTCGTCGCCGTCGAGGGCAGCCCACGACCTCGACTGCGACACGCCGGAGCGACGGTGCGCCCGGTGCAGCGGTCAGACGCCGGCGAGGACCGCCTCGACGGCGTCGGCGATCGACGCCTCGGGCTCGAAGACCGTGCGCTCGAACGCGACCATGACCATGGCGCCGACGACGGCGGATGCGCGCAGCGTCGACGGGCGCGGGGCGCCATCGGCCTCCATGGCGTCGGCGACGAGCGCGAAGAGCGCCGAGCGATAGGCAGCGAGCGACTGCTGCCACGGGCGGTCCGTGCGGAAGAGCTCGCCCGCGACGACCTTCGCGGCGGTCGGACGCTCCTCGACGCCCTGCAGGAACGACGTCACGATGGCCCGCAGCGCGCTCCCTGCCGGCGCGGCGGCGAGCGCCTCGCCCAGCCGCGTGCCCGTGCGCTCGACGGCATCGGCGAGCACGGCCTCGAAGACGGCGTCCTTGGAGGGGAACGAGTAGTAGACGCTGCCCTTCGCCACGCCCGCGCGCTGGGCGATGTCGTCGACCGTCGTGGCGGTGACGCCACGCTCGGCGGCCAGGGCGGCGGCCGCGTCGAGCACCTTCTCGCGGCTGCGGTTGGGGCGGGGCATCGTCGACTCCTGTCGGAATACTTGTACTGACCAGTCGGTTTAGTTTACCGTAGTGCGGTCGGAGGAGGAAGCGCGATGGACGTGCTGCTGGAGCAGGTCGGGATGGGCGATGCCCTGCCCGCGACGGATGCGGCGTTCGCATCGGGTGCGGCGACGCTCGTCGTCATCGAGACCGAGCAGCGCCCCACGGTGCTCGGCCTCATCGCCGCCGGCCGCATGAAGCCCGCATCCGGCCGCGTGCTGCTCGACGGCGTCGACGACCGCCGCGACCTGCACGCCCGCGTCGCCCTCGTCGACGCCCCGCGCGCATCCGACCCCGACCCTGCCGTCTCGCTCGCCGGCGCCATCGCCGAGGAGCTGCTGTTCGCCGGCCTGCCCGGCGACCCGCGCAGCGTGCGCGGCTGGGCCGCGCAGCTCGGCGTGCTCGACGCGCTCGCCACCGCCGTCGCCGACCTCGCACCCGCGACCCGTACGCGCGTGCTCGTGGAGCTCGCCATCCTGCGCGACGGCATCGAGGCCGTCGTGCTCGCGAGCCCCGACCGCCACGGCGGCGACCCGCACGACTGGTGGGCGCTCGCCCGCTCGATCGCCGACCGCGGCTTCGCCGTGCTCGTGCTCGCGAGCCCCGCATCCGAGCGCGTGCTGCGGGCCGCAGGCGAGCTGGATCGATTGGGCACTCGTGGTTCGCCCAGCGGCGTGTCGCGAACCACTGGCGACCACTCGGCCGCCAATCGTGACCAATCCGCATCCGCACCGCGTGAGGTGGCCGCATGACCGTGCCGCAGATCGTGCTCGCCGAGCTGCGCAGGCTCGTCGCGACGCCCATGGCGCGCCTCGCGCTGCTCGCCCTCTGCACCGTGCCGCTGCTCTACGGCGGCCTGTACCTGTGGGCGAACCAGGATCCTCAGGGCAACCTCGACGACGTGCCCGTGGCGCTCGTCGTGGCGGATGCCGGCGCGGCCGACGACGACGGCACGATGCGCGTCGTGGGCGACGAGGTCGCCGACGAGCTGCAGGACTCCGACTCGTTCGCGTGGCACCGCGTCACGGCGGCGAGCGCGCAGGCGGGCGTCGAGGACGGCACGTACGACTTCTCGGTGACCCTGCCGGCGACGTTCTCGGCAGACCTGCTGAGCGCATCCGGCGACGAGCCGCATCAGGCCGAGGTCGTGCTCGAGACGAACGACGCGAACGGCTACCTCGCAGGCACGCTCGGCGAGCGCGCGACCGACGCCATCCTCACCTCGGTGCGCGAGTCGGTGGGCGAGGAGGCCGCCGGGCGGCTGCTGCTCGCCATCAGCGACATCCGCGACGGGCTCGTCGACGCGTCGACGGGCGCCGGCGATCTCGCCGCAGGCGCGACGCAGGCGCACGACGGCTCGACGGCGCTCGCCGACGGCACGGCGCAGCTCGCGACGGGTGCGGATGCGCTCGCCGACGGCACGGGGCAGGTCGCCTCGGGCGCGCAGGCGCTCGCCGACGGCGCCGCACCGCTCGCATCCGGGCTCTCGACCCTGCAGTCGTCGACCGCGACGCTGCCCGCCGACGCCGCCGCGCTCGCCTCGGGCGCGCAGCAGGTGGCCGACGGCGACGCGCAGGTCGCCGCCGTCGGCGCGCAGGTCGCGTCGGTCACGAGCGGCCTCGCCGCCGACGTGCCGCAGACGCGCGCCGACATCGTCGCCGCGCTGCAGGCGGCCGGGCTCACCGAGGCGCAGATCGCGGACGCGCTCGTGCCGCTCGACGCCCTCGGCTCGGCCGTGGTCGATGGCGACGGTCAGGTGCAGCAGGCGTCGGGACAGCTGCAGCAGCTGTCGGCGGGCGCGCAGCAGGTCGCTGACGGCGCGGCACGCCTCTCGGCCGCCGCACCGCAGCTCGCCGGCGGCATCGCGCAGGCAACCTCGGGTGCGTCGCAGCTGTCGACGGGCGCGTCGCAGCTCGCGACCGGCGCCGCCTCGGCCGCATCCGGCGCATCCACGCTCGCGTCCGGCGCGCACGACGCCGCCTCCGGCGCGGCCACGCTCGACGACGGCCTCGCGCAGCTCGACGACGGCGCGACCGAGCTCGCAGGCGGGCTGTCGGATGCCGTCGACGAGATCCCCGCATCCACGCCCGCGCTCCGCGACGACCAGGCGTCGACGATCGCCGACCCCGTCGCACTCGACGCCGACGCCGTGACGTCGGCCGGCTCGTACGGCGAGGGCCTCGCGCCGTTCTTCCTGTCGCTCGCCGCGTGGATCGGCATCTACGCGCTGCTGCTCATCGTGCATCCCGTCTCGCGACGCGCGGTCACGGCGCTGCGCTCCCCCATCCGCGTCGGCCTCGCGTCGTGGCTCGCACCCGCGGCGCTCGGCGCCCTGCAGATGGTCGCGCTGTTCGGCATCGTCACGCTCGCGCTCGGGTTCACGCTCGCGGTGCCGCTGGGCGTGCTCGGCGTCATGCTGCTCGCCTCGGCGGTCTTCGCGGCGATCGTCGTCGCGCTCAACGTCTGGCTCGGATCCGTCGGCCAGTTCCTCGGCCTCGTGCTCATGGTCGTGCAGCTCGTGACCGCCGGCGGCACCTTCCCGTGGCAGACGCTGCCGGGGCCGCTCGCAGCGCTGCACCACGCCATGCCCATGACGTACGCCGTGGAGGCGCTGCGGCAGGTCATGTACGGAGGATCGGCGGGGATCGCGTGGCACGACGCGCTCGTGCTCGCGCTGTTCGGCGCGGCGGCGCTCGTGCTCGTCATCCTCGGCGTCGCCCGGATGATGGACCACCGCACGCTGCGCGACCTCCAGCCGAGCCTGATCGGGTAGGTCCACCCGACACCGCGTGCGCCCCACGAGCTGGTCGACGAGCGCGCGAGAACCTCACAGCGGGTCGAGGAGCGAGCGAGCGCCCCACCAGCTGGTCGAGGAGCACGCGAGCGCAGCGAGCACGCGTCACGAGACCCGAGTGATCGCGAGCACGTCTCGGTGCTCAGCCATTCGCGGGGACGGCGGGTCTCGTGACGCGTGCTCGCCCAAGGGCTCGCGCGCTCCTCGACCAGCTGCGGGGGTCCGCCCGTGCGGGTGTGGGCTCGCACGCCTCGCACCCCTGCGCGGCCTTGCGATTTCGTCGAGCCTGGTCATAAGGTTTCGGCATGCCGAAGACTGCCGAGCGCACCGCATCCCCGCTCCTGCGTCCGCGCCCGATCTGGCTGCTCGGACCCGCGCTCGTCGCCGGCGTCGCCTACCTCGACCCGGGCAACGTCGCAGCGAACATGACCGCGGGTGCCCGCTACGGCTACCTGCTGCTGTGGGTCGTCGTGGTGGGCAACCTCATGGCGTGGCTCATCCAGTACCTGTCGGCGAAGCTCGGCATCGTCACCGGCAAGAGCCTCCCCGAGGTGCTGGGCGAGCGGTTCGGCTCGCGCGCCGGGCGCATCGCGTACTGGCTGCAGGCGGAGGCCGTGGCGATGGCGACCGACGTCGCCGAGGTCATCGGCGGCGCGGTGGCGCTGTGGCTGCTGTTCGACATCCCCCTCGTCGCGGGCGGCGCGATCACGGGCGCGATCTCGATGGCGCTGCTGTGGCTGCAGACGCGCCGCGGCCCGAGGGTGTTCGAGATCGTCATCACGGCGATGCTCGTCGTCATCGCCGTCGGCTTCACCGCGGGCCTCTTCGTCGGCCCGCCCGGCGCGGAGGCGTTCGGCGGCCTCGTGCCGCGCTTCGAGGGACCCGACACGGTGCTGCTCGCCGCATCCATCCTCGGCGCCACGGTCATGCCGCACGCGATCTACGCGCACTCGAGCCTCACGCGCGACCGGTTCCGCTCGGGCGACGGCGAGCCGCTCGCGGTGCCGCGCCTGCTGCGCGCGACGCGCTGGGACGTGTCGATCGCCCTCGCGATCGCCGGCACCGTGAACGTGGCGATCATCGTGCTCGCCGCCGCGAACCTCGCGGGCGTCGAGGGCACCGACTCGCTCGAGGGCGCGCACGCCGCGATCGGCGCGGCGCTGGGCGTCGGCGTCGCGACGATGTTCGCGATCGGCCTGCTCGCCTCGGGCCTCGCCTCGACGGCCGTCGGCGCCTACGCCGGGTCGGAGATCATGCAGGGCCTCGTGCACGTGCGCGTGCCGGTCACGACCCGGCGCCTCGTGACGCTCGTGCCAGCGCTCGCCATCCTCGCGCTCGGCGTCGACCCCACGCTCGCGCTCGTGCTGAGCCAGGTCGTGCTGTCGTTCGGCATCCCGTTCGCGCTCGTGCCGCTCGTGTGGCTCACCGCACGCCGCACCGTCATGGGCGAGCATGCGAACCGGTGGTGGACGACGGCGCTGGGCGCGCTCTTCGCCGCCGCGCTCGTGACGCTCAACGTGCTGCTGCTCGTGCTGACGTTCACCGGCGCCTAGTCGAGGGCCTCGGCCCGATGCGACCTCGCATCGGGCCGAAGTCGTCAACTCCGGGCGTGGGTGCGCAGCCACTCGTGCATCACGATCGCCGCGGCCGCCGCGGCGTTCAGCGAGCGCGTCGAGCCGAGCTGACGTACGTGCACGTGGTCGGACGCGGCGGCGATCGCCGCCTCCGTGAGCCCCGGCCCCTCCTGCCCGAAGAGCAGCACGCACGCCTTCGTCAGCGGCGCCGCATCCACGGGCCGCGACGCGGGATGCGTGTCCACGGCGACGATCGGCAGGCCCGCCTCCGCAGCCCACGCCGCGAGCGCCTCGACCGACTCGTGGTGCCGCACGTGCTGGTACCGATCGGTCACCATGGCGCCGCGGCGGTTCCAGCGCCGCTTGCCGACGATGTGCACCTCGGCCGCGACGAAGGCGTTGGCCGTGCGCACGATCGACCCGATGTTCAGGTCGTGCTGCCAGTTCTCGATCGCGACGTGGAACGGATGCCGGCGCGCGTCGAGGTCGGCGACGATCGCCTCCATCGTCCAGTACCGGTACTCGTCGACGACGTTGCGGCGATCGCCGTGCTCCAGCAGCTCGGGGTCGTAGCGCGGATCGGCGGGATGCTCGCCCGGCCACGGGCCGACGCCGACGTCGGGCAGCTGCGCCTCCGGCTCCTCGTCGCTGCGCGCATCCATCCGGCCAGTCTGCCGTCTCGCGATCGACGCGCTCGGCCGGCGCGGGCGGGTGGGGTCCGCCGGCCGCCGGCGGCCATCGCTCCGGCGAACCCCGGGCGAACGCTTCGCGCCATCCCCCACCACTGCCGGGGCATCCGGACTACCGTGGGGACATGCGCGATCGTTCCGACATCGAGTGCTGGCTGACCGACATGGACGGCGTGCTCGTGCACGAGAACCATGCGCTGCCCGGCGCGCAGGCCCTCATCCAGCAGTGGACCGACGCGGGCACCGAGTTCCTCGTGCTCACGAACAACTCCATGTTCACGCCCCGCGACCTCGCCGCACGGCTGCGCGCCTCGGGCCTCGACGTGCCCGAGGACCGCATCTGGACGTCGGCCCTCGCGACGGCCGACTTCGTGAAGCAGCAGATGCCGGGCGGCTCCGCCTACGTGCTGGGGCAGGCGGGCATCATCACGGCGCTGCACGACGCGGGCTTCACGATGACCGAGACCGACCCCGACTTCGTCGTCGTGGGCGAGGTGCGCGACTACTCGTTCGAGGCGATCACGAAGGCCATTCGCCTCATCGACGGCGGCGCTCGCTTCATCACGACGAACCCGGACGCGACCGGCCCGAGCCCCGAGGGTCCGCTGCCCGCGACGGGCTCCGTCGCGGCGCTCATCACGGCCGCGACCGGCAAGGTGCCCTACGTCGTCGGCAAGCCGAACCCCATGATGTTCCGGTCGGCGCTCAACAAGATCGGCGCGCACTCCGAGAACACGGGCATGATCGGCGACCGCATGGACACCGACATCATCGCCGGCATGGAGGCGGGCCTGCACACGGTGCTCGTGCTCACGGGCATCACGACGCAGTCGTCGATGGACCAGTACCCCTTCCGCCCCGACGAGATCGTCTCGGGCGTGCACGAGCTCGTGGATGCGGCGCCGCACGAGTCCGACGTCGACGCGGAGCGTCCGCACGCCGACGTCTGATCGATCCGACCGGTCACTCGGCGTCGTGACTGGTCGCTCCGTGCGCTGACTGGTGACGACCTCCCGGTGACTGGTCGCAGTCGCACCTGACTGGTCACGGTGTCGGTGCAACTGCGACCAGTCGAGGTGCATCTCCGACCGGTCGAGGTGCATCTCTGACCAGTCAAGCCGCCCAGGGCTCAGCCGGAGGCGAGCAGGCGGGCCGTGTGCACCGCGAAGGCCGCAGCGGCAGCGCACGACGCGGCGGCCGCGGCGGGCAGCAGCACCTCGACGCCGCGCATCGGCACCTCTCGGCCCGAGAGCCCGTCGAGCCGCACCCATCCGTAGACCGCTGCCTTGCCCTGGCCGAGGCAGAGGATGCCGAGCGCGATCGCGATCGCCACGAGCACGAGCCCGGATGCGAGCAGCGGCACCGACACGGAGCCGCTGCCGAGCAACGCGCCGAGCGCGAGCCCGGCGCCGAGCGTGCCGACGGCGGCCGGCAGGATCCACCATCGCACCGGCGGGCCGAAGCCACGCGCGATCACGATCGAGAACAGCACCGACACGGCCATCGTCACGACGCCGGCGATCACGCCGCCCCACGCGGCCGCGCCGCAGACGCGGACGGACGCCTCGCACGCGAGCGACAGGTCGGCGAGCCCCGATCCCGACAGCGCCGTGAGCACCGACCCGTAGGCGAGCAGCACCCACGAGGAGATCAGCCCGAGCCAGCCCGTGCCCGCCTGCCCCAGCACGACGCGCCGCGGGGTCGGGTACAGGCGCTCGCGCAGCATCCCTCCACGCTAGCCCTGCGCCCGCCCTCCGACGGGACTGGTCGCAGACGGTTCGACGCTGGTCGGAGTTGGCAGCCAACTCCGACCAGTCGAGGGCCAGGTGCGACCAGTGTCGAGCCAACTGCGACCAGTCGTCTCGACGAGCGACCGATCGGCGCAGCCGCGCTACGACCGCCTCTTGCGCACCTCGAGCTCCTCGGGCATGTCCTCGAGCTCGACGCCCTTCGTCTCGGGCACCTGCCAGAGCACGAACACGAACGACAGCGCCGCGAACACCGCGTAGAAGCCGTACGCGAAGGTGAGGCCGATCTCGGCGAAGATGGGGAAGGTCGTCGAGATCGCGAAGTTCGCGAGCCACTGCGCCGCCGCCGCGACCGCGAGCGCCCCGGCGCGGATGCGGTTCGGGAACATCTCGCCCAGCAGCACCCACACCACGGGTCCCCACGTCGTGCCGAAGCCGACGACGAACAGGTTGGCGGCGACGAGCGCGATCGTCGACCACGGCGACTCGAGCGTCGCCTGGCCCTCGGCGTCGAGCGTCGCGAACGAGAACGCGAGTGCCATCGTGCCGAGCGACACCGCCATGAGGGCGGAGCCGGCGAGCAGCATGATGCGCCGGCCGACCTTGTCGATGATGAGGATCGCGACGATCGTGACGGCGATGTTCGTCACCGACGTGATGACGCTCGTGAGCAGCGCATCCGACTCATCGAATCCCACCGACCGCCACAGCGTCGTGGAGTAGTAGAAGATCACGTTGATGCCCACGAACTGCTGGAACACCGACAGCAGGATGCCCACCCACACGATGGGCTTCAGGCCCAGGCGCTTGCCGAGCAGGTCGCGCAGCGACTCGCGGTCCTCGCGCTCGAGCGACGTGCGGATCTGCTCGATGCGCAGGTTCACGTCGGGCTCGCCCGTGAAGTCGAGCAGCACCTGGGATGCCTTGTCGACGTCGCCGCGGGCCACGAGGAAGCGTGGCGACTCGGGCAGCCGGATGGCCATGACGCCGTAGATGATGGCGGGGATCGCCTCGGCCATGAACATCCACCGCCACGCCTGCAGGCCGGCCCACAGCTCGCCGGCGGCGCCGCCCGCGCCGGCCGCGAGCGCCGCGTTCGACAGCAGCGCGGCGAAGATGCCGAGCACGATCGCGAGCTGCTGCAGCGAGCCGAGGCGGCCGCGCACGTGCGCGGGCGACACCTCGGCGATGTAGGCGGGGGCGATGACGGAGGCGGCGCCGACGCCGAGGCCGCCGATGACGCGCCACACGATGAGGTCGACGACGCCGAACGCGAGGCCCGAGCCGATCGACGATGCGAGGAAGAGCACGGCGGCGACGAGCATCACCGGGATGCGGCCGAACCGGTTGGCGATCTGCCCGGCGAACCAGGCGCCGGCGACGCAGCCGAGCAGCGCCGACGACACGGCGAAGCCCTTGACGGCGGCCGAGAGGTCGAACTCGCCGGCGAGCGCATCCACGGCGCCGTTGATGACGGCGGTGTCGAAGCCGAAGAGGAAGCCGCCGAGCGCCGCCGCGATGGCGATGCCGACGACCCTCGCGTTGACCCTGCTGTGTCCGTCGCTCGCCATGATCGTCGCTCCCTCGCTCCGCATCCGCCATCCCGTGCCCCGGCACGCTACGCCTCTCGCGCGCGTGGCGCGCGCGGGCTGCGCGCGCGGGCACGGCGCGGTAGGGTCGCGCGGTGATCCCCGACGACTGGATGCCGCACCACCGTGCCGACGGCGAGACCGTGGGCTACGTGCACCTCGCCGAGGGCGGGCTGTTCCAGGCCCACGACCTGCTGGGCCGCGCGCTCGGCGCACCGGGCGAGTGGCTCGCGATCGAGTCGATGCTCGACGAGCACTCGATCGCGTGGCTCGACGGCACGTGGTCGTACGCGATCGAGGAGGGCCGTGCGGTGCGCGTGCGCATCGCCGAGCTCTCGGGCGAGCGGGTCGTGCTCGTCGAGGATCGCCTCGGCTCGGTCGAGGGCGCGGCGCCGCAGCGCTACGAGGTGCCGGTGCCGGTCGCGCCGGGCGTGCTCGAGCCCGCTGCACCGCTCACGGAGTGGCCGCCCGCGCCATAGGGCACGATCGACCCATGGATGCGTCGCCGCTGTCGAGGATGCTCGACGACGCCGTCGCAGGCGTGCTGGTCGACGATGCGCGCATCCGCGCGGCGCTGCCCGACGCATCCGACGCCGCGGCGATGCGGCGCCTGCTCGACGAGCGCGAGCGCCTCGTGCGCCGCGACCTGCAGCTGGGCGCCGTCATGGCGTCGACGCGCGACCTGCTCGACGTGCACGAGGTCGACGCGATGCTGCAGCGCACCGTCGACCGCGCCTTCGAGCTCATGGGCGTCGACGTCGCGTACCTGTCGGCGTACGAGGAGCGCGAGGACCAGCTGTACGTACGGGCGACGCGCGGCATCGCATCCCCGCGCTTCCTCGGCATGGTCGTGCCTGCGGGCGTCGGCGTCGCGAGCCTCGCGGTGCGCACGCGCACGCCGCAGTGGGTGGAGGAGTACGCGCAGGCGACCCTGCCGCACGACGCGATCATCGACGACGTGCTCGCCGAGGAGGGCCTGCGGTCGCTGCTGGGCGTGCCGCTCGTGGCGCACGATCGCGTGCTGGGCGTGCTGTTCGCGGCGACGCGCTCGGCGCATCGGTTCACGGCCGATGAGATCGCGCTGCTGTCGACGTTCGGCGGTCACGCGGCGATCGTGCTGCAGATCGCGTCGCTGTTCGAGGACGTCGCGTCCGCGTCGCAGCTCGCCGAGGATCGGCGCAGGCACACGGAGTGGGCGGCCGAGCTGCACGCCGAGCTCGCGCGGGCGGCGGTCGACGGCGCGGAGCCCGACGCGCTCGCGGCGACGCTGTCGACCGCGCTCGATCGGCCCGTGGCGCTGCTCGACGCCGATCGGCGCCTCGTGGCGGGCGATGCGGCCCTCGCGGATGCGGTGCCGTCGCTCGCGCGCGCGCTGGCCTCCGCCGCGCGCGAGGGTGCTGCGGTCGTCGTCGACGGCGCGGTCGAGCTCGTCGCCCCCGTGCTCGCGAGCCGCGAGCGTCCCGGCGCCCTGCTCGTGGGTCGGGGCGCGGTGCCGCTCGACGGCGTGCGACGGCGCACGGTCGAGCGCGCGGCGCTCGTGCTCGCGTTCCTCGCCGTGCAGCGGTCGGCGGTGGCGGATGCGGAGGATCGCGTGCGCGGCGAGCTCGCGATCGACCTGCTCGACGACGCGTCGCCGGCGGCCCTGCGTCGAGCGGCGGCGCGCGGGCTCGCGATCGATGCACCGTGGGTCGCGGTCGCCGTGCCTGCGGCCGCCGACGCGCGTGCCCGCGGCGTCGGGGTCGCCGGCCGGCGCGCGGCGTGGCTGACGGCGGCGACGCCCGATGGCCTCGTGGTGCTCGTGCCCGCCGCCACGCCTGCGGATGCGGCCGCCGAGGTGCTCGGCACGCTCGGCGCCGACGGCATCGCCGCGCTCGCGGTCGGCGCCGCGGCGGCGGACCTCGCGCGCGCCGCGCAGGCCGCTCGGACCGCGACCGCCAGCGCCCGGCTCGCCGCCGGCCTGGGCATGCGCGGCGCGGTCGACGCGGCCGCGCTCGCGCCGTACGCGGGGCTCTTCGGCGACGGGGCAACGGCGGCCGCGTCCATCGACGCGGTGCTCGCGCCGGTGCTCGCCTGGGATGCCGAGCGAGGCACGGCGCTCGTCGCGACCATGCGGGCGCTGCTCGACGCACGCGGCTCGGTGCGTGCGGCGGCGACGGCGCTGCAGGTGCATCCGAGCACCGTGAAGCAGCGGGCGGGCCGCATCCGAGCCTTGCTCGGCGACGCGTGGACCGATCCGGAGACGCGGTTCCGCGTCGAGGTCGCGGTGCGGCTCGAGCTCGCCAGGCGAGCGCTGCGAGCAGGCGGCGAGAGTGGCGAGCGACCGAGCGCGTCCCCCGAGCGACAGGATGGCTCGGCGCGCTGATCGGACCTGTCTGAGGATCTCTCGACCCTCAGGCTATGCTGCAACCATCCGGGCTTTCGCTGCCGGCTCACCTGCCGCAGGAGCGCTCGCACGCCTCCCTCAGCGGCCCGATGCGGCCTGGCCGCTCAGGAGCAGATCCATGCGTCGAACCCTGCATCGAACGGCCGCGGCCCTGCTCACGGCAGTCGTGGCGATCGGCGGCGCGCTCGCGCTCGGCGTCGCGCCGGCGAACGCCGCGACCTTCTCGTACTCGGGCTCGCTCGACGACGGCATCACGAGGGTCTCGGGCAGCTGCGTCGCGGGCACCGAGGCATCGGCCTTCTACGACGTGCAGCAGTTCTCGGTCACCGCCCCAGGCGAGTACGACCTCTCGACGACGCAGGCGTCGCGCGGCGGCCTCGAGCTGCAGCTCTTCGAGGGTGCGTTCGACCCGCAGTCCGCGAGCGGATGCATCGGCTCCGCGGCCGGCTCGCCGACGGCGCTCGCGTCGTTCGACGCGCAGCTCGCCGCTGGCACGCAGTACTTCCTCGTGACGACCGGGCAGACGAACCAGGGCGCCGCCTCGTTCACCAATGCCGTCTCGGGCCCCGGCGAGATCGTGCCCGTGGCGCCGACGGTGGCCGTCTCCCTCGCGCAGGGCCAGTCGTTCAACGCGGCCAGGCTCCCCGTCCGGCTCGCCGTGACGTTCTCGGAGCCGGTGACGGGCTTCGGCCTCGACGACGTGCGGATCGTCGCGGGCATGGGGGTGCCCATCGATGCCGAGATGCGACTGACCGGATCGGGAGCGTCGTACGAGCTCACCATCCTCACGCTGCCGAGCGCGTTCAACGGCACGCACGTCGTGTCGGTGGTCGCAGGAGCAGCCGTGACGGCCCGCGGCGCCGCGAACCTCGCATCGACCACCAACGGCGGCTTCGCCTTCGCGCCGACCTCGCCGACCGCGCAGGTGCGCGCGATCACGGCCCCGGTCGTGGAGCTCCCCGCGACCTTCGAGGTCGTCTGGTCGACCTGGGTGCAGGGCTTCGACCTCGCGGACATCCAGGTGAGCGGCACGGCCGGCCCGTCGCAGGTCACGCTCTCCGGCGAGGGCGACAGGTTCCTCGTCACGGTGGCCGCTGCCGAGCGGCCCGGCACGATCACCGTCGGTGCGGCGAACGACGGCGCGACGTCCGCCGGCCTCACGAGCCTCTTCGTCATCCCCGCGACGCTCGAGTACGCGCCGACGGCGCCGAGCGTCACGATGACGCCCGCCGCCGTGCAGCCCGATCCCGCAGCGGTCGCGTTCGACGTGACCTTCTCGCAGTCGGTCACGGGCGTGGAGGCCGACGACTTCACCGTCGGCGGCACCGCCGGTGCGACGACCGTCGCGGTCACGGGCTCCGGCAGCGCGTACGTCGCGACCGTCACGGGTGCGACGCAGGTCGGCACCGTCGTGCTCACGATCGCCGAGGGCGCGGGCACGACGTCGGCCGGGTTCGGCTCGCTCGCCGCGACCTCGACGGCCGGCTCGGTCACGGCGGTGCCCGAGGTGCAGCCCACGCCCGGCTCGCCGAGCCCGTCGGCACCGGCACCGTCGGCACCGACGCCCTCGGCGTCCGCGCCTGCCGCTGGCGCTGCTGCCGGTGCCGCCGGCGCGCTGCCGCAGACCGGCCTCGACGCGCCCTGGCTGCTGCTCGCCGCCGCCATGGCGCTGCTCGTCGCGGGCATCGGTGCCCGGAGGCTCGCGCGCCGCTGATCGCACCCGCACGGCGCATCGCGTCGACCATCCGGCGGCCGTCTGCTCGACGAGAGCAGGCGGCCGCCGTCGCATGCGCGGGCTCAGGGAGGACACTCCCAGCGCCTTCGATGTGTCCGGTCGAGACACGGAGCGGCGGTGCGTGCGCTGCTTCGATGGCCGAGGCAGCGCGACGACGCGCACCAGGAAGGCCGGGCAACCGTGGCACGCACCTCCCGTCTCAGCGGGCTCCGATCCCTCGCCCCGGCAGAGCGGCGCGCCGCCGTCGCCGCCGAGCTCGGCATCGCCCCCGACGACCTCGGCGCCTTCCTGGACGGCGGCATCGACCTGACCCACGCCGACCGCATGGTCGAGCACGCGATCGGCACGATCGGCATCCCGGTCGGCGTCGCGACGAACCTCATCGTCGACGGGCGCGAGGTGCTCGTGCCCATGGCGACCGAGGAGCCGAGCGTCATCGCGGCCGCGAGCAACGTCGCGCGCATGGCGCGTCCGCTCGGCGGCTTCACGACCACGACGACCGGTCCGCTCATGCAGGCGCAGGTGCAGCTGCTCGACGTCGCCGACGTGCATGCCGCGCGCGCGCGCATCCTCGAGCGCGAGACGGAGGTGCTCGAGCTCGCGAACGCGCAGGACCCGCGCCTCGTCGAGCACGGCGGCGGCGCGCGCCGCGTCGACGTGCGCATCATCCATGGGCGGCACGCGACGCACCTCGTCGTGCACCTCGTCGTCGACGTGCGCGACGCGATGGGTGCCAACGCCGTGAACACGATGGCCGAAGCGACCGCTCCCCTGCTCGCGAGCATCGCCGAGGGGCGGCACCTGCTGCGCATCCTCACGAACAAGGCCGACCTGCGCCTCGCCCGCGCCCGCGTGCGCATCCGGCCCGACGACATCGGCGGCCCCGAGGTCGTGGCGAACATGCTCGAGGCCGGCGCGCTCGCGCATGACGACCCCTACCGGGCGGCGACGCACAACAAGGGCATCATGAACGGCGTCACGGCCGTCGTGCTCGCCACCGGCAACGACACCCGTGCCGTCGAGGCGGGCGCGCACGCGCATGCCGCGCGCGACGGGCAATACCGATCGCTGTCGACCTGGGAGCGGGATGCCGACGGCAACCTCGCCGCGACGCTCGAGCTGCCGATGCCCGTCGGGCTCGTCGGCGGCGCGACGCGCAGCCACCCCGCGGCGCAGGCTGCCGTGCGGATGCTCGAGGTGACGACGGCCGACGAGCTGGCGCGCATCGTCGTGTCCGTCGGGCTCGCGCAGAACATCGGCGCCGTGCGCGCGCTGTCGGCCGAGGGCATCCAGCGCGGCCACATGGGGCTGCACGCGCGCAACGTCGCCGTGTCGGCCGGTGCGACCGCCGACGAGGTGGATGCGCTCGCCGCACGCATCGTCGCGGCGGGCGCCGTGCGCGCCGACGTCGCCGAGCGCGAGCTCGCCGAGCTGCGAGCCGGCCGATGAGCGTGCGCGACGTGGGGCTGCCCGAGCGCGCGACGCTGCCGGGTGCGCCCGACGCCGTGACGATCTGGGAGGTCGCACCGCGCGACGGCCTGCAGGCCGAGGCCGTGACGCTCGACGTCGACGACCGCATCCGCGCCATCCGCATGCTCGCCGGCGCCGGCCTGCCCGTCGTCGAGGTCGGCTCGTTCGTGCGCGCCGATCGCGTGCCGCAGATGGCCCACTCGGATGCCGTGCTCGCGGGCGTCGCCGACCTGGGCATCCGCACGCCCGTGCTCACGCCGAACCTGCACGGCTACCACGCCGCGCGCGCGGCGGGCGCACAGGACGTGGCGGTGTTCCTCAGCGTCACCGAGACGTTCAGCCACGAGAACCTCGGCGCCGCGCGGGCGCAGACCGAGGCTGCGGCACGCGAGGTCGTGGCGCATGCCCGAGCCGACGGCGTGCGCGTGCGAGGGTATCTGTCGATGGTCTTCGGCGACCCCTGGGAGGGACACGTGCCCGTCTCGGACGTGTCCCGGGTCGCGACGCTGCTGCACGGATGGGGCGTCGACGAGGTGTCGCTCGGCGACACCATCGGGGTCGCGACGCCCGGTCAGGTGCGCGCCGTCGTCGACGCGCTCGTCGCCGACGGCATCCCCCTCGACCGTCTCGCGCTGCACATGCACGACACGTACGGCACCGCGCTCGCCAACGTGCTCGCCGGCCTCGAGGCCGGCGTGCGCACGTTCGACGCATCGGCGGCAGGCGTCGGCGGCTGCCCCTTCGCGCGCAGCGCCACCGGCAACCTCGCCACCGACGACCTCGTGTGGATGCTCGACGGCATGGGCGTGCGCACCGGCGTCGACCTCGATGCCCTCACGGAGGCGAGCGCGTGGCTGTCCACCGCGCTCGGCCGACCCACCCCATCGCGCGTCGCTCGCGCACTCTCGGCGAAGGAGCCCGCATGACCCAGCCACCGCCCGCTGCGACGACGACGGAGTCGAGGCTGCTGGAGGTGTGGGGAGACACCGTCGACCAGCGCCACCTCGTGCTGTCGATCGTGCTGGGCGTCGGCCTCGGCGCCCCCGTGTTCCTCGGCACCAGCTGGCTCCTCGGCATGACCGACGTGGCCGAGGGCCTGCAGCGCTCCTACGCCCTGTTGGCCGGCATCGCCGCGTGCCTCATCGCCGCCGTCATCGCCGCACGGCTGTTCGGCCCGAAGCGCACGGTCGAGATCGGCGCCGAGACCGCGGGCTCGCGCCAGGAGGCCATGGACGCCATCGAGGCCGAGATCGGCCCGCTCGGCGACCCCGACGAGCTGCCGGCGCGCCTCCTCGCCGAGGTGCGTGCGCTGGGTCTCTACGACGACCTTGCCGCGCAGCACCGTCGTCGCACCGAGGCGGAGGGTGCCGCCTGATGGACATCCTCGAGCTCTTCGCATGGGCCGCGGGCATGGCCCTCGTCGGCGCGATCGTCTTCGGCCTGCTCGGCCTCGTCTCCGGCACCGACGAGACGGCGACGATCGCCCCGATCACCCTGCTCGTCATCCTGCTGGGCGTGGCGCCCGTGGGCGTCTTCGCCTTCTTCATGGCGGCGATCTCGGCGAAGCACATCACCCACGCGATCCCGACGACGCTGCTCGGCATCCCCGGCGACACGCTCGCGGCGCCGCTGCTGCGCGACGCGCAGCTGCTGCGCGAGCTGGGCGTGCCGCACATCGCGCTGCGCAAGGCGATCTCCGGCGGCGTCATCGCTGCGATCATCGCCGTCCCGGTCGCCGTGCTGTTCGCATGGATCCTCACGCCGTTCTCCGACGCGATCGGCGCGGTGGCGCCGTGGCTGTTCCTCGCCGCTGCCGCGCTCATCGCGGTCGTGTCGAAGGGACGCTGGCGCGCGCTGGTTGCGCTCGTGCCGTTCGTCCTGCTCATCGTGGCGCTGCGCGACGGCTCGACCGCGATCCTCGGCACGCCGCTGTCGATCTCGTTCTTCCTCGGCATCGCCACGGGCCCGCTCATCCTCGATCTCTTCCTGGCGTCGACGCCCCGCGGCCGCGCGCGCATGCGTCGGGATGCGCCGCGCGTGTTCGAGCTCGCCGCCGACTCGCGCACGTGGTCGGGACGCATGCCGAACCCGCTGCAGGTGCTCGACGGGCGGCAGGCGGCATCGACCGCCGGCGCGGCCGTGGTGTCGAGCGCGACCTTCGTGTTCTCGCCCGTCGCGATGACGGTGCTCATGGGAGAGGCGTTCGCGGGGCGGATCAAGAACGGCTACCGCCGACTCACGTCGATGATGGCGATCAAGAACGGCACGACCGAGTCGACCTACATCGCCGAGACCCTCATCCCGCTCATCGCGATCGGCCTCCCCCTGTCGCCCACGGCGGCCGGCCCGGCGAACCCGCTGTTCAACGCGCCGCCGGTCTACACGATCGACGCCGAGGCGGGCACGACGAACAACCTGCACGACATGCTCGAGCCGTGGCAGTTCCTCGTGTTCGGCCTCCTCGCGGTGATCGTCGCGGTGCTGCTGACCTACCCGTTCGCGATGACGCAGGCGCATCGCGCGGCGTCGTGGATCATGCGGAAGGTGAGCCACGAGGCGGTCATCGGCGCGTTCGCGGGCCTCATCGCCGTGATCTGCCTCTACGAGGGCGGTCTCGTCGCCCTGGGCGTGGCGATCGTCGTCGGCCTCGCCGGCGGAGCGCTCAACCGCCTCGTGAAGATGCACACCGGCGTGCAGTTCATGGGCTTCTACGTCGCGGTGCTGACGGTGCCCGCCGTCCTGGCGCTGCTCGGCTGACGGCATACGGAGCGCCGCTCGGCAAGGGGTCGAGGGTGGAGGTGCCGATCGCGTTGACTCGGACCTCCACCCGCCGTCAGCGGCGCTGACCGAACGATCGGATCCACCTCCATGCGCAAGCGTCTCCTCACGATGGTCGTGACCGCCCTCGTCCCCGTCGTGATCAACTTCATCGTCGACAAGGTCCAGTCGCGCCAGCAGCAGCAGGGCGGCTCGTCGAAGCGGCGCGGCAAGCGCTGATCCCCGCCCGCCGCATCGCGCGGCGGGCCGGCGCATCCGCTACGGATGCAGCAGCCACGCCACGAGCAGCATGACCGGCAGCGACAGGATCGTCGTGAGCAGGATGACGTCGCGGGCGACGACCTGCGCCGTCTGGTAGCGCAGGGCGTACTGGTACATGTTCTGCGCCGTCGGCAGCGCGCCCATGACCGTGCAGGCGTAGACGAGGTCGTCGGGCAGCTGGAACGCGAAGCGCGCGAGCACGAACGCGATCGCCGGCGCCGCGAACGACTTCAGCGCCGTCGCCAGCAGCACCTCCTTGCGTCCCGAGCCGCGCTGCAGCGGCTTGTCGCCACCGAGCGAGATGCCGAACGCGAGCAGCATGAGCGGCACCGCGGCGCCGCCGAGGATCTCGAGCGGCGCGAGCACCGGATCCGGGATCTGCAGGCCGGTGAGCGACACGAGCGCGCCGAGCACGGAGGCGATGAGGATGGGGTTGCGCAGCGGCTGCGTCACGATGCCCCAGAACGACGCCTTGCCCGCACGCACGACGTCGAGGATGCCGAGCAGGACGGGCGCGAGCACGAGCAGCTGCAGCATGATCATGGGGCCGACGAACTGCGCGTCGCCGATCACGTAGACGGCGACCGGCAGGCCGATGTTGTTGACGTTCGAGTAGCCCGACGTCGACGCGCCGATCGCGATGCGCCCGACGTCCTTCGTGAAGAGGAGGCGAGCGATGAGCACGTAGATCGCCGCGACCGAGACGAACATGAGCAGCGCGACGAGCAGCACGCCCGAGAACAGCACGCGGATGTCGGATGCGGCGAGCACCGTGAAGAGCAGCGCGGGGCTGGCGCCGAAGAACGCGACCTTGTTGAGCACGAGCCGATCGTCCTGCGAGACGACCTTCGTGCGGGCGAGCAGCCAGCCGACGAGGATGACGAACGCGATGATCGCGAACCCGATGAGCACGCCGCCCATCCGTCTCCTCTCGTCTGCTGCTCGGCACAGATCTGAGGTTCTCGGCCCTTTCTGATGTCAGAAAGGGCCGAGAACCTCAGATCGTCAGGGTCACTGGGGCGCGAGGCCCAGGTCGGCGAGGCCGATCGCCGCGCGGTACTCGACGCCGGCAGCCTCGATCGCCGCCTGCGCACCCGTCGAGCGGTCGACGATGACCGCCACGGCCACGACCTCGGCGCCGACCTTGCGCAGCGCCTCGATCGCGGCGATCGGCGAACCGCCCGTCGTGGAGGTGTCCTCGAGCACGACGACGCGCTTGCCCGCGAGATCCGGACCCTCGACCTGGCGGCCGCGGCCGTGGTCCTTCGGCTCCTTGCGCACGACGAACGCATCCACCGCGAGCCCGCGAGCGAGGCCGCGGTGCAGCACGGCGTTCGCGAGCGGGTCGGCACCCATCGTGAGGCCGCCGACCGCGGCGACGTCGGGGATGTCGGCGATGAGGTCGAGCAGCACGTCGCCGATGAGCGGGGCGCCGCGGTGGTCGAGCGACAGCTTGCGCATGTCGACGTAGTACGTCGCGCGCTTGCCGCTGGTCAGCACGAAGTCGCCGTGGAAGACGGCCTCGTCGCGGATGAGCTGGATGAGGTCGTCGCGCGCGGTCACGGCTCCAGGCTACCCAGGGCACGGGCGTGGTCGATGCCACCCGCGGCCGCTCGCGGCGTCGGGCGCCGAGCGTGCACGAGCGCGATGCGGCTCGATCGCGCGGTCAGACGCGTCGACCCGCCCACGCCATGATCGCCGTCGTGCGCGACGCGCCCTCGGGCGCCGGCATCGCATCCCCGAACACGACGGGCGAGCGCACGTCGGCGTCGACGATCCGCGACGGCAGCCCCTCCGCGAACGCGAGCAGCGGCTCGGGCAGCTCGAGACGCTCGGCGAGCCCGATGCGGGCGATGCCCCACCGGATGTCCCACGCGTGCATCGTGAGGTCCATCGTCGGGAAGTACAGCAGCGGCAGGCGCTCGTCGTCGCAGGCGTCGACGATGGCCATGGCCTCGCGGGCGGTGCGCTCCCAGACGCCGATGGCGCGCACGGCGGCGACGTCGGCACGCGCCGACGTCGGTCCGAGGGGCTCCGCGCCGGAGGTCAGCGGCGCGATGACGTTGCCGCGCTGCGTCAGGGCGAGATGCAGCACGACGTCGGCGATCGTCCAGCCCTCGCACGCCGACGGCAGCCCGAGCGAGTCCGAGGCCGCGAGCGCCTCGGCGGTGAACAGCTCGAGCGCGTCGAGGTAGAGCTCGCGGAGCGGCAGCGCCATGCGCTCATCCTGCCGGATGCGCCGTGTCCGAGATGCGGAAGGGGTGACGCCGTGTCACGGGCGTCCGTCCACCGTGCGCGGGGCCGACCGTCGCAGCCGCGCCGCACCGGTCGCGGCGCCGGGCCGCCGCGAGCTCGATCACCCGAGCGCGAGCGCCTCCACCGCCATGCGGGCCTGCACGTCGGCGACCGCTGCCGGCGTCCCCGCCGCGAGCACCCTGCCCCGCTCGAGCAGCACGGCGTGGTCGGCGCGGGCGAGCGACGTGCGGTCGTGCGTGGCGACGACGACGGTTGCCCCGTCGTCGGCGAGCGCGCGCATCGCGGCGTCGATGCGGTCGCGGGAGGCGGCGTCGGCCGACGCCGTGGGCTCGTCGAGCAGCGTGAGCGGGGCGGCCTGCACGAGTCCCTGGGCGACGAGCGCACGCTGACGCTGCCCACCCGAGAGCGCCGCGATCGGGCGGTCGGCGAACGACAGCATGCCGACGACCTCGAGCGCGTCGTCGATGCGCGCTCGGTCGCCCCGGCGCAGGCGACCGACGAGGCCGAGCTCGCGCCACAGCCCCATGGCGACCGTCGCGCGCACCGTGAGCGGCAGCCGGTCGCCGAGGTCGGTGCGCTGCACGACGAGCGCGCGCCGATCGGGCAGGCCGGATGCGTCGCCGACGAACGGCAGCACGCCGGCGAGCACCTCGAGCAGGGTCGACTTGCCCGAGCCGTTGTCGCCGACGAGCGCGGTCACGGAGCCCTCGGGCAGCGTGCACGAGACGTCGGCGAGCGCCGCACGGCCCCCGCGGAGGGCGTGGACGTGGTCGAGCGCGATCGCAGCCATCCTCCGATTGTACTTTGATAACCGTTATCAGTTACGTTCGATGCGTGCCCTGGATCCTGGAGCCGTTCGAGACGGCCTTCTTCGCCCGCGCGCTGCTCGGCGGCGTGCTGGCGGCGACGATCTGCGCCATCGCCGGCGCCTGGGTCGTCGCACGCGGCATGGCCTTCCTCGGCGAGGCGCTCGGCCACGGCATGCTGCCCGGCGTCGCCATCGCGACCCTCGTCGGCGCCTCGCCCATCGCCGGCGCCGCCGTGAGCGCCGCCCTCATGGGCGTGGGGATCGGCTGGCTCACGCGCCGCTCGCGCCTGCAGCACGACACCGCGATCGGCATCGCGTTCGTGGGCATGCTCGCGACCGGCGTCATCGTCGTGAGCCACTCGGGATCCTTCGCGACCGACGTCACCGCCATGCTCTTCGGCGACGTGCTCGCCATCCGCACGCCCGAGCTCGTGGCCCTCGGCGTCGGCCTGTTCGCGACCGCGATCGTCGCGCGCCTGCTGCACCGCCCGCTCACGGCGCTCGCGTTCGACGAGCGCGTCGCCACGACGCTCGGCATGCGCCCGCGGCTCGCGCGCGTCGGCCTGTCGGCGCTCGTGATCGTCGCCGTCGTCGCCTCGTACCAGGCCGTCGGCACCCTGCTCGTCGTGGCCCTGCTCGTCGCGCCACCCGCCGCCGCGGCCCTCTGGGCGCGGAGCATCGGCGCGACGATGGCCGGCGGCGCGGGCATCGGCGCCGCCGCCGTCGTCGCCGGCCTGCTCGCCTCCTGGCACCTCGCGACCGCGGCGGGCGCATCCATCGCCGTCGCCGCGGTGCTGCTCTTCACCGTCTCCGCGGTCGCCCACGCGATCGCGACGCGCTCGCGGAGCGATGCGGATGCGTCGGCTGCGCCGGCGTCCGCCGCGTCGGCACCAGCGCCCGCACCCGCACCCGCCCCGACGGGAGGACGGCCCGTAGGTGATCGCCGAGTGGTCGCGGACGGTCGAACGGTGGTCACGGATGGCAGCCATCCGCGACCAGTCGACCGCCATTCATGACCAGTCATCGACCATTCGTGACCAGTCGGCATCCCGAGGCGAGCAGTCGCCGGCCGACCGTCGCCATCCCCACCCCCGAGAGGACCGCATGATCCCGCGCCACCGCGCATCCCGCCGAGCAGCATCCGCGCTCGCCGTCGCCGTGCCCGCGCTGCTCGTGCTCGCCGCATGCACGAGCGCGCCCGATGCCGAGTCGGACGACGACGCCGACGCGACCCCGCACGGCTTCGTCGAGGGCGCGAGCGAGCACGAGGAGCCGCAGCTCGGCCTCGTCGGCGTGACCGCGGCCGGCGACGTGACGATGCTCGACCTGCTCAGCGAGGAGACCGCGGCCGTCGGCGAGATCGGCGCCGTGACCCACGTCGCCGACGACGGCCGCTTCGTCGCCGCGACGACCGCCGACGGCATCGCCATCGTCGACTCCGGCGCATGGACCGTCGAGCACGGCGATCACAACCACTACTACCGGGCGCATCCGCACGTCGCAGCGACCATCGAGGCCGACGGCCCGGCGCGCATCGCGTCGACCGAGCTCGTCACGGTCGTGCTCGCCGAGGGAGCCGGCGAGGTCGTCGTGCTCGACCGCGGCGACCTCGGCCAGGGCACGACCACCGAGCTCGGACGCTTCGACGCGGATGCCGTGGCGGCGGTGCCCCTCGGCGACGCGATCCTCGTCGCCGACGCCTCGGGCGTGCGGCTCGTCGACCACGACGGCGACGCGCTGACCGAGCCGACGGCGTGCACCGACCCGACGGATGCGATGCAGACCCGCGTCGGCGTCGCCGTGACGTGCGCGGAGGGCGCCGTGCTCGCGACGGCCGCGGATGCGCCGCTCGAGTCCATCCCCTACCCCGCGGGCACCGACCCGGCGACGGTGGCGACCGCGATCGACGGTCGCCCCGGGCGCCCCACCGTCGCCGCCGTCGCCGGCGACGCGGGGCTGTGGCTGCTCGACACCCGGGAGCGCTCGTGGACGCTCGTCCCCACCCAGACGCCGCTCGTGCGCGTCGCCGCGGTCGACGACGCCGACGAGCACGTCGTGGCCATCGCCGCCGATGGCCGCGTGCTGGCGATGGATGCGACGGGCGCCGTGCTCGGCGCCACCGAGCCGCTGCTCGCCGACGCGATCGCCTCGGACGCGACGCCGACGATCGACGTCGACGCCTCCCGCGCGTACGTGCCCGTCGGCGACGGCACCGTGCTCGAGATCGACTACGCCGACGGCGCCCGCATCGCCCGCACCCTCGAGGTCGCCGGCGACGCCGTGACGGAGGTCGGCCGATGAGGCGCGCGCTCGCGGCGGTCGCGAGCGCCGTCCTCGCCGCCGGCGTCCTCGCGGCGTGCGCGCCCGCATCCGAGGGTCCGCGCATCGTCGTGACGACGAACATCCTCGGCGACGTCGTCGAGACCCTCGTGGGCGAGCAGGTCGAGGTCGCCACGCTCATGCAGCCGAACGCCGACCCCCACTCGTTCGAGATCTCCGCACGCCAGGCGGCCGACATGGAGGCCGCCGACCTCGTCGTCGCCAACGGCCTCGGGCTCGAGGAGGGGCTCCTGCAGCACGTCGAGACCGCAGCGGATGCGGGCGTCCCGATCACCCTGGCCGGCGACGTCGTCGAGGTGCTCGAGTACGCGACCGAGGATGCGTCGGGCCCCGACCCGCACTGGTGGACGGATCCGACGCAGATGGTCGCGGTCGTCGACGCACTCGAGGACGCGATCGCCGAGCATGTCGACGGCATCGACGCCGACGCGCTCGCTGACGCCGCCGACGACTACCGCGGCGAGCTCGAGGCGCTCGACGCGGACCTCGAGACCCGCTTCGACGCGATCGGCGCCGACCGCCGCGTGCTCGTGACGAACCACCACGTCTTCGGCTACCTCGCCGAGCGCTACGACTTCCGCATCGTCGGCGCCGTCATCCCCGGCGGCTCGACGCTCGCGGCGCCGAGCGCGAGCGACCTCGACGACCTGGCCGCGGCGATCGAGGAGGCGGGCGTGCCCGTCATCTTCGCCGAGTCGTCGCAGCCCGACCGGCTCATCCAGGTGCTCGCGGAGGAGGTGGGCGTCGACGTGCGCGTCGAGTCGCTCTTCACCGAGTCGCTCACCGAGCCCGACGGCGGCGCGGGCACCTACCTCGAGCTCATGCAGGCGAACGCCGACCGCATCGAGGCGGCGCTCGCCCCCTGACCCCCGCGTCGCCCACGGCGACGCAACCCGTGCGGCGCATGCCGCATCCCCACCACGAGAGGAACCCCATGACCACCCACCACAGCATCCGACGTCGTGCGACGTCGGCGATCGGCGTCGCCGCCGCGGCCGCGCTCGCCCTCGCGGCGTGCTCGACGGCCGACGCCGAGCCCGCCGCATCCGAGTCCGCATCCGAGGAGGCGCACGACCACGCCGGTCGCCTGGCCCTCACGGTCGACGGCGGCGTCGTCGTGCTCGACGCCGAGACGCTCGAGCCGGTCGGCGACGAGGTCGCGCTCGACGGCTTCCTGCGCGTCAACCCCGCCGGCGACGGCGAGCACGTCTTCATCACGTCGTCGCAGGGCTTCGAGGTGCTCGCGACGGGCGCGTCGACCGACGACGAGCCGGCGCTCACCGGCGCCGTCTTCGAGGGCGCCGCCGCGGGCCACGTCGTGCTGCACGACGGCCGCACCGTGCTCTTCGACGACGCGACCGGCGACTTCTGGGCATTCGACACCGACGCGCTCACCGACTCCGCCGACCTGCCCGCCGACGTCGACGCGTACGAGTCGGAGGCGGCGCACCACGGCGTCGCCGTCGAGCTGGCCGACGGCACGATCGTGTCGACGCTCGGCACCGAGGAGGCCCGCACGGGCGTGCGCATCCTCGACGCCGACGGCACCGAGATCGCCCGCGACGAGACCTGCCCCTCGGTGCACGGCGAGGGCGTCGCCGCCGACGAGCACGTGCTCATCGGCTGCCAGGACGGCGTGCTGCTGTACGCCGACGGCGAGTTCACGAAGCTCGACAGCCCCGACGACTTCGGCCGCGTCGGCAACCTGTACACGACGCACGAGTCGTCGATCGCGTTCACCGACTACCGCGACGACCCCGACGCCGAGGGCAGCCTGCTGCACCGCATCGGCATGGTCGACACCGCCGCGGGCACGTGGGAGATCGTCGACCTGCCCGAGGGCGTCGAGTACACGTGGCAGGGCGTCGAGCGCGACCACCACGGCGACCTGTGGATCATCGGCACCGACGGCGCGCTGCACCTCGTCGACGGCGAGACCGGCGCGTTCACCGAGTCGTTCCCTGCGATCGAGGCGTGGGAGGGTCCGGCCGAGTGGCAGGAGGCTCACCCGTACCTCGTGGTCGAGGGCCACACGGCGTACGTGACCGACCCGGCCTCGAGCCGCATCGTCGCCATCGACCTCGAGTCGGGCGAGACGATCGCGGAGGCGGCGCTCGACGCCGCCCCGAACGAGATGGCCTTCGCGGGCTGATCCCCGCCGGCGCTGCGCGAGGCCCGCATCCCATCCAGGGATGCGGGCCTCGCGTCGTGCATGGGTCGCCGACGCGCTTCCAGCTCGTCGAGGAGCGCGCGAGCGCAGCAGATGGCGAGACCGTGCCGCCGACTCGTGTCGCCACCACGAAATAGGCTGATGCCATGCGCGTCGCGACCTGGAACGTGAACTCCGTCCGTGCCCGTGTGGGGCGCATCGTGGACTGGCTCGAGCGATCCGACGTCGACGTGCTGGCGATGCAGGAGATCAAGTGCCGCGTCGACCAGTTCCCGTACGAGCAGTTCGAGGCCGCCGGGTACCACGTGGAGGCGCACGGCACGAACCAGTGGAACGGCGTCGCGATCGCGTCGCGCCTGCCGATGGTCGACGTCGTGCGGCAGTTCGACGACCAGCCCGGCTACGCGAACACGGGCGAGCCCGTCGTCGAGGCGCGGGCGATGGCAGCGACGGTCGAGGGCGTGCGGCTGTGGAGCCTGTACGTGCCGAACGGCCGCGACCTGGGCCATCCGCACCTCGCGTACAAGCTCGAGTGGCTGCGCATCCTCGCCGAGCACGCGAAGACGTGGCAGCGCATGCCGCTCGCGCTCATGGGCGACTTCAACATCGCGCCGTTCGACCACGACGTGTGGGACATCGCCGCATTCGCCGAGTCGACGCACGTGTCGGAGCCCGAGCGCGAGGCGTTCCGCACGTTCGAGCGCCTGGGCATGGTCGACGTCGTCCGCGACCGCGCGAGCGGCTACACCTACTGGGACTACAAGGCCGGTCGCTGGCAGAAGGGCGAGGGCATGCGCATCGACTTCGTGCTCGGCACCGCCCCGTTCGCCGAGCTCGTCACGGGTGCCCGGATCGACTCCGGCGAGCGAGCGGGCGACGCCCCGAGCGACCACGTGCCCGTCGTCGTCGACATCGACGTCGAGACCGAGCTCGACGACGATCGCCCGATGATCTTCTAGGGATCGGATCGCACGACGACCCGCCAGCCACGGCATCTCCAAGCGACCCGCCGAATCATTGGCCGAATCGGCACAGGCTGAGGAGGCGGTCGGCGACGAACCATCTGCACGACGCGCGTCGCCCTGGATCCGCCAGGCCGTCGACGCCTCGGAGCACGGAGTGTCGACGATGACCCACGCCATGACCCACGGGACGGGGCGCACGCGCACCTCCCTCCGCACACGGATGGCCGCCGCAGGGGTGTCCTTCGCGCTCGCAGCCACCGCCGCCCTCCTTGCGGCACCGGCTGCGTCGGCCGTCGAGCAGCCCTTCTCGGTGACGAGCCCGACGAACGGCTCCGCCGTCGACTCGACGATGCCGACCTTCTCGGGCCTCGGCACGACGGGCAACAGCGTCACCCTGACCTACAGCGGACAGGGCCTCGGCTCGTACGTCGCGGGCACCGCGGTGGTCGACGACGCCGGCGAGTGGTCGACGGCGACGAGCTTCGCCTCCGCGAACCCGGGCGAGACCGAGACGCGCGTGCGCGTCACGGAGACGACCCCGGGAGGCACCGAGACCGGCGCGTTCTTCATCACCATCACGTTCCCGTCGGCACCAGTGCCGGCTGCGGCGCAGTTCACGCTCGAGTCGCCGCTCGAGGGCGAGACGCGCAACGACCTGCTGAACATCGTGCACTTCGTGGGCACCGGCGAAGTGGGCAACACGGTGACCGTGCGCTACTTCGACGGCCGTGGCGGCGTCGCGACCGCAGGCGTCGCGACGGTCGACCAGGGCGGTCGCTTCGACGTCTTCGCCACGTTCCGCGAGCTGCCCGCTGGGCAGACGTTCGCGAACACGTTCACCCGGCAGTTCGCACCCGACGGCACCCCCGCCTCCGTGGAGATCGGCCGCACCATCAACTTCGCCGTCGCCCCGGTCGAGGCCACGCCGTTCGCCGTCGTGAGCCCCGAGAGCGGCGAGCGCGTCGCGACGACGACGCCCGAGTTCACGGGCACGGGAACGCCGGGCGACACCGTGACCCTGCGCTACGGCGGACAGCAGCTCGGCTCCTACCTCGCGGGCGAGACCATCGTCGAGGACGACGGCACCTGGACCGTGCCGACGACCGACTTCACGAGTGCGAACTTCGGCGAGACCGAGATCCGCGTGGTCGCCACGGCGACGAGCCCCGCGGGCGTCGAGCGACCCGGCAGCCGGTTCGTCGACATCATCCTGCCCGAGGCTCCCGCGCAGCAGATCGTCTTCACGTTGACGACGCCCGAGGAGGGCGACACGATCGCCGACCCGCGTGCGGGCGTGGCGTACGTCGGCACCGGCGTGGCCGGCAACACGATCGTCGTGCAGTACTTCGACGGACGCGGCGGACTGGCCGAGGCCGGCTCCGCGATCGTCGACGACGACGGCACCTTCGAGGTCACCGCGATCTTCGACGGGCTGCCGGCAGAGCAGCTGTTCGCCAACACGTTCACGCAGCAGCTCGACGCCGACGGCGAGCGCGTCGCGCAGGAGATCGCTCGCACGATCTTCTTCGAGGTCGCGCCCGTCACGACGCCGCTCGCACCGCCGACGCTCGACCAGCCGGTCGTCGACGGCACGACCGTGACCTTCACGGGCACGGGCGTCGCGGGCGCCACCGTGTCGGTCTCGATCGTCCCGGCCCTGCCGCCGACGGGCGCTGAGGGCGAGTTCGACGGTGCGCAGGTCAGCGCGACCGTGGCCGAGGACGGCACCTGGACGGCGTCGATCGAGCTCGGCGCCGGCGACTACCTCGCCTCGGCGAGGCAGTCCACGGGTGACGGCGCCGACCGGTCCGCGCCGAGCGAGGGCCGCTCGTTCACGGTCGCCGCAGTCGCCGCACCGCCCACGGTGACGCCGCCGACCGCACCGCCGGTCGCCGGTGGTGGCGCAGGTGGCGGCGCAGGCTCCGGCAGCCTGCCCGTGACGGGCGTCGAGCTCACCGGCTCGCTGCTCGCGGCGATGCTGCTGCTCGCCGCCGGTGCCGCGACGCTCGTCACGCGACGGCAGCGGGCGCTCGCGCAGCGCTGACCTCGCACCGCACCTGCGCCCATCCGCGCGTCGTCCGTCGACGCTCGGGTGGGCGCAGATGCGTCGAGCGCCACCCACCGCGCGACCGGAGCAGCGTGCCATGCTGACCGCGATCGGAGGATGCGTGGAGGCAGACGAGGCGACGACGCGGCAGCCCGAGAGCTCGCTGCGCGTCGTGGCGCTCATGGTGCTGTCGGTCGTGCTCGTCGGCGCGCTCGCGACGCTCGGGCTCGTGCCGCTGTTCGTCGTGGCGCAGCCGTGCCCGATCGCGCTGCAGCCGTGCGACGAGGCGTCGGGCCTCGTCGCGCTCGTGCTCATGCTCGCCGTGCCGGCGGCCGCGGCGGTGGTCGGCATCGTCGGTGGCGCCGTGCAGCTCGCCCGGCGCCGCCGCGCGATCCGCTGGCCGGCGATCGCGTGCGCCGTCGCGGTCGCCTCGTGGCTCGCGGGGCTCGCGATCGCGCTCGTCGCGGCGTCCTAGTCCTCAGCCCGCACCGCATCCGAGCGCGCACGCAACGAACCTGCGCCGCGCGCTGCGCATCGTCGCGACGCACGGAACGCGCAGCAAAGTCGCCCCCGTGCACAATCCTTGTGCGAGCGGCCCTTCCTACGCTGGATGCATCCCCCGATCGCCCGCCAGGAAGGCTCTGACGTGACCATCGCCACGCCCCTCTCGACCACCGAGCTCGCGCAGCACCCCGCATGGCTGCGCCTGAAGGCCGCTGCCACCGCGCTGCAGCCCCTGCAGTCCAAGACGGGCGCGATCGAGGATGCGGCGCACCACGACGCGGCGCGTGCGAACGTCGCCGACCTCGTCGAGGGCATGCGCGAGCTCGCTCCGCTGCTCCCGCACGACGCCGAGTACCTCGAGCAGTCGGCGATCGACTTCGAGCGCTGGGCCGAGCGCGGCTTCGACGTGCCCGACCACTTCGACTCGCTGCTGCGCTTCCAGCCCCAGCAGCACCGCATCGACGGCCTGCAGCACCTCGTCGTCTTCCCCATGTACACGCAGAACGGCTCGCCGAACCGGCTCGTCGAGGCCGTGCTCGTCGAGGTCATCTGGCCCGAGTTCATCGCCGATCTCGAGGCCACCGACTACTCGAACGCGCTGTTCGTGCCGCTGCGCTTCATCGACTTCACCGCCGGCTACGACACGAACTCGGCCGTGCTCTTCCCCGAGACCGTCGCGATGCGCGAGATCCCCACCTTCACCTGGGGTGCGATCTTCCAGGACCGCGAGGCCGCGCGCTTCCGCCGCGTCGTGCGCGCCGCCGTCGACGTCACGAAGCTCGACCTGCCCGCCGACGTCGCCGCGATGCTCGACGACCAGCGGCTCACGGAGGAGGTCTTCGTGATGTGGGACCTCATCCACGACCGCACGCACATGCGCGGCGACCTGCCGTTCGACCCGTTCATGATCAAGCAGCGCATGCCGTTCTTCCTCTACTCGCTCGAGGAGCTGCGCTGCGACCTCACCGCCTTCCGCGAGTCCGTCGCGATCGAGCGTCGCCTCACGGCGCAGGAGGTGCGCAGCGAGGCCGACGAGCTGCTGATGCAGCGTGCGCGGCTCGTGCAGTTCGCCGTGATCTTCGACCGCATCTTCCGCTTCTCGATCACGGGCTCGCGCGTGCGCAACTACGACGGGCTCGGCGGCCAGCTGCTGTTCGCGTGGCTGCACCAGCGCCGCGTGCTGCACTGGACCGACACGCAGCTCGCGTTCGACTGGGATGCGGTGCCCGACATGGTCAACGAGCTCGGCGCCGCGATCGAGCACCTGTACTGGCGCTCGATCGATCGCCCGAAGGTCGCGCACTGGCTCGCCGCGTACGAGCTCGTGTCGGCCACGGTCGAGCCGCACCCCGCGTCGGCGTGGAAGGCGGGCGACCTGCCGCTCACGGGTGCGCCGCGCGAGATGACGGATCTCGTGATGGACGATGAGTTCCCGCTGTCGATGTTCTTCGAGGCCTTCGAGCGCAAGATGCGCGACGTCATCGCATCCACCTCAGGCATCACGGCAGCGAGCGCCTAGCCGTCCCCCGATCCGCTCCTCCGAGACGCCCCAGACCTTCGTGGTCCGGGGCGTCTTCGCGTTCCCGGGCGCGTCGCCGCGGCCGCCCATGGTCGATGGATGCTCCTGCCGGCGCCTGTCGACGAGCGCGAACGCCCGCTGCGCGTGGGTCTCGGCGAGATGGTCCGGGAAGACACCTCATCCGTACGAAGTGGCGGAATATACACCCGTCGGCTGACTGCTCCGCATCTATCCCCAGGTGGCCCGTCGGGGTACGTTGCTGGCTGAGGACACCTCATTCGTCTGCCACAGGGGGCACCTATGCGACGCACAGCAGCATGGAAGCCGATCGCGGGGGTCGCTGCGGCGACCATCGCGATCGCAGGATTCGGGGTCGCTCCGGCGACCGCCGCGCCGGGGGATCCATCCCAGGCGCTCGCGGAGGTGCTGCGCGCGCAGCTGATCGACACGGGGCTCGTCCAGGCCGGCTCGGCCTACGCGGCGAATCCCGGCGGCCCCTCGACCCAGGCCGACGACCTCGACGTCGCGCTGCTCGACGGCGACGTCTCGCTCGTCACGGGCGGGCTGCAGCTGCCGCTGCTCGCCGAGGGAGCGACGCCCGGCCTGCTGGACCTCGGCCAGGCCGGCGTGCTGTCGAGCTACGCCAGCACGCCGAGCGCGACCTCGGCCGTCGCCGCCTCCGGACTCATCACCGATGACGGCGCCATCGCCTTCGACGTCGACGAGGAGCCGCCGACCGCGAGCACCGCGAGCCTCGACGCCACGGCACTGCTGTCGCAGCTCGAGGTCACCGGCCTCACCGACGCGATCGTCGACGAGCTCGGCCTCACCGTCGGCGCCGTCGCATCGCGCGTGGAGGACACCGGCACCGGTGCGGCGAGCGACTACCGCGTCGCCGACCTGACGCTCGACCTGCACAGCGACCTGGTGGCCGGCCTGTCGACCGAGCTCGAGTCGTCGCTCACCGATGAGCTCGCTCCGTCGCTGCAGACCACGCTGAACGGCGTCGTCGGCACCGGAGGCGCCCTCACGACGATCCTCGGAGCGCTCAACCTGAACCTCGGCATCGCGCAGCTCGGGCTGGGCACGCCGACGGCCTCGATCACGCTCGCCGACCTGTCGACGGTCGTCGACACGGCGCTCTCGGGCCCGGGCGCGATCCTCGTCTCCGACGACGAGTCGGTCACGGTGAACCTCACCGACGGCACGGTGACGGTCGACCTGGCGCAGCTGGTCAACCCGGGTGGCACGGGCCTCAACGGGCTCGACCCGAACACCGAGGTGCTCGACGCCGACACGATCGCCCTCATCACCGACGGCATCGCGAACGCGCTCGGCAAGGTCGTGACGCCGCTCACGAACGCGATCGGCGACGTCGTGGACGACTCGGTCGTCGACATCACGATCCCGATCACCGCCAACGTGATCGGGCCCGTCGCGAGCGGATCGATCAGCATCCAGGGCACGATCACCGAGCTCATCACCGCGACGCCCGCCACTGCTCCCGCTCTGGTGGACGTGAACCTCACGGCTCTCGGCGTCATCAACCTCGACGCGCTGACCGACGCGGTCGTCTCGCTCGTCGTCGGCAGCGTCGTCCCGCCCCTCGGCACCGCCCTCACCGGCGTGCTGAACGCCAGCGACACGACCGTGAGCACCGCTCTCGAGGCGGTCGTCGACGGCCTGCTCGACGTGCTCGACCCCGTGCTCGCGGGCGTGGTCGACCAGGTCGCGAGCATCACCATCAACGCGCAGCCGACCCTCCTCGGTCAGCCGGCGGACATCGACGAGGACGGGGCCTTCACGGTCCGTGCGCTCGAGGTGACCCTGCTGCCCGACCTCGGTACGTCCGCGCTGCTCTCGCTGCCGTTCGCCTCGTCGACGGTCGTCCTGCAGGACGTCGCCGCCGCCGGCACGCTCGTGGTCGACCCCGACCGCGCGCACCCGGGCGACACCGTCGACCTCTCCGGCGACGGCTGGGACCCCGAGGGCGGCGACGTCGTCGTGACGTTCCGCGACGCCAACGGCACCCAGGTGGGAGCTCCCGTCACGCTGCCCGTCGCCGACGGCGCCATCAGCGGCACCTTCACGGTGCCCGCGGGCACCGCAGCCGGTCAGCTCACGGCAACCGCCGTGCAGGGCGAGGCATCGACCACCGACGGACTCGAGGTCGTGGCCGCACCGGTCATCATCGTCGACCCCGACCCGGTCGACCCCGGCGACACCATCACCATCACGGGCTCCGGCTTCCTCTGCGGCCCCGTCACCGTCACGATCCTCGACGGCGACACCGTGCTCGAGACGATCGAGGACGTCGCGGTCGCCACGGACGGCACGTGGTCGACGACCTACCTCGTGCCGGCGGACATCGATGTGACGAGCCTCACGATCCGCGCCGAGGGCCAGGGCACGTGCGACGAGGACGGTGAGACGCCTGTCGACGTCGACCTGCCCGAGTCGCTCGACCTGACGCCCGTCGAGGTGCGCGCCGGCGACGACGTCGCGATCGCCGGCGATGGATGGGCTGCAGGCACCGTGACGGTCACGTTCACGAACGCCGGTGGCCAGGTCGGCTCGCCCGTCCCCGTGACGGTCGCCGCCGATGGCGTGCTCGACGGCTCCTTCGAGGTGCCGACCGGCACCGCGGCTGGCGTCCTCACCGGCACCGCCGTGCAGGGCGACGACAGCGAGACCGACACCGTGACGGTGTTCGGCGACGCGACCGTCGCCGTCGACCCGACGAGCACCCGCGCCGGCGGCGTCGTGGACGTCACCGGCACCGGCTGGCTCCCGAGCGGCGGCGACGTCGTCGTGACGGTCACCGACGCGGACGACGAGGTCGTGACCACGGTCACGATCCCCGAGGCCGAGATCGGCGACGACGGCAGCATCGCGGACGAGTTCACGGTCCCGGTCGGCACCGAGCCCGGCTCCCTGACGGTCACGGCCGTGCAGGGCGACGTGGATGCGGCGACGTCGCTGACCGTCGTGCCCGAGCCGTCGGTCACGGTCACGCCGGACACGGCGCGTCCGCTCGACCAGGTCGCGGTCGGCGGCGGCGGCTGGGGCCCCGGCATCGTCACGGTGGTGTTCACCGACGAGGACGACCAGCCCGTGGGCGACCCGCTGGAGCTCACGTCCGTCGATGGCGTGATCTCGGGCTCGTTCACCGTCCCCGAGGGCACCGAGCCCGGCACCCTCACGGCCACGGCCACGCAGGGCACCGACGTCGACACCGCCGAGCTCGAGGTCACCCTCGCGCCCACGGTGACGGCGACCCCCGCGCAGGTGCACGGTGGCGACGCCGTGACGATCGGCGGCCCCGGCTGGGGCACCGACCCGGTCGTGGTGACCATCACCGACGGCACGACCGTGATCGGCACGCCGCTCACGCTCACCCCCATCGGGGGCGTCATCGCCGGCACGTACCCGATCCCGGACGGCACCGACCCGGCGGACCTCACGGTCACCGCCGACGACGGCACCGACGAGGCCACGGCTCCGGTCGAGGTCGTCGCCGACGCCGTCGTGGTCGCCGACCCCGACCCGGTCGACCCGGGCGACGCGGTGACCATCACGGGCACCGGCTTCCTCTGCGGCCCCGTCGACGTGGTCATCACGTCGGGCTCGACGACCCTCGTCACGTTCACGAACGTGCCGGTGGTCGACAACGAGTGGACGCAGACCTGGACCGTGCCGGCCGGCATCGCCGTCGACTCGGTGACGATCACGGCCACCACGGCCGCGACGGCTCCGTGCGACGACGAGGCGGAGACCGAGCTCGAGATCGACCTCGACGAGACGCTCGCCGCGACCCCGGCGACCGTCGAGCGGGGCGGCGTCGTGACGGTGAGCGGCACCGGCTGGTCCGACGGCATCGTGAGCATCATCGCTCGCGCGCCGGGCGGCGCCATCGTCGGGTCGTTCACGGCCACGTCGGCGGATGCGACGTTCTCGACGCCGTTCACCGTGCCGGCCGGCACGCCGCTGGGCACGCTGACCTTCACGGCGGTGCAGGGATCCGCGACCGAGACCGCCTCGGTCACGGTCGTGCAGATCCCGACGGGTCCGGCGACGCTCATCGCGTCGCCGAGCACCGTCGAGCCCGGTGACGACGTCGCCATCGACGGCCTCGGTTGGGACCCGACCGGTCCCGCCGTGTCGGTGACGATCGTCGACGAGGACGGGGCCGTGGTCGGCTCCTTCCCCGTCGCGGTGCTGCCCGACGGTCGACTCGCCACGGGCACCTACACGGTGCCTGCGGGGATCGACGCCCCGCAGACGCTGACGGCGACGGGTGTGCAGGGCTCGCGCTCGGCATCCGACACCATCGGCGTGCGTGAGGCCAACCTGCCGGTCATCCGCCTCGCGGGTCCGCAGCGCTGGGAGACCAGCGTCGAGATCTCGCGCGACGCCTACCCGTTCGGAGCATCGGTGGTCTACCTCGCCAGCGGCGAGAACTTCCCCGACGCCCTGTCGGCGGCGCCTGCCGCGGCCCAGGAGAGCGCACCGCTGCTGCTGACGCAGCGCGATGCACTGCCCTCGGCCGTCGCACAGGAGCTCGACCGCCTCGACCCCGACGTCGTCGTGGTCGTGGGAGGCCCGGCGGCCATCTCGGAGTCGGTCGCGAGCGCAGCCGGGCAGTACGCCGGCCAGCTCGTGCGGGCAGGCGGTGCGAACCGGTACGAGACGTCGGTGCTCATCACCGATCGCGCGTTCGGCTCGGCGGACGAGGCGTTCATCGCGAGCGGGGCGAACTTCCCCGACGCGCTGACCGCCGGCGCCGCCGCAGGCGCCGCGGGCTCGCCGCTGCTGCTCACCTACGGCTCGACCCCGAGCGCCCAGCTGCTCTCGCAGCTCGACGACCTCGGCGTCGAGGGCGTGCGGATCGCCGGCGGCCCCGTCGCCGTGGCGAGCTCGCAGGAGGCGGGCTTCACCGCAGCAGGGTTCGACGTGATCGAGCGCTACGCGGGTGCGAACCGGTACGAGACGGGCACGCTCGTCGCACAGGACTCGTTCGCGGGCCCTGCCGACCGCATCTACGTGGCGACCGGCGAGCGCTTCCCCGACGCGCTCGCGGGCTCGGCGGTGGCAGCGGCGCAGAACGTGCCGGTGTACGTGTCGCCGTCCACGTGCCTGTGGGGCACCATCCCCTCCGAGATCGACCGACTGGACGGCCCGCAGGTCGTGCTGCTCGGTGGCCCGGTGGCGCTGAACGAGGACGTGTTCGCGCTGCGGACCTGCTGATCGCAGGAGGATGACGCGGGGGTGCGGGCTTCGGCCCGCACCCCTTCGTCATGCGCGGGGGCTGCCGGCGCGTGGCGCGGGGCTACCAGCCCATCGACCCCGGTCCGCCCTTGAACGGGCCCACGACCTTCGACGTGATCCAGCCGCCGTAGAAGCCGCCGTCCTGCGGCACGACCTCCTCGCCGTCGACCGTGCAGACGAGCGGGGCGCCGGGCATGACCGCCCAGTGGTCGCGGATGCGCTCGAAGCCGGGGCTGGGGGTCGGGTAGGTCCAGGCGGCGCGCGCGACGGAGTGGCCGAGCGCGCGCACGTCGGCGTAGCTCGCGCGGCCCTTCCACTCGCACATGCTCGCGCCGGCGGCGGGCACGAGCGCGCCGGGCGCGAACGCATCGGCAGGCAGGTAGTAGGTCGGCGGATGGCTCGTCTCGAGCACGCGCAGCGCGTCGTCGGTCTGCGCGACGATCGTGCCGGCGAGGCGCACGACGATGTGCACGCCGGCGTCCTCGAGTCGGGGTGGACGCGGGTAGTCCCAGACGGACTCCTGGCCGGGCTTCGGTGGGATGGGCTCGGGACGCATGCCCCCTACCTTCCTCCTCGAGGCCGTCCGCGGCCAGTGCCCGGGGCATGGGATGTGGATGTGCGAGGCTCCCCGCTGGCCGCGTCGCTGCCGTGACCGTTGCGAGGTGGACTTCTCGTTGCGAGGTGGACTTCTCGTTGCGAGGTGGACTTCTCGAGTTGAGGTGCGGCGCGAGCCGCACCTCAACTCGAGAGCCGCACCTCACGACAGGTTCGGCGCGCCGATGACCGCTGTGAGGTGCGCTTGCTGCAGCCAGGTGCGGTTGCAACGGCACCTCACTGCAGCAAGCGCACCTCGCAACCGAGGGCCTCCCTTCGCGACGGGCGCCGTGCCCGCACCGCGTGCCCGCCCCGCATCCCGCATCCCGCGTCCGCTGCGCGTGCCAGGCTGGTCGGGTGACCGCATCCGCGCCCGACCTCACCGACCGCCGCCTCGCTCGAGGGGGCATCGCGCTCGTGGCGACGGCGCAGTACCTCATCGCCGAGCAGGTGGTGTCGGCGGCGTGGACCTCGGCGCCGTACTCGTTCGGCGACAACTACATCTCCGACCTCGGCGTGCCCGAGTGCCTCGTGCTCGACGACCGGGTCGTCTGCTCGCCGCAGTGGCTGCTCATGAATGCGGCGTTCGTGCTGCAGGGCCTGATCGTGCTCGTCGCGGTATGGCAGCTCGCGTGGCTGCTGCCGCGTGCGTGGCGCTGGGCTGCGACGGCGCTGGGCGTCGTGCACGGCGTGGGGATGCTGCTGGTCGGCACGTTCCCGGGCTCGATCGCCGAGGACCTCGGCGGCGACGCGACGCGTGCGGCGATCCACGGCATCGGCGCCTCCCTCGCGATCGGCGGCGGGCTCGTGTGGATGCTCGTCGCCGGGATCGGGATGCTCGTGCGGCGCTGGCGAGGCGTCGGCATCCTGTCGCTCGTCCTCGTCGTGATCGGCGCCGTCGGCATGGTGGGCCTCCTGCTGCTGCCGTCGACGCCGGGCGCCGACCTCGGGCTGGGCGTGGGCGGCATCGAGCGGCTCGCGGTCTACCCGATCATCGCGTGGCTGATCCTCATGGGCCTGTCGGCCGTGCTCGTGCACCGCGGGGCGCTGCGGCAGCAGCAATGGGAGCGGCTGCGCGACGAGGACGAGGCCGCCGCCCGCACGGCGCTCGACGCGAAGGACTGAGCGAGTCGCTGCGCGGTTCGGCAGACTGAGGGGATGCGGATCCTCATCGCCGGAGCGTCCAGCGCCCTCGGCCGCGCCACCGCGAGCGCGGCGCGTGCTGCCGGCCACCATGTCATCGCGGTCGGCTCGTCGGCCGAGCGGCTGGAGCCGGTCGACGCCGACGAGCGGCTGGTCTGCGATCTGACGTCGTTGGCTTCTGTCGAGTCGCTCGCTGCGTCGGTCGGGCAGGTGGATGCGCTCGTGCACCTCGTGGGCGGCTGGCGCGGCGGCGGCGGCCTGGCGGGCCAGTCGGACGAGGACTGGACCTGGCTCGAGCAGCGCGTCGTCGGCACGCTGCGCAACACGACGCGCGCGTTCGAGTCGGCGCTGGGCGCGTCGGAGGCGGGCCGCGTCGTGATCATCTCGACGACAGGCCTGGCGAAGCCGACGGCGGGCAATGCCTCGTACGTCTCTCTGAAGGCAGCGGCCGAGACCTGGCTCGCGGCGGTCGGCCACGCCCTGCGCGCGACTCCGGCGACGACGCACGTCATCCGAGTGAAGGCGCTCGTCTCGGCGGCCGACCGCGAGGCCGAGCCCGACCGCACCTTCGACGGCTACTCGGACGTGGACGACGTGGCGCGCGAGATCCTGGGGTTGATGCATTGACCACGCATCGCAACACCGTGTCATGGCGGCGCGCCTAGCCGGTGTTGTCAGCGGCCCGCTCGACAATGTGAGGACGCGTCACTCGCGAGACGCATTGGCCGGAGGATCGATCGATGAACCAGCAAGGCGCTGCCTTCACGTACGTGGACCTGTTCGCAGGCATCGGCGGCTTTGCAGCGGCCCTCGATGCCTTGGGCGGCAAGTGCGTCAAGGCCGTGGAGATCGATGCACGTGCGGCCGCGGTCTACAAGCTGAATCACGGCATCGACCCGTACGGCGACATCACGGAGATTGCGAACGAGGAAGTCGTCGACGTCCCCGACCACGATGTCCTGACAGCCGGCTTTCCCTGCCAGCCCTTCTCGAAGTCGGGCGCCCAGCGCGGCATGGACGAGACGCGCGGAACGCTCTTCTGGAATATCCTCCGAATCTTGAGGGCCAAGACGCCGAAGGTCGTCATCCTCGAGAACGTCCGGAACCTTGCTGGCCCCAGACACGCGCATGAATGGGATGTCATCATTCGCTCTCTTCGCCGAGAGGGCTATCACGTCTCATCGAAGCCAGCGATCTTCTCGCCGCACCTGCTGAAGGTCGTCGATGGCGGCGCCCCCCAGATCAGGGAGCGAGTCTTCATCACCGCGACATACTGGCCAGAGCGTGCACACCTCGAGCCGGAGGCTCTGAAGTCCGATCGCCGCGGCGACGAGTGGCGACTGACGGATGAACTTCCGTTGGACCCTCGAGACTCGATCCCGGGTTACGGCCTCACCCACGACGAAACTACGTGGATTCAGGCCTGGGACGAATTCCGTGAGCGAGTCGTCAATGAGATGAGGCGCCGCAGCACGAACGGGCGCATTGACGAACAGCGACTTCCAGGATTCCCAATCTGGGCGGATGCCTGGCAACGCGATCGTCGCTTCACAGAGCGCGACATTCCGCCGGGGACGCCCGCGTGGAAGGCGAACTTCCTTCGTAAGAACGCATCGCTCTATGCCGACTACTCGGAGGTCATCGACGATTGGCTCGCTGATTGGGACGTGTTCTCCTTCCCCACTTCCCGGCGAAAGCTGGAGTGGCAAGCGCAGGGTGACAGGTCACTCTGGAAATGCGCCATTCAACTCCGTCCCTCGGGGATCCGCGTCAAGCGGATGACTCACTTGCCTGCGCTGGTGGCCATCACGCAGACCCCCATCCTTGGGCCGAAGCGGCGCCGATTGACCGTCGGTGAAGCAGCGCGACTCCAAAGTCTTCCCGCCAGTTATGACTTCGGCGATCAACCTCGGTCGGCCAGCTTGAAGCAACTTGGAAACGGTGTCAACGTCGGCGTCGTCCAGCACGTCCTGCAAAAGCACCTCGACCGTGACGCTACGAGGATCGCGCGCTGGCCACAGCTCGAAGCCCTCCGTGGCAAGCCGTACACGGCATGGCGTGCCGAAGAGCACTCGATGGCGTAGGAGCGAACCGCAGGTGGCTTTCGATCTCGCTTACGTGGACGGGCGCGCCACTGGGGCGCGTCCGTACGCTGCAGCACGATCGAAGGCAGTCGCGACCGCACGCATGTACTACTTGGGAAACCGTGTGGCCGAACCGCTGGGCCCCGGCAGCAAGGAGAAGAAGTCGAGCCTTGTTGCTCTCGGGTCATTCGCAGAACTCGATCTCTCCGATGTCGCGGGCAAGGTCGAGTGCGGCCGAAGGATCGCGGAGTTCGCCGGTGTCCTCTGGGACTCGGACTGCTATTCGGCGGGCGACACCATCACGCTGATCGGCATGAACCGTCTTCTGGACGGCGTGCTGCATTGGCACATACGGTCCGGGCGACAGCCCGTCCGTTCGCTCATCAGAGACCTCATCTCTGTGAACCCCGCACCGAAGTGGGACGACGATCTGGAGGACGAAGTGCCGACCGACATTGGCGAACTCGAGAACAACATTGCCGAGCTCCTCGCAGACCTCAGTGGAGACGGTCCAGTGCCTGAAGGCGTAGCCCCGGTAGCCGTCGGGATCGAACGCGACGACGTCCGCGTCCACGACGGTTCGTGGCGGACTGCACTTGCACGCGTCGAGGGATGGCTTCACCTCACGGCTGAGATAGACACTCGTGACGACGACGCGTTCGACGAGTCCCTCGCCGCGCTCCTGCTGCTCGACGACGGCTGGACGAACGAGGATTTGTTCGAGCGCCTGCAGTATCGACTCGAGCGAGCCACAGATCTGCGGTCGCGGTTCATGGACGAACTCGAGGGGGAGAGCGAGGGCGAGGCGACCGCGGCGACGGCAACTGCCAACTGGGTGTCATCGTGGGAGGAGTCCGACGATGCCAACGAGGGCGAGGATTCTGGGCCGATTCGAGCCCTGGCCAACGTCTGGCCGATCCTTGAGTTCCAGAGCAAGGCACTCCAGGGCGAACTAGAACTGAGCCCGTCCTACCAACGCGCCGACGTCTGGCCCACTCGGGACGCTCAGCAGCTGATCGAATCAATCCTTCGAGGGATCCCTCTGCCCTCCGTCATCATCCTCGAACGCAATACCGAGGATGGCGGTCAGTACGAGATCGTCGATGGCAAGCAGCGACTGACTTCGATCTTGAGATTTATCGGGCTGCATCCGCGAGCTCTGGAAGTCGTGAGGCAGAAGGCTCACGAGTGGGGTGTCGCCGACCTGGAGGCAACTTTCCGCTCCAACTACCCTGAATTCAAGAAGCTTTGGAAGTTGAACGAACGCGAGTCACTCTCGCAGGGCATCGAGAGAGAGCACTTCTTCCCCTTCGTACTCCGTTCGACGGGTCAACCGATGCCCTTGAACGGCGAACTCGAGCAGTTGAGAGGCAAGTACTACTCGCAGATCAAGGACATCGCCATCGATGTCGTCAACGCCAAGCGCAAGATCTCCACCATCTTCGAGCAGATGTCCGAGTACCGGATCCCCGTCATCATCTATCAGCAAGCTTCAACGAAGCAGGTCCATGAGGTCTTCGCCCTCTACAACCGACAAGGCAAGCATCTGAACGCTGAGGAGATTCGGAATGCCACGTTCCACGAGCTCGACTTGATGCGTGCACTCCTCGTCACCGCCGGTGACTCAAAGAACGTCGCGAGGGTTGCCCCCTTCCTTGAGGCCGACTGGGCTGACCTGGAGAGCACTGGTGAGCAGCTCGCCGGATACGGATTCCCCGACGCCGGATACAAGCGCACCAAGGTGTTGTCCTGGGTTGCTTCCTCCCTGCTGTTCGAGCCAGAGGGAGGGACGAAGATCTCTGCGATGGCTACCAGCAAGCACATCAACCTCTTCCTCGGAGCGGTCGAAGCCGCTCGACCCGGAGCCATCTACTACCCTCTTCGCGATCGGCGTAAAGTCACAGACCTGATGCTCTTGCTGGACCATGCGGTCGACGCCCATGCAGCCCTCGGGGACGAGCCCTGGGCCGAGCAGTTCCATAGGGAGAACTCCAAGTGGCAGGAGCTCCAGCTGGTCGCCGCCCTGATCGCCTTCGCTGTAGCCGCCCACGTCTACATGGACGACGTCAATGACGTCGTCGAAGACGCGCTCGACGAGATCACTACTCGATCTGCTGATTGGGTCCGCCCTCCGAAGACGCAGTCACGCGAGCAATGGAAGTTCATCAGCCGTGTCGTCGCCGAACTGTTGGAAATCCTCGGCGTCGAGATCGATGTTGCCGACCAAGCCCTTCGGAAGTCCTTCGGTTCGAGTGGCTTGAGACTTCTCATCGATCTCACCGAGCGCGCAGACGACGACTGATGACGCTCGAGTTCGGTGAGTCTCGCCTTCATCTCGAGCTTCCTCAGACCTGGGCGGGCGTGTATGCGGAGTCACTCGCTCGGTCGGGTCTGAGCCAGGTCAGCCGTCAAGTGGTCGAAGCCGACGCCCTCGCGATCGCAATGACGGCGGCACCAGACCCGAGCGACTCCCGATGGGACGCGACACGAATTCGGACAGGCGTCGTCATGGGCGCCGTGCAGTCCGGGAAGACCGCGTCGATGCTTGCCGTGGCGGCCCATGCCATGGACGCCGGAGTCAACGTTCTCGTGCTGCTCGCGGGGACGAGGACCACGCTCTGGCTACAGACGCTCGAGCGACTCAAGGCGCAGCTCGACACCGCCCCCGAGCCGGGCAAACGGCGACTTCTAGCGCCAACCTTTGACTTCTCGAGGGCGAACCTCGTGACCGGCACTCCGCATCACCTGTATCGCCTCAACCGCGCGCATGTGGCGCGAGTGCTCGGCAAGGGACGCCCGTTGATGTTGGTCGTGATGAAGCAGGTCGATCACATCTCTCACGCGAGCAGCGCCTTGCACGATGTCGTGTTCCCGGAGGCCGCGAAGGTCGGCGTGAAGGTCCGGATGATCGTGATCGACGACGAGGCCGACGACTCGTCGATCTCCGGGAGCGAATCGGCAGCTACGGCGCGCGAGTTGCAATCGATGAAGCAGGTGCCGCGACGCATCCTGGATCTGTGGGAGGACCGACAGAGGCCGGGCGAGTCCGTAGCCGAGCACGTGTTCGCCACCTACGTGGGCTACACGGCAACCCCACAGGCCAACTTCCTCCAGGATCCGCAGAACCCGCTCGCTCCAAGGGACTTCGTCGCAAGCCTTCGCACGCCCGGTCCTTCTGGCGCCCTGGAACCTCGGGCGCTGACGTACCGAGTGCCGGAAGGCGTCGATGGTTGGTACACAGGGTCTGACGTCTACTACCGCGACCTGGCGGACGAGATCCTCGTCGTCCGCGATGACGAGGGCGACGAGGGCGCTCAAGGTGCCGAGGACGAGCCTGAGGAGACGATCGATCGCGATGCCATCGCCGATGCGACGAGGGCCTATCTCGTCGCCGCCTCTATTCGGCTGCTCCGCCAACCCGGGAGGCTGGGCCCAGAGACTGCGCGCAGTCGATCGTTCGACACGGCGCGAGAGGCCGAGCAGTTGGCTTGCAAGCCCAGCAGCATGCTCATCCATCCGTCTTCGGCGAAGCAGGATCACTTCGCCGTCGCTGAGGCTGTGCGACTTTGGTGGCGAGGGGCAAACGGTGCGGGCGATGATGCATCGGGCGTGCTCGCCGACATCGACGAGCGGCCCGAGGCTTGGAAGGCGTGGCTCGACTCCTATGCGAACTCCGCAGATGCGGTGTTCGAACGCTTCGAGAAGAAGCAGCCGACGACGACGAGACGAGCCATCCCCGAGTGGGACGGGGTACGACGAGTCATCATCGAAGAGCTCGTGCCCAGTACTCGCATCGCGGTGGTGAACAGCGACCCGAACGCCGACGATCGGCCGCGCTTCAATCCCGTTCGCGCAGAGGTCGGATGGTCGGCTGCGCCAGACCTCTCGACGATCTTCGTGTCGGGAAACGTCATGGCTCGAGGACTGACGCTCGAGGGTCTGCTCACCACGCTATTTACGCGCGACTCGAAAGCTCCGCTCGCAGATACGCAGATGCAGATGCAACGGTGGTTCGGCTACCGGGGTAGCTACATCGACCTTGTTCGCGTCTTCCTATCCGAGCGTCAACGAAGCCTGTTCGCCGCCTACGGCGACACTGACCACGCACTCCGCGAGCAGGTCCTGGCCGCGATGAATCAGTCGGAGGCGGGGCTTCCAGACTTCACGGTGCTCCAAGGCGAGGCGTTCCAGGCAACCGGCAAGGTCGGCGGCGTTCGCAGCCTTCCGCTGTCGCCAGGGCGACGGCCGTTCGTTCGGCACTTGAGTGGCGCAGGCGACGACGAGGCGAATCTCGCGGTCGTGTCCGACCATTTCCGCGACGCACTGGAGCGACAGGATCTGGTTGAGACCCGGCGTGGCCTCATCGATCGCGAGACCTTCTCCATGGATAAGGTCGCCGACCTGCTCGACTCGCTGCGCTACTCCGACCACTTCGCGCTACCGGCAGAGCGACGGAGGTGGTCGACCTACGGCCGGTTGGCCGGCATCGCGCCTCCGCCCGAGCTGTACCGTGCACCTGAGCTCGACGGGACAAGCCTCGACCTCGGCAACAGCTCGCCATACACGATTGCCGCCTATCTGCGGTTCTGGTCCGCCTCGCTCGATCACCATGTCCGCGGCCTCTACACCGACGAGGACGTTCCGCGTCAGTGGAGCCTGCTCGACCTGCAGGCGAAGCGAGCGGCTCAGCCTCGCTTCCGGATCGGACTTCGATTCGGCACCGGCGACGAGGTCTCGGAGGGGCCGCTGGACTCGCTGGCTGCTCGACTCCAGGTGCCCGTGCGCTCCATGAAGCGTGATGTGGGACCGAACGGCCTGGTCGCCGCCTGGGGCTCGCGGGGCGCTACGGCCGACGGATATCGCAGCGATGATCTCTTCGACGTGCAGGTCCTCGGTCTCGAGCCGACGCTGATGCCCGATGGCACTCGCGCCACCGGAGAGGCTGGTCTCGTGCTGTTCCACCTCATCGACGACGGAAGCGGTCGCGGGAGCATCGCGGTCGGCCTGAGCATCCCTGCCGGCGGCCCCGATTTCATCCACGCGACGACTTCGAGCCGATGGGATGACGCCGGTGCGTGACTCGACGTATGAGGAACTCCGAAACGCGATTCGATCGGTAGAGCCCGATGGGGACGCCAACTCGCGGAGCGTCCGCTGGCTCGAGGCATCACGATCCCTTGCCATCGCTCGCGATCACCAAGGTCGCATCGAGCTCTTCCTCCTCGGTGAGGAGCTCGCCACCGAGTCGCTTCGAGTACGAGAGCACCTCGTCTTCGACCGCTGGAACTCGCGCGAGGATGGTGTCGTCCTCGCCAATCGCATCGTCCTCTCGTCGGGCGATGAGTACGATGCGGCGGCGGCCCTCATCTGCGTCGAGCTGCTCGACCGAGGGTTCGCCGACGATCAGCAAGGCGCCTTCACGAGCGCTGAACCCGTCATCGAGATGGTGCTCGCCGAGGTGCAGAGCGCCAGCGAACTGGTGACGGGACTCGCTGGCGAGCTCCAGACGCTCGTGAATCTGCTCGATGCGGCCGACTCCGCCGAGACTGACACGATCCTCGATGGATGGCACGGTTGGGACCGATCGACACGGGACTTCCAGCTTGGGCCGGTCGGAGTCGAGGTCAAGACGACCACGACGGGTGCGAGCATCCACAGCATCGAGGGCTGGCAACAGATCGAGTGCGGCATCGCGGCGGACGGGCAGGTCGAGACCTCGTTGAGGCTACTTTCGATGGGCATCCGATGGCTTCCGCACGAGGGCGAGCTGGGTCTGACCATTGAGACGTTGGTGCAACGTGTCCTTGACTACGTCCAACCTCAGCACCGTGGCGAGTTCATCGACCGAGTGAGGGGCTTCGCAGGCGCTTCCTTCGAGATCGAGCTCGATGGGAGATGCGGGGACCCTGCCCTGCGCCGTCCGTTCATGCCAGTGTTCGAGCGACTCTATGACTTCGGCGACGAGCGCATCCGAGTCCTCCGCTCCGAGGATCTCGCGCATCTCAGCCACGTCCAGATCGACTCGGTCCGCTTCGCGGTGCAACTCCCCGAGAAGGTTCGGGGCGACGTTAATCCGGTGTCGAACCTGGACGCGATCGCGCCCTTCCTGCTTGCCCTGATGCGCGAGTGATCACAGACGAGATCGCGTCAGCGACTGCCGCTGGGCGCTCGTGCTCCCAGAACCGGAGCACGACCCACCCGAGATCCTCGAGCGCCTCGGTCGACTTCCGATCTCGCTCGACGTTCCGATCGAGCTTGGGCTTCCAGTAGTCGGAGTTCGCCTTCGGCTCGGTGCCATGGGTCGGGCATCGGTGCCAGAAGCAGCCGTCGATGTAGATGGCGACGCGTTGCTTGGTGAAGAAGATGTCAGGCCGCGACCGCACGGTGGGCTCGACCTGCAGGTCGACGCGGAAGCGCAGACCGCGCGCGTGCAGCAGGCGCCTCACTGCGATCTCGGGCGACGTATCCCTACGTCGGTTGGCCCGCATGATGCGTCGCGAGTTCTCGCTCGAAGCCCACGACATGCAGCGCATGCTTCTCGCGACACCCTGTCACCCGTTGGTCGTAGCCTGACCTGGTGACCACCCTCATCCCCAGCACCTGCCCGGCGGACGCGCCACTGGGCGAACAGGCGCTGTTCGCCGCGCTGCGCGATGCCCCGGGCTCCGACGGCTGGGTCGCCTTCCACGGGCTGCCGATCGTGCAGCACGCGAAGCAGATCGAGGGTGAGGCCGACTTCGTCGTGCTCGTGCCCGGCGAGGGCGTTCTCGTGATCGAGGTGAAGTCGCACCGGAGCGTCGAGCTCGACGAGCGCAACGAGTGGGTGCTCGGCGGCAAGCGGCAGCAGCGGTCGCCGATCACGCAGGCGCGCGACAACATGCGTAGCGTCGAGGCTGCGGCGCAAGGGAGAGCGCGTCGCGTTCCCGATCGCATCCGTCGTCTGGTTCACGCACATCGGCGGCGAGCGTCTCGCGGGCATCCCGACGCGCATCGACCTCGACCCGGGCGAGCTGCTCAGCCGCGCCGATCGGCAGCCGCAGCGCCTCGACGGCGCAGTCGTCGCCGCGCTCCGCAGGCAGCGAGCCATGCTTGAGCACCGCGGCGTCTCGATGTACGCCGACGCCCCGAACGTCGACGAGCTGCAAGCCGTGCGCCACGCACTCATGCCCGCGTTCCGCATCGTCGCCGGGCCGACGGATCGGCGTGAGGCGCGCGCCGAGAGCATCCGGCTGGCGACCGAGCGTCAGGAGCACATCCTCGAGATTGTCGAGGACAACGACCGCATCCTCGTGCTCGGACCTGCCGGAACAGGCAAGACCAATCTCGCCATCCGAGCCGCACGTCGGCTCGCGAACCGCGACGAGCGCGTGCTCGTCACGTGCTTCAACGAACGCCTCGAAGGCGTGCTCGACGCCACCCTCGCACGCCACGACGGGGTCTCTGTCGCCCGGGCGCACCGCGTGATGCTCGACCTCGCCGGCCTCGACGCACCGGAGCATGCGAGCGACGAGTGGTGGAACGAGGTGCTGCCGCGCGAGACGCTCGCCGTCACAGGGGCCGACGGCTTCCAGCCTCCGTACACGGCCCTCGTCGTCGACGAGGCGCAGGACCTCTCGAGGCCTCTCGTGCTCGACGTGCTCGACTCGGTCGTCGAGGGCGGACTCGCCACAAGCCGCAGCCTCATCGCCGGCGACTTCGAGCGCCAGGACATCTTCCGCCGCTCCGACACGACCGCCGCCGGCCTCGCCCGCGTGCGCGAGCGGATCCCGCACTCCACGATCGCCCGGCTCGTCGACAACGCCCGCGCCGCACCCGCGCTCGCGGAGCTCGTCGAGGCGCTCACCGGCGACGAGCTGTTCCGCGATCGACTGCGAGCGGACGATGGACGCGGCAAGGTCGTGTCGTACGCCGACGAGGCAGAGCAGCAGGAGCTGCTCGCCCTCGCCGTGTCGACGCTCGTCGACGACGGCTATCGGCTCGACGAGATCCTCGTGCTCGCACCGAAGCGCGACTCGGCAGCCGCGCGCGCCACGGATCCTTGGTTGCGCGAGCGGCTCGCACCTGCGGGAGCCGCGGCGATCGTGCCGAACCGCATCCGATGGGGCACCGTGCACGCGTGCAAGGGGCTCGAGTCGCCCGCCGTGATCCTCACGGATGTCGATCCCGCACGACCACGTGGCGAGGAGCTGCTGTACGTCGGGGCGACGCGGGCGACCGATCGCCTGTTCGTGCTGACCGTCGATCCGGCGCTCGTGGAGCGGGTGGAGGCGGCCGAGACGGGCGCGTAGATCGGCTCCTTTCGAGGCTCGCTTCGCTCGCACCTCAAGGAGCGTTCGGGAGAGCCACCGCACGGTGGTGGGAGGAACGGGCGCGCCACGTTTCGGTCTCCACACTCCCCCGCACGACTGAGGCGCCTCCCACCGGCCCCGCCTACCCTGGAGCGCATGCCCGCCACGCGTCGTCGCCCCACGAAGGCCGAGCTGCGCAACGACGTCATCGTCGCCGCCGTGCTCGGGCTCGTCAGCGCCGTGGTCGGCGTGCTCAGCTCGGTCGCGCAGTACATGATCGTGCGCGGCGACGTGCCCGCGTGGGCGTTCGTGCTCACCTCGCTCGCGATGGCCGCGCCGCTCGCCGTGCGCCGCATCTGGCCGTGGTTGCCGGCGGTCCTCTCCTCGGGCCTCTACATCGTCTTCGGGGAGCTCGGCATCGTCGAGCTCACGATCTCGCAGGTCATCATGTTCCTCGCGGTCTACTCCGTCGGCGCATGGGATCCGAATCGTCGCCGGGCGTTCTGGGTGCGCGTCGTCGTCGTGGTCGTGATGGCCATCTGGCTCGGCTGGGCGTTCTTCACGATGCTCACCACCGAACCCGCGACGACCGCGGTCATCGCCCAGATGCTCATCCTCACCGTCATCAACGTCGCCTACTTCGGTGGCGCGTGGATCTTCGGCGACCGCGCGTACACGCGGGCGCTCGAGCAGGAGGAGCTCGAGGATGCGCACGCCGAGATCGTCGCCCAGCGCGACCAGCTCGCCGAGCAGGCCGTGTCGCTCGAGCGCGTGCGCATCGCGCGCGAGCTGCACGACGTCGTCGCGCACCACGTCTCCGCCATGGGCGTGCAGGCCGGCGCCGCGCGCCGCACGCTGCGCACCGACGCCGACCGCGCCGAGCGTGCGCTGCGCCACGTCGAGCAGTCCGCGCGCGACGCGATCGCCGAGCTGCGCACCATGGTCGTCGCCCTGCGCAGCGACGGCGACGGCGACGGCCCGATGCCGACGCTCGCCGACGTGGATGGGCTGCTCGCGACCGCGCAGGATGCGGGCCAGATCGTCGACTACCGGGTCGTGGGCGAGCCGTCGGCCGTGTCGCCGATGGCTGAGCTGACGCTCGTGCGCGTGCTGCAGGAGTCGCTCACGAACGCGCGCAAGCACGCCGGTCCGACGGCGCACGTCGACGCGCGGCTGCGCTATCGCGGCGACGTGGTGGAGGTCGAGGTGTCCGACGACGGCCACGGCGCCCCCAAGCGCGCGCTCGGCACCGGCATGGGTCTCACCGGCATGCGCGAGCGAGTCGCCGCCGTCGGAGGCACGCTGGAGGCGGGCGCGCGCCCGACCGGCGGATGGCTCGTGCGGGCGACGCTGCCGACGCGCATCGTCGCCGCGGCGACGGCAGAGGCGGATGCGTCGACGCCCACCGCCGGCAGCCACGCTGCCGCGTCGATCGCCGCCTCCATCGCCGCCGACCGCGCCGACGAGGAGCGCGCGCTGCTCGACGCCGGTGCCGCCTCGCCCACGGACGAGGGCGAGCGAGAGCGCCCTGTGGCCCCGGACGCGACCGCTGCCGCCACCGAGGCAGACGACGCAGCCGGCGTCGACCCCACCCCGCATCCCGCAGCCACGAGGAGCTCCGAGTGACCCGCATCCTGCTCGTCGACGACCAGTCGCTCGTGCGCGTCGGCTTCCGCACCATCCTCGAGACCGAGCCCGGGTTCGAGGTCGTGGGCGAGGCCGCCGACGGACGCGACGCCGTCACCAAGGCGAAGGAGCTGCGCCCCGACGTCATCTGCATGGACGTGCAGATGCCCGTGCTCGACGGCCTTGCCGCGACGCGCGAGATCTGCGAGGGCGACTCGGGCGCCTCCGTGCTCATGCTCACGACCTTCGACCGCGACGACTTCCTCTTCGAGGCGCTGCGTGCCGGCGCCTCCGGCTTCCTGCTGAAGACGGCCGAGCCCGAGCACCTCATCGACGCCATCCACGCGCTCGCCCGCGGCGATGCGCTGCTCGCGCCCGCGGTCACGCGCCGCGTCATCGAGCGCTTCGCGACGCCCGACGGCACGACGACCTTGCCCGAGGCCGCCGAGCTCGACACCCTCACCGAGCGCGAGCGCGAGACCCTCATGCTGCTCGCCCGCGGCCACTCCAACGGCGAGATCGCCGAGCGCCTCTACGTCGGCGAGGCCACGGTGAAGACGCACGTGTCGAACGTGCTCATGAAGCTCGGCATCCGCGACCGCATCCACGCCGTCATCTGGGCGTACGAGCACGGCGTCGTGCAGGCCGGCACCGGATCGGTGCCCACGGTCGAGTGACGACCGCCGCCGGATCCGCGGCTGAGCGCGTCGTCGAGGGCGCATTCCACCCGGACCGCCGTCAGGGCGCGGATTCGGCGGCGAGCACGAGCCGAGCGCCGGTGGCATGTGCACGTGAGGGAGCCTTCGACACGCTGAGCGCATCCAGCGGCTCGATTCGCGCACATCTCACCGACGCTCGACCAGCTCGCCAGCGACCGGCAGCGGCCCCGACCTCACCCGCTCGGCGGAGCCGCGACTCCACCCCGCGCCGGATCCGCGGCACGACGCACGCACGTAGCGTCGGAGGCATGATCCAGCTGCGAGGCATCGACAGGACGTTCGGCACGACCCAGGTGCTGCACGACGTGTCCTTCGACATCCATCCCGGCCGCATGACGGGCTTCGTCGGCGCGAACGGCGCCGGCAAGACCACGACGATGCGCATCCTGCTCGGCGTGCTCGAGCCGAGCGCCGGCACCGTCGAGGTCGACGGTGCACCCATGTCGGCCGACTACCGCGCGCGCATCGGCTACATGCCCGAGGAGCGCGGCCTGTACCCGAAGATGCCGATCGACGACCAGCTCGTCTACCTCGCGCGTCTGCACGGCCTCGACGCGAAGCTCGCAAGGCGCCGCGCGCTCGACCTGCTCGAGCGGCTCGGCCTCGGCGACCGCCACCACGACACGCTCGAGTCGCTGAGCCTCGGCAACCAGCAGCGTGCGCAGATCGCCGCGGCGCTCGTGCACGACCCCGCGGCGCTCGTGCTCGACGAGCCGTTCTCGGGCCTCGACCCCATGGCCGTCGAGGTCACGCTCGAGGTGCTGCGCGACGTCGCCCGCACCGGCGCCCCCGTGCTGTTCTCGAGCCACCAGCTCGACGTCGTCGAGCGGCTGTGCGACGAGCTCGTCATCATCGGCGACGGCCGCGTACGCGCCGCCGGCACGCGCGAGGACATCCGCGCCGCGCACACCTCCCCCGAGTGGCGGCTCGTCACGACGGGCGACGCCGGCTGGGTGCGGGATGCCGTGGGCGTCGAGGTCGTCGACCTCGCCGGCGGCGAGGTGCGCTTCACCGCCACCGACGAGGCCGCCGCCGACCGCGTGCTGAGCCAGGCCGTCGAGCGCGGCGGCGTGCGCGCCTTCTCCCCCGTCACCCGTCCGCTGACCGAGATCTTCCAGGAGGTCGTGCGATGAGCACCGCATCCCCCACCGGCCACGTCCACGCCGCGAGCCGCGTGCCGTTCTGGCGCGCCGTCGGCATCGTCGCGCAGCGCGAGATCATGGTGAACCTGCGCTCGAAGGCGTACCTCATCTCGGCGGCGATCGTGCTGCTCGGTGCCCTCGCGGCGGTGATCTTCTCGTCGGTCGGCCCGCAGCTGTTCCAGTCGACGACGACCGTCGCGGTCGTCGCCCAGACCGAGCAGGCCGTCTCGAGCCTGCCCGACACCGAGGTGACGGTCGTCGACGACGCCGACGAGGCACGCGACCTCGTGGCCGCCGAGGAGGTCGACGCGGCGGTGCTGCCGGGCGATGGCCCCTCGGGCATCCTCGTCATCGGCGAGCGCGAGGCTCCCGAGGGGCTCATCGGGGCGCTGTCGCTGTCGCCGGAGGTCGAGCTGCTCGACCCGTCGGCACCGAACCCCGGCATCCTCTACCTCATCAGCCTCGGCTTCGGGCTCGTGTTCATGATGGCGTCCATGTCCTTCGGCTACGGCATCGCGGGATCCGTCGTCGAGGAGAAGCAGACGCGCATCGTCGAGATCCTGCTGGCATCCGTGCCCGCCAAGGCGCTGCTCGCGGGCAAGATCATCGGCAACTCGCTGCTGGCGTTCGTGCAGATCGCGCTCATCGCCGCCGTGGTGCTCATCGGCGGTGCCGTGACCGACAACTCGGTGATCGTGGATGGACTCGGCACGCCGATCGCGTGGTTCGTGCTGCTGTTCACCGTCGGGTTCGTGCTCATGGCGTCGCTGTTCGCGGCGGCGGCGGCCATGGTGTCGAGGTCGGAGGACCTGGGCTCGACGACGACGCCGATCATGATGCTCGTGATGCTGCCCTACTTCGCGATCATCTTCTTCAACTCGAACCCGGTCGCACTGCAGATCATGTCGTACGTGCCGTTCTCGGCGCCGGTCGCGGTGCCGATGCGCGCCTACCTCGGTGCGATGGAGTGGTGGGAGGGGCTGCTGTCGTTCGGCATCGTGCTGGCGGCGACGGCGCTCGTCGTGACGTTCGCGGGCCGCGTCTACGAGCGGTCGCTGCTGCGCACGGGCAAGCCGGTGAAGCTGCGCGAGGCGCTGCGCTGACCCAGCCCACACACCCTTCTGAGGTTTTCGGCCCTTTCTGACATCAGAAAGGGCCGAGAACCTCAGAACGTTCGGTCGTGAAGCGTCTGCCGGCGGGTGACGCATGGGCGGAGGATGCATGATCGACGCATGAGCGCGACGCCCGCATCCGCCGCCGGGGCTGCCGCGAGCGCGCCCTCGCAGGTCGAGGGCACCGCATCCTCGACCCGCGTCGTCGCCATCGACCTCGCGCGCTGGATCGCGATCGTCGGCATGATGAGCGCCCACCTCCTGGGGTCGGTCGCCGCGTCGTGGACGGGCGGCACGGATGCGCAGGCGCACGTCGCCTACGTCGTGATCGCCGGCGCGAACGGCAACGCGTCGTCGCTCTTCGCCGTGCTCGCGGGCGCGAGCCTCGTGCTCGCGACGCGCTCGCTGCTCGCGCGCGGCGCCCGCGGCGCAGCGCTGCGATCGGTGCTGGGGCGGGCGATCGTCGTCGGCGCCGTGGGCGTCGTGCTCGCCTCCACGGCGCCGCCCGTCTACGTCGTGCTCAACTTCCTCGCGTTCGCGATGGTCGTCGCGGCGCCGCTGCTGCTGGCGCCGAGCTGGGTCGTGGGCACCGTTGCCGTCGCGCTGTGGCTCGGCGGCTCGCAGCTCGCGCTCGCGGTGCGCGAGTGGCGCTTCGGCGAAGGCATCTACCGCGTCAGCGACTCGCTCGACGGGTCGCCGTGGGCGGCACTCGTCGATCTCGTCGCCACCGGCGAGTACCCGGCGGTCACGTGGGTGCCGATGCTGGCCGTCGGCATCCTCGTCGCCCGCGCGGTGCTCGCGGCGCGATCGACGGCCCGCGCACGCGTCCTGGGTCTCGGGCTGCTCGGCGTCGGCGCCGTCGTCGCGACCGCAGCGATCCTCGTGTCGCAGCGGGTCATGGACGCCGAGGCCGACGCCTGGGCCGCCGAGCAGGGGTTCACGGAGCTGCTGCCGTGGCTGCTGCGGTTCGGCACGGGCACGCCACCCGACGCGTCGTGGTGGTGGCAGGCGACGGCCATCCCGCATACGGGCACGATCGGCGACGTCGCCCGCGGCGTCGGCGTGGGCGTCGCCGTGATCGGCGCGCTCGTGGCGCTGCTGCCGCCCGGCGCGCGCATGCCGCGCGTGCTCGCACCCGTGCGCGCCGCCGGCGCGGCGCCGTTCACGATCTACACGCTCCACGTGTGCGCGCTGCTCGTGGCCTCGGCGATCTGGGCGATCGACGGCCCCGGCGAGGTCATCGTCGCCGCGGGCAGCGAGGTCGAGCTGCCGCCCTGGTACGTCGCCGGCCTCGTCATCCTCGCGCTGCACGTGCTCGGCTCGCTGGCGCTCGGGGCGCTGCTCGCACGGGCGGATGCGAAGGGTCCCCTCGAGCGGATCGCGAGCGCGGTCGCGCGCTCGTTCGCGACGCCGACTCGCTGAGGGGCGCTCGACCCCTGGCTGGTCGAGGAGCGCAGGCGCGCAGCGCCTTCGCGTCACGAGACCACGTGACGCGCCCGCTCGACGCGACCATGCGCGCGGCTGAGCGGGAGCAGCGGTCGCGTGGTCTCGTGACGCGTGCTCGCCCAAGGGCTCGCGCGCTCCTCGACCAGCTGTCGGCGACCGCCCTCGAGCGGTGCGGCGCTCGACCCTTGCGCCTCCGCCGGTTCTATGGTTCATTAGTCGAGTAATGAACCAGCGAAGCCGATCGGATGCGCACCGAGACGCCGCGCCGGATGTGCGCACATCCACCACTCCACCCATCCACCCGAGAGGACGAGCACATGCTCGATGACGGGAAGCCGCTGTTCCAGCAGATCGCGGAGCAGCTCTCGAACGACATCCTCGACGGCACCTACCCCGAGGAGACCGCCGTGCCCTCGACGAACGAGCTCGCGCAGTTCCTGCGCATCAACCCCGCCACGGCGGGCAAGGGGCTCAACCTGCTCGTCGACGACGGCATCCTCTACAAGAAGCGAGGCATCGGCATGTTCGTCGCCACCGGCGCTCGCGACCGTCTCGTCGAGGCGAGGACGCGCGCATTCACCCACGAGTTCATCGCACCCATGCTGCGCGAGGCAGCCAAGCTCGGCATCACGCCCGGCCAGCTCGTGCACCTCATCCAGGAGGAGTCGGCATGACCGCCGTCATCGAGACCACGAGTCTCTCCAAGCACTACCCGAAGGGCGTGCGCGCGCTCGACGACGTGTCGATCGCGCTCGAGCCGAACCGCATCCACGCCCTGCTGGGCCGCAACGGCGCCGGCAAGACCACGCTCATGCAGCTGCTCACCGGCCAGCTCGTCGCGACGAGCGGCGACATGCGCGTGCTCGGCGACCACCCGTTCGAGAACGCCCAGGTGCTCTCGCAGACGTGCTTCATCCAGGAGTCGCAGAAGTACCCGGACGGGTTCCGCGCGCAGGACGTGCTCGCCGTCGCCCGAACCCTCCACCCGCAGTGGGACGAGGACCTCGAGCGGCAGCTGATCGCGGACTTCCGACTGCCGACCGATCGGCAGATCAAGAAGCTCTCCCGCGGCCAGCTGTCGGCGATCGGCATCGTCGTGGGCCTCGCATCCCGCGCACCGGTGACGTTCTTCGACGAGCCGTACCTCGGCCTCGACGCCGTCGCCCGGCAGCTCTTCTACGACCACCTGCTGGCCGACTTCGCCGAGCATCCACGCACGATCCTGCTGTCGACGCACCTGATCGACGAGGTCGCGAACCTGCTCGAGCACGTCGTCGTCATCGACGAGGGTCGCGTGCTCATCGATGCCGACGCCGACGAGCTGCGCGGCCGCGCCTACGACGTCTCCGGACGCGTCGACGCCGTCACCGCCTACGTCGCCGGGCGCGAGGTCGTGGCGCAGCAGCGCATGGGCGGGCTCGCGAACGCGACCGTCATCGGACCCATCGACGCCGCCGCACGCGCCGAGCTCGACGCCGCCGACCTCACGACGAGCCCCGTGTCCTTGCAGGCGCTCGTCGTGCACCTCACCCGCACCCCCGAGCTCGCCGCCGCGAGCCGCTGAGAGGAGCACGCCATGTTCCGCACCGCCTCCGTCATCCGGCTCCACACGCAGCAGCGCTTCAACACCTTCGTGCTGCCGTTCATCATCCTCGCGATCGCGTTCGCGGTCGTGCTGGCCATCGGCGTCATCGCCAACCTCAGCGTCGACGACCCGTCGCAGCTCGACGGCATGCACGAGGGCATGCGGTGGAACGGCGCCGTCTGGTCGGTGCTCGGGCCGCTCATGGGCTTCGGCTTCACGGCGATGCTGCAGATCTTCCCGCTGTCGCTGGGCCTCGGCATCACGCGTCGCGAGTTCGCCGCGGGCACGCTCGCGGTCTTCGGCATCATCGCCGCCCTCTTCACGACCGCCATCACCGTGCTGAAGTCGATCGAGCAGGCGACCGACGGCTTCGGCCTGCGCATCCGCATGTTCGACGTCGTCTACGTGGGCATGGGCGACTGGTGGCAGACGGCCGTGCAGACCTTCCTGCTGCTGCTCATGGCGATGTTCCTCGGCGCCGCCGTGTCGACCGTGTACCTGCGGTGGGGACAGCGCGGCCTGTGGATCTCGCTCACGTCGCTCGCGCTCGTGCCGTTCCTCGTCGTCTCCATCGCCTTCGTGGTGCCGGGGATGATGGAGCAGGTCTTCATCGCCGTCGGCTCGGTGCCGTGGATCGGATGGATGGGCATCGTCGCGTTGATCGGCGCGCTCGCCGCCGGCGCGTGGGTGCTGCTCATCCGTCGGGCACCGGTGCGCTGACCCGCGCTCGCGTCACGACGCCCCGCCACCATCCTCGGTGGCGGGGCGTCGTGCGTGCTCCTCGCGATTGGTCACTTCTGTCGCTCGATTGGGCGGCAGTGGTTCGCGACACGCCGCCGCGCGAACCACTACTGCCCAATCGAGGATCAGCGCTTCGTCGCCGCGAGCCGATCGAGCGCCTCGGCGCGCTCCTCCTTGTGGTCGAGGATGCGCTCGGGATAGCCGTCGCGGTAGCCGTCGTCGACCTTCCACGGCTCGTGCACCGCACCGCCGCCCACGTGGCGCAGCTCGGGGATCCACCGCCGCACGTACTCGCCCTCGGGGTCGAACCGCTGCCCCTGCAGCACGGGGTTGAACACGCGGAAGTACGGTGCCGCATCCGTGCCGGTGCCCGCCGTCCACTGCCAGCCGTGGTTGTTGGATGCGACGTCGCCGTCGACGAGATGGTCGAGGAAGTGGCGCGCGCCGTGCGGCCACCACACGTGCAGGTCCTTCACGAGGAACGACGCCGTGAGCATGCGCACGCGGTTGTGCATCCACCCCTCGGCGAGCAGCTGGCGCATGCCCGCATCCACCATCGGGAACCCGGTGCGGCCCTCGCGCCAGGCGTCGAACGCGTCGCCGGGCTCGTCGTACTGCATGCCGTCGAGCGCGTCGGTGAGGTCGTGCCAGTCGCTCTGCGGCGCGTGCCAGAGCACGTCGGCGTAGAACTCCCGCCACGCGAGCTCGGTGCGGTACCGCAGCAGCGACTGCATGCGCTTGCCCGTGCGGCCGCGGGCGCGGCGCTCGAGGTCGGCGAGCATCGTGCGCGGATGGATCGTGCCCCACTTGAGCTGGGCCGACATGCGGCTCGTCGTGTCGTCGCCGGGCCGGTCGCGGCCGTCGTCGTAGTCGTCGAGGTCGTCGTCGAGGAAGGCGTGCCACCGCGTCAGCGCCGCCTCCTCGGAGATCGTGGGGATGTCGGCGTCGATCGCGGGCGCCGCGGGCAGGTCGTCGGACTCGACGAGCCGGCTCCAGCGCAGCCCCTCGGGATCGTCGGCCGGGGCACGCCATCCGTGCTCGAGCCACGCCTTCGAGAACGGCGTGAACACCTTGTAGCGGTCGCCCGAGCCGTTGCGCACGCGGCCGGGCGTGACGGCGTACGGGCTGCCGGTCTCGACCCAGGCGACGTCCGTCGCCTCGAGCGCCTCCTGCACGCGCGCGTCGCGGCGGCGACCGTAGGGGAAGGTCTCGGCGCTCACGTGCACGGCGGTCGCGTCGATCTCGGCCGCGAGCTGCGGCAGGATGCGCGCGGGGTCGCCGCTGCGCACCACGAGGGCGCCGTCGGTCGCGCGCCGCAGATTCGCGAGCGCGTCGGCGAGCGCGGCGGTGCGCACGTCGCCGGCGGTGCCGAGCAGCGTGCGGTCGAGGACGAAGACGGGCAGCACGTCGCCCTCGGCCGCGGCGGCGCCGAGCGCGGGGTGATCGCCGAGCCGCAGGTCGCGGCGGAACCAGAGGATCTGTCGAGGCATCCCTCTCACGGTACGGATGCGCGACGGCGCTCCGGGCGGGCTTGACGCGCGGCGGTGCACGCTCTGAGTGGTCACTCGATGTCGTCAGAATCGGGATTCGACGACACCGAGTGACCACTCAGTCGCATCGAGTGACCAGTCGGTGGGATGCGGCACACGGGAGGCGTCGACTAGCCTGGCCGCATGGGAACGATGTACGCGATCCGCATCCGCCGCGCCTGAGCGCGGGCCGATCCCCTCTTCGCTCGGCTCGTCGCCGACCGCCGGTCGCCGGCTGCAGCAGCATGCTGCGCCCGCACCCGTGGTCCGCACGTCAGGAAGCGGCACCTCGTGCTGCCACCGCCACCCACGAGCCTCGCGGAGCCTCCCATGTCCCGGCATCCTCGCCGACGCGCCGATCGCGGCGCCCCCGACCACCGACCGCAGCGCACGTCGCAGCCTGATCACGGCCTCCCTCGCGAGCATCGTCGCGACGACCGACCCGAACGCCCCGGAGCGGGCGCGCCCGGCGCGTCCGACTCCGGCGCGTCCGGCGACGCCCGTCGCGATGCGCCACGCGACCGACGCACGCCCACCTCGGGCACGCGGCCGGCGCAGCCGCCGACCGCATCCCGCCACGCGCCCGGCAGGCACGAGCTCGGCCAGAGCTTCCTCGTCGACCGCGCGGCCGTGCGTCGCATCGTCGACCTCGTCGACGCCACCGACGGCCCGATCCTCGAGATCGGCACGGGCGACGGCGCGATCACGCGGCCGCTCGCGCGGCTCGGGCGCCCCATCCGCGGCCTCGAGCTCGACGCGCGTCGCGCCGCGCGACTCGACGCGCGCACGCCGCAGCACGTGCGCATCGAGCACGCCGACGCCCTCGACCACCGCTTCGACGCGCGCCCGCACGTCGTGGTGTCGAACCTGCCGTTCCACCTCACGACCGCGCTGCTGCGGCGGCTGCTGCGCGCGCCAGGGTGGACGGATGCGGTGCTCGTCGCGCAGTGGGAGGTCGCGCGCCGCCGCGCCGGGGTCGGCGGGGCGACGCAGCTGACGGCGCAGGCGGCGCCGTGGTTCGACTTCGCGCTCGACCGCCGCATCCCCCGCTCGGCGTTCCGCCCGATGCCGGCGGTCGACGCAGGCCTCTTCACCGTCGCGCGGCGTCCGGATCCGGGCATCCGCTCGCGCGCCGGCTACGAGCGGATGGTGGCCGACGTGTTCGGCGCCTCCGGTCGCGGCCTCGCACGCATGCTCGCGCAGGCCCGCGTGCTGCGGCTCGACGACGCGAAGGCGTGGATGGGCGGCCGCGGCGTCCCTCGCGACGCCTCCCCGACGGCGCTCACGCGCGACGACTGGATCGCCCTCTGGCGAGCGAGCGGCGGCCGGTGACGGCGCGCCCGCGCCCCGCACCGATCCCGCGGCCCCTGCCTCGAGGTGATCGGCGACTCTGCCACCGAGCGGCGACCGCTGCCGTGCCGACGTCGCCGATCCCGTCCCGAAGTCGCCGATCCCCGTGCCGGAGTCGCCGATCCGAGCAGCAGCGACGCCGCCGTCGGGAGCGGCGAGGCGGGGCTACGAGAAGGCGGCCACGATGTCGAGCACCGCGGGCGCGAGCACGACGATGAACAGCACGGGCAGGATGCAGAGCATGACGGGCATGAGCACCTTCACGGGCACCTTCTGCGCCTGCTCCTCGGCACGCTGCCGACGCTTCAGGCGCATCTCGCCCGCTTGCGTGCGCAGCACGTCGGTCACCGAGATGCCGTAGGCATCCGCCTGCAGGATCGCGCGCACGAACTGCCGCAGGTCGGCGACGTGCGTGCGCTCGGCGAGCTGCTCGAACGCCTCGCGTCGCGACCGCCCCATGCGGATCTCCTGCAGCGTGCGCGTGAGCTCGTCGGTGAGCGGCCCGTCGCCGTTGCCCGCCGTGCGCGTCATCGCCGCGTCGAAGCCGAGGCCCGCCTCGACGCCGATGAGCATCTGGTCGAGCGTGTCGGGCAGCTCCTTCTGGATGCGCTGGTCGCGTTCCTGCCCGCGGCTCAGCAGCAGCAGCTCGGGCAGGAAGTACACGATGACCGAGCCGAGCAGCGTGACGACCACGAGCAGCGGCGCCGCGCGCCCCGCGACCACGAGCACGCACAGCAGCAGCGCGATCGGCACCCAGGCGAGCTTGAGCGTCAGCAGCCGATCCATGGGCGCACCTGCCGGGCGACCGGCGCGGGAGTGCTGCCGGTCGAGCATCGAGAGCACGGCGCCGGGCGTGAGCCGCACGGCGAGCGCCACGGAGGCAGGACGCCCCCTCGGCGTCGGGTCGGCGGCCTCGGCGGCGATGGCGCCGCGCTGCAGGTTCGCGAGCATGCGGGTGCGCTCGGCGGTGGAGGAGGAGGTGAGCGCGAGCACGGCGACGACGAGCGACCCGGCGACGAGCGCGCTGCCCACGAGCACGACGGGGTCCATCAGAGCTCGATCTCGACGGTCTTGCGCAGCCAGATGCCGCCGACGACCAGCAGCAGCACGGCGACGCCGATGAGCACGGGTCCGAACGGATGCTCGACGAACGGCGAGAGGTAGCCGGGGTTCGAGATGCCGACGAAGCCGGCGACGCCGATGGGCAGGATCATGAGGATGACCGCCGACAGGCGACCCTCCGCCGAGAGCGCTGCGACCTGGCGACGCAGCATGCCGCGCTCGCGGATGGTGGTGGCGACGCCGTCGAGCACGTCCGACAGGCTGCCGCCGACCTCGCGGTTGATCGCGATCGCCTGCGTCGCCCACCGGAAGTCGACGTTCGCCATGCGCTCGGCAGCCTCCTCGAGCGCGTCGACGACGGGCCGGCCGACGCGAGTCTCGTTCACGATGCGCGCGAGCTCGCTGCTCGTCGGCTCCTCGGCCTCCTTCGCGACCGACGCGAGCGCCTGCATGAGGCTCTGGCCGGCGCGGAGGCTCGACGACATGAGCTGCAGGGTGCCGCCGAGCTGGTTCGCGAACTCGGTGCGGCGCTTCGCGACTCGCGAGCGCACGATCAGCCAGGCGATGCCGACGGCGCCCACGCCGAGCGGCAGCGCCAGGATGCCGCCGCCCAGCACGACGACGATCGCCGCGATGGCGACGCCGCCGAACAGCACGAGCAGCGCGAAGTCCTGCGGGCGCATGCGGATGCCGGCGAGGTCGAGCGACCGCGCCAGCGCGCCGGCACGGGGCTGGATCGCCTTCGACATGAGGTTCGAGGCGAGGTTGGCCGCCCCGGCGAGCGCGCCCTCCCCGTCCTCGATCCCGGGGCGACGACGCGACCGTGCGAGGTGCACGCGGAACGGCTGCAGCACGACGAGCAGCGCCGCGGCGATGCCGACGGCGACGACGACCGAGCCGACGAGCGCGGCGGTCACCAGGCGCCCCTCGCGGCTCGGACGGGCGGGTCGAACGTGCCGGGCGGCACGGCGATGCCGTGGTCCTCGAACCGCTCGGCGAAGCGCGGGCGCACGCCCGTCGCGATCGGCGTCCCGAGGAATCGGCCCTGCGCATCCACGCCGGCCGAGAAGTCGAACACGAAGACGTCCTGCATCGTCACGAGCTCGCCCTCCATGCCCTGCACCTCGGTGACGGCCGTGATGCGGCGGGTGCCGTCGCGCAGGCGCGAGAGCTGCACGATGACGTCGACGGCCGAGGCGATCTGCTCGCGGATCGCGCGCAGCGGCAGGTCCATGCCGGCCATGAGCACGAGCGTCTCGAGGCGCGCGACGGCGTCGCGCGGCGAGTTGGAGTGCACGGTCGACAGCGAGCCGTCGTGGCCCGTGTTCATGGCCTGCAGCATGTCGAGCGTCTCGCCGCGCACCTCGCCGACGACGATGCGGTCGGGGCGCATGCGCAGGGAGTTGCGCACGAGGTCCCGGATGGTGACCTCGCCCTTGCCCTCGACGTTCGCGGGCCGCGACTCGAGCCGCACGACGTGGTCCTGCTGCAGCTGCAGCTCGACGGCATCCTCGATCGTGATGATGCGCTCGTCGTCGGGGATGCACGACGACAGCACGTTGAGCAGCGTCGTCTTGCCGGTGCCGGTGCCGCCCGAGACGATGATGTTGAGCCGGGCCTCGACGCATGCGCGCAGGAGCTCCGCCATCTGCGGCGTGAGGGTGCCGAAGCGCAGGAGGTCGTCGACGACGAGGGGGTCGCGCGAGAACTTGCGGATCGTGAGCGTCGAGCCCGAGAACGCGAGCGGCGGGATGACGGCGTTGACGCGGGAGCCGTCCTCGAGGCGCGCGTCGACCATGGGCGACGACTCGTCGATGCGGCGTCCGACGCGCGTCACGATGCGCTCGATCACGCGGCGCAGCTGATCCTCCGACGTGAAGCGCACCCCCGAGAGCGTGAGGCGCCCGTGCTGCTCGACGTAGACCATGTCGGGGCCGTTGACCATGATCTCGCTGACGGTGTCGTCGTCGAGGAGGCGCTGGAGGGGGCCGAGGCCCAGCACGTCGTCGCGCACCTCGGCCATGAGGCGCTGTCGCTCGTCGGCGGTGAGGGGCGTCGGCTCGGCCTCGACGACGGTGCCGAGCTCCTCGCGCACGAGCGCATGCAGCTGCGCCTCCGTCAGCGAGGGGTCGTTGAGGCGCGTGCCGATGCGGGCGAAGAGCGCGTCGGCGGTGCGGGCCTTGACGCGCTGGAGCCCGTCGGCGTCGGGCGACGGCGCCGACGGCGCGTGGGTGCGCTCGGCGAGCGACGGGTGGTGCTCGCCATCGGCCGGGGATGCGGGTGCCGGGCCCGGGGGCGCGCTCGCGGGTGCCTGCACCAGCGCGGACGCCGGCGCAGCGACTGCGGCCTCGTCGCCGCGTGCTGCGGCGAGCCGGTGCGCGAGGGAGGTCATGCCGCAGCCCGGTGTCGGCCGCTCGAGCGGCGCTCGTCGACGTCGCGGTAGTACGCGACGAGCGTCGCGAGGCGCCGTGCGACGGCGTCGCGCGGCTTGCCGGCGACGATCGGCACGCCCATGTTCATCGCAGCCGTCGCGGCCTTCGAGTGCGGGATGGTGAGGTCGACCTTCGACCCGATGGTCGCCTCGACGTCGCGCACGCTCAGCCCGTTGCCGGGGTTCGCGAAGTTCAGCACCACCTGGCGGGCATGCGTGAGCATCCCGAGCTCGCGCAGCGTCGCCATCTCCTTCGCGAGCCCGCGTGCACCGGGCACGTCGAACGTCGTGAGCAGCAGGGGGTCGGTGGTGTGGTCGAGGGCGGCAAGCGTCGTGGCGTCGAGACCGGGAGCGGTGTCGAGCACGACGTGGCGGAACTGCCGGGACAGCGCGGTGATGACGGCGGCGACCTGATCGGGCGTCACGACGTCGGCGCCGGCAGGCGTCGCGGGCGCGCACAGCACCGACAGGCCCGACGAGTGCTGCGTCAGACGCGTCTTGAGCGCGATCGGGTCGAGCACGGCCTGCGACCGCACCACGTCGTCGATGGCGTACTCGGGGTCGAGCCCGAGCGCCGTGGCGACGTCGCCGAACTGCAGGTCGAGATCCACGAGCACGACGGATCCGGGGTCCGCGATCGCGAGACCGACGGCGAGGTTCGTCGAGATGGTCGTCTTGCCGGCGCCGCCCTTCGGCGACAGCACCGAGAGCACGCGGCCGGGGGTCTCGAGCGTCGTCGCCTCGACGCCGTGGGCCATGGGAGCGGCGGACCGCATCCGCATGCTGGCTGCGACGCGCTCGAGCACGGCGCGCAGCGAGTCGACGTCGGTCGCGGGCGGCAGCACGTCGCGCACGCCGGCGCGCATGGCGTCGAGCGACAGCACGTCGGGGTCGCCCACCAGCACGACGCCCGTGCCCGGCAGCTCCACGTCGATGCGGGCGGCGAGCGCGATGGCCTCGCGCGACGCCCGCGTCGCGTCGACGACCACGACCTCGGGATGCGACGGCGCCGCCGCGAGCACCAGCAGGTGGCGCGGATCCGTCGGCAGCGGCTGCGCGGGCACCGCGATGCACGTGCCGCCGGACGCGTCGTGCACGCGGGCGTGGAGGTCGGGGGAGTCGGAGACGAGCAGCACCGCGATCATCGGATGACCTCCTCGATGATGCCCGGGCCGTCGGCGGCGCCCTCGGGCTCGATGGACAGGTAGATGAGCTCGTACTCGGCGGAGTAGACGAGCTGCTGCGCGGCGGTGGCGTCGACCGCGAGCGTGATCGAGATCATGGGCTCGGCGGCCTGCTCGGTCTGCTCGCCCGTCTCCGCGTCCGTCGTGGTCGAGGCTCCGCCCGCGACGGCGACGACGAGCACGCGATGCTGCACGAGGCGCGTCGCGGGGGTGAGCGGGTCGCCGTCGGAGACGAAGACGCCGACGCGGTCGCCCGGTTGCACGTCGCCGCCGACGACGCGACGCGCCTCGAGGTCGAACGTCAGCAGGTGCATCCCCTCCGGCACCTCGACGGCGCCGCCGAGGTCGTCGGGTGCGGCGAAGCGGCTCGCGAGCAGCTGCTCCCCCACGACGAGGTCCGACGTCGCGACCTGATCGGCGATCTCGGCGAGGTCGGCGAGCGCGCCGAGCGCGCCTGGCGCGACCGCCGAGGCGGGCAGCTCCTCGAGCGCGACGGCGTCGGCGATCGCCGACGCCGAGGTGCCCTGGGCGATCGGCTCGACGACGACGAGCACGGGAGTGGGCTCGAGTCCGGCCATGGCGCGGGCGTCGGCGCCCGATGCGTAGGAGAACGTCACGACGCCTCCGACGATCGCGAGCACGAGCGCCGACGCGATGACGAGCACGCGACGGATCATGGTCTCTCCTCTGGGAGCACGAGCTCGACGCGCGGATCGCCGATGGGCTCCGCGTCGGGCCCGTACTCGAAGTCGTCGCTCGGCGAGTCGATGCCGAGCTCGAGCTCGATGGTGGCGTCGATGCAGCGGTTCTCGACGCTCGTGGGGATCAGGTTCACGATCTCCACATGGCTGCCCGGGCAGGGGTTCGGGTTCGACACGACGCCGTTGCCGAGGTTGTAGCCGTGCAACGTGACGGCGACGAACGCGTAGACGCGGTACTGGTTCGTGCGCGTGACGCTGTTCAGGCGGATCTCGCTGTGCACGGGCAGGTACACCGTCTCGCCGAGATACTCGGAGAAGTGTCGGGTCGAGCAGCTCGCAGGCGCCTCGGGCCGCGGCGCCTGACCGACCCACGTGCGTACCTCGACGTAGGTGTCGCCGCATCCGGGTCCGGGAGCGAGGAATCCGAGCGCCGAGCCCGGCTTCGTGAGCCCGAGCGAGGACAGCAGCGCACCAGGGCACACGGTGGCGGTGAGACCGAGCCGCGGCACGCGCAGGCCGCTCGCGGGAAGGTCCAGGCCGATGACCCGACCCGAGAGGTCGAGCACCTGGCCCACGCCGACTGCTGCGACGAGCTCGCACCACGAGATCGTGAGCGGCATCACGACCGTGCCGCGCTCCGGGTAGCCCCAGCGTGCGCCCGAGGTCGCGCTGAGCTGCGTCGACTCGATGCCGGCGACGGGGCCGAAGAAGTGCTCGCGCGTCGAGGTCGTCGTGACCTCGACGTAGCCCTCGACCCTGTCGATGACATCGACGGTCGCGAAGGCCGGGTCGACGAGCGGCGCGTTCGCCGTCGCCATGTCCTGCGCGGCGAGCGCGTTCGTCGTGCTCGTGCACACCTGCCGTGAGCACTGCGTCGCGATCGCGAGCGCCGCGGCGTCGGCACCCGTCTGCAGCCGCTGACGGTCGACCTGCATGAGGCCGACGTCGATGCCGAGGGCGCCGACGACGAGCAGCGGCACGATGAGCAGCGCCACCCAGGTGGCGGCCGCGCCGCGGTCGCGGCGTCGCATGGTCAGCCTCCGCATCGCATGGTCCCTCGTCCGGTGAGCTCGATGGCGCCGAGGCCGCCGAGCAGCTGGTGGTCGACCCTGATGGTCACGGTGACCCGGTCGCCGATCAGGCACGTGATGGGACTGATGGCGATGTCCGACGGCTGGAGCGCGATCGTCGGAGCGGCAGCCGCGATGGCCGCCTCGCGCGCGGCGGCCGCGCGGTCGGGCAGCGTCGAGATGGCGGCGATGCGCACGCCCTCTCGCGCGGCACCGTCGAGCATCGACTGGATGTGCAGCGCGTAGCCGAAGGCGAGGATGCCGAGCGTCAGTGCGACGAGCACCGGCAGCACGATCGCGAACTCGACCGCGACCGCTCCCCGGTCCCTCGCCTCGCGCAGCGCGCGGCAGCGGTGAGCATGCACGGCGACCTCCTCCCCTGCGTGCGATGCCGGGAATGGCGGATGCGGTGGCGAGCCCCCGAGGGCTCGCCACCGCATCCGACGATGGGAGCTGGTTACGGCTCGGTGGTCCCGCCACCGGGCGTGCCACCGGGAAGGACGGCCGTGACGCTCTCGAAGAGGCCGGTGAGCTGGGTGCCGAGAGCGGCGACCGCGATGATGATGACTGCGGCGATGAGGCCGACGAGGAGGCCGTACTCGACGGCGGTGGCGCCGCGGTCGGACGAGGAGAAGCGGTCTGCGATGCGGCTCTGGACGGCCTGCAGTGCTGCGAACATGGTGGGTTCCAATCGGGTCGGGATTCCGTGCCTGGCCGCACGGTTGCCGAAGACTTCGGATGCAGCGCATTTGCGCCTCCGGCAATTCGAGGAGTCTGGCAAGTCTTCGGCGCGCGAACCTGTACGTCGACTGCGAACATGCCCGGCGAATGCTGCGAATCGTGAATCTGTCGTACGAACACTTCGAACGTTCGAACTGTCCCCCGGACTACAGATCCCGCAGGACTTCCCAAGCGGCATCTCCTAGGGTTTCGCCTCATGCCCGAGAAGGACCCTGCGCAGCGCCGACGACCGTCGCTGCGCGAACGGAAGAAGCTGCACACGCGTCGCACGATCGCCGACGCCGCGTTCGCACTCGCCGTCGAGCACGGCCTCGACGGCGTGCTCGTCGAGGAGATCGCCGAGCGCGCCTTCGTGTCGCCGCGCACGTTGTCGAACTACTTCCCGTCGAAGGAGGCCGCGATCGTCGCCGCGGGCGAGGACGACCTCGCGCAGCTCACGACGGCGCTGCGCGAGCGCCCCGACGACGAGGCGCCGCTCACCTCGCTGCGCGCCCTGCTCGCCTACGCCGTGAATGCGTGGACGCCGGAGCAGCTCGACGCCCTGCGCGCCAAGGAGCGCCTCGTCGACGAGCACCCCACCCTGCTCCCCTATCGCATGGCGCAGTACGACGCGCTCGAGGACGCCATCCGCGTCGCGGTGGCCGAGCGCATGGGGCTCGATGCCGAGACCGAGGCGCACCCGCGCCTCGTCGCCGGCGCCGCCGCGAGCGTGGTGAAGACCGCCATCCGCGTGTGGGTGCGCCAGGACGGCGACGAGCCCACGATCGGCGACCTCGTCGCGACGGGCTTCGCCGACCTCGAGACCGGTCTCGCAGAGGACTGACGCGAGCGAGCCGCGGCGTCCAGACGCCTCGTACTCGCGAAGATGGACCCCGTGCCCCTCGCCGTCGTCCTCGCCGCACTCGCATGCGGCGCCGCGGCGTGGGCCCTGACCCCCTCGGCGCGACGGCTCGTCGACACGCGATCGCGCTGGCTGCACCGCGCAGTGCCGACGGCGCTCGGCATCGTCGGCGGCGCGGGCGCCGTGCTCGCCGCGACGAGCCCGGCGCACGCCGTGGGGCTCGGCATCCTGGCCGCCGCCTGCGCCCTGCTCGCACCGATCGACCTCGCGACCGAGCGCCTGCCCGACGCCCTCGTGCTGCCCGCGCTCGGCGGGCTGCTCGCGAGCCTCGTCGTCGCGTCCGCCATCACGGGCGACTGGGCCCGGCTGGGCACCGCCGTGCTCGCGTCGCTCGCTGCGGGTGCGGGCTACTTCGCGCTGGCATGGATCTCGCCGTCGAGCATGGGGCTCGGCGACGTCAAGCTCGCGCTGCCGCTCGGCCTCGCGCTCGGCTGGCACGGCTGGCTCGTGCTGCTCGTCGGCGTGCTCGCGGCGTTCGTGCTGCTGCTCGTCGTCGCACTCGTGCTGCTCGTCGCGCGGCGCGGGATCCGCGGCGTGCAGGTGCCGTTCGGACCGCTCATGATGCTCGGCGCCGCCGCTGCGATCGGGTGGGCGACGCAGCGCTGACGAGCAGGCGGAGCCCGCGACACGCCGCGACGACCCCTGCCATGTGAACGCTAGGTAACGACCTCGTCGCGATCCGGTCGCGAGCCTCGGCGCATCCATAGGCTGGCCATATCCGTCCCCCTGACACGAGGATCACTCACTCATGACTCGATCGAACGTGCGCCGCGGAGCCCTCTCCGCCGTCGCCGCAGCCGGCGCCATCGCGCTCGGCCTCGGCGTCGCCGCACCGGCATCCGCCACCGTCAATCCCGACGGCAGCGTCACCGTCGACCTGCTCTCCATCACCGACTTCCACGGCGCCCTGCGTGCCGCCCCCAACATGGCGCAGCAGATCGCGACCTTCCGCCTCGACAACCCCGACACGCTCTTCTCGTCGGTCGGCGACTCGATCGGCGGATCGACCTTCGAGTCGGCGATCTTCCAGGACGAGCCCACGATCGATGCACTGAACGCCATGGCGCTGGACGTCTCGGCTGTCGGCAACCACGAGTTCGACCAGGGCTTCGACGACCTCGTCGACCGCGTCGTGCCGCTCGCCGACTTCCCGTACCTCGCCGCGAACGTCGAGGGCCAGTCCGACCTCGCGCCGACCGAGATCATCACGACCGACAACGGCGTGCGCGTCGCCTACATCGGCACCGTCACGCAGCAGACGCCCGACATCGTCAGCGCGTCTGGCGTCGAGGGCCTGACGTTCACCGACCCGGTGGCCGTGACCAACGCGATCGCAGCCGACATCGTCGCGACCGACTCGGCCGATGTGATCGTTGCACTCGCGCACGAGGGCACCGCCGTGATGCGCGACGGGCTGTCCGCAGACGTCGACGTCGTGTTCACCGGCCACTCGCACGAGACGATCCCCACGCAGGTGCCGCCGCCCAGCGGCGTCACGCCGCTGCCCGTGTCGTACACGCCGTCGGGCGCGCCCATCGTGCAGTCGGGATCGTCGGGCTCGGTGCTCGGACACGTCGAGCTGCTCGTCGCGCTGGACGGCACCGTCACGGTGGCCACCGCCGAGAACCTCTCGGTCTCCAGCATCTCGCAGGCGCAGGCCGACTCCGACGACCCGATCACGTCGCCCGCGACCGAGCCGGCCGTGCTGCAGATCGTGCGCGACACGTTCGACGCAGCGCGCCCCATCGGCGCCCAGATCGTCGGCGAGGACATGACGCTGCCGTTCCTCGCAGCCTCGAACAGCGGCACTCCGAACTCGGGCACGCCGCAGCATCGCGGCGCCGAGTCGCCGCTGGGCAACCTGATCGCAGAGGTGGCGCGCGTGACTGCGAACGAGGGAGGGCTCGACGCCGACTTCGGCATCATCAACCCCGGCGGCATCCGCGCGGACCTCGTGCCGAACGCGAGTGGTGAGATCACGCTGCGTCAGGCGTTCAACGTCACGTCGTTCAGCAACACGATCGGCACCCTCGACCTCACCGGCGCGCAGGTCGACGAGCTGCTCGAGCAGCAGTTCATCGGCCAGGGCTCGCGGCCGATGCTGGCGCTTGGTCTCGCGGGCCTCGGCTACTACTACGACCCCACCGCCCCGATCGGCGATCGCGTGACGGGCATCTGGCTCGAGACCACCGAGGTGATCGACGGCGAGGAGCTCGTGCTGCAGGAGCCGATCTTCGAGGAGGACGTGTACACGGTCGCGTCGAACGTGTTCCTGCTCGAGGGCCAGGACGGCTTCACCGTGCTGCGCGATGGCGCGAACCCGCAGGCGCTCACGACGATCGACTGGCAGGCGACGGCCGACTACCTGACGGCCAACCCGGGCCTGCTGCCCGACTACACGCAGCAGTCGATCGGCGTCACCGAGGTCACGCCGTTCGACCAGGTCTTCGAGCCCGGCGACGAGATCACCATCGACTTCTCGTCGCTGTCGTTCACGAACATCGAACCGAAGCCGTCGGTGGTCACCGCCTCGGTCGTCGACTTCGGCTCCGCCCCGACCGGTGACGTCGTCACCGGCTCGGTCACGGGCGGCTTCGACCAGGCTGCGGCCGAGCCGGGCACCGTGCTCGTGGAGGCTCCCGTCGACAATGCGAACGTGCTCGACTCGAACGAGACCGGTCGCGCGAGCGTCACGTTCACGATTCCCGAGGACACCGAGGACGGCCTGTTCGCAGCGCAGTACGTGTCCTCCGGCAGCGGACTCGACGACCAGCTGCTCGGCATCCTCGTGGTCGAGGTCGACGCCGCCGACGCCCCGCCGTCGGTCGACCCGTCGACGCCGCCGAGCGCGACGCCGCCGACGACCTCGCCCAGCACGCCGCCCGCCGCGGGCGGTGCTGGTGGCACGCTGCCGCAGACCGGCGCCGAGCTCGCCGGACCGGCCGTCGCGCTCGCAGCGCTGCTGCTCATGGCCGGCATCGGCCTCGTGCTGCGTCGCCGTCGCACGCTCTGACGCACCCATCGTTCGAAGGCGGTCCCGACTCGCGTCGGGGCCGCCTTCGTCCGTTCGCGGCATCCGGCGTCGCGGCGCGAGCCGCGGAACCGAGAGGATGGATGCGTGCAGCAGATCCACGACACCAGCATCCGCACCTTCGCGAGCGACAACTACGCCGGCGTGCATCCCGCCGTGCTCGCCGCGATCGCGACGGCGAACGAGGGCCACGTCGTGTCGTACGGCCTCGACCCGTACACGGCGAGGCTGCAGGAGGTCGTGCAGGCGCACCTCGGCGAGCAGGCGGAGGCGTTCCCCGTCTTCAACGGCACCGGCGCGAACGTGCTGGCGCTGCAGTCGAGCCTGCCGCGCTGGGGCGCGGTCATCTGCGCGACCGGTGCGCACATCAACGTCGACGAGGGTGGCGCGCCCGAGCGCGTCGCCGGCCTCAAGCTGCTCGCCGTGCCGACGCCCGACGGCAAGCTGACCCCCGAGCTCGTCGACCGTGAGGCGTGGGGCTTCGGCGACGAGCACCGCGCGCAGCCCGGGATCGTGTCGATCACGCAGTCGACGGAGCTCGGCACCCTCTACACGGTCGACGAGATCCGCGCGCTCGCCGACCACGCCCACGGCAAGGGGATGCTGCTGCACGTCGACGGCGCCCGCATCGCCAACGCTGCGGCGGCGCTCGACCTGCCCCTGCGGGCCTTCCTGACCGACGCGGGCGTCGACATCCTGTCGCTCGGCGGCACGAAGGACGGCGCGCTCGGCGCCGAGGCCGTCGTGACCCTGTCGGAGCGCGCGGGCGACGGTCTCGTCTACCTGCGCAAGCTCGACATGCAGCTCGCGTCGAAGATGCGCTTCCTGTCGGCGCAGCTGCTCGCGCTCTACGACGGCGACGTGTGGCTCGAGAACGCGCGCCACGCGAACGCGATGGCCGCTCGACTGCGCGCGGCGCTCGAGGGGGTCGACGGCGTGGACTTCGTGCAGCCGACCCAGTCGAACGGCGTCTTCGCGCACCTGCCGGCCGGCGTGGCCGATCGCGTGCGCGAGTCGTTCATGTTCTACGACTGGAACGGCGAGTCGGGCGAGGTGCGCTGGATGTGCTCGTGGGACACGACCGAGTCCGACGTCGACGCCTTCGCAGCCGCGGTGCGCGCTGCGGTCGCAGCGGCGTAGCGCTCGCACGGCTCGACTGGGCCGCGCCCCTCCATCGGTTGGCCACCTTCTGCGTCGATTGGCCATCTTCTGCGTCGATTGGCCATCTTCTGCGATCGATTGGTCCACTTGTGGACCAATCGCCCTGTCGATTGGTCCACAAGTGGACCAATCGACGCCTCACCGCGAACCGCGTCGCACGTGCGTGGCATGCTGACCGCATGACGCAGCCGGGCACGCCGGGCGGGAGCGCCGAGCGGCCCGCGATCTTCTTCCGCGACGCCGCCGAGCTGCGTGCCTGGCTCGAGGCCAACCACGAGACGGCGACCGAGCTGTGGATGGGGTTGCACAAGCGCTCCTCCCCCGCCGCGGATCCCGGTCTCGGGTGGGCGGATGCCGTGCCCGAGGCGCTGTGCTTCGGCTGGATCGACTCGGTCTCGCAGCGCATCGACGAGCACACGCGGCGCCAGCGCTGGACGCCGCGGAAGTCCGTGAGCACGTGGTCGGCGGTCAACGTCGCGCACGTCGAGCGGCTGCTCGCCGAGGGGCGGATGCACCCGGCCGGCATCGTCGCGTTCGAGCGGCGCACGCCCGATCGCACGGGCACCTACTCGCACGAGCAGGATGCGGTGGCGCTCGCAGCGTCGGAGCAGGCGGTGCTCGACGCGAGCGCGCCCGCGACCGCGTTCCTGCGCGAGGCGACCGCGAGCTATCGCAAGGCCGCCATCCACTGGATCGCCTCGGCGAAGCGCGACGAGACGCGCGCGCGGCGTGCGGCCCAGCTCGTCGAGCGCTGCGAGGCGGGCGCGCTGCTGCCGAACCTCAGCCCCGTGGCGACGCCGCGCTGGGTCGAACGGGCAGCGGCCGCCGCCGACGCGGCGCGCTGACGCTCGGCGCCCGCCGCATCCGCGGCTGCGCGCTCGGCCGAGCGGCATGCGGCCTCGCCGTGCCGCATGCGCGCGGCATCGGTGGCGACCTTCAGTCGGCGGCCACCTGCCCGGCCGCCGATGCCACGCACGCGCCGATCGCCGTCGCGAGGTCGTCGAACGTCAGCGCCGTCGCGACGCCCGCGACCGCATCCGTCTCGCGTCCCACGCCCGCGACGCCGATCGAGCGCACCGCCGGCACGTGCACGAATGCTGCAGGCACCGGCAGGCCGGCGACCTCGACGGCGATGCGGTTGCAGACGAAGCCGCCCGCATCCTCCGACGCCTCGGCCCGCACGCCTGCGTCGCGGATGGCGGCGACGAGCGCGTCGACGTCGAGCGTCGCCGCGCGCAGCTCGGGGCCGTCGTCGATCGCGACGTCGCGCGGCTGGTCGCCCGCCTCGTCGGGGATGCGCGCGTCGATGCGGTTGCGGCCCTGTCGCTCGGGCGTCACGACCGCACGCCCGCCGGCCTCGCCGATCGCGAGCACCGCATCGGGCGCGTGCTCGTCGACGAGCGCGCGCAGCCGCGTCGGCGCGGTGGCGAAGGCGACGGGCAGGATGCCGACGGCCAGGTCGACGCCGGGCACGTCGCGTTCGGCGAGCCGCAGCACCGCCTCCCGGCTCGCGTTCTCGGCGTCGCCGCCGAAGGGCTCGAATGCCGTCAGGAGGATGCGCATGACTCGATGGTGCCATCGGGGGACACTGCTGAGTGTCGCTCACCACTTCGGGGGACTAGTCTCTGCTTCCGGCCCGCCGCTCCATCCGGGTGCACGCGTCACCGGACGAGAGATGAGTGGCCCATGACCCTCGAGCTGCACGAGACCGCGGCGATCCGCGCCGTGCTGCGCGACGAGTGGGACGACCTCCAGCCACGACTGCTGGCCATCGCCCAGCGCGTCGTCCGCCGCCGCGAGGTCGCCGAGGACGTCGTCTCGGCCACGGTCATCGAGCTCATCGGCCGCGTCGACGCCGGCGAGGAGATCCGCGATCCCGCCGCCTACCTCGCCCGCGGCGTGCGCTTCCGCGCGATCGACGTCGTGCGATCGAAGGATGGGCAGGCGGTCGTGGGCACCGAGGTCGCCGACGACGCGCTCGCCTCGATCGCCGACACGCGCCTGGGCGCCATGGCCGTCGACGACCTCGACGCCCTCGCCCCCGTGCGCGAGGCGTTCGGCGCGCTCGCGCCGCGGCATCGCGAGGTGCTGGCGCGCACCGTGATCGATGACGAGCCGGTGAAGGATGTCGCCCGCGACATGGGGCTGTCCCCCAACGCCGCCGCCGTGCTGGCGCTGCGTGCTCGTCGCGCGCTGCGCAGCGAGCTGCAGGCCGTGCTCATGGAGCGCGCGGGCGGCGAGTGCGCCGTGCACGCGAGGTCGAAGGATCGCTCGGCGCTCGCGCACGTCGCCCGCTGCGAGCACTGCCTCGAGGTGCGCGGCGGCCGGGGCTTCGGCCGCTGGGTCTTCGCGGTGGTGCCGCTGCTCGTCGGCGGCGGCGCCGTCGCCGTCGCGCCGGCGAACGTCGCCCAGGCCGTGATCGGCACCATCGCGCGCAAGCCCGCGATCGCCGCCACCACCATCCTCGGTGCCGCGGCCGCGGCGACCGTCGTGGTCGTGGTCTCCGTCGCCGCGCTCACGCCGACGGATGCGGCGAGCGTCGCCGCGCCGCCGACCGCGGTCGCGCCCGTGACGCAGACGCCGAGCGCACCGTCGGCCGCCGACGAGGCACCCGTCGCCGCCGCTGACGAGGCCGCTCCCGCCGCTCCGCAGACGGTCGTCGTCGGAGCCGCAGCGTCGGCCCCCGTCGCCCGCACGCCCGTCGCGCCGCCGTCGCAGCAGGTGGCGCCGATCGTCGCGACGGCGCCCACGCCGACCGATCCCGCCATCGAGACGCCACCCTCGACGGAACGCCAGCCACCCGCCAGCGAGCCGGAGCCGCCGGTCGAGCCGGTCGACCCGGTCGACCCCGTGGATCCCGTGGACCCGGTCGATCCCGTCGACCCCGTCGACCCCGTCGATCCGGTCGATCCCGTCGACCCGGTCGATCCCGTCGACCCGGTCGATCCCGTCGACCCGGTCGATCCCGTCGACCCCACCCCGGTCCCCGTGCTCTCCGTGAGCGCTCCCCCGACCTGGTCGACGCCCATCCCGCTCGTCGCGACCTCGACGTTCACGATCGACGGGCTCGTGCCCGGAGCCGACTACGTGCTCACGGCGCCGAGCGACCTCGTCGCGAGCACCGTGGTGCAGTCCGGGCTCGCATGCGACCTGGGATCGTGCATCGCGACGGCGACGTCCGCGGTGCTCACGGTGGACTCCGTGGACCTCATCGTGCTGTGCACCGCGCCGCAGGCCATCACCCTCGCGCCGCAGAGCGCCGCGCAGTCGCCCATCACGGTCACGCTGCCCATGCTCGACGGCCTGCTGTGCCTCGCGCCGCAGGAGCCCGGCATCCCCGAGCTCCCCGAGGTGCCAGGACTGCCGCTCCCGCCGCTCATCCCCTAGCCCGGCCCCGACGACACGCCCGGGATGCGCCCGCCTCCGGGCGTCCGTCATGCTGAGGCGACCTCACACGTCTTCCCTGTGGCGCCCACGGGCGTCGGCCCGCGCTCCCGTGCGGGTCGAGTGGAGGGGCACGGGTCGGTGCCCCTCCGCTCTCGCACCGAGGCCGTCGCGGGTCGCCCTGGCCGGCGACCCGCGACGCACCGCATCCGTCGACACGGCAGGATGGTGCGGTGACTCTGCTCGGGATCGACGTCGGCGGCACCAAGGTCGCGGGCGTCGCGATGACCGAGGCCGGCGAGGTGCTGCACCGTTCGTGGCGCGAGCATCGCATCCGCTCGTCCGACGGCCTGCTCGACGAGATCGCCCGCACCGCCGACGAGCTGCGCGCCGCGCTGGCCGCCGCGGGGCAGCCGACGCCCGACCGCCTCGGGCTCGGCATCGCGTCGTGGCTCACGCCCGACGCGTCGACGATCGCGTGGGCGGCGCACTTCCGCATCCGAGACTTCCCCGTGCGGGATGCCGTGTCGGCGCGCGTCGGGCTGCCGGTGGTCGTCGACAACGACGGCAACGCGCACGGGCTCGGCGAGCACCGCTTCGGCGCGGGCCGCGGTGCGCAGTCGCTGCTGCTCGTGTCGCTCGGCACGGGCGTCGGCGGCGCGCTCGTCGTCGGCGGTCAGGCGCTGCGCGGCGCGCACGGCTTCGCGGGCGAGCTCGGGCACGTGACCGTCGTCGAGGACGGCCCGCTGTGCTCCTGCGAGGCGCACGGATGCCTCGAGGCGTTCGCAGGCGGTCAGGCGCTCGCGCGCGTCGGCATGCGCATCGCTGCGGCGCGCGACCTCGCCGGGGGCCTGCCCGTGACGGCGAAGCACCTCGTGGATGCGGCGCTCGCCGGCGACCCCGCATCCATCGGCGCCGTCGGCGACGCGGGCATCGCGATCGCGGCGGCGCTGCGGCGCATGCTGCCGGCATTCGACCCCGAGATCGTCGTGCTGGGCGGCTCGGTCGGCATGGCGGCGCAGTCGATCCTGCTGCCGATCATCGAGCAGGAGCTCGACGCGCTCGCGCCGTTGCAGTCGGTGCCGCAGCCGCGCCGCATCGTGCCCGCGGCGCTCGGCCGCTGGTCGACGGCGATCGGCTCGGCGAGCCTCGCCCTGCAGGGTTGAGGGCTTCGGTCCGATGCGAGGTCGCATCGGACCGAGACCCTCGACTACACGAGGCGAGCGTCGCGCGCGATGACCGCGGCACGCATGCGCGAGGGGGCGCCGAGCTTCGCGAGCACCCGCGAGACGTGGGTCTTGATCGTCGGCTCCCCGATGCCGAGCCGGTCGGCGAGCTGCGCGTTCGAGAGCCCCTCGCCGAGGCCCACGAGCACCTCGCGCTCGCGCACCGTGAGGTCGTCGACGCCCGCGGGCACCGCAGCGGGTGGTGCCGGGGCTGCCCGCATGCGCTCGAGCACCCGCATCGTGACCTCGGGGGCGAGCACGCCCTCGCCGGCGGCGACGCGGCGCACGCCCGCGATGATCGCCTCGGGCTCGGCGGTCTTCAGCAGGTAGCCGGATGCGCCGGCGGCGAGCGCGCCATCGACGTGCTCGTCGACGTCGTAGGTCGTGAGCACGAGCACCGCGACGCCGAGCGCGACGACCTCGGCGGTCGCGGCGATGCCGTCGAGGCGCGGCATGCGCACGTCCATGAGCACGAGGTCGGGGCGCAGCGCCGTCGCCTGCTGCACGGCGGCGCGACCGTCTGCCGCCTCGCCGACGACCGCGATCGATGGATCCGCGGCGAGCACCGCCGCGATGCCCGCGCGCACGGCGGCGTGGTCGTCGGCGACGACGACGCGCACGGTGGGCTCGGTCATGCATCCACCTCCGCCGCGGGCACCTCGACGCGCACGACCCAGCGGCCGTCGCGCGCCCCCACGCTGCCCGATCCACCCACGGCGCGCCATCGCTGGGCCATGAGGGCGATGCCGAGCCCGTTGCCGCCGGCGGTCGCCCCGGGCACGAGCGCGTTCGACGCGTCGAGCGCGGCGACGCCGTCGGCGATCTCGACGCGCAGCCGCACGGGCTCGCCCGGCGCGTGGCGCGCGGCGTTCACGAGCGACTCGCGGGCGATGCGCATGAGGGCGTGGGATGCGGCGGTCGCGATCGCGTCGGGCGGCACGTCGACCCGGGCGTCGAGGTCGACGGCGAACCGCTCCGCGTCGCGACGCAGCACCTCGGCGTCGTCGATGCCGACGGCGACGGCGTCGTCGTCGCGTCCGGTCGTGAGCACGCCGATGAGCTGCCGCAGCTCGTCGAGCGCCTCGACGCTCGACGAGCGGATGGCTCGTACCGCCGTCGCCGTCGCGTCGTCGGCCGGAGCGCGCGCCGCGAGGGCCGCCGACTGCAGGGCGATGGCGGACAGCCGCGCCGCGAGCTCGTCGTGCAGCTCGCGCGCCATCGCCGTGCGCTCGCCGCGCACGGCGCTCTCGCGCTCCGCGTCGGCGGCGCGGGCCACGGCATCCGCGCGGGCGGTCTCGGCGGCGAGCAGCTCGTCGCGCTGCCGCACCGACAGGCCCCACACCGTCGGTGCCGCGATGAGGAGCGCGAGCGACAGCGCCAGCTGCAGGCCGCGCACCGGGTCGACGTCGCCGGTCGCGAGCCATACGCCGACGAGCACGAGGCCGACCGCGACCGCGATCGCCAGCACGACGCGGCGGATGCGCGCCCGATCGTCGAGCATGGCGGCGTAGATCGCGTCGAAGAACGCGAGCACGGGGATGAGCGACAGCGACCCCGTGACGGCGGCGACGTCGGTCACGACGATGACGCCGGCGCCCGCCACGGCGACGATCGGCACCGCACGCTTCGCGAGCAGGCACCCGGCCGCGCCGACGACGAGCACGTACGACATCCACGGCAGACCGAGCGGCAGCGCGGGATCGACGGGGTAGCCGTACCCGAACGCGGTGCCGGCGATGCCCGCGGCGAGCGCGAGCGCGGCGATCGCCACGACGCCCAGGCGCGATCGGTACCGCACGAGCGGCAGCACGTACTCGTCGAGCGGTGGTCGGCGATCGGCCATGCGTCCATCCCAGCACGCCCGGGGCGATGGCGGGTCATCCGATCGACGGATGCCGGGGCGCGACGCATGCGACCTTCCGCCGACGCGCGGATGGGGCGGGCACGCGAGCGTGGAGCCATGGACCTTCCCACGATCGGCACGCTCGTGCTGCTCGCGCTCGCCGACTCGACGAGCTTCGGCACGCTGCTCATCCCCATCTGGCTGCTGCTCGCGTCGACGCGGCCGAGCGTGGCGCGCATGCTCGCCTACCTCGGCACGGTCGCGGGCTTCTACCTCGTGATGGGCGTCGTGCTGTCGTTCGGCGCGCGACTGCTGCTCGACGACGTGCAGGCGTGGCTGGCGTCGCCGGTGGGCGGCGGCGTGGTGATGGCCGTGGGCGCCGCGCTGTTCGCGGGCTCGTTCTGGCTGTCGAGCCGTGCGAGGGCTCGGCAGGGCGACGGCCCACCCGAGCGCATCCTGCGCTGGCGGGATCGTGCGCTCGACGCGGAGTCCGGATCCGTCGCACCGCTCATGACGCTCGCGCTCGCGGCGACCGCGATCGAGGTCGCGACGCTGCTGCCGTACCTCATGGCGATCGGCATCATGGATGGCGCCGATCTGCCGCTGCCCGTGCACGGCGCCGTGCTGGCCGCCTACGTCGTCGTGATGGTGCTGCCTGCGCTCGTGCTGCTGGGCGTGCGGCTCGTGGCGCATCGCCGCATCGAGCCGTGGCTGCAGCGCGTGAACGACTGGCTCATGCGGCAGGCCGGCGAGATGACGTCGTGGATGGTCGCGATCGTGGGCTTCCTCCTGCTCCGCGCCGGTGCGGACGCGTTCGGCGGCATCGGGGTCGTCGCCGACACGGTCGCCGACGTGGTGCGGCAGGTCGTGCGCGGCCTCGTGCCGATCGCGTGATCGGGCGCGCGGCTGGCCGCGCATCCTGTCCCCCGCCCAGACGCTTCGCCGCGCGCAGGGTTACCATCCAGCACCACGTTCGCCCACGCATCGAGGCAGGAGGCACCGTGACGACCGCGCACCAGGGGTTCGAGTCGCTGCTCGGCCGCGACTGGGCCGCGGTGCGCTCGCGGCTCGACGCGCTCGCGCAGCGCCTCGTGCGACGCGCAGACGATGCCGAGACGATCGTGCTGCATGCCATCGACGTGCTCGACCCGTCGGACTACGCCCACGACGAGGCCGGCGCGCGCGCCGCGGTGGATGCCCTGCGCCGATCGGTGCGTGACTCGGCGGCCGAGGCGCTCGAGGTGGGCGCGAGGCCGACGGTGCCGATGTCGATCGACGAGTCGACGCTCGCGGCGTTCGACGTGCCATCCGCGGATCCGTCGGCGGTGTCGCCGATGCGCGAGGCGCTCGGCGCGCTGCCCCAGCTGCAGCGCGACGCCGTGCTCGCGCGCGTCGTCACGGGCTATCACGCGTCGGAGGTCGCCGATGCGCTCGGCGTCGACCACCGCACGGCCGCGGCCGCCATCCGCGCCGGCCGCCGCGCGCTGCGCACCGAGGTGCGCGCGGTCGTGCTCGATCGCGCCGGCGGCGAGCACGCGCGATTCGCGAGGTCGAGCACGCCTGCCGCTCGCGCGCACGTCGCGGCCTGCACGCTGTGCAGCGACGTGCGGCACCCCGCCCGCGCGCGCGCCGACGTCGACGGCGAGCCATCGGCGCGCGTCGTCGAGACGGCACGGCTCGGGATGACGGGCTCGGGGGCGGTGGGGCTCGGCGCCGTCGGTGCCGCATCGAGCGAGATCGGCGCCGACGACGTCGCCGACGCCCCGCTCGATGCCGCGCCGGCGGTGGCCGTGGCGTCCGACTCGGACGACCGCGAGACCGACGCCGTCCCGGAGACCGCCGCCGAGGCCGAGGCCGAGGGCCCCGGGGTGGAGGACGTGACGGTGGCCGTGCTGCCCGAGGCGGCGGCCGACGCCGTGGTCGAGTCGCCGGACGCCGAGGTGGAGGACGCTCCACCGACGAGCCCGGAGTCGCCGAACGCCTCGTCGACGGCCGCGGCCCCGGCCGCCCCGTCGGCGGAGGCAGCGCGGTCGCACGACGACGGCGACGACCGCCCGGACGACGCCGACGACCGCGCAGACGCAGCCGGCATCGCGGCGCTCGCAGCGGCCGGCGCAGGCGACGCGTCCATGGCGCCGACGCCCGCGGTCGCGACCGACGACGACCCTGCCAGGGCGACCGCATCCACCCCGTCCGACGTGGCCGCACGACGTCGCCGCAGGCGCCGCGGCGCCGTGACCCTCGCAGCGCTCGCGGTCGCAGCGACCGCGATCGCCGCCGTCGCGGTGTGGGGCGGTGGGCTGTCGAGCCTCGGTGGTGCGCAGGACCTCGACCCGGGGGCCATCACGCCGACGTCGGACGGCGCCGAGCCCGTCGGCGACGACACGACGCCCACCGAGTCCGACGGATCGGCCGATGCGCCGACGCAGCCCCTCATGCCGGGGAGCACGACGCCGGCCTGGGCGGAGGGCGACGGCTGGGCGACGCCGGCGCCCACGAGCACGACGACGCCCGCGAGGAGCTCGACCACCGCGCCGACGGCTGCGGCGCCGACGACCGTCGCGAGTCCTGCTCCCGCTCCCGCGGCGACGACCACGCAGTCCCCCGCGCCGGCACCGGCACCGGCGCCCGCGCCGTCGCCGACCCAGACGCAGGCGCCGGCGCCTACGCCGACCCAGCCGCCTGCCGAGCCGACGCCCTCCGATGCCGGCGACGGCGGCGTGCTGCCGTCGATCCTGCCGACGCTGCCGCCGATCCTGCCGACCCTGCCGAGCATCCCGCCGCTGTCGCTGCCGTGGGTCCTCGCGGTCTGAGCACCCGTCGCACGACGAACGCGCCGCCACCCGCGAGGGCGACGGCGCGTTCGATCGTGCTCCGTGGAGGGCGTCAGCCCTGCGCGCGGCCGGAGCGGCGCGAGCCGCCCGAGCCACCCGCGCGGCCGCCGGAGCGACCCTGGCCGCCGGAGCGGCCGCCGTCCTGCAGCGAGCCGCCGCCGCCCGACGACCATGCGACCGACGAGCCGCCGCGCGGGGCGCCGCCGTCGCGACGCGCGCCGCCCTGGCCCTGGCCGGCACCGCGGCCGCGACCCTGGCCGCCCTCGCCGCCGGTGCGCTCGCGGCGCTGCTGCTTCTGCTCGGGGCGACCCGAGCGGTCGCGACGCGGGCGACCGGCGCCCTGCGACTCGCCGCCTGCGGCGGGGCCGCCGGCCGAGCCGCCACGGCCGCCACGGCGCGAGCGACCGCCGCCGCCGCCCTGCTGCTGCGGGATCTCGTTGCCCGAGCCGGGTCCGCCGGGCACGGGCTCCACGATCGGGGCGACCTCGCCGACGAGGCGCGTCACGGCATCCGACGTCGCGGTCACCTTCTGCGGCTGCACCGCGATGGCCGCCTTGCGCAGCAGCTGCATCGTGTCGGAGCGCTGCGCGGGCAGCATGATCGTGGCGACGTCGCCCTCCGAGCCGGCACGCGCCGTGCGGCCCGAGCGGTGCAGGTAGGACTTGTGCTCGAGCGGCGGCTCGACGTGCACGACGAGCTCGATGTGGTCGACGTGCACGCCGCGCGCGGCGACGTCGGTCGCGACGAGCACCTTCACGGAGCCGTCGGTGAACGCGCCGAGGTTCCGCTCGCGCGCGTTCTGCGACAGGTTGCCCTGCAGGTCGTGCGCCGGGATGCCCCACGCGGTGAGCTGCTTCGCGAGCTTCTTCGCCTGGTGCTTGGTGCGCGTGAAGAGGATGCGACGACCCGTACCCGATGCGAGCGTGCGCACGAGCGCCATCTTGTCGTCGGCGCCGACCTCGAACAGGTGGTGCGTCATGGCAGCGACGGGCGAGTTCGCCTCGTCGACCGAGTGCATGACCTCGTCGTGCAGGAAGCGCTTGACGATCTTGTCCACGCCGTTGTCGAGCGTCGCCGAGAACAGCATGCGCTGGCCCGACTGCGGCGTCTTGTCGAGGATGCGCGTGACGACGGGCAGGAAGCCGAGGTCGGCCATGTGGTCGGCCTCGTCGATGATCGTGATCTCGATGGCCTCGAGGCTCGCGATGCGCTGCTTCATGAGGTCGTCGAGGCGGCCGGGGCAGGCGACGACGATGTCGACGCCGTTCCGCAGCGCGGTCTCCTGCGGGCCCTGCTTCACGCCGCCGAAGATCGTCGTGACCGTGAGGCCGGCGGCGTCGGCGAGGGGGCGGATGGTCGCGGCGATCTGCGTCGCGAGCTCGCGCGTCGGGGCGAGCACGAGGCCGAGCGGCAGGCCCTTGCGACGGCGGCCGCCCGAGAGCTCGCCCGCGAGGCGCTGCACGAGCGGGATCGCGAACGCGAGCGTCTTGCCCGAGCCCGTCTTGCCGCGGCCGAGCACGTCGCGGCCCGCGATCGTGTCGGGCAGCGTGTCGGCCTGGATGGGGAACGGCGTGGGCCGATCCATGCCGCGCAGGGCCTCGAGGAGGCGCGGGGCGACGCCGAGGTCGGCGAACGACGGCAGGTCGCGCTCGGCCGGTGCGGGGGTGGATGCGGGCTTGGAGCCCGCGATGGACGTGGGAGTGATGGTGCTCATGGCTTCGTCTCTGGCAGCGCTGTCGCATGCCGTGTCGGCCCACGCGCACGCTGGGGCGTGCCGATGGGCGGTGGGCGTCGTCGCGTCGGAAGGGCGATCGCGACGGTCGTCGCGTTCGTTCGCCGCAGTTCCGAGCCCGGCTGCCCTGCCGATGAGATTCGGCGGATGCTTCGGGCGCGTCCACGACGCAGGCGAGCGTGAACCGCTCGCAGGTACCCCTAGCCTAGCGCGCCGGACGTGCCGAGCGCATCCGAGCCTCTGTGCCGTGGGCGATCGGGGGCCGAGCGGTCACCGCTGCGGGCTCCGTGCGGCGGCCGCGGAGAGTCTCGCGCCGACGGCTGCGACCGCGTCGCGCAGGGCAGGCGGGTCGACGACGGAGAAGTCGAGACCCGAGACGCCCAGGTAGACGGCCGCCGTCTCGAGGTCGTCGGTGCCGAAGACGAGCTCGGTGCGATCGTCGGCGATCGCCTGCGCCTCCGCGACGTCGGGGCCGTACCGCGCGCGGGCGTCGACGAGCGACGCGTGCACGACGACGCGGCACCGCACCCGGTACGGCGCGGTCGCGATCGCGCGGTTCGTGAAGCGCTGCACGGCGTCGTCGGGGATGTCGCGCACCGCGAATCCAGCCGCGAACGGCAGCACGGGCTCGAGCCGATCGAGGCGGTACGTCCGCCATGCCTGCTGCTCGGCGACGTACGCGAGCACGTACCAGCGCTCGGCGGTGTGCACCATGCGGTGCGGCTCGATGGTGCGGGTCACCGCCGTGCCGTCGTGGCGGACATAGCGGATGCGCAGCCCGCGGCGCTCCCGGATCGACCTCGCGACCGTGACGACGGTCTCGACGGGCACGGTCGCCGCGCCAGCCAGCTCGACGACCGACCCCGCGACCGCGGCGATCCGCTCGCGCGCCTCGTGCGACAGCGACCCCTCGAGCTTCGCGAGCGCGCCCGCCGCCGCCTCCTCGAGCCCGCCGATCGCGCCGTTCACGGCTCCGCGCAGGCCCACCGCGATCGCGACGGCCTCGTCGGGACGCAGCACGAGCGGCGGCACCGAGGAGCCGGCCCCCAGACGGTAGCCGCCGATGGCACCACGCGTGGCCTCGACGCCGTAGCCCAGCTCGCGCAGGCGACCGACGTCGCGGCGCAGCGTGCGCTCGGTCACGCCGAGCCGCGCGGCGAGGTCGGGGCCCGTGCCGCCGCCGCGCTGCAGCAAGACGAGCAGCTCGAGCGCCCTCGCTGTCGCATCCACGACGAAAGTCTCGCGCATCAGGACGTCTGCTGTCCGCATTCGACGATGGACTGGGGTCATGGACACGAGCACCGACGCCATCCGCCCCCTCACGATCGACATCCCCCAGGCCAACCTCGACGACCTGCACGAGCGCCTGCGCCGCACCCGTGCGGCGAGCCCGCTGCCCGACGACTCGCGCGCCGTCGGCGTGCCGCAGGCGCACCTCGACCGGCTCGTCGCGGCGTGGCTCGAGCTCGACTGGCGCGCCGTCGAGGACCGTCTCGACGCGTTCGACCACGTCGCGACCGACATCGACGGGCAGACCATCCACGCCGTCCACGCCCGATCGCCGCACGCCGACGCGACGCCGCTCGTCATCACCCACGGGTGGCCGGGCTCGTTCCTCGAGCACCTGGGTCTCGTCGAGCGCCTCACGCGGCCCGAGCTGCACGGCGGCTCGATCGACGACGCGTTCCACGTCGTCATCCCGTCGCTGCCCGGATTCGCGTTCTCGACGCCGCTCTCGCCCGAGGCTGACGTGTCGACGACCGGCATCGCTCGCATGTGGGCCGAGCTCATGACGCGGCTCGGCTACGACCGTTTCGTCGCGCAGGGCGGCGACATCGGCGCCGGCATCGCGCCCGAGCTCGGTCGCATCGCACCCGAGCGCGTCATCGGCGTGCACGTGAACGGGGCGCTCGGCGCATTCGTGACCTCGGAGCACGCGGACTCGCTCGGCGAGCTCAGCGACCTCGAGCGCGACCGCATCGCACGCGTCGACGCATTCATGCAGGACGAGCTCGCCTACATCGCGCTGCAGAGCACGCGTCCCGCGCTGCTCGGCGCGATGCTCGCCGACTCCCCCGTCGCGCAGCTCGCATGGATCGTCGACAAGCTGCAGGCCTGGTCGTGGCCCGAGGAGGCGCCCGCGGAGGACGTGCTGGGCCTCGACTTCGTGCTGGCGAACGCGTCGCTGTACTGGTTCACGGCGTCGGCGGGCACCGCAGCGTTCGTCGGCTACGCGCAGCCGCAGGGATGGGGTGAGACGGCGGAGATCTCGGGGGTGCCGACCGCGGCGCTGCAGCTCGCGCACGACATCGGCATCCGCGCCGCTGCCGAGCAGGAGAACCGGATCGTGCGGTGGACCGACGTCGACCGCGGCGGGCACTTCGCGGCGCTCGAGGAGCCCGAGCTGCTCGTCGACGACCTCCGCGCGTTCGTCGCGTCGCTGCGCTGACGGCGGCCGCTCGCGGCCGACGGAGGCGGCGGCAGCGGCTCGCGGCCGTCAGCCGCGCGGCGCCGCGAGGTAGGTGCGCACGATCGAGGCGACGAACGCGTGGTCCTCGAGCTGCGGCAGCCCCGAGACGCCGACCGCGCCGACGACGCCCGCACCTCGCACCGCGATCGGCAGCACGCCGCCGTGCGCCGCGTGCGTCGCCGGGTCGAGACGGGCCTCCGCGAAGTCCTGGCCGCGGGCGCGGAAGCGCTCGCCAACGCCGAGCGACGACCGCTGGAAGTGCAGCACGACGTTGGTCTTGCGCTCGAGCCAACGGTCGTTCTCGGGCGTCGTGCCTGGCAGGGCCGCGTGGAAGACGCGCTGCCCGTTCACGACGATGCCGATGACGACCGGGAGCTCGCGGTCGAGGGCCGCCTCGCGCAGCATCACGCCCAGCCGCCAGGCGTCGCCGAGGTCGAAGCGCTCGAAGACGAGCTCGGCCTCGTCGCGCTCGACGATCGCGCGCAGCTCGTCGCTGCCGTGCGGGGGCATGTCCTCATGGCTCATGGTCCCCATCCTCGCGCTCGGCGTCCCGCATCCGCCAGCGTTCGATTGGGCAGTAGTGGTTCGCTCCACGGCGTGTCGCGAGCCACAACTGCCCAATCGGCCGCCAGAAGTGACCAATCAGGCGTCGGTCACGTCCGTCGGGTCGGCATCGGGGTCGAACGACCACTGCGGCGCGGCCGCGGACGGCGGCGTCGCACCCTCGGGGCCGAGCCAGAGGCCATCGCCCCCGGCAGCGACGTCGACCTGCACCGTGTCGCCGTCGCGGATCTCGCCCCCGAGCAGCGCGCGAGCGAGGCGGTCGTCGATCTCGCGCTGCATGAGGCGGCGCAGCGGACGCGCGCCGTACAGCGGGTCGTAGCCGCGCTCGCCCAGCCAGCGGCGCGCCGCATCCGACACGTGCACGGTGAGCCGCCGCTCCTGCAGCCGGCGATCGAGGCCGCCCACCTGGATGTCGACGATGCGCCCGAGCTCCGCCACCGAGAGCGCGTCGAACACGACGATGTCGTCGAGCCGGTTCACGAACTCGGGCTTGAACGCCTGCCGCACCGCCGCCATCACCTGGTCGCGCGCCGCGCGCGCGTCGATCGTCGGGTCGGTGAGGAACTGCGAGCCGAGGTTGGAGGTGAGGATGAGGATGACGTTGCGGAAGTCGACCGTGCGGCCCTGACCATCCGTGAGCCTGCCGTCGTCGAGCACCTGCAGCAGCAGGTCGAAGACCTCGGGATGCGCCTTCTCGACCTCGTCGAGCAGCACGACCGAGTACGGGCGTCGCCGCACGGCCTCCGTCAGCTGGCCGCCCTGCTCGTAGCCGACGTACCCGGGAGGGGCGCCGACGAGGCGCGCGACCGAGTGCTTCTCGCCGTACTCCGACATGTCGATGCGCACGAGCGCGCGCTCGTCGTCGAACAGCAGCTCGGCGAGCGCCTTGGCGAGCTCGGTCTTGCCGACGCCGGTGGGGCCGAGGAACAGGAAGGATCCGGTGGGCTTGTTCGGGTCGGAGACCCCGGCGCGCGATCGGCGCACCGCATCCGCCACGGCGCCGACGGCCTCGCGCTGCCCGACGACGCGGGAGGCGAGCTCGTCCTCGAGCCGCAGCAGCCGCTCGGTCTCGCCCTGCATGAGCCGGCCGACGGGGATGCCCGTCCAGGCGGCGACGACGCCGGCGATGTCGTCGGCCGTCACCTGGTCGTTCACCATGCGGCCGACGCCGCTCTCGCCCGCCTCGGCCTCCTTGAGCTCGGCCTCGACCTTGGGGATGTCGCCGTAGAGCACGCGCGAGGCGCGCTCGAGGTCGCCCTCGCGCTGCGCGCGCTCGGCGCGGATGCGCAGCTCGTCGAGCTGCTCGCGCAGGCCGCCGATGCGGTTGAGGGAGGTGCGCTCGGCCTGCCAGCGTCGGTCGAGGTCGCCGAGCCTCGTCTGCTGCTCCTGCAGCGTCTGCTCGAGCGTGGCGAGGCGAGCCTTGGAGGCGTCGTCGCGCTCGCGGCGCAGCGCGAGGCGCTCGAGCTGCAGGCGGTCGACGGATCGGCGCAGCTCGTCGATCTCGACGGGTGCGGAGTCGATCTCCATGCGCAGGCGCGACGCGGCCTCGTCGATGAGGTCGATGGCCTTGTCGGGCAGCTGGCGGGCCGGGATGTACCGGTTCGACAGGGATGCGGCGGCGACGAGCGCGGAGTCGGCGATCGTGACCTTGTGGTGCGCCTCGTAGCGCTCCTTGAGGCCGCGCAGGATGGCGACGGTGTCCTCGACCGAGGGCTCGCCGACGTAGACCTGCTGGAAGCGCCGCTCCATCGCGGCGTCCTTCTCGATGAACTCGCGGTACTCGTCGAGCGTCGTCGCACCGATGAGGCGCAGCTCGCCGCGCGCGAGCATGGGCTTGAGCATGTTCGACGCACCCTGGCTGCCCTCGGCGGCGCCCGCGCCCATGATCATGTGCAACTCGTCGATGAACGTGATGATGCGGCCGTCGGCCTTCTGGATCTCGGCGAGCACGTTCTTCATGCGCTCCTCGAAGTCGCCGCGGAACTTCGATCCCGCGACCATCGCGTTGACGTCGAGCGTCACGATGGCCTTGCCCTTCAGCGACTCGGGCACGTCGCCGGCGACGATGCGCTGCGCGAGGCCCTCGACGACGGCCGTCTTGCCGACGCCGGGCTCGCCGATGAGCACGGGGTTGTTCTTCGTGCGCCGCGACAGCACCTGGCTGATGCGGCGGATCTCGGCGTCGCGCCCGATGACGGGGTCGAGCCGACCCGCTCGTGCGATGGCGGTGAGGTCGGTGCCGAACTGCTCCAGCGCCGAGCGCTGGTCCTGCTGGCCGGGCTGCATCCCGCCCATGCGTGCCATGTGGTCTCCTTGCGATCCGTGGCTCCGAGCGCCGATCGACGCTCGGGGAAAACTTGAGTCTGATTGGCTCAAGTCTACTCCCGGCGCACGACGAGCGCTAGAGGGCTAGGGGCGCCGGGCGCGGGCGGCGGCGGCACCGATGCCGCGCACGACGACCGACGCGTGGGCGCCCGACGGCGCCCACGCGGGCCTCGGCTCAGACCTCGGCGTCCGACGGAGACTCGACCGACGCGCGGTCGGCCCGCTCGGCTGCTCGCGTGCCGCGGGTGGCGATGAGGCTCGCGACCGTCGCCACCGCGATCGTCGCGCCGATGAAGGTCAGCGAGAACCAGATCGGGATGTCGAACGCCCACGGCACGGGCTCGCCGCCGTTGATGAACGGCACCTCGTTGACGTGCAGCGCGTGCAGCACGAGCTTGACCGCGATGAAGCCGAGGATCGCGGCGAGGCCCTGACCGAGGAACACGAGCCGCTCGAGCAGGCCGCCGATGAGGAAGAACAGCTGCCGCAGCCCCATGAGCGCGAAGGCGTTGGCCGTGAAGACGATGTACGCCTCGTCGGTCAAGCCGTAGATCGCGGGGATCGAGTCGAGCGCGAAGAGCAGGTCGATGAAGCCGATCGCGACGATCGTGAGGAGCATCGGCGTCACGAACCGCTTGCCGTCGCGGCGCACCGTCAGTCGGTCCTCGTGGAACTCGTCGGTGACGGGGAGCACGCGCCGCACGAACCGCATGAAGGCGTTGTTCGACGGGTCGCCGTGGTCGCCCTTCAGCTGCTGGATCGCGAGGACGAGCAGGAGCGCGCCGAAGACGTAGAACACCCAGGAGAAGTTCTCGATGAGCGCCGCGCCGACCGCGATGAAGGCTCCGCGCATGATCAGTGCGATGACGATGCCGATCATCAGCACCTTCTGCTGGTAGATCCTCGGCACCGCGAAGCCGGCCATGATGACGATGAAGAGGAAGAGGTTGTCGAGCGACAGCGCCTTCTCGGTCAGATACCCGGCGAAGTACTCGCCGCCGAACGTCCAGCCGTTCGTCACCCCGATGCCGACGCCGAACAGCAGCGCCAGGCCGATGTAGAACGCCGACCATCGCGCGGACTCGCCGATCGTCGGCTCGTGCGGCTTGCGCACATGGGCGAAGAACTCGTAGACGAAGAACGCGATCGTGACGGCGATCGTGACGATCCAGACGAGGGCAGAGACCTGCATGGGACGACTCCAGGGGATTGGTGACGGACACCAAGGTCTCCTCCGCCCCGAGCGACGCGCGTGTCGTCTCGAGACCGACGAGCCCGGAGCGCAGAAGCGTTCGGAATGACGGGTTCGCCGCAGACGGGAGTACTCCCCTTGCTGCTCCCAGGCTAGCCGACGGGCCCCGCAGCAGCGGCCGACCGAGCACGTTCATGGGGAATCCTTGGACTCGGTCCGCGCCGGCGCCCACGATCCGGCGCATCGTCGCCACCGTGCACGCGTGGACGGTGCGAGCATGGGGCATGACCTCCAGGCCCGTGCTCCGCATCGTCGCGGCCCTCGTCGGCCCCATCGCGCTGACCGTCGCGGGCGCCACGCATCCCGCGCACCTCACCGCCGAGTCGGCCTCGTGGTGGCACGACCTGCACGTCGTCATGCTGCCGCTGTTCCCGCTGCTGGGGCTCAGCGTCTGGGCGCTGCTGCATCGCGTGCGCGGCGGGCTCGACGGCGCGCTCGCGATCGCCGCCCGCCTGCTCGCCTTCGTGTACGCGATGTTCTACACGGGGCTCGACGTGCTCGCCGGCATCGGTGCCGGCGCGCTCATCGAGCACCACGCGATGGGCGGCGAGATCGGCGACGCCACCTCGGTCATGTTCTTCGAGGGCAACGTGCTCGCCGACGTCGGCACGTGGTCGCTGCTCGCGGCGTTCGCGCTCGTGGGCGTCGTCTTCGTGCGTCGGACCGGCTGGCCGTCGCTCGTCGGCACCGCCGTGCTGCTGGGCGCCTCCGTGTCGTTCACGACCTCGCACGTCTTCTGGCCGCGCGGCGTGCTCACGATGGCGGCGTTCGGCGCGGGGGTGGCGCTGCTGCTGCTCGCCGAGCGCCGCGCGCGACGGCGCTCCGAGGCATCCGCCGCGTAGCCGGGCAGCACGCCGATCGGTGGGCCTGCGCCGGACGCGCAACCCCCCGCGTGCGGGGCTCGGCTCGGGGAGGATCGAGAGCATGCCTACGATCGCCATCATCGGCGCCGGTCCCGGACTCGGCGCAGCCACCGCACGTCGCTTCGCACGCGAGGGGTTCGCCGTCGCGCTGATCTCGCGCGACCAGGCGAAGCTCGACGACCTCGCCACGACGCTCCAGGGCGACGGCGTCGACGCGCGCGGCTACGCCGCCGACGTGCTCGACCCCGCCGCGCTCGAGGACGTGCTCGCCCGCGCCGCCGACGATCTCGGTGCCATCACGACGCTGCAGTACAGCCCCCTGCCCTCTCGCGACTACCTGCACTCCGTGCTCGACCTCACGCCCGCGCTCGCGAGCGAGGCGCTGCGCTTCTCGGCGATCGGCCTCATCCACGCCGCCCGCGCCGTGCTGCCCGCGATGCGCGAGGCCGGCGAGGGCAGCATCATCCTCATCAACGGCGGCACGTCCGTGCAGGCGCGGCACGGCTTCGCCGGCACGTCCGTCGCCTTCCCCGCCGAGAGCGCGTACGGCGAGATGCTGCACGACGCGCTCGCCGACGAGGGCATCCGCGTGGCGCAGCTCGTGATCCCCGGCGCGATCCCGAAGCTGCAGCTCGAGCACGGCATCGACTCGGTCGCCGACCGCATCTGGCAGCTGCACGCGCAGCCCGGCGAGTTCCGCACGATGCTCATCCCGCTCGAGGACGGCCGCGAGTAGCCGCCGACGCGCTGGGAATGTGCACGTGAGCGGGGCGGCGCACCTGGATGCAGGGCTGCCACCCCGCTCACGTGCACATCTCCTCCCCCGCTCGCCCGGCAGGATGGACGCGTGAGCGACCTCCACGTGACCCGGCTCGGCGACCACGGCTCGCCCGTGACGTTCTGCCACGGCCTCTTCGGCCAGGGCCGCAACTGGACGCAGATCGGCAAGGCGCTCGCCACCGACCACCGCGTCGCGCTCGTCGACATGCCGAACCACGGCCGCTCGGGGTGGACAGACCGCATCGACCTCGTCGCGATGGCCGACGCGATCGCCGCGACGCTCGACGAGCCGACGGCGCTCGTCGGCCACTCGATGGGCGGCAAGGTCGCCATGCTCGCGGCGCTGCGGCATCCGTCGCTCGTCTCGCGGCTGTGCGTCGTCGACGTCGCACCCGTCGCCTACCGCGAGTCCGACGAGTTCGGCCGCTTCATCGACGCGATGCTCGCCGTCGACCTCGACGCGCTCGGCGGCCGGGCGGATGCCGACGCCGCGCTCGCCGAGGCCGTGCCCGACCCGGGCGTGCGCGCCTTCCTGCTGCAGAGCCTGCGCCGCGAGGGCGACGCGTGGACGTGGATGTCGAACCTCGAGGTGCTGCGCCGCGACCTCGGCGCCATCCGCGGCTGGCCCGACGTCGAGGGCGTGTACGACGGACCGGTGCTGTGGATCGCCGGCGGCGCGTCGCGCTACGTGCGCGACGAGCACCGCGACGCGATGGAGGCGCTGTTCCCGCGCGTGCGACGCGCGACCGTGAAGGGCGCGGGCCACTGGGTGCACTCGCAGGAGCCTGCGATCGTCACCGAGCTGCTCACGCGGTTCCTCGCCGACTGAGCCGCGCGCCCAGGAGGCGGTCGGCGAGCGTGGCTAGGCTCACGGCCCGTGGACGATCCCCTGTACGTCATCGGCGGCATCGCCGTCGTCCTGCTCCTGATCGCCGTCCCCTTCGTGCGCCGATGGACGCGGCGCACGGGCGCCGAGCTCGGCGAGCGCGCCGGTCGCCGCTTCGCCGAGGACAACCTGGCGAAGGGCGAGGTCGCCAAGCAGCGGATGGTCGAGGGTCTCGGCGCGACGGTCGTGATCGGGGCGCCGCCCGCTCGCGCGCACGAGCTCGTCGCCGAGGCGACGCGCAAGGGCAGCGACTACCGCAGCACGCCCGACGGCCTCTTCGAGATCCTCTTCGGCGTCGAGCCCGCTGCCACGGTCGTGCTCAGCGACACCCCCGACGGCACGCTCGTGCACCTCCAGGACTTCCGCGAGCAGCACGGCCAGGTGCTCTTCGCCCCGTTCTGGGACACGCTGCGCACGCGCATCGAGAAGGCCGCGACGTCCGCGGGCGTCTCGACGCGCCCCGGCCCACGGCTGTCCTTCGCGCGCACGCCCGTGCCCGGCGAGGCGCTGAACGGCACGTGGGCGCTCCTGCGCTGACCCACCGACGCCGCCGCCACGCCGGCGAGGCGGCGGCGCGAGCGCCTCAGCGCGTGCGCGCGAAGACCGTGCGCCCCGCCACGATGGTGCGCTCGATCTGCGCATCGAGCAGCGCGCGCTCGCCGTCGACGAACGGGTCCCGGTCGACGATCACGAGGTCGGCCGCGAACCCGGCCGCGAGCCGTCCTCGCCATGCGCCGTCGCCCACCGAGGCGGCCGCGTCGCGCGTCGCGTGCCCGATGGCGCGCAGGAGCGGGATCGCGAGCGCGGGCTGCTTCGCCGCGACCGACGGGTCGAGGGCCGAGGCGCGCGTCGAGGCCACGTACATGCTCGCGAGCGCCTCATGCGGCGCCGTGGGGGTGTCGGTCGAGAACGCCAGCAGCGCGCCCGCATCCTCGTACTCCGCCCACGCGAAGCCGCGGTCGACGCGCTCGTCGCCGAGCATCGCCGCCCAGTTGTCGAAGATCGCCGGATCGGCGTGCACGGGCTGCATGGATGCGGTGACGCCGAGCCGCGCCATGCGTGCGGCGGTGCCGGCTGCCGCGTACTCGAGGTGCTCGATGCGGTGGCGGCGCGGCAGGTCGCCGTTCTCGGCGATCGCCGCCTCGATGGCGTCGAGCGCGACGTCGCTCGCGCGGTCGCCGATCGCATGGAGCGCGATCTGCAGGCCCGCCGCATCCGCCGCGACCACGACGGGGCGCAGCTGCTCGACGGGCCAGATGAGCTCGCCGAGCGTGCCGTCGGAGTACGGCAGGTGCAGGGCCGCGGTGCAGGCGTCGATGACGCCGTCGAGGATGAGCTTGATGCCCACGACGCGCAGCCAGGGCGAGTCGGATGCGGCGGCGAGCTCGGCGGCGCGGCGCACCTGGGCGAGGTGGTCGTCGGCGTCGCCGGTGCAGGCGACGAGCCAGTGGGCGGCGACGCGCAGCGGCAGGGCGCCGCCGCGACGGTCCATCGCGCGCTGCAGCGCCGCGAGCCCGAGCTCGTCGAAGCCCATGTCGACCGTGCCGGTGATGCCGGCGGCGGCGAACGCGTCGAGCACGCGCTCGATCGCGGCGTCGCGCTCGGCGTCGCCGACGACGCGGTCGCGCAGCGCGCGCACGTGCACGATCGCGGCCGTCTCGAGCAGGAGGCCCGTCGCCTCGCCGTCGGCGTCGCGCACGATCTCGCCGCCGATGGGGTCGGGGGTGTCGCGGTCGATGCCGAGCTCGCGCAGCGCGGCGGCGTTGACCCACGTCGAGTGGTAGTCGTTGGCGTCGAGGTACACGGGCACGTCGGCGACCGCCGCGTCGAGCATCGCCGCCGTCGGGCGCCCGCCGGGCACGGCGTCGAAGAGCCAGCCGCGACCCCACAGGCGCGTCGCGTCGGGCGCCGCCGCACGGGCGGCGCGCAGGCGATCCTGGATGTCGTCGAGCGTGCGCGCATCCGTGAGCCCGACCTGGCCGAGCGCCTCCCCCGTCATGAGCAGGTGCGCGTGCGCATCCGTGAAGCCTGGCAGCACGAGCCGGCCGCCGAGGTCGACCGTCTCGTCGGCGGCGGGCGCATCGGCCTCCGCGCCGACGAACGCGAGCGTCTCGCCGTCGACGACGAGGGCGTCGGCCCACGCGCGCTCGGGGTCGACGTCGGCGGTGAGGATGCGGGCGTTGCGGTAGAGCGTGGTCACGGGCGGCCTTCCTTCGCGAGCGGGGTGCGCAGCAGGAGCGCGTAGAGGGCGCCGGCGACGAGCATGCCGGCGGGCACCGAGAGGTCGACGACGCCGATGGCGAGCGCGACGGGCCCGACCCAGACGTCGGTCGCGAGGCATGCGGCCGTCGCGACGCCGCCGCCGACGAGCGACACGATGCCGGGCACGCTCCACCCGCGGTGGTACCAGTAGCGACCGCCGGGGCCGTCGTCGAAGAGCTCGACGCCGTCGTAGCGCGCACGGCGCAGCAGCACGTCGACCGCGAACACCGCCATGGCGGGCGCGGACACGACGACGAGGAACTGGAGCATGAGGTTGACGGCATCGAGCAGACTCGAGGTGAGCACGAGCGCGATCGTGAGCGCGGTGCCGACGACGCCGACGACGATCGCGGCCGGGATGCGCTGCAGCCGCAGGCCGATCGCCTGCAGCGCCATGCTCGACGTGTACGTCGTCATGGCATTGAGCGCGATCGTGTTCACGACGACCCCGAGCACGAGCACGGGGGCGAGCCAGGCCGGCAGCAGGTCGAAGATCGCCGCGTCGATGCCGCCCGCCAGGGCTGCGCGCTCGAGGGCGGTGCCGAGCAGCACGCCGACGATCGTGAAGACGGCGCTCGGCACGGCGCCGCCCACGGCGGTGGCGAGCGCGATGTGCGACGGCCTCGTCGAGCGCGGCAGGTAGCGGGCGATGTCGGGGCTGTTGATGAACGACAGCGGGGTCGAGGCGAGGATCGTGAAGCCGATCGACGCGGCCGACAGCAGCGCGAGCCCCTCGAGCGGCTGCGGGTTCGCGTAGGTCCAGTCGACCGAGGGCAGGATGCTGACGCCGACGGCGAGGAAGATGACGAGCAGCACGGCGGCGAGCACGGGGTAGACGCGCAGGATGAGGCCGTGGCCGAAGATCGCGACGACGACCGTGATGGTCGAGACGACGACCGTGACGCCGATGGGCGTCCAGACGGGGTCGTCGATGCCGACGCGACGCAGCAGGTCGGCGCCCATGAACGACGACGCGAGCCAGCTGAGCGACAGGAACACGGCGCCGATGAGCCAGCCGACGATCGTCACGAACAGGCGGTTGCCCGCGATGCCGTACATGGCTCGGGTGATGACGGAGCCGGAGGTGCCTGCGGCGGGGCCGCTCGTCGCGACGATCCCGGGCAGGATCCACAGCAGCGACGCGAGCAGCACGAGGCCGATGGCCTGCCACAGCTCGAGGCCGAGCAGCACGAGCGTGACGCCGACGGTGAGGTTGAGGATGCTCACGCCGGGCGCGGCCCACACGAGCACGAGGTCGCGAGCGCGGCCGTGACGCTCGGCGTCGGAGACGAGGTCGATGCCGCGGGTCTCGGGATGCGTGGCGGCGTCGACGGGCACGCCGTCGTCGTGCGCACCGGGTGCGTCGAGCTGGGTCGTCATGGGGCTCCTCCTGGACCGAACGCCGTTGTTGGTCACATGGCCAATGGCTGTTGGCCACAGAGTCAATAGCATGGAGGGCATGGCGTCAAGCACGACTGCGCGACGAACGCGCAAGCAGCCCGACGAGCGGCGCGCCGAGATCCTCGAGGCGGCGGCCGACATCGCCCTCGAGCGCGGCCTCGAGCGCATCACGCTGCGCGCGCTCGCCGAGCGCCTCGGGGTGCGCCCCGGCCTCATCACGCACTACTTCCCCGCCGTCGAGGACGTGGTCGTGCAGGGCTTCGAGCGCGCCGCCGTCGTGGAGCGCGAACGCTTCTTCCCCCGCGACCTCCACGGCATCCACGGCGTCCGCCACTTCGTCGCGCACGTCGAGAGCGGCCTCTCCGAGCCGCTCGCCCGCCTCTGGCTCAACGCCAGGCATCTGTCGCGCTTCACGCCCGCGCTCGAGGCGGCGCTGCGCGAGCAGGATCGCCTCGACCGCGAGCGCCTGCTCGAGCTGCTCGCCGAGGGCATGGCCGCCGGCGACATCCCCGCATCCGACGCCCACGTCGCCGCCGCGCGGATCTGGATCGCCGTCGACGGCTCGGGCTCGTACGTCAACGTGACCGAGCTGCCCTCCCCCGCGACCCACAAGGCGTTCGTCGCCGACGTCGCCGAGTGGTCGCTCGGCCTGCCGACCGGGTCGCTGCCGCGACCGCCCGGCGCGACCGGGGCGTGACGCGTCAGGCCGGCGGCCGCTCCCCCGAGCCGCGGGCGACGAGCGTCGTGGGCAGCGCGCGCGTCGTCGACGCATGCGGCCCGTCGCCGCGGCGCAGCAGCGCCGCGACGGCCTCGCGACCGAGGGCAGCGGTGTCGGCGCCGACGGTCGTGATGCCGAGGGCGTCGGCGAGCTCGAAGTGGTCGAAGCCGACGAGCGCGGGCGGATGCGCCACGTCGCGGAAGGCCGCGATCGCACCGATCGTGACCCGGTTGTTCGCGGTGAAGACGGCCGTGGGCGGCTCGGCGAGCGCCAGCAGGTCGCGCACGGCCGCCTCCGCCGCGACCGCGGAGTGCGAGCCGCGGGCGACGAGCGCGGGATCGAGCGGCAGACCGGCCGCCGCGAGGGCACCCGCGTAGGCGGCGTACCGCTCGCGCTGCGGCGAGAGGCGCTCGAGATCGCCCACGAACGCGATGCGCCGATGCCCGCGCGCGACGAACGCGGCGATGGCGTCCGTCGTGCCCGCGACGTTGTCGATGACGACCGCATCAGCCTCGATGCCCGACGGCGCGCGATCGACGAGCACGAGCGGCACGCCGCGGTCGCCCACCGAGCGCAGCTCGCCGTGCTCGTCGAGCGTCGAGACCAGCAGGATGCCGGTCGCGCGCCGGTGCACGAGGTCCTCGACGATCGCGCGCTCCGTCGCGGCATCCTCGTCGGACGACGCCATCGTGAGCTGCAGGCCGTGCTCGCGCAGTGCGTGCTCGACGCCGGTCGCCAGGCCCATGTAGAAGGGGTTCGCGAGGTCGCCGACCACGAGGCCCACCGTGCGCACCGCCGTGCCGCGTCGCAGCTGGCTCGCGGCGGAGTTGAGCGTGAAGCCCAGCGTCGCCGCCGCCGCGCGCACGCGGCCACGCGTCGAGTCGGCGACGTTCGGCTCGCCGCCCAGCGCCCGCGACGCCGTCTTGATGCTGACACCCGCGGCCGCGGCGACGTCGGCGAGCGTCAGCGGTCGCTGCGCGGCGGCGGACGCGGTGCCGCGCTCGACGTCGTCGGTCATCGCGGCACCTCCCTGGCTCGTCCGCTCGCTCGGGTCGCCGCGTCGCATCCCTGTCGCCCCTAGCGTGGCACGGCCCGCGCCGCACGCGCACAGCGGACGCGCAGGGCGCCGTGCGCATCCGCCTCGTCGACGATGCTGCGCCCCGGGGACGGCTCGGGCGCGTGCAGCACCCGAGCCATCCCGCGTGCCGCTACGAGCAGCTCGTGCTCCACGCCGTCGGCAGCAGCGACGCCGAGCCGCCGACGTTGCGCACGACGTCGGGGGCCGCAGCCGTGACGAGCGCCGCGACGGGTGCCGTGGTGCACGTGCCGAGCGCCAGCAGCAGCGGGTCGCCCGTCGCACCCACGACGGCGCTCGCCGAGAGGGCATCCGGGAAGCCGGCGCCCGTCGCGATCACGAGGCCCTCCGAGTCCTCGAGGTCGACGAGGCGCTCGACGAGCAGCGCGTTCGTCTCGTAGCGGTCGGCGCCGCCGACGCGCTCGGCGCCGCCGGTCTCCATCCGTGCAGCGACGACGATCGCGTACGCGAGGCTCTCGCGCCCGCCGACGATCCACGCCTGCTCGGCGCCGAGGTCGTGCAGCGCCTCCGCGGTCGCATCGGGCAGCGATGCCCGCTGCGACAGCAGCACGGGTGCGTCGCCGATGGCCGCGGCGACGCCGCTGGCCGACAGCGCATCCGGGAACACCTCGCCGCTGGCCACGAACGCGGTCTCGGCCGTGCCGAAGACCTCGGTCGCGATGCGCGCCGCCGTCTCGTACCGGTCGCTGCCCGCGATGCGCGTGACCTCGGCGTCGGGGTAGCGCTGCGCGAGCTGCGCCTCGACCTCGGCCGTGATGGTCGCCGTGCCGCCGACGATCGTGATGCTCGGCGGCTGCAGCCGATCGAGCTCCGCGAGCGTGACGTCGAGCACGACGTCGCCGAGCGTGAGCAGCAGGCTCGCGCCCTCGTGCGCCGCCGCCGGCCCCGCGGCGAGCGCGTCGGGGAAGGCCGAGCCCGCCGTGAGGAACACGGGCGATACCGGCTCGAACAGGTCGCGCGAGGCGAGCACGCTCGTCTCGTAGCGGCTCGCGCCGGCGTACGTGATGACGTCGACGCTCACGTCGGGCACGACCGACACCAGCACGGAGCCGGAGACGCTGCCGTCGACGCCGTCGCCGCCGCTGAACGCGGCGACGAACGTGCGATCGCCGAGCGCATCCGCCGGCAGCGTGAGGGTGGCCGTGCCCGCGTCGACCGGCGCGGTGCCGACCACGACGGCGCCCTCGGTGAACGTCACCGAGCCCGACGTCGCGGCCGTCGAGCCGACGGCGACCGTGGCGGTCAGCACGATCTCGTCGCCGAGCTCGACGCTCGACGCCGCGGCCTGCAGCGTCGTCGTCGACGGCACCGAGGGCGTGACGACCGTGATGGATGCGGTCGCAGGCGTCGCGGACTCCTCGCCCGTCGCGGTGACCACGTAGTCGCCGTCGGCGACGTCGCCCACCGGCACGTCGACGCGGAACGCGCCGCCGACCGCCTCCACGGCGATGGGGTCGCCCCCGCCCGAGAACGTCACCGTCACGTCCTCGCCGGGCACGAAGCCCGTGCCGTCGACGGGGACGGTCGAGCCGGGTGCCACGGCGCCGGCAGGCACCGTGATCGTCGGCGTCGGGTCCACCGCGGGGCCGACGACGATCGGGATCGTGGTCATGGCGCTCGCCGACCCGTCGTCGACCGTGACGCTGATCGCGTACGAGCCCTCGGCGAGGTACGCGTGCGCACCGCGCACGATGCCGTCGACGATCTCGGCCTGCAGGCTCGCCTCGACCGAGGTCGGCGCGTCGACGTCGGCACCGGCCAGGTCGATGCGCGCGATGTCCGACGGCGTGCCGTCGCCCCAGCTCACGACCGCGGTGACCTGCTCGGCCGTCGGGCTCACGCCGTCGAAGGTCGCGAGGTCGAGGTCGAGGTCGGCCTCGACGGTCGTCTCGAGCGTCGGCGACGTCGGCGCGACCTGCAGCGTCGACTCCGGCAGCGTGCCGTCGAACGCGACGGCGGCGACGTGCACCTGCCCGCCCGCGAGCGTTCCCTCCGAGGGCGGGAACGTGATCGACACGAGCGGCAGCACCGCACCGTCGGCGCTCGTCGCGAGCGCGACGGGCGCGGTCGCGAACAGCGACGACGGCTTCGTGTCGATGGAGCCGGGGCCCGTGAGCCTGCCGGGCACCGTCGCCACGATCGCGTTGCCTGCCGACGGTGACGTCGTGCCGCCGACCCAGTCGCCGAACGTGACCGGCACGTCCTGCGTCGAGCCGTCGGCGTACGTGAGGGTGAGCGTCGTCGACTGCTCGCCCTCGTTCGCCGTGCCGACGAACGACACGTGCGTCGCATCCGCCCCGACGCGCACCGGCAGCACCTGGCCGTCGGGCACGATCGTGTCGTTCGCGGCACCGGGCAGCGCCGGCAGGACGTACGTGAAGGTGCTCGTGCCCGACCCGACCGGGAGGTCGACGGTCTCGGGCTCGCCGAACGCGAGCCCGGCAGCCTGCAGCTGCGCGAGGTCGAGGGCGGCGCCCTGACCGTCGCAGTTGCCACCCGCGGACGCGTCGGCGAAGCAGTCCACGTTCGCGAGCGCCGCGATCGCCTCGGCCGTCGTCGACGGACGCGCGACCGTCACCTGCGTGCGCGCGGTGGCGACGAGGTCGCCGGCCGTGACCGTGACGTACGCCGTGAAGACGCCCGCGAGGTCGAACGCGTGCGGTGCCACGACCTCGTAGCCGCCGCCGACGGGCAGCTCCCGCAGCTCGGCCTCCACGGGGCCCTCGCCGTCGAGGAAGTCGACCGTCGCGGTCGGCTCGCTGCCCTCCGGCGTGCCGAGCACCGTGGCGACGGGCGCGTCGAGCTCGGCGCCGACCCAGGCCGTGAGGCCCTCGGCGGGCGTGACGGCGAACGGGCCGGGGTCGACCTCGCCGAGCAGCTCGAGCTCGGCGAGCGTCGTCGGCCCGTCGCTCGACGCGAGCACCTCGAGGCGGTACTGCGCGTAGGCGCCCGGCTCCTGCACGACGAACGGCATCGTCTGGGTCGCCCACGGGAAGGTCACGTCGGAGCGCTCGTCGACGGTCGTCCACGACGTCCCGTCGTTCGACCCCGACAGGGTCCAGGCCGTCGGCGACGAACCCGTCGCGCCGTTCGTGATCGTGTAGGTCGTCGTCGTCGACGAGCCACCGCGCAGCTGCACCTGCAGCGTGGGCGTCTCGGTGTCGAACGTGACCTCCGACGTCGAGTTGTCGTCGACGAGCCCGCCGAGCGCGGGGCCCTCGAACCCGGCGCCGATCGTGCTGAGGTACGGGTTCGTCGCGTCGACGAGCGGCTCGTAGACCTCCTCGTCGGTGCTCGACGAGCCCCATGCCGACGGCTCCGACTGCATCTGGAACGCGAGCTCGCTCGACTCCTGCAGCGCCGCCTGGTCGAGGATGGGCGCGTCGAGCGCCTCGCCGTCGAGGCTCACGCCACCGACGTAGATCGTCGCGTCGTCGTTGCCGGGCGCCGTGATCGTGAGATCGCCGCCGAACGCGTCGTCGCGGTGCACGACGGCGTGGTCGAACAGCGGCGAGCCGATGACGTACTCGCCCGAGCCGAGCGCGAGCGGGTAGAAGCCGAGCGCCGAGAAGACGTACCACGACGACGTCTCGCCGTTGTCCTCGTCGCCCGCGTAGCCCTGGCCGATCTCGCTGCCGACGTAGAGACGCGACAGCACCTCGCGCACGACCTCCTGCGTCGTCGTCGGGTCGCCGTTCGCTGCCGAGATGTACGGGGTGTGGTGCGAGACCTGGTTCGAGAAGCCGAACTGCCCCATCCGCACGTCACGAGCCTCGAAAGCCTCGTGGATGCCGCTCGACAGGGCGGTCTCGGGCGTCGAGTAGAACTCCTCGAGCTTGGCGTCGAGGCCGTCGCTGCCGCCGTAGAGCGCCGCGAGCGCCGGCACGTCGAACGGCGCGTGGAAGGCGAACGTCCACCCCGGAGCCTCGGTGTACGAGTGGTTCTGCCAGTCGGTCGGGTCGTACTCCTCGGGCGACAGCTGCCACGTGCCGTCGGGCTCGCGCGCCTGGAAGAAGCCGACGTTCGGGTCGAACATGTTCACGAAGTCGCTCGCACGGGAGTCGAAGTAGACGGCGTGCTCGGCGTAGACGGCCTGGCGTGCGGGGTCGACGTCGGGGTCGACGGCGAGCATCGCGGCCATGTCGGCCATCGCGGCGTCGTTGATGTTGCCCTCGAGCCCCCACGACACGCTCTGGCCCGTCGTGGATGCCGTGTAGCCGAGGAACTGCGACGTCGTGATGCCCTTGCGGCCCACGGCGTTGGGGTTCACGAGCGTCGTGTCGCTCGCCGACGACACCGTCGCGTTGCGCAGCGCCGCCTCGTACGCCTGCTCGGCGAGGCTCGTCGAGATCGCGCCCGACGTGTAGGCCTCGGCGAACGACGCATCCGACGACGTGCCGGTCATGAGGTCGGCGTAGCCGGGCGACGACCAGCGGGCGATCCATCCGCCGTCGCGCGACTGCTGCACGAAGCCGTCGACGAGTCGCTCGGTCACCTCGGGGTAGAGGAACGAGTAGAGCGGCCAGACGGTGCGATACGTGTCCCAGAAGCCGTTGTTGACGTAGATCTGGCCGTCCATGATGACGGCGTTCGTCTCGGTCGCCGTCGCGGCGCCCTCCGTCGCGCGCACGGGCGAGGCGTACTGCCACACGGGGGCGTCGGCGGTGCCGGTGTTCTCGGACTGCGAGTTCGGGTAGAGGTTCAGGCGGTAGAGGCCCGAGTAGAACGAGACGAGCTCGGCCTCGGTCGCGTTCGACGCCGACAGGTCGACGACCTCGAGCCGCTCGAGCCACAGGGCACGGGCGGCGTCGCGCACGTCGCCGTAGGAGGCCCCGGCGACCTCGAGGTCGTGGTTGTGCTGCGCCTGGTCGAGCGAGATGAACGACGTCGCGAAGCGCAGCTCGAGCGGCTCCTCGCCGGTCTCGAAGCGGGCCCAGGCCGCCGTGGTGCGCTGCGCGCCCATGCCGGTTGCGACGGGCGAGTCGGTGAAGACGCCGTACACGAACATGCGCGACGAGCCCGCCGAGAGGCCGCTGCCGCCCTCGACCCAGCCGCTCACGACGCCGCCGGACGAGATCTGCAGGCCCGACTGGCCCTGCACCTGGTCGACCATGACGGTGCCGACGTCGGCTCCGTCGGGGAAGTCGAAGCGCATGATGCCGCCGTGGTCGGTCGGGCTCATCGACGCCGAGAGGCCGTTCGCGAAGTCGACGGCGTACTCCTCGGGCGTCGCGACCTCGTCGTCGTGGCTGAACTCGAGCCTGCGAGACGCGGGCGTGCCCGAGGGCTGGCCCGTGTCGAGGCTCGGCATGATGGCGAGCTGCGCGCGGTCGCCCATCCACGGGCTCGGCTCGTGGCTGATGCCGAGGGCCTCGAGCGCGGGCAGGTTGTTGGCCGTGTTCCGCGACTGCCAGTCGTACAGCCACGTCTGCGACGTCGCGTTCGTCATCGGCACGAGGAAGTTGAAGCCGTTGGGCACCGCGGTGGCCGGGATGTTGTTGCCGCGCGAGAAGCCGCCGGACGAGTTCGTGCCACGGCGAGTGTCGACGTGGTCGAGCACCGTCTCGGCCTCGATGGGCGCCGCAGGCGCGATCGACAGGTCGTCGACCCAGCCCGAGAAGCGCGTGGCGGCCGAGCCGCCGGGGTTGTCGTACTCGAGCAGCACCTGCGTGATGGTGCCGCCGGCGAGGCTGCCGAGCGGCACGCGGATCTGGTTCCACTGATCGGCGTACAGCGAGTGCGCCTCACCCTGGCCGATGGCGGATGCGGGGAACCCGTACTGGTCGACGAGCTGCGCATCCGACATCCGCACCGTCTCGCCCGCCGCGGTCTCGATGACGAGGTCGAGCGCGACGTACGTCGACGGGTACTGCAGGTCGAGGGCGTAGAGCGTGGGCAGCACGGCGTACGACAGCTCGGTGTCGGCGGCGATCGTCACGTCGAGGTCGTCGACGAGCACGTTCGTCGACGACGCGGGGCCGTCGGCGAGATGCTGGCCGCGGTACTGCACGGCGGCGAGGCCGTCGAAGCCGCGACCGGAGGCGATGTTGTAGCCCGTGGTGGGGCCGCTGCCGACCGTGGTGCGCATGGGCGACGCGACCGCGCCGGTGTCCTCGCCGCGCAGGTCGAGGTCGGCGAGCTGCAGGAGCGACGCACCGTCGTTGGCGCTGATCTGCAGGCGGAAGTGCGGGTAGGTCGCGGGGGCAGCGAGCGCATACTCGACCTGCGTGAAGGGTGCGGCGCCACGCAGCTGCTGCACCTGCGCGTCGACGTCGACCCAGGTCGTGCCGTCGTCGGAGCCTTGCAGGGTCCAGTCGCGCGGGTTGCGGTCGGCGGCGTCGTTGGCGGTCGTGAGCGCGTACGTCGCGACCGTCACGGGGGCGGCGAAGTCCATCTGCACCCAGCCCGTGCGGGTGCGGGTGAGCCACTTCGTGCCGGCATCGCCGTCGAAGAGGCGCGCGGCGGTCTCGCCAGGGGGGTTCTCGCCCGATGCGGTGACGGCGGAGATCTGCGCCGTCAGGCTCGACGAGGGCAGCGTGCCGCCCTGCACGTTGACCGGCGGCTCGTACGCGGCTGCGGGCGGCACGGGGTGCGCGGCGACGTCGGCGGTCTCGAACGAGGTCGCGAAGGGCGGGTCCGCGGCAAGGGCGGGGGCGGCGTCGAGGCCGACGAGCGGCACGGCGATCAGGGCTGCGAGCGCGGCTGCCACGGGGGCGAGGATCCGACGGGATCGGGTGGACAGCGGCGTGCGACGGTGCAGCATGCGAACTCCTGGTGCCGTGACTGACATCGTTGTCAATCGTGGGAAGGCTATGCGGATCGCGCGGCGCACGTCAAGCATCCGGATGCTCGACCCCGCGCGTCGGCGCGACGCCGGGGCCCCGTCTCGTCGACGCAGGCCCCTCGTCAGCAGCGCGTTCCCGGGGTACAGTCGGGCAACCGCGTCGCTCGGTCATCACGAGACGCGCGGCATCCGCTCGGCATGAGGAGCAGGCATGCGCATCCGCACCGCATCCGCCACCGCGATCGTCGCCGCCCTCGGGCTCGCGCTCGTGGCGCCCGCCGCCGCGCAGGCCGCGCCCGAGGCGATCGCCCCGCGGTTCGCGTCGAGCGCTGCCGCGCCAGCCGGGTCCTGGGCGGGGCTCGAGCCCGTCACGAGCGATGGCACGGCGCGCGTCGATCGGCCGATCACCGGCTCCACGAGCCTCGAGCTGCGCGTGCACGAGCCCGCGGGCTCGACCGGACGAGTGCTCGACCCCGGCCTCGAGGGCACGGTCTCGCTCGACGTGGCGCAGCTGGCTCCCGGGGGCCCGGGCACGACGGGCGCGGTGCTCACGGCGTGGCCGAGCGCGCCGGGCACGGTGGAGCCCACGGGGTGGCCGGGCGCGAACGACGTCCTCACCAGCGCGTTCTCGATCGACCAGCGCACGCAGCTGTGGGCGTTCGCCTACACGTTCGACTTCTCGGGCCTCGCCGGTGGCGTCCTGCCGGCGGGTTCCCGGATCGCCGCCGCCGACATCGACGTGTGCGGCACGGGCGCCGGCGCCGGCATCGACGAGCGCTTCGCGGCGACGTCGGACGCGAGCCGGCCCTGGCTCGACTACCAGTACCGGGTCCTGCGCGGCTCGGATGCCAGCTCGCCGCCGACCGTGACGTTCGACGCCGAGACCGGCGCGTACGGCGTCGCTCCGTCGTGCAGCGACCGGGAGATGATCGAGACCTTCGTCACGACGCAACCCGTGTCGACCCTGACCATCGAGCTCGCGAATCGCCAGGGCGCCGGCATCACGCGCTTCGGGCTGCTGCTGCCGACCGCGGCGCCCGCTGCCGCCATCGCGATCGTGAAGACCACGAACGGCGAGGACGTCGCGGCAGCACCCGGGCCGAGCCTCGCGATCGGCGACGACGTCGACTACGGCTTCGCGGTCACGAACCCGGGCGCCACCGACCTCGCGGCCGTCACCGTCACCGACGACCGGCTCGACGCGACCGCGATCGACTGCGGCGACGGCACGAACGTCATCCCGTCCCTCGCTGCCGGCGAGACGACGACGTGCGCGGCGACCGGCATCGTCGTCGAGGGCCAGCATCAGAACACCGCGTCGGTCACGGGCACGCCCGTCGACTCGCGCGGCGCGGCGATCGTCGGCGCGGTCGCGCCGACCGCGCAGGACTCGTCGTGGCACGTCGGCGTCGTCGACCCCTCGGCATCGATCGCCACGAGCGCCTCGGCGAGCGAGGCGCAGCCGGGCGCATCGGTGACCTACACGACGACCGTCGAGGACACGGGCGTCACGACGCTCGACGGCGCGGTCGTCGAGGCCGCGGTGCCCGAGGGGCTCGAGGTGACGGATGCGGGCGGCGGCGTGATCACGGACGACGTGGTGCGCTGGGAGATCGGCGAGCTCGCGTCCGGCGAGACGGCGACCGTGACGCTCACGGGCATCGTGCGCGAGACGCAGCCGGGTGCCGTGCTCGAGCTGCGCGCCACCGGCTCGGCGTCGGTCGGCGAGACGACGGTGCCGCTGCTGCCCGTCGAGGCGTGCGTCGACGACGAGGCGGCGTCGTGCGCGGTCGTGACGGTGGCGGCGGTCACGTCGCCGCCGCCCACCACGAGCGCGCCGCCGTCGACGGCGCCGCCGAGCGTCGGCCCCGGCGCGAGCGGCGCGCTGCCCGCCACCGGATCCGACCTCGCGCCCGTCGCCTGGATGCTGGCGATGGCGACGCTGCTCGTCGGGCTGGGCGTCGTGCTGCGGCGTCGCGCGCGCTGACGCCGCGCTCGTCACACGCCTGCAACGTCGAGCCCGCGCGAACGTTCACGTCGCCGTAACGCCGCGGTTCGGGGTACGTGCCAGCCTGGGCATCCCGACGGACGGAGCACACCATGCGATCCACCGACCACCGCTCGCCCCTGGCCACCGACGCCGCCCTCACGGTGCTGCGCGTCGTGCTCGGCGGCGTCATGATGGCCCACGGCCTCCAGAAGCTGCTCGGCGGCGGCATCCGCGGCACCGCCTCCGGATTCCGCGACATGGGCATCCCGCTCGCCGACCTGGCCGCGCCGGCGGTCATCGCGGTCGAGGTGCTCGGCGGTGCGGCGATGATCGCGGGGCTGCTCGTGCCGCTCGTCGCGATCGCGTTCGTCGCGGTGCTGGGCGTCGCGGCGGTGCTCGTGCACGGGCCCGCCGGATTCTTCGCGCAGGCGGGCGGCTTCGAGTACCCGGCGGTCCTCGCGGTCGCCTCCGCCGCGATCGGCGTCGCGGGCAGCGGGCGCTTCGGTCTCGACGCCGTGCTCGCCGCACGCCTCGCACGTCGCCCGGCGGGCGTCGGGGCACCCGCGGCCGCGCACTGAGCGGATCCCGCGCCGAACCCGCACGTGAGCGGGGTCTCGGTTGCGATGGACGCCTCAGACCCCTGAGCGGTGCGGATCGCACGCGGAGGCGTGCCGCCCGTGGCGGCGCGCATCCAGCCGCGAGGCCTAGCCTCGCGTCATGCACGCCTCCCGCCGTCGCCCGCTCGTCGCAGCCGCCGCCGTCCTCGCTGCGGCCGTCGCGCTCACGGGCTGCATCCCGAACGTCATCCCGCAGCCGCCGAGCCCGACGACGTCGAGCGACCCCGCGACGACGCAGGCACCGACCGACGCGAGCCTCGACCAGTACCTCACGGCCGCGACGGCCGAGGGCGGCTCCGCCGTCGGATCGGCGTCGGGCGACGCCGTGGCGGGCGGGCCGGGCGCTGCGGTGCGCACGACCGACTCGGCGATCGCCGTGAACGGCGGCTCGATCGAGATCGTCGTCGAGTCCGACGAGCCGTTCGACGCGATCCTCGTCGGCGTGGGCTCGACGACGGTCGGCTCGGCGACGCCGACGGCGTGGCCGGGCTCGTACGAGATCGACCTCGGCAGCGCGACGAGCTCGACGTCGGTCGTCGTGACGGTGTCGCAGGCGCCGCCGTCGACGGAGTTCTCCGTCGTGATCGCGGTCGTCGGCACGGACGGCACCGCGAGCGCCGTGGATGCGACCAACGTGTCGATCGTCGAGGTGGGCACGGGCGACGTGCAGGTGAGCGTGTCGTGGAACCAGGACGTCGACGTCGACCTCTACGTCGTCGACCCGAACGGCGAGACGATCTACTACGGCTCGACGGCGTCGTCGTCGGGCGGCGAGCTCGACCTCGACTCGAACCCCGCGTGCAGCATCGACGGCATCCGCAACGAGAACGTCACGTGGCCGACGGGCGAGTCGCCATCGGGCACCTACGAGGTGCGCCTCAACCTCTACGCCGACTGCGACATCGACCAGACGAGCTGGGTCGTGACGGTGCAGGCCATTGGCCGCACCTACCGCTGGGAGGGCGTGCTCGACGCTCCGGGCCTGGGCGGCGGCGAGGACGCCGGCATCCTCGTCGGCCGCTTCGACGTGCCCTAGCGGGGCGCCGCCTCGTGCGCGCTGCTCGGGCGCCGCGCGTGGGATCATGGAGTCCATGCCCGATGCGACCGAGCCCGCCGCGGGCGTCGGCGACGGCATCCGCGCACGCATGCTGCTCGTCGGCGGGGCGTCGGGATCGGGCAAGTCCCGCCTCGCGGACGCCTCGGGCCTGCCCGTGCTGCGGCTCGACGACTTCTACCGCGTCGCGGGCGACCCCGCGCTGCCGCTGCTCGAGACGGGCGAGGTCGACTGGGACCATCCCGGCTCGTGGCATCTGCCCGACGCCATCGCGGCGATCGAGCAGCTCGCGACGACGGGCACCACGAAGGTGCCCGACTACGACATCTCGCGCAGCGACCGCGTCGGCTGGCGCACGCTCGACCTCGGCGACGCGCACGCCTTCGTCGCCGAGGGCATCTTCGCGAGCGAGGTCGTCGCGCCCGCGCTCGAGCGCGGCCTGCTGCTCGATGCGATCGCCGTGCGGCGTCCGCGCGGCGCCACGATGGCGTTCCGCTTCCTGCGCGACCTGCGAGAGCGACGCAAGAGCCCAGCGTTCCTCGTGCGTCGCGGGCTGCTGCTGGCCCGCCGCGAGCCGACGATCCTGCGTGCGCTGACCGACGCGGGATGCCGCCCGCTGCGTCCGCGCGCCATCCGCCGCGAGCTCGCGCGCCACGCCGCCTGACCCGGGTCCGCGTGCGGCGCGGCGACGACGTCAGGTCGTCGAGCGCCGTGCGAGGTTGTAGAAGCGGATGGTCTCGTACTCCTCGAGCCCCTCGGCGCTGCCCTCACGACCGAGCCCCGACTGCTTGACGCCACCGAAGGGTGCCGCGGCGTTCGAGGGCACGCCCTGGTTGATGCCGACGATGCCGGTCTCGAGCAGGTCGGCGACGTCGAACGCACGATCGAGGCTCTCGGTGAAGACGTAGCCGGCGAGGCCGAGGTCGGTATCGTTCGCCCGCTCGAGCACCTCCGCCTGCGTCGAGAAGCGCTGGATCGCCGCGATGGGGCCGAAGATCTCGCTCGTCGCCGCGAGGCAGTCGACGGGCACGTGGTCGAGCAGCGTGGGTGCGTAGAAGTGCCCGGCGCCGTCGAAGCCGTGCCCTCCCGTGCGCAGCGTCGCACCGCGCGTGACGGCGTCGTCGACGTAGCGCTGCATCTGCTGCGCAGCACGGTCGTCGATCACAGGACCGACGAGCGCATCGTCGGCGAACCCGCTGCCGACGGGTGCCGATGCGAGGCGCTCGGTGAGCGCATCCACGAAGTCCGCGGCGATGCCATCCTGCACGTAGATGCGGTTGGCACCGATGCACGACTGCCCGACGTTGCGCATCTTCGCGGCGTAGGCGCCCTCGACGGCACGGCCGAGGTCGGCGTCGTCGAACACGATGAGCGGGGCGTTGCCCCCGAGCTCCATGGACGTGCGCAGCACCGTGGCGGAGGCGAGCTCGAGCAGGGTCCGCCCGACGGGCGTCGAGCCCGTGAACGACACCTTGCGCACCCTCGGGTCGCGCAGCACCGCCTCGCTGAAGGCCGACGCGCCCGACGTCGTCACGACCTGCACGAGATCATCCGGCATGCCTGCCTCGATCGCGAGGCGCACGGCGAGGATGGTCGTGAGCGGCGTCAGCGCAGCGGGCTTCACGACGGCCGCGCAGCCGGCGGCGAGCGCCGGCGCGATCTTGCGCGTCGCCATCGCGAGCGGGAAGTTCCAAGGCGTGATGAGCACCGAGAGTCCGACGGGGCTGCGCCGCGTGATGATCTGCGCGCCACCGTTGGGCGCCTCGCGGTAGTCGCCGCGAGGGCGCACCGCCTCCTCGGCGTACCAGCGCACGAAGTCCGTGCCGTACTGCACCTCCGCGTACGCCTCGGCGAGCGGCTTGCCCATCTCGCGCACGATGAGGTGGGCGAGGTCGTCGCGATGGTCGATCAGCAGGTCGTACCAGGCGTGCAGCACGTCGGCACGCTGCCTGGGCGTCGTGCGCGCCCAGGAGCGTCCGGCGGCGTGCGCGGTCGCGACGGCCTCGAGCGCATCGCCGGCGTCGAGATCGGGGACGGCTGCGATGCGCTCTCCCGTCGCAGGGTCGGCGACCGCGACGCCCGAGGAGGGCAGCCCGAGGGATGCGATGACGCGATCGGCGTGCGCGATGCGATGGGCGTCGCCCGCGAGCGGGCCGCTGCGCGTGGTGTCGGCGATGGTCATCGTTCACCTTCCTCTGGACTCGTCGGCTTCGACGCGTGGTGGGAGCGCGGTCGAGGCTTGCGCTTCGACCGTAAGTGCGACAACACTATCATTTAACCGTCACCCCGGCGATACCCCTGGAGGCCTGCCATGTTCCTCACGGTCGATGCGAGCTCGATCACCGTCGCCCCCTTCGAGCGGCGTGCCGACGCCGCGCTCATCCGCGCCATCGCGCAGCACCCCGTCGCCCTCATCGGCGACGTGCAGCAGCGCATGGGCATGCTGAGCGCAGGCATCCGCCCACGCACGTCGCTGCCGCTCGCCGGCTCGATCCTGCCCGTGCTCGTGCGCGAGGGCGACAACCTCGCCATCCACCGATCCCTCGACGAGGCGCAGCCGGGCGACGTGCTCGTCGTCAACGGCCAAGGCGACGTCAACCGCGCCGTGTTCGGGGGGCTCCTCGCCGCCGGTTGCCTGGCGCGCGGCATCGCGGGCGTCGTCATCGACGGCTCGCTGCGCGACGTCGCGGAGTTCGAGGAGCTCGGGCTGCCCGTCTACTCGCGCGGCGTGAGTCCCGCCGGTCCCTACAAGCACGGGCCGGGATCGGTGGGCATGCCCGTGGCGTGCGGCAACGTCGTCTGCAACCCGGGCGACGTGATCGTGGGTGACGCCGATGGACTCATCGTGCTCGCTGCCGCCGCCCTCCCCGAGCTGCTGCCGCGCGTCGAGGCGCAGGCCGACTACGAGGTCACGCTCAGGGCAGGGCTCGTCGACGGCGCGCGGCGCTGACGAGCGCGCGCTCGTCGCATCCGCCTATGCCGCGAGGCCCTGGAGCGCGGCGCGATAGACGCGGGACAGATGGGAGACGAGCTCGTCGCCCGCCATGCCCGTCGCAGCGCGGACGTCGAGGATCTCGCGTGAGTTCAGCAGCGCGTTGTAGAGGGTCAGCGCGAGCGGGTAGCGGGACTCGGGCACGCCCGAGTCGACCATCAGGTCGCGGATCGCCCTGCCCCACATGCGGTCGAGCGCGACCGCCTGGCCCTCGCCGTGCCCGAACCTCGTGAGGAAGCCCTCTCGCGATCGCACGAGCACCATCGCGGGGCCGTAGACCTCGACGACGTCGATCCAGTGCGCGAGGATGCGCTCGAAGAGCGCCTGCCCGCGTTCCGGGTACGCGCTGGTCGTCGCGTCGGCCCGCTCGACGACGCTGAGCATGAAGCGCCGGTGCAGCTGGTCAAGCGTCGGAAAGTACCGGTAGGCGGTCGCGAGCGAGAGCCCTGCGCGCGCCGCGACCGCCGGCATCGTCGCCTCGTCGGGTGCCTCGCGCAGCAGGGCGCCGACGGCGTCGACGAGCGCCTGCTCGTTGCGGATGGCGTCCTGTCGCGGTGCCCGACGACGGGGACGGCCATCGCGCGTGGTCGCGACCTGCGCCTCGCCACCCTCCGCCGTGCTCATGCCGCCATCCTCGCAGGTCAGCGCGCGGGGGCCAGATCGACGGACGATGCGCCGCGACCGGTCACGCGACCGGTCGCGGCACCGTGGGTCACGCAGCCGGTCGCGGCAGTCGTGCCGTCAGCCAGGCCGTGAAGCGCAGCGTGATGGACACCGGATCGACGAGCAGCTTCGCGATGTCGGCGGCGTTGCCCGCCTCGATCCGCACGTGCAGCAGGGCGGGCCCCGGCGTCTCGGCGAGCCGTGCGAACTCGGCACGGAGGCTCGCCTCGTCGTCGGCCGTGCCGACGGTCCAACCGGACGCCGCCGCGAGCGCACCGAGGTCGACGCGGTCGGCGTAGGTCGGCAGGCCGGCCGTCGACCCGTAGACGCGGTTGTCGAGCAGCACCATGAGCAGTCGATCGGGCGCCAGGTAGCCGCCCGTCGGCAGCACGTTCGGGTTCATGAGCAGCGAGCCATCGCCCTCGATGCCGATGACCTTGCGCACGTCGCTGCCATCGACGGCGATCGCGAGGCCCGTGGCGACGGACCCGACGAGCCCCATCGAGTCGAGCAGGTAGAGGTGGTTGTCGCGATCCGCCAGCGACGCGAGCTCGCGACTCGTCGCGGCGCACGTCACCACGAGCGGGTCGTGCTCGGTGAGCTCGACGAGGTGCGCGAGTGCTTCGATGCGGCGCATGTCAGGCGACCTTTCCGTCGGTGTTCCAGAAGGATGCGAGCACGACCACCGGGCGGTAGGTCATGACCGCGTGCGTGCCGGCCTCGGCGATCACGTCGTGCCAGTCGTCGACGGACGAGCGGCGGTCGAGCTCGACGACGGGGATGCCGAGCGTGCGCAGGATCGGTGGCACGTGCTGGCTGATCGAGTGGATCATGGAGTTGTACTCGCCGAGGCTGCCACGCGTGTTCGCGACGATGAGCAACGGCAGGTGGTACGAGACCGAGAACGTGGTGAGCGCCGTCAGGTTGTTGCCGAAGCCGTTGTCCTGCATGACGACGGCACCGAAGCTGCCCGCGAGCGGCAGCGCGCCGAGCACGCCGACCGCCTCCTCCTCGCGCGACAGCGGCGTGACGTGCTCCGAGACGCCGTCGCGACCACCATCGGTCTCGACGAGCGCCTGGATGACGGGGGCGACGGTCACCGACGGGATGTACCCGACGTGCTTCGCGCCGCTCGCCCAGATGCCGGCCGCTGCGGCCTGCGCATAGGTTCGAGTGCCCATGTCCTGGTTCCTCCTGCTGGGACCCGCCGCCCGCTGCCCGCGATGCGGAGCGTGACGACGGATCGGGTTTAAATGCGACTGCAGTCTCAGATAGTAGCGGCTCGCGGCGATGCGCGGAAGTGGCGTCGTGGCGCGAGCGGCGTCAGCGGCGCTCGACGCGTGCGCGATCCGCACCACCGGGCCTCGATGCGGCGGCGAGCGCCGTCGCGACGGCGAGCACGGCGGCGTTCGTCCAGATGATGCCGCTGCTGCCGAGCGGCGCCGCGATGCCCGCCATCGCGAGTGGGATCGCGGTCTGCGCGAGACGGTTGCCCGCCATCCGCAGCCCGAGCGCGGCCCCGTGGTCGCGTGGCGCCGTGATCTCGACGACCCACGCGAGCGTGAGCGGCTGGGGCACGCCGAGGCAGACGCCGAGCGCGATCATCACGGCGACGGCAGCGAGCACGTCGGAGGCGGGCAGCGCAGCGAGCGCCGCGACGCCGAGCGCCATCGACGCGACGAGCGGAGCCTTGCGGCCCCAGCGCGCCACGAGCCGACCCAATCCGAGCCGACTCGCGACCGAGACGAGCGCGCGAACCGCGAGCAGCCAACCCACGGTCGTCGCGTCGATGCCGCGCTCGGCAGCCCACACGGGCACGAACGTGTAGAGCAGGTCCATCGTCACGAGCATCGCGCCGCTCACCACGAGCGCCCGCCAGAGCCCCGGGGTGCGCAGCACGCCGATCGACCGCTGCGCCGGCTCTCCCGCATCCGACGGCGAGGGCGCAGCGCGGTCGACGATGCGCAGCGCGACCGCGACGACGACGGCTGCCGCGGCGGCGACGGCGCACACGACGAGCCCTGCCGTGGTGTCCGGCCTCGCCGGCGACGCGGCGAGCGCCGCGACGCCCGTGACGAGCGGTGGCGCGACGAGCTGTCCGAGCGAGCCGGCCGTCGCAAGGGTGCCGAACTCGCCATCGCTCGATCGGCCGCGCGTGCGATGCGCGACGAACGCCTGCTGACCGACGAAGACGCCGACGCTGCCGAGACCGACGATGGCCGCGGCGGCGAGCAGCAGCCATGGCGCGCGAGCGACCAGCGGCACGACGCAGCCGACCACGACGAGCGACGACCCGAGCAGCGTGACGAGCCCGCCGCCGTGTCGGCCAGCCAGCCGACCGACGACGACCGAGCCGGCGAGCGCGGGGGCGGCGAACGCGCTCGCGAGCACCGCGATGAACGCCGCGTCGGCGCCGAGCTCGAGGGCGCGGTAGCCGAGCATGAGTCGCGCCCCCACCCACGCCACCTGCAGCAGCAGCATGTGCGCCGCCAGGGCGACGCGCCACCTCGGCTCGTCGCCCGGCGGTCTCACCGGCCGGTCACCGCACGAGCGCGTCGACGCCCTGCGCGGCTGCGATCGCACGCGCCACGACGGCGATCCGCTCGTCGACGCTCGCGCTCGACGGCGCACCGACCTTCACAGCCCGGAACGCCACGTGACCCGCCGCCTCGATCGTCGCCGCGGCGCGCTCGACCGTGAGGAGCGAGCCCGCATAGGCGCCGTCGTCTGCGAAGGGCGCATGCACGTCGGCCCAGGCCCCGCCGACGGGCGTCGCCACGGGCGCCGCGCCGGAGAGCACGATCCCGTCGAGCACGCCCCGTGCCGCTGCAAGGGCAGCATGCGCGCGCCCAGCGTCGGGATCGCGCTGCTCGATCACCGACCGGCCCCAGTTGACGCTGATGCCGACGAGCACGCCCTCGTCGCGCAGGGCGTGCACGACGGCGAGCTCGTCGTCGAGCGCGAGGTAGCCCTTCGCCGGAGCGTGCGTCGGCACCCAGGCGTCGCAGTGCTCGACGACGAGCCGCGCTCCGCCCCAGTCCCAGCCGGCGATCTCCGCGAGGCTCTCGCGCAGCGCGCTCGCCGACGACGCGCCGGGTGTCGCCCGGGGTGCACCGTGCAGCTCCACGGCCGAGACGACGGGTACCGAGGCGCGCAGTCGCGGCAGCGCAGCGTGCAGCGCACGCGTCGCCTCGATCGCGTCGCGCCTGCCGTCCTCGTCGGTCGATGCGAGTCCGAACGTCGAGGAGGCCCGGTGCCGGTTCGAGGTGTCGGGCGCGGTCGTCACGACGATCTGCGCGTCCGATGGGATGCGCTCCAGCATCCAGCCTTCGTCGCGCAGGTGGAACGCACCGTGCGCCCAGGGCAGCTCGAGCCCCACGACGCCCGGCAGCGCTCCGAGCGCATCGAGGAATCGACGCTCCGCATCCGGGTCCCAACCGATGCGACTGGGGGCGGCGGCGTACGCGCCGACGAGCCATCCCGTCGACGCGTGCGCCCCGTCAGCCATGCGCGGGCGTCTCGATCTTCATCGCGGGCACGGTGCCCGCTCGGATCCCCGCGATGCGCTCCCGCTCGCCGTCGAAGCGCGTCTGCGCGTTGTCGAGCGCCTCGTCGAGGCGCGCGCCGGGCACGATGACGACGCCGTCGGCGTCGGCGACGACGACGTCGCCGACCTCGACCGCCCGACCGGCGAGCTCGATGGGCTCGCCGATCGTGCCCCCGTCGAGCTTCTGCGCATGGCGCATCGCGATGCCGCTCGAGAAGATCGGGAACCCGAGCTCCTCGATCTCGTCGATGTCGCGCACGGTGCCGTGGATCACGAGCCCCGCGATGCCGCGCAGCAGCGCGATCTCGGTGAGGATGCCGCCCCAGTAGCCGAAGGCACCGCCTGCGGCCTCGACGACGAGCACGGATCCCGCGGGAGCCTCGCGGACTGCTCGTTGCAGCGCGAGGTTGTCGCCGACGCTCGCGAGCACGGGGAACGCCGAGCCCACGAGTCGTGCTCCGCGCCAGGCCGGCCGGATGGCGGGATCGACCCACCAGTCCTCGCCCGTGCCTTCGTACACGGTGCTCGTGCCGAGCTCGAGCAGCCGTCCGAGTCGGGGGTCGGTGGATGAGGGTGCGGTGGTGGTCATGCGCGCTCCTGTTCGGATCGGTGGGCTAGTCGCCCTGGAGGGCGACGGGGACGAGCTCGCGCCACTGGGCGTCGAGGTCGGTCCAGCGGTCGTTGGTCCACTCGGAGTCCTGGAATCCGAACTCGTAGCCGCCGTTGGTCATCTGCTCCATGAAGGCCGAGTCGGCCTCCGCTGCTGCGGCGGCCGCGCCGATGGCATCCTCGAGCTCGCTGCGCACGGCCTCGTCGGTGCCCGCGGGCACCGAGAGCACGTTGTACGACTCCCATTGCACGTCGTAGCCGAAGCTCGACGTCGTGGGCACGTCCTCGAGCCCGGCGACCGTCTCCGCGTCGAGCGCGGCGAGGGCCACGACGTTGCCCGAGTCGATCTGGGGCCGGAAGGTCGGGACCGAGCCGAACGAGAGGTCGATCTGGTTGCCGATGAGGGCCGTCATCTTCTCGGACCCGTCGTCGAACGGCACGACGGTGAACTCGACGTCGGCCGCCTGCTCGAACGCCGTCACGAAGATGTGATCGTCGCCGCCGAGGCCGTCGACGCCGACCGTGACCGCGCCGGGGTTGTCCTGCGCGTACGCGACCATCTCCTCGAGCGTCGCCCATTCGCCGGTCGACGACGTCGCGATGATGCCGCGGAAGCGGTTGATCGTCGCGAGCGGCTCGAAGCTGTCCTGGTCGTAGGTCGCCTGACGCTCCTCGTTGACGTATGCGAGCGTCGACGGCAGGTTCGTGACGCCGATCGTGAAGCCGTCCGGCTGCGCCCCGGCGATCGCGGTGAGCGCGACCTGCCCGCCGGCGCCGACGGTGTTCTCGACGATGATCGAGGTGTCGAGCTCGTCCTCGAGGAACGGCACGAGCGCGCGGATCATGAGGTCGGTCGAGCCGCCGGCGCTGAACGGCATGACGATCGTGATGGGCTCGCCACCGGGGAAGTCCCCGGTGGCTCCGGCGTCGCCACCGCCTGCGGACAGGGATGAGCAGCCCGAGAGGGCGAGCGGGATGGCGAGTGCCGCGAGGGTTGCGGCTGCGATGCGTCGGCGCATGTCATTCTCCTTCGAATGCGTTCGGGACCGAACGGGTGGTGGCTACGAGGACTTGGTGGTGGGCAGGGAGGTCGTCTCTCCGGCGCGCGTCGGCGCTGCCATGAGACGGGCTCGTCGACGCTCGAGACGCGTGCGCAGCAGCGCGAGCAACGGCGCGCTGCACAGCACGAGCACCGCGCCCGTCAGCAGCGTCGCCGAGAACGGGCTGCCGACGAGGGTGCCGACGTCGCCGTCGGACAGGAGCAGCGCGCGCACGAGGTTCTCCTCGAGGATCGAGCCGAGCACCATCGTGAGCGCGATGGGGGCGAGCGGCACGTCGAGCTTGCGCAGCACGTACCCGAAGATGCCCGAGACGAGCAACACGAGGATGTTGAACGCCGCGCCCGTGACGAGGAACGCGCCGAGGATCATGAGCCCGACGACGAGGGCGAACAGGATCGAGTACGGGATCTTCAGGATGTAGAGCCAGACGCGGATGAGCGGCACGTTGAGCACGAGCAGGATCACGTTGCCCACGAAGAGGCTCGCGATGATCGCCCACGCGACGTCGGGGTGATCGCGGAACAGGAGCGGTCCCGGCGTGAGCCCGTGCACGATGAACGCGCCCATCATGATCGCCATCGTCACCGACGACGGGATGCCGAGGGTGAACATCGGGATCATGGTCGCGATGCCGAGGGAGTTGTTCGCGGTCTCGGGACCTGCGACGCCCTCGATGGCACCGCGGCCGAACTGCGCGCGTCCCTTGGAGACGCGGCGCTCGAGCGCGTAGGAGAAGAAGGTCGCGGCGGTGCCGGGCGAGCCGGGAAGCAGGCCCGTGAAGAACCCGATGACGCTGCCACGCGCCATGGGACCGACGGAGCGCCTCCAGTCCTCCTTCGTCGGCGCGATGCGCCCGAGCTTCGTGAGCCTGCCCGACGTCGCGCGGTGCTCGAGCCCGATGAGCATCTCGCTGAGCCCGAAGAGCCCCATGACGACGGCGACGAGGTCGATGCCGTCGAACAGCTCGGGCATCCCGCCCGTGAAGCGCGGCGTGCCGAGCACGGGATCGAGTCCGACGAGGCCGATGGCGAGGCCGATGAGCGCGCAGACGAGCCCCTTCACGACGTTGCGGCCCGAGAGGCCGACGACGAGCGAGAGCCCGAGGACGCCGATGGCGAAGTAGTCGCGGGCGCCGAGTCCGACGACGGCGATCGCGAGCGGCGCGGCGAGCACCATGCCGACGATGCCGACGGTCGCGCCGACGAACGAGCCGGCCGCGGCGATGACGAGCGCAGGACCGCCGCGCCCCTGCTTCGCGAGCGTGTAGCCCTCGAGCGTCGTGGCGACGGACGACGGCTCGCCGGGGACGTTGAGGAGCACGGCGGTGATCGTGCCGCCGTACATGGAGCCGTAGAGGATCGCGGCGATCATGATGATGCCGGGGATGGGACCGACGACGTACGTCACGGGCAGCAGCAGCGCCATCGCGGCGGGCGGGCCGAATCCCGGCAGGATGCCGACGACCATGCCGAGCACGCATCCTGCGAGCGCGAACAGCAGGTTGACGGGTGAGAGCACCTCCTGGAAGCCGGCCAGGAGCTGAGCGAAGATGTCCACGTCGACATCGCCTTTCGTCTGGGTCGGGCCTGGTCAGAGCAGGCCGACGAGGAGCGGACGCAGCACGCCGGTGGGCAGCTGCACGCCAAGTGCGGTGGTGACGAGCAGGAAGCTGAGCACGGCGAAGCCGACGCCGGCGGGGATCGCCGCTCGCAGTCGTGCGCGAGCGAGCAGCGCGAGCACCGTGACGGCGATCGCGGTCGTGAGGGGGTAGCCGAGGGGCTGCAGCGCGAATGCGCTCGCGGCCACGACGCCGAGCGATGCGATCGCCCGGATCGCCGCCGATCGGTCCGGCGGTGCCTCGACCTCGTCGTCGAGCGGGATGCGACCGGCGATCGACAGCACGAGCCACGCGAGCGAGAGCCCGAGGAGCCCGACGCCGATGACGACGGGGAAGAACGCGGGACCGGGGAGGTCGCGGACGCGGAAGGCGAAGTCCTGCGAGGCGATGAGGATCGCAGCGGCGAGCGCGGCGGCGGCTGCGGCGCCGCAGACGTTCGCGATGCGGAAGGCCCGCGGCGTCCAGCTGACGAGCGACTCCGTCGACGTCGCGGCGCCATCGGGCGCCGCGTCGCCAGGCTGGCCGACGACGTCGTCAGCCCCAGTGCGAAGGCTCATCGTCACCCACCGATCGTGCGAGGTCGTCGAGCAGCAGGAGCGCCTCGCCCGTGCGCTCGCGCGCCAGGTGGAAGAGCGAGAACTGCAGTGCGTAGATGAGCACCGCGGGCACGATGAGCGAGCGCTGGTTGGAGCGCGGACCGCGCGGTGCCACGAGCAGCTGGTCGGGGCGAGGGTCGAGCCCGAGCCCCTCCTCGTCGGCGATGACGGCCGTCGCCGCGCCGACGCTCTGGGCGTAGGCGGCGATCCGCGACAGCCGCGGATCGGGGCGTCGGAACACGAACGACAGGAGCAGGTCGTCCTCGGTGAGCGAGGTGAGGTGCTCGGCGATGAGCCTGCCGCTCGTGGGGAGCACGATCGGCAGGATGCCGACGCGACGCACGCGACGCGCGAGCAGCTCGATCGAGCTGCTGGCGTACGGCGGACCGAAGAGGTAGACGGCGCGTGCGTCGAGGATGCGCTGCGCGAGCTCGTCGACCTCGTGCTGCGCGACCGAGCGAGCGAGCCGCTGCATCGCAGCGACCTCGTCGTCGACGAGGGCGTCGAGCGTGTAGGCGTCGTCGGGGCGGCTCATCATGCGTCCGGCGCTCGTGACGGGCTCGAGCCCCTCGTCGGCGAGGCTCGCGCGGAACTGGCGATAGCCGGGGAACCCGAGCTGCGTCGCGAGGCGGATGAGGGTCGTCTCGTGCACGCCGAGCTGCGCCGCGACCTGCGCTGCGGACAGCTGCGACATGGTCTGCGGGTCGGTGAGCAGATGGTCGAGCGCGCGGCGGCCCGTCTCGGACAGGCTGCCGCTCATCCGTCGGGCCGAGTCGGCGATCCCCATGTCGGGCCTCCACATCGTCGTGAGTCCTGCAGTCCTGCGCAGGCTTGCATTCCTGCGCAGGACTGCAGGTTGGCACACCGACGTCGCCGTGTCAACAGGTAGGGGCGGCACGGCTCGGCGTCGCCGGGGTGGGCGATGCACGCGGCGCGGGCAGCGCTCGGGTCGGGCCAGTCACGCCCACGCCCTGCGGACGTCGCCTACTGGGCGAACGGCGGGATCCGGCGCACGCGGCCGTCCTCACGGCGCTGCGTCATCGGGCGTCCCCGACGTCGGCACCGGGCGAGGGTCGCTCTCCGCCGACGTCGACCCTCTCGGCCAGCGAACGCGCCCCGATCATCGCGCGCTCGCCGTCGCGCCGCACGCGCCATGCCCACAGCCTCGGGCCGGCGACGTAGCCGGCGATCGCCGACACCGCCGTCGACAGCACGAGCGAGATCGCCACGACGATGCCGAGGCCGAGGCCACCGGTGAGCAGCCCGACGAGCGTCGTCACGCCGCTGCCGACGATCGTGATCGCCGCCTGCACGAGCGTGCCGACGCCGCAGCACCACCACGTGATCTCGCGGGCGCGCGGCACGCCGGCCCGTCGCAGCACGCGGACGCTCGTCGCCGCCCCGAGCGCCACGAGTCCCGCCGAGAGGAGCAGGGCGATGGCGACCGTCACGATCCACGGCGTCGGGTCGATGCTCGCCAGCCACTCGTCGACGGCCTCCTCGACCCCGTCGGAGCCCGCGACGAGCGAGCGGAGCGCCCAGCGGGCGAACGCGACGCCCGTCGCGACGGCCGACAGCAGGACGACGACGTTGACGCCCACCGACACGAGCGACAGCCCCCAGCCGCCCGCGTCGCGTGCCGCGCGACGCACGTGCGGCGGCAGCGCTGGCCTCGGCATGCGCTGCGCGCGACCCGCCACGTCAGTCGACCCGCGCGAGCTCGGCCGCGTCGGCCTCGGCCGCGCGACGTTCGGCGTCGACCTCCGCCTGCCGCGCCTCCGCCTCGACCTGCGCCCACGTCGGACGCGGGCGGAACGCGAGCAGGTAGATCCAGCCGAACAGCATGCCGACGGCGCCCGTGAGCACGATCGCCACCCCGAGGCAGAGGAAGAGGTAGCCCCACATCGAGCCGATCGTGAACGTCGACGACGACGAGGCGAGCGCGAAGAAGAGTCCGCCGACGAGCGCGGTCGGCCAGCCGGCCGAGCCGACGAAGCCGCCGATCGCGGTCGTCGTCGCGTAGGCGAGCGCGATCGATCGCTTGATGCCCACGAGCCCGGCCGAACGCTGCCAGAGGAAGCTGGCGACGCATCCGGCCGCCCCGATCGCTCCCGTGACGAGCAGCACGATGACGATCGTGATCGGGATGCGCGCCGGGTCGGCCCAGAACGCGACGAGGTCGGTGAGGCTGTCGGCCTCGAGCGCGTCGAGGCCGCTCGTGCCGCCCTCGGAGAAGGTGCCCCAGAGCAGCAGCACGATGGCGGCGGTGACGAGCAGGTGCGTCGCGAGCGCGAGCAGCAGCTGACCCACGAGCGAGCCGAGCAGCGCCGCACGCGTCTGCCTGCGCGTGAGCCTCCGCTTCGGCGGCGCCTGCAGCACGGGAGGGAACGGCATGGGCGACGGCCCGTATGGAGCAGGCGCCCCGAAGGGCGAGGCGACGGCGTACGGACCCGGCTGGCCGTACGGACCAGGCTGCCCGTGCGGACCAGGCTGCCCGTACGGACCCGACTGGCCGTACGGACCAGGCTGGCCGTACGGACCCGGCTGGCCGTACGGACCCGGCTGGCCGTACGGCGACCAGCCGACGGGTGCGGGGTGCGCGAGGGCGACCGGGGCCGGCGCGGGCTGCTGCTGCGGAGCGGGATGCGCAGGCGTCTGCGGCCAGGCCGCCTGCGGCGCCGGAGGCATGCGCTGCACGTCGCGCTGCTGCGCCTCCCACGCCATCCGCGCCGCGACGGAGGGCGGCACGGCGTTCGCCATCGGGTTCGCGAGCGGCGGGGGCAGGGCGCGTGCACGGCGCTCTCGCTCGCGACGCTCGGCACGCTGCGCCATCGCGGTCTGGGGCACGAGACCGTCGGGCGCGGACTCGACGGCGCGGCGGCGTCTCGGCTTCGCGACGACGTCGGAGGGCACGGGGGTGTCGCTGCCTGGCGGCGGCGGGGCCTCGAGCTCGCTCACGTCCGCGACGGTACCGCTCGTCGCTGGGACGATCGTGCACCGCGGCTCGGCGCGGCCCGCACGTCCCGCGGCGCTCAGCGCCTCGCGGGCTCCGCGCGCTCGTGGAAGATGCCTGCCATCCACAGCCACACGAGCGCACCGGCGACGATCGTCGCGACACCCGAGCCGATGGCCGTGAGGGCGATCGCGACCGCGGCGTTGCCGAGCACCTGGCTCAGCGTGTCGCTCGTGCCGAACAGCAGGCCGCCGAGCGCGCCGACCGTGCCGGTGACGATCGTCGCCACGAGGCTGCCCATCGGCACGGCCACGGTCGTGACCATGCCGGGGCGCGGCACGCCGTGGGCCCGCAGCACGAGCACGCTCACGACGGCGCCGCCCACGAGCAGCACGACGCCGACGATCGCGAAGGCGATGGTGATGCCCGACATCGCGTCAGGATCGATGGATGCGAGCGTCGCGTTCGCGTCGGCCGCGGCACCCGTGCCGGCCACGGCGTTCGCGATGACGACGACGACGGTCTTCACGATCGTCGCGAGCTGCCAGATCGCGAGCGGCACGGCGAGCAGCGCGAACCCGGCCGTGACGAGCGGCAGGGCGATGGCGCCGGCCACGATGGCGCCTCGGCGCGCCCTGCGCTCGGGGGTGAGGGGCTTCGCGGGCGTCGCAGCGGCGGCTGCCGGGGGCTTCGCGGGCTCGGCCTTCGCCGGCGCGGGCGTCGCCGGCGGCGTCACCGCGGTCGGCGCATCCGGCAGCGGCGTCGTCGGACGGGTCGGCTCGGTCGGCGGGGTCGCGGCGGGGTCGATCACGGCACCATCATGCACCGGCGACGACCGGGCGTTGAGGTGCGAACGGAATGAGCCTCGACGCGAGCCCACGAGGTGCGTGCAGCCTGCGCAGCTCGTGCACCCTTCGAGGCTCGCAACGCGGATCCTGACGTGCGAGCGCAGCGATCCTCGAAGGGCGCAGCTCAGGGAGCGAGCGACGACGTCAGCCGCGATGCAGCGGCCGCCACACGACGACCTGGTTGCGCTTCGCGGGCCGCGCGCCCGAGCGGATCGAGGTGACGCCCTCGACCCCTGCCGCGAACACGCGTCCCCGCCGGTCGATCACCTGGTCGGCGAGCGTCGCCTCGAGCTCGCGCACACGCTCCTTGAGACCGCGCACCTCGTTCGACAGGTCGAGGATGCGGCGGATGCCCTCGAGCGACACGCCCTCCTGCGACAGCAGCTGCACCTGGCGCAGCTGCCCGATGTCGCGCATCGAGTATCGACGCGTGTTGCCTGCGGTGCGCTGCGGCTGCACGAGCCCGATGCGGTCGTACTGGCGCAGCGTCTGGGGGTGCATGCCCGCGAGCTCGGCCGCGGCCGCGATCGAGAAGATCGGGCTCGTCTCGTCGAGCTCCTCCGGCATGCGCCCCACGCTCACCTCGCCTTCGACAGCAGGTCGTCCCTGGGCGACTCGTCGCCCGAGGCCGCCGCGAACGCCTCCAGCGCCTCGCGCTGCGCGGCGTTCAGGTGCGACGGTACCGCGACCTGCACGGTCGCCAGCAGATCGCCGGTGCCCTGCTTGGCCGCGACGCCCTTGCCCTTGACGCGCAGCACGCGGCCCGAGGGGGTGCCGGCCGCGACCTTGAGGCGCACGGTGCCGCCGCCGACGGTCGGCACCTCGATGGTCGCGCCGAGCGCGGCCTCCGTGAACGTCACCGGCACGTCGAGGCGGATGTCGCGCCCGTCCATGCGGAACACCGGATGCGGCCGCACCTGCACCGTGACGATGAGGTCGCCGGGCGCCCCGTTCGTGATGGATGCCTGGCCCTTGCCGCCGATGCGGATCTTCTGGCCGTCGTGCACGCCCGCGGGGATCTTGACGGTCATGGAGCGACCGCCGACCGTGAGCTTGAGCGTGTCGCCCTGCACGGCCGAGAGGAAGTCGAGCTGCGCGTTCGCGGTGACGTCGCGGCCCCGCTGCGGTGCACGCTGGCCGCCGAAGCCGCCACCGCCGCCGCCGAACATGCCGCCGAGGATGTCCTCGAAGTCGCCCTGCGAGTACTGCACCCGCGGGCCGCCACCCTGGTTGAACATGCCGCCGAAGACGTCCTCGAAGCCGCCTTGCGCACCGGGAGCGAAGCGCGGACGCCCACCCGCCATGGCGCGCACGGAGTCGTACTCCTCGCGCTGCTTCGGATCAGACAGCACCGTGAACGCCTCGGAGATCTCCTTGAACCGCGCCTCCGCCTTCGCGTCGCCGGGGTTCGAGTCGGGGTGGAACTGCCGCGCGAGCTTGCGGTACTGCTTCTTCAGGTCGGCGGCCTCGACGTCCTTCGCGACGCCGAGGACCTTGTAGAAGTCCTTGTCGAACCAGTCGTTGCTCGCCATGCGACTACTCGCCAGCGGGCACGAACACGGCCACCTTCGCGGGGCGCACGAGGCGCTCGCCGATGCGGTAGCCGCGCTGCACGACGTCGGCGACGACCATCTCGGTCACCTCCGGGTTCGGCAGCTGCGCGATCGCCTCGTGCACGGCCGTGTCGAACGGCTCGCCCACGACGCCCACGGCCTCGAGCCCGAGCCCCGCGATGGAGCCGCGCAGCTTCTGCGCGACGATCGCGAGCGGCGAGCCCTCGAGGTCGCCGTGCTGCTCGGCCCGGTCGAGGTCGTCGAGGGCCGGCAGCAGCGCCGACAGCACGGATGCCGTCGTCGCCACCTTGTCGGCGGCCCGCTCGCGCTCGACGCGGTTGCGGTAGTTGACGTACTCGGCCTGCAGCCTGCGCACCTCGTCCTTCGCCACGGCGATCTGGGCGTCGAAGCTCGCCTGCTCGGCGGCGAGGCGCTCGGCCTCGCCCTCGAGCAGCGCACGGTCCTCGGCGCTCAGGTCGTCGGATGCGGGGGCGGGCGCGGGTGCCTCGGCACCCGCATCCGCCGCCTGCTCCGTCGTCTCGGCCGCCGCCTGCTCCGCGGCTGCCTGCGCATCCGCAGGGCTCTGCCGCGCCTCGCCGGTCTCGGGGTCGATCCTCCGCTTGTCGCGGAAGACGGGGCCCTCGTCCTCGGGTCGGATGTCGTCGCTCATGCGATCACTTCCGGTCGTTCTTGTCGTCCTCGTCGTCGACGATCTCGGCGTCGACCACGTCGTCGTCGTTCGACGACGGCTGCTCGCCCTGCGGCTGCTCGCCGGGCTCGCCCTCGGGCGCAGCCTGCGACTGCTGCTGGTAGAGCGCCTCGCCGAGCTTCTGCTGCGACGCGTTCAGCGTGTCGAACGCCGTCTTCAGCGCCTCGTCGTCGTCGCCCGCGAGCGCCGTCTTGAGGGCGTCGACGTCGGCCTGCACCGAGGTCTTCACGTCGTCGGGCAGCTGCTCGGCGTTGTCGGCCAGCAGCTTCTCGACCGAGTAGACGAGCTGCTCGGCGTTGTTGCGCGTCTCGGCGGCCTCGCGGCGGGCCTTGTCGGCCGCGGCGTTCTCCTCGGCGTCCTTGACCATGCGCTCGATGTCGTCCTTCGAGAGGCTCGAGCCGCCCGTGATCGTCATCGACTGCTCCTTGCCCGTGCCCTTGTCCTTGGCGGACACGTGCACGATGCCGTTCGCGTCGATGTCGAACGTGACCTCGACCTGCGGGATGCCGCGGGGCGCGGGCGCGATGCCCGTGAGCTCGAACGTGCCGAGCGCCTTGTTGTCGCGGGTGAAGTCGCGCTCGCCCTGGAACACCTGGATGGCGACCGACGGCTGGTTGTCCTCGGCCGTCGTGAAGGTCTCCGAGCGCTTCGTCGGGATGGCGGTGTTGCGCTCGATGAGCTTCGTCATCATGCCGCCCTTGGTCTCGATGCCGAGCGACAGGGGCGTGACGTCGATGAGCAGCACGTCCTTGCGCTCGCCGCGCAGCACGCCGGCCTGCAGGGCGGCGCCCACGGCGACGACCTCGTCCGGGTTCACGCCCTTGTTGGGCTCCTTGCCGCCCGTGAGCTTCTTGACGAGCTCCGAGACGGCGGGCATGCGGGTCGAGCCGCCGACGAGCACGACGTGCGCGATCTCGTCGACCGAGACGCCGGCCTCGCGGATGACGTCCTCGAAGGGCTTGCGGGTGCGCTCGAGCAGGTCGGAGGTGAGCTGCTCGAACTGCGCGCGGGTGAGGGTCTCGTCGAGGTTGGCGGGGCCGTTCTCGGTGAGCGAGAGGTAGGGCAGCTGGATGCTCGTCGACGTCGACGACGAGAGCTCCTTCTTCGCCTGCTCCGCGGCCTCCTTGAGGCGCTGGCGTGCGATCTTGTCCTTCGAGACGTCGACGCCGGTCGAGTCCTTGAACTTCTTCGTGAGCCACTCGACGACGCGCTCGTCCCAGTCGTCGCCGCCGAGGCGGTTGTCGCCTGCGGTCGAGCGCACCTGGATCGTCGAGAAGTCGTCGTCCTTGCCCACCTCGAGCAGCGAGACGTCGAACGTGCCGCCACCGAGGTCGAAGACGAGGATGAGCTCGTCCTCCTTGCCCTTGTCGAGGCCGTACGCGAGCGCCGCGGCGGTGGGCTCGTTGATGATGCGCAGCACCTTGAGGCCCGCGACCTCGCCGGCCTCCTTCGTGGCCTGGCGCTCGGCGTCGTTGAAGTACGCCGGCACCGTGATGACGGCGTCGGTGACGGGCTCGCCGAGGTACGTCTCGGCGTCGCGCTTCAGCTTGCCGAGGATGCGCGCCGAGATCTCCTGCGGCGTGTAGCGCTTGTCGTCGATCGCCGTCGTCCAGTCGGTGCCGATGTGGCGCTTGACCGAGGCGATGGTGCGGTCGACGTTCGTGACGGCCTGGCGCTTGGCGGGCTCGCCGACGAGGGTCTCGCCGTCCTTCGCGAAGGCGACGACCGAGGGGGTCGTGCGGAAGCCCTCCGCGTTGGCGATGACGGTGGGCTGACCGGCGTCGAGGAATGCGACGACGGAGTTGGTGGTGCCGAGGTCGATGCCGACTGCTCGTGCCATGGTGGCTGCTCCTTGGTTCGTGGTCTGTGTCTACGCGGGCTCGCGCCCGTGGGGTCTGCCTGATTCCGGCGGAGGAGCCTGCCGGCAACCCCCCATGACTGACGGCAGGCTCGTCCTCCGGAACCATCGCACGGCGTCGACCCCGACTTGAGCCGTGCAGACTCAACATTGGCACTTGAGTCAGGTGCAGTCAAGTTCTGAGGCTCAGCGTTCCCTATGCATCCGCTCGCCTCCGCCCACCGCGCCGCAGCGAGGGATGCTCGGGCCGCGGGGCTAGCGTGACCCCATGAGCAGGGTGCGACGCAGGCTCCACGGCGAGGCGATCCGGCACACGATCGCGATCGTCGCATCGAGCATCCTCATCTCGGGCCTCATCGCCACGATCGCCGTCGCGACGCAGGGCCGGATGGCGTACGCCGACGTGCTGCTCGTGAGCATGACGCTGGTCTTCGCCGTCTACGGCCCGATCTTCCTGTGGCTCACGCACGTCGCCTTCGGGCGACTCCATGGCTCGGCGCTGCGCCAGCACCTGCAGCGCTCGAAGGAGCAGCGCAGGCTCGTGCGGCTGCTGTTCCTCGGCGGCCCCAAGTCGTGGGCCTCGCTCATCGTGCTCGTCGGCGTCGCGTCGGTGCTGCTGCTCGCCACGGGAGGCGCCAGGGACAGCATCTGGCTCGTCGCGGCATGCGTCGCGTGCGTCGTCGGCACGTGGGTGCTGCTCGTCGCCGTCTTCGCCGCCGAGTACATGCGCCAGTGGGCCACCGACGAGTCGCTGCGGTTCCCCGGCGGCGACGACGACGTGCGCTTCGCCGACTTCGTCTACGTGTCGGTGCAGCTGTCGACGACGTTCTCGGCATCCGACGTCGACCTCGTCGCGACGCCGGCCAGGCGCCTCGCGACCGTGCACTCGATCGTCGCCTTCGCCTACTCCACCGTCATCGTCGCCGTCTTCGCCTCGCTGCTCATCTCGTCGGCGCGCTGACCCGCTCGGCAGGCGGCGCGCCAGGCTGGGGATGTGCTCGGCGGCGCACGCGCTGCACGCCGCTACCGTGGCTGCATGTCGCGCGGCACGAGCATCATGCACCGGGAGGTCGTGCGGTCGACGGTCGCGACGCTCATCGCGGCGGCCATCATGGTGGTGCTCGTCCTCGTGGCGGGGCTGCTCGACCTGCAGATCACCGAGGCCGGCGAGATCTCGGCCGTCACCTTCGCGATGCTGTTCGGGCTCTACGGGCCGATCTTCCTCGCGCTCACGTGGCTGGCGTTCCGCTCGCTCTCGGGCGAGCGGCTGCGCGCGCATCTCGCACGATCCGACGAGCGCAGCCGCTTCGTGCGGTGGATGTTCCTGGCCGGCCCGAAGTCGTGGGCAGTCCTGGTCACCCTCGCCGGCGTCTACTCCGTCGTGCTGCTCACGACCGGCGAGGCCCGCTCGAACCCCTTGCTCGTGATCGTCTGCGTGCTGGGCGTCGCGGGCACCTGGGTGCTCATGGTCGCGATCTTCGCCGTGGAGTACATGCGGACCTGGGCGAAGAGCGACTCGCTCGTGTTCCCCGGCGACGAGCCGCGCACGTTCCGCGACTTCCTCTACCTGTCGGTGCAGCAGTCGACGACGTTCTCGTCGTCCGACGTGCAGATCGTGCGCGGCTCGGCGCGATCGCTCGCGATGGTGCACTCGGTCGTCGCGTTCGCCTACTCGACGGCGATCATCGCGGTCTTCGCCTCGCTGCTCATCGCCGTCGCGGGCTGACGCGGCACCGTCGGCCGGCAGTGCGCAGCCGGCAGCGTCCCTTCATCCGACACCGTCCGCTGGCGGCGCCCGATTGGTCACTTTTGCACGTCGATTGGGCAGCAGTGGTTCGCGACACGCCGTGGAGCTCGCCACTACTGCCCAATCGACGTCAGAGCTCGCGCGCCTCGAACGTGCGGTCGCCGCCGGCGTCGCCCGTGTTCACGGTGCCGACGCGCTCGATGAGCACCGCCTCGACCTCCTCGCGCGCGAGCGGGCAGTGCTCGACGCCGGCGGGGATGACGTAGAGGTCGCCGGGGCCGAGCGTGACGTCGCCGTCGCGCAGCTGGATCACGACGGTGCCCAAGCGCACGAGGAACAGCTCGTCGGTGTCGGGATGCGCGTGCCACACGAACTCGCCCAGCAGCCGCACGACCTTCACGTCGGAGTCGTTGACCGTCGCGAGCCGGTGCGGCTGCCACGGGTCGGTCACGACGTCGAAGGCGGCGGGGATGCTGCGCACGTCGCGCTGGAGGTCGCTCATCCCTCTCATCATGCGGATGCCCGCGGCCTCGTCGCCCGGACCATCCGCACCTCCGTGGCCCGCGCCTGGTCCGCCCGCGACTCGATTGGGCAGTAGTGGCACGCTCCACGGCGTGTCGCGAACCACTACTGCCCAATCGGACGACACAAGTGACCAATCGCGGCGAGGCCGCGCGCTACGCGAGGGCCTCGTCGCGGCGCGGGGCGCGCACGATGAAGCGGGCCGCGAGCGGGCCGACGATCGCGAGGATGAGCACGTAGCAGGCCGCGAGCGGGCCCAGCTCGGTGAAGCCCGCCCCGACCGCGAGCGCGGCGATGATGATCGAGAACTCGCCGCGAGCGATGAGCGTCGCACCGGCACGCAGTCGGCCCTTCGCCTGCACGCCGTCGCGCTTCGCCGCGAGCCATCCGGTCGCCATCTTCGTGGCGGCGGTGACGACCGCGAGCAGCAGCGCCGCGGGCAGCACCGGCAGCAGGTCGGAGGGCACGATCGGCAGGCCGAACGACAGGAAGAAGATCGCCGCGAAGAGGTCGCGCAGGGGGCCGAGGATCGCGCGCGCCCGCTCGGCGATCGACGGCGGGACGGCGATGCCGACGAGGAAGGCACCGACGGCGGCGGATGCGCCGAGCAGCTGCGTGAGGCCCGCGACGACGAGCGTGATGCCGAAGAGGCGCAGCAGCACCTGCTCGTCGCTCGGATGGCTCAGCAGCCAGCGGATGCCGCCCGACGCTCGCTGCGATGCGACGAGGATGATCGTCACGGCCGCGACGGCCAGCGCCACCGCGCCGAGCGCCTGCCACCACGCGGCGCCCGTGAGCACCGCGATGAGGATGGGCAGGAAGATCGCCATCGCGATGTCCTCGATGACGAGGATCGACAGCACGGCGGGCGTCTCGCGGTTGGCGACGCGGCCGAGGTCGTCGAGCAGGCGCGCGATGATGCCCGACGACGACACCCACGTGATGCCCGCGAGCGCGAGCGCGGCCTGCCACGGCATCCCCAGCACGATGCCCACGAGGAACCCGGCGGAGGCGTTGAGCGCGAAGTCGATCGCGCCCGACGTCGAGTGCCGCTTGAGCGACTGGCCGAGCTCGCCCGCCGTGAACTCGAGGCCGAGCATGAGCAGCAGCAGCAGCACGCCGATCTCGGCAGCGGGACCGATGAACGGCTCCGCAGCGCTGAGGTCGATGAACGAGCCCGAGCCGAGCATGAGGCCGGCGAGCAGCATGAGCGGGATGGGCGAGATGCCGACGCGGTGGGCGATGAGGCCCAGCACGGACACGCCGAGCACGACGGCCCCGAGCTCGAGGAGCAGCGCGGAGATGTCGTGCATGGCGCTACCCGCTCAGACGGGTGCGCAGCTGGTCGAGCCCTTCCTTGGAACCGATGGCGACGAGGGAGTCGCCCGCGAGCAGCTGCTCGGCGGGCGTGGGGGCTGCGATGACGTCGTCGTCGCGCACGATGGCGACGATCGAGCAGCCGGTGAGGGTGCGGGCCTTGGTGTCTCCGAGGGTGCGACCCGCGAACGGCGAGCCGGCCTCCACGAGCAGACGGGCGGTGTCGAGCCCCGGGATGGGGCGGGTGACGTCGACCATCGACTGCGTGATGCGGTGCGCGCCGAGCACGTCGGTGAGCGCGTCGATCTCCTCCTCGTCGAGGTGGAGGGCGAGGCGCACGTCGTCGGGGTCGTGCTTGCTGGAGACGCAGAGGTCGGCAGGGCCCTCGCGATGCACGACGACGCTGACGGGCACGCCCTTGCGCGTCGTCATGTCGTAGCGCACTCCCACACCGGGGAGGAGCGTCTGCGTGATGTCCACGGGTGGATCATGCCACCATCCGCAGCGCGTCGGTGCGCGCGGGGTGCGCGACGCGCGGATGCGGTGTGCCGGGACGGTCTCCCCACCGCTCGGTGAGGTGCGAGCGGAGCGAGCCTCGAAGCGAGCCCACCGATGCGAGGGATCCTCTCGAGGCTCGCTTCGCTCGCACCGCAAGGGCCGGTCGTCGGGGCGGTCGAGCCGAGACGGCGAACGGCAGGTGAACGCCGACGCGTCGGGTCGGCTCCCGCGCATCCGCCCGACCTATGCTCGGCATCGTGAGCACCGCGACCGTCGACGACCGCACCCTCCGCCGCCGCGCTCGCGCGTGGGCGCTGTGGGACTGGGGCTCCGCCTCGTTCAACGCCGTCGTCACGACGTTCGTCTTCAGCCGGTACATCGCCTCCGACCTCTTCGTCGAGCCCGAGGTCGTCGAGGTCGGCGGCCGCGCCCTCACGGGTGCGCTCGCCGACAACGCGGCCGTCGTCGCGTGGGCCGTCGCCATCGCCGGTGGCCTCGTGGCGCTGCTCGCGCCCATCCTCGGCCAGCGCTCCGACGGCAGCGGCAAGCGGAGGCTGTGGCTCGGCATCAACACCGGGCTCACGATCCTCGCGATGCTCGGCATGTTCTTCGTCACGCCCGTGCCCGAGTACATCTGGTTCGGCGCTGCGCTGCTGGGCGTCGGCAACCTCTTCTTCGAGTTCGCCTCCGTGAACTACAACGCGATGCTGCACCAGGTCTCCACGAAGGAGACCATGGGGCGGGTCTCGGGCTTCGGCTGGGGCATGGGCTATGTCGGCGGCATCGTGCTGCTGGCGATCCTGCTCGTGCTCTTCCTCTTCCCGTTCGGCGACCCGTCGACGAACGGCCTGCTCGCCATCCCCACCGGCACCGAGGGCGCGGCGCTCGACGTGCGCCTCGCGATCGTCGTGTCGGCCGTGTGGTTCGCGATCTTCGCCATCCCGGTGCTCGTCGCCGTGCCCGAGCTGCCCGCGCGCGAGCGCGGGGAGCGCGTGAGCGTCGTCGAGTCGTACCGCCGCCTCTTCCGCACGATCGTGCGCATCGGCCGCCGCGACCCGAAGACCCTGCTCTTCCTGGTGTCGAGCGCGATCTTCCGCGACGGCCTGTCGGCCATCTTCACGTTCGGCGCGATCATCGCCTCCACCGTCTTCGGGTTCTCGTCGACCGAGGTGCTGCTGTTCGCGATCGCCGCCAACGTCACGGCGGGCGCCGGCACGTTCGTCGGCGGCTGGGCCGACGACCGCTTCGGCCCGAAGGCCGTCATCACGACGTCGCTCGTCGTGCTGTCGACGGCGGGCATCGCCGCGATCTTCATCCAGGGCAAGCCCGCGTTCTGGGTCGTGGGGCTCATCCTCACGATCTTCGTCGGGCCCGTGCAGGCGTCGGCACGCTCGTTCATGGCCCGCATCACGCCGCCCGGGCGCGAGGGCGAGATGTTCGGCCTCTACGCGACGACGGGCCGCGCGGTGTCGTTCCTCGCACCGACGCTCTTCGGCATCTTCGTGACGATCTTCTCGGACACGCGCTTCGGCATCATCGGCATCGTCATCGTGCTGCTCGCGGGCCTCGCGCTGCTCATCCCGGTGTCGGCGAAGCCCGTCGCGATCGACGACGCGGATGCGGTGGATGCGGGCGCGGGCCTGCCCACGCCGCCGCTGCGCGGCGACGACCCGCAGCGCTGACGCGCACGGATGCGGTCCCAGCGGGCGGTCGAGGACGCATCCCGCCTGAGGCGCCGCTGAGGTCGGATCCGCGCGCGGCACCAGCCGCCGACGCGCGCTTCCGCCACCGCCTGGCAGGGTGGAGGGGTCGCTCGCGCGCCCGAGGCTGCGCGGCGACCAGCACCCTCGACCGCTCCCTACCTCCCAGGAGGGCCATCGTGCCTGCCGTCCGCACCCTCGTCGACCTGCTGCGCGGCGCCCTGATCGGCGTCGTGGAGGTGATCCCGGGCGTGAGCGGCGGCACCGTCGCGCTGCTCATCGGCGTGTACGAGCGACTGCTCGAGTCGGCATCGGCGCTCGTGCGCGGCATCGTGCGCGCCGTCGTCGACCCCGTGCGCGGCCGTGGCCTCGCCGCCGCGAGGACGCATCTGGCGCAGGTGTCGTGGCGCGTCGTGCTGCCCGTGGGCATCGGCATGGTGCTCGCGCTCGTCACGGCCGCGCGCGTCGTCGAGCCGCTGCTCGAGGAGCATCCCGCGACGTCGCGCGCGCTCTTCGCGGGCCTCATCGTCGCGTCGCTCGTCGTGCCGGCGCGGATGCTCGGCGCACGCTGGCGCGTGCGCGACGTCGCGCTCGCCGTCGGCGCCGCAGCCACCGGGTTCCTGCTCACGGGGCTGCCGTCGGCGACGGTCGACGACCCGTCGCCGCTCGCGATCCTCGGCTCGGCGGCCCTCGCGGTGTGCGCGCTCGTGCTGCCCGGCGTCTCCGGCTCGTTCGTGCTCGTCACGACGGGGATGTACCAGCCGGCGCTCGCAGCGCTCAACGGTGGCGACCTGCCGACGATCGCGCTCTTCATGGCCGGGGGCGTGCTGGGACTCGCGGTGTTCGTGCACGTGCTGCGCTGGCTGCTCGCGTCGCATCGGCGCGTGACCCTCGCGATCATGACGGGGCTCATGGCCGGCTCGCTGCGGGCGCTGTGGCCGTGGCAGTCCGACGATCGCGACCTGCTGGCACCGTCGGGCGACGTCGCGATGGTCGCGCTGTGGTTCGTGGCCGGGGTCGTGCTCGTCGGCGCCGTGCTGGCGGTCGAGCTCGTCGTCGTGCGACGCCGGGCTGCTGCCGCTGCAGCCGAGAGCGCCGAGACCCGCTAGTCGCCGACCGCGGCGTCGAGCGCTGCGATCTGCGTCTGGACGATCGCGACGGCCTCGGCCGTGACGTCGGTGCCGACGTCGGCCGAGTAGGGCGTGACCACCACGAGCTCGTCGTGGGCGACGAGCGTGTACGTGCCGTAGTGGTTCGACCCCACGAAGCCGATCAGCGCCTGCTGCATGCCCGCATCCGCGACCGCAGCCGAGGTCTCGAAGGGTCCGCGCATCGCGATGACGCCGTCGCCGCCGACCGCCGTGCCCTGCGCGTCGCCGCACGCCGTCGTCGCGGCGACGAGCGCGTCGACGTAGGCGGTGGCGTCGGAGCTCGAGGCCATCCGACCGACGATGATCGTGGAGACGAGGACGCCCTCGTAGGGATGGCCGCCGCGCACGACCTCCTCGGGGGCGACGTCGAGCACCGCCTGCACCGCTGCCGCGCACTCGGGCGCGGACGCGAACGCTGCGGGGTCGAGGCCGGGCACGATCGCATCGCGACGCTCGGTGGCCCAGGGTCCCCAGGACTCTGGCGAGGCCGGTTCGATCGGACGCTCGACGAGTGCCGCCGCGAGGTCGACATCGTCGAAGCGCTCGCCCTCCGGAGTCGGCTCGGGCGAGACGCTCGGCGATGCGCTCGGCGACGCCGACGGCTGAGGAGCGCCGGACGCGGCGGGCGGGTCGGGGTCGAGGGATCCCGGCCCGCACGCGGCGAGCGCAAGGATCGCCGCGATGGCCCCGGGCGCGGCGAGGATGCGGCGCATGCGGGCTCCATTCGTCGCCTCCATCGTCGCGCGCTCCCCCGAACGCGCCCTGGACGATCCCCGTCGCGTCGATCCCGTGGCCACCGCAGCCTGCCTTCCGTCGGGCACCCCGCCCTCGACCAGGCATGTCCGGCACGGGCCGGCGGTCACCGTCGCGACGTCACGGTTCGGTCACGGCTCGGAGGCGTCGTCGGCGAGCACGCGGCGCAGCATCTCGTCGGTCTCGGTCGCCGTGCGGCGCACGCCCGCGTCGTCGACGTACGCGTAGGTCGTCGTGGCGCGGATCCCGGTGCCTGCGTAGCCGAGGCGCTCGTAGAGGGCGCGCGCACGCGGGTTGTCGTCGGCGACGCCGACCGACAGCGCCATGGCACCCGCCGCACGAGCGTGGCGCTCGGCCGCTCGCACGATCGTGGTGCCGACGCCGTGGCCGCGCGCCACCGTCGCGACCTGGAGGTTGCGCAGCTCGGGCTCGCGGCCGAGCGTCAGCTGCCCCTGGCCGACGGGCACGTCGGCGACCCACGCCACGAGCAGCACCGACTCGCCGCGCTGCTGCGCCGCCCACATCCCGACCGAGAAGTCCCGGCCGGCGGGCTCGAGCGCAGCGAGCACCGCGACCTCGTGCTCGGCGAGCACGCGCACGTCGACGTCCATGGCTCCTCCTCCCGTCAGTCCGGCATTCATCCGTTGTGCATCGCAGGCGATTCCGGGTGCTGAGGGGAATGCTCCCTCGAAGGCCGGAATCGCCTGCGATGCGCGATCCCGAGGCGTCACACCTCGAGCGTCGCGAACGCCTCGTCGGGGTTGCCGAAGCGGTGCGCCGTGATCGACACCGCCTGCTCGCGCAGGAACGGCATGAGCTCGAGACGGCCCTCGACGGTGATCGGCGCGTCGTAGACCGCGATCGTCGGGTTGCCCGCGAGCAGCGGCCGCAGCCCCGCATCCGTGCCGCACAGGCGGATGCGACGCGTCGGCTCGCCCGAGCGCACGAGGCCGTCGTGCACGGCGGCGCCGCGGTCGTCGAGCGCCGGTGGGCCGACGGGCAGCACGGCGGCGCCCGAGCGCAGGCGCTCATGGAAGGCGGCATCGGTCTCGACGACGATCTCCTCGACGCGCAGCACGGGTCCGTGGGCGGTCACGAGTCGCTCGAGGCCCGGCGGCAGCGGCTGCGACGTCGAGATGCGCACGGTCGCGCGAGCGCGAGCAGCCGCGGCGAGCACGCGCACGAGCTGCCCCATCGTGCCGTCGTCGGCGAGGCGCACGAGCGTCTGCGTGGGCCGGTGGCGCAGCACGTTGCGCTCGACGCCCAGCGACGAGACGTCGAGCGACAGCCCCAGCTCGGCCTCCCACGCGCGCTGGTCGCTGTTGGCTCCGGCGCGGATGCGGTCGAACTCGAGGAAGTCGAGCTGCGGCGTCGCCGACTCGATGAGGTTCGACACCCGCTGGTGCAGGCCCGCGAGCTTCACGTTGGCGCGCGGCGGCTGGAACACCGGCTGCCAGTCGACGAGCGTCGCGAGGTACGACGGACCGCCGGCCTTCGCACCCGGGCCCACCTGCGACAGCCGCCAGCCGCCGAACGGCTGCCTGCGCACGATCGCACCCGTGATGCCGCGGTTGACGTAGAGGTTGCCCGCCTGCACGCGCTGCATCCACTCGTGCACCTCGTCGACGTCGAGGGAGTGGATGCCGGCGATCAGGCCGTAGTCGGTGCCGTTCTGCACCGCGATGGCCTCGTCGAGCGTGCGCACCGCGACGAGCGACAGGTGCGGGCCGAAGAACTCGGTCGTGTGGGTGAACGAGCCCGGCTGCACGCCCATGCGCACCCCGGGGCTCCACACGCGGCCCTCGGCGTCGAGCTGACGCGGCTCGACGAGCCACGACTCCCCCTCGCCGAGCGTCGTGAGGGCCTGCAGCAGCCTGCCCTGCGCGGGCTCGATGATGGGGCCGACGTGCGTGCGCGGGTCGAGCGGCGAGCCGACGCGCAGCGTCTGCACCGCATCCACGAGCTGGCGGCGGAACCGCTCCGACGTGCCGACGGAGCCCACGAGGATGCCGAGCGACGCCGCCGAGCACTTCTGCCCCGCGTGGCCGAACGCGCTGCGCACGAGGTCGGCGACGGCGAGGTCGAGGTCGGCCGACGGCGTCACGACGATGCCGTTCTTGCCGCTCGTCTCGGCGAGCAGCGGCAGGTCGTCGCGCCACGACGAGAAGAGCGCCGCGGTCTCCGACGAGCCCGTGAGGATGAGGCGACCGACGGCGGGGTGCGCGACGAGATGCCTCGACACCTCGCCCTCCTCCATGTCGCACAGCACGAGCACGTCGCGCGGCACACCCGCCTCCCACAGCGCCTCGAGCAGCACCGCGGCCGAGCGGCGGGCCTGCGGTGCGGGCTTCACGATGACGGCGGAGCCGGTCGCGAGCGCCGCGGTGATGCCGCCGGCGGGGATGGCGACGGGGAAGTTCCACGGGGGCGTCACGACCGTGAGCGCGACCGGCACGGGCTTGGCGTCGTGCGTCTGCTCGAGACGGATGGCCTGGTCGGCGTAGAAGCGGGCGAAGTCGATGGCCTCCGAGACCTCGGGATCGCCCTCGGCGAGGGTCTTGCCCGTCTCGGCGGCCATGACCTCGAGCAGGCGACCGCGGTAGGCGCCGAGCGTGATGGCGGCGTCGCGCAGGATGCGCGCGCGCGCCTGGGCGCCCTGCGCCGCCCATCCCGACGCCGCCTCGACGGCCTTGCCGATGCGCCGCTCGAGCGTCGGCACGTCGTCGATGCGGTTGAGCTCGAGCGTGCGGATGCCGAGCGTCGACTGCGCGGCGCGCTCGAGCACCTGGCGGCCCCATGCGCGGTTCGCCGGGAGCGACGGGTCGGTGTCGGGCTCGTTCTCGAAGCCCTCCTCCTGCGCGGGTCCGACGGCGACCGCGAGGTCGCCGCCGCGGTCCTGCACGCGGTTCGGGGCCGGCGCATCCATCCCCTGCTCCTGCAGCAGGCCGATGGAGGCGAGGAAGCGGTCGCGCTCGCGCACGAAGGCGTCGAGGTCGGTGCCGAGCGAGTACATGCTCGACATGAAGTTGTCGCCCGAGCCGTTCTCCTCGAGCCTGCGCACGAGGTAGGCGACCGCGGCGTCGAACTCCTTGGGCCGCACGACGGGGGTGTAGAGCAGCACGGCGGGCACGTCGGCGCGGATGGCGTCGATGTGCTCGGCGGCCATGCCGAGCAGCATCTCGACGTCGATCGACTGGATGGTGCCGGTGCGGTACGCGACCTCGACCGCGAAGGCGAGGTCGAAGAGGTTGTGGCCGGCGACGCCGATGCGCACGGCGCGCGTGCGCTCGGGCGTGAGGGCGGCGACGAGCACGCGCTTGTAGTTCGCGTCGGTGTCGGCCTTCGACGGCAGCACCGTGAGCGGCCAGCCGTGCACGGCGGCGTCGACGCGCTCCATCGCGAGGTTGGCACCCTTCACGACGCGCACCTTGATGGGGGCGCCGCCCGCATCCACGCGTCCCTGCGCCCACGTCGTGAGCCGGTCGAGCGCACCGAGCGCATCCGGCAGGTACGCCTGCAGCACGACGCCCGCGTGCAGGTGGTGCAGCTCGGGCTGCTCGAGGAGTCGCTGGAAGACCGCGATCGTGAGGTCGAGGTCGCGGTACTCCTCCATGTCGAGGTTGATGAACGCCGGCGCCGGCCCATCGGGGCCCTGCTTCGTCGCGGCGATGCGGTACAGCGGCAGCAGCCGCTCGACGACCGACGCGACCGTCTCGTCGAACGCCCACGGCTGCAGCTGCGGCGCCATGCTCGACACCTTGATCGAGACGTAGTCGACGTCGTCGCGCTGCAGCAGCTCGATGGTGCCGCGCAGTCGCTGCTCGGCCTCCTGCTCGCCGAGCACGGCCTCGCCGAGCAGGTTGACGTTGAGGCGCGTGCCGTCGGCGCGCAGGCGGGCGAACGACTTCGCGAGGCGCTCGGGCGTCGCGTCGAGCACGAGGTGCGACACGAGCGAGCGCATGGCGCGCTTGGCGATGGGGATGATGGCGCCCGGCGCGAGCACGCCGAAGCCGCCACCCATCGTGACGCCGAGCTTGAGGTACCAGTCGAGGAAGTCGGGCAGCTCGCGGCTGAGCCGGTCGAACGCACGGGCGCTCACGGCGGGGTCCTCCGGGCGCACGACGCGGTCCACGAAGCCGATCGCGAAGTCGAGGCCGCGCTCGTCGGCGAGCAGGCCCGCGAGGCGCTCGGCCGAGCGGTCGCGCCGCTTGGGATGGTCGCCCTCCCGGGCGAGCCAGCCGCGCACGCGCGTGATGGCGGCCTGCGCGAGCTCGTCGTCGGTGTCGGGCTCGGTGGGACGCAGGATCGCCGCGCGCGCCGCCGCCTCCGGGGAGAGCGGCGCGGGCGGGGTCGGGGCGGGTCCGGGCTCGGGGATGGGAGCGGCCGCGATCGTGCCGGTGGGGCCGGGCACAAGGGGGTGCGGCGCTGCGGGGCCGGGGGTGCCGGCTGCGGCGCCCGCTGCGACGGTGCCGAGCTCGACGACGTCGGGAGGCAGCGGCGGCAGCGGCGCGGTGCCGGCGTGCGGCGGGACGACGCCGGGCGCATGGCCGGTCGCGGGCTGGGCGGTGGCGACCTCCTCGACGGCCGACCACTGCGCGGCGCGCTCGGCGGACGCGTCGTCGACGATCGCGGACTCGGACCCGGATGCCGGCGGGGCGGCGCCCGGCCCCGGCGCCGACGACGCCGCGGCGGCGGTCGGCTCGACCGCCTGGAACGCGTTGCCCGTGTCGACCTGGATGATCGGGTCGACCTCGAGCGGCGGCACCTGCTGCGTGCGTGCGATGGCGTCCCAGCCGGGCGCGGAGCCGTGGGCATGGTCGGAGGCCGACAGCATCCACCCGCGCGGCTCGGCCTTCGGCTCGAGGTCGTCGGCCGGGTCGACGGACGGGATGGTCGGCTGCTCCTGCGAGAGCATCCAGCCCTCGCGCTCGGGCTCGGGTGCGTCGTCCTCGACGGGCTCGAGCACCGTCGGCTCCACGACGACGGGCTCGGCCGGCGCGTCGTCGGCGACGACCTGCCAGTCGTGCTCGACCGGGGGTGCCGACGCGCGGGCGGCGTCGGCCGCCGCCGTCCACGGATCGCTCGGCTGGGCATCCGTCGCCGGCTCGGCGGCGGGCGGCACCGTCGGCAGCACCTGCGTCGGCGGGTCAGCGGGGGCGAACCCGTCGGCGACCCAGAAGGGCTCCTCGGCGGGCGCGGCGTGCGGCACGGAGCGGGTGCCGGCGAACGGCGGCGACGGCGGGATGGGCGCGACGACGGTCGGGGCGGACGTGGGCGCCACGGGCGCGTCGACGTCGACGACCCCCGTCTCGCCCGTGCGCGGCGCGTGCTGCTCGTCGAGCACCTCGAGGTCGTCGCCGAAGAGGGCGTCGAGGTCGTCGAGGCCCTGGTCGTCGGCGGAGCCGGTGGGCTCGGCCTCGTGCTCGTGCTCGCTGTCGACGTGCGCGTGCGACGTCGCATCCTGGGCGTCCGCGTCGGCCTCGGCCGCGCCCGCCCGGAGGATGTCGTCGAAGTCGGCCGAGTCGCCGCGCGGGGCATCCGTCATGCGCCCATCGTACGCAGCGCGAGCCCGCCCGCCGCGGGCTGGACGGCGGCGTGCCGTCCCCGTTCCGCGCGTCGGATCCGCACGCCGCAGCGTCCTCCGGCGCTCCTCGCACCCGCGCCCCCGTCGTCGCGCGGCGTCGACGGGCACCGGCGCTCGCCCACCCGCTAGCGTCGCGGCATGAGCCCCGCCGCCCGCACTCCCCGCGTCGCCATCGTCGGCGGCGGCCACAACGCGCTCGCCGCAGCCGCCTACCTCGGCCGCGCCGGCGTCGACGTCACGGTGCTCGAGCGGCTCGAGCACGTGGGCGGCGCCGCGGTGTCGGCGCAGGCGTTCGCGGGCGTCGACGCGCGGCTGTCGCGCTACTCGTACCTCGTGAGCCTGCTGCCGCAGCGCATCGTCGACGACCTGGGGCTCGCCGTGCCGCGCGCCCGCCGCCGCTACTCGTCGTACACGCCCGTGCCGGGCAGCGACGCCGGGCTGCTCGTCGACGAGCAGGACGCCGACGCGACGCGGGCGTCGTTCGCCGCGATCGGCGCCGCCGGCGATGCCGACCGCTTCGCCGACCTCTACCGCCGCACCGCCCTCGTGGCGCAGGCGGTCTTCCCGACCATGACCGAGCGGCTGCCGCTGCGCGCCGACGTGCAGGCCCGCGCTGGTGCGGCGTCGGCGTGGACGGAGCTCGTGGATGCGCCCATCGCGCAGGCGATCGAGGCGGCGGTGGCCCACGACGTCGTGCGCGGCGTCGTCGCGACCGACGCGCTCATCGGCACGTTCGACGACCTCCGCACCGGCTACGCGGGCAACCGCTGCATGCTCTACCACGTCATCGGCGGCGGCACGGGGGACTGGGACGTGCCGATCGGCGGCATGGGACGCGTCTCGGGTGGCCTCGCCGACGCCGCCCGCGCCGCCGGCGCGCGCATCCGCACCGGCGCGACCGCCACGGCGCTCTCGCCCGACGGCGACGTCGCGTGGATCGAGCGCGACGCCGAGCACCGCGAGGGCTTCGACCTCGTGCTCTCCGGCGTCGCCCCCGCCGTGCTCGCGCGCCTGCTCGGCGAGGAGGCGCCGCAGCCCGAGGGCGCGCAGGTGAAGGTGAACATGGTGCTGTCGCGCCTGCCGCGACTGCGCGGCGGCATCGCGCCCGAGGCGGCGTTCGGCGGCACGTTCCACGTGCAGGAGTCGTGGTCGCAGCTCGACGCGGCCCAGCGCGTCGCGGCCGCCGGCGGCATCCCCGACCCGCTGCCGTGCGAGATCTACTGCCACACGCTCTCGGACCCGTCGATCCTCTCCCCCGAGCTCGCCGCATCCGGCGCCCACACGCTCACGGTCTTCGGCCTGCAGACGCCCGATCGCATCCTCGGCGACGCCCGCCCGGGCACGCCCGCGCACGACGCCCTGCGCGACCGGCTGCAGGATGCGGTGCTGCGCTCGCTCGATGCCGTGCTCGACGAGCCCATCGCGCCGCTGCTGCTGCCCGACGCCGACGGCCGCCCGTGCATCGAGACGAAGACCACGCGAGACGTCGAGGATGCGCTGGCGATGCCGGGCGGCGACATCTTCCACGGCGCGCTGTCGTGGCCGTGGCTCGAGGAGGCGCCCGGCTCGATCGCCGAGGCGTGGGGCGTCGAGACGGCGCACGACCGCATCCTCATGGCCGGCTCCGGCGCTCGCCGCGGCGGGGCCGTCTCGGGCGTCGGCGGTCACAACGCCGCCCACGCGGCGCTCGAGCTGCTGCGCGTCTGAGGCACCTGGGCAGTTCTCCCCATCGCGCATCCAGCCGGCCGCGGATAGGTTCGGGATCGAGCCCAAGCCGCTGGCGTGCTGACGGCCGCATCGCCTTCCGCACCAGCACCGAGGAGCCCCCAGCATGGCCATGACCCTCCCCGGCGAGCTCGTCTGGGTGCTCGACCTGCTCGGCTTCGAGTGGCCGCAGCTCGACGAGGACGCCATCAACCAGGCCGCCCAGATCATGCGCCAGTTCGAGGAGGACCTCAACAGCGCGATCGACGCCGCCGACGCCAACGTGCAGGAGGCCTACGCGTCGGTCACGGGCTCCTTCGCGAAGGCGCACGCCGACGCGTGGGACGAGGAGCGCTCGGGCAGCATGCGCCAGCTCTCCGACCTCATCGGGCCGGCCGCGACGGGCGTCGACCTCTTCGCCGACGCCGTCGTCGCCCTCAAGCTCAAGGTCATCGCCGAGCTCGTCATCACCGCGGCGCAGATCGCCGTCGCGATCGCCTCGGCCTTCGTCACGTTCGGCGCCGGCGCTGCCGTGCAGGCCGTCATCCTCGTCGCACGCAAGAAGGCGCTCGACATCGTGACGGACATCATGATCGACGCCGCCGTCGGGCAGGTGCTCGAGATGGTCCTGGATCCGCTGCTGTCGATCGCCGAGCCGCTCGTCGAGGCGACGATGGACCTGCCCGTCGTGCAGGGCGCCGTGGGCGAGGCCGAGGCGCTCATCCTCGACCTGCAGGCGCTCGACCGCGCGTCCACCGGCATGGAGGCGACGGGCGACGACGTCGACAGCCTCGGGCAGGACTTCGTGACGCAGATCACGTCCCTCCAGTTCACGACCGCCTGATGGGATCGGTGACCACCTGATGGCCAGGAGCAAGCTCGACGGCGCCGCCGACACCGTCAAGGACCAGCTGCGCGAGACCTTCGAGCGCATCGCGCGCCTGCACCGCAAGCGCGCCCGCGATCGCGCCCGCAAGATGGGCGACGACGCCGAGGCGATCCGCGAGCGCGACCGGTTCGACCACCTGCCCGACTCGCTGCGCGACGTGCACGCGATGGACCAGTACACGCGCCCACCGACGTCGACGTACTTCTCCGAGGACGACCTCGCCGATCACGCCTCCCGCTTCGACGGCGGGGGGACGCGGTTCGTGCGCGCCGACGATTGGAGGCGCTTCGGTCTCACTCGCGACGACGGCACGACGTTCGTCATGTCCACCGCCGAGGTCGAGGACCTCATGGATCGCACGGGCGGCGACCCCGATCTCATGGCGCAGGAGCTCGGCCTCGCCGACGGCTTCTTCGACGGCGACATCCTGCGCATCGACATCCCCGACGCGCGCGGCGCGAACGCGCGCATGCCCAGCGGCAACGAGGACGGCGCCAACGAGTGGTGGCTCCCCGGTGGCACGCTGCCTGGCGGCATCTCGGAGGCCACGATCGACGGCGGTAGTCTCGTCGAGGACGTCGACTTCACCGTGAAACCGTTCCGATTGGGAGGCTGATCGCAGTGAGCACCCACACGACGTACGTCTCGCGCGAGCACCTCTACGTGCTCGGCGTCGATGAGGCGACAGGCCGTCCGTACCTCTCGATCCCCGTCTCGAACAGCGTCGCGGACTACTCGGAGCGCTACGGGATCTCGCCGGAGGAGCTCGAGAGGTTCCTCGCCGACGGCGCCGCCGCCGCCGCCTTCGCTGCTGCGTGCCGTGCCCGGACCGAGGACTCGCGACTGCTCCAGCAGCCCGGATGGAACCGAGGCACGCCGCGCATGCCGGCGGCCGACGCGGGTCCGCCCGCCCCCGCGGTCGCTGCCCCGCCCGCCCCCGAGCGAGCGGCTGCGACCGATGGCGCGACCACGATCCGCGCCGCGATGCCGCCCGCAGGAACGTGGTTCGGACCCGAGTCCGACGAGCCGGCGATCGCCGCACGCCCGCACATGGCACTCACCGCGCCGCTCGACGAGCGCGTCGCCGCCGTCGCCGCCGCCGTGCGCGCCGGCGACCTGTCGGGCCGCGAGTCGCTCGTCGACCTGCTGCACGACCGCGAGGAGTCGCTCTCGGTGCGCCTGCAGGCGCAGCGCCTGCTCGTGCTCGTCGCACGCGACCAGGACTTCGCCGAGCGCACGACGTTCCGCTACCTCGACGACGCCGAGCCCGAGATCGTCGAGGCCTTCGCGGGCCTCGGCAAGCTCGCGCTCGCTCGATCGGCGGTCGACGTGCTCGTGCGCGTCGGCCGCGCCGGGTGGGAGGACCAGGACGTGCGTCGCGCCGTCGTGCCGAGCCTCCTGGTGCTGGTCGATCGCACCGAGGCGGAGCGCCGCGAGCCGCCGACGCTCGTGAGCCTCGCGAGATCCGCCGTGCGCACGTTCGCCGACGAGTCCGCCGCCTACCTGCTCAAGGGTGCTCCCTGGAGCCCCGCGTCGATCGTCGAGCGCATGCGCGCGGGCGCACGACGCGCGCACGCCGCCGGCGAGCTCTACGGCAACTGGTTCCTCGCGGCCGATCTCGCGGTCTGGAGCGGCATCCCGGGTCCGTACCTCAAGGACGCGCTGCTGACCGACGACGACCTCGCGGCGATCGTGGCGTGGGCGGATGCGCTCGACGCCCTGCCGTGGGTGCCCGGCCGCAAGTACGTCCACGGCCACGACGTCGACGGCGGGCCGTCGCTGCGCTGATCCGCCTCGCGGGCGCCGGGCCTCAGGCCCAGACGCTCGGGTGGTCGGCCTTCGCGCCGGGCAGCGCCGACCAGTCGGCCCAGGTGCGGATCTCGTCGGGCACGGGGTGGTTCGCCTCGAAGTCGTAGCCGCACGCGGCGCTCACGACGTCCATGCGCACGGCGCCGACGCCGCGCTGCACGAAGCGGCCGCGCACGACGGCGCGCGCCATGACCTGCCCCTTCGCCACGAAGCGCTGCTCGATGTAGCAGCTGCGCTCGTCCGCGCCCACGAGCCGCGACTCGAGCGTGAAGCGCTGCAGGAAGCCGATCGAGCGCCGATATGCGATCGACTGCTGACCGACGACCGCATGGATGCCGGCCTTCGACAGGCGCGAGGCGATGCCGGCGCGCTTCGTGAGGTCGATGCGGCCGAGGTCCATGAACGACAGGTAGCGCCCGTTGTTCATGTGGCCGAGCAGGTCGATGTCGACGAGGTGCACGCGGTGGTCGATGCGGCTGACATCGTCGATCGCGAGGCGCGGTGCGCGGTTGCCGCGAACGAGCATGGCGAGCAGGAACCGCAGGAGCATGTGCATGGCGCCCATCCTCGCGGGCGCCACCTGGGCGACGCCATTCGATGCCGGTCCGGCACAGCCGCGGCGGTGCCCGATGGTGCGCACCTTGGAGGTGCGCGCCGAATCCACGCCCGAGCGGGCGGCCGGGCGGCATGCGCCCTCGGCACCCCGCTCGGCCGCGGATGCGGCGGCTACTCGCCGCGCGTCTCGTCCATCGAGCGCCACCGGTCGGGCGTCACGCGCAGCACGACGATGCTCGGGTCGCCCTCGAGCCAGCCCTCGGCGAACTCGGCGCCCTTGGCCTCGCCGAGGCTGCGGCGCGACATCGACCGCACGAGCGCGGGCAGGTCGACGGACTCGTCGAGCTCGACCGGGCCCTCGCCGGCCACGAAGCGGTAGGGCGCGTCGTTCGTGAGCGCCGTGACCCACGCGCGGCCTGCGCCGAGCATCACGCGCGCCTTCTCGGAGGCGCGCGGCGTGACCATGAGCACGCTCGCATCCTCCACCTGGATCCAGATCGGCACGGCGACGCTCTCGCCGTCATGGTTCGCGGACACGACCGCCACGGTCGCGTCGCGCAGGAACCGCCAGCGATCGGCGAGCGGCATGGTGAGTGCGGACACGGTCTCCCTCTCCTCGGCCGCGACGCCGCATCGGATGGGCGGCATCGCGTCTGACGGGGTCAACGCCGAGCCCGCCGCGCGACTTCCCCGACCGTCCAGCGGCGCGCCCTATCCTGGGCTCATGGCAGGGGTCGAGGTACGAGCGGCGACGCGCGACGACGTCGATGCGCTCGTCGCGCTGCTGCAGCGCTGGGGCGCCGACGACGGGCCCGACGAGAAGGTCGTGCGCTACCGCGAGCGGCTCGCATCGAACCTCGACAACCCCACGCACCACGTGCTCGTCGCCGTCGCCGACGGCGCGGTCGTCGGCTACGCGGCCGCGCAGGACTACGGCCCCGCGCTGCGTCAGGAGCGCTCGATCGCCCGCATGCACGACCTGTGGGTCTCGCCTGCGGCTCGCGGCCGCGGAGCCGGCACGGCGCTCTTCGAGGCCGTGCGCGTGTGGGCGGAGCGCGAGGCGCGCATCGGCATGCTGCAGTGGCAGTCGAGCGAGGTCGCGGTCGACTTCTATCGCACGCTCGGGCTCGAGTCGGATGCGGCGGATGCGCCCGCCGACTTCGCCCTCGCCGTGCACCTGCCCGGCCGCGACGACGCCTGACGATCGTCAGCGAGGCGCCGTCCCACCAGCTGGTCGAGGAGCGCGTGAGCCCCTGGGCGAGCCCGCGTCACGAGACCCGGTGACCGCGCGAACGGCACCTCGAATCGGCGTGCTCGCGGTGACTCGGGTCTCGTGACGCGGAGGCGCTGCGCGCCTGCGCTCCTCGACCAGCTGGGAGTCGAGCATCGAGCGCGGAGAGCTCGACGCGGCTAGCGGCGGCGGAGGATGAGCAGCGCCACGACGCCCGCGACCGCGAGCACCACGCCGCCCGCAGCCACGAGGAACGGCGTCGGGTCCTCGTCGAGGCGCTGCCGCGTGCGCTCCGCGACCTTGGCCGGGTTCACACGGTCCTCGATCTCCTCGAGGGCACGGCGCAGCTCGTCGCGCTGCTGGTCGACGTCACGCTGATCGGTCATCGCAGGTCTCCGTCCGTGCGGGTGGTGCGCGTGGGCAGGTCATCGAGGGGCGAGGTGCCGTCGGCAGCGTGGCCGAGACCCCGCACCATGTTCACGTCGTCCTTGATCGAGTCGAGCGACTCCATCTGCTTGAACGCGGCACCGCGCTTGAGCAGCGGGATGCCGACGAGCACGAGGATGCCGATGACGACGAGCAGGCACGCGGCGGTGAGCAGCGCAGCCGCCCACTCGGGGAACAGCAGCTGCCACAGGCCGTTGACGGCCGCGAGGAGCCAGCCGAGCATGAAGACGGCCATGACGCCCGCGACGGCGAGGAGCGCGCCGCCGATGCCGAGCTTCGCGACCTTGCCCTTGACCTCTGCCTGCAGGTTCTCGAGCTCGGCGCGGAACAGGTTCACGACGAGCGTCGGCACCTCCGCGAGCAGCTCGGGGAGCGACCGGCGCTCGGCCATCACGCCTCCTTCGGGCGACGCGTCGCCTTGCGGATGGCCTTCGTCGCAGCGTCGGTCGCGGCGTCGACGACCTTGGGCGTCTGCGTCTCGACGAACTGCTGCACCTCGGCGCGCGGCTTGGCCACCGTCTTCGAGTTCCAGAGCTTCTCGGCAGCCGAGGCGATCTGCTCGTACCGCTGTCGGCCGGCCTTGGCGCCCAGCACGTAGCCGACGCCGATGCCTGCCACGAAGATGATCTTGCCGCGCATGTCGTCTCCCTGCGTCTGCGAACGTCGAGGACAGAGGAGCGTCCCCGACTCGACCCACACTAGCGACCGCGGACCGCGTGGGACCTGGGCGCTCTCGCCCCCTTGACCTGCGGTGCGCCGTCCGTCACGCGCACGCGAGCGACGGACGACGCCTCGCCGCTACCAGATGGTGACGCGCGCCTCGGGCGACAGCCACAGGGCGTCGCCCTCGCGCACCGCGAACGCGTCGTAGAACGCATCCATGTTGCGCACGATCTGGTTCGTGCGGTGCTCGTTCGGCGAGTGCGGGTCGATCGACACGAGGCGGATGGCCTCCTCGGGGCGGATCTTCAGCTGCCACGCCTGCGCCCACGAGAGGAAGAAGCGCTGGGCACCCGTGAGCCCGTCGATGACGGGCGCCTCGACGCCGTCGAGATGCCGCAGGTACGCCTTCCAGGCGATGCCGAGGCCGCCGAGGTCGCCGATGTTCTCGCCGATGGTCAGGGCGCCGTTGACGGTGTGGTCGGGCGCCGCCTCGGGCGAGAGGGCGTCGTACTGGGCGATGAGCACGCTCGTGCGCTCCTCGAAGCGCGCGCGGTCCTCCTCGCTCCACCAGTCGCGCAGACGGCCGTCACCGTCGTAGCGCGAGCCCTGGTCGTCGAAGCCGTGGCCGATCTCGTGGCCGATGACCGCGCCGATCGCGCCGTAGTTCGCCGCGGGATCCGCCGTGTGGTCGAAGAACGGCGGCTGCAGGATCGCGGCGGGGAACACGATCTCGTTGAAGCCCGGGTTGTAGTACGCGTTCACGGTCTGCGGACCCATGAACCACTCGTCGCGGTCGAGGGGACGGCCGATCTTGCCGAGCTCGCGGTCGTGCTCGTGCGCGGCCGCCGCCTGCACGTTGGTGACGAGGTCGTCGCCGATCTCGAGCGCCTCGTACGTGCGCCAGCGCACCGGGAAGCCGATCTTCGGCGTGAACCGCTCGAGCTTCTCGAGCGCCGCCTCGCGCGTGGCGGGGCTCATCCACTCGAGGGTCTCGATGGATGCGCGGTAGGCCGCGACGAGGTTGGCGATCAGCTCGTCCATCGCGACGCGCGCGTGCGGCGGGAAGTGCCGCTCGACGTAGACCTTGCCGACGATGTCGCCCAGCGCGCCCTCGACGAGCGCGACGCCGCGCTTCCAGCGCGCACGCTGCTCGGTCGCGCCCGTGAGGGCCGTGCCGTAGAACGCGAACGCGTCCTTCGAGATCGTCGTCGTGAGGTACGGGGCCCAGGCGCGCACGATCCCCGCGCGCAGCCACGACCGCCACGCGTCGAGCCGCTCGGGCAAGAGCAGCGTCGCGACGCCCTCGAGGTACGACGGCTGGTGCACGACGACCTCGCGGTAGGCGTCGGCGGGCGACTCGACGGCCGCGAACCACGGCGCGAGCCATGCGTAGGTCTCGACGAACGGCACGAGGTTGTACGTCTTCACGCTGTCGCGCGAGGTCACGCGGTCCCAGTGGTGCGCGGCGACGTCGGTCTCGAGCGCGAGGATCGCGGACGCCTCGGCGGCCGCATCCGGACGCTCCGCGTGGCCGAGCATCGTCTCGAGGTGGGTGAGGTACCTCGCGCGCGTCTCGGCGAACGACTCGTCGCCGTAGTACGACTCGTCGGGCAGCCCGAGGCCGGCCTGCACGACGTTGACGACGTAGCGCTCGGGGTCGCCCGGGTCGTTGTCGACGTACTGGCCGAAGAGGCCGGGGCCGCCGATGCGCTCCATGCCCGCGATGACGCGGAGCAGGTCGTCGGTCGACTCGATGCCGTCGACCTGGGCGAGCAGCGGGCGGATGGGATCGATGCCGCGCGCGTCGATCGCCGCCTCGTCCATGAACGACGCGAACAGGTCGCCGACCTTGCGCTGCTCGCTGCCCGGCTCGGCGTCCGTCGACTCCTCGATGATCGTGCGCACCGCCTGCTCCGCCTCCTCCGCGAGGATCGCGAACGATCCCCAGCGGGCCTTGTCGGCGGGGATGTCGGTGCGAGCGAGCCACTTCGCGTGCACGTGCTGGAAGAGGTCGTCCTGGGGGCGGATCTCCGGGCTGAGCTCGGCGATGTCGATGCCGGATCGGGCAGCAGTCATGCGCCGAGTCTAGGAGCGGCTCCCTGGCAGCGACGAGCCGGTCGAGGCTGCGACGGCGTCGCGCATCGACTGCCTCGTCGCGTCGATCGTGCGCCCCATCTCCTGGGCGAGCCGCGGCGCGGAGGCGACGAGTCGGTCGAGCGTCGGCAGCGGCACCGTGAGCGTGGTCAGCACGGACTGGGCGACGGTGGCGGCGACGGCCGGCTCGCGCGTCAGCGCCGTCTGGCCGATGGCCGCGCCGCGCTCGGCGATGCCGAGCTCGAGCAGCCCGGCGCCGTGCGAGGCGACGATCTGCGCCCGGCCGTCGACCACGAACCGCACGGTGTCGGGCACGACGCCGGCGGGCTGCACGGTCTCGCCGACGCCCCAGCGCTCGAGACGGGCGTGCTCGGCGAGGAGCGCCTTGCCCTCCTCGTCGGCGAACAGCGACGGTGCGACGTCGGCGATGGCGCGCTCGAGCACGCCGGGCTCGGCGATCGGGTCGCTCGCATCGCCGTCGAGCGCGAAGCCCTGCCTGCGCGCCGCGTACCAGAGCCAACCGAGGAACGTGCTCGTCGCAGCGCCGACGAGGCCGGGCCCCTGCACCGGCAGGGACACCGAGAAGCCGCCCTTGCCCGTGTACGACGCCGACGGCGTCTCGCCCGGGGCGAGCATCGGCAGGCTCGACGCGACGCGCACGAGCAGCGCGATGACCTCGTGCGGCGGATCGTCGGTCGAGAAGACGACGTCGACGGAGGCGTGGTGCGGCCCCGCGGGTCGCGAGCGGTTCGTGAACGAGGCGCCCGCGAGCGTCGAGTTCGGCACGATCTGGATGCCCGAGCCCGTGTCGATGTGGCTCGCGCGCCAGTTCACCTCGACGACCCGGCCCGAGACGCCCGCCGCGTCGAGGTGGTCGCCGATCTGGAACGGCTGCTCGAACAGCAGCAGCAGGCCCGAGATGACGCCGCCGACGGCGTTCTGCAGCGCGAGGCCGATGACGATCGACGTCACGCCGAGCGCCGTGATGAGCCCGCCGACGTCGGCGCCCCACACCCACTGGAACAGCAGGCCGAGGCCGACGACGACGAGCACGAGCCGCGCGATCTCGATGAAGATCGTCGGGATGCGCTGCCGCCACGACCCCTCCTCGGCGTGCGAGAACAGCGCCACGTTGAACGCCGACAGCACGAGCAGGATCACGAGGAAGCCGAGCACGGTCGCGACGATGCGCACCCACACCTGGTCGGCGGGCGACTGGAACGCGAACGCGAGCAGCGCGAGGAGCGCGCCGACCGGCACGACCCAGTTGCGCAGGAGACGCAGCGGCTTCGCGGCCGCGTGCCCGCGCCGCTGCAGGTGGTTCACGACCTCCGTCAGCACCACGAGCACGATCGGCACGCCGAGCGCGAGGGCGACCGCCCAGCCGAACCAGTCGGCGGCGAGCACGTCGTCGATCATCCGACCCTCCACACCGACTTGGCCGTGCCCGCGACGTCGACGGTGCCGACGTTCGTGAACTCGACGGTGTCGCGCAGCCGGTCGTGCACGGCGTCGCTCACGTACACGCCGGGCTCGCCCGTCACGGTGCGCACCTTGTAGGCGAGGCTCACGGCGTCGCCCCACAGGTCGTAGGCGAGGTTCGTGCGGGCGACGAGGCCGCTCGTGACGGTGCCGGTGTCGACGCCGGCACGAAGCGCCACCTTCGTGCCGTGCTGCGCGTTGAACCGCTCGACGACGGCACGCATCTCGATGCCGAAGTCGACGGCGCGGCGGGCGTTGTCGACGCGCGGCACCTCGAGTCCGACGCTCGCGAGGTAGCCGCCGCGCAGCGTGCGCACCTGCTCGACGCCCGCCTTCCTCGCTGCCTCGTCGAAGCCGCGCGTGAGGAAGTTGAGCTGCGCGACCTCCTCCTCGAGGGCGAGCCCGCGCGCGTGGTCCTCCCAGCCGACGAGCTCTGCGAACACGACGGAGACGTTCTCGTGACGCTCGGCGATCGCCTCGTCGCCACCCTTGAGCCGCTCGGCGACCGAGTCGGGCATGAGCGTGCGCATGAGACGCACGTTCTCGTCCTGCTGCTGGTCGATGAGGTCCTGCTTGAGCCGCAGGCTCGTCGCCATCTCGTTGAACGCCGTGCCGAGGTCGCCGAACTCGTCGCGCGACCGCACGGGCACCTGCACCGTGTAGTCGCCGCCCGCGACCTGGCGCACCGCGCCGACGAGCTTGCCGATGGGCCGCGTGAAGACCTGCGCGAGCAGCAGCGACACGATGCTGACGAGCAGCAGCAGGCCGAGGATCGACAGCACCACGGTGCGCGTGAAGTCGGAGACGGGCGCGAACGCCTCGTCGGCGTCGATGCGGGCGACGATGACCCAGTCGAGCCCCTCGATGTCGAGGGGTGCGTAGGCGACGAGGCTCGACCCCGACCGGTAGTCGGCGGTCTCGGCGACGCCCGACTCGCCACGCAGCGCATCCTGGACCCCTTCGTCGTCGACGGGTTGCAGCAGCACCGTCCCCGCGACCTCCACCACTCGCTCCGCGGTCGCGACCGACGTGCCGTTGGCGATGACGGCGTCGGCGTAGGCGTCGGGATCCTCGACGAGCAGCCGCGACTCGCTGCGCATGAGGCCGTCCGAGCCCGCCAGGTACACCTCGCCCGTCTGCCCGAGCCCCTGCTCCGCCCACTGGCGATCGCCCGTCATGACGGCGTTGATCTGCGTGATCGGCACCTGCACCGCGAGCACGCCGATGAGCTCCGACTCGTCGCCGATCGGCGAGAGGACCCACGCGGTCGGCACGCCCAGCGACGGCAGATAGCGCTCGAAGTCCGTCGTCACGACGGCATCGAGCGACCCCGACTGCAGCACCTCGTCGAAGGCGCGCGTGAGCGCCGAGCCCTCGAACACCGTGCGGCGCATCGAGAGCCCGAGGTCGACGCTCTGGTAGGCGGAGAACACCACCTCGGCGTCGAGGTTGAGCAGCAGCACGTCCTCGTAGTCGAGCGCGTCGACGAGCCCCGTGAAGTAGGGCCCGTACTGCGCGTTCGCCGCCGACCACGCGGAGCCGTCGCCGGCGTCGTGCGCCTCGAGTGCGGCGTCGAAGTCGTCGAGTCCGCGGGACGACGTGTAGTTCGCCTGCAGGTAGCGACCGGCGTTCGTGGCAGGCACGAACGACTCCGACTCGTACTGCTCACCCGTGCGGGCCTCGAGCGCCGGGATGTACTCGTCGTCGTAGAACCCCTGCAGCCGCTGCTCGAGCGCGGGGTCGATCGGCGCGGACTCGAGCTGCTCGAAGCCATCGATGAAGGCGCGGGCGCCCTCGACGGCGCTCGCGTTGCGCGAGTCGAGCTGCACGCCCGTCTGCAGCCGCGAGAACTCCGACTCGATCGCGTCGGCCCGCAGCTCGCGGATCGCCGTGAGCTGGTCGTACGCGGCATCCTGCAACGACCCCCGGCCGTTCACGACGCCGATGACGCCGATCGCGATCGACGAGACCAGGCTCACGACGAGCAGCATCACGAGCAGCTTGGCCTGCGTGCCGAGGGCGAGCCCACGTCGGCGGCGCTGCGCGACCGGCTCGGATGTGGTGGACAGGGCATCGCTCATGCGCACGCTCCGAGAGTGGTGACGAATCTTCTTCACCCTGAGGGGTACAGGCATCCTAGGCAACGTCTGTGACCGTTTCGTGACGACTGGATCACGGCGTGACGCATGCCGTCACGATCGCTCTCGGCCGCCTTGCCCACGCTGGGGTCGTCGCGCAACCCACCCCGTCGTGCGCGCAGAGCGCCTACCGTCGACGATGCGATCGCCGCCGATCGCCGCCCTGGCCCGACGGCCCGGATGCCGGCGACCGGGACGGGAGCCCCCATGCGTCGATTCCACTGCGACACCTGTGGCAACGAGGTGTTCTTCGACTCGACCTCGTGCTTGCGCTGCGGCACGCGGCTCGGGTACGTGCTCGAGCGCGACGACGTCGTGGTCCTCGGCGACGGCCTCGCGCGCTGCGCCAACGCCGAGCTCGCGGGCTGCACCTGGCTTGCCGAGCACGAGGGCGCGCTGTGCGCGAGCTGCGTGCTCACGCGCACGCGACCGAACGACTCGGATGCGAGCGGACTGCGACTCCTGCCCGTCGCGGAGCGCGCGAAGCGCCATGTGCTGCGCGACCTCGCGCAGGCGGGCGTACCCATCGGCGTCGACGCCCCGCTGCGCTTCGACATGCTCTCGAGCGTCGACGACGACGTGACGATCGGGCACGCGAACGGCGTCATCACGATGGACCTCGCGGAGGGCGAGGACAGCCACCGCGAGCGCATGCGCGCCAGGCTCGCCGAGCCGTACCGCACGATGCTCGGCCACTTCCGGCACGAGAGCGGCCACTACGTCGAGTGGCAGCTCGTCGAGTCGACGCCGAGGATCGAGGAGGCGCGGACGCTCTTCGGCGACGAGCGCGACGACTACCAGGCCTCGATCGATCGGCACTACGAGGAGGGGCCGCCCGACGGATGGCGCGAGCGCTACCTCAGCGCGTACGCGACGATGCATCCCTACGAGGACTTCGCCGAGTGCTGGGCTCACGTGCTGCATGCGACCGACGCGCTCGAGACGGCGGTCGCGTTCGACCTCATCCCGCCGCTCGATCCCGAGGCCGCGTTCCGCGACGTGCTGCTCGACCGTTGGCTGCCGTTCGCGACCGCGATGAACGTCGTGCAGCGCTCGCTCGGCCAGGGCGACGCGTATCCCTTCACGCTCCCCCGGGACGTCGTCGACAAGCTGGCCTTCGCGGCATCCGTCCGCCGCTGATGCGAAGGGAGCCGTGCACGCGATGCCTGCACGGCTCCTGACCCTGGCCTCAGGCGCGCAGCTCCGCGCCCTCGCCCTCGACGAGCGCGTCGAGCTCCGCCTCGACGTCGTCGGAGGCGGCGAGCTCGACGTCATCGGAGCCGCCGTCCTTCGCGAAGATCGCCGCGATCGACGTCAGCACGGCGTAGACCCCGATGAAGACGCAGAGGATCCACGGGCTGCCGCCGCCGAGCTCGACGAACACGACCGCGAGCAGCGGCGTGAGGCCGTTCGAGAAGATCGAGCCCACCTGGTAGCCGAGCGAGACGCCCGAGTAGCGCAGGTCGGTCGGGAACTGCTCGGCGAACCACGCGGCCTGCGGACCGTAGATCGCGTCGTGCAGCAGGTTCATGCCCACGAGGAAGACGAGCCAGACGAGCGCGAGCGGGCCGTGGTCGAGGAAGGCGAAGAAGGGCCACACGGCGACGCCGATGCCGAGCGCGGCGCCGATCGCGATGCGGCGGCGACCCCAGCGGTCGGACAGCCACCCCCACAGCGGCGTCGAGACGAGGCTGATGGCGCCGACGATGAGCAGCGACTGGATGCCGACGGCCGAGTCGCCGCGCGCATTCGTGAGGTACGTGAGCGAGTAGACGGTGAGGATCGAGAACCATGCGGGCTGCACGAGGCGCAGGCCGATCGTCACGAAGACGCCGCGCGGGTGGCGCTTCAGCACCTCGAGCACCGGGTAGCGGCGCACGGCACCCGCCTGCTTGATCTGGCGGAACTCCGGGGCGTCCTCGACGCCGAGGCGGATGACGAGGCCGATGACGACGAGCACCGCCGAGAAGAGGAACGGGATGCGCCATGCCCACTCCTGGAAGGCCTCCGTGCCGAGGATGCCCTGCACGCCCCAGATGGATGCGGTCGCGAGCAGCAGCCCGCCCGCCGAGCCCATCTGCGTGAACGAGCCGAAGAATCCGCGGCGCCCCGCCGGCGCGTGCTCGACCGACAGCAGCGCGGATCCGCCCCACTCCGCGCCGGCCGACAGGCCCTGCGCGAGCCGCAGCACCACGAGCGCGACGACGGCCCAGATGCCGATCTGCGCGTACGTCGGCAGCAGGCCGATGAGCAGCGTCGCGACGCCCATGAGCAGCAGCGAGCCGACGAGCAGCTGCTTGCGGCCGATGCGGTCGCCGAGGTGGCCGGCGATGATGCCGCCGAGCGGTCGAGCGAGGAAGCCGACGCCGTAGGTCGCGAACGAGGCGATGAGCGCGACGGCGGGCGTCGTCTCGGGGAAGAACGTGGCGCCGAACACGAGGGCGGCTGCCTGCGCGTAGAGGTAGAAGTCGTACCACTCGATCGTGGTGCCGACGAGGGATGCGGCGAGCACGCGGCGGCGGCGCTGCTGCGTCGTGCGCTCGGGCTTCGCGCTGGTCGTCTGGGACATGGGTGGCTCCTGCGGTCGGGTCGCAGGCAACCGAACCCTCTTGCAACGCCGGATGCAACGCGGTCATGTCGCGGGACGTCACACGCCGTCATGCGACGTGACGCGGTCTCGGGCCTTCGACAGGCTGGTCGGGTCGCGCGAGCGCCGCGCGAGGAGGAGGAGCCGTGCCCGATCGCCCGCCGCTGCGCTACGCAGCGTTCGTCATGGACACCGTCTCGCACATCCAGCACGGCCTGTGGCGGCACCCCGATGCGCAGCAGCACCGCTTCGACGAGCTCGACCTGTGGGTGGACCTCGCGAGGACGCTCGAGCGCGGCGGCTTCGACGCCATGTTCTTCGCCGACGTCGTGGGCCTCTACGGCCCCGCGGGCGGCGACTACACGCTGAACGCGCGCGAGGGGCTGCAGATCCCCAACGGCGACCCGTCGGTGCTGATCTCGGCGCTCGCCGCCGCGACCGAGCACCTCGGCTTCGCGTTCACGTCGTCGGTGCTGCAGGCGCATCCGTTCGAGTTCGCCCGCCGCGTCTCGACGCTCGACCACCTCACGAAGGGGCGCGTCGGCTGGAACGTCGTGACGAGCGCGCTCGACGGCGCCGCCCGCAACTTCGGCAGCGACCGGCTCGAGGAGCACGACGAGCGCTACGTGTGGGCGCAGGAGTACGTCGACGTCGTGACGAAGCTGTGGGAGGGGTCGTGGGACGACGACGCCTGGCGCGCCGACAAGGCCGCGGGCGTCGTCTCGGATGCCCGCGGCATCCACCGCATCGACCACGTCGGGCAGCGCTACTCGGTCGCGGGGCCGCACCTGTCGCGCCCGTCGCCGCAGCGCACGCCCGTGCTGTTCCAGGCCGGGTCGTCGGTCGCCGGTCGCACGTTCGCGGCCCGCAACGCCGAGGCGCAGTTCATCCTGTCGTCGACGCCCGAGAAGACCGCCGAGCTCATCGCGTCGACCCGCGACCAGGTCGAGGCCGTCGGCCGCGCCCGCGACGACATCCGCTTCTTCCTCGGCCTCGCGTTCGTGATCGGCTCGACCGAGGAGGAGGCGCAGCGGAAGTCCGCCGAGATCGACGAGTGGCTCTCGCCCGACGGCTTCCTCGTGCACTCGAACCTCGGCTTCGACCCCGACACCGGCGCGCAGCTCGACCCCGACACCCCGCTCTCGCAGGTGAGGACGCAGACGAACCAGTCGCATCTGCAGTGGCTCAAGGAGGCTGCGGGCGACCGCGAGCCCACGATCCGCGACCTCGCAGCGCTGTCGGCGCGCATCCGCTCGCGCGTCGTCGGCACGCCCGAGCAGATCGCCGACCAGCTCGAGACGTGGCAGGACGCCGGCGTCGACGGCATCAACGTCATCAACTGGACGATCCCCGGCTCGTTCGAGGAGCTCGTCGACCACGTCATGCCCGTGCTGCGCGAGCGGGGCCTCGCCGAGCCGCACCCCGAGACGCCCGGCACGCTGCGGTCGCGCATCTTCGGCCACGACCAGCTGCCCGCGACGCATCCGGCGCGGCAGTGGCGCGGAGCGTTCTCGTGAGCGTCGCGGGCCCCGTCGTGGCCGACTCGATCGTCGATCGCTTCGCCGAGCTCATCGACGAGGTGCGCGCAGGCGCCGTGCAGCGCGAGCTCGACCGCGAGCTGCCGATCGACCTCGTGCGCCGGCTCGCGGACGCGGGCGTGGGACGCGTGCGCCTGCCCGTCGCCGACGGCGGACTCGGCGCCTCCATCGCCGAGTCGGTCGCGCTCACGATCGCGCTGTCGGCGGCGGACGCGAACGTCGGCCACCTGCTGCGCTCGCACGCGGGATTCGTGGAGCTCGTGCTGCGGCGGGCGCCCGGTACCGAGCGCGATGCGTGGGTCTCGCGCATCGCCGACGGCGCGCTCGTGGGCAACGCGACGAGCGAGCTCACGGGCACGACGCTCGCCGACATCTCGACGCGGGTGTCGCAGGACGATGACGGCGCCTGGCGCCTCGACGGCCGCAAGTTCTACTCGACCGGCACCCTCTACTCCGACTGGGTGTACCTCGCGGCCGCCGACGGCGACGCACGCGTGACGTTCGCGGTGCCGACGGATGCGCCCGGCGTCGAGATCCGCGACGACTGGGATGGCTTCGGCCAGCGCGCGACCGCCTCGGGTACGACGGTGTTCGACGGCGTGCCCGTGGACGCGTCGCAGTTCGCGACGTACGGCGCCGGCCCGCTCACGCACATCCAGGCGTTCTACCAGTTGCACCTCGTGGCGGTGCTCGCCGGCATCGCCGAGGCCGTCGTGCGCGATGCGGCCGACTTCGTGCGGCCGCGCGAGCGCTCGTACGTGCATGCGAACACGGCACGGCCCGCCGACGACCCGCAGGTGCTCGAGGTCGTGGGCCGCCTCTCGACGACGGCGTTCGCGGTGCGGGCGGCGGTGCTCGAGGCGGCGCGCGCGCTCGACGTCGCCGCGGCGTCGGCGGCACCCGGGTCGTCGCTGGATGCGCGGCTGCTCGAGGAGGCCGAGATCGCCGTCTACCAGGCGCAGGTGCTCGCCACCGATGCGGTGCCGGACGCCGCGACGCGGCTCTTCGAGGTCGGCGGGGCGTCGGCCACCGAGCGCACCCGCGCGCTCGACCGGCACTGGCGCAACGCCCGCACCGTCGCATCCCACAACCCCGCGACCTTCAAGGCGCGCACGATCGGCGCGTGGGAGGTGTCGGGCACGGGTCCGCTGGGCGTGTGGCACCGCTACGAGACGGTGGGCCCGACGCGGTTCTGACTCCGTCGGGCTACCTCGTCACCAGCTGGTCGAGGAGCGCGCGAGCCCGAAGGGCGAGCCCGCGTCACGAGACCACGCGACCGCCGCTCCTCCCCGGCCACGCGCATGGTCGCGTCGAGCGGGCACGTCGCGAGGTCTCGTGACGGCTCCTCGCCTGCGGCTCGGGGCCTCCTCGACCAGCTGCGAGGACGGCCCCCTCCCCGCCAGCTGGTCGAGGAGCGCGCGAGCGCAGCGAGCACGCGTCACGAGACCACGCGACCGCGGCTCCTGCCCAGCCATGCGCGCGGTCGCGTCGAGCGGGCATGCCGCGCGGTCTCGTGACGGCTCCTCGCCTGCGGCTCGGGACCTCCTCGACCAGCGCGTGGGCGCCCGGGCATAGCCTCGGATCGTGAGCCCGGCGACCGCATCGACGCGCGACGAGCGGCGACGCCTCGATCGCGACATCGTCGCGCTGGCCCTGCCGGCGCTCGGTGCGCTCATCGCCGAGCCCGCGTTCCTGCTCGTGGACACCGCGCTCGTCGGCCACCTCGGCGCTGCGCAGCTCGCGGGCGTCGGCATCGGCGCGACGGTGCTGCAGACGGCAGTCGGACTGCTGATCTTCCTCGCCTACGGCACGACGCCCGCCGTCGCGAGGCGCCTCGGCGCCGGCGACCGTCCCGGTGCGATCCGCGCGGGCATCGACGGCATCTGGCTCGCGATCGTGGCCGGAGCCGTGCTGCTGCTCACCGTGCCGCTCGCGCATCCGCTCGTCGCGCTCTTCGGCGCCGCACCCGACGTCACGGGCCACGCGGCGACCTACCTCGGCATCTCGATCCTCGGCCTGCCCGCCATGCTCGTCGTGCTCGCCGCCACCGGCCTGCTGCGCGGCCTGCAGGACACGCGCACGCCGCTCGTCGTCGCAGGTGCGGGCTTCACGGCGAACGCCGCGCTCAACGTGCTGCTCATCTACGGCCTCGACCTCGGCGTCGCCGGCTCGGCGATCGGCACCGTCATCGCGCAGTGGGGCATGGCCGCGTTCTTCCTGTGGTTCGCGGTGCGCGAGGCGCGTCGCGAGCGGGTGTCGCTGCGCCCGTCGCTCGCCGCCGTCGGCCGCGTCGCGGGCGTCGGCGTGTGGCTGCTGCTGCGCACGCTGTCGCTGCGCGTCGCGCTCATCGCGACGACCGCGGTGGCGACGCGACTCGGCACCGACGTGCTCGCGGCGACGCAGGTGGCGTTCGCGCTGTTCTCGACCCTCGCGTTCGCGCTCGACGCCCTCGCGATCGCCGGGCAGGCGATGCTCGGCAAGGCGCTCGGCTCGGGCGACGCCGCCCTCGCGCGCCGCATCACGCGCCGGCTCGTGCGCTGGGGGCTGGTGAGCGGATGCGTGCTCGGCGGCGCCATGCTCGCCCTCGCGTGGGTCGTCGGCGGGGTCTTCACGTCCGACCCGACGGTCATCGGCATCCTGCCCTGGGCGCTCGTGCCGCTCGCGCTCGCGCAGCCGCTCGCCGGGTTCGTGTTCGTGCTCGACGGCGTGCTCATCGGCGCGGGCGACGCCCGGTACCTCGCGTGGACGGGCATCGTGAACCTCGGCGCGTACCTGCCGCTGCTGCTGCTCGCGCTGCTGCCCGCCGTGCCGCACGGCTCGGCCGCCCTCGCCGTCGTGTGGCTCGCGTTCTCGATCGGCTACCTCGGCGCCCGCGCGCTCACGCTCGGCCTCCGGGCGCGGTCCGATGCGTGGATGGTGCTGGGCGCGACCCGCTAGCCGGCTCGAGCGCCGCACGCCTCACACCGCAGCGTCCCGCCTCCGGAACGCCGCGAGCGCGACGCCGAGCGCCACGGCCGCGCCGCCGAGCATCCACCACGACGCCGCCCAGTCCGGGTCGCTGGCGAGCGGGTTCGCGAGATGGTGGAAGGGGCTCACGTCCTGCAGCCAGTCGAGGTCGTCGCCGAACAGCGGCGCGAGCTCCCCCAGCAGCATCGGCACGACGAGCAGCACCCAGCCGAGCCACGCGCCCACGCCCGGCAGCACCGCGACGAGCAGGGCGCCGACCGCGAGGTAGAGGCCGAGCGCCGGCAGCATCGACGCCGCGATCGCCACGACCGTGCCGGTGCGCGCGGCATCCGACGACGCGAGCGAGACGGATGCCGCAGCCGCGAACGCCGTCATCACGAGCACGCCGGCGACGAGCGCGACCGCGAGCGTCGCGCCGAACCAGCCGAGCCGCGACGTGCGGGTGGCGAGCACCTGCTCGCCGTGCGCGAGCTCCTCCGAGCGCATCCGCGTCGCGCCCTGCAGCACCGCGGCGCAGGCGACGAGCGCGACGATGCCCGCGAGGGCGTGCACGAACGTGTCGATCGTGTCGTCGGCCGTGCCGCCGAGCGCCTGCACGAGAGCGAGCAGCGTGGGATTCGACTCGAACGCGTCGGCGGCGACGGGCGCGACACGGCCGATGAAGAGGCCGACGACGGTCGCGGCGACGATCCAGCCGATCGCTGCACCGCGCTGCAGCCGAACGGCGAGGCCGAGGGGCGTGCCGAGCAGTGCGTGCGCTCGGGCGCGGCCGCCGCGCTCGCGCACGAGGGAGTCGCCGAGCTCGCGGCGTGACTCCAGCGCGACGACGACCGCGGCGAGCACGAGGAGCAGCGGCATGAAGAGCGCGAGCGGCGTCCACGACGGCGCCCAACCCGCGCTGTCGGACGGGTCGGCGAACGGATGCGTCTGCGTGATCCAGCCGATCGGCGACAGCCACGACGGCCACGCGGACGCGACGTGCGCGAGGTCGTCGCCCGCGTCGGCGAGCGCATCCCCCACGCCGCGCACGACGAACGCCGCGCCCGCGATCGCCGCCGCGAACCCGTTGGCGCCGCGCGACGACGGCATGACCTGCGCCGCGAGCAGCCCGACGAGCACGAACGCGACGCCCGTGAGCAGCACGCCAAGGGCCATGAGCGCCGATCCCTCCGCGGGGAGCCCGATCGCGAGCGAGCCCGCGGCGAGGCCCGCTGCGACGATCGCGACCTCGATGGCACCCGCGATCGCCGTCGCGACGAGCGGGGCGAGCCGACCGATCGGCGTCGAGCGCACGAGCTCGGCGCGCCCCGCATCCTCGTCGCCACGCGTGTGCCGCACGGCGAGGAACGTCGCCATGAGCGCGATCGTCACGCCCACGTACGCGAGCGTCGACACCGCCATGACGGCGCCGAGGCTCGTGCCCGCGGGCGCGCCGCGCAGCATGCGCAGGCTCGGGTCGGCGGCGATGAGCGCGACGAGCTGCGAGCGGGCCTGCGCGTCGAACGACGAGCCGAGGCCGGCACCCACGGCAGCCCACAGGCCGGCGAAGAGCACGGTCCAGAGGATGAGCGTGAAGCGGTCGCGCCGCAGCCGGGCGGCGACGAGGAGACCGGTGCCGCGGAGCATGTCAACGCTCGGGGTCGTCGGTGCGGGCGTGGCGGCCGTGGGTGTGGTCCGGTGCAGCGTCGGTCGAGCCGTAGTGGCGCAGGAAGAGCTGCTCGAGGCTCGGCGGCTGCATCGTGAGGCCCGGCAGCGTGCGCTGCGCCGCCCACACGAGGAACGTCGGCACCGACTCGGGCGCGAGCGAGCCGACCACGCGACCACCGCGGGTGGCGACGTCGGCGAGGCCCGGCGCGCCCGCATCCGACCCCGACTCCCCCTCCCACGACACCTGCGTATGCGACAGGTGCCGCAGGTCGGCGAGCGAGCCGGCCTCGACGATGCGGCCCGCGCGGATGATCGAGACGCGCGAGCACAGCTGCTCGACCTCCGACAGGATGTGGCTCGACAGCAGCACCGTCGCGCCGTCGTCGGCGACGCGGCGCACCTCGGCGCGGAACGCCTCCTCCATGAGCGGATCGAGGCCGCTCGTGGGCTCATCGAGCACGTACAGGTCGGCGGGCGTCGCGAACGCGGCGACGAGCGCGACCTTCTGACGGTTGCCCTTCGAGTACGCCTTGCCCTTCTTCGTCGGGTCGAGGTCGAACGCGTCGAGCAGCCTCGCCCGGTCGCGGGCAGGCGGCCGCTGCCCGCGCATGCGCGTGAGCACGTCGATCGCCTCGCCGCCCGTGAGGCTCGGCCACAGCGTGACGTCGCCGGGCACGGATGCGAGGCGCTCGTGGATGCGCGTCGCATCCCGCCACGGGTGCATGCCGAGCACGGTCGCCTCGCCGCCGGATGCGCGCAGCAGCCCCAGCAGGATCCGGATCGTCGTCGACTTGCCCGCCCCGTTCGGGCCGAGGAACCCGTGGATCTCTCCCTGCTCGACCGTGAGGTCGACGCCGTCGAGCGCGACCGAGCGGCCGAACCGCTTCTCGAGAGCCTTCGTCGCGATGACGCTCATGCGCGCGATGCTACGCCTGCGGCACGCACGCGCAAGGGGTGCGGCGTCGCCGTGCTCGGCGGACGTCAGACGCCGCGGTGCACCATGTCCATGGCCGCCTCGACGGCGTCCTTCGCCTCCTTGAGCCCCTGCCCCGACTCGGCCCGCTGCTGCTTGATCGCCCGGATGAGATCGCCCTCGCGCGCGAGCCCGAGCACGGCGGGCGAGACCGGGTAGGGCCACGGCGCCCCGGACGGCGCGGGCATCGTGCCGTTCGGCGGCTCGTAGCCCGCCTGGGCGAAGAGCCAGTCGACCTGCTGCTCGAGCCGAGCGATGCGCGTGGTGTCGGAGTCCATGCCGCCCACGCTACGAGTGCCCGATGGGAGGATGGTGGGATGCGCGAGACGGTGCGGTGGCGGAACGCGGTGTTCGCGGTGTTCTTCGCGATGGGCTTCGGCTTCGCGTCGCTCGCCGCCCGGTTCCCGACCGCGCGCGACATGCTCGACATCTCCGTCGACCAGCTGGGGCTCGCGCTGCTGGGCATCTCCGTCGGGTCGATCACGGGACTCGCGACGGCGAGCCACGTCATCGCCCGGCTCGGCACGCGCGTCGTCATGGTGACGGGCGCCTCCGTGATCGGCGTCGGCCTGTGCGTCGCCGGCTGGGGCGTGGAGGCGCGCAGCATGGCGATCCTCATCGCCGGCCTGCTCGTCACGGGCCTCGCGACCGGCATCGCCGACGTCGCCATGAACCTCTCGGGCGCCGCGAACGAGCGCGCGATCGGCCGCGCCATCATGCCCGTCTTCCACGCGTTCTTCTCGATCGGCACCGTCGCCGGCGCAGGCTACGGCGCGCTCGGCGAGGCGACGGGCATCGGCATCGGCCCGCAGATGACGGTCTACCTCGTGCTCGTCGTGGGGCTCGCAGCCGTCGTGCGTCCGCACCTCGTGCAGCAGCCCATCCAGGCGGAGGATCACGTCGGCTTCCGCGAGCGGCTGTCGGTGTGGACGGATGCGCGCACGTGGCTCATCGGCGGCCTCGTGCTGGGCATGGCGCTCACCGAGGGCTCGGCGAACGACTGGCTCACGCTGCTCATGGTCGACGGCCACGACTTCGACGAGGTGGGCGCGGCGCTCGCGTTCGCCCTCTTCCTCACCGCCATGACCGCCGGGCGCCTCGCGGGCGTGCCGCTCATCGAGCGCTTCGGCCGCGTCGCGATGCTGCGCGCCACCGCATCCCTCGCCGCCGTGGGCCTCGTGCTCGTCATCGTCGTCGACGACCAGGTCGTCGCGCTGATCGGCACGGCGATGTGGGGCCTCGGCGCCTCGCTCGGCTTCCCCATCGGCATGTCGGCCGCCGCCGACGACGCCCGCATGGCCACGGCGCGCGTCGGCGCGGTCGCGACGATCGGCTACGTCGCCTTCCTCGCCGGGCCTCCCCTGCTCGGGTTCCTCGGCGAGCACCTGGGCCTGCGCGACGCCATGTGGGTCGTGCTCGCGTTCGTCGTGCTGTCGCTGCTCACGTCGGCGGTCGCGCGCGAGCGCGGCACCGCATCCGCCGCGCCCGACCCGGCGGCCGAGGTTCGGCCGTAGGCGCCACGCGGCCCGGCGCGCCCTCCGGCGCGGGTACCGTGGTCGGGTGCGTCTCGTCATCGCGAACTGCTCCGTCGACTACACCGGGCGGCTCACCGCCCATCTGCCGCTCGCCACGCGCGTGCTCATGCTGAAGGCCGACGGCTCGCTGCTCGTGCACTCCGACGGCGGCTCGTACAAGCCGCTCAACTGGATGTCGCCGCCGTGCACCGTCGAGACGTCGGCGCCGAGCGACGACCAGGCCGACGCCGGCGTCACCGAGCTGTGGACCGTCACGCACCAGAAGACCGGCGACGCGCTCGTCGTGCGCGTGCACGAGGTGCACTCGGACACCTCCTTCGACCTCGGCGTCGACCCGGGTCTCACGAAGGACGGCGTCGAGTCGCACCTGCAGGCGTTGCTCGCCGACCAGATCGACCTGCTCGGCGACGGCTACGAGCTCTGGCGCCGCGAGTACATGACGCCCATCGGCCCCGTCGACATCCTCGCCCGCAACGAGGCGGGCGCGACGATCGCCGTCGAGATCAAGCGCCGCGGCGGCATCGACGGCGTCGAGCAGCTGACCCGGTACCTCGAGCTCATGAATCGCGATCCGCGCATCGCCCCGGTGTCGGGCGTCTTCGCGGCGCAGGAGATCGCGCCGCAGGCGCGCACGCTCGCCGAGGATCGCGGCATCCGCTGCGTCGTGCTCGACTACGACGCGATGAAGGGCATCGAGAGCAAGCGTCCCACGCTGTTCTGACGCGCCTGGGGTGTGCTCGGTCTGGTGCGTCTTGCAGGCGATTCCGGGCGCTGAGGGGAATGCTCCCTCGGCTCGCCGAATCGCCTGCGAAACGCACTCCGACGGATGCCCTCGGTTGCGTCGTGCAGGCGACCAGGGGAGGCAGAGGGGCATCGTCCCTCTGCCCACGCGGATCGCCTGCGAGACGCGGGCCGCGCAGGCGAACGCGTCAGTCGCGCGACGAGTACGGCTCGACGTGGTCGGGCATGGCGGCCGGCGACGTGCTGGGCACGGCGTCCTCGCGGGAGGCGTAGGGGGCGACGTGGTCGGGCGTCGCGTGGTGCTCGGCGTCGCCGCCGAAGTCGTGGTCGTCGAACGGAGGGCGGTCGCCCGTGCTCGGCTCCGGGCTGGTCTGCGTGGCGTCGTCGGCACTCATGCGTCGCACGCTACGCCCGCATCCTCGACGCGTCGCGGGGGTTGACGCTCCGCGAGCGCGCGGTGAGACGTGCGCGAATCCGGACCCTCGGTGCGCTCAGCGCATCGAGGGCTCGGATTCGCGCACGTCTCACCGGCGAGCGTCAGGCGGGCTGGGCCGCAGCCGCCGCGCGGGCCGCGGCAGGCAGCGCGGCGAGCACGCGCTCGATCGCCGCGTCGTCGTGCGCCGCCGTGACGAACCACGACTCGAAGAGGCTCGGCGGCAGCGCGACGCCGCCGTCGAGCATCGCGTGGAAGAACGGCGCGTGGCGGAAGACCGCCTGGGCCTTCGCGTCGTCGTAGGTGCGGGGCGCGGATGCGGCGAACGCGAGCGAGAACAGGCTGCCGACCCGCGGGATCGCGTGCTCGACGCCCTCGGCGGCGAGCGCATCCGACAGCCCGGCGGTGATGGCGTCCGCCACCTCGTCGAGGCGCGCGTAGACGGCGTCGTCAGCCAGGCGCAGCTGCGTGAGACCCGCGGCGACGGCCAGCGGGTTCCCCGACAGCGTGCCCGCCTGGTAGACCGGGCCGAGCGGGGCGAGCAGGTCCATGACCTCGCGCCTGCCGCCGAGCGCCGCGAGCGGCATGCCGCCGCCGACGACCTTGCCGAACGTGAGGATGTCGGGGGCGTCGTCGCCCCTCGTGCCCTCGATGCCCCACATGCCCGACGCGTGCACGCGGAAGCCGGTGAGCACCTCGTCGCTGATGAGCAGCGCGCCGTGCGCGTGCGCCGTGCGGGCGAGGAACGCGTGGAAGCCGGGGCGCGGGGCGATGAGGCCGATGTTCGCCGGCGCGGCCTCGGTGATGATCGCGGCGATGCGGTCACCGTGCTCGGCGAACGCCGCCTCGACCGCCGCCTCGTCGTCGTACGGCAGCACGATCGTCGTCGCGGCGACGGCGTCGGGGATGCCCGACGAGCCCGGCATCGCGAGCGTGGCGAGGCCCGAGCCCGCCGCGACCAGCAGCGCATCCGAGTGCCCGTGGTAGTGCCCGTCGAACTTCACGAGCAGGTCGCGACCCGTGGCGCCGCGCGCGAGACGGATGGCCGTCATCGTGGCCTCCGTGCCGGTCGACACCAGGCGCACGCGCTCGGCGATCGGCACGCGGCGCGTGATCTCCTCGGCGAGCTCGACCTCCGCGCCCGTCGGGGCGCCGAACGAGAGGCCGCGCGACGCGGCCTGCTGCACCGCATCCACGATGGCCGGATGCGCGTGCCCCAGCAGCGCCGGACCCCACGAGGCCACGAGGTCGACGCGCTCGACGCCCTCGACGTCGGTGACGTACGGCCCCTGGGCGCTGCGGATGAACCGCGGCGTGCCGCCGACCGAGCCGAACGCGCGCACGGGCGAGTTGACGCCGCCGGGGATGGCGCGGCGAGCGCGGTCGAAGAGGGCGTCGTTGGTGGTGGTCGTGTCCGTCATGCTGCGTCCCTGCTCGTCTGCTGCGTCGTCGTGGTGTGCGTTTTGCAGGCGATTCGGCCTTCTGAGGGGAATCTTCCCTTGGAACCCGAGATCGCCTGCAAAACGCAGAAGGATGCGGTCGCGGGGACGCGGTCAGCGCAGGGCGTCGGCCAGCTCGACCGCCCAGTAGGTGAGCACCGCATCCGCGCCCGCGCGCACGATCGACGTCACCGACTCCGCGATCGCCCGGTCGCGGTCGATCCAGCCGTTCGCCGCCGCCGCCTCGACCATCGCGTACTCGCCCGACACCTGGTACGCCCACACGGGCACCTGCGCCTCGTCGGCGACGTCGCGCAGCACGTCGAGGTAGAAGGATGCGGGCTTCACCATGAGCACGTCGGCGCCCTCGGCCTCGTCGAGCGTCGCCTCGCGCAGGCCCTCCCGCGCGTTCGCCGGATCCTGCTGGTACGTGCGGCGGTCGCCCTGCAGGCTCGAGCCGACGGCCTCGCGGAACGGGCCGTAGAGCGCGGATGCGTACTTCGCCGCGTAGGCCAGGATCGCCGCATCCTCGTAGCCGGCGTCGTCGAGCGCGTCGCGCACGAACGCCACCTGGCCGTCCATCATGCCGCTGAGGCCCACCATCGCCGAGCCCGCGTCGACCTGGGCGATCGCCATCTCGGCGTAGCGCTCGAGCGTCGCGTCGTTGTCGATGCCGCCCCACTCGTCGAGCACGCCGCAGTGGCCGTGGTCGGTGAACTCGTCGAGGCACAGGTCGGTCTGGATGACGGTGTCGTCGCCGAAGCGATCGTCGAGCGCCGCCGTCGCGCGGTTGAGGATGCCGTCGGCATCGATGCCGGCCGAGCCCGTCGCATCCTTGTCCTCGTCCTTGGGCACGCCGAACAGCATGACGCCGCCGATGCCCGCCTCGATCGCCTGCTCGACGGCGCGGCTCGCGGAGTCGATCGTGTGCTGCACGACGCCCGGCATGCTGCTGATGGGTCGCGGCTCGGCGATCCCGTCGGCGACGAACATCGGCAGGATGAGCTGGCTCGGGTGGATGCGCGTCTCGGCCACCAGCCTTCGCAGGGCGGGAGTGCGTCGGAGCCTGCGCGGACGGATCGTTGGACTCACCCATCCAGCCTACGCGCGGGTGGCGGAGCCGGTGACTGGTCGCTCGTTGGGCTGACTGGTCACTCGTGGTTGCGACGAGCGACCAGTCCCAACCACGGCTGACCAGTCGATCCCCACGAGTGACCAGTCCCCACCACGAACGACCAGTCGGCGACGCCGAGTCGACATCGGAGTCGCGCGTGTGCAACTATCTGCGCATGCATGCAGATAACGATGCTTCCGGCGTGTGCCAGCGGTACGACCTCGCGGCAGAGGTGTTCGGGATGCTCGCCGACGCCACGCGGGTGCGCATCATCGTGGCGCTGCGCGGCGGCGAGCTGCCCGTCGGTGAGCTCGCCGAGCGCGTCGGCAAGAGCCCTGCTGCCGCATCCCAGCACCTCGCGAAGCTGCGGCTCGCCCGCATGGTGCTCACGCGCCACGAGGGCACGAAGGTCTTCTACCGGCTCGCCGACGACCACGCGAGCCAGCTCGTCGCCGACGCCGTGCACCAGGCCGAGCACACCCTCGGCATCGCACCGCAGCACGCGGAGGACGCCTCGGATGCGTGAGGTGCTCGCGAACCGCGCCTACGCACGGCTCTTCTCGGCGCAGGTCGTCGCCCTCGTCGGCACGGGTCTGCTCACCGTCGCGCTCGGACTCCTCGCCTACGACGTCGCCGGAGCGGATGCGGGCGTCGTGCTGGGCATCGCGCTCACGATCAAGATGGTCGCGTACGTGGGCGTCGCGCCCGTCGTCTCGGCGCTGACGAGCCGCGTCCCGCGCAAGGCACTGCTCGTGACGGCCGACGTCGTCCGCGCCATCGTCGCGCTGAGCCTGCCGTTCGTCACCGAGGTGTGGCAGGTCTACGCGCTCGTGTTCGTGCTGCAGTCGGCGTCGGCCACGTTCACGCCCGCGTTCCAGGCGCTCATCCCCGAGGTGCTGCCCGACGAGCGGCAGTACACGCGCGCCCTGTCGCTCTCGCGCCTGGCCTACGACCTCGAGGCCCTCGTCAGCCCCGCGCTCGCGGCGGCGCTGCTCGCGGTCGTCACGTTCCACGAGCTGTTCGTCGGCACGGTCGTCGGATTCGTCGCATCCGCGATCCTCGTGCTCGCGACCGCGCTGCCCGCCCGCGTCGCCGCTCCCCCGTCGTCGTTCGTCGACCGACTCACGCGCGGCGCGCGCGTGCTCTGGCGCGAGCGCGAGCTGCGAGCGTTGCTCGCCCTCAACATCGCCGTCGCCGCGCCCACCGCGATGGTCATCGTCAATACCGTCGTGCTCGTGCAGGGCGACCTCGGCCGCGCGCAGACCGATGTCGCGCTGCTGCTCGCCGCCTACGGCGCGGGCTCGATGCTCGTCGCGCTCGCGCTCCCGCGCGTGCTCGACCGCATCCCCGACCGTCCCGTCATGCTGGCGGGAGCCGCGGCCGTCGCGCTCGGCCTCGTCGCCGCCACGGGCGCGCAGGCGCTGCCGGATGCAGTCGCCTGGCCGGCGCTCGTGGCCGTCTGGGTGCTGCTCGGCGCGGGCACCGCGGGCATCCTCACGACCGGCCCGCGCCTCATCCGGCGGGCAGCCTCTCCCGACGAGCGCCCGGCCGCCTTCGCGGCGCAGTTCTCGCTGTCGCACGCGTGCTACCTCGTCACCTACCCGCTCGCCGGCGTGCTCGGCGCGAGCATCGGCCTGCCGGCGACGGCGCTCGTGCTGGCCGCGATCGCGGTGCTGGGCCTCGCGCTGGCGACGACCGCGTGGCGGACGCGAGTGCCCGCGAAGGTCTGAGGGCGAGCAGCCCGACTGGTCGCACCGAGTCGGCGACCAGTCGGCGGCGACTGCGACCGGTCACCGTGCGGGCGCGAGCATCCCGGCCGGCCGGGCGCCTTCGGAGCACGCCACGTCGGCGGCGCACGGCATGCTGAGCACATGGTGCGCAGGCTGACCGCCGACGAGCGACGACTGCTGGGCATGCGCGTGCGCGCGCAGCTGCTCGCCGAGCCTGCCGCGTCGGTGGCCGACGCGATCGGGTGGATGCTCTCGATGCAGGGGCAGGACCGGTTCGGCTCGCTGTGGGCCGTCGCGCAGCGCGCGGATGCGACGGTCGCCGACGTCGAGGCCTCGCAGGCGCGCGGCGAGATCGTGCGGTCGTGGCCGATGCGCGGCACGCTGCACTGGACGCGCTCCGAGGACATCCGGTGGCTCGCGCTCCTCACCGCCGAGCGCGTCGACCGGCGCGACGCGACGCGGATGCGCTCGCTCGAGCTCGACGAGGCAGCCATCTCGCGCTCCCGCGCGGTCGTCGAACGCATCCTCGCCGACGGCCCCGCGTCGCGCCAGACGCTGCTCGACGCCCTCGTCGCCGCCGGTCAGCCCGTGCATGCGCAGCGCGGCCCGCACATCCTCGGCTGGCTCGCGCGGCACGGGCACGTCGTGATGGTGAGCCGCACCGACTACGCGCTGCACGACGCGTGGGTCGCGGCACCCCGCACGCTCGATGGCGACGAGGCGCTGGCCGAGGTCGCGGGCCGGTACCTCGCGAGCCACGGACCGGCGACGGTGCACGACCTCGCGTGGTGGACCGGCTTGACGATCGCGGATGCGCGCCGCGGCATCGACGCCGTGCGCGGCGAGCTCGACGCGATGGTCGTCGACGGCGTGGAGCATCTGCACGCGCCAGGGCTCGAGCCGGCCGAGGGCGTGCACCTCGTCGCCCCGTTCGACGAGCTCGTGCTCGGCTATCGCGACCGCGAGGTGCCGCTGCGCGGCGAGCCGCTCGAGCGCATCGTGCCCGGCTCCAACGGCATGTTCCTGCCGGCGATCGTCGTCGACGGCGCCGTGTCGGGCACGTGGCGGCGCACGCAGCGCGCGACGAGCATCGACGTCGAGACGAATGCGTGGGTGCCCATCCCCGCGCGGCGCGAGCCGGCCCTGCGCCGCGCCGTGCGCGCCTACGGGGTCGCCCACGGCGCGACGGCGACCCTGCGCTGACCTCGCGGTCGCCACCTGGCGCGCGCACGGGATGAGGATGCGAGGCCCGGGCGCCCGCACGAGGATGGACGGATGACGTTCACGAAGCACGTGCGCTGGGGCGACGACGCGGCAGCGTGGGAGGTCGCGAGCCTGCGGTGGCTCGCCGACGCCGAGCCGCACGACGGCGCGCCCGTCGTGCGCGTGCTCGCGCACGACGGCGCCACGATCGAGCTCGAACGGCTCGATCCCGCGCGCCCCACGCGAACGGATGCGGAGGCGTTCGGCCGCGCCCTCGCCGCGACGCACGCGAGCGGCGCCGACGGCTGGTGCGCTCCCCCGCCCGGGTGCGACGGCGAGGGGTGGATCGGGCGCCAGCGCCAGCGCATGGCGCCGACGGCCACGTGGGGCGAGGGCTTCGCCGAGCAGCGGATCCGCCCCTTCGTGCGCGCCGCCGTCGACGCCGGCCATCTCGAGCCGCGTGGCGCGGCCGTCGTCGACGCCGTCTGCGACCGCATCGCAGCGGGCGCCTTCGACGACGACCGAGCGCCCGCGCGCATCCACGGCGACCTGTGGAGCGGCAACGTGCTCTGGACGCCGACCGGTGCCGTGCTCATCGACCCGGCGGCGCACGGCGGGCATCCGCTCACCGACCTCGCGATGCTCGCCCTCTTCGGGCTGCCGCATCTCGACACGGTGCTCGACGCGCATGCCGAGGCCGCCGTGCTCGGCGACGGCTGGCGCGAGCTGCTCGGCCTGCACCAGCTGCATCCGCTGGCGGTGCACGCCGTCTCGCACGGCCCCGCGTACGGCGACGAGCTCGTCGCCATCGCCCGCCGCTACGCCTGACCGCGAACGCCGACGGCCCCGGAGCCTCTCGCTCCGGGGCCGTCGTGCGTCAGGCCGTCAGGCTGTCACCGACTCAGGCGTCGGTCACGTCCGTGCGACGGCGGCGGATGAGCCACACGGCCGCACCTGCCAGCAGCAGGCCGAGGCCGGCGATGAGCGACCACACCGTGATCTCCGCACCGGTCCGCGGCAGGTCGATGCCCGGGATGCCGGCCACCTGGCGGTAGTCGATCGTGACCGTCGCCTGCGTGACCTCGCCGTTCACGTCCGTCACGCGGTACGCGATGGGCGTCGGGTCGCCGGTGAAGCCGCGCTCGGGCGTGAACGTGATCGCGCCCGTCACCGGGTCGACCGTCCACGTGCCCTCGCCGGGCACGACGACCGTCTTGCCCCAGTCGCCCGTCTGCGGGTCGCGGATCTCGACCGTCGTCGGGTCGAGGTCGCCTGCGTCGTTCGCGAGCGGGTCGACCGTGACGGCCGTGCCGGGAGCGTTGCCCTCGGAGCGGTCGTCGTTGGCCTTCGGCAGGTACGTGATCGTCACGGTCGCCTCGGTCACGTCGCCCGACACGTCGGTCACCGCGTAGGTGATCGGCGTCGGGTTGCCCGTGAAGCCGGATGCGGGCGTGAAGGCGATCGCGCCGGTGGCGGGGTCGACCGTCCACGTGCCCTGGCCGGGCACGACGAGCTCGGTCACGAGCTGGTCGCCCGAGACGATGCGCACCGACGCCGGGTCGAACTGCCCGAGGTCGTTCGCGAGCACGTCGACCGTGACCGTCGTGCCCTGCGCGTTGCGCAGCGAGGCGTCGTCGACCGCCGTCGGACCGTAGGTGATCGTGATCGTCGCCTGCACGGTGTCGCCGGTGGAGTCGGTGACGCGGTACGAGACGACGTCGGGGTCGCCGCCGTAGCCGGCCTCGGGCGTGAACGCCACGGCACCCGTCTGGGGGTCGATCGACCAGGTGCCCTGGCCGGCGACGACGAGCGAGACGCCCGGCTCGAGCCACGCACCCACGCCGCCGTCGGCCGCCGGGTCGTAGAGCGAGACGGTCGACGGGTCGAAGTCGCCCACGTCGTTCGCGAGCACGTCGACGACCACGGGCTCGCCGAAGGCGTTCGCCAGGTCCTCGTCGTCGTTCGCGACCGGCAGGTACGACACGGTGATCGTCGCCTGCGCGAGGTCGCCACCCGCATCCGCCACCTGGTACCGCACCGGCGTCGGGTCACCGAGGTAGCCCTCCTCCGGCGTGAACACCACGTCGACCGTGCCGTCGTCGTCCACGACGATCGTCCACACGCCCTCGCCGGGCACGGCGAGCTCGGCGCCCGGCTCGAGCCACGACTCGGTCGCGGGGTCGAAGAGCTGCACCGACTCGGGCAGGAAGTCGCCCGCGTCGTTGCCGAGGATGTCGGCGACCGTGACCGGCTCCGTGATGGGCTGGTCGAGGTTCGCATCGTCGGCGGCTGCCTGCAGGTAGTCCACCGTCAGCAGCGCACCCGTCTCGGAGCCCGACCGGTCCTCGACCGTGTACGACACGGGCGTGGGGTCGGAGAGGAAGCCCTCCTCCGGCGTGAACGTCACCGTCACGACGCCGGTCTCCTCGTCGATCGCGAACGACCAGGTGCCCTCGCCATCGACGACGAGGTCGCCGTCGACGAGCCGGCCACCCTCGTCACCCGGCACGAACGCGAACGTCGCCGGGTCGAGGTCGCCTGCATCGTTGCCCAGGACGTCGGCGAGGGTCGCCTCCGTGCCGGGCTCGAGGCCCGTCACCGAGTCGTCGACCGCGAGCGGCTGGTAGTCGACCGTGATCGTCGCGTCGACCGTGACGCCGCTCGTGCTCGTGATCGCGTAGTCGACGGGCGTCGGGTCGCCCTCGAAGCCGTCGATCGGGTCGAAGACGACCGTCAGGACGCCCGTGGCGACGTCGACCGTGAACGACCACGTGCCCTCGCCGGGGACGATGAGCGAGCCATCCTCCTGCAGCGTCAGGCCGGTGGGCGGCACGAACGTGAACGTCGTCACGTCGAGCTCGCCGAGATCGTTGGCGAGCGGGCTCACCTGCGCGTTCGCGCCGATGGCGAAGCCGGACTCGGCGTCGTCGTTCGCGACGGGCTGGAACGTGACCGTGATGGTCGAGTCGACGAGGTCGCCCGCCGCGTCCGCCGCCTGGTAGCGGATCGGCGTCGGGTCGCCCTGGAAGCCGTCCTCGGCCACGAACACGACGTCGGCGGTCCCGTCGTCGTTGACGCGCGGCTGCCACGTGCCCTCGCCGGGCACGACGAGCTCTGCGCCGACCGGGAGCCACGCTCCCGCGCCACCGTTCGCGGCCGGGTCGAAGAGCTGCACCGAGGCGGGGTCGAGGTCACCGACGTCGTTGCCCAGGATGTCCGCGACCCTGACCGGCGTGCCCGGCTCCGTGAGCGGCGCGAGCAGCACCTGGTCGGGGTTCGCGACCTGCAGGTAGTCGACCGTGATGGTCGAGCCCGTCTCGGTGCCCGAGAGGTCGTCGACGACGTAGGCCACGGGGTCGGGGTCGGACAGGAAGCCCTCCTCCGGCGTGAAGACCACGTCGACCGTGGCAGGCGCGCCGCCCTGGCCGGGGGTCACGACGGTCGACCACGTGCCCTGACCGGGGACCACGAGCGTGCCGTCGACGAGCTCGCCGCCCTCGGCGCCCGGGACGAACGCGAACGTCGCCGGGTTCAGGACGCCCAGGTCGTTGCCGAGCACGTTCGGCACGGTCGCGACCGTGCCGGGCGCGACGCCCGTCAGGGAGTCGGGCTGCGCCTCGGGCACGTAGTCGAAGGTGATGGTCGCGTCCACGACCACGCCGCCGTTGCCGGCGATGGCATAGCCCACGGGCGTCGGGTCGCCCACGAAGCCGTCGTTCGGGTCGAAGGACACCGTCAGGACGCCGGTCTCGGGATCGATCGCGACCGACCACGTGCCCTCGCCGTTCGAGTAGTCGGCGAGCGCGCCCACCGACGAGCCGTCGGGGTTCAGGAACGTGAACGTCGCGGTGTCGAACGCTCCGAGGTCGTTCGCGAGCGGCGTGAGCGATGCGACCTCGCCGATGGCGAAGCCCGCGTCGGCGTCGTCGTTCGCGACCGGCTGGAAGGTCACGGTGATCGTCGACTCGACGACGTCGCCTGCGGCGTCCGGCACCTGGTAGCGGATCGGCGTCGGGTTGCCCTGGAAGCCGTCCTCTGCGGTGAAGGTCACGTCGACCGTGCCGTCGTCGTTCACGACGATCGCCCACGTGCCCTCGCCAGGCACGACGAGGTCGTCGCCGGCCGGGAGCCATGCGCCCGCGCCGCCGTTCGCGGCGGGGTCGTACAGCTGCACGTCCGCACCGTCGAAGTCGCCCTCGTCGTTGCCGAGGATGTCGGCGACGACCGCCGGCGTGGCCGGCTCGGTGAGCGGCGCGAGGAGCACCTGGTCGGGATTCGCGACCTGCGCGTAGCCCACGATGAGCTGCGCGGTCGACGAGCCGGTGCCGATCGCCTGCACCGTGTAGGTGACGATGCTCGGGTCGGACTGGAACGACGGCAGCGGAGTGAACGTCACGTCGACGGCGCCCGTGGGCGTCACGACGAACGTCCAGGTGCCCTGACCGGCGACGGTGAGCGACCCGTCGTCGTTCCGCGTCGAGCCCGGGATCGGGTTGAACGTGAACGTGGCGGGGTCGAACTCGCCGTCATCGTCGGCCAGCACGTCGAGGAGCGTGACGGGGTTGCCGACCGGGTTGCTCAGCGACACGTCGTCTGCGCCTGCGGCGTCGTAGTCGAACGTGATGCTCGACCGCGCGGTCGCACCCTTCGTGTCGGACATCTGGTAGCGAACCAGGCTCGGGTCGCCCTCGTAGCCGAGCTCGGGCTCGAAGGTGACCGTCAGCACCCCGCCGACGACCGCGGCCGTCCAGGTGCCCTGACCGGCGACCGCGTAGCTCTGGCCCACGGGGTTGCCCGCCGCGTCGAGGAACGTGAACGACGCGGGCACGAGGTCGCCGAGGTCGTTGGCGAGCGGGGTGATGCTCGCGGTGGTCCCCGTGGCGAAGCCACCGGCGACATCGGGGTTCGCGACCGGCTGGAACGTCACGGTGATGAGCGCGGTCGTCGCGTCGCCGTTCGCGTCCTCCACCTGGTAGCGGATCGGCGCGGGGTCGCCGAAGAAGCCGGGCGCAGCCGTGAAGACGACGTCGACGGTGCCGTCGTCGTCCTGCACGACCTCCCACGTGCCGACGCCGGGGATCTCGACGGGGCCGTCGACGTACGTGTCGGTCGCCGGGTCGAGCAGCTGCACGGTCACGGGGTCGAGGTCACCTGCGTCGTTGCCGAGGATGTCGGCGACGACGACCGGCGTGGCCGGGTCGGTGAGCGGCTGGAGCAGCGCCGAGTCGCCGACCGCGAGCGGCAGGTAGGGCGCCGAGATCGTCGACTGCACGGGCACGCGGTCGGGGCCGGGGCCGGCGACCTGGTAGCCGATCGGCGTCGGCGTCCCGGTGAATCCGGGCGCGGGCGTGAACGTGACGACGAGCTGTCCGTCGACGGTCGCCTGCGACCAGGTGCCCTGGTTCGGGATCGTCACCGACGTCGCGGGCGCGGCCGTGATCGGGTCGATGATCGGGTCGCCGTCCTCATCGAGGAACGCGAACGTGGCCGGGTCGATGGTGCCCTGGTCGTTCGCGAGCGGTGCGACGCTCGCGGGCGAGCCCGGGGTCGTCTGCGGCGTCGTGTCGGGGTTCGCGACCGGCTGGTACGTCACCGTGACCGTGTTGCGGGTCGGCGTGCCATCGGTCGAGATGACCTGGAACTCGATGGGCGCGGGATCGGTCGTCACGCCCGGGTTCGGGGTGAACACGATCTCGTCGTCGACGACGGTCCACTCGCCCTCGGGCACCGTGAGCGACGGCGCGACGTCGCCGGGGTTCGGGCCCGTGACGATCGCGACGGTGCCGGGCTGCACCGTGCCGACGAGACCCGTGAGGGGGTCGACGGTCACGGTCGAGCCGATCGGGTTGTCGTCGGAGCGCTGCGGCTGCGCCTGCGCCCCGTACGTGACCGTGACCGTCGCCTCTGCACGCACCCCGTTGGGGCCGGCGACGCTGTAGGTGATGGGTGCCGGATTGCCGGTGTAGCCGGAGGCGGGCGTGAACGTGATCGTGCCCTGGGGGCTGACGGTCCACACGCCGACGTCCTCGACCTCGAGGCGCTTGCCGTCGCCGGGTGCGCCGACGATCGTCACCGAGGCCGGGTCGACGGTGCCGTCGTTGCCGACGACGTTCACGGTGACGGGCTGACCGATCGTGCCTCCGCCCTGCGTGTCCGCCGTCGCCGCGGGCGGCGTGCGGTCGGGCGTGAACGACGCGGTGTCGGATGCGGTCCGCGGCGCGTTGCCGGGGGTGGGCTGCTGCGTCGTGTACGAGACCGTCGCGGTGTTGTCGACCGTGCCCGTGCCCTGGAAGTCCTGGGCGGTCGCGAGGCGCGACGCCGTGCACGTGACGGTGTTCACCGTGTTGAAGGCACCGACCGGGTTGACGGTCGACGAACCGGCGGGGCACGTCACCGTGAGGCCGGGAGCGGGGTCGGTGACGACGACGTTCTGCAGCGGCACGTTGCCGGTGTTGGTGACGGTGATCGAGTAGTCGATCCGCTGGCCGATCGCGGTGATCGGACCGCCGGTGAAGGTCTTGTCGATCGTCGCGCTCGAGACTGCCTCCTCGGTCGTGAACGAGCAGACGATGTTCGATCCGATGGCAGGGTTCGTGGGCATCGTGAAGGACGCCTGCGGCCCGAAGCCCGAGCTCACGACGGCGTTGCCGTACGCGGTGTCGCGGCAGACCCACTCCCGCGCGTAGTCGGGGCCGGGGGTCGCACTGCCTGCGGCGGGCCGCTGATCGACCGTGACGGTGTCGCCAGGCAGGACGATGACCGGGCCCGTGACCGGGTTGTTGGCGACGGTCGAGCCGGTGCCGGTCGTGGTCCCCGTCGTCGACGCGTCCGCCGGGCTGAGGCCTCCGCCACCGATGACGACCTGGAACTGATCGCTCGGGTCCTGGCGCGGCTCGTCGAGCACGACCTCGCCCCGGACGGTCGACGGCGACGCGCAGGACGCGAGGTCGGTCAGGCCGCCGGCGGCGGGGCCAGCGAGCGTCGTGCGAGAGACGATGTCGCCATTCGACGGGTTCACCTTGATGAGCTGGGGCGTGCCCGCGGTCGAGCTCGTGGGGGTCTGGCCGAAGAGGTACAGGAAGCCGTCGGCGCCGAAGGCGATGGAGTTGAGTCCGCGCACGTTGTCGATGCGGCCGCCGAGGGGCACGCCGGAGTAGCTCGCGGTGCCGGTCGTCGGGATGCCGCCCGTGACGCGGTAGAGCTGGGCGTTGTCGCCACCGCCACCCGGCTGCGTCTGCGTGGAGTTGCCACCGGTGACGACGTACATCGTGCCGGCGGGCGAGAACGCGAGGTCACCGTTGGCACCAGTCGCACCAGGGAGGCTGATCGTGGCGGCGCTCGGCTGGATCGCGTTGTTCGTGGGGTTGTACGAGTGCACCGTGAGCGACGCCGACGACGCCGTGGTCTGCGTCGGAGGCGTGTAGACGGCGCCGCCATAGATGTAGCGGTTGGTCGCGAGGTCGAACCCACCCATGGTGTTCCACGCGTTGTTCGGCGCGGCGGTGCCGCCCGTGGCGGTGCCACGCGGGGTCGTCTGCGGCGCTGCGTCGGTCGCAGGGGTGTACTCGTAGATGTTGGACGTGGCGGTGGTGCCGTCGGTCCAGAAGATCTGCGCACCATCGCGCGAGATGGCGAGCTGGTTGAGGGTCACCGTCGACGTGATGCCGGGCGAGTACGCCACGCTCGTCGCACCGGTTGCCGGATCGATCCTGAACAGATCACGCGGGTTCGCCGTGTTCGCCGTGCTGTTCCCCGTCGCGTAGAGCGGCGACGACGAGCCGGGACCGCAGATGAAGTTCGCCGCGGCACTCGCCGCAGGCGCCTGCACGAGCGGTGCCGCGACGGAGACGGCGACGAGGCCGCCGGCGACGAGCATCGACGACACGGCGCCCGCGAGGACGCGCTGCAGTCGCTGGGTGAACCTGCTCGGGGTGGTCGAATCGCGCACGATCGCTCCGGGTCTCTCGCTCTGCCGTGGGACATCGGTCCGTGCACCCCGAACGATCCTCGATCGGGGTACATCGCACCAAGCGGGAACCTATCTGGCGTTGAAGATTCGTCACCACCGATTCTGTGAATGTCAGCGAGTCTCGGCGTGTCGCGGCCTGGATTCCGGCGTGTCGCAATCCGCGTGTCCGCGGATTCCGAACCTCCCGTTCTCCCGCGATGGCGATGTCCTTCGATCATCGAAGGATCCCCGGACTCGACGACGGCGGATGCGGCCAGCCCCGACGGCCCGCCAGCGCACGTCCGACTACGCTCCCGGCATGGCCATCACGACGATCTCCGGCGAGGCATGGATGCGAGAGCGGATGCTGCTGCCGTCCGACTCCATCCTCACGGTCGAGGTGCTCGATCGCTCGACCGTCGTCGCAGCCACCGCCATCGAGGGCTCGCCACCTACGGCGTTCGCGCTCGCCCTCGACGAGGCTCGCGTCGGCGATCCCGAGGATCTCCGCGTGCGCGCCACGCTGCGGAGCGCGTCGGGCACATGGTGGACGCCCGAGGCCGTCGCCGACTGGGATCGCGTGCTGCTCGTGCGCGTCGCCGACGCCGACGACCAGCCGCTCGTCGATGTGCCGGTCTGACGGGGGCCCACGACGAGCCGTCGCGTCGCCTCCTACGCCTCGGCGGCGTCCTCGGCCGGCTCGAGCATCGTCGCCTCGTCGATGAGCAGCCCCTGCGGCGCCGACGACGCCCGCGACATGCGCTCGAGCAGCCCGCGATCGAGGTCGACGTGCTCGGCGGCCTCGTACTTGTAGTGCAGGTCGCAGGCCTGGTGGATCCACACCGACGACCGGCCGTCGCCGATCGCGTCGGCATCGAGCCACGACAGCAGGAACGGCTCGCTGCGACGCAGCTTCGCGGTGATGACGGCGCTCACGTGCGCGAGCGTGTGGTCGTCCATGTGCACCCTCGTGCGCGCGGCTCCGTAGTACAGATCACCCACGTCGACCTCCTTCGTCGGAAGTCGACGCTACTCGGGCACGCCGCCGCGCGTCGAGGTCGGCGTCACGCTGCGCCGAAGCCGGGGCCGACGAGCCTCGCCTGGCGCTCCCGCAGGTCGTCGATGGCGAGGTCGGCGCCCACGACGTCGGCGAGCGGATCGGCCGCCGGCCCCACCGCGATGGCGATGCCGGAGCCGACCAGCAGGTCGCACGAATCGGCCCCGGTGGCACCGACGATCGGGATCGACACGACGTCGACGGTGCCGTGCGTCGCGAGGGACTTCGCGTAGGAGAGCAGCTCGATGGCCACGCGGTCCGACGACGTGACCGCCTGTCCCGCGTACATGATCGATCGCATCGCCACACTCCCCTCGCCCGCGTCCTCATGTCCACGGTGCGCCTCTCGTGCGACGAGCCGCAAGCCCCTCGACGGGGCTTGCGGCTCGGTGCAGCGCGTGCCACGCGCCTGCGATCAGCGGTGCGCGGGCTGCTGATCCTGCTGCCGCTCGGCGGCGCGGATCGCCGACGCATCCTCGTCGAGCGCGTCGTCCACGAGCACCACGGGCTCGGCCGGCGCGTCGCCCGCGGCGGTCGGCAGCACCTGCTCGTCGGCGGCCTCGGCCGCGGCGACCGCATCCGAGATCCGGTGGCCCGACGCGACGAGCAGCACGACCGCGCCCGCGATCGCGACGACCGCGATCCAGAACGGCACGTGGATGCTCACCGCGGTGCCGACGACGCCGGCGACGAACGGGGCGAGGCCGCCGCCGAAGAAGCGCACGAACGAGTACGAGGCGCTGGCCACGGGGCGCTCGACCGGCGCCACCTGCATGACTGCCTGCGTCACGAGCGTGTTGTTGAGGCCCGAGCAGATGCCCGACACGATGATCGTCGCGACGAGCACGGCGCCGACGTCGGTGAAGATCGCCATCGCCGCGAGGTCGAGGGCCATGAGCACGAACGCGCCGATGAGCACGGGCACGAGGCCGAAGCGGCGCTCGAGACGCGGCGCGACCACGACCGCGAACAGCGCGACGAGCAGACCCCATCCGAAGAACACCATTCCGAGCGCGATGGCGTCGAAGCCGAGGATGAGTGGCGCGTAGGCCAGCACGGTGAAGAACGCCCAGTTGTAGAGCAGCGCGACGAGGCTGAGGATGAGCAGGCCGCGGTGGCGCAGCGCCTTGATCGGCGCGCTGAGCGGCAGCCGGCGCGCGGTGGTCGGGGCGTTGGGCACGAACAGGATCGTGCCGACGAGGCCGACGAGCATGAGGACCGAGACGCCCAGGAACGGCCACTGCCAGCCCGCGGAGCCGAGGATGCCGCCGAGCAGCGGGCCCACGGCGATGCCGATGCCCATCGCCGCCTCGTAGATCGCGATGGCGCCGGGCACGCCGCCCGTGGCCGAGCCGACGATGACGGCGAGGCTCGTCGCGATGAAGAGGGCGTTGCCGAGACCCCAGCCGGCGCGGAAGCCGACCATGGCGCCGATCGACGGCGAGAGGCTCGCGAGCGCCGCGAACGCGACGATGATGACGAGGCCGAGGATGAGCGTGCGCTTGCCGCCGATGCGGCTCGACACCCAGCCGGTGCCGAGCATCGCGACGGCCGTGACGAGCAGGTAGCTCGTGAACAGCAGCTCGACCTCCGCGTGGCTCGCGTGCATCTGCTCGCCGATCGCCGGGAGGATCGGGTCGACGAAGCCGATGCCCATGAACGAGATGACGCACGCGAACGCGACGGCCCAGACGGCCTTCGGCTGGTGCAGGATGCTGGGCTTCGCGTGGGCGTCCGCGGGTGCCGGTGACGTGCTGGTGGGCATGGACGGGTGTCCTCTCTCGTGACGTGCGACGGCGTCGCGAGAGGCGCCGGGGCGTGGATGCGGTGGCTGGGGGCTACCGCGCGGTGGTGGATGCGGAGGTGCGGGCGCCGACGGGAGCCGGCGCTGCGGCAAGGTGCTCGAGCGCGGGCACGGCGGCGGCGAGCGCGTCGCGCTCGCCGGGACCCAGCTCGTCGAGCACGGCACCGAGCGCGTCGGCGCGGGCGGCGCGGCGCTCGGCGCTCAGCGCGACGCCCGCATCCGTGATCGTGACGAGCACGGCACGACCGTCGCTCGGATCGTCGCGGCGCTCGACGAGCCCCTCGCGCTCGAGGCGGCGCACGAGCTGCGTCATCGCGGGCTGCGTCACGTGCTCGGCGGCCGCGAGCAGCGTGAGGCGCGTCGGCCCCTCGGTCGCGAGCGCGTAGAGCGTCGAGGCGGCGACCGACGAGAGCTCGCCGGGCAGCTCGGCGGCGCGCACGAGCCGAGCGATGCGCTCGAGCGCGGCGCTCAGGCGCACGACCTCCTGCGTTTCCATGCATCCATTATATAACGCATGCATGCATCCTGTCGAGTCAGACCGACGATCTGAGGTTCTCGGCCCCTTCTGATGTCAGAAGGGGCCGAAAACCTCAGACGGTCGGTGGCCGATGGTCAGCGGACCGTGCGAAGGGTGCGGGACGCCACGCGCAGCTCCACGCGCTGGCCCCACGACAGCGCCAGGCGGTCGGCCTCGATGCCGTCGCCGAACGCGACGAGCGCGTCCGACTCCACGCGCAGCGCGAGCGCCGCATCCCCCTCGAGCCGTCCGGCGACGAGGTCGGCGCCGGTCGAGGGGCTCGGCCACGGCTCCCGCGCGAACCACGCGAGCGCCCGCTCGGTCGGCGCGGGCAGCGCGAGCGCGGGCGCCTGGATGCGCGCGATCGATCGGCACCAGCCGCTCGCGCCCGTCCCGGTCGACACGATGACGCCCGACGACGACTGGCGCTCGACCTCGCTGCCCACCTCGAGCGCGTAGCGCGCCGACTGGTGGCCGACCTGGCCCACGAAGACCTCGTTGAGGGCGACGAGCGACTGCCCGTCGTCGACGCGCACCTCGACCATCGCGCGCTCGTCGACCTCCGCCGACCCTGCGGCGGCGGCGCGGATGAGCCGCGCGGCGTCGGCGGGCGCGTGCGGCACGAGCACGCCCGCGTTCGCCCCGGGCAGCGGATCGATGCCGACCACCGGCTGCCCGTCGAGGTACTTCGCGACGTTGGCGACGAGGCCGTCCTGCCCGACGACCACCACGACGTCGGCGGGCTCGAACACGAACCGGGCGAGCTCGGCGCGCTCCACGGATGCGCGGCGCCAGTCCGCCGGCACCGCGACGGCCACGGCGTCGAGCGCCGCCGTCGTCGCCGCGTGCCGCTGCTCGACGGGCTCGAGCGACTGCCCGCGCGTCTGCAGGAAGAAGCTCGCCTGCCCGATCGTGCCGTGCGCCGCGATGAGCTCGTCACGCTCGGTCGCGCGACGCACGACCACGACGCGAGGGGCGGCCACGTCAGCGCTCCGTCGCGAGCACCGGGGCCGGCGCGCCTGCCGTCGTGCCGCCACCCAGCAGGCCGCCGAGCACGTCGGTGAGCAGGTCGGGCGTCACCGTGAGGCGCTCGATGCTCGGCATGTTCGCCGCGAGCTGCTGCAGCGCGAGCGCCGTGAGCACCTCGGGCCGCACGTCGCGGTAGGCGTCGAGCCGGGCCCGCTCCCCCACGGCCTTCGCCTCGCCGAGCGCACGGTCGGCATCCGCCCGCGCCTCGGCGACCGTGCGCACCTTCGCCGCATCCGCATCCGCCGCGATCGCACCAGCCGCTGCGGCCTCGCCGGCCTCGCGCCGAGCGTTGGCACCGCGGCGCGCGATGAGCTCCTCCTGCCTGCGGGCGAGCTCGATCTGGTTCGCGAGCTCGTTCTCGCCGATCGCCGCCTCGCGCTCGACCGCGAGCGCGCGGCGCGCGAAGGTCGCCTTGTCGGCGTCCTCCTGGATGCGCTCGCGTGCGGGGGTCTGCATCGCGCGCTCGACCTCGGGCTCGGGCCGCAGGAGGCCGAACCGCACGCCGACGATCTCGAGCCCGAGGTCGGCGATGCGTGCGTCCGCGACCAGCGCTGCCGTGACGCGGCGGCCGAGCTCGGTGGGGTCGGCGCGCAGCGCCTGCTCGAGCGGCTCGGGCGCGAGCAGCGCGACGACCGCTGCCGCGGTGGCGCCGTGCAGCATCGCGGCGATGGCCTCGAGCGGCTGCTCGAGCCACAGGCCCATGGCCAGGTCGATCGAGAAGTCGACGCGTCGGGCGGCGAGCTCGGGGTCGGCGACGCGGTACGTGACGGTCGCGGGCGCCGTGAGCTGCTGCAGGTCGGCGGCGCGCAGCGTGACGAGCACGGGCAGGTCGCGGTCGTCGAGCGGCACCTCGCTGATCGTCGCATCGATGGCGCGGAACCAGAACGCCTGGCCCGGGCCCGCGTGACGCACGGCGCCCTTCGCGCGGTGCTGCACGTAGACGGTCGGTCCGGTGCTGCAGTGACGGATGCACGGGAAGCGGGTGATGGTGGCCATGGCGTCCTCCTCGGTCGTCGTGGTTTGTCGTCACTACGACGATAACCCCGCGGGCGGGTTGTCGTCAAGGTGACGAGATCGCTAGGCTGCCGTCGTGCCCCGCCTTCCCGCCGCGAGCGTGACCGTCGACCTCGTCGTGCTCACGATCCGCGACCGCGCGCTGCACGTGCTGCTCGTCGAGCGCGGCATCGATCCCTTCGCCGGCGCCTGGGCGCTGCCGGGCGGCTTCGTGCTCGCCGACGAGGACCTCGACGCCGCCGCGCATCGCGAGCTCGCCGAGGAGACGGGCGTCGCGCAGGGCATCCACCTCGAGCAGCTGCGCACGTACGGCGCCCCGGGCCGTGACCCGCGCGGCCACGTCGTGACGGTCGCGTGGCTCGCGCTCGCGCCCGACCTCGACGAGCCCGCCGCCGGATCCGACGCCGCCGGCGCGCGCTGGTGGCCGATGGATGCCGTCGTCGCCGGCGACGTCGCGCTCGCGTTCGACCACGCCGCGATCGTCGCCGACGGCCTCGAGCGCGCGCGGGCGAAGCTCGAGTACTCGTCGCTCGCCGCCGCGTTCTGCCCGCCCGAGTTCACCGTCGCCCAGCTGCGCGCCGTCTACGAGGCGGTGTGGGGCGTCGCGATCGACCCGCGCAACTTCCACCGCAAGGTCACGGGCACGCCCGGCTTCGTCGAGCCCACGGGCGGCACGATCGCCGAGGGTGCCGGCCGCCCCGCGCGCCTCTTCCGCCGCGGCCCGACCGAGACCCTGCATCCGCCGCTCACGCGAGCGCAGAGCTGAGGTCTTCGGCCCGATGCGAGGTCACATCGGGCCGAAACCCTCGACTCCGCGAATCCTTGAGTGGTTGTCGGCCACTTGTGACATCAAAAGTGGCCGAAAACCACAGAAGGATTCAATGGGGACGGCGGGCGACCATGAGCACGTGGGTGTCGGGCCACGGGATGGGGTCGCCCGAGGGGTCGAGCAGGGTCGCGTCGGGCGCGAAGCGGTGCTCGACCATCCACTCGTTGCGCCACGCACCCGACCGCTCGTCGACCTCGAGACCGGCGCGCTCGACGAGCGCGACCCAGTCCGACCACGACAGCGCGCAGAAGCGCTCGTGCATCTCGGACAGCCAGTTGCCCGTGTAGTGCACCTTCGTCATGAGCTCCATCGCGTCGCCCTGGCGCAGCGAGATCGTGCGCTCGTCGACGACCTCGTACGGCCACGGGCTGCCCGATGCAGCGCGGAAGTCCTGCGCGAACTGCGCGACGCGCGAGCCGACGGGCAGCGCATCGAGCACGGCGGCCACCTCGTCGTTCGACCCCGAGAGCGCGACGGCGGGCGTGCGCACGTCGCCGTCCGCGAATCGCAGCAGCACGGGCCTCGCGAGGTCGGCCGGGCCGCACACGTCGGAGTTGATCCACACGCCGCCCGGCTGCGTGTGCGCCGCGATCGCCTCCGCGAAGCGCTCGAGCGACGGCAGCCCCTCGCCGTACGACACGATCTCGTGCGTGAGCGCGAACGTGAGCGTCGTCGCGATCGAGCGGTCGGGGAACAGCGATCCGGCCATGATGTTGCGCCGGTAGAAGTACGTGCTCGGGTTCGCGAACGCGCCCTGGGCGAGCTTGTGCACGCACTCGGCGAAGAGCGGCGCTGCCACCTCGATGCCGATGAGGTCGGACTCGGCGAGCGCCGGCTCGCGCGCCGCGAGCTCGAGCATGCCGCCCGTCGCGCATCCCACGTCGACGACGCGACCCGGCACGACGAACGGCCGCGCCTGCGCCCACTTGCGCGGCGCCGCATCCTCGAACGAGCGCATGTACGAGCGGTAGTCGCGGGTCTCGGTGAGCCCGCCCTCGTCGCCGACGACGGGGTCGGCGGCGATCATGCGCGCGAGCTCGTCGAGCGCGTAGCGGTCGACGATGCCGAGGCTCGCCGCGTGCACGCCCTCGCGCCAGGCGTCGTCGCCCGGCAGCGACGTCGCGAGCGCGTCGAGATGCGCCCACGGCGGCACGGCATCCGTGCCCGCCTCGAGCGGCGCGATGCGATAGCCGAGGTCGCGGTACATCGCGGCCACCGCCTCCGTCGAGCAGGCGACGACCGCCGTCTGCGGCGTCGGCACGAGCCGGCTCGCGGTGGCGTGCTCGACGGCCTTGAGCGTGAGCTCGGCGAAGCGATCCGTCGGCGGCACGTCGACGATCGGCACGACGACCGAGGGGATGCGCTCGACGTGCGCCAGGATCTCGATCGCCGCCTCGCGCCGATGGCCGGGGAACGGGTTGCGCCTGGTCGACGCCTGGTTCGCGCTCGTCACGGCCCACACGACCACGGCGTTCGGCGCCATCACGATCGGCACGCCCGCCTCGTCGCGCTCCTCGCCGCGGAGGATGCGCCGCAGCGCCCGCACCTGGAAGTCGGTGAGCAGGTGGTGCCTGCCGGGCACGATCACCATCGATGGCGCGGACGACGGATGCGGCACGACGACCGCATCCTGCGTCTCGTGGGTGGCGGGCTCGCTGGAGGGTGCCGACGGCACGAGCGAGACGACCGGTGCAGGCTCGGACGAGGTCGCCGACTCCTCGGCGCTCACGCCTTCGCGGCCTTCGCCGCTGCCTTGGCCGCCTGCTTCGTCGCACGCACCTGCTTGAGGGAGTCGGCATCCACGATGTCGGCCACCGATCGGTACGCGCCCTCCTCGCCGTACGCGCCCGCCGCATCCCGCCAGCCCGCGCCGTCGAAGCCGCGCTGCTTGCCGAGCAGGGCGAGGAAGATGCGCGCCTTCTGGTCGCCGAACCCCGGCAGCGCCTTGAGCCGGCGCAGCACCTCGGCGCCGTCGGGGGCGTCACGCGTCCAGATCGCGGCGGCGTCGCCGCCCCAGTCGTCGACGACCGCGCGAGCGAGGTCCTGCACGCGAGCGGCCATCGAGCCGGGGAAGCGGTGCACGGCGGGCTTCTCGGCCATGACCTCCTTGAACGCGTCCTCCTCCATGCCCGCGATGCGCGCCGGGTCGAGGTCGCCGATGCGATCGTGCAGCTTCGCGGGGCCCGCGAACGCCGCCTCCATCGTGATCTGCTGGTCGAGCAGCATGCCCGTGAGCAGCGCGAACGGGTCGACGGAGAGCAGTCGGTCGGCGGCGTCGTCGCCCGTGATGTGCAGCGCGGAGGTCATGCTCTCAGCATCCCGCATCCGCCGTGCGCGCGGGAGCCGGTTGCCGCTGTCTCCCCCGCCGTTGCGAGGTGCGGCTCTGGTTGCGAGGTGCGGCTCTGGTTGCGAGGTGCGGCTCTCGTTGCGAGGTGCGGCTCTCGTTGCGAGGTGCGGCTCTCGTTGCGAGGTGCGGCTCTCCTGCTGAGGTGCGCGGAGAGCCGCACCCCGACAGGAGAGGCGCACCTCGCAACGGATGCCCGTGCGTCGACGGCGCCGAGCGCGAGCGCGCGTCAGATGCCGAAGAGCGCCTTGCCGAAGACGATGAGCACGATGCCCATGGCCGCGAGCAGCACGCAGACCGCCATGGCCGTCCAGCCGAGCACGCGGTTGCGGGGCGCCGACTGCTCGAGCTGGCGCGCGCCGAGCGCGTAGATCGTGGGGATGCCCGCGCCGAGCAGCACGCCGACGACGAGCACCGAGACGATGGAGACGAGCAGGGCCGAGAGGTCGAACATCACGCACCGTCCTTGCGGCCGCGACGCTTGCGCGGCTTCGCGACTGGCGCGATGCCCGACGCGACCGTCGACAGCTCGCGGTCGATCGCCTTCTTGCGCTCGCGCTTGGCCTCCTTGCGCTCCTCCTTGGGCATCGCATCCCACTCGGCGCCCACGTTGGCGTGGTCGACGTGGCTCTGTCGCGAGCGCAGCCACATCGCGGCGCACGCGACGATGAGCACCGCGGTGATGACGATGGAGCCGACCAGGTGGCCGAACAGCCCGGCGACGAGGAAGCAGACCGCGCCGACGGCGCCGGCGGCCGGCAGGGTGACGATCCAGGCGAGGAGCATCTTGCGGGCCACCGACCAGCGCACCGTCGCATCCGTGCGGGCCATGCCCGAGCCGATGACCGAGCCCGACGCGACGTGCGTCGTCGACAGCGGGAGGCCGAGGTGCGAGGAGGTGAGGATGATCGACGCGCTCGAGAAGTCGGCCGACATGCCCTGGCGGGGCGAGATGTCGACGATGCCCTTGCCGAGCGTGCGGATGACGCGCCAGCCGCCCATGTAGGTGCCGGCGGCGATCGCCATCGCGCAGACGATGCGGATCCACAGCGGCATGTCGGCGTCGGGGTCGAGCGAGCCGTGCGCGACGAGCGCGAGGAAGATGACGCCCATCGTCTTCTGCGCGTCGTTCGTGCCGTGGGCGAGCGACATGAGCGATGCGGCGCCGATCTGGCCCCAGCGGAAGCCGCGCTGCTCGGTGCGCGTCGAGATGCGGCGCGTGACCTTGTGCACGAGCCACGTGCCCGTGAACGCGACGAGGCCGGCGATGACCGGGGCGAGCAGCGCGGGGATGAGGATCTTCTGCGCGACGCCGCCCCACAGCACGCCCGTGACGCCGAGCGCCGCGATCGTCGCGCCGATGAGGCCGCCGAACAGCGAGTGGCTCGACGACGACGGCAGGCCGAACAGCCACGTCAGCACGTTCCAGATGATCGCGCCGGTGAGTCCGCACAGCACGATGAGCATCAACGACTCGCCGTCGACGCCCGTGAGGTCGACGATGCCGGATCCGACGGTGCGCGCCACCTCGATCGACAGCATCGCGCCGACGAGGTTGAGGGACGCCGACAGCGCCACGGCCACCTTGGGCTTCAAGGCACCGGTCGCCACCGAGGGTGCCATGGCGTTCGCCGTGTCGTGGAAGCCGTTCGTGAAGTCGAACGCCAGGGCCACGAGCACGACGATCACGAGGATCGCGAGCTCCTGCATCGACCCCGATCATTCACCATCCGTTCACCCCGTGTCGACCTGGAGTGGCGGATCGGGTGCGCGAAGGCGCGCAGATGGCGGGCCGCGGGCTGCGTGCGCACCCGACACGCACCACGCAGCCGCCGGAGTCCGGCATCCGTCGCGCGGCGTCCACCCCGCGGCGGATGCGCGCCCGACGGCCGCTGCGTAGCGTCGCAGCCATGGACATCCAGGCGACCATCCCCGAGACCGTGCTGCTGCTGGCGCTCGACGACGCATCCGGCAAGCCCGTGCTCGACGGCACGACGCTGCTGCAGACGCTCGGCGGCGCCGGACTCGCCGAGCTCGTGGTGCGCGGCCGGCTGCGGCTCGCGGAGGCGGGCGAGACCACGGCCGCGAAGCCCGGCAGCTTCGTCGCGTCCACCGCGGTCGTCGAGCCCGTGCTCGAGGCATTCGTCGAGCACGCCGAGGGGCGCACGCCGAAGGATGCGCTCGCGCGCGTCGTCGGCTGGGGCGGCACGAGGTCGGCGGCAGCGCGGCTGCGGGCCGAGCTGCTCGGCGAGCTCGTCGCCGAGGGTGCGCTCGCCCACTCGGAGACGAGGTGGCTGGGCATCGCCTGGTCGGAGCGGTGGGAGCGCGGTGCCCGCACCGAGCGCGAGGATGCGATGCAGGCGCGAGCCCGCGCGCTGCTGCAGGGCGAGGAGCCGACCGCCGCCGACGAGCACCTCGTCGCCGCCCTCGCGATCCTGCACGGCGCGAAGGTGCTGCCGAAGGTGTTCGCCGACCTCGACGCCAAGGCCCTGCAGGCGCGCGCCGACCAGCTCGCGCTCGGCTCGTGGTCGAGCGACGTCGTGCGCAAGGCCGTCGAGGCGATGCAGGTCGCGATGATCGTGGCCACGAGCGTGCCGATCGTCATCTCGACGTCGAGCTGACGCGCTCCGCGGTCGCTCGGCGCCGCTGCGCCCTGCGCGAACCGGCCGCGGATCCCAGGCTCCGACCAAGGTTGGCGGCCCACGATGGAGGCATGACCACCACCTCCGCTCGCCGTGCGAACCCCACGGCCTGGTTCGCCTTCTGGATCGGGCTCGCGGGGCTCCTGCTCATGCCCATCCCGCTCTTCATCGGCCTCATCCTCGGCGGAGGCCTGTCGATCGTCGCCGCGATCCTCGGCGTCATCGCCCTGTTCAAGGGCCTCGCCCGCGGCGGCAAGGGCATCGCGCCCGTCGTGTTCGCCGCGATCTTCATCGCCCTCACGTGGGGCGGCATCTCGATCGGCGGCGGCGTCATCTGGTAGCCCGCTCCGCCACGCATGACGCCGCCGGTCGCAGCACGCGACCGGCGGCGTTCGTGCGTGCTTGCGTGCCTAGCCGACCCAGAAGCGCAGCTCGCTGGTGAAGAAGCTCCAGGAGTCCGAGTACGAGACGTGCTCGAGGTTGGTCGTCGCTGGCACGTCGTAGTACAGCACCACGTCGACGGTGAGGCCGGGATTGACGTCCATGCCGAAGCGCGACCCAGCGATGAGCGTCTGCGACGAGGCCTCGTACTCGGCGCCAGCGATCTGGCCAGCGAAGTCTCCCCCGTAGAGGTAGATCGCGTCATCGCTCCAGTTGGCGATCGTTCCCGTCACCTCGCAGAACTGACCGAGCGCGGCATCGCCGAAGTACTGGTCGCCGACGTACGGGATGCCACAGCGCGCGCCGGTGACGGTGAAGGAGATGTTGTCCTCGTTCGTGAGCGTCTCGCCGACGAAGCCGGTGCCATCGTCCTCGACGACGGGCGCGGGCTCTGCGACCGGCTGCTGCGTCGGCGTCGGCTCGGGCGTCACGTCGGCGACCGGCTCCTGGCTCGGCGACGACTCTGCGACCGCGACCGGCTCAGGTTCCTGCGACGTCGGCGCTGCGACCGTCGGGGCAGCCTCGCTCGCTCCTGAGGCGAGCAGCGCGATGCCCGAGACCGCGACCACGATCGCGATGAGCCAGGCGAGCGGCGCGACCACGATGGCGGTGATGGGCAGCCACCTCGGTTGCGCGCGCTTCACGAGAGCGATGACCGCGAGCACGATGGCGATGCCAGCCGGGATCCACGTCAGGAACGCGGTGACGTGCGTGAACGACGACAGGAGCGCGACGCCAGCGACGATGCCGCTCGCGAGGGCCATGCCGTCCACGCGTCGCGGCGCCTGCGGCGTCGGGGCGAACTGCTGCATGGGCTGTGAAGGGACGTACGTCATGAACTGACCAGTCGTTCGAGTGCAATGAGGACGTCTCATCTTCAGACAGGCCACCGACATCCAGTCCGCGACCGGCGACATCGTGATGCGAACGTGACATGACGCCGCCGGTCGCAGCACGCGACCGGCGGCGTTCGTGCGTGCTTGGATCGCCGCATGGGCGAAGGACACGCACGACACGAGCCGCACGACGGTGGCTGGCTCGACCGGCTGAGCTGGCTGCGCGCCGGCGTGCTGGGCGCGAACGACGGGATCGTGTCGGTCGCGGCGGTGCTCGTGGGCGTCGCGGGCGTCACGACGCAGTCGGGGCCGCTGCTGACCGCAGGCGTCGCAGCGCTCGTGGGCGGCGCCATCTCGATGGCGCTCGGCGAGTACGTGTCGGTGTCGTCGCAGCGCGACAGCGAGCGCGCGCTCATCGAGCTCGAGCGGCGCGAGCTGGCCGAGGATCCCGAGGGCGAGCTCGCCGAGCTCATCGAGCTGTGGGAGCGCCAGGGCCTCGACCGGGAGTCGGCGACGCTCGTCGCGACGCGGCAGACCGAGCGCGACGCGCTGCGGGCGCACCTCACGCTCGAGCTCGGCATCGACCAGGACGACGTCGTGAGCCCATGGCGCGCGGCGTTCGCGTCGCTCGTCGCATTCACGGTGGGCGGCGCGCTGCCGCTCGCCGCCATCATGCTCTCGCCCATCGAGGTGCGCGTCGGCGTCGCGATCGTCGTCGTGCTGCTCGCGCTCGGCGTCACGGGCGCGATCGGAGCACGCCTCGGCCGCGCGCCCTGGCAGGCGGCGACGGTGCGCATCATCGTCGGCGGCGCGATCGCGCTCGCGATCACCTACGGCATCGGATCGCTGCTGGGGGTCGCCGGGGTCGGGTGACCGCCCGCCGGATCCGCGGCTGAGCGGCGCGCCGAGCGGCATGCGCCCTCGGCAGGGCGCTCTGCCGCGGATTCGGCGGCGCATGCGCCGACATCCGACCGGATCCGCCCTGACGCAGCGAGCCGTGGCCGGAGTAGCATGCTCCAGTCAGGCTGCGACGGCGCAGCCGGTGCTCGGAAAAGGGGCACGCAACCGACGGGCCCGCGGCCCGGGCCGGCGAGACACATACGGATCCATCCGTCCCTGCTCTCGAGAGGCCCCTCCATGCCCATCGTCTCCGCGCACGTCGCCCACGCGCTCGCTGCCCACTCCGACGTCGTCTTCGGCGTCATGGGCAACGGCAACGCCTACCTGCTCGACGCCGTCGAGCGCGACACCGCCATGGCGTTCGTCGCCGTGCGGCACGAGGCCGGCGGCGTCGTCGCCGCCGACGTGCACCACCGCGCCTCCGGACGCCTCGCCGTCGCCACCGCGACGTACGGCGCCGGCTTCACGAACACGCTGACCCCGCTCGCCGAGGCCGTGCAGGCCCGCGTGCCGCTCGTGCTCGTCGTCGGCGACGAGCCCACGACGGGCGCCCGCCCGTGGGACGTCGACCAGGTGGCGCTCGCCGCCGCCGTCGGCGCGCGCACGTGGGTCGTCGGCGTGGGCGACCCCGCCGGGGCCACGACCGACGCGATCGAGCACGCCCTCGAGCACCGCACCGCCGTGGTCGTCGCGATCCCCTACGACGTCGCCACCGCCGACGCGGGCGCGCTGCCCGAGCTCCGCGCGCTCGCGCTGCCGTCGCCCGTGCCGCCCGCCGCATCCGACGTCGCCGCGATCGTCGACGCGCTCGCCGGTGCCGAGCGCCCCGTGATCCTCTCGGGCCGCGGCGCGTGGCTCGCCGGCGCGGGCGCGGGGATCGACGCGATCGCGGATGCCGTGGGCGCGCTCACGACGTCGAGCGCGCTCGGCCGCGGCCTCGTCGCGCGTGACGAGCACGACCTCGGCGTCGCCGGAGGGTTCGGGGCGGATGCCGCGATGGCGCTCGTGCACGACGCCGACGTGGCGCTCGTGGTCGGGGCGTCGCTCAACCAGTTCACGATGCGGTTCGGCGAGCTGTTCGCCGAGGATGCCCGCGTGCTGCAGGTCGACGTCGCCGAGTCGGCGACGAACGCGCGCGTCGACGTCTACGCCCGCGGCGACGCCGCGCTGACGACGCGCGCGATCGCCGACGAGCTCGCCGCTCGCGGCGCGACGCCGAGCGGCTGGCGCGAGTCGGTCGACGCCCTCGCGGCGCGTGGTCGCGAGCGCGGCGACGGCCAGGCGTCCGACGGTCGCCTCGACCCCCGCACCGCCGCGGCGCGCATCGCCGAGCTGCTGCCCGCCGACCGCGTCGTCGTCTCCGACGGTGGCCACTTCCTCGGCTGGGCGAACATGCACTGGCCCGTCGCATCCCCCGACCGTCACCACATGGTCGGCACGGCGTACCAGTCGATCGGCCTCGGCTTCCCGTCGGTGCCGGGCGCTGCCGTCGCGCACCCCGACGCGACCATCGTGCTCGCCACCGGCGACGGCGGCGGCCTCATGGCGCTCGCCGACCTCGAGTCGGCGGTGCGCGTCGCCGGCGGGCGCGGCATCGCGACCGTGTGGAACGACGCCGCCTACGCCGCCGAGACCACGCTCTACGGCGGCAAGGGCCTCGCGCAGCCGCCCATGCTCATCCCCGAGGTCGACTTCGCCGGCCTCGCGACGGCCGTCGGCGCCGAGGGCGTCGTCGTGCGCACGATGGCCGACCTCGAGCGACTCGACACCTGGGCCGCCGAGGACCCCGCCACCCGCCGCTTCCTGCTGCTCGACCTGCGCATCTCGCGCGAGGTCGTGGCGCCGTACCAGGAGGAGATCATGCGCGTGAACCAGTCGCCGACCCGCGCCGAGATCGCGCCGGAGCCGGTGCACGCGTAGGGATTCCGCGGCCCGCGCGCCCGCCCGCATCCGCCGGAGCTTGCGTTCTGCAGGCGATTCCGCCTCTCGAGGGAAGATTCCCCTCGAGAGGCGGAATCGCCTGCGAAACGCAATCGGCACGGAGGCTGGCGCTGCGTCTCGCAGGCGATCAGGGCGGGCGGAGGGACGATGCCCCTCTGCCACTCCTGATCGCCTGCGATGCGCGATCGCGTCCGCGGCTGAGGGCCTCAGCGGCCGTCGCGCACGACGCGCACGAAGCCCTCGACGTGGGCGACGAGCGCGGCGATGCGGCGGGCGGTCGACGTCTCGACGTCGAACCCGGCCGGCCGCGTCGCCGGTGGCGTGCGCACGTTGACGGGGCACTCGAACGCCGCGCAGACGAGCGTCGACACCGAGTCGCCCTTGCGACCGGCATCGCCCGCGCGACGCGCGTTGAACGAGACGACGTCGTTGGGCAGCGACACGTCCTCGCACCACGAGCACTGCGGACGCGTGCGGGCCGACGCCTCGGTGCGCTGCAGCGCGACCCCGACGTGCTCGCCGTCCACCTCGGCGACGACGAAGCCGACGCGCGGCCGCTTCGGGTCGCGCCAGCCGAGGTACTCGAGGCGCGACCAGTCGAGGTCGAGGTCGGGCACGGGGATGCTCGCGCGCTCCCTCTTGGAGACGTTGACGAAGGTGGCGCGCACGAGCGCGCCGTCGATGGGCTGCATGACGATCCTGTTCGAGGAGGGTCCGCGGTCGCGGACCGTGGATGGATGGGTGTGCGAGCCGAGCTGCTGTCGCAGCACTCCGGGAGGAGCGGCTCGAGTCGCGGGTCGCCGACGAGGGGCGACCGAGGCGGCTACCCGAGGTCGGCGGGTGCTCCGCCGACGACCTCCATCCACCCGATGGGCGTCGCGAACGTCATGTGCATGGCGTCGAGGCTACTCCTCGGCAGCGCGGCAGGTGCGAGGATCGAGGCATGGCCGACGCGCGACCGAAGTACCAGCGCCTCGTCGACCATCTCCGCGCGGTGATCGCCGAGCTGCCGATCGGCGCCTCGGTGCCGAGCGAGCGAGCGCTCGCCGACGACTCGGGCGTCTCGCGCATGACGGCGCGGAAGGCGCTCGATGCGCTCGAGGCCGAGGGGCTGCTGCGCCGCGAGGTCGGCCGGGGCACGTTCGTGTCGCGCCCTGCCGTGAGCCTGCCGCTCATGCTCACGAGCTTCAGCGAGGACATGCGCGCCCGCGGCCACGAGCCGTCGTCGCGGCTGCTCGGCACCGCGACCCTCGCGGCCGACGCCGAGCTCGCGGCGGTGTTCGGCGTCGCCGTCGGCGAGCCGCTCGTGCGCATCGATCGCCTCCGGCTCGCCGATGGCACGCCCTTCGCGATCGAGCGCTCGACGCTGCTGCAGCGCGCGGTGCCCGGCATCCTCGACGTCGACCTCGCCGCCGCCTCGCTCTACGAGGTGCTCGACCGCGACCACGGCATCCGCTTCGACGCCGGCCGGCAGAGCATCCGCGCCGCCATCGCCAAGCCCGGCGACGCGGCCATCCTCGAGCTGGCCCCCGGCGACGCGGTGCTCGAGCTCGTGCGCACGTCGATCGCCACCGGCGTCGTCGTCGAGCACACGGTCTCCACCTACCCGGGCGACCGGTTCGAGCTGTCGGCGAGCATCGCGCCGGTCACGGCCGACGGGTCGGCGCGCAGCGCCCTCCGCGCGCGCTGACGCGGACGGCGCCTGCGCTCAGCGCAGCTCGGGGATGCGCGGCTCGAGCGCGTCGAAGAGCGCCTGGTTCGCGCCGTCGGAGCCCGCGACGTTCGCCGAGCGCCACCGTGGCGCGTCGGGCCAGCGGTCGTGCACCTCGCGCAGGATCGCCGTCCACAGTGCCGTCGTGACGAGGCTCGACGTCGGCGCCGTCACGGGTGCGTCGATCGGCCACGACGCGTCGCCGGCGCGCACCTGGGTGTCGAGCACGATGGTCGCGACGTCGGCGAGGCGCACGGGGGCGCGATCGGTCGGCGCGGCCGCGCTCGCCGCGAGCGACGTGAGGGCGACGACCGTCGCGCCCGCCTCGACGCCCGCCTGCGCGATCTCGACCGGGTAGGGGTTGGCGCCCGAGTTCGAGAACACCACGAGCGTGTCGCGCGCCTCGATCCCCGCCGCGTCGGCGACGCCCCGCCCGAGACCCGGCTCGCGCTCCGACGAGGTCGCCGCGGACGCGCCCGCGAAGGGCAGCACGCGCTCGTGCCACAGGGGTCGCACGAACGCGAGCCCGCCGGCGCGGAAGAAGGTCTCGAGCACGGCCGCGAGCGAGTGGCCGGCACCCGCGGGGCGCACGAGCCCTCCCGCCCGACCGGTCGCGACGATGGCGTCGGCGGCCCGATGGATGCCGTCGGCCGCGTCGTCGACGACGACGCGCAGGTGGTCGAGCACGTCGTCGATCACAGCCATCCCTGCTTCCGCAGCGCATCCGCGATCCGCTGCTCGACGTGCTTCCGATCGACGAACGACTCGATGGGCACCATGACGGGTGCGAGGTCGCCGAGCTCGCCGAGGTAGGTCGCCTGGGCCACCACGACGTCGGCGGTGGCGCTGCGCGCCGACGAGACGTCGGTGTGGTCGAGCCTCGCCGCGACGCCGAGGTCGGCGAGCGCCGCCTCTGCGGTCGTGCGCAGGATGAGGCTCGAGCCCATCCCGGCGCCGCAGACGGCGAGCACCCGCAGCTCGGCGGGGCGTGCGGCGTCGGCGCCCGGACTCCTCCCCATCGCCGTCGCGGTGCCCTCGTCGCCGGCGCCGACGAGCACGGGCTGCGGCTCGTCGACCGACTCGAGCACGTCGCGACCGCCGCCGCGCCGACCGAGCACGACGAGCACGGCGACCGTGATCGCGACGACGACGCCGGCGATGATCCACACGCCGCCCGCGCCCAGCGGTGCGAGCAGCGATCCGAGCCCGAGCAGGATCCAGCCGACGGCGTACCAGTCGGGGTCGGCGAGGGTCGCGAGCTCCGGCGCGGTCGAGCCGTAGAGGCCCCAGCCGATCCACTGGCCGAACGCGAGCACGACGCCGTTGAGCAGGCCGCCGAAGACCGCGCCGCGCCACCCTGCGACGGCGTTGCCGAACACGCCACCCGCACCGCCGCCGAAGAACAGCATGATCATCGGCGGCACGAGCACGAACCAGCCGGCGAGCGCGAAGACGCCCATGAGGATGAGGAAGACGACCGTCGAGGTGATGAAGCCGACCATGACCGACGTCGGCGCCTTCGTGAACGTGACGGGGATGTCGAGCGCGGGCTTCGTGCCGGGCAGCACCTTCTCGGACAGGCCGCGGAACGCGGGCACGATCTCGGCGAGGAACATGCGCACGCCGAAGAGCAGGATCGCGATGCCGGCGGCGAAGCGCAGCGCCTGCAGGAGGCCCCACACCCACGGCAGCACCGCGGAGCCCGCCATCTGCTCCTCGACGATCGCGGCGTCGGCGAACGCGATGGCGACGAGCATGATGATGCCCGTCACGAACGCGGTCGACACGGTGATGTCCTTGAAGAACGAGAGCGCCTTCGGCAGCCGCAGCCGCTCGGAGTCGTGCCGCACGGGGTCGCCGAGCCGCAGCGCGCGGGCGCCGTAGCCCGCGGCGAGGGCGAGCGTCGAGGTCGTGTGCGCGAGGCCGACGGTGTCGTCGCCCATGACCTTGCGCATGAGCGGCTGGGTCCAGAGCGGCTGGAGCACCCAGTAGCAGCCGATGATCACGGCGCCCGCGCCCGCGACGACCCAGCGGTCGACCTCGCCGAACGCCTCGACGATCGTCGCGGCCAGCACCACGGCCATCCAGTACATGAGGTGACCGGTGAGGTAGACGAAGCGCGCTGCGGGGAAGATCCGCACGACCACGAGATGCACGACGAAGCCGCCGGCGATGATGAGCGGCACGACGGAGCCCGGCCCCGCGTTGAACTCGGCGAGCGTCGACTCGGCTGCCGGCGGCTGGAGTCCCATGGCGCTCGACACGATCGCCTGGAAGGCGACGAGCCCGCCGATGAAGAGGTCGATGCCGATGTTCAGGATGACGACGCCGATCGTGGCGCGCATGGCGCCGGCGACGACCTCCTCGATCGGCTTGCGCTGCAGCGCGAGCCCGACGAGCGCGATGAGGCCGATGAGGATCGCGACCTGGCTGAACAGGTTGTCGGTGATGGTGCGGACGATGTCCTCGAAGACGCCCATGGGGTCTCCTCTCGGTGCTGATCCCGAAATGGTATAGCCCACTTCGCCAGGACACCAGCGTCGTCACACGATCGTCACATGCGCCGACGTCCCGGTGCCGCGCGCAAGTGGCCGAGCCGGAGCCGTGCCGCGTGGAAGAGTGGCCGCATGGCGGCTGATCGCACGACCCTGCTCATCCTCGGCGCATCCGGCGACCTCACGTCTCGGCTGCTGCTGCCCGGCATCGCGACGCTGCTGCGCGCACAGCCGAAGCGCAGCCTCGAGATCGTGGGCGCCGATCTGCGCGACCTCGGGCAGGACGAGTGGCGCAGCCGCGTGCAGACCGCCATGGCGGCGGCGCACGGCGAGGGGGATGCGGGCGAGCTGGGCGCGACGGCGCAGCACGTCGTCGACACGACCCGCTACGTCGCGGGCGACGCGACGGACCCGAAGGCGCTGCGCGCGCTGCTCGAGAGCGTCGACTGCGACCGCCTCGTCCTCTACTTCGCGCTGCCGCCGCACGTGAGCCGCATGGTGTGCGAGGCGCTCGCCGAGGTCGGCGCACCCGACGGCGCGATCCTCGCGATCGAGAAGCCGTTCGGCTCGAGCCTCGACGACGCCCGCGAGCTCAACGCGCTCGTGCAGCGCATCGTGCCCGAGGATCAGATCTTCCGCATCGACCACTTCCTCGGCCTCTACACGGTGCTCAACCTGCTCGGCATGCGCTTCGCGAACCGCATCCTCTCGCCCCTGTGGGATCGCGACTCCATCGCGAAGGTCGAGATCCTCTACGACGAGACCGTCGCGCTCGAGGGTCGCGCCGGCTACTACGACACGGCCGGCGCGCTGCGCGACATGATCCAGAGCCACCTGCTGCAGGTGCTCGCGCTCGTGGCGATCGAGCCGCCCGCGTCGATCGACGCGCGCGACCTGCGCGACGCCATCGGGCAGGTGCTGCGCGCCGCTCGCGTCGTCGACCCGGCGACGGATGCGCGTCGCGCGCGCTACACGGCTGGTGCGATCGGGGACCGCGAGGTGCCCGACTACACGGGCGAGGACGGCGTGGATGCGTCGCGCGGCACCGAGACGCTCGCCGAGGTGACGGTGCACGTCGACAACCAGCGCTGGGCGGGCGTGCCGTTCGTGCTGCGCAGCGGCAAGGCCATGGGGCACATCCGCAAGCAGGCCGTCATCCACTTCCGCGAGCCGGCGTACGTGCCGCGCGGCTTCGGCGGCCGCAACTCCGCCGACCGGCTCGTGCTCGACTTCCGGCCCGACTCCTTCGCGATCCACCTCACGACGAACGGCAAGGGCGACCCGTTCACGCTCGAGCAGTCGGTGCTGCGCGGCGAGCTCGGCGGGGGCCAGCTCGAGCCGTACGGCGAGGTGCTCGCGTCGATCCTCGACGGCGACCCGCGGCTCGCGGTGCGGGCGGATGCGGCCGAGGAGTGCTGGCGCATCGTCGAGCCCGTGCTGCGCGCATGGAAGCGCGACGAGGTGCCGCTCGCCGAGTACCGCGCAGGCGGCGTGGGTCCGCGCGGATGGCGGTCGAACGGAGAGGCGCAGGACTGAGCGGCGCCAGCGGCCCGCGTCCCTCCCTTCGAGCCGGTGCACCCCGGCAGCTGGTCGAGGAGCGCGCTCGCCCATCCAGCTGGTCGAGGAGCGCGCTTGCGCAGCGAGCACGCGTCACGAGACCACGCGAGCGCTGCTCCCACCCAGACATGCACGTGGTCGCGCCGAGCGGGCACGACACCTGGCCTCGTGACGGCTGCGGCCTCCTCGACCAGCCGATGGACCTACTCGTCGATGCCCGGGATGTGCTGGAAGCGCCAGCCTCGCTCGATCGACGCGACGACGCCGGCGACCGTGATCGGCACGTTCCACTCGACGGGCAGCTGGATGGGCGAGACGAACGACCAGCCGAGCCAGTCGCGCACGACCTCGACGTGCGTGACGACCTGCAGCAGCTGCGGCAGCTCGAGGATCGCTGCACCGACGACGATCGTGAGGGAGATCGCCGCGACGATGCCGCTCGCGACGGGGAAGCGCTCGGCGAAGCGTGCGCGGCCGTGCTCGGCGGTGCCGCGCTCGGGCGTCATCCGCTGCGTGCCCGCGTGGGTCACGAGTCGCGCTCGCCGCACCTGGCCCGACACGATCTTCGCCTCGATGCGTCCATCCGGCACGTCGAAGCGGGCGGGGCTCGTGGCCTTCGCCACCTGCACGCCGTCGCGGTAGAGCTCGATGCGCTCCTCTCCGTCGGCGAAGTCCTGCTCGACGACCCACCGCGAGCCCGCGTGGTCGATGCCGAGCTGCGTGCGCCAGAGGAACTGGACGTGCCGCATCGGCCGCAGCGCCCTGCCGTCTCCTGCCTTCGTGCGTCCCATGGCGGCGACGCTACGCACGGCGCCACGCGTCCGCGTCATCCCTTCGACGCACCCGATGGCGCCCGCGTCCGCCGCTCGACGGAGGTCCTGCTGCCGTGACTGGTCACTGGTGCGCGTCGACTGGTCGCAGGTGCACCGGAACAGCGACCAGTCCGGTGCAGCCGCGACCAGTCATGCGTCGACGGCGACCAGTCACGCGAGTCGCGCGGCGAAGTTAGGCTTGCCTCATGTCGCAGCGCCCCGCAGACGATGCGCTGCGGCCGACGCCGCCGCGCGAGTCGCTCGCCGACCTGCTGGGCGGCTCGCGCGCGGCGATCGAGGCGAGCATCCCGCCCGCGGCGTTCCTCGTGGGATGGCTCTCCGGCACCGCGCTGCCGGGCTCGTTCGCGCTCTGGCTCGGATGCGGCGCCGCCGTGCTCGCGTCGCTCGCGATCGCCGTGGTCGGCGTCGCGCAGGGGCGCCGCCCCCGCGCCGTCGTCATCGGCCTGCTCGCCGTCGTCGTCGCGGCGCTCATCGCCGCGTACACCGGCGAGGCGCGCGACTTCTTCCTCATCCGCCTGCTCACGAACGCGGCGAGCGCCCTCGCATGGGCGGGGTCGATCGTCGTGCGGTGGCCGTTCCTCGGGCTCATCCTCGGCGCCGTCGTCGGCACGCGCACGCGCTGGCGAGGCGACCCCGTGCTGCTGCGCGCGTACCAGCGGGCGTCGTGGATCTGGGTGCTGCAGTACGTCGTGCGTCTCGCGGTGTTCGTGCCGCTGTTCGTGCTCGACCTGCCTGGAGCCCTCGCCTTCTTCCAGGCGGCGCTCACCTATCCGCTCGTCGCCGCATGCCTCGTCGTGTCGGGCATCGTGCTGTTCCGATCGATCCCCCACGATCATCCGGGCATCCGGCACCCGCGCGCTCCGGGAGCGGCGAGCACGCCCGCATCCGACACGCCCGCCGGCGCCTGACGGGTCTTGTCACCCGTTCCGGGCGGGTCTAGGGTCAGGGCCAAGCCAAGCGGTGCGGACCGACCAGGAGCCTTCACTCACCTCGCGATAGCGAGCTCCTCAGTGCCAGTCCGCACCGCTTCTTCGTGCCCGGACGGGGGATGCAGCCCGGTCAGGTGCCGTAGGCGGCGAGGAAGACCCGCACCGCGCCCTGCACGATCGCCGCGCGCTCGCGCGCCGATGGCAGGGCAGCGTCGCCGCGCAGCATCGCCGCGTTGACGGGCTCGCCCATCACGAGCCAGTTCAGCTGCGTCGCGGCGGCCGGCACGTCGGAGACGTGCAGCGCACCGCGCTCGACGAGCACGGCGAGCAGCGCGCCGATCCGCTCGATGCCGAGCCGCGGCCCGTGATGCCAGAGCGCCTCCGCGAGCGCCGGGAAGCGCACGACCTCGCCGATGACGAGCCTGCGCACCGCGAGCACGCGCGGCTGCAGCACGGCGTCGAGCTGCCGCGCGAGGTATGCCTCGAGCACGTCGGCGGCCGCGGCGCCGTCGGGCACCTCGACGGGCTGCACCTGCGCGCTCGTGCCCGTGGTGATGCCGGTGACGAGGCCGACGAACAGCGCCTCCTTCGACCCGAAGTGGGCGTAGAGCGTCTGCTTGGCGACGTCGGCGCGCTCGGCGATGTCGGCCATCGTCACGGCGTCGAAGCCGACCTCGAGGAATCGCGCCTCGGCGGCCTCGAGGATGCGCTCGCGCTTGGCGATCGAGCTCGGTCGCAGATCCATGCATCACCTCTTGCGCCGATCATACCAGCGGGTCTAGATTCTCGACAGCAGACCGAGCGGTCCAGAGTTCGAGGAGCCCCGATGTCCGAGCACGTCACCACCGCCCGCGGCGACCGCGTCGCCTTCGACCACCACGGCCCCGAGGGCGCACCCGCCGTCGTGTTCATCGCCGGCGCTGGCCCGTACCGGGCCACCGATCACGTCACGACGCCCACGGCCGCGCTGCTCGCCGAGGCGGGCATCCAGTCGACCGTGCACGACCGCCTCGGTCGCGGCGAGTCGAGCGTCGACGGCCCCATCGACCTCGCTCGCGAGATCGACGCCATCCGTGCGCTCGTCGACCGCGTCGGTGGCCGCGCCGTGCTCGTGGGCCACTCGTCGGGCTGCTCGATCGCGCTCGCCGCCGCCGCGGCCGGCGTGCCCGCATCCGCGCTCGCGCTCTGGGAGGCGCCGCTCACCGAGGACGGCGCCGCGACCGCCGACTGGTGGGGGCGGTGCGCCGACCTCATCGCGCGCGGCGAGCTCGAGCGCGCGCTCGAGACGTACATGGAGGACATGCCGCCCGAGTTCCTCGAGGGCGCACGCAGCACGCCCGAGTTCCCCACGATGGTCGCCCAGGTCGTGAGCTACGGCCCCGACGGCGAGTCGCTCGTGTGGGCCACCGCACGACCCCTGCCCGAGGTGCTGCAGGACGTCGACGTGCCCGTCGTCGCCGCCGTCGGCACCGAGACGTTCCCCGGGATGCCCGAGGCGGCAGCAGCGATCGCCGCCGCGACCGGCGGCACGGCGATCGAGGTCGACGGCCGCTGGCACTCGTGGGAGCCGGCTGCGATGGCCGCCGTGCTCGCCGATCTCGCGCGCGCGAACGCGTGAGTCCCGCCGTAGGGCGCGCGATGCGGAGAGGATCCGCGGATCTTGATCGACGGTCGTGCTGCGGTTGGCTGGCCCCCGACGAAGCGGAGAACAGCACGACCGTCGATCATGTGCGAGAGAGCACGCTTCGACGCTAGCCGCGCTCCGTGCGCGGCATCCGGCTCTCGCGAGTCGGATGTGCGGCGAGTTTGCTCGATCGTCAAGAATCGTGATTCCTGCGCATACCGGTGCCGCAGCGGGTCGGTGCACGCCGCGTCCAGGGCGCCCGCCTAGCGTCGAGGCATGCCCGACGCCCTCCACCGCCCCGACGTGCGCGCCGCGGTGGCCTGCCTCTCGGCCGTCGTCGCCGCGGGCCTCTTCGCCATGACGGTGATGCCGCGCGACGGCTGGTGGTCGATCGCGCCGATGGTCGCGCTCGTCGCGACCGCGGTCGTCGCCGGCGCCGGGCTGCTCGTGCGCGCGGCCGTGCAGGGTGCGCCGCGCGGGCAGCTCGTCGCCATCGCGGTCATCGCCGCCGGAGCATCGGTCGCCGCCGTCGGCGTGGCGTTCGGAGCGATCCTCGGCGCGGCCCTCGTGCTCGGGATCCCCCTCCTCCTCGCGATCGTCGCGTGCCTCGCGCTCGTGCTCACGGGGCGCGGGGTGCCACCGTTCGCCCCGCGCGCGCCGCGCGCGATCGCGACCGGCGCGGGCGTGAGCCTCGTCCTCGTCGCCCTGGGCGTCGTCGACGCACTCGTGTGGCTGCCCGAGACGCTCGTGCCCGGCGCCGCTGCGGCCGAGGTGCATGCGGCACTCGCGGCCGCCGGCGCCGAAGGCTCCCGACTCGCGATGGTGTTCGGTGCGGCATGGGCCGCGTCGGCGATCGTCGTCGCCGCCATCGTGCGGTGGCGCCGTCTGCGCCCGGGAGCCTCCTTCGCCTGGACCGCCGCTCCGGGCATCCTCGCGATCATGGGGCTCGGCTGGTGGGAGCTCGGCCTCGGCATGGACATCGCCGACACCCTCATGACCGGCGGCGGGCTGTCGTGGGCCATGCCGTGGCTCGCAGCGCTCGCATGCGTCGCGACGGGCATCGCGACCTTCGCGGTGCTGCGCGATCGAGCGCCGGTCGCGAACGCCGCGGCCGTCACGGCCTAGCGCGTCGGCGCCTCAGCGCCGGCGGGCGCGACCGCGCGGCAGCAGCTCGACGTCGGGCAGGCGCGGCGACGGCAGCGTGGGCTCGCCGCCGGGCACGACGCCGAAGCGCTCGCGCGCCTCCGCGCCCGCGTCGCGCTCGCGCATCCACGACTCGCGCGCTGCCGCGACGTCGTCGTGGGTCGTGCCGACGAAGTTCCAGAACATGACGATCTCCTCGGCGAAGGGCTCGCCGCCCAGCAGGATCGCGACGACGTCGCCAGCTGCGTCGGCATCGGCGTGGATGCGCACGAGGTCGTCGCCCGGCGCCATCACCGCCATGCCGCCGACGGGCACGGGCACGCCGCCCACGACGAGGCCCTCGGTGAGCGCGAGCACGCCGTGCTCGAACGACGGGTCGGCGGGCACCTCGGCGACGCCGCCGGCCGGCAGCCGCACCTCGGCGCCGACGATGGGCGTGTGCACCGGCACCTCGGCGTGCAGCACGCCCAGCGAGCCGGCGAACACCTGCACCGTCGCATCCCCCACCGACACCGTCGGCACGGCATCGAGACCCGCGAAGTGCGGCTCGATCCACCGCTGCGCCTCGGGCAGCGCCACCCACAGCTGCACGCCGTGCAGCGACGTCGTCTCGGGCGTCGAGTGCTCGGAGTGCGCGATGCCGCGGCCGGCCGTCATGACGTTGACGCCGCCCGGCGCCACCGTGTGCACCGAGCCCACCGAGTCTCGGTGCTCGATGCTGCCGGCGACGAGCCACGACACCGTCTGCAGGCCCGTGTGCGGATGCGGCGGCACGTCCATGCCGCCGTGCGCCGTGACGTCCTCGGGGCCGAACGCGTCCGCGAAGCACCACGCACCCACCATGTGGCGGTGCTTGTTCGGCAGCACGCGCAGCACGGGCATCGCTCGCGGGCCGCCGAGCGGCACCTCGCGCGGCAGCAGCAGCTCGACGCCGGCCTCGGCGGCCTCGTCGACGCATCCGCGCTCCGCCTCGACGACCGGGGCGGCCTCGTCGTTGCTCATGGTCCGAGGCTACGCCGCTGCGGGCGCAGGATGGCGTCGAGGGGGTTCACGCGCCGCGAACGGATCGATACGGTACGTCGCATGAGCGACCAGTGGATCCCCGGACACGACGGCCGCCCCCGCCCGACGCCGACGGCGGAGGAGGCGATGCTGCTGCCGCCGACGCAGCGCGACCGCGTCGTGACGCCCGACGGCGTGCCGCTCGCCGCGTGGTGGCGCCGCCTCGTCGCCTACTGGATCGACGGCTTGCTCGTGGCGATCGCCGTGCAGGCCGTGCTGCTGCCGCTCGGGCTGCTCGGTCCCGTGACATGGTTCGGCTCGATGCCCGCCGACCTCGTCGCCGAGGCGTGGACGCGACCGGGCTCGGGCGCATGGTGGTACGCGGTGCTCATGCTGGCCCTGACCCTGATCGCGAGCGCCGCCTACACCGTCCTCATGCTGACGCGACTCGGATGGACCGTCGGCAAGCGCGTGCTCGGCATCCGCGTGCGCCACCGCGACCACGAGCGACGCCCCACGCTCGGCGAGGCCGCCACGCGCTGGGCGGTGCAGCTCGCGCCGGGTGCGCTCACGGCGGTGCCGTGGCTCGGGGGCGCCGCCGGCCTGTGGGTGCTGATCGACGGCCTGCGGCCGCTCATCTGGAACGACCGTCGCCAGGCGTTCCACGACTCGGCGGCCGGCACGAGCGTCGTCATGGCATAGGCGCGACGGCGTCTCGGGGTGACGGCGCTGCGGCCCTCGAGGGCGCTGCGCCCCGAACGGCCGCGCAGCGACACCTCGTGCGGACGGCCGCGTGCGGCACCGCACGCAGCACCGCCGTACCCTGGAGGGCATGAGCGAGCAGTCCCGGGAGCCCGGTTGGTACCAGGATCCGTTCGGCACCGGTCCCGAGGATCGCCGCTACTGGGACGGCGACACGTGGCTCGCGGTGCAGCAGACGCAGCCCGCCGCGTTCCAGGCGCCGGGTGCGCCGCAGCAGCCGCAGCCCGTGCAGCCCGAGCCGCAGCAGGGCCATGGCGCGCACCCCTCGGAGCAGCAGGAGGGCTGGCCCGACCAGTCCCGCGGCCTCGGCTGGGGGCAGCCGGCGTCGCCCGACGACCGCATCCGCACGCCCGACGGCGTGGAGCTCGCCACGTGGGGGCGGCGCTTCGGCGCCTACGTCGTCGACTGGATCGTCATCCAGCTCACGACGCTCGTGATCGCGGGCGCGCTCGGGCTCATCGCGGCCGCGGACGAGGCCTTCGCACCGCTGCTCTCCGGCGACGCGGCTGCGGATCCGACGGCTGCGAGCGCCGCCATCGACGAGGCGTACGTCGGCTTCCTCACGCAGCACTCGGGCGAGCTCATCGCCCTCTCGTTCCTCACCCTCGCAGCCAGCGGCGCGTACCACGTCGTGCTCGTCGCGCTGCGGGGCCGCACGCTCGGCAAGCGCCTGCTCGGCATCCGCGTGCGGCTGCGCGATCGCGAGGGGCTGCCGATCTGGCGCGCGGCGCTGTCGCGCTGGCTGCTGCACTACGCGATGCCGAACCTGCTCGCGGGCGTGCCCGGGCTCGGCATCGTCGCCGGCATGTTCCCCATCGTCGACGGCCTGTGGCCGCTGTGGGATGCGCGCCGCCAGGCGATCCACGACAAGCTGGCGAAGACCGCCGTCGTGCGCGGCTGACCGTGGTGGTCGCAGCCGCGATCGGCGGCATCGTGCTGCTGGGCTCGACGACCCAGCGGGTCGCGGGCATCGGCTTCGGCCTCGTCGCCTCGCCCATGCTCATGCTGCTGCTCGGCCCGCTGCAGGGCGTCGTCGTGGCCAACGTCTTCGGGCTCGGCACCGCGCTCGTCGCCTACCTCGGCGTCGTGAAGCAGGTCGAGTACCGGAGGATCCTGCCGATCGCGGCAGCCGCGGTCGTCGCCATCGTGCCGGGCGCGCTGCTCGCCCGATCGCTCGCGGGGCCGCACCTGTCGATCCTCGCCGGCTGCCTCGTGCTCATCGCCCTGTCGATCAGCGTCGCCGCACGGCGCATCCGGGGTCTCGACCGCTGGCCCGGCCTCGTCGCGGCGGGGGCGGCAGGAGGCGTGATGAACGTGCTCGCCGGCGTCGGCGGGCCGGCCGTCACGGCGTACGCCATCGCTGCCCGCTGGGAGCACAAGGCGTTCGTCACGAGCATGCAGGCGTATCTCGTGATCGTCTGCATCGTGTCGCTCGTCATGCGCGGCGAGGTGCCCTCGCTCACGCTGGCGGAGTGGATCGTCGCGCTCGCCGCGCTCGCCCTCGGCGCGGTCGTCGGCTCGTATGCCGCGAAGCGCATCGACCCGCGAGCAGGCCGCATCGCGTGCATCACGGTCGCGACGCTCGGCGGCGTCGCCGTGATCGTGACGGGTGCCATCCAGCTCGCGACGGCCTAGGACGGCATCGCGCAGGGCTCGCCGCGCGCCTATCCTCGGGCCATGGTCAGCGCCGTCTCCCACACGTCCATCGACTGCCGCGACGCGTACGCGCTGTCCGAGTGGTGGAAGCGGGTGCTCGGCTACGTCGACGTCGACGGCGACCCCAACGAGCCGGGGCACGAGGAGTGCATGATCCTCGCGCCCGACGGCTCGCATCGACTCCTGTTCATCGAGGTGCCCGAGGCGAAGTCGGTGAAGAACCGCATCCACCTCGACCTGCGCCCGACCGACCGCACGCGCGACGAGGAGGTCGAGCGCCTGCTCGCCATCGGCGCCACGCAGCTCGCCGATCGCCGCACCGCGACGGGCGGATGGGTCACGATGGCCGACCCCGAGGGCAACGAGCTGTGCGTGCTGCGCTCGCAGGCCGAGGTCGACGCCGCGGCCCCTTGACCGGAGGGGCGTGCCTCGACCTACCCTCGAGCCATGGCCCGGCGACGACCATCCGACGACGACGTGCCGCCGCGTGCCCTCATCATCGCCGGCCTCGTGATCGGTGCCGTCACGCTCGTCGCATGGATCGTCGCGATCGAGCTGAACGCCATGCCGGGCGGGCGCCTCGACGGGATGATGCTGCTCGGCTTCCCGATCGCCCTCGGCGTGCTGATCTGGGGCGTCGTGTCGGCCGTGCGCGCCCGACGCTGACGCTCGTCAGCGCGACGCGGCGATGTGCAGCCAGTAGAACGACTGCGTGCCGAAGGTCAGCGAGAAGCGGCCGTCGTCGGCGATCGTCGGGAACTGGCCGCCGCCGAACAGGTCGTGCAGCTCGGCGCCCGACCAGTCGGGCGCATCGATCGTCACGTGCACCGGGTTGTGGCTGAACGAGAAGACGCACAGCACGTGCTCCTCCTTCGGCCCGTGGTACGTGCCGTCGCCGGCATACGAGCGGACGAAGGCCAGCACCGACTCGTTGTCGGTCTCGAGCACGCGGATCGTGCCGAGGCCGAACACCGGATGCTGCCGACGCGTGTGGAGCACCGACCGCATCCAGTTGAGCAGGCTCGAGGCCTGCGCCATCTGCGCCTCCACGTTGACCGAGGTGTAGTGGTAGACGAGCGACTGCACCGGCGGCAGGAACAGCTTGCCCGGGTCGGCGGTCGAGAAGCCGGCGTTGCGATCGGGCGTCCACTGCATCGGCGTGCGGCTCGCGTCGCGATCGTCGAGCCAGATGTTGTCGCCCATGCCGATCTCGTCGCCGTAGTACAGGAAGGGCGAGCCGGGCAGCGACAGCAGCAGCGCGTTCGCGAGCTCGAGCTCGGCGCGCGAGTTGTCGAGCAACGACGCGAGCCGGCGGCGGATGCCCACGTTCGACCGCATCCGCGGGTCGTACGCGTACCAGCCGTACATCGCCTGCCGGTACTCCTCGCTCACCATCTCGAGCGTCAGCTCGTCGTGGTTGCGCAGGAACACGCCCCATGCGGCGCCCGGCGGCACCTCCACCTGCTCGGAGAGCACCCGCTTGAGCTCTGCGGCGTTCTGCGCGCGCAGGCTGTAGAAGATGCGCGGCATCGTCGGGAAGTCGAACGCCATGTGGCACTCGGGCTCCTCGGCCGTGCCGAAGTACTCGGCCGTCTCGGCCGGCCACTGGTTGGCCTCGGCGATGAGCACGCGACCGGGGTACTCGTGGTCGACCATCGTGCGCAGGTCGCGCACGAACTGGTGCGTCGCCGGCTCGGACTCGCCGTTGCCCTCCTCCGACTCGTACAGGTACGGGATGGCGTCGAGGCGGATGCCGTCGACGCCGATGTCGAGCCAGAAGCGCAGGATGTCGCGCACCGCCTCGTGCACCGCCGGGTGCTCGAAGTTGAGGTCGGGCTGGTGCGAGAAGAAGCGGTGCCAGTAGAACTGCCGCCGCTGGCTGTCGAACGCCCAGTTCGACGTCTCGGTGTCGACGAAGATGATGCGCACGTTCGGGTAGCCCTCGTCGGTGTCGCGCCACACGTAGAAGTCGCCGAACTCGCCCTCCGGATCCTCGCGCGAGGCGAGGAACCACGGATGCTGGTCGGACGTGTGGTTGATCGGCAGGTCGATCATGATGCGCATGTTGCGCGCATGCGCCTCCGACACGAAGTGCTTGAAGTCGTCGATCGTGCCGTACTCGGGCAGCACCGCCTGGTAGTCGGAGACGTCGTAGCCGCCGTCCTTGAGCGGCGACTGGAAGAACGGCGGCACCCAGATGCCGTCGATGCCGAGCCACTGCAGGTAGTCGAGCTTCGAGGTGAGGCCCTGGAAGTCGCCGAAGCCGTCGCCGTTCGAGTCGACGAACGACCGCACCATGACCTCGTAGAACACCGACTTGCGGTGCCAGTCGGGATCGAGCCGCAGACCCGGCACATGGCTCGCGCCGATCACGGGGATGGGTGCGGTGAACGACATGCGCGGTCCTCTCGCTCGGCTCATGCACGTGCGGTGCGCCCCGCCTCACGGCCGGGACGCGTCGACCCAGCCAAGCACTCGCGGCCCGCTTCGGCCAGAGGACGCGGGGGCTTGCGCGCGGCGGTGGTCGTGCCGCATGGGGGCGGCTGCCCGCTCTCGTCTGGCGCATGACTGGTCGCTCGTTGGCGGCGACTGGTCGCTCGTGGGGATCGAGTGGTCACCAGTCGTTCCCACGAGCGACCAGTCCCGACCACGAGTGACCAGTCACCACCACGAGCGACCAGTCAGCGGCAGGACCGAGGCCGTGGGACGGGTCAGAGCGCGGGAGCGGCGGCGGGCGGCCGCTGGGCGCCGGGGTCGAGCCGCGGTGCGAGGACGACGACCACGAGGCCGGCGACCACGAGCACCGCGAGCCCGACGCGCAGGTCGACCGCGTCCGACAGCCCGCCGATGAGGGGGCTCGTGCCGAGGAATCCAAGGCGCATGAGCCAGCTCACCACCGTCACGCCCGCGCCCTCGCTGAGCCCGGGGATGGAGCCCGCGGCCGAGAACGCGCTCGGCACGAGCGTCGCGCATCCGTATCCGGCGAGCACGAAGCCGGTCATGAGCAGCGCGGGCTCGGAGGCGAGCACGATCGCGATGCCGCCGAGCGCCACGAGCGCGCCGCCGATGCGTGCGACCGTGCCGCGGCCGAGGCGATGGATGAGCAGGTCGCCCGTGAAGCGGCCCACGCATTGGCTGGCGATCACGACCGTGAAGGCGATGCCGGCGACGGACGCGTCGAGTCCGGCCAGCTGCACGCCCGAGATGGCGGCCCAGTTGTTGGCGACGTCCTCGACGACCGTGCCCGCGATCGCGATGATCACGATCGGCAACGCGATCACCGCCACGCGGCGCCAGCGCGCGAGGCCGTGCACGCCCGCGTCCTCCTCGGCGGGCGCCTCGGGCACCGGGCCGACGACCCAGCCCGCGACCGCGACGAGGCCCACGCAGACGAGCCCGGTGACGGCGAGGTGGATGCGCAGATCGCCACCCGCCGCCGCGACCGCGGTCGAGATGGCGCCGGAGCCGGCGGCGCCGAGGCTCCACAGGGCGTGCATCGACCCGAGGATGGGCCGCCGGGCACGCTGCTGCACGCGCAGGCCGGCGACGTTCTGTGCGACGTCGACGATCGCATCCGTGAAGCCGACGGTGAGGATGCAGGCCGCGAGCACGACGCCGGTCGTCGACCAGCCGGCCGCGGCCACGGCGAGCGCGATGAGCACCGTGCCGAGCACGGCGACGCGACGCGCCCCGAAGCGACGGATGAGCGGCGCGGGCAACGCCGACGACACGACGGCGCCGAGCGCGAAGCACGCGACGACGAGCCCGAACTGCAGGCCGCCGAGCCCGAGACGATCGGCGAGCTGCGGATACCAGGGCAGCAGCGCGGCGAAGATCGCGCCGTTGGTCGCGAACATGAGGCCGGAGCCGGCGATGGGGCGGAGCGTCGATCGGATGGCCACGGATGCACGCTAGGGGCCAGACTGATCGCATGCAACGATCGGAACGACAGCGTTCGATCATCCGCGCCGTCGACTCGGGGCGGCGCTCGATCGGCGACCTATGCGCGCTCACGGGCGCCTCGGCCATCACCGTGCGCCGCGACCTCGCCGAGCTCGCCGAGGTCGGTGCGCTCGCACGCGTGCGCGGCGGCGCCGAGCCCGTCGCGCACCGCGGCTCCGGCTTCCCGTTCTCGCTGCGCGCCGGCGAGCACGGCGACGACAAGGCCGCGCTCGCCGCGGCCGCCGCCGCGCTCGTGCCCGACGACGCATCCGTGCTCGTCGACAACGGCACCACGGCCGTCGCCGTGGCCCGCGCGCTCGCCGGACGACGCATCCGCGCCCTCGCGCTCTCGCTGCACGCCGCTGCCGCACTGGGCGCCCGCCCGGGCGCCGAGGTGCGCGTGCCCGGCGGCACGATCGTGCACGACGACCTGTCGTTCGCCGGCGTCGGCGCCCTGCAGGCCGTGCGCGAGACGCGGTTCGACGTCGCGATCCTCGGCGCATGCGCCGCGTCGCCCGAGTCGGGGCTCACGGTCGCGGGGTGGGACGACGCGCAGGTGAAGCGCGAGGCCATCGCCGCCTCGCGCCGCGTCGTGCTGGTCGTGACGCCCGACAAGCTCGCGCGCACCTCGGCCCACCGGTTCGCGACGTTCGCCGACGTGGATGCGGTGGTGACGACGGATGCGGTGCCCGCCGACGTGCTGCACGCCATCCGCGCCGCCGGTGCCGAGGTGGTGCTGGTGCCGTCGGCGTGAGCCCGTCGGCCCGACTGGTCGCAGTTGCACCGAAGCTGCGACCAGTCAGGTGCAGCTGCGACCAGTCACGGTGCATCTCTGACCAGTCCGTCTGACGGTGGTCGCTCGTGGTGGGGAATGGTCACTCGTGGGACCGAATCGTGACCAGTCGGTCGCAACGAGCGACCGGCCAGCGCCACGAGTGACCAGTCACCACCAGTGACCAGTCAGCGCCACCAGCGACCAGCCGGCCGTCTCAGGCCGGTGCCGTCGAGCCCCGCACGACGAGCTCGGGCGCGATGAGCTCGTGCGACGTGTCGCCCGAGGGCGCGCGCAGGTCGGCGACGACCCAGTCGACGATGCGCTCGCCGTGCTCGCGCGGATCCTGTCGCACCGTCGTGAGGTCGAACGCGCCCGCGTAGGCGTGGTCGTCGACGCCCACGACCGACAGGTCGAGCGGCACGCGCAGCCCGAGCGAGCGTGCGGCGAGCAGGATGCCCATCGCGATCTCGTCGGTCGCCGCGAACACGGCACGCGGACGGTCGGGAGCGCGCAGCATCGACAGGGCGTGCGCATACGACGCGTCGGCCGTCGGATCGTGCAGCAGCGTCGGCTCGGGCTGCAGCCCCGCCGCCCGCATCGCACGCTGGTAGCCGCGCTCGCGCAGCCGCTCGGCGGCGAAGAGCGACTCGTCGAGCACCGTCGACCCGCCCACGTGCGCGATGCGCCGGTGCCCGAGCGACAGCAGGTGCTCGGTCGCGAGCGTGCCGACGCGCTCGTCGTCGAGGCACCAGGAGCGCACGCCCGCGGCCCCGTCCCCCAGCGCGACCGCCGGGATGCCGATCGACGCGAGGCGCGACACCTCGCGGTGCGTGAGCGCGAACGTCGTCGAGATGAGCGCGTCGATGTGGTGCCGCTGCAGGAAGCGCTCGAAGACCCGCTCGCGCATCTCGGCGCCGCGTCCGAGGTCGTAGAGCACGACGTCGAGGTCGTGGGCGAGGGCCGCCTCGGCGATGCCGCGCAGCAGCGTCGACACGTACCAGGTGTCGATCGCGGGGGCGAGCACGCCGATGGCGCCCGTGCGTCCGGTCGCGAGCGACACGGCCGCGGGCGAGGCACGGAAGTCGAGCGCGGACGCGGCCTGGAGCACGCGCTGACGGGTGGCATCCGCCACGGATCCGCGACCCGAGAGGGCACGGGATGCGGTGGCCTTCGAGACGCCAGCGAGCCTCGCGACGTCGTCGATGACGGCCATGGCGCCCCCTCGCGCATCCGGTGCCTGATCGCGATCCGATCGACCGCAACCGGTTCCAATGAGTATCACGGAAGCGCAACGAAGCGAAAGCGGATGCCGCGGATCGTTGCGGCCCACGAGGCCGTCCGTTACGGTCGGCAGTGCTGTGGAACCGGTTCCGGTTCGGGTGAGGGCGCCCCAGCGGATGCCCCACCTGTCTCCGGTCGTCCGCAGCTCCCGCACCAATGGAGACAGGAGTTCCGATGAAGCGCTCCCAGCGCCGCCTGCTCATGCCGCTCGGCATCGCAGGCATCACCGCGCTCGCACTCACCGCATGCGTCGGCGACGACGCCGGCAGCGGTGGCGGCGGCGGCGACGGCGAGGCCGCAGACTGCAGCCTCTACGAGGACTACGGCACGTTCGACGGCGCCGAGGTCAACATCTACGGCACGATCCTCGACGCCGAGGCCGACCGTCTCAACGAGTCGTGGGCCGACTTCGAGTCCTGCACGGGCATCGACGTCGTCTACGAGGGCTCCGCCGAGTTCGAGGCGCAGATCAACGTGCGCGTGCAGGGCGGCAACCCGCCCGACCTCGGCATCTTCCCGCAGCCGGGCCTTCTCGCCTCCGTGGCCGGCACCGGCTCGCTGCTGCCCGCGCCGGAGTCGGTGCAGGCGAACGCGCAGGAGTTCTGGAGCGAGGACTGGCAGAACTACGGCACCGTCGACGGCACGCTCTACGGCGCCCCGCTCATGGCGAGCGTCAAGGGCTTCGTCTGGTACTCGCCGTCGGTCTTCGAGGAGAACGGCTGGGAGATCCCGACCACGCTCGACGAGCTCGACGACCTCACGGCGACGATCGCCGAGTCCACCGACGAGTCCGGCGTGACGCCCTGGTGCGTCGGCTTCGGCTCGGGCGAGGCCACCGGCTGGCCGGGCACCGACTGGATCGAGGACTACGTGCTCCGCACCGCGGGCGCCGACGTCTACGACCAGTGGACGAGCCACGAGATCCCCTTCGACGACCCGCAGATCGTCGACGCCATGGACCGAGTGGGCGACCTCATCCTCAACCCCGACAACGTGAACGGCGGCATCGGCGACGTCTCGACGATCGCCACCACCGACTTCGGCGAGGCCGGCCTGCCCGTGCTCGACGGCACGTGCGCCATGCACCACCAGGCCTCGTTCTACGAGGGCTTCTGGAGCGACGACAACTCGGTCGAGGTGGCCGAGGACGGCGAGGTCTGGGCCTTCCTGCTCCCGGGCGCCGAGGCTGACGGCAACGCCGTCACCGGCGGTGGCGAGTTCGTGGGCGCCTTCTCCGACGCCGAGGAGGTCGTGGCGACGCAGACCTACCTGTCGAGCGACCTGTGGGCCAACAACCGCGTCTCGCTCGGCGGCGTGATCTCGGCCAACAACGGCCTCGACCCGGAGAACGCCTCGAGCGCCCTCCTCACGTCGGCCGTCGAGATCCTGCAGGACCCGGACACCACGTTCCGCTTCGACGGCTCGGACATCATGCCGGGCGCCGTCGGCACGGGCACGTTCTGGACCGGGATGGTCAACTGGGTCGGCGGCGAGTCGACCGAGTCGGTGCTCTCGACGATCGAGAGCAGCTGGCCGTAGCCAGAGGCTGACACCGCGAGCGGGGGTCGTGCGAGAGCACGGCCCCCGCTCCATACCTACGGAGGTGACCCATGACCACCATGGATCTCGTCGGCAAGCTGCTCCAGGCCGTGTTCGGCCTCGGCGGCTTCGCCTTGCTCGTGGTGGTGCTGCTGCTCGTCCTCGATCGCGAGGCCACGGCCCTGCGCAGCATCATCGGCCGCATCGTCGCGGCCGCCGTCGTGCTTCTCGCGACGCTCTCCAGCCAGCTCGGACTCCTCGACGGCGTCGACTGGCTCACCGACCAGGTGCGCACCGCCATCCTGCTCATCGGATGGCCGCTCTCCGCATCCCTGATCGTCGGCCTGCTGCTCGAGCTCGCACCCCGCCGGGTGCGGCGCTCCGGCCGCCTCACGGCCCACCTGCTCGCCGCAGCGGCGGTCGTCGTCGGCGGTCTCGTCATCGAAGGCGCCGACGAGACGGCGATCGGCGCCTGGCCGTGGGCTGCCGCGCTCACGATCTCGATCATCGCCGTGCTCGGCTTCACCGCATCGCGAGACGACGACTCGAAGCCGATGCTCGTCTTCCTCGTGCCTGCGGTGGCGCTGCTCACGCTCGGCCTCATCTACCCCGCGCTGCGCACCGCGCTGCTCGCGTTCACGAATGCGCAGGGCGAGTTCAACGGACTCGACAACTTCGTGTGGATGTTCACGCAGGGAACCGCGCTCGTCACCCTCGCGAACACCGTCGTGTGGGTCGTGCTCGTGCCGCTCGTGTCGACCATCGTCGGCCTCGCCTACGCGGTCTTCATCGACAAGAGCGCAGGCGAGAAGATCTTCAAGATGCTCGTCTTCCTGCCGATGGCGATCTCGTTCGTCGGCGCCGGCATCATCTGGAAGTTCATGTACGCCTACCGCGGTCCCCAGCAGGACCAGATCGGCCTCGTGAACCAGATCCTCGTGCTCTTCGGCGGCGATCCGCAGCAGATCCTGCAGAACTCGCCCACGAACACGCTCGCGCTCATCATCGTGATGATCTGGATCCAGACCGGCTTCGCCATGACGGTGCTGTCGGCCGCGATCAAGGGCGTGCCGACCGAGCAGATCGAGGCAGCCAGCCTCGACGGCGCCAGCCCGTGGCAGCGGTTCACGAACGTGACCGTGCCGGGCATCCGCTCGTCGATCGTGGTCGTCGTCACGACGATCTCGATCGCGACGCTCAAGGTGTTCGACATCGTCCGCACCATGACGGGCGGCAACTTCGACACCTCCGTGGTGGCCAACGAGATGTACACGCAGGCGTTCCGCGCCGGCGAGCCCGGACGCGGTGCCGCGCTCGCGCTCATCCTGTTCGTGCTCGTGCTGCCGATCGTGCTCTACAACGTGCGCATCCTGCGCCAGCAGAGGGAGATCCGATGACCTCCACCGCCATCACCCCCGACCCCGAGATCCGCGACGTCGACGACGCGCTGAACACGGCTCCCCGCTCGCGCGCGGACCGAGTGAAGCAGCGGCTCACGAGCCCGTGGGCGACGCTCGTCGCCATCGTCATCGCCGTGCTGTGGACCATCCCCACGTTCGGACTGCTGCTGTCGTCGTTCCGACCGGGCGACGCCATCCGCACCTCCGGCTGGTGGACGTTCTTCACGAACCCGCAGCTGACCTTCCAGAACTACCAGGAGGTGCTGCTGTCGGGCTCGGCGTCGTCGCCGCAGCTCGGCGAGTACTTCGTGAACTCGCTCATCGTGGCGATCCCGGGCACGATCTTCCCGCTCGTGCTCGCGTCGCTCGCGGCGTACGCGTTCGCGTGGGTGAAGTTCCGCGGCTCCGGCACGCTGTTCGTGATCATCTTCGCGCTGCAGATCGTGCCGCTGCAGATGGCGCTCATCCCGCTGCTGCAGATGTTCGTGACGTTCCTGCAGCCGTTCCAGGTGGGGCTGGCGGATGCGCTGCCGTTCATCTCGGAGCGGCAGTACGCGCCGATCTGGGTCGCGCACACGATCTTCGCGCTGCCGCTGGCGATCTTCCTGCTGCACAACTTCATCTCGGAGATCCCGAGCGAGGTCGTCGAGGCCGCGCGCGTCGACGGTGCCGGGCACGGGCAGATCTTCTTCCGCATCATCCTGCCGCTCGCGATGCCGGCGATCGCGTCGTTCGCGATCTTCCAGTTCCTCTGGGTCTGGAACGACCTGCTCGTGGCGTTGGTGTTCTCGTCGGGCACGCCGGACACGGCGCCCTTGACGCAACGACTGGCCGAGCTCGCGGGCTCGCGCGGCGAGAACTGGGACCGCCTCACCGCAGGCGCGTTCGTGTCGCTCGTCGTGCCGCTGATCGTGTTCTTCGGCCTGCAGCGGTTCTTCGTGCGCGGTCTGCTGGCGGGCTCCGCGAAGGGATAGGCGTCACTGCCGCAGCGTTCGCGTTGCGGTCGACGCAGGAGGGGGTCGCCCGGTGGGCGGCCCCCTTCCGCGTGCATGCGCGGGCTGTGGAGAGCGCATCCGTCCACATCCGCCTCCACTCGACCGCGTCCGCGCCGTCGCTCGCTCGTACCGTCGCCGCGGCACGACGAGGGAGGCCCGATGCGACAGCGCACGAACGACGAGATGCGGCGAGCGGCGAGACGCCGACGCCGAGGGATGGGCGCGGTCGCGGCCGCGCTCGGGATGCTGGTGGCGGCGGGCGGCGGCGTGGGCGTCGCCGTCGCGACGCCGCCGTCGCCCGCGACGCCGCAGGCACCGAGCATCGAGGGCCCGGCCACGACGACCCTGCCCGGCACGCAGCTGCAGGGCGGATGGAGCGACGAGGGCGTCACGACCCTCTTCGCGTACGCCGTCGCGGGCGAGCGGCTCGTGGCCGACCTGCGCGTCTCCGACCGCACGGGTGCGGGTGCGCGGGTCGTCGTCACCGATCCGGCCGGCGTCGTCGCCCACGACGCGACCGTCGCTGCCGGCGCTGCCGCCGGCACGACGCTCGGCGGCGCCTGGAGCGCCGGGCTCGACGGCGTGTGGTCGGTCGCGATCCACGACGGACCGGGACGGCAGGCCGGTCTCGAGTGGGACGTCGCGGTCGTCGGCGCCGCTGGCTCCGTGCCCGGGCGCGTGTGGACCGAGTCGCTCGCGATCCACACGCCCGAGCCGACGACGCTCGCCCTGCACGCCGCGGCGCCCGACGGGGCGCAGTACCGCGTGACGCTCGACGGCTACGACGGCGTCGACTCGACGCTGCGCATGAACGACGTCGGCAACGCGGCGGTCGGCACGTGCGAGCCCGCGCTGCGGTCGGTGCCGATGCCGCACTCGCCCGAGGGCGGTGGCGCCGGGGCCGCGTGGTGGCAGCCCACGGCAGACGACTGCGCCGGCCTCACCGACTTCCGCCTCTTCCTCGACGCCCCGGCCGCCGACCTGCCGCCCTCGACGACCGCCTGGGCCGACGGCCGCACGGTCGAGACGTGGCTCTTGGCCGACTACGTCGCGCCCACGATCGCGGCGCTCGACTTCGCTCGCGACACCGTCGCGGCGAACGCCGGCACGCTGACGGGCACCCTGCAGGGGCAGCCGGGCGTGGTGCGCGTGGAGGTCGACGGCGACGGCGACGGCGGCTTCGACGGTCCGCGCGACGTGGTCGACGAGGTCGCGGTGCTCGAGCCCGGCGCGTTCTCGTGGCACTGGGACGGCCTCGACGCCGCCGGCGCGCCCGTGTCGCCGACGACCGCCGGCGTGCGCATGCGGGCGACGATGGCGCAGGTGTCGCCCATCCACTTCCTGCGGATCGACGCCGAGACGAACACGGGCGGCATCGAGGTCGAGGCGCTCACGGGACCCGCACCGGGCGTGACGACGTTGCACTGGGACGACACGGCGCTCGACGCGTCGAGCGCCTCGCGGTGGACGCGCACGCCGGCGCTCATCGGCAGCGACCCTGCGACGACGTCGGCAGGGGGCGTGCACGGGTGGCAGGCCGGTGGCGAGCGCCCCAACCAGAACGACGGCATCGGCGGCTCGTGGGGCGACCTGCGGGCGATCGACGACTGGGCCTTCATCGAGGACCACGCGCAGGCCGAGGTCGCGCTCGCGGCGCTGCCGGACCTGCGCATCGACAAGCGCGTCGACGCCGAGGTGCTCGCCGTCGACGACGGCAGCGCCGTGTCGGTCGTGTGGACGATCGACGTCGCCAACCTCGGCACGGTCGACGCGACCGACGTCTCGGTCACCGACGACTACCCGGTGGAGCTCGACCCCGCGTCGCTGCAGGTCGTCGCCGGTCCGTCGCAGGGCTCGTTCGACGTCGCGGCCGGGATCTGGTCCGTGGGCACGCTGCCGCCGAGCGGCGTCGCGTCGGTGACGCTGCAGGGCACGGTCGCCCCCACGGCGGGCGCCGCCGCCACCGTCGTCAACGCCGCGTGGGTCATGGCTCCGCAAGCGCCGCCGCCGGGATCGTGCCGACCGAACGCCGACCTCGAGAGCGACGACGACCGCTGCGACCTCGTCGAGACGCCCATCGCGCCGACGCCGGCGACCGTCGCTCCGCCGGCCGTCACGACGCCCGCGGCGGCGCCTGCGCCGAGCCCGGCGCTGCGCGACCCGGGTCGACGCGAGCCGCTGCCGGAGACCGGCGCATCCGTCCCGCCGCTCGTCGCGGTCGGCGGCGCACTCGCCCTCGCCATCGGCCTCGGCGCGCTCGCCGTGCGCCGCCGCGCGCGCGGCACGCACGCGCGGTGACATGCGGATGCCCCGGCTCGCGAGCCGGGGCATCCGTCGACGTCGGTCGCGGCGCGCGGTCAGCGCGAATAGGTGCCGACGACGCGGTTCTGCTCGAGGATCGCACCCGCGTGACGATCGAGGAAGGCCTCGCGCGTCGGCTCGCCCGAGATGGGCTCCGACAGGGCGTAGACCCACGCGTAGTAGCGGTGCGTGCCGTGGCCGACCGGCGGCTGCGGGCCGTACCAGCCCGGCTCGCCGGCGCTCGTCGGCGCCGCACGGCCGACCGACGGGTCGATCGCGCCGTCGACGGCGGGCAGGCCGTAGACGACCCAGTGCGTGAACCCGCGCGCCATCGGCGCATCGGGGTCGTGCACGACGAGCGCGAGCTCGACGGCGTCCTCCGGCACACCGGCGACGACGAAGCGCGGCGCCTCGTTGCCACCGTCCTTCGCGAGCCGGTCGGGCATGCGCCCGTCGGCCTCGTAGTCCTCGGTCGAGATGGTCAGGTCTGCGACGTGCGGTCCCATGGGCATCCTCTCCGTCGCGCGTCGGCGCGACTCCTCCATGCTGTCGTCGACGGCGAGCGGATGCAGCGGGTTGCGCTGCGGGCATCCGTTCGCTCCGGGGTCCGCTCTGCGAGGATCGAGCCGTCGCATCCCCGCATCCGATCGCCGACGCCGGCGCGGATCGCCCACGTCACGGCAAGGAGCCACGCAATGCAGCGCACCAGGATCGGCACGAGCGGCCTCGACATCTCGCGAGTGACGCTCGGATGCATGAGCTTCGGCGAGCCCGACGTCGGCAACCACGGATGGACGCTGCCCGAGGAGGAGTCGCGCGGGTTCATCCAGCGCGCGCTCGAGCTGGGCTTCACGTCGTTCGACACCGCCAACGCGTACTCCGCGGGACGGTCGGAGGAGATCGTGGGCAAGGCGCTCGCCGACTTCGCCCGCCGCGAGGACGTCGTCATCGCGACGAAGGTCTTCATGCCGATGCGCGACGGGGTCAACGGACGCGGCCTCTCGCGCGGGCACATCCTCGAGTCGGTGCATGCGAGCCTGCGGCGGCTCGGCACCGACTACGTCGACCTCTTCCAGATCCACCGCTTCGACCCGACGGTGCCGATCGAGGAGACGATGCAGACGCTCGACGACCTCGTGCGCTCGGGCAAGGTGCGCTACCTCGGTGCCTCGTCGATGTGGGCGTGGCAGTTCGCCAAGATGCAGCACGCTGCGGCGCTGCACGGGTGGACGCGGTTCATCTCGATGCAGGCGCAGTACAACCTGCTGACGCGCGAGGACGAGCGCGAGATGTACCCGTTCTGCCTCGACTCGGGCGTCGGTGCGCTGCCGTGGAGCCCGCTCGCGCGCGGCAAGCTGACCCGACCATGGGACGAGGAGTCGACGCGCTTCGCCACCGACGGGCTCGCGCCGCAGCTCTACCACCAGGCCGAGGACTCCGACCGGCGCATCGTGGATGCGGTGCTGGCGATCGCCGCCGAGCGCGAGGTGCGCCCGGCGCAGGTGGCGCTCGCGTGGGTGCTGGCGCAGCCGGTCGTCTCGTCGCCCATCGTCGGTGCGACGCGGATGCAGCACCTCGACGACGCCGTCGCCGCGGCCGAGCTCGAGCTCACCGACGACGAGCTGCGCCGCCTCGAGGAGCACTACGTGCCCCACGCGATGGAGGGCTTCGCCTGATCCCCCGGATCGCGGCGTCCCGGACGCGCGCGGTCGGCCGACTGGTCACTTGTGGCTGGGACTGGTCACCCGTGGCGCTGACTGGTCGCTCGTGGTTGGGATCGGTCGCTCGTGGGAACCAGTGGTGACCACTCGATCCCCACGAGTGACCAGTCACGACGGCGAGCGACCAGTCGGCGCAACGAGCGACCAGTCGATCGACGCCTACGGGGTGGGCGTGCGCGCGTCGTACTGCAGGAACGTGCCCTGCATCCGCGTCACGAGCACCACGAGCGCGACGATGCACAGGCCGCCCAGCAGCGGCGGGAACCACAGCGCCACGAGGGATGCGGTGAGGCCGGCGTAGAGGTCGCCGAGGCGGGGTCCACCGGCCACGACGACCGTGAACACGCCCTGCAGGCGGCCGCGCATCTCGTCGGGCGACGCCTGCAGCAGCATCGTCGAGCGGAAGATCGCGCTGATCTCGTCGCTCGCGCCCATGCCCGCCATCGCGACGCAGGCGAGCGCGAGCGCCGGCCAGGCGACGCCGTCCAGCTGGTCGGTCACCGAGACGCCCGACAGCATCGTGACGAGCAGCACGACGCCGAGCAGCAGCCCGGCCGTGCCGTAGAGCATGATCGCCCGCTGCACCGCGAGGCCGTGCCGATGCACGTGCGCGACGGGTCCCGAGAGGAGGCTCGCGAGCAGCGTGCCGATCGCGCCGGCCGCCGTGAGCACGCCCACCGTGATGGGGCCGCCGCCGATCACGAGCGCACCGACGGCGGGGAAGAGCACGTTGGGCCGCCCGAACACCATCGCGATGATGTCGACGACGAACGACATGCGGATGTTCGGCGCCTGCCGCAGGAACCGCATCCCGTCGCGCAGCGACTCGAGGCCCGGCTTCGCCACCTGGCCCTGCGGGGGCATGGCGGGCAGTCCGAGGATGCCGATGAACGCGACCGAGAACAGCACGGCGTCGACGGCGAACGTGAACGGCAGGCCGACCGTCGCGGCGAGCACGCCGGCGAGGGCCGGCCCGATCGTCACCATCGCGCCGATCGCGATGCCGTTGAGCGCGGCGGCGCGCGACAGCAGGTGCGCGGGCACGATGCGCGGCGTGATCGCGCTGCGCGTGGCTCCCGAGACGGTGGTGGCGACGGCGTTGATCGTGGCGAGCACGTAGAACGGCCACACCTCGACGCGCTGCCCCTCGGCCATCGCCCATGCGTCGTAGGCCGACATCGCGACGATGCCGAGCACCGTGAGCCAGCCGACGATCGCCGACACGAGCAGCACGCGCTTGCGGTCGAACGCATCCGCGAGCATGCCGCCCCACAGGCCGGCGACGATCATCGGCACGAGGCCGATGGGGCCGACGAGCGAGACGGCGAGCGTCGACTCGGTGATGTCGTAGATCTGCAGCCCGACGGCGACGACCGTGACCATCGAGCCGATGCCCGAGATCGCGTTCGCGATCCAGAGCCGGGCGAAGGCCGGGGATGCGCGCAGCGGCTCGAGGTCGACGAAGCGCTTGCGGCGGGCAGGCTCCGGCCGATCGGCGGACCGGTGCGGGCCGGGCTTCGCGATCGCGTCGGACGACGCCTCGAGCCCCGCGACCTGATGCGCGGGCGCAGCGGCGTCGGCGTGCGCGCCGTCGGGGTCGGTGCCCGGGACGATCGGCACGCGCCCCGTCGTGGGGTCGCCGCCGGAGTCCATGGTCACCGGACGAGCCTAGGGGCACGCGCGTGTGCCGGCGGGAGCCGGCTCCTGCCCTGCGACGCGCACGCTACGCGGTGGCGTCGCGCACCGTGCGCGTCTCCTCCTCGACGAGATCGTCCGCGGACGGCGGCGAGATGCGACGCATCCCGACGGCGGCGAGGATGCCTGCCGCGACCGCGAGCGGCGCCACGATGGCGAGGATCGCGCCCCACCACGGCAGCACCTCGGCGAGCGCGATCGTCAGCGCGACCGCGAGCGTCGTGAGCGTGACCAGGGCGAGGCCCGCTGCGATGCCGAGCAGCACCAGGCCCACGCGAGCCTCGCGCGTGCGCTCCATGAGCTCGCGTCGCGCGTCGTCGACCTGCTCGAGGGCGGCCGCGCGCAGCCGTCGGGGCACGTCGCGCACGACGGCGAGCGGCGAGCGGCGACGCGTCGAGCCCTCAGCCACGACGGCGACCCGACGGCTGGCCGTCGTCGCCGCGACGGCGACGACCGAGGATGCGCTTCACCACGAAGGCGGCGACGAGCGAGAGGATGCGGGGCAGCATGGTGTCCTTCCTGGACGGCAGGGCGACCGAAGCCGCGGCGAGCCCGAGGATGGGCTCACGAGGGAGACGTCACGACCGCCGGATCCGTCACGGATCCGTCGACCACGGCCCCGCGCGACCGGCGCGACCGGGCCATGCGCCCACCGCGTGGCATCATGGCGCCGAGCACGGCCGAGAGGACGCCCATGAGCACCGATGCCGGAACCCTCCCCCGCCCGTCGTCGACCGTGCGCCTGCGACGCATGCTCGGCCGCGATCCCCATGAGCGCGGACGCGCCGCGACGCCGCTCGAGCTGCTCTTCGACCTCGCGTTCGTCGTCGCGTTCGGCATCGCAGGCAACCAGATGGCGCACGCCCTCGCCGAGGGCCACGTCGCCGTGGCGATCGGCGGCTTCGCCTTCGGCGCGTTCGCGATCACCTGGGCCTGGATCAACTTCTCGTGGTTCGCCTCGGCGTTCGACACCGACGACTGGGTCTACCGACTCACGACGATGGTGCAGATGGTGGGCGTCGTCGTGCTCGCGCTCGGCCTCTCCGACGTCTTCCACTCGCTCGAGGAGGGCCACGGCATCGACAACGGCGTCGTCGTCGCCGGCTACGTCGTCATGCGCGTGGCGATGCTCGCGCAGTGGCTGCGCCTCGCCGCGCAGTCGCCGGAGCACCGTCCGGCAGCGCTGACGTACGCCGGCGCGATCGCGGTCGCCCAGGTCGGATGGATCGTCGTGGCCGTCGTGCACATGCAGCTCGTGCCGACGATCGTCGCGTCGCTCGCGCTCTACGTCATCGAGCTCATCGGTCCGGTCCTGGCCGAGCGCCGTCGTCCCACGCCCTGGCATCCGCACCACATCGCCGAGCGGTACGGCCTGCTCGCGATCATCGCGCTCGGCGAGGGCGTGCTCGGCACCGTCGCGGCGGTGCAGCCGATCATCGAGCACCAGGGATGGTCGGGCGACGCGATCGTGCTCGTCGTCGCCGGCGTCGTGCTCACGTTCGGCATGTGGTGGGCGTACTTCGCGATGCCGTTCGGCGAGCTGCTGCACCGCGATCGCGGTGGCTCGTTCGCGTTCGGCTACCTGCACATCCTCGTCTTCGCGGCGATCGCCGCCGTCGGCGCCGGGCTGCACGTGGGCGCGTACGTCATCGAAGGCGAGGCGGAGGTCGGGTACGCGGAGGCGACGCGCGCCGTGGCCATCCCCGTCGGCATCTTCCTCGTCGCGTACGTGGGCATCGCCGACGTGCTCATGCGCCGCGTGCACGCTGCCCACGTCGGGATGTTGGCGGCGGCGATCGCGGTCCTCGCACTCGCAGTCGTGCTCACCGAGACCGGCACGCCGTTCGCGCTCGACATCCTGCTCGTGGCCGCGGCGCCGTGGATCGTGGTGATCGGCGCCGAGACCGTGGGCCGACGACACCTGACGGCGCACCTGACGCGTGTCGACGCACACTGAGGCACGGCGTCGGGATCGACCGGTCGCTCGTGGTCGGGATCGGTCGCTCGTGGGAACGATCGGTGACCAGTCACGCGCATCGAGCGACCAGTCGCCACCACGAGCGACCAGTCACGCCGAGACGCGGACGGCCCCGCACCCGGGTGGGTGCGGGGCCGTGCGAGGAGGAGATGTGCACGTGAGCGGGGTGGCGGGGCCGTGGCGGGTCCCGCCTCGTCGCTCAGGTGCACATCTCCCGCACCCGACGGGTCTCAGCCGACCGGCGCGGTGGCCGGCGGCTCCACGAGCGTCGACTTCGGGTCGGTGATCTCGGGCAGGCGCGCAGCGACCTGCTCGCCGAGCCACGCATCCACGTTCGACCAGTAGGCGAGCACGCGCTCGCGGATCTCGGGGATGCGCACCTTCGACACGTGGCCGACGATGTTGCCCACGAGGCGCTCGCGGGCGGCGTCGTCGAGCACGTCGCGCACGAGCGTGCCCGCCTGGCCGAAGTCGTCGTCCTCGGGGTGCAGCGTGGCTGCCGAGCGGATGAGCTCGCCGTCGGACTCCCAGCCGCGGTCGTCGCCGTGGGCTGCGGGGTCGGCGTGCGGGCCGCCGAACGAGTTCGGCGCGTACACGGGCGTCTCGGGCGAGTGGAAGCCGTGCCGCATCGCGCCGTTCTTCGAGTACGACTGCGCCTCGGTCGCATGCGGGCGGTTCACGGGCAGCTCGGCGTGGTTCGTGCCGACGCGGTACCGGTGGGCGTCCGCGTACGAGAAGATGCGCGCCTGCAGCATCTTGTCGGGGCTCGCGGCGATGCCGGGCACGAAGTTCGACGGCGCGAACGCCGCCTGCTCGATCTCGGCGAAGTAGTTCTCGGGGTTGCGGTTCAGCTCCATGCGGCCGACCTCGATGAGCGGGTAGTCGCCCTTGGGCCACACCTTCGTGAGGTCGAACGGGTTGAAGCGGTACGACGCGGCGTCGTCGTACGGCATGACCTGCACGTACAGGGTCCACGACGGGAAGTCGCGGCCGTCGATCGCCTCGTAGAGGTCGCGGATGTAGTAGTCGCCATCCGAGCCCGCGAGCTGGTCGGCGTTCTCCTGCGACATGAAGTCGTTGCCCTGGTCGGTCTCGAAGTGGTACTTCACCCAGAAGCGCTCGCCGGCGGCGTTGATCCACTGGTAGGTGTGCGAGCCGAAGCCGTCCATGTGGCGCCACGAGGCGGGCAGGCCGCGGTCGCCCATGAGCCACGTCACCTGGTGCGCCGACTCCGGCTGCAGCGTCCAGAAGTCCCACTGCATGTCGTGGTCGCGCAGGTTGGAGCCGGGGAGGCGCTTCTGCGAGCGGATGAAGTCGGGGAACTTGATGCCGTCCTTGATGAAGAAGACGGGCGTGTTGTTGCCGACGAGGTCGTAGTTGCCCTCGGTCGTGTAGAACTTCAGCGCGAAGCCGCGCGGGTCGCGCCACGTGTCGGGGCTGCCCTGCTCGCCGGCGACCGACGAGAAGCGCGCGAGCATCTCGGTCTCGACGCCGGGCTGGAAGAGCGCTGCGCGCGTGTACTGCGAGACGTCGTTCGTGGTCGTGAACGTGCCGAATGCACCGCCGCCCTTGGCGTGCACGACGCGCTCGGGCACCCGCTCGCGGTTGAACTGGGCGAGCTTCTCGACGAGGTAGTGGTCGGTGAGCGCGATCGCGCCGTCGGCGCCGACGGACTGCGAGTGCTGGTCGCTCGCGACCGGCGCTCCGGAGTTGGTGGTGGTCCGCTGGGTCATGGGTCCTCTTCCTCGGGGTGGGTGGAGTCGGGTCGGATGGGTCGGTGGAGCATCCCGAGGCGATCGGGATGCGGGAGGGGTCAGCGCTCGGACTGCGCGCAGTGGGCGCAGAGCCCCCAGAAGGTCACCTCGGCCTGCACGACGGCGAAGCCGGCGGGGGCGGGCGCGTGCAGGCACGGTGCCTCGCCGGTGACGCAGTCGACGTCCTCGACGCGGCCGCAGCGCGAGCAGACGGCGTGGTGATGGTTGTCGTCGACGCGCAGCTCGTAGCGTGCGGCCGATCGGGCGGGCTCGAAGCGGCGCAGCACGCCGGCCTCGTGCAGGGCCCCGAGCACGTTGTGCACGGACTGCAGCGAGATGCCGGGCTCGAGGATGGCGACGCCCTGATGGATGGTGTCGGCATCCGAGTGCGGCTGCGCGGCGAGCACGTCGAGCACCGCGAGGCGGCCTCGCGTGACGCGCAGGCCGCGGGTGCGGAGCATGCCCTCGTGCGCGACGCGCTGCGCGAGGGCCGCGTCGGCGGCCTCGGCGGGTGCGTGGTCGACGAGCTCCATGCCCCCATCCTGCTCGCTTATCGTGAACGACTCAAATCTGCGGCGTGTCGGGCGTGCGAACGCCACCCGACGACGAGCAGGGTGAGCTCGGTCACGAGGCTGACGAGCCCGCCGCCGATGGCGGCGCGCGCCGCGGCCTCGTCCATGCCGAGCAGCGCGTACGCCATGCCGCCGAGCAACGCGGCCGACGCGACCTGCAGCAGCACGAGGGCTGCGATGCGCCCCGCGAGCGCGCGCGGCCATTCGTCGCGCTGCGCCCACGGCAGCAGCACCACGGCCGCGAACCCGAGGCCGACGACGGGCCCGAGCCCGATCCCGAAGCACGCGAGGATGCCCGCGTTGGTCAGCACGATCGGCGTCGAGGTCCCCGGGTCGAGCGAGGCGATGAGCGGTGCCGCCGAGAGAGCGATCGGGCCGAGGCACGCGCCGAGCACGAACGGCTCGCGCAGCGGGACCTCGACGGCCGTCGCCCCCGACGTCCACTCCGCCTGCGGCTCGCCTCGCGGCGCGCACGGCGCCGCACGGTCGGCGATGCGGATGATGCGCGCCGTCGCCAGCGCTCCGATCGTGGCGAGGGCGACGGCGGGCACAGGGCCGTCGGCGCCAGCCATGGCTCCGATGTCGACGAGCATCACGATCGTCGCGAGCACGCCGACGATGAGCGCGGTCGGGATCGCGAGTCGCGCGATGCGCGCGCGGCGGCGCCGTGCGGGCCGCGCACCTCGGACGGCGAGCACGATCGCGGCTGCCCAGAGACCTCCCGTGCCACCCACGGGCGCGACGCCGAGGAGCACGAAGAGGCCCACGAAGACCAGCGACCAGCCGTCGATCGGGCCGCGCTGCGATGCTTGCACCGCGGCCACGACGCCTGCCGCGAGTGCGACGATCCCGCTGCCCGCCGCTCCCAGCACCCAGCCGTGACCGGCGACGCGGGCTGCGCTCGCTCGCCACGCGATGGCCTCGGCGGCGGCGGTCGTCATCTCGGCAGCCTCGCACGACCGCATCCACGACCCCTGGGGGACTCGTGCGGCTCAGTGCGGGATGGGCTGCGTCGTCGTGGGCGGCTCGCCGCGGCGGCGGGCGGCCCACGGCTCGAGCGCGAGGATCACGAGCGCGACGGCGATGGGGCCGTAGACGAGCGCGTCGGAGGCGCCGACGGCCTCGCCGAGCAGCAGCGTCGAGACGACGACGAGCAGCACGGGCTCGACGTAGGCGAGGAGGCCGAAGAGCCCGAACGGCAGCATGCGGCTGGCCGACAGGTACATCCAGAGGGCTGCGCCGCTGACGACGCCGAGCAGCAGCAGCATCGGCGCGTGGCCCCACGTGACGACGGCTGCGCCGGTCGCGGCGTGGGCGACGAGCACGACGATCGCGACGGGCAGCAGCACGAGCTGCTCGAGCACCGTCGCGCCGGGGCCGTCGAGTCCGAACCGACGGCGCAGGTCGAAGTAGATCGGGTAGCCGAGCGCGACGAGCGCCGTCGCGAACCCGACCGAGCCGCCGACCGCGAGCGCGGCGACGACGCCGAGCACCGCGGCGACGACGGCCGCGCCGCGCAGGCGCGACAGCCGCTCGCCGTGCAGCACGACGCCCACGAGCACCATCGCGAGCGGCAGCAGCAGGTAGCCGGTGGCGGTGTCGAGCCCGTGCCCGGCGATGGGCGCCCAGCCGAAGAGCCACAGCTGCACCGACAGCAGCAGTGCGTCCACCACGAGCACGATCGCGAGCACGGGGCGTCGGCGGATGCGGCCGAGCACGCGCGCGACGTCGCGGAGCCCGACCGTCGCGGCGAAGAGCCCCACGAGCACCGGCAGCATGACGACGACGCGCCACGCGACGATCTCGATGCCCGTCAGTGGCGCGAGCAGCGGCGGCAGCAGGAACAGCACGCCGAACAGCACCGACGCCCCGATCGAGGCGGCGACGCCGAGGCCGACGCCGGATGCGGCGCGGGCGCGAACGGGCGCGAGCATGCGACCTCCATGCGGCGGCGGGCGGGATGCGCCCGGCGACGGCCTGCGCGCATCCAGCCTACGAGCGCGCGGATGCGGGCGGCGTCGCGCGCCCCGTTGCCGCGATCCGCCGACGGGAGCATGCTCGTCGGCGACGAAGGGAGCGTGCGCATGCTCGAGAGCCTGCTGTGGGGCGGCGTCGCTGCCGCGTCGCTGCTCGTCGGCGCCGCGCTCGCGGTGCTGCGGCGCTGGAGCGACGTCGTGCTGGGGTCCGTGCTCGCGTTCGGGGCGGGAGCGCTCATCGCGAGCATCGCGTTCGAGCTCGCCGAGGAGGGGCTGTCGGTGGGAGGCGCCATCCCCGTCGCCATCGGCCTCGCGCTCGGCGCCGTCGCGTTCTTCGGTGCGGATCGGCTCGTGCGGCGCATCGGCGCGCGAGGCCGCGGCGGCGCCGCAGGGCTGCCGCTCGCCGTCGGCTCGCTGCTCGACGGCGTGCCGGAGCAGGCCGTGCTCGGCATCGGCATCGCAGCCGGCGACGGCGTGAGCGCCGCGCTCGTCGTCGCGATCGTCGTGTCGAACCTGCCGGAGGCGATCGGCTCGTCGGCCGACATGCTGCGGGCGGGCTCGTCACGGGCGCACGTGCTGCTGCTGTGGTCGGCGGTCGCGGTCGCCTGCATGGCCGCCACGCTCGGCGGCACCCTGGCCGCCGATGCCGCGAGCCCCGAGGTGAAGGCCGGCATCGACGGCTTCGCCGCCGGCGCGCTGCTCGTGATGCTCATCGACGCGATGGTGCCGGAGGCCCGCGAGAAGGCGAAGGACTGGGCGGGGCTCGCGACCGTGCTCGGCTTCGCGATCGGCGCTGGGCTGTCGCTGCTGGGTTGAGCCGCTGGGCGTCAGCCCAGCAGCCCTGCCGCAAGCACCGCGAACGGGCACGCGAGCACGGTCGTCGTGAGCACCACCGTGCGCACGACCGCGCCGAACGACGTGTACGACGACGCGATCGCGTACATGTTCTGCGCCGAGGGCAGGCAGGCGATCACGACGAGCGCCAGCAGCTCGAGCCCGCCGAAGCCGAGCAGCAGCCCGAACCCGAGCGTCGCCACCGGCAGCAGCACGAGCTTCGCGACGAGCGGGATCAGCACGATCGCCGGCTCGCGGCGCAGGGGATCGAGCGGTCGCGCGCCACGCAGCGACATGCCGAACGCCAGCAGCAGCATGGGGATCGACGCATCCGCGAGCAGGTCGGCGGGCATGAGCACCGCATCCGGCAGCTCGACGCCCGTCAGCATGACGACGCCACCGAGCAGCGCGGCGGGCACGACGGGCGTCGCGAACGGCCGCAGCACGCGCCGCCACCACGGCTGCGGGCCGCCCTCGTGCGCGGCCGCGGTCGCGATGCCCATCGCGACGGGTGCGAGCACGAGCACCTGCAGCAGGATGCTCGGCGCGAGGAACGACGTGGTGCCGAGGATCGACGTGGCGAGCGGGATCCCGATGTTGCCGGAGTTCGTGAAGCCGGTCGAGATGCCGAGCACCGCGAGGGCCGTGGGCGAGCGGCGCACGCGCGCCTGCGTCAGCAGCGCGCCGACGGTGACGACGATCGTGAGCACGATCGGCGCGATCATCGCGAGCGAGTACGACGACAGCAGCACCGTCGGGTCGGCGCGGGCGAGCACCACGAACGTGAGGCCCGGCATGCCCACGAGCAGCGTGAGGCGGCTGAGGATGCGCTCCGCCTCGGGGCCGACGACCTCGAGGCGACGCACGAGGTAGCCGATGGCGATGACGACGGCGACGCCGCCGAACGCGAGCGCCGCGTTCGCCATGTTGTCGAGGTCCACGAGCGGACGCTCCGTCTCGTCTGCGGAACCGATGCCCTTCGATCCTGCCACCACTGGCATGCGAGCGTCCGGCCCGCGTACCGTGGAGGCATGGGCCAGGAAGCACTGCCGTTCGGCACGCCATCGGAGCCGGGCGAGGATCCGCTCGCGGACGCGATCGAGCGCGCGCTCGCGAGCGCGGGGCTCGGCGACGGCGGCGCGGCGGATGCCGAGTGGCTCGCGGCCGACGCACCGGAGCCGACGAGCGCCGAGGCCGGCGACGCGGGCGGGGTCGACGGCGGGGTCGACGGCGACTGAGCCAGACGCCTCCTGATCCCGCGAAGCGTCGACCGTCGACGGCAGGAATCCAGCGGGATCACGGGGCCGGACGACCATCCGGATCCTCGATCGATCCAGTGAGGTTCCTTCGACCATCGAGCCTTCTGGCCGGTTATGCTCGCGTACCGCACGGACGCAGGAGGTCGGCATGGACACCGGACCCATCGAGCTCGACTCCGCCACCATGCGCATGGACCCGACGCCGGGTCAGGCGACCGACACCGCGCACCGTCTGCTCGACGCGGCGGCCGCCATCATCGGCGAGCGCGGCATCGAGCGGCTCACCACGACCGACGTCGCCGCGCGTGCCCGCGTCTCGGTCGGCACGGTCTACCGCTACTTCGAGGACCGCGAGGCGCTCATCCGCACGCTCTACGAGCGCAACGTGCTGCGCATGCGCGACGCGCTCGTCGACTCCGCGCTGCTGTCGCACGGCAGCCTGGCCGCCGACGTGCGCGCGCTCGTCGACACGTACGTGCGCATGCATCGCACCATCCCGGCGTACCAGCCCGTGCGGGCGTGGCAGTGGCTGCTGCCGGATGCGCGCGCCGACCGCGCGCTGGCGGTCGCCGCATCCGCGCGCGAGCTCGTCGCCGTGCTCGCGCCGCGCCACGGCGTCGAGCTGACGCCTGCGCGGCGCGCCGATCTCGTCGGCGCGATCCAGCGCACCGACGCCATCGTGCTCGCGGCGTTCCTGGACGACCCGTCGATGGACGACGAGGCGGTCGTGCAGCTCGGCACCGTCGTCGAGTCGATGCTGGCGCAGGCGATCCGCGAGGCGATCGACGGCTGAGCCGTCAGCCTCGGTGGTCTCCGCTCAGCGGCCCGCCGGAGGGCGCTCAAGGGGACGATCACCCATCAGCTGGTCGAGGAGCGCGCTCGCGCAGCGAGCACGCGTCACGAGACCACGCAACGGCCGCTCCTGGCCACGCACGCGCCCGGTCGCGCGGAGCGGGCACGTCACGTGGTCTCGTGACGGCTCCTCGCTGCGCGGTTCCTGAGGAGGCCGCGAGCGCAGCGAGCAGCCGTCTCGAAGGGCGGGGCCTCCTCGACCAGCTGGTGGGAGGCGGCCCCGATCGCCGCGGCGAGCGGTCCCCTACGGCACCAGCAGGATCTTGCCCCGCACCGCGTTCGCCACGTTGAGGCGCTGCGCCTCGGCCGCCTCCGACAGCGGCAGCGCCTTCGCGACCTCGACCTCGAACGAGCCCGACGCCATGCGGCCCAGCACGACCTCGTACGCCTCGTGGCGCAGCTGGATCGTGCGCTCCGAGAGCGGCTCGGGCTTGCCGCCCATCCATCCCTGCACCCCGAGCGCAGCGGCAGCGTCGCTCCACACGATCGTGCCGATGCGGTGCGGGTCGGCCACGAGCTGCGCCGAGACGGCCATGGAGTCCTCGGTGCCGACGCAGTCGTAGATCACGTCGACGCCGCCGGGCGCCGCCTCGCGCACGCGGTCGAGCAGCCCCGCACCGTAGGTCACGGGCGTCGCGCCGAGCGCGCGGATGCGGTCGTGGTTGGGCTCGCTGCCGGTCGCGATCACCGTCGCGCCCTGCAGCACGCCCAGCTGGATCGCCGCCTGACCGACGGCGCCGGAGCCGGCGTGGATCAGCAGCGTCTCCCCGGCGCGCACCTCGAGCTCGACGAGGCCCTGGTAGGCCGTCGAGGCGGGGATGCCCATCGCCGCGCCCTGCTCGAACGTGACGGCGTCGGGCAGCGCGTGCAGCTGCTGCGGGGTCGCGACGGTGTGGGTGGCGTACGCGCCCTTCGCGTTCTGCACCACCACGCGATCGCCGACGGCCCAGTCCTCGACGCCGCCTCCCACCTCCACGATCTCGCCGGCGGCATCCCCGCCGGGCACGCGCGGCGTCGTGATCTCGCCCGACGCCCGCGCACCCGAGCGCAGCTTCGAGTCGAGCGGGTTCACGCCCGCGGCGCGCACCGCCACGACGACCTCGCCGTCGCCCGCGGTCGGCTGGGGCACGTCGACGAGGTGCAGGACCTCGGGCTCGCCGAACTCGGTGTACTGGACTTGCTGCGCCATCGCTCGCTCCTCGTGTCGAATCGTCGGCACCCATCCTTCCGCGGATGCGGCAGCCGCGGCAGGGTGCGTTCGCTGCCGGCCGAGCCCGTGCGCGACCGCGATCGACGCTCGTCGTTCCTGCGTCTGCGCGCTGCGCTCGCAGGAGTCCTGCATCCATCGCGGATCCGTAGCAGGTTCCATGCGCGCACCTGCGACGCCGCGGGCGCTTCGGTACCGTGGAACGTTGGGCCGGTGCCGTTCGGCGCGCCCAGACGTCCCGGAACGCGCCATGCATCGTCACGCAGGAGGAACCCGCCAGATGGCAGATCGTCAGGTCTCGCAGCTCGCCCTCGACTGGTCGCCCAAGGAGGTGTGGCGCCAGCTGTCGAAGCCGGTCTTCATCCCCGCGATCATCCTCATCGCGGGCCTCACGATCTTCGCGATCGTCTACTCGAGCACGGGTGGCGACGCCTTCACCGTGCTGAACACCGCCATCACGAACGGCGTCGGCTGGTGGTACATCCTCGCCGCGACCGGCTTCGTGCTGTTCGCGCTCTACGTCGGCCTGTCGCGCATCGGCAGCATCAGGCTCGGCCGCGACGACGAGGAGCCGGAGTTCTCGACGCTCTCGTGGTTCACGATGCTCTTCTCGGCGGGCATGGGCATCGGCCTCGTCTTCTACTCGGTCGCCGAGCCGCTCTCGCACATGACGACGCCGCCCGAGAACGCGGGCGTCGAGGGCGGCACGGATGCCGCCGGCCGCCTCGCGATGGACCTCACGCTGTACCACTGGGGCCTGCACGCCTGGGCGATCTACGTCGTCGTCGGCCTCGGCCTCGCCTACATGACCTTCCGTCGCGGTCGCCCGCTGTCGATCCGCTGGCTGCTCGAGCCCATGCTCGGCCGCCAGCGCGTCGAGGGCTGGATGGGCCACGCGATCGACGTGGTCGCCATCGTCGGCACGATGTTCGGCGTCGCGACGTCGCTGGGCCTCGGCGTGCAGCAGATCATGGCCGGCTTCGAGTTCCTCGGCTGGTTCGAGGCGAACTCGCAGCTCGCGATCGCGCTCATCGCCGGCGTCTCCGCCCTCGCGGCGTTCTCGGTGATCTCGGGCCTCGACAAGGGCCTCAAGTGGCTGTCGAACATCAACATGTCGCTCGCGGCGCTGCTCGCGATCTTCGTGCTGCTGCTCGGCCCGACCCTCGTGATCCTGCAGTCGATGGTCGCCAACACGGGCTCGTACATCGCAGCGCTGCCGAGCCTGTCGCTCGAGACGTGGCCGCTCGCGAACGACGGCTGGGCCGGCGGCTGGACGATCTTCTACTGGGGCTGGTGGATGAGCTGGGCCCCGTTCGTGGGCATGTTCATCGCGCGCATCTCGCGCGGCCGCACCATCCGGCAGTTCGTGTTCGGCGTCCTGCTGGCACCGACGATCATCGGCATCCTGTGGTTCTCGATCTTCGGCGACTCGGCGATCCTGCGACAGCTGACGGAGGGCGACATGCTCGTCGACGGCGCCGTGGACACGAACACGTCGCTGTTCCACCTGCTCGCGACGTTCCCGTTCGCGGAGGTCACGAGCGTGCTCGCGATCCTCATCATCGTGTTCTTCTTCGTGACCTCGGCCGACTCGGGTGCGCTCGTCGTGGACATCCTCGCGACCGGTGGCGCGACGGTGACGCCGCGCCTCACGCGCCTGCTGTGGGTCGCGATCGCCGCGACCGCCGCTGGCGTGCTGCTCGTCGTCGGCGGCTCGGAGGCGCTCACCGCGTTGCAGACCGCATCGATCGCGACGGCCGTGCCGTTCTCGATCATCATGGTGCTCGCGTGCGTCTCGCTGCTGCGGGCGTTCCACTTCGAGGTCGCCTCGACGCCGCGCTACGTGCGCGCTCGCGTCGCCTCGGCGACGGAGATGACGCCCGAGGCCATGGCGGAGGCCGCCGCGGCTGCCGGCAGCGGGCGCCGCGGCCTGTTCGGTCGCCGCCGCGAGGTGTCGTCGACGTTCGCGGGGCTCGGGCACTCGCAGCCGTCGCCGTCGGCCACCGACTCGGGCGAGGTGCTCATCGCGCTGCACTCCGTGCCGTCGGAGGCCGTCGACCTCGACGCCGACGGCGTCGCGTCGCTCGACGAGGACCGACTGCTCCAGGACCCCATCGCGGGCGAGGTGTTCGACACCCCCGAGTTCGCGGCGTCGCAGGCGGCCGTCGACCTCGAGGCGACGGACGGCGCGTCCGACGACGCGAAGGACGACGCGAAGGCCTGAGGCCGTCCGCTCGACGAGGGCCGCATCCCGTTCGGGGTGCGGCCCTCGTCGTCTCCTGAGACCCGCACTCCCCCGTGGGGCCCTCCCACCCGCTCCCCGAGGGGCGAGCGCAGCGAGCCTCGAAGGGTGCTCAGCGTCACCTCGTGCCAGCGTCACGGCCGCGGACCGCCCGCGGCCACCTACGCTGGCCGGATGCCGCAGCATCGCTTCGCCCAGGTCGACGTGTTCTCGTCGACGCCGTTCCTCGGCAATCCCGTCGCCGTCGTGCTCGACGCCGACGGCATCGGCGACGACGACATGCTGCGCATCGCGCGATGGACGAACCTGTCGGAGACGACGTTCGTGCTGCCGCCGACGCGAGCCGGTGCCGACTACCGCCTCCGCATCTTCACGCCGGGCGGCGAGCTGCCGTTCGCGGGCCATCCGACGCTCGGCTCGGCCGCCGCGTGGCTGCGCGCCGGTGGCGAGCCCGCTGGCGACGACGTCGTGCAGGAGTGCGGCGCCGGCCTCGTGCGCATCCGCAGGTCGGGCGGCATCCTGTCGTTCGAGGCGCCGCCGACCGTGCGGTCGGGTGCGATCGACGAGGACGAGGTGGATGCGATCGCCGCCGCGTTCGGCATCGAGCGCGCCGCGATCGTCGACCACCAGTGGATCGACAACGGACCCGGCTGGTGCATCGTTCGGCTCGCGTCGGCCGACGAGGTGCTGGCGCTCGAGCCCGACCTGTCGCGCATCCCCGACGCCATGGTGGGCGCGATCGGCGCGTATTCACCGGGGTCGCCGCACGCGTTCGAGCTGCGCGCGTTCGCGCCCGCGATCGGCGTCGCGGAGGATCCGGTCTGCGGCTCGATGAACGCGAGCGCCGCGCAGTGGCTCACGGGCTCGGGCATCGCGACGGCTCCGTACACGGTCTCGCAGGGCGCCAGGCTGCAGCGGGCGGGCGAGATCGCCATCGCGACGGACGCCGAGGGCGCCGTGTGGGTCGGCGGCGCGTGCACGGTGGCGATCGAGGGCACGATCGAGGTCTGAGCCCACGGGGCGGCTCCCCACCGGCCGGTGGTGGACTGTCCCGTCGCTACGAGCCGAGCGCCTGCGCCACCGCCACGACCGCCGCCGCGCTCCACGCCTGCGGGCGGCAGGATGCCGGATAGGCGATCGGCGAGGGCAGGTCGTCGCCCGAGAAGAGCTCGGGCATGCGCCACGAGAACGCCTCGGCCGCATCGAGCAGGCGCGCGGACAGCGCAGCGGCCTCCGCCCGGAGCCCGGCCCGCAGCATCCCCTCGACGACCACGCCCGTGTCGTGCGGCCACACCGACCCGCAGTGGTACGACAGCGGCCAGAAGCCGCCCTCGTCGGTCGCCATCGTGCGCAGGCCCCATCGCGAGGCCAGGTCGTCGGCCACGAGCTGCGCCGCGAGCAGCGCCTCCTCGTCGGCCGACAGGATGCCCGTGCCGATGCACTGCCCCATGTTCGACGTGCGGGAGTCGACCGGCCGCCCGGCGCCGTCGAGCGCGATCGCCAGGAAGCGGCGCCCGTCGCGCTCGACCCAGAACCGATCGCGGAAGCGCACCGCCATGTCCGCAGCCCAGACGCGCCAGGCATCCCCGGCGCCGTCGCCGTCGAGCGCATCGAGCAGCTCGGCCCCCACGATGGCGGCCTCGTAGGCCTGCGCCTGCACCTCGGCCAGCGCGATGGGCCCCTCGGCGATGGAGCCGTCGTGGAAGCGGATCGAGTCGCCCGAGTCCTTCCAGCCCTGGTTCGCGAGTCCCGTGCCGAGCTCGTCGCGGTAGTGCAGGAAGCCCGTGCCCGTCGGGTCGCCGAAGTCGCGCATCCAGGCGAGCGCACCCTCGAGCGTGCTGCGCAGCTCGCGCACGTCCGCGAGGCCGACGGCGCCGGCGGCGAGCGCGCGGCCCAGCAGCACGACCCACAGCGGCGTCGCGTCGACCGTGCCGTAGTAGACGGGCGGCAGCGCGATGCCCTCGCCGGGCATCGTGAACACGCCGTCGCGGATCTCGTGCAGGATCTTGCCGGGCTGCTCGGCCGAGCCCGGATCGACCGCGGCGCCCTGCAGGCGTGCGAGCGTGCGCAGCGTGCCGAGCGCGAGGCCCGCGTCCACCGGCAGCAGCAGTCGCGCGGCGATCAGGGTGTCGCGGCCGAAGAGCGTGAGGAACCAGGGCGCACCCGCGGCGAGGAACGGCTCGTCGCCGTATCCGGGACGCGTCATGACGAGCGCGTCGAGGTCGGCGAGCGCGAGGTCGGCCCACCGGTCGATGCGGGCGTCGCCCGTCGCGGGCACGCGGCGCAGCACGGCATCGCCGCCGTAGGGTGCGACGACCTGGCCGTCGTCCGAGACGCGCAGGCGCAGCGCCACCTCGGCGCGTCCGTGCGCCGGCACGTGCACGGGCCACGTCAGGGCGACGCGACGACCGAGCACCGCGACGTCGGCGCCCGAGGCGTCGAGCTCGAGCGAGCGGGAGGCGTGGGTCGCGACGACGGCACCCGACCGCTCGACGATCGTCGGCTCGACGCCCGTGGGCACGCCCGACTTCACCGACTGCAGGTCGCTCGCGTCGAGCCCGACGACGTAGGTCACGGTCGTGTCGACCGCGTCGTCGAGCGCGTTGACGATCGCGACGTGCTCGACGACCGTGCCGGCGCCGACGACGCGGCGCCGCTCCACGCGCACGCGAGGGTCGGGCGTGCGGTCGTCGACGTTCCTCGCCACGGCGACGAAGCGCGCCTCGGAGGCGGTCGACGAGGCACCGATCGGCTCGGGCACCTCGCCGCCGACCTCGACGCGCAGCTCGTCGATCACGCGCGCGTCGGCGTGGAAGACGCCGTGGATGGGCATGCCGCCCACGTCGCCGGTCGGCGACGACCAGACCTGCGTCGGGGCGTGGAGCACGACGAGCTCCTCGTGCAGCAGCGGCTGCCTGCCGTGCGCGCTGTCGGTCACCGTCGACCTCCGGAGTTGGTGGGGCTGGCGTGCTCCGCCACCGTACGCTACGTTCGTTGGAACGATCAAATGGATCGATCGAACTCGAGCCAGGTCGGCTCGGGAGCGAGGCACGAGGAGGTGCGGCATGAGCGCGACGCTCGCCGACGTGGCCGCGAAGGCCGGCGTCTCGCGTCAGACCGTGTCGAACGCCATCAACACCCCGCGCATCGTGCACCCCGCGACGCTCCAGCGCGTCATGGCCGCCGTCGACGAGCTCGGCTACGCCCCCAACCTGCACGCCCGTCGCCTGCGCACCTCGTCGGCCCGCACGATCGGCATCCGCCTCGAGCGGCACGACGACGGCATCCACGGCGTGCTGCTCGACCGCTTCCTGCACGCCGTCACCGAGCAGGCCGCCGGCCTCGATCGGCACGTGCTCGTGTTCACGGCCGACGACGCCGACGCCGAGGTCGCCCAGATCCGCTCGCTGTCGCAGCGCAGCCTCGCCGACGCGTTCGTGCTCACCTCGACCGACCACCGCGACCGCCGCATCGACGCGCTCGCCGAGGCGGGCATCCCGTTCGTCGCGTTCGGCCGCCCCTGGGACGACGGGTCCGCCCCGCACTCGTGGGTCGACGTCGACGGCCGCGCGGGCACGCGCGAGGCGACCGACGCGTGCCTCGCCACGGGCGAGCGCGTCGCCTTCCTCGGCTGGCCCGACGGGTCGGGCGCGGGCGACGAGCGCCGCGGCGGCTGGCGCGACGCGATGGCCGACGCCGGGCTGCCGGCGGACCTCGACCGCGCGGTCGAGGACGACCCCGCGCAGGCGCAGGCTGCTGCCGCCGAGCTGCTCGCCGCGGGCGCCACGAGCATCGTGTGCGCCTCCGACACCCTCGCGCTCGGCGCGATCGGCGCCCTCTCGCGGGCCGACGCATCCGTGCCCGTCGTCGGCTTCGACGACACGGGCGTCGCCGCAGGGCTCGGCTTCTCGAGCATCGATCAGAACCTGGGCGCCGTCGCGGCAGCCGTGCTCGAGCTGCTGCACGGCGAGCCCGCCCACCGTCTCGTGACCCCGCGCCTGCACCGGCGCGCGAACCCACGCTGGGGACTCCCGGCACAGCAGTCGGCCGCGGCCGACGGGAAGGATGCATCATGACGCATCGCAGGAGGCAAGGACGCGCCCTGCAGATCGCCTCGATCGCAGGCATCGGAGCGCTCGCGCTCGCAGGCTGCTCGGGCGGCGGCAGCGGAGGCGGCGGCGACGAGCCGCTGCAGGTGCTCATCGGCACGTCGGGCGACGCCGAGACGAACGCCGTGCAGGCGGCCGTCGACGCGTGGACCGAGGAGTCGGGCGTCGCGGTCGAGGTCGTCGTGGCCTCCGACCTGGGTCAGGAGCTCGCGCAGGGCTTCGCCGGCGACATCCCGCCGGACCTCTTCTACATGTCGTGGGACCAGTTCCAGACCTACGCGGCCGACGACTACCTCGAGCCGTACGCAGCGGGTCTCGACAACGCGGGCGACTTCTACCCCGCCCTCGCCGACACGTTCTCGTACGACGGCGAGCTCGTCTGCGACCCGAAGGACTTCTCGACCCTCGGCCTCGTCATCAACACCGACCTGTGGGCGGCTGCCGGCCTGACCGACGCCGACATCCCCACCGACTGGGACTCGCTCGCCACCGTGGCCCAGACCCTCACGACCGGCGACACCGTCGGCCTGTCGATGGGCGCCGAGTACGCGCGCGTCGGCGTCTTCATGGAGCAGGCGGGCGGCGGCCTCATGGACGGCGACGAGGTGACGGCCGACAGCCCCGAGAACGTCGAGGCGCTCACCTACCTGCAGGGCCTGCTCTCGGCAGGCTCGCTCGCATGGCCCGCCGACCTCGGCGCCGGCTGGGGCGGCGAGGCGTTCGGCAACCAGCAGGCGGCGATGGTCATCGAGGGTCCGTGGATCGCGGGCGCGCTCGAGAACGACTTCCCCGACGTGAGCTACCAGATCGCCGAGCTGCCCGCGGGCCCCGGCGGCCAGGGCACCTACACGTTCTCGAACTGCTGGGGCATCCCCGAGGGCGCCGACACGGCCGACGATGCGGCGAGCCTCGTCGAGTTCCTCACGAGCGACGAGCAGCAGCTCGCGTTCGCCGACGCGTTCGGCGTCATCCCGTCGACGGAGACCGCTGCGGCGACGTACGCGGAGACCTACCCCGAGAACGCGGCCTTCGTGGCCGGCGCCGACTACGCGGTGAGCCCCGTCGCGTTCCCCGGCGCCTCCGAGGTGGTCGGCGAGTTCAACACGGTGGTGCCGACGCTCGCGACGGCCGATCCGCAGGCGATCCTCACGACGCTGCAGGGGCAGCTCGAGGACGCCTATTCCGAGGTGGAGTGACCTGATGGCAACGCGTGCTCCCGCGACGGCGCGGGTGCGACGTCGCGGGAGCACGCGCGGCGGGGAGACGGCGGCCGGCTGGCTGTTCGTCGCGCCCGCCCTCGTGATCGTCGGCGTCTTCCTCATCGCGCCGATCCTGCTGGCCCTCTTCGTGTCGTTCACCGACTGGAACGGCCGCAACTCGCCCCTGTTCAACGACCGGGTCGACGTCGTCGGCCTCGAGAACTACCAGGCGATCACGACCGACGACCGGCTCACCCGCGACCTCTTCGGCCGCGCGCTGCGCAACAACCTCTTCTACGTGCTGCTCGTCGTGCCGCTGCAGACGGCGCTGTCGCTGTTCCTCGCGGTGCAGGTCAATCGACGGCTCCTGAAGGCGAAGGGCTTCTTCCGCACCGCGTTCTACTTCCCGTCGGTCACGTCGTCGATCGCCATCACGGGCGTCTTCCTCTTCCTCTTCCAGGCATCCGGCGCCGTCAACGCCGTGCTCGCGTGGCTGCAGGTCGACGGCCCCAACTGGATGGCCGACCCGCGCGGCGTCGTGCACGTGCTCGTGGGCGCGCTCGGCGGCGGGCAGCCCGGTGGATGGGGCGAGCCCGGCTTCCTCGGCCAGAGCGCATGGGAGTGGGCGGCCGGCCCGTCGGTCGCGCAGCTCGTGCTCATCGTGATGGCCGTCTTCACGACGTCGGGCACCTTCATGCTGCTGTTCCTCGCGGGGCTGCAGTCGGTGGGCGCCGAGATCGGCGAGGCGGCGATCATGGACGGCGCGAGCCCCCGCCAGGCGTTCTTCGGCGTGACGCTGCCGATGCTGCGGCCCGTGCTCTTCACCGTGCTGACCCTCGGTCTCATCGGCACGTGGCAGGTGTTCGACCAGGTGTACCTCACGCGCGGCACGCCCGCGGCGGCGACCCTCACGAGCCCTGCCTACATGGCCTACGACCAGGCCTTCACCGAGAACGAGCCAGGCATCGCCGCCGCGATCGCCTTCGTGCTCTTCCTCATCATCATCGCGTTCTCGCTGCTGCAGCGGTTCGTGCTGCGGGACCGCGACGAGCCCGCGAAGCCGTTCTGGCGGCGCAGGCCGCGCACGATCGCGAGCGCCGACGGCGGCGTCGCGCAGGGCACGGCCCGGCTGAGAGCCGGGCCCACCCAGAAGGGAGTGGGCGGATGAAGCAGCGCATCACCGCAGGCCTCGTCGCAGGCTACGTCGTGCTCATCCTGCTCGCCGTCGCCTACCTCTACCCGTTCCTCATCTCGGTCGCGTCGTCGTTCAAGACCGACGGCGAGGCGGTGGCGCAGCCGCTGTCGCTCATCCCCGAGACGCCGACGTTCGCCGCCTACGAGCGTCTCTTCACGGGCACGGACATCGGACTGTGGGGCGTCAACTCGGTCATCGTCACCCTCTGCGTCACCCTGGGCCGCGTCTTCTTCGACTCGCTCGCGGGCTACGCGCTCTCGCGGCTGCGGTTCCGCGGCCGCTCGTGGGTGTTCGGCCTGTTCATCGGCGTCATGGCGGTGCCGACCGTCGTGCTCATGGTGCCGCGCTTCCTCGTGCTCAAGGAGCTCTCGCTCTACGACTCGTACGCGGGCATGATCATCCCGCTGCTGGCGGATGCGGCGGGCATCTTCATCATGAAGCAGTTCTTCGACTCGATCCCCGTGTCGATCGAGGAGGCGGCGCGCATCGACGGCGCCGGCGTCTTCCGCACCTTCTGGTCGGTCACGCTGCCGATGGCGGCCCCCGCGCTCGTGACGCTCACGATCCTGTCGTTCCAGGGGTCGTGGAACGAGTTCGCGCACTTCGTCGTCTCGCGCCAGAGCCCCGAGCTCAACACGCTCACGACCGGCGTCGCATCGCTCGTCTCCGGCCAGCTGGGATCGGGCAGCCAGTTCCCGCTGAAGCTCGCGGCGGCGGTGCTCATGACGATCCCGGTCGCGATCGTGTTCTTCATCTTCCAGCGCCGCATCATGTCGACGACGGAGGGCGCCGAGAAGGGATAGGTCGCCGACTACGCTCGCGTCCATGCCGTCCGAGCCCGCCGCGCCCGCTCCTGACGCGGCGACGCCGCACGACCTCGACGCGGCGCGGATCGCGCGCGTGCTCGCCGACGAGTACGGCATCGCGGTCGCATCCCTCGAGCCGATCGCCGGCGGCTGGGATGGCGAGGCGGTCGTGTGGGCGGCGACCGACGACGACGGGCGACGGTGGAGCGTCAAGGTCACCGTGCGCGACGTCGCGTTCGGCCTGCACGTGGCATCGTCGCTCGCGCTCGACGGCGCGGAGGGCATCGTGCCGCCGCTGCGGACGCGCGACGGTCGCGTCGGCGCGGAGGTCGCGGGCGTCGGCATCGTCGTGAGCGCGTGGGTCGAGGGCATCGACGCCGTCGACGTCGCCATCGACGACGTCGACTGGGAGCGGCTCGGCCGCACCCTGCGATCGGTGCACGACCACCTGCCGCCGCAGCGAGCGTCGGTGCCCAGGCGCGGCATCCGCCGGTTCGCGCGCGCGCCGCGCGCGCTGCTGGCCGATCTCGACGCGCGGCTCGCGGCAGCCGACGACGACGCCTCGACGGCGGCGGTGCGAGCGCGCTGGGCCGAGGCTCGCGACCGGCTGGACCACCTCGCGCGCGCCGAGCGCGCGCTCAAGCGATCGCGGACGCCCACGTCGCGCGTCACGCTGCACGGCGACCCGCACCTCGGCAACGTCGTCGTCGATCGCCACGGGCGCCCCTGGCTCATCGACTTCGACGAGGCCGCCGTCGCGCCGCGCGAGGTCGACCTCATGCTCGTCGAGCTGGGCGTGCTGTTCTCGAAGCCCATCGGCGAGCAGCATCGGCGACGCTTCCGCGACGGCTACGGGCGTGACGCGGTCGTCGACGAGCAGCGCATCGCCCGCTTCGGCTGCGTGCGAGCCATCGAGGACGTCGTGCTCACGATGCAGCGCGCCCTCGACGCCGGCGGCGACGAGCACCTCGCGACCATCGACGGCATCCTCGGCCCCGACGGCCTCGTCACGCTCGTCGAGCACGAGCTGCGGCGACTCGGGCTCGAGCCGCCGCCCGGCGGCTAGCGGATGCCGCTGCGAGCGAATCCCTGCACGAAGTAGCGCTGGAAGAAGAGGAACAGCAGCACCATCGGCAGCACCGACACGAGCGCCATCGCCATGATCGCGTTGTAGTCGGGCGTCGTCTGGCCCTTGAGGTAGAGCAGGCCCACCGGCAGCGTGAACAGGTCGTTCTCCTTGAGGGCGATGAGCGGCCACGCGAAGTCGTTCCACGATCCGAGGAACGTGAGCAGCAGCAGCACGGCGATGAGCGGCCGCGACAGCGGCAGCACGATCTGCAGGAAGATGCGCAGATGGCCGGCACCGTCGAGCCGAGCGGCCTCGACGAGCTCGTCGGGGATCGAGAGGAAGAACTGCCGCGCCAGGAAGATGCCGAAGGCGGCCGCGGCGCCGGGCAGGATCACGCCCCAGTACGTGCCGTAGACGCCGATGTCGACGACGAGGCGGAACTGGGCGACCATGATCGCCTGCACCGGGATCATCATCGTCGACAGCGTCAGCAGGAAGATGCCGGTGCGGCCGCGGAAGCGGAGCCGGGCGAACGCGTAGCCGGCGAGCAGGTTGAGCGCCGTCGTCAGCACCATCACGAAGACGCCGATGACGAGCGAGTTGCCGAACCAGCCGAGCACCGGGTAGCGGTCGAAGATCTTCTCGAAGTTCTCGAGCGTGAAGGTCGACGGCCACAGGCGCAGCCCCGGCTCGAAGATCTCGCCGCGCGGCGAGAACGCCACGACGAGCATCCAGTAGAGCGGGAAGACGACGATCGCGGTGACGACCACGGCGACGATCGTGCGCCACACGATGCCGCGACGCGACTCGGTCCCGCGCGAGCGGCGGCGGGGCCGCTGGGGCGCGGCGACGGTCGCCGCCTGGGCGGGCAGCTGATGCGCGGGAGCGGTCACGATGCCTCCTAGCCGGCGAGGTCGCGGGTGCGGCTCGTGCGCCACTGCACGAACGTGAACACGAGGGTGATGAGCAGGATGACGATGCCGAGCGCGGCGCCGTAGCCCTGCTCCCGGATCTGGAAGCCGTTGCGGTACGCGTAGGTGACGAGCACGCTCGTCGCCCCCGAGGGCCCTCCCCCGGTCATGACGAAGATGACGTCGAACACCTGGAACGACGCGATGACGTTCATGATCAGCAGGAAGAAGGTCGACGGGCCGAGCAGCGGCACGGTGATGAGCCGCAGCTGCTGCCACTTCGAGGCGCCGTCGATGCGCGCCGCCTCGTAGAGCTCGGGCTCGATCGACTGCAGGCCCGCGAGGTAGATGACCATGTTGAAGCCGAGCCGCAGCCAGATGGCGACGAGGATCACCGAGAGCATCGCGGGCGCGCCCTCGGACTGCCAGGCGACGCGGCTCAGGCCCACCGCCTCGAGCACCTTGTTCACGAGCCCGTTCGACTCGTAGAAGAGGATGACGGCGATCATCGCCGAGGCGACGCCCGACACGACCATCGGCAGCACGAGCAGCGTGCGCAGCAGCCCGCGCGCCGGCAGCGCGGAGTTGAGCAGCACGGCGAGGCCGAGGCCGGCGGCGAGCTCGATCGGCACGGTGACGGCCGTGAACAGCACCGTGTTCGCGAGGCTGCGCCAGAAGTCGGGATCCTCGACCATCGTCCGGTAGTTCTCGAGGCCCACCCACTCGGGGTCGCCGAAGCCGCGAGTCTCCTGGAGCGACAGCTGCACCGCGACCACGATCGGCACGAAGAGGAAGCCGATCATGAGCACGAGGTTCGGGGCGAGGAAGGCCCAGCCGACCAGCCCCTCGCGCCGTCGCGCTCTGCGCGCGCCGGCGCGCGGCCGGGCAGGCGGCGTGCCGCCTCGTCGACCGTCGCGCACGGCGGCCGTCGTCACGAGCCCGTCGCCTCCGAGATGGCGGCGTCGAGGTTCGCGAGCGTGTCCTCGGTCGACTGCCCCTGCACGAACGCCGCCTCGAGCTCGGTGCTCATCGCGACGCCGATCTCGGCGATCGCGGGCGACGTGAGCTGTGCCACGTCCTGCGGCTCGATCGTCGTCGCCTGGTCGACGAAGACGGGCATGAGGTCGGGTCGGATGGCGAACTCGACGGCGTCGCCCTCGAGCGCCGTGAGCGTGGGCAGCTCGTTCGTGGCGCCGCAGAACGACGACATGGCGTCCTCGGAGGCCATGAAGCGCAGGAACTCCGCGGCGAGGTCGGGGTCGGCGGCGTCGGCGGTCGCGACCAGGGCGTTGCCGCCGAGGTCGGTCGCGCCGCGCTCGTCGCGCGGCATGGGCAGCGCCGTCCACTCGAACTCGTTGAAGTAGTCGAGGTCGGGCACGAGGAACGACCCGACGAACGCCATGGCCGTCGTCTGCTCCGAGAAGAGGGAGTCGGCGTAGACGGTGCCCGTGGGCGTCGACGCCGGCGGCACCCACTGCTGGTCGTAGAACGAGCGCGTGAAGTCGAGCGCCGCCGCACCCTCGGGCGAGTCGATCTGCGGGGTGCCGTCCTCGTCCATGAGCGAGCCTCCCGCCTGGAAGAGCCACGAGAGCCAGCGCAGCACGCCGCCCTGCTGCCAGTTCACGACGAACGGGTACTGCTCGGCCGGCATGGATGCGCGCAGCTGCGTCGCGACCTCGGCGAACTCGTCCCACGTCCACGCGTCGTCCTGCGTCGTCGGCAGCGTCGACGTGTCGATGCCTGCGGCGGCGAGCATGTCGAGGTTCACCAGCAGCGCCGAGACGTCGGTCTGGTGCGGCACGCCGTAGGGGACGCCGTCGAACGAGACCGCCTCCCACATGGCGGGCGTGAACGCGTCGACCTCCTCGTCGGAGAAGTACGACGAGAGGTCGAGCAGCTGCTCCTGGCTCGAGTAGACGCCCAGGTTGCCGTAGTCGACGCGGAAGATGTCGGGAGCGTCGCCGGAGCCGAGCTGCGCGTCGATGTTCGTGAACATCTGCTCGTACGGTACGACGTTGAGCTCGACGGTCGCACCCGACTCCTGCTCGAACTGGGCCACGAGATCCTCGAACGCCGCCTGCTCGGACTCGCTCGCCCAGGTGGTGAACGTGAGGGTGTCGTCGTCGGCGTCGCCGCTGCCTCCGCCGCCGCCGAACCCGGCGCAGCCCGTGAGGGTGAGTGCGGTGATGACGGCCATGCCGAGGGTCAGGGTGCTGCGGGCGGTCGTGGCCACTGGTCCTCCTCGTCGAGCCCCGCGGCGACGCGTCGCCGCCTTCGGGGAAGGCAAGTATGCGGCGCGGGTGCGCGAGCCCGACGGCGGTTGACGTCGGGCGCGAAGTCTGCGTCTGGCGCACGCAGACGACCCCGCCCTCGACGCGGCGTCGAGGGCGGGGTCGTGATGGCGCAGGTCAGCGCTGCGCGCGGGCGACGAGCCCGGCGAGCACGAGCGCGGAGACCGCGACGCCGATGCCGAAGGCGAGCGGCTGCTCGTCGCGGAGGCGACGGATGCGGCGACCCGCCGAACGGGCGGCGTCGCCGAACGACGAGGAGTCACGCACCTCGTCGACGGCGTCGCGGGCATCACGGACGCCGCGCTCGACGGCGGCGCGACCGCGATCGAGCACGTCCTGGGCGGTGGTTCGGGTGTCCTGGTCGCTCATGGCGTCCTCCTCGTGGGTGCTGCGGTCGGGGTGCTGGGTCTCGTCGCTCATCGCGCGAGATCCTTGGCGCGGCGCTTGGCCGCCTTGGCGAGGTGCTTGCCGGTGCGCTCGGCGTCCTTGCGCAGCTTCTTCGCCTTGCGCTCGCGACGCTTGCGGGCCTTGGGGTCGTTCCAGAGCCGCACGAGCTGGTGGCGCACCGACTCTCGGGCCTTGATGGTCGGGCGGTTGGCACGGGTGCCGAGGACGAAGCCGACGAGGGCGACGCCTCCGACGATCAGGATGGTGTTGCGCATGATGGGCTGCCTTCTCTGTCGATGCGGATGGCTCAGCCGACGCTGCGGATGAGCTCGGTGATGAACGGGATGACGTCGCCTGCTCGGTCGACCGCCGCGTTCGCGGTGACGACGATCGGCCAGATCGATCCGATGAGCGACGCGACCCATGCGGCCACCACGAAGGTCCACGACATCCCTCGCGGTCGCGAGATCCCCGCGAGGACCACGCAGCCGATCGCGACGAGGAAGCCCACGATGATCGCGATGGCGATCTGACCGACGGGCACCTGGAAGACGGGGCCGAAGGAGGTGGCGGCGCCGACGAGCCCGAGCACGGGCCCGAGCACGAGCAGGCCGTTGCCGATCACGAGCACGGCGCCGACGGCGGCGGCGATCAGGCGCATCGGGATGCGTCGTCCGCTCGAGCTCGAGCGACGGGTGTAGCGGCTCATGATGACTCCTTCACGAGAGGTGATCGGGGCGTCGAGCGTGGACGACGCCGGAAGAGCGACGGCCGCGACGCGGCCCGGAGGCTCGCGTCGCGGCCGTGGCTGGCGACCGTGTGCGGGTCGTTACTGCTTGTCGCCGAAGACGTCCTTGGCGGCGTCCTTGACGTGCTCGCCGGCCTGCTTGGCCTTGGCGGCTGCCTGCTCCTTCTGGCCCTCGGCGGCGAGGCGGTCGTTGTCGGTCGCGTTGCCGACGGCCTCCTTGGCCTTGCCGCCCAGCTCCTCGGCCTTGTTCGAGATCTTGTCTCCGAGTCCCAT
>NZ_VEFR01000049.1 GCF_007679035.1 Agrococcus jejuensis | reverse complement strand
CCCCCCCCCCCCATCCACCCCCACCCCCACCCCCTCTTACAAACACAACTCTCCCTTTCAACTCCTTCCCTCACACAACCACATCCCTACCATCCCACTTTCCAACCCACCCCCCATGCCACCCACTCCCACCATCCCACCCCCCGTCCCCCCATCCGTCCCCTCCCGCACCTGTTCCTCACATATCCTCAGCCTCTCCGTCCTCTCCTCATCGCTCCCGCCCCCCTCCTGGCCCC
>NZ_VEFR01000048.1 GCF_007679035.1 Agrococcus jejuensis | reverse complement strand
ACCCCTACTCCTCCACCTTCTCCAACTCCTTCATGCTCATGACGCCCGCCACCCCCCCCTCCTCCTGACCCACCACCACTCCATCCCCTCCCCCATCCCCACCTACCTCCACCCCATCCACCCCCACCACACTTCTCCACAACCTTCTCCACACCTCTCCACAACTCACACCGTTCTCATTCCACTCCTTCCAACCTTCCCTATCCCTCCCCCCCCCGGTGGCGCTCCCCGACGACC
>NZ_VEFR01000047.1 GCF_007679035.1 Agrococcus jejuensis | reverse complement strand
CCACCCCCCCCCCCCCCCCACCCCCCCCCCCCGCGCCCTCCCCCCCCCCCCCCCCCCCCCCCCACCCCCCCCCCCCCCCCCCCCCCCCCCCCCCCCCCCCCCCCCCCCCCCCCCCCGCCCCCCCCTCCCCCACCCCCCCCACCCCCCCCCCCCCTCCCCCCTCCCCCCCCCCCCCCCCCGCCCGCCCCCCCCCCCGCCCCGCCCCCCCCCCCCCCCCCCACTCCCCTTTCTCCCCGCTT
>NZ_VEFR01000046.1 GCF_007679035.1 Agrococcus jejuensis | reverse complement strand
CCCTCCCCTCCCCCTTCTCCTCCAACTCCATCCCTCCCCACACCCCCTCCTACTCCATCTCCTCACCCTCCCCCATCACCTGCACCCACTCCCCCACGTCCCTCCACTTCCTCCCCCCCTCCGACACCTCCTCCACCTTCTCCCCCATCCTCTCCCCTTCTCAACCTTCAAGCACCACTTGAACCTTCATCTCCAAGCCTACAGAGCCGCACCCCCCCCTCCCCGACCAGCCCCACGTCG
>NZ_VEFR01000045.1 GCF_007679035.1 Agrococcus jejuensis | reverse complement strand
AGCGGAGGATGGGAAGGAGAGCAGTCGGAGGAGGGAGAGGGGGAGATGATGAGGGAGGGATGGGAGAGGGAGGAGGGGTTGGGGTGGAAGAGGGGTGGGGAGGGGGGGAGGATGGGGGCGGTCGTGGTGTTGGGGGAGGGTGGGGGAGGGGTGGTGGGAGGGGATGGGCGGCAGCGGCGAGGTGGTGGCGTGGACGCCGCACCGGGACGGTGGCATGGCGCCGGGGGAGGGCATCCTGCGC
>NZ_VEFR01000044.1 GCF_007679035.1 Agrococcus jejuensis | reverse complement strand
GGCGGGTCCAGACGGTTCACGAAGCTCAGACGCGCCTGGTTGGGCCAGACCGGCAGCTCCTCGCCGTCCATGCGGGGGTGCTCCCCCCCCCACCCCCCCCCCACCTCCCCCCCCCACCCCCCAACCACCCATGCCGACCCCGCACCTCCCCCTCCTACCCTCCATCCAGAACATCTCCCCACCATCCCCCGACATCCCCACCTCCTTCACCCTCACCCCCTCCAACCCCTCCTCCACCAACATCA
>NZ_VEFR01000043.1 GCF_007679035.1 Agrococcus jejuensis | reverse complement strand
CCCCCCCCCCCCCCACCTCCCACCCCACGGCCTACACCAGCACCCTCCCACACCCCACGCACATCTCCCCCCACTCCTCCTTCCTCTACTCCTCCCCCTCCTCCCCCATCCACCCTCCATACCCCAACTCCCCTCCCCTCCTCATCCCTTCCTCTCCCCTCTCTCTCCAACGTCCCCCGTCCACCCTCACGCTCGACACCCGCTCCGCCCGATCACACCCCCCGACACACTCCATCAATCCTACC
>NZ_VEFR01000042.1 GCF_007679035.1 Agrococcus jejuensis | reverse complement strand
CCCCCCCCCCCCCCACCCACCACCTCCCCAACCACCACTCCCACCTCCCCTTCCCCTTCCACCACTACCTCAACCTCCCCCCCACCCTCGTCCACCCCCCGCTCCACACCCCCCTCCCCGATCCCCCCCACCGACACCCCCCCCCCCACTCCTTCCACATCCACCCCCCCGACCTCTCCCTCCACCTCCTGAACAACCCCCCCCCCTGCCCCCACTCCAACCTCTTCCACACCCTGTCCCCGCCCC
>NZ_VEFR01000041.1 GCF_007679035.1 Agrococcus jejuensis | reverse complement strand
GTCCCGCTCTACCCCTCCCACTCCCCCGCGACCTCCCGCTCCTGCAGCTCGACCTACCCCCTCATCTGCTCCTCCCCCTACCCCTTCCCCACCTCCAACATCCACTCCTTCACCCCCTCCAACCCCCCCACCCTCATCCACCTCCCCACCCCCTCCCCCAACTCCCCCTCCCCCTCCCTCACCACCCCCCCCCACATCCATCCCCTACTCACACCCCCACCCCCTACACTGACTCCTCCCCGAACA
>NZ_VEFR01000040.1 GCF_007679035.1 Agrococcus jejuensis | reverse complement strand
ATTTTCCTACTCCTAAAGTTGATGAGCAAAATAAAAATGAGCATTAAAGTCGGATCGTAGCCATGTCGTTCTGTGAGCCAAGGAGTTGTTAGTCTCTCTTGTCTTCCTAAGACGCTTGCCCCACAAGTCGGATCGTAGCCATGTCGTTCTGTGAGCCAAGGAGTTGAAAGGCAGAGTTGTCTTCCTAAGACCGCTTGGCCTCCGACTTGCCGAAGACCTCCAACGGTCTTGCGGCTAGGCGAACTCGGCGATG
>NZ_VEFR01000003.1 GCF_007679035.1 Agrococcus jejuensis | reverse complement strand
CCCGAGCGCAGCGAGGAGCCGTCACGAGACCACGCGACGCACCCGCTCGACGCGACCACGCGCATGGTCGGGCAGGAGCCGCGATCGCGTGGTCTCGTGACGCGGGCTCGCCCAGGGGCTCGCGCGCTCCTCGACCAGCTGGTGCTGGTGCCGCCTACGCCGCCACGTTCCTCGTCCAGCCCCTCGTGAGGTCGCGCGCGGCCGTCCAGCCGGCGTACTGCGCGTCGGCCTGGTCGCGGCTCATCTCGGGCTCGAAGACGCGGTCGACGGCGTAGAGCGACTCGAGCTCCGCGAGGTCCTTGTAGACGCCCGTCGACAGGCCCGCGAGCTGCATGGCGCCGAAGATCGTCGCCTCCGAGTTCCTGGGCCGGATGACGGGGATGCCCAGGACGTCGGCCTGCAGCTGGCACAGCAGGTTGTTCTTCACCGCACCGCCGTCGACGCGCAGCTCGGGGATCTCGAACCCCGATCCCGCGACCGCCGCCTCGACGAGGTCGCGCGTCTGGAACACCATCGACTCCACCGCGGCGCGGATGATGTGCAGGCGGTTCGTCGCGTTCGACATGCCCACGATGACGGCACGCGCCGTCGGGTCCCACGTCGGGGCAGCGAGGCCCGTGAACGCGGGCACGAGGTAGACGCCGTCGGTCGACTGCACCTGGCCCGCGTACCACTCGGAGTCGGGCGCGGCGTGGATGAGCTGCAGGTCGTCGCGCATCCACTGCATCGTCTTGCCCATGGCGTACACGACGCCCTCGGTCTCGTACTGCAGGTTCCCCTGCACGTTCCACGCGGCGCTCGGCGTGAGGCCCTCGGGCCGGAACGGGGTGTCGCCGTTGTTGATGTTCAGCACCCCGGCGGTGCCGTACGTCATCTTCACCTGGCCCTGGCGGAACGCGGCCTGGCCGAAGAGGCCGGCCTGCTGGTCGCCGAGGTTCGACGCGATCGGCACGGGCGCGCCGAAGGTCGCCTCGATCGTGCCGAAGTGCGAGTCCGAGTTGCGGATCTCCGGCAGCATCGAGCGCGGGATGCGCATCTCGCGCAGCAGGTCGTCGTCCCAGTCGACGGTGTCGAGGTTCATGAGCATCGTCTGCGACGCGTTCGACGGCTCGGTCGCGAACACCTCGCGGCCCGTGAGGTTCCAGATGAGCCACGTGTCGACGGTGCCGGCGAGCAGCTCGCCGCGCTCGGCGCGCTCCTGCGCACCCTCGACGTGGTCGAGGATCCATCGGATCTTCGATGCGGCGTAGAACGCGTCGGGCACGAGGCCCGTGCGCTCCTGGATGAGCTCGCCGAATCCCGACGCCACCCAGCGCTCGACGATCTCGTCGGAGTGGCGCGACGCCCACACGATGAGGTTGTGGATGGGGCGGCCCGTCTCGCGGTCCCACACGAGCGCCGACTCGCGCTGGTTCGTGAGGCCGACGGCCGTCAGCTGGTCGGCGGTGATGCCGGCCTGCGACAGCGCCTGCTCCATGACGTCCTTCTGCGTGTTCCAGATCTGCATGGGGTCGTGCTCGAGCCAGCCGGCCTTGGGGTAGATCTGCGTCAGCTCCGCCTGCCCGAGGCCGAGGACGTTCAGGGACTCGTCGATCACGAAGGCGCGGGCGCTCGTCGTGCCCTCGTCGATGCCGAGGATGTACTGGGTCATGGGGGTCTCTTCTCTGCGGTCGGGTCGATGACGATGGGGAGGGCGGCGACATGGAGGCGCCGGGCCGCGGTCGCAGCCCGGCGCATCCGATCGGCTACGAGATGTCGACCTTCTTGGTCCAGCCCTTCGTGAGCTCACGGGCGGCGCGCCAGCCCGCGTACTTCGCGTCGGCCTCGTCGCGGCTCATCTGCGGCTCGAACACGCGGTCGACGGCCCACTTGGCCTCGAGCTCGTCGAGGCTGTCGTAGACGCCAGTGGTGAGGCCGGCGAGCAGCATGGCGCCGAAGATCGTCGCCTCCGCGTTCTTCGGCCGGATGACCGGGATGCCGAGCATGTCGGCCTGCAGCTGGCACAGCAGGTTGTTCTTCACGGCGCCGCCGTCGACGCGCAGCTCGGGGATCGTCAGGTCCGAGCCGGCGAGCGCCGCCTCGACGACGTCGCGCGTCTGGAACACCATCGACTCGACCGCGGCGCGGATGATGTGCAGGCGGTTCGTCGCGTTCGACATGCCGATGATCGCCGCGCGTGCGTGCGGGTCCCACGTGGGTGCGGCGAGGCCCGTGAAGGCGGGCACGAGGTAGACGCCCTCGGTGGACTGCACCTGGCCGGCGTACCACTCGGAGTCCGGCGCGGCGTGGATGAGCTGCAGGTCGTCGCGCAGCCACTGCATGGTCTTGCCCATGGCGAAGAGCACGCCCTCGATCTCGTACGCCGTCTGCCCCTGCACGCCCCAGGCGAGCGACGGGGTGAGGCCCTCGATGCGCTGCGGCGTCGGGCCGCAGTTGATGTTCAGCACGCCGGCCGTGCCGTACGTCATCTTCACCTGGCCCTGCTTGAACGCGGCCTGGCCGAAGAGGCCGGCCTGCTGGTCGCCGAGGTTCGAGCCGATGCGCACGTCGGCGCCGAAGGTGGGCTCGATCGAGCCGAAGTCGGAGTCCGACGGCACGATCTCGGCGAGCATCCCCTTGGGGATGCCGTAGTGGCCGAGCAGCTCCTCGTCCCACTGCAGGGTCTCGAGGTTCATCATCATCGTGCGCGACGCGTTCGAGTAGTCGGTGACGAACGAGCGGCGACCCGTGAGGTTCCAGATGAGCCACGTGTCGACGGTGCCCGCGAGCAGCTCGCCCCGCTCGGCGCGCTCCTGCGCACCGGGCACGGCATCGAGGATGAAGCGGATCTTCGAGGCCGTGTAGTACGCGTCGGGGATGAGGCCGGTGCGCTCCTGGATGAGGTCGCCGATGCCCTGATCGATCCAGCCCTGCACGATGTCGACCGAGTGGCGCGATGCCCACACGATCGCGTTGAAGATGGGGCGGCCGGTGTCCTTCTCCCAGACGATGCCGGTCTCGCGCTGGTTGGTGAGCCCCACGCCCGAGAGCTGGTCGGGCGTGATGCCCGCGTCGCGCAGCGCGGCCCGGATGACCTCGAGCTGCACGTTCCAGATCTGCATCGGGTCGTGCTCGATCCAGCCGTTGCGCGGGTAGATCTGGGTCAGCTCGGCCTGGCCGAACCCCGCGACGTTGGTGTCCTCGTCCATGACGAACGCGCGCGCGCTCGTCGTTCCCTCGTCGATGCCCAGGATGTACTTGACCATGGTCGTGCTCACTTCGTCGTGATGGACGCCGGCGCCGCGACGGTGCGGCTGGCTGGTCAGGAACCTAGGCGGACTCCACTTGTCTAGTCAAGTATTGCCCTGTCTGATGGGCATGGATACGATCGGTACGCTCGGGGGCCACCCCAGGTGCGGATCACGCAGGATCCGCCGTGCACGATGACGTGACGCAAAGGACAAACTGCATGGACATCGACCTCATCTCGATCCTCGGAGCAGCCGCAGGTGGCTTCTTCGGCGCCGCGATCGGAGGCCTCCACGCCTTCATCTTCACCGGCTTCATGGTGCTCACCGGCTTCGCCGTGCTGATCGGATCGGGGGACGCCGCCTTCCTCGGCGACGTCGCCTTCGGCCCCGTCTTCGGCCCGCACATCGCCTTCGCCGGTGGCGTCGCCGCCGTCGCGTACGCCGGTCGCCGCTACGGCACGAACGCCCGCGACATCGCGCTGCCGCTCGCCAGCCTCGCGAAGCCCGACGTGCTGCTCGTCGGCGCCGGCTTCGGCGTGCTCGGCTACCTGATCCAGAAGGTCGTCGCGATCATCCCGTGGTTCGGTGCCAACACCGACTCGGTCGCGTTCACCGTCATCATCTCGGCGATCGTCGCGCGCCTCGCCTTCGGCAAGAAGGGCCTGTTCCCCAGGAACGACTCCGGCAAGAGCGGATGGGCGGCGTACGAGCCGACCGAGACCGGCCGCTGGGTCGAGCACCAGGAGCGCTTCGGCCCCCTCACCGTGCTCGGCGTCTTCGCCGGCCTGCTCGCCGCCTTCGCCGCGGTGACCGTGCTCGAGGCGTACCCGCAGGTCGCCGGCAACGCGCAGGTGCTCATGTTCGGCGTCTCGGCCGTGTCGCTCGCGTTCGCCTCCGCAGGCCACCCGATGCCCGTCACGCACCACATCACCCTGCCCGCGGGCCTCGGCGCCGTCACGTTCCTGCCGCTCGTCGGCGAGATGACGTGGCTCGCCGTGGTCATCGGCGCCGTCGTCGGCCTCATCGGCGCGCTGCTCGGCGAGCTCTTCGCCCGCATCTCGCTGAGCCACGGCGACACCCACATCGACCCGCCGGCGTTCGCGATCTTCCCCGCGACCACGCTCGTCCTCGGCCTGGGGGCGCTCATCCCCGCCGTGGCGTGAGCCGGCCGATCGATCGATAGGAGCGAGCAGATGACCGGGAGCCTGGCAGGCGTGCGCGCCGTGGCCGTCGACGTCGACGGCACGATCGCGGGATCCGACCATCGGGTCAGCACACGCACGGCGGCGGCGATCGCCGGCGTCCTGGACGCCGGGCTCCCGGTCTACCTGCTCACGGGGCGCTCACGCAGGAGCGTCCTCGAGCTCGCGCGCGAGCTCGGCATCGAGAACCCCGTCGCGGCCTCGAACGGATCGGTCGTGTTCGACCCGGTCGAGGACCGCGACCTGCGCACCATCCCGCTCGGCGACGACGACGTCGCGACGCTCGTCGCGCTGCACCGCGACCTCGACCTGGGCCTGACCTGGTGGACGCGGGACGACATCTGGGTCGACGCTCCCGGCCTGCTCGCCGACACGCTCACGGCCCTGAACGAGCAGGACGTGCGCGTCGGCTCGATCGACGACGTCGGGCCCGGCGAGATCCTGAAGATCATGCTGCACGGCACGCCCGACGAGCTCGACGCCGCCGCCGTCGAGATCCTGCAGCGCGTGCCGCAGGGACAGCGATCGATGGACGTCTTCTTCGAGTTCGTCGCCCCGCACGCGACGAAGTCGACGGCCCTCGACCTGCTGCTCGGCGACGCGATCGACCCCGCCGACGTGCTGGGCATCGGCGACGGCGGCAACGACGTCATCTGGCTGCGCCGCATCGGCCACCCCGTCGCGATGGGCAACGCACGCGACGAGGTGCTCGCCGTCACCACCCGGCAGACGGGCCACCACGCCGAGGACGGCGCCGCCGAGATCCTCGAGACCCTCGTCGCCCACCTCGCCGCGGCCTGAGCCGCGCCCGCGCTCGAAAGGCATCCGCATGCCCTCCGCCCTCGATCTCTTCGCCACCCCCGAGCAGCTGCGCGGCGGCGACCACGTCGTCGCGACGTACGCGCTCGACCTGCCTGCCGACGCCGACGCGCTGGCCCGCATGACGGGCTTCGCCGTGGGGCAGACGATCGGCACGTGGCTGCCGGTGCCGGGCATCACCGACGAGATGCGCGCCCGTCACGAGGCGCGCGTGCTCAGCGTGCTCTCCGTGCCGCCCATCGACGTCGGCGACGCGCCCGAACGGCTCGGCTACCTCGTGCGCATCGCGCTGCCCACGATCAACGTGGGCGACTCCATCCCCATGCTGCTCACGACGCTGCTCGGCAACGACTCGTCGACGTCGGTCGAGGCCAAGCTCGTCGACGTCGAGCTGCCCGACTCGCTCAGCGATGCGCTCGCGGGCCCGAAGCTGGGCGTGGAGGGGCTGCGCGCGCTCACGGGCGTGCAGGGCCGGCCGCTGCTGCTCAACATGATCAAGCCGTGCGCGGGCCTCACGCCCGAGGCCGCACGCGACATCTTCCGCGAGACGGCGCTCGGCGGCATCGACCTCATCAAGGACGACGAGCTCATCGCCAACCCGCCCTACTCCCCCGTCGTCGAGCGCGTGCGCCTCTTCACGGCGGCGGCGAAGGAGGCGGCCGGCGAGACCGGCATCGAGACCGTCTACGTGCCCAACGTCACCGATCGCCCCGATCGCATGCTCGACACGGCCAGGCGCGCGGTGGATGCGGGCGCCCGTGCCGTCATGGTGACGTACGCCACGGCGGGCTACGGCTCGCTCGAGGCGCTCGCCGACGCCGTCGACGTGCCCGTGCTCGGCCACTTCGCCGGCGCCGCGCCGTTCTTCGAGGGACCGGCGACCGGCATGTCCGCGCCCATCGCCATGGGGCTGCTGCCGCGCATGGCCGGCGCCGACATGGCGCTCGTGCAGACGCCCTACGGCGGCGGCTCCATCCGCAGGCTCTCGTACGTGCGCACGGCGCATCAGATGCTGCTGCCGCGCCCCGGGCTGCGACCCACGATGCCGATCATCGGCGGCGGCGTGCACCCCGGCACGGTCGACCGCTACGTCACCGACCTGGGCGTCGACACGATCCTCGGCGCCGGCGGCGCCATCCAGGGCCACCCCGGCGGCGCTGCCGCGGGCGTGCGCGCGATGCGACAGGCGATCGACGCGCGCGTCGCGGGCGTGCCGCTGGCGGATGCCGTCGCCGAGCACGAGGAGCTGCGACAGGCGATCGACGCGTGGGGTGCGCTCGACTGACCGAGGCCCTCGGGACGCGATCCCCGCCCAGCTGGCCGAGGAGCGCGTCCCGAGACGTAGCCGGGCGGTCAGCCCGCCGTCGCCTCGCGCACCTCGGCGACCGCCGCGAGGAAGCCCCGCGGGTCGACGCCCGCGCGGCCCAGGAACACGCCGTCGGGGATGCCGTCCGGGCGGCCGACCTCGCGACCGTGCGCCGCGATCGCTGCGAAGGTGCCGGGGCCGGCGCTGCCGCCGTAGAGCACGCGAGACTCCCCTGCACGCTCGGCGAGCATGCCGCGGATCCGCTCGACGACGTCGACCACGTGCGACGGCGGTGCGGGCTCCGGCGCCCCGATGGCCCACGTGGGCTCGTACGCGACCACGACGGGCGCGTCGTCGGGCACGCGCGCGAAGGCCACGTCGAGCTGCGGACGGATGATGTCCTCCGGGTCGCGCCCGCGCTCGGGCTCCCCGACGATGAGGATCGGCACGATGCCGTGCGCGGCAGCGGCCTCCGACTTCGCGGCGAAGTCCTCGGGCCCCTCGCCGACGTGGCGCACGCGCTCGGGATGCCCGACCATCGCGAGCGTCGAGCCGAGCCCGGCGAGCAGCTCGGCGCTGACCTCGCCCGTGAACGGTCCGACGGGGTGCGCGGAGACGTCCTGCGTGCCCACGAGCGCGCCGAGCGGCGCGAGCGCCTCGATCGTCTGCGCGACGAGCGGGTACGGCATGCATGCGAACGCGCCCTCGCCGCCGGTGGCCGCGAGGCCGTCGCGCACGACCGCGATCCACTCGCGTGCGGCCTCCGCCGTCAGGTACCCCTTGGGGCTGCATCCGGTCATGGTCGTCGGCAGCTGCGTCGTCACCCTGGCTCCTCATCGTCGAGGTTGTGTATGGTTGTATAGACAGCCTAGCCGCACCGCGCATGGACGCGCGATGCGCCGTCGATGGAGACAGAGCATGACCGGATTCGCCCGTGCCGACGCCGCTCGCCTGAGCGCCGGCTCCTACGACCTCCTCGTGGTCGGCGGCGGCATCAACGGCGTCGCGATCGCACGCGACGCCGCCACCCGCGGCCTCTCCGTCGCGCTCGTCGAGCGCGGCGACCTCGCCATCGGCACGTCGTCGTGGAACTCCCGCCTCATCCACGGCGGCCTGCGCTACCTCGAGCACGGCGAGGTGCCGCTCGTCTACGAGTCGCTCCACGACCGCGAGAGCCTGCTGCGCATCGCACCGCACCTCGTGCAGCCGCTCGGGTTCGTCGTGCCGCTCTACCGCCACAACCACCTGCCCGGATGGATGTTCCGCGCCGGCGTGACCCTGTACGACGTGCTGTCGGCGGGCAAGTCGATGCCCGCCACGCGCCACATGGGCCGCAAGTCGCTCGACGCCGAGCTGCCCGGCCTCGACAAGCGCCACCTCGGCGGCGCCGTGCGCTACTACGACGGCCAGGTGACCTTCCCCGAGCGCCTCGTGCTCGAGACCGCGATCTCGGCAGCCCAGGCGGGCGCCGACGTCGCCACCTACGTCGAGGCGGTCGCGCTGCGACGAGACGGCGCCCGCGTGACCGGCATCGACGCGCGCGACGTGCTCACGGGCGAGACGTTCGCGATCGACGCCGCATGCGTCGTGAACGCCGCCGGCCCCTGGGTCGACGAGCTCGGCGAGCGCGTCGGCATCGAGCGGCAGATCGGCGGCACCACCGGCACGCACCTCGTCGTCGACCCGTTCCCCGGCGCCCCCGACTCGTGCATCTACTTCGAGGCGCGACGCGACAACCGCGCGATCCTCGTCATCCCGTGGAACGGCCGCTACCTCATCGGCACGACCGACGACCGCTACGACGGCGACCCGGCGACCGTGCGCGGCACCGACGACGAGGTGGCGTACCTGCTCGAGGAGACGAACGCGCTCGTGCCCGGCGCCGGCCTCACCGTCGACGACGTGCTCTACACCTACACGGGCGTGCGGCCCCTGCCGTACCGGCCCGGCGTCAAGGCGGGCGCGATCCCTCGCAGCCACCTCATCCTGCGCCACGACGAGGTGCCGGGCCTCGTGACGATCGTCGGCGGCAAGCTCACGCCGCACATCTCGCTCGGCCGCCAGACGACCGACGTCGTCGCGAAGGTGCTCGGCCGCACGCTGCCGAAGTCGCAGACGGCGCAGCAGCCGCTGCCGGGCGCGACGACCGACCGCTGGGCGCGCGGTCGCCGCGCGGCATCGGCGCTCGCGACGAGCCTGCCGTGGCGCGGCGCGATCGCCGAGCGGCTCGTCGCCGTCTACGGCTCCGCAGCCAAGGCCATCGCGGCCCTGCACGAGGCCGAGCCCGCGCTGCAGACGACGTTCGGCGAGGGCCGCGGTGCCGTCGTCGGCGCCGAGCTCGCCCACGCCATCCGCGCCGAGGGGGCGTCCACGCTCGTCGACCTGCTGCACCGCCGCACGATGGTGGGCCTCGAGCCCGCGCTCGGCACCGACGTCGATCGCGACGTCGCCGCGTTCGTCGCACCGATGCTCGGCTGGGATGCCGCACGCGTCGAGCGCGAGGTCGCCGACCACCGCGCGTACGTCGAGCGGCTCACGGGCGGCGTCGCGAAGGCGCGCGTGCACGCCTGACGAAGACTCCCGCCCGCGCCGATCCCGGCGCAGGCGGGTCGCCTCCCCGGCCTGCGACACGGGGAGGCACGAAGGCCCCGGGCGCCTCCCACATCGGCATCCGGGGCCTTCATCCTGCGCGCGACGCGCAGGGGCGCTACGGGGCGCTGGGGCTCTCGACCGTGACCTCGCCCGAGACGATCTGCTCGCGCAGCGCGTCGAGCTCGGCCTGCAGCTCGGGGCTCACGCGGTCGGCGAGGTCGTGGTAGTCGGCGAGGCCGACGCCCTCGTTCTCGAGCGTGCCGACGAGCGGCTCGTCGGTGACCTCGCCGGAGTCGACGAGGTCGCCGATCGCCTGCACGACGAACGCCTGCGTGTTCTTCTCGACGGTCGTGAGCAGCAGCGGGTGGTACTCCTCGGGCAGCGTCTCGTAGCCGTCGGAGTCGACCCAGATCACGAGCGCCGACGAGCCGGCGTCGATCGATGCGAGGAACGCGCCCTCGCCGACCTGACCCGCGACGGGGAGGATGACGTCGGCACCCTGCGCGATGAGCGACTGCGCCGTCGCCTGACCGAGCTGCACGTTCTCGAAGTCGCCGGTGAAGATGCCGTCCTGCGCCTCGACATCCCAGCCGAGCACCTGGGTGGTGGTGCCGTGGGCTGCGTCGTACGCCTCGACGCCCTGCACGTAGCCGTCCATGAACAGCGTGACGGGCGGCTGGTTGCCGCCGCCGAACGTCGCGACGACGCGCGACTCGCTCACGCCTGCGGCGAGATAGCCGGCGAGGTACGAGGCCTGCGCGGTGTCGAACACGATGGGACGCACGTTGGGCGCCTCGACGACCTCGTCGACGATCGCGAACTGCACGTCGGGGTTGGCCTCGGCCTCCTCGCCCGTCGCGGCCGCGAGCTCGTAGCCGACGGTGAGCACGAAGTCGCAGCCGGTGCCGACGGCCGCCTCGACGTTGGGGGCCAGGTCGGACTCGCTCGTCGAGACGAGCACGTTGACGTCGACGCCGAGCTCGTCCTCGGCCTGCTCCATGCCGGCCCACGAGGCCTGGTTGAACGAGCGGTCCTCGAGGCCGCCGGAGTTCGTCACCATCTGCGCGCAGACGTCGGATGCGGCGGCGTCGCCGTCGCCGCCCTGCTCGGGCGCTGCCTGGCAGGCGGTGAGCGCGAGCGCGACGAGGGCGACGGGCGCGGCGAGACGGAGGGCGGTGCGGGACATCGGTGCTCCAGGGTGCGGCGGTGCGGGTGCTGTCACCCTAGCCCGCGCACACCGCGCATCCTCCGCATGCGCGCAGCGCCGTGGAGCGGCTCGGGGGACGCCCGCGCGGCATCGACCGGCCCGCGCTACAGCACCGTCGCGTTGCCCGAGCGGCGGATGGCGTCGACGACCTGCTTCACGCGCTGCGCGTGCTCGGTCGTCGTCACGAGCAGCGCGTCCCCCGTGTCGACCACGACGATGTCGCGCACGCCGACCATCGAGATCACGCGGTCGGTCGTCGAGACGACGATGCCGGATGCGCCGTCGGCCAGCACGGTCGCCTTGCCCGAGAGGATCGCGAGGCGGTCGGCACCGAGCGCGCCGTTGTGCAGCTTCGCGACGGCCGAGAAGTCGCCCACGTCGTCCCAGTCGAAGTCGCCGGGGACCACGACCATGCCGCCGCGCTCCGCGGCCGGCTCGGCGACGGCGTAGTCGATGGCGATCTTCTTCAGCTGCGGCCACAGCCGGTCGACCGCGGGGCCGCGCGTGGCCTGGTCGTCCCACGCGGCGGCGAGCTCGTCGATGTGGGCGCGCAGCTCGGGCTCGGTCCTGGCGAGCTCGGCGAGCAGCACGTCGGCGCGGGCGATGAACATGCCCGCGTTCCAGAGGAAGTCGCCCGAGTCCACGTAGGTGCGCGCATCCGCGGCGCTCGGCTTCTCGACGAAGCGCACGACGTCGGTGACGCGCGGCGCACCCTCGATGCCCGACGGCTCGCCCGCCTGGATGTAGCCGAAGCCGATCGCGGGCTCCGTGGGGGTGATGCCGATCGTCGCGATCTTGCCGGTGCGGGCCGCGGCGACCGCGTCGGTGACCGCACGGCGGAAGCCGCGTTCGTCGCCGATGACGTGGTCGGCGGCGAAGGAGCCCACGATGACGCCCGGCTCGCGCCGCTCGAGGATGGCGGCGGCGAGCAGCACGGCGACGGTCGACTCGCGCGGCTCGGCCTCCAGCACGATGTTCGCGTCGGAGAGGGCGGGCAGCTGCGTCTCGACCGCCGAACGGTGCGCGCGGCCGGTGACGACCATGATGCGCTGCTCGCCCGCGAGCGGCGCGAGGCGCTGGAACGTCGACTGCAGCAGCGTGCGGCCCGACCCGGTGAGGTCGTGGAGGAACTTCGGCGCGTCGGCCCGCGAGAGCGGCCACAGCCTCGAGCCGACCCCGCCGGCGGGGATGATGCCGTAGAACCCGTCGATCGTCATGGTCCGTCACGCTATCGGCCCGCGCGATGCGCCCCCTGACCGACGCGGAGCGTTCACACGCCATTCATGCCATCCACCGCCCCGCCGCCACCCTGCGTACCTACCGTCGGCAGCGTGGAGATCGAACGCGTCGCCATCGTCACCGAGAGCTTCCTGCCGACGGTCAACGGAGTCACGTCGTCCGTGACTCGCGTCCTCGAGCACCTGCAGGCCACCGGACGACAGGCGATGGTCATCGCCCCGCGCTGCGGCGCACCGACGCAGCTGCACGGTGCACCCGTGTTCGAGGTGCCGTCGATCGCGTACCGCGAGTTCCCCGTCGGCATGCCGAGCCCGCAGGTGCACGGGCTGCTGCAGCGCTTCCGTCCCGACGTCGTGCACGCCGCATCCCCGTTCCTGCTCGGCGGCCAGGCGATCGCCGAGGCGCGACGCATGGGCGTGCCGTCCGTCGCGATCTACCAGACCGACATCGCGGGCTTCGCGCGCCGCAACCGCCTGTCGGCGGGCGCGCCCGTCGCGTGGAAGGTGCTGCGGCGCATCCACAACCAGGCGGATCTGACGCTCGCGCCCTCGTCGGCGTCGATCGCCGACCTGGATGCGGCGGGCATCGATCGCGTCGCGCACTGGGCGCGCGGCGTCGACCTCGACGCCTTCCACCCCGACCACCGCGTCGGCCCCGCGGCGCAGGCGCTGCGCGCGCGGCTGGCGCCGAAGGGCGAGACGATCGTCGGCTACGTCGGTCGCGTCGCGCCCGAGAAGGGCCTCGAGCGGCTGCGAGCGCTGCAGGGCACGAAGGGCATCCAGGTCGTGGTCGTGGGCGACGGTCCGGGCATGGCCGCCGCGAAGCGGGCGCTGGCGCCGCTCGGTGCCGTGTTCCTCGGGCAGCGCACGGGCGCGGCGCTCGCCGCGGCGTACGCGGCGCTCGACGTCTTCGTGCACACGGGCGCCGAGGAGACCTTCGGCCAGACGCTGCAGGAGGCGGCCGCCGCCGGCCTGCCGGTGATCGCACCTCGTGCGGGCGGCCCGATCGATCTCGTCGACCACGGCATCACCGGGTTCCTGTTCGAGCCGGACTCGCAGCGCGCGCTGCGGGATGCCGTGCGCACGCTCGCCGAGTCGCCCGCGATGCGCGCGCGCATGGGCGAGGCGGGTCGCCGTCGCGTGCTGCAGCGCACGTGGCCGCGCGTGTGCGACGAGCTGCTCGATCACTACGCCGCGGCGCAGCGCCACGCGCTCACGGGCGTCGAGCCCATCCGCGCCCCAGCGATCGCCTGACCCGTCCCCCTCGAGCGCGGGGCGGCCGCGTCCGAGGCGAGCGCAGCGAGCCGACGGTGCAGCCGCCCCCGCCGCGCACCCGGCACGCGCACGAGCGAGACGCCGAGCACCGGGGCGGCCGCATCCGAGGCGAGCGCAGCGAGCCGACGGTGCAGCCGCCCCCGCCGTGCACCCGGCACGCGCACGAGCGAGACGCCGAGCACCGGGGCGGCCGCGTCCGAGGCGAGCGCAGCGAGCCGACGGTGCAGCCGCCCTCGCCGTGCACCCGGCACGCGCACCTGCGAGACCCCGAGCACGGGGCGGCCGCATCAAGCGGCGCGACCGCCGTTCGTGATGCCCGGTGCCGAGACGGGTGCCGATGCGCCCGCACCCATGCCGGCGAGGATCGACGCCGTCTGGCCCGTGCCGCGGGCGGCGAGGGCCTGCCGGTAGAGGGTGCCGGCCCGGTACGACGAGCGCACGAGCGGGCCGGACATGACGCCGGCGAAGCCGATCTCGGTCGCCGCCTCGGCGAGGTCGGCGAACGCCGCAGGCTCGACCCAGCGGTCGACGGGGTGGTGGCGCGGCGACGGCCGCAGGTACTGCGTGATCGTGATGAGGTCGCAGCCGGCGTCGTGCAGCTGCTGCAGCGTCTCGAGCACCTCCCCGTCCGTCTCGCCCATGCCGAGGATGAGGTTCGACTTCGTCACGAGCCCCGCCTCGCGGCTCCAGCGCAGCACGTCGAGCGAACGCTCGAAGCGGAAGCCGGGGCGGATGCGGCGGAAGATGCGCGGCACGGTCTCGACGTTGTGCGCGAAGACCTCCGGCCGGGTCGAGAACAGCTCGTCGAGCAGGTGCCGGTGACCGGTGAAGTCGGGTGCGAGCATCTCGACGCCCACGCCGGGGTTCACGGCGTGGATCTGCCGCACGGTCTCGGCGTACAGCCAGATGCCCTCGTCCTCGAGGTCGTCGCGGCACACGCCCGTCACGGTCGCGTAGCGCAGCCCCATCTGCCGCACGGATGCGGCGACGCGGCCGGGCTCGAGGCGGTCGAGCAGCGCGGGCTTGCCGGTGTCGATCTGGCAGAAGTCGCAGCGGCGCGTGCACTGGTCGCCGCCGATGAGGAACGTCGCCTCGCGGTCCTCCCAGCACTCGTAGATGTTGGGGCAGCCGGCCGACTGGCAGACGGTGTGCAGCTCCTGCTCCTCGACGAGCTCCGTGAGCGCCGTGTACTCGGGCCCCATGCGGGCACGGGTCTTGATCCACGGCGGCTTCTTCTCGATGGGCGTCTCGGCGTTGCGCACCTCGAGGCGCAGCAGCCTGCGCCCCGCCGGCGCCTGGGCGGGCGTCGTCTCCTGCACCGCACCCGCGGGTCCCGCGCAGCTCATGCGGCGACCTCCATGGATGCGGGAGCAGGCACCGGCACCGGTGCGGACGACAGCGCGGATGCGGGCGCGGGCACGGCCCCCGCCACCGCCGCCACGCCGAGGGCGAGCAGCGCCGCGGCGAACGCATCCCCGATCTCCTCGACCGATGGCGCGGATCCCCGCTCGACGGCGATCGAGGTCACGCCCGCATCCGTGATGCCGCACGGCACGATGCGCGAGAACTCGGCGAGGTCGGGCGCGACGTTGATGGCGATGCCGTGCGTCGAGACGCCGCCGGCGACGCGCACGCCGACCTGGGCGATCTTGCGATCCCTCGAGCGGTGGCCGCCGAGGATGGGCGAGCCCTCGCCGCGCAGCCATACGCCCGCCCGCCCGCGCACGCGCTCGACCTCGAGGCCGAGCGGCTGCAGCGTGTCGAGGATGGCCTGCTCGAGCCTGCGCACCCAGTCGACGACGCCGAGCTCGCCGATCGCGACGATCGGGTAGGCGACGAGCTGGCCGGGCCCGTGCCACGTGATGCGGCCGCCGCGGTCGACGTGCACGACGGGCGAGCCGTCGGTGGGCAGGTCGGAGTCCTGCGTGCTCGTGCCGGCCGTGTAGACCGACGCGTGCTCGAGCAGCAGCAGCGCATCCTCGCCGCCTGCGGCGACCTCGTCGTGCAGGCGCCGTTGCAGCGCCCACGCCTCCTGGTAGTCGACCTCGCGGCCGAGCCTCATCACTCGCATGCCGTGACGATAGCGTTTCTGCACTCGGTGCGGAAATGTCGACCGGCGTGGCGCGCGACGCGCCGGACGGGCGAAGAACCGCGGTTCTTGCCGAACGGGTGGTCAGGTCGCCGTGCACGACGGGCATAGGATCGGTGACGGCATCCGCTCGATACGAATCTCGTGAGGAGGGAACGCGTGGCAAGCTCCCGCACCCCGACCCTCGCCGATCCCAAGCCGTCGCGTCTTCGCATCGCTGGCACGCTCTACCGTGGCAACGAAGGCATGTGGTCGTGGGTCCTGCACCGAATCTCGGGCATCGGCATCTACTTCTTCCTCCTGGTGCACGTGCTCGACACGTCGCTCATCCGCGTGAGCCCGGAGGCCTACAACGCCGTCATCGCGACGTACAAGAACCCGATCATGGGGCTCGGCGAGGTCGCACTCGTGGGCGCCGTCGTGTTCCACGCGATGAACGGCCTGCGCATCATCGCCGTCGACGCCTTCCCGGCTGCGACGCGCATCCAGCGCATCCTGTTCTGGGTCGTGATCGGCCTCGTGATCGTGCTCATGGCCGGCTTCACGCCCACGCACCTCGCGAACGTCTTCGGGGAGCACTGATGACCGCCACCGTCGAGAGCCCCCGCACCCCCTACGCCTACCCCGCCCGCTCGAAGGGCCGTCGCGGCCCCAACCTCGAGAAGGCCGGCTGGATCTTCATGCGCGCCTCGGGCGTCGTGCTCGTCGTGCTGATCTTCGGCCACCTCGCGTACAACCTGCTGTTCACGCCCGGTGGCATCCAGGCCATCGACTTCGGGTTCATCGGCGGCAAGTTCGCCAACCCGCTGTGGCAGTGGTGGGACGTCGCGATGCTGTGGCTCGCGATCCTCCACGGCTCGAACGGCATGCGCACGATCGTCAACGACTACGTGCACCGCGAGCCGCTCCGCCGCATCGCGCTCGGCGCCATCGCCGCGAGCGCCTTCATCCTCATCGCGCTCGGCACGCTCATCACGTTCACGTTCGACCCCTGCCCCGCAGGCGCGAGCGCAGACCTGCTGCCGTCGTTCTGCCCGATTTCCTGATCCAGGAGCCTCACACCAGCATGACCGAGTCGACCGTGTCCGACGGCATCCACTACCACCAGTTCGACGTCGTGATCGTCGGCGCAGGCGGCGCAGGCATGCGCGCAGCCATCGAGGCGGCACCGCACGCCTCGACCGCCGTGATCACGAAGCTGTACCCGACGCGCTCCCACACGGGCGCCGCGCAGGGCGGCATGGCCGCAGCCCTCGCCAACGTCGAGGACGACAACGCCGAGTGGCACACGTACGACACCGTCAAGGGCGGCGACTACCTCGTCGACCAGGATGCCGCCGAGATCCTCACGCGCGAGGCCATCGACGCCGTGCTCGACCTCGAGAACATGGGTCTGCCGTTCAACCGCACCGAGGACGGCAAGATCGACCAGCGCCGCTTCGGCGGCCACACGCGCGACCACGGCAAGGCTCCCGTGCGCCGCGCGTGCTACGCCGCCGACCGCACCGGCCACATGATCCTGCAGACGCTGTACCAGAACTGCGTCAAGCACGGCGTGAACTTCTTCAACGAGTTCTACGCGCTCGACCTCGTGATGACCGAGGTCGACGGCGTCAAGCGCGTCGCGGGCGTCGTGGCCTACGAGCTCGCGACCGGCGAGATCCACGTGTTCCAGGGCAAGTCGGTCGTCTTCGCCACCGGCGGCTTCGGCAAGATCTTCAAGACGACGTCGAACGCGCACACCCTCACGGGCGACGGCGTCGGCATCATCTGGCGCAAGGGCCTGCCGCTGGAGGACATGGAGTTCTACCAGTTCCACCCCACGGGGCTCGCGGGCCTCGGCATCCTCCTCACCGAGGGTGCCCGCGGCGAGGGCGCGATCCTGCGCAACGCGTCGGGCGAGCGCTTCATGGAGCGCTACGCCCCCACGATCAAGGACCTCGCACCCCGCGACATCGTCGCGCGCTCGATGGTGCAGGAGGTGCTCGACGGTCGCGGTGCCGGACCGCACAAGGACTACGTCTACCTCGACTGCACCCACCTGGGCGCCGAGGTGCTCGAGACGAAGCTGCCCGACATCACCGAGTTCGCCCGCACGTACCTGGGCGTCGACCCCGTCGTCGAGCGCGTGCCCGTGTACCCGACGGCGCACTACGCCATGGGCGGCATCCCCACGAACAACGACGCCGAGGTGCTGAGCGACAACGACACCGTCGTGCCCGGCCTCTACGCCGCCGGCGAGTGCGCGTGCGTCTCGGTGCACGGCTCGAACCGCCTCGGCACGAACTCGCTGCTCGACATCAACGTCTTCGGCAAGCGCGCCGGCAACAACGCGGTGACGTACGCGAAGACGGCGGACTTCGTGCCGCTGCCCACGGACGCCGCCGACAACGTCGTGGGCTGGCTCACGCAGCTGCGCGCCTCGACGGGCACCGAGTCGGTCGCGGAGATCCGCAAGGAGCTCCAGGAGACGATGGACCGCAACGCGCAGGTCTTCCGTACCGAGGACACGCTGAACGAGGCCGCCGCCGCGGTGCGCGACCTGCGCACGCGCTACCTCGGCGTCGCGGTGCGCGACAAGGGCAAGCGGTTCAACACCGACCTCCTCGAGGCCGTCGAGCTGGGCTTCCTGCTCGACCTCGCCGAGGTGCTCGTCGTCTGCGCGCTCAACCGCAAGGAGTCGCGCGGTGGCCACATGCGCGACGACTACCCGAAGCGCGACGACGAGAACTACATGCAGCACACCATGGCGTACCTGTCGGGCGACGCCCACTCGGCCGAGTCGACCGACCACATCCGACTCGACTGGAAGCCGGTGCGCAAGACGATCTACGAGCCCACCGAGCGGAAGTACTAGCGATGGCGACGCACGAGAGCGAGAAGAACGAGCCCGGCACCCCGCGCGAGGCGCGGGTCGAGGCCGGTGACCCCCAAGCGCAGGCTGCCGAGGCAGGCGACGCGACGACGACGGACGGCCAGGCGGTCTCCGCCTCCGAGCCCGGCACCGCCATCGGCGGCGAGGTCGCAGCGGGACCCGAGACCACGGGCGGCGAGCCCGTCGCCGACCCCGCTCCCCCGGCCGAGGCCGCGGAGGAGATCGAGGAGCCGAAGTCGTTCACGGTGACCGTGAACGTGCGTCGGTACGACCCCGAGGTCGACGACGAGCCCAAGTGGGTCGACTACGACGTCGAGATGTACCCGACCGAGCGCATCCTCGACGCGCTGCACCGCATCAAGTGGGAGCAGGACTCGACCCTCGCGTTCCGCCGCTCGTGCGCCCACGGCGTGTGCGGCTCCGACGCCATGCGCATCAACGGCCGCAACCGTCTCGCGTGCAAGGCGCTCATCAAGGACTTCGACATCTCGAAGCCCATCTACGTCGAGGCGATCAAGGGCCTGCCGCTCGAGAAGGACCTCATCGTCGACATGGAGCCGTTCTTCGACTCCTTCCGCGAGATCCAGCCCTTCCTGCAGGCCACCGGCAAGCCCGAGAAGGAGCGTCACCAGACGATCGCGCAGCGCGAGCGCTTCGACGACACCACGAAGTGCATCCTGTGCGCGGCGTGCACCACGTCGTGCCCCGTGTTCTGGACCGACGGCCAGTACTTCGGCCCGGCGGCGATCGTCAACGCGCACCGCTTCATCTTCGACAGCCGCGACGAGGCATCGCAGGTGCGCCTCGACATCCTCAACGACAAGGAGGGCGTGTGGCGCTGCCGCACGACCTTCAACTGCACCGACGCGTGCCCCCGTGGCATCGAGGTGACGAAGGCGATCGCCGAGGTCAAGGCGGCGATGACGTCGGGCCGCGTGTCCTGACGCGCTGACGCACCGTTCGAGACGGCCCGGAGCCCACGGCTCCGGGCCGTCTCGCGTTCCCCGGGGACCGCCCGCGAGACGCGAGCCGGATAGGTTGGTGAGGTTCGCCTAACCCGAGGAGCTTCATGTCCACGCCCGCGCGCCGCAGCCGTCCGACGAACGTGCTGGAGGTGGTCGCGGTCGAGCAGCGCGCCCCGCACCTCGTGCGCATCTGGGCGAGCGGCGAGGGCATGGCCGCGTTCAAGGGCTCGGATGCGACCGACCGCTACGTGAAGATCTGGTTCACGCGGCCCGGGCACGACCTCGCCGCCCCGTGGGACGTCGAGGAGCTGCGCCAGACGCTCCCGCCCGAGCAGCTGCCGGTGTCGCGCACCTACTCGGTGCCGGTCGTCGAGGCCGACCGCGTCGCGATCGACTTCGTGGTGCACGGCGACGAGGGCCTCGCCGGCCCATGGGCCGCCTCGGCGCGGCCCGGCGACCGCATCGTCTTCTCGGGCCCGGGCGGCGGCTACGCGCCCGACGCCTCGGCCGACGCGCACCTGCTCGCCGGCGACGAGTCGGCCATCCCGGCCATCGGCGCCGCGCTCGCATGGATGGCCGAGCACGCGCCCGCCGCCGTGGGCACCGCGTACGTCGAGGTGCACGGCGCCGCCGACGAGCTGCCGCTGCCGAGGCCGGCCGGCGTCGACGTGGTGTGGCTGCACCGCGGCGAGGCCGTGACGGCCGGCACCTCCCGCGTGCTCGCCGACGCCGTCGCGGGCCACGCGTTCGTCGACGGCCGCACGCACGTCTTCGCGCACGGCGAGCGCGAGGCGATGAAGGCCATCCGCGACGTCGTGCGGCACCAGGGCATCGCGCGCGAGGACCTGTCGCTGTCGGGCTACTGGGCGCACGGCCGCACGGAGGACCGCTTCCAGGCGGAGAAGCGCGAGCCGATCGGCCAGATCCTGTAGCGACGTCGCGCGCCGGGAACTCATCAGCCGGCTGACTATCACCGGCGCGAGCGGACTGTCAAGCGCGAGCGGCCGTCCGGCGCCATCGCTAGCGTCGAACGCATGAGCAACGCCAGCACCGCGACGACCGTCGACCGCATCCGCGCGATCGTCGTGCTCGTCGCCCTGCCCGTGACCATCGCCGCTGCCGCGCTGGGCTCCGGCGCCTTCGGGGGCACCGAGGTGCAGGCGGGCGGCGACGGCGCGTTCGCAGCGACCGCGACGCCGCTCGCGCCGGCAGGCCCAGCGTTCTCCATCTGGTCGGTCATCTACCTCGGGCTCGCGGCGTACGCGATCTGGCAGGTGCTGCCGCGCCACCACGACGAGCCGCGTCAGCGCAGCATGGGGTGGCTCGCCCTGGCCTCGCTCGTGCTCAACGCCGCGTGGATCCTCGCGAGCACCTCCGGCCTCGTGCCGCTCACGGTCGTCATCATCGTCGCGCTGCTGCTCTCGCTCATCGTCATCTTCGTCGTGCTCGTGCGCACGCGACCCTCCACGATCATCGAGCGCGTCGTCGTCGACGGCACCTTCGGCCTCTACCTCGGCTGGGTGTGCGTCGCGACGGTCGCGAACGTCGCCGCGTGGCTCGCGGACATGGGGCTGCAGCCGAGCGCCTTCGAGCTGCCCGCGTCGATCATGCTCGTCGTCGTCGCAGCGGTCGGCATCGCGCTGGCCGTGTACGGCAAGGGTCGCATCGGCCCGATGCTCGCGATCGTCTGGGGCGTCGCCTGGCTCGCGGTCGGCCGCGCAACGTCGGAGCCCGAGAGCACCGCCGTCGCCGTGGTGGCCATCATCGTCGCGATCGTGGTCGCCGCGGCGACGATCGCGGCACGGCTCCGCTCGCGTCGCGCCCACGGCGCCATCGCCTGATCGCGCTCGCAGGCCGCTGCGGCATGCTGGTGCCGTGACCGACGCCACCATCGCCGCGCTCGAGCGCCTCGCCACCCTGCGGCGCGCGCTCGACGGCACGCGCCTGCCGCTCGCGGTCGAGGGCGTCGACGCGGCGCGGGACCTCCGCTCGCGAGCGCTCAAGCAGGTCGACGACTACGTGGAGCCGCGCCTGGCGAACCTCGACGCACCGCTGCTCGCGGTCGTGGGCGGCTCGACGGGCGCCGGCAAGTCCACCCTCGTCAACGCGCTCGTCGGCATGCCCGTGACACGTACCGGCGTCATCCGTCCCACGACCAGGCAGCCGATCCTGCTGCATTCGCCGAGCGATCGCGGCTGGTTCGCGTCGACGCGCATCCTGCCCGACCTCGCGCGCATCACGGGCGAGGTCCAAGCGACGCCACTGCCGGCGAGCGCCGCAGGCGAGGAGCCGGATGCCACGAGGATCGGCTCCGTCGTGCTCGTGGGCGACGAGCGCGTGCCCGCCGACCTCGCGATCGTCGACGCGCCCGACCTCGACTCCGTCGCCGACGAGAACCGTGCCCTCGCCGGCCAGCTGCTCGCGGCGGCCGACCTGTGGCTCTTCGTGACGACGGCGAACCGCTACGCCGACGCCGTGCCCTGGGCGGCGCTCGAGGATGCCGCGGGCCGCGACGTGACGGTTGGCGTCGTGCTGAACCGCGTCCCGACCGCCGCGGTGGCCGAGGTGGAGACCGACCTGCGCCGCATGCTCGGCGAGCGCGGCCTCGGCGCAGCCCCGATCTTCACGGTCGTCGAGTCGCCGCTCGACGCCCTCGGCATGCTGCCTGCGGACGCGGTGGCGGGCATCCGCGCGTGGCTCACGGGCATCGCGGGCGACCGCGCCGAGCGCGCCCGCATCGCGGGCCGCACGCTCGGCGGGGCCGTGACCCGCCTCGGGGCGTCGGCGCGCGAGGTCGCGGCGGCACGCGCGCTGCAGCTCGCCGCGGCCGACGACATCGCCGGCATCGTGCGATCCCGCTACGACGACGCCGCCGACCGCATCCACGCCGCCACGAGCGACGGGACGCTGCTGCGCGGCGAGGTGCTCGCGCGCTGGCAGGACTTCGTGGGCACCTCCGACGTGTTCCGCACCATCGAGGGCTGGTTCTCGCGCACGCGCGACCGCGTCGGCGCCTTCCTCCAGGGTCGCCCGACCCCTGCGGTGCAGGTGGAGACGGCCATCGAGCACGGGCTGCACGCCGTGGTCGTCGACGAGGCCGGCGGCGCCGCCGGCGACGCCTGGCAGCGCGTGCGGGCGACCCAGGCCGGCCGATGGCTCACCGCCGACGTCGACCTGTCGCGCGAGGGCGACGACGTCCCAGCACGCACCTCGCGGCTCGTGCGCGACTGGCAGTCGGCGCTCGTGCAGCGCATCTCCGACCAGGCGGGCGACAAGCGCGTGAAGGCGCGCATCCTCTCGCTGGGCCTCAACGCCGTCACCGTGACGCTCATGGTCATCGTGTTCGCCTCGACGGGCGGCCTCACGGGCGGCGAGCTCGCGATCGCCGGCGGCTCCGCGATCGTGGGCCAGAAGCTGCTCGAGACGATCTTCGGCGAGGACGCCGTGCGGCGCATGGCGAAGGATGCGCGCGACGACCTCGACGAGCGCGTGCGCGCCCTGCTCGACGAGGAGGCCGCGCGCTACGCGCCGCTGCTCGATCCCGTGCGCGAGGGCACCTCGCCGGCCGAGCTCGAGGATGCCTCGCACGAGCTCGAGCGATCGATGGCGGCCGTCGCGACGGACGCCGCCGAGGGACGCGCATGACGCTCGACGCGGCGCTCGAGGCGCTCGAGGACGCCGCCGAGCTCGGGGAGGGCCGCATCGACGACGCCGACGTCGCGGCGATCCGCGTCGTGCTCGAGCGCTCGGCGTCGCGCCGTGCGCTGTCGAGCGAGCACACCGTCGTCGGCTTCTTCGGTGCGACGGGCTCCGGCAAGTCGTCGCTGCTCAACGCCGTCGTCGGCGAGCAGCTCGCCACGGCGCACGTGCGCAGGCCCACGACCTCCGAGCCGCTCGCCGCCGTGTGGGGCGCTCGGGGGTCGGATGCGCTGCTCGACTGGCTGCAGGTCGCCGACCGCCGCCACGTCGAGACGGCGTTCGCGGGCGACGAGACGCTGTCGCTCATCCTGCTCGACCTGCCCGACTTCGACTCGGTCGAGCCGCAGCACCGTGCGATCGCCGAGCGGCTCGCGGGCCAGGTCGACGTGCTCGTGTGGGTCGTCGACCCGCAGAAGTACGCCGACGCCGTGCTCCACCGCTCGTTCGTCGCGCCGCTGGCGACCCACGGGGCCGTGACGGCGGCCGTGCTCAACCAGGTCGACCTGCTGCCCGCGGACGCCGTGCCCGACGTCGTCGCCTCGCTGCGCGGCCTGCTCGCCGCCGACGGCCTCACCGACGTGCGCGTGCTGCACGCCAGCGCCGCGACGGGCGAGGGCGTGGATGCCGTGCGCGCCACGATCGCGCGATTCGCACGCGAGCGTGCGGCGCAGTCGGCCAGGCTCGCCGCCGACGTCGCGGCGGCCGCTGGCAGGCTCGAGGCGCCGGACATCGCGCCCGAGGTGGCAGCACCCGTGCGGGCGCGGCTCACGGACGGCCTCGCGACCGCGGCGCGCGTCGACGCCGTCGCCCGCGCGGCCGGCGCCTCCTACCGCAAGCGCGCCGGCCAGACGACGGGCTGGATCCTCACGGCGTGGCTGCTGCGCCTGCGCGCCGACCCGCTGCGCCGCCTCCACCTGCTGCCGACGACGCGAGCGAGGGGCCGCGACGCCGACGTGCACCGCACGGCGCTGCCGCCGCAGTCGTCGGCGGAGCGCGCGCAGGCATCGCTCGCGGTGCGCGCCTACGGCGACGCCGCATCCGAGGGGCTCGGCGACGGCTGGCGGGCAGCGGTGCGGCAGGCGGCGAACGAGGCGCTCGCCGTCGTGCCCGACGCGCTCGACCGCGCCGTCGCCCGCACCGACCTCGGCGCGCGCGGCTCGTGGTGGTGGGTGGTGCTGGCGATCGTGCAGTGGGTCGCGCTCGGCGCAGCGCTCGTGGGCGTCGGCTGGCTGCTCGCCGCAGCGCTCCTGCCGATCTGGAGCCTGCCGGCTCCCGAGGTGCCCGTCGAGCAGGGATGGCCCGTGCCGACGCTGCTCATCGTCGCGGGCGTGCTGCTCGGCATCCTCACGGGGCTGCTCGGCGCCGCGCTCGGCGGCGCGATCGGCGCGGCGCGGCGCGCCCGTGCACGTCGACGGCTGCGTGCCGCGATCGCCGACGTCGCCCGCACGGAGGTCGTCGAGCCGATCGAGCACGAGCGCGACCGCGCCGAGGCGTTCGGCGACGCCGTGCGCCGCGCCCGGCGCTAGGCGGCTGCTGCGGCGTCGCGCGCGCCCTGCGCCGTCGTGGCCGTGAGGGAGGCGGCGGCCTTCGCCTTCGCCTGCTCGAGGGTGTGCTCGAGCAGCTCGGCACGCACGTCGGCGAACGCGGCGGGGCTCATCGAGAGCGTCGTGACGCCGAGGCCCACGAGGACGACGGCGAGCGCCGGGTCGGCCGCGGCCTCGCCGCAGACGCCCACGGGCTTGCCCGCGGCGGCACCGGCCTCGCCGAGCATCTGGATGAGGCGCAGCACCGCGGGGTGCCACGGGTCCTGGAACGACGCGACCGTGCCGAGCATGCGGTCGGCGGCGAACGTGTACTGCGTGAGGTCGTTCGTGCCGATCGACACGAAGTCGGCCGCCTCCATCACCTGATCGGCGAGCACGGCGATCGAGGGCACCTCGGCCATGGCGCCCACCGTCTTGAGGCCGTGCTCGCGGCCCAGGGCGACGAAGTACTCCGTCTCCTCCTGGTTCGCGATCATCGGCGCCATGACCCACAGGTCGGCGTTCGTGGCCGCGTCGGCCGCCGCGAGCGCCTCGAGCTGGTCGCGCAGGATCTGCTCGCTCGCGCGCAGCGCACGGATGCCGCGCAGGCCGAGCGCCGGGTTCTCCTCCTCGGCGTCGTTGAGGAAGGCGAGGGGCTTGTCGGCGCCGGCGTCGAGCACGCGCACGACGACCTTCTTGCCCTCGAAGGCCTGCAGCATGCGCGTGTAGGAGTCGGTCTGCGACGCGACCGACGGCGCCTCCTTCGCATCGAGGAAGAGGAACTCGGTGCGGAAGAGGCCCACGCCCTCGGCGCCGAGCTCGAGCGCCTTCGCGGCGTCCTCGGGGCGGCCGACGTTGGCGAGCAGCGGCACCTTCGTGCCGTCGGCGAGCGCGCCGTCGGTGATGGGGGCGTCGGCGCGCGCCGCACGCGTCTCGGCCTCGGCCGTCGCGGCCTCGACCTCGGCGTCCGTCGGGTCGAGCGCGACGAGTCCGGTCTTCGCGTCGACGATGACGCGCGTGCCGTCCTCGACGGCGGCGAGCAGCCCCTCGACGCCCACGACGGCCGTGATCGACTTCGACCGGGCGAGGATCGCGGTGTGGCTCGTCGGACCGCCGTCCTGCGTCACGAGCGCCAGCGTGCGCTCGAGGTCGAGCGTCGCCGTGTCGGCCGGTGCGAGGTCGCGCGCGAGCAGGATGAAGGGCACGTCGGACTCGGGCACGCCCGGTGCGGGCACGCCGCGCAGGCGGGCGACGACGCGCTGCGAGACGTCGTCGAGGTCGGTCGCGCGCTCGGCCATGTAGCCGCCGAGGGCGATGAGCATCGTCTTGAACTGGTCGAACGCGTCGTGCACGGCGCGCTCGCCGTTCGTGCCCTGGCCGATGCGGCCGGCGATGTCGTCGGCGAGCGCCGGGTCCTGCGCCATGAGCGATGCCGCCTCGAGCACCTCCTGCGCCTCGCCGCCTGCGGTGCGACCGCGCTCCGACAGCTCGGCGGCCACCGCGGCGAGCGCCGTCTGCACGCGCTGCGTCTCCTCGGCGGCGTCGCCGGCGAGCGGTTCCGTCGACGGCGGAGCCAGCGGCTCCGGCATCCGCAGTACCACTCCCGCCGCGATCCCGCGACCGACACCGACTCCACGCAGCTCTGCCATGCCGCCAGACTACGCTGTCCAGACACCGAGGAGACCGGGGGTGGCACGGTGGCGCAGACAGCCATGGAACGCATCATGCAGTCGCGTCCCGTGCGTGCATTCACCCACTACGGGCAGACGAAGGGACCGGTCTTCGCGCAGGGCATGACCCTGAGCGCCTTCCTCTCGCTGTTCGCCGCGCTCTTCATCGGCTTCGCCATCTTCGCGCTCGTGCTCGGTGGCGACTCGGCATTGCGCGACCGCGTCATCCAAGCCGTCGCAGGCAGCGTGCCGGGCCTGCTCAGCACTGGCGAGCCCGGGTCGACGGGCGTGCTCGACGTCGACGCGCTGCTCGAGTCGAGCGTGCTGGGCTGGGGCTCGGCGATCGCCGCGGTCGGCATCCTGTTCACCGCGATCGGATGGATCGGCACGAGTCGCGAGGGCTTCCGCGCCGTGTTCGGGCTGCCGGATGCGCGCGGCCTGCCGATCCTGCTGAAGCTCGGAGACCTCGGCGTCGCGATCGGCATCGGCGTGCTCGTGCTCGCCTCCGCCGCGATCCTCGTCGTCACGAGCGCGGTCGCCGACGCCCTCGGCATCGGCTGGGTGGGCCAGGGCGTCGGCATCCTGGCGCAGTTCGCGCTCGACGCCTCGATCGTCGCGCTGCTGTACCGCTTCGCAGGCCGGCTCCGCCTCCCCGCGAAGCAGCTGCTCGGTGCCTCGGTCGCATGCGCCGTCGCGTTCTTCGTGCTGAAGCAGTTCGCCTCGCTGCTGCTGTCGGGCGGCGCGAACCCCGTCATCGCATCGTTCGCCGCCATCATCGGCATCCTCGTCTGGCTCGGCCTCGTCAACCAAATCCTGCTGCTCGCGCTCGCGTGGATCGCGGTGGGACCGGTGGGCAAGGCGTACGCGCGCCTCGAGGACGTCGAGATCGCCCGCGACGAGGCCATCGCGAAGGCGAAGGCCGAGCGTGCAGCGCTCAAGGCCGAGATCGCCGAGCGCGAGAAGCCCGACCCCAAGCAGGGCCTGCTCATGCGGCAGACGCACAAGCGCCTCGCGAAGCAGGCGCGCAAGCGCTGACGCGGGGCCTCGCGTCGGTGGTGCACCGGTAGGCTCGAGCCCATGCGCATCGTGTCCGTCAACGTCAACGGCATCCGGGCAGCGTCGGGCAAGGGCATGCTCGAGTGGCTCGACGAGGCGAAGCCCGACATCCTCTGCCTGCAGGAGGTGCGCGCGCAGGACGAGGACGTGCTGCGCATCCTCGAGGGCTGGCACGTGCTCCACGACGCCGCGACCGCCAAGGGCCGCGCAGGCGTCGCCGTCGCGTCGCGCATGCCGTCGATCGGCCACCGCACCGACATCGGCCTGAAGACGTTCGACACGAAGGGCCGGTGGCTCGAGGCCGACTTCCAGCTGGCCGACGAGCGCATCCTCACCGTGATCTCCGCGTACGTGCACTCCGGCGAGGCGGGCACGCCGAAGCAGGAGGACAAGATGCGCTTCCTGGGCTCCATGCTCAAGCGCCTCCCGCAGGTGCGCGCGACGACCGACCTCGCCGTCGTGATGGGCGACCTCAACGTCGGCCACACCGAGCGCGACATCCGCAACTGGAAGGGCAACCGCAGGAACGCCGGCTTCCTGCCGGAGGAGCGCTCGCATCTCGACCGCATCCTCGGCCCCGAGGGAAAGATCGTGACCGGCGTCGACGGCGTGCGCGGCAAGGGCCAGGGCTGGGTCGACGTCGGCCGTGCGCAGTCCGGCGACGTCGACGGCCCCTACACGTGGTGGTCGCAGCGCGGCCGCGCGTTCGACACCGACACCGGGTGGCGCATCGACTACCAGCTCGCGACCCCGGCGCTCGCCGCCACCGTCACCCACTACGAGGTGGCGAAGGCGAGCGCATGGGACACGCGATGGTCCGACCACGCCCCCGTCGTCGTCGACTACGCGCTCTGAGCCGCTCCGGCTCGCGCCCAGCATCCAAGGAACCAGCATGACCACCAAGCCCCGCCTCTACTCCGGCATGCAGCCCTCGTCGGGCTCGCTGCACATCGGCAACCTCATCGGCGCCATCTTCCAGTGGAGGCGGATGCAGCAGGAGTACGACGCGTACTTCTCGGTCGTCGACCTGCACGCCATCACCGTGCCGCAGGACCCGAAGGTGCTGCGCGAGCAGGTGCGCACCGTGGCCGCGCAGTACATCGCCGCCGGCATCGACCCGTCGCGCTCGTGCCTCTACGTGCAGTCGGCGGTGCCGGCGCACGCGCAGCTCGCGTGGGTGCTCTCGACGATCACGGGCTTCGGCGAGGCGAGCCGCATGACGCAGTTCAAGGACAAGTCGGCTCGCCAGGGTGCCGACGCCGCGTCGGTCGGCCTCTTCACCTACCCGATCCTCATGGCCGCCGACATCCTGCTGTTCGACGCCGACGTCGTGCCGGTCGGCGACGACCAGAAGCAGCACGTCGAGCTGACCCGCGACCTCGCGACCCGCTTCAACGCGCGCTTCGGCGAGACGTTCGTCGTGCCCGAGCCCGTTATCCAGTCGGAGTCGGCGCGCATCTACGACCTGCAGGAGCCCACGGCGAAGATGTCGAAGTCGGCTGCGACCGACAAGGGCCTGCTGTCGCTGCTCGACGAGCCGACGAAGGTCGCGAAGAAGATCCGCTCGGCGGTGACCGACATGGAGGGCGTCGTGCGCGCCGACCGGGAGCAGAAGCCCGGCGTCACGAACCTGCTCACGATCCTCTCGTCGATCACGGGCACGCCGGTCGCCGACCTCGAGGTGCGCTTCGATGGCCAGCAGTACGGCGCGTTCAAGGCGGAGGTCGCGGATGCGGTCGTCGCCGAGGTCGCGCCCATCCGCGAGCGCGCGCTCGCGCTGCTCGCCGACCCTGCCGAGCTCGACCGCATCCTCGCCGGCAACGCGGCTCGCGCGTCGGAGGTCGCCGAGGCGACGCTCGACCGCGCGTACCGGGCGATCGGGCTGCGCTGACGCGGTCGCGCTGCGAGATCGCGCCACTGCGGCGTGCGAGGCCTCGCATGCCACCCGGCGCGACTGCGGCGGCTGGCTTCGCCGCCGGCACGCGAACGACGACGAGCCCGCGCCAGCTGGTCGAGGAGGCCGCAGCCGAAGGCTGCAGCCGTCACGAGACCACGCGACGTGCCCGCTCGACGCGATCATGCGCACGGCTGGGCGGGAGCGGTGGTCGCGAGGTCTCGTGACGCGTGCTCGCCCTTCGGGCTCGCGCGCTCCTCGACCAGCTGGAGGAGACGCCGCGAGACGCACGGGAATGCACCCCGACGAGCGCGAGTTGTAGGCTCTCGATACACGTCGAGTGCTCACGGGGTCAGTGCAAGTCTGAACCGGCGGTCAGAGTCCGCGAACCTCCCATCCCGGGAGGCCGAGCAGGTGGAATTCCTGCACCGACGGTGAGAGTCCGGATGGAAGTGACACTCCGAGGTGGGATGCTTTCGCGCGCCCACAGCCTCGACGCCGGAGGAATCGTGGCGACAGGACAGGTGGCGGCAGCCGCCCCGACCGGTGCCGAGCGCGCTGCGCTCGACCTGGCCGTCGCGATCGCGCCGCAGGGTCCGCGCGGCCGCAACCCGCAGGTCGGCTGCGTCATCCTCGACGCCGACGGCGCCGTGCTCGCCGAGGGCTGGCACCGCGGGGCGGGGACGCCGCACGCCGAGGTGGATGCGCTGTCGCAGCTCTCCTCCGGCGCCGCCCGCGGTGCGACGGCGGTCGTGACGCTCGAGCCGTGCAACCACACCGGCCGCACAGGACCGTGCGCCGAGGCGCTCATCGCCGCCGGCGTCGCCCGCGTCGTCTACGCCGTCGTCGACCCCGGCAAGGCATCGTCGGGCGGAGCGCAGCGCCTGCGCGACGCCGGCGTCGACGTCGTGCACGCGCCCCACGACGACGCCGAGCTGCTCATCGACGACTGGCGGTTCGCGATGGCCACCGGCCGGCCGCGCGTCACGGTGAAGTGGGCGCAGTCGCTCGACGGCCGCGCCGCAGCCGCCGACGGCACCAGTCGGTGGATCACCGGCCACGAGGCCCGCGCCCACGTGCACCGGCAGCGGTCGCTGCACGACGCCATCGCGGTCGGCACCGGCACCCTCATCGCCGACGACCCGCAGCTCACCGCGCGCGTGCCCCTCCCCGACGGCACCGACGACCCCGCGACGCCGCAGCCGCTGCCCGTCGTCGTCGGCCATCGCAGCGTGCCGTCCTTCGCGCGCCTCCGCGACCATCCGCGACCGCACGCGCACGTGCACGGCCTGCCGAACGAGTGGCTGCAGGAGCTGTGGCGGAAGCACGGCATCCAGACGGTCTACGTCGAGGGCGGGCCCACCCTCGCCTCGGCCGTCGTCGCCGCCGGGCTCGCCGACCGCATCCACTGCTACGTCGCGCCCACGCTGCTGGGCGGGCCGCGCACCGCGATGGCCGACGTCGGCGTCGCCACGATCGACGAGCAGCTGCTGCTCGACGACGTGCAGGTCGAGCCGCTCGGCCGCGACCTGCTCGTCAGCGCCACCGTACGACCTGCCACCATCCGACCGGCCGCCACCGCGGCGAAGGAGGGCTGACCCCATGTTCACCGGGCTCATCGAGGAGATCGGCGAGGTCGTCGCGCTCGACCGCGACGGCGACTCCGCCAGGCTCACCGTGCGCGGACCGCTCGCGGTCTCCGACGCCACCCACGGCGCCTCCATCGCCGTCAACGGCCTCTGCCTCACCGTCGTGGAGCAGACCGCCGACGCCTTCACCGCCGACGTCATGGAGGTGAGCCTGCGGATGTCGCAGCTCGGCGACCTCGCCGTCGGCAGCCGCGTCAACCTCGAGCGGGCCGCGCAGGTGGGCGACCGCCTCGGTGGCCACATCGTGCAGGGCCACGTCGACGGCACCGCGACGGTGCTCGAGACCGAGGACGGCGACGCGTGGCGCCGCGTGCGCCTCGCGCTCGACGACGACCTCGCGCCCTACGTGGCGCGCAAGGGATCCATCACGCTGCAGGGCGTGAGCCTGACGGTCTCGGGCCTGAGCGACGAGGCCGAGACCGCGCAGTGGCTCGAGGTCTCGCTCATCCCCGAGACGCTCGAGGCCACGACCCTCGGGGCGCTCGTGCCCGGCGATCGCGTCAACGTCGAGACCGACGTCGTCGCGCGCCACGTGGCACGGATGCTGCGCCTCGAGCAGGCGGGGCGCATCACGACGGCAGGAGCGCAGGCATGATCGGCACCATCGAGCAGGCGGTGCGCGCGCTGCGCGACGGCCGCCCCGTGATCGTCGTCGATGACGAGGGCCGCGAGAACGAGGGCGACCTCGTGCTCGCCGCCGAGCTCGCGACCCCCGACCAGATCGCCTTCCTCGTGCGCCACTCCTCGGGCTTCCTGTGCGCTCCGATCACGGGTGCCGTCGCCGATCGCCTGCAGCTGCCGCTCATGGTCGAGGCGAACGAGGACCTGCGCCAGACGGCGTACACGGTCACGGTCGACGCCGCCGATCGCACCACGACGGGCATCTCGGCCGACGACCGCGCGCACACGCTGCGCGTGCTCGCCGACCCGACCTCCGGCCCCGGCGACCTGCGCCGCCCCGGCCACGTCGTGCCGCTGCGCGCCGTCGACGGCGGGGTGCGCGTGCGCCCCGGCCACACGGAGGCGACCGTCGACCTCCTCGCGCTCGCGGGCCTGCAGCCCGTCGGCGTCATCGGCGAGCTCGTCGAGGACACCGGCGAGATGCGACGCCTGCCCTCGCTCATCGCGTTCGGCGCCGAGCACGACCTCGTCGTCGTGACGATCGCGGACCTCGTCGCGCACCTCGACGCCGGCGCCGTGGCCACGATCGCACCCGTCGACCCCGCACTCGCGCCGCGCGTGCGCTACGAGGTGTGCACGACGGTGCCGACCGTGCACGGCGACTTCCGCATGTTCGCGTACCGCGACCTCGTGACGGGCGCCGACCACGTCGCGATCGTCGCCGGCCATCCCGTCGCCGACGGCGCGCTCGTGCGCATCCACTCGGAGTGCCTCACCGGCGAGGCGTTCGGCTCGCTGAAGTGCGAGTGCGGTCCGCAGCTCGACGCAGCACTGCAGCGCATCCACGAGGCCGGCGAGGGCGTCGTCGTGTACCTGCGCGGCCAGGAGGGTCGCGGCATCGGCCTCATCAACAAGCTGAAGGCGTACCGCCTGCAGGAGGACGGCCTCGACACCCTCGACGCCAACCTCGCGCTCGGCCTGCCCGCCGACGCCCGCGAGTACGGCGCCGCCGCCGCCATCCTGCGCGAGCTCGGCCTCACGAGCATCCGTCTGCTGTCGAACAACCCCGAGAAGGCAGCGCAGCTCGAGCGGCACGGCATCGCCATCGCCGCGCGCGAGCCGCTGGTCGTCGGCGTCGGCGACTTCAACGAGGGCTACCTCGAGACCAAGCGCGACCGCATGGGGCACGTGCTGCCCGAGCAGATCGTCGCCGCGCCCATCACGACGGGAGACTGACATGGCCGGCACCGGAGCACCGCACCTCCGCCTCGACGCGAGCGGCCTGACGGTCACGATCGTCTACGGGCAGTGGCACGACGTGATCGCCGGCGGGCTGCTCGCCGGCGCGCGCCGAGCGCTCGCCGAGATGGGCGCGACGGTGCGTGAGATCCCCGTCGCCGGCGCCTTCGAGCTGCCGGTCGTCTCCCAGGCGGTGCTCGAGCGCGACAGCGACGCCGTCGTGGCGCTCGGCGTCATCCTGCGCGGCGGCACGCCCCACTTCGACTACATCGCGCACGCGGCGACGGAGGGGCTCACCCAGGTGGCGCTGCGCACGGGCAAGCCCGTCGGCTTCGGCGTGCTCACGATCGACGACGAGCAGCAGGGCCTCGACCGCGCGGGCCTGCCCGACTCGAAGGAGGACACGGGCGCGAAGGCGGCCGAGGCCGCCGTCGGCGCCGCGCTGGCGATCCACGCGCTCTGAGGCCCCGTCGCTCGCGTCGAGTCCGCACGTGCGCGAGCCCGGGGGTGCAGGAGGCACCCCGGGCGTCGCGCACGTGCGGACTCGACGCGTGACGCCTGCGCGGCGTGCGCCGTTGGGGTGCTGCGCGCGATCCGCACGGGACTCGCACGAGATGCGCATGCGGTGCCCCGATGACTCCTCGGGCGCTCCCCGACCAGCCTCGTAGCGTCGTCGCATGCCTCGCATCCGAGCCACCCTCGCCCTCGCGATCGCCGCGCTCGTCGCGCCGCTCGCGGCATGCGTCGCGGGGCCCCCAGCGTCCCCGCCGGCGCCCACGGCCGACGCGACGGCGATCGTCGCCGTGCTCGCGACGCAGTCGCCTGGGCCGCTCGGCGACGGTTCGGAGGGCATCGAGCGCACCGACGCCACCTCGATCGCGGCCCTCGCCGACGTGCTCGCCATGACGCGGACCGACCCCGAGGACGTCGAGTGCGTCTGGTCGACGCGCACGACCGTCGAGGTGACGTTCGACGACGCGTCGACGACGAGGCTGCAGGCCGACTCGTGCGGCGCGACCGGCCGCGACGAGGCGCTCGGGCTGCTCGTCGCCGAGTGGGTGCTCGAGGAGGGCTGACGGCGGTCGCCCCGCGCGTGCGCAGCACCGCACATCCGCGTGACTAGGCTCTTCCCAGCACTTCTGAAGGAGCCTCATGGCTGACGCATCCAGCACCACGACGACCGACAAGCCCGCGAACACCCGCGGACGGGTCATCTTCGCGAGCCTCATCGGCACGTCGATCGAGTTCTACGACTTCTACATCTACGCGACCGCCGCCGTGCTCGTGTTCCCGGCCCTCTTCTTCCCGGCCGAGAACGAGACGGCGCAGCTGCTCTCGTCGCTCGCGACGTTCGGCGTCGCGTTCGTCGCACGCCCCATCGGCTCGATCCTCTTCGGGCACTTCGGCGACCGCATCGGTCGCAAGACCACGCTCGTCGCGTCGCTGCTGACGATGGGCATCGCGACCGTGCTCATCGGCTGCCTGCCGACCGCGCTCACGCCCGGCTGGGAGATCGCCGCCCCCGCGCTGCTCGCGCTCATGCGCTTCTGCCAGGGCCTCGGCCTCGGCGGCGAGTGGTCGGGCGCCGCGCTGCTGGCGACCGAGAACGCACCCGCGGGCAAGCGCGCCATCTACGGCACGTTCCCGCAGCTCGGCGCGCCCATCGGCTTCATCCTCGCCAACACGATCTTCATCCTCATCACCTACACGCTCACGCCCGAGCAGTTCGCGGAGTTCGGCTGGCGCATCCCGTTCCTGCTCTCGGCGATCCTCGTCGCCGTCGGCCTGTACGTGCGCCTCAAGCTCATCGAGACGCCCGCGTTCACGAAGGTCGTCGAGCGCAACGAGGTCGTGAAGGTGCCGCTCGGCTCGGTGTTCAAGCACAACTGGGTGCAGGTGCTGCAGGGCACGCTCATCATGTTCGCCACCTACGTGCTCTTCTACCTCATGACGACGTTCACGCTCACGTACGGCACCCGTGCCGCGACCGTCGAGCAGGGCGCCGCCGCCGCCGAGGCGGCCGGACAGCCGTTCAACCCCGACACGTTCGTGCCGGGTCTCGGCTTCCAGCGCATCGACTTCCTGTGGCTGCTCATCATCGGCGTCGTGTTCTTCGGCGTCTTCACGCTCGTCGCCGGCCCGCTCGCGGAGCGCTTCGGCCGCAAGTGGATGCTCGCCGCCGTGTCGGCCGCGATCGTCGTGTTCGGCCTGCTGTGGGTGCCGCTGTTCGGCAGCGGCTTCGTCGGCATCATGCTGGCGCTCATCCTCGGCTTCACGCTCATGGGCCTCACGTTCGGCCCCATGGCGGCGTTCCTGCCCGAGCTGTTCCCCGCGAACGTGCGCTACACGGGCTCGGCGCTCGCGTACAACCTGTCGAGCGTCATCGGCGCCGCGCCCGCGTCGTTCGTCGCCGTCGCCCTCTGGGGCCTCGCGGGCGGCTCGCCGCTGCTCGTCGGCCTGTACCTGTCGGCGGCCGCGGCGGTCACGCTCGTCGTGCTGCTGCTGTCGAAGGACACGCGCGACAAGGACTACGTGAACTCGACGTCGGCCTGACGCACGAGCCTCGCCCCGGGTTGGGGCGGGAGCGACGACTCGGAGGGGATGCGGATCGCATCCCCTCCTGTCGTTCGCGGAAGACGCGGGTGGCATGCGGATGCGGGGCGTAGCGTCGCCGCCATGACCCGCAGCACCCGCCTCCTCGTCGTCGCTCCCCTCGCCGCTGCAGCGCTCGCGCTCGGCGGCTGCGTCGTGACGCCCGACGTCGTCGAGCCGCCCGCGCCGTGCAGCGCGATCGCGGTGCATCCGCTGGCGCAGTGCTCGCAGGCGTACGTGCTCGAGATCGCGTCGGTCGTCGTCTCGCAGCAGCAGGCCGTGCCCGACTTCGATGGCACGCGCTACCTCGTCGAGGATGCCGACGAGGTCGATCGGCTCGAGGCGATCCTGAACCCGACGCACCCGATCGCGACGGGCGAGGCGTGCGCCGGCGGACGCACGACGGTGCTGGAGATCACGCCCGTGGCGGGGGCGCCGTTCGTGCTCGAGACGGACACCTGCGGCGACGACGGCACGGCGACGCAGCTCGACGAGCTCGCGAGCGAGTGGCGCGAGAGCGGCGTCTTCCCCGTCGCGCCGTAGCTCAGCGCTCGACGACCTCCACCTCGACGTGCTCCGCGACGGCGCGGATCGCCTCGGCGTCGCCCGTGCCGAGCCCGTGCCGCGTCACGTTGATCGCGCCGGCCGCGGCGCCGAGTCGGATGGCCTCCTCGACGCTGCGTCCGTCGGCGAGCGCGAGCGCGAGCCCCGCCGTGTACGAGTCGCCGGCGCCCGTGTGGTCGACGACCTGCAGCCGCGGCGCCGTGACGCGCAGCAGCCCGCCCTCGTGCAGCACGAGCGAGCCGACGTCGGCGCGCGACACCGCGACCACGTCGACGCCGCGCTCGCGCAGGCCCTCCATCGCGACGACGAGCTGCGCCTCGTCGTCGCCGTCGGCGACGAGACCGTCGGCGACGAGCTCCTCGTGGCTCACCTTCACGACCGTCGCGCCGCCGTCGATGGCCGCCGTGAGCCGATCGCCCGCCAGGTCGACGAGCACGCGGCGATCGAGCGCCGCGAGGTCGCTCGCGAGCCGGCGGTAGACGTCGGCGTCGAGCGTCTCGTCGTCGACCGGACCGGACAGGATGACGAGGTCGGCGTGCGCCGCCTCGCGCAGCACCATCGAGTACAGGGCGTCGAGATCGTGCCGATCGAGCGGCGTGCCGTCGGTCTCGACGATCGAGGTGCGCTCCCCCGACCGCCGGTCGGTGATGCGCACCGGGTTCACGCCCTCGCGGTCGAGGTCGGCGACCGCGATGCCCTCGTCGCCGAGCAGCCGCTCGGCCACGCGCCCCGGCTCGCCCGCGAACGAGGCGACGAGCGCGACGTCGGCGCCGAGCGCGCGCAGCATCCGCGCCTGCCACACGCCCTGGCCGCCGACGTGGATGTGCACGTCGGGCTGGTCGCCGTGCTCCTCGATCGCGATCGACAGCAGCGGGGCAGGGGCGAAGACGACGATGCTCGGCATGCTCGCCACGCTAGGCGAACCCCCATCGCGCATGCGGAGGGTTGCGTCAGCGCAGGAAGAGCGCCTTGAGCCGCGACGTCGTGAAGACGATGCCGAGCACCGACATCACCGCGAGGTAGCCGACGTGGATCGCCAGCGACCAGTCGACGACGCCGAGCGTGAGCTGCCGCATCATGTCGACGCCGTGCCACAGCGGCATCGCCATGATGACCCACTGGATGCCCTGCGGGTAGACCTCGATGGGGAAGAACGTCGCCGACAGCAGGAACATCGGCATCATCACGAAGTACACGTAGTCGAGATGCTGGAACGTCTTCATGTAGCTCGTGATCGCCATGCCGAGGCTCGCGAACGCGAAGGCGATCAGCACGGCGGCGGGGATCGCGAGCAGCGCGGTGGGCGACAGGTTGAGGCCCATGATCGTCGTCACGGCCATGAAGCCGCACGCGTAGAGGAACCCTCGGAACAGCGCCATGAAGATCTCGCCGAGCGCGACGTCGAGCGGCCCGAGCGACGTCGAGAGCATGCCGTCGTAGAGCTTGCCGTAGTGCATCTTGAAGAAGACGTTCATGGTCGAGTCGAAGACGGCGCCGTTCATGGCCGACACCGCCATGAGCGCCGGCGCGATGTACGCGGCGTAGGGCACCTCGACGCCGCGGTACTCGAGCACGCCGATGAGCGTGCCCAGGCCGATGCCCATCGACAGCAGGTAGAAGATCGGCTCGAAGAAGCCCGAGACGACGACCGTGAGGTTGTTGCGGCGCATCACGTGCATGCCGCGGCCGATGACGGCGCGCGCGTTGCCGGCGTAGATGCCCGACAGCGGACCGCGGGGGCGCTGCGTGTGCAGCGGCTCGGAGGCGTGGACGGTCACAGGTCGAGCCTCCTTCGGAACACCCGCACCGCGAGCAGGAAGCCGACCACGGCGAAGCCCACGAGCACCGCGACGTGCACGGCGAGCAGCCAGCCCGCGACCGGCGCGCCGTACAGCGCCCATCGGCCGAGGTCGACCGCGTGCCACAGCGGCGAGATCCACCCGATCCACTGCAGGAGGATCGGCAGCGTCTCGAGCGGGAAGTAGGTGCCCGAGAAGAGCATGAGCGGCAGCGTCACGAAGCGGTCGATGAAGTTCAGCTGGCCGCGGTCCTGCTCCTGGTGCGCCGCCCACGCGGAGACGGGCAGGGCGACGGCGAGCACGAGCATCCATGCGATGGGCACGAGCCACAGCGCTCGCGGGGAGTCGGTGACGCCGAGCAGCCAGATCGCGACGACGTAGACGATCGACAGCGGGATGACGCGCACGAGGGTGCCGACCGTGTAGCCGATGACCATCTGCGCCGGGCTCACGGGGCTCGAGCGCATCGCGAGGAAGATCGGCACCCACTTGAAGCCGCCGAAGATGCCGTACGTCGACTCCTGCGCCGCCGTCTGCATCGCCGACCCGAGCACGAGCGCCGGCGCGAGGAACAGCAGGAAGTCGGCGCCGCCGACGTCCCGGCCGCCCTGCGCGTCGTTCACGACGATCGCGAGGCCGAACCCGAGTCCCGCGACGTAGAGGAACGGGGAGGCGAGGCCGAGCCCGATCCACGTGCCCACGTACGCGCGCATCGCGCGGATGCGCTGCTCCGCCACGTACCACCAGCCGAGTCGGCGGGTGCGGCGCGCGGCGGCGACGCCGACCGCGACCTGGTCGGGCTGGCGCACGGTCGAGGCGCTCATTCGATGAGCGTCCGGCCGGTGAGCCTGAGGAACACGTCCTCGAGGCTCGAGCGTCGCACGAGGCTCGTGATGGGCCGCAGCTCCTTCGCGTGGATGGCCTGCAGCGCGGCGTCGCCGTCGTGCGCGTACACGAGGATGCGGTCGGGCAGCACCTCGAGGCGGTCGCCGATGCCCTGGATCGCGGCGGCTGCCTCCTCGTTGCGGCTCGAGCCGAAGCGCACCTCGAGCACCTCGCGCGACGAGTGCTCGCGGATGAGCGACGCGGGGCTGCCCTCGGCGACGATGCGGCCGTGGTCGACGACGACGAGGCGATCGCACAGCTGCTCGGCCTCGTCCATGAAGTGCGTCGTGAGCACGAGCGTCGTGCCGCGCTCCTTGAGGCGGAAGAGGCGGTCCCACAGGATGTGGCGCGCCTGCGGGTCGAGGCCCGTCGTGGGCTCGTCGAGCAGCAGGATGCGCGGCTCGTTCATGAGGCCGCGCGCGATCGTGAGGCGTCGCTTCATGCCGCCGGAGAGGTCGTCGACGCGCGCCTTCGCCTTCTCCTCGAGCTGCGCGAACGCGAGCAGCTCGTCAGCGCGCTGCTGCACCACCGCTCGGGGCAGGCCGAAGTAGCGGCCGTAGACGACGAGGTTCTCGCGCGCCCGCAGCTCGGTGTCGAGGGTGTCGGCCTGCGGCACGACGCCCAGCTGGGCGCGGATCTCGGGCCCGTGGTCGTTCGTGTCGAGCCCGAGCACGTCGAGCGTGCCGTCGGTGCGCGTCGAGACCGCCGAGATCATGCGCATCGTCGTGGACTTGCCTGCGCCGTTGGGGCCGAGGAAGCCGAACGACTCCCCCTGCTCGATGTCGAAGTCGAGACGATCGACGGCGGTGAAGTCGCCGTAGCGCTTGACGAGTCCTCTGGCGGAGATGACGGCGGGCACGAGCACTCACTGTAGCCCCGGCCTCCGACAGCGCACGCTGCGTCGGAGGCCGTGCCCGCGGTGGGAGGATGGATGCCGATGAGCGAGCGACGAGGATTCCTGCGCCGAGCCAAGGACGACGACGGCCCGAAGGCCTCCGTCCGCGAGCTCCTCCCCTACCTCTTCCCCAAGCGGGGACTGCTGGCCGGGGCGCTCGTGCTGTCGGTGCTCGGCGCCGTCACGAGCCTCGTGCAGCCGCTGCTCGTGCAGCAGATCATCACGGCCGTGCAGGACTCCGAGCCGCTGACCTGGCTGCCGTGGGTGCTCGTGACGCTCGTGCTCGTCGACGCCGCGCTCGGCGGCTTCCAGCACTTCCTGCTGCAGATCCTCGGCGAGCACGTCGTGCTGCGCACGCGCACGCAGCTCGTCGCGCGCCTGCTGCACCTGCCCATCGCGGAGTTCGACCAGCGCCGCACGGGCGACCTCGTCTCGCGCGTCGGGTCCGACACCACGCTGCTGCGAGCCGTGCTGACGCAGGGCCTCGTGGAGTCGGTCGGCGGACTGCTGACGTTCGTCGGCGCCATCGTGGCGATGCTCGTGATCGACCCGGCGCTCTTCGGCCTCACGCTGCTCGTCGTCGTCGTGGCGTTCGCGGCGGTGCTCGTCGTCATGCCGATGCTCACGCGCGCGACGCGGCAGGCCCAGGAGCAGGTCGGCCACCTCACGAGCGCGCTCGAGCGCGCGATCTCCGCCGTCCGCACGGTGCGCGCCTCGAACGCGACCGACCGCGAGATCGCCGTCGTCGGCGAGCGCAGCGAGGCCGCGTTCGGCGCCGGCGTGCGCGTCGCGCGCATCTCGGCGCTCGTCGTGCCGATCGCCGGCGTCGCCGTGCAGGTCGCGTTCCTCGTCGTCATCGGCGTCGGCGGCCTGCGCGTGGCGACGGGCGAGCTGCCGATCGCATCGCTCGTGGGCTTCCTGATGTTCCTGTCATACATGATCTTCCCGCTGGGCCAGATGATCGGCGCCGTCACGGCCGTGTCGACGGCGCTCGGCGCCCTCGGCCGCATCCAGGAGATCGTGCGCCTCGCGCCCGAGGACGCCGGCGACATCGCCGTCGACGAGACGCCCACGGGCGACGCCGTCGCCTTCGAGGGCGTGTCGTTCCGCTATCCCGAGTCGGTCGTGCGGTCGCGCCGCGAGGTCGAGGGGACGGATGCCGACGAGGATGCGCCCCTCGAGTCGCCGATCGTGCTGCAGGACGTGTCGTTCACGGTCGCGCCCGGCACGCGCACGGCGATCGTGGGCCCGTCGGGTGCAGGCAAGTCGACGCTCTTCGCGCTCGTGGAGCGCTTCTACGACCCCACGGCCGGGCGCATCGTGATCGCCGGTCGCGATGCCCGCTCGGTCGAGCGCCGCGCGCTGCGCGCCGGCATCGGCTACGTCGAGCAGGATGCGCCCGTGCTGGCCGGCACCATCCGCGACAACCTGCTGCTCGCCTCGCCCGACGCGACCGACGAGCGCCTGCTCGACGTGCTGGGGCGCGTGAACCTGCGCGAGGTCGTCGACCGCTCGCCCGAGGGGCTGGATGCGGTCGTCGGCGAGCGCGGCGTGCGCCTGTCGGGCGGCGAGCGCCAGCGGCTCGCGATCGCCCGCGCGCTGCTGTCGGCACCCGCGCTGCTGCTGCTCGACGAGTCGACGTCGAGCCTCGACGGCCGCAACGAGGCGCAGCTGCAGGGTGCGATCGACGAGGTCGCGACCGGCCGCACGCTGCTCGTGATCGCGCATCGCCTGTCGACGGTCGTCGGGGCCGACCAGATCGTCGTGCTCGACCAGGGCCGCGTCGCCGCCACGGGCACGCACGCCGAGCTGCTCGCCTCCAGCCCGCTCTACCGCGAGCTGGCGCAGCACCAGCTGCTCGTACCTGCCGACGCAGCCTGAGCGACGCCGCCCGGCGCCCGCACGGTCACGTGTCGGAGGGCTCCGCGGAGGCGTCGAGGATCGCCGACATGAGCGCGACGGTGCGGCGGCGCCACTCGGCGCGCGGCGGCTGCTCGGGGATGGGATCGCCGCGCAGGTGCGCCAGCGCGACGTCGACGATGCCTGCGGCCTCCGCGAAGCGCGCGAGGGCCACGACGCCCGCCTGGTCCTTCGAGAGGATGCGGCTCGTGACGATCGTCGCGTCAAGCCGAGCGGGCCCCAGCGCGCACCATGCGACGGCGGACGCCGTCATGGGCGCGGCACGGCGCGCCGCCCGGTCGCGCACCGAGCGCCAGTAGCCGTCGAGGTTGGCGCGATTCCATGCGACGAGCCGGTCGGGCTCGGGGTCGAGGCCCCACGTGGCGATCGGTGCGCCGCGCACGACGACGCCGCCGCCGACGAGCTCCCGCCACATGACCGGGTTCACGTCGAACGCCTCCCCGACCGCGAACCGCTCGCCCGTGTGCGAGGCGATCGGACGGATCGCGGTGACGGGACGCGTGAGCTCGCTCACGTGCACGAACGACGCGTCGCACGTCGACGCCAGGCCCTGCCTGCGCACGACGCGGGCGGCCAGGCGCGGCAGCTGCGAGCGGTGCAGCCTGCGGAGCGCGCGCATGTCGGCCCGGCGCACCGACCCGCCGCCGAGCACGACGAGCAGGTCGACGTCGCTGCGACCGGGGCGGTAGGCGCCGAGCGCCACGGATCCCGCGATCGCGCACGCGACGACGCGACCCGGCAGCAGCCGGTCGGCAGCCCGCAGGTAGGCGGCGACGGCGTCGACGACCTCCGGATGCAGGTCGTCGACGCGCATCGGATCAGGCGTAGGGGTTGGGCATGAGCGTGTACTTCGTCTCGAGGTACTCGTAGATGCCCTCGGCCCCGCCCTCGCGCCCGAGGCCCGACTGCTTCACGCCGCCGAACGGACCGGCCGCGTTCGACACGACGCCCACGTTGAGGCCCATCATGCCCGTGTCGATCAGGTCGATCATGCGCTGACCGCGCGCCGCGTCCTGCGTGAACACGTAGCCGACGAGCCCGTACTCGGTCGCGTTCGCGAGCGACACCGCCTCGGCCTCGGTCGAGAAGCGCTGGATGCCGACGACGGGCCCGAAGATCTCCTCGACCGACACCGACATGTCCGCCGAGACGCGGTCGATGACCGTCGGCTCGAAGAACGAGCCGGCGCCCTCGATGGCCTTGCCGCCCGTCGTGACGACGGCGCCGGCCGCGACGGCCTCGTCGACGAGGCGCACGGCGTTCGCGACGGCCTTCGGCTCGACGAGCGGGCCGATCTGCACGCCGTCCTCGGTGCCGCGGCCGACCTTCATGGCCTGGACCTTCGCGGTGATGCGGGCCGAGAACTCATCGGCGATCGACTCGTGCACGATGAAGCGGTTCGCGGCGGTGCACGCCTGGCCGATGTTGCGGAACTTCGCGAGCATCGCGCCCTCGACGGCCTTGTCGAGGTCGGCATCCTCGAACACGACGAACGGGGCGTTGCCGCCGAGCTCCATGGATGCCTTGAGCACGTTGTCGGCAGCCTGCTTCAGCAGGCCGACGCCCACCGGGGTCGACCCCGTGAACGAGACCTTGCGCAGGCGGTCGTCGGCCATGATGCGGTCGGTGAGCGCGCCGGTGCTCCTCGTCGTGACGACGTTGATGACGCCCTTGGGCAGGCCGGCGTCCTCGAGCAGCTGCGCGAACGCGAGCGTCGTGAGCGGCGTGAGCGTGGCGGGCTTCACGACGGCCGTGCAGCCCGCGGCGATCGCGGGGGCGATCTTGCGCGTCGCCATCGCGAGCGGGAAGTTCCACGGGGTGATGAGGTAGCACGGGCCCACGGGGCGGTGCGTGACGATCATCTGCCCGGTGCCCTCGGGGTTCTGCGCGTAGCGACCGCCGATGCGCACCGCCTCCTCCGAGAACCAGCGCAGGAACTCGCCGCCGTAGGCGACCTCGCCGCGCGCCTCGGCGAGCGGCTTGCCCATCTCGAGCGTCATGAGCAGCGCGAAGTCCTCCTTGCGCTCCTGCAGCAGCTCCCACGCCTTCCGCAGGATCTCGCCGCGCACGCGGGCGGGCGTGCGGGCCCAGTCGTCCTGCGCGGCGACGGCGGCGTCGAGCGCGCGCACGCCGTCGGCGACCGAGCCGTTCGCGATCGTCTTGATGGTCTCGCCCGTCGACGGGTCGGTCACGTCGATCGTGCCGTCCTCGCCGGCGACCCACTCGCCGTCGATGTACAGCGCGCCGTGCACGCCCTCGAGCAGCGCGGTCTCGTCGTGGTGCGTCATGATGCTCCTTCGCAGATCTGTCTTCAGCCTATGCGGATGGATGGGTGCGGCTCAGGCGTTCGCGATGGCCGCGCACAGGATGTCGAGCGCCTCGCGCAGCAGATCGTCGCCGATGGCGAGCGGCGGCAGGAGGCGCACGACGTTGCCGTCGGTGCCGCACGTCAGCAGCACGACGCCCTGCGCGTGCACGGCGGCGGCGACGCGCCTCGTGAGGTCGGCGTCGGGGCGGCCGGTGGCGGCGTCGACGAGCTCGATGGCGAGCATGGCGCCGCGTCCGCGCACGTCGCCGATGCGAGGGTCGCCGGCCTGCGCCGCGTGCAGGCGCTCGAGGGCGATGGCCTCGATCTCGCGGGCGCGGTCGACGAGGCCGTCCTCGAAGGCGGCGATGGCCGCGAGCGCCGCGGCGCAGGCGACGGGATTGCCGCCGTACGTGCCGCCGAGCCCGCCGGCGTGCGCGGCATCCATGATCTCGGCACGCCCGGTCACGGCAGAGAGCGGCAGCCCGCCCGCGAGGCCCTTGGCGGTGACGACGAGGTCGGGCTCGAAGCCGAAGTGCTCGGAGGCGAACATCGCACCGGTGCGGGCGAAGCCCGTCTGCACCTCGTCGGCGATCACGACGATCCCGTGCGCACGCGCCCAGTCGGCGAGCGCCGGCAGGAAGCCCTCGGCGGGCACGACGAAGCCGCCCTCGCCCTGGATGGGCTCGATGATGACGGCGGCGATCTCGTCGGTCTCGACCTGGCGCTCGATCCGCTCGATCGCGATGCGGGCGGCCTCGGCGCCCGAGAGCCCGTCGCGGAACGGGTACGACATGGGCGCGCGGTGCACCTCGGCGCCGAACGGGCCGAAGCCGCGCTTGTACGGCATCGACTTGGCCGTGAGGGCCATCGTGAGGCTCGTGCGGCCGTGGTACGCGTGGTCGAAGGCGACGATCGTCGAGCGGCGCGTGGCCGAGCGGGCGATCTTCACGGCGTTCTCGACGGCCTCCGCGCCCGAGTTGAACAGTGCGGTGCGCTTGGCGAAGTCGCCGGGCGTCAGGCGGTTGAGCGCCTCGGCGACCTCGACGTAGCCCTCGTAGCCCGTGACGGTGAAGCACGTGTGCGTGAACTGCTCGAGCTGCGCGGATGCGGCCGCCACCACGCCGGGGTCGGCGTTGCCGACCGAGGTGACCGCGATGCCCGAGCCGAGGTCGATGAGCGAGTTGCCGTCGACGTCCACGAGCACGCCGCCGCCGGCGGCAGCGACGAAGACGGGCATCGTCATGCCGACGCCGCGTGCGACGGCGTCCGACTTGCGCGCCATGAGCGCCTGGGATGCGGGACCGGGGATCGCGGTGACGAGGCGACGCTCCTGCGGCAGCGACGGGCCGCCGTGCGGGGTGGTGGGGGCGGGGGCGTGCTGCAGCGTCATCGCGGGCTCCTGTCGAGGTCTGGTGCTGCTCACGGTATGCAGCGCACCCCTCTCGTACGTCTGCCTTCTCGGCAGATGCATGCCGCGTGGCTGCCTTCATGGCACGATGACGGCATGGCCACCCGCATGCCCACGCTCGCGACCGTCGAGGCGCTCGTCGCCGAGCCCTCGCTCGCGCTGCGCGAGGTCGTCGCCGGCGACGACCGGCGCGCACGGCCGATCTCGTGGATCGCGAGCTCCGACCTCGCCGACCCGACGCCGTTCCTCGCCCCCGACCACGTGCTGCTCACGACCGGCAGGCAGCTCGTCGGCGGCGACACCACGGCGGCGCGCTGGGTGCGCGCGCTCGCCGACGCAGGCGTGCTCGGCATCGGCTTCGGCACGGGCCTGCACGCGACGGAGGTGCCTCCCGCGCTCGTCGACGCGGCACTCGCCGCCGACCTGCCGCTGTTCGAGGTGCCGTACGACACGTCGTTCCTCGCGATCATCCGCTGGAACGCCGAGCGGGGCGCGGCGCGCGAGCGCTGGGCGGCGGATGCGCAGCGGGCGATCGGCGCGGCCGCGAGCCGGCCCGACGGCGCGGCTGCGGTCGTGCGCACGCTCGCGCGCGAGCTCGACGCCGACGTCGCGCTGCTCGACGACCGGGCACGGACGCGCGCTGCGTCGACGACGAGCGTCGACGACGCGCTCGTCGACCAGGTGCGCGCGGCGCTGCGCACCGGGCGTCGCACGGCGCGCACCGTCGAGCGCGACGACGGCGGGTGGATGCTCGTGCAGTCGCTCGGTGGCGCCGGTCGCGTGCACGGCGCGCTCGCGCTCGCAGGCACCGAGGCGCTCGACGCCCCGGCACGATCGGTCGTGACGACGGCGGCGGCGCTGCTCGACCTCGCGCTCGCGTCGTCGCAGGGACTGCGCGACCGCGTCGCGGCGTTCGAGGCCGCGATCGTCGAGCACGCGCTGGCCGGCGGCGCCGCGCAGTCGGCCGCGATGCTCGCGCGCGTCGGCGAGACGCTGCCCGCCGAGCCCGTCGTCGTCGCCGCCCTCGACGGGACCACGGCGATCGAGGCGGATGCGCCGATGCCCGTCCTCGCCGCCGCGCGCGACGGGCGCACGCTCGTCGTCGCCTCCGACGCCCATCGCGCGGCGGTCGTCGCCGCCCTCGGCGCCGTCACCGCCGGCTGGAGCCTGCCGACCACGTGGGAGCACGCCGCGACGGCCGTGGCCCAGGCGACGACGGCGCTCGACCGCGCGCGCCGCGCTGGAGCGGCATCCGCCACCTTCTCCCCCGGCGACGACGGCCTGCTCGGCCTGCTGGGCGACGACGCCGTGCGCGCCGCCGCCGAGGCGCACCTCGGCGGCCTGCTCGCGACCGACGAGGGCCGCGCATCCCTCGCACTCGCCGCCGAGTGGTTCGCGCACGACTGCGCGTGGGACGCCGCGGCCCGCGCCGTCGGCATGCACCGGCACTCGCTGCGCGACCGCATCCTCGCCCTCGGCCGCACCCTGGGCCTCGACCTGCAGGCGTTCGCCGACCGCGCGACGCTGTGGGCGTGGCTGCAGGCGACGGCGACGCCGTAGGTCAGTCCCCCGGCGCCGCCTTCGACAGCCGCGACGGCCACCACGTCGCGCGCCCGATCTCGAGCGAGAGCGCCGGCACGAGCAACGAGCGCACGAGCACGGTGTCGATGAGCACGCCGAGCGCCACGATGATCGCGATCTGCAGCAGGAACAGCACGGGGATCACCGCGAGCGCCGCGAACGTCGCGGCCAGCACGACGCCGGCCGACGTGATGACGCTGCCCGTCACGCGCAGCCCCGTGAGCACGCCCTCGCGATGCCCGCGCCGCAGCGCCTCCTCGCGCACGCGCGTCATGAGGAAGATGTTGTAGTCGACCCCGAGCGCGACGAGGAACACGAACGCGAACAGCGGCACCGACGGATCCATCGCCTCCCGCCCGATCGCGTGCAGGATGAGGGCGGCGACGCCCAGCGCCGTGCCGAACGACAGCACGGTCGTGAGGATGAGCAGGATCGGCGCGACGATCGCCCGCAGCAGCAGCGCGAGGATCACGAGGATCACGGCGAGCACGATCGGGATGATGAGCGCGCGATCGTGGATGGCGGTGTCGTTCGTGTCGACGGCCGTCGCCGTCGTGCCGCCCACGAGCGCGTCGGCGAGGTCGGCGTCGGCGAGCGCGACGCGCAGGTCGCGCACCGTCTGCTGCGCAGCGTCGGAGTCGGGTGCGACGTCGAGCGTGAGCTGCAGCAGCACCTGGCCGTCGACGACCTGCGGCTCCCCCGTCGGCATGCCCGGGATGGGGGCGGCGTCGTCGCCGATCGGCACGGTGCCGCCCGGCGCGTCCTCGCTCGTCGCCACGACCGCATCCACGCCGTCGACGCCCCCGGCGACGTCGGCGACGGCCTGGGCGTCGCCCTCGTCGGCGAGCACGTACGTGGGGGCGCCGGAGCCGCCCGGGAAGTGGTCGGAGAGCACCGCCTGGCCGTCGCGCGCCTGCGACTCGCCCACGACGAACTCGCTCGACGGCACGCCGTCGGGCTGCAGCTGCGTCATGCCCACGGCGCCGGCGGCCAGCACGATCGCCGTCACGATCCACACGGGACGCGGTCGGCGACCGACGAGGCCGGCCACGCGGCCCCACAACCCTGCCCTCTCGGCCTTGGCGTGGGTCGGCGCGTGCTCATGGGCACCGTGGTGCCGCGGGGCGACGGGCCAGAAGGCGACGCGGCCGACGGCGTAGAGCAGGGCGGGCAGCATCGTCAGGCCGGCGAGCAGCGCCATCGCGATGCCGATCGCGGCGACGGGGCCGAGCTGGCGGTTCGACTGCAGGTCCGACAGCAGCAGGCAGAGCAGGCCCGCGATGACCGTGCCGCCCGACGCGAGGATCGGCTCGAACGAGCCCTTCCACGCCGCGACCGTCGCATCCCACCGCCTCGCATGCTGTCCGAGCGCCTCGCGGTAGCGGGCCGTGTAGAGCAGCGCGTAGTCGGTGGCGGCGCCGACGACGAGGATGAAGAGGATGCCCTGCGTCTGCCCCGAGAGCTGCAGGATGCCCGCCTTCGCGAGCGAGAAGACGACGAGGATCGCGAGGCACAGCGCCGCGACCGACGTGAGGAGCACGAGGAGCGGCAGCAGCGGCGAGCGGTAGACGATGACGAGGATCACGAGCACGGCCGCGAGCGCGACGAGCAGCAGGATGCCGTCGATGCCGCTGAACGCCTCGGCGATGTCGGCGGCGAAGCCCGCGGGTCCGGTCACGGCGCCCGTGAGGCCGTCGGGCGCCTCGGCGAGCAGGTCTCGGATGCCCTCGACGGCCACGTCGACCGCCTCGGACTCGCTCGAGTCGACGATCGCGACGATCTGCACGGCCTCGCCGTCGTCGCTCGGGATCGCCGGGGATGCCTCGACGACGCCGTCGACCTGGGCGACCTGCTCGGCGAGGGTCTGCGCGTCGGCGAGCTGCTCGTCGGTGAGCGCCCCGTCGCCCTCGAGCACGACGATGGCGGGGATGCGGTCGTCGCCGAGGAACCCCGGCAGCGCCTCCTGCACGGCCGTCGCATCCGCCGACTGCGGCAGGAAGGCCGCCTGGTCGTTCTCGACGACCTCGTCGAGGCGTCCGAAGGTGGGCCCGCCGACGCCGAGGGCGGCGATCCAGCCCACGATGAGCACGGCGGGGATGACGGCGCGCAGCCATCTGGGCACGCGGGGCGTGGCCGAGCGCTGCTGCCCGGCCTCGGTGGGCGCGCTCATCGGACCGCGACGCCCGCGTCGGCGAGCTCGGTGAGGGCGGCGGCTCGCGTGCCGGGTGCGACGGCGGCCGTGAGGGCGTCGACGACCGTCACGGTCGGCACGACCGGCAGGCCGTCGAGGGCGGACGCCTTGACGCAGTAGTCGGTGGCGATGCCGACGACGACGAGCTCGTCGATGCCGCGCTCGTCGAGGATGCTCGCGAGCGTCGCGCCGTCCTCGGTCTCGCCCTCGAACGCCGAGTAGGCGGGCTCGCCCTGACCCTTGTAGACGTGCACGTCGACGAGCGACCGGTCGAGTGCCGGGTGGTACTCGGCGCCGGGCGTGCCTGCGACGCAGTGGACGGGCCACGTGTCGACGAAGTCGGGCTCGCCGCTGGCGAAGTGACCGCCGTTGTCGTCGTCGCCGCGGTGCCAGTCGCGGCTCGCGACCACGAGGTCGTAGTCGCTCGCGCGCACGTGGTCGCTGATGGCGGCGGCGACGGCCGCTCCGCCCTCGCACCCGAGGGCACCGCCTTCGGTGAAGTCGTTCTGGACGTCGACGATGAGGAGCGCTCGGGCCATGCGTCAGATACTACGCTGGCTGACCTTCAGATGCGAGAGCGACCCGCGCATCCCTACGACCAGCGGCGCGCGCTGAGCGCCTGCACGATCTGCAGCAGCTGCCCGCGCAGCGCATCCGGGTCGTCGACCGCCGGGATCGCGCGCGCCTCGAGCGAGCGCGCCTGCACCCACGACGCCTCCCCCGCCGCCGTGCGCGCGACGAGCCGCGCGCGCCGATCCGCGGGGTCGAGCGTGCGCTCGACGTGCCCCTCGCGCTCGAGTCGGTCGACGGTGCGCGAGATCGTCTGCACCTCGACGCGCGCCCGCCGCGCGAGCTCCGCCTGCGCGAGCGGCCCGTCGCCCAGCAGGTCGAGCACGACGAGACCCGCGTGCGTCAGCCCCGCGCCCTGCAGCACGTCGTGCCACTCGTGCTCCACGAGGCGCGCAGCCATCGCCAGCAGGCGGCCTGTAGGCCAGTCGCGCATGTCGGGAGCGGCGTCGGGCACGACACTCACCGTATCCCCGGCTCCCGGCCCTAGCATCCGAACCGCCAGCACCCACCGTCGTCAGGAGACGCATGCACCACGTCCAAGGCGCCATCCGCCGCAAGCTGCTGTCGATCATCGTGCTGTTCGCGCTCTGCGTGCTCGTGCTCGTCCTGGCGCCGAGCTCGGGCGGCCTCGCGATCACGGCCATCGTGTGCGGCGTCGTCGCGCTCGCGCTCGGTGTGCTCGCGTTCCTGCCGTTCGGCACGAAGCCGGAAGCGCAGCAGCAGCACCCCGTGCAGCCGCCGCCGCCCGGCCCCGCCGGCCAGCAGGGCCTCTCGGGTCCGATGCAGGGCGGCCCGCCGCCGGGACCGCCTGCGCCGCCCGCCGCGAGCTGACCGCATGCACGACGAAGGCCCCCGCTGCTGCGAGGGCCTTCGGTGTCGGAGCCACCCGAGGGAATCGAACCCTCGACCTATTCATTACGAGTGAATCGCTCTGCCAACTGAGCTAGGGCGGCGCGTGCCGCATGGGGCACGAGAAGCAATGCTAGCGCATGCGTCGGGGGCTCGCGAATCAGGCGTGTCCGCCCTGAGGGGCCCGTGCGGCCAAGGCTACGGTCGTGTGACGATCGGCCGGAAGCACGGATGTCGGCGCTCGGATTCGGGCAGGATGGCGGGATGACCGAGCCCGCTGCCGAGCCCGTCGACACCACCCCCGCCGACGCGTCCGCCGCTCCCGCATCCGCCTCCGAGACGACGGGCGAGCGCACCCCGCTGCTGCGCGTGCGGGATCTGCAGGTGACGTTCCGCACCATGGCCGGCACCGTCGACGCCGTGCAGCACGTGTCGTTCGACGTCGAGCACGGCGAGACCGTGGCGATCGTGGGCGAGTCGGGCTCCGGCAAGTCGACGACGGCGATGGCGATCATCCGCCTCCTCGCATCGAACGCGACGATCGCGAACGGCAGCATCCAGCTCGAGGGTCGCGAGCTCGTGGGCCTCGCGGAGTCGAAGATGCGCGACCTGCGCGGCAACGAGATCGGCATGGTGCCGCAGGACCCGATGTCGAACCTCAACCCGGTCTCGAAGATCGGCACGCAGGTCGCCGAGACGCTGCTCGTGCACAAGAAGGCCACGCGACGCGACGTCGGCGCCAAGGTCGTCGAGGCCCTGTCGGCCGCGGGCCTCCCCGACGGCGAGGCGCGCGCGAAGCAGTACCCGCACGAGTTCTCGGGCGGCATGCGCCAGCGCGCGCTCATCGCCATCGGCCTCGCGTGCGCGCCGCGCCTGCTCATCGCCGACGAGCCCACGAGCGCCCTCGACGTGACGGTGCAGCGCACGATCCTCGATCAGATCGACACGCTCACGCGCGAGCTCGGCACGTCGGTGCTGCTCATCACGCACGACCTCGGCCTCGCCGCCGAGCGCGCGTCGAAGGTCGTCGTCATGCACCGGGGTCGCGTCGTCGAGGCCGGCCCGGCCGCCGAGATCCTCTCGAACCCGCAGCACGAGTACACGAGGGCGCTGGTCGCCGCCGCGCCCTCGGTCGCTGCGGCCCGCGCCGAGGTCATCGAGCACGGGCAGGACGATGCAGCGGCGACCGCCGACAACATCGTCGAGGTGCAGGGGCTCACGAAGGTCTACCCCGTGCGCGGCGGCGACGACTTCACCGCGGCGAAGGACGTGTCGTTCGTCATCCCCCGCGGCCAGACGGTCGCGATCGTCGGCGAGTCCGGCTCGGGCAAGACGACGACGGCGCGGATGCTGCTGAAGGCGGTCGAGCCGACGTCGGGCTCGATGCTGTTCGACGGGCAGGAGATCGCCGACCTGAAGGGCGCCGAGCTGCGCTCGTTCCGCCAGCGCGTGCAGCCGGTCTTCCAGGACCCGTACTCGTCGCTCAACCCCTCGTTCACGATCGGCCGCATCGTCGGCGAGCCCCTCGAGGCGTACAAGCGCGGCTCGCGCGCCGAGCGCCGTGCGCGCGTGCACGAGCTCATGGACCAGGTGTCGCTGCCGCAGTCGATGCTGCGCCGCTACCCCGGCGAGCTCTCGGGCGGGCAGCGCCAGCGCGTCGCCATCGCCCGCGCGCTCGCCCTCAAGCCCGATCTCATCATCTGCGACGAGCCCGTGTCGGCGCTCGACGTGCTCGTGCAGTCGCAGATCCTGCACCTGCTGGGCGAGCTGCAGCGCGAGCTGGGCCTGTCGTACCTCTTCATCTCCCACGACCTCGCGGTCGTGCGCCTCATCAGCGACCACGTCGCCGTCATGCAGCGCGGCGAGATCGTCGAGCAGGCGCCGAGCGAGGAGCTCTTCCAGAATCCGCGCCACCCGTACACGCGGCAGCTGCTCGCATCCATCCCCGGTGCGGAGCTCGGCGCCGCCTGACGCTGCCGCGCGCGAGTGGTCGCTCGATGCGGCTGAGTGGTCACTCGATGCTGCTCCGGCGCCGGATCCGCAGCATCGAGTGACCACTCCCAGCGGCGCTACGCCTTCCGCTGGCGCGGGTCGAGCGCCTCGCGCAGCGACTCGCCGAACAGCGTGAAGCCGAGCGCAGTGATGGCGATGCAGATGCCGGGCAGGAACGCCAGGTGCGGCGCGATCGCCAGCTCGTTCTGCGCGTAGGTGAGCATGCGGCCCCACTCGGCCGTCTCGGGGCGTCCGCCGCCGAGACCGAGGAACGACAGCGCCGCCGCGTCGATGACCGCGGTCGCCAGCGCGAGCGTCGCCTGCACGACGACGGGACCGAGCGAGTTCGGCAGCACGTGGCTCATCGTGATCGTGCGACGCGACAGACCGAGCGTCTGCGCGGCGAGCACGTAGTCGGCCGAGCGCTGCTGCAGCATCGACGAGCGCAGCAGGCGCGCGAAGATCGGCACCTGGCTCGCACCGATGGCGATCATCACGGCGGCGGGCGTCTGCCCGAGCACCGCAGCGATCGACACCGCGAGCAGCAGGTTCGGCACCGACAGCAGGATGTCGACGACGCGCATCACGACGTTGTCGACCCAGCCGCCGAAGCCGGCAGCGATGAGGCCGAGCAGCATGCCGCCGGCGAGGCCGAGCGCGGTCGAGACCAGTCCGATGAGCAGCGACGCCTGCGCGCCCCAGATGAGCTTCGACAGCACGTCGCCGCCGAAGCGGTCGAGGCCGAGCGGGTATTGGGCGAGCTCGCCGGGCACGGGGATGCTCGTGGGCGTGATCTCGGCACGACCGGGCAGCGCCGTGCCTGCGAACGGCGCGAGGATCGGCGCGAGGATCGCGACGAGCACGAACAGCAGCACGATGGCCGCGCCGGCGATCGCCTGCGGGTTGCGGCGCATCCGCGCGAACGCGGCACCCCAGACGCTCGTGCCGGCCTCGCGGGGCGCGGGCCCCTTCGGCTCCTGGGGCTCGGGGGCGATGCTCGCATCGCTCGCGGGAGGGAGGACGGCGCTCACTGGACACGCACCCTGGGATCGATGAACGAGTAGCTGACGTCGACGACGAGGTTGATGAGCGCGTAGCCGACCGCGATGAAGAGGATGAAGCCCTGCAGCACCGGGAAGTCTCGGGCGAAGATCGCCGAGGCGAGGAACTGCCCGACCCCGGCGAACGCGAACACCGTCTCGGTCAGCACCGCTCCGGAGATGAGCAGCCCGACCTGCAGGCCGATGGTCGTCACCACCGGCAGCATCGCGTTGCGCAGCACGAACCGGTCGCGGATGGTCGACTCGAGGATGCCCTTCGAGCGGGCGGTCCGCACGTAGTCGGCACCGAGCACGTCGAGCACGCTCGCGCGGGTGATGCGCACGATGATCGCGAGCGGGATCGTGCCGAGGGCGATGCCGGGCAGCACGAGATGCAGGAAGGCGTCGCCGGCGGCGTCGAGCTCGCCGGTGAGGAACCCGTCGAGCACCCAGAAGCCGGTGGCGTGCGTCGCATCGATGCGCGGATCCTGCCTGCCGTCCGGCGGGAACCAGCCGAGCTGCACCGCGAAGACGTACTTGAGGATGAAGGCGAGGAAGAACACGGGCACGACGATGCCGAGCAGGCTCAGCACGACCGAGCCGTGGTCGATGGCGCGCCCGTAGTGCTTCGCCGCGAGGTAGCCGAGCGGGACGCCGATGAGGACGGCGAAGAGGATCGCGAACGTCGCCAGCTCGAGCGTCGCGGGGAACCTGCGCGCGAACTCCTCGAGCACGGGCCGGCCCGTCTCGATCGAGACGCCGAAGTCGCCCGTGACCAGTCGTCCCATGTAGGTGACGTACTGCTCCCACAGTGGGCGGTCGAAGCCGTAGAGCGCGTTGATGCGCTCGATGGCCTCAGGGGTCGCACGCTCGCCGAGGAGCGCGGTGGCGGGTCCGCCCGGGAGGGCGCGGACCCAGAGGAACAGCAGCAGGCTCAGTCCGACGAGGGTCGGGACGAGGAGCAGGAGCCGCTTGCCGATGACTCGGAGCACGGAGGCCTTTCGTCAGGTGCGGACGGGAGGGGCCTCTGCAGGCCCCTCCCGCCCATGGTCATGCGCTCGTCGAGGCTACGACGTGAGCACGATCTGGTTGAACACCTCGTCGTTCACCGGGCTCGTCGGGTACGACTCGACGCGCTCCGAGAACGCCAGCGACGGCGCGGGGTGCGCGAGCGGCACGCCGGGGATGAAGGTCGCGACCTCCTCGTTGATCGCCTCGTAGAGCGGGATCTGCGCGTCGAGGTCCGGCTCTGCACGCGCGGCCTCGAGGTCGCTGAACAGCTGCTCGTTGTCGAAGCCCCACTCGTTGGACTGGCTGCCGAAGAAGACGCCGAGGAAGTTGTCGGTGTCGTTGTAGTCACCCGTCCAGCCGAGCAGGTGGATGCCGTGGTCGGCACCGCCCTGGATCCGGTCGAGGTAGTCGGGCGACCAGGCGTTCGGCTGCGGGTCGACCGTGATGCCGACCTCCTCGAGCTGCGCGGAGAGGTTCGTGAAGATCTCCTCCGGGTTCGGCATGTACGGACGCGAGACGTTCGTCGGGTAGTTGAACTGCAGCGTGAAGCCGTCGGGGTAGCCGGCCTCGGCGAGCAGCTGGCGCGCCGCCTCCGGGTCGTACTCGTACTCGGTGACCTCGTCGTTGTAGCCCGCGACCGACGGCGGGATGAACTGGTTGGCGACCTCGGTGCCCTCGGGCAGCGTCTGCGACACGAGCTGGTCGCGGTCGATCGCCATCGTGATGGCCTGGCGCACGCGCACGTCCTGCAGCTCGGGCACCGCCTGGTTCATGCCGAGGTAGAGGATCGTGAACGGGTCGCGCGACTCGATGAGGTAGCCGTCGTCCTCGAGCGCTGCCGCGTCGGCGGGGCTCACGAGGTCGTAGCCGTCGATGTCGCCGGCCTCGAGCGCCTGGCGGCGTGCGGTCGGGTCGTCGATGACGCGGAAGATGATCTCCTGCACGTCGCCCTGCTCGCCCCAGTAGTCGTCGTAGGCGCTCAGCTGCAGCTGCGAGCCGACCTCCCACGAGTCGAAGGAGAAGGGACCGGTGCCCACGGGGTGGCCGGTGGCGTACTCGGAGAGCGTCGGGGCCTCCTCGGTGCCGCCGACGTCGTCGGCGCCGAACTCCTCGAGCGCCGCGGGGCTCTGCATCGCGAACGCGGGCAGCGAGAGGGCGGCGATGAAGCCGGCGAACGGCTTCGCGAGCGTGACGGTGGCGACGAGGTCCTCGTCGGCGGTGCACGACGCGTAGACGGCGTCGGCGGGGCTGTCGGCGTAGCCCTTGAAGAGGCTCGTGTAGTAGTAGGCCATGCTCTCGGCCTGCGCGACGCCCGTGAAGTTGTACCAGCGGTCGAAGTTCGCGCACACCGCGGTGGCGTCGAAGTCGGTGCCGTCGTGGAAGGTCACGCCGTCCTGCAGCTGGAACGTGTACGAGAGGCCGTCGTCCGACTGCTCCCAGCTCTCGGCGAGCAGCGGCGCGGGGTCGGCCGTGCCGGCCTCGACGCCGACGAGGCCCTCGAAGATCTGGCGCGAGACGCGGAACGACTCGCCGTCGCTCGCGAACGCGGGGTCGAGGCTCGCGGGGTCGCTCGAGGCGGCGAAGACGAACGTCGAGTCGACGTCGCTGGCCTCGCCGGGCTCGTCGCGGTCGCTCTGCACGCAGCCGACGAGCGCGACGACTGCTGCGGTGCCACCGGCGAGCGCCGCGAGTGCGCGGCGCCGGGATGCGGGTCGGGACACGGTGACCTCCTGGGTCTGGTGCTGTGACGGGCGTACGGCCGACGCCGACCGGGTCGGCGGCGTCGCACGCGTTCCCCGTACGCTACCGGCGCGCCGTGGTCCAGACCGCCGAGACGGCGAGGTCGTGACCGGACCGTGACCAGCAGCGGCGCGGCAGGCGTCTCAGGATGCGCGGTCGAGCGGATCGGGGTGCAGCACGACGCCCGATCCGGCGCCCTCGGCGTCAGACGATGGCAGCGGTGCGCACCATGCTGCGCACTTCGTCGAACGTCGCGCGCACGGCCGCCTCGAGCGTCTCGCCTCCCGCGCGGTCGACCCAGCGCATCCATCCCGCGCGCAGCGCACCCATGGCGACGAGCGCGGCGATGCGGCCGCGCTCGTGCGGACGATCGGAGCCGTCGAGCGTCGCCCGGCGCTCGGCGAGGCGGATGAGCTGCTGCTCGATCTCGTGGCTCTGCACGACGCGGCGGGCGAAGAGCTCGGGGTGCTGCCGCATGACGTCGCGGCGCAGCAGGATGAGGTCGCGGTCGAGCTCGCGGTCGCCGAGCACGAGCAGCGCGATGGTCTCGAGCATGTCGAGCAGATCGTCGCCGACGGTGGGGTCGGCGTCGTCGGGGAACTGCATCGGCTCCCCCACGAGCGCCTCGTCGCGCGTCGCGAAGTAGTTGAAGAACGTGCGCGGGCTCACGTCGGCACGCGACGCGATCGCGTCGACCGGCGGATGCAGGTCGCCGCGCTCGAGGGCGAGCTCGAGGGCGGCACGCTGGATGGCAGCGCTGGTGCGGCGGCGCTTGCGCGCGCGCAGTCCTTCGTCCGTCATGGCACCATTGTTGCAGTCACTGCAACCTTGCACCGAATCGACGCGACGTTCAGCAGCCGTCGATGTCCCCCGACGGCGCCGTGCCGGTGAGGAAGTACTCGTTCACCGGGTCGTCGACGCACGCGTTGCCCTGGTTGTACTGCGAGTGGCCCTCGGCATCCACCGAGATGAGCACGCCGCTGGAGAGCTGCTCCGCGAGCGACACCGACTGCTCGTACGGCGTCGCCGGGTCGTTGAGCCCGCCGATGACGATGATCGGCTCGGCGCCCGGCGCCGTGATGACGTGCGGCTCGCGCGTCGCCGCGAACGGCCAGGCCGCGCACGTCGACATGCCCGAGAACTGCTGCCACAGCGTCGGCGCCACCGCACGGATCGCCTCGGCGTTCGCGCGCACCTCGGCGAAGTCGGTCACGGCGGGTGCGTCGAGGCAGTTGACCCCGATGAGGGCCTCGAACGAGTTGTCGGCGAACGTGCCGTCGGGGTTCACGCCGTAGTAGCGGTCGGCCTCGACGAACGCCGAGTCGGCGGAGCCGTTCAGCACGTCGGCGAACACCGAGCGCAGCGTGCTCCACTGCTGCGGCGAGTACAGGTTCGCCGCGACCGCCGTGAACATCGAGCTGGATCCCAGCCGGCGGCCGTCGGTCGCCTCGAGCGGCGATGCCTCGAGGTCGCTGAGCAGCGTGCCGACCTGCTGCATGCCGCCGTCGACGTCGCCCGCCGTGAACGGGCACGTGCCCACGCTCAGGCAGTCGGCCATCCAGTTGCGCAGCGCGAGCTCGAAGCCGCCCGCCTGGAAGAGCGTGCCCTCGGCGTCGGTCGCGTCGGGCGCGACCGCGGCGTCGAGCACGAAGCGGCCCACGTGGTCGGGGAAGAGGTCGGCGTACGTCGCGCCCAGCAGCGTGCCGTACGAGACGCCCAGGTACTGCAGGTGGTCCTCGCCGAGCAGCGCGCGGATGAGGTCCATGTCGCTCGCGGCCTGCTCGGTGCCCATGAACTCCAGCGCCTCGCCCGTGTACTGCAGGCATGCGTCGCCGAACTCGGCGGCGTCGTCGAGCTGCTGCTGCAGCGCCTCGTCCGACAGCGGCTCGGGCGCCGGGCCCTCCGGGATCTCCCAGAGGTAGTCGTAGAGGGTCGACGGGTCGTCGTAGCAGGTGATGGGCGTCGACTGGCCGACGCCGCGGGGGTCGAAGCCGACGAGGTTGTAGTGCTCGAGCACCTCGGGCGCGACGAGGTAGTCGGCGTACTGCTGCACGTAGTCGAGGCCAGAGCCGCCGGGACCGCCGGGGTTGTAGAGCATCGAGCCCCACACCTCGCCGTCGGCGGGGCGCACGATCATGCTCACCTCGATCGATCGGCCGTCCTCGGGGGTGAACCAGTCCATGGGCGCGTCGATCGTGCCGCACGTGTAGCCGCCGGCGCAGAGGGTCCAGTCGACGTCCTGCGCGTAGTACGGCTCGAGGCCGGCATCGACGTCCTCGCCCGTCGGCGTGAAGTCGAGGGGCTGGCCGCTCGCGGGCGTCGTCGGCGTCGTGCCGCCCGGGCCCGGGACGAGGCTCGGCGGCAGCACGATGCAGCCCGAGAGCGCGACCGCGATGGATGCTGCGAGCGCGACGGCGATGCCGCTGCGGCGGAGCCTCGATGCCATGGAGGGGTCCCTTCGTCCGCGCTCATGCTACGGGCGCACGGCCGGACGCGGGCTGGTCAGCGCTCGTCGGGCGCGGCGACGACGACGAGCAGCGCCTCGAGCGCCAGCAGCGCCGGCACGTTCGCCTCGATCCGCTCGCGCGCCACCTGGATGGCGTCGAGCACCGCGAGCGAGTCCTCGGGGCGACGACCCCGGGCCGCCTCCTCGATGCGCGGCTGCTGCGCCGCGTTCACGAGCTCGTGCGCGACGCCGAGCTGCGTCAGGAGGATGTCGCGGAAGAGCGAGAGCAGGTCGACGAGGATGCGGTCGACGCCGTCGCGCAGGCCGCGCTTGGCGCGCTCCTTCTGCAGCGACTCCAGCTCGCGCAGCTGCTTGCGCAGCTGCGGCGGCACCGTGCCGCCGGGCGCGATGCCCATCTGGCGCAGCGCCTGGTCGCGCTCGGCCGCGTCCTGGTCGGCGCCGAGCGCCTCGGCGTCGGCGCCGGCGATCTCGACGAACCGCGCGGCGGCGAGCACCGCGTGCCCCGCGGTCTGCACGCGCAGCGCCAGGTCGAGCGTCTCCGCCCTCCGCGCCCGCGCCTCGTCGTTCGTCGCGAGCCTGCGCGCCATGCCGATGTGGCTCTGCGCCTCGCGTGCGACCTGCGCTGCGAGCGCGGGGTCGACGCCGTCGCGCTCCACGAGCAGCCGCGCCACGGCCTCAGGGTCGGGCACGCCGAGCGAGACGGTGCGCACGCGCGAGCGGATCGTCGGCAGCAGGTCGGACTCGCCGGGGGCGCACAGGATCCACACCGTGTCCTCCGGCGGCTCCTCGAGCGCCTTCAGCAGCGTGTTCGACGTGCGCTCGACCATGCGGTCCGCATCCTCGACCACGACGACGCGGTGCCGCGACGACGCGGGCGACATCGACGCCCGCTGCACGGCGTCGCGCGCGGCGTCGATCTTGATCGTCACGCCCTCGGTCGCGAGCACGACGAGGTCGGGATGCGTGCGCGCCGCGACCTGGATGGCGACGCGCTCGTCGATCGTGCCCGCGGGCGACAGCAGCGCCGTCGCGAACGCGAACGCGAGGTTCGAGCGCCCCGACCCCGGCGGCCCCGTGATGAGCCACGCGTGCGTCATCGCCGACGTGCCGGGCGATGCGGCCGCGCGGCGCAAGGTGGCGACGGCGTCGTCCTGGCCGATGATCTCGCCCCAGGGATCCGTCGTCATCTCAGCCCTCCAGCACCGCGGCGACGCGTGCGCGCACGGCGGCGTGGATCTCGTCGGGGCTGCCGGCGGCGTCGACGACGAGGAAGCGCTCGGGCTCGGCGGCGGCGAGGGCGAGGTACTGGGCGCGCACGCGCGCGTGGAGGTCGTCGGGCGCCTCCTCGAGCCGGTCGTACGGCGCGTCGACCCGCTCGGCCATGCGGCGCCGCCCTTCCGCGGGATCGAGGTCGAGCAGGATCGTGAGGTCGGGCAGCAGCCCGTCGACGGCCCACAGCGACAGGTCGCGCACCTCGTCGGTGCCGAGCACGCGGCCCGCGCCCTGGTACGCCACCGAGGAGTCGAGGTAGCGGTCCTGCAGCACGACGTCGCCGCGCTCGAGCGCGGGGCGCACGAGCGTCGCGACGTGGTGCGCGCGATCCGCGGCGTACAGCAGCGCCTCGGCGCGCGGTGCGACGTGGCCGCGGCGGTGCTGCACGAGGTGACGGATCTCGACGCCGAGGTCGGTGCCCCCGGGCTCGCGCGTCGTCACGACCGTGCGCCCCTCGCCGCGCAGCCACTCGGCGAGCATCGCCGACTGCGTCGACTTGCCTGCGCCGTCGCCGCCCTCGAGCGTGACGAAGAGCCCTGCCACGGCGCCTACTTCTTGGCGGGCGTGCGTCGCTTGGCGGGTGCCTTGCGCGCCGCGGGCTTCTTCGCAGGGCCCTTGTCGCGCTTGATCTGCAGCAGCTCGACGGCGCGCTCGAACGTGACGGCCGAGACCTCCTCGCCGCGCGGGATCGTCGCGTTCGTCTCGCCATCGGTCACGTACGGGCCGAAGCGGCCGTCCTTGACCTTGATCGGCTTGCCGCTCACGGGATCCGCGTCGAACTCGGCGAGGGCCGACGACTGGCGGCGAGCGCCGTACTTCGGCTGCGCGAGCTTCTCGATCGCCTGCTCGAGCGTGATCGTGAAGATCTCGTCCTCGCTGTCGAGCGAGCGCGTCTCGTCGCCCTTCGTGATGAACGGGCCGTAGCGGCCGTTGCGCACCGTGATGGGCGTCGCGGACTCGTCGGCCGGGTCGACGCCGATCGTGCGCGGCAGCGACAGCAGCGCGACGGCAGCGTCGAGGTCGATCGACTCGGGCGTCATGGTCTTGAAGAGCGAGGCCGTGCGGGGCTTCGGCGGCTTCGGCACGCGCTTGGGCTTGCCCGTCTTCGTGAGCTGCGGCTCGGCCGGGGTCTCGGGCTCGGGCTCGACCTCCTGCACGTACGGGCCGAAGCGGCCGTCCTTCACGATGATCGACTTGCCGGTCTCGGGGTGCTCGCCCAGCACGCGCTCCTCGACGGGCGGCGCATCCAGCAGCTCCTGGGCGCGCACGAGCGTGAGCTCGTCGGGCGTGAGCTCCTCCGGCACGTTCGCGCGCTGGATCGTGCCCTGCTCGTCGGTGCGCTCGAGGTAGGGGCCGTACTGGCCGACGCGCAGCGTGACGCCCTCGCCGAGGTCGATGGAGTTCACGGCACGCGCGTCGATCTCGCCGAGGTTGCCCACGACGTCGCGCAGTCCCGGCTTGCCGTCGTGGCCGCGATAGAAGCGCGTGAGCCACTCGACGCGATCGGCGTCGCCGTCGGCGATGCGGTCGAGGTCGGCGAGCATCTCGGCGGTGAAGTCGTAGTCGACGTACTGGCCGAGGTGCTCCTCGAGCAGGTTCATCGTCGCGAACGCGATCCACTCGGGCACGAGCGCGCCGCCGCGCACGGTGACGAAGCCGCGGCGCACGATCGTGTCGATGATCGACGCGTAGGTCGAGGGTCGACCGATCTCGAGCTCCTCGAGCGCCTTGACGAGGCTCGCCTCGGTGTAGCGCGGCGGGGGCGTCGTGACGTGATCCTTGCGGTCGAGGCTCTTCAGCCCGAGGGCGTCCTTCGCCTTGACGTCGGGCAGCGTCGCATCCTGCTCGGCGTCGTCGGCGTAGCGATCGACGTCCTTGCCCTCCTCGTACGCCTGCAGGAAGCCGGGCTCGGTGATGACGGTGCCGGATGCGGTGAGCTCGGCGACGCCGCGGCTCGTCTTCGCCGACGCGATCGTGATCGTGGCCGTCTGGCCGGTCGCGTCGATCATCTGGCTCGCGACCGTGCGCTTCCAGATGAGGTCGTAGAGGCGCTGCTCGTTGTCGGTCAGCTTCCCCGCGAGCGACTTCGGCGTCGAGAAGGCGTCGCCGGCCGGGCGGATGGCCTCGTGCGCCTCCTGCGCCGACTTCGACTTGCCCGAGTAGAGGCGCGGCGCCTGCGGCACGGCACCGTCGCCGTAGAGGGCGACGGCCTGCGTGCGCGCGGCCGAGATCGCCTGCGCCGACAGCGACGGCGAGTCGGTGCGCATGTAGGTGATGTAGCCGTTCTCGTAGAGCGACTGCGCGACCGACATCGTCTGCTTCGCCGAGAAGCGCAGCTTGCGGCCGGCCTCCTGCTGCAGCGTCGACGTCGTGAAGGGCGCCGAGGGGCGGCGACGGTAGGGCTTCGACTCGACGCTCGCGACCTCGAAGGCCGATGCCTCGAGCTCCTCGGCGAGCGAGGCGGCGGCCTCGGCGTCGAGGATCGTGCGCACGCCCTTGACCTGGCCGCGGTCGTCGAAGTCGGAGCCGGTCGCGACGCGCGCGCCGTCGAGGCGCACGAGGCGGGCGAGGAACTCCTTGCCCTCCGCGTCGAACGTCGCGGCGAGGCTCCAGTAGGCGGCCGGCACGAAGGCCATGCGCTCGCGCTCGCGGTCGACGATGAGGCGCGCCGTGGGCGACTGCACGCGACCGGCCGACAGGCCCTGCCGCACCTTGCGCCACAGCACGGGGCTCACCTCGTAGCCGTAGAGACGGTCGAGGATGCGTCGGGTCTCCTGCGCGTCGACGAGGTCCATGTCGAGCTGGCGCGTGTTGTCGCGTGCGTGCTCGATGGCCTCCTTCGTGATCTCGTGGAAGACCATGCGCTGCACGGGGACCTTGGGCTTCAGCACCTCGAGCAGGTGCCACGCGATGGCCTCTCCCTCGCGGTCCTCATCCGTCGCGAGGATGAGCTCGTCGGCGTCCTTGAGCGCCTTCTTGAGCTCGGTGACCGTCTTGCGCTTGTCGTCGTTGACGACGTAGTACGGCTCGAAGGCGGAGTCGACGTCGACGGCGAACTTGCCGAACGGACCCTTCTTCATGTCCGCAGGGAGGTCGCGGGGGCTCACGAGGTCGCGGATGTGCCCGACCGATGCCAGGACCTTGTAGCCCTCGCCGAGGTAGCGCTCGATCGTCTTGCCCTTCGCAGGGCTCTCGACGATGACGAGCTTCGTGCCGTCTGCCAACGCTCTTGTCCTTCCCGCTGACGCGCCCTCACCATACATGCGCCGTACGACGCCACCGCGCACACGGCGGGCGGCGTTCGCCGCTGGCGTGCGGATGGGGTGCGCGCGTCACGCGTCGTCGGCCCGCGCATCGGGAGGACCGGCGACGGCGGTGCCCCGCACGGGCAGACCGCCCGCGTCGGCCACGACGATCGTCGCCGTGAGCCCCTCGAGCGAGCAGGCGACGACCGACGCTCCGTTCGCCGCCGCGACCGTCCCGGCGCGGGTGCACGGATCGTCGGACGACCAGCCGGCTGCTGCGTCGGCCGCCGAGAGCGCCGCGGCATCCGCTGCGGCGTCGACGCGCGCCGACGCCACCACGAGACCGCAGGCGCCGAGCGTCACGCTGCCCGCGACCACCGCCGCCGCCACGATCGCGAGCGCCAGCACCGCGCCCGCGCCGCGATCGTCGGCGAGCCCCGCCGCGCTCACCGGCCGCCCGCGTCCGCGCAGCTCGACGCTGCGAGCGGCACGACGCCGCCGAGCGCCGTCGTCTGCAGCGTGACGCACACGAGCTCGCCCGTCACGGCCACCTCGATCGCCGCGTCACCCGCATGGGGCTCGGGCGCGTCGCCGCGCGCCGCGGCGCGGGAGGCGTCGCCCGCCGCGTCCTGCAGCGCCACCTGCCGAGCAGCCGCGCCGACGCCACCGATCGCGAGCGCCGCGATCACGACGACGGCGGGCAGCGCCGCAGCGAGCTCGGCCGTCACCGCGCCGCGCTCGTCGCGCACGCCGCCCGCGCGTCGCATCACTGCTGCACGGTCAGCGCGCGCTGCACCATGTCGGTGAGCACCTGCCGCACCTCGTCGCTGCGCAGGATCACCACCAGCAGCCCGGCGAATCCGACGGCGGCCATCGTCGCGATCACGTACTCCGCGGTCGCGGCGCCCGTCTCGTCGTCGACGAGCCTCCTGAGCCTGTCCATGTCCGCTCCTCCTTCCTCTCCTGCGCGCCTCGTCGACGCGCGGGGGTCCAGGGTCGCCGCGGAGAGCCCGGGCCGTCGGCGCAGACCGGCGCGATGTGGATGCGCCGCACCTGTGGAGCCGAGCCCGCGCGGCGCTCGCGCAGGAGCGCGCTGCTTCACTGGACGGATGAGCGTGCCCCTCGACCAGCCGCACTACGGCATCGGCCCCGCCGGCATGGTGCGCTTCCTGCGGAAGTACGCGACGTTCCGCGGTCGCGCGAGCCGCAGCGAGTTCTGGTGGGCGCAGCTGACGCTCGCGCTCGCGAGCGTCGTGCTGCTGATGCCGGGCGCCGTCGTCGTGGTGCTGCTGGCTCGCGACGCGCTGGCGGCGATCGACGCCGATCCCGGCCTCGTCGCGGCCGCGCCGGGCATCGTGGTCCAGCGCGCGCTGCCGGGGCTCGCCATCATGGCGCTCGGCGGCCTGCTGCTGCTCGCCCTCGCGGTGCCGACGCTCGCGCTCGGCTGGCGACGGCTGCAGGATGCGGGGCTCCCCGGTGGCCTGATCCTGGCGTTCACGCTCGGCGGTGCCGTGCTCTCCGGCGTGCTGCTCGTCACGGGGCTCGCGGCGTTCGTGCCCGGCTTCCTCGCGTCGTCCGAGCGCGGCGCACGCTACGAGCGCAGCGCGACCCCCGCGCTCTCCCCCGACGTCGCACCCGCCGCGTGGCAGCGCGAGGCGGCGTGGAGCGCTCATCCCGCGCAGCGGTGGCAGGCCGCGCAGCCTTGGCAGCAGCAGCCGTCGCCCGACGCCGGGCCGAACGCCGACGCGCAGCGCTGACCTCGGCCGGTCTCAGACGATCGGCACGATCGTCTGCGCGAGCATCGTGAGCACGAGCGGCACGATCGCGAGCAGCCCGAAGGCGGGCAGCACGCAGACGCCGAGCGGCACCACCAGGCGCACGGATGCGCGCTCGGCTCGCTCCTGTCCGTCGAGGCGCTCGCGCACGCGCGCCGCGTCGGCCTCGGCCTGCAGCAGGCCGACCGCCGGCACGCCGGCAGCCTGCGCGATGCGCAGCGTCTCGTCGATCGCCTCGCCGTCGACGCCGACGACGTCGTGCGTCGCGAGCGCCGAGGCGACGATCGCGCGCGCCCGATCGACGCCGACGCCGCCCGCGAGCGCGACCGCGACGAGCTCGAGCTCGAGCCCCGCCGTCGGCGAGCCCGCGGATGCCGCGCGCACGATGCGCCGCGTCCACGCCCAGGCGGCGCCGCCGAGGCCGAGGCCGGCCGCGAGCGCCGCGAGCCCGATCGGCGAGCCGAGCAGTGCGCCGACGGGGTCCATCCCGAGCAGCATCCCGAAGCCGATGCCGACGAGGGGCAGCGCCGCGACGACCTTCGCCGTCGAGCGGGGCGCGGCGAGCGCGACGTCGACGGCGCGCAGGCTCGCCGCCCGGTCGCGCAGCGTGCCCGCGAGCCGCGCGAGCACGCCGGCGACCGGCGCACCGGACTCGGCGGCGACGTCGAGCACCGCGTCGCACAGCCGCCACGCCTCGGCGTGCGCGGGCTCCCGCGTCGCCCGATCCACGCCCACGTAGCCCCATGCCGCGTGCAGCGGCACGCCGCCCGCCGTGACGGCCGCGACGCGCTGCACGTGCGTCGCGACCGCCTCGAGGTCAGCGCTGCGCATCCACGACCTCCAGCCGGTCGCCGCGCATCGCGAGCGCGCCGAGCGCAGCGACGCGACGTCCGCCGGGCGTGCGCTCGACGTGCAGCACGGCGTCGAACGCGCTCACCGCCTGCCTGGCGAGCGCGGCGGGCGAGAGCCCGGCGAGCGCGCCGAGCGCCTCGAGCCGCGCCGGCACGTCGGCGAGCGCGTTGGCGTGCAGCGTGCCCGCTCCCCCGTCGTGCCCGGTGTTGAGCGCCGCGAGCAGCTCGCGGATCTCGGCGCCGCGGCACTCGCCGAGCACGAGCCGATCGGGTCGCATCCGCAGCGCCTCGCGCACGAGCCTCGCGAGGTCGACCTCGCCGGCGCCCTCGAGGTTCGCCTGCCGCGTCTGCAGCGCGACGACGTGGTCGTGCCGGATGCGCAGCTCGGCGACGTCCTCGATCGTCACGATGCGCTCGCCCGCGGGCGCGGCCGAGAGCATCGCCGCGAGCAGCGTGGTCTTGCCAGAGCCTCCTGCGCCCGTGACGAGCAGGTTCGCCCGGCGTCCGACGAGCTCATCGATGCGCTCGCGCCGCACGAGCGCGAACGCCCCGGTCGCCTCGAGCGCGTCGAGGTCGAGCCGCTCGGCCCGCGGCAGCCGGATGGACAGCTGCGTGCCCTCGACGGCGATCGGTGGCAGCGCCACGTGCACGCGGATGCCGTCGTGCAGGCGCACGTCGACGCACGGCGACGCCTCGTCGACGTGCCTGCCACCGGCTGCGACGAGCTCGACCGCGAGCGCCCGCACGCGCGCCTCGTCGAGCACGAGCGACGTCGGCGTCGCGCCGGCACCGCGGTCCACCCAGGCGCGCCCAGCGGCGACGAACACGTCAGTCACCGCCTCCTCGCCGACGAGCGCCGCGAGCTCGCCGAACTCGTGCATGGGCGCACCGCCCGTGCCGAGGCGTGCGGCGCCCCTGCGTGCCTGCCCTGCGACGAAGGGGATGCCGGCCATGCGCAGGATGCTGCCGCGCATCCCTCGTCTCGCGGGCGCCCGCATCCACGGCCTGTGGACGAGCGCCGCCTGTGGAGCCCGTCCGGCGCCGTGAGCGCCGCGGCACATGGAAGGCGGCGCCCATTGGGGGGAACGGGCGCCGCCGCAGGCGCACGGATCGGGGGAATCCGACGCAGGCCTGCCGTGTCGACACGGGATCGACAGTTCCGGAGCATACTCCGCCGCGTCCGCCCTGCCCACAGGCCGCAACCGTTCGCAACCGCGTCGCCTCGGGCGTCGCATAGGGTCGGAGGGTCACGTCCGCATGCAAGGGAGCACCCGACATGACCGACCACCTCACGCATCTCGCCGACGCGGAGCAGCGCACGTTCGCGCCCAGCGACGCGTTCCGCGCCCAGGCCATCGCCGACGAGGGGATCTACCGGGAGGCCGACGCCGACCGCCTCGGGTTCTGGGCGGACCGGGCCCGCGACCTGCACTGGCACCGCGACTTCACGGAGGTGCTCGACTGGCAGCCGCCGCATGCGCGCTGGTTCTCGGACGGGCAGCTGAACGTGGCCTACAACTGCCTCGACCGTCACGTCGAGGCAGGCCTCGGCGACCGCGTCGCCCTGCACTGGGAGGGCGAGCCGGGCGACCAGCGCACCATCACGTATGCGGAGCTCACCGACGAGGTCAAGCGCCTCGCCAACGTGCTGCAGGCGCACGGCGTGGGGGACGGCGACCGCGTCGCCATCTACCTGCCGATGCTGCCCGAGGCCGTCGCCGCCATGCTCGCGTGCGCACGCATCGGCGCCATCCACTCCGTCGTGTTCGGCGGCTTCAGCGCCTCCAACCTGCGCATGCGCATCGACGACGCGAAGGCGACCTTCGTCATCACGGCCGACGGCACGTGGCGCAAGGGCAAGGTCTTCCCGCTCAAGCCCGTCGTCGACGACGCGCTGCGCGAGCCCGGCCACGACGTGTCGGGCGTGCTCGTGGTGCGCCGCGGCGAGAACGAGGTCGAGTGGGTCGAGGGCCGCGACCGCTGGTACCACGAGGCGATGGCCGAGGTGGAGGCCGACCACGAGGCGCTGGGCTTCGACGCCGAGCACCCGCTCTTCATCCTCTACACGTCGGGGTCCACGGGGAAGCCGAAGGGCATCCTGCACACGTCGGGCGGCTACCTCACGCAAGCCGCGTTCACCCACCGCACGGTGTTCGACCTGCACGCCGAGACCGACGTGTACTGGTGCACGGCCGACGTCGGCTGGATCACGGGCCACTCGTACGTCGTCTACGGCCCGCTCGCGAACGGCGCGACGCAGGTGCTCTACGAGGGCACCATGGACACCCCCGGCCCCGAGCGTCCCTGGGAGCTCGTCGAGCGCTACGGCGTCACGATCTTCTACACGGCGCCGACGGCGATCCGCACCTTCATGAAGCTCGGCCGGCAGCACGTGCAGTCGTCGGACCTGTCGAGCCTGCGCGTGCTCGGCACGGTGGGCGAGCCCATCAACCCCGAGGCATGGCTCTGGTACCGCGAGGTCGTGGGCTCGAACCTCACGCCGATCGTCGACACGTGGTGGCAGACCGAGACCGGCGCGATGATGATCGCTCCTCTGCCCGGGGTCACGGCCCTCAAGCCCGGCAGCGCGCAGGTGCCACTGCCCGGCATCGCGATCGACGTCGTCGACGACGCCGGCGAGCCCGTGACCGACGGGTCGGGCGGCCTGCTCGTGGTCACCGAGCCGTGGCCGTCGATGCTGCGCACCATCTGGGGCGACGACGAGCGGTACCGCGAGACGTACTGGGAGAGGTTCGGCGACCGCTACTTCGCCGGCGACGGCGCACGCAAGGACGACGACGGCGACATCTGGCTGCTCGGCCGCGTCGACGACGTCATGAACGTGTCCGGCCACCGCCTGTCGACGGCCGAGATCGAGTCGTCGCTCGTGGCGCACGAGTCGACGGCCGAGGCGGCCGTCGTCGGCGCATCCGACGAGACGACCGGCCAGGCCGTCGTGGCCTTCGTCATCCTCAAGGCGCGATTCGCGGATGCGCAGAGCGTCGAGGAGTCGGAGGCGACGCTGCGCGAGCACGTCGGCACCGACATCGGCAAGATCGCGCGGCCGCGCCAGGTGTTCATCGTGCCCGACCTGCCGAAGACCCGCTCCGGCAAGATCATGCGCCGCCTGCTGCGCGACCTCGCAGAGGGCCGCGACCTCGGCGACACGACGACCCTCGCCGATCAGGGCGTCGTGGAGGCGATCCGCTCGCAGCTCCGCTGACCAGAGCATGGAGGTCTTCGGCCGCTTGCGATGTCGCAAGCGGCCGAAGACCTCCAACGGTCTTGCGGCTAGGCGAACTCGGCGATGAGCTCGATCTCGACCGGAGCGTCGAGCGGCAGCTCCGCGACGCCCACGGCCGAGCGGGCGTGCACGCCTGCGTCGCCCAGCAGCTCGCCGAGCAGCTCGGAGGCGCCGTTCACGACGCCCGGCTGGCCCGAGAACCCGGGCGCGCTCGCCACGAAGCCCGTCACCTTCACGATGCGCGTCACACGGTCGAGCGAGCCGATCTGCGACTCGACGGCTGCCAGGGCGTTGAGGATGCACGTGGCCGCGTAGCCCTTGGCGTCGTCGGCCGACACCTCGGCGCCGACCTTGCCGGCTGCCGGGAGCGCGCCGTCGACGAAGGGCAGCTGGCCGGACGTGAAGACGAGGTTGCCAGAGACGACGGCGGGCACGTAGGCCGCGACGGGGGCTGCGACGGCGGGCAGCGAGAGCCCGAGCTCGGCCAGGCGGGCCGCGACGCTCACGCCTTCGGCCGCTTCAGGAAGGCGATGAGGCCGCCCTCGGCGCCGGTCGCGATGTGCACGAGCTCCCACCCGTCGGCGCCCCAGTTGTTGAGGATCGCGGTCTCCTTGTGGATCAGGAGCGGTGTCGTCGCGTACTCCCAGGTCGTCATGGGGCCTCCTCGCCTCGCGGGCGTTCATAGATGGGTGCCGTACCCTCGCTAGCATGCCAGCCCGCTCGACCGCCAAGCACGCGCCGGGTTCCCTGCTCGGGAGCCTCCTCGGCCTGATCGGCTTCTCCGTCGTCGCCGGCCTCCTCGTGAGCGCCACCGTGACCCCTGCCGTCGCCGTCGCATCCAGCACGGCCAACAGCGGTCTCGACATCTTCGAGAACCTGCCGGAGTTCGCGCAGATCGACGAGCAGTCGGAGGTCTCGACGATCTACGGCACGCTCGACGGCAACGCCGTGCCGATCGCAGAGTTCTACAGCCAGAACCGCGAGATCATCACCCTGGCGCAGGCCGGCCAGTGGGCACCGCTCGCCGCCATCGCCGGCGAGGACCGCCGCTTCTACGACCACGGCGGCGTCGACGCCCCGTCGATCGCCCGTGCGGCGCTCGGCCAGGTCACGGGTGGATCGGGTGGCGCGTCGAGCCTCACGATGCAGCTCGTGCGCCAGCAGATCGTCGAGGTGGCGTGCCAGATCGTCGACCCCGACACCGACGAGCGCATGGACCCGGAGCTGTGCGCCGACCAGACGACCGACTCGTACGGTCGCAAGCTGCAGGAGATGCGCTTCGCCATCGGCCTCGAGCAGCGCTACACGAAGAACGAGATCCTCGCCGCGTACCTGAACATCGCGAACTTCGGCAACGCCACCTACGGCATCCAGGCCGCCGCGCAGCGCTACTTCGGCGTGAACGCGTACGAGCTCACGATCGCGCAGGCCGCGTCGATCATGACGATCGTGCAGAACCCGTCGACGCTCAACCTCTTCTCGCCCGACAACTACGAGCGCAACGAGGTGCGACGCAACTACATCGTCGACGCGATGCTCGACGTGGGATACATCACGCAGGAGCAGCACGACGAGGCCGTCGCGACGCCCGTCGACGACGCCTTCATGAACGTCCAGCCTGCGCAGAACGGCTGCATCGCCTCGTACTACGGGTCGACGGCGTTCTTCTGCGACTACGTCACCGAGCTGCTGCAGAACCCGCAGGCCGACGGCTCGTACATCCTCGGCGGCGACCGCGACGCATCCACCCGCACGCTCGCCCTCGGCGGCATGTCGATCTACACGTCGATCGACGTCGGCCTCAACGAGGAGGTGCAGGGCACGCTCGACGAGTTCGTGCCGAACGACGAGACGCGCCTCGAGTACGGCGGCGCCGTGACGATGCTCGAGGTGTCCACCGGCAGGGTGCTCGCGATGGCCCAGAACAAGGACTACGACGACACCGAGGCGCACGATCCCCTCACCGAGACGGGCATCAACTTCAACGTCGGTCCCGAGTACGGCGGCGGCAACGGCTTCCAGCCGGGATCCGGGTTCAAGATCTTCACCCTCGCGGCGTGGATCCAGGCCGGCTACTCGGTGAACACGTCGCTCGACACCTCGCGGCGCGAGCGCACCGTGCCGACCTGCATCGGCCCGTCGCGCTTCGATCCGCAGAACAACGAGGGCCTCAACTCGAGCCGCTCGACCGTCACCGACATCTTCGTGAACTCGCTCAACACGGGCACGATCGAGATGGGCACGCGCCTCGACGTCTGCGACGTGCTCCGCACGGCCGAGTCGATGGGCACGACGCCCGCCGAGGGCGGCTCGTTCCTCGACCAGCGCTACATCGACCGTGGCGACATCGGCGCATCCGCCCTCATCGGTGGCTCGACCAACGTGACGCCCATGGGCATGGCGGAGGCGTTCCAGACCATCGCGAACGGCGGCGTGCACTGCGAGCCCATCGCGATCGACCGCATCGTCGCCCGCGACGGCACCGAGCTGCAGCCGCCGCAGCAGGACTGCGAGCAGGCCATCACGCCCGAGGTCGCCTCGGTCATGCAGTTCGTGCTGCAGGAGGTCACGAACCGCAACCCGCTCAACAACCCGCCCGGCAACGCCCCCGTCATCTCGAAGACGGGCACGAACGACAACGTCGTGCAGACGTGGGTCAACGGTGCCTCCTCGAGCGTCGCGACGAGCGTGTGGGTCGGCAACATCCGCGGCCAGGTCGGCATCTTCGGCCTCGGCGGCAGAGCGATGTGGAACGTCAGATCGTCGGTCTTCACCGGCGTCATGGCCTCGGCCCTCGAGCGCTACCCCGGCGGGCAGTTCCTGCAGCCCGACGCCGAGACGCTGCAGGGCAACGCCATCGCGCTGCCCAACGTCGCCTCGATGACGCCCGAGGAGGCGCGCGCGACCCTCGAGGGCGCAGGCTTCTCGGTCGTCGTCGGCGCGACCGTGGCGGGCGCGCAGGAGGCGGGCCGCGTCGAGTACACCTCGCCAGGCGCCGACTCGCTCGTGCTGCCCGAGACCTCGGTGACGCTGCTCATCAGCGACGGCTCGCAGTTCACGCCACCCGACGCCGCGATCCCCGACCTCGAGGGCCAATCGCTCTCGGATGCCAGATCGTCGATGAGCTCCGCAGGCTTCGATCCCGCGAACCTGCAGATCACATGGGCGCAGGCCGGCAACGGTCAACGCTGCCAGGTGCTCGACCAGAACCCCGATCCCGGCACGAACGGGCCCGCGTCATCGCCCGTGTCGATCGTCGTCGGCTCGACCCGCGACGGGCAGGATCCTGGCTGCTGACGCTCCCGGGCGCGCCCTCGGCATCGCCGCGGGCGCGCTCGTCGGCGTCGGCGTCGTGACGGCCGCCTACGCGACGCTCGTCGAGCGCACGGCCTTCCGCGTGCGGCACGAGACCGTGCACGCGCTGCCGCCCGGCAGCGCGCCGCTGCGCGTGCTGCATCTCGCCGACCAGCACCTCGCGCCGTGGCAGCGAGGCAAGGTCGAGTGGCTGCGATCGCTCGCCGCGCTCGAACCCGACCTCGTCGTCTCCACGGGCGACGCCCTGGGGCACCGCGACGCGATCCCTGCGCTCGCCGACTCGCTCGAGCCGCTGCGGGGCATCCCCGGCGTCTTCGTGCATGGCTCCAACGACCTGTACGGTCCCGTGCTGAAGAACCCGCTGCGGTACTTCCGAGGCCCGTCGTCGAAGGGGGCCGTGCACCGTGAGCCCGACCTCGACACCGCTGCGCTCGAGGCCGCCTATGCCGATCTCGGCTGGCTCGACCTCGACGACCGAGCGCGGGCGCTCGAGATCGCGGGCACGCGCCTCGAGCTCTTCGGCACGCACGACGCCCACCACGGCTGGGATCGCACCGACGTCATGCGCGACGAGCTCGCGACGCTGCGCGCGGAGGCGGACTGGAGCCCGGGCACGCGCGGCCCCGTCGCGATCGGCGTCACCCACGCCCCCTACCGGCGCATCCTCGACATGCTCGTCGACGAGGGCGCCGACGTCGTCTTCGCCGGCCACACGCACGGCGGTCAGGTGCGCATCCCCGGCGGTCACGCGCTCGTCGCCAACTGCGACGTGCCGCTCGACCAGGCGTCGGGCCTGTCGACGTGGCGCCACGGCGCCGACTCGGCCGCGCTGCAGGTGTCGCAGGGCATCGGCACGTCGATCTACGCGCCGTTCCGGCTCGGCACGCCGCCCGAGGCCGTGCTGGTGTCGCTGGAGGCCCGCCGGATCGGCTAGCATGGACAGGTTGCTGCGCAAGCGGCAGCACCGGGGTGTGGCGCAGCTTGGTAGCGCGCGTCGTTCGGGACGACGAGGCCGCAGGTTCAAATCCTGTCACCCCGACCAAGGTCCTCATCGAGGAACGGTCACGAGGCTCAGCGAACGCGGAGGTCCCCAGGACCTCCGCGGGTTCAAATCCTGTCACCCCGACCACACTGGGAAAGCCCCCCTCCGAGCGAGGGGGCTTTCGCTGTGTCGGACTGCGCTCAGGCGAGCACGCCGCCGGACTCGCGCAGGTAGCACGTCGCGCACAGCGACTCGTAGGCCACGGCGGCGCCGTCGATCGCCACCTGGTCGCCCTCGAACACGAAGCGCTCGCCCACGCGGCGGCCGTTGAACAGCGCCTTGCGCCCGCACCGGCAGATCGTCTTCAGCTCCTCGAGCGAGTGCGCGATCTCCATGAGGCGCGCGGACCCGGGGAACGCGTGGGTGCGGAAGTCGGTGCGGATGCCGTAGGCGAGCACGGGCACCTCGTGCAGCACGGCGATGCGCAGCAGGTCGTCGACCTGCTCGGGGCCCAGGAACTGCGCCTCGTCGACGAGGAGGCATGCGACGAGGTGTCCGCCCGGGTCGCCGCCCGTCGCGTGCACGAAGGCCCCGAGCATCGACTCCCCCGGCGCGACGCAGAAGTCCGCATCCCGGGTCACGCCGAGCCGCGAGACGATCGCGCCGTCGCCCTTGGTGTCGGTCGCGGGCTTCGCCAGCAGCACCCGCTGGCCGCGCTCCTCGTAGTTGAAGGCCGCCTGCAGCAGCGCCGTCGACTTGCCCGAGTTCATCGCCCCGTAGCGGAAGTAGAGCTTGGCCACGAGGAACCAGGCTAGAGGATGCCGTCCTCCGTCGCGCGCACGATGAGGTCGGCGCGCTTGCCTGCGGCACGATCGACGGCCGCGTACTTCTGACGCACGCGGCGCAGGAACGTCTTCGCGGTCTCGTACTTCACGTTCATGGCCGTGGCGACCTGCTGCGTCGAGTAGCCCTGCACGTAGTACGTGAGCGCCTGCCGCTCGCCCGGGCTGAGCCTCGGGCGCTCGAGGGGCGCCGTGCGCCGCACGACGGGGACCTGACGCTGGCTCGCGCGGCGGATGGCCTGCACGATCTCGAGCATGGGGGTCTTGCGCGGCAGCGCCTCGGCGGCGCCAGCCTGCAGCGCCTGGTGGTGGTCGACCGAGCGATCGTCGGCGACGATCACCACCTGCGACCCCGCCGCGACGCACGCCTTGATGCGCGACGCGATCGTCGTGGACTCGTGCCGCAGCTCGCCGATCAGGGTGACGTCGGGCGGGAACGACGTGTCCATCGCGAACTCGCGGAAGGTCGATGCGCAGACGACGACGTCGAGATCCGGCGCGTTCCGCTCGAGCCAGACGCGGAGCGACTCGAGCAGGATCGCGAAGTCGTCGATGATCCCCAGGGTGATCTGGCCCCGGGTTCGCACTGCGTCCGAGCCCATGTGGGGATCGTACCCCACGTAACTGAGCAAGCGTCAGAAGTTGTCCACGATCGTGCGCAGGACGCGCAGACCGACGCATCGACGCGCCTCGGGCGCAACGAACGCGCGCCGCATGCGATGCCTCACGCGTCTCGTGCGTCAGGCAGGGGTGACAGCCGGCGTCGAGGATGCGTCGACGGCCGCCTCGTCGGCCGTCGTCGAGTCCCCGTCGAGCCCCAGCACGCGCGCCGTGCGTGCGAGGCTCGCGCGGGCCGCGTCACGGTCGTCGTTCAGTCGCGAGCCGAACGACGGCACGAGCCGCTCGATCTCGCCGCGCCAGCCGTGGAAGCGGTCGGGGAAGCAGCGCTCGAGGATCGTGAGCATGATGGGCGCAGCCGTCGAGGCGCCCGGCGAGGCGCCCAGGAGACCGGCGATGGTGCCGTCGGCGCCGGTGACGATCTCGGTGCCGAACTGCAGCACGCCGCCCTTCTGCGCATCCTTCTTCATCACCTGCACGCGCTGGCCGGCCTTCACGAGATGCCAGTCGTCGGAGCGCGCGTTCGGCATGAACTCGCGCAGCGTCTCCATCTGCTTCGCCTTGGTCGAGAGCACCTCGCCGAAGAGGTACTTGACGAGACCGAGGTTCGCGAGCCCCGCGCGCACCATCGGGTACAGGTTGTGCGGGCGGATGGTGGAGAAGAGGTCGAGGTTCGAGCCCGTCTTCAGGTACTTCGGGCTGAAGCCGGCGTAGGGCCCGAAGAGCAGGCTCGTCGAGCCGTCGACGACGCGGGTGTCGAGGTGCGGCACCGACATGGGGGGAGCGCCGACGCTCGCCTTGCCGTAGACCTTGGCGTCGTGCCGCCCGACGATCGCGGGATCGTCGCAGCGCAGCCACTCGCCCGTGATCGGGAAGCCGCCGTACCCGTGCGCCTCCGGGATGCCCGACTTCTGGAGCAGCCGCAGCGCGCCGCCACCGGCACCGACGAAGACGAAGCGCGCGCGGATGCGCGAGGGCGTGCGACCGACCTCGTCACGGAGCCGGATCGTCCAGATGCCGTCCTTGCCGCGCTTCAGGCCCTCGACCTTCTTGCCGGTGCGGATGCGGGCGCCACCGCGCTGGATGCCCTCGAAGAGCGCACGCGAGAGGGCGCCGAAGTCGACGTCCGTGCCCGAGGTGATGCGCGTCGCGGCGATCGGCTGGTCCTTGCGGCGGCCGGGGATCGTCAGCGGGGCCCACGCGCGGATGGTCGCGGCGTCCGTCGAGAACTCCATGCCCTCGAAGAGCGGCTCGTCCTTGAGCGCCTCGTAGCGACGGCGGAGGTAGTCGACGTTCGCCTCGCCCCACACGAGGCTCATGTGCGGCGTCGGCGAGATGAAGGCCGTCGGGTCGGGCAGCACGCCGTCCTCGACGAACGACGCCCACAGCTGGCGCGAGACCTGGAACTGCTCGTTGATCTCGATCGCCTTCGCAGGCGAGATCGAGCCGTCGGGACCCTCCGGCGTGTAGTTGAGCTCGCAGAGGGCCGCATGCCCGGTGCCCGCGTTGTTCCACGGGTTCGAGGACTCCTCCGCGACGCGCGAGAGTCGCTCGAAGACCTCGATGCTCCACTCGGGCTCGAGCCTCTGGAGGAGAGCGCCGAGCGTGGCGCTCATGATCCCACCGCCGATCAGGGCCACGTCGATCGTCTTCATCGCCCTCCATGCTACCGGCGCGCGATCGACCAGGCGTCATGCGGCGGCGCGAGGATCCTCGATTCTTCCGTCGCATCGCGGCCGAGCACGACGACGGGGCGGGACCTGCGCGGTCCCGCCCCGTCGTGCGAGGTGCCTAGGCGGCGATGCGCGCTGCGAGCAGCTCCGCGATCTGCAGCGCGTTGAGCGCGGCGCCCTTGCGCAGGTTGTCGCTCGAGAGGAAGAGCACGAGGCCCTTGCCCGCCGGCGCGGACTGGTCGGCGCGGATGCGGCCGACGATCGTCGGGTCGGTGCCGGCCGCGTCGAGCGGCGTCGGCACGTCGGCCAGCACGACGCCCGCGGCGTCGGCGAGCAGCTCGCGGGCGCGCTCAGGGCTGATCGGCCGGTCGAACTCGGCGTGGATCGAGAGCGAGTGCCCCGTGAAGACGGGCACGCGCACGCACGTGCCCGCGACGAGCAGGTCGGGCAGCTCGAGGATCTTGCGGCTCTCGTTGCGGAGCTTCTTCTCCTCGTCGGTCTCGCCCTCGCCGTCGTCGACGATCGATCCGGCGAGCGGCAGCACGTTCATCGCGATCGGCGCGACGTACTTCACCGGGTCGGGCAGCTCGAGGGCGTGGCCGTCGTGCGTCAGGCGCTCGGGATGCTGCGCGACGGCCGCCTGCAGCTGACCGAGCAGCTCCTCGACGCCGGCGAGGCCCGTGCCGGACACGGCCTGGTACGTCGCGACGGTCAGGCGCGTGAGGCTCGCCTCGGCGTCGAGCGGCTTGAGCACGGGCATCGCCGCCATCGTCGTGCAGTTCGGGTTCGCGACGATGCCCTTGGGGATCGTCTCGAGCGCGTGCGGGTTCACCTCGGAGACGACGAGCGGCACCTCGGGGTCCATGCGCCACGCCGACGAGTTGTCGACGACCGTGACGCCCGCCGCGGCGAAGCGCTCGGCCTGCGCGCGCGACGTCGTCGCCCCCGCCGAGAAGATCGCGACGTCGAGACCCGTGGGGTCTGCGACCGACGCGTCCTCGACCGTGATCTGCTCGCCGCGCACGGTGAGCTGCGAGCCCGCGGAGCGCGCCGAGGCGAACAGGCGCAGCTCGTCGTACGCGATGCCGCGCTGCTCGATGAGCTCGATGACCTTGCCGCCGACCTGGCCCGTCGCGCCGACGATGCCCAGCCGCAGGCTCATCGGCCCGTCCCCGCGTGCACGACGGCATCCACGTCGGCGTCGAGGCCGAACGCGGAGTGCACGACGCGCACGGCGTCGTGGAGCTGGGCGGCGCTCGTCACGACCGAGATGCGGATCTCGCTCGTCGAGATGAGCTCGAGGTTGATGCCCGCGTCGGAGAGCGCGCGGAACAGCTTCGCCGAGACGCCGACGTTCGTGCGCATGCCGGCGCCGACGAGCGCGAGCTTGCCGATCTGGTCGTCGTGCAGCACCTGCTCGAAGCCGACGTCCTCGCGCGCGGCCTCGAGGGCCTCGATCGCGCGGGCGGCGTCCTCCTTGGGCAGCGTGAACGTGATGTCCGTGCGCCCCGTGGCCGCCGCGGACACGTTCTGCACGATCATGTCGACGTTCGCGTCGGCCTCGGCCACGATCGTGAAGATGCGCGCCGCCGTGCCGGGCACGTCGGGCACGCCGACGATCGTGATCTTGGCCTCGCCGAGGTCGCTCGCGACGCCGACGATCTGTGCCTCTTCCATCGTCCCCTCCTTCTCGGGGTCGTAGACGATCGTGCCCTCCTGGTTCGTGAACGAGGAGCGCACATGCAGGGTCACGCCGTGACGGCGCGCGTACTCGACGCTGCGGATGTGCAGCACCTTCGCGCCTGCCGACGCGAGCTCGAGCATCTCCTCGCTCGTGATCCGGTCGACCTTGCGGGCGCGGGGCACGATGCGGGGATCGGTCGTGAAGACGCCGTCGACGTCGGTGTAGATCTCGCAGACGTCGGCGTCGAGCGCTGCGGCGAGGGCGACGGCGCTCGTGTCGGAGCCACCGCGGCCGAGGGTCGTGATGTCGCCCGTGACCTTGTTGAAGCCGGCGAAGCCCTGCACGATGACGACCTTGCCCTCGTCGAGCGCGTCGCGGACGCGGCCGGGGGTCACGGCGACGATGCGCGCGGAGCCGTGCGTGGCATCCGTGAGCATGCCGGCCTGGCTGCCCGTGAACGACAGCGCCTCGGCACCCATCGACTTGATCGCCATCGCGAGCAGCGCCATCGAGATGCGCTCCCCCGCCGTGAGCAGCATGTCGAGCTCGCGACCGTGCGCAGGCAGACCCGGCACGACCTCGTGGGCGAGGTCGAGCAGCTCGTCGGTCGTGTCGCCCATGGCCGACACGACCACGACGACGTCGACGCCGCGCTTGCGGGTCTCGACGATGCGCTTCGCGACGCGCTTGATGCTCTCGGCGTCGGCGACGCTCGAGCCGCCGTACTTCTGCACGATGAGGCTCACGAAGACTCCTGGTGGTTGGGCGAATCCTCAGTCTACGGTCGCCGGCATGCTGGGCAGCGCTCTGTGACGCGGGCCACCCGACGTCACCCGGACTCCCCCGTGCACGCATCGAGCACGCGTCGCGCGGGCGGATCGCCTCGCGAGCGGCGTACGGTCGATCCACGCACCTGCGCGGCCGTCCCGTGCCGCCGCAGGATCGGCGCCCGCGCTCCACCGCACCGAGGAGGCCATCCGTGACCACCGCATCCGCAGCACCGGCAGGCCAGGCGACCCTCGCTCGCTCGCTCGGCCTCATCGCGATCGTCGGCCTCGGCCTCGGGTACATGACCCCGACGGTCGTCTTCGACACCTTCGGCCTCGTCGCCGAGGGCACCGCGAACGTCGTGCCCGCGGCCTACGCCGTCGCCCTCGTCGTCATGGTCTTCACGGCCATCAGCTACGGGAAGATGGTGGGCGCCATCCCCAGCGCCGGCTCCGCGTACACGTACGCGCGGGAGTCGATCCATCCGAACGTCGGCTTCGTCGTCGGCTGGACGGCGCTCATCGACTACATGCTGCTGCCGATGGTGAACGCGCTCATCCTGCGCAGCTACCTCGAGGCGCTGTTCCCCGCCATCCCCGGCTGGATCTGGGTCGTCGTCTTCACGGCGCTCGTGACGGGCGTCATCGCGCTCACGATGCGCGGCACGTCGAACGTCAACATGATCCTGCTCGTGTTCTCGATCGTCGTGATGTCGGTCTTCGTCGTCATGGTCGTCGCGCAGCTCGCGGGCGGCGCGGGCGCCGGCACCGTCGTGTCGATCGCGCCGTTCGGCCACGACGGCGTCGCCTTCGGCGCCGTGCTCGCCGGCGCCACGATCGTGTGCTTCTCGTTCATCGGCTTCGACGCCGTCACGATGTACGCGGAGGAGGCCAAGACGCCGAAGATCATGCCGCGCGCCATCGTGCTCACGGTCGTCGCGGGTGGCGCGATCTTCCTCATCGCCTCGTACGTCACGCAGCTGCGATTCCCCGACTCGTCGGTCTTCCCGCAGGCGGCGATCGAGGACTCGACGCTGCCCGAGATCGGCGTGCAGGTCGGCGGACCCGTGCTGCAGGCCGTGCTGACCGCCGCGGGCTTCGCCGCGACGCTCGCCTCGTGGCTCGCGTCGCACGCATCCGTCTCGCGCATGCTGCTCGTCATGGGCCGCAACAACGTGCTGCCGCGGCCGTTCTTCGGCTTCGTGCACCCCCGCACCCGCACGCCGCTCTTCGCCGTCGTGCTCACGGGCCTCGTGAGCCTGCTCGCGATCGCGTTCACGCTCGAGCAGATCGCCGCGTACATCAACTACGGCGCGCTCGTGGCCTTCACGTTCGTGAACGTCTCGGTCATCGCCTGGTTCGCGATCCGCAAGGGCCGCCGTCGCACGCCGCGCGACGTGTTCCACTACATCGTCATGCCGGCGATCGGCATGCTGCTCACGGGCCTGCTGTGGGTGAACCTCGACGGGCACGCGCTCGTCGGCGGGCTCATCTGGACCGGCCTCGGCGTCGTCTACCTCGCCGTCATCACCCGCGGCTTCCGCCGCAAGGCGGCGTCGTTCGACGAGGGCCAGGACGTCACCGGATTCGTCGACACCGTGCCTGGTCCCCGCACGACCCACCTCGACGACGGCACGCCGGGCCGCGCAGCCCGCGACCGCGAGGACTGAGTCGCGTCGTCGTCAGGACGTGACCTGACGGCGCCCCTCGAACGCACGGCCGAGGGTCATCTCGTCGGCGAACTCGAGGTCGCCGCCCACGGGCAGCCCGCTCGCGAGGCGCGAGACCGTGATGCCGAGGGGCGCGAGCGTGCGGATGAGGTACGTCGCCGTCGCCTCGCCCTCGACGTTCGGGTCGGTGGCGATGATGATCTCCTGCACCGTGCCGTCCTGCAGCCGACGCAGCAGCTGCGAGATGCGCAGCTGATCGGGCCCGATGCCCTGCATGGGATTCAGGGCGCCGCCGAGCACGTGGTAGAGCCCGCGGAACTCGCGCGTGCGCTCGATCGCGACGACGTCCTTGGGCTCCTCGACGACGCAGATCGTCGTGGGGACGCGGCGGGGATCGCGGCAGATGATGCACCGCTCCTGCTCGCCCACGTTGCCGCAGATCTCGCAGAAGCGCACCCTGTCGCGCACCTCGGCGAGCACGCGGGACAGGCGCGAGACGTCGAACGACTCGGTCTGGATGATGTGGAACGCGATGCGCTGGGCCGACTTCGGGCCGACGCCGGGCAGCCTGCCCAGCTCGTCGATGAGCTCCTGCACGATGCCGTCGTACATCAGCGCACCTCCTCGCGCCCGTCGAGGGCGATCTCCTCGAGGAACTCGGCGCCGAGCTCCTCGCGCACGACCGCCTCGCCGTAGCGGGCGTCGTCCATCGCCGCGCGGCGCGCGTCGACCGGGGCCTCGGCCTGGATCGCGGCGGCGGTCGCCTCGACGGCAGCCGCAGCCGCCGCATGGTCGACGACCTGCTCGTCGGGACCCCACGGGTCGTCTGGGGCCTCGCCGTCGGGCACGTCGTCGGATGCGGGTGCCGAGGCCGGTCGCACGGGCGCCGTGAAGCTCGACGGCGCGACGGGCGGCGCCGAGGTGGGCGACTGGCGGATGGGCGTGACGACGGCGTCGGGCCGCTCCTCGGCCTGCGGCTCGGCGCTCGGGATCGCGGCCACGGCCCAGCCGCCGGTGGCGGGCTGCGCGGCGGCCGGCTGGCGGGCGGGCTGCGGACGCTGCGCGGGTGCGGTCTGCGCGGGTGCGGACTGCGCCGGGGCGGACGCCGACGCAGGGCGTGCCGGGGCGACCGTCGGCGCTGCCGACTGCGCAGGCACCGCCTGCGCAGGAGCCGCCGGAGCAGGGGCGGAGGCCGTCGGCGTCGGTACAGGCGGCGCGGTGGCTGGCTCGGGCCGAGACGCGGGCTCCGCGTCGGCGTCGTCGCTCGGCGTCGGCTGCGCCGCGCGAGCGCGCGCACGGCCGCCCTCTGGCACGTCGAGCGGCTCGCGCACGTACTTCACCGTGAGCCCGAGCACGTGCTCGATCGACGCGCGCAGGTGCTCGGCGGGGCTCGTCGCGCCGCCGGGCTTGGCGGGGAAGGCCTCGAAGTCGCCCTGGTTGCGGAACCGCAGACGCAGCACGTCGTCGGTCAGGCCCGTCACCTCGGCCTGCGAGACGACGAGCCACGCGGGCCTGCTCGCATCGCCGAGGTGCGCGAGCACCTCGTCCCACGCGTCGCGCAGCTGCTCGACGGACACCGCGCCGACGGCGACGGCTGCTGCCGCCGCGGGTGCCGTGGGCTCGGCGGCCGCGGCGGCAGCCTCGGGCGCAGGGGTCGCGGGCGCGGCGGCAGGAGCCGGGGTCGGCGCAGCCGCAGCGGCAGGGGGCACGGCAGCGGCAGGGGCCGCGGCGGCGGGAGCAGCGACCGGCGCCGAAGCGGCGGGGGCCGCGTCCGCCGTCGCCCCGGCGACGCCGATGCGGCGCTCGAGCCGCTCGACGCGCGCGAGGGTGCCGAGCTCCTGGTCTCCGGCGGCCGGCACGAGCAGGCGCGCGGCCATGAGCTCGAGGTGCACCTTGGGGCTCGTGGCACCCGTCATGTCGGTGAGCGCCTTCGCGACGACGTCGGCGGCGCGCGAGAGCTCGACGGGGCCGAACGCGCGCACCTGGCGGAGCATGGCGTCGAGGTCCTCCTGCGGCACGCCGTGCAGCAGCGCAGCGGGGTCGTGCGCCGCGCGCACGACGATGAGGTCGCGCAGGCGCTCCAGCAGGTCCTCGACGAAGCGGCGCGGATCCTGGCCCGACTGGATGACGCGGTCGACGCTCGAGAACATCGCCGACGCGTCGCGCGCACCCAGCGCGTCCACGGCGTCGTCGAGCAGCTCCGCGTGCGTGAACCCGAGCAGCGCGACGGCCTGCTCGTACGCGACGGTGGGGGTCTCGGAGCCGGCGATGAGCTGGTCGAGGATCGAGAGGGTGTCGCGCGCCGAGCCGCCGCCTGCGCGGATCACGAGCGGCAGCACGCCCGCCTCGGTCTGCACGCCCTCGCGCTCGGTGAGCTGCGAGACGTACTCGAGCATCGGCGCGGGCGGGATGAGGCGGAACGGGTAGTGGTGCGTGCGCGAGCGGATCGTGCCGATGACCTTGTCGGGCTCGGTCGTCGCGAAGATGAACTTCACGTGCTCGGGCGGCTCCTCGACGATCTTCAGCAAGGCGTTGAAGCCCTGCGAGGTCACCATGTGCGCCTCGTCGAGGATGAAGATCTTGAAGCGGTCGCGTGCCGGCGCGAAGGCGGCGCGCTCGCGCAGGTCGCGCGCGTCGTCGACGCCGTTGTGGCTCGCGGCGTCGATCTCGACGACGTCGAGCGATCCGCCGCCGTCGCGGCTCAGCTCGACGCACGAGTCGCACGTGCCGCACGGCGTGGGGGTGGGGCCCTCGGCGCAGTTGAGGCAGCGGGCGAGGATGCGCGCGCTCGTCGTCTTGCCGCAGCCTCGCGGACCCGAGAACAGGTACGCGTGTCCGACGCGATCGCCGCGGATCGCGGCGCTGAGGGGATCGGTGACGTGCGCCTGCCCGATGAGCTCGGCGAACGTCTCCGGCCGATACCGGCGGTACAGCGCAGCGACCATGCAGGCCAGGCTACCGGCGGCCACCCACGCGCGTGACCGGATGCGTGCGGGCGACGCGCCCGAGCCGCGCTCGGCGTCCGCGCGGGGGAATCGCAGGCGCCCCGCCGCGTTGGCCAGGGCATGACCTCTCTCGACCACGGACCCCTCATCCTCGGCGGCAACGCGTTCGGCTGGACGAGCGATCGCGACGAGTCCTTCGCGGTGCTCGACGCCTTCCTCGCCGCAGGCGGACGCTCCATCGACACCGCCGACGTCTACTCGGCATGGGTCGAGGGCAACGCCGGTGGCGAGTCCGAGACGATCCTCGGCGAGTGGATCGCGTCGCGCGGCGTGCGCGATCGCGTCGTGATCGCGACGAAGGTCTTCTCGCACCCCGAGCGCCCTGGCCTCTCGCCCGCGAACGTGCGTGCCGCGATCGACGACTCGCTGCGCCGCCTGCAGACGGATCGCATCGACCTCTACTACGCGCACCGCGACGATCCCGAGGTGCCGCAGGACGAGGTCGCGGGCGTCTTCGACGAGCTCGTGCGCGCAGGCAAGGTGCACGAGATGGGGGTGTCGAACTTCGAGGCCGCGCGGCTCCGATCGCTCGTCACGGCCGCGGAGGCGGGAGGCCTCGCTCGCCCGACGACGAGCCAGGACCGCTACAACCTCGTCTTCCGCGAGATCGAGGGCGAGCTGCTGCCCGCGCTCGGCGAGCTCGGGATCGTCGAGGCCCCCTACGTGTCCCTCGCATCCGGCTTCCTGACCGGCAAGTACCGCCCGGGCGTCGAGGTCGACTCGCAGCGCGCGGGCATGGCCGGCCGGTACCTCGAGGAGCCCGCGAACGTCGCGCTGCTCGACGTGCTCGACGACGTCGCCGCCGCGCACGGCACGACCGTCGCAGCCGTGTCGCTCGCGTGGCTGCGCCAGCAGCCGTTCGTCGCCGCGCCGCTCGCGAGCGCGCGCACGCCCGAGCAGCTCGCGGACCTGCTCGCGTCCGCCGACGTCGAGCTCACGGCCGACGAGCTCGCGCGCCTCTCGGCGTAGCCGAGGCCGGCCGAGAGCCGGTACCATGGACGACGGCTCCCCGCGTGGCGCCATCCAGGCCAACTCCCCCAGGGCGGAGACGCAGCAAGGGTAACCGGGCTCTGGCGGGTGCGCGGGGAGTCTTCGTCGTCTGTCGGACCCGATCGGCGACGCTGCTCGGACGCGGCGCCGGCTCGCGCAGCGCGGTCCCGTGCGGGACGCTGGTCGGCATGACCGACGCCGACCCGATCTACGCCGAGCCGCGCCTCGCCGCCGTCTCCGACCCCCTCGATCCCGACCGCAGCGACCTCGACGTCTACGAGCGCATCGTGGTCGACGAGCTGGGGGCGACGAGCGCGCTCGACGTGGGATGCGGCACCGGCGAGCTCGCCATCCGCCTGGCGCGTCGTGGCGTGCGCGCGACCGGGGTCGACCCGGCGGCGGCCTCCGTCGACGTCGCTCGCGGCAAGCCCGGCGCCGAGGCCGTGACGTGGATCGTGGGCACGGCCCCCGACGCTCCGGCGATGCAGGTCGACGTCGCCACCATGACCGCGAACGTCGCGCAGGTCTTCGTCGACGACGACGCGTGGCTCGCGACGCTGCGCGCGATCCGCGCCCGGCTGCGCGACGGCGGCGCGCTCGTGCTCGAGGCGCGACGGCCGCACGCGCGTGCCTGGGAGGGATGGACGAAGGATGCGACGCACCAGGTCGTCGACGTGCCCGGCGTCGGCGAGGTCGAGGACTGGGTCGACGTGACGAGCGTCGACGGCGAGCTCGTGACGTTCGAGTCGCCCACGGTCTTCCGCGCCGACGGCGCACGCTACGAGTCGACGACGACGCTGCGGTTCCGACCGCTCTCGGCGATCGCGCGCGCCCTCGAGGAGGCCGGCTTCGCGGTCCGCGAGGTGCGCGACGCCCCGGACAGGCCCGGACGGGAGTGGGTCGTGCTCGCCGACGCCGTCTGAGCCGGGCGCGACGCTACTCGGCGGGCTTGCGCAGCAGCATCCTCAGCACGAGGAACACGATCACCGCGACGCCGGCGACGAGCGCGAGTCGGAAGCCGAATGCGAGCACGCGCAGCGCCACGTCGACGAGGACCCAGGCGATGACGACGCCGACGACGACGCCGAGGACGGTCCAGACGGTGCGCATGGATCCAGGCTAGACGCCGACGACGGCGGCCGACTGCGTCGCGATCTCGAGCTCCTCGTCGGTCGGCACGATCCACACCTGCACGCGCGAGTCGTCGGTCGAGATCATCCGCTCGCGCGCGCCGGATGCGTTGCGCTCGGGGTCGATGCGGATGCCGAGCTCCTCGAGCCCTGCGAGCGCAGCGGCGCGCACCTGGGCGACGTTCTCGCCGACGCCTGCCGTGAACGCGATCGCGTGCGCCCCGCCGAGCACGGCCAGGTACGCGCCGACGGTCGAGCGCAGGCGGTGCGCGAGCACCTCGAGCGCCTCGACGGCGTGGTCGACCCCCGCCTCGGCGGCGCGCTGCACGTCGCGCATGTCGCCGGACCCCGTGAGCCCCAGCAGGCCCGAGCGCTTGTTGAGCAGCGCGTCGAGCTCGTCGACGCCGAGGCCCGCGACGCGATGCAGGTGCACGAGCACGCCCGCGTCGAGGTCGCCCGAGCGCGTGCCCATGACGAGGCCCGCGAGCGGCGTCATGCCCATCGAGGTCTCGACGGAGCGCCCGCCGTCGACCGCGCATGCCGAGGCGCCGTTGCCGAGATGCAGCACGATCGTGCGGGTGTCCTCGAGCGGGCGGCCGAGCAGCTCGGCCGTGCGGCGCGAGACGAACTGGTGGCTGGTGCCGTGGAAGCCGTACTTGCGCACGCGGTGCTCGTCGGCGACGGCGCGGTCGATCGCGTAGCGCCACGCCGCGCGAGGCAGGGTGCGGTGGAAGGCCGTGTCGAAGACCGCGACGTGCGGCAGCGTCGGGAAGGCGACGCGCGCGGCGCGGATGCCGAGGAGGTTCGCGGGGTTGTGCAGCGGCGCGAGCGGCGAGAGGTCGTCGATCTGCGCGACGACGTCGTCGTCGATCACGACGGCGCCGTCGAAGCGCGCGCCGCCCTGCACCACGCGATGCCCCACCGCGACGATGCCCGCGTCGTCGAGCACGGGGCCGTGCTCGGCGAACGCCGACAGCACCCAGCGGAACGCCTGCTCGTGATCGCCGACGTGCAGCTCGGCATCGTGCCGCGCATCCCCCACGACGTGGCGAGCGCTCGAGCGGGCCTCGCCGATCCGCTCGACGAGGCCCGAGGCGATCGCCGAGCCCGACGCGAGGTCGACGAGCTGGTACTTGAGGCTCGAGGAGCCCGCGTTGACGACGAAGACGCTGCTCATGCGGCACCGCCGGCGAGCTGGCCCTGCGCCTGGATCGCCGTGATGGCGACCGTGTTGACGATGTCCTGCACGAGGGCTCCCCTGGAGAGGTCGTTGACCGGCTTGTTGAGGCCCTGCAGCACGGGGCCGATCGCGAGCGCGCCCGCCGACCGCTGCACGGCCTTGTAGGTGTTGTTGCCCGTGTTGAGGTCGGGGAAGACGAAGACGGTCGCGCGCCCGGCGACCTCGCTGCCGGGCATCTTCTTCGCCGCGACGACGGGGTCGGCGGCGGCGTCGTACTGGATGGGTCCCTCGACGAGCAGCTCGGGCGCGCGCTCGCGCACGAGCGCCGTCGCGGCGCGCACCTTGTCGACCTCGGCGCCTGACCCCGACTCCCCCGTCGAGTACGACAGCATCGCGACGCGCGGCTCGATGCCGAAGTCGCGCGCCGTCTGCGACGACGAGATGGCGATGTCGGCGAGCTCGGCGTCGGTCGGCTCGGGCACGACGGCGCAGTCGCCGTAGACGAGCACGCGGTCCGCGAGCGCCATGAGGAACACCGACGACACGACCGAGACGCCCGGCTTCGTCTTCACGACCTCGAACGACGGGCGGATGGTGTGCGCCGTGGTGTGCGCTGCACCCGAGACCATGCCGTCGGCGTCGCCGAGGTGCACCATCATCGTGCCGAAGTACGACACGTCGGTCACGCGCTCCCACGCATCCTCGAACGTCACGCCCTTGTGCGAGCGCGCAGCCGCGTAGGCCTCGGCGTAGCGCGTGCGCAGCGCATGGTCGGTCGTGGCGACGATGCGCGCATCGCCGAGCGAGAGGCCGAGCTCGGCGGCGCGGGCGCGCACCGCGCCCTCGTCGCCGAGGATCGTGAGCCTGGCGACGCCGCGCTGCAGGATCGTCGAGGCCGCCTGCAGGATGCGGTCGTCGTCGCCCTCCGGCAGCACGATGTGGCGCACGTCGGCGCGGGCGCGCTCGATGAGGCCCTGCTCGAACATGAGCGGCGTCACGACCGTCGAGTCCTGCAGCTCGAGCAGGTCGAGCAGCGCGTCGACCTCGACGTGCTGCTCGAAGAGGGCGAGCGCCGTGTCGCGCTTGCGCTGCGTTCCGGTCGAGATCGCGCCGCGCGTGCCGGCGATGCGGCGCGCGGTCTCGTAGGTGCCGTGCGGCGAGCGGGCGATGGGCATCGACAGGTCGAGGCCGTCGATGAGGCGCTGCACCGAGGGCGCGAGGTCGAAGCCGCCGTTGAGGATGATGCCCGCGACGGTCGGGAACGACTCGGAGCGCTGCGCGAGCAGCGTCGCGACGACGACGTCGGAGCGGTCGCCGGGCACGACGACGATGCCGCCGTCGATGAGCCGGTCGAGCACGTGCTCCATCGACATGCCGGCGACGACGGTGCCGAGCGACTCGCGCTGCGTGAGCGCGGCATCCCCGCCGACGATCGCGGCGTCGGTGGCGTCGAAGAGCTGCTGCACGGTCGGGGCGCCGAGGATGGGGTCCTCGGGGATGGCCCACACGGGCACCTCGAGGCCCGCGGTGCGCACGACGGCCTCGACCTCCTCCGCCGCGACGTCGCTGCGGTTGACGACGAGGGCGGCGAGCCGCGCGTGGCCGGCGCGGAGCTCGGGCAGCGTGAGCTCGCCGAGCTGACCGAGCGCCTCGACCGTGCGGGCCTCGCCCGTCTCGGGATCGCGGCCGCCCAGCACCAGCACCACGGGGGCGCCGAGGTTCGCGGCGACGCGCGCGTTGAAGCCGAGCTCGGTGGGGCTGCCGACGTCGGTGTAGTCGGAGCCGACGACGACGATGGCGTCGAAGCGGTCCTCGAGCAGGTGGAAGCGCGTGACGATCGTCGAGAGCGCCGCCTCCGGGTCGTCATGCACGGCCTCGTAGGTCGTGCCGATCGCGTCCTCGTACGAGAGGTGCACGGCGTCGTGGTCGAGCAGCAGCTCGAGCACGGCGTCGCGCTCGGTGGTCGAGCGGGAGACGGGTCGGAAGACCCCGACCCGTCCGACGCGGCGGGAGAGGGCGTCGACGAGTCCGAGGGCCACGATCGACTTGCCCGCGTGCCCCTCGGGAGAGGCGATCATCATCCGTGAGGTCACCGCTCCAGCCTAGGGACGCGGTCGGCGGCGAGCGACCCGTTGCGGCGTGCGACCGCCCATTTTCGTGAGCAAGACTCACGACACGCCGTATCGCGTCCGCGTCTGGTCACGCTTCGGTAACGCTTGCCGATGCGTGCGTCAGGAGCGGCCTAGGTTGGCGCTCAATGCCCCGCCCGATCGAGTGGGGAACCTGTGACGAAGGACATCCTCCTGTGAGCACCACCACGCCACGTCGTGCCGCGCTCCGTCGTTGCCTCGCCTCGCTCGCCGCCGTGACCATCGGTCTCGGCGGCGTCGTCGTGAGCACGACGGTCGCCAACGCCGCACCAAGCAGCCCCGCCGTCGACCTCAGCGGCTTCGTCGACGGACGCTACGTCGTCCAGCTCGTCGACGACAGCGCCGCCCTCTACACGGGCGGGCTGCCCAACCTCCAGCGCACCTCGCCGTCGGGCTCCGACTCCCTCGACGCCACCGACCCCGCGGTCGTCGCGTACAGCGACTACCTCGAGACGGAGCAGCAGGAGGTCGCGGACTCCGTCGGCGCCGACGTCGAGACGAGCCTGACGCTCTCCATCAACGGCTTCGTCGCCGACCTGACCGTCGACCAGGCGATCGACCTGTCGCTCGACCCGCGCGTCGCGGCCGTCACCCCCGACGAGGTGCTGCAGATCGACGGCTCCCCGGCCAACGAGTACCTCGACGTCGAGGGCATGTGGAACCAGGTCGGCGGCGTCGAGGGTGCAGGCGCTGGCGTGGTGGTCGGCGTGCTCGACACGGGCATCGCTCCTGAGAACCCGCTCTTCGCGGGCGAGGCGCTCGGCACGACCGCCGGCGCCGAGCCCTACTGGTCCGGCACGCCGAGCGACGCCGCGTCGCGGATCCTCTTCGTCAAGGGCGACGGAGAGACGTTCACCGGCACGTGCGAGACCGGACCGCAGTTCACGACCGACATGTGCTCGACGAAGATCGTCGGCGCGCAGTTCTTCGCGGCCGGCGCGATGGCCGACGGCTTCGAGTTCGGCACGGAGGAGCAGGTCCCCGGCGAGTACCTCTCGCCGCGCGACGGCGACGGCCACGGCTCGCACACGGCCTCGACGGCCGCGGGCAACCACGACGTGCCCGTGACGACCGAGGGCGGCCAGGACATCGGCACGATGTCGGGCGTCGCTCCCGAGGCGCGCATCGCGGCGTACAAGGTCTGCTGGTCGGGCGAGGACCCGGCCTCGACCGATGACGACGCCTGCTACGGCACCGACCTGCTCGCAGGCATCGAGGCCGCGGTCACCGACCGCGTCGACGTGATCAACTTCTCGATCGGCGGCGGCGCAGCCGACTCCGTGCTCGCTCCGTACGACGTCGCCTTCCTCGGCGCCGCGGCAGCAGGCATCTTCGTCTCCGCCTCGGCGGGCAACTCGGGCCCCAACCCCACGACGCTCGACCACGCATCGCCCTGGTACACGACCGTCGCCAACACGACGATCCCCAACTACGAGGCGACCATCGAGCTGCCCGACGGCTCGCTCATCCCCGGTGCGTCGATCACCGTCGACATGTCCGAGGGCGCCGAGCCCTTCAGCGGTCCGCTCGTGTACGCCGGCGACATCCCCGCGGAGGGCGCATCCGCGGCCGACGCGGCGCTCTGCCTGCCGAACTCGCTCGCTCCCGTCGCAGAGGGCACGATCGTCTTCTGCGACCGCGGCAGCAACGCGCGCGCCGAGAAGTCGGTCGTGGTCGAGGCCGCCGGTGGCGCAGGCATGATCCTCGGCAACCCGACGCCGAACTCGATCGACCTCGACGACCACGCGGTGCCGACGGTGCACATCGACGCGGCCTACTACGCGCAGGTCCTCGCGGTGGCGCAGGCCGACCCGCAGCAGACGGTCTCGTTCACGGCGGGCAACTCGTCGCCGTTCGAGACGCCCGCGCCCATCGTCGCGGCATCGTCGTCGCGCGGTCCGGTCGAGGCCGACGGCAACGACGTCATCAAGCCCGACATCGCCGCACCCGGCACCGGCATCATCGCCGCCGGTCCCAACGCGGCAGGTGGCGAGCCGAGCTACATCTTCCTCAGCGGCACGTCGATGGCTGCACCCCACGTCGCCGGCCTCGCGGCCGTCTACCTGGGCGCGCACCCGACGGCGACGCCCGCCGAGGTCAAGTCCGCGCTCATGACGACCGCGACCGACACGGTGAACGCCGACGGCACGCCGAACCAGGACTGGTTCGCGCAGGGCGCCGGCTTCGTCAACACGGCCGACTTCCTCGATGCCGGCGTCTACTACGCCAACGGCCTCACCGACTGGCACGGCTACCTGCGGGGCATCGGCTACCAGCTGCCCGACACGTGGGTGGGTGCGCCGATCGACCCGAGCGACCTCAACATCCCCTCGATCGGCATCGGCGCGCTCGCGGGCACGCAGACGGTCACGAGGACGCTGACGGCCCTCGAGGCGGGGTCGTACGAGGTGTCGGTGGATGCGCCCGAGGGCGTCACCGCCGTCGTCGAGCCGTCGACGCTCTCGTTCGCCGGACCCGGCGCCACCGGCAGCTACACCGTGACCTTCACGGTCGACGCCGGCGCGACGCTCGAGTCGTGGACGCAGGGTTCGCTCACGTGGACGAGCGCCGAGCACACCGCGCGGTCGCCGATCGCCGTGTACCCGGTGATCGCCGACGCACCGCAGTGGGTCGAGGGCACCGGCACGGCCGGCGCCACGCCCGTGTCGCTGACCTCCGGCATCACGGGCTCGATCCCGCTCACCCCGCAGGGCCTGTTCCCGGTCGAGGAGTTCGACTCGGGCACCGGTGCGACGGGCCAGCGTCTGCCGTCGTCGACCTTCACGGTCGCCGAGGGTGAGACGGCGCGCTACTTCGCGCTCGACAGCCTCGACCCCGACTCCGACCTCGACCTCTACGCCGTGCGCCTCGTGAACGGCCAGATCGTCGAGCAGCACGTCGCGGGCACCGAGGCCGCATCGGAGACGCTCCTCGTCGAGGACCCGACGCCGGGCACCTGGGCGACGATCGTGTCGGTCTACTCCTCGAACGAGGCGACGACCGACTACGTGGTGCGGCAGGCAGCGGTGACGTCGGAGCCGGGCCTCGGCTCCTTCACGACCGACCCGACCAGCATCTCGGGCACGATCGCGCAGCCCTCGACATACACGGCTTCGTGGCGAGGGCTTCCGCTCGACGGCGAGTTCGTCGGCGCGGTGACCTACTCGGGCGAGTCCCGCACGTTCGTCCACGTGACGACGGGCGAGGCGAGCATCCCCGCGCCGGAGCGCATCGCCGGCGAGAACCGCTACGAGACCGCGGTCGCGGCCTCGCAGCTCGGCTACCCCGAGGGTGCGGACGTGGTCTACGTCGCGAGCGGCGTGAACTACCCCGACGGCCTCGCGGCCGGCCCCGCTGCAGCGGTCCAGGGCGGTCCGCTGCTGCTCACCGACCCGGCCACGTCGCCCGGCGTCGTGCTCGACGAGATCGAGCGGCTCTCCCCGAGCCGCATCGTGATCGTCGGTGGCACGAGCGCCATCTCGGCGGGCGTCGAGTCGGCCATGGGCGACCTCGCCGACACGGTCGACCGCATCGCGGGCGCCGATCGCTACGAGACCTCGCGCCTCATCGCCGAGTACGCGTTCGGCGAGGGTGCGGGCACGGCGTTCATCGCCACCGGCCGCTCCTTCCCCGACGCCCTCACGGCAGGTGCCGCGGGCGGCGCGATCGGTGCGCCGGTGCTGCTCGTCGACGGTCTCGCGACCGACCTCGATGCGGCGACGTCGGCGACGCTCGACGCGCTCGGCACGACGCGGACCCTCGTGGCCGGTGGCGACGCTGCCGTGTCGAACGGGATCTACGCGGATCTCATCAACGACGTGCGCAGCCCGCAGCGTCTGGCTGGATCCGACCGATTCCTCACGGGCGTGTACATCAACCAGGCGATCTTCGGACCTCCGGTGTCGTCGATGTACATCGCGAGCGGTCTCAACTTCCCCGATGCCCTGGCCGCCTCGGCCCTCGCCGGTGCCGACGAGTCCCCGCTGTACGTCGTCCAGACGAACTGCGTGAACTCGGAGATCATCAGCGAGAGCCTGCGACTCGGGCAGCCCGACGTCTACCTCATGGGTGGCCCCGCCGCCCTGGGTGCCGGCGTCGAGTCGTACACCGTCTGCGGCTAGCCGCAGACGCACGCCGAAGGGGCGGGATCGCGAGATCCCGCCCCTTCGGCGTTCGCACGTGCGACGTCGGGCTAGACTTGTCGGGTTGGCCTTCGCGGCCAGCTGGAGGATTCGCCTAGTGGCCTATGGCGCACGCTTGGAAAGCGTGTTGGGTGCAAGCCCTCGGGGGTTCGAATCCCCCATCCTCCGCAGCACGACGCGATGCGCGGCACCCTCGGGTGCCGCGCATCGACTGCGTTCGGGGCGCCGTGCGCTCAGCGCCTGCGGGTGCCGAAGATCCCCCGCACGATCTCGCGGATGATCGTCTGCCCCGTGCGCGAGCGGATCGCCTGCACCACGGGATTGTCCTTCGCGGCCCGCTCCGACGCCGTCCGGTTGCGCGACGCCTGCTGCTCGAGCCTGCGCGCCTCGGCCTCGTGCTCCTTCGCCGCCTTGGCGGCTGCGGCATCCGCCTCGGCCTTCGCTGCGACGGCCTGCGTCTGCTCGAGACGCTTCGCGAGGATCTCGTAGGCCGACTCGCGGTCGACGGCCTCGCCGTAGCGCGCCTGCAGCGGCGACGCCGCGACCGTCGCCTGCATCCGAGCCTCGGGCGTGGGATCCATCGACCCCTGCGGGGCGCGCAGCCGCGTCCACGCGACGGGCGTCGGCACGCCCCGCTCGTCCATGACCGTGACGACGGCCTCGCCGGTGCCGAGGCTCGTGAGCACCTCCTGCAGGTCGTAGTCGCTCTTCGGGTAGGTGCGCACCGTCGATCGCAGCGCCTTCTCGTCGTCGGGCGTGTGCGCACGCAGCTGGTGCTGCACGCGCGAGCCCAGCTGGGCGAGCACGTCGCTCGGCACGTCCTTGGGCGTCTGCGTGACGAAGACGATGCCGACGCCCTTCGAGCGGATGAGCCGCACGGTCTGCGTGATCGACGAGAGGAACTCCTTCGACGCGTCCTTGAACAGCAGGTGCGCCTCGTCGAAGAAGAACACGAGCCGCGGCTTCTCGGGGTCGCCCACCTCGGGCAGCGTCTCGAAGAGCTCGGCGAGCAGCCACATGAGGAAGGTGGAGAACAGCTGCGGCTGGTCGGCGACGCCGGGCACCTCGAGCAGGCTCACGAGGCCGCGGCCGTCGGGCGCGGTGCGCAGCAGCTCGGCGACGTCGATCTCGGGCTCGCCGAAGAAGCGCTCGGCGCCCTGCTCGGCGAAGGCCGTGAGCTCGCGCAGGATGACGCCGGCGGTCTGCGGCGAGATGCCGCCCAGCTCGCGCAGCTCGGCCTTGCCCTCGTCGCCCGTGAGCCACAGCAGCAGCTCGCGCAGGTCCTTGAGGTCGAGCAGCGGCAGTCCCTGCCTGTCGGCGTAGGCGAAGAGGATGCCGAGGCTCGACTCCTGCGTGTCGTTGAGGCCGAGCACCTTCGCGAGCATCGTCGGCCCGAAGCCCGTGACGGTGGCTCGGATGGGCACGCCGATGCCCTCGCCGCCGAGCGAGAAGTACTCGACGGGCGCGGCGAGCGGCTGCCAGTCCTGGCCGATGCCCGCGGTGCGCTCGAGCAGCTTGGGACTCGAGGCGCCCGGCGTCGCGATGCCCGAGAGGTCGCCCTTGATGTCGGCGGCGAACACGGGCACGCCGGCGGCCGACAGCTGCTCGACGAGCACCTGCAGCGTCTTCGTCTTGCCCGTGCCCGTCGCTCCCGCGACGAGCCCGTGCCGGTTGAGCATGCCGAGGGGGATGCGGATGGGCGTCGACGGGTCGGCGTCGCCGTTCACGAGCGCACCGAGCTCGAGCGCAGCGCCGTCGAAGGCGTAGCCGGCGCGGATCGCGTCGACGGCGGCCGCGCCGAGGGGCCCTTCGGGCGCCGGCGGGCGACCGGCCTCCTGCGCGGTCGAAGATTCCTCGAGTGCCTCCGTCGACTGCGCGACGTCGGACGAGGGTGCGCTCGCAGGCGGCTCGGCATGCTCGTCGGGGGATGCAGGGTCCTCGGAGGTCGCGGGGACGGACGCCGCGCCGTCGTCCGGTGCCGGCGCGCTCGCGGCCTCCATGGCCCGCAACCGCTCCTCGGCCGCTGCCTGGGCCCGCCTCGCCTCTTCGAGGGCCGCGCGTGCGGCCTCCAGCTCGTCGCTCATGCCTCCATCCTGTCCCGTGCGAGGCCTTGCGCGCACGGGGTCGAGGAGCACCGGCCTCGCATGCAGCGACGGTGCGTCGCAGGCGGCATCCGCGCGGGAGTCGAACGCCGTTCGACTTGTCCCCCACCGGTAGAGGATTTCACTGTTCGACGGTCGAACGACCGATCGCCGGGGTATCCTCCGAGAAGTCGAAGATTCTTCGACGGCGAGGCCCCGATCCGACGCGTCACCGACCCAGACGCCGACCGGTCGATCCTCGTCGAAGCGAGCGCAGGTGACGGGAGCAGCTATGCGCACGGTGGACCCACTCGGACGCCACGACGACTGCACGCGGATCCTCGAGGCGGTCGACGCCGGCAGGCGCGTCGTGCTCGTCGGGCACCCGCTGCTCGGCTCGGAGGCCGTGCGCCGACGCGTCACGCACACGAGGCTGCGCACCCCGGGATCGGGCAGCATCGCCTTCCTCCCGATGCGCAGCGCCGGCCCGGGCGGCGACACCCAGACGGTGCTCTCCGACGACGACTCGCTCGACACGCGCCGCACCGTGACGCTGCCCGAGCCCGACGAGTGCTCCGTGATGGTCGTGCGCCTCGGCCGCCTCACCCGCAGGCAGTTCGACCGCCTCGCCGACGACCGCCTCGCGCGCGCGGGCCTGCGTCCCGACTGGCTCGGCGCCATCGGCCGCAGCCTCATCCACGCGCAGTCGCGCGGCTACCCGCTGCTCGCCGCAGCGCTGCTCGACGACCGCCTCCGTCCCGACCGACCCCGTCGCGCCGGCGCCGCAGCCGCCGCGATCGTGCGGGCGCTCGAGCCCGAGCTGCGCGGCGCCGCCGAGACCATCGCCGCCATCCACGGCATCCGCGTGACCCGCGCCGTCGACCACCTCGGCCAGGAGGCCGTCGACGCCCTGCTGCACGTCGGCATCGTCGACGAGGTCGCCGGGGCGCTCGTCGTCCCCGCGATCCTGCGCACGCCGCTCACGCAGCGTCCCGACGACCGCAGCCTCGCGATCCTCGCCGACATCGCCGACGGCTGGTCGCGCCGCGACGCCGCCACCGTGAGCGAGTACATCGCCGCGCACCGCGCGATCGAGGCGGGCAGGCTCAGCACCTCCCCCGCCATCCGCGCGCGCATCGCCGCGATCGCCGCCTGCACGCTCGTGGGCCGCAGCCTCGCGAGCTGCGCACGCGATGCCGCATCGATCGCGACGACGCTCGACCCCGAGACGCTGCCGACGATGCTCGCCGCGATCTCCGCAGGCGAGACCGCCGTCGCCGCCCCGCTCATCCGCGACGCGCACGTCGCCGGCTTCGACGACTTCTCGACCAGGCTCGTCGCCTTCACGATCACGGCATCCGTGCTCGCGCCCGAGTCGGTCGGCAGCGACCTCGTCGACCTGCTGCCACCGCACGCCGAGTTCGGCGCGCGACTCCGGCGCATCGGCGAGCTCGCCCGGGCGCAGGCCGCGCTCGAGGCCGGCGACCACGCCACCGTCGCCCTCGCCGCGCAGGCCGCTCTCGCGGGTGGCGACCCGCTCGTGAGCGTGCGCGCCTACGGCCTCCTCGCCGCCGACGCCGCCTTCCGTGGCGACGCCCGTGGCGTCATCGCGGCGGCCGACGGCGTGCACGGCATCGTCGGCCACGTGCAGGACTGGACGCGCACGATGCTGTCGGCCGCCGGGCGCGCCATCGCCGAGACGCGCATGGCTGCCCGCGCCGTCGCGCTGCCGCCCCTGCCGCTGCTCGACACCGCGCTCGACCGCATCGTCGAGATCGCAGCGACGACCGACGACTCCGCCGCCATCGCCTTCGCGCTCATCTCCCGCGTCGCCGAGGACGGCCTGCCCGAGCACGCGCACGTCGCCGAGTCGATGCTGCTCGACCTGCCCGACGAGGCGCCCAGGCAGCTCGCGATCGCCGCGACCGACGCGCTGCACCACGGTCCCGAGGCGGTGCGCGACGCCGCCGGCGCCACGCTGCTCGTCGTCTCCGGCCACGTCGCCGAGATCGTCGCCGCCGCCGAGCACGTGGACGGCGAGGCCGCCCGTGCGACCCTCGGCCGCTGCGCAGCGCTCGCCGACGCCGGGGTGCCCGCCCACGTGCCGCTCCGCATCGCCGCTGCAGCGCTCCACGCGCGCCTCGGCGACACCGTGCCCGACCTGTCGGACATCGACGTGCGCCTCCTCACGCCCGTGCTGCGCGCGCTCCACGTGCTCGCGACCGCCGCCCGCCACCGTGACGCGGGCATGCTCGTGCACGCCGCATCCGGCATCGTCTCGGCACGCCACGCAGCGCTCACGCGGCGCCTGCTCGACGTCGCCGCGGCGCTCGGGGGCGACACGGCCGCAGCACGACTGGCCGACGACCTCGAGACGAGCCTCGTCGCCTCGCGCCGTGCGCTGCGCGGCAGCCGCTCATGGATCGACCGCGACATCCTCGGCCTCGCCGCCGCGGGCCTCACCGACCTGCAGATCTCGCAGCTGCTCGACCTGCCGCTCGGCACCGTGCGCTCGCGCTCGCGTGCCGTGATGGCCGAGCTCGGCGTGCCCGAGCGCTCGGCGCTCGCCGTCAGCCGCTGACCTCACGCACGAGGCGCCCGCGACCTGCTCGGTCGAGGGCGCCTCGTGCGTGGCGGATGCGGGCGCCGCGGCCCGGTCGCGTCAGTCCGCGAGCGCGGGCACGGTGCGCGGCCGCACGAGCACCCACAGCGACAGCGTCGCCAGCAGGCCGCCGCCCAGCATCACGGCACCCATCGGCACCGCATCCTGCACCGCGAAGTTGCCGATGACGCCGCCGACGACGCTCGCGAGCAGCATGTTCGACGCGCCGATGAGCGACGCCGCGGTGCCGGCCTCGCTGCCGTGCTCGACGAGCGCGAGCACCTGCACGCACGGCATCGTGAGGCCGAACGACAGCGTGAACATGACCATGGCGGGGATGAAGCCCGCGAGGCCGAAGCCCGAGCGGTCGAGCACGAGCATGAGGATGGCCGCGGCCACCATGCCGGCCGTGGAGCCTGCGAGCACCCACTGCGGGCCGATGCGCGTCGCCAGCCGCGACGACGTCTGCACGCCGATGAACACGCCCACCGAGCACACCGCGAACACGGCGCCGAACTCGGTCGCGCTCAGCCCGTAGACCTCCTGCAGCAGCAGCGGCGACGTCGACAGGTACGAGAAGATGCCTGCGAATCCCGACGAGCCGATGATCGCGACGCCCACGAAGCGGCGATCGCCGAGCACGCGGCGGTAGCTGCCCAGCGTGCCCGCCCCCATCCGCAGCCTGCGCTCGGGCGGCAGCGTCTCGCGCAGCAGCGTCGCGACGAGCAGGATCACGACCGCGCCGTACAGCGCGAGCACCCAGAAGATGCCGCGCCACTGCGTGACCCCGAGCAGCCACGAGCCGATGACCGGGGCGAGGATGGGCGCAAGCCCCATGATGAGCGCGAGGCGCGACAGGTAGACCACGAGCGAGCGACCCGAGAAGAGGTCGCGCACCATCGCCATCGCCACGACCGCGCCGCCTGCAGCGCCGAGGCCCTGCAGCACGCGCAGCACCGTGAGCATCTCGACGTTCGGCGCCACCGCGATCGCGATCGACGTGAGCACGTGCAGCGTCGAGGTGGCGACGAGCGGCCAGCGCCTGCCGACGCGGTCGCTCAGCGGGCCCAGCACGAGCTGGCCGAGCGCGAAGCCGAGCGTCGTCGCGGCGAGCGTCAGCTGCACCTGCCCATCCGTGGCGCCGAGGTCGTCGGCGAGCACGGGGAATGCGGGCAGGTAGAGGTCGATCGTGAACGGACCGAGCGCCGTGAGCAGGCCCAGCACGACGATCGTCGCGACGCGCCTGCGGCGCGTGAGCAGGTCGCCGGGATGCTGCGTGACCGCCGTCACGAGCGCGGCGCGATCGTCTCGACGCCGTCCTCGCGACGGTACACCTCCGCGCCGTCGATGAGCACGAGCGAGGGGCGGGCCATGGGGTCCATCCAGTCGCCGTCCCACACGACGACGTCGGCGCGCTTGCCGACCTCGAGCGAGCCCACCTCGCCCGCGACCCCGAGCACCTTCGCCGGGTTGATCGTGATCGAGCGCAGCGCCGTCTCGCGGTCGAGGCCCTCGCGCACCGCGAGCGACGCCTGGTGCACGAGGAACGAGATGGGGATGACGGGGTGGTCGGTGATGATCGAGATCTCGACGCCCGCCTTGGCGAGCCTGCCGGGGTTCGCGATCGAGCGGCCGCGCAGCTCCATCTTCGACTTCGTCGTGAAGAGCGGGCCGATGAGCACGGGGATGCCCTTCTCGGCGAGCAGGTCGGCGACGACGTGCGCCTCGGTGCCGTGGTCGATGACGAGGTCGTAGCCGAACTCCTCGGCGATGCGCACGGCCGTCACGATGTCGTCGGCGCGGTGCGCGTGCTGGCGCCACGGGATCTCGCGACGCAGCACCTTGGCGATCGCCTCGTGCGTGAGGTCGACGTCGGCGTTGGAGTCGGGGTCCGCGTGCTTGCGCAGGTAGTTCTGCGCCGCGACGAACGCCTCGCGGATGACCTTCGCGGTGCCCAGGCGCGTCGAGGGCGTCTGCTTGCGCTCGCCGTACACGCGCTTCGGGTTCTCGCCGAGCGCCGACTTCAGGCCGGCGGGCTCGCGCAGCACCATGTGGTCGACGATGCGACCGTGCGTGTGCAGCGTCGTCGCGAGGCCGCCGATGGGGTTGCCGGAGCCCGGGTTGACGTTCACGGTCGTGACGCCACCTGCGAGCGCGACGTCGAAGCCCTCGTCGAACGGGTCGATCGCGTCGATCGTGCGCACGGCCGCCTGGTTGACGCCCGTCATCTCGTTCGTGTCGCTCGCCGCGCCACCGTCGCCCTCGGGGTGCACGCCCAGGTGCACGTGCGCATCCACGAGGCCCGGCGTCACCTGCGCGCCGGCCACGTCGAGCGTCTCGGCGCCCTCGGGCACCTCGACGTCGGCGCCGAGCGCCTCGATGCGGCCGTCTCGGATGAGGATCGTGCCGTCGAACGGGTCGCCCTCCACCGGGATGACGTGGGCGTTGACGACGGCGCGCAGCATGCTCTCTCCAAGTTCCGTGGCGGTGCATCCAGCCTACGACCGTCCACCGACGCCGAGCGCGGCCCTGCCGGTGCCCCCTTCGGTGCCGACCCATCGAGCGGGCGTCGACGCGCGGGCGCGACTACTGTGGTCGCATCCCTTGATCGGTCGCGCCGCCACCGCCCGCCGGCGCCCGCACAGACAGGCCTCGGCATGCCCGACGCACCCGCTTCCACGAGCGCGTACACCCGCACGGAGCGGCTCGACCGGCTGCCGTTCACCAGCAAGCACGGCCGCCTGCTCGTCGGGTCGGGCATCGGCTGGGCGCTCGACGCCATGGACGTCGGCCTCATCTCGTTCGTCATGGCAGCCCTCGCCGTGCAGTGGCAGCTCGACGGCACGACGCTCGGCTGGATCGGATCGATCGGCTTCGTCGGCATGGCGATCGGCGCGACGCTCGGCGGGCTCGTCGCCGACCGTCTCGGCCGCCGCCAGGTGTTCGCGATCACGCTGCTGATCTACGGCATCGCCACGGGCGCGGCCGCGCTCTCGACCGGCGTCGCGATGCTCATCGCGCTGCGGTTCGTCATCGGGCTCGGGCTCGGCGCCGAGCTGCCCGTCGCATCCACGCTCGTGTCGGAGTTCGCACCCCGCCGCATCCGCGGTCGCGTCGTCGTGTGGCTCGAGTCGTTCTGGGCCGTCGGCTGGATCGCCGCGGCGGCGATCGGCGCGTTCATCATCCCGCTCTCCGACGACGGCTGGCGCTGGGCCCTCGCGGTGGGCATCGTGCCCACGCTCTACGCCGTCGTCGTGCGCATGGGACTGCCCGAGTCGGTGCGGTTCCTCGAGGCGAAGGGACGCCACGACGAGGCGGAGCGCATCGTGCGCGAGTTCGAGGCCGCCGCCGGCGACGCCCGCACCGAGCTGCCGCCCGCGACCCCGCGCGTGCTCGCCGGCGTCGAGGCGGACTCGGCGCAGTCGATCTGGAGCCCGGCCGTGCGCCGTCGCACCGCCGGGCTGTGGATCGTCTGGTTCTGCATCAACCTGTCGTACTACGGCGCGTTCATCTGGATCCCGTCGCTGCTCGTCGCGCAGGGGTTCGACCTCGTGCGCTCGTTCCAGTTCACGCTGATCATCACCCTCGCGCAGCTGCCCGGCTACGCCGTCGCGGCCTGGCTCATCGAGGTCATCGGACGGCGGTCGACCCTTGCGATCTTCCTGGCGGGCTCTGCCGTCGCTGCCGTCGCGTACGGCCTCGCATCCGCCGACTGGCAGATCATCGCCGCGGGCTGCGCGCTGTCGTTCTGCAACCTCGGCGCGTGGGGCGCGCTGTACGCGATCGGGCCCGAGCTCTACCCGACGTCGGTGCGCGGCACGGGCACGGGCGCCGCAGCGGGCTTCGGCCGCATCGCGTCGATCATCGCCCCGCTCATCGTCACGCCCCTCGTCGCCCTCGGCGGCACGCCCCTGCTGTTCGCGGTCTTCGCGACGGCGTTCGCGGTCGCGGCGATCGCCGCCTTCGCTCTCCTCCCCGAGCAGCGCGGCAAGCCCCTCGCCTGACTTTGTGAGGTTTTCGGCCCTTTCTGACATCAGAAAGGGCCGAAAACCTCACAACGTCCTCGTCCACAGGTCGACGCCATCCACAGGGCGATGGATTCGTGCGCTCGGCGAGGCTTGGACGTGCATCCTGCAGCCATGCGACAGGACGAGATGCCGGAGCTCGACGAGCCCAAGGCGGTCGGCGTGGGTGCCGCCATGAGAGCCGGGGTATCCCAGAAGGCACTTCGAAACCGTTCGCTGCAGCGGCCATTCTGGGGCGTGCGAGCACTCGAGGCACCGGTGGATGCGCTGGAGCTCGCGCAGATGTACGCGCCGCGGTTGCGCGCCGGCCAGCTCGTGAGCGAGGCGTCGGCTGCGAGGCTTCACGGCTTGCCCCTGCCAGCCGGGGCTCCCGGAGGCATCCAGGTGCTCGTTCCCGACGGCGCCTATCGCCCCTCGACCCGGGGCGTCACGAGTCGCGCGATCGCCGCCGAGCGCATCCGATCGACGATGATCGGCGGCGTGCCGGTGACCGACCCGGTGCTGACCTGGCTCCTGCTCGGGCGAGTGCTCGACGTGCCGTCGCTCGTCGTGGTGGGCGATGCCCTCGTCTCGGCTGCCGACAACTACCCGGGTCTCCGCGGACCACGCCCCATGGCGACGTGCGAGGAGCTGGAGCGGGCGGTCGGCGATTGGGCGAGCATGCACGGCATCGGACGCCTGCGCCTCGCGCAACCGTTGGTCCGACTCGGCGTCGAGTCGCCCATGGAGACGCCGACTCGCCTCGCGCTCATCGACCACGGCCTGCCCGAGCCGGAGGTCAACGGCGAGATCTGGGACGCGGGCGAGCTGATCGCCCGCGCCGACCTGCTCTACCGCGACGAGCGCGTCGCCATCGAGTACGACGGCGACGGCCACCGCACCGTCCGCGCCCAGTGGCAACGCGACGTGGCGCGCACCGAGCGACTCCACGCCGCCGGATGGCGCGTCGTGCGCGTCACGCGCACCACGCTCGAGCGCCCCGAGACCCTTGCGGCCACGGTCCGCGCATTGCTCTCCACACGCCCGCCCGACCCCATCCGTCCAGAGTTCTGAGGTTTTCGGCCCTTTCTGATGTCAGAAAGGGCCGAAAACCTCAGAAAGTTGGTGGGAAGGGACGCGTCAGGGGGTGAGGGCGGTGGTGATGTCGGCGATGAGGTCGTCGGCGTCCTCGATGCCGACCGACAGGCGGAGGAGGTTCGTCGGGACCGCGAGCTCCGTGCCCTTCACCGAGGCGTGCGTCATCTCGGACGGGTAGCAGATGAGGGACTCGACGCCGCCGAGCGACTCCGCGAGCTGGAACAGCTCCGTGCGGCGCACGATCTCGAGCGCCTCGTCCGCGCCTCCGCGCACCTGGATCGACACCATGCCGCCGAAGCCCGACATCTGCCGCGCCGCGATCTCGTGGCCGGGATGCGTCGGCAGGCCCGGGTAGTGCACGGCCTCGAGCGCCGGGTGCCCCACGAGCGCCTCGGCGACCGCCTGCGCGTTCGACGAGTGGCGCTCCATGCGCACCGCGAGCGTCTTGAGCGAGCGGGTCGTGAGCCACGCGTCGAACGGCGAGTTGATCGCTCCGACGGCGAACTGCATGAAGCCGACGCGCTCCGCCAGCTCGGCATCCGCCGTCACGACGGCGCCGCCGACGAGGTCGGAGTGCCCGCCGACGTACTTCGTGGTCGAGTGCACGACGACGTCGGCGCCGAGCGCGAGCGGCTGCTGCAGGAACGGCGACGCGAACGTGTTGTCGGCGACGACGAGGGCCCCGGCGGCGTGGCCGAGCTCGGCCAGCGCGGCGAGGTCGGTGATCTTCATGAGCGGGTTCGACGGCGTCTCGACCCACAGCACCTTCGTCGTCGGCCGGATCGCCGCGCGCACGGCGTCGAGGTCGGCGAAGTCCGTGGTCGACAGCTCGATGCCCCAGGGCGCCCACACCTGGTCGACGAGGCGGTGCGTGCCGCCGTAGACGTCGTTCGCCATGAGGATGTGATCGCCGGGGTGCAGCACGGCGCGCAGCAGCGAGTCCTCGGCCGCGAGCCCCGAGCCGAACGCGTACGCGTGGGTGCCGCCCTCGAGCGACGCGAGCTGCTCCTGCAGCTGGTCGCGCGACGGGTTGCCGCCGCGGGCGTACTCGTAGCCGTCGCGGAAGCCGCCGACGTGCGTCTGCACGAACGTCGACGACAGGAAGACCGGTGGCACGACCGCACCGGTGCGGGGGTCGAACGGCTGGCCGTCGTGGATGGCCCTCGTCGAGAACCCGGTCATCATGCCTCCTTCGCGAGGTACGTCAGCAGGTCGGCGCGCGTGACGACGCCGATGGGGCGCGCCTCGTCGAGCACGAGGATCGCGTCGGCCTCGGCGAGCGCGTCGCGCAGGTCGTCGGCCGACTCCCCCGCGCCGATGCGCGGCAGCTGCGGGCCCATGTGGTCGCCCACGGAGTCGCCGAGGCGGGCGCCGCCGGTGAAGACGGCGTCGAGCAGCTGCCGCTCGTCGACCGAGCCGGCGACCTCGCCGAGCACGACGGGCGGCTCGGCGCGCAGCACGGGCAGCTGGCTCACGCCGAACTCGTGCATGATCTCGATCGCGTCGTGCACGGTGTCGGTGGGATGCGCGTGCACGAGCGCCGGTGCGGCGCCGCCCTTGGCGGTGAGCACGTCGCGCACCGTCGTGCCCTCGGCGGGATCCGCGAACCCGTGCGCGCGCATCCACGCGTCCGAGTACACCTTCTGCAGGTAGCCGCGGCCGGAGTCCGGCAGGATCACGACGACGACGGCGTCGGCGGGCAGGTCGCGTGCGACGTCGAGCGCGACGACGACGGCCATGCCGCTCGAGCCGCCCACCAGCAGGCCCTCCTCGCGGGCGAGGCGCCGCGTCATGGCGAACGATGCCGCGTCGTCGACCGCGACGACCTCGTCGATGACCGACGGGTCGTAGTTGCCGGGCATCATGTCCTCGCCGACGCCCTCGACGAGGTACGGACGGCCCGTGCCGCCGGAGTAGATGGAGCCGAGCGGGTCGGCGCCGACGACGCGCACGGCGCCGTCCGAGGCGCCCTTGAGGAAGCGCGCCGTGCCGGTGATGGTGCCACCCGTGCCGACGCCGGCGACCAGGTGCGTGACGCGGCCGTCGGTGTCGCGCCAGATCTCGGGGCCGGTCGTCGCCTCGTGGGCGGCGGGCGCCGCGGGGTTGAAGAACTGGTTCGGCTGGAACGCGCCCTCGACCTCGGCGGTGATGCGGTTCGCGACGCCGTAGTACGACTCGGGGCTGTCGGGCGCGACGGCCGTCGGCGTGACGACGACCTCGGCGCCGTACGCGCGCAACGTCGCGCGCTTGTCCTCGGAGACCTTGTCGGGGCAGACGAAGATGCAGCGGTAGCCGCGCTGCTGGGCCACGAGCGCGAGCCCCACGCCCGTGTTGCCGCTCGTCGGCTCGACGATGGTGCCGCCAGGCTGCAGCACGCCGCGGCGCTCGGCGTCGTCGATCATCGACTGCGCGATGCGGTCCTTCACCGATCCGCCCGGGTTGAGGAACTCGACCTTCGCGAGCACCGTCGCGGCGATGCCGTCGGTGACGTGGTTGAGCCGCACGAGCGGCGTGTCCCCGATGGTCTCGAGGATGGTCTCTGCGAAGCGCATCGCTCCCCTTCCGTGGCCGGTCCACGCTACCGCGCGGCGAGGGCGCGTGACGGCCGCCGGAGGCTGCCGCGACGCCGCATGACGACGGCGGGCGACCCCTCCCGAGGGAGGAGCCGCCCGCCGGCGTGGATGGATGGACTACGGCTGCGTGAGCGGCTCGAGGTCCGGGTTCTCGGCGTACGCCTCTGCGGCGTTCTCCTGCGTGACGATGACGGGCTCCAGCAGGTTCGCGGGAACCTCGACGGCGCCGTTGTCGGACTCGCCGGTCGTGGTGACCTCCTCGCCCGCCTGCAGCTCCGAGACCATGTCGATGGCCGCGGCGACGAGGGCGCGCGTGTCCTTGTAGATCGTCGAGTACTGCTCGCCTGCGACGATCGACTCGACCGAGGCGACCTCGGAGTCCTGGCCGGTCACGACCGGGACGGGGAAGCCGGCACCCGTGGCCGACGCGATGATCGCGCGGGCCAGGTTGTCGTTCGGCGAGAGCACGCCGTGCAGCTCGACGCCCTGGTACGACGACGTGATGATCGTGTCCATGCGGTTCTGGGCGTTCTCAGCGGCCCAGTCCTCGGTCGCCGTCTGCTGCACGGTGGTCTGACCCGACACGACGTTGATCGTGCCGTCGTCGATCGCCGGCTGCAGGATGCTCATCGCGCCGTCGAAGAAGACGGCCGAGTTCGAGTCGTCGGACGAGCCCGAGAACAGCTCGACGTTCCACGGCTCCTCGCCGGGGAACTTCTCCTCGAGACCCTCGAGCAGCGACTGCGCCTGCAGCTCGCCGACGTGGAAGTTGTCGAACGCGACGTAGTAGTCGACGAGGTCGGAGTTCTGGATGAGGCGGTCGTAGGCGATGACGGTGATGCCTGCAGCGTCCGCAGCCTCGAGCTGGGTGGCGAGCTGGTTCGTGTCGGCGGCGCCGATCACGATGACCTCGACGCCCGAGTCGATCATCTGCTGGATCTGCTGCTGCTGGTCGCCGACGGCGTTCGACGAGCCTGCGTACTGCACGTCGCCCTCGAAGCCGGCCTCCTCGAGACCGTTCTCGAAGAGGTCGCCCGCGAGCACCCAGTTCTCGGAGGTGCGGTCGGGCAGGGCGACGCCGATGGAGGCGTCTGCGGCGAAGCCGGCGGCGTCGTCGCCGCCCTCTGCGCCCGGCTCGGTCCGGCCGCAGCCGGAGAGCGCGACGGTCACGGCAGCGATGCCGGCGAGCGCCACGATGGCGGTCTTCTTCATGGGTTCTCCTTGTATGGGTGGTGCGTCAGGAAAGGTCGTTGGAGCGGCCGCGGCGCAGGCCGCGGAGCATGAGGCCGATGAACGAGAAGCGGCCCTGCTGCTTGTTGATGACGTCGATCGCGACCGCGATGAGCAGCACGAGGCCCTTGATCACGGGGATCCAGTCGGAGCCGACGCCGATGGCGAAGAGTCCGTTGGTGAGCACGGCCATGACGAGGCCACCGATGATGGAGCCTGCGACGGTGCCGATGCCACCCGCGACGGCTGCGCCGCCGATGAACACGGCCGCGATGGCGTCGAGCTCCCAGCCGCCGCCGTCGGCGGGACCGGAGGCCTGCGCGCGGGCGATCCACAGCATGCCTGCGACGGAGGCCAGCACCGACATGTTCGCCATGACGAAGAAGTCGACCCAGCGCGAGCGGACGCCCGAGAGCTCCGCGGCGCGTCGGTTGCCGCCGACGGCGTAGACGTGACGGCCGAGCGAGGTGTTGCGCGTCACGAAGGCGTAGGCCAGCGCGATGAGCACGAACAGGATGCCGGCGTTGGGGAAGCTCGTGCCCTCGCGGCCGCTCGCGAAGAGCAGCGCGGCGGCGATGATGACGATGGCGACGAGCGCGAGCCGCGTGACGGCGACCCACATCGGCGGCACCGCGGCGCCCAGGCGCACGCGCTTCGCGCGGCCTCGCAGCTCGAGCACGACCACGGCGACGACGGCGAGGGCGCCCAGCAGCAGCGTGAGGTTGTTGTAGCCCGTGAAGGGCCCGACCTCTGGCAGGTAGCCGGCCAGCAGGTTCACGAACTCGCGGTCGACGGGGATGCCGCGCGACTGTCCGATGATCTGGTTGAGACCGCGGAACATCAGCATGCCCGCGAGGGTCACGATGAACGCCGGCACGCCGATGAACGCGACCCAGAAGCCCTGCCAGGCGCCGACGAGCACGCCGAGGCCGAGGCCGATGAGGATCGTGACGAACCAGGGCAGGCCCCAGTCGTTCATCGCGATCGCGACGACGACGCCCACGAACGCGGCGACGGAGCCGACCGAGAGGTCGATGTGCCCGGCGATGATCACCATCACCATGCCGACGGCGAGGATCAGGATGTACGACTGCGACTGGATGATGTTGATGAGGTTGTTCGACGAGAGCGTCGTCCCCTCGGTCGCGATCTGGAACGCCACCACGATGACCACGAGGGCGCCGAGGATGCCGAACTCCTTCAGCGATCCCTTCTTGCCCGCCAGCATCGAGAGGTCGGAGGCGCGGAAGCCTCGCCGCTCCTGCACGTCGTTGGTCATGCTGCGTCACCCTTCGTCGGCGCCATGCGGCGCATGAGCGTCTCCTGGTCGGCGTCGGCAGCGCGGATCTCGCCCGTGATGCGACCCTCGAAGATCGTGTAGATGCGGTCTGCGAGCCCGAGCAGCTCCGGCAGCTCGCTGGAGATGAGGATCACGCCCTTGCCCGCATCGGCGAGCTCGCGCACGATCTGGTAGATCTCGGTCTTGGCACCCACGTCGATGCCGCGCGTCGGCTCGTCGAGGATCAGCAGGTCGGGGTCGGTGAACATCCACTTCGACAGCACGACCTTCTGCTGGTTGCCGCCGGAGAGCGTGTCGACGCCCATCTCGACCGTGGGCGCCTTGATGCGCAGCGCCTGGCGGTACTCCTCGGCGACCTTCGCCTCGGCGAGCGCGTCGACGACGCCGCCGCGCGCGATCTTGCCGAGCTTGGCCGACACGATCGACCGCTTGATGGAGTCCAGCAGGTTGAGGCCGAGGGCCTTGCGGTCCTCGCTCACGTAGGCGATGCCGTTGGCGATGGCCTCGGAGACCGAGCGCAGCTGGATCTCCTTGCCGTCCTTCACGATGGTGCCGCCGAGCCACGTGCCGTACTGGCGTCCGAAGATGCTCATCGCGAGCTCGGTGCGGCCGGCGCCCATGAGACCGGCGAAGCCCACGACCTCGCCGCGGCGCACCGTGAACGACGACTGCTTGGCGACGAGGCGCTCGGCCGTGAGGGGATGCTGCACCGTCCAGTCGCGCACCTCGAAGAACACCTCGCCGGCGTGACCTGCGCGGTCGGGGAAGCGGTTGCCGAGCGTGCGGCCGACCATGCCGCGGATGATGCGGTCCTCGTCGACGGCGCCGTCGCGGATGTCGAGCGTCTCGATGGCCTTGCCGTCGCGGATGATCGTGATGGCGTCGGAGACGGCCTCGATCTCGTTGAGCTTGTGGCTGATCATGATCGACGTGACGCCCTTGGAGCGCAGGCCGACGAGCAGGTCGAGCAGGTGCTGCGAGTCGCCCTCGTTGAGGGCGGCGGTGGGCTCGTCGAGGATGAGCAGCCGCACGTCCTTCTCGAGCGCCTTCGCGATCTCGACGAGCTGCTGCTTGCCGACGCCGATGTTCTTGATCTGCGTGTCGGGGTCCTCGTCGAGGCCGACGCGTGCGAGCAGCTCGCGGGAGCGACCGCGCACGGTGTCCCAGTCGATGCCGAGCACGCCGCGGGGCTCGTTGCCGAGGAAGATGTTCTCGGCGATCGAGAGCTCGGGGATGAGCGCGAGCTCCTGGTGGATGATCACGATGCCGGCGCGCTCGGAGTCGTTGATGCGGCTGAACGCCACCCGCTCGCCCCGGTAGACGATCTCGCCGTCGAACGAGCCGTGGGGGTACACGCCCGACAGCACCTTCATGAGGGTCGACTTGCCCGCGCCGTTCTCGCCGCAGATCGCGTGGATCGTGCCCGTCGCGACCTCGAGGCTCACGTCGTCGAGCGCCCGCACGCCCGGGAACTCCTTGGTGATGTGGCGCATCGACAGGATGGTCGGCCTCGCCTGCTCCACGCTCGCTCCCTCGCTGGTCCAGCACCGGCGGCGGACCGTGGCTCACGATACGAGCGGGCACGCCTTGTCGTCAAGTCGTGAACGCAGTGGATGCCAACTCTGTCGCGTCATGAACGCAACGATTCGGTCACGACGCGGTCAGACGAGTGCCGGAGACCGTGCCGCGTCGCGTGCGATCGCGAGCGCGCCCAGCACCTCGGCGCGCTCGCCGAGCGACGTCGCGACGACGTCGGTGGAGGACGCGAGGGCGTGGATCGCGAAGCGGCGGAAGCCGTCGCGCACGGGCTCGAGCAGCAGCTCGCCGACCTCCGACAGCGGTCCGCCCACGACGACGACCGCGGGAGCGAGCAGGTTGGCGGCGTTGGCGACGGCGCGACCGATCGCGACGCCGGCGTCCTCGATCACGCGACGGGTGACGGGGTCGCCCGCGAGCGCCGACGACACGATGTCCGCCGTCGAGACCGGGCGGCGCAGCGCCGCCGACAGCTCCTGCGTCATGACGCGCACCGACGCGAGCGTCTCGAGGCAGCCGCGGTTGCCGCACACGCACAGCGGACCCTGCGGATCCACCTGCACGTGCCCGAGCTCGCCCGCGATGCCGATGGCGCCGCGATGCAGGCGCCCACCGAGCACGAGGCCCGTGCCGATGCCCGTGCCCACCTTCACGAACATGAGGTCGTCGACGCCGCGATGGGCACCGACCGTGCGCTCCGCCGTCGCGCCGAGGTCGGCGTCGTTGCCCACCTCGACGGCCATGCCGAAGGCCTCCGAGATCGCATCGCGCGAGACGCCGACCCACTCGGGCAGGATCGTGTGCCCCGCGATCGTGCCCGTGCGCAGGTCGAAGGGGCCAGGCACGCCGACGCACATCGCCGCGACCTCGCGCAGCTCGGCGCCGTCGAGCATCTCGGCCACCGCGTGGGCGGCGACGGCGAGGCTCTCGGATGCGTGGTGCCCGGCCGGCAGCTCGACATGCTGCTCGGCGATGGGCTGCAGGTCGGTGCGGGCGACCGCGATGCGCACGTGGCGCCTGCCGAAGTCGACGCCCACGACGACGGGGCCGGCGCCCGACTCGATGGTCACCAGCGTCGCGCGCCTGCCCTGGTGGATCGTCGGCCCGGTCGTGACGAGCCCGCGGTCGCGCAGGTCGCGCACGATGTTCGACACCGTCGCGTTCGCGAGGCCCGTGCGCTCGGCGAGCTCCGACTGCGTCGCCGGCGCGTCGCGCAGCACGTCTGCGATGCGCGCCTCGTTGGCCGCGCGCAGGGCGCCTTGGGATCCCGGGCGTCGCTGCATGCGCCCATCGTCGCCCGCGGGCGCCGTTGTTGTCAACTAGTGAACGCAAAACCGCGCTTCGCCGTCAGGCATTGGCGCGCTGCTCGGAGTGCAGCGCCGCGTACGCGCCGCCCATCGCGAGCAGCTCGTCATGGGTGCCGCGCTCCACGATCCTGCCGTGGTCGAGCACGACGATGACGTCGGCGTCGCGGATCGTCGAGAGGCGGTGCGCGATCGCCACGACCGTGCGGCCGCGCGACGCGGCGTCGAGCGCCTGCTGCACGATCCGCTCCGACACGGTGTCGAGCGCGCTCGTGGCCTCGTCGAGGATGAGCACCGCCGGATCCTTGAGCAGCACGCGTGCGATCGCGATGCGCTGCTGCTCGCCGCCGGAGAGCCGGTACCCGCGCTCCCCCACGACGGTGTCGAAGCCCAGCGGGAACGAGCGGATCGTGTCGAGGATGTTCGCGCCGCGCGCGGCCTCCTCGAGCTGCGCATCCGTCGCATCCGGCATCGCGTAGCGCAGGTTCTCGGCGATCGTCGCGTGGAAGAGGTAGGCGTCCTGGCTCACGATGCCGATGGCGTCGGTGAGCGACCGATGGTCGAGGTCGCGCACGTCGACGCCCGCGAATCGCACGACGCCGCCGGCCGCCTCGTAGAGCCGCGGCACGAGGTAGCCGATCGTCGTCTTGCCCGCGCCCGAGGCGCCCACGAAGGCGACGAAGGTGCCCGGCTCCACCTCGAACGACACGTGGTCGAGCGTCGGCGGCTCCGACTCCAGCGCGTCGGGGTAGCGGAAGACGACGTCCTCGAACGCGATCGCGCCGAGCCGGTCGGCGGGCACCTCCACGGCATCCGGCCGATCGACGATCTGCGGCCGCAGGTCGAGGTACTCGAAGATGCGGGCGAAGAGCGCGCCGGAGGTCTGCAGGTCGAGCGCGACGCGCAGCAGGCCCATGAGCGGCATGAGCAGGCGCGCCTGCACGGTCGTGAACGCGACGAGCGTGCCGGCGGTCACGGCCTGCAGGTCGTTCGTGATGAGCAGCGCGGCGATGACGTACACGACGGCGGGGATCACCGAGATGAAGATGGAGACGACGGCGAAGAACGTCTGGCCCGTCATCTGCTGCCGCACCTGCAGCTCGATCTGCCTGCCGTTCTCGTCGGCGTAGCGCCTCGACTCGTCCTGCTGCCTGCCGAAGACCTTCGCGAGCAGGATGCCCGACACCGACAGCGCCTCCTGCGTGATCGACGTCATCTCCGACAGCGACTCCTGCGTCTTCGTGGCGATCCGGGCGCGGACCTGGCCCACGCGACGCTGCGCGATGACGAGGAGGGGCGTGAGCAGCACCGCGACGATCGTGAGCTGCCACGACAGGATGAGCATGGTCACGAGGCTCGAGATGACGGTCACGGTGTTGCCGACGACCGACGACACCGTGTTCGACAGCACCGTCGCGACCCCGCCGACGTCGTTCTGCAGCCGCGACTGGATGACGCCGGTCTTGGTGCGGGTGAAGAAGGCCAGCTCCATGCGCTGGAGATGGTCGAACAGCTGCGTGCGCAGGCTGCCCATGACCGTGTTGCCGACGCGGGCGGTGAGGTAGGTCTGCCAGATGCCGAGCAGACTCGACGTGACGAGCAGCGCCACCATGCCGCCGACGAGCGCGAGCAGCAGGCGCATCTGCACGCCGCCCGACTCGGGGAAGAGCGCGTCGTCGAACACGCGCTGCGTCAGCAGCGGCGGGAACACCCCGATGGCCGCGACGACGAGCACGAGCACGATCGTGAGCGCGATCGCGGGACGATGCGGCCGGAACAGCGCCATGATGCGGCCGAGGAGGTTCGGGATGCGGGGCGCGTCGGCGTTCTGCGCCCGCTGCACCGACTCGTCGCGACCCGACACGCGCATGGCGCCGCGCGGGCCGCCGGCCATCATGCTCATGCGGCAACGCTACGCCCGCTCGCCCACGGCGATCGCCGCGTCCGCCCGAGGCGCAGCGCGCCCGCCGCGCGCCGCCGCCGTGGAGCAGGCTGCGCCACCCCGCAAGGTGAGGGTCGCTCAGCGTCCACGATGCGTTCACCGACGCGACACCGCTCGCTGCCACGGTTCCCCAGGCGCGCCTCCCCGCGCCCGGTACCCAAGGAGCACCATGCGTCTCAAGCACCTCGCAGCCCCCGCCGCGTTCACCATCGCGGCCCTCGCGCTCGCAGGCTGCTCGTCGTCGGCCGAGGCCGACGCCGAGGTTCCCGACGTCGACGCGTCGACGACCACGAGCGCCGAGGACTTCGGCGGCATGGAGGGCCTCGTCGCGGCCGCCGAGGCCGAGGGCACCCTCAACGTCATCGCCCTCCCCGAGGACTGGGCCAACTACGGCGCCGTCATGGACCTGTTCGAGGAGACCTACGACATCGAGATCGTGTCGGCGAACCCCGAGGCGTCGAGCGCCGAGGAGATCACGGCCGCGCAGGACCTCGCAGGCCAGGACACGGCCCCCGACGTCTTCGACCTCGGCCCCGCGGTCGCGCTCGCGAACGAGGACATGTTCGCGCCGTACCAGGTCGAGACCTGGGACTCGATCCCCGGGGAGAACAAGCACCCCGAGGGCCTGTGGGTGAACGACTACACGGGCATCATGGCCGTGGCCTACGACGCGGACGCCGTGCCTGCGCCCGAGTCGTGGGAGGACCTGCTGGGCGACGAGTACCGCGGCTCCGTCGCGCTGAACGGCGACCCGACGCAGGCCGGCGCCGCGCTCGCGGGCGTCGAGCTCGCCGCCATCCAGTCGGGCGGCTCCGCCGACGACATGCAGCCCGGCATCGACTTCTTCGCCGAGCTCGCCGCCGCCGGCAACTTCCTGCCGCTCAACGCCACGAACGCGACCGTCGCCTCGGGCGAGACGCCCGTCGTCATCAACTGGTCGTACATCGAGGCCGCGAACCAGGTCGCGCTCGAGGGCCAGCGCGACTGGCAGCTCTGGATCCCCGAGGGCCAGGCGCTCGGCTCGTACTACAACCAGGCCATCAACGCCGACGCCCCGCACCCCGCGGCGGCGCGCCTGTGGCAGGAGTTCCTGTTCTCGGACGAGGCGCAGAACATCTGGCTCGAGGCCGGCGCCTTCCCGGTGCGCCTCCAGTCGATGATCGACGAGGGCACGGTCGACCAGGACGCGCTCGACGCCGTCGGCACCCCGCCGGCCGACCTCGTGCAGCTGACGGCCGAGCAGGCCGAGGCTGCATCGGCGCTCGTCGCCGAGCAGTGGGCGACCGCCATCCAGTAGGCCGAGGACGCGGTGCCGGGCAGCTGCTCGGCACCGCGCTCGGCCTCACGCCCTTCGCGCTCCTCACCCTCTGCTTCCTCGCCATCCCGACGGCCATCGCGGTCGGCTCCGCGTTCGTCGGCGACGACGGCCTCACGCTCGACGCGATCGCGGCGATCCTCTCGCCGACCGTGCTCGGCTCGATCTGGGCATCCATCTGGGTGTCCGCGCTCACGGCGGCGCTCGGCGCCGCCGTCGGCGCCCTCGTGTGCCTCGCCCTGCTGGGCCTGCCGCCCACGAGCCTCGTGCGCCGCATCGTCGACGCGGCATCCGGCACGCTCGCCCAGTTCGGCGGCGTCATGCTCGCGTTCGCGTTCATCGCGACCATCGGCATCCAGGGCCTCGTGACCGTGTGGATGCGGGATGCGCTCGGCATCGACATCTACTCGGGCGGCGTCTGGCTGTACCAGGTGCCCGGCCTGATCCTCCCCTACCTCTACTTCCAGATCCCCCTCATGGTCATCACCTTCATGCCGGCCGTCGACGGCCTGCGGGCGCAGTGGGCGGAGGCGAACGCGTCGCTCGGCGGCACGCGCGCCCGCTACTGGCTGCACGTGGGCGGGCCCATCCTCGCTCCCGCGTTCCTCGGCAGCCTCGTGCTGCTGTTCGCGAACGCGTTCTCGTCGTTCGCGACCGCCGCGGCGCTCATCAGCCAGGGAGGGCAGATCGTGACGCTGCAGATCCGCGGCGCGCTCGTGTCGGAGACCGTGCTGGGCCAGGAGGGCCTCGCCGGTGCGCTCGCCCTCGCGATGATCCTCATCATGACCGTGCTCATGTGGGGCTACTCCCTGCTGCAGCGGCGCACGGAGCGGTGGCAGCGATGATGGCCTCGAGCCTCGCGACGCCGACGCGAGCGAGCAGCGCGCGGTGGCAGCGATGAGCCGTCGCGCGTCCGACGTCGCGCCCGCGCCCTGGGCGCGCTGGACGATCCTCGGCGTCGTCGGCGCCCTCTTCGCCATCCCCATCGTCGCGATGGTCGAGTTCACGCTGCGCACGCGCGACGGCATCACCTTCGACCGGTGGACGGCGCTCGCCGAGGGCCTCGCCTCCGGCAGCCGCACGTACCGGATGCTCGGCGAGGGCATCGCGGTGTCGCTCGGCCTGTCGGTCGTGACGGCCGTGCTCATCGTGGCGATCCTCGTGCCGACCATGGTGCTCGTGCGCCTGCGGGTGCCGCGCCTGCAGCGCGTGCTCGAGATGATCTCGATCCTGCCGATCTCGATCCCCGCCATCGTGCTCGTCGTCGGCCTCGCGCCGGTCTACGCATCGATCGCGCGCGTCGTCGGCTCGTCGGCGTGGCCGCTCGCGCTCGCATACGCCGTCGTCGCGCTGCCGTTCGCGTACCGCGCGATCCAGGCCGAGCTGCGGCTCGTCGACGTCGGCACCCTCACGGAGGCCGGGCGCTCGCTCGGCGCCGGCTTCACGCGCACGCTCGTCGAGATCGTCGTGCCGAACATCCGCCGCGGCATCCTCACCGCGTGCATCCTCACCGTCGCGATCGTGCTCGGCGAGTACACCATCGCGGCGCTCCTCAACCGCATCGTGCTGCAGACGGCGCTCGTGCAGATCCAGCAGGCGGACGCCTACGCATCCGTGATCGTGTCGCTCGTCGCGCTGGCGTTCGCGTTCGTCCTGCTGCTCGTGATCGCCATCGCGGGCGGCGGACAGCCGCGCGCGACGCAGCCGAAGGCGCCGAAGACCAAGAAGGACCCACGCGCATGACCGCTCCTCGCCCCCAGACCGCCACGACGATCGACCTGCAGCAGGTCGTGAAGCGGTACGGCAGCCACACGGCGCTCGACAGCGTCGACCTCACGCTCGCGCCGGGCGAGCTCGTCGCGCTGCTCGGGCCGTCGGGCTGCGGCAAGACGACGGCGCTGCGCTGCCTCGCGGGCCTCGAGGACATCCAGGAGGGACGGATCCTCATGGACGGCGTCGACGTGTCGGCGACGCCCATCGAGCGACGCGACATCGGCATCGTCTTCCAGGCGTACTCGCTCTTCCCGCACATGACGGCGGCGCAGAACGTGGGCTACGGCCTGCGGATGCGCGGCGTCGGCCGTGCCGAGCGCGAGACGCGCGTCGCCGAGGGCCTCGAGCTCGTGGGCCTCGCGCACCTGGGCGAGCGATTCGCGCACGAGCTCTCGGGCGGCCAGCAGCAGCGCGTGGCCCTCGCGCGCGCCATCGTGACGCGGCCGCGTCTGCTGCTGCTCGACGAGCCGCTGTCGGCGCTCGACGCCAAGGTGCGCGTGAGCCTGCGCGACGAGATCCGTCGCATCCAGCAGGAGCTCGGCATCACGACGGTGTTCGTGACGCACGACCAGGAGGAGGCCCTCGCGGTCGCCGACCGCGTCGCCGTCATGCGCGCGGGCCGCATCGAGCAGATCGGCAGCCCCGAGGACCTCTACCGCACGCCCGCCAACCCGTTCGTGGCCGACTTCGTGGGCCTGTCGAACCGCGTCGCGGGGATCGTGGACGCCGACGGGTTCGCGGTGCGCGGCGAGCGCCTGCCGGTGCTCGGCGCCCCCGCGCTCGGCGCCGGCGTCGCGCTCGTGCGCCCCGAGCACGTGCGCCTCGCCGCGACGGGCATCGCGGCGACGGTCGTGACGAGCGCGTTCCTCGGCTCGATCCGCCGCACGACGGTCGACCTCGGCGACGGCACGATCGTCGCCGTGCAGCACGATGCCTCCGAGGTGCACGAGCCCGGCGACGCCGTGCACGTCGCGTTCACGGGCGCGCCAGTCGTGGTCGAGCCGAGCGTCGACCACGGGGAGGTCGCTGCGGCCTGACTCGTCGCGTCCGCGTCGGCGGCCCGCAGCCTCGTGCTGCGTGGCCGCCTCGCGTGGTGGCGCGGTGAGATGTGCGCGATCTCGCGGGTCTCGCGACGCTGAGCGCGTCGAGGGCTGGGATCCGCGCACATCTCGCCGCGCCTTGTCGGGAGATGTGCACCTGAGCGAGCCGGCATCCCGCATGCGGCCCTGCCGGCTCGCTCACGTGCACATGTCCTGCGCGCTGAGTCGTCAGCCGCGCTCCGCCCGTCGCTGCCGCATCTGGGCGAGCGGCTGGGCGAGGCGGTGGTTGCCGGCGAGCGCGTCCTCGTGCCGTTCGAGGAACGCCCAGTACGCATCGGTGAACGCCGACTCGCGCGCCGCACGCTCCGACGACCACCACCGACCCATCCGCTGCAGGTAGGCGCCGCCCGACACGTACGGCTTCGTGCCGACGAGGCCGCCGTCGGCGAACTGGCTCATGCCCATGATGTTCGGCACCATCACCCACGGATAGGCGTCGACGAACAGCGACAGGAACCACCGGTTGACCGACCGCGGCGCGTAGCCCTGCATGAGCATCCAGCTGCCCAGCACCATGAGCCGCTCGATGTGGTGCGCGTACGCGAGGGCGTGCACGCGCTGCAGCACGACGCGCACCGGCTCGGGCAGCGTGAGCGGCACGTCGTCGAGCGTGTACCACCAGTCCTCGAGCTCGCGGTCGAGCTCGAGCGCGTTCGCGTGCTCGAGCTCGGGATGCGCCCGGTACATGCCGCGCATGTGCTCGCGCCAGCCGACGATCTGGCGCACGAAGCCCTCGAGCGAGGCGAGCGGCACGTCGCCGCCGCGCTCGAGCGCCGCATCGACGACCTCCTGCGGATGCAGCAGGCCCACGTTGAGCATGGGCGTGAGCACCGAGTGGAAGAGCACGGGCTCGTCGCGGTGCATCGCATCCTCGTAGCGCCCGAATCGCGGCAGGCGCTCGTCGACGAAGCGCTGCAGCCAATGCAGGGCGCTGCGCCTCGTGACCGGCAGCCACAGGTCGCGTGCGTCGCCGGGATGGCCCGCGAATCGCTCGCGCACCTCCTGGATCGTCTGGCGCGTGAGGTCGTCGTGCCGCGGCTCGGGCAGGGCCGGCACGTCGATGCCGCCCTTCGGCAGGGGCTCGCGGTTGTCGTGGTCGTAGTTCCACTGCCCGCCGGCCGGGCCGTCGCCGTGCATGAGGATGCCGGTGCGCTGGCGCTGCCAGCGGTAGAAGTCCTCCATGCGCGCGTGCTCGTGCTCGGCGTACCAGGCGTCGACGTCCTCCTCGGGCGTGAGGAACATGGCGTCGGCGACGGCGTCGTGGGCGATGCCGAGGCGTTCGCAGGTCGCGCGGATGCGGTCGTCGGTGCCGCGATCCGCAGCGCGCATCCATCGCAGCTCGGTGACGTCGTGGCGTCGCACGAGCGCCGAGATCCCGTCGGCGAACGACAGGTCGTCGTCGAGCCGGACCGTCTCGACGCGGATGCCGCGCCCGCGCAGCTCGGCCACGTGGTGCCGCATCGCGGCGAGCAGGAAGGCGATCTTGATCTGGTGGTACGGCAGCCGCTCGAACAGCGCCGCCGACTCGACGACGAGCACCAGGTCGGTGTCCGGATCGTCGACGAGCGGATGATGCGGCAGCAGCTGCGTGCCGAGCACGAGGGCCGCCCTCATCGGTCGTCTCCGCGTCCACGCATCCGCATGCCTCGATCCTCGCAAGCGCCGCACGCCGCATGCATCGACTTGCGCTGGCGCGTCGAGTGGTCCCCGCCGATTGGCCACTTCCCGCGCCGATTGGCCACTTCCCGCGCCGATTGGCCACGTCCTGTAGGGGTCGCCCGGTCGATCGGTCCAGAACTGGACCAATCGACGAACCGCGCACCCCGGCTCAGGTCACGCGGCCGCGCTCCGTCGGGTAGTCGAGGTGGCGCCCCTCGGCGACGATCGTGCGCAGCCGGTCGAGGCCCACCCACACATCCTCGAACGACGTCGTCAACGCCGCGAGGCCGATGCGCACCCGGTCGGGCGCGCGGAAGTCGGGGATGACGCCGGCGTCGATCCACGCCTGGCACGCCTGCCACGCCTCGGGATGCTCCAGCACGACGTGCGCACCGCGCAGCGACGCATCCCGCGGGCTCGCGACGCGGAAGCCCAGCGGCGCGAGCCAGGCGTCGGCGAGCGCGATCGCGAGGTCGCCGAGCGCCGCGCCCTTCGCGCGCAGGGCCACCACCCCGGCGGCCTCGATCGTGCGCACGCCCTCGCGCACGGCGGCGATGCCACGCACGTCGGGCGTGCCGGCGGCGATGCGGTCGATGCCGGCGACGGGGTCGTAGTCGGGCGCCATCGCGAACTGGTCGGCCTGCGAGAACCATCCCTGGATGGGCGACCGCAGCGACGGCAGCAGGTCGGCCCGCACGTACGAGAATGCGGGCGCACCCGGCCCGGCGTTCAGGTACTTGTACGTGCAGCCGACCGCGATGTCGGCGCCGGATGCGGCGAGCGGCACCTCGACGGATCCGGCCGAGTGGCACAGGTCCCAGAGCGTGAGCGCGCCGACGTCGTGCGCGAGCGCCGTGAGCCCGGCGAGGTCGAGCAGCGCCCCCGATCGGTAGTGCACCTGGCTGAGGCACACGAGCGCGACGGTCTCGTCGAGCAGCGGCGCGAGATGCTCGGCACGCACGCCGTCGTCGATCGGCGCCTCGATGCGCACGAGCTCGAGCCCGTGGTCGCGCGCGACGCCGTCGAGCACGTACAGGTCGGTCGGGAAGGCGTCGGCCTCCACGAGGATGCGCGTGCGGCCCGGCCGCGCCCGCACGGCAGCGACGGCGAGGCGGTACAGGCTCACGGTCGTCGAGTCGCCCACGAGCACCTGCCCGGGCGCGACGCCGAGCACGACCTCGCCGAGCAGGTCGGCCGTCGCGCGCGCATCCTCGAGCCACCGCGGCCACGAGCGGATGAGGCCGGCTCCCCACTGCTGCTCGACGACGTCGACGAGCACGTGCGGGGTCGCGCGCGGCAGGCGCCCGAGCGAGTTGCCGTCGAGGTAGATCGTGTCGTCGGCGTGCACGAACCGATCGCGGTGCGCGGCGAGCGGATCGGCGGCGTCGCGGGCGCGGGCATGCTCGAGCGTGAGGTCCATGCGTCGATCCTGCCGTGGCGACGCGTGGGTGATGTGCACGTCAGCGGGTCGGCGGACCCGCATGCCGGATGCCGGCCCGCTCACGTGCACATGTCGCACGTCCGGCGAGGCTCAGCCGGGCAGCTGCGTGAGGTCGAGACCCTCGGGTGCAGGACCTGCTCCGCGCAGATGCGCGAGCCCGGCTGCGAGCAGGTCGCGCTGCGCGGCCACGAACGCGGGCGTCGTCGCCGCACCGTGGCCTGGCAGCACGATCGGCTGCAGGGCGGGCGCGAGACGATCGAGCGCCGCGACCCACCCGGCGAGGTCGGCGTCGTGCAGCTGCGGCGGGTCGCCGACCTCGACGAGGTCGCCGAGCATGCTCACGCCCAAGGCGGGCACGTGCAGCGCGAGATCGCCGACGGTGTGCGCGTGCCCGACGGGGTCGAGCACGACGTCGAGCCCTCCGACGCGCACGGTCGTCGGCGCGGCGACGGGATGCGTCGGCAGCGGCGGGACGAACGTTCCCAGCCAGGCAGGCACCGGGTCCGTCGCGAACGCGATGAGCGCGTCGCGCTGCGCGATGCCGGTCTCGCGCAGGTCGACGATGGTCGCGGGATGCGCGTGGCTCGGAACGTCGGCGAACGCGCCGAGCCCGAAGACGTGATCCCAATGCGGATGCGTGACGACGACCGCGACGACGCGACCGTGCCGCTCCGCGAGCGCGCGCAGCTCGGCACCGCGGCTCGGCGTCGCCCCGACGTCGACCACGAGCACCTCGCCGCCGTCGACGACGAGCACGGCGTTCATCGCCGCCTCCGGCAGCGTCACGACGAGCACGCCGGGCGCGACCTGCACGATCTCGAGGGTCATGCGCCCTCCCCGAACCCGAGCGGCAGTCCTCGCGTCGTCATGCCCCGATCTCCCCATCCGAACGCAGCAGCGGATGCCGCTCCCCCACCGGGATCGGCACGGCGACGCGGTTGCCGACGGGCGGCAGCGGGCACGCCCACGCCGGGTCGTAGGCGCACGACGGCGCGTAGGCGAAGTTGAGGTCGAGCACGAGCGTGCCGTCGGCACCGCCGAGGTCGGCGCCCTTCACCGTGTCGATCAGGTAGCGGCCGCCGCCGTAGGTGCCGCCATCGCGCCCCGCGAGCTCGTCGCGCACGGGCACGAACAGACCGCCACCGTACGAGCGCAGGCGCCAGACGTCGAGCGTGCCCACGCCGGGCAGCCGCGCCGTCGCCCAGCGCTCGAACGGCACGACCCCGTCCGTGCCCGTCTCGACGTCCCAGCGCATCCCGTCCGCCGGCTCGAGCGCGCACTCGAAGCGCCACGCGGCGTCGTACGGCGCGACGTCGGCGCCGCCGAGGCCTGCACGCTCGGACTCGGGCACGGGCGACGCGGGATGCGTGCGCAGCAGCACGTCGCGCTCGCGCGACCAGACGGCGTGCCCGGCCTCGGGCGACGCCGCGTCACGCACGGCGGCGTAGATCGCGAAGACGCGGCGGCGCCAGTCGACGACGTCCGTGGGCTGCATCCGTCGAGCGTACGACGCGCGCCGTCGCCGCCGCCCCGCGGATGCACGAAGCCCCGCACCGAACGAGTCGGTGCGGGGCTTCGCGAGGAACGAGGTGACTACTTGACGGTCACCGTCGCGCCGGCCTCCTCGAGGTCGGCCTTGGCCTTCTCGGCGTCCTCCTTCTTCGCGCCCTCGAGCACGTTGGCGGGAGCGCCATCGACGAGAGCCTTGGCCTCGCCGAGGCCGAGCGACGTGAGCGCACGCACGACCTTGATGACCTGGATCTTCGCCGAGCCGGCGGCCTCGAGGACGACGTCGAACTCCGTCTTCTCCTCCTCGGCCGGAGCGTCAGCACCACCGGCAGCGGGGGCTGCGGCGACGGCGACGGGGGCGGCGGCGGTGACCTCGAAGGTCTCCTCGAACGCCTTGACGAACTCGCTCAGCTCGATGAGCGTGAGGCCCTTGAACTGCTCGAGCAGCTCCTCGGTGGACAGCTTTGCCATCTCTATCTCCTGTGATTCCGCCGCAGCCTACTCGGCCGCGGACTCCTGCTTGGCCCGAAGCGCGTCGACGGTGCGAGCCGCCTGCGCGAGGGGCGCCTGGAACATGTACGCCGCACCGAACAGCGAGGCCTTGAAGGCACCGGCCAGCTTCGCCAGCAGCACCTCCCGCGACTCGAGCTCGGCGAGCTTGGTGACGTCCTCAGCGGTCAGCGGGCTACCGTCGAAGTAGCCGTTCTTGACCACGAGCTGAGGGTTCGCCTTGGCGAAGTCACGCAGCGACTTCGCGACGGCGACGGGGTCGCCGTGCACGAAGGCGATCGCCGACGGCCCCTGGAGGCTGTCGTCGAACGCCGAGATGCCAGCCTTGTTGGCGGCGATCTTCGTGAGCGTGTTCTTCACCACGGCGTAGGTTGCGTGCTCGGAGATCGATCGACGCAGCGTCTTCAGCTGCGCGACCGTGAGCCCGCGATACTCGGTGAGCAGGACAGCCGACGAGGTCTCGAACAGGTTCGAGAGCTCGGCGACCGCAGTCTCCTTGTTCGCCATGGTGCTCCTTGATCGGATGCTGGTCCGACGGAGAAAACGAAAGGAGCTCCGGCGCATGCGCACGGAGCTCGGCCCCTTCTCGGGGATTCACACCTGCGCGGGCCGGGATCCTGTCGGATCCACCTTCGTCGTCGAGCGCCTGGGCGCACGCCGATGACCAGCGGTCTTGGGTATGTGCCAACCATAGACGGACGGGGCCGGTCGCCGCAACTCGCAGGCAGATGGACAGGGGCCGGGCACCGCGCGAGCGGCACCCGGCCCCGTGACCGTGCAGTGCGTCAGACGCGCACCGCGGACCTGCGCACGGCGACGGCGCCCGTCGCGACGAGCAGCATCGCGGCGGCGGCGAGCAGCCACCCGGGTGCGGCGCCCGTCTGCGGCAGCGTGCCACCCGCGCTCGCGGCCGGAGGGGCGGCGACGGCATAGGTCACCACGTTGTCGACCGAGGTCGACGGCAGGTTGCCCAGGCCGGCCTGGTCGACCACCGCGCCGGCGGGGATCGAGACGGAGATGGTGCCGGCGCGCGCAGCGTCGAGCACCGTCACGCGGTAGGAGGTGTTGGGCGCCTCGCCTGCGAGCGCTTCGACGGCGACGCGCGTGGAGCCGGCCGTGCCGCCGAGCTGCACGTCGGTCGTCTCGAGGCCATCGATCGGCTCGGAGAACGTGACGTCGAATGCGACGGGGAGGGTCGACGTCGGGTCGGCCTGACCGGCCGCCTGCTCGACGGTGACCGTGGGCCGAGCCTCTGCGACGATCGGAGCGTAGGTGATGGTCGCCGTGTTCGACGCCGCGCTCGGCACGCGCACATCGGGGCCCTCGCCCCCGGGGAGCACGGCGTACGCCGCGCCCTCGGGCACGGAGACCTCGACGGTGCCCGCCTGCGCGAAGCCCGTGACCGTGACGGTGTACAGCGCACCTTCGCCGGCAAGCTCGACGGTCGTCGCGCCCGCCGTGCCGCCGACGACGACGTCGGAGGACTCGAGACCCTCGACGGGCTCGGAGAACTCGATCTGGAAGACGGCGGGCTCAGCGACGATCGTCGTCATGCCCGTCACCGTGACGGTGGGCGTCGGGATGGATTCGGCGTAGACGACCGAGACCTCCTGCGACGGCTGCGACGCCTCCTCCGTCTCGATGGAGACTGCAGCGCCGCGGCCGACGCTGATCCGGTAGGTGCCGTACACCGTGGGCGCGCTGAGCTCGATCGCGTAGTCGGCACCCGAGCCGCTGACCGTCACGTCGACGGCCCCGGGGCCGGAGACCGACACGTCGTCCGCGTCGAAGCCGACGACCGGCTCGGAGAAGGACGCGAGCAGGTCGACGGGCTCGCTCATGCTGAAGACGCGGGCCTGCTCGGCGCTCAGCTCGAGGGTCACGCCGAGGTAGAGGCCACGGATCTCGGTCGCGTAGGAGTACACGGACTCGTTCGCCGGATTGAAGTACTGCGTCGTGACGAGCGTGTACGTCACGCCGGCCTGCAGGTTCGCCTCGATCAGCGGCCGCAGGGTCCCCGTGCCGTCATCGTTCTGCGTGATGCAGCCAGCAGCAGTGTTCGCGGGGTCGAAGCCGCCCTCGTACAGGTAGAAGTAGCCGTCCGCACCCTCCTCCTCGGCGTCGTTCGCGATCGAGTGCGCGGTCATCTCGAGCTCGTAGCCACCCGACTCGGGCACCGTGAAGGTCTGCGCGTCGTAGTACTGGCTCGGCACCTCGTCCGTGTCCCACCGCGGAGTGGGGTCGACGCAGCTGTTCGGCCGCTGCCAGGTGCCATCGCCGGCCTGCAGGGTGCCGCTGAAGGTCTGCGTGGAGTCGGCCGACGCGACGGATGCACCGAGGCCGACCACCCCCGCGGTGGCCAGGAGGGTGACGAGGCCGGCGGACATCGCGCGGCGCAGGGGACGGGGCATGGCATCGCCTCAGAGTCGGGAGGACGCGCGCGGCCTGGCCGCTGCACGGTGCCGACAGGGTCGGCCTAGCAGGAGCATATGTGCGCGCTGGGGATTGAGCAAGATTCAGTTGCGGCCGGTCGCAGCCGCATGCGCGCGAGACCCGTGACGCGTCGACGGCGGGGCGCCGACGTCGGTCCGTCGCTGGCGCGACGACCGAGGCCGTCAGTCCCCGTCGGGCGCGGTCGCGAGCGCGTCCTCCACGAGCGGCAGCCGCAGCGTGAAGACCGTGTCGCCCGGCTCGCTGCGCATGTCGATCGAGCCGCCGTGCGCCGTCATGATCGCGCGCACGATCGCGAGCCCGAGCCCGCTCGACCCCGCGGCACGAGAGCGCGAGGCGTCGCCACGCACGAAGCGCTCGAACAGCGTCGCCTGCAGCTCGGCGGGCACGCCCGGGCCGTCGTCGGCCACCTCGAGCACCGCCGCATCTCCATCGACGCCCAGCCGCGCCTCCACGTGCGTGCCGGGCGGCGTGTGGATGCGCGCGTTCGCGAGCAGGTTCGCGACGACCTGCTGCAGGCGCATGAGGTCGCCGACGACCTCGACGGGCTCCTCGGGCAGCTCGAGCGCGACGGGATGGTCGGGGCCGGCCGCCTGCGCATCCGCGACGGCGTCGATCACGAGCAGCGAGAGGTCGACCGTGCCCCGGTCGATCTCGGTGCCCTCGTCGAGGCGGGCGAGCAGCAGCAGGTCGTTGACGAGCGACGACATGCGGTGCGCCGCCGCCTCGATGCGCCCGAGCGACTCCCTCGCGTCGTCGGAGAGCGACGTGTCGTGCTTGCGCGTGATCTCGGCGTAGCCCTGCACCGCCGCGAGCGGCGTGCGCAGCTCGTGCGACGCATCCGCGACGAACTGCCGCACCTTGCGCTCCGACGCGGCGCGGGCCTCGAGCGACGACTCGATGTGCTCGAGCATGCGGTTGACGCTCTCGGTCACGCGCCCGACCTCCGTCGCGGGGTCGGAGACGCGCACGCGGTTCGACATCTGCACCTCGCCCGTGTCGAGCGGCAGCTGCGAGATGCGCTCGGTCGTGACGATGACCGACGTGAGCGGCCGCAGCGCGCGACGGATGAGCACGTCGCCGAGCGCGACGAGCGCGAGCGCCGCGACGAAGACCGAGACCGCGATGACGAACGAGAGGGCGAGGAGGGTCTGATAGGTGCCGCGCAACGGAGACGCGACGAGCAGCACGCCGTTGGGCTGACCGAGCTGGTCGACCGTGCCGACCGTGCACACGCGGAGGTCGCCGAGGCCGTCGCGCAGCGATGCCGTCTGGCACGTGTCGACGACCGCCGCATCGATGAGCCGGTCGAGGTTCTCGTCGGAGACCGTGAGGCTCCTGCCGTCGCTCGACAGCGTCGCCGCCTGCAGGACGTCGCCGTCGACGACCAATGCATAGGTCGTGCCGGGATCGATGCCGCCATCCGCAGCGGGAGCGGTCTGCAGCTGGGTGCCGCTCAGCAGGCCCGCGACCGCACGCATCGACCCCTTGATCTGGTCGTCGAGCTGGGTCGTCAGCACGCCGCGCATCGCGAGCACGCTCGCGAGCGCGATGCACGAGGTCAGCAGCACGAAGGCGGCGACGACCGCCACGAGCAGTCGTCGCCGCAGCGACCATCGCGAGGTGACGCGTGTGCGGGCCGGCGCATCCGATGCCGACTGCGCCGGCGCCGTCGTCACCGCGCGGCCGTCACTGCGCTGCGCGCAGCTGGTAGCCGACGCCGCGCACCGTGTGGATCATCGGCTCGCCGAGCGTGTCGATCTTCTTGCGCAGGTACGAGATGTAGAGCTCGACGACGCTCGCGCGCCCGCCGAAGTCGTACGACCACACGCGGTCGAGGATCTGCGCCTTCGAGAGCACGCGGCGCGGGTTGCGCATGAGGTAGCGCAGCAGCTCGAACTCGGTGGCGGTGAGCTCGACGGGCGTGCCGCCTCGCTGCACCTCGTACGAGTCCTCGTCCATCATGAGGTCGCCGACCCAGAGCACGCTCGACTCCTCGGCCGTCGCGGCCGTGCGGCGGATGAGGCCCCGCAGTCGTGCCACGACCTCCTCGAGGCCGAACGGCTTCGTGACGTAGTCGTCGCCACCGGCGGTGAGGCCCGCGACGCGGTCGTCGAGCGAATCCTTCGCGGTGAGGAAGAGCACGGGGACGTCGAAGCCTGCGGAGCGCATGCGCTGCAGCACCGTGAGGCCGTCGAAGTCGGGGAGCATGATGTCGAGCACGACCGCGTCGGGGCGGAACTCGCGCACCGCCTGCAGCGCCTGCTGGCCGTTGGCCGCGGTCTTGATCTCCCAGCCCTCGTACTTGAGGCCCATGGCGACGAGGTCGGCGAGCGACTGCTCGTCGTCGACGACGAGCACCCGGATGGGCGAGCCATCGGGCCTCGTGAGGCGCGGCTGCGCCCGGAGCTGCTGCTGAGCGGTGTCCATCATGCTCTCCATCCAGCCAGAGCGGCCTATGCGGCGGACATGCGCCATCCTATGTCGTTCCTATGCGCCGTGGATGGATCACAGGTCTGCGCCGTCGGTCGAAGTCCCTCCGGTGGGCGCATGGTGCGCTCGGCACGACTGCAGGCGGTGCTCGACGCGCTGCCGCTCGCGCCCGGCATGCGCGTGCACGAGGTGCCGCGGCGCCGCGCCGCGCCTCCCGGGCTCAGCGGTCGACGGGCAGCACGAGCAGGCCGCTCGTCGCCGTCGCGAGGATGCGCCCCCGCGCGTCGAGCAGGCGCGCCTCGGTCGCGATGACCTTGCGTCCGGGCTTCACGACCTCGCCGACCGCGCGCACGGCGTCGCCGGCGAGCACGGGACGCAGGAAGCGCACTGCGAGATCCATCGACGTGTACATCTGACCGGCGGGCTGCGTCGAGAAGCCCGCGAGGCCGCACGCCGTGTCGAGCAGCGTGCTCGTGAAGCCGCCGTGCACCGTGCCGACCTGGTTGTAGAGCATCTGGGCCGGCTCGGCGCGCAGCTCGACGCGGCCGGGCTCGGCGCCGACGAGGTCGATGCCCCACGCGCTGAGGATCGGCATCTGCGGCACGGTGCCGCGCATGATGCCCAGCAGGTAGTCGAGCCCTGACATGCGACCCAGGGTTCCGAGCGCATCGTCGGGATCCGTCCATGCGATCTCCGCGCGACGCTCCACCATGCGCCGAGGCTAGCCCCGGCGTCCGTGCGCTCCCCCATCGCCGGCGTCGCACCGCGACCGCCGCGCGTGTCACGCGTGCCGGCGGGGGACGCGCTCGGTCGCCCGCGGATCGCTGACGCTCGCGTCCGCGCGCCTCGGCGCGTGCGTTCGTCGCCGTGGGTCGTCGGTGCGACGATGGATGCCATGGACCACCCCGTGCTCGACCTCTTCGACGAGGTCGTCGCGCCGGTGGCGCCGCCGTCGCACCTCGACCGCATCCTCTGCCGCTCGAGCGATCGCATCGCCTGGCTCCGGGCCCGCGCGCAGGGCGTGACGGCGACCGACGTCGCCAAGATGACGACCGAGCGGTCGATCGCCGCCGTCGTCATGGAGAAGCGCGGCCGAGGCCCGTGGTTCTCGGGCAACGCCGCGACGCAGCACGGCCGCGACCGCGAGCCGCACATCGCGCGCTGGGTGTCCGACCACTTCTCGATCGCGCCGTCGAACGCGCTCTTCCACGCCGTCGACGACCGCCGCCATCTCGCGACGCCCGACGGCGTCGCCGACGACGGTCTCGTGCTCGCCGAGATCAAGACGTCCATGAAGGACCTCACGCGCATCCCCAGGCCCTACCTGCGGCAGATCTGGTGGCAGCAGCACGTGCTGGGCGCCGAGCGCACGCTGTTCGTGTGGGAGCAGCACGACGAGTACGTGCCCGTCGGGCCACCGCGCTACCAGTGGGTCGAGCGCGACGACGCCGAGATCGCCCGCCTCGTCGCGACCGCCGACCGGCTCTTCGAGCTGCTCGCCGCCTGAGCCGGGTGCCTCGGTGACGATCCTCGCCCTGCACGGCCTCGGGGGCTCGCGCGCCAACGCCCTCGCATACCTGCCGAAGGACCTGCGCAGCCACGTCGTCGCCCCCGACCTGCGCGCGCACGGTGCGAGCACGCTGCTGGGCGACGGCGACGACTTCGCGCTCGAGTCCCTCGCGAGCGAGTGCGCGGATGCGCTCGCCGCCGAGCACGACGGATCGCCCGTGTCGATCGTCGGCACCTCGTTGGGCGCCGCGATCGGGGTGCGCATCGCCCTGTCCGGCCGGTTCGCCATCGACCGCGTCGCCTTCCAGCGCCCGTCGTTCACGCACGAGTCGCTTCCTGCGAACCTCGCGGTCTTCCCCGTCATCGCCGAGCTGCTCGAGCGCCACGGACCCAGGCGCTCGCTCGCCGCGCTGCGCGCCTCGGGCGCCTACGACGCCGTGCGGGGCGTCTCGCCCGTCGGTGCCGACGCCCTCGAGACGCAGGTGACGCAGCCGCTCGCATGGGAGCGCCGCGTGCGACTGCTCGAGATCCCCCGCAACCGCGCCTACGCGCCGGGCGAGCTCGCCTCGCTCGGCGTCGCATCCGTCGTGCTCGCGAGCCCGCGCGACCCCGTGCATCCGCTGCACGTCGCCGAGGAGTGGAGCGCGGGGCTCGGCTGCCGCATGCTCGTGTCGCCGGCGCGCGACGACGGGGCCGCGGCCGTCATGGCCTGGTACCGCGAGCAGCTCGGCTCGTTCCTCACCGGGCTCTGACGCCGGCGTCCGCTCAGGTCGCGTCGACCGGCTCGCGCTCGGGCTCGGCCGCGCCGCCCTCGACGACGATGGTCGCCGGGCCCTGCCACAGGTGCACGACCGTCACGGTCACGAGCCACGCGACGCCGATGGCCGCCGCGACGTACTCGAGGGTCGAGCCGACGTCGGTGTTGCCGCGCGCGAGCGAGATGAGGCCACCTGCCGCGGCGATGCTCGCCACGAGCACCCCGCCGACGGCCGAGATGCGCCGCATCCACCGATCCGCAGCGGTCGCGAGCTGCAGCATCGCCCACGCGCCCGCCGCGAATCCCAGCACCGCCGCCGCGATGTGCACGGCGTCGCGCGGCGTGGAGTCGCGCGTGAACGGCGCGGGGCAGCCGTCGGTGCAGTTGACCTGCGAGGCGACGAGGAACCACGCCGCCGACAGCACCAGCGAGATCGCGGGCCGCCACCGGTCGAGCACGCGGCCGCGCGAGCGCACGTCGCGCACGACCCACGCGACGAGGGCGATGCCCACGACGACGAGGACGAAGCCCCACCGGAACCATTCCTCCGAGCGCATGTACACGGCGCCGAGCTCGGAGATGTACAGGAACCGCTCGTACCGGGCGCGCTGCGTGCCGATGATCACGGTGCCCGCGACGAGGGCGAGCACGGCGAGCACGCCGACGATGCGGTCGGCCCGGGAGGCGCGCGCGGAGTGCATCCAGCCAGGCTACCGATCGATGCACGATGGAAACGTCGGTGTCACACCGCGTGGATAGGTTCGCGACATGGAGACTCCCACCATGCGCGCGGTGCTCATCGACGAGCACGGTCCGGCGAGCGTCGCCCGCGTCGGGGAGGTCGCCGCGCCCGTGCGGCTCATGTCCGAGGTGCTCGTCGACGTGCGTGCAGCCGGCATCAATCCCATCGACGTGCAGACCCGCGCGGGCGGAGGCACGGCCGCCGGCATCCAACGGTTCCCCTGGGTCGGCGGGCACGACCTCGCCGGCACCGTCGCCGAGGCCGCGTACGAGACGCACGACCTGCAGCCCGGGGATGCCGTGTTCGGCATGGCGAGTCCGGCGCGCGGCTGGGGCTCGTTCGCCGAGCAGGTGGCGGTGTCGTCGATCTGCCTCGCGCGCAAGCCCACGTCGCTCACGTGGGAGGAGGCGGCTGCGGTGCCGCTCGCGGCGCTGACGGCGTGGGATGCGGTCGTGCGCGTCGCGCGCGCGCACGGCGGCCAGCGCGTGCTCGTGCACGCCGGGGCCGGCGGCGTCGGCCACTTCGCCGTGCAGCTCGCGAAGTACTTCGGCGCGCGCGTCGTCGCCACGGCATCCGAGGCCAACCTCGACTTCCTGCGCGAGCTCGGCGCCGATGAGGTCGTCGATCATGCGCGCCAGCGCTTCGAGGAGGCGACCGCCAAGGTCGACGTCGTCATCGACCTCGTCGGCGACGTGCACGACGACACCGGGTCGCGCTCGCTCGCCGTGCTGCGGTCGGGCGGGCTGTACGTCAACGTGCCCACAGGATCCTGGCCCGGATACGCCGAGGCGTGCGCCGCCGCCGGCATGCGGTCGACGGGCGTGCGGGTCGAGCCCGATGGCGCGAACCTCGGCATCGTCGGTCGCCTCATCGAGGCGGGCGACGTGCGCGTGCGCATCGACGCCATCCACCGGCTCGACGACGCCGTCGCCGCGTTCGAGCGCGTCGAGACGGGCCACGCGCGGGGCAAGGTCGTGCTGTCGGTGCGGTGATCGCCCGAGACCGCTCGGTGCGGTGCGAGCGGAGCGAGCCGCGAAGCGAGCCCACGGATGCCGCAGGCACCCGGCGGGACGACCCGCTCCTCCCCAGGGATGAGATGCGCGCGCGATCCCGGGGGATGCGCCGGATGCGGGGCTAGCGTGACGAGCATGACGCTCACCCGATTCCTGGCGCTCGCAGCGCGATGGTGGCCCGCTGCGATCGCCGTCGTGGCGTTCCTCTCCACCGCGCTCAGCGTCTTCCAGCAGATCCCCGCGATGTTCATCGCATGCGCGGCGCTCGCCGTGTCCCGCCAGTGGCCGCGATGGGCGCTCCTCGTCGCCGCCATCGCGGTGCCGGTCGCCGTGCTGTCGGATGCGCCGTGGGGTGGGGCGTTCTCGGGGCCCGCGCTCATCGCAGCGCTCACCGCCGCGATCGCGGTCTTCGACCTCGAGCCGATGCGCTGGCGCCTCTACGTCGGCGGGCTCATCGTCTGCGTCGCGCTCCTCAGCGGCCTCGTCCGCGCGGCGATCGCCAGTGCCTGGAACGCGAGCTACGGCTCCTACGCCATCGACCCGGGCGTCGTCGTGGGCTTCACGATCGTCGGCATCCTCACCTGGGCCGTGCCCTTCGGCCTCCGCGCCTTCTTCGATGCCGTGCGCGCAGAGCGCGAGAGGTCGACGGTGCAGGCGCGCACGGTCGTCGTCGAGTCCGAGCTGCGCGACGAGCGGCTGCGCGCCGACCTCACGCACGACTTCCACGACGTCATGGCGCACTCGCTCGCGGTGCTCGCGGCGCAGGCCGAGGGGCTGCGGCTCACGCACGCCGAGCATCCCGAGCGCATCGACCCCGTGCTGACCACGATCTCCGACACCGCGCGCCTCGCGCTCGTCGAGGTGCGCCAGCTGCTCGAGCGCGTCGACGACGACGCGCGGCGCCCGCAGCCGACGATCGAGGACATCCCCGCGCTCATCGACCAGACGCGCTCGGCCGGGCCCACCGTGACCTTCCACGACGCCGGTCGGCACGGGCACCTGCCGCGCATCGGCGGCATCGCCGCGTACCGCATCGTGCAGGAGGCGCTCACGAACGCGCTGCGCCACGGCGGCCCCGACGTCGACGCCGTCGTGACGCTGTCGTGGACGGGCCCGGGCCTGTCGCTCGCGGTGTCCTCCCCCATCCGCGAGCGCGAGGCGCTCGGCCCGATCGGTCGAGGCATCACCGGCATGCACGAGCGCGCGAAGCAGGCGGGCGGATGGGTCGACGTCGACGCCGATGGCGACCGGTTCGTCGTGACGGCGTACCTGCCGTACGAGCCCGAGACGCTCGGCTCGACGATCCTCGGCGAGGATCAGCTGCCGACCGTGCCCGTGCAGACCATCGGCCCCGTGCCGACCATCGGCCCCGTGCCGCCGATCGGCTCCGCGCAGAGGCTCCCGAACCCGGCCGTCGACGGCTCGGCGGCGGCGCAGCCCGCGTGGTGGGGCGAGGCGCCGACCGGCCCGATGCCCGCGCCGCCCACGATGCCCACGCCGGCCGCGACGTGGGGCGAGGCGAATGCACGTCGGGTGCAGCTGGGTGAGCCAGGCGGGCTCTCGTCGCCGGACGCCGCCGCACCCGAGCCGCCCGTCGACGGTCGCGCGTGATCCGCATCGTCGTCGTCGACGACCAGGCCCTGTTCGTCGACGGGATGCGCATGATCCTCGAGGCGCAGGAGGGCTTCGAGGTCGTCGGCACCGCCGCCGACGGCGCCGAGGCGCTCGCCGTGTGCCGCGAGGCCCGGCCCGACGTCGTGCTCATGGACATCCGCATGCCCGTCGTCGACGGCATCACGGCGACGCGGCTCCTCCGCTCCGAGCATCCCGAGCCGCCGCCGCACGTCGTCGTGCTCACGACCGTGCGGCACGACCGCGCCGTGCTCGACGCCATCCGCGCCGGCGCGAGCGGATTCCTGCTCAAGGATGCACGGCCCGAGTTCCTCGCGCAGGCGATCCGCGCCGTCGTCGACGGGCAGCAGGTCATCGCTCCCGCCGAGACGTTCGACCTGCTGCGGGCCGCCGCGATCGTGCGCCCGCAGCCCGACTGGTCGGTGCTCGCGACCCTCACCGATCGCGAGCGCGAGCTGTTCGCCCTCGCCGCGAAGGGTCGGTCGAACGCCGAGATCGGCGCGGAGCTCTACGTCGCCGAGACGACGGTGAAGACGCACATGCGCGCGATCCTGTCGAAGCTGGGGCTCGCGTCGCGCATCCAGCTCGTCGCGTTCGCGTACGAGCACCGCCTGGTGCAGTAGGCGGCGGAAGGCTCCCCGCCAGCCGGCCGGACCTCTCACGAAGCGTGAATGCGCCTCCAGTGGTCCGCGAGTGCCCCGCGCGGATGCTGGACTCCATCGCCGCACCGCACCGGTGCGGCACCGATGGAGGAGGCATCCCATGGCGACCGGCATCCCCGATCCCGACCAGACCCCCGACGGCCCGGCCTACGAGGGCCGACTGCTCGACCGCCCCGACGAGGAGGTCGTCGACCAGGGCCCCGCGTTCGACGTGCGCACGCTCATGACGCGGCGTGCCGTGCTGGGCCTCGCAGGTCTCGGCGTCGGTGCGACCGTGCTCGCCGCGTGCACGAGCACCGGCTCCGCCACGTCGTCATCGTCGTCGACGCCCGCGACGAGCGCGACGCCCACCGAGTCCGCGTCCGCGAGCCCCAGCACGTCCACGCTCACGCTGCCGTCGGCGGAGATCCCCGACGAGACCGCCGGCCCGTACCCGGGCGACGGCTCCAACGGCCCCGACGTGCTCGCCGAGTCCGGCATCGAGCGCGCCGACATCCGCTCGAGCATCGGCGTCGACGACCCCGTGCCCGGCGTGCCGCTCGACTTCACCCTCACGATCACCGACATGGCGAACGGCGACGCCGCCTTCGCCGGCGTCGCGGTCTACGCGTGGCACTGCGACGCGCAGGGGCGCTACTCGATGTACTCCGACGGGGTCGAGGACGAGTCGTGGCTGCGCGGCGTGCAGGTGGCGGATGCCTCCGGTCGCGTGACCTTCACGTCGATCGTACCCGGGTGCTACTCGGGCCGGTGGACGCACATCCACTTCGAGGTCTACCCCGACCTCGCGTCGATCGACGACGCCGGCAATGCCATCGCCACCTCGCAGCTCGCCTTCCCGCAGGACGTGCTCGACGAGGTGTACCAGCTGTCCGACTACCCGTCGTCGGCGCAGAACCTCGCGCAGATCACCCTCGCGAGCGACAACGTCTTCGGCGAGGACTCCGCCGCGCTGCAGATGGCCACCATCTCGGGCGACGCGACCTCCGGCTACGCCGCGTCGCTCGTCGTGCGCGTCGACACCGCGACCGAGCCCACCGGCGGCGCAGCCCCCGGCGGCTCGGGCGGCGGACCCGGCCGACCCTGACCCCGATCGAACCACCCCGCACCCAAGGAGAACCCCATGCTGCAAGGCCTCACGGGCTGGCACGCCCTCGTCGTGCTCGCCGTCATCCTGCTCGTCTTCGGCGCCACGCGCCTGCCCGCCCTCGCGCGCAGCGTCGGCCAGTCGGTCTCGATCCTCAAGCGCGAGGTCGCCGAGCCGGCGCGCTCCACCGAGGATGCGACGGCCGACGCCGACGCCTCCGCCGCATCCACCACCGCACGACCGTGACCGCGACGACCGCCGACGCTCCGCGCCTCACGCTCGGGCAGCATCTGCGCGACGCGCGCGCGGGGCTCGTGCGGTCGACGATCGCGTTCGCCGTCGCCGTCGTGGTCGGGTACCTGCTGTCGGATGCCGTGCTCGACGTGCTGCGTGCGCCGATCCTCGAGATCGCGCAGACGCGCGACGCGAGCCTCAACTACGACTCCGTGACGGGTGCGTTCGACCTGCGGCTGCGCATCGCCGTGCTCGCCGGCATCGTGCTCGCCGCGCCGTGGTGGCTCGTCGAGGCCGTGCGCTACGTCGGGCCCGGCCTCACGCGACGCGAGCGTCGAGCGGCGCTCGGCACGATCGCTGCCGCCGTGCCGCTCTTCGCCGCCGGCTGCGCCACGGGCCTCGCGCTCTTCCCGCACATGGTCGAGCTGCTCGCGGGCTTCGCGGGCGAGGGCGACACCACCGTGCTGCTCGCCTCGACCTACGTCGACTTCGTGCTGAAGGTCGTCGTCGCCACGGGCGTCGCGTTCGTGCTGCCCGTCGTCATCGTGCTGCTCAACGCGCTCGGCGTGCTCTCCGCCGCCACCCTCGCGCGCGGCTGGCGCGTGTGCGTCGTCGCGATCGTCGTCTTCAGCGCCCTCGCGACCCCGGCCGCCGACGTGCTCTCGATGCTGCTCGTCGCACTGCCCATGACGGCGTTGTGGGCGGCCGCGCTCGGCATCGCGTGGCTGCACGACCGTCGCGCCGCCCGACGCGCGCACGCGGATGCGCCCGACCGCGAGGGGGCGCTCGCATGATCGGCGTCAGCCTCGAGAAGCTCGTCGTCGTGCTGGTCGTGGCCGCGCTCGTGCTCGGACCCACGCGTCTTCCCGCCTACGCCGAGCGTCTCGGCGCCTGGGCGCACGGGCTGCGCGCCTTCGTCGACGCGGCCCGAGCTCGGGCCGAGACCGATCTGGGGGTGCGTGCCGACGAGTGGCAGCGCGAGGTGCAGCGCTACGACCCGCGCCGCATCGTGCGCGAGGCGCTCGCCGAGCCTGCCGTCGCACGCGTCGCGCATCCCATGCCCGACGACGTCGGCAGCGACGGCGCCACGGTCGAGCCGGCCGACCGGGCCGAGCCCGCCGAGACGGGCGAGCCCGCGCCCGCGGTCGCGACGCGCACGCGCTGGGTCGCCGCCGGCGGATCGTCGGGGCACCCCCGCCGCATCCGCGTCGTCGAGCCCATCGAGCCACAGGCCGAGCCGACCGCCGGGCAGGCTGCGACCTCCGCATCCGATCGCTCGGCCGACGCCTCCGTCGCCTGACGCCGGGACGACGAAGGGCCCCGCCGACTGGCGGGGCCCTTCATGCGTACGCGGTGCGTCAGACGGTCGCGACGTCCACGGGGATGCCGGGGCCGAAGGTCGTCGAGACGGCGGCCTTCATGACGTAGCGGCCCTTCGACGACGACGGCTTGAGGCGCACGATCTCGTCGAGCGCGGCGCGGATGTTCTCCGACAGCTGCTCCTCGGTGAACGATGCCTTGCCGACGACGAAGTGCACGTTGGCGTGCTTGTCGACGCGGAACTCGATGCGGCCACCCTTGATGTCCGTGACGGCCTTCGCGACGTCGGGCGTCACGGTGCCGGTGCGGGGGTTGGGCATGAGGCCACGGGGACCGAGCACCTTGCCGAGACGGCCGACCTTGCCCATGAGCTCGGGGCTCGCGACGGCGGCGTCGAACGCCGTGTAGCCGGCGGCCACCTTCTCGATGAGCTCGTCGGAGCCGACCTCGTCGGCGCCCGCGTCGAGGGCTGCCTGCGCTGCCGCACCCTGCGCGAAGACGATGACGCGCTGGGTCTTGCCGGTGCCGTGAGGAAGGGACACGGTGCCGCGGACCATCTGGTCGGCCTTGCGCGGGTCGACGCCGAGCTTGAGCGCCACCTCGACGGTGGAGTCGGTCTTGGCGGAGCCCGACTCGCGAGCGATCGCGACGGCCTCCTCCGGGGTGTAGAAGCGGTCAGCCTCGATCTTCGCTGCCGCGGCGCGGTACGCCTTGGACTTCTGTGCCATGTTCGTTCTCCTTCAGAGATTCGCGGTGCGCGCCTGGCAGGCGCTCCCACTGGTGGGGCTCATGCCCCGGTGATGATGCTGCTGGTCAGCCCTCGACCGTGATGCCCATCGAGCGAGCGGTGCCCGCGATGATGAGCTTCGCGCCGTCGAGGTCGTTGGCGTTGAGGTCGGGCATCTTCTGCTCCGCGATCTCGGCGACCTGTGCGTCGGTGAGCTTGCCCACCTTCTCGGTGTGCGGGACGCCCGAGCCCTTCTTCACGCCTGCAGCCTTCTTGATGAGCTCTGCAGCCGGCGGCGTCTTGAGCACGAAGTCGAACGAGCGGTCCTCGTACACCGTGATCTCGACGGGGATGACGTTGCCGCGCTGCGACTCCGTCGCGGCGTTGTACGCCTTGCAGAACTCCATGATGTTCACGCCGTGCTGGCCGAGCGCCGGACCGACCGGGGGCGCGGGGTTGGCGGCGCCGGCCTGGATCTGGAGCTTGATCAGACCCGTGACCTTCTTCTTGGGTGCCATGTCTCTTCCTTCTTCGTCTTCTCGCCGGCCCTCGGGCCGGCATCCCAGCCCTGGCGGGGGCTTAGAGCTTGGTGACCTGTCCGAAGCCCAGCTCGACGGGCGTCTCGCGCTCGAAGAGGCTGACGAGCACCGTGAGCTTGCCCGAGGCGGGCTGGATCTCGGAGATGGTGCCGGGGAAGCCCGCGAACGAGCCCTCGGTGATCGTGATGGTCTCGCCGACCTCGTAGTCGACGTCGGTGACGACGGTGCGCTCCTGCTGCGGAGCGCCCTGCTGCTGCTCGGCGAGCTCGGCGTCGGCGATGGGCTTCAGCATCGTGAACGCCTCGTTGAAGCGCAGCGGTGCCGGGTTGTGGGCGTTGCCCACGAAGCCCGTGACGCCGGGCGTGTGGCGCACGATCGACCAGGTGTCCTCGTTGAGGTCCATGCGCACGAGCACGTAGCCGGGCACGCGCACGCGGTTCACGCGCTTGCCGACGCCGTTCTTGACCTCGAGCACGTCCTCGGTCGGGACCTGGATCTCGTACACGCCGTCGACCTGCATGTTCTCGGCGCGCGAGGCGATGTTCGCCTTGACCTTCTTCTCGTAGCCGGCGTACGAGTGGATGACGTACCACTTGCCGGGGCGGAGGCGCAGGTCGCGCTTGAACTCCGCGTACGGGTCGACGGCGGGCTCCGCCGCCTCGTCCTTGGGCGTCGGTGCGATGTCGTCGAGCGCGGTCTGCAGGTTGCGGTCGATGTCGTTGGCGTCGCTCATGTCGTTCTCTCCCCCGTCGATCCTCAGCCCAGTTCCTCGAGCGGCGAGACGCCGGCGAAGACCCACCGCACGAGGCGGCCGAAGACCTGGTCGAGCCCCGTGACGAGCGCCATCATGATGACGACGAACACCAGCACCACGAGCGTGTAGCCCAGGAGCTCGCGCCACGTCGGCGTCACCACCTTGCGCAGCTCGTCCATCACCTGCTTGAGGAACAGGACGATGCCGCCGAAGAAGCGGCCGATCGCTGCGAAGGGGTTGGCTCGGCGCGGGCGCTTCGTCGACGGGCGCTGCTCGTCGATCGCGTTCTGTGCCACGGGGACCCTTCTTCTTCTGATCGAGGCCCCTCGCGGGGCCTCGATGCCCGTCGAGTGACGAGCCGAGCAGGGCGGACAGGACTCGAACCTGCAACCTGCGGTTTTGGAGACCGCTGCTCTACCAATTGAGCCACCGCCCTCGGCGGGTGATCGACTCCATGACGCTCCGACCCTCCTCGCGGATGGATCGTGCGCCGAAGGGCGCGCGAGATCATGGCGGATGTCAACCACCAAGGGTCCAGCATACGTGGCTTCCCCGCGTGCTGTCCACCTGACGCCGCGTCCGTCGGCGTGCCGCCGCCAGTCGTCGCGGCGCGGCCCTCGTGAGCGCATCCGCAGATGGCTAGCCTTGGGACTCGTGAGCCGCATCTCCCAGCGCATCGCCGCCATCAACGAGTCCGCGACCCTCAAGGTCGACGCCAAGGCCAAGGCCCTCAAGGCGCAGGGCCGAGACGTGATCTCGTACGCGGCGGGCGAGCCCGACTTCCCCACGCCCGCGAACGTCGTCGAGGCGGCATCCCGCGCCGTGCTCGACCCGGCGAGCCACCGCTACACGCCCGCGGTCGGCCTGCCCGACCTGCGCGAGGCGATCGCCGCGAAGACGCTGCGCGACTCGGGCACCCAGGTCGACGCGAGCCAGGTCGTCGTGACGAACGGCGGCAAGCAGGCCGTCTACCAGGCGTTCCAGGTCATCCTCGACCCGGGCGACGAGGTGCTCGTGCCCACGCCGTACTGGACGACCTACCCCGAGGCCATCGCGCTCACGGGCGCGAGCCAGGTCGACGTGTTCGCAGGCGCCGACCAGGGCTACAAGGTCACGGTCGAGCAGCTCGAGGCGGCCCGCACGCCGAAGACGAAGGCGCTGCTGTTCGTGAGCCCGTCGAACCCCACCGGGGCCGTGTACTCGCCCGACGAGGTGCGCGCGATCGGCGAGTGGGCCGAGCGATGCGGCCTGTGGGTGGTCAGCGACGAGATCTACCAGAACCTCACCTACGACGGCGTGCGCGCCGTGTCGATCACCGAGGCCGTGCCCGCGCTCGCCGACCGCACGATCCTCGTGAACGGCGTCGCGAAGACGTACGCCATGACGGGTTGGCGCCTCGGCTGGATGGTCGGTCCGAAGGATGCGATCGCCGCCGCCGCCAACCTGCAGTCGCACCTGACGTCGAACGTGAACAACGTCGCGCAGAAGGCCGCGCTCGAGGCGCTGACGGGGCCGCAGGACGCGGTCGAGGAGATGCGCGTCGCGTTCGACCGTCGCCGCCGCCTCGCGGTGTCGGAGCTGTCGAGGATCGACGGCGTCACCGTGCCGACGCCCGAGGGCGCGTTCTACGTGTACGCCGACGTGCAGGGCCTGCTCGGTCGCGAGTGGGCGGGCTCGACGCCCACGTCATCGCTCGAGCTCGCCGACCTCATGCTCGAGCACGCCGAGGTCGCCGCCGTGCCCGGCGAGGCGTTCGGCCCCTCCGGCTACCTGCGCTTCTCGTACGCGCTGGGCGACGCCCCGCTGCTCGAGGGCATCCAGCGCCTGCAGCGCCTCTTCGCCTAGGAGTCGAGGTCTCCGGCCCGATGTGAGGTCGCATCGGGCCGAAGACCTCGACTCAGACGGCGCTGGCGATCGCCTCGAGGCGGCGCAGCGCGTCGGTCCATGCGCCCTGCAGGGCGGCGCGATCCTCGTCGCTGCCCTCCCACGGCTCGTGGTGCAGGTCGATGGTCGCGCCGCCGTGGTCGCCGTCGTGGAACTCGGCCGTCACGACCGCGGATCGCTCGCCGGCGTAGCGATACGAGTGCCGCACGCGGCGGCCCGGCTCGATCTCGTGCACCTCGCCCCACGGACGCTCGTCGACGCCCGACGCGTGCTCGACGATCGAGCCGCCCGCATGCTGCTCGACGTGCAGGTCGGAGCGGGGGGCGCGGCCGTGCAGCCACCAGGAGCCCAGGTCGCGCAGGTAGGCGTCGAAGGCCCGGGATCGCGAGACGTGCAGCTCGAGGTGATCGTGGGAGTGCGGCGGCGCTGCGCGCTCGCCGTCGGTCGTCGCGTCGTCGGCGGTCGGTCGGTCGGCGTCTGCGGCATCCATGGCGCTCCACGTTCCTCGAAGGCGGCGCCGGGCGCAAGGCGTTGCGCGCCGGCCGTGCGACCTCGATGCGCCGGACGTCGGGCCGTCAGACCTCGAGGCTGACGAGCACGGGCTCCGGCACGAGGTGCACGCCGAGCTCGGACTCCACGCGCGTCTGCACGAAGCGGGCGAGGTCGGCGACCTGCTCGCCCGTCGCACCGCCGCGGTTCGTGATGGCGAGGGTGTGCTTCGACGAGATCGCCGCCCGCGAGTGGGGCAGCGCGTAGCCCTTGCGGATGCCGGCGCGCTCGATGAGCCATGCCGCCGAGAGCTTCACGCGCGACTCGACGGGCTCGCGCACGGGGATGCGGGTGTCGGCGTCGAGCGGCACGATCGTCGCGGTCGCCTCGGGGGTCGTCGACCAGCGCGGCGCGTCCTCGGGCAGCTGCGCGGCGAAGCGCCCCGAGACGATCGGGTTCGTGAAGAACGAGCCCGCCGACACCGAGTCGGGGTCGTCGGAGAGCACCATGCCCTTCGACGACCGCAGCGCGAGCACGGTCTCGCGCACGGCGTCGAGCGGCACGCGGCGGCCGAGGTCGACGCCGAGCGCCTGCGCGAGCTGGCCGTAGGCGATCGGCTGGCTCAGCGCATCCGCGGACCGTCGCAGCCGCAGGTCGACCGAGAGCACGAGGCCCTGCAGGTCGCCGCGCTTCAGCGCCGAGTCGCGGTAGCCGAGCCGCAGCTGCGACGCGGGCACGTGCCGCACCTCGCGCGAGTCGGCGTCGAGCAGGTCGATGCCGACGAGGCACGCGCCGAGCTCCTGCCCGTACGCGCCGATGTTCTGGATGGGGGCGGCGCCGACCGAGCCGGGGATGCCGCTCAGCGCCTCGATGCCCGCCCAGCCCTCGGCGACGGTGCGCTCGACGAGCGCCTCCCACGACTCCCCTGCCTCGACGCGGACCACGATGGATGCGTCGTCGGGCTCCTCGTCGCCCGCCGGTCGCTCGCGGCGCGCCGCAGCCGGCAGCACCTCGACGCCCGACGTGCGCATGCGCAGCACCGTGCCCTCGAAGGGCTCGTCGGAGGCGACGGTGTTCGAGCCGCCGCCGAGCAGCACGTGCGGCTCGTCGTCGGCGATCAGCGCGAGGTAGGCCTCGACGGCCTCCTCGCGCGTGGACGCGTCGACCCAGCGGTCGGCCTCGCCACCGACGCGCATCGTCGTCGCATCCGCGAACCTCATGGCAGGCGCACCACGACCTGCGCCTTGGCGAGCACCGTCTGCCCGCCGAACGACACGGTCAGGTCGATGCGTGCCGTGCCGTCGCCGGGCAGCTGCCCGACCTTCGCCTCGACGGTCACGTCGGCGCCCGCATCGGCGTCGACGACGACGGGGCGCGTGAAGCGCACCTGGTAGTCGACGACGCGGCCGGGGTCGCCGAGCCAGTCGACGACGGGCTGCACGGCCTGTCCCATCGTGAGCATGCCGTGCGCGAGCACGCCGGGCAGCCCGACTGCCGTCGCGACGTCGTCGCGGTAGTGGATCGGATTGAAGTCGCCCGATGCTCCCGCGTACCGCACGAGCGACTCGCGCGAGAGGTGGATGTCACGGGTCGCGACGACCTGGCCGACCTCGAGGTCCGTCGCGCTCATGCGTCCGCTCCCACCACGAGGCTCGAGGACGCGGTCGCGACGAGCGCGCCGTCGGCGTCCGTGATCCTCGCCTCGGTCGACACCATGGCGTTGCCGCCGAGGGCGCGCACGTTCGTCACGCCGAACGCGACCTGCAGCTCGTCGCCGGCGACGATGGGGCGCTCGATCGTGAAGCGCTGGTCGCCGTGCACGACGCGCGACAGCTCGATGCCCGCGCTGTCGTCGGCGAGCAGCTGGTCGAGGCCGCGCTGCGAGACGACGATCGCGAACGTCGGAGGGGCGACGACGTCGGCGTAGCCGGCTGCGCGGGCGGCCTCGACGTCATGGTGCACGGGATGCGTCGCTCCGACGGCTGCGGCGAACTCGCGCACCTTCTCGCGACCGACCGCATACGGTGCGGTCGGCGGGTAGGTGCGCCCGGACAGATCAGGGGCGACAGGCACGCTGCGAGCCTACCGAAGCGGGGTGGATGGGGCGACGGATGCGGTCGGTCGCAAGGGGCCTCGGGATCGCGCATCGCAGGCGATCCCACGGCTGGATGGGAATGCTCCCTCGAGCGGCGGGCGCGCCAGCGACGCGCATCGCCATCGCACCTCGCGAGCCCAGGGGCCCGGCTCCGACCGCCCTCGGGGCCGCGTCAGTGCTGCCAGGCCGGGGGCATGCTCGCCTCGCGCACCGCCTGGGCCTCGCCGATCAGCCGCAGGCCGCGGAGCGTGCCCGCCATGTCCATCATCGCCTGCACCCACGACTGACTCAGCAGCGGGGAGCGGGACCCTGCGTAGCGCAGCTGCAGCGGGTTGCCGGGAGACAGCCAGAGCTCGATGCGGGCGTCCTCGGGGGCGGGCGTCGTCCACGACACCATGAACGCCTCCCGCCTGCGGAACTTCGCGACCACCACGACCTCGAGGTGCGCGAGCGTGCGGTCGTCGAACTCGTACTCGGTCGATCCGTAGACCAGCTGCCCCATGCTCGAACCGTATGGGGCATGCGGCCGTGGGATGCGACCGCGTCGACGACGGCCGCATGGTGCTACGCGCGAGCGAGCGCGCGTGCGCTCGTGCAGCGGCGAAGTCCAGCGCTGGCGTCGACCTCCTGACGCGAGGACCGTGGACCGTCACCACGAGCCGAAGGCGGCACGCATGAGCGACCCGACCGAGCATGACGCGCAGGCGCAGGTCGACGAGCCCGCCCCCGGTCCCGAGAGCGAGGTGCACCGCCTCGACGCCGGCGGCGCGATCGCGCCGGTCGGCGCCCCGCTCGCCGAGCTGCGACGCGAGCATCCGCGCATCGTGCTGGCCCTCGCGGGATCGATCGCGCTCGCCGGCGTCGCCCTCGTCGTCCTCGCCGCCGCGACGGGGCGTCGATGACGGCGACCGAGCAGGGCCGAGCGCCTCAGCGGGTGCCGACGAGGCACGTGGTGCACGTCGCGCTCACCTTCGAGGTCGACGACGTCGAACGGCTGCACGGCGAGTTCGCCTCGACAGGCGCCATCGCCGGCGCCTCGATGCAGACGCTCGACGTGCCGCTCGTGCACCATCTGGTCGCCTCGATCGACGCCGACCTGCTCGAGCTGCACGGCATCCGGCACGTCTCCACCGGCTTCCGGCGGGCGCGGCGAGACCGCGCGGCTCGACGCGACGGCGCAGTCACGCCGCGGCATCCCGGACGCGACACGCCATCGAGCCTCGCCGCCGAGCTCGGGCACGGCGGGCCCAGTCGCGTCCGCGCCTTCCTGCGCGAGCCCGACGATGGCGGTCCGGACTTCGCGCACCGCCACGGCAGCCACTGGCGACTCGACGCCGACGAGGCCGCTCGGGTGCGGCGCCGCTTCGACGACGATCCCTCGCCCTCGTGACCCGATGCGCAGCGGGGATGCAGAAGGGCCCGGCACCACGCGGTGACCGGGCCCATCGAAGCGGCTGTAGCGAGGGCGGGGCTCGAACCCGCGACCTCACGATTATGAGTCGTGCGCTCTGACCAGCTGAGCTACCCCGCCGCTGCGCCCGCCCGAGCACGAGGCGTCAAGCAGGAGCGAGCCCCGAGCGAGGATTGAACTCGCGACCCCTTCCTTACCATGGAAGTGCTCTACCACTGAGCTATCGGGGCGAAGCCGAGCCGCGCGAGAGCGCCGCAGGCAACCGGACGATCATAGCACCGGGCAGGGGGCTCGCGTCACGTCGGCGAGGGGCTCCCGGCGTGCCGTCGCGCACGACAGAGTGGAGGCATGTCAGGACGCGTCGTGCTCGCTGGAGGATCCGGATTCATCGGCCAGGCCATCGCGGCCCGCATGGCGTCGGAGGGGCGCGAGGTCGCGACCATCGGACGCGGATCGTCGGCCGACGCACGCTGGGGCGACCGGTCGGGCGTCGCGAGGCTCGTCGACGGCGCCTCGCTCGTCGTGAACCTCGCGGGCCGCTCGGTGAACTGCCGCTACACCGACGCGAACCGCGCCGAGATCCTCGACTCCCGCGTCGACACGACCCGCGAGCTCGGCGCCGCGATCGCATCCGCCACCGCTCCCCCGCCGCTGTGGATGAACGCATCCACCGCCACCACCTACTCGCACACGACCGACCGCCCGCACACCGAGGCCGACCCCGCGGGCGAGAAGGGGTTCTCGGAGGACGTGGCGCGTGCATGGGAGGCGGCGCTCGCCGAGGAGGACCTGCCCGCGACGCGGCGTGTGCCCATGCGCATCACGATCGCGCTCGGGGCCGAGGGGCCGGCGTCGCAGATGCTGTTCCGGCTCGCGCGGCTCGGCATCGGCGGCACGCAGTTCGACGGGCCGTGGATCCCGCACACGCGCTACCGCGGCATCGGGGTCTCGAAGGACGACCCGGCAGCGAAGGCTCCGTCGGCCGGTCGCGGCACGGGAGGGCGGCAGCGGTTCTCGTGGATCCACGTCGACGACGTCGTCGGGGCCATCGCGCACGTCGAGGCGCATCCCGAGATCGACGGCCCCGTGAACATGGCCGCGCCCGACCCCGTGACGAACGCCGAGCTCATGCGCCTGCTGCGCCAGACCGTCGGGATGCCGATCGGGATGCCCGCGTGGCGCTTCATGCTCGAGCCGGCGATGGCGGTGCTGCAGACCGAGAGCGAGCTCGTGCTGAAGTCGCGGTGGGTGCTGCCGGGCGTGCTGACGGAGACCGGCTACGTGTTCCGGCATCCGACGCTGCGCGGTGCCCTCGCCGACGTGTGGGCGGGCATGCGGGCGCGCTGAGGCCCGGTCGCCCAGCCTCGTCGGGCGTCGATTGGTCCACTTGTGGACCAATGAGCGGCGCGCCACCGCAGATCGTGGCCAATCGATCCTCGGTGACGCCTGGGCGGGCATCGATTGGTCCAGTTGTGGACCAATGAGCGGCGCGCCACCGCAGATCGTGGCCAATGACCGCAAGAAGTGGCCAATCGATCGCAGAAGGTGGCCAATCACCGCAAGAAGTGGCCAATCGATCGCAGGAAGTGGCCAATCGACGGAGAGGGCGGCCGATCGACCGGGCGGTCGCCGGCGCGTCAGGACTGCGGCTGGCCGGCGCCCGGCTCGGGCGGCAGCTCGTGACCCCACGCCGCCGTCTCGGTCGACTCGGCGCCCTGCACGCCGGCGACGAGGGCGGCATCCTGGGCGGCGTTCTCGAGCAGCGCGGCGTCCTCGGCGGCGATCGCATCGGTCGACGGCACGGGCACGGGCACGCCGGGCAGCGACCACGCCGAGAACGACGGACCCGAGCCCGTCAGGCGCACGCCGCCGCGACCGAACGCATCCGCCCGGCCCTCGCCCCACAGCAGCTGCGGGTCGGCGCCGTGCAGATGCAGCGAGCCCTCGTCGAGCACGACGTCGAAGAAGCCGCGCGACGCGACCGCGAGCACCGAGCCCTGCTCGGCCTCGCGCACGTACACGAGCACCTCGTCGGCGACGTGCAGCCAGCGCATGCCACCCGAGCGCAGCGCCACGTGGTCGCGACGCAGGCCCAGCAGCGCTCGGTATCGCTCGAGGTCGGATGCGTGCTCGTCGAGCGATCCCCACGGCATCGGCGTGCGCGACTCCTCGCCGTTCGTGCCCGTGAGCCCCAGCTCGTCGCCCGCCCACACGACGGGGATGCCGGGCAGCGTCACCGACATGCCCAGCGCCACGGGGTGCGCGCCCGGCAGCGCGTTCGTCGCGAAGCGCGGGGTGTCGTGGGTGTCGAGCGCCTGCATGGTGTGGAGGCGCGTGCGCCACGGGATGCCGGCGGTGAAGCGCACGTGCTGCGCGTGCACGTCGGTGCCCGTGTACGAGGGGATGACCGAGCGCGCCATGCCGAGGCCGCCGAACGCCGCCGATCCGGGCACCGACAGCCAGCCCCACACGGGGCGCGTGAAGGCCGCGTACGTCATGGCCCCGTGCCACGCGTCGCCCTGGAAGTCGTCGGTCGCGTCGTTCGTCGACTCGCCGAGCAGCAGCGTGTCGGGGTCGACGTCGACCATCGTCTGGCGGATGGTGCGGCGCACCTCGGCGTTGTGGTCGGCGGCGCCGAGACGGCCGGTCATGTTCGCGACGTCGATGCGCCACCCGTCGAGGCCGAACGGCTCCTGCAGGTAGCGGGCGACGACCGAGTCAGGCCCCTCGATGAAGCGGCGTCGCAGCTCGCGGCTCGACCAGTCGAACTTCGGCAGGGATGCGTGCCCCAGCCACGACGCGTACGTCTCGTTCGCGTCGTCGAGGAAGTAGTAGAAGTCGCTCTCGGGCGCCTCGGGCGTGCGATGCGCGGCGCGGAACCACTCGTGGGCGTCGCCCGAGTGGTTCGACGTGAGGTCGCCGATGACCTTGAGGCCGCGCGCGTGCGCGGCGCGCACGAGCGAGACGAGCGCCTCATCGCCGCCGAGCAGAGGGTCGACGTGATCGAACGTCGACGCGTCGTACCGGTGGTTCGAGCGCGCGGGGAAGACGGGCGTCAGGTACAGGATCGTCGCGCCCAGGTCGACGATGTGGTCGAGATGCTCCTCGACGCCCGCGAGGTCGCCGCCGAACCACTGCGTCGACACCTCGGGGCCGTACGGCACCACAGGGTCGCCCCACGCGGCCGGCACCGCCCAGTCGGGCACGGGGCGAGCGTCCGCATCCGCCGACCGACCGAACCGGTCGGGGAACACCTGGTACAGGATGCCGTCGCCCGCCCACGCGGGCGGCGCCGGGTGCGCGACGAGCGCGAAGTCGCTGTCGTCGCGCGTCTCGATGCGATGCACGCCCTCCTGGTTCAGCCACTCGGTGAGGCCCGACGCGTAGTGCACGAGCCAGCGGTAGCGGTGCAGCGGGTTGGCGACGAGCACCTCGGCCTCCCACCAGTCCCAGCCGTCGACGCGGCCGACGTGCACCGCCTTGTTGAAGAACGGCTCGCGGTCGGGGTTCGAGCGCACGAGCACCTCGAGCGGCTCCTCGTGCGTGACCGGGATGCGCAGCCGCAGCCGCACGGCGTCCCCGAGCTGCGGATGCTGGGTCGAGACGTGCAGCGGCGAGCCGTCGTGGTGGGGCGCGAGCATGCGATCAACGGTAGGCGATCGGTGGGGTGCCGCTGAGGTCTTCGGGAGGGACCTCTCGAGGCTCGCTTCGCTCGCACCTCGAGGAGCGGTCTTGGAAGCGGGGACGCACTCGGGAAGAGGCCTCGCCTGCGAGCTGCACGCGTCGCGTGTCGGCGGACCGCACGGCGCCCTCGCAGACCAGCACGGCGCACCGCGGTACGGCGGAGGACGGCGGGCACCGGAACGCCGAGATGCGCCGCGGACGCCGACGGCGCAGAACGCGTCGCGCGTCGGCGGACCGCGAGGCGCCCTCGCAGCCCGGCACGGCGCACCGCGGTACGGCGGAGGACGGCGGGCACCCGAACGCCGGGATGCGGCGTGGACGGCGAGGAAGCGGAACGCGTCGCGTGTCGGCGGACCGCACGGCGTCCTCGCAGCCCAGCACGGCGCACCGCACGACGGTGGAGGACGGCGGGCACCGGAACGCCGGGATGCGCCGCGGACGCCGACGGCGCGGAACGCGTCGCGTGTCGGCGGACCGCGAGGCGCCCTCGCAGCCCAGCACGGCGCACCGCACGACGGTGGAGGACGGCGGGCACCCGAACGCCGGGATGCGGCGTGGACGGCGAGGAAGCGGAACGCGTCGCGTGTCGGCGGACCGCGCAACGCCTTCGCAGCCCGGCACGGCGCACCGCGAGACAGTGGAGGACGGCGGGCACCGGAACGCCGGGATGCGCCGCGGACGCCGACGGCGCGGAACGCGTCGCGTCCCTACTTCACCGACCCCGCCGTCAGTCCGGCGACGATGTACCGCTGCAGGTAGAGGAAGAGGGCCACGACCGGGATCGCGGCGAGCACGGCGCCGGCGGCGAAGACCGGGTAGTTCGTGCTCGTCTCCTCGGACACGTACCGGAACAGGCCGATGGCGAGCGTGAGGTTGTCGGGGCTCGTGAGCAGCGCCGACGAGATGACGAACTCGCTCGTCGTGCCGATGAACGACAGCAGGCCGATGACGGCGAGGATCGGTGCGACGAGCCGCAGGATGATCGTGAAGAAGATGCGCGCATGTCCGGCGCCGTCGATCTTCGCCGCCTCGTCGATCGACGCGGGCACCGTGTTGAAGAACCCGTACATGAGGTACGTGTTCACGCCGAGGGCGCCGCCCAGGTACACGAGGATGAGGCCGGCGAGCGAGTCGAGGCCGAGGATCGGGAAGACGTCGCCCAGGCCCTGCATGAGCAGGTAGATCGCGACGACCGCGAGCAGCTGCGGGAACATCTGCACGAGCAGCAGGCTCAGCAGGCCCACGCGACGGCCCGTGAACCGCATCCGCGAGAACGCGTACGCCGCGAGCGCGCCGAGGAACACCGTCGCGAGGCTCGTGACGACCCCGACGACCATCGTGTTCACGAACCAGCGCGCGTACGGGCGGCGCGTGTCCGAGAGCAGCTCGACGTAGTTCTCGACGCTGATCTCGCGGAACAGCACGTTCGACCCGGTGAGCGTGCCCGTGGGGTTGAGGGATGCCGACAGCACGTACACGAGCGGGAACGTGGCGAAGACGACCACGGCGAGGCCGACGACGTGACGCCAGCCGATCTCGGCGATCCACCGGCCCGGCCTCATGCGCGGCTGTCGGAGGCGGGCGATGCGCTCGGCGTCGGACGCGCGCTGCTGCGCCGGCGCGTCGGTGGGGATGGGAGGCGTGGTGCTCATGGGTGCTGGCCGTCCCTAGTTGAGGTCCTCGAGCGCCTTCGTCTGCCGGAACGAGATCGCGGAGATCACGGCGACGATGACGAAGATGATGATCGCGAGCGCCGAGGCGAGGCCGTAGTCGGCCCCCTGCCCCGCGAACGCGACCTTGTAGACGAGCGTGATGAGCAGGTCGGTGTGTCCGACGTTCTCGTCGATGCCGCCGATGCGCGGACCGCCGCGCGTGAGCATGTAGATGATGTTGAAGTTGTTGAAGTTGAACGCGAACGACGAGATGAGCAGCGGCGCGATCGACACGAGCAGCAGCGGCAGCTTGATGAGCCGGAAGATCGCCCATCCCCTCGCGCCGTCGACCGTCGCGGCCTCCGTCACCTCCTCGGGGATCGACTGCAGCGCGCCGGTGCAGACCAGGAACATGTACGGGAAGCCGAGCCAGACGTTCACGAGGATGACGCTGATCTTGGCGATGATCGGATCCGAGAGCCAGGGCACGGCGGCGCCGCCGAGCAGCACCTGGTTCACGAACCCGAACTCGGTGTTGAGCAGGCCGAGCCACACGAGCGCCGACAGGAACGACGGGAACGCGTACGGCAGGATCGCGAGCACCCGGTACACGTTGCGGCCGCGCAGGCGCGGGTCGTTGAGCGTGACCGCGAGCGCGAGCCCCAGCAGGAACGACAGGCCGACGGAGATCGCCGCGAAGGCGAACGTCCAGATGGTGACGCCGATGAGCGCCTGCCCGAACGCCTGGCTCTGGAACGGGTAGGCGAAGTTCTCGAAGCCGACGAGCACCTGCCAGCCGGGTCGCAGCTCCTCGCCGTCGGGCGACACGAACGCACCCTCGCCGCCGTCGACGTAGACGACGCCCGTGTCGGTGTCGGTGAGCGTGTCGGTCGCCTCGTCGTACGAGAGGTTCGACACGAACACGTACGCGTTGCGCGCGTCGGCGGTGACGAGGAAGCCGTCGTCGAGATCGTCGGAGAACGGCACCTGCAGGCTCGCGATGTCGGACTGGCGCTGCACGATCTGCCCCGTCGTGAGCGTCGTCCAGCCGTCCGCGGCGACCGCGACGCCCGCCTCCGTCTCGACCTGGCCCTCGTCGAGCCGCTGCAGCGGCTGCTCGGCCGATCCGACCGAGACGTCGCCGTCGGGGTCGGTGACGAGCAGCCCGAGCCCCGACAGGTTCTCGACCACCGTCACGCGGTACGCGGGCGAGTCCTCGACGCGCGACGTGGACTGCTGGATGAGCTGCGAGATCGCGTCGTCCTTCGTCGAGTTGTGCCCGAAGCCGTAGTTCGTGAAGGCGATGTAGCAGGAGAACAGCACGACGAAGACCTGGAAGATGCCCAGCAGCACGAGACCCGGCGTGAGGTACTTCGCGGGCAGGAACCGGCCGGGCACGAGGTAGACGGCGTTCACGACGACCGTGACGAGCGCGACGACGGCGACGACGATCCAGCTCCCCTGCGCTGCGAGCAGCATGATCGCGAAGACGGCGATCGCGTCGACGACCGCGAGCAGCGCGATCTTCGCGAGCAGGCCGAGCGAGCCGCTCAGGCGTCGCGGCCTCCTCAGGCCCGTCGTGTCGGGTGCAGCCACCGTGCTCCTTCGCATCGGTCGTCAGCGGTGCGGACGCGGGAGCCGGGATGCGGTCGTGCGCGACCGCATCCCGACCCGCGCCCGCCAGGGGCTCGGCGTCAGCCGGCGTCGATCGTCGACTGGATGGCCTCGGCCATCGACGTCCACAGCTGCGTCGGGTCGCCCTGGCCGCCGATGATCTGCGCCTCGGTGGCACCCCACTGGTCCCAGATCGCCGCCATCTCGGGCACGTTGGGCATCGGCACGGCGTCGGCGCCGATCTCGCCGAACGCCGCCGTGGGCGAGTCCGCCGGCATGGCCTCGAAGGCAGCCGTCAGCGCCGGTGCGCGGTCGCCCGCCTCGTAGATCGCCGTCTGCGCCTCCTCGGAGGCCATGTAGTCGGTGATGAACTGCGTCGCCACGATGGGGTTCTCGCTGTACGACGAGAGCATGAAGCCCTGCACGCCGACGAGCGGCGTCGCGCTCTGGCCGCCCGCCGACGGGATCGGGTCGATCGCGTACTCGATGCCGGCCTCGTCGAACTGCGCGAGGCTCCACGGGCCCGTGATCGTGTACGGGCTCGCGCCCGCTGCGAACTGCTCCTTGGCGATGTCCTGCGAGATCGACAGGTTGAGGATGCCGTCGGCGCCCCACTGCTGCAGCTGCGCGGCGAACTGCAGGTTGCCCTCGTTGCCGATCTGCAGGTCGCTGCCGTCGTAGGTGCCATCGTCGTTGAGCGCGAACAGCGGGCCGCCGTACGAGGCCTGCAGCGGGTACAGGTGGTACGGGTCGGCGGTGTTCGGGTCGAGGCCGACGAGCAGCGGGTACTGCGCCGAGCCGGATGCGACGGCCGCCTGGCCCGTGGCGACGAGGTCGTCCCACGTCGCGGGCGCCTCGGGCGCGAGCGCGGTGTTGCGCACGAGTGCGAGGTTCTCGATCGACACCGGCACGCCGTAGACCGAGCCGTCGTAGCTCATCGCCTCGATCGCCACGTCCTGGAAGTCGCCGGAGGCGTCCCCGAGCTCGATCGGCGCGACCACGCCGTTCGAGACGAGGTTGCCGAGCGCGTCGTGCGGGGCGATCACGACGTCGGGGCCCTCGCCGCCGGGCGCCTGCGTGACGAAGTCGCCGGCGATGTCGCCGAACTCCTTGATGACGACCTCGACGGTCGTGCCCGACTCCTCCTCGAACGACGCGATGACGTCGCCGAGCGCGTCGGCACGGTTCTGGTCCATCCAGACCGTGATGGTGCCGCCGTCCTCGCCGCCGCCGGCGTCGGCGTCGCCGCCTCCGCCCGAGCAGGCGACGAGCGTCATGCCCGTCGCCGCGATCGCTGCGAGCTGCAGCAGCCTCCTGGATCCCGTGGTGCCGGTTCGCATCGCGTGCCCCTCATCCTCGAATGCACGTGCCGCGCGTCGTCGCGCGTGCCCCGATCCAAGCGAGCGACGCGCCCCACGGCAAGCCGTGGGACGCGTCGCATCGGTTTCGTGGCCGGATCGTGACCGACCACCTCGGTCAGCGGCTCAGTGGTCGCTCGCCTTCGCCGCGTTGGCGCCGGTGAACGAGCGCACCTCCATCTCGGCCTGCTTCGCGTCGTGGTCGGCCTCCGGCTTGCCCACGAACGTGCCGACGACGCCGAGCAGGAAGGCGAGCGGGATGGAGACGATGCCGGGGTTCGACAGCGGGAACAGGTCGAAGTCGAGCCCGGGGAACATCGACTTCGGGCCGCCCGAGACGGCCGGCGAGAAGACGATGAGCAGGATGCAGCTCGCGAGCCCGCCGTACATCGACCACAGCGCACCCGTGGTGTTGAACCGCTTCCAGAACAGCGAGTAGAGGATCGTCGGCAGGTTGGCCGACGCCGCGACCGCGAACGCGAGCGCCACGAGGAACGCCACGTTCTGGCCCTGCGCGACGATGCCGCCGAGGATCGCGATGACGCCGATCACGACGACCGTGCGGCGCGCGACCTTCACCTCCTGCTTCGGGTCGGCCTGCCCCTTCTTGATGACGGAGGCGTAGATGTCGTGCGCGAACGACGTCGCCGCCGTGATCGCGAGGCCGGCGACGACCGCGAGGATCGTCGCGAACGCGATGGCCGAGATCACGGCCATGAGCACCGGTCCGCCGATCTCGAGCGCCAGCAGCGGCGCCGCGGCGTTCTGCCCGCCCGGCGTCGACGGATCCGTGAGGATCTCCGGTCCCACGAACGCGGCCGCGGCGTAGCCGAGCACGAGCGTGAACAGGTAGAAGATGCCGATGATCCAGATCGCCCACACGACGCTGCGCCGCGCCTCCTTGCCCGTCGGCACCGTGTAGAAGCGCATGAGCACGTGCGGCAGGCCCGCCGTGCCGAGCACGAGCGCGAGCCCCAGCGACAGGAAGTCGATCGGGTTCGGGTACTGCAGTCCGGGCGCGAGGATCGCCTCGCCCTCCGGCGACGCGTCGACGGCGCGCTGCAGCAGCTCCGAGAAGTCGAAGCCGACCATGACGAGCACGACGATCGTGAGGATGCCCGCGCCGGCCACGAGCAGCACGGCCTTGATGATCTGCACCCACGTGGTGCCCTTCATGCCGCCGACGATGACGTAGACGATCATGACGACGCCGACGATCGCGACGGTGATGCCCGTCGGCACGGGACCCGAGAGCCCCAGCAGCAGCGCGACGAGGCCGCCGGCGCCCGCCATCTGCGCGACGAGGTAGAAGAAGCACACCACGAGGGTCGCGAGCGCTGCCGCCATGCGCACGGGGCGCTGCTTGAGGCGGAACGACAGCACGTCGGCCATCGTGAAGCGGCCCGTGTTGCGCAGCAGCTCGGCGACGAGCAGCAGGGCGACGAGCCAGGCGACGAGGAAGCCGATCGAGTACAGGAACCCGTCGTAGCCGGCGACCGCGATGGCGCCGCAGATGCCGAGGAACGAGGCCGCCGACAGGTAGTCGCCCGCGATGGCGACGCCGTTCTGCGGTCCCGAGAACGAGCGTCCGCCCGCGAAGAACTCGGTGGCCGTCGCGTTCCGCTTCGACACGCGGAAGACGATGATCAGGGTCGCGACGACGAAGATGCCGAACACGACCATGTTGATGACCGGGTTGATCTCGTCGCTCATCGTGCCGCCTCCTCGCCTGCGACGGGCCCGTCCAGCTCGCCGCGCTCCATCTCGTCGCGGAGCTCCGCCGCGTGCGGGTCGTAGCGCTTGTTCGCCCACGAGCGGTACGCCATCGTGATGCCGAACGTCGTCACGAACTGGCCGAGGCCGAACAGCAGCCCGACCGTGATGTTGGAGTCGCCGACGCGCGTCGCGAAGAGGTCGGGCGCGAACCCGGCCAGCAGCACGTACGCGAGGTACCACAGCAGGAAGAGCACCGTCAGCGGCAGGATGAACGTGAAGAAGGAGCGCCGCAGGGCTTGGAACTCCGGGCTGGCTTGGACCGCGATGCTGCGGTCCGCGAGATGGTCTGGGGTCGTCATGGATGTCGCTCTCTCCATCGAGGGCGCCGATCGACTCGGGTGTCGTTCGACTCTGAACTACCTGCAGGCACCGTACCCCGTGTCTCGACGCACGGGCGGGCAGCCATCCACACGCCCGCGAATCGCTGGGCGCGTGCCGACCGCGTGCCGCGCGCCCCATAGCCTTGGGGCATGTCCGACGTGACGACGACGCAGTCCGGCGCCGAGTGGTGGCGCACCGCCGTGATCTACCAGGTGTACCCGCGCAGCTTCGCGGATGCGTCGGGCGACGGGGTCGGCGATCTCGCCGGCATCGCCGATCGCCTGCCGCACCTCGCCTCGCTCGGCGTCGACGCCGTGTGGCTGAGCCCGTTCTACCGCTCGCCGCAGCACGACGCCGGCTACGACGTCGCCGACTACCGCGACGTCGATCCGCTCTTCGGCTCGCTCGCCGACGCCGATCGGCTCATCGCCGAGGCGCACGAGCTGGGCCTCAGGATCGTGGTCGACCTCGTGCCGAACCACACGTCGAACGAGCACGAGTGGTTCCAGGAGGCGCTGCGAGCAGCGCCCGGCTCGGCCCAGCGCGCCCGCTACGTGTTCCGCGACGGCAAGGGCCCCGACGGCTCCGAGCCGCCGAACAACTGGCAGTCGGTCTTCGGCGGCCCCGCGTGGACGCGCGTCGCCGACGGCCAGTGGTACCTGCACATCTTCGACACCTCGCAGCCCGACCTCGACTGGCTGAACCCCGAGGTGCCCGACATGTTCGACGACGTGCTGCGGTTCTGGCTCGACCGCGGCGTCGACGGGTTCCGCGTCGACGTGGCGCACGGCCTCATGAAGGCCCCGGGCCTGCCCGACATCGACGAGGACGCCGTGACGACGGGGTCGATGGAGTCGCCCTTCTTCGGCCAGGAGTCGGTGCACGAGGTCTACCGCCGCTGGCACGCGCTGCTCGCCGAGTACGACGGCGACCGCGTGCTGTGCGCCGAGGCGTGGGTGCATCCGCTGTCGAAGATGGCGCGGTTCGTGCGGCCCGACGAGATGCACCAGGCCTTCAACTTCGTCTACCTCGAGACGCCGTGGGATGCGAGGCGGCTGCGCGAGGTGATCGACGAGTCGATCGCCGATTTCGGCGCCGTCGGCGCCCCCTCGACGTGGGTGCTGTCGAACCACGACACCATCCGCCACCGGACGCGCCTCGCGCTCGTGCCGCAGCCGCCGCACGGCGTCGGCATCGGCCCGACCTCGGCGTCGAAGGCCGATCCCGAGGTGTCGCTGCGCCGCGGGCGCGCCGCGACCGCGCTGATGCTCGCGCTGCCCGGCAGCGCGTACGTCTACCAGGGCGAGGAGCTCGGGCTGCCCGAGGTCGTCGACATCCCCGCCGAGGCACGCCAGGACCCGACCTTCCACCGCACGAACGGCGAGATGTGGGGCCGCGACGGCTGCCGCGTGCCCATCCCGTGGGAGGCCGACGCCCCCGGCTTCGGCTTCAGCCCCACGGGCGAGTCGTGGCTGCCGCAGCCGGCGTCGTGGGCCGAGTACGCGCGCGATCGCCAGGCCGGCATCGCCGGCTCGACGCTCGAGATGTACACGCAGGCGCTGCGCCTGCGTCGCGAGCACGGGCTCGGCTCGGGCTCCGTGGAGTGGCTCGACCTCGGGCCGGGCGCAGTCGCGTTCCGCAACGGCGACGTCGTCGTGATCGCGAACATCGGCCACGACGCCATCGACCTGCCCGCCGGCGAGCTGCTGCTCGCATCCACCGACCTGCACGCCGCGTCGCTGCGCGCCGACGAGACGGCCTGGGTGCTCGTGCGCTGACGCGCGTCTCGCGATCCGCGCATCGTGCGATCCGGGGCAGCGGAGGGCGATCGTCCCTCCGCGGCCCCGGATCGCCTGCGAGACGCACGAAGCGCGCTCCCCGAGAGGGTGCGCGCTCGGAGCCGGTGCGGGCGGCTAGGGCTCGAGGATCTGCTCGCGCGTCGCGAGCCAGACGAGCGGGTCGACCGAGATGTAGTCGCCGTTCTTGATCTCGAGGTGCAGGTGCGCACCGGTCGAGCGTCCCGTGGAGCCGACCGCGCCGAGCTGGGTCGTGATGTCGACGACCTGGCCGGGCTCGACCTGGATCGATCCGGCCTGCATGTGCGGGTACCAGGACTGGAAGTACTGGCCGTCGATGTTGTGCTCGACGATGACCTCGTAGCCGCCGCCGCCGGGGTTGTTGCCCTGCCACGTCGCGACGACGACGCCGTTCGCGATCGGGTACACCGGGGTGCCGGCGCCGGGGATGAGGTCGACGCCGCCGTGGAACGAGCCCCAGCGATAGCCGAAGCCGCTCGACACCGGCACCTCGGCCAGCGAGGGGAACGGCGACTGCGTGTACGACGTCTCGAGCTGTGCCCAGACCGCCGGCATCGCCGGGTCGCCGCCGTAGTACGGGCCGATCTCCTCGGAGTCCGCGACCGACTGCAGCGAGGCGAGCTCGTCGGCCCCCATGCGGGCGGTGGCGAGCGCGTCGTCGACGCCGAAGTCGTCGCGCGTGAGCACCGCGGTGACCTCCTCGTCGCCGTGGGCGCCGCTGCCCGTCGTCACGTCGAGCTGCTGCTCGACCTCGACGTCGCCGTACGCACCGGTCGTCGACGACGGCTCCGACGGCGAGAACGCCTGCGCCGGCAGCGACGTGACGGCGACGAACGAGCCGATGCTGAGGATGACGCCGGCTGCCGCGAGCCGCTGCATCGCCTTGCGCGCAGCGCCCGAGCGGGCCCGACGGCTGGGACGCACGACGGGTGCGTGCGCGATCGGACGCCGAGCGACGATGGCGGGCTTCGGAGCGCGAGCCTCGCGACGCAGCGGGCTGCGCACGGGGGTCGAGGCGACGTCCTCCTGCTCGCTGCCGAGCACGGCGGCGACGGCCGCCGACACCTCGTCGCTGCTCGCGGCCTGCGCGGCACGACGCTCGGCGCGCGTGACGGCTCGGACGTCCGTCGGCGCGGATGCGGTGGGCTCGGATGCGGTGGGCGCGGATGCGGTGGGCGCCGCTGCCGCGACGGCGGCGGGTGCCTCGACCACGGGCTCGGGCGCGACGACCTGCGTCTGCGCTCGGTCGTCCTGCGGCGCGGACGCGAGGTCGCTCCACGCTGCGGGCGCATCCACGCCGGGCGTGGCTGCGCGACGCGCACGACGCGAGCCGTGAGCGGTCGTCGACTCGGCGGCGACGGGCTCGGCCGCGGTGGCGGGCGGTGCGTCGACCGACGGCCGGGCGGCGGTGGCCTGCTCGGCGGCCGGCGTCTCGTCGACCGCCTGCGTCCGCTCGGGAGCGGTCGGCGACGAGGCGAGCACGGCCATGCGGCGCGAGCGACGCGAGGCCGGCGCGGGCATCGGGGCGACGGGCTCGGCAGCGGCCGGCGTCGCGTCGGCGGCACGTCGTGCGCGACGGCCCCCCGGCTTCGCCGGCGCGGTGGACTCGGGCGACGCCGCGGTCGACGACGCGTCGACGTCGGCTGCATCCGCCTCGAGCACGGGCTCGACGATCACGGGAAGGTCACGGGCGAGGCGCGAGGCCGACTCGCGCATCTCGCGGCGCGTGCGGTACATCGGCGCACCACCGTCGACGACGCGCATCGACGAGGACGGCTGCGCGGAGTCGGCGTAGAGGGCGCGGTGCGCGGCCTCGCGCTCGCCATCGCGGCGGCCACGACGGGTCGACGGCACGGTGAGGTCGGCGTCGGCGGGAGCCGACTCGTCCTTGTGCGTCACGTCGTGAGGTCCTTCGGGGCTGCTCGCGGAAAGGTCTTCTGCCTCCCGAGGGTACCCGCGACCCGGGAAGGCAGCAGCGTCCAAGGTAACAGGATGGTAACGACGAGACAAGGTCGAGTGACGCTGCTCGGGGGATCCGCGGGGTCGCGCCCGCGGTCTCGCAGGCGCCCGGAACGCCGAAGGCCCCGCCTGGAGCGGGGCCTCGATGGTGGCGAGTGAGGGATTCGAACCCCCGAATGCTGAGCAGTCTGATTTACAGTCAGATCCCTTTGGCCGCTTGGGTAACTCGCCGATGCCCGCGAAGGGCAGAGATCAGGATAGCAAGCCGCGGCCGCGTCGGTGACCACCTGCGCGAGACGCCCCTCGCTCGGAGCCGACTCGGCCGCATCCGCCATACTCGAACGCATGGCAGATTCCTCGTTCGACGTCGTCAGCAAGGTCGATCCCATGGAGGCCGAGAACGCGGTCAACCAGGCGCGCAAGGAGGTCGAGCAGCGCTACGACTTCAAGGGCGTCGGTGCCGACGTCGCGTGGCAGGGCGAGCGCATCCTCCTCAAGGCCTCCACGAAGGAGCGCGTCGAGGCGGTGCTCGACGTCGTGCAGTCGAAGTTCGTCAAGCGCGGCATCGAGCTGAAGCAGCTCGACACGGGCGACGCGTATCCCTCCGGCAAGGAGCACCGCATCGAGATCGGGCTGAAGAACGGCATCGGCACCGAGGATGCGAAGAAGGTGCAGAAGATCATCCGCGAGCAGGCGCCGAAGACGGTGAAGTCGCAGATCCAGGGCGACGAGCTGCGCGTCAGCTCGAAGAACCGCGACGACCTGCAGGCCACCATCCGCCTGCTGAAGACCGCCGACGTCGACATCGCGCTGCAGTTCGTCAACTTCCGCTGATGCTCGACCTCCTGCCCGACACGGGGCTCGGGCAGGGCGTCGCGGTCGCGTTCGTCGTGATCGACATCCTGCTGCGCATCGCCGCGGTGCTCGTCGTGCCGTACAACCGGCGCCCGCCCGCGGCGATGGCGTGGCTGCTGCTGATCATGGTGCAGCCCATCGCGGGCTGGATCATCTTCGCGACCCTCGGCCACAACCGCCTGCCGCGTGGTCGCCGTCGCAAGATGCTCGCGCTGCAGGACGTGATCGGCGAGGTCACGCGCGACATCCCCGACGAGGAGGATCCGCAGCGCTCGGCCGAGTGGCTGCCCGGCGTGCTGCAGATGCTGCGCGCGCAGACCTCGCTGCCGCATCTCGGCGGCAACGCGTGCGTCGTGCACGACGACTTCGCCGAGCAGGTCGCCGCGATGGCGCGAGCGATCGACGAGGCCGAGCGGTACGTGCACGCCGAGTTCTACCTCATCGTCTCGAGCGAGGCGACCGAGCCCTTCTTCGCAGCGCTCGAGCGCGCGCGCAGCCGCGGCGTCGAGGTGAAGGTGCTCGTCGACCACATCACGAGCGTGCGCTACCCGCGGCGCAAGGAGACGGTCGCCCGACTGGAGGCGATGGGTGCGCAGTGGCAGGACATGCTGCCGCTGCGTCCGCTGCGCGGGCAGTGGCAGCGCCCCGACCTGCGCAACCACCGCAAGCTCATGGTCGTCGACGGCGACGTGGGCTTCACGGGATCGCTCAACCTCATCGACCCCTCGTACCTGTGGTCGAAGAACGTCAAGCGCGGCCTGGAGTGGAAGGACACCTGGCTCGAGGTGCGCGGACCCGTCGTGCGCGAGATCGACGTGCTGTTCCTCTCCGACTGGTGGGCCGAGACGAACGAGCTCGTCGACCAGGGCGTCGGCGACCCGGCGAGGCCCGGCGAGGTCGAGGCGTCGGTCGTGCCGAGCGGGCCGGGCTTCGAGGGCGAGAACAACCTGCGCCTCTTCCTCGAGTGCATCCACACGGCCGTCGACCGCATCACGATCGTGAGCCCGTACTTCGTGCCCGACGACGCCATGTCGTACGCGATCACGTCGGCCGCGATGCGCGGCGTGCGCGTCGAGCTGTTCGCGAGCGCGATCGGCGACCAGTTCTGGACCTTCCACGCGCAGCGCTCGTACTACGAGACGCTGCTGCGCGCGGGCGTGCGGATCTGGCTGTACCGCGAGCCCGTCGTGCTGCACTCGAAGTTCATGGTCTTCGACGGCGAGCACTCGATCTTCGGCTCGTCGAACATCGACATGCGCTCGTTCGGGCTCAACTTCGAGATCTCGATGCTGCTCGAGGGATCGGAGATGGCGGATCGGCTGCAGGAGATCGCCGAGCGCTACCGTCGCGCGTCGAGCGAGCTGACGCTCGAGGCGTGGCTCGACCGTCCGCGCATCGGGCAGATCTTCGACAACGTGGCGCGGCTCACCTCGGCGCTGCAGTAGCGCGGCCCGACGCCGCCGGAGCGACGCCGGGCCGACGCCGGGTCATCGTGCCGGCAGCAGCGCGGGGACGTCGTGCCGGCGCGGCGTGCCGAAGCGGTGCGCCGAGATCGACACCGCCTGCTCGCGCAGGAACGCGAGCAGCTCGACGCGGCCAGCGGAGAGCACCGGCCCGACGTAGAGCGCGACGGCGGGCGAGCCGTTCGTCGCGGCGGCAGTCGTGGCGGCCGTCGCGCCGACGAGGCGCACCCGCCCGCCGGTCTCGGCGATCCGCGCGGCGCTCGCCGCCCACGCGGCGGCGTCCTCGATCGCGACCGTCGCGCCCGAGCCCTCCAGCCATGCGACCACGCCGGCGGGCAGCGCGTCGCGCACGCTCACCGTGAGCGCGCCACCCGCGCGCACGCCGGCGGCGGCGATGCGGACGACCTCGACGGCCGTCGCATGCTCGGCGCGCACCGTGACCGGCACGGCCTGGTGTCGCAGCGCGTTCTGCTCCATCTCGAGCCCCGTCGCGTCGTGCACGGCGCCGAGCTCCTCGCTCCACGCGACGGCATCGGTGGCGAGGGCGGCGCGCAGCCACGTCGACTCCTCGGGCGTCGCGGCGTCGCCGAGGGCGGCGAGCGCGGCGGCGGCCAGCGCGTCCGCAGGCTGCGCGCTCGGCGCGGGGGTCGCATCCGCCCAGCCGGTCAGCCCCACGAGGTAGCTCGGGCCGCCGGCCTTCGTGCCGGCCCCGACCGCCGCGCGCTTCCAGCCGCCGAACGGCTGCCGACGCACGATCGCGCCCGTCGTGCCGCGGTTGACGTAGAGGTTGCCTGCCTGCACACCCGCGAGCCACCGCTGCACCTCATCGTCGTCGAGCGCGTGGATGCCCGACGTCAGGCCGTACTCGATGGCGTCGACGTGGCCGATGGCGTCGTCGAGCGTCGCGGCGGTCATGATGCCGAGCACGGGGCCGAAGTACTCGGTGAGGTGGAAGGGCGAGCCGGGCCGCACGCCCTCCTTGATGCCCGGCCGCCACAGCGTCCCCGCCTCGTCGAGTCGCTCGGGCTCGAGCACCCAGCGCTCCCCCGGCTCGAGGGTCGTGAGCGCGTGCAGCAGCTTGCCGTCGGCGGGCCCGATGAGCGGGCCGACCTTGCTCGTGCCCTCCCAGGGCAGGCCGACGGGCATCGACCGCACCGCGTCCACGAGCTGACGACGGAACCGCTCGGAGGTCGCGACGGAGCCGACGAGGATCACGAGCGACGCTGCCGAGCACTTCTGGCCGGCGTGCCCGAAGGCCGACGCTGCGACGTCGCGGGCGGCCAGGTCGAGGTCGGCGGACGGGGTCACGACGATGGCGTTCTTGCCGCTCGTCTCGGCGAGCAGCGGCAGGTCGGGGCGGATGGCGCGGAACCGCTCGGCGGTCTCGTAGCCGCCCGTGAGGATGACGCGCTCGACGGCCGCATGGCCGACGAGCAGCGAGCCGAGCGACGAGTCGCCGAGCTGCACGTAGCGCAGCACGTCGCGCGGCACGCCCGCCTCCCACAGCGCCTCGACCATGACGGCGCCCGACCGTCGCGCCTGGCGGGCGGGCTTGACGACGACCGGCGAGCCGGCCGCGAGCGCCGCGAGCGTCGAGCCGGCGGGGATCGCGACGGGGAAGTTCCACGGCGGCGTCACGACCGTGAGGCCGACCGGCACGGGGGTCGCGCCGTCGATGCGCTGCATGGCGAGGCCCTGCTCGGCGTACCAGTGGGCGAAGTCGATCGCCTCCGAGACCTCGGGATCGCCCTGCTCGAGCACCTTGCCGCACTCGGCGCCCATGACCTCGAGCAGCTCGGCCCGGCGACGCTCGAGCACGTCGCCCGCACGGTGCAGGATCTCGGCGCGCGCCACGGCGCCCAGCGCACGCCATCCAGCACCGGCGGCGACCGTCTCGGCGACGAGCGCGTCGACGCCGGCGGGGTCGCGCACCACATGCGCCTCCGCAGTGGCGAGGCCGAGCCGCGAGTCGGCCATGCGCGCGCGGATGCCGTCGCCCCACGCGCGGTTCGCCGCGATGCTCGGATCGGTGTCGGGAGCGTTGTCGAAGGCACCGCGCGGTCCGGGTGCGGGCTCGACCGTGCGGTCCTGGATGCGCGCGGGGGCGGGCACGTCGGCGGGCATCGCCGCGATGGCGGCGAGGAAGCGGTCGCGCTCGCGCGCGAACAGCACGGGGTCGTCGCCGAGGTCGAAGACGGCCGACATGAAGTTCTCGTGCGACGCGCCCTCCTCGAGCCTGCGCACGAGGTACGCGATCGCGACGTCGAACTCCGCAGGGTGCACGACGGGCGTGTACAGCAGCAGCGAGCCGACGGTGTGGCGCACGACGGCGGCCTGCGCCGTCGCCATGCCCAGCAGCATCTCGACGTCCATGCCGGCCGCGGCGCCGCGGCGCTCGGCGAGCAGCCACGCGAGCGCGACGTCGAAGAGGTTGTGGCCCGCGACGCCGATGCGCACGGCGCGCACGTGCTCGGGGTGCAGGGCGTCGTCGAGCACGGCCTTGTACGAGGCGTCGGTCTCGACCTTCGATCCCCACGTCGCGAGCGGCCAGCCGTGCACCTCGGCGTCGACGCGCTCCATGGGCAGGTTGGCGCCCTTGACGACGCGCACCTTGATCGGGGCGCCGCCGGCGTCGACGCGCGCCGTCGCCCACGTGCGCAGCCGCTGCATGGCGCCGAGCGCATCCGGCAGGTACGCCTGGATGACGACGCCCGCCTCGAGGCCGTGCAGGTCGGGCTCGTCGAGGAGGCGCATGAAGACCGCGAGCGTGAGGTCGAGGTCCTTGTACTCCTCCATGTCGAGGTTGATGAACTTCGTCGCCCCCGCGGTCGCGGCGAGGCGGTAGAGCGGCAGCAGCGCGGCGACCGCGTCGTCGACGGCCTCGTCGAACGCCCAGGGCGAGTGCGGCGCCACGGTCGACGACACCTTGATCGACACGTAGTCGACGTCGTCGCGCGCCAGCAGCGCCCGCGTGCCCTCGAGGCGGCGCGCGGCCTCCTCGTCGCCGAGGATCGCCTCGCCGAGCAGGTTCACGTTGAGCCGCACGCCCTCCGTCTCGCGCAGCGCGCGGATGGTGCGACCGAGGCGCGCGTCGGTCGCGTCGACGACGAGGTGGCGCACCATCGATCGCAGCACGCGGCGCGCGACCGCGACGACGGGGCGCGGCGCGAGCGGCGCGACGGCGCCGCCGAGCGCGATGGCCCAGCGCAGCGGCGGGGCGAGGAATCGCGGCGTGAGCGGCACGAGCTCGCGCAGCGCGCGGGCGGCGACCGCCGGGTCCTCGGGCCGCACGACGCCGTCGACGAAGCCGACGGTGAAGGCGAGGCCGTGCTCGTCGCCGAGCACGCCGGCGAGGCGCTGCGCGGCGGCGTCCACGGGCTCGGTGCGGCTCTCGTCGAGCCAGCGGCGCACGAGCGCGATGGCCTCGTCGGCGAGGCCTGCGACCTCGGACGTTCGCGTGGGGATGGGCTGGGTGCTCGTCATGGCGCATCGTCGCTTCCCGGGCGGCGCACGCTGCCCTCGATGCGAGCGTGCACCCGAAGACCGTTCGGGAACAGCGCACGTCTACGATGATGACCATTCGGCGGCATCGAACGATGGGAGGCGACGTGCTCGAGCTGCGACGCCTGCGCCTGCTGCTGGAGCTCTCGCAGCGCGGCACGATCGCCGCGGTCGCCGCCGCCCTCTCGTACAGCCCGTCGACGGTGTCGCAGCAGCTGGCGCTGCTCGAGCGGGAGGCGGGGGTCGCGCTGACCGAGGCCGACGGCCGGCGCCTGCGGCTCACCGACGCCGGGCACGCGCTGGCGGCGCATGCCGCGCGAGCGCTCGCGCTCGACGAGGAGGCGCGCGTCGCCCTCGCCTCGGCGACCGCGACGCCCGTCGTGCGACTCGCCGTCATGCCCACGGCTGCCGAGCACCTCGTGCCGCCTGCGCTCACGCTGCTCGCGGCCGACGCCCGACCCGTGCGCGTGACGATGGCCGAGCTGCCGCCCGAGGTCGCGCTCGACGAGCTCGCGGCGCGCGGCTTCGACCTCGTCGTCGCCGAGCAGTACCCGGGCCACTCGCGCCCGCTGCGCGAGGGCGTCGAGCGCACGCTGCTCGGTCACGACCCCATCCGCATCGCCGTGCCCGACGACGACCCCGCGACGTCGATCGCCGAGCTCGCGGGACACGCGTGGGCGCTCGAGCCGGAGGGCGCCGCGGTGCGCGCGTGGTCGGTGCAGCAGTGCCGCGCCGCCGGCTTCGAGCCCGACGTGCGCTTCGAGGCGACCGATCTCGTGGCCCATGCGCACCTCGTCGCCGCGGGGCACGCCGTCGCGATGCTGCCCGATCTCGCGCTCGTCGGCGGTACCGAGGGCATGCGGCTGCTCGACCTGCCCGGGTCGCCCGTGCGCGAGGTGTTCGCGGCGACGCGCGTCTCGTCGCGGGGCGACGCCGCCGTCGCTCGCGTGCGTCGGGCGCTCGCCGAGGCATTCGCGGCGTTGCCGACGCCCGCGCGCCCGTAGGGTCGAGGCATGCAGAACCTGCTCGACGGCCCGCCCGAGACGCTCCTCCCCGTCGACTCCGGCGCGCACGCGCTCGGCGCGGGCTCGCACGAGCGCGACGTCGCCGCCGCGCATCCCGACTCGGTGCTCGCGTGGGCGATGCTCGCCGAGGAGGCGCTCGCCTCGGGCGAGACGATCGAGGGCTACGCGTTCGCCCGCACGGCGTACCACCGCTCGCTCGACGCGCTGCGGCGGGGCGGCTGGCGCGGCCAGGGCCCCGTGCCGTGGTCGCACGAGCCGAACCGGGGATTCCTGCGCTCGCTCGCAGCGCTCGCGACCGCCTCGGAGGCGCTCGGCGACGCGGCCGAGGCCGAGCGCTGCCGTACCTTCCTGCGCGACTCCAGCGCCGAGGGCGCCGAGGCGCTGCTGGGCTGACGCCGCGACGCCGCCGTCAGGCGCGACGCACCGCGCCCGAGCCGGGATCGACGAGCAGCAGGCGCTCGACGTCCTCGGCGAGCGCGGCGACGTGGCCCTCGGCGAGCGCCTCGTCGGTGACGAGCACGTCGATCTCGTCGAAGGCTGCGAAGGTCGCGAGCCCGGCGACCCCCCACTTCGTGGCGTCGGCGACGACGACGGTCGTGGCCGCCTGCGCCATGAACGCGCGGTTCGTCTCGGCCTCGAGCAGGTTCGGCGCCGTGGCGCCGCGCTCGGGGTCGATGCCGTGGCAGCCGATGACGAGCGTGTGCAGGTTGAGCTGGCGGATGCCGCTCGTCGCGATGGGCCCGACGAGCGCGCCCGAGATCGTGCGCACGCCGCCGATGAGGATGACCGTCACGCCCGCGACGCCGGCGAGCACGTCGGCGACGGCGGGCGCGTTCGTGACGACCGTGAGGCCGTCGAGGTCGTCGCGGTCGGCGAGCACGCGCGCGAGCTCGAGCGTCGTGGTGCCGGAGCCGATGCCCACCGCGGTGCCGGGCACGACCAGGTCCGCGACGGCTCGGGCGATCGCGCGCTTCTCGCCCGGCTGCAGCAGCGCCTTGCGCTGCGGCTCGGGCTCGGCCTCCTCGTGGAGCAGCGGCAGGCGCGCACCGCCGTGCACGCGCTCGACGACGCCTTCGGCCTCGAGGCCCTCGATGTCGCGCCGCACGGTCATGGGCGACACGCCGAACCCCTCGGCCAGCTCGGAGATGCGCACGGCGCGCTGCGAGCGCAGCAGCTCGAGGATCCGTGCCCGGCGGTCGGTGGCGAGTGGGACATGCACCATGCGCGCTCCTTCGAACAGATTCGCCCACAAAGTCACACAAAAGCGAACAGAATGTCATAGTATCGGTCCATCGCATCGTGGCGCACCCCGCGCGCGCTGCTGGTGGGGAGAGAGACCGATGACACGAGTGACGGCGACCACGCTGGCCGACGGCCGCGAGCTGCTCTACTTCGATGCCGACGGCAGCCCCCAGCGCTCCCCGAGCCCCGATCGACGCGAGCTCGACGCACGCCCCGCCACGCCGGACCTGCGTCGCGACCCCCTCACGGGCGAATGGGTGACGTTCGCCGCAGCCCGACAGGGACGCGTGCACCTGCCGCCCGCCGACCTCGATCCGCTGGCGCCGCAGAGCCCGACGAACCCCAGCGAGATCCCCGACGACTACGAGGTCGCCGTCTTCGAGAACCGGTCGCCGGCCTTCGGCCCCGCGCTGGGCGGCACCGTGCACGACGAGGACGGGCTCGAGCGTCGGCAGCCGTCGATCGGCCGCTGCGAGGTCGTGTGCTTCAGCCCGGAGCACACGGGCTCGTTCGCGACCCAGACGCGCATGCGGGCTCGCACGATCGTCGACGCCTGGGCGCATCGCACGGCGGCCCTGAGCGCGATGCCCGGCGTCGAGCAGGTGTTCGTCTTCGAGAACCGCGGCGTCGAGATCGGCGTCACGCTGCACCACCCGCACGGTCAGATCTACGCGTATCCGTACGTCACGCCGCGCACGCAGCAGCTCGTACGCGCGATCCGCGAGCACGACGGCGACCTGCAGGGCGACGTGCTCGCGTCGGAGCTCGGCGGGGCACGGCTCGTCGCCGAGACGTCCCACTGGGTCGCGTACGTGCCGTTCGCCGCCCGCTGGCCGCTCGAGCTGCACGTGCAGCCGCGCAGGCACGTGCCCGATCTCGCCGCGCTCGACGAGGCCGAGCGCGACGACCTCGCGGGGCTGTCGCTGCGCCTCCTGGGCGCCGTCGACGCGCTCTACCCGACGCCGACGCCCTACATCGCCGCATGGCACCAGGCCCCCGTCGGCGCCGACCGCGACCTCGTGCGCCTCACCTGGCAGATCACGTCGCCGAGGCGATCGGCCGACCGGCTGAAGTTCCTCGCCGGCTCGGAGGCCGCGATGGGCGCGTGGGTCGGCGACACGACCCCCGAGGTCGGTGCCGAGCTGCTGCGCGGCGCCCTCGCACGCGTCGACGCCCTCGCCGAGACCTCGGCGCACGAGGGTGCGGGACGGGAGCGCACCCATGCGTGACGTGGCGACCGACTTCGAGCGCGCCTTCGGCGCCGCACCCGAGGGCACGTGGTCGGCGCCCGGGCGCGTCAACCTCGTCGGCGAGCACACCGACTACAACGGGGGCGCGAGCCTGCCCATCGCGATCGATCGACGCACGGCGGTCGCCGCGGCCCTGCGCGACGACGACGTCGTGCGCGTCGGCACGGCCTTCGCCGACGGCATCGTCGAGATGCGCATCGCCGACCTCGCCGATGCGGCGGGGTGGAGCGCCTACCCGCTCGGCGTGCTCTGGGCGCTGCTCGACGCCGAGACGGCAGCCGACCGCGTGCGCGGCCTCGACCTGTGGATCGACTCCGACGTGCCCGTCGGCGTCGGGGTGTCGTCGTCGGCCGCGCTCGAGGCGGCCGTGTGCGTCGCCGCTGCCGAGCTCTGGGGGCTGCCGACGACGCGCGAGGCGATGGTGGCGATCTGCCAGCGCGCCGAGAACGTCGTGGCCGGCGCCCCCACGGGCACGCTCGACCAGTCGGCTGCGCTCCTGTCGCATGCCGACGCCGCGCTGCTGCTCGACTTCGGCGCCGACACGGTCGAGACGGTGCCGCTCGGACTCGATGCCGCGGGCCTCGCCGTGCTCGTGATCGACTCGACCGTGCGCCACGACCACACGAGCGGCGGCTACGGCGTGCGCAGGCGCGAGTGCGAGGAGGCCGCCGCCCTGCTCGGCGTCGCGCTGCTCGCCGACGTGCCGGCCGCGGGGCTCGAGGATGCCCTCGCTCCCCTGCCCGAGGCGCTCGCGCGCCGCGCGCGGCACGTCGTCACCGACACGCTCCGCTGCCGCGAGGCCGCCGCCGCCGTGCGCGACGGGCGCCCCCGCGACCTCGGCCCCATCCTCACGGCCGCGCACGCCTCGATGCGCGACGACTTCGAGGCATCCGTGCCCGCCGTCGACGCCGCTGCCGACGCCGCCGTCGCCGCCGGCGCGCTCGGTGCTCGCATCACGGGCGGCGGCTTCGGCGGCGCGTGCATCGCGCTCGTCGACGTCGATCGCGCCGACGAGATCGCCGCCGCCGTGACAGCGCGCGTCACTGGCGCCGGGCATCCGACACCCACGACCTTCACGGTGCGCGCCAGCGCGGGAGCCGGGCGGGCAGACCGATGACGCGGTGGCTCGTGACGGGCGGCGCGGGCTACATCGGCGCGCACGTCGCCGAGGCGCTGCTCGCAGCGGGCCGCGACGTCGTCGTGCTCGACGACCTCTCGAGCGGCCACCGTGCCTTCGTGCCGCACGGCGCCGAGCTCGTCGAGGGATCGCTGCTCGAGCGCGCCACGCTCGAGCGCGCGCTCGCCGGCGACGTCGTCGGCGTCGTGCACCTCGCGGGCTACAAGTACGCGGGCGAGTCGGTGCGGCGCCCCCTGCACACCTACCGGCAGAACGTGACGGGCACCGTCGAGCTGCTCGACGCCATGCGCGCGGCGGCCGTCCACCGCATCGTGTTCTCGTCGAGCGCGGGCGTGTACGGCTCCCCCGACCTCGACCGCGTCACCGAGACCACGCCCACGGCGCCCGAGTCGCCGTACGGCGAGTCCAAGCTCGTCGGCGAGTGGCTGCTCGACGACGAGCGCGCCGCGGCCGCGCTCGACGCCAGGCCGTTCGCGGGCGTCGCACTGCGCTACTTCAACGTCATCGGCTCGAGCAGCGACCGCATCCGCGACACGAGCCCGCACAACCTCGTGCCGAAGGTGCTCGCGATGCTCGCCGACGGCCGCACGCCGCAGATCAACGGCGACGACTACCCGACGCCCGACGGCACCAACGTGCGCGACTACGTGCACGTCGCCGACGTCGCGCTCGCGCACGTCGCCGCCGCCGCTCGTCTCGAGCGCGACGAGCCGCTCGAGCCCGTCTACAACCTCGGCTCCGGGCACGGCGCGTCGAATCGCGAGCTCATGCGCGCGATCGCCGCAGCGACCGGCGTCGCCTTCGACCCTGTCATCGCACCCCGCCGCTCGGGCGACCCGGCGGCGATCGTCGCCGACGGCACCCTGGCCGCGCGCGACCTCGACTGGCGGATGCGGCACACGATCGACGAGATGGTCGCGTCGGCATGGTCGGCCTCGCAGGCCGCGAGCGCCTGACGGGCGACCCAGCACCGAGCCGCGCGCTCGGCGCGTCCTGACGCGCACCCTCGCGGGCATCCGACGAGCGCCCGGCGTCCCTCGGCATGACGACGTCCCGCGAGAGGACACGCGTGCCGTGACGGCAGCAGCCTTCGAGACGCACGACGGGCCCGGATCCCCTGGATCCGGGCCCGTCGTGCTGCGGCGACGCGTCAGCGTCGAGCGTGCATCCGTGCGCGCGAGCGGACGCCGAGGCCGAGGCCCAGCAGCGCCAGCATCCCGGCTGCGACGAGGAGCACCGTCAGCGCCTCGCCATCGCCACCGGTCTGCGGCAGCGACCCGGCACCGGCCCCCGCGCCGCCGGAGCCAGGCTGACCCGGCTGACCCGGCTGACCGGGCTGCCCCGGCTGACCCGGCTGCCCCGGCTGGCCAGGGCCGGGGTTCGGCTCCTCCGGCTCCGGCTCGACCGGCGCAGCAGCGACGACGCCAGCGTCGAGCACGCGCACCGCGCTGTCGCCGAAGCCCTCCGCCGAGGCCACGACCTCCGCGGTCAGCCGTGCGCCGACCGCATCGGCCGGGATCGCCACCGTGCCCGCGTCGGCAGCGGCCGCGTCGCCGTCGGGTGCCGCGAGCGGCACCCCGTCGAGCAGCCATCGCACGACCACGACGGCGTCGGCGGGGTCCGTCGACGCCGCCACCGCCACGGTCGTGCCAGCGACGGCCTCGCCGACTAGCGCGACGCCCGTCACGACCGCGCTGCGGTCGAAGGCGACGGTCGTCGTCTGCGTCTGCGTGCCATCCGCCGACGTCACGACGACCTCCGCGGCACCGCCGAGCTCGTCGCTCGCCTGCGTCACCGCGACCGTCGCGGCGCCGTCGAGGGCGAATGCGTCGACCCGCGGATACGCGGACCCTGCCGAGGCGACCTCGTACGCGAACGTCTCGGGGTCGAAGCCGTCGATCGGCTCGCCGTCGACGCGCAGCTCGACGAGCGACGCGGTCGAGGCGGGAGCGACCAGCAGGCCGCGGACCTCGACCTCCGACACCACCATGTGCGTGCTCGGCTGCGCGGTCATGACCACCCGCACGGCGTCCGCTCGGACGCCCGACAGGTCGGCCTCCGCGAACGGCGCCCCGCTGCCGGGCACCGTCACGGGCACGGGGTCGCCGACCGGCGTCCAGGCGCCGTCGACGCGCGCCTCGAACTGCACGCTGCTCGCCCACGACGAGCCATCGCGGAAGAACAGCACACGACCGTCGACGAGCGTCGCGGGCTCGGCGAGCACGTACGAGAGCGTGTCGCTCGGGTTCTTCGTGCCGCTGCGCCAGTTCGACCATCCCTTGTCGACGAGGTCGCCGTTGCGCGTCGCGTCGGCCGAGTAGCCGGGCTCGGTGAACGTCGCCGAGGCGACGACGCCGTCGAGCGTCAGCAGGTTCGCGGGAGCGCCCGCGGTGACGAGCACCGTCAGCGTGGCGGCGAGCGGCGTGCCCGACGCGTCGGCCGTGCCGGGCACTCGCACGGCACCCGGTGCCGCGAGCGACGCATCGTCGACGTCCGACAGATCCCACGTCACGGGCACGTCGAAGGTCGAGGCGGATGCGCCGACGCGCGCCGGCACCGTGGCGGGCACGGCCTCGGCGAGCGCCGCGGCCGTCGTGCCCTCGACGACCGTGATCGACACGGGGTCGGTGCGGGTGAACGCGCCGACCTCGACGGTCGCCTCGACGGCGAGCGGCTGCCCGTACAGGTCGGTCGCGCTCCCCTGCACCGTCACGGTGCCGGGCTGCGACCAGTCGGCGCCGTCCGTGCTCCACGTGACGGCGACGGGTGCGCCCGCGCCCCAGGCGTAGAGCGGCTCGACGGTCGACGGCAGCGTCGGTGCGACGCCGACGGGCGTCTGCACGACGACGTCGGCAGCACCGAGCGCCGTGAGCGTGCGCGGCGTCCATCGCTGGTTCGAGGCATCCGACGTCGTCCAGACGCCGACGGCGGTGCCCGGCGTCGTGCCCTGGCCGTTCACGTCGAGCACGCGCCCGGTCGCGACGTTGAGGAACGAGAACGTGCGGCCGTCGCGAGTCGTCGCGACCCACGTCGTCGACGGCTGGGCGATCGCGTCGGCAGCCGTCGACGCGACGAGCTGCGTGCCTGACGCGCCCGCGGCGAGGAATCGACCGTCCCCCGCCTCGATCGCGAAGCGCAGGTCGTTGGGCCTGCCCTCGGCCGCGGGGGCCTCGTGGAAGGTGAACGCCTGCGCCTGTGCGGCCTCGGCGGTCGTCGGCAGACCCTGCAGCGACAGGGCGTTGCCCGACGTCGCCGGAGCCTGCGCCGACAGCGGCAGGCCGCTCTGCACGCCGGCGAGCGAGACGGCGTCGCCGTCGTCGAACGCGAGCGCGTCGTCGGCGACGCCCGAGACGCCGTCGACGACGAACGTCGTCACGGAGTCGGCGGGCACCTCGAGGGTCGCCGTCATCGACGTCGGGTCGATCGCGACGGGCGTGCCCTCGACGAGCGCGTTCGACGACGGGGCGTCGATCGAGTCGGCCTCGGTCGTGACGACCGGCGTGACGGTCGCACCGGGTGCCAGGTCGGCGAACTGCGACAGGTCGAGCGTCACGAGGCGAGCGTCACCGGAGTTCACGTGCACGATCGCGACGCCGTCGCCCTCCGGCGTGATGGCCGAGGTCGTCTGCGCGTCGTCGGTCGCGATGATCGTCGAGCCGGGCTGGATGTAGTGCGTGAAGTTGCGCAGCGTGTCGAACTTCGAGTTCGTCACCACCTGGCAGCGCGCCTCCTCGGGCAGCGGATCGCCCTGCGACCATCCGGCGTCGGCGAGCCTGCGCACCGAGTAGCCCTCGGTGCCCGGCTCCGCGCAGTCGAAGTCGACGAACACCGAGCCCCAGTTGAGCTGCTCGACCCGCTCCATGTTGTAGAGGTCCTCGACCTCCTGCCACAGCACGTACGCGTCGGGCTGCAGGATCCGCAGGTCGTTCGTGATGTGCTGGGCGATGCCGAGGCCGCCCTCGATCGTCAGCGGGTCGAACCCGTCGCCGCTGACCCAGTTGCCGCCGACCTCGCTCATCCACAGCGGCAGGCCCTCGGCGCGTGCGATGTCGCGCGTCACCTCGCGGCCGTTCGTGCCGTACGTGTGCACGTTGATCTGGTCGACGTCGTCGCGCGCCTCGGTCGAGTACGCGTTCCAGGCCGTGTTGAAGCGGCCCGGGTTCGTCTCGTCGTTCGACGAGATGTCGGTGTCGAGGCCGGCGTCGACGAGCGCCTGCTCGACCTCGGCGAGGATGGCCTGCTGCTGACCGGGGCCGGGACCGGGGCAGATCTGCGCACCCTCCTGCGTCCGGCCGCCGAGCGCGGGGAACTGCTGCCCGGGCGGCAGGCTCGTGCCCCAGTAGCCGTTGCACGGCTCGTTGAAGGGCGCGAGGGTCTGGAAGTCGATGCCGTGCTCCGACTCCATCTCGGCGACGACCGTCGCGAGGTAGGTGGCGAACGCCTCGGCGACCGCGGGGTCGGGGATGACCGACTCGTCGGTCGAGGTGAGGCTGCCCGTGGAGAAGCCGCTGTTCGTCATGAAGTACGGCGGCGAGTTGCTGAACGCCTCCCACACCATCTCGTCGCCCTGCTCCGCGGCGATCGCGTCGACCCACCAGCGCTGCGTCGCGTCGGCGTCCATGTCGTACGAGGCCGGGTCGGCGGGATCCCACTCGGCGAGGAAGTCCGCGCGGTCCTCGTAGGTGGAGGTGGCGCCGAGCGTCGGGTCGAGGTTCTCGGCCCACCATCCCTCGACGGCCGCGCCGGGCCGCAGGTAGTCGGGCACGTCGCTCGCGTTGCCGCCGCCGATGTTGTAGCGCGCGACGTTGAGGTCGAGCCCCTCCTCGCCGAAGAGCCGGTCGAAGAGCTCCTGCCGCAGCTCGGGCGGATAGTCGCCGGTCGCGTTCGCGAACCACACGAGCGACGTGCCCCATCCCTGGAACTCGCTGAGGGCGTAGGCGGGGTTCGGGGTGATCGTGACCTCGGTCGCGGCGGACGCGGGCGGCGCGGGAGCGGTGACGAGCACCCCTCCCGACACCGCGGTCGCGATCGCCAGCGCTGCGGCCAGGCCGCGTCGTCTGGATGCGTGCATCGTCTCGACTCCTTCGTCGATGGTGGGTCCGGCAGGCATCGCCGGCGGTCGCTGCAGGAGCGGGCCGCTCGGATGGAGCGGCTCGCGTCGGTCGTGGGCGGTGGTCGGGTCGGTCAGGCGTCGGCGCGCAGCACGAGCACGCCGCGCGCGGGGACGACGGCATCGCTCGAGCCGTCGGAGGCGACGTGGACGCGACCGAGCGCGTCGCCGTCGATGGCGATCGGCTCGACGCCGCGGTTCACGAGGAAGCGCCACGCGCCGCCCTCGCCGCGCTCCACGAGCTCGACCCGGCCGCGCAGCGACTCGGGCAGCGTGCTCTCGACGCCTGCCGCCTCCAGCACGCGCGCGAGGAGCGCGGCGCGCAGCTCGGTGCTCGGGATGGTCGCGACGTACGCGGCGACGCCGGCGCCGGCGGCCCCGGCTCGGAGCGTCGCGGCGGGCCCGCCGGCCGCGGGGCCGTCGTCGAACGTCGCGAGCACCTCGGTGCCCTCGGCGACCTCGACGCGCTCGCTCCACAGCGTCGCGGGCGAGCCGTCGACGTGGATCGTCTCGTCGCCGAGCACGGGCAGCAGCTCGTCGACGCGCACGCCCAGCAGGTGGCGCAGGCGTCCGGGATAGCCGCCGAGCTCGGTGTGCAGGCGCTCGTCGGCGATGCCCGCGTAGGCCGTGACGAGCACGGAGCCGCCCGCGGCGACGTGCGCGTCGAGCCGGTCGCGAAGGTCGTCGGTGACGATGTGCAGCATCGGCACGATCACGAGCCCGCGCCCGGGCAGCGGTGCGCTCGCGGGCACGACGTCGGCGCGGATGCCCGCGTCGAGCAGCGCCGTGTACCAGTCGAGCGCCTCCTGCTTGTAGCGCAGCAGCGACGAGGGCTGCGAGTCGAGGTCGACGGCCCACCACGACTGCCAGTCGAAGAGGATCGCGACGTCGGCCGCGTGCCGCGGTGCGCCTGCGACGTCGGCGAGTCGGTCGAGCACCTCGCCGAGCCCGACGACCTCGCGGAAGATGCGGGAGTCGCGGCCGGCGTGCGGCACCATCGACGAGTGGTGGCGCTCGGCGCCGCCGCGCGACTGCCGCCACTGGAAGTAGGCGATGGCGTCGGCGCCGTGCGCGAGGTGCGTGAGCGCGTCGCGCGCGAGCTCGCCCGCCGGCTTCGCGACGTTGACGTGCTGCCAGTTGACGGCGCTCGGCGAGTGCTCCATGAGGTACCAGGGCTCGCCGCCGGCGACGCCGCTCGTGAGGTTGGCCGAGAAGCTCAGCTCATCGAGGTCCTGCGGGCCGGGGTGGCGATAGTGGTCGTTCGAGACGAAGTCGACCTCGCTCGCCCAGTCGGCGTAGTCCATGGCCTTGGTCTCGCCCATGATCATGAAGTTCGTGGTGATGGGCACGTCGGGCGTGATGCGGCGCAGCACCTCGCGCTCGGCGACGAGGTAGTCCTTCAGCGCGTCGGACGAGAAGCGGGCGAAGTCGAGCTGCTGCGTCGGGTTCGCGAAGGAGGTCGTCGCCCGCGGCGGCAGGATCTCGGCGAGGTCGGCGTAGCGCTGCGACCAGAAGGTCGTCGACCAGGCCTCGTTGAGCGTCGCGACGTCGCCGTAGCGCTCGCCGAGCCACTCGCGGAAGGCGGCGGCCGCCTCGTCGGAGTAGTCGTGCACGTTGTGGCAGCCGAGCTCGTTGCTCACGTGCCATGCGGCGAGCGCGGGGTGCGAGCCGTACCGCTCGGCCATGCGCTCGACGAGTGCGAGCGCATGCTCGCGGAAGATGCGCGAGGTGGGGCGCCAGTGCTGCCGGGCGCCGGGCGAGAGCACCGTGCCGCGCTCGTCGACGGGCAGCACGTCGGGGTGCAGGTGCGTGAGCCACGGCGGAGGCGACGCGGTGGCGGTCGCGAGGTCCACGGCGATGCCGTGCTGGTGCAGCAGGTCGAGGATCTCGTCGAGCCAGTCCCAGTCGAAGCGCTCGGGCTCCGGCTGCAGCATGGCCCACGAGAAGACGCCGACGGTCACGATCGAGACCCCGGCCTCGCGCATGAGCTCGACGTCCTCGCGCCAGACCTCCCGGTCCCACTGCTCGGGGTTGTAGTCGGCGCCGTAGCCGATGCGGGCGCGGCCGTCCGGCCAGCGCACCCAGCGCTGCACGTGGGTCATGGGATCCGTTCCTGAGAGGGGCGTCGTGGGGATGGCGGGAGGGCCCGTGGATGGGCGGCCGTCGCGGCCGCCCATCCACGGGCCGAGGCTCACTCGATCGTGAAGCCCTGCTCCTGGCCGTACGCGTCGATCTGCTCCTGCCATGCGGCGAGCCCGTCGACGATCGTCGTGTCGCCGACGTAGGCCTGGCCCACGGTGTCGTTGAAGATCGAGTTCGCGTAGACCTGGTACGGCAGGTAGCTCCAGCCGTCCACGACGTTCGCCGACGACTCGGCGAACACCTGGTTCGCCTGCTGGCCGCCGAAGTACTCGAACTCGACGTCGAGGAACTCCTGCGACTCGAGGTCGGCCGTCGTCGCCGGGAAGGCGCCGGCGTCGAGGCGCAGCTGCACGCCGTCGCCCGTCGTCGCGTACTCGAGGAAGTCGTACGCGAGCGCTGCCTGCTCGCTGGCGGCGGTCACCGCGAGCGACGAGCCGCCGTTCTCGGCCGAGGCTGCGCCGCCGTCCTCCCACTGCGGCATGGGCGCGACGCGCCAGTCGCCTGCGGCGTCGGGGGCACCCGACTCGAGGTTCGCGGGCATCCATGCGCCGGTCGTGATCGACGCGATCGTGCCGTCGTTCATGCCGGCGAACCACTCGTCCGACCAGCTCGACACGGGAGCGAAGAGATCCTCGTCGAGCATCGGCTGCCAGATCTCGGCGTAGCGCGCGGCGTCGCCCTCGAGGTCGATGCCGACGGTGGTGCCGTCGACCGTGAAGGGCTCGGCGCCCGACTGCCACATGAGGCTCGTGGCGAGGCCGGCGTCGCCGGTGTCGTTCGTGATCGAGACCGAGGGGTCGGCGGCGCGCAGGTCGCGGGCGGCCTGCAGGTAGTCCTCCCACGTCTCGGGCACGGCGACGCCGAGGCGCTCGAACACCTCGGCGTTGTAGAACATGGCCATGGGGCCGGAGTCCATCGGCATGCCGACGATCGCGTCCCCCTGCGAGACGGCCGACCACGGGCCCGGTGCGAAGGTGCCGTCGAGGTCGGCAGCGCCGAGCTCCGAGATGTCGGCGAGCGAGTCGGCGATCGCGAACTGCGGCACGGCGAAGTACTCGATCTGCGCGATGTCGGGCACGCCGCTGCCTGCCTGGATGGCGTTCTGCAGCGCCGTGTACTGGTCGTTGCCCGTGCCCGCGTTGACGAGCTCGATGTCGACGCCCTCGTTCTCGGCCTCGTAGGCCTCGACGACGGCCTCGAGGGTCGGCTCCCATGCCCACACGGTGAGCGTGCCGCCCGCCTCGGCGGCGGCGTCGGGGTCCTGGGTGCCTGCGGAGCAGCCTGCGAGCGCGATGAGGCTCGCGCCGGCGATGGCTCCTGCTCGCAGTGCGGTGCTGTGATGGTGCTTCATGGCATGCCCTCGTCTCTTCATCGGGGTGGGCGCCGATCGATGCTGCGATCGGGGGTCTGTGGTGGTCATTCCTTGACGCTGCCCGCGGCGAGCCCCGACTGCCAGAAGCGCTGCAGCAGCAGGAACAGGGCGATGAGCGGGATGATCGCGAGGAGCGAGCCGGTGATGACGAGATCGAAGATCGCGTCGCCACCCGCGGTGGTGGCCTGGTTGTTCCAGGCGTTGAGGCCGATCGTGAGCGGATACCAGTCGGGGTTCCGCAGCATGATCAGCGGCAGGAAGTAGTTGTTCCACGTCGCGACGGTCGTGAACAGCAGCACGGTGACGATGCCGGGCCCGAGCAGCGGCAGGCACACGGAGCGGAAGATGCGCAGCTCGCTCGCGCCGTCGACCCGCGCCGCCTCGATGAGCTCGTCGGGGATCGACTCGCTCGCGAACACCCACATGAGGTACAGCCCGAAGGGCGAGATCAGCGACGGCAGGATGACGGCGAGGGGCGTGTCGGTGATGCCGATGCGCGCGAACATGAGGAAGGTCGGCACCGCGAGCGCCGTGCCGGGGATCGCGACGGCGCCGAGCACGACGGCGATCGCCGCGGTGCGTCCACGGAAGCGGAACTTCGCGATGGCGTAGCCGCCGAGCGTCGCGAGCAGCGTCGCGCCACCCGCGCCGAGCACGACGTAGAGCAGCGTGTTGAGCAGCCAGCGACCGAAGATGCCGTCGCCGTAGGCGAGCACGCGGCCGATGTTGTCGAACAGCGCGAACTCGCCGCCGAACCAGAGCCCGAAGGTCGAGAACAGGTCGGCCTGCGTCTTCGTCGCGTTGATGAGCAGCCACACGAGCGGCAGCAGCGTGTAGATCACGACGACGGCCATCGCGATGGTCAGCAGCACGCTACGGCGCTTGCGCGGCCCGCCGACGGCGCGCGCGCGCCGGCGATGCGCGCGCTCGGAGGTGGGGCGCAGCGACGAGGGCCGACGGCCGGTGACGCCGGGGACGATGACGGGGGCGCTCATCGCTGCTCCTTCCGCATCCCGCGCAGCTGCACGAGGTAGGCGATGACGGCAGTGAGGATGCCCATGAGGATGGCGACCGCGGCGGCGAGACCCTGCTGCTGGCCCGAGAACGACAGCTCGTAGGCCCAGATGTTGGGTGTGAAGTAGCTCGTGATGGCGTTGGGGGCGAGGTTCCTGAGGATGCTCGGCTCGTTGAAGAGCTGGAAGCTGCCGATGATCGAGAAGATCGTGGCGATGACGAGCGCGCCACGGATGGCGGGCAGCTTGATCGCGGTGATGACGCGCAGCTCGCCCGCGCCGTCGATCTCGGCCGCCTCGTAGAGCGACGTCGGCACCGTGCGCAGCGCGGCGAAGAAGATCAGCATGTTGTAGCCGACGAACTGCCAGGTCACGATGTTGCCGATGGCGGCGAGCACGGTGTCGGGGGCGAGCGGCGAGGCGATCGACGTGCCGAGGATCTCGTTGAACGAGCGCACGAGCCCGAATCGGTCGCCGTACATGAAGCCCCACATGAGGGTGGCGACGACGGCGGGCACCGCGTAGGGCAGGAACACCGACAGCCGTACGAAGGCGGCGCCGTGCAGGCGACCCGAGTCGATCGCGAGCGCGACGAGCAGCGACAGGAACAGCATGATCGGCACCTGCACGAGCAGGAAGAGCACGACGTTGCCGACGCCCGACCAGAATCGTGCGTCGCCGAGGATGCGGGCGAAGTTGTCGAGGCCGACGAACTGCACGCCGCCCACGAGGCGATCGGCGAAGAGGCTGAGGAAGAGCGCGTACGCGATGGGCGCGAGGAACACGAGCGCGAAGACGATGGCGAACGGCGCGAGGAACCCCAGGCCCGCCACGCGCGGTGCGCCTGCGCGTCGGATGCGCGTCGTGCTCGTCATCGAACCCCCTCGACCCGCGGCGTCGCGGCGTCGTTCGTCCTCGCTCGCGGATCGAGCGGAGCCACGCCCCGTGGTGGCGGCGATGACGGTAACCTATCAGAAGAGAACGGAAACGCACAATAATGAAGAGAAGTGAACATCCGTCCAGCGAAGGAGCAGGACCCATCATGCGCACCGCACCGCACGCCGCGGGCGTCCTCCACCTCCGTGCCGGCGGCACGAGCGTCGTGCTCGACCTCGACGCCGGCCGCCTCCCCGCCATCGTGCACTGGGGTGCCGATCTCGGCGACCTCTCGCACGCCGCGCTCGACGGCATCGCCGTGGGCGCTCGGCCCCAGCGCATCTCCGGCGGCCTCGACCGACCGGGCAGGCTCACGCTCGTGCCGCAGGAGTCCGACGGCTGGCTCGCGACCCCGGGACTCGCCGGCCACCGATCGGGTCGCGGCTTCACGACCGCCCTCGCGACCGCGGGCGTCGACGTCGACGCCGACGGCGCGGGCGTCACCGTGCGCGCCGCCGACGTCGACGGCGGGCTCGAGGCGCGCATCCGTCTCGAGCTCACGCCGCACGGCGTGCTGCGCTCGCGCATCGCGCTGACGAACGTCGGCGACGATGCGTACACGCTCGACGACCTCCACGTCACGCTGCCGCTGCCCGACGACGCCGACGAGATCCTCGACACGACGGGCCACCATCTGCGCGAGCGCGCGCCGCAGCGCCGCCGCCTCACGATCGGCGCGCACGTGCGCGAGAGCCGTCACGGTCGGCCCGGCGCCGACGCGAGCCTGCTGCTCGCCGCCGGCGCACCCGCCTTCGGCTTCGAGCGCGGCCTCGTGCACGCCGTGCACGTGGCCTGGAGCGGCAACCACCGCATGCTCGCCGAGCGCACCGTGACGGGCGAGACGCTGCTCGGCGCCGGCGAGCTGCTGCTGCCCGGCGAGATCGTGCTCGCGCCGGGTGCCGTCTACGAGACGCCGTGGATCGTCGCCAGCTGGGGCGACGGGCTCACCCGGCTCTCCGGCCGCATCCACGACCACCTGCGTGCTCGGCCGCAGCATCCGCGCCGCGCCCGACCCGTGACGCTCAACACGTGGGAGGCCGTCTACTTCGACCACGACCTCGATCGGCTCACGGCGCTCGCCGACCGCGGCGCGGCCGTCGGCGTCGAGCGGTTCGTGCTCGACGACGGCTGGTTCCTCGGCCGCCGCGACGACACCGCCGGCCTCGGGGACTGGACGGTGGACCCTGCCGTGTGGCCCCAGGGCCTCGCGCCGCTCGTGCGCCACGTGCGCGACCTCGGCATGGAGTTCGGCCTGTGGGTCGAGCCCGAGATGGTGAATCCCGACAGCGACCTCGCGCGAGCGCACCCCGACTGGCTGCTGCGCGGCCGCGACGAGCTGCCCGTCTCCGCGCGGCAGCAGCAGGTGCTCGACCTCGCGAACCCCGACGCCTGGACGCACGTGCGCGACCGGCTCGACGCCCTGCTGCGCGACCACGACATCGCGTACCTGAAGTGGGATCACAACCGCGACCTGCTCGAGGCGGGCGACGGCCCGGGCGGACGTGCGCGCGTGCACGACGGCGTCACGGCGCTCTACGCGCTGCTCGACGACCTGCAGGCGCGGCACCCCGGCCTCGAGATCGAGTCCTGCGCATCCGGCGGTGCGCGCGTCGACCTCGGCATCCTCGAGCGCACGCAGCGCGTCTGGACGAGCGACACCCTCGATCCCGTCGAGCGGCTCGCGATCCAGCGCTACACCGGCCTCGTCGTGCCGCCCGAGATGCTGGGCGCCCATCTCACGAGCCCGCGCGTGCACTCGACGGGCCGCACGGTGTCGCTCGAGCTCAGCGCGGGCGTCGCGCTGCTGGGACACCTGGGCATCGAATGGGACCTCACCGCGCTCGACGATGCGGGGCTCGCGCGCATCGCGCACTGGGTCGCGCTGTGGAAGCGCCATCGGGGCATGCTCGCGACGGGCCGCGTCGTGCACGCGGACCTCGCCGACGAGAGCGTCGACGTGCGCGGCGTCGTCGCCGACGACGGTGCCGAGGCGCTCGTGACGATCACGCAGGTCACGTCGAGCCGGTCGCACCCGGGGGCTCGCGTGCGCATCCCCGGCCTCGACGCCGCCCGCGCCTACCGCGTCACGACGCTCACGCCCGACGATGCCGACACCCCGGGGCAGTCGCCGCTCGACTGGGCGCGCGGCGTGACCCTGAGCGGTGCCGCGCTCGCGCACGTCGGGCTGCGCGCACCGGCGCTGCTGCCGCAGCAGCTCGCGCTGCTGCACCTGGAGGCCGCCGACTGAGCACGGCCGGCGGGGCGGCGGGCGCGGATGCCCGCCGCCCTCCTCACGCGCGGTCGTGCAGCGTGATGCGGTAGCCGTCGGGGTCGACGAGCGTGCACGTGCGACCGAAGGGGCCGTCGAACGGCGCGACGGCGATCGCGTGGCCGTCGGCGACGAGCGCGTCGTGGATCTGCTGCACGTCGGTGGCGTGCAGCCAGAGGGCGACGCCGAGCCCCGGGTGCGAGGCATCGAGGTCGGTGCCCTCGACGAGGTCGCGCAGCGCGAAGGCGACGGGCGTCGTCGTGAACACGACGGCGTGCGGCGGTCCGGCGGGCGAGCGCTCGAGGCCGAGGTAGCGCTCGTAGAACGCCTGCGAGGCTGCGAGGTCGCGGACCTGCAGCGAGACGAAGTCGGGACCGGTGACGGGCATGCTGCCCTCGCTTTCATGTCAGTTGGTTGACACGAGGGAGTCTATGTCAGACTACTGACATGCACCAGGCGTCCGACGGCATCCATCTCGACTCGTCGCTCGGCTACGCGCTCAAGGAGGCGTCGAGCGCGCTGCGCTCCGCGATGGAGGAGGCGCTGCGCCCGCTGGGCATGACGATCACGCACTACTCGTGCCTCGAGCTGCTCGCGCAGGGACCCGGCATGTCGGGCTCCGAGCTCGCGCGCGGCGCGTTCGTCACACGGCAGTCGATGCACGTGCTGCTGCAGACGCTCGAGCGCGACGGCGCCGTCGAGCGGCCGCCCGAGGACGCGGTCGGCAAGGCCCTCCCCGTGCGCCTCACGGCACGTGGCCGCGCGAGCCTCGCTGCCGCGACCGTCGCGGTGCGCGACGTCGAGCGCCGCATGCTCGACGGCCTCGGGGACGCGGAGCAGCAGCGGGTCCTCGACGCGCTGCACCGCATGACGCGGTCGCTGCGCGCCGACGCGCCGCGTGGCGCCTAGCGCTCGGCGTTCATCCCCGCCCGCGAGATCGTGATCATCTCGTCGCGCGGCACGACCTTGATGCGAGCGCGGCCGTGCGGCTCGCCCAGCGACATCTCGTGTCCGTCGAGACGGATCCAGCCGGCGATGTCCGTCCAGTCGACGCCGCGCTCGGCGAGCAGCGCGGGGATGGCGTCGGCGCTCGCGTCCTCGGGCGTCCACCACGAGAGCTCGTCGGAGAGCAGCTGCTCGATCGTCTCCTTCGCGTCGGACTTCGTGTGGCCGATGAGGCCGACGGGTCCGCGCTTGATCCAGCCGGTGGCGTACACGCCGGGCAGCGGGCGCACGCCGTCGACGACGCGGCCGGCCTCGTTGGGGATGACGCCGCGCAGCTCGTCGAACGGCACGCCCGGCAGCGGCGACGAGAAGTAGCCGATCGCCCGGTACACGGCCTGCACGGGCACGTCGCGCAGCTCGCCGGTGCCCTCGATGCCGCCCTGGCCGTCGGGGCGGGTGCGCTCGACGCGCAGGGCCGTCACGCCGTCGTCGCCGACGATCTCGACGGGCCGCGACCAGAAGTGCAGGTGCAGGCGACGCGATGCCGCGCCGGTCTCGCGCTGCCGCCACTGGTCGAGCACGCGCGAGATCACGAGGATCTGCTTGTTCGCCTTGCGCGACTCCTCGTCGGGGTCGACGCCGAAGTCCTCGTCGTACAGCACCATGTCGACGTCGCGCAGCTCGCCGAGCTCGCGCAGCTCGAGCGGCGTGAACTTCACGTCGAGCGGGCCACGACGGCCGAAGACGTGCACGTCGGTCACGGGCGAGGCCTCGAGGCCCTCGACGACGTTGGCGGGCACCTCGGTGGGCAGCAGATCCTCGGGATGCTTCGCGAGCATGCGGGCGACGTCGAGCGCGACGTTGCCGACGCCCAGCACCGCGACGCCCTCGGCCTCGAGCGGCCACGTGCGCGGCACGTCGGGGTGGCCGTCGAACCACGACACGAAGTCGGCGGCGCCGTACGAGCCTGGCAGGTCGACGCCGGGGATCACGAGCGGCGCATCCTTCACGGCACCCGTCGCGAAGATCACCGCGTGGTAGTGGCGCTGCAGATCCTCGAGCTGGATGTCGACGCCGAAGCGCACGTTGCCGAAGAAGCGCACGACGCCCGACTCGAGCACCTCGCGCAGCGCCGAGATGATGCCCTTGATGCGCGGGTGGTCGGGCGCGACGCCGTAGCGCACGAGTCCGTACGGCGCGGGCAGGTGCTCGAACAGGTCGATCGACACGTCGCCGCCGGTCTCGGCGACGGACTTCTTGAGGATGTCGGCGGCGTAGATGCCTGCGGGACCGGCGCCGACGACGGCGACGCGGAGCATGGTGGGCATGGGGGTCCTCTCGAGCGCGCGGTGCGCGACTAGCGGGTGCGGGTGACGAGGGATGCGGCGAACGCGTCGAGCGCGTCGCGCACGGGGCCGACGGGCAGCGCCGTCAGCGCCTCGTGGGCTCCGTCGCGCCACCGCTCGGCCTCGGCGAGCGTGTCGACCGTCGCGGCATGCTCGCGCAGCCTGGCGACGGCGTCGGGGAAGTCGTCGCCCTTGCGCTCGATGTCGGCGAGCAGCGCGGCCGCGTCGGCATCCGACTCCGCTGCGGCCCGCAGGCGCAGCAGCGGCAGCGTGATGACGCCCGCGCGCAGGTCGGTGCCCGCGACCTTGCCGGTCTCGGGCGACGACGACAGGTCGAGCACGTCGTCGACGAGCTGGAACGCGACGCCGATGCGCTCGCCGAAGTCACGCAGCGGCTGCCGGTACGCGGGATCCGCGTTCCCCGTGAGGGCACCGAGCTCGGCGGCCGAGGCGATGAGCGAGCCCGTCTTGTCGGCGAGCACGCGGATGTAGTGCTCGACGGGATCGGCGTCCTGCGGCCCCAGCGTCTCGTGCAGCTGCCCGAGGCACATGCGCTCGAACGTGTGCGCGTGGATGGCGGCGAACTCGGTGCCGAGGCGCGCGCCGACGGCGCCGGCGCGGGCGAAGAGCAGGTCGCCCGCGAGGATCGCGACCGAGTTGCCCCAGACCTCCTGCGCTGCGGGGACGCCGCGACGCAGCGTCGCCCTGTCCATGACATCGTCGTGGTACAGGCTCGCGAGGTGCGTGATCTCGACGACCTCCGCCGCCGAGACGACGGCATCGGTCACGCCGTCGCCGAGCTGCGCGGCGAGCATGACGAGCATGGGACGCGTGCGCTTGCCGCCCGCATCCTTCAGGTATCGCGTCATCGAGTCCGCGATCGGATCCGTGAGCGCGACGTCGCGGTCGAGCGCCTGCTCGACGAGCACGAGACCGCGCTCGAGGGCGTCGACGAGCTCGCGCTCGGGAGGGGCTGCCTCGTCGAGCGTGATCCCGAGCGAGGCGGCGAGGCCGCTCACGCCGTCGCCTCGTCGGCGGCGGGTCGCTCGATGATGGCCATGCGCATCGTCTGCTCCGTGGGCTTGCGGCCGCGGTGCAGTGCGACCGCGCCCATCGTGAGGTTGCGGTGCGCGACGCGCGTGAAGCCGGCGCCGCGGATCCACCGCGAGAGGGTCTGCTGGTCGGGCCACGCCTCGATCGAGTCGACGAGGTACCGGTACGACTCCGGATTCGACGATGCGAGGCGGCCGACGACCGGCACGGTGCGCATGAACGCCTTGTGACCGGCGCGCGCGACGCCCAGCGGCGGCTTCGAGGCCTCGCAGACGAGCAGGCGACCGCCGGGCTTCAGCACGCGGAAGAACTCCGACAGCGCAGCCTTGGGGTCCTGCACGTTGCGGAAGCCGAACGAGATGGTGACGGCGTCGAACGTCTCGTCGCCGAAGGGCAGCTCCTGCGCGTCGCCCTGCACGAACTCGATCTCGGGGTACCTGCGGCGCCCCTCGTCGATCATGCCCGCGCTGAAGTCGAGCGCGGTCACGAGCGCGCCGGCCTTGGCCATTGGCGCTGACGACGTGCCGGTGCCCGCGGCGACGTCGAGGATGCGCTCGCCCGGCTGCGGCGCGACGGCGCGATTCATCTGCAGTCGCCAGAGCCGGTCGTTGCCGAGCGTGAAGAGCCCGTTCATCAGGTCGTATCGCTTGGCGGTGGCGTCGAACATCGCCGCGACCTCGCTCGGGTCCTTGCCCAGGTCCGCTGCCCCCACGGCATCCATCCTACGGTGGCGCGCATCCCACGTCGGAGCCGATCCGACGCGCATGCGCTGCGAGCGTAGGCTGGCTGTCGTGCAGGCCCAGCGACGACTGCGCGTCGTGACGACGCGCGCCGCCCACGGTCGACTCATCGCGCACACCGACGCGAGCGCCCCGCTGGCGTTCGTGCGCTCGGGCGATGGGCTGGTCGGGGTGGGTGAGGCGCTGCGCATCACGGTGTCCGGACCCGAGCGGATCGCGGATGCCGCGGCGGCGTGGGATGCGCTGGTCGCGGCCGCCGACGTGACCGACGAGGTCGGCGCCCACGGCACGGGCCTCGTGGCGTTCGGCACGTTCGCGTTCGCCGACGACTCCGCCGCGGAGTCGGTGCTCATCGTGCCGCGCATCGTGCTCGGCCGCCGAGGCGACGACGCGTGGACGACCCGCATCGCCGTCGACGACGAGCCCTTGCCCGAGCCGTCGCCCAAGCGCGAGGTCGACGACGTGCGCGTCGCCCTCTCCCCCGGCACCATCGATCCCGAGCGGTACGCGGCGATCGTCGGCGAGGCCGTCGCAGCCATCCAGGCGGGCGAGCTCGAGAAGGTCGTGCTCGCACGCGACCTCGTGGGAGCGCTGCCTGTGGGCGCCGACCTGCGCAGCGCCCTGCTGGGCCTCCGCCGCCGCTATCCCGACGCCATCACCTACGCGGTCGACGGCCTGCTGGGGGCGAGCCCCGAGATGCTCGTCGCCGCGCGCGACGGTCGCACGTTCACGCGGGTGCTCGCCGGCACGGCGGCGCGCGGCGCGACGCCCGAGCTCGACGGCGAGGCCGCCGAGGCCCTCGCGGTGCACCCGAAGGACGTCGGCGAGCACCGCCTCGCGGCCGAGTCGGCCCTCGAGTCCCTGCGCCCGATCTCGCGCGACCTCGCGACGAGCGGGCCCTACCCGCTGCGGCTGCCGAACCTGTGGCATCTCGCGACCGACATCACCGGCACCCTCGAGGGCTCGGTGCTCGACGCCCTCGCGGCGCTGCATCCCACGGCAGCCGTCGCCGGCACCCCGCGCCCGATCGCCCTCGCACGCCTCGCAGAGCTCGAGGGCATCGACCGCGGGCGCTACGCGGGGCCGGTCGGGTGGCTGGACGCGTCGGGCGGCGGCGAGTGGGCGATCGCGCTGCGCGGCGCGCAGGTCGCGGCCGACGGGTCGATCCGCGCGTTCGCGGGCGCGGGCATCGTCGCCGACTCCGTGCCGGCCGACGAGCTCGCCGAGACGGCCATCAAGCTGCGCCCCATCGTCGACGCCTTCGGCGACCCCCTGCCCCCGCGCCCCGTGCTCGAGTAGCCGCCTCGTCGCGTATCGCAGGCGATCAGGGGTGGCGGAGGGAAGATGCCCCTCCGACCCCACGGATCGCCTGCGATGCGCGACGGCGTGCGGTGCCGCTCGCGACTAGGGTCGTCGGATGCCCGAGACCGCAGCCGCATCCATCACGCTCGCGATCGTGCCGCAGGTCGTCGACGTGCTGCCCGGCGAGCTCGTCATCGAGCACGATGCCGACCCTGGCGCGCACGTCGACGCCGACGGGGTCGTGGCGATCGTGCGTGCGCCCGACGGGACGACGGTCATCCGCGCAGCGGTCGACGCCGACGTCGACCGTTGGGTGGCGCTGTGGACCGGCGGAACGGCCCACGGGCTCGACGCCCCTGGCATGACGGCCTCGATCGCAGCGCCGCTCTCGGCGGCCGGCCTCCCCGTCTTCGTCGTCGGCACCGCGACGGCCGACCTCGTGCTCGTCGCCACCGACGACCGCGATCGCGCGCTCGCCGTGCTCGCCGACGCCGGGCACTCGATCGTCGGCTGACGCACGCGGCCCCGACGGCGAGCGCTCAGGCTCTCGTCACGTACGGCCGGCGCTCGCGAGGCGGGCGGCGCAGCCGGGCGCGACGACGCGGATCGTCGATGGCGGGTTCGCCGCCAGCAAGCGCGCGGGGCGGACGGGACGACGCACGAGGTCGCCGCCGCAGTTCGGGCACTCGTGCCCCATGCGCTCGGCGCACGACGCGCACCACGTGCACTCGAACGTGCAGATGAACGCGAGGGACGCGGGCGGCAGGTCGACGTCGCAGCACTCGCAGCCGGGGCGCAGCTCGAGCATCAGCCCTTGCCCTTGCGCTTCGAGCCCGACGAGTCCTTGCCCTTGCGCTTGCCCTTGCCCTTTGCCTTGCCCTCGCCCTTGTCCTTGCGCTTGCCCTTGCCCTTCGCGGACTTCGACGTCGCCGACTCCTCGGCCTTGGACGTCGACCGCTTCCTCGTCGTCGCGCCCTTCGCCTTCGCGCCCTTCGGCTCGTCCGACCCGGCGAGCGCCGGCGACGCCGCGAGCGCCTCCTCGGGGATGCCGCCGAGGGCGACGAGCCGCTCGCGCTCGGCATCGACGTCGTAGTCGGCGACGGGCCACTGGGGGTCGATCGCCTCGAGCGCCTCGATGAGCAGCTCCTGCACGGCGAGGCGCGCGTACCACTTGCGGTCGGCGGGCACGACGTGCCACGGCGCCGACGCGCGCGCCGTGCGGTCGATCGCGATCGCGTAGGCACGCTGGTACTCGGCCCACATCGTGCGCTCGTCGACGTCGCCCGGGTTGTACTTCCAGTGCTTGTCGGGCCGGTCGAGGCGCTCGAGCAGCCGGGCTCCCTGCTCGCCGTACGAGATGTGCGGCATCACCTTGACGAGATGCACGCCGTGGTCCGCGAGCTGCCGCTCGAAGTCGACGATGCGCCCGTAGCGCTCCTCGACGACCTCTGGCTTCGACAGCCCGCGCACGCGATGGATGAGCACGTCCTCGTAGTGGGATCGGTCGAAGACGCCGATCTGCCCGGGCTGCGGCAGCGCACGCTCGATGCGCCAGAGGAAGTCGTGACGGCGCTCGGCGGGCGTCGGCCGCTTGAACGACGTGATGCGCACGCCCTGCGGGTCGACGGCCCCGACGACGTGGCGCACGAGCCCGCCCTTGCCTGCGGTGTCCATGCCCTGCAGCAGCAGGAGCACGCTGCGGCCGTCGCCCGCGGTCGCGGAGGCGTGCAGGCGCTCCTGCAGCTCGGCGAGGTGCGCCGCGCGCTCGGCGAGCAGCGCCTCGCCCGCTGCCTTGTCGCCCGTGAAGCCGGGCGTCGAGCGCGGGTCGATCTCGGCGAGGCGCACGCCTCGGCGGGCGTGCCGGACAGCTGCGGGGATGTCGCTCATGGCCAGAGCATAGTGACGCGTCCCGAGCGGTCAGTCCGTCGCGATTCGCACCTCGACGATGCAGGTCGCGGCACCCGTCAGCGCTCGCTCCAGGCCGGCGCGATCCTCGACGAGCACGTGCTGCCAGCCGTACGCGGCGGCGAGGGCGGCGAGGTCCACGTGCTGCGGGGTGCGCTGCACACGGGCGAAGTCGGCGGGGTCGGCGGACGCGGCGACCTCGAGATCGTCGAAGATCGTGCCGCCGCCGTCGTTGCCGACGACGAGCTGCAGGCGGGGACGCGGCTCGTCGGCGGGCAGGTGCAGGCCGCCGACGTCGTGCAGCAGCGTGAGGTCGCCCATGAGGGCGCGCGTCACGCCACGGCCGCCGGCACGGTCGTGCGCGAGCGCGACGCCGATGGCCGTCGACACCGTGCCGTCGATGCCCGCGAGCCCGCGGTTGGCGTGCACGATGAGCGGCTTGCCGCCGACGGTGCGGTCGAGTACGCGGATGAGGCGCGATGCGCCGAGCACGAGCCGATCGTGCGGCCACGTGTGCTCCCACACGGCCTTCGCGAGCATCGCGCGGGTGACGGGTCGGCGCGCATCCTCGAGCACGGCGCGCGCGTAGCGCTCGCGCGACAGCTCGGCGCCAGGGATGGCCTCGGCGCCGGCATCGAGGATGCGGCGCGATGCCTGCACCCAGCGGCCGACCCAGGCGCGCGCCCAGTCCCCCGGCGCGCTCTCGGCGACGAGGTCGCCCTCGACGACGGTGCCGCGCACGTTGTCGAGTCCGCGGCGTCCGGCGACGAGCACCTCGACGTCGTCGCGGCGGATGAGGCGGGTCACGGTGCGCGTGAGGGTCGGGTGGCCGACCACGACGACGCGGCGCACCTCGTCGGCGAGCTCGCTCGCCGCGACGTCGGGCACGACGAGGTTGGGGCCGAAGCGCGCGCTCGACGACGGTTCCGCGATGAGCGGTGCCCCGAGCGCGATCGCCAGCTCGGATGCCGCGGGGCCGGCGTCGGCGCCCGCCACCACGACGGTGCCGGGCTCGGGGGCGACGGCATGCGCCGCGCGGGGCACGGCGACGACGGGATCCACGGACGCGTGCGCGTGCACGACCCCGCCCGAGAGCGGATCGCGGAACCCCACGTCGAGCTGCACCGGACCGGGCTCCCGTGCGCCGTCCGCGCCGAGCGCCTCGGTGACCGCGCGCACGGCATCCGCCTCGGGCGTCGCATCCGCATCGGCGAGCGCCTCGATGACCGCGCGGGCCGCGTGGGCGTAGATGCCGGGCTGCGTCGTCGTCTGGTTCGAGCGGATGCCGAGCAGCTCGGGCGGACGATCGGCCGTGATGGCGATGATCGGCACGTCGGCGTGGTGCGCCTCGAGCATCGCGGGGTGCAGCTCGGCCACGGCGGTGCCGCTCGTCACGACGATCGCGACGGGCGAGCGCGTCTCGCGGGCGAGGCCCACGGCGAGGAATCCGGCGGATCGCTCGTCGATGCGCACGTGCAGCGTCAGCAGCGACTCGCGCGCGAGTCGGGCGGCGGCGAGCGCGAGCGCCTGCGAGCGCGAGCCCGGGCACACGACGACGTCGCGCACGCCCGCGTCGACGAGGGCGGCGAGCAGGCGGTCGGCGTAGGCGGCTGCCGCCGCGTCAGCCACGGCGCGAGTCGTCGTCGCGGTCGTCGGCGGGCAGCGTGTGGTCGGCGGTCTCGGTGCCGTCGTCGTCGGGGTCCTCGACCGGCTCCTCGGCGACGGGCTCGTCGCGCCGGGCCTGGTCGGCCTGCGCCTCGTCGTCGAGCGCGGCGAGCTGCTGCTCGAGCTCGGCGATGCGGCGATCCGACTCGTCGGCGCTCACCCACGTGCCCAGCTGCGTGCGGAACTCCTTCGAGTCCTCGGGTCCCTCGGGCGGCGCGGCCGACCGGGGCGCCTTGCCCCAGAACAGCCAGCCGAGGGGACCGACGACGGGCACGAGCACGATGAGCACCGCCCAGAGGACACGGTTGAGCCTGCGGATGCGTCGGTCGTCGGTGATCGTGAGGTCGACGATCGCGTACACCGCCATCGCGACGGCCAGGATGCCGCCGATGATGAGGTAGCGCGCCATGCCGCACACTGTACGCGCCGCGGCTATGCGGACGCGCGCGGTTCCGCCGCGCGCGTACGCTGAGAGCGTGCGTGCCATCGTCTCCTACGTCCTGCTGCGCGCCGCGCTGTTCGTCGCTCCGTTCGCGATCCTCGTCGCGGCGCAGGTCGAGTGGTACGTCGCGCTCGTGATCTCGCTGCTGTTCGCGTTCGCCGCGAGCGCCGTGTTCCTGCGCCGTCAGAAGGCCGCGGTGGGCGCCGAGATCGCCAGGATGCGCGGCGAGCGCGGCGAGCGGGACGACGAGGACGTCGAGGACGAGGCCGTCGACGCCGTGCGCGCGACCGAGACCGACGACGAGTCGATCGACGCCGGCGCGGACGACGCGGAGCGGGCCGACGCAGCGTCGCGCGACGCGGTGGACGGCACGGTCGCCACGACGACGACCGACCCCGACCTCGTCACCGACGACGACGCATCGGCCGCCGAGGGGGACGCGCGCACCGACCGCTGACGCGCGGCCCGCGCAGGGTCAGAACGCGAAGCCGGTGATGCCGCCCCACAGCGCCACGGCGATGCCGAGGCCGTAGAGCAGCGTCGTGAGCGACGTGAGGCCGAGCGCCGTCACGAAGTCGCGCGTCGTGCGACCCATCGCCACGATGACGATGGAGGGCACGGCCACGACGAGCACGAGCAGCACGAACGGACCGTATGCGAGCGCGAGCGAGTAGATGGCGAGGATGCCGAACGGCACGAGCATGAGGATGCCGTACAGCACCTTCGACGCGACGCGGCCGATGAGGGTCGGCACGGTGCGCTTGCCCGCGGCCCGGTCGGAGTCCAGGTCGCGCAGGTTGTTCACGAGCATGAGGGCGGCGGCGAAGCAGCCCATGGCCGCGCCGAGCACGAGGGAGTCCTCGGTCCACCGACCGAGCGTCGCGAACACCGTGCCGTTCACGGCGATCATGCCGAAGACGAGGAAGGCGACGAGCTCGCCGAGGCCGTAGTAGCCGTAGGGGCGCGGGCCGCCCGTGTAGAGCCACGCGAGCGCGACGCAGACGGCGCCGACGAGCAGCAGCCCCCACTGCTGCGATACGACGGCGAGCGCGACGCCGGCCGCGGCGCCGAGGCCCAGGAGCACGATCGCGACGGTGCGCACCTGCTTCGGGTCGACCGCGGTCGACGAGGTGATGCGGCGGGGTCCCTTGCGGTCGACGTCGGTGCCGCGGATGCCGTCGGAGTAGTCGTTGGCGACGTTGACGCCCATCTGCAGGAAGACCGCGACGGCGAGCGCGAGCAGCGCGATCCCGAGGTGGTATCCCTGCGCCGCGAAGGCTGCGCCGACGCCGACCGCCACGGGCGCGATCGCCATCGACATCGTGCGGGGCCGCGTCGCGGCGACCCAGTCGCCGAAGGTCGGCGGGCGCTTCGCGGCGCGCACCGTGGTGCCGCGCCTGGCGGGGTTGCCGGAGCGCGCGCGAGCGCGCTCGTCCTGCTTGCGTCCGCCGGGTGCTGCGCTCGTCTTCGCCACGCATCGAGCGTACCGGCGGCACCCGCGCGACCCATCCGTCGAACCTGCACGTGCCACGCATCTGAGGCGCACCCTGCACCCGAGGACCCTGTCACGTGCGGAATCGACGCGGTGCGCGATGCGCGCCCCGCCGCAGGATGGCCAGGAGGTCCTGCTCCACGGCGTCCCAGCCGTGCACGATCTGCGCGTACGTCAGCCGCACGACGACGTAGCCGGCAGCGACCAACGCGCGATCGCGGGCCCGGTCTGCGGCGTGCGCTCGCCAGTCGCCGTGATGCTCGGCACCGTCGCATTCGATGACGAGCAGCTCGCCCAGCACCATGTCGACGCGATGGCTCCCGATCCAGACCTGCGTGCGCACTCGCACCCGCAGCGCTCGCATCCGCAGGCGCACGATGCTCTCGAGCCCCGACTCCGCGGCGTCGACCCGATCGACGAGGGCCTGCACCCGCCGGGGCGCATCCCTCGCCCAGGCCCGCAGCTCGTCGATCGTCGCGATCCGCAGGTGCACGAGGGAGTCGGCGATGACCACGATCTCCTCGTCCGACGCGCATCGCAGCAGGCACCCGAAGGCGATGTCCGGACCGTCGACAGCGGTGCGGACGCCCGTCGGCCGACCGAACGGCCGGCATCCCGGTGCGTCCGGCGGCGCCAGGTCGCGGCTCCACCGCACGTGCGGCCGAGTCGTGAGGCGCTCGGGCACCCAGGCGCCGTGCAGGCGGAGCGCGCTCGCGCACGCGACGCAGCCGCCGGCCGAGACGGCGGCCACCACCTCGGGATGCGCCCCGTCGCGCGCGAGCCAGCCTCGGCGCAGCACCGTGACCATGCCCGCCTTCGCTGCTCGCGCGAGGTCGGTCCGCGACCAGCCGAGCCGGAGGAGCTGCGCCGCGGTGGCGACGCCGAAGCGGAGGTCGGCTGATGCATCCATGCGCGCAGGGTGCCCGTCGCATGCGGACCCATCACCGCAGTCAAGGCGTCCTGGGGATGGGCGCGTCGAATCCGCACCTGTCAGGGACCTGAGGTGCACGCTGCACCTGAGGTCGCGCTCAGGTGCGGATTCGCGAGCGCGGTCAGCGCGGCGGGCGGGGCGCCGACGGCGTCGAGCGCCACCAGGAGGTGCGGCGCTGGCGCATGCGGCTCGCGACGAGGCGGGAGAGGCGCTTGCGGTCGGGCTTGCCCGTGTGGGTCGTCGGGATGACCGACACCGTGACGACGTGGTTGGGGCGCGCGGGCTTGCCGAGCGCGTGCTGCACCGCCTGGCGGATCTCGGCGAGGTCGGGCCGCAACGTCGTCACGACGACGGGCACCTCGCCCCACTCGGCGTCGGGACCGGCGACGACGACCGCGTCGGGCGCGAAGACCTGCACGACGTGCTCGACGGCGGCGAGCGACACGTTGACGCCGCCCGACACGATGACGTCGTCGATGCGGCCCGACACCTGCAGCTGGCCGCCGATGAGCGAGCCGGCGTCGCCCGTGCGGAACCAGCGCGTGCCGCTGGCATCCTGCACGAAGCGCCGCGCCGTGAGCTCCGCGTCGGAGTAGCCGTCGGCGAGGTGCGGTCCCGAGATCTCGATCTGGTCGGTGAGCCGCACCTTCGTGAGCCCCAGCGGCCGGCCGTCCCACACGCAGCCGCCGCACGTCTCGGTCATGCCGTACGTGCGCGTGACCTTCCAGCCGAGCCGCGCCGCACGCTCGATGAGGCCGATCGGCGCGCGCTGGCCGCCCAGCAGGATGCGGTCGAGGCGGCGGATGGGCGCGGCGAACGAGCGGTCGAGCTGCGCGGCGTCGACGAGCCGAGCGAGCTGCGTCGGCACGAGCGACGTGTAGCGGCGGTCGTGCTCGAGCGACTCGACGGCCGTCACGAACGCCTCGGCCGTGAACGAGCCCTCGGTGCGCACGAGGGGCGCCCCCGACGGCGCGTTGCGCCACACGACGTTGCGGCCGGCGATGAACGAGTCGGGCAGCGACAGCACCCACTGTCCCGCGCCGCCGAGCGCCTCGTTGGCGGCGTCGGTCGACGCGGCGATCGCGGCATCCGACAGCAGCACCTGCTTGGGCACGCCCGACGTGCCGCTCGTCGCGACGATCTCGGGCATCAGCGTGCGCCCATCAGTACGCCCAGGGGAACGGCGACCAGTCGGGGTCGCGCTTCTCGAGGAAGGCGTCGCGGCCCTCGACGGCCTCGTCGGTGCCGTATGCGAGGCGCGTCGCCTCGCCGGCGAACAGCTGCTGTCCGACGAGCCCGTCGTCGACGGCGTTGAAGGCGTACTTCAGCATGCGGATGGCCGTAGGGCTCTTGCCGAGGATCTCGCGCGCCCACTCGATCGCGGTCGACTCGAGCTCGGCGTGCGGCACGGACGCGTTGATCGCGCCAGCGGCGAGCGCGCGGTCGGCGGAGTACTCGCGGGCGAGGAAGAACACCTCGCGGGCGAACTTCTGCCCCGTCTGGCGCGCCATGTAGGCCGAGCCGTAGCCCGCGTCGAACGAGCCGACGTCGGCGTCGGTCTGCTTGAAGCGCGCGTGCTCGGTGCTCGCGATCGTGAGGTCGCACACGACGTGCAGCGAATGGCCGCCGCCGGCCGCCCAGCCGGGCACGACGGCGATGACGACCTTCGGCATGAAGCGGATGAGGCGCTGCACCTCGAGGATGTGCAGCCGGCCCGCGCGGGCCGGATCGATCGACGCCGCCGAGTCGCCCTCGGCGTAGCGGTAGCCGTCGCGGCCGCGGATGCGCTGGTCGCCGCCGGAGCAGAACGCCCAGCCGCCGTCCTTGGGGCTCGGGCCGTTGCCCGTGAGCAGCACGACGCCGACCTTCGAGTCGAGGTGCGCGGCCGAGAGGGCGCGGTGCAGCTCGTCGACCGTCGAGGGCCGGAAGGCGTTGCGCACCTCGGGTCGGTCGAAGGCGATGCGGGCGATGCGGCCGTCGTGCGAGCGGTGCGAGGTGATGTCCGAGAAGCCCTCGGACTCGGGCGAGACGACCCACGCGCTCGGGTCGAAGAGCTCGGAGACGGTCACCCGCCCAGCCTACGCCGCAGGGGTGTCACGGCTCGCCGAGCGTCGGGCTCCGCCCGGCTCAGAACGACGGCACCGACGGCACGACCGTGTACGACTGCAGGTCCTCCTCGAACACGGCACGCACGTCGATGCCCCACTGGTCGGGCGCGCCGCCCACGCGGCGCACCAGCACGCCGAGCACCACCTCGAGGCTTCCGGACGACGTGGTGTAGCCATCGCCGAGCGCCTCGAAGCGCTCCCCTGGCCCGAGCGGCGCGACCTCGGGACATCCGGCTGCTGCGGTCTCGGCGCACGCCGTGACGTAGTCGAGGGCGGCGGTCCGCATCTCGTCGAGCATCGCGGGGTCCGGAGACGCTCCGCCGAACCACAGGAAGCCGTCGCCGAGCACCGCGAGCTCCGTGCCCTCGACGTCGAGTCGCGGGGACGTCGTCACCTCGAGGTCGTAGACGCCCGGGTACAGCCAGATCGGATCCTCGAGCAGGTCGACGCCGTCGGGGAGCGCCGCGCCCCCGATCGCGTCGACGCGAGCGAGCGTCACGAACAGCGGCGACGCGACGGCGAGCCCCGTCTCGATCCGCCACCCGCCGTCGCGAACGAGGCGCATGCGGATGGGCGCTCCAGCGCCGAACGTCGGCACCGAGACGCCGCACGAGACGGTCGCCACATCGCCGTCGACGTTCGGGTCGGCGCAGGTGAAGGCGGGAGCGGCGGTGCGGACGGCGTCGAGGAGGGAGTCCTCGGCGTACGCGGCATCGGGCGGTGCCATGCGCGACGCCGTCTCGAGATCGCCCGACTCGATCGCACTGACGTAGTCGGCGACGACCCGGTCGAGCTCTGCGAGCGAGCCCTCCTCCGCCTGCCGCTGGATCGCAGGCACGGCGACGAACGCGGCGGCGACGAGCGCTGCACCGGCGACGAACGTCACCACCGGGTTGCGGACGATGGCGAGGATGCGACGCCGGGCCGGCGACGCCACGGCCGAGGGCGCGCGAACGGGTGCGGATGCGAGCGTGGGTGGGACGTCGGCCGTCGCCTCCCCGCGCTCGTCGACGAGCGCCGCCCGCGCCGACGCCTCCCGCGCGTCGTCCTCGGCCTGCGCCCGCTGCCGCGCCAGCTCCTCCTCCGACGGCATCGCGAAGTCGGGCATCCCCTCCGTCATCCGTACATCTCCGTGACGCCCGTGACCTCGAGCTCGTACGACGACCAGGTCTCGTCGAAGCGCACGAGCACCTCGACGTTCGGTGCGGCGATCTCGCCGGAGCCGCCGATGCGCACCGGCATCGTGAGGGTCAGCTCGTCCTGCGCCCCTCCCATGCCTGAGATCGTCGCCGTGAGCTCGCGCCCGGCGGGTGGCGGCACGATCCCGCAAGCCGCTGCCGACTCCGCGTCGACCACGCACGACTCGGCGTAGTCGAGCGCCGCGGCCTCGACCTCGGCCACGACGACGTCGGCCGCCTGCGCCGAGACGTTGAGGAAACCGCCGGAGTCGCCGACGAGCAGCCCGCCGTAGTCGGTGAGTGCGATCAGGTCCGTCGTGCGCGTCTCGCTCTCGTAGCCGCCCGGCAGCAGCCAGTACTGCCCCAGGTCGTCGTCGAGCAGGCCCGCCATGGGCACTCCTGCGAGGGACACGACCTCGAAGAGCATGGGAGCGATGTAGGCGGGCTGCTCGAGTCCCGAGACGACGCGCCACGCACCGTCCGTGCGCTCGAGGCGCACGGGCAACGGCTGACCGCTCGATCCGTAGGTCTCGACGGACATCGTGCAGCGCGCCGTCGCGACGTCGACCTCGCGCCCGGGCTCCGGGCTCTCGCAGGACACCAGCGGCAGCGTCGTCGGTGCGACGCCCGCGTCGAGCAACGCCATCGACGCCGTCTGCTCGTCGGGTCGGTGCAGCGCGAGCACCGCCTCCACGTCGCCGGCGTTGATGGCGGCTTCGTACTCCTCGACGACGCGCTCCAGCTCGGCGAGCGTCCCTCGTTCGGTCCACGCCGTGATCGCCGGCGCGGCGAGGAATCCCGCTGCGACGACCGCGGCACCGGTGGCGAATGCCACGACCGGGTTGCGCACGATCGCGAGCGCGCGGCGGCGCACGGCCGAGGGCACGCGCACGGGCCTATCGGCACGGCGCGAGTGGATGCGGGTGGCCGCATCCGGCGGCGGCAGGATCGGTGCCGCCTGGGCGATCGGCTCGTCGTCGCCGTCGTGCTGCTCGAGCCGCCCCGCATCCGCGAGCGCCGTCTCGTCGATGGGCTCCTGCTCGAGTCCCAGCCGGTCGCGCAGCGCCGACGCCGGATCGGCGGCGCGGGCGTGCGCGATCGCCTCGGCGCGGCGCTCGGCGGCGAGGTCCTCCTCGGAGGGCATCGCGAAGTCGGGCATGCGGTCGCTCACGGCGCCGCCGCGGGGCTGGACGGCGTGACCGTGAGCGACTGCAGGTCGTCGGCGATGACGACGTCGAACTCGATGAGGCTGGCGGTGAGCGGCCCCATGGCCTCCGCGACGGCGCTCGGTGCCATCGTGGTGATGGTCGCCGTCATGGTGCCCGAGCGCGACTCGAGGTCGAGGTCCCACTGGAGGCTCGGCGACACGTCGGTCTCGGCTCCCAGCCCCGAGCACGCGTCGCCGCAGGCTGCCCGGTACTCGGCGACGAAGGCCTGCACGGCCGTGATGCCGACGCTCGAACCCTCCATCGTCGGCGACGTCAGCACGAACGCGTCCACGCGCTCCCCCGGCGTCACGACGAAGGGGTTGCTGCGCACGTCGACGACGCCGAGCGGCACCGGCTCGAGGCTGTAGCGGCCAGGCAGCAGCCATGCGCGACCATCGGCCGCCGCGTCGCCGAGCGCGAGCGCCAGCCCGTGCGGCACCTGGGCGATGCCGAGCAGCCCCTCGACGATGCGCCACTCCCCGCCGTGATGCAGGAGCTCGACGATGGACTCGCCGTCGTCGGGCCCGATCGTGTGGTGCACGCGCACGGCGGCGCGCTGGCCCTGGAGCGCGAGCAGCTCGACGTCATCGACGACGAACGCGGCTGCGGGCATGAGCGCGCCGTCGCGCAGCAGCGCATCCGACGCCTCGACCGCGTCGGGCGGCGACGCCGCGACGACCGCATCCACGTCGCCGTCCGCGACGTCGGCGGCGTAGCGCTCGACCACCCCGACGGCGTCGCGTGCGCGCTGCTGCTCGACGAGCGCGGGCACGCCCACGATCGCGAGGCCTGCGAGCAGCACCGCCGTGACGGCGATGCCGACGATGCGTCGTGCGCGCGGTCCGCGCGGCAGCCGCAGCCGCCAGCCGCGACGCTCGGATGCCACTGCGGGCATCTCGAAGTCGGGCATCGGCGCGGACATGCCGCGAGCATGCCAGACGTCCCCCGGTGGGTGCTGGACGATCGGCGCGACCGCTGCGAGCGGGCGCCGCGCGTCAGAAGATCGCGAGCGACCGCCAGAGGAACACGCTGGCGACGAGGAACAGGATGAGCGTCGCGCCACCGAGCGATGCGCCGAGCGCGCCGGTGCGGCGTCCCTCGGGCGTCGCGGCCGCGAGCAGTCCGCAGCCGACGCCCAGCACGCCGAGCACCGTCACGGTCACGAGCACCGCGACGACGCCGGGACGCTCGCCCGCGACGGGCGCGAAGAGATGCGTGAGCTGCTGCAGGAACGACACGACCTGCCCGACGACCCCGATGGGCACGAGCACGAGCGACAGGCGGCCGAGGCCGCGGGCACGTGCTCGGATGGCGTCTGCGAGCCTCACGCGCCGCTCAGCGCGAGGATCACGACGAGCGGGATGAGGGGGTTCGTGAGCACGAGCAGCGCGAGCGAGCCGATGCCGAGGATGGTGTTGAGACGCCCGCGTCGCACGATCGCGCTCACGGCGCAGCCGACCGTGCCGAGCGTGAGGATGCCCCAGAACGGCAGGCCCGCGAGGAACAGGTTCGCGAGCCCGGCGAAGAGCATGCCCATCGTCACGAGGAAGATGAGCCCGCCGAGCACCGCGAGGCCCGCGGCGACCCATCCGAAGACCGTGTTGCGCTTCGGCTGCTGCCCGGGCGCGAGTCGCGTCTCGGTGACCCAGGGCATCTCGGTCGTCGTCATGCGCACCAGCATGCCGTACGCGAGCACGCGCCGCCTGAGGCCGAGCCGCGAACCCGGTGCGCTCCGGCGGAGTCGGTGCTGGTGCGGTCGGAGGCGCGTCGGCCAGGATGGAGCCGATGCTCCCGCCCATCGACGCGCTGCTCGACGCGCTCCATGTCGTGCACCTGCCGCTCGCCACCCGCTTCCGCGGGGTCGAGCACCGCGAGGCAGCCCTCGTGCGGGGCCCGGAGGGCTGGGGCGAGTGGAGCCCCTTCCTCGAGTACGAGCCCGACGAGGCCTCGACCTGGCTCGCCGCCGCGATCGAGGACGCGTGGCTGCCCCGCCCGCCTGCGCTGCGCGACCGCATCCCGGTCAACGCGACCCTGCCGGCGGTCGCGCCCGCCGCCGTGGCGGGCGTGCTCGCCCGCTACGACGGCTGCCGCACCGTGAAGGTGAAGGTCGCCGAACGCGGGCAGAGGCTCGCCGACGACGTCGCGCGCGTGCGCGAGGTGCGCACGCTGCTGCCCGACGCCCGCATCCGCATCGACGCGAACGGGGGCTGGAACGTCGACGAGGCCGAGACCGCGATCCGCGCGCTCGAGCACCTCGACCTCGAGTACGCCGAGCAGCCGTGCGCGACCGTGCCCGAGCTCGCCGAGCTGCGGGCCCGCGTGCACCGCATCGGCGTGCCGATCGCGGCCGACGAGTCGGTGCGCAAGGCGTCCGACCCCCTGGCCGTCGTCGCCGCGAACGCGGCGGACGTGCTCGTCGTGAAGGCGCAGCCGCTCGGCGGCGTGCGTCGCGCGCTCGCGATCGTCGCCGAGGCGGGGCTGCCGGCCGTGGTGTCGAGCGCCCTCGACACGTCGGTGGGGCTGTCGCAGGGCGGGGCGCTCGCCGCGGCGCTGCCCGAGCTGCCGTACGACTGCGGCCTCGGCACGGGCGCGCTGCTCGAGCACGACGTCGCGGGGCCGCTGCTGCCCGTCGGCGGCAGCATCCCCGTGGGCCGCCTCGACGTCGACGAGCATCACCTGGCCTGGCACGCCGCATCCGCGGAGCGCACCGCGTGGTGGCGCCGCCGGCTCGAGGCCTCGTACGCCGTGCTCGCCGAGCAGGCCTGACGCGCGAACCAGCCTGACGCGCGAACGAGCCTGACGCGTCAGGCCGCCCGGATCACTCGGGCAGGCCCGAGTACGTGTGCAGGCCCTTGAAGTAGACGTTGACGATCGTGAAGTTGAAGAGGATCGCCGCGAAGCCGATCAGCTGCAGCCATGCGGATCGCGTGCCGCGCCAGCCGCGCGTCGCGCGGGCGTGGATGTAGCCGGCGTAGACGACCCAGATGACGAACGTCCACACCTCCTTGGTGTCCCAGCCCCAGTAGCGGCCCCACGCGTGCTCGGCCCAGACGGCGCCGGCGATGAGCGTGAAGGTCCAGAAGATGAAGCCCATGACCGACACGCGGTACGAGAGGTCCTCGAGCGCGCTCGCGCCCGGCAGCCGGTCGACGTAGGCGAGGCCCGACGCCCTCGAGCGGATGAGCTGCAGGATGCTGAGCCCCGAGCCGAGGGCGAAGAAGCCCGTGCCGAGCGCCGCGACGAAGACGTGGATGACGAGCCAGTACGACTGCAGCGCAGGCGGCAGCGGCGTGGGCGACACGTAGAAGTTCACGGTCGCGACGCCGAGGAACACCGTCGCGAGGCCCGTGATGTAGACGCCGAGGAAGCGCAGGTCGCGCCACAGCTGCGCGAACACGAAGATGCCGACGATGATCGCGATCGACGTGAGCGCGAACTCGTACATGTTGGCCCACGGCACGCGCCCGGCGGCGATGCCGCGCATGACGGTGCCCGCGACGTGCAGCACCCATGCGAGCACCGTGAGCGCGAAGCCCACCTTCGCGAGGTTGCGGCGAGGACCCCTCGTCGGCGTCTCGGTCGCGGTCGTGGTCGTGCCGCCGCCTGCGGCGACGAGCTCGCGCTCGCGCACCTCGGCGGGGTCGCGGCGGCGCGCGACGTCGAAGGCGAACGCGATGAACGCGATCGCGTAGACGGCCATCGACGAGTAGACGGCGAGCAGGGAGTACGAGTCCCACGAGACGTCGGGCATGAGCGAATCCTACTTCGGGTCGTCGTCGGCGGCGCGGCCGGGTTCGGTCGCGCGGCCCCATCGGTGCTTGGGAGGCAGGTCGTCTGCGTCGTCGCCGCGCAGCCTGCGTGCGAGGTCGTCGACGGCACCCTCGAGCCTCGGATCCTCGCCGCGTGCGAGACCGGCGAGCTCGAGGCCCTGCTCCGTGGCCTTCACCCACAGGCGGCGGCGCGGGATGAGCAGGCTCGCGAGCAGGCCCGCGACGAGCGCGATCGCGCCGCCGAGCACCCAGCCCTGCGTCACGTCGCGGTGCACGTCGATGACGGCGTAGCGGCGGATGCCCTCGAACGAGATCGTGCCGAGGCCGTCGGGCAGGTCGACCGTCTCGCCCGGCCCGATGAGCAGCGCGGGCTCGGCGGAGTCGCGGCCGGCGACCTGCTCCATGTCCTCGGTGTCGAGCTGGTACACGGACTGCGGCACGCCGTCGTCGAGGCCGAGGTCGCCCGTGTACACCTGCAGCGACAGCAGCGGGTTGAGCAGGTCGGGGTAGTACGACGCGTAGGCGCCCGTGTCGAGCTGCGCCGCCGACGGGTAGAAGAAGCCCTGCAGCCCCACCTGCTCGGCGAGCCCATCGGGCAGCTTGATGACCCCGAGGCTCGTCATCTCGTTGTCCTGCGCGAGGAACGGCACGATCTCGTCGAACACGACCGTGCCGTCGGCGTTCGTCACCGTGATCTGGGGCGCGTAGCCGTTGGAGATGAGGTAGAGGTCGCTGCCCTGCACGCGCAGCGGCTCGTTGATGCGGATCTGGCCGGGGTGCGTGTCGCCATCCTCGGTCACCTGCACGAAGGCCGTGAAGTCGAGGGGCTGCCCGATGGCATCGACGTTCTCGGTCTCGTAGACGACGTCGAGCTCGTCGAGGTGGATGCCGAACCCCGGCAGGTCGTCGGCCGACACCCACTGCCCGGTGTTCAGGGTGTCGAGGCTCGCACCCGAGAGCGAGAACCCCTCCCCCTCGACCACGAGCCGCTGCGACTGGAAGCCGAAGCCGCTGCCCGCGACGATCGCGACGACGATGACGACGATCGACGCGTGGAAGATCAGGTTGCCCGTCTCGCGCAGGTAGCCGCGCTCGGCCGACACGGAGTCGCCGTAGCGCTCGGTGCGGTAGCCGAGCCGCCTGAGCACGCCCTCGGCTCGGTCGACGTCGGAGGCGTCGCCCGGCACGGTCTGGAAGCCGACGAGGCGCGACAGCCGGGCGGGCGTCTTCGGCGGGCGCGCGCGCATCGCCGCCCAGTGGTGGCGCATGCGCGGGATGACGCAGCCGACGAGCGAGACGAGCAGCAGGATCGTGATGGCCGAGAACCAGGGGCTCGTGTAGACGTCGTGCAGCTGCAGCGCGTCGTAGAGCCACACGAGGTCGGGGTTCGCGTCGCGCACGGCGATGACGCCGTTCGGGTCGCTCGAGCGCTGCGGCACGAGGCTGCCCGGCACGGCGGCGAGGGCGAGCATGAGCAGCAGCACGATGGCCGTGCGCATGCTCGTGAGCTGACGCCACGCGAACCGCAGCCAGCCGACGGGGCCGAGGCGCGGGCCGCCGGCGGCCTCCGTCTGCGGGGTGCCGTCGACGTGGTCGGAGGGGCGCATCGGGTCGTGGCCCGCGTCGTCCCTCGCGACCTTGGCGGCCGCGGCAGCGTCGGCCTTCGCGGCCTTCGCCGAGTCAGAGGATCGTGACGACATTCCCCACCCATCCCTGGATCGCGTCGGACACCTGCATCCAGATGCCCGACAGCATGAGCACGCCGAGCACGATGAGCATGGCACCGCCGACGATGTTGATGGCGCGGATGTGCCGCTTCACGAACGCGACGCCGCGCGACGCCCATCCGAACCCCAGCGCGAGGAGGAGGAACGGGATGCCGAGTCCGAGCGAGTAGACGAGTCCGAGCAGCGCCGCCTGCCAGGCGGTGCCCGAGTCGAGCGCGAGCACGCTGATCGCCGCGAACGTCGGGCCGATGCAGGGGGTCCAGCCGACGGCGAAGACGATGCCGACGAGCGGCGCCGCCCACATGCCGCCCGCGCGCACCTGCCGTGGCTTCCACATGCGCTGCAGCACCGTGAGCTGGCCGATGAACACGAGCCCCATGACCACGAGCACGCCGCCGAGCACGCGCATGAGCACGTCGCGGTACCGGATGAGGAACTCGCTCGACGCGCCGACGACGAACGATCCGAGCACGAAGACGAGCGTGAATCCGGCGATGAAGAGCGCGACGCCGAGCAGCAGCCTGCGACGCGAGTCCTTGCCGCCGGCGAGCGACGAGACGAGCCCGAGGTAGCCGGGCACGAGCGGCAGCACGCACGGCGAGGCGAACGCGACGACGCCTGCGGCGAGGGCGATGGGCATCGCGAGCAGCAGCTGGCCCGCGTAGATCGGATCGGCCGGGTTCACGCCAGCTCGTCGTCGAGGATCGTCGAGAGGATGCTCGCCGCCTGCAGCGCACCCGTGACGCGAGCCGCGATCGTGCCGTCGGCGGCGATGACGAGCGTCGTCGGCACGGCCGTGGGCGTGATGGTGCCGGCCTCGACGAACGCGAGCTGCGCATCCCCGGTGTCGGCGTCGAGGATCGACTCGTACGGGATGCCGAACGTCTCGTCGAACGCGGTCGCCTGCGCCGCGCCGTCGCGCACGTTGACGCCGATGAAAGTGACCTCGCCGTCGTACTCCGTCGCGAGCTCGGCGAGGAACGGCGCCTCGACGCGGCAGGGCGGGCACGCGGCGTACCAGAAGTTCACCACCATGACCTCGCCCGCGTGATCGTCCGACGTCCACTCGTCGCCGTTCGACAGCGTGCCGCCGAACGACGGGGCCGCCTGCCGCTCGTCGGCCGGGAACTCCTGGATCGCACGGTTGCCGGAGACGTAGCCGGAGTCGCCCTCGTTCGCGATGCCGTCGTCGCTCGAGCAGCCGGCGAGCGCGACGATCGCGAGCGCCGCGGCAGCGGCGACCACCGATCGGACGGTCCTGGTCGTGCGGATCGCACCGCGCATCACACTGCTCCTAGGTCGACGGCGTCGATCGACGCCGCCGGGTCGTCGTAGCCCACCTCGACGAATCGGTCGCCGCGTCGCTCGAACGTCGTGATCGACGAGAGCGCGCAGCGACGCGCACGCGGGTCGTGCCAGAGGCGCTGGCCCGCGAGGTGCCGGTGGGTGATCCAGATGGGCGCCTGGTGGCTCACGAAGACGACGTCGCCCTCGTCGCCCGACTCGGCGAGCTCGTCGAGCGCATCCGTCATCGCCGCCTCGACGCGCGCGGCGATCGCCGCGTACGGCTCGCCCCACGTCGGCAGGAACGGGTTCCACACGAGGCGCAGCATCCTCGGGTCGCGCAGCGCGCGGATCGACGCGAGCGTCTTGCCCTCGAACGCGTTGACCGGCTCGATGATGCGGTGCTCGGTGCGCAGCTCGACGCCGGCACGCTCGACCCACGGTGCCGCCGACTGCTGCGCGCGCACGAGCGGGCTCGCGTAGACGCGCGCGACCGGGCGGTCGACGCTCTCGGCGGCCAGCGCCGCCATGCGCTGCCCACGCTCGGTGAGGGGATAGCCGGGGAGGCGCCCGTAGAGGATGCGCTCGGGGTTGTCGACCTCGCCGTGACGCACGAGATGCAGGCGGGCGGACATGGCCGTCATGGTACCGAGCGCGCCTATGCCTCCCGACCAGTGGCCTGCTGCTGCAGCGTCAGCCGAGCCCGCGCAGCGCGAGCGCCTCGCTGCGCCAGCGCGCGTGCTGCATCCACGGGTCGCGACCGTCGCCGATCGCAGCGAGATGGGCGGCGACCTCGTCGGTGATGCGGAACCACTCGGTGCGGCCGATGCGCGCCTCGGACAGCTCGGCGTGCCTGCGCTGCTCGAGCGAGCGGTCGCCGCGCTCGAGCGCGACGAGCTCCTCGTGCCAGATGGCGCCGAGCCGCTGCCGCAGGTTCGACGTCGTGCCGATCTTCACGCGGTCCTCGAACCGCAGGGCGTAGACGACGTCGACGCGCGGCGGAGGGAGATCGGCGTCGGGCACCTCGCCCACCCGCCACTCGCACGTCGCGCACACGGTGCCCGACGGCATCCGGATGCCGATGCGGCCGGCGCAGACGGGGCACGGATGCGGCAGCACGTCCTCGACGACCGCCGACTCCGCGGCGAGCGCGAGGTGGTGCGCGCACAGGGCGACGAGCGCGTCGGCCTGCGCGGCGTCGTCGCAGTCGGGCACGAGGCACGCGGATGCGGTCATGGCCCGACGGTAGACGGCACCCCCGACGCTGCGGTGGGCAGGATGTGACGCTGAGCGGCGCCTCGAGGGCGATCTTCCCTCGGCGCACCGGTCAGCGTCACGGCGCGGCGGCGGCGCTGCCGCTGCGGCGTCACCAGGATCACCGGCGTGGAGCTGCCATGGACGTCACGACGCCGCCGGACGGTGGGACCTGCCTCTGACCAGCGCGAGGCGCAGCCCTTCCGGGGGTCGTCGCCGCGTGCCACGCTGGATGCATGGGATCCCCGCTGCACCCCGTGCTGCCCGACTCGCACGCCGACCTGCTCGCCGACGCGCACTACGCCCACATGGCGACCGTGCGCCCCGACGGCGCCCCGCAGTCGAGCGTCATGTGGTTCGACTGGGACGGCCGCGTCATCCGCATCACCCACACGCGCTCGCGGCAGAAGTTCCGCAACCTCGAGCACGAGGGCCGCGTGTCGTTCTCGATCCACGACCCGGCGTCGCCGCTGCGCGCGCTCGAGGTGCGCGGACGCGTCGTCGACGTGACCGACGACGACGACGTCGCCTCGTTCTACAAGGGCCTGCAGCACCGCTACGGGATGGACTACCCCATCGACGACGCCGCCGAGCGCGTCGTCATCGCCATCGAGCCGACGAAGTTCGTCGCGGTCGGCGGCGGGCAGATCGTCGCGACGAGCTCGGCGGGCTGACCGCCGTGGTCGCCGAGCGCGAGACGCCGCCCGGCATCTCGCGCGAGCGCGCGCTCGAGATCGTGCGGCTGCTGCTCGACGCGCTCGAGGCGCAGTCGGGCGCGCGATACGCGATCTTCGACGGCGAGCGCGGCGTCGCCGGCATCCGCGATCACGGCGACGTGTGGATCGTCGCGTGGAACGCCGCGGCCTTCGTCGCGACCGGCGACCGCGACCGCATGCTCATCGGCAGCGGCCCCTACCTCGTCGCGAAGGACGGCGGTGCGGTCGCGATGCTGCCCTCGGCGTTCCCCGTCGACGAGGGCATCGCGCGCTGGCGTGCCGCGCACGGCCGCTGACGCCTACGCGAGGCGATCGAGCTCGCGGATGGCGTCGCGGGCGCGGGCGAGACGCTCGGTCTCGGGCTCGTCCCACCAGCGCGGGCCGCGCTCGCCGAGGCCGTGCTTCGCGGCGTCGACCCGGCGTCGCGCCGCGGCGATCGCGCGGTCGTCGCCCGCCGCCTTGCCCGCGCGCACCGCCGAGCGCGCCCGGCCGAGGTGCGACCGCAGCGCCTCCTGCACGTCGTCGGGCAGCGACGGATCGGTGCGGCGCCACCGCCGACCGTCGATCACGAGCCAGCGCTCGGCGTCGATCGCGTCGGCATCCGCAGCCGCTCCGGCATCCGCATCGGTCATCGCGCCAGCATGCGCGTCCGCGGTCTCGTCGCGCGAGGGGTGGACGGCGGGCGCGAATCGCGCACGCGCACGCCCGTAGGCTGTACGGGTGACTGCACGCACCCTCATCGCCGACCTCGCCGCCCACGACGCCGGACCCGTCAAGGTCCAGGGATGGGTCGAGACGGTGCGCGATCAGAAGCGCGTGCAGTTCGTCATCCTGCGCGACGAGTCGGGCTCGGCTCAGCTCGTGAACCCCGTGAACGACGACACCGCCGACACGGCCGCGTCGATCTCGGCCCTCATGCACGGCTCGTTCGTCACCGTCGAGGGCGAGCTGAAGCACGACGAGCGCGTGAAGCTCGGCGGCCTCGAGGTGAAGGTCGCGTCGCTCGTCGTCGAGACGACCGCGCTCGACTCGCCCATCGACGCCGAGACGGGCATCGACAAGCGCCTCGACCACCGCATGCTCGACCTGCGCCGCCCCGAGGCGCAGCTCGTCTTCCGCGTGCAGACGGCCATCGAGCACGCGTTCCGCACGCGCTGGATCGACGAGGACTTCATCGAGATCCACACGCCGAAGCTCATGGCCTCGGCCTCCGAGTCGCGCGCCGAGCTCTTCGAGGTGCCCTACTTCGAGACGACCGCGTACCTCGCGCAGAGCCCGCAGTTCTTCAAGCAGATGGCGCAGGGCGCCGGCTTCGGCAAGATCTTCGAGATCGCGCCGGCCTTCCGCGCCGACCCGTCGTTCACCTCCCGCCACGCGACCGAGTTCACCTCGGTCGACGCCGAGCTGTCGTGGATCGACAGCCACGAGGACGTCATGGCGCACCACGAGGCGCTGCTGACCGACGCGATCACGGCCGTCGTGGAGCGCTACGGCGACCAGGTGCGCGACGCCTTCGGCATCGAGCTGCAGGTGCCGACGCTGCCGTTCCCGCGCATCACGCACGCCGAGGCGAAGCAGATCGTCGAGGCTCGCGGCCACACGATCGAGCGCGCCGACGGCGACCTCGACCCCGAGGCCGAGCGCCAGGTCAGCGCCCACGTCGCCGAGACGATGGGCCACGACTTCGTGTTCGTCACCGACTACCCCGACACGGTGCGGCCGTTCTACCACATGCGTCACGGCGAGGGCCTGACGCGCTCGTACGACCTGCTCTACAAGGGCACCGAGATCGCGACGGGCGCGCAGCGCGAGCACCGCGTCGAGGTGCTCGAGGACCAGGCGCGGTCGAAGGGCATGGACCCCGAGGAGCTCAGCAGCTACCTCGACTTCTTCCGCTACGGCGTGCCCCCGCACGGTGGCTTCGGCATGGGCCTCGCCCGCGTCGTCATGCTCATGCTCGGCCTGCCGTCGATCCGCGAGACGACCTACCTGTTCCGCGGCCCGACGCGCCTCGAGCCCTGACGCACGAGCGGCGGATGCGATGACCACCCCCGAGCAGCACGACCGATACGAGGTGGCGCCCGGCGCCCTCGGCGGCCCCGAGCCCCAGTCGTACCCGATGCCCGTCACGGGCGCGCTCGCCTGGTGGATCGGCTTCGTCTACCTCGTGCCCGTGCCGATCGTGTCGCAGATCGTGTCGTGGGTCGCGCCCGTCGTGACGCACCTGCGGCTGCGCCCCGCCGGCGGGTTCGCGGCCGAGGTGTCGCGGCAGGCGGCGAACTGGCAGCTGACGTTCGCGACGCTGACGATCGGCGGGGCGCTGGTGCTCGTGCTGCCCGCGGCCCTGATCAGCGCCCTCTCGCACGATCACGAGGGCGTCGCCGTGATGATCGGCCTGGGCGTGTGGTTCACGGTCGTCGTCGTCGCGGGCATCGCGACGATCGTGCACATGGTGCTCGGCGGCACGAAGGCCGGCCGCGGCGAGGTGCACCGGCCGTGGGGCTCGATCCCCTTCTTCAAGCCCGTCGCGTGACCGCGGCTCGCGCCGCGCGGCGCGATCTGCGCGGATCCACGGTCTGGATGCGCTGACGGGCGCGAGCGCCGTCCCGCTGCGCGCTCGTTCGCGTCGGCGTCAGCCGAGCGCGCGGGCGATGCGGTCGCGCAGGCGGTCGGCGTCGACGCGCCACGACGCGTGCGGGCGGCCGTCGACGAGCACGACGGGGACGTCCTCGCTCCAGCGCTCGGCGAGCGCCGCGTCCTGCGTCATGTCGAGCTCCACGACCGTCGCACGGCCCGGGAACTCGCCCACGACGGCCTCGACGATGGGGCGGGCCACGTCGCACAGGTGGCAGCCGGGCTTCGCGACGAACGTGACCTCGACCATGCCTCCAGCGTAGGCGGCAGCCGCCGCCGAGATCGCTCCCGGGAACGACGAAGCGCCCGACACCGTGGTGTCGAGCGCTGAGTCGAAGCAGTCGCCTACTTGCGGTTGCGACGCTGGTGACGCGTCTTGCGCAGCAGCTTGCGGTGCTTCTTCTTGGCCATGCGCTTGCGGCGCTTCTTGACGACCGAACCCATTTCGATCCTCGCTTTCCGATGTCGTGACGTCTCTGCCGACCGCGGAGCGCGCCGGAGAACACTGCCGACCAGCCTATCGCACCAGCGGATGTCCGACGGATGCGGTCGCCTGCGGCTGCGAGCGACGACCTCAGTCGCGGCGGCGCAGACGGTCGCGCGCCTGCTCGATCGCGCGCGAGGCGCCACCGCGGCGCTCGTCGATGCGCTCCTGCAGCTCGTCGAGCCACGTCTGCAGCTCGGCGGCCTTCTGGCGCGCCTCGTGCGCGGCGTCCGCCACGCGGCGACCGAGGGACTCGCCCACGGGCGCCGGGTTCTCGACCATGTGGTTGGCGCGCTCGAGCGCCTGCTCGGCAGCGGTGCGCGCCTGCTCGGCGGCCGACTTGAACGACACGTTCGCCCCGGCCCACGCGGCGAAGGCCGCAGCGCCCAGGCCGCCCTCGTGACCCTGGTCGTCGCCCGCGAACACGAACGGCATGAGCCAGTCGTCGACCTCGTCGAGCGGCGCCGGATCGATGCGGTAGTAGCGGTGCTGGCCCTCCTCGCGCACCTCGACGAGCCCGACGTCGCGCAGCGTCTTCAGGTGCTTCGACACGGTCGGCTGGGCGACGCCGAGCGCCTCGACGATCTCGCTGACGCTCGCCTCGCCGGTCGTCGCGCGACGGTCGAGGAGCACGCCGAGGATCTCGCGTCTCGTGGCGTCCGCGATCACGCTGAAGATGTCGGCCATGGCGACATATTGCCAGCGCGGAATGCGCCGCGTCCAACGCCGCGCGCGGGACGACCCCCGGCGAGACGCGCGCATCTGCGCCTCGAGGTCGCTCGGCCGGTCTACGCTCAGGTCGCACGCGAGTGCGCCAGCGGAGAGGAGCGGCATGGTGGAGACGGCCGCGCAGCGGGACCAGGGACCCCTGCTCGCTCGCGTCCGCGACCGCATCGAGGCGTTCGCGAGCCAGTACCCGGCGCGCTTCGCGATCGCGGTCTTCGCCACGCTCAACATCATCTGGACGCTGCTGTTCATGACGCCGCTCGCGACGCGCGGCGACGAGCCCCCGGCATCCTTCATCGACGCGCTCTTCACCGCCGTGAGCGTCATCTGCGTCACGGGCCTCGCGACCGTCGACATGGCCACGCACTGGAGCCCGTTCGGCAACGCGCTCGTGCTCGTCGGCGTGCAGGTGGGCGGCATCGGCGTGCTGACGCTCGCGTCGCTGCTCGGCATGACCGTGGCGCGCCGCCTCGGCCTCAAGCAGCGCCTCATGGCCGCCGGCGACACGAACCCCTCCCGCGTGCGCAGAGGCGTCGTGAAGGAGGGGCAGGCCATCCGCCTCGGCGACGTCGGCGGGCTGCTGCGGATCATCGCCATCTCGGTGCTGACGATCGAGGCCGTGCTCATCCTGCTGCTGCTGCCGCGCATCCTGCTCGAGGGCGTGCCGTTCTGGGATGCCCTGTACCAGGCCGTCTACTACGCGTTCATGTCGTTCACGAACTCGGGCTTCATCCCCACGGTCGAGGGGCTCACGCCCTATGCGACCGACCCGTGGTTCCTCGGCGTCATCATGGTCGGCGTCTTCATGGGCGCCCTCGGCTTCCCCGTCTACTTCGTGCTGCTGCGCAACCTCAAGCACCCGCGCCTGTGGTCGCTGCACGTCAAGCTCACGCTCTTCGGCTCGCTCGGCCTGTTCGTCGCCGGCGGCCTCGCCTACCTCGTGCTCGAGCTCGGCAACGCCGACTCGTGGGGCGATGCCGACTTCGGGCAGCAGGTGCTGCAGTCGCTGTTCATGTCGACGATGTCGCGCTCGGGCGGCTTCGCCACGCACGACCTCGGCGCCCTCAACAACTCGAGCCTGCTCGTCACCGACATGCTCATGTTCATCGGCGGCGGCTCGGCGTCGACGGCCGGCGGCGTCAAGGTGACGACGCTCATGATCCTGTTCCTCGCCGCCATCGCCGAGGCGCGCGGTCGCACGTCGATGGAGGCGTTCGGCCGCCGCATCCCCTCCGACGTGCTGCGTCTCGCGGTCTCGGTCGTGCTGTGGGGAGCGACGATCGTCGCCATCTCGACGATCCTGCTGCTGCAGATCACCCACGAGCCGCTCGACTACGTGCTGTTCGACGTCATCAGCGCGTTCGCGACATGCGGGCTGTCGACGGGCTTCACGCACGGCGACCTGCCATGGGCGGCGAAGGCCGTGCTCGCGGCGACGATGTTCGTCGGCCGCATCGGTAGCGTTACCCTCGCTGCCGCGCTCGCGGCCAGCCAGACGCAGCAGCTGTTCACCCGCCCCGAGGAGAGGCCGATCGTTGGTTGAGCGCATCCCGCACGACGCCCCCGTGCTCGTCATCGGCCTCGGCCGCTTCGGTGCAGCCACGGCCGGGCAGCTCGCGCGCCTCGACCGCGAGGTGCTCGCGATCGACGACGACATCTCGCTCGTGCAGAAGTGGTCGGAGCGCCTCACCCACACGGTGCAGGCGGATGCGCGCTCGATCGACGCCCTGCGTCAGGTCGGCGCGCAGGACTTCTCGATCGCCGTCGTCGCGGTCGGCTCGTCGATCGAGGCGTCGGTGCTCATCACGGCGAACCTCGTCGACCTGAAGATCCCGCAGATCTGGGCGAAGGCCATCAGCCAGTCGCACGGCAAGATCCTGTCGCGCATCGGCGCGAACCACATCGTCTATCCCGAGGCGGAGGCCGGCGAGCGCGTCGCGCACCTCGTGTCGGGCCGCATGCTCGACTACATCCAGTTCGACGACGACTTCGCGATCGTGAAGATGTACCCGCCGAAGCACCTGCGCGACGTGGCGCTGTCGGAGTCGCGCATCCGCTCGAAGTACAACCTCACGGTCGTGGGCGTGAAGAGCCCAGGCGGCGCATTCACGTACGCGACGCCCGAGACCGTCGTGTCGGCGCACGACCTCGTGATCATCTCCGGGAACCAGAACGACATCGAGCGCTTCGCCGCGTTCGGCGCCTGACCGGCATGCGCTGCCCCTGCTCGACGGGCCTGCCGTACGCCGAGTGCTGCGAGCCCGTGCACGACGGCGCGCGACCCGCACCCACCGCCGAGGCGCTCATGCGATCGCGATACTCGGCGTTCGCGCTGCGCCGGCCCGACTGGCTGCTCGCGTCGTGGGACGCGTCGACGCGACCGCCGACGATCGAGCCGGGCGACGAGCGCTGGATCGGGCTCGAGATCGAGGCCACGGAGGCGGGCGGTCCGTTCGATCGGGAGGGCTCCGTGACGTTCCGCGCGTCGTACGTGGAGGACGGCGAGCGCTTCGTCGTGCACGAGCGGTCGCGCTTCGCGCGCACGGATGCGTGGCGCTACGTCGACGGGGTGCAGCTGGCGTAGGCACGGGCTCGCTGCTGCCCGCCTGCTGGTCGAGGAGGCCCCGAGCGCAGCGAGGAGCCGTCACGAGACCACGCGACGTCCCCGCTCGACACGACCACGCGCATGGCTGGGCAGGAGCCGCCCTCGCGTGGTCTCGTGACGCGTGCTCGCTGCGCTCGCGCGCTCCTCGACCAGCTGGTGGCCCGAGCCGGCCGAGCCGCCCTACTCCGCCGCGATCTCCGCGGCGCGCGCCGCCGCCGCTGCCGTCGCGCGGTCGAAGAGCGCGCCGAGGTCGGCCTCCTGCAGCACGCCGACCGCGCGCTCGGTCGTGCCCTTCGGGCTCGTCACGCGGCGGCGCAGCTCGGCCGGCTCGATGCCCGGCTCGCGCTGCTGCGCGTCGGCGAGCAGCGCGCTCGCTCCTGCGAACGTCTCCTGCACCATCGTCGCGGCCTGCTCGGGCGTGAAGCCCATGCGCTCGGCGGCCCCCGTGAGCTGCTCGATGAGCAGGAACACGTAGGCGGGGCCCGAGCCCGAGATCGTCGAGAGCGCGTCGATCTGCGACTCGTCGACGACGAGCACCTCGCCGACGACCTCGAAGACGGATGCGGCGAGCGCCACCTGCTCGGCCGTGGCGCGCGAGCCGCCCGCGACGCCCGTGACGCCGCGGCCCACGTGGCTGGGCGTGTTCGGCATCGCCCTCGCGACCGCGACGGACTCCGGCAGCAGCGCCTCCATCGCGGCGCACGTCGTGCCGACCGCGAGCGAGACGACGATCGTGCCGGGCCGCAGCGAGGGCGCGATCTCGGTCAGCAGGTCGGCGACCATGTACGGCTTGACGCCGATCACGACGACGTCGGCCGCGGCGGCCGCCGAGAGGTTGCCGTCCGGCTCGTCCTCGAGCGCGATCGACCGCACGCCATCGGCTGCGGCGGCCTCCGCCTTCGCCCGCGATCGGTTGGTCGCGGCGAGCGATGCCGCGGACCCGTCGGCGACGAGGCCCGCGAGGATCGCACCACCCATCGAGCCTGCTCCGAGGATGGCGATGGACGGCAGCGAGGAGGTCACGCCTCCAGCGTAGGGTGGGGCGCGTGAGCGAATCGCATGGCACGAAGGCGGTGATCGCCGCGTTCCTCGCGAACACGGGGATCGGCATCACCAAGCTGATCGCCTGGCTGCTCTCGGGCTCCGCGTCGATGCTCGCCGAGGCCATCCACTCGTTCGCCGACTCGGTGAACCAGCTGCTGCTGCTGCTCGGCGGTCGTCTCGCGAAGCGCAAGGCCGACACGGAGCACCCGTTCGGCTACGGCCGCGAGCGGTACGTGTGGGCGTTCGTCGTCGCGCTCATCCTCTTCTCCGTCGGCGGCCTCTTCTCGATCCTCGAGGGCATCTCGAAGCTGCAGGAGCCGCACGAGCTCGAGAACGCGTGGATCCCGCTCGTCGTGCTGGGCATCGCGATCGTGCTCGAGTCGTTCAGCCTGCGCACCGCCGTGCTCGAGTCGCGCAAGGTCAAGGGCAAGGCCGGCTGGTGGCGCTTCATCCGCACGTCGCGCTCGCCCGAGCTGCCCGTGATCCTGCTCGAGGACGTCGCCGCCCTCACGGGCCTCGTCTTCGCGTTCACGGCCGTGACGCTGTCGGTCGTCACTGGCGACCCGACCTTCGACGCCATCGGCACGCTCGCGATCGGCGCGCTGCTCATCGTCGTCGCGATCATCCTCGCCATCGAGATGAAGTCGCTGCTCATCGGCGAGGGGGCGACGCCCGAGGACCACCAGCGCATCCTCGCCGCTATGAACGGCTCGGACGACGTCGAGGCCGTCATCCACATGAAGACCCTCTACCTCGGCCCCGAGGAGCTCATGGTCGCGGCGAAGGTCGCCTTCCCGCCGACGGCGAACGTCGAGGACGTCGCCCGATCGATCGACGCGCTCGAGCGGCACGTGCGCGAGGCCGTGCCCGTCGCCCGCGTCATCTACATCGAGCCCGACATCTACGTGGCCCGCCCCGACATCGCGCCCTCGACCGACCACATCGTCATCCAGAGCGGCAACTAGGGGGCCAGCGTGGAGATCGTCTACGACCTGCTCGTCGCAGCGCACCTCATCGGCGTCTCGCTGCTCGTCGGCACGTTCTTCGTGCAGCTGCGCGCCAAGCTCGGCTTCCGCTTCTCGCTCATGCTGCTCGGCGCGAGCATCCAGCTCGTCTCTGGTCTCGCGCTCTACGGGCTGCAGATCGCGTTCGACGACCCGAACCACATGAAGCTCGGCATCAAGACGCTCATCGCCGTCGCCGTGTTCGTCGCCGCCCTCGTCGCCTCCGTGCGGCAGCGACGCCTGCAGGCGACGCGCGCGGGCCTCGTCGCGACCGCCGACGGCGGCATCGCGCAGGTGTCGCGCGGGCAGGGCGTCGTGGGCGTCGTCGACGACTCGCGCCTGAAGCCGCTCTTCCACGTCGCGGGCGGGCTCGCGCTGGTGAACCTGCTCGTCGCCACGCTCTGGCGCTGACGCCGCGCGGACGGGTCGAGCGGATGGAGTGGATCGCGTGGGTCGTGCTGGCCCTCGGCATCGTCGCGCTCGTCGCGCTCGCGCCGCGCCTGCACCGCCGCGAGCGCGAGCGTCAGCGGGTGCGCGGCACGATCCCGGGCGGCTTCGGCGTCGTCGACGAGGTGTGGCGGCCCTCGGAGCACGCCGCGCGGATGGAGCGCGAGCAGCGCGAGGAGGCGGGCGAGGAGTCGCAGGCGCTCGGCGAGCCGGACTGGCTGCGCGAGGGCGACCTGCCCCCGGAGCTCGCCGACGCCGACGACGACGACGACCCGCGTCGGGACGGCGACGACCGGTCCGGCCGTCGCGGCTGAGGCGCGGACGTGGCATCGGCGCAGACGCTCGACCTCGCGGAGCGACGCGCGCTCGCCGCCTGGGCCGCCGACTGCGCCGAGCGCGTGCTTGCGATCTTCGAGGCCGAGGCGCCCGACGACCAGCGCGCACGAGACGGGATCGCTCGCGCCCGCGCCTTCGCACGCGGCGAGCTCGATGCCGCCGGCGAGATCCGCAGGCGCTTCGAGGCCGGACGCGCGGCCGGCTCGGCATCCTCGCGCGCTGCGAAGGCCGCCGCTCGGTCTGCCGGCCAGGCGTCGGGCGTCGCGCACATGGGCGCGCACGCGCTCGGCGCTGCCGCCTATGCCGCCCAGGCCGTCGAGCTCGCGACGGCGGGCACCGGCGAGCGCGAGCGCGAGTGGCAGCTCGAGCACATGGGCGACGACGTGCGCGCCGCGCTGCGGCGCCTGCCGGCGCTCGGCACCGACGCCTCGGGGCCCCTGGGCGCCGGCCTGCTGGCGAGCGGCGCGCTCGGCGAGCACATCCGAGCGCTCCAGCACGCGATCGGGAGCACCGAGCGCTGACGACGCGATCGCGGCCCCGACCGGGCGCCCCTAGGTCGTCGTGCCTCGGCGCTCGCCGAAGAAGCCGGTGAGCAGCGCGGCGCACTCGGCCTCCAGCACGCCGGCGACGACCTCCGAGCGCTGCGGCAGCCGCCGCTCGCGCAGCACGTCGAGCACGCTGCCCGCCGCGCCGGCCTTCTCGTCCCAGGCACCGAAGACGACGCGCGGGATGCGGGCGGCGAGGATCGCGCCTGCGCACATGGGGCAGGGCTCGAGCGTGACGACGAGGGTGCAGTCGTCGAGATGCCAGTCGCCGCGCGCCGCCGCGGCAGCGCGCATGGCCACGACCTCGGCGTGGGCGGTGGGATCCGCGTGCAGCTCGCGCTCGTTGCGACCCGTGGCGAGCACGGCGCCGTCCGGCCCGACGAGCACGGCGCCCACCGGCACGTCGGCCTCGGGCGCGGCCGCGGCGGCCTGCGCCTGGGCGATCGCGAGCCGCATCCACGCCTCGTGCTCGGGGGCGTGACGCACGCGCGCTCCTGACTGGTCCTGCGGATCGGTAGCCTGAGCCTATGCGAGTGCACGTGGCCGACCATCCGCTCATCACGCACAAGCTCACGGTGCTGCGCGACCGCGAGACGCCGTCGCCCACGTTCCGAGCGCTGACGAACGAGCTCATGACGCTGCTCGCCTACGAGGCGACCCGGAACGTGCGCGTGGTCGACAAGCAGATCGAGACGCCCGTCACGACGACGACCGGCGTCGCGATCGCCGAGCCGCGCCCGCTCGTCGTGCCCATCCTGCGCGCCGGCCTCGGCATGCTCGACGGCCTCATGCAGCTGCTGCCGACCGCCGAGGTCGGCTTCCTCGGCATGGCGCGCAACGAGGAGACGCTGCAGCCGTACACGTACGCCGAGCGTCTGCCCGACGACCTCTCCGACCGTCAGTGCTTCGTGCTCGACCCGATGCTCGCGACGGGCGGCTCGCTCGCGGCGGCGATCCAGTTCCTCTTCGACCGCGGCGCCGTCGACGTCACGGCCATCTGCATCCTCGGCGCGCCCGAGGGCATCGCGAAGGTCGAGCGCGAGGTCGAGGGCCACGACGTCACGCTCGTGCTCGGCGCCCTCGACGAGCGCCTCAACGAGCAGGGCTACATCGTGCCCGGGCTCGGCGACGCGGGCGACCGCCTCTACGGCACGGTCGACTGACCCGAGCCGCTCCTCCCCTTCTCCCCTCGCGCGACCCCGTTGCGAGGTGCGCTTCGTGGCTCCAAGGTGCGGTTCTCGTGTCGAGGTGCGGTCGTAGGCGCACCTCGACACGAGAGACGCACCTCGCGACGAGAACCCCACCTCGCAACGGGATGACGCCCGGCGACGTCCGGCAACGCCCGGCGACGTCCGATGACGTCACACTTCGTCATGCGTGGGGCACGCCCGTGTTGACGGATTCGCGCGCGGGATGCAAGGATCGTGCGCATGACGACGACCCCCTTCCTCTCGACCACGCGTGTGGCCCGAGGAGATGCCGGCATGATGATGCCGGCCGTCGCCATGTGTCGAATGTGTGCGTGAGGCTCGTTCCGCCCCGCACCATCGCCCGCTCGCGACAGCACTGAGCTGCGCCAGCGCTGAGCGCTCCCACGGAGCCGCTCCCCGAGCACCGCTCGGGTACCGAAGCACCTCGACACCCTGCGTGCGAGACCGACGCCGGTCGCACGCCCAGCCGGAAGGCATCGCGATGTCCATCGCCATCACCCACATCCAGTCCAAGCAGTCCACCCTCGTCACCGACGGCAACCTCGCGCTCGCCCCGCAGCCCGCCGCTCCCGAGGCCGAGCGCCGCTCCCCCGTCCGCGCCGTGCCGGCAGGTACCGAGGCACGAGGCTTCGTGCTCTACGTCGGCCTCGGCGAGGGCGCGTCGGAGGCCGACGGCATCGAGCTCGCCGAGCTCGTCACCGAGCTGAAGCGCCTCACGGCACGCCTGTCGCCCTCGGCGCAGACGCACGCCGCCGTCGCCCTCGCCCCGGCGGGTGCCGGCGGTCGCGACGTCGACGTCGTGCGCCGCGCGCTGCAGGACCCGTCGTTGCGCAAGGCCGAGACGCCCGTCGAGGAGCCCGCGCTCGACGTCACGATCGACCTGTCGCGCAAGCGCGTCGCGATCGGCGACGACGTGGCGCCGCTCACCTACAAGGAGTTCGAGCTGCTGCAGTTCATCGTGCTCCGCGAGGGCCGCACGGTCGAGCGCACCGAGATCATCGACGCGCTGTGGCCCGACTCCGACGACGAGGCGCGCCCCAACGAGCGCACGATCGACGTGCACGTGCGTCGCCTGCGCTCGAAGCTCGGCGACTGGGCCGACATCGTGCGCACGGTGCGCGGCGCCGGCTACCGGTTCGATCGTCACGCCGACGTCACGGTGCTCGCTCCGCACGCCGCCTCGCCCGACCGCTTCTAGGCAGCGCCGCCCAGCGCGAGGCCGTCACGTGCGACGCACGCCCGCCTCCCCCGCCATCCATGCGGAGGCGCGGCGCGTGAGCCGCTCGAGCGGTCCCGGGCCGAGCAGCAGCATCCACGCCGTCGTCGCGACGAGCAGCACGACCGTCAGCAGCGGCCACATCGCGCCCTCCCTGGCCTCGGCCGCTGCGAGCCCGCCGCTCGCCGCGATCGCGACGATCTGCGCCGAGTAGGCGGTGAGGGGCATGCTGCCGAGGGCCGCGAGCGGCAGCAGCAGCCATCGCAGCGGGCGCGCGAGCAGCAGGCAGAGCCCGACGATCGCGGCGGCGAGCCCACCCGATCCGACGATCTCGAGCGTGCCACCCGAGTGCGGCGCGACCTCGATGAGCGCCCACAGCGGATGGAGCGGGACGCCGAGCGCCGCGAGCCGCTCGAGCATGGGCGACGGGTCGGCGCCGGGTGCCGTGAGCGCCTCGGCGGGTGCGGCGAGCAGCGTGCCGATGCCGTAGCCGGCCGTCGTGACCGCCGCGCCGCCGAGCAGCAGCGCGACCCCGGTGCGCAGCCGCAGCAGGTCGGTGCGACCGATCGCCATGCCCGCGAGCAGCAGTGGCATCCATGCCGTGACCGGATACGGGCCGAAGACGAGCGCGATGCCCTCGCCGTAGACGTCGGGCGACAGCAGGCGCACGACGGCGAGCGACACGGGACCGAGCAGCGCGAACGCCCCGGCGGCGATCCACAGCGACCGCACGCGCCAGCGCAGGAACGGGATGATCGCGACGAAGAGCACGCCGTAGATCGTGAGCACGACCGCGATCCCCGTGCCGACGAGCTCGAGCGCGCAGCCGATCGCGAAGACGACGGCGCCGCGGCCGACGAGGCTCAGGCGGATGCGCGGCAGGTCCGCGACCTCGGGCCTGCGCATGCCGCCCGACAGGAGCGCGATCGAGATGCCGGCGACGAGCGCGAACAGCAGCGACGAGCGCCCGTGCACGAGCGCCGTCCACGTCTCGACGCGCTCCCACTCGAAGGGCGCCGTCATGCCGACGTGCGCGCCGATCATGCCGATCACGGCGACGCCGCGCGCGACGTCGATGCCCATGACGCGCGGCGGCCTGCCGAAGTCGCGGAGTCGGCGCAGCGGCGCGGGCAGATCGCTCGTCGCACGCTCCCGCTCGGATGCGCCCTCGGCGTCGATCCTGCTCGTCGTCTGCGTCATGGAGCCGCCCTCGGTCGTCAGGCGCCGCGAGCGCGCATGCCGCACACGACGTGCGAGCATCCTCCACCCGCGGACGGCATGCCCGAGCGGGTGGGGGACGACGCGCGCGTCCCATGCGCGGGCCAGGCCGCGCGGGCGAACGACGCACCCGGACGGACCGGGGCGAGCATCGCTGCGACGGTCCATCGCGTCCGCTGCACACCCACGACGTCCAGGCTCGCGCCGCAGCGGCCGAGGAGCCACAGGGAAATCACAGGCTCCTGATGCCCCGCTCGTTACCGATCCGTTATAGCGTGGGGCACACGTTGATGGTTGTGCTGTGGCCATCAGCGGAGGGTGCGATCCGAGATCCACTCTGGTGCAAGGGACTGGGGCCGGTCGAGTGAACTCGACCGGCCCTTGCGCATGTCTGCGGCGGGTCGCCGCGCAACCCCGATCGCCGTGTCGGAGGCGTGGGATTGGATGGGTGGATGCCCGACGCCCTCGACGCACTCGGCCCCGCGACGGCGGCGTGGTTCCGGGGCGCGTTCGCAGCGCCGACGCCGGCGCAGGAGGGCGCGTGGGCAGCGGCCCGTGGCGGCGGCAGCGCGCTCGTCATCGCACCGACCGGCTCGGGCAAGACGCTCGCAGCCTTCCTCACGGCCATCGACCGGCTCGCGAGCGAGCCGAAGCCCGAGGATCCGCTGCGCCGCACGCGCGTGCTCTACCTGTCGCCCCTCAAGGCGCTCGGCGTCGACGTCGAGCGCAACCTGCGCAGCCCCCTCGTGGGCATCGCCCGCACCGCGGTCGAGCTGGGCCTGCCGGCGCCCGACATCACGGTGGGCGTGCGCTCGGGCGACACCCCGCCCGTCGAGCGACGGAGGCTGCTCAAGACGCCGCCCGACGTGCTCATCACGACGCCCGAGTCGCTCTTCCTCATGCTCACGAGCGCCGCCCGCGAGACGCTCGCCGGTGTCGAGACGATCATCGTCGACGAGATCCACGCCGTCGCGTCCACGAAGCGCGGCGCGCACCTCGCCGTCTCGCTCGAACGACTCGACGCCATGCTCGAGCGACCGGCGCAGCGCATCGGGCTCTCGGCGACCGTGCGCCCGCCCGAGGCCGTCGCGCGCTTCCTCGGCGGACCGCATCCCGTCACGATCGTCGCGCCCGAGTCTCGCGGCCGCGTCGAGCTGCAGGTCGTGGTGCCGGTCGACGACATGAGCGACCTGGGCTCCGCTCCTCCGCGCGAGGGTGCGGCGAGCGCCTCCACCGACGAGACGAGCCCGCAGCAGCAGTCGATCTGGCCGCACGTCGAGGAGGCGATCGTCGATCGCGTCGTCGAGCAGCGGTCGACGATCGTGTTCACGAACTCGCGTCGCCTCGCCGAGCGCCTCACGTCGCGGCTCAACGAGATCTGGGTGGGTCGGCAGGTCGAGGCGGGCGAGGTGGATGCGACGCCCGCGCCCGACCGCATCCCGGCGCAGATGATGGGCCAGTCGGGGCAGACCTCGGGCGCCGAGCCCGTGCTCGCTCGCGCGCACCACGGCTCGGTGTCGAAGGAGCAGCGCGCGCAGATCGAGGACGACCTCAAGCGCGGGCACCTGCGGTGCGTCGTCGCGACGTCGTCGCTCGAGCTCGGCATCGACATGGGCGCCGTCGACCTCGTGATCCAGGTCGAGTCGCCGCCGTCGGTCGCGTCGGGCCTGCAGCGCGTCGGCCGCGCCGGCCATCAGGTCGGCGAGGTGTCGCGCGGCGTGCTCTTCCCCAAGCACCGCGCCGACCTCGTGCACGCGACCGTCACGACCGAGCGGATGCGCGAGGGCAGGATCGAGCGGATCGCGGTGCCGCAGAACCCGCTCGACATCCTCGCCCAGCAGACCGTGGCGCACACGGCGCTCGGCCCCGTCGACGTCGACGACTGGTTCGAGATCGTGCGACGCTCGGCGCCGTTCGCGTCGCTGCCGCGCTCGGCGTACGAGGCGACGCTCGACCTCGTCTCGGGCCTCTACCCCTCCGACGAGTTCGCCGAGCTGCGCCCGCGCATCGTGTGGGATCGCGTCTCGGGCACGCTCACCGGCAGGCCGGGCGCGCAGCGGCTCGCGGTGACGAGCGGCGGCACGATCCCCGACCGCGGCATGTTCGGCGTCTTCCTCGCCGGCGCCGAACGGGGCGGTCGCGTGGGCGAGCTCGACGAGGAGATGGTCTACGAGTCGCGCGTGGGCGACGTCTTCGCGCTCGGCGCGACGAGCTGGCGCATCCAGGACATCACGCACGACCGCGTCGTCGTGACGCCCGCCTTCGGCGAGCCGGGCCGCGTGCCGTTCTGGACGGGCGACGCCATGGGCCGCTCGGCGGAGCTCGGCGCCGCGATCGGCGCCTTCCTGCGCGAGGCCGGGCAGTGGTCGCCCGAGCAGGCGCAGACGCGGCTCGCGGACGCGGGGCTCGACCCGCGCGCGGCGCAGAACCTGCTGGCCTTCCTCGCCGAGCAGCGCGCGGCGACGGGGCAGCTGCCCTCGGATCGCACCTTGATCGTCGAGCGCTTCCGCGACGAGCTGGGCGACTGGCGCGTCGTGCTGCACTCGCCGTACGGCAACCGCGTGCACCAGCCGTGGGCGCTCGCGATCACCGCGCGCATCCGCGAGCGGCACGGCTTCGACGGGGGCGCGATGGCCTCCGACGACGGCATCGTCGTGCGCCTGCCCGACACCGACGCCGACCCGCCGGGCGCGGAGCTCTTCGTGTTCGATCCCGACGAGCTCGAGCACGTCATCACCGAGCGCGTCGGCGACTCGGCGCTCTTCGCGTCACGGTTCCGCGAATGCGCCGCCCGCGCGCTGCTGCTGCCGCGCCGCAATCCCGGCCGCCGCTCGCCGCTGTGGCAGCAGCGGCAGCGCGGCGCGCAGCTGCTCGAGGTCGCGCGCCGCTACCCGGCGTTCCCCATCGTGCTCGAGACCGTGCGCGAGGTGCTGCAGGACGTCTACGACGTGCCGGCGCTGCGCGAGGTCGCCGAGTCGATCGCGAGCCGCCGCATCCGCCTGCTCGAGGTGGAGACGGCCGATGCGTCGCCCTTCGCGCGGTCGCTGCTGTTCGGCTACGTCGCGTCGTTCCTCTACGAGGGCGACGCGCCGCTCGCCGAGCGCCGCGCCGCGGCCCTCTCGCTCGACACGACGATGCTCGCCGAGCTGCTCGGCAGGGCCGAGCTGCGCGAGCTGCTCGACCCCGACGTCATCGCGACGACCGAGGCGCAGCTGCAGCGCACGCATCCCGAGCGACGCCTCAAGGGCGTCGAGGGCGCGGTCGACCTGCTGCGCCTGCTGGGCCCCATGGACACGGAGGCGCTGCGCGAGCGCCTCGAGCCCGCATCGATCGCCGACGTCGACCTCGACGTCGCGCTCGACGGCATGCGGCGCCAGCAGCGCGTCATGCGCCTGCAGATCGCCGGCGCCGAGCGGTGGGCGGTCGTCGAGGATGCCGCGCGCCTGCGCGACGCGCTCGGCGTGCCGCTGCCCGTCGGCCTGCCAGAGGCGTACCTCGCGCCCGTGCCGGACGCCGTCGGCGATCTCGTGAGCAGGTACGCGCGCACGCACGGGCCGTTCCAGCCCGGCGATGCGGCGGCCTCCCTCGGCCTCGGCGTCGCGGTCGTGCACGACGCGCTGCGCAGGCTCTCGGGCGATCGGCGCGTGCTCGAGGGCGAGTTCCGGCCCGGCTCGACGGGCACCGACTGGTGCGACGCCGAGGTGCTGACCCGTCTGCGGTCGCGGTCGCTCGCGGCGCTGCGCAAGGAGGTCGAGCCCGTCGAGCCGGCGCAGCTCGCGCGCTTCCTGCCCGTGTGGCAGCACGCCGACCGGTCGCTGCGCGGCGTCGACGGCGTGCTGCAGGTCGTCGAGCAGCTCGCGGGCGTCGCGGTGCCGGCCAGCGCCTGGGAGTCGCTCGTGCTGCCGAGCCGCGTGCGCGACTACCAGCCGGCGATGCTCGACGAGCTCACGAGCACCGGCGAGGTGCTGTGGAGCGGCGACGGCACGATCGCGGGCAGCGACGGCTGGGTGCGGCTGCACCTGGCCGACACCGCGCATCTCACGATCGACGCGCCGTCGGAGGCGCCCGACGTCGCCGGCCAGGCGGTGCTCGACGCGCTCGCCAACGGCGGCGGCTGGTTCTTCCGACAGCTGCAGCAGAGCCTCGACGTGCCCGACGCCGACCTCACCGCCACGCTGTGGCAGCTGGTGTGGAGCGGCCACGTGACGAACGACACGCTCGGGGCACTGCGCATCCGCACCGGCTCGGCCTCGCGGCGCGTGCGGCAACCGGTGCGCACCCGCGCGTACCGCGGTCGCATGCGCCCGCGCGGCACGTCGCAGGCCGCGGCGCCCGAGGTCGGCGGCCGATGGACCCTCACGCCGGCCCCCGAGGCGGATGCGACCGTGCGGCGGCTCGCGAACGCCGAGCAGCTGCTCGAGCGCCACGGCATCGTCACGCGGGGCGCGGTGCAGTCCGAGCAGGTCGTCGGCGGGTTCGCGGCGGCGTACCGCGTGCTGACGCAGCTCGAGGAGGCTGGGCAGACGCGCCGCGGCTACTTCGTGCAGGGCCTCGGCGCCGCGCAGTTCGCGACGCCCGCGACCGTCGACCGGCTGCGCGCGTTCGGCGTCGACCCCGACCAGGCGCCCCCGCTCGTCGCCCGCACGTTCGCGGCCACCGATCCTGCGAATCCCTACGGCGCGGCCCTGCCGTGGCCGCAGCGCGAGGAGGGGCACCGGCCGGGCCGCAAGGCGGGCGCGCTCGTGACGATCGTCGACGGTGCCCTCACGCTCTTCGTCGAGCGTGGCGGCCGCACGCTGCTGACGTTCGACGACGAGCCCGCGCGGCTGGCCGCGGCGGCCGCATCGCTCGCCTCGGTCGCGCCCGCGCTCGGGCGCCTCGCGGTGCATCGCGTCGACGGCGACTCGGTGCTGGGCTCGGCGCTCGACCCCGTGCTGCGCGAGGCGGGCTTCGCCCTCACGCCGAAGGGGCTGCGGCTCGGATGATCGACTCGCGGATGCGGAGCGCCTGATGCCCGAGGGCGACACGGTCTGGCGCACGGCGCGCTCGCTGCACGAGGTGCTCGCGGGCCAGACGCTCACGACGTTCGACCTGCGCGTGCCGCAGCATGCGACGGCCGACCTGGCCGGGTCGACCGTGCGGGAGGTCGTGGCGCGCGGCAAGCACATCCTGCACCGCATCGACGAGCCAGGCGGCGACGCGTGGACGCTGCACACGCATCTGAAGATGGACGGCTCGTGGCACCGCTACAAGCGGGGGTCGCGGTGGCAGCGCCCGGCCCACACCGTGCGGGCGGTGCTCGACACGGCCGAGTGGCAGACGGTCGGCTACCTGCTGGGCGTCGTCGACCTCGTGCGCACGGCCGACGAGGACACGGTCGTCGGCCATCTCGGCCCCGACCTGCTCGGCCCCGACTGGGATCCGCGGGTCGCGGCCGCGAACCTCGCGCGCGATCCCGAGCGCGAGATCGGCGTCGCGCTGCTCGACCAGCGCAACCTCGCCGGCCTCGGCACCATCTACCGCGCCGAGCTGTGCTTCCTGCGCGGCGTCTCGCCGTGGCGGCCCGTGGGCGAGGTCGACGACCTGCCCGGCATGGTCGCGCTCGCCCGGCGCATCATCGGCGCGAACCGCGACCGCGTCGAACGCACCTTCACCGGATCGCTGCGCCGCGACCGGTACTGGGTCTACGGCCGCGAGCACGAGGCGTGCCGCCGCTGCGGCACGACGATCGAGCGCGGCCACCTCGGCCCGCCGACCATGGAGCGCGTCGCGTACCGCTGCCCCGTCTGTCAGCCGTAGGCGGGCTCGGGGCTCGCACGCGCGTCACGGCGTGCGCGCACGAGCGCGGCGACCACCAGCGGCACGCCCGCGATCCACGTCACCGGCACGAGCCACGCGAACGCCTGCGACAGCAGCAGCGCGGCGACGATGCCCGTCGCGAGCGCCGCGGGCAGGCGCCACGACGCGCGCGGCAGCACGAGCAGCGCCGTGCCGGCGAGCGCTGCCCCTGCGCACGCGGCCGATGCCACGATGACGGCGGCGTACGCGAGCCGCGCCTCGCCGAGCACGATGGCTGCGCAGGCCCCGAGGATGGCGACGAGCAGCGCTGCGGCAGGCGCCCACGCCCACGCGCCGACGACGGAGCGCACCATGTGCGCGCCGGCGACGACGATCGCGATGGACCCCGCGGTCGCGAGCGCCGTCACGAGCCGCATCGCGCTGCCGTCGACCGGCACCATGCCGAGGTTGGCGACGACGCTGAAGATCGTCGTCGGCACGCCGACGCACAGCGCGACGCCGCCGAGGGTGCCGACGAGCTGCGGCGACCACGTCGCATCGGTCCGGACGTCGTCGCGGTCCGCGCGCATCCCGGCGAACGCGACGAGCAGCAGCGCGACCGCCACGGGCGGCAGCAGCATCGTCATCGCGAGCCCCACGGTCGCGGCCCCGGTGACGCAGGCGAGCACGAACGCGAGCGGCCATCGCAGCCAGGGGGCGACGCCAGCGGGCAGCGCGTCGCCGAGCAGCGGCACCGCGCACGCTGCGACGAGCAGGATCGCCGGCACGAGCACCCACGCCGGCACGAGGCCGGATGCCGACGATGAGCCGTCGCCCTCGACCGTGACGGTCGGGTAGAGCGTCGTCACGATGCTCGCGGCAGCGAGGAGGACGCCGACGACGACGGGAGCCGCGGCCGAGAGGAGCAGCGCGGACGCAGCGACCGCACGTCGAGCCCCGACGAGCGCGAGCACGCTCCACGCCACGAGCGGCAGCCCGACCCCGAGTCCGAGGCCCGTCGACGCGAGCGTCACGACCGAGATCGGCCCGAACGCCTCGGACCCCGGTGGGATCGGCACGGTCGGGCCTGCGAACGGGTCGACGTACGCAAGGGCGACGACCGTGACCAGCACGGCGAGCGCGAGGGCGGCGAGGATCGCGGCGGTCGTCGCGGTCGCGTGCGCCGCGACGCCGTGGACACGGATCGACCACGCGTCCGTCCGCGTCGGCTCGTCGAGCCCGCGGGCCTCGGCGTCGTCGAGCAGCGTCGCGAGCATGACCTCGCCGTGCCGATCGCGCCACGACCGCGGGTACCAGCGCAGCAGCGCGCGCATCCGCTCCTCGAGCAGCGTCATGCGAGCGCCTCGCGCGCCGTCCGCGTGCCGCGGGCGGCGAGGCGTCCGCGCGCCGCCTTCGCACGCGTCTCGAGCGCGGCGGCCTCGAGCTCGAGCGCGTCGATGCCGGCGTCGGCGAGCACGTAGTAGCGGCGCGCGCGACCGTCGACGACCTCCTCGCCGTCCTCGGCCGCGAGGCCCTCGCGCACGATGCGCTCGAGCGCGGCGTAGAGCGTCGTGACGCGCAGCGCGACGGCGCCCTCGCTCATGCGCTCGACGTCGCGCAGGATCGCGTAGCCGTGCCTGCGCCCCTCCGCGAGGGAGGCGAGGATCCAGAAGGTCGACTCGGTCATGCGCTGGGCCATGCCTGCACAGTACCGACGGTGCGATATTCCCGCTAGTGGAACATCGCCGCCCGGGTCAGCGCACGCGCCAGTGCAGCACGCGTCGCGGCATCTCGAGGAGGTAGTCGCCGTCGTCGGGATACGACAGCGCGACCGACAGGTCGTCGCCCACGAGCCGCCGGATCGACGCCTCGTCGTCCCAGATCGACGCCACCCGGATCTCGCTGCGCCCATCCTCGAGCGCACGCGTCGCGATGCTCGACCGCAGCACGCCCGGCGCCTGGCTGTAGTCGTCGTGCCTCGTCGCCCGCATGTGCACGACGAACTCGTCGACGCGCACCGTCTCGACGACGGCGATCGCCTCGCGGACGACGGCATCGGACGACACGCGGCCGGAGCCCTGCGCCACCCGCATCGACCAGTGCCGCACGGGCCGGGCGGGCTCGAGCAGGTACTCGTCGTCGTCGGGGTAGGTGAGGGGGCGGTGCAGGTCGTCGCCCACGACGGCGCGGATCGCAGCCTCGTCGCGCCAGAGCGAGAGCACGCGCACCTCGCTGCGCGCATCACCCAGCTCGCGGTGATGGATGTCGGTGCGCAGATTGCCGTCGACCGCGACGTAGCGGTCGTAGTAGGCGTCGCGCATGTGCGTCAGGTACTCGTCGACGCGAGCGGACTCGACGAGCGCCGTCCATTCGCGTTGGATGGCGCCGGGAGGGAGGCTCACCCGCTCACGCTCGCACGGAACCGAGCATGACTCAAGGCCTGGTGCGCGCGGCGAGGAAGGCGAGCGCCTGCTCCTTGAAGTGCCGCGACGTGACGGCGTTGAGGTGGTTGCGACCGGGGATCGGCGCGAAGGCTCCGTCTGCGAGCGCATCGACCAGGGATGCCGTGTCGGGCGCATGGTCGTCGCGGTCGCCCGTCATGAGCAGCGTCGGCACGTCGGGCGCATGGTCGGCGGGCGCGAAGGGCGTGCGGGCCACCTCCGTCGCGAGCGCGACGAGCGCCGACGGATCGTTCTCGGGCAGCGCGGTCGCGAGCCGCACGACGAACGCCGCGGCGCCGGTCGGCTCCGCCTCGCCGGCGAGCGCTCGCCTGGCGAGGTCGCCGTCGAGGCCGCGGAACGGATCGCCGGAGGGGAGGCCGCCGAGCGCGAGCGCCGAGAACGCGTCGGGATGCACCGCCGCGTAGCGCCAACCGAGTCGCGAGCCCATCGAGTAGCCGAGGTACCCGGGACGCCCTCCCGCCAGGCCCGTCGCGGCGAGCACGGCATCCACGTCGCCGAGGAAGCGCGAGACGTCGTAGTGGCCAGGGCCGGGCCGGTCGCTGCTGCCGTGACCTCGCAGGTCGAACGCGATGCCGCGCAGGCCCGCCTCCGCCAGCGGCCGATCCCAGCCGGCATCGAGCCAGTTGCGCTGCGTGCTCGACGAGAAGCCGTGCACCATCAGCACGGGCGCGCCCGCCGGATCGCCGAGCTCGTGGACCGCGAGTCGCGTGCCGTCGGCGGCCACGACGACGCTCGGTGCGGGACGGGACTCGGATGGCATGCATCCATCCTGGCCCTCCGCGAACCCCTCCCCCGACACGACCCCTGCGCAGTAGCGTGGCGGCATGGCTGCGACCGGCACGTCGACGCCCGAGGCCGGGCCGGTGCGGGCGCGCCTCCGGCTGGCCGACGTGCTGCCCGAGGTGGGCAGGTCGCGGCACGACGCGACGCATGCGGCTTCGGCGCGCGCTGCCCGCCGACCGGTGCTGCTGCGGTCGGCGCTGCCGACGGTGCTCGTCGGCATGCCGATCGTGCTCGACCTCGCGGGCGTGCACGTGGAGTCGGCGCTCGTGACGCTGTGGACCATCGCACCCGCGGCGATCGGGCTCGTGATCGTGGTCGCGCTCGCCGCCGTGCGCGCCGCCCGCGGCGACGTGACGGTCGTCGACGGGGGCGTGCGCGTGGCCGGCTGGCCCGCGTTCGACGTCGTCGACGTGCACGAGGTGCTGCCCGTCGCGTGGCGCGACCATGCCGCCGAGCGCCGCGTCGACCTCGCGCTCATCGCCGCGGACGGCGGTCAGCTCGCGCTGCTCGACGGCGCCCGCTATCGCGGCGCCGACCTCGTGGCCGTGCTCGGCACCCTCGCCGGTCGCGTGCGCCCGCCCGTGCGCACGCACCTGGCGAATGCGCGCCGGCTGCGCGGCGCGCATCCGCAGGCCGTCGACCACCGGGATGCGCGCCTCGCCGCCATCCAGTGGTTCACGACGATCGTGGGCCTGCTGTCGTCGGCGGTCGCGTCGTTCGTGGCCCTCGCCTGACCCGCCTCATCCATCCGGAGCCTCCTGCGCATCGCAACGGGAACGACCGGCGGCGCGCGTCCAGCCCCTGCCCCGCGTGGGTGGTGCGTGGCAGCGTGACGGCATGGCGATCGAGGTGCTGCCGGCGACCGACTACCAGGACGTGCGGACGATGGTCGGGCCCAAGCGGGATCCGAACGGCAACGTGTGCTGGTGCCTGTCGTACCGGGTGAGCCCGAAGGAGAACCAGGCGCTCACGCGCACGGCCCGAGGCCGCAAGGTGCAGGCGCTGCTGCGCGCCGGCGAGCCCATCGGCGCGCTCGGCTACGACGACGGCGAGGTCGTGGGATGGGCGGGTCTCGCGCCGCGCGCGCAGACGTCGTTCGCGACGAGTCGACGCATCCCGCACGTCGACGACCTCGACGCGTGGAGCGTGTGGTGCATCCGCGTGCGCCCCGGGCACCGCGGCGAGGGCATCGCGCACCAGATGCTCGCGGGCGCCGTGCGCATCGCTCGCGAGGCGGGCGCACCGGCGATCGAGGGCTACCCCGTCGACAACGACGGCGAGCAGGTCGACCTCACGATGGCGTACGTGGGCACGCGTGCGCTCTTCGAGGCGGCGGGGTTCGCGAAGGCCGCCGACACGACGTCCCGGCTCGACGGGTTCCCGCGCGTGGTCATGCGGCTCGACCTGCGCTGAGCAGCGCCGAGCGCGAGCGTCAGGCCGCGGCGGCGTGCGCAGGCGGCGCCGGGCGCGCGCCCCGCACCGAGACGGCCACCGCAGCCATCTCGACCCCGCGCCGTGCCGCGGTCACGGGATCCATGCCGCCGACGACGTGCGCGACGAACGTGGCCGTGAACGCATCCCCCGCACCCGTCGGGTCGACGAGCTGCGCGGGGATCGACGGCACGAACTGGCGCGCGCCGTGGTCGATCACGACGACGCCCGTGTGACCGAGCGTCAGCGCGACGACGGGCGCGAGGTCGGCGAGGGCGGCGCCGATCGCAGCGGCGCCCTGCTTGCCCGTGATCATGGCCCCCTCGTCGAGGTTCGCCACGAGGATGTCGGCGCCGTGCAGCGCATCGAGCGCCACGTCGACGCCGAGGTCGGAGATGGAGCCCGCCGAGCCGATCGTGCACGACACCTTCGTGCCGAGCTCGTGCGCGCGATCCACGAGCCGGCCGACGGCGCTCGCGTGGCCGGACAGCAGCGAGTAGCCCGTCACGTGCACGACGTCGACGGCGCCGAGCAACGCGTCGCCGATGTCGTCGGGGTCGACGAAGGCGTTGGCGCCGCGATCGGTGAGCATCGTGCGCTCGTCGCGGTCGACGAGCACGACGATCGTGCCGGTCTCGTGGTCGGGGTCGCCGTCGATGCGCGCATCGACGCCGACCTCCGACAGCAGCGCGGTGTGTCGCGCGACGTCGAACGCGCCGACGCGGCCGACGAACGTCGTCTGCACGCCGGTGGTCGCCATCCACGCCGCGGTGTTCGCAGCGCTGCCGCCGGGACGGCGCACGATCTGCGCGTCGGTGTCGGTGTCGGCCCGGATGCGCCCGTCGGGGAACACGAGCACGTCGTCGATGACGTCGCCGAAGGCGAGCGCGCGCATCACGACGCTGCGTAGGCCGTCGCGATCGCGGCGGCGAGTCGGATGTTCGAGCGCACGAGGTCGAGGTTCACCTCGAGGCTCCGGCCGTGCGAGAGCTCGACGATGCGGCGCAGCAGGTACGGGGTCACGGCCTTGCCGTGGATGCGGTCGCGCTCCGCCTCGGCGCTGGCCTGGGCGACGACGGCGTCGTGCTCGATCGGATCCCACTGCCGGTCCTCGGGCAGCGGGTTGGCGACGACGAGGCCCGCGTTCGCGTGCGTCGCGTCCTGCTCGCGCAGGATCGCGGCGATCTCGTCGACCGTCTCGACGCGCCAGTCGAGCTGGTGCGCGCTCGCGGAGAGCCAGAAGCGCGGGAAGCGGTCGGTGCGCCAGCCGACGACGGGCACCGAGAGCGACTCCATGCGCTCGAGCGTCGCGCCGACGTCGAGCACCGACTTCACGCCTGCGCAGACGACGGCGACGGGATGCGTCGCGAGCGTGGGGATGTCGGCGGACTCGTCGAACGTCGACGCGGCGCCGTGATGGACGCCGCCGAGGCCGCCGGTGGCGAAGACGCGGATGCCGGCCTGCGCGGCGATCGCGACGGTGCCTGCGACGGTCGTGGCTCCCGTGGCCTTGCGTGCGCCGAGGATCGGGAGGTCGCGCACGCTCGCCTTGGCGACGCCCTCGCCGGCGATGCGCTCGAGCGCGGCATCGTCGAGGCCGACGCGGCGGATGCCGTCGACGACGGCGATCGTGGCGGGCACCGCGCCGGCGTCGCGCACGATCTGCTCGAACTCGCGAGCCGCCTCGAGGTTGCGCGGCCTGGGCAGTCCGTGGCTGATGATGGTCGACTCGAGCGCGACGATCGGAGCGCCCGTGGCGAGCGCCTCCCGGACCTCCGGAGCGATGTGCATCGAACCAGGGTAGACCTCGCTCCCTGAGAAATCGAGGAACGCTCAGGATCGTTCGAGCGCCGAACGATCGACCGCGCGGCGGACGGCGACGACGACCGGCACGGCATGGCGGACCGGGCCCGCGCGACATGCGACGATCGCAGCGTGCAGCGATCCGTGCTCCTCGTCCACCACCTCGCCTACGAGACCGGCGGTCACGCCGCACGCCTCACGGCGCATCTCCCGTCGCAGGCGGTCGCCTTCCCCGATCGCCTGCCGGAGCTCGACGCCATCGCCGGCATCGTCGTGCTCGGCGGGCAGATGAGCGCCGTCGACGTGGACGCGCATCCCTCGGTCGGCCTCACGACCGACCTCGTGCGCCGCGCCGTCGAGGCCGAGGTGCCCGTGCTGGGGCTGTGCCTCGGCCACCAGATCCTGGGCGTCGCGCTCGGGGCCGAGCATCGTGCGGGGGCCGTCGACGAGACGGGCCTGCTGCCGGTCGACGTCGTCGCAGCCGACCCGTGGCTCGGTGGCTTCACGGGCGAGCTGCGCCCCATGCAGTGGCACTCCGACGTCGTGGGCCTGCCCACCGGCGCGACGCTCGTCGCCACGAACGACCTCGTGCCCGTGCAGGCCTTCCGCCACGGCTCGGCGCTCGGCCTGCAGTTCCACCTCGAGGTCGACGACGAGGTGCTGCGACGGTGGAGCACCGAGGCCGAGCCGCCGCTGGGCGACGAGCTGCCCGGGGGCGACGTCGCGGGCCTCGTCGAGGCCTACCGCGGCGACGCGACGCTGCGCCGGGTCGCCGAGGAGGGCTTCGCGGCATTCGCCGAGTCCTGCCGTCTCCGCCTCTAGCCGCGAGGATGCCAGGTCGTCGGCCGCCGTCGACGTCACGAGCCGCCGAGGACCTCGGCTCCCCGGGTCAGAGGATCGGGCGGAGGGCGCCGACGACGGCGCTGCCGCCGTGCTGCAGGATGCCGAGCTCGGCGGCGACCGACGCCAGCGAGCCCGAGGGGATGGCACCCGCCTGCTCGAGGAGCGCGAGCGCGACGGGCGCACCGGGGCGGCGCGAGCCGTCGGCGACCTTCACGACCGCAGCGGTGCCGTCGGGCGCGACGACGACCGCCGTGCCCTCCGCGCCGAACTTCGCCGTGACGCCGAGGCGCTCCATGAGCACGGTGTCGGGCGTGCCCGGCCCCTCGACGAGCCACGCATGCTCGCGCATCGCCGCGCCGACCGCACCGAGCACGGCGTCGCCGGTCGTGCCGGCGAGGCCGCGCACGGCACGCGCCATGCCGAGCACCGACGACGCGTAGACGGGGGCCGAGCACCCGTCGGTCGCCGTCGCGCTCGATGCGACGCCCGTGCGGCGCTCGATCGCTGCGCGCAGCTCGACCTGGATGGGGTGCGCCGGATCGGTGTACGCGAGATCGCCGGCGTCGGACGCGAGCGCCGCTGCAGCCGCGACCGCGACGTGCTTGCCCACGCAGATCGCACCGAGGCGCGAATGCTCGGACATCCACCGGGTCCTGCGCGGCGGGCAGCGCAGCGTCGCGGGCTCGACGCCGAGGCGAGCCGCCATCGCCGTGGCGACCTCGACCTGCTCGGCGCGGCCGACGATGCTGCCGGAGGCGAGCGCGAGCTCGGCACCCGCGAGGCCCACGCGCTCGGCGATCGTCGCCGCGAACAGCGGCTTGAGGGCCGAGCGTGCGAGGAAGGGCGCATCGACGTCGCCCGCCGTCGCGAGCACCGAGCCGTCGGGCGCGACCATCGCTGCGATGCCCTCGTGCCGCGACTCGACGAAGCCGTCGCGGTCGACGGTCGCGATCGTCGCGGTGCGCGCGAGACGCAGGTCGGTGACGTCGGAGGCGGGATCGGTCGCTGCAGGCACACAGCGACGGTAGTCGACGCCGCCGACGCCGAGGGACGCGGGCTCAGCCCTCGATCGCGCCCTCGGTCGACAGCAGCACGCGCTTCGCAGCCTCGCCGCCCGCGTACTGCCCCAGCGAGCCGTCGCTGCGCACGACCCGGTGGCACGGGATGACGATGGGCAGCGGGTTGAGCCGGCACGCCGTGCCGACGGCGCGCACGGCTCCCGGCGAGCCGACGGCGCGCGCGACGTCGCCGTACGAGCGCGTCTCGCCGTACGGGATCTCGCGGAGCGCGCGCACGACCTCGCCGCGGAAGCCGCTCGCGAGCGCGAGGTCCAGGTCGCCGTCGAACGTGCGCGTGCGACCGTCGGCGAGCGCCTCGACGCCGTGCGCGACGTCGTCGAGGCCGCGCACGTCGCGCAGCACGCGCGAGCCGAGCCGGTCGGCGAGCCGCTCGATCGTGGCGTCGGGGTCGGCGCCGTCGAACGTCACCGAGACGAGGCCGACGGGCGTCGCAGCGAGCAGCAGCGTGCCCACGCGGGTGTCGATGGTGCGCAGCCGCACGTCGACGAGCCCCGCATCCGTCGCCCGCGCGGCGAGCAGGGTCGCGAGCGCCTCGGCATCGCCAGCGGGCACCGACGAGAAGAGATCACTCATCGCCCGCCTCCAGCAGCGCGCGCAGCCTGCGGACGCCATCCGACGACGCCTTGCGCGCCGCGGTCGACGAGACCCCCAGCGAGGCCGCGACCTCGTCGAACGGCAGCCCGCCGAGATGATGCAGCACGACGCACGACCGCTGCCGATCGGGCAGCGCCGCGAGCGCCCGTCGCAGGTCGAGGTCGGGGTCGCGGTGCGGCGCCGCCCGGTCGGGCACCTCCGCCATCGACAGCGATCGCGACGACCGCCGGAGCACGTCGATCGCCTTGCGATGCGCGATCGTCACGAGCCAGCCGGCGACGTTCGCCTCGGCGTCGAGCCTCGGATACGCCTCGAGCGCCGCAAGGAACGCGTCGCTCCATGCGTCGTCGGCATCCGACGGGCCCACGACCGCCCGCACGACGCGGTACACCGTCGGCCCGTGCTGCTGCACGACGCGGTCGAAGGGAGGAAGCGTCACGCAAGGGATTCTCGCGCGACCAGGTCGAGCAGCGCGCCCGACTCGAGGTCGAGCAGCGTGCGCTTGCACACGAGCCCGCCGGCGTAGCCGGTGAGCTTGCCCGAGGAGCCCACGACGCGGTGGCACGGCACGACGATCGAGATGGGGTTCCGCGAGTTCGCGAGCCCGACGGCGCGCACGGCCGTCGGCTGCCCGATCGACGCGGCGATCCATCCGTACGTGCGCGTCTCGCCGTACGGGATCTCGCGCAGGGCCTCCCACACGCGCAGCTGGAAGGGCGTGCCCACGGGGTCGAGCGCGAGGTCGAAGGTCGTGCGCTCGCCCGCGAAGTACGCGCGCAGCTGCTCCGCGGCGTCGGCGAGGGCCGCGTCGTCGCGGTCGCCGAAGCGCGTCTCGTCGGGCGCGGGTCGATGCTCGGCGTAGTACAGGCCCTGGATGCCGGCAGCGCCGCCCACGATCGTGACGGCGCCGACGGGGGTGTCGACGATGGCGTGCTTGGTGTCGGTCATGGCTCCACTTCCTCTCACACCTTGGCTGACGCACGAGCCCTGCGGAACGTGAGGTGTGGATGTCGATCATCTGTGAGGGACGCACCAGCCCCGGGTCACCAGGCGACGGACCCGACCGCGACCCCGCGGTCGCATCCGCGCCCGCCGACCCGCCAGCGACGACCGCGCGTCGACCCCGCAGTCGGATGCCCGCCACCGGTGCCGCTGCGAAATGCGCATGAACGTAACGCGACCGCGACCGCTTTCGTGTCGCCGCGCGCACGCTGCCGGGTTCACGATGAGTCCAAGGCACAGGAGGTGCGATGAGCAAGGTCGAGACGCGGAGCGCCCCGCGCAGCACGACGTGGCAGGGCTACCTGCTCGTCGCGCCAGCGGTTGCCGTGATCGTGCTGCTCGTCGTGGTGCCGACGATCATCGTCGCCCGAGAGTCCTTCGCCATCCCCGACCCGCTCGGCGGCACGCTCGGCGGCTTCACGCTCGACAACTACGCCACGCTGCTCGACCCCGTCTACCTCAAGACCATCGGCTACTCGCTCGGCATGGCCGCCGCCAACGCCGTCGTGTGCCTCGTCGTCGGCTACGTCGTGGCGACGTGGATCGCCGGCGCGAAGGCCGAGCGCCAGCCGCTGCTCCTGCTGCTCGTGATCATCCCGTTCTGGACCGACTTCCTCGTGCGCACCTTCGCATGGATCAACATCCTCGGCTCGGGCGGCATCGTCGTGACGGCGCTGCGGGCGGTCGGCATCGACGCCGACTCGTTCGTGCCCTCGCAGGGCGCGGTCGTCCTGTCGCTGCTGTACGCGTTCCTGCCCGTCGCCGTCTTCCCCATCTACGCGGCGCTGCGCGGCATCGACCCGTCGCTGCCCGAGGCGGCCACGGACCTCGGATGCTCGTGGTGGCAGACCCAGCGGCGCGTGATGCTGCCGCTCTCCGCCCCCGGCATCGCGGCGGCCTTCATGCTCACGTTCGTGCCGACGCTCGGCGTCTTCGTGATCCCCGTGCTGCTGGGCGGCGGGCTCGACCCGCTCGTCGGCAACCTCATCGTGACGCTGTTCACCGAGTTCCGGAACCAGGCGCTCGGCTCGGCCATGGCGATGGTCGTGCTGGTGCTCATGCTCGCGTCGGTCGCGGTCGCCGCGATCGCGACGCGCATCGCCGCCTCGAGGAGGACGTCGTGAGGAAGGTCATCGGCGCCGCCGCGATCGTCATGATCGCGTTCCTGTACGTGCCCATCGTCGCCGTCATCGCGTACTCGTTCAACGCGTCGCCCGTGAGCTACCGCTGGGATGGGCTGACGCTCGACTGGTACGCGGAGCTGTTCCAGGACGAGCCGCTGCTCGCGACGCTGCGCACGAGCCTGCTGCTCGGCCTCGTCGCCGGGTTCATCGCCACGGTGATCGGCTTCCTATCGGCGTACGCGCTGCACCGCTTCCCCATCCGCGGCAAGGGCGTGCTGCTCGCAGCCGTCGCCATCCCGCTCGTGATCCCCGAGATCGTCATCGGCGTCGCGCTGCTGCGCACGTTCTCGACCGTCGGCATGCAGAACGGCCTGCTGACGCTCGTGCTCGGGCACATCGTCATCGCGCTGCCCATGGCGACCTTCGTGCTGCTCGGCGCGATGCGCTCGCTCGACCCGAGCGTGCACGAGGCGGCCGCCGACCTCGGCGCCGGCGTGCTCGGCACGTTCTGGCGCGTCACGCTGCCGATCCTGCGGCCCGCGCTGCTCGCGGCGTTCCTGCTGTCGTTCACGACGTCGTTCTCGAACATCGTCATCTCGACGTTCACGGCAGGCGTCGGCACCACGACGCTGCCGATCCGCATCTACTCCTCCGTCCGCACCGGCCTGACGCCCGAGCTCAACGCGCTCGGCAGCCTCATGGTCGTGCTGACGCTCGTCGTGATCCTCGTCGTCGGCGTCGGCCAGATGCGTCGCATCCTGGCCGGCTCGGCGCCGTAGGAGCACCCCGCGACCGCTCCCCCGGTCCCACCGCACCGCACCGCAACCAGCACCGTCCCGACACCAGCCAGCACATCGTCACCGCACCCGCCGTAGTGAACCCAGCACCACCATCCACTCGAGAGAGAGGCACTCCCGTGCAACGCTCCGCATCCATCGTCGCGGCCACCGCGGCGGTCGTGCTCCTCGCCACCGGCTGCTCCGCAGGCGGCAGCGGCGAGGACGCCGACACCACCCTCAGCATCTACGGCTGGTCGGGCGAGGTGCCCGACGGCGTCATCGCCGCGTTCGAGGAGGAGACCGGCATCGAGGTGACGTTCGACAGCTTCGACTCGAACGAGACCATGATCGCCCAGCTCGACTCGGGCCAGTCGGGCTACGACGTCGTGCAGCCCAGCCAGTACGCCGTGCAGCTGCTCGTGCAGCGCGGGCTCGTCGCCGAGCTGGACCACGACCGCATCGAGGGCCTCGACAACCTGGCCGACACGTTCGTCGACCCGTCGTTCGATCCCGGCAACCAGTACTCCGTGCCCTTCGCGTGGGGCACGACGGGCATCCTCTACAACGAGGCGTGCACGGGCCGCGAGATCACGTCGTGGGCGGACCTGTGGGACCCCGAGTTCGCGGGCAAGGTCTACATGCTCGACAACATGCTGAGCGCGTACATCGCCGGCATGCAGGTGAGCGGCCTCTCGATCCTCTCCACCGACGAGGCGGAGATCGAGGAGGGCACGCAGGCGCTGCTCGACCAGAAGCCGCTGCTCGCGGGCTACAACTCGACGAACGCCGCCGACCTCGTCGGCGCCGGCGACGCGTGCATCGCGCAGGCGTACTCGGGCTCGTCGGCCGCGCAGGCGACCGCCGCGAACCCCGACGTGCACTTCGTGCAGCCCGAGGAGGGCGGCACGCTGTGGACCGACTCGTTCTCGATCGTCGAGGGCACGCAGAACGAGGACGCCGCCTACCAGTGGCTGTCGTTCACGCTGCGTCCCGAGATCGCCGCGATGCTCACCGACGAGGCGAACCTCGCCACGACGAACGAGGCCGCCCTCGCCGAGGTGCAGGACCAGTCGCTCGTGACGAACCCGGCCATCTTCGTGCCGCAGGAGGATCTGACGAACGCCGAGTTCCTGGTCGACCCGGGCTCCGCGCTCGCGTACTTCCAGGACGGCTGGACCCGGGTCCGGGCCTCGTGAGCACCGTCCCCGCCGTCGCCCTCCGGGGCGTGACGAAGCGCTTCGGCGCGAGCGTCGCGGTCGAGCCGACCGACCTCGACGTCGCCGATGGCGAGTTCTTCTCGATCCTCGGCCCGTCGGGATGCGGCAAGACGACGATCATGCGCATGATCGCCGGCTTCGAGTCGCCGACGGCGGGGACCATCTCGCTCGACGGTCGGGACGTCGTGGGCGTCCCGACCCGCAAGCGGGACCTCAACATGCTGTTCCAGTCGTACGCGCTGTTCCCGCACCTGAGCGTCGAAGACAACGTCGCGTTCGAGCTGCGCACGCTGCGGGTGCCGAGGGCGGAGCTGCGCGACCGCGTCGCCGCCGCCCTCGACCTCGTGCAGCTCGGCGAGTTCCGCGGCCGCAAGCCGCAGGAGCTCTCGGGCGGCCAGCGGCAGCGCGTGGCCCTCGCCCGCGCCGTCGTCGGCCGACCGAAGGTCGTGCTGCTCGACGAGCCGCTCGGCGCGCTCGACCAGCGTCTGCGCAAGGACATGCAGTTCGAGCTCAAGCGCATGCAGCGCGAGCTCGGCATCACCTTCATCTACGTCACGCACGACCAGGAGGAGGCGCTGACGATGTCGGATCGCATCGCGGTGATGAGCCGCGGCCGCGTGCTGCAGGTCGGCTCCCCCACCGAGATCTACGACGAGCCCGCGAACCGCTTCGTCGCGTCGTTCATCGGCACGTGCAACCTGCTGGATGCCTCGGCCGCGGATGGCGTGGCGCGCGTGGAGGGCGTGGGCGTCGTGCCCGCGTCGCCCGACACCGACGGCGCCGTGGTCGTGGCCGTGCGGCCCGAGCGCATCCGCCTGCTGCCCGCCGACGCGGCTCAGGGCATCCCGGGCCGCGTCGTGGAGCACGCGTTCCTCGGCGACCACTGGCTCGCGAAGGTCGTCGTCGGCGCCGCCGTGGCGCCCGTGCAGGTGCAGGTCCCCGCGTCCGTGGGGGCCGACCTGCTCCGCGGGCTCGAGGACGGCGCCGAGGTGCGCATCGACTGGTCGCCGGCCGACGCGCGGGTGCTGCCCGCCGAGGTCGCGGCATCCGCAGCCCAGACCCAGGAGGTCGCCGCGTGAACCCCACGCTCGCCATCGCCGTCGTGCAGCTCCCGCCGACGAACGACCCCGCCGAGAACCGCGCGACGATCGCGACGCAGGTCGAGGCCGCGGCGGCGGGCGGCGCGCGCCTGGTCGTGCTCCCCGAGGAGGCGCTGCTGCTGGCCGACGGGCTGGGCGACGGGCTCGCAGCCGCCGTCGAGGCATCGTGGCCCGCGGGCCTCGAGCTGCTGTCGGAGCTCGCTCGGCGACTCGACGTGTGGATCGTCGCCGGCGGCTACGAGCCGCACGGCGCTGGCCGTCCGTACAACACGCTCGTCATGATCGACGACCGCGGCGTGCAGCGCGCCGCCTACCGCAAGCTGCACCTGTACGACGCGTTCGCCTACCGGGAGTCCGACTACGTCGTGCCCGGCGACGCGCTGCCGCCGATCGTGCTCGTCGACGGCGTCGCCGTGGGCCTGCTCAACTGCTACGACCTGCGCTTCCCCGAGCTCGCCCGCGACCTCGTCGCACGCGGCGCCGACGTGCTGAGCATCTCGGCCGCCTGGGTCGCCGGCGCTCGCAAGGAGGACCACTGGACGACGCTGCTGCGCGCTCGTGCGATCGAGTCGACGTGCTGGGTCGTCGCATCCGGCTCGACGTCGCCCGACTGCATCGGCGAGAGCATGATCGTCGACCCGATGGGCGTCGCCGTCGCGACGCTCGGCCCGGCGAGGCTCGGCGTCGCCCACGCGACCGTGCGGCTCGACGAGACCGCCAGGGTGCGGGAGATCCTCCCCGTGCTCGCCAACCGCCGACTCGAGATCGACGTGCGCGTCGGAGAGGTGCACGCATGACCATCGTGATCGGAGCCGCGCCCGCGGCCCTCGACCCGGAGCTCGTGGCCCGGCTCCGTGCGACGTCGTTCGCGACGTTCGGCCACTACATCGAGGAGGGCTTCCTCGACTCGGGCATCCGCCGCCTCACGGGCTCCGGCGCCATCGTGGGCCGCGCCGTCACCGTGCGGCTCACGGCGCAGGACTCGACGATGCTGCACCACGCCGTGAGCGACGTCGAGGCGGGCGACGTGCTCGTGATCGACACGGGCGGCGACGTGCGCCACGCGCCCGTCGGCGAGATGATCGCCACCGCCCTCGCCGTGCGCGGCGCTGCGGGCGTCGTCGTCGACGGCGTCTGCACCGACCTCGACGAGATCGAGGCGCTCGGCGTCACCACGTACGGCCGCGGCTCGTCGCTGCTCACCACGAAGCTGCTCGGCGTCGACGCCGGCGGCGTGCACGTGCCGATCTCGGTCGGCGGCGTGACCGTGCGCTCGGGCGACGTCGTGCTCGCCGACCGCAACGGCGTGCTCATGGCACCGGCCGCCGTGCTCGCCGCACTCGTGGAGACCGTGCTCGAGGACGACGCCGAGGAGCCCGGGCTCGCCGACGAGCTGCGCGCCGGTCGCCGCCTCGGCGACCTCACCGGCGCCTCCGACACCATCCGAACCCTGCAGGAGGGCTGACATGCTCATCAAGGCCGCGGTCAACGGCGGACGCACCACCGCCGAGCACGCCCCCGTGCCCGTGACGCCGGAGGTGATCGCGCGCGCGAGCGTCGAGGCCGTCGCGGCGGGCGCCGACGTCGTGCACGCCCACGCGCGCACCGCCGACGGCGGGCAGACCATCGCGCCGGGCGACGTCCGCGCGCTCGTGGAGGCCGTGCGCGCCCTCGACCCCGACCTCGTCGTCGGCACGACCACGGGCCTGTGGACCTGCTCGGGGCACCTCGAGCGCATGCGGCTCGTCGAGGCGTGGCCCGAGGATGCGCTGCCGTCGTTCGCGTCGGTCGCGTTCTGCGAGGAGGGCGCGGCCGAGGCAGCCCGTCTGGTGCTCGACCGCGGGATGGTGCTCGAGAGCGCCGTGTGGTCGCTCGCCGACGTGCCCGCGCTGCTCGCAGCCGACTCGCTGCACGAGAACGTGCGCATCCTCATCGAGCCCGAGGACGAGGATGCCGACGTCGCCGTGGCGCACGCCCGCGCGATGGCGGCGATGATCCGCGAGGCCGGCGTCGAGCTGCCGCTGCTCTACCACGGCTACGACGAGACGTCCTGGCCCATGGTGCGCGCCGCGATCGCGGACGGGGCCGAGATCCGCATCGGGTTCGAGGACGACACGACGATGCCCGACGGGTCCCCCGCCCCCAGCAATGCCGCGATGATCCGGGCAGCGCTCGACGCCTTCGTGGGCCGCGCGGGGTCCATCATGGAGCGGTGACCATCGACGAGACCGATCGGCGCATCCTCGCGATGCTCGCCCGTGACGGTCGACGCCCGGGCACCGACATCGCAGCCGAGCTCGGCGTCTCGGAGGCGACCGTGCGTGCGCGCATCGGTCGCCTCACCGACGACGGCGTCATGCAGGTCGTCGCGCTGTGCGATCCCCTGTCGCTCGGGCACGTGCGGCTGAGCCTGTTCATCGACGTCTCCGACCTCACGCCCCGCACGGTCGCGCTCGAGCTCGCGAAGCACGCGCTCGTGGGCCACGTCACGCTCTGCTCGGGCATGCACGACGTGCTCGTGGAGGCGACGTGCCGCGACCTCACCGAGGCGGTGTCGCTGCTCGACGACATCCGCCGCACGCCCGGCGTCGCGCGCATCGAGCAGAACATCCACACGCGCCTCTACAAGGACCTGTCGTGGGATGGCCTGCGCGGCTCGCACGGGCAGCAGCCGGCGGTGGGTCGTGCTTGACGCCGTCGACGTCATCGACCGCAAGATCATCGATCAGCTGCGCATCGACGGTCGCCGGTCGTTCGCGCAGATCGGCCGCTACGTCGGCCTGTCGGAGGCCGCGGTGCGGCACCGCTACCAGCGGCTCGTGTCCCTCGGCATCGTGCGCGTCGTCGGCCTCTCGCGCGCGCAGGCCGTCGGCGAGGTGCACGCCCACCTCACGCTGCGCGTGCGCAAGACGACGGTCGACGACGTCGCGAAGGCGCTCGTGCCGCTCGAGGAGGTGCGCTACGTCTCGGCGTGCGTCGGCTCGTCGGACATCGTCGCCGAGGTGCGCTGCGCCTCGGCCGCCGAGCTCGCCGAGTTCCTCACCGAGACCATCCGCCGCATCCCCGGCATCGACAGCATCCGCTCGGCGACGCTCATCGACGTCGTGAAGGACTCGTACCTCTGGGATGGGTTCCGCCAGGGCTCGTGACGCCGGCCGAGGACCGCCGACACCCGCGCCGGTAGGCTCGGCAGGTGCAGATCGCCCTCGTGAGACACGGCCAGACCGACTGGAACAAGACCCTGCGCATGCAGGGCACCAGCGACATCCCACTCAACGAGACCGGCCGCGGCCAGGCGCTCGAGGCGGCGGTGCTGCTGTCGGACGAGCACTGGGACGCCATCGTGTCGTCGACGCTCTCGCGCGCCGCCGTCACGGCCGACATCATCGCCGAGCGGCTCGGCATGCCGGTGCTCGAGCGCGACGTCGCCCTCATCGAACGCGCGTACGGCGAGGTCGAGGGCCTCACGAAGGCGCAGGCGACCGAGCGCTTCGGCACCGAGTGGCCCGGCGAGGAGTCGTACGAGGCACTGCAGGCGCGGGCCGTCGCGGCCGTCGATGCCGTCGCAACCCGCCACGCCGTCGAGCACCTCGTGATCGTGACGCACGGCACGTTCATCCGCGCGTTCGCCGACGCCGTCACCGGGCTCGAGACGCGCACGCCGCGCAACGCGGAGTCGATCCGCTTCGAGGGCGAGCCCGGCGCCTGGGTGCCGAGCGAGGGCATGGTGCTGGTCTGATGGACCTCGACTCGCTCCGGGCAGCGTCGCCCGGGATCGTCGTCGACACGAGCGACGCGGCCCTCGAGGCCGCGCGCGCCGACCGGTCGGGCCACCGTGCGGCGGGACGGCCGGTCGCCGTCGTGCGCGCGACCGAGGTCGAGCACGTGCAGGCCGCGATGCGCTGGGCGAGCGAGCACGGGGTGCCCGTCGTGCCGCGCGGCGCCGGCACGGGGCTCGCGGGCGGCGCCAACACCGGCGAGGGCGAGCTCTCGATCGACGTGTCGGGCATGCGCCGCATCCTCGAGGTCTCGGCAGCCGACCAGCTCGCGGTCGTCGAGCCGGGCATCCTCAACGCCGACCTCAACGCCGCGCTCGAGGAGCACGGGATGTGGTGGGCGCCCGATCCTGCCAGCCGCGCGATCTCGACCGTCGGCGGCAACATCGCCACGAACGCGGGCGGCCTGCTGTGCGCCAAGTACGGCGTGACGCGCGAGGCGGTGCTGGCGCTCGGCGTCGTGCTCGCGTCCGGCGAGCGCATCGACGTCGGCCACCGCACCGTGAAGGGCGTCACCGGCCTCGACCTCGCAGCCCTCATGATCGGCAGCGAGGGCACGCTCGGCATCATCGTGGAGGCCACGCTGCGCCTGCGCCCGGCGGTGCCCGGCGGCGTCTGGACCGTCGGCGCCTTCTTCGACGACGAGGTCGCGGCAGCAGCCGCGTGCGCCGCGATCACGGCAGCGCACATCCGCCCCGCGATCATGGAGCTCGTCGGCACCGTCTCGGTGCGGATGCTGTCGGCCTACACGGGGCGCCCCATGCGGGGCGCGTTCGTGCTGCTGCAGCTCGACGACGTGGGTGCCGAGGCCATCGCGCGCGACGCCCTCGCGATCGTCGAGGCGCACGGCGGCGACGCCGAGATCACCGACGACGTCGAGCGCTCGGCCATGCTCGTCGAGGTGCGCAGGCAGGTGCACTTCGCGCTCGACTCGTTCGGCACGGTGCTCGTCGAGGACGTGTCGGTGCCGCGCACGCGCATGCCCGAGATGTTCGCGCTGTGCGCCGACGTCGCCGAGCGGCACGGCGTCACGGTCGCGACCACCGCGCACGCGGGCGACGGCAACCTGCATCCCACGTTCGTCTTCGACGAGGACGAGCCGACCGATGCGGTGTGGGCGGCTGCCGACGAGATCTTCCAGGGCGCGCTCGCGATGGGCGGCACGCTCACGGGCGAGCACGGCGTCGGCGTGCTGAAGCGGCGCTGGCTCGGGCTCGAGCTGGGCGACACGCAGCTGCGGCTGCAGCGCGAGATCAAGGCCGTCTTCGACCCCGCCGGCATCCTCAATCCCGGCAAGGTCTTCGACGACTGAGCGTCAGAGGTCGTCGGGCGTCTGGCCGGCCTCGGTCGCGGTGAACCAGCCGAGCCAGCCGCCCTCGACCGCGACGACCTCGTAGGGACCGCAGCGCAGCACCTCCTCGGGCAGGCCGTCGCCGTCGTCGATGCCGCCGTAGCGGCCGTCGAACGGCAGCGAGACCCGCTGCGCCGTCTCGCAGCCGATCGGGTCGTCGTCGCTCGTGACGGCGATGACCGCGTTCGTCTCGTCGTTCGTCGCGGTCGTGCGGATCTCGGTGGCGTCGGCGGGCAGCCAGTCGGGCACCGCGACGCCGACCCAGCCGGCCTCGGCGGCGTCGCGGTCGACGAACGCCTCGGTGTGGACGTCGTGCAGGCCGTCGGTGAGCGAGGCGCAGCCGGCGAGCAGCAGGATGCCGGCGACGGATGCGGCGGCGAGCAGGGGCTTGGAGTGCATGCTCCCAGCCCACCGCGTCGCGCGGGCGAGCGCGTCCTCCTCAGGGACGCACGGCGTCGTCCTCGGGGACGATCCCGGCGTCAGTCGCCGGCGTCGTCGCGGATGACGTCGCGCAGCTCTGCGTCGAGGTCGCTCGCCTCCTCGACGGATGCCGCCATGCCCGAGAGGAAGCGCGCGACGACCTCGAGCTCGGCCGGCGTGAGGTCGTCGACGACGGCGATCATGCGCTGGTGCATGGCGCCGAGGGTCTCGCGCACCTCGTGGTCGGTCGAGGTGGTGGCGACGACGATCGTGGAGCGTCGGTCGGTCGGATGCGGTCGCCGCTCGACGTGACCCGACTGCTCGAGCCGGTCGACGAGCACCGTGACGGAGGCGGAGGTGATGCCGAGCACCTGCGCGAGGTCGCGCTGGCGCACGAGCTCGCCCCGCCGCTGCGCCGAGAGCATCGTGCGCAGCGCGAGCAGGTCGGTCTCGCCCATCTCCATCGACGCACGGGTGCGGGCGCGCATGCGGGTCTCTGCGGCGCGGTACCGCCGCAGCAGGTTCAGCACGTCGACCGTCGACGCGCCATCGCGCTCCGGGTACCAGTATCCGGAGGACTGCGTGCGGTCGTCCTGGCTCATCGCGAGCCATGGTACGCGTCGAGCAGATGATTCGCCTGATGGATGCGTGTCGTTCACCTGTCGCGCGCGAACGCAGGGCCGACGTCGCTGGCGAGGGCACCTCCCCCACCCGCGCCTCCATGCCCCTAGATCCGAGGAATGGCCTGCGAACCCGGGGCCCGTGGCCCCTCGACCGTGCGGCCCGTGGACGCCGATCCCGGCGACGACGCGCCGACGCGCCGGAGAGGAGTTGCTTCGAGTCCGCCAGGGAGATAGTTTGCTTAATGAACTAGCAATCAGATCGGCTGGATGTTCCGGTCGAGCGAGAGCGAGGAGATCGCGATGGGCACGCTCAGGTACGGCAACGGCGACGACGCCACGTTCCAGATGGACGACGGCGACCTGGCGCACCTCGCCGCGGTCGTGACGGCCAAGCTGCGCAGGCGCGAGCCGTTCCTGCTCACGTGCCGGTCCGAGACCAGCCGGCAGTCGGTCTGGATCCACGAGGCGAGCACGCTCGTCTACGGCTACGCCAGCGCCGACGCGATCGACCTCGACCGCGCGCGCCTCGAGGCGATGGTCGCCGACACGAACCGGCCGACCGGACTCACCGTGCGGTGCGAGGCACGCGCCCTCCACGCGGTCGACGCGCTCGTCGCGGCCGCCTGAGGCTCGTCATGACCGACGCATGGGACGAGGTCGACGCCGCGCTCGTCGCGCCGTCGACGCTCCGCCACGGCACCACCGACCCAGAGGGATCCGCATCGTGACCATCGCCTCCGACGCGACGCAGCGCACCGACGCCCCCGTCGACGTGCTCATGCCCCAGCTGCGCGCCGCATCGCTGCGCCTGCTCACGGCCGTGCTGCGACTCGGCGACGCCGAGCTCGTCGTGCCGTCGCGCTCGGGGCTCGGCACGCGACGCCACGTCATCGCCCGCATGACGCGGCACGCCGACCGCTCCACTCGCGCCATCGAGGGCCACGCCACGGGCGTCGAGCCCGCAGACCGGCTGCACGACCTCTCGCCCGCCGACCTGCTCGCGGCCCTCACGGCCGCGCTGGGCGGCGTGCTCGGCGCGCTGCAGGAGCATGTCGGCGCCCCGCGCGGCGCCGACGGCGCGGCGATGCTCGCCCGCGAGCAGCTCGCCTGGCTCGAGCTCAGCCATGTCGACCTCGACGCCGGCTACGCGATGCACGACGTGCCCGACGCATCCCTCGATGCCGTCGCAGCGCACTTCCGCGACGCGCGCGCCGCATCCGCATCCGACGACGTCGCGAGCGCGAGCCCGTTCGCGCCGCTCATGGCTGGCTGACGCGAGCACGATCGGGACGCTGCGCCAAGCCCCGTGACCGACGTCGCGAGATGTGGTTAGAGTCTCTAGGCAATCCCTTGCACGCACAGGAATCGGAGGCGATGGGCATGGCGACCTCGACGACGCAGGTGTCGCTCGACGTCGAGCCCGACGTGCCCGGCGACGACCCGACGACCCAGCTCACGTGGGCCGTCGAGGAGCTGCGCCTCGCCGAGTCGCGTCTCTCGCGCCGTCGCCAGACGTCGTGCGGACCCGGCCACAGCGAGCGCGAGGCCATGCGGTTCATCGCCGACCGTGCGGATGCGGGCAAGCCTGCGACCCCCACCGAGGTCGCGACGCACCTCGGCCTCACGACGCCCTCCGTCTCGGCGATCATCCGGAGGCTGCAGGACGGCGGGCTCATCTCGACGCGCCAGCACGCCGACGACCGCCGCAGCAAGCTGCTCGAGCCCTCGTCGCGCAACGCGCCCGACACTGCCGACGCCCTCGCGCCGGCCATCCGAGCCGCCGCCGCCGAGCTCGACCCGGCCGAGGCGAAGCGCCTCGCGGCGTTCCTCGCGCACGTGCGCGACCTCGTCGACGCCGACTGCCGCGACTGACGCCCGCCGCGCGACCCCGCCTCAGTGGCCGGGCTCGTCGCCGGCCATCGCGTCGAGCTGCACCTCGAACACGTCGAGCTGTCGCTGCATCGCTGCGAGCGTCTCCGACGAGAACGCGCCCTTCTGCCGCTCGGCCTTGAGCGCCGCCCGCTCGGCCCCCAGCTGCACGCGACGCACGCGCACGAACGCGCGCGTCTGCTCCTCGTCGACGTCCTCGCCGACGCCGAGCAGCGTCGCCGCGCGCTCGACGCGGCGCGCGGGCATCGCGAGGATCTCGTCGCGCATCCCATCGTCGAGCGGCGTCTCGAGCGCGTCCATCGCCTCCGCCATGGCAGCGCTGCCGGCGTCGGCGCATCGGCGGGTGAGCTCGAGCAGCTCGGCGCGCTCCTCGACCGTCGAATCCTTGCGCAGCCGCAGCGCGCGGACGAGGGCGGGCAGCGTGAGGCCCTGCGCGAGCAGGGTGACGATCGCGACGACGAACGCGACGAGCACGAGCGCCGCGTAGTAGGGATGGTCGTGCGGCAGCGTCTGCACCGCTGCGACGGTGACCACGCCGCGCATGCCCGCCCAGCCCAGCACCGTGCCGTCGCGCCACGACAGCGCCTGGTCGCGCTCGGCCGTCACGTCGTTCGCCTGCGACTCCAGCCGCCTGCGGAACTGCTCGAGCCTGCCGACGACGCGCTCGTCCTCGATCGCGCCGAAGCGCTCGTCGGCCTGCGCCATCCGCTGCTCACCGCGCTGCTGCTGCCGCTCGAGCGTGCGCGCGCGGAAGCGGATCGACCACAGCAGCAGCGGCATCGTCGCGAAGCGCAGCGCGATGAGCACGCCCGTCACGAGCAGGCCAATGCCCACGACCTCCCACAGCGACTGCTCCGCCGACTCCACCGCCTCCACGACGGGACGCAGGCGCAGTCCCATGTAGAGGAACACCGCGTGCTCGATGACCATCGTGAACGTCTGCCAGCTCGTGCGCTCGCTCTGCCGCTCGCGTGCGCCGATGCGGCCGGGGCCCGCGTTGCCGACCACGATGCCCGCGACGACGACGGCGACGACGCCCGACGCCCCGACCTGCTCCGCGGCGAGGAACGCCACGAACGGCACGACGATCGACAGCGCCGTGTCGAGCACGATGTCGTGGATGCGGGAGCGCACCGCGACCGCGAGGAAGCCCACGACGAGGCCGAGGGCGATCGCGCCGACGACGGCCCATGCGAACGTGCCCGCGACGTCGCCGAGCTCGACGGCGCCTCCGCCGTCGTCGGCGCCCGCGGCGATGCCCACGGCCGTCGACAGCAGCACGAGCGCCGTCGCGTCGTTCACGAGCCCCTCGCCCTCGAGGATCGTCACGATGCGCGGCGGCAGGCCCAGCCGCTTGCCGAGCGACGTCGCCGCCACGGCATCCGGCGGCGCGACGACCGCGCCGAGCGCGACCGCGAGCGCGAGCCCCACGGCGGGCCAGATCCACGCGACGATGCCGCCGACGACGAGCGCCGACACGATGACGAGCACGACCGCGAGCAACGCGATGACCCGCAGGTTGCGGCGGAAGTCGACGAACGGCACCTGCAGCGCCGCCGCGTACAGCAGCGGCGGCAGCACCACCGTGAGGATGATCTCGGGATCGACGACGACCTCGGCGGCTCCGGGCACGAAGCCCAACGCGATGCCGACGACCGTGAGCAGGAGCGGCGCGGCGACGCCGATGCGACCCGCGACCGCCGAGACGGCGCCGACGATGACGATGCCGAGCACCGCCACGATCGTGATCTCCTCGACGAGGTGCTGCTCCATACGGGCCTCCCGCGTTCGAGGCTAGCCCCGACGCGTGGGCCGCGACGCGACGTAGCCTGGAGGTTCCGACGAAGGGAGCCATCCATGGCAGTCACGAGCAGCGCGAGCACCGTCTGGAACGGTGGCCTCGCCGACGGATCGGGAACGACGACGCTGAAGTCCGGCATCGAGACCAAGGTGACGTGGAAGGCGCGCACCGAGGGATCCGGGCAGACCACGCCCGAGGAGCTCATCGCCGCCGCCCACGCGTCGTGCTTCTCGATGGCGCTGTCGCACGCCCTCGGCGAGGCGGGCCACGCGCCGTCGACGATCTCGACGAGCGCCGAGGTCGGCTTCGTGCCCGGCCAGGGCATCACGGGCTCGACGCTCACCGTCACGGCGACGGTGCCGGGCCTCGACCAGGCCGAGTTCGAGCGCATCGCCAACGAGGCGAAGGCGGGCTGCCCCGTCTCGCAGGCCCTCGCCGGCATCGAGATCACGCTCGCGAGCGCGACGCTCGAGGGCTGACGCTCCTCGGGGCCGGCGCCGCGTGCAGGACGCACGGCGCCGGCTCCACCCCTCGACGGACGCACCCCGGTCGGGCGACGATGGACGCATGCCCGACGACGACGTCGACCAGGCTCCCGAGGCTCGCGCAGGACGCGAGCCTGGCGTGCAGACGGTCGAGAAGACCCTCGCGATCCTCGAGATCGTCGCCGAGCGCGGTGGAGCGACCGCGAAGGACGTCTCGGCGGCGCTCGGCTTCCCGCTGCCGACGACCTACCGGCTGCTGCAGGTGCTCGTGCAGCGCGACTACCTCGTGCATCTGCGCGACGAGCATCGCTTCGAGCTCGGCTATCGGCTCGATCGCCTGAGCGCCTCGCTGCACCGGCAGGTCGGCGTGCCGCATCCCGTGCGCAGCGAGGTCGCGCGGCTGCACGACCTCACCGGCGCCGCAGCCTACTTCGCGGTGTATCGCGGCGCCGACGTGATCGTCGCCCACGTCGTCGACTGCCCGGACCATCCGCGCATCACGCCGCTCCGCTTCGGCTTCCACGAGGCAGCGCATGCGACCGCGTTCGGCAAGATCATGCTCGCCGGCATGGCGCCGGAGGCGGTCGAGCAGTACATCGACGTGCATCCGATGACGCCGCTGACGAGCGCCACGATGACGCGACGCGACGCGCTCGTCGAGCATCTCGACACCGTGGCGACCCGCGGCGTCGCCTGGGAGCAGGACGAGTTCGTGCCCGGCATGACCTGCGCAGCCGTGGGCGTCCGCGATCGTTCGGGCGCGATCGTGGGCGCTGTCGCCGTCAGCGCCCCGTCGCGCACCGTCGACGCACGGCGGCAGCGCGATCTCGAGCGCCACCTGCGCGACGTGGCGAACCAGGTCAGCAGGTGCTGCCGCTCGGGGCAGCCGCGCGATGCCGCTGCCTGACGGCGCCCGCGTCGGGTCCCGGATGCGCCGGGACCCGAGCGGGCTGCCGAGCCGCCGCTAGGGCACGAGGATGCCGCGACCCACGAGACGTCCGGCCTCCAGGTCGTGGATCGCGTCCAGCGCCGCCTCGAGCGGGTACACCTTCGTGTGCAGCTGCACGCGCCCCTGCGCCTGCAGCGTCATGAGCTCGACGAGGTCCTGGTAGGTGCCGACCAGGTTGCCGATGACGTCGATCTCGCGCGAGATGATCTCGATCGTCGGCAGCTGGATCGTGCCGCCGTAGCCGATGACGTAGTGCTGGCCGCGGTTGCGGATGAGCCTCGGCACGAGCAGCTCGGCTCCGGACTCGCCGACGAAGTCGAACACGACGTGCGCTCCCCCGCCGGTGATGTCCGCGACCTTCGCCGCGATCTCGTCGTCGCTCGTGGCGAGCACCGTGTGATGCGCGCCCAGCGTCCCGGCGAGCTCGAGCGCCTCCTCGCTGCGGTCGACCACGGTGATCGTCGCGCTCGTGATGGCTGCGAGCGTCTGGATGCCGATGTGGCCGAGCCCACCGGCGCCGACGACGACCGCGTGCGTGCCGGGGAAGAGCACGCCGGCCGCCTTGCGCACCGCGTGGTACGCGGTGAGGCCGGCGTCGGCGAGGGCCGCGACGTCCTTCGGCTCGATGCCGGCATCCAGACGCACGACCGCGCGTGCGTTCGTGCGCAGCTGCTCGGCCATGCCGCCGTCGGCGTTGATCCCGGGGAAGGTGGCGTTCGCGCAGTGCGAGTCCTGGCCGACGCGGCATGCGGCGCAGAGGCCGCAGGTCGTGAGCGGATGCATGATGACGGTGTCGCCGACGGCGACGTTCGACACCGCGCTGCCGATCTCGCGCACGGTGCCCGCGTTCTCGTGGCCGATGACGTAGGGCAGCGTCGGATGCTGGATCGGGTCCCACTGGCCCTCGATGATGTGCAGGTCGGTGCGGCACAGGCCTGCTGCGCCGACGTCGACGATGACGTCCCACGGTCCCTGGATCGTCGGCTCCGGCACGTCGTCGATGCGCGGATCGACGCCGTACTCGTGCACGCGGACTGCCTTCATGGTGCTTCCTCTCCGTCGAGGTCGACCCGATGTCGAACGCTGACACCATCCCGCGGATGCGGAGCGATCGCGACATGCGCTCTCGCACTGCGAGAAGCGATCGCGTCGCACGAGCGACGGCGCGGATCGGAGGAGCATGGCTCGCGGGCATACGATGCCCGGATGCCCGCGTGTGCCCTCCTCCCCCGTCTCGCGACGGTCGTGGCCGCGCTCGCCCTGCTCACGGGATGCGCGCCGGGAGCGCTGACGCAGGCACCGGCGCCGTCGACCCCGAGCGCGCCGGAGCCGTCGGCGTCGCCGACGCCCGAGCCGGAGCCCGAGCGCTCGCTGCTGCTCACGACGCTGGCAGCATCGAACGCCCTCGCGGTCGTCGACCCCGACGCCGCCGAGCCGGTCGTCGCGTCGATCGAGGTCGGTGCCGCGCCGTGGGGCGTCGCCGCGGACGCCGCGCACGAGCGCGCGTTCGTCGCGACCGCCGTGGGGCTGGCGGTCGTCGACCTCGCGAGCATGACGCGCACGGCCCTCGTGCCCTTCCAGCACCAGCCGGCGGAGGTCGCGGACGGCGAGTACCGCGACGGCGGCCTCGGGCTCGCCGTCTCCCCCGACGGCGCGACGGTGTACGTCGCGGTGCATCGCTGGCCCGACCCCGCATGGCTCGAGGTCTTCGACGTCGCATCCGGCACCTTCACGGCATCCGTCGACGTGGGCGTGCGCCCGTTCGACGTGCTCGTGGACCCGGAGGGCGCCTGGGTCGCGACCGTCGACCACGACACGTACGGCGTGACGGTGGTCGACGCCGCGACGCTCGCAGCCCGCACGATCGAGGTCGCGCCGTTCGGGGACCTCGGGTTCAACTCCTGGGAGAAGCCGCACTACGGCGTCGTCACGGACGCGGGCACGATCCTGCTGCCGTTCCAGGGGCAGGTGATGCTGGAGGTCGACCCGCTCTCGGGCGCCGTGACCTCGACGCCGCTCACGGCGCAGACCCATCAGCACGGCGCGACGCAGGTGCGCTCGCCGGGCGACGCGCTCGACGGCACGACCCTCGTCGTCGGCACCGGCGCGTTCGGCTCGGCGACGCAGGGCCCGAGCCTCGAGATCGTGTCGGCCGACGGCACGGATGCGGTCGTGCCGCTGTCGCGCCTGCACGAGACCGTGACGACGTGGCGCGCGACGGACGCCGATGCGTGGTCGGCGGTGCTCGCCGGCGGCTACACGCGCGACGGCTGGTGGGACGGGCTCACGATCGTCGACCTCGAGACGCTCCAGCAGCGCGAGGTGCCCGTCGTCGGCCGCCCGCAGGCGGTGGTGGCGGTGACGCTGCCGGGCGCCTGAGGCCGACTGCTTCCGGGGGCACCGTACGAGGCTCGCTCCGCTCGCACCTCGAGGAGTCGGCCTGGGAACGATCCGCCCCAGCTGGTCGAGGAGCGCGCGAGCGCAGCGAGCACGCGTCACGAGACCACGCGACGTCCGCTCCTGCCAAGGCACACGCATGGTCGCGTCGAGCGGGGACGTCACGTGGTCTCGCGACGGCTCCTCGTGGAGCGGCTCCTGAGGAGGCCGCGAGCGCAGCGAGCAGCCGTCTCGAAGGGCGGGGCCTCCTCGACCAGCTGGGGCGGACGCGCGTTCTCCAAGAATGGAGACAGCGCCGCGTCAGCCGAACGACGCCGTCGACACGTTGCGGTGATAGTCGAAGACGATGCTCGTGCGCGTCGACGCGACCGTCTGGTCGGCCGAGAGGTGCTCGACGACGAAGCGACGCAGCCCCGACGAGTCGGCGACCGCCACGTGCACGATGAAGTCGTCGACGCCGCCGAGGAAGTACACCTGGCTCACCTCGACCAGCGCGCGCACGCGCTCCGAGAACGCCGTGATGCTCGTCTGGCGCGCACCAGGACGCAGCGTCACGTGCACGAGCGCCTGCAGCCCGTGCCCCACGCGCTCCTGCCGCACGACCGCCTCGTACCCGGCGATGACGCCGCGCTCCTCGAGCCTGCGCACGCGCGCGTGCACCGTCGACTCCGCGAGCCCGACGGCCCGTGCGAGCTGGCGGTTCGACGCACGCGCATCGCGCACGAGCACGCCGACGATCTCCGCATCGACCTCGTCGAGGTCGCCCCGGTCCTGCAGCATCCGCGCCCACTCTCCGCCCATCGATGCCGATCACCGAAGGATTCGACGAGATCGACAGCCGCGCCGGGCAATGCTTCGGCTGCTCTCGCACATCCTGCCACTTCCTCCCATCATGGGTGGCACGAGAGGCGCATCGCCGCGCCACCCACGACGAGAGGGCCCACCCATGCGCATCGCCGTTCCCGCAGAGATCAAGGCGAGCGAGCAGCGCGTCGCCATCACCCCCGCCGGCGTCGACGCGCTCGTCGCTCGCGGCCACGAGGTGTGGATCGAGCAGGGCGCGGGCGTGGGCTCGCGCATCGCCGACGAGGCGTACGTCGCGGCGGGCGCGCGCATCGCCGCCGACGCCGACGAGGCGTGGGCCAAGGGCGACCTGCTGCTGAAGGTCAAGGAGCCCATCGAGCCCGAGTTCGCGCGCATGCGCGACAGCCAGGTCGTCTTCACCTACCTGCACCTCGCCGCCGCGGCCGACACGGCGCACGCGCTCATGGCCGCCGGCTCGACGGCGATCGCCTACGAGACGGTGCAGCTCGACGACCGTTCGCTGCCGCTGCTCGCGCCGATGAGCGAGGTCGCCGGCCGCCTCTCGATCGTCATGGGCGCCCACCACCTCATGGGGCCCGCGGGCGGCCGCGGCATCCTGCTCGGCGGCGTCCCCGGCACGCGCCGCGCCAAGGTGGTCGTCATCGGCGGCGGCGTCGCCGGCGAGCACGCCGCCCGCAACGCCGTGGGCCTCGGCGCCGACGTCACCGTCATCGACCTCTCGCTCCCCCGCCTGCGCCAGCTCGAGGCGTCCTTCGGCACGACGATCCAGACGCGCCACTCGTCGCGCCTCGAGATCGCCGACCAGGTCGCCGACGCCGACCTCGTGATCGGCTCGGTGCTCGTGCCCGGCGCCGCCGCCCCCAAGCTCGTCACCGACGACATGGTCGCGGCGATGCGCCCCGGCTCGGTGCTCGTCGACATCGCGATCGACCAGGGCGGATGCTTCGAGGGCTCGCGCCCCACGACGCACGCCGACCCCGTCTACGCCGTGCACGACGCGCTCTACTCGTGCGTCGCGAACATCCCGGGCGCCGTGCCCGAGACGTCGACGCGCGCGCTCACGAACGCGACGCTGCCCTACGTGCTGCGCATCGCCGACCTCGGCTGGGAGGGCGCCGCACGCAGCGACGCCGCCCTGGCCCGCGGCCTCAACGTGCACGCGGGCGCCATCACGAACGCGGGCGTCGCGACGGCGCTCGGCGTCGAGGCGGTGCCTGCGCTCGTCTGAGCGCCGCGCAGCGATGCCCAGCGGCCCCTCGTCCGCGCGTCGCAGACGAAGGGCCGCGCAGCATCGCTCGGCGCGCAGCAGCGCGCGTCACGGCTCGGTGACGAACCCCTCCTGCACGAGGAAGTCGAGCGCGACGTCGGCGGGCAGCTCGCCGCCCTCGTCGACGCGCAGGTTCAGCTCGCGCAGCACCTCGTCGGTGAGCGCCTCCGACACCGCGCCGTAGATCTCCTCGAGCTCCGGGTACGTCTCGAGGGTCTCCGTGTTGAGCACGGCCGCCGCGTTGTACGCCGGGAAGTAGCCGAGGTCGTCCTCGAGCAGCGTGAGGTCGAGCGAGTCGATGCGACCGTCGGTCGAGAAGACCTCGCCGAAGTTGCACGTGCCACGATCGGTGGCCGTGTAGACGGCGCCGGTGTCGTAGATCGAGATGTTGTCGTCGGGCACGCCGTCGGCCGAGCCGCGCGGGATGCCGTACAGCTCGAGCAGCGGTCCGAGGCCGTCGGCGCGCGAGTTGAACTCGGGCTCGACGCAGATCGTGCGGTCCTCGACGGGCAGCGCCGCCATCTGCGACAGCGTCGACACGCCCCCGAGCTCCTCGACGGCCTCCGACCGCACGGCGATCGCGTACGTGTTGTTGAGCGCGGCCGGCTCGAGCCACGTGAGCCCGATCTCGGCATCCGCATCCCGCACGGCCTCGTACTGCGCCTGCTGGTCGTCGAACCCCTCCTCCTCGCCCATGTACGTGAGCCAGGCGGTGCCGGTGTACTCCCACGTCATGTCGGCGGTGCCCGACGTCATGAGCTCGCGCACCGGCACGGAGCCGGGCACGTTCGTCATGTCGGTGACGTCGAAGCCGGCGGCCTGCGCCACGAGCACGCCGATCTTGCCGAGGATGAGCTGCTCGGTGAAGTTCTTGCTCGTGATCGTGAGCGACGCGCCCTCCTCGAGTCCGTCGATGGGCTCGATGGATCCGGGAGCGACGGCGGGCACGTACGCGGTCGCGGGCTGCAGGCCGCAGCCCGTGACGGCGAGCATGCCGAGGCCGGCGAGCGCCGCGGCGACGCGGGTGGGGCGGATGCGGGTCATCACAGTCCCTTCGGTCGGGCGACGTGCTCGACGACGCGGCCGAGCCAGTCGACGATGAGCGCGAGCACGGCGATGAGCAGGGCCCCGGCGATGAGCACGGTGAACAGGTACAGGTTGATGCCGGTCGTGATGAGCAGGCCGAGCCCGCCGCCGTTGACGAACGCCGCGAGCGCGGCGGTGCCGACGAGCAGCACGAGCGCCGTGCGCACGCCCGAGAGCATGACGGGCACCGCGAGGGGCAGCTCGACGCGCAGCAGCACCATGAACGACGTCATGCCCATGCCGCGGCCGGCCTCGACGAGGCGCTCGTCGACGCCGCGGATGCCGATCATCGTGTTGCGCAGCACCGGCAGCACCGCGTAGAGCACGAGGGCGATGATCGACGCCTGGAACCCGTCGGGCACGAGCGCGGCGAGCAGCACGATGAGGCCCACGGCCGGCGCGGCCTGGCCGAAGTTCGCGACGGCGAGGATGGGGCCCGCCGCGCCGCGGAACGGCCGCCTCGTGAGCAGCACGCCCAGTGGGATCGCGATGACGAGCACGAGCACGGCGCCGACGAACGTGAGGCCGAGGTGCTGACCGGTGAGCTCGAGCAGCGTGCCCGGGTTGAGGGTGTTGCGCTCCGTCGCACTCAGCGGCGCGACGGCGAGCCAGATCGCGAACGCGACGAGGATGGCCACGAGCACCGCGATCTGCACGATGAGCGGACGCCACGCGCGCAGGCGCGACCGCCCCTCGGGCGCGCTCGGAGCGGCCGTGGCCGCGGCGACCTCACTCATCCGCGCCCGCCGGCTGCTGCACCGCGAGGGTGCCGGTGTTGATGCCCACCGGTGCGCCCGCGGGCCGCTCGGAGGCGGCCTCGCGCGCGGCGGTGATGGCCTCCATGACCGTCTCGACCGTGATGACGCCGATGAACGCGCCGCCGCGACCCGTGACGAGCGCAGCACCGGCGCTCGAGACGAGCATCGTGTCGAGCGCGTCGTTGAGCGTCGCGCCGGAGCCGACGATCGGGGTGTCGGGCACGAGCGAGGTCGGCAGCGTCTGGATGCGTCCGAGCTCCCGCCGCGAGGGCCACGCCACGGGGCGGTCGCGGTCGTCGGTCACGACGACGTGGTGGTGGCCGGCGCGCTCGATGCGCTGCAGCGCCTCCTTCGCGTCGCTGCCGGCGCGCACGACGACGGCCTCGGCCAGCTCGACCTCGCGCACGCGGCGCAGGCTCAGCTGCTTGAGGCCGGCGCCCGAGCCGATGAAGTCCTCGACGAACTCGTCGGCGGGCTCGGCGAGGATGCGCTCGGGGGTGTCGTACTGCACGATCTGCGCGCCCTCGCGGAACACGACGATCCAGTCGCCGAGCTTCACGGCCTCGTCGAAGTCGTGCGTGACGATGACGATCGTCTTGCGCACCTCGTGCTGGATGCGGATGAGCTCGTCCTGCAGACGCTGGCGCGTGATGGGGTCGACGGCGCCGAAGGGCTCGTCCATGAGCAGCACGGGCGGGTCGGCGGCGAGCGCACGGGCCACGCCGACGCGCTGCTGCTGGCCGCCCGAGAGCTCGCGCGGGTAGCGGTCGCGGTACGTCTCGGGGTCGAGGGACACGAGGTCGAGCAGCTCGTCGATGCGCGCCTCGATGCGGGCCTTGTCCCAGCCGAGCAGCTTCGGCACGAGGGCGACGTTCTGCGCGACGGTCATGTGCGGGAAGAGCCCGCCTGCCTGGATGACGTAGCCGATGCGGCGGCGCAGATCGTCGCCGTCGATCGTCGTGACGTCCTCGTCGCCGAGGATGATGGATCCCTCGGTGGGCTCGATGAGGCGGTTGATCATCTTCAGCGTCGTCGTCTTGCCGCAGCCCGAGGGGCCGACGAGCATGACGATCTGGCCGGCGGGGATCTCGAGCGTGATGCCGTCGACCGCGGGCCGCTGCTGACCGGGGTAGCGCTTCGTGACGTTGTCGAGCCGGATGGCCTTGCCGCTGATCTCGGCGGCTGCGGCGTCGGTGGTGGCGGTGTCAGACACGGATGCCCTTCGAGGTCGTGAGCCGGCCGATGCCGACGAGGATGAGATCGAGGATGGCGGCGAGCACGATGACGCCGACGGTGCCGACGACGATGGACTCGAGCGCGCCGGCGCCGCCGAGGCGCGAGAGCCCCTGGAAGATGAAGCCGCCGAGGCCGGGGCCCAGCACGTACGCCGCGACGGCCGCGATGCCCATGACCATCTGCGCCGAGATGCGCACGCCCGAGAGGATCACGGGCCACGCGAGCGGCAGCTCGATGCGCGCGAACGTGGCGATGCGGCTCATGCCGATGCCCTTCGCCGACTCGACGAGGCTGCGGTCGACGCCGGCGAGGCCGACGACGGCGTTGCGCAGGATCGGCATGACGGCGAAGAAGACGATGACGACGACCGCGGGCGCGACGCCGAAGCCGAAGGGGGCGACCATGAGGCCGATGAGCGCGAACGAGGGGATCGTGAGGCCGATGGCGCTCACGGCGTTCGCGACGCCGCTGCGGCCGGGGCTCGTGTAGACGAGCGCCGCGACGGCGATGGCGACGAGGGTCGCGACGACGAGCGATTGCGCGACGAGGCTCAGATGCTGCGCCGACGCGAAGAGGATCTCCTCCCATCGCGAGGCGACGAACTGCCAGATGTCCACGTGCTCCACTCGTCTCGACCGACATGACGCGACCCCCGGCGCGCGGGGGTCCGCGTTCGACGCTGCCAGTGCATGCGGTGCCTGTCGAGCGCCGAGGGGCCGCCACGAGCCCCTCGGCACTGCCGTACGGCGCGCGAGCGCTGGGATGCAGCGGCGAGCATCACGAATGCGTAACGCTTGCGACACCGCGTCCTGTGCTATGGATGCGCGCCCGACGAGCGGACGGTCCGTCGGTGTTCGCCGCTAGCCTTCCGGCATGACCTTCGCGAACGTCGGCACCCTCGGTGCCACGCCCGGCTCGCGCGACGAGCTCGTCGCCATCCTCACCCGCCCGAGCGCCGACCTCGCCGCTGCCGGGTGCCTGCGGTACGACGTGGGCGTCGCGGCCGACCATCCCGACACCGTCTTCGTCGTCGAGCTGTGGGCCGACGCCGAGTCGCACCACGCATCCCTCGGCCTGCCGTCGGTGCGCGCGGCGATCGACGAGGCGATGCCCCTCCTGTCCGGCGAGATGGGCGGCTTCCGCTTCGACGTCGTCGGGTCGCCGCTCGAGGGAGGCTCGTGACCCGGTTCGCGCTCGACGGCGCTGCGCTGCTGCGCCTCGCGGCGTCGGAGGTGCCGCTCGCCGAGGGCCACGCGCTCGTCGGTCGCGGCTCGCTGCGCAGCGACGCCATGGCGATCCTCTACCGCGAGGTGCGCGACGGCACGCGCACGGAGGCAGAGGCGAAGGCGTTGCTCGATCGCATGACGGCCGTCAAGGTGCGACTGCTGGGCGACCGGGTCTCGCGGTCGACCGCATGGTCGATCGCCCGCGACCAGGGTCGTGACGACATCGGCGACGCCGAGCACCTCGCGGTCGCGAGGCTGCAGGCGGATGCGCTCGTCACCGACGACGCCGCGCTGATCGCCGCGGCCGAGGGCATCGTGCCGATCGCCCCGTTCGACGACCTGCTGCGCTGACGCCCGCAACCCTTCGGTCCCTCGCTCGGCGGCGTGCCAGCATGGGCGCATGGCCGACCTCTTCGCGACGCTCGACACCCTCGTCGAGTCGTCGAGCATCGTCATCGACCGCCCGAAGGGCACGACGCATCCTCGTCACGAGGACGTCGTCTATCCCGTCGACTACGGCTACCTCGAGGGCACGAGCGCCGGCGACGGCGACGGCATCGACGTGTTCCGCGGCTCGGCCGAGGGCGCGGGCGTCGTGGGCGTGACGGTGTCGGTCGACCTCGGCAAGCGCGACGCCGAGGTGAAGGTGCTGCTCGACTGCTCCCCCGCCGACGTCGACGCCATCCGCGCGCTCGTGGTCGACCGCATCGACGTCGGCGCGATCGTGCTGCTGCGCGAGCCCTGACCTCGGGCCGCGACGCGCGCGCTCGCCGTCAGGCGGCGCAGCACGCGCACGACGGCGCGGGACGACCTGACGCGTCGAGCAGGGCGTCCGGCTCACCCGGTGCACCCTCGTGGGCGTGCCCGCGCCCGTGGCCGCCCGGCACGGCGCAGCATCCCTCGCCGCGCCACGCGAGCACGCCCTCGCGCACGGCGATGGCAGCGATCGCGAGCGCCGCGACGGCATCCGCCCACCACCACCCCAGCAGCGCGTTCGCGAGCAAGCCCACGAGCAGCGCGGCCGAGAGGTAGGTGCACAGCAGCGTCTGCTTGGAGTCGGCGACTGCCGTCGCCGAGCCGAGCTCGCGGCCCGAGCGGCGCTCGAACCAGCTGAGGAACGGCATGACCGCGAGGCTCAGCGCCGCGATGCCGATGCCGACGGGGCTCGGGTCGGGGCGCTCCTGCATGACGAGCGCGAGCGCGGCGTCGATGCCGACGTAGGTCGCGAGCACGAGGAAGGCGATGGCGATGACGCGCAGCGCGACACGCTCGCGCCGCTCGGGGTCGCGCGCCGAGAACTGCCACGCGACCGCCGCGGCCGACAGCACCTCGACGATCGAGTCGAGCCCGAAGCCGATGAGCGCCGCCGACGACGCGACGGCGCCGGCTGCGATCGCGACGATCGCCTCGACGACGTTCCAGGTGATCGTGATGGCGACGACGATGCGCACGCGGCGCTCGAGGATGGCGCGGCGCGCGGGGGCCAGGCTCGCGACGGCGCTCATGCGCAGCATCCGCGCTGCAGGCAGTCGGGGTCGTCGCACGTCGTGCCGGCGTCGACGGCGAGCACGGTGTCGGTGAGCGCACGGATCGCCGTGGCGAGGTGCCGGTCGGCGAGCGCGTAGCGCGTGCGGCGCCCCTCGGGCTCGGCGACGACGAGGCCGCAGCCGCGCAGGCACGCGAGGTGGTTCGACACGTTCGGCCGCGTGAGCGCGAGCGCGTCGGCGAGGTCGCTCGGATGCCGTGGCGCCTCGACGAGCGCGAGCAGGATGCGCACGCGCGTCGCATCGCCCATCGCCCGCCCGACGCGCACCATGGCGTCGACGGCGCGGTCGTGCTGGGTGGGCGTCGGATGGGTCAGCATGTGCTGAACAGTACAGCAGATGCTGAATCGTCGAGACGGCGCTTGAGATGTGCACCTGAGCGGCCCGGCAGGCCCGCTCAGGGCGCTGCTGTCCTGCACAGGTGCACATCGCACCAGATCATCCACATCGACGGTCGACCCTCGTAGCGAACCGGGCAGCATCCCGCCATGCCCGTCCCGCAGTCCATCCGCTCCGGCGTCGGCTCGACCGCCCAGCTCCTGCGCCTCGGGTGGACTCACCACACGATCGCGGCCGCCGTCGCCGAAGGCGTGCTCACCCGACTCCGTCCCGGCTGGCTCGCCCGCGCGGACGCGGATGCGCGCGTGGTCGCGGCCGTACGTGCGGGCGGCTGCCTCTCCTGTGCCGACGCGCTCCGGGTGCACGGCGCCTGGATGCCCGAATCCCTCGGACGGGGCCACGTGCGACGAACCCGACGGACGCGTACGGCCCGACGGACGGGCTGCCGCCACTTCGGCCGAGACCGCCCCATCACGTCTGCGGTCGACGACGTCGAGACCGCCTTCCGCTGCCTGCTGCGGTGCGGCACGTCGGAGGACGTCGTCGTCGTGGCGGACTCGTTGCTGCATCTGCGTCTTGCGACGCCCGACGAGTTGGAGTCGTGGGTCGGCGACGCACCCCTGCGCATCCGCGCGGTGATCTCGCGGGTCGATGTCGCGGAGTCCGGGCTCGAGAGCATGGTGCGGCTCCGACTGCGAGCGCGGAACGTGCTCGTGCGCACGCAGGTTCGGATCGGCGACGCTCGCGTCGACCTCCTCGTCGGCGATCGGCTCGTCATCGAGTGCGATGGCGCGGAACACCACGCGAGCTGGGCCGCGCAGTCGGCCGACCGCGCGCGCGACCTGCGGCTGACCACGCTCGGGTACGTCGTCGTGCGGCTGACCTACCGGCAGATCGTCGACGACTGGCCCGCCGTCGAGGCCGAGCTCCTGACGCTCATCCGCGCCGAGACCCACCGTGCGCCGTAGGAGATGTGCACGTGAGCGCACCGGCATCCCGCATGCGGGGTCGCCTCCTCGCTCAGGCGCACATCTCCCCCGACGTCAGTACGCCCGCTCGTACTGCGGCGGCACCCAGTCGACGTCGGCGCCGAGCTCGCGCGCCCAACGGATGGGCAGGTGCGGGTCGCGCAGGGCGGCGCGGCCGACGCGCACGGCGTCGACGCCGGAGTCGACGATCGCCTGCGCCTGCTCGCCCGTCTCGATGATGCCGACGGCCGAGGTGGGCACGTCGACGGCGGCGATGCGCTGCGCGAGGTGCGCCTGGTAGCCGGGGCCGACGGGGATCGCGGCGCGCACGAGGCCGCCGGAGGAGGCGTCGACGAGGTCGGCGCCCGCATCCTGCGCCCATGCTGCGATGGTCGCGGCGTCGTCCTCGGTGAGGCCGCCCTCGGTCCAGTCGGTCGCCGAGAGGCGCACCATGATCGGCATGTCGGGCAGGGCGGCGCGGATGCCCCGCACGACCTCGAGCAGCAGGGTGGCGCGGCCCGCGAGGTCGCCGCCGAGCTCGTCGTCGCGCGTGTTCCACAGCGGCGAGAGGAACTGGTGGAGCAGGTAGCCGTGGGCGCCGTGCACCTCGACGAGGTCGAAGCCCGCGTCTGCGGCGCGCACGGCGGCGGCGATGAACGCGTCGACGACGTCGCGCGCCTCGTCGACGCTCAGCGCACGAGCGTCCGCGAGCCCCATGACCGAGCCCGCCGCCGACGAGACCGTCTGCCAGCCGCCGTCGGCGACGGGCAGCGAGCCGGTGCCGGCGTCGTGGCCGAAGGCCGGGCGGGTCGACGCCTTGGCGCCTGCGTGCGCGAGCTGGATGCCGATGGCCGCGCCGCGCTCGTGCGCGAAGTCGACGATCGGGCGCCAGGCGTCGCGCTGCACGTCATCCCAGATGCCGGCGTCCTGCCGCGAGATGCGCCCCTCGGGCACGACGGCCGACGCCTCGACCGTCAGCAGCCCCGTGCCTCCGGTCGCGAGCGCGCCGTAGTGCGTGCGGTGCCACGCGCCGGGCACGCCGTCGAGCGTCTCGACGGAGTACATGCACATGGGGGCGACCCAGATGCGGTTGCGCAGCGTGAGCCCGCGGATGGTCAGCGGGTCGGTGATCGACGGCATCGTGCTCCTCGTTCGGCGTCCACGGTGATGCAGCGCATGGCGCGCGCGAGCATTCCCGACGAGCGCGCGCCGCCCGCGCGGCTACGCTCGTCGGCGATGGATCCCCGCGCCGCTCGCTCCCGTGCCGCGCTGCATGCCGCGGTGCTCGAGGCGACGCGCGAGCAGCCGATCGCGGCGGTGTCGGCGGCGGCGCTGTGCCGAGCGGCGGGCGTGACGCGCGACACCTTCTACCGCCACGCGGCGTCGCCGGCCGCCCTGCTCGCTGACGCGCTGCGCGCCGAGCTCGTGGGCGTGATCGCGACGTTCGGCGACGACCGCGGCCGCATGCTCGCAGCGTCGGGCGGGTTCCGCGCCGGCACGCGAGGGCTGCTCGCGCACGTCGCCGAGCACGAGGTGGTCTACCGGCATGCGATGCAGGCGGATGCGTCGAGCGAGGTGCGGGCGATGCTCGTCGACGTGATCCGCGGCGCGCTCGTGGCGCACGCGCTCGCCGAGCCGGGCGGTGGCGACGACGCCCTGGCGCTCGAGGTGGCGGCGGCGTACGCCGCCGCGGGCACGGTGGGCGCGATCGACGCGTGGATGCGGTCGGCGCCGCTCGACGTCGAGCGCGGCACGTCGCTCATCATGGCGGCGTCGCCCGACTACTGGCTCGCGTCGACCGGCGAGGAGCATCCGACCTCGTGACACCCACCACTGTCTGACACCTGTCAGAGAGGCGTAGGCTCGAAGCGTGCCGCCATCGCGGCCACCGCATCCATCGACGACGAGGAGAGCCATGCGCGCTGCGCGATTCCACGGCAAGGAGGACGTCCGCATCGAGGACGTCGCCGACCCCACCCCCGGTCCCGGCCAGGTGCTGCTGCGCAACGCGTTCGCGGGCATCTGCGGCTCCGACCTGCACGTGTACTTCGCCCCCGAGGCGTCGGGACTCGACTTCGAGCACCCGCATCCGCTCACGGGCTCGATGCCGCCGCAGGTCCTCGGCCACGAGTTCTCGGGCACCGTCGAGGCGCTCGGCGAGGGGGTCGAGGGCGTCGCCGTCGGCGACCGCGTCGCCGTCTGGCCGATCTACGCGTGCGGCGAGTGCGCCGCGTGCCGCCGCGGCAAGCCGAACGTGTGCACGCGCATCGGCTTCCACGGCCTCACCTCCGACGGCGGCGGCATGGCCGAGCGCACGGTCGTCGACGCATCGAAGGTGCACGTGCTGCCCGAGTCGGTGTCGCTCGAGCTCGGCGCGCTCGTCGAGCCCATGGCCGTCGCGTGGCACGCCGTCGAGCAGTCGGGCGTCGCCGCGGGCGGCACGGCGCTCGTCGCCGGCGCCGGTCCCATCGGCATCGGCACGTGGTTCGCGCTCAAGGCGCACGGCGTCGAGCGCGTGCTCGTGTCCGAGCCGAGCGCAGAGCGACGCGCGATCGTCGAGGCGCTCGGCGCCCAGACCGTCGATCCCGTGGGCGGCGACCTCGCCGCCGCGGTGGCTGCGCTCACCGACGGCGACGGCGTAGATGCTGCGTTCGACGCCGCGGGCGCGGCACCGGCCATCCTCACGGCCATCCCGCAGCTCACGCCCGGGGGTCGCCTCGTGATCGTGGCGATGCACGAGCGCCCCGTCGAGCTCTCCCCCGTGTCGCTGCTCATGACCGAGACGGCGATCGTCGGCACGCTCGCCTACACGCAGGCCGACTTCGACGGCGTCATCGCGGCGATGGCGCAGGGCGTCTACGACACGACCGGATGGGTCGAGCACGTGGGCCTCGACGACGTCGTGCCATCGTTCGCGCGCCTGCGCGGCGGTGCCGGCGCGAAGATCCTCGTCGCCGCCTGACGCCGCCCATCGGGCCGTCGCGACCGCTTCGGTCGCGGCGGCCCGTCGGCGTCTACGGCGATGGCACGACGGCGACGTCGTACCGGTCGAGCTCCTCGCCGAAGTCGACGCGGACCGTGACGACGAGGAACTCCTCCGGATCCTCGACCGGTCGGCGGATGCTGACGCCGAACGTCATGGCGTAGGGGTCGTCGGGCCGCAGCTCCCCGACGACGTCGAAGACCCCGAACGGCTCGGCAGGGTCGCGCTCCTGCAGCGCGGGACAGCCCTCACGCGGCAGGGCGGCGCACTCCTCGACGAAGGCGAGCGCGCTCGCCTGCACGTCGGCGTCGAGCTGCTCCGAGGTGTCGCTCGTCCAGCGCACCGAGCCCGTCGATCCCGAGACCACGAGCCCCTCGAGCTGCTCGACCTCCAGCTGCTGCGGGGTGCGCACCGTCACGTCGTACCGCCCCGGCAGCATCCAGGCGGCCTCCTGGCCGCGTGCGAGGGCCGGCTCGAGCGGCGTGCCGTCGACCGTCTGGACGATGAGCGCGCCGGATCGCAGGCGCACGGGCACCTCGAGCCCGCGCACCACCTGCCATGCGCCGTCGACCTGCTCGAGCAGCAGCTGCGCTTCGGCGGTGCGTCGCTCGACCCGCACCTCGCAGACGACGGTCGCGATGCCGTCGCCGATCCGAGGCTCGTCGCAACGCACCGTGGCGGTCGCGACCGGCGTGACCCCGGCGAGGAGCAGCGCGGTCGTCGCGACCGCGCCGTCGAGGGGCGAGTCGGCGATCGTCGCCGTGTCCGCCGACTCGACGGCGGCGACGTAGGCGTCGACGACGACGGCGACGTCGGCGCGCGCGTCGACGTCGCGCACGGCCTCGACCGCGACGACCCCGCCGAGCGCCACCGCCGCACCGACGACCCCTGCGAGCAGCGGCACCCGCACGCGGCGCCAGCGGGCACGGAGCCGTGCGTCGGGACCCTCGGATCCAGGGCCGTCCGCAGATGGCTGCGAGACGGACGGGAGCGCGGGCCGGCGGACGACGGACGGACGCTCGTCGGGCATCTCGAAGTCGGGCATCGTCGCCACGAGTCGCTCCCTCCGCTGGCTCGACGGTACTCGTGGGCGGCGCGCGGCGCATGGGGTGCGCATCGGATCCTCATGGCTCGGCGACCTACGCTGCTCGGATGCCGACGACCCCCGCGAGCCGAGCGTGATCGCCACGCTGCTGCTGCCGTCGGCGGCCGTCGGCATGACGGTGCTCGCAGCCTTCGCGATCGCCGGCCCGCTCACGGCATGGTGGCTCGCCTCCCGACACCGCACGGCCGGCGTCCTCACGGCCGCCGCCCTCGTGCCGCTCGCGCTGCTCACGCTCTCGCCGACGCGGCGGTCGATGACGTTCGGGTGCGCCGTCGACTGGAGCCCGCAGCTCACGGCGGCCGAGCCGCTGGCGAACGTGCTGCTGTTCGTGCCGTTCACGCTGCTGCTCGCGGTCGCGACGCAGCGACCCGTGCGGGCGGCGCTCGCCGGCTCGGTGCTCTCGTTCGGCATCGAGGGCGTGCAGGCCGTCGTGACGCAGATCGGCCGCTCGTGCGACACGAGCGACTGGATCGCGAACACGACCGGTGCCGCGATCGGCGCGACGCTCGCAGCCGTCGGCCTGGGATTCGCGCGGTGGCAGGCGCGCACGCGCGTCGACGCCCAGGGGCCGACGACCCGCGAGGTGCCGCTGCGCGCCTGGTAGCGCGCCCACCTGCGCCGCCTCCGCGGGCAGCCGAGGCGCCGCGGCTAGGCTCCTCCGTGCGACGAGCGAAGGGATGAGCGGATGCTGTCGACGTACCTCGCCGCGTACCCCTGGCTCGCGCCCTCGCTGCTCGCCGCCGTCGTCGTGCTCGGCCCCTTCGTCGCGTGGGCGCTGGCCGGCGGGCGTCGCGCGGCGACGGCGCTCGCCGTGCTCGCCATCGTGGGCGTCGGCCTGCTGACGCTGTGGCCGTCGGGCATCGCGGCGCTCGAGGGCTGCGAGCTCTCGTGGAGCCCGAACCGCCTCGCCCCCGAGCCGCTCGCGAACGTCGTGCTGCTCGTGCCGGTCGGCCTGCTGCTCGCGGTCGCGATGCGGCAGCCGATCCTCGCGGCGCTCCTCGGTGCGGTGCTCGCCGCCGGCATCGAGCTGACGCAGGCGCTCGTTCCGGCGATCGGCCGCTCGTGCACGCTCGACGACTGGGTCGCGAACGCCGCCGGCGCCGTGCTCGGGGCGGTGCTCGGCGCCCTCGGCATCGCGCTCGCCGACTGGCGGCAGCGCGAGCGGACGCAGGAGCGGCGGCACGCGCGGCGCTGAGCATCAGCCCCGACGGCGGCGCTACGACGTCGTGACGAGCGAGCGGTCGAGCAGCGGCGCGAGGTCGCGCGCGATGCGCTCGAGCTCGGGCACCAGCGGCGACGACTGGATGAGCAGCAGCGTCACGCCCGCATCCTCGTACGCGCGGATGCGCTCGGCCACCTGCTGGGGCGTGCCGACGAGGTTCGGGCGCAGGCCGCGCGTGCCGACGGAGTACTCGCGCGCCGACACGGCGACGTCGAGCGCCGAGTTCGCCGTGAACTCCTGGAACGACGCATAGCCGGGCGAGCCCGGGTCGACCGTGGTGATGCGCGCGAGCTCGGCCTGCGCCTCCTCCTCGGTGTCCCGCACGATGACGTACGCGCTCATCGCGACCTCGCGCAGCGGCTCCCCCACGGGTCGACGACGGCGCGCGTGCACGTCGGCGACCTTGTCGCGCACCTCCTCGACCGTGCCGCCATGGATGGCGTACGAGTCGGCGAAGCCCGCGATCGCCTCGCGGCCCGCGTCGCTCTCGCCACCGGCGAAGACGCCGGGCAGCTGGGCAGGCTTCGGCTCCACAACGGTGTCGTGCGCCTGGAAGAAGCGGCCGTCGTACGAGAACGGCGACTCGCGCAGCGCGCCCAGCAGCACGTCCACGAACTCCGTCGCCTGCTCGTAGCGCTCGTCATGTGCCGGGAAGTGTCCGCCGAACTGGCGCGCCTCCTCCGCCCACCATGCGGCGACGACGTTGAGGGCGATGCGGCCGGGCGCGATGTCGGACAGCGTCGAGAGCGTCTTCGCCGCGACCGCTGGCAGGTGGAAGCCGGGGCGGATGGCCGTCATGACGCGCAGCCGCTCGGTGGTCGCGAGGATCGCGGCCGTGAGCGCCCACGCCTCGAGGCTCGGCTGGTCGGTGCCCTTGCGATCGTTGAGGTAGAGCTCGGGCACGAGCACGGTGTGGAAGCCCAGCCGGTCGGCCGAATGCGCGACGTCGCGGATCGTCGACCATGTCGCGGGCATGCCCTCGTCGCCGACGTTGCGGAGGAACCCGCCGTAGATGGGTGCCCAGAGTCCGAGATGCATGGCCTGCTCCTACGCGTCGGTCGTGATGAGGGCCGCCTCGTGCGCCAGCGCGAGCGCCCGGTCGAGGTCGGCGATGAGGTCGGCGGGCGTCTCGAGCCCGATCGACAGGCGGATGGTGGCGCGCGTGAAGCCGGCGAGCTCGAGCTGCGCGTCGGTGAGGTGCGAATGCGTCGTCGTCGACGGATGGATGACGAGCGAGCGTGCGTCGCCGATGTTGGCCGCGAGCGTGAAGTGCGTGAGCGCATCGACGATCGCAGGCACCGCGTCGAAGCCCCCCGCGGGCTCGAACGAGAACACGCCGCCCGTGCCGTGCGGCAGCAGCCTGGCGGCGGCATCCGCGTACGGATTGCCGGGCACCGACGGATGGTGCACCCGGGCGACGTGCGGATGCGCGTGCAGGTGCGCCGCGATCTCGCGCGCCGTGGCGCTCTGCCGCTGCACGCGCAGGTCGAGGGTCTCGATGCCGATGAGGATCTGCTGCGCGTTGTAGGGCGACAGCGCGGGACCGAGGTCGTGGCTCCAGCGGGTCTTCGCGAGCACGAGGAACGCGCTGCGCTCACGACCGAATCGCTCCCACAGCACGACGTCGCCGACGCGCGCGTACGGCTCGGTGAGCTGCGGCCACCGCTCGGGCTGCGCGCCGAAGTCGAACGTGCCGAGATCGACGATGAGGCCGCCGAGCGACGTGCCGTGGCCGCCGAGCGCCTTCGTCGCCGAGTAGACGACGATGTCGGCGCCGTGCTCGATGGGCCGCAGCAGCGCGGGCGTCGCGACGGTGTTGTCGACGACGAGCGGCACGCCCGCCTCCTTCGCGATCTGCGCGATGGCGTCGAGGTCGGGCACGGCGGAGGTGGGGTTGCCGATCGACTCGACGAGCAGCGCGCGCGTGCCCGGCTCGATCGCCGCACGCCACGCCTGCGGGTCGTCCTGGTCGACGAGCGTCGCCGTGATGCCGAGGTCGGGGAGCGTGTCGGTGAGCAGGTCGACCGTGCCGCCGTACAGGCCGGAGCCGGCCACGATGTGGCCGCCGGGCGCGGCGAGCGCCAGCAGGGCGATCGCGACGGCCGACTGACCGGAGGCGGTGCCGAGCGCGGCCACGCCACCGTCGAGCTCGGCGATGCGCTGCTCGAGCAGCGTCTGCGTGGGGTTGCCGGTGCGGCTGTAGAGGTTGCCGGACCTGCGCAGCGCGAAGATGTCGCGCGCCGCCTCCCACGACTCGAACGCGTACGCGGCGGTCTGGTAGATCGGCACGACGGCGGGATTCTGCGGCGCGTGCACGGGGGCGCCGCCGCGCACCTGGCTCGTGGCGGAGCCGGTCATGCTGCGCGCCGCTCGAGGATGGGGGCGGCCGCCGCATCGAGGCGCACGCGCTCGAGCAGCTGCACGATCTCAGCCGCGACCGAGCGATGGGCGACGTCGTTGAGCACGTCGTGCAGGCCGCCTGCCACGACCACGACCTCGGCGTGCCACCTGGCGAGCAGCGCGATCGCGTCGTCGAGCGGCGCGATGGCGTCGGCGGCGCCGTGGATGGCGAGCACGGGCAGCGCCGCGGCGCCCTCGGGCCAGATGGGGTCGATGACGGACTCGGCGAGCGACCGCGCCCCTGCCGATCGCACGACGCCGGCGTGGATGGGGCACGCGCTGCGCAGCTCCTGCGTCTCGTCGGCGACGGGCTCGGCGACCGCGGCGCCCGGCACGGCGAGGCCCGCGAGCACGACGGCCGATGGCGACTCGTCGACGCCGCCCTCGGCGAGCGCGGCGGCGACGAGGCCCGCGGCGGTGTCGGCGGCGACGACGACCTGCGGCTGCTCGGTGTCCTCGACGAACGCCGCCCAGGCGGCAGCGGCTTCGACGGGCGTGGCGGGCGGCACCTGCGCGATGCCGACCTCGTACCCATCGACCGCGAGCCGGTGCGCGAGCCTCGCGTAGTGGGCGGGGGCGTCGCCGCGGCCCTGCAGCACGAGCACGCGGCCGCGACGCGTCGTCGCCGCGGCCACGACGTCGATCTCGGTGACGGGATGCGGAGCGAAGGTCACGGGCGTCTCCTCGGACTGTGTTCGGCGCATGAATGAACATTGCCGAACGGGGCGGTGCGGATGCGAGGTCCACCCTGCCCGCTCTTCGACGCGTCGCCAAGCCGCCGCTGTCATGTGACTGCACATGACGCCACCCGAGCGCGTCGATGACGGTGGACACAATGCGTCATGCGCGTGCGTTGTGTTCAGTCGGTGACGGATGCTGTGCTCGACCCATCCGCTCGAGCGAGGAGCCCGCGATGACCCGACGACTGCACATCGGCGCCGCCTACCACGGCGTCGGAGGGCCGGGCACGTACCGGCTGTGGACGAACCCGGAGCTCGCGCCCGACGCCGGCGTGCGCCTCGACAGGTACCTCGAGTGGGCGAGGCTCGCCGAGGAGGGGCTCCTCGACTTCTTCTTCCTCGCCGACTCCGTGCGCATCGAGCGCCACTCGCCGCCCCACTACCTGAACCGGCTCGAGCCCATCACGGCGCTCGCGGCCATCGCGACGCACACCCGCCACATCGGGCTCGTGGCCACGATCTCGTCGACGTACGAGCCGCCGCTGTCGGTCGCGCGCGCCATCGCATCCCTCGACCTCATCTCCGAGGGTCGCGCGGGCGTGAACGTCGTGACGACGACCGACGAGGGGGCCGCGCGCCTCTACGGGTTCGACGCGCATCCGCTGCACGCCGACCGCTATGCGCAGGCGGGTGAGTTCGTCGACGTCGTGCGCGGCCTCTGGGCGACCTACGGCGACGACGCCTTCCCGTACGACGTCGCCGCCGAGCGATTCCTCGACCCGGGCGACGTGTGGCCCCTGCGCCACGAGGGTCGCTTCTACCGGGTCGAGGGCGGCCTCAACGTGCAGCGCTCGCGGCAGGGCGAGCCCGTCGTGTTCCAGGCGGGCGACTCGCCCGAGGGCCGCGAGCTCGGTGCGAGCCACGCGGAGGCGATCTTCTCGTTCCCGCGACCGCTCGACGAGCAGGTCGCCATCGTCGCGGAGTACCGGCGCCGCGCAGCGGAGCTCGGGCGCACGGCGCCGCTCGTGCTGCCCGGCATCTCGCCCATCGTCGCCTCGACCGACGGGGAGGCGCGTGCGATCGAGCGCGCTCGCCACGACGCGAAGCCGTTCGACGAGCGGCTGCGCGCCTTCGGCCGCACGTTCGCGTGGCACGACTTCACGCAGTACGACCCCGACGCGGCGTTCCCCGACCTCGGCGACCAGGACTGGCGTGCGCACCCGACGAAGGTGCGCGAGATCGTCGAGTCGGCGCGAGCCGAGGGGCTCACGCTGCGCGAGGTCGTCGACCGGTCGGCGCCGTTCCGACCGAGCCCGTTCGTCGGCAGCGCCGAGACCGTCGCCGCCGAGCTGCTGCGCTGGTTCGACGCGGAGGCGCTCGACGGCGTCATCCTGCTGCAGCACCTGCCGAGCGACTTCCGCGCGTTCGTCGACGGGGTCGTGCCGATCCTGCAGGCGCGGGGCGTCTACCGCACCGGCTACGACGAGGGCTCGACGCTGCGCTCGAACCTCGGCCTCGACGCTCCCGCACCGCGCCGCGCACCGGATGCGCAGCCCTGGGAGGTGCGGGAGCCAGCGACGGCGTAGCCCGGCGCGCGGCTCCGGCGGCGACGGCGAGGCATCGATCGCCGCGTCACGCCGTCCCGGCAGCGGCGGCCGCCCTGGCCGCGAGCGCCGAGAAGGCGCTCGCGAGCTCGGGCGGCTCGACGCGCGTCATCGCGGCGTCGAACCGCGCGAACGTCGCCGCGAGCGCCATCCACGACCACGCGCCGAGCGTGAGGCGCGTCGACGCGCCATCGCCGACCTCCACGACCTCGCCCTCGCCGGCGAACGGCCGCACGCGGGCGGCCGGCAGCGCGAGCACGACCGAGCCCGTGCACGGCCAGGCGGTGCCCGACGTGGCGCCGCGGAAGCGGGCGAGCACGAAGGCCCGCGCGTCGCCGCCGGGGACCTCGCGTCGCGCGAATCGCACGCCCGTGGGCGGCAGCGGCGCGATGCGGTCGACGCGCAGCAGCCGCCAGCGGTCGCGCGCGGGGTCGAAGGCGACGAGGTACCAGCGGCCGTCCGCCGCGACGATGCCGTGCGGCTCGATGCGCCATGACGGGCCCTCGCGGCCGTCGTAGACGATCCGCAGCACCTCGTCGGCGCGCTCGGCGGCCGCGACGGCGAGCAGCACCTCGGGGTCGACGGGGACGGCGCCCGACGCGAGCGCGGAGACCTCGAGCGCGTCGACGCGGTGCCGCAGCGGCGCGGGCAGCACCTGGCGCACGGTCGCGAGGGCGCGGAGCGCATCCTCGGCGACGGCGGCGCCCGCCGCCGAGGCCGTGCGCAGCGCGACGACGAGCGCGACGGCCTGCGCGTCGTCGAATCGCATGGGCGGCAGCTCGGCCCCCGCCTCGAGGCGGTACCCGCCGTCGGGACCCATGACCGCGTGGATGCGGTAGCCCATCGCCCGCAGGCGATCGACGTCGCGGCGCACGGTGCGTGCGCTCACGTCGAGCCGACCGGCGAGCGTCGCGGCCGGCCACTCGCGCCGCGCCTGCAGCAGCGACAGCAACCCGAGCAGGCGATCGGTCGGCGACATGCTCCGAGGATGCTCGAAGTAGAGGACAGGATCTGACCGCCACTCCGAGGATGGTCGTGTCCAGCGCCGCAGCATCCCGCTGGGCCGCACGTCAGGAGCATCCATGTCCATCGCCATCACGCCCCACCTGAACTTCCGCGGCACCGCGAGGGCCGCCCTCGAGCACTACCGCGACGCCTTCGGTGGCGACCTCTCGATCGTCACGCACGCGCAGTCCTACGGCACGACCGATCCCGCAGAGGCCGACCTCGTCGGCTGGGGCCAGGTCGAGGCGCCGTCGGGCTTCCGCATCATGGCGTACGACGTGCCGGCGGAGCGCGACCACCACCCGGGCGTCGCACCGTCGTTCGTGTCAGCGCGCGGCACGGACGCCGAGGAGCTCGTCGCCGCGTGGGCGGTGCTCGCCGAGGGCGGCACGATCGTCTCGCCGCTCGAGCCGTCGCAGTGGTCGCCGCTCTCCGGCATGCTGCAGGACCGCTTCGGCATCACGTGGGTGCTCGACGTGGCGGTCGCCTGGTCGTGACCTGCCTGCGGCGGGTCGGAGGTGCTGACCGCCTCCGACCCGCGGCCGCGCCTCAGCCCTCCTCGGTCACCTCGACGCCCGTCCAGCCGAGGCGACCCTCGATCGTCTCGGTGCTGTCGGAGATCGTCGGCTGCTTCGCCCACGTATTCGGCGACGAGTACAGGGCGATCGTCGACCCGTTGCGATACCCAGCGGCAGCCGCGGCGCGCAGCCGCTCCCCGTACGCGGGGTCGTCGAGCGGCGTCGCGCGCACGACGGCGAGCGCATCCTGGAACGGCTGCGACGTGTACGGCGACGAGAGGTTGAGCACGCCGCCGGTGTCGAAGTGCTCGGTGAGCGCCTGCACGTGGCTGTCGCGGCCGACGTACCCGTACGTCGCGATGCCGTACGTCTTGCCGAAGTAGCCCGCGCCCCAGTTCGCGTCGACCTGAATGGTCGCGGCGATGCCGATCTCGCCCAGCTGCGCCTGCAGGATCTCGGCCGCGACCTCGCCGCCCGTGAACGGGTGGATCGTGATCGACAGGTCACCGTCGGCGTAGCCGGCGTCGGCGAGGATGTCGCGGGCGCGGTCGGCGTCGTAGGTGAACTCCTGCTCGAGCTCGTCGACGAACGTCACGTGCCCGGGCGGGAACGGCTGGTGCACGGCGACGCCGTGGCCCGCGGTGAGGTTCTGCACGAACGCGTCGCGGTCGATGGCGTAGCGCACGGCCTCGACGACGGCCGGGTCGTCGAACGGCGCCTGGTTGAGGTTGAGGCTCACGAAGCTCGTGACCCAGTTCGTGGCGAGGTCCTCGATGACGTCGAGGCCGGCCTGCTCTGCCTCGTCGATGCGCAGGTTCGAGATCGACGCGAAGTCGAACACGCTCGTGCGCAGACCGGACACGAGCATCGCGTCCTCGTTGCCTCCGGAGATCTCGATGCGGTCGACGTGGATCTCGGCGGCGTTCCAGTAGCCGTCGAAGCGCTCGAGCACGATGCGGTCCTCGGGCACGAGCTCGACGACCCGGAACGGCCCCGCCCCCACCGGCAGCGTCGCGTTGAGCTGCGCGGCCTCGTCGCCCGCGGCGACCGGCTTCGTGAGCAGGCCGGCGCGGTTCGACAGCAGGTACGGGATCTGATGGTCCGGCTGTCCGAGCGCGAGCCGGAAGCGCTGCTCGTCGAGCGCCTCGACGCCGACGATGTTGCGGTACGAGCCCGCGAGCGCCGATCCCTCCTGCTGCTGCGCGCGCTGGATGAACGCGACCGCCGCCGCGGCGTCGACGGCGGAGCCGTCGTGGAACGTGAGTCCTCGCTTGAGCGTGAAGGTCACGGCATCGCCCGCCGGCTCGTACGCGTAGCCCTCCGCGAGAGCGGGAGACAGGCTGCCGTCGGCGCCGCGCAGCAGGAACGACTCGTAGATGGGCGTCATCGTGATGGTGGCGCCGGTCGCGCCGGTGACGATGGGATCCCAGTTGCCGTTGAGCGCGGTGACGCCCCAGCGCACGGTCGCGAGGCCGCCGTTCGCCTGCGAGGTGGGCGCGCACGCGGAGAGCACGAGGCCTCCGAATGCGGCCATGAGCGGCAGCGTGAGCACGGTGCGGCGGTCGACGTCCATCGTGGAGCTCCTTCGACGGGTGAGGTCCGCGGGGTGCGGATCGGTGCTCACATCGTGCCGAACACGAACGACGTGTTACGAACTATGTTCACCACGCTCACCGACCGAGCGGATCGGGTCGCAGCCTGGAGGGGCCGCTCACGGCCACCGAACGGAGCCTCCCGTGACCACTCCCCGCATCAGCCTGTTCCTCGTGCCCGCCGCGCTCGGTGACCCAGCGACCGAGTACGCGAGCGCCCTCGCCGCCGTCGAGCGAGCAGAGGCGCTCGGCCTCGACGGCTTCTGGATCGCCGAGGGTCAGCTCTCGGGCATCGCGACCCCCTCGGGGCTCTCGTTCCTCGCGGCCGCGACGCAGCGCACGCGCACGATCCGGCTCGGCACCGCCGTCATCCCGCTCGCGTTCAGCGGCCCCCTGCAGGTCGCGCAGACCGCTGCGCAGGTCGACTGGCTCGCGGACCACCGGCTCGAGCTGGGCGTCGGCAAGAGCAACGGCGGCGGATTCTCGGCGCAGGCGTTCGCGGCGCACGGCCTCGACGAGCACGATCGCGAGGCGGTGTACGCGGATGCGCTCGCTCGCCTGCGCGAGCTGCTCGAGGGCGGCGGCCTGCCCGACGACGTGGGCATCTACCCGGCCACGGGCACGTTGCGGCGGCGCATCTGGCAGGCGACGAGCTCGGTCGCCACGGCGATCGCGACAGGCAGGGCGGGCGATGGGCTGCTGCTGCACCGCGTCGTGCCCGGCGTGCCCGGCGCCGACGTCGGGGCGGTGCAGCGCACGCTCGTCGACGCGTACCTCGACGCGCTCCCCGACGGCGTCGAGCCGCGCATCGGCGTCTCGCGCGTCGTCGTCGCTGCCGACAGCCGCGACGACGCGCTCGCGGCCATCGACGACGACCGGTCGCGCAGGCCGCACCTGCTGTCCGCCGACCGCACGGTCGAGCGGTACGTCGACGACGCCAACCTCCACGTCGGCACGCCGGACGACGTCGTGCGCAGCCTGCTCGCAGACCCCGCGGCATCGGCGGCGACCGACGTGCTCGCGACGACGGTGCTCGACCCCGCCGGCGACGCGTTCGCGCGCAGCCTCGAGCTGCTCGGCACGCGCGTCGCGCCGCTCCTGCGATCGACGCTCGCGGATGCACGACGCGTGACGCCGCAGGCGATCATCGCGTCGATCCTGCGCTGAACATACCGAACACGAGACGCGAAACAAACGGCAACACTGGCCCGCGCCGAGCACATCCGTGGTGCAGTGGGCCACACCTCGACGCGACCTGCGCGCCACACCGACCCCGTTGGGAGACGACCATGACCGAACGTCGACGACTGCGACTCGGCGCCGTGCTCGTGGGCACGGGCGGCCCCGGCAGCCACGGTGCCTGGAAGGACCCCGAGATCCCCGGCGACGCGAGCGTCGACGTGCGCTGGTACGTCGAGCAGGCGCGCGCCGCCGAGCGGGCGAGGTTCGACCACGTGTTCATCGTGGACAGCCAGTTCATCACCCCCGACTCGCCTCCCCACTACCTCAACCGCCTCGAGCCGCTCACGCTGCTCTCGGCCCTCGCCGTGGCGACCGAGCGCATCGGTCTGATCGGCACGCTCTCGACGAGCTACGACGAGCCGTTCTCGGTCGCGCGCCGCTTCGCATCCCTCGACCTCATCTCGGGCGGCCGCGCCGGCTGGAACGTCGTGACGAGCGGCGACGAGGGCACCGCGGGCCTCTTCGGTCGCGACGAGCACCTCGACTACGGGCAGCGCTACGGTCGCGCCCTCGAGCACGTGCGCCTCGTGCAGGAGCTGTGGGACTCGTACGAGGACGACGCCTTCCCCCGCGATCGCGAGCGCGGCGTCTTCCTCGACCCGACACGGCTGCACGCCGTCGAGCACGTGGGCGAGCACTTCCGCGTCCACGGGCCCCTCAACATCCAGCGCTCGCCGCAGGGCCAGCCCGTGATCTTCCAGGCCGGCGACTCCGATCAGGGCCGCGACCTCGGCGGAGCGATCGGCGAGGGCATCTTCACGCATCAGGGCTCGATCGAGGCCGGTCGCGCCTTCCGCGACGACCTGCGCGCCCGGGCCGTCGCGCACGGCCGCGACCCCGAGACGGTGCTCGTCGTGCCCGGCATCTCGGTCGTCGTCGGCGACACCGACGACGACGCACGCGCGATCGAGGCCGAGATCGGCAGGCAGGATGCCGACTTCGACCGCTCGCTCGCGCAGCTCGGCCGGCCGTTCGGCTGGTACGACTTCTCGCAGCACGACCTCGACGCGCCGTTCCCCGAGCTGGGCGACCTCGGCGATCGCTCGTTCAAGACGAACGCCGACGCCATCAAGCGCCTCGCCCGCGAGCAGGGGCTCACGCTGCGCCAGGTGGTCGAGACCATCTCGGCGCCGAAGCGCTCGCCGTTCGTCGGCTCGGCCGAGACCGTCGCGCGCATCTTCACGCAGTGGCTCGACGAGGGCGCCGTCGACGGCTTCAACATCCACATCCGCACGCCCAGCCAGTTCGCGCGCCTCACCGACGAGGTCGTGCCGATCCTGCAGGAGACCGGCGTCCTCCGCCGCGAGTACGAGGCGACGACGCTGCGCGGCAACCTCGGCCTGCCCATCCCCGAGAACCGGCACTCGGTCGCGCGCCGCGCGGCCATCGCGGCCTGACCCCTCCCTCATCCGCACCATCACGCAGGAGCACACCGTGAGCGCACTCCCTCCCGTCCTCGTCGATCGACGCGGCTTCCTCGGCCTCGTCGGCGCGGGCGCCATCCTGACGCTCGCCGCATGCGCGCCCGCTGCCGGCGGTGGCGGCGGTACGGCGTCGACGACGCTGCGCTGGGCGGCCGGCTCGCAGCCGTGGTCGTGGGATCCGGTGGTGCAGGGCTCGGGCTTCCAGTTCAACCAGCTGTCGCTCGTGTACGCGTCGCTCACCGAGATCGACGAGGACGGCGTCGTGCAGCCCGGGCTCGCGGAGTCGTGGGAGTACGACGAGGCGGGCACGTCGGTGACGTTCCACCTGCGCGAGGGGCTCGTCTTCACCGACGGCACGCCGCTCGACGCCGCCGCGGTCGCCGCCTACATCCTGCGCGCGAAGGGCCAGGAGGACTCGGCGATCGCCGGGGACCTCACGTCGATCGCCGATGCCGTGGCCGACTCCGACACCGACGTGCGGCTCACGCTCACGCAGGTCGACCATCAGATCCCGCTGCTGCTCGGCCGCCGCGTCGCGCAGATCACGAGCCCCGCCGTCGCCCCCGACGACCTCACGGCGGCGCCCGTCGGCGCCGGCCCGTTCCGCGTCGTCGAGCTCGTGCCGGAGTCGCACGTGCATCTCGAGAGGAACCCCGACTTCTACCGCGCCGACGAGATCCACATCGAGCGCGTCGAGCTGTCGTGGGGCATCGAGGCGTCGTCGCTCGTGTCCGCGCTGCAGACCGGCGTCTACGACTTCGCCGACATCCCGGCTGCGCAGGCGCAGGCTGCCGAGGCCGCGGGCCTCGACGTCACGGTGCACCCGGGGTTCAACGCATCCAACCTGTCGGTCAACGGCACGAAGACGCCGTTCGACGACCCGATCGTGCTCGAGGCGGCGAGGTACGCCATCGACCGGCAGGAGCTCGTCGACACCCTCACCTTCGGGTACGGGGCGCCGACGTCGCAGCCGTTCCCCGAAGGCTACGTCGCGTGGAGCGCCGACGTGGAGGACCCGTGGCCGTTCGACGCCGACCGGGCGCGCGAGCTGCTCGAGGGCGCGGGCTACGGGCCTGGCGACCTCGCCGTGGAGCTCGTCGTCTCGACCGACGAGCCGCAGCACGAGGTGCTGCAGCGGCAGCTGGGCGCCGTCGGCATCGACGTGTCGATCCGCGTCGACCCGAACTGGAACGAGCCGTTCTTCGGCAAGCAGCTCGCGCTGTCGACGTACGGCACGACCGGGCGTGAGTCGCCGGTGCAGACGCTCACGGCGCACTTCGGCGAGGCCGGGCCCCTCAACCTGTCGGGGGTCGCGTCGCCCGAGTTCCTCGCGGCGGTGCAGCTCGCGCGCGAGACGCCGCTCGACTCCCCCGACTACCCCGCGAACCTGCAGGCGGCGACGGCGGCGGGCGTGCGCACGACGAGCACGATCTTCACGTTCTCGCTGCCGAACCTGTTCGCGAAGCGCGGCCTGAGCGACCTGCCGCAGATCCCCGGCCAGATCCACTGGACCGGCGTGCGGCTCGAGGCATGACGAGGAGGATGCGATGACGACGACAGCACGGCTCGAGGCCCGCCCGGCGAGCCTCTCGGCCACCGCCGCGCCGGCACGCGCCACGAGCGTCGCGGGCCTGCGCGCCCGGCGCATCGGCGTGGGCGCCCTGCAGATCGCGGGCGTGTTCGTGCCGGTGTTCCTGCTCGGCACGTTCCTGACCTTCGCCCTCGGCATCGTGAGCGGGCTCAGCCCCGCCTACGTGCAGCTGGGCGAGAACGCGACGCCGGAGGCGGTCGCGCAGCTCGAGCACGAGTGGGGCCTCGACCGGCCGTTCCTCGTGCAGTACGTCGACTGGCTCGGCGGCGTGCTGCGCGGCGACCTCGGCACGTCCTGGTACAACGGCCAGTCGATCAGCGAGCTGCTCGCCGGTCGCGCGGTCGTGAGCCTGTCGGCCGCGGGCATCGCGCTCGTCATCGGCGTCGTCGTGGGCTTCGCGCTCGGCTCGCTGGCTGCGAGGTTCCGCGGCAGCCTCCTCGACCGCGGCGTCACGGCCTTCACGACGATCATCTCGACGATGCCGCCGTTCGTCGTCGGCATCGCGCTCGTCGCCGTGTTCTCGGTGTCGCTCGGCTGGCTGCCCTCCGCCGGCTACCTGCCGTTCGCGGCCGGCTTCGGGCCGTGGCTGAGCCACCTCATCCTGCCCGCGCTCGCGCTGTCGTTCGACACGATCGCCGACGTCGCGCGTCAGCTGCGCACGGGCCTCGTCTCGGCGTACCGCGACAACTACGTGACGGGTGCGCTCGTGCGCGGCCTCAGCCCGCGGCGCGTGTTCTACGGCCACGTGCTGCGCAACGGCGCGAGCCCCGCCATCGCGATCCTCGGCATGAAGTTCCCGAACCTGCTCGGCGGCGCCGTCGTGACCGAGGCCGTCTTCGGCCTCGCCGGCTACGGCGTCTTCGCGAGCGAGTCGGCGCTGCGCGGCGACGTGCCCGCGGTGCAGGGCGTGCTCGTGATCGCCGTCGTGCTCGTCGTCACGTTCAACGTGCTCGTGAACCTCGTGCTCGGCAGGCTCTCGCCCGCCTCGAGGAGGGGATTCTGATGACCGCCACCGCATCCGCCCCGCCCGTCTCGGCCCGCGGCGCGTCGCCGCTCGCGACGATCGTGCGCCTGCGCTCCGCGCGCATCGCCGGCGTCATCCTGCTCGGCGTGCTCGTGCTCGCGACGCTCGGCCCGACGCTCGCACCGTACGACCCGCTGCAGAACACGTCGGACATCCTCGCCGCACCGAGCGCCGCGCACTGGCTCGGCACCGACTACCTCGGCCGCGACGTGCTCTCTCGGCTGCTCGCCGGCTCGCCCGTGAGCGTGCTCGGTGCCGTGCAGGTCACCGTCATCGCCCTCGTCGTCGGCGCGCTGCCCGGCATCCTGTCCGTCTATCTCGGCCGCGTCTTCGAATGGCTCACCCTGCGCGTCGTCGACACGCTCATCGCCCTGCCGTTCCTCGTCTTCGCCGTCGCCATGACGGCGCTGCTCGGCAATGGCATCACGCAGGCGATGCTCGCCGTCGGCCTGCTCGTGTCGCCGATCTTCTACCGTGTCGCCCGGGCCGCAGCGCTCGAGGCGGTCGGCGCGCAGTACGCCGAGGCGGCGCAGCTGGCGGGCGCCTCCACGTGGTGGATCGTGCGCAGGCACGTGATCGCGAAGGTGCTGCCACCCATCGGCGTCGCCCTCGCGAACACCATGGGTGCCGGCCTCGTCGTCGTCGCGAGCCTCACGTTCCTCGGCATCGGCGTGCAGCCGCCCGCACCGACGTGGGGCGGCGTGCTCGCCTCCGACCTCGGCTATCTGGGCTACCGGCCGTACGCGCCGCTCTTCCCGACCGTGCTCATCATGCTCACGGTGTGGGCGTTCAACCTGCTCGCCGACGCGATCAGGGATGCATCGGGCGCGTCCGGCAGAGCGCTGCTGCACCGTGCGCGCGGCGGGCTCGGGCGCACCGGCACCGCCGTGGCGCCGTCCGTGCCGTCGCCGCCGACGCCCAGCGAGCGGGACGCCGAGGGCGCCGTATGCGTGCCGAGCGAGTCCGCCGCCTCCGAGGCACCCGTCTCCGTCGCATCCGCATCCGACCCATCCGACACCGCATCCGAGAGGGGCACGCGATGAGCAAGGCACTCCTGACCCTGCGCGACGTGCGCATCGGCGACGTGTCGACGGGCGTCGACGTCGTGCGCGGCGTCTCGGCGACGCTCGAGCGCGGCCGAGCGTTGGGCATCGTCGGCGAGTCCGGCAGCGGCAAGACCCTCACCTGCCGCGCCGTGCTCGGCGTGCTGCCCGAGCTGTTCGCCGTCACCGGCGGCTCGATCGAGCTGCTCGGCCACGACGTCTCGACGCTCGACGCCAAGGGCTGGCAGGCGCTGCGCGGCGCCCGCATCGGCGCCGTCTTCCAGGACCCCGGCTCGTACCTCAACCCGTCGATCCCCGTCGGCAGGCAGATCGCCGAGGTCGTGCGCGTGCGCGGTGGGCTGCGCGGGCGGGCCGTGCGCGCGCGCGTGCTCGAGCTCTTCGCCACCGTGCACCTGCGCGACCCCGAGGTCGTCGTCCACAAGTACGTGCACGAGCTCTCCGGCGGCATGCTGCAGCGCATCCTCATCGCCGGCGCCATCGCGCTCGAGCCCGACATCCTCATCGCCGACGAGGCGACGACGGCGCTCGACGTCACGGTGCAGGCCGAGATCCTCGACCTGCTCGTCGAGCTGCAGCAGCGGACGGGCCTGTCGCTCGTCGTCGTGAGCCACGACCTCGCCGTCGTGGCGCAGCTGTGCGACGACGTGCTCGTGCTGCGCGACGGCGTCGTCGTCGAGCACGGATCCGCGCGGCAGGTGCTGCGCGATCCGCAGCACGAGTACACGCGACTGCTGGTCGAGGAGCACGAGCGCTACGGCCTCGAACGGTTCCTCACGACGGAGGGGGAGGCGGCATGAGCGGCGACTCGGTGCTGCAGGTGCGCGACCTCGACGTGCACCTCGGCAGGGGCACGGCGAGGCAGCACGTCATCCGTGGCGCGACGTTCCGGCTGCGGCCGGGCGAGGCCGTGGGGCTCATCGGCGAGACGGGATCGGGCAAGTCGACGATCGCGCGCGCGATCCTCGGGCTCGTGCGCCCGTCGGGTGGCAGCGTGCAGGTGGACGGGCACGAGCTCGTGCGGCGCTCGGCTGGCGCGTGGCGGCGACTGCGGCGCGAGGGTGCCGTGCAGTACGTCTTCCAGGATCCGCTCCGCAGCCTCGATCCCGACCACCGGGTCGGCGACTCGGTGGGCGAGCCGTTGCGCATCCGCGGCGTCGCCGGGCCCGAGGTGCGCGAGCGCGTCGCCGAGGAGCTGCGCCGCGTCAACCTCGACCCCGCGCTCGCCGACCGCTTCCCGTCGGAGCTCTCGGGCGGGCAGCGGCAGCGCATCGCGATCGCGCGCGCGCTCATCACGAAGCCGCGCGTGCTCATCCTCGACGAGCCCGTCAGCGCCCTCGACTCCGCGAACCGCGTCGCGGTGCTGCGGCTGCTCGAGTCGCTGCGGGCGAGCGACGTCACGCTGCTGTTCATCAGCCACGACCTCGGCTCGGTCGCGGGCGTCACCGACCGCACCCTCGTGCTGCACCAGGGGCGCATCGTCGAGGACGGCCCGACGTCGCGCGTCGTGAACGCGCCCGCGCATCCCTACACGCGGCTGCTCATCGGCTCGGCGCCCACGCTGCGCTCGGGTGCGATCGATGCCGACGAGCGCGCCCTGCTGCGCGCCGAGCTCGCGGCCTCGGAGGGCTGAGGCGCCCCCTCCGGGGTTGCGTCTCGCAGGCGATTCCGTCGTGCACGGGAGCATTCCCCTCAGGACCCGGAATCGCCCGCAATGCGCAAGCACCCGCGTCGACGCGCGTCAGGCGAACGCGACCCGCAGCGCGCCGCTTGCCGCGCGGGCCACGAGGTCGGCGAGCTCGGCCAGCAGCGCCTCGTCCTCGGGCAGCTGCGCGGCCGAGATGCGCAGGCGCTGCGTCGCCTGCGCGGTGACGAACGACGTCGCGCCCACGTCGACGACGATGCCGCGCCGCGACAGCGCGATCGCGGCGGCCGACTCGTCGGGCACCTCCACCCACAGCACGTGGCTGCCCGGGCCGACCTCCACGCGCAGGCCGGCGGCGCGCATCGCGGCGCTCGCGAGCGCGACGCGTGCGCCGTAGCGGATGCGCGCACGGTCGACGACGCTCACGGCGTCCTGGTCGACGAGCAGCGCCGCGAGCGCGTGCTGCAGGATGCGCGAGTTGGATGCGAGGCCACCCGAGCGGGCGCGCACGGCACGCTCGACGAGATGCGCCGCTCCACCGAGCACCGAGGTGCGCAGGTCGAGGCCGTAGGCACGGCAGAAGGCGAGCACCCGGATGGTGCGGTGCGGCAGGGCCGCGCCGAGCGTGCGCACAGGTACGGCCGAGAGCGGGCCGAGCGAGTCGTCCTCGACGATCGACGCGTCGGCATCCTCGAGCACGGCGACGAGCTCGTCGACCCGCGCCTCCGAGAGCGCATGGCGCGTCGAGAAGGGACCGCCGGGCTGGTGCACGAACGCGGCGGCGCCCGCGTCGAGCGCAGCGCGCAGCGCATCGGGCAGCGGGCCGTCGTCGTCGACCGGGATGCCGATGACCTCGACGCCGAGGTCGGCGAGCGACGCGAGGTAGCCGGGCGGCGCCGGCTCCTCGACCGCGACCGGACGACCGGGCTCGATCGCGGCGACCGTCGCGAGCCACAGGCCCTCGGTGCCTCCGCCGGCCGTCATCCACGCCTCGGCGGCGAACGGCCAGCGCGGCGCGACGGCCGCCCGCAGCGGCTCGACCATCTGCTCGCGCCCCCACGCGTTCACCCCGCGTGCGCGCATGGCCTGCACGATCGCGCCGTCCATGCGCGGCTGCAGCGCCTGGTCCGGGCTCGCCAGCAGCAGGTCGAGGCTCGCCCAGCCGGTGAACTCGCTGGCGTCGGGGGCGACGACGTGCGTGCCGCCGCGGCGACGGGTCTCGACGAGGCCGCGCTCGCGCAACGCGCCCCACGCGTCCGCGACGGTGCCGACGCTCACGCCGAACGCGGCCGCGAGGTCGCGGATGGTCGGCAGTCGCGAGCCCGCCGGGATCGTCCCGTCACCGATGAGCACCTCGAGCTCCGCGGCGATGCCGACGGCCGTGCGGGCACCGACGGCGGCGGCGAGCGTGTCAGCGGCGACGACGTCCACCGAACCTCCGATGCGCGAGCGAGCAGCAATGCGCCTGAGCATATCGAGCATTCACGCGGCACATGCTCGGGCGAGCGAGGATGCGCAGGCTACCGGGTACTCGCAAGGCCTCCCGGCGCATCCATCGCCCTGCGACGATGGATCACGTCGGTCGAGCAGCGCCACCAGGCGCGACGCCCACGAGGCCCGACCGACGCCACCCGATCCGAGATCCACAGGGAGACTGCCATGCGCACCGTCGACGCCTACGCCGCCACCTCGGCCACCGACCCCCTCGTCAAGACCACCATCGAGCGCCGCGACGTCGGTGCCAACGACGTCCTCATCGAGATCGCCTACGCGGGCATCTGCCACTCCGACATCCACACCGTGCGCGGCGAGTGGGGCGACACGACCTACCCGCTCGTCGTCGGCCACGAGATCGTCGGCGTCGTCGCCGAGGTCGGCAGCGACGTCACGAGCCACTCGGTCGGCGACCGCGTGGGCGTGGGCTGCATGGTGAACTCGTGCCGGAAGTGCGAGGCGTGCCTCGCCGGCGAGGAGAACTACTGCCTCGAGGGCAACGTCGGCACGTACGCCTCCGTCGACCGCGACGGCACCATCACGCAGGGCGGCTACTCGACCCACGTGGTCGTCGACGCCGACTTCGTGCTGCGCGTGCCGGAGTCGATCCCGTACGAGGCGGCCGCACCCCTGCTGTGCGCCGGCATCACGACCTACTCGCCGCTGCACCACTGGAACGTCGGCGAGGGCACGAAGGTCGCCGTCGTCGGCATGGGCGGCCTCGGCCACATGGCCGTGAAGATCGCCGTCGCGATGGGCGCCGAGGTCACGGTGCTGTCGCAGACGCTCTCGAAGCAGGACGACTCGATGCGCTTCGGCGCGACGGCGCACCACGCCACGAAGGACGAGGCGACGTTCGAGGAGCTCGCGGGCACCTTCGACGTCATCCTCAACACCGTCAGCGCGAAGCTGCCGATCGACGCCTACCTCGGCCTGCTGCGTCGCAACGGCTCGCTCGTGAACGTCGGCGCACCCGCCGAGCCGCTCTCGCTCAACGTGTTCAACCTGCTGGGCGGCCGCAAGTCGTTCTCCGGCTCGATGATCGGCGGCATCCGCGAGACGCAGGAGATGCTCGACTTCTGCGCCGAGCACGGCATCGCACCCGAGATCGAGCTCATCGACGCCGCGCAGGTGAACGAGGCCTACGAGCGCGTGCTCTCGTCCGACGTGCGCTACCGCTTCGTCATCGACGCAGCCACGATCTGACCCGACCGTCGAAGGCCCCGACCGCTCCGCAGCGGTCGGGGCCTTCGCGCGTCACCCGGCTGCGCGCTCCGCGGCACCCGCCCAGTCGCGCGCATCCGCTGCCGGCGGCACGCCGTAGGCGTCGCGGTAGTCGCGCGAGAAGTGGGATGCGCTGACGTAGCCGACCGCGGTGCCGGCCTGCGCTGCGGTGTCGCCGAGCGCGAGCATGCGCCGGCGCGCCTCGCCGAGCCGGAGGCGCTTGAGGTACCGCATCGGCGAGAGCCCGGTGATGGCGCGGAAGCGGCGAGCGAGCGTCGCGGGGCTCGTGCCGGCATCGGCCGCGATGCGGTCGAGCGTCCACGGCTCCTCGAGCGCATCCGACAGCCGCGCGATGGCGGCGCCCACGACGTCGGCGTGCAGCTGGTCGGCAGCGGCGAGCAGCCGCGGCGCCTGGTCGGACTGCAGCAGTCGCAGCACGATCTCGCGCGTCAGCATCGGCGCGAGCACCGCGGCGTCCTGCGGGGCATCGAGCAGCGCGACGTAGCGGTCGAGCGCGTCGGCCAGCTCGGGCGTCATGGTGCCGAGCCGTGCGGTGGGATCGCCGAGGCGACGGCGCGGCATCGCGGCGGCGACCTCGACCACGATCGCCGGGTCGAGCCGCCAGTTCATCGAGAGGAAGTCGCCGCGCTCCCCCAGCTCCACGACGCCCGCGATCATCGGCAGGTCGACGGGGGTGATGAGGAAGCGCTCGCCGCCCCACTCCTCGGTCGCATCGGAGCCGTCGTCGGCCGAGCGCTTGCGGCCCGACAGCACGATCGACAGGCACGGCGGATACCGCACGAACAGCAGCGGCGTCGGCGCATCCGTGCGCGCGAGCAGCAACCCCAACGCCTCGGCGCGGCGCTCGTCGTGCACGTGCCGACGGTGCCGCTCGGCCATGCGGTCGAGGCTCGCGGTGATGCGCGCGTCCATGCGCCCATCCAAGCGGATGCGCGCGAGGAGCCGCTGAGGAGGCACGCACGCGCGATGCGCAGGCACCGCCCTGCAGCCTCTCGCGCGGCCGTGCGCGGATCCGGCAAGCACCTGCGCGGCATGGGCAACCGAACCGTCGTGCCCATGCCGAGCATGGATGCATGACCACCGAACCCGACCTCCTGCTCGACCGCGACGCGCTCGGATCGCTGCCGCGCGACGAGCGCCTCGCCGGCCGCACCGCCATCGTCACCGGCTCCTCGAGCGGTCTCGGCGAGGCCATCGCCCACGCGCTCGCCGCATCCGGCGCCCACGTCGTCGTGCACGGCCGCGACGTCGCGCGTGCCGAGCGCGTGGCGTCGGCGATCGACGCCGCCGGCGGCCGCGCATCCGTCGTCGTCGCCGACCTCGGCGAGAGCCCCAGCGCGGTGCGCGAGTTCGCGCGCCGCGCGACGGCCGCCCTCGGCGGTCACGTCGACGTGCTCGTGAACAACGCCGGGATCTTCCCCGTCGGCGCGACGGCCGAGCTGCCGGACGCCGACGTCGCCGCGCTGCTCGCGACGAACGTGCGCGTGCCGCACGACCTCGTCGGCGCCATCGCGCCGAGGATGGCGGACCGCGGCTCGGGCGCCATCGTCAACGTCACGTCGTGGATGCGCGCCGTCGGCACTCCCGGCGTCGCCCTCTACCCCGCGACGAAGGCTGCGCTCGAGCACCTCACGAAGGCCTGGGCGGCGGAGTTCGGGCCGTCTGGCGTGCGCGTCAACGCGGTCGCACCCGGTGCGACGCTCACGCCGGGCAACGCGGAGTCGCTGTCGATCCTCGAGCAGATGACGGCGGGCTCGCCGGCGGGTCGCCCGGCCCGCCCGATCGAGATCGCGCACGCGGTGCGCTTCCTCGCGAGCGACGAGGCGTCGTACGTGCATGGCGCGACGATCGACGTCGACGGCGGCATCGTCGCCGCCCGCGTCTAGCGCGCGAGATGTGCACGTCAGCGGCGCGGCATCCCGCATGTGGCCCTGCCGCCCCGCTCACGTGCACATCTCCCGCCGCAGCACGACGCCCCGACCGTCCATCCGGTCGGGGCGTCGTCGTGCGAGGCGTCAGCGCCGGTTCTGCGCCGCGAACACCTCGTCGTACGTGCCGTTCGCGACGGCGAAGCGCTGGCGCTTGACGCGCTCCACGAGCACCTGCGGCGCGTCGGGCTGCGTCTCGAGCAGCGTCACGACCTCGGCGACGAACGCCTCGAGCGGCAGGGCGTGGTCGGTGTCCGTGCCCGCGTTGAGGTGCGTGCGCGTGAGCGGCGGCGCGATCTCGATGACCTGCACGCTCGTCTCGCGCAGCTGCTCGCGCAGCGCCTCGGTGTACGAGTGCACGCCGGCCTTCGTCGCCGAGTACGTGGGCGTCGCCGACAGCGGCACGTACGCGAGGCCCGACGTGACGGTGAGGATGGCCGCCTCGGGGCGCGTGCGCAGGTGCGGCAGGAAGGCCTCGACGAGGCGGATGGTGCCGAGCAGGTTCGTGGCGATCGTGCGCTCGGCGAGCTCGAGCGAGCCGGGCGTGCCGATCTGCTCGGGCTGCATGATGCCCGACATCGTGACGATGGCGTCGAGCTCGGGATGCTCGGTCGTGACCTGCTCGGCGAGGGCGACGATGGATGCGGCGTCGGTGACGTCGACGACGTAGCCGTCGAGCCCGTGCTCGGCGTGGATGGCGTCGAGCCGCTCCCGACGGCGGCCGGCGACGATGACCGTCGCGCCCTTCGACTGCAGCTCGAGCGAGAGGGCGAGGCCGATGCCCGACGTGCCGCCGGCCATGAGGATCGTGCGTCCGGGGATGCGCATGGGTGCTCCTTCGTGGGGTGCGATCGCCGATGCTCCACCGGCGTTACCGTCGCTACCGTACGCGCGCTATCGCTGATGTGCAAGTCGCTAGCAGGGATCCGTTATCATCGATCCATGGCCGAGGCGATCGACACCCGCACGCGCATCCTCGATGCGGCGAGCGGGCTGCTCGACGAGGGCGGACGAGACGCCGTCACGACCCGGGCCGTGAGCGCGGCCGCCGGCGTGCAGCCGCCCACGATCTATCGCCTCTTCGGCGACATGGACGGCCTGCTCGACGCCGTCGCCGCCGCCGGCTTCCAGACGTACCTCGGCCAGAAGCACGCGATGGAGCTCGGCGACGATCCCGTCGCCGACCTGCGCGCCGGCCACGAGATCCACGTGCGCTTCGGCCTCGAGCACCCCGCGCACTACCGCCTCATGTACGGCCGCGCCGACCCCGACCGCATCACCGATGCCTCCCGCGCCGCGCACGACCGGCTCACGATGCTCGTCTCGCGCATCGCCGCCGTCGGGCGACTCGTCGTGAGCGTGCCGACGGCGGTGCAGATGGTGCAGGCGACGGGCACGGGCCTCACGCTGCAGCTGATCGGCACGCCGCCCGCCGAGCGCGACCCCACCCTGACGGGGCGCATGCTCGACAGCGTGCTCGCGTCCATCACGGGCGAGCGCGCCGAGCAGGCGTCGACGTCCGCATGGGCCGCGAGCCTGCTGGGCGAGATCGACGGGCTGGATGCCGTGCTGTCGCCCGGCGAGCGGGCGCTCGCCGCCGAGCTGCTGCAGCGCATCGCCGACGCGCGCTGACGCGCCTCCGCCAGCGGATCGAGCCGCTGCGAGCGACGGGGTGAGGAGAGGCCGACGGCCAGGCCGGCCTCTCCAACGGACCCTTGCGGGCGACCCGTGGTGCAACCCACCAGGTTGCTTCGAACACCGTATGGGCGACCACCCACGTGCACCATGGGCAGAACTGCCCATGTCGCAGAAACGTCCCCCGAACGGGCGTCGCCTGAGTGACGCCCGACGCAGGACCCCACCCGCTGCACGCAGCGCAACGGGGTCGCGCGAGCGTCGCGGCACGAGGAGGGTGGCTGCCATGACCGACGCGACGCAGCCCACCGCCTCCGACCCCGACCTGCCGATCGACCCCGACGCCGCCGAGCCCGCGCCGGAGGCGCCCGACCCCGACCAGCCAACCGATCCGGGCGAGCCCGGACCGGCGGAGTCCGCCCCCAGCACGCCGAGCGTGTCGCCGACTGCAGCGTCCGGCGGCCCGGTCACCTCCGAGCTCGACGGCCCGCCGGAGCTCGATCGGGTCGTGGAGGGCGAGGAGCCGACGAACGTCGAGCGCGACTGATCGCTGCGGCAACGACGAAGCCCCTCGCTGTCGCGAGGGGCTTCTCTTGCGCGCCCGGAGGGATTCGAACCCCCAACCTTCTGATCCGTAGTCAGATGCTCTATCCGTTGAGCTACGGGCGCATGGCCTTCAGGGCCGTGGACCAGCATAGAGGACCACGGCCCCTCGGCGCGAATCGGCGTGGCGCGAGCCACGCGAACGATCAGAGCGGCGTGATGTTGGAGGCCTGCAGACCCTTCTGGCCCTGCGTCACCTCGAACTCCACCTTCTGGTTCTCGTCGAGCGTCTTGAAGCCCGACGTGGCGATCTGCGAGTAGTGAGCGAAGAGGTCTGCGCTGCCGTCGTCGGGGGTGATGAAGCCGTAGCCCTTGCCCGAGTCGAACCACCTCACGGTCCCAGTGGCCATGAGTCTCCCTGTCATGCTGTGGTGCTGCGTGATGCACGGCGGATGCCGCAGGCCGGGTCGCGAAGGCAGCCCCTGTCCCCCGCACGGCGTGCTCTCACGCTAGCGACTCGTCCCTGAGACATGGGGCTTCGATCATGCCGATTGGATAACGGTCTGCCACGCCGTCCGGATGCCGGTCAGCGGTGCGTGAAGTCGGGGTCGCGCTTCTCTCGGAAGGCGGCCATGCCCTCCTTCTGGTCGTGCGTGTCGAACTGCGCGGCGAACGCGTGCCGCTCGAACCGCAGACCCTCGGCGAGCGACGTCTCGAGCGCGGCGTCGAGCGCGGCCTTCGCGGCGTAGAGGCTCGGCAGCGACTTCGCCGCGATGCCCTCCGCGATCGTCGCGACCTCGTCGAGCAGGTCGTCGGCGGGCACGACTCGCGACACGAGGCCCGCGCGCTCCGCGTCCTCGGCCGAGATGAGCCGGCCCGTGAGCACCATGTCGGCGGCCTTGTAGTAGCCGACGGCACGCACGAGGCGCTGTGTACCGCCGATGCCGGGCAGCACGCCGAGGTTGACCTCGGGCTGGCCGAAGCGCGCCGAGTCGGCGGCGACGATGAGGTCGCACATCATCGCGAGCTCGCAGCCGCCGCCGAGCGCGTAGCCGGACACCGCGGCGATGACGGGCGTGCGGATGGCGGCGAACCGCGGCCACTCGCCGAACGGGTCGTCGACGAGCCAGTCGACGCTCGTCTTCGACTCCATCTCCTTGATGTCGGCTCCGGCGGCGAACGCCTTCGCCGATCCCGTCAGCACGATCGCGCCGATCGCCGGGTCGGCGTCGAACGCGGTCGCGGCGGCGACGACCTCGCGCATGATCTGCGCGTTGAGGGCGTTGAGCGCCTCCGGCCGGTCGAGGGTGATCCAGCCGACGCGGCCTCGGGTCTCGACCTGGATGGTCTCGGGTGCGGTCACGATGTGCTCCTCTTCGTCGTGGCGGGCGTGGGGAGGTCGAGGTCGCCGCTGGGCGGCGCCGCGAAGTAGGCGTCGACGTCGGCGTCGGTCACCTCGGCGAGCGTCGCGGGCTGCCAGCGCGGGTCGCGGTCCTTGTCGACGAGCTGCGCGCGGATGCCCTCGGCGAGGTCGTGCGTCGTGATCGCGTGCGCGACGATGCGCAGCTCCTGCGCGAGCGCCGCCTCCAGGTGAGGCAGCTCGGCGCCACGGCGGCGCGCCTCCGCGGCGACGCGCAGGCCGGTCGGCGACTTCGTGCGGATGAGCGCCGCCACCTCGCGGTCGCCCTCGCCGCCGGCGTCGAGGGCGGCGAGCACGGCCCCGACCGTCGGCTCGTCGAACGCGTCGGGCACGTCGTCGCCCGCGCCGGGGCCCGCATCGGTCGCGAGCGCGGCGATCGCGGCATCCGCATCCTCGCCCTCGAGCCGGGCGAGGAGGGCGTCGAGGCGATCGGCGGGCACGTGGTGGTCGGCGAGGCCGGCGCGGATGGCGGCGGCGGCCCCGATGGGCTGGCCCGTGAGGGCCATCCACTGGCCGATGCGGCCGGCCTCGGGGCGCGACAGCAGCCAGGAGGCGCCGACGTCGGGGGCGAAGCCGATGGTGACCTCGGGGAAGCCGATGCGGCTGCGCTCGGTGACGACGCGGTGCGAGGCGTGACCGCCGATGCCGATGCCGCCACCCAGCACGACGCCGTCCATGAGCGACACCACGGGCTTGGGGCAGCGCGCGACGGCGGCGTCCATGCGGTATTCGTCGTGGAAGAAGCGCAGCGTCGCGTCGAGCTCGCCGTCGAGGATGCTGCGGCGCAGCCCCACGACGTCACCGCCGGCGCACAGACCCCGCTCGCCGGCCCCGCGGATGACGACGGTCTGCACGTCGTCGTTGTCGCGCCAGCCGTCGAGCGCTTCGAGCACGGCGAGCACCATGCCGTGCGTGAGGGCGTTCATCGCCTTCGGCCGGTCGAGGGTGATGATGCCCGCGCGTCCGCGGCGCTCGACGACGACGTCTTCGCTCATGCGCCCACGCTATCGGCGCGATGCGACGGCGTGCGTGGCACGAGATGACGTCCAGCCGGGCGCGCCGAGCGACGTCGAAGCCGCGCTCGGCGTCAGCTCATGCCGACGGACCGCGCCGGGTGATGACCAGCGGCACTGCTCCTGCGATGCGCGCTCGCCGACGCGCTCACCATCACCTCGAGCGATGCGCCCGCGTCACACCGACGGCGGCGCCTGCCTGCCCGCGGTGATCTGCTCGGCCTCCTGCTCGGTGACGAGCACGAGGCCGCGCGACGAGTTCGCCATCTCCATGAGCGCCTCGAGCCACATGCCGTTGAGCTGCGGCACCCGCGAGCCCGAGAAGCGGAACTCGAGCGGGATCGACGGCGACATCCACAGGGACACCCGACCGGAGCCGGCGTGGGCGTCGACCGTCCACGACAGCAGGAACGACTCCTGGCGGCGCAGCTTGGCCGACACGACCGCCTTGGCGTGCGCGAGCATGCGATCGTCGATCTCGTACTGCGTCGATCCGGCGTAGGTGAGGTGGCCCATGTCGTCAGTCTACGAATCGAACGGTGGTCTACGGTACTTCGGCGGCGCGTCGCGCCGATCGCGAGAACGTAGGGAAACTAGTTCGGCACGCTACCTAGTTCCCGCGCGATGACACCTGGAGCGCTCGAAGGATCTTCACAGGCCTCGCGCACATGTCGATCCGCCTGCAACCCCGTTGCCGAGACTGGTCCGCGGTGATGAGGTGGAACGTGGATCGAGAGGAGCGAGCCATGGGACGGCTGCACTACGGCGACGACGGCACGGTCGCACGACTTGCCGACGAGGATCTCGAGCACTTGCAGGTCGTGGTGGTGAACAAGCTGCGCCGGTCGGAGCCCTTCCTGCTCACCGTCGAGTCGACGGATGCCCTCGAGCCCACCGTCGCGTTCTGGATCCACGAGCACTCCGACCTGCGCTTCGCCTTCGACCAGCGCGAGCCCATCAAGCCCGACCGCGAGCGGCTCGAGCACATGATCCAGGAGGCGTCGTCGACCGCGGGACTGCATCTGCACGCGGCGTGAGCGCAGCGCCCCCTCGCGCTCACCGCAGCGTGATGGTCCGGCATCCGATCAGCTCGTTCACACCCGTCGTGGGCGACACCGCGACGACGCATGCGGTGTGGGAGCCCCGCCCGGGGCTGGCCCCGGCGAAGAACGCGTGGTTGCCGGGCACGCCGTAGGACGCGAGATAGGGCGACTCGAGCGCGGCCGTGATGCCGACGTGCCAGCGGCCGTCGACGATGACGCCGACGGGGATCTGCGCGTAGAGGTTCGCGTGGTCGAACGCCCACCCGACGACGGCCATCGTGCCGCCGCCCACATCGACGATCGTCATGTCGCCCTGCGGCACGACGCCCTTGAGGGTGACGCGCTGGCAGGCGGGGTAGGCGTTGCCGCCCACGCCGATGCCGACGGCGACGACGCAGACCTCGTGGGTGCCGCCGGAGACGGTGCCCGACCAGTGATAGGCATGCCCGGAGGGCACGCCATAGCGGTGCAGCTCGGGCGAGGCGCGGTTCGCCAGCGTCGTCGCGACCCACCGCCCGTCGATCGTGATGCCGATCGCCAGCGGCGCGTACAGGTCGCTCTGGTCGTAGGCCCACCCGCGCACCGACAGGGACCCGTACCAGCCGGAGACGGCGATGGACGAGACGGAGGGCACGAGGATCGCGCGCGCCTGCGCGAGCGTGAGCTCGCCGCGCACGTACTTGGCGAGGTAGGCGCCGAGCACGCTCTGCGCGCGGGCGTTGAAGTGCACCCAGTCGGAGGCCGCGTGGAAGACGGGCGGGTTGAGCCGCGACGCGATCCACTCGCGGTCGAGCGCGGTCGGCACCGCACCGGAGTCGGCGATGGCCCCGTTGCCGATGTACTCGTCGAGCGGCACGTAGTGCTGGCCGTACCGGCGCTCGAGCTCGGCGTTGATCTGCGAGCGCGCGACGCCGTAGATCGACGTCGCATTGCCCCAGGCTGCCGTCACCGACACGACCCAGTAGGGCTCCGACGAACGGGACTCGTGCTGTCGCACGAGCGCTTGCACGTCGGCGAGCACCTGGTCCACGTCGTGCACGTTGTTCGTGCCGGCCCAGATGATCGACGCGGCACCGGCGCGCATCGCCGTCTGCGACGAGATCACCGCGCCCGCGGGCACCGAGACGGCAGCGCCGGGCTCGAACCGGGTGAAGCGCCAGTCGAAGCCGTTGCCGGGGCTGTGCACGAGCACGCCCGAGACGCCGCCGATCGACACGCGACCGGTGAAGGTGCCGAACTCCGCCTCCGTCGTCGGGGCGCCGGTGGGGTATCCGATGCGCACGGGGCCGGACGCCGGGATGGTCACGGCCGCGGGCGTGCGCAGCACGTACGCGCCGGCGTTCGCGGCGATGGCTGTGGAGGTGCTGCCGCCGACGGCGAAGTTCTCGACGCTGCGGCCGGGCACGTTGGCCGCGATCGACGGGCAGATCGACGTCAGCAGGCTGTCGCCGTAGCAGTGCACCGTGCCGGGCGCGGCGCTCCCGGGCTCGACGAGCTCGAACCGGTCTGCGCCCGCCGGCATGTCGAGCGCCTCCTCGGGCGCATCGGGCAGGGCGTTCGGCGAGGCCTGCGGCGGCTCCACGCGCGGCGGCTCGACGGGATCGGCGGGGACGGGAGGCTGCGTGCCATCGACCGGGGCGTCGGGATCGGCAGGGGCCTCGGGCTCGGCGGGGGCGCCGGTGTCGACCGGGTCGGACGGCGCCACGCCGGGCTCGCTCGGCGCGGGCGTTCCGGGCGTCGGCGTGCCCGGCGTCGGTGTGCCCGGTGCGGACGGCTCGGGCGCGACCGTCGGTGCGACCTCGTCCGGCCCCGGCGTCGGATCGCCCGGCGCGGGCGTCGCCGCCTGCGTCGTGGTCGACCGCACGTCGACGAGGGCATCGGGTGCGGCGACGAACGGCGCGACGAGCGCGAGCAGCGCACAGCAGACGGCAGCGAGCATGGAGGATGCGACCCTTCGATGGAGAGATCATCGAGGGGCTTCTGCCACCGTCCGACGACGACACACAGCGTCGCACGAGCTGCCTGAAGATTCGTCGAGAATGGGGGACAGCGTGTCGTCGCGGCCGCCTGACGCGACGACGCTGCGGCCGCGGCGCAGCGACCGGCGGGGCCCGTCAGTCCTTGTAGACGCCCACCAGCACCATGGCCGGCTCCGTGCCGTCCTCGCGATCGCGCACGAGCTCCCAGCCGCGCTCGCCGAGCCGCGCCCAGCGATGCTGCGCATGCCACCACGCCGACGCGTCGAGGCCGTCGTCATGCGACTCCTCGTCACCAGCGTGGCGCTGATCCATGAGGTCGCGCCAGGCGTCGGCCGCCTTGCGCGGGTCGTGGGTGCCGACGACGCAGACCCCGAGACCCGACCAGGCGGCGAGCAGGCCGCCGCGACCGCCGCGCGCCCCGGCCGCACCCAGCGGAGGCTCGGAGCCCGTCGCGCCAGCACCGTGTCCCCTGCTGTGGAATGCCGTCTCGCCCATGCCTGCAGGCTCCTCCGCCACCCTATGGATGGACCAGGCTTGCTCTCCGACATCAGTCGGACACTGGGCGTCGACGCATGCGAAGACCCCCGAGCGATCACGCTCGGGGGTCTGCCGCGGAGACGGAGGGATTTGAACCCTCGGTCCCCTATAAGGGGACTCCACCTTAGCAGGGTGGTGCACTAGGCCGAACTATGCGACGTCTCCATGGCCCGGAGGCCGACCACGACTCTAGCAAACCGCGGGATGCGCTCCGCACCGCCGCCAGAGCGAGGCGACTCGGGTCAGAACTGGTACGGCACGACGCAGGTCTGCTGCGACGCATCCGTGCCCTGCACGCCCTCGATCGGCGCCTCCGACGGGGGCGTCGTGGCAGCAGGGTCGGTCGCCGCCGGATCGGTCGCCGCGGGGTCCGTCGCGGCAGGGTCGGTCGCAGCGGGATCCGTCGCGGCAGGATCGGTCGCAGCAGGGTCGGTCGCAGCGGGGTCCGTCGCCGTCGGGTCCTGCGTCGCCTCGGCACCCTGGCCCGTGGCGTTCGGGTCGAGCGTCACGGGCTGGTCGGCCGCGATGAGCGCCATGACCTCGTCGGCGACCGCGGTGGGCACCACGCGTCCCGTGCCGTTCGAGGCCGACGGGTACTGGATGAACTGCATCGTGTCGAGCGGGATGTTCGCGAGCACGCGCGCCATCGACACCATCGTGCCGACGTCGTTGAGCGACGACGACATCGTCATCGACGAGGTCGCGACCTGCGCGATCGAGTAGAGCCTGCCGAGGTCGGTGAGCACGGCATCCGACTGCAGCTTGCGGATGAGCGCCGACAGGAACACCTGCTGCGACGAGATGCGCGACAGGTCCGAGCCGTCGCCGACGCCGTGGCGCATGCGCAGGAAGGCGAGCGCCTGCTGGCCCTCGATCTCGTGCGTGCCCTCGGTGATCGCGAAGCCCGTGTACGGGTCCTCGATGTCGCCCGCGAAGCACACCGGCACGCCCCCGACGGCGCTCGACATGTTCACGACGCCGTCGAAGCCGATGAGCGCCGCGTACGGGATGTCGAGGCCCGAGATCGACTCGACGACCTCGGCGACGCACGCGAGTCCGCCGCGGCCGAGCGCCGTGTTGAGCTGCTGCGTGCGCGCGGCGGGGATGTCGGCCCCGCCCTCGGGGTCGGGGCAGGCGGGGAAGTCGATGAGGAGGTCGCGCGGGAACGACACGACGGTCGCGCGCTGGTGGTCCTCCGAGACGTGGAGCACCATCGTCACGTCGTTGAGGGCGCCGCCCGAGTAGCCGTCGTCGACCGAGCCCTGGCCCTCGCGGGAGTCGGAGCCGACGAGCAGGATGTTGAACGCACCCTGCTGCTCCGCGAACGCGGGGGGCGGGTCGCCGGCGAGGTCGACGGTCTCGACGTCGCCCTGCAGCTGCAGGAACGAGATGCCCAGCACGCCCACGGTCGCGACGAGCACGACGGTGAGGCCGATGGCCACGAAGCCGACGATGCGGCGCACCGGGTGGCGTCGACGGAGGCGCCCGTGGCGCGGTCGAACCTCAGGTGCGTCGACGATCTTCGGCGGTGCCATCGGTCTCCTTCCGGTGCGGCAGCGTGGCGCGGATGCGCGGAGGGCGTGGGATTCGAACCCACGAGGCATCGCTGCCCACCGGTTTTCAAGACCGGCTCCATCGGCCGCTCGGACAGCCCTCCTGGTCCGCGGCGCGGACGGCTCATGGTACCGGGCGAGCCTCGGGAGCCGCCGCGCCGTCGGCTATGAGCCTGCCCAGGATGCGGCGCGCCTGCATCCCGCAGGCTCGCGACGCGAGCGCGAGCACCCTCAGGCGGTGACGGAGCCGGCGGCCGCGAGCGGCTCGAGCACGTCGGCGAGGCCGTCGTCCTCGACGGATGCGGTGCGCTCGTTCGCGGCCGCGGCGACCTCGGCGGGTGCCTGCCCCATCGCGACGGCGCGGCCGCCGCCCGCGGCAGCCCACTCGAGCATGTCGATGTCGTTGCGACCGTCGCCGACCACGAGCACGCGGTCGCGCGGGATGCCCGTCGCATCCACGATCCGCTGCAGCCCCGTCGCCTTGTTGACGCCGTCGGGCGCGATGTCGAGCCACGACGAGAAGCCGATGGCGTACGACACCTTGTGCAGGCCCATGCCCTCGACGATCTCGAGGAAGTCCTCGACGTCGTGGTCGGGGCTCATGACGACGACGCGCATCGCGGGCTCCACGGTGAGGCCGTCGAACTCCACCTCCTCGGCGTGCTCGAGGTTCCAGTCGTCCATGCCGCGCGTGTAGCGGCGGAAGCCCGTCGCGTCCTCGACGAGGAAGCGCGCCTCGGGCAGCCCCTGCACGATGCGCTGCAGCGCGGGTGCGGCGTCGAAGACCTCGACGTGCTCCTGCACGTAGCGGTCGCCCTCGGCACGCAGCACGAGCGCGCCGTTCGCGACGACCATCCACTCGGGGTGGATGCCGACGCGCTCGGCGAGGCCGACCGTCGTCGACTGCGAGCGGCCGGTCGCGAGCACGACGAGGTGGCCCGCGTCGACGACGGCGCGCACGGCGTCGGCGACGCGCGCCGAGAGCGAGTCGTCCTCGCGCACGGTCGTGCCGTCGATGTCGAGCGCGACGAGCCAGCGGTCGGTCACGCGACCGGCTCCAGCACCTCGAGGCCGCCGAGGTACGGCCGCAGCCGCTCGGGCACGCGCACCGAGCCGTCGGGCTGCTGATGCGTCTCGAGGATGGCGACGAGCCAGCGCGTCGTCGCCGCGGTGCCGTTGAGGGTCGCGACGGGCGCGGTCCTGCCCGTCTCGGTGCGGTAGCGCGTGCCCAGGCGGCGGGCCTGGAACGTGGTGCAGTTCGACGTCGACGTGAGCTCGCGGTACGTGCCCTGCGAGGGCACCCACGCCTCGATGTCGAACTTGCGCGACGCCGACGAGCCGAGGTCGCCCGCGGCGACGTCGATGACGCGGTAGTCGAGCTCGCACGCCTGCAGCATGCGCTCCTGCAGCGCGCGCAGGCGGTCGTGCTCGGCCTCCGCCTGATCGGGCTTGACGTACGAGAACATCTCGAGCTTGTTGAACTGGTGCACGCGCAGGATGCCGCGGGTGTCGCGTCCAGCGGAGCCCGCCTCGCGGCGGTAGCAGGTCGACCAGCCGGCGTAGCGCAGCGGCTGCTCGACGTCGACGATCTCGTCGGCGTGGAAGCCGGCGAGCGCAACCTCGGACGTGCCGGTGAGGAAGAGGTCGTCGGCGGGCAGGTGGTACACCTCGGCGGCGTGCTCGCCGAGGAACCCGGTGCCCTGCATGACCTCGGGGCGCACGAGCGTGGGCGTCACGAGCGGCGTGAAGCCGTCGGCGAGCACCTCGTCGAGGCCCATGAGCATGATCGCGAGCTCGAGGCGCATGCCGATGCCCGACAGGAAGTAGAAGCGGCTGCCCGACACCTTCACGCCGCGCTGCAGGTCGAGCGCCTTGAGACCCTCGGCGAGCTCGACGTGGTCGCGTGCCGCGAAGTCGAACGTGCGCTCGGTGCCGTGCGTCGACAGCAGCGCGAAGTCCTGCTCGCCGCCTGCGGGGACGGAGGGGTGCACGAGGTTGCCGATGCGGCTCATGACGGCGTCGAGCGCCGACTCGGCCTCGCCGACGGCGGCCTGCGCTGCCTTCACCTGCTCGGAGGCCTGCTTCGCCTGCGCGATGAGCGCGGGGCGCTCCTCCTTCGACGCCTTGCCGACGAGCGACGCGTGCGCGTTCTGGGCAGCGCGCAGGCGCTCGAACTCGCCGATCGCCGCGCGACGCGAGGCGTCGGCGGCGAGGGCCTCGTCGACGACGTCGACGGAGTCGCCACGCACCTGCTGGCTGTGCCGTACCGACTCGGGCTGCTCACGCAAGAGGGAGGGGTCGATCACCCCTCCAGTCTAGGGTGAGCACATGCGTGCAGCCGTGGTCTACAACCCCGTGAAGGCTGATCGGCGCGCGCTCGAGAAGGCGATCGAGGGCGCGCAGCCCGACGACTGGGACGAGGCCGTCTGGTTCGAGACCGACGCCGACGACGACGGCCGCAAGGCGGTCGAGGCGGCGATCGCCGAGGGCGTCGACGTGGCGCTCGTCGCCGGCGGCGACGGCACGGTGCGCATGGCTGCGGAGCTGCTCGCCGGCACCGACATCGCCCTCGCCGTGCTGCCCTCGGGCACCGGCAACCTGCTCGCCCGCAACCTCGGCATCGACCTCACCTTCCTGCGCGCATCCGTCCGCACCGCCTACGACGGCAAGGACCGCCGCATCGACGTGGGCTGGGCCGAGTTCGAGCGCGAGGACGGCGCCAAGGCGAAGCACGCGTTCGTCGTCATCGCCGGCTTCGGCCTCGACGCCGCCATGGTGCAGAACACGGATGCCGAGCTGAAGAAGAAGGTCGGCTGGCTCGCCTACGTGGATGCGATCGTGAAGTCGGTGCAGCGCATCCAGCGCGTGCGCATGCGCTACCGCGTCGACGGCGGCCAGCAGCGCACCGTCGGCCTCAACACGCTCATGGTCGGCAACTGCGGCGCCCTCACCGGCAACGTCGTGCTGCTGCCCGACGCGAGGATCGACGACGGCCGGCTCGACGTCGCCATCCTGCGCCCGAAGGATGCGTTCGGCTGGCTGCAGGTGGTGAAGTACGTGACCGTGAACTCGGCGCTGCTCACGCGCGTGCTGCGACGCAAGAGGCTCATCGGCCCGCAGAAGGCGGTGCCGACGCTCGGCTACGGCCAGTGCGCCGAGTTCAAGGCACGGCTCGACGAGCCCATGCCCGTGCAGATCGACGGCGATCCGTACGGCGAGGCGATCGCAATGCGGTTCTCGATCCAGCCCGGCGCGCTGACCGTGAAGGCCCCGCAGCGCGTGTCGCTCGCGCGGCCCACCTCGTAGCCCCATGCGCGCGCTCGTCTACGAGCGGTTCGGCGGCCCCGTGGGCGTGCAGGACCTGCCCGACCCCGTCGCGCCCGACGGGGGCGTGGTCGTGCGCGTCGCCGCCTCGGGCCTGTGCCGCAGCGATCGGCACGCGTGGGCGGGTCACGACGACTCGGTGACGCTGCCGCACGTGCCCGGGCACGAGCTCGCAGGCACCATCGCCGAGGTCGGCGCGGGCGTGGTCGGCTGGCGCGTGGGCGACCGCGTGACGGTGCCGTTCGTGCACGGCTGCGGGACGTGCGCCTGGTGCCTCGCCGGCCACGCGCAGGTGTGCCCCGCCCAGACGCAGCCGGGCTTCACGCATCCCGGCTCGCACGCCGAGCTGGTCGCGGTGCGCGCTGCCGACGCCAACCTCGTGGCGCTTCCCGACGACATCGACGAGGCGTCGGCGGCGAGCCTGGGCTGCCGCTTCGCGACCGCCTTCCGCGCGCTGACGTCGCGCGCACGCGTGCAGCCGGGCGAGTGGGTCGCCGTCTGGGGTGCGGGCGGCGTGGGCCTCAGCGCCGTCATGATCGCGACGGCCCTCGGGGCCCGCGTCGTGGCGGTCGATCGCTCGACGACCGCCCTCGACCTCGCGCGCGAGCTGGGCGCGGAGGCGACGGTCGTCGCCGGCGACGACGCGGTGGCCGAGGTCGTCGCGCGCACGGACGGCGCCCACGTGTCGATCGACGCCGTCGGCAGTCCCGAGACCGCTTCGTCGAGCGTGCTGTCGCTGCGCCGCCTCGGCCGGCACGTGCAGGTGGGGCTGCTCGCTGGCGCGCCGCCGTCGCTGCCGCTCGGTCGCGTCATCGGCTGGGAGCTCGAGGTGCTCGGCAGCCACGGCATGTCGGCGCGCGACTACCCGCAGCTGCTCGAGCTCGTCGCCTCCGGTGCGCTGCAGCCGCAGCTCCTCGTGCGGCGCACGGTCGGCCTCGCCGAGGCCGCGACGCTCGTGGGCGCCGACGCCCCCGGCTCGGGCATCACGGTGCTCGATCCGCGGCTGCCGTAGCCCGCGCCTACATCGACGCCGCGAGGCGATGGTAGGCGGCGTTCCAGCGCAGCTCGCGCTGGAAGTCGCGCACCGTCGTGTCGGCGTCGATCGTGAGCAGCTCGGTGCGGGTCATCGTCGCGAAGTGCTCGAAGGCCTCGACCCCGACGGCGGTCGACAGCACCGTGTGATGCGCGCCACCCGCGGCGAGCCAGCACTCCGCCGACGTCGAGAACGACGGCCGCGGCGCCCACACGGCACGCGCGACCGGCAGGTGCGGCAGCGGCTCGGGCGCCGCCACGACGTCGACGACGTTCGCCGTGAGCCGGAACCGCTCGCGCATGTCGGCGAGCGAGACGACGACGGCGCCCTCGGTCGCATCCGCGTCGAACACCATCCGCACGGGATCCTCCTTGCCGCCGATGCCGAGCGGATGCACCTCGATGCGCGGCGTCGAGGTCGTGAGCGTCGGGCAGATCTCGAGCATGTGGGCGCCGAGGATGAGCTCGCTGCCGGGCGTGAGGTCGTAGGTGTAGTCCTCCATGAGGGAGGCGCCGCCGGGCAGGCCGTCCCCCATGACCTTCGCCGCGCGCACGAGCAGCGCCGTCTTCCAGTCGCCCTCGGCGCCGAACCCGAAGCCGCGCTCCATGAGCCGCTGCACCGCGAGGCCCGGCAGCTGCCGGAGCGCCCCGAGGTCCTCGAAGTTCGTCGTGAACGCCGTCGCGCCCACGTCGCCGAGCAGCCGCAGCAGCGCGACCTCCTGCGCCGCCGCGACCCGCAGCGACTCGTGCCGCTCGGCCCCTGCACGCAGCTCGGGCGCGAGCTCGTAGCGCTCGTCGTACTCGGCGACGACGGCGTCGACGTCGCCCTCGTCGACCTCGGCCACCGCGGCGACGAGGTCGTTGACGCCCCACGTGCTCACCGTGACGCCGAAGTGCGCCTCGGCCTCGGTCTTGTCGCCCTCGGTCACGGCGACGTCGCGCATGTTGTCGCCGAACCGGGCGATGCGCATCGATCGGGTCGCGACGACCCCGGCGCTCGCCCGCACCCACGTCGCGACGCGCGCGACGACGGCCGGATCGGAGACGTGACCGGCGATCGTCGCGCGCGGGATGCCGAGCCGAGACGCCATGTACGCGTACTCGCGGTCGCCGTGCGCGGCCTGGTTGAGGTTCATGAAGTCGAAGTCGATGGTGCTCCACGGCAGCGCGACGTTCGCCTGCGTGTGCAGGTGCAGCAGCGGCTTGTCGAGCGCGTTGAGGCCTGCGATCCACATCTTCGCGGGGCTGAAGGTGTGCATCCACGTGATGACGCCCACGACGTCGTCGTTCGCGTTGGCGTCGAGCATGGCGCGGCGGATGCCGTCCTTGCTCGTGAGCACCGGCTTCCACACGACGCGGGCCGGGATGCTGGGGTCGTCGCCGAGCCGCTCGGCGATCGCGCGCGACTGCGTCGCGACCTGCTCGAGCGTCTCGGGGCCGTAGAGGTGCTGGCTGCCGGTGAGGAACCAGACCTCGCGGTCGGGGTGGGCGGTCGTCATGGTGTGGGCCTCTCTGCCGACGTCATCGTTGGCCGTAGACGTGCTGGTAGCGCGCGTGCAGGGATGCGATCGCATCCGGGTCGATGGGGATGGGGTCGCCGAGCTCGCGTGCGACGTGGACGGTGCGCGCGACCTCCTCGAGCAGCACGGCGGCCTTGACGGCCGCGCGGGCGGAGCCGCCGATCGTGAAGGGTCCGTGGCTCTGCATGAGCACGGCGGGGCTCGGCGAGGACTCGAGGGTCTCGACGATGCCGCGTCCGATCGAGTCGTCTCCGATGACCGCGAAGGGCCCGACGGGCACGGGGCCGCCGAACTCGTCGGCCATCATCGTCAGCACGCACGGGATGGGCTCGCCACGCGCCGCCCATGCCGTCGCGTACGTGGAGTGCGTGTGCACGACGCCGCCGACGTGCGGCATGTGGCGGTACACGTAGGCGTGCGCGGCGGTGTCGGACGAGGGTGCGAGCGCACCGTCGACCAGGCGGCCGTCGAGGTCGCACACGACGACGTCGGCGGGCGAGAGGTCGTCGTAGGAGATGCCGGACGGCTTGATGACGAGGAGGTCGTCGGCGCCGTCGACGCCGCGCACGCGCGCCGAGACGTTGCCGGCGGTCCAGGCCACGAGCCCCCAGCGGGGCAGCTCGGCGTGCAGGGCCGCGACGTCGACGCGAGCGGCGTCGATCGCGACGCGCATCGCCTCGGGCAGCGTCGCGACGCTCACGCGACGACCTCGGGCGCGAGGCGCGCGAGCGGCAGCGCGGCGCGCCACCGGTCGGCGTACGCGCGCGACTCGGCGACGAGCGCGGGGTCGGCTGCGACGACGGTGCCCGCATCGATGCCGGACCGCTGCTGCAGCCACGTGCGCAGCGGGCGCTCCTCGCCCTCGACGCGCGCGAGCCGGTAGGCCGCGAGCAGCGCCATGCCCCAGGCGCCACCCTCGCCGGCGCTCGCGGAGACGCGCACGGGCGCCTCGAGCGAGGCGGCGAGCATGCGCTGCGCGATGCCCGTGGTTCGGAAGAGGCCGCCGTGGGCGACGAGCTCGTCGACGCGGACGCCGTGCTCGCGCAGCACCTGCATGCCCTGCTGCAGCGTCGCGAACGCGCTGAGCAGCTGCGCGCGCACGAATCCGCCGAGCGTGAGGGTCGTGCCGGCAGCGCGGACGACGATGGGCCGCCCGTCCTGCAGGCCGAGCGCGTGCTCGCCCGCGACGAAGTTGTAGGCGACGATGCCCTCCGACGTGGCGTCGTTGGCCGCGGACAGCATGGCGGCGAACGTCTCGTCGGGCTCCATGCGGTGGCCGCTGGCCTCCGAGAGCTCGCCGAGGAGGGTCGCCCACGCGCCGAGCTCGCTCACGCCGTTGTTGCAGTGCACCATCGCCACCGGTGCGCCCTCCGGGGTCGCGACGACGTCGACGTCGGGCAGGGTGGGGGCCTCGCCGTCGACGACGACCATCGCGAAGATGCTCGTGCCGACGCTGACGTTGCCGGTGCCCGGCTCGAGTGCACGCGTCGCCACCATGCCGGTGCCCGCATCCCCCTCCGGCGGGCAGAGCGCGGCACCCGGCAGCAGTCGACCCGTCGGGTCGAGCAGCGCTGCGCCCGCGTCGCTCAGCGTGCCTGCGTCCTCGCCGACCGGTCGGATCGACGGCAGCAGCTCGCGCACGCGCAGGTCGGTCGCGCCGTGCTCGGCGGCGAGCCGGTCGAACGCGTCGAGCACCGCGCCGTCGTAGTCGGAGCCGTCGGCGAGCAGCGGGAACATGCCGGAGGCGTCGTCGGCGCCGAGCACCGGGTGCCCTCCGAGCAGCACGTGGACGTGGCCTGCGAGCGTCGTGATGCGCGCGAGGCGCGCGAGATGCTCCTCGCGGTCGAGCACGACCTGCAGCAGATGCGAGGCCGACCAGCGCAGCGGCATCGAGCGTCCGAGCGTCGAGCCGAGGAGCGTCGCGGCGGCACCCGTCGTCGAGTTGCGCCACGTGCGGAAGGGCACGAGCAGCGCGTCGTCGGCGTCGAAGGCGAGGTAGCCGTGCATCATCGCCGAGACGCCGACGGCACCGAGCGATGCGGGCGCGACGCCCCACGCACGCGTGCTGTCGAGCACGAGCGCGGCGTACGCGGCCGCGAGTCCCGTCGCGACGTCGTCGAGCGAGTAGGTCCAGTGGCCGTCCTCGAGCCGGTCGGACCAGCCGTGGGCGCCGGTGGCGAGGATGGTGCCCTCGGCGTCGACGAGCACCGCCTTGATGCGCGTCGAGCCGAGCTCGATGCCGAGGCTCGTGCTGCCGTCCTGGATCGCCGAGCGTGCGGCGTCGCGGTCGCGAGTCATGGTGAGACCTCCTGGGTCATCGGCGCCGTCGGACGACGGCACGCTGGAGCATCACGAAGACGAAGAGGATGCCGCCGGTGATGATGGTCGTCATCTCGGGCGGCACGCCGCCGTCCCGAGTGATGAGCACGGTCATGAGACCGAGCACGAGGGCGCCGATCACGGAGCCGACCACGTAGCCGTAGCCGCCGGTCAGCAGCGTGCCGCCGATGACGACGGCCGCGATGGCGGTGAGCTCCCACCCCATGCCCGTGATGTTCTGCGCCGTGCCGAGGCGGGCCGTGTAGACGACGGCCGCGACGCCGGCGAGCGTGCCGCTGATGACGTAGATCGCGAGCTTCGTGCGCGGCACCCGCAGCCCCATGAGCGCCGCGGACGACTCGGAGCCGCCGATGGCGTACACGGTGCGACCGAATCGGGTGCGCTGCAGCACGATCGCCGCGACGACGACGACGACCACGGCGACCACGAGGCCCGCGGAGGCCATGAGGTCGTTGACCCGAGGCCCATCGATGAGCTTCCACGGCTCGCCGAGGAGCCGGAAGGACGAGTCGTCCGGCAGCCGCTGCGGCGTCGTCGACAGCATCGAGGCGAGCCCGCGGGCGAGGAACATCATCGCGAGCGTCGCGATGAAGGGCTGCACGCCGAAGTGCTGCACGAGCACGCCGGACGCGGTGCCGAACGCGGTGCCGATCCCGATCATCGCCGCGATGGCGAGCGGGGTCGGCCAGCCGGCGCCGACGAGCATGACGCCCGCCACGCTGCTGACCGCGATCACGGCGCCGACCGACAGGTCGATGCCGCCCGCGAGGATCACGAACGAGAGCCCGACCGCGAGGATCACGAAGTGCGCGTTGTTGATGAGCAGGTTCGACAGCGTGCTCGCCTGCAGCACCTGGCCGTAGGCGACCTCGCCGTAGACGAGCATGACGGCGAGGATGATGCCGGCCGCCCCCGTGGGCAGCGTGCGCACGTCGATGCCGCGCCTCCGCGCCCGTTCGATGGCACGCCGGTGCCATGGCGGCTTGGGTGCGGCGTGGGGGCGCTCGATCGTGGTGGTCATGCCGTGACCTCTCGTCGGGGTGCGCGCAGTCGCACGCGGGAGAGGCGCTCGCGGATCGTCGCCGACTGCAGGAGGCAGAGGGCGACGATGACGACGGCCTTGAAGGCGGGGGTCGCGGCCGAGGAGACGCCGAGGAAGACGACGGTCTTGTCGAGCGTCGCGATGAGCAGGGCGCCGATCGCGGCGCCTGCGAGCGAGAAGCGGCCGCCGGTGAGGGCGGTGCCGCCGACGACGACGGCGAGGATCGCGTCGAGCTCGAGCAGGAGCCCGGTGTTCGACACGTCGACGGTCATGACGCTGCCGGTCGCGAAGACGCCGGCGACGCCGCCGAGCACGCCCGAGATGACGTAGACGGCGACGAGCAGCGATCGCCGGTCGACGCCAGCCATGCGCGACGCCTTCGGGTCGATGCCGATGGACTCGATGAGCATGCCGAGCGCCGTGGTGCGCACGAGCACGACGACCACCACGAGGATCGCGAGCGCGATGAGGAAGACCACGGGGGCGCCGAGCACCGTGCCGTTCGCGATCCACCGGAACGCCTCGTTCGATGCCGACGTGTTCTGCCCCTCGGTGATGACCTTCGCGAGACCGCGGCCGGCGAGCATCGTGACGAGCGTCGTGATGAAGGGCTGCAGGCCCACGAACGCGACGAGCACGCCGTTGATCGCGCCGAGGACGGCGGTGATGAGCAGCGCCACGCCGAGCGCGGCCATGGCGGAGCCGACCGATCCGTCGCCGGCCTGCAGCATCTCCATCGAGACGGCGCCGCCGATGACCATCGCCGATCCGACCGACAGGTCGATGCCTCCGGTCGCGACGACGAGCGTCATCCCGAGCGCGATCATGAGCAGCGGCGCTGCCGTGCGGAGGATGTCGATCGGGTTGCCCGTGAGCCTGCCGGACGCGGCGAGCTCGACGCCCAGGTACCCGGGATCGCGGAGGCTGTTGATGGCCAGCAGCACCACGATCGCGACGAGTCCCCAGACGAGTGGCGTGGAGGCGAGCGCGCCGAGGCGCTCGCGCGTGGTCGTGGCGGTCATGCCGCCTCCTCCTGGGTGTCTGCGTCCGCGATGCGCGCGACGATCGTCTCCGAGGTGACGTCCGGGCCGTTCTCGAGCGTCGCGATCACGGCGTGGTCCTTGAGCACGACGATGCGGTCCGACAGGCGCACGACCTCGTCGAGCTCGGAGGAGATGAAGATCACGGCGACGCCTCGGGAGGCGAGCTCGAGCACGGCCGCCTGGATGTCCGCCTTCGCGCCGACGTCGATGCCGCGGGTCGGCTCGTCGAGGATGACGATCTCCGGGTCGGTCGCGAGCCACCGACCGAGCAGCACCTTCTGCTGGTTGCCGCCGGAGAGGGTGCCGATGCGACGCTCGGGTTGCGCGGGACGCACGTCGAAGCGGGCGATGCAGTCGTCGACGAGCGTGCGCTGCTGCGAGGTCGCGATGCGACGCAGCCAGCCGCGCTTGGCCTGCACGGCGAGCACGACGTTCTCGCGCACGGTGAGGTCCCGGATGATGCCCTCGTCGCGACGGTTCTCGCTCGAGAAGACGATGCGGTGCCGCAGCGCGGCCGCCGGGCTCGTGAGCGCGACCGGTCGGCCATGGAGCTCGATCGTGCCGGCGTCGAGCCGGTCGGCGCCGTAGAGCAGGCGTGCGAGCTCGGTGCGGCCGGAGCCGAGGAGCCCCGCGAAGCCCAGCACCTCGCCGGCATGCAGCTCGAGGTCGGTGGGGACGATCGCCCCTCGCCTCGCGATGCCGCGGGCGCGCAGCAGCGGCTCCGCGTCGACCTCGCGCGGCGCGGCCTCGCGCTTCTGCGCGATGGCGTCGAGCGTGTCGGCGTCCTTGCCGATCATGAGCGAGATGAGCGCCGAGCGATCGATCTCGTCGATCGCGAACTCGCCCTGGTGCCTGCCGTTGCGCAGCACGGTGAGGCGGTCGCTGATCTCGTACACCTGCTCGAGGAAGTGGGACACGAAGAGGATGGCGACGCCTCGGTCGCGCAGGTCGCGCATGACGGCGAAGAGCCGGGCGACCTCGTTGGCGTCGAGGCTGGAGGTGGGCTCGTCGAGGATGAGGACCTTCGCGTTGGCGACGATGGCCCTGCTGATGGCGACGAGCTGCTGCACGGCGAGCGAGAGCGTCGAGAGCGACTGCCTGGTGTCGAGGTCGCCGAGGCCGAGCGCCTCGAGCGCCTCGCTGGCCCGGGCGTGCAGCCGCCGCCAGTCGATGCCGAGCCTGGTGCGCGGCTCCTGCCCCAGCATGACGTTCTCGCCGATGCTGAGGTTCTCGCAGAGGTTGACCTCCTGGTAGACGGTCGAGATGCCCGCCGCCTGCGCCGACGCCGTGCCGTCGAGGCGCACGGGCTCCCCGGCGACGATCAGCTCGCCCTCCTGGAAGCGGTAGACGCCGGTGAGGGCCTTGATGAGCGTCGACTTCCCCGCGCCGTTCTCGCCCATGAGGGTGTGGACCTCGCCCGGCAGCAGTCGCAGGTCGACGCCGTCGAGCGCCTTCACGCCGGGGAACTCGATCGTGATGCCGCGCATCTCGACGATCGGGGGTCGTGGCTCCATCGCCATCGCCTCTCGTGTGGTGGGTCCGGGCGGCCGGCGGGTGTCGCTTCCCACCGGCCGCCCGGGTCCTGGTGTGCCTAGAACTGGCGGTCGGGCAGTGCTGCCTCGGCAGCCTCGGGCGAGTCGAACGTCTCGCTCGGCACGATGATGTACGAGTCGACCTCGCCACCGTCGAGCACGGTCTCGACCGCCTCGAGGGCCGTCTCGCCGAAGAGCGGGTTGTACTCGGCGACGAAGCTCAGCTGGCCGGCGGCGAGCGCCTCGAGCGCCGGGCGGGTGCCGTCGATGGTCGCGATCTGCACGTCGACGCCCGGGGTCAGGCCCGCGGCCTCGACCGCCTGCACGGCACCGAGTCCCATCTCGTCGTTCTGCGCGAAGACGAACTGCACGTCGTTGTCGTTGGCCTGCAGCACCGTCTCCATGACGCTGCGCGCCTCCTCCGTCGACCAGTTCGCGGTCTGCGCGCCGAGGCTGACGAACGCGTCCTCCTCGCCGATGACCGACTGGAAGCCCTCGTTGCGCTCGTTGACGACCGAGACGCCGGCCGGGCCCTCGAGCACGAAGTAGTTGGCGCCCTCGGGGAACGCCGACACCGCCCACTCCGCGACGCTCTCGCTCACGACCATGTTGTCGGGGGCGATGCGGGTCGCGTAGAGGCTGTCGTCGTTCGGCTCGATGCCGCGGTCGATGAGGATGACGGGGATCTCCGCCTCCTGCGCCCGCTCGAGCGACGCCTCCCAGCCGCTGCCCTCGGTGGCCGAGAGCAGGATGACGTCGACGCCCTCGTCGACGAACGACGTGAAGGCGTCGATCTGCGACTGCTGGTCGAGGTTGGTGGCCGGCGCGTACCGCAGGTCGTAGCCGGCGTCCTCCGTGAACGTGTCCTGGATGTTGGCCTCGTTGGCCTCGCGCCATGCGCCCTCCGGGCCGACGGCGACGAAGCCGACGGTCACGAGGTCGCCCTCGGCGCCTCCGCCGTCGCCACCCGCGCTGCAGCCCGCGAGGCCGATGCCTCCGAACACCACTGCGGCCGTCGCGACCGCCCTGACGATGTGCTTCTTGAACATGGTCGCTCTCCCTTGAGGAACCGCAGGGGAAGGGCTGACCGCCCCTCTCGTATCCACGATGTTACCGATAACATCGCGGAACGCAAGTCACGATCGCATCACGCATCCCCCAGCGCCTGGACCGGCGGGGCTGCGCCGTCAGCGCGACGGCGTCGCGGTGGAGTCGCGCACGGTGAGCGACGCGGGGATCGTCGCGATGCGCGGTCGCGCCTCTCCTGCCATCACGGCCACGAGCGTCTCGATGGCGCGCTGGCCGAGCGCCGAGAAGTCCTGCCGCACCGTCGTGAGCGGGGGTCGATAGTGCGCGACGTCCGCGAGGTCGTCGAACCCCACGACGCTCACGTCGCCCGGCACGTCGATGCCGCGGTCGGCGAGGGCGTGGATGAGCCCGAGGGCCATCTGGTCGTTCGCGGCGAACACCGCGGTCGTCGCGGGGTCGAGCGCGGCACCGAGCGCGTAGCCCGAGTCCGCCGTCCAGTCCCCGACGAGCACCTCGACCGGCTCCCCGACGGCCTCCATCGCCGCGCGGTAGCCGTCGAGGCGTGCACGCGCGTCCAGCCAGTCGCCGGGGCCCGCGAGATGCGCGATGCGGCGGTGCCCGAGCCCGAGGAGATGCTCCATCGCGAGACGGGCGCCGCCCGCCTGGTCGACCGCGACGGCGTGGTGCCCGTCGTCCGGGCTCGGCGTCACGACGAGCGTCGGGATGCCGCGGTCGAGCTCGCGCAGCATCGAGAGCGACGAGGCGCGCGGAGCGATGACGCAGAGGCCATCGACGCCCTGCGCGCTCAGATGCTGCAGCGCCGCGCGCGCTCCCGTGCGGCCGTCCGTGCCGACCGTGACGGTCGAGACGCGGTAGCCGGAGACGAGGGCCGCCTGCTCGACGCCGAGCATGGTGTTCGCCGGGCCGACCTGTCCGGGGCTGTCGATGATGACGCCGATGCGATCCGTGCGCCTGCTCGCGAGCGCTCGTGCATCGCTGTTCGGGCGGTAGTCGAGCTCCTCCATCGCGGCGCGCACCCGTTGACGCGTGTCGTCGCGCAGGCTCGGATGGTCGTTGATGACGCGCGAGACCGTCATGTGCGAGACGCCCGCGAGAGCCGCGACGTCGCGGATGTTCGGCCGTGGACGCTTGGGCGTCATGCGTTCGCCTCCGGGATCGACGGGAGTCTGCGATCGACGGTAGCGCGCCTCATCCCTCACGCGGCGGCGATCGTCCAGGAGGCCTCGTGCACGGCGCCGGGCTCGAGCGTCACGAGCCCTGCCTCGTACCCGAGGAGATCCTCGTCGAGCGCGCCCGGCGCGCATGTCATCGGCTCGACCGCGAGGCCTGCGCGGTGCCCGATCGCGCGATCGGCACCCGGCAGGTCGGCGGTGTGGATCTGCACCCACGGGCACGCGGCATCCCAGCGCACCTCCACGCCCGTGCCCGCAGGATCGCGCACGACGACGGCGGCCATGCCCGCGTCGTCTCGGGCGAGCCCGGTGAAGGCATGGTCGATCCGCACGTCGCCGAGCACGCGCGCGCGACGGAAGTCGAAGCGCTCGGCGTCGACGGAGACGTCCTCGAGCGCCACCGGCACGAGTCGATCGTCGGTGACGGTCTGCACGGCGCTCGCGGGCAGCTCGAGCGTCCAGGCCTCGAGCGGCGACGGGCCGGCGACGACGTAGGGGTGCGGACCCGTGCCCCACGGCGCTCGTCGGTCGTCGAGGCTCTCGACCCGCACGTGCTGCGTGACCCCCCGGGCCGTGAGCGCGTACGTCGTGCGCACGTCCAGCCGCCACGGGTAGCCGTCGGACGGCTCGATCTCGAGGGCGAGCTCGACGCTCGTCGCATCGCTGCCGACGACGCGCCAGTCCCGCCACGTGGCGAGCCCGTGGAGGGCGTGACCGCGCGAGGGCTCGGTGAGGGCCAGCTGACGCTCGACGCCGCCGAAGCGGTACCGGCCGTCGATGACGCGATTCGGCCACGGCGCGAGCGTCGCACCTCGGAACCCGGGTCGGATCGCGTCGGCAGCGAAGGGCACCACGAGGTCGCGCCCGTCCGTGCGCAACGATCGCAGCGAGGCTCCGATCGATGCGATCGAGACCATCGTGCCGTCCGACCGGAGATCGATCCTCGTGCCCGATCGGGGCGTGCGCATCCTCGGGTCCACCGCGCCTCCTTGCAACGTGATACCGCTCACATGAGCATAGGACCTCGCTGCGTCAGCGCGCGTCGCGGTCGGGACGAGCCCGCTCGACGCGCACGAGCCCGGCGACGACGCCACCGAGCAGCGCGCCGACGCCACCTGCGACGATGTCGCCGATCGTGTCGTCGTAGGCGACGAAGATCTGCGAGTCGACGAGCGTGTGCCCCACCCACTCCGTGACCTCCCAGACCGCCGCGAGCGCGAGGCCGACGGTGGTCGCGACCACGATCGGCACCCAGGTGGGCGACGCGCGCGGCGAGGCGACGACGCCGGCGCGGGCGAGCACGACGAGCGCGACGACCGCGACGACGCCGGTGCACACGACGTGCACCGCCACGTCCCACCACGCGATGCTCGTGTACACGTCGAGCACCCCGCTCCAGGCGGCGACGAGCACGACGATGCCGAACCCGGCGTCGAGCCCGCCGCGCAGCCCCAGCATGCGCGGCAGCAGGCACGCGGATGCGGCGAGCAGCAGCACGGCGGCGTCGGTGGCCGCTCCGGTCACGCCCGCGACGACGATGCTGACGACGCCAGCGATGCGCACGACGTCGGCGAGCACCTCCCACGCCGTCGCAGGTCGCCGCAGCAGATCGGTGCGGAACCGCTCGCCAGGGCGTTCGTGGTCAGCGGTCATCCGACCGCACCGTCGAGGTGCACGAGCGCGTGGACGCCGAGGTGGTCGGAGGGCCAGCCGCCAACGAACGCTCGAGGGTCGATCGCGATGCGATGCACGTCGACGCCCGGTCCGACGAGGATCCAGTCGAGCCGTCTGCCGCCCTCGCGTGGCGAGCGGTACGCCGGCCGCGTCGCCCACTGGGGCGTCGTGCGCTCGTCGGCGACGTCCCACGCATCGCGCAGCAGGTCGTCGGCGAGCAACGCGTCGAGGGTGCGCGACCGCTCGCCCGCGTTGAGGTCGCCGAGCACGATGGCAGGCATGTCGCGCGCGGCGACGACGTCGCGGATCGCCGCGGCCGACCGCACCCGCGCACGCTGCGACGTCAGCGACAGATGGGTCGAGACGGCGAGCAGCGGAGCCCCGCTGACGCGGTCGCGCAGCTCGGCGGCGACGAGCACGCGCGGCAGCACGTTCCCCCACGAGCGCGAGCCCGGGCGGTCCGGCTCGTCCGACAGGGACTGCTGCCACCAGTCGAGCACCTCGACGCGCGACTCGTCGACGACGAGCAGGCACGCCTCGTCGTCGCCGCGCGCGTCGCGGCCGCGGCCGAGCACGCGATGCCCGGGGCCGAGGGCGTCGCGCACGAACGTCGCCTGGTCCGGCATCGCCTCCTGTACCGCGAGCACGTGCGGCCGCTCGGCGCGCAGCGCCGCGCGCAGCCGCGGCGCCCGCTCCCGCCACCGGTCGGCGGGGCGCATCGCGGGCGTGCGCCTGCGGATGTTCCAGGTCGCGACGTGCAGCGCCCGCTCGTCGGCGTCGCCGAGGATCGAGGTCATGCGCGCCCCTGCCCGCGCGCGACGCGCGGGGCGGCGCTCGCCGCCTCGAGCGCGGCGGTCGCCCTGCGCGCCCATCGGTGGGGCGGGAAGTCGACCGGCCAGTGCACCGCGACGGTGCGCAGCCCGCGCACGAGGCGTCGCGTGAGCCCGCGCCCGGTGCCGAACGGCCGCATCGACATGCCCATGCCCGCTGCCGTGCTCCAGCGGATGCCGTCGCGTTCGCCGAGGTGGAAGGCGAGGTCGAGGTCGTCGTGCAGCTCGGGGTCGTCGCGGTGCACGTGCGGGCTGGCCGCGAGCCACGCATCCCTGCGCATCGCCATGTTGGAGCCGAAGAGCGGTGGATGCCCGAGCGCGGCGCTCGCGAGCACGACGTAGGTGCCCAGGTAGAGCGCGGCGAGCGGGCGGCGCAGCGCCCGAGGGCCGTCGACGAACGTCGCGCGGCCCGACACGGCGGCCGCGCGGGGATCGGCGGCGAGCAGCGCGAGCATGCGCGCGACCCACGCCCGATCGGGTCTGCAGTCGGCGTCGAGGCGCAGGATCACGTCGCCCGTCGCGGCGTCGTAGCCGCGGGCGGCCGCAGCCGGGATGCCGGGAGCGTCGCACGGCACGACGACCGCGCCGGCCGCTCGCGCGACCGCGGCGGAGTCGTCGGTCGATCCGTTGTCGACGACGACGATCTCGTGCACCGTCGCGGACTGCTGGGCGAGCGCGCGCAGGCATGCCGCGAGATGGGGCGCGTCGTCCTTCACCGGCACGACGACGCTCACGCGCGGCCCGGTCGCATCGGCGATCCCGCCCGCAGGATCGGAGCCGAGCACCGCCATCGCTCCCCCTCCCGCGCGCCTCCGCACGACGCGCCGTGAGAGCGACGGTACGCAGCGGCCCGCCGGCGTGCGCGGGGTTGCTCCTGCGCCCGCCGGTCGACTATCGCGGGGCCTCAGCGCGCCAGCAGGTCGACCACGAGCTTGCCGTGCACGTGCCCGCCCATGAGCACCCGGTAGGCGTCATGCGCGTCCTCGAGCCCTACGACGCCCGCGATCGGCACGTCGAGCGTGCCGTCGGCGGCCAGGGCCGCGAGCTCGGCGAGCGCCGCGCCGGTGCGACCCAGGTCGGTCGGCACGCCCGCCACGCCCGCGTGGCCCTTCACGGCGATGCCGACCATCCGCTCCTCTGGCACGCCGAGCGCCACCCCGGCATCGATGCCCGCGGTGCCGTGCGTCTCGAACACGGCGTCGACGCCGCCGAGCGCGCGCAGCCGATCGAGCATGCCGTCGCCGTACGGGATGGCCTCGACGCCGTAGGCCACGAGCCGGTCGTGGTTGCGAGGGTTCGCGGTGCCGACCACACGAGCGCCGCGCAGGCGCGCGAGCTGCACGGCGAGCACGCCGACGCCGCCCGCGGCGCCGTTGACGAGCACCGTGTCGCCGGCGCCGAGCGCGAGGCGATCGACGCCCGCCCACGCCGTGCGGCCCGCGACGACGAGGCAGGATGCGCGCAGGTCGTCGAGCCCGTCGGGCGTGCGCACGAGCGCCTCCGTCGCGACGTCGACGACCGTGCGATCCTGCATGGCCTTCGCGCGCGCCGAGCCGAACACGCGGTCGCCGATCGCGAGATGCGTCACGCCCTCGCCGACGGCATCCACGACGCCGGCGACGTCGTTGCCCACGCCCATGGGCGGCTGGAGCCCGCGGCTCGTCGCGGCAGGCGTGCCGGTGAAGATCTTCCAGTCGACGGGGTTCAGCGCAGCGGCGTGCACGCGCACGCGCACCTCGCCGGGGCTGGGCTCGGGATCCGGCTCCTCCACGACCTCGAGCACGGCGGGACCGCCGAACGTGCGATGCATGAGCCGGCGCACGGCTACGCCTCGGGCTCGCCAGAGAGGAGGCTGCGCAGCCAGTCGCGCGCCTCGACGAACGACGCATCCCCGTACCGCTCGTGCACGTCGGTCGACTCCGCATCCGCGCGGGCGTACGAGCCGAGGAACACGACCTTGGGGCTGAAGCGCTTGAGCCCCACCAGGGCGTCGGCGACGCGCTCGTCGGTCACGTGGCCGTCGAGGTCGAGCACGAAGCGGTAGCGACCGAGGCGGTCGCCGATGGGCCTGGACTGGATGAGCGACAGGTTCACGCCGCGCGTCGCGAACTGCTCGAGCATCTCGAGCAGCACGCCGGGGGCGTCGCTGGGCAGCTCGGCGATCACCGACGTCTTGTCGGCGCCCGTGCGTGCGGGCAGCGCGCCCGGCCGTCCGACGAGCGCGAACCTCGTGACGGCGTTCGGGTTGTCGATGACGTCGCGTGCGAGCACGGCGACGTCGACGTGGTCGGTGATCGACGGCGTCGACAGCGCCACCTGGCCCGGCTGCAGGTCGATGGCGGCCGTGACGTTCGACGACGCGGGGATGTGCTGGTGGCTCGGCAGGTGCTCGCCCAGCCACTGCAGGCACTGGCCGTAGGCGACGGGATGGGCGACGACGACGCGCGCATCGGCGATGCCCTGTCCCTGGGGCGCGACGAGCACGAACGACACCGGCACGAGGTGCTCCGACAGGATGCGCAGCCCCGGCGTGGTCGCGAGCGCATCCTGCGCCGCGGTCACGACGCCCTCGAGCGAGTTCTCGACCGCGATCATCGCCGCGTCCGACCGGCCCTCGGTCACGTCGCGCAGCGCCTCGCCGACGTTGGCGACGGGCGCGCGGTCGGCGACGTCGGCGCCGGGCACCTGCAGCAGCGCACGCTCCGTGAAGGTGCCAGCGGGGCCGAGGTACGAGTAGCGCGTCACGATGCCAGCGTATGGGGGCACGCGGGCCTCAGGGCTCGAGCGCGCTCTGGATGCCGAGCAGCACGAGCACGGCGACGCCCACCGCCACCACCACGCACACGAGCATGACGATGGCGAGACGGGCCGCGCGGCGCCCCGCCTCGTCTCGCGGCCTTCCCGGCGACGACCCCATCGCCTGCAGGAGCCCTGCGAGGAGGTCGACGATGAGGTGCACGCCCCGCAGCGTAGGCGCGCACCCTCCATGCAAGCCGGTGCCGCCGGCCACGCGCAGTGCCAGGATGAGGGCATGAGCAGAGCAGGCACCGTCGCACAGCCCTCCGACCTCATCGACGTCGCCGCCCTCGAGCGCGCGTACGTCGAGCTGGTGCCCGATGTCTCGAACCCCGACCAGCAGGTCGCGTTCGGCACGAGCGGCCACCGCGGCAGCGCGTTCGACACCGCGTTCAACGAGACGCACATCCTCGCCATCACGCAGGCGATCGTCGAGTACCGCGCGGCGCAGGGCATCACGGGCCCGCTCTACATCGGCCGCGACACGCATGCACTGTCGCTCCCCGCGGAGCGCTCGGCGCTCGAGGTGCTCGTCGCCAACGGCGTGCGGGTCGTCGCCGATGCGCGCGGCTCCGTCACGCCGACGCCCGCGGTGTCGCGAGCGATCATCGCCTACAACGCGGCGGGCAACGCCGACCAGGCCGACGGCATCGTCGTGACGCCGTCGCACAACCCGCCGCGCGACGGCGGCTTCAAGTACAACCCGCCGCACGGCGGCCCCGCCGACTCGGACGCGACGAGCTGGATCGCCGACCGCGCCAACGCGCTCATCGCCGCCGGACTCGAGGGCGTGCAGCGCACCGAGGTCGTGGGCGGCAGCGACGAGCGCGTCGAGCTCGTCGACTTCCGCGCCGACTACGTCGAGGCGCTCGGCAGCGTCATCGACTTCGACGCGATCCGCGCCGCGGGCCTGCGCATCGGCGCCGACCCGCTCGGCGGCGCCGCCGTCGAGTACTACGCGGCGATCGCGGAGCGCTACGACATCGACCTCACGGTCACGAACCCGGCCATCGACCCGACGTGGGCGTTCATGACGCTCGACTGGGACGAGAAGATCCGCATGGACTGCTCGAGCCCCAACGCCATGGCCTCGGTGCTCGCCCGCAAGGACGAGTTCGACATCCTCACGGGCAACGACGCCGACGCCGACCGCCACGGCATCGTGACGCCCGACGGCGGCCTCATGAACCCGAACCACTTCCTGGCCGTCGCGATCGAGTACCTCTTCACGCACCGCGCAGGCTGGCGAGCGGATGCGGCAATCGGCAAGACCCTCGTGTCGTCGTCGATGATCGACCGCGTCGCCGAGTCGCTCGGCCGCCGCCTGTGGGAGGTGCCGGTCGGCTTCAAGTGGTTCGTGCCGGGCCTCGTCGACGGCTCCGTCGGCTTCGGCGGCGAGGAGAGCGCCGGTGCGTCGTTCCTCACGGCCGACGGCACGGTGTGGACGACCGACAAGGACGGCATCCTGCTGTGCCTGCTCGCGTCCGAGATCCGCGCCGTCACGGGCAAGAGCCCGTCCCAGCTGTACGGCGAGCTCACGGCGCGCTTCGGCGCCCCCGTGTACGAGCGCGTGGATGCGCCCGCGACGCGAGAGCAGAAGGCGCGCCTGGGCAGGCTGACCGGCGACGCCGTGACGGCGACCGAGCTCGCGGGCGACGCGATCGTCGCGAGGATCGTCGAGGCACCCGGCAACGGCGCTCGCATCGGCGGCCTCAAGGTCGTCACCGACCGCGCCTGGTTCGCCGCGCGCCCGTCGGGCACCGAGGACGTCTACAAGATCTATGCCGAGTCGTTCGTCGGCGTCGACCACCTGCGTCAGGTGCAGGCCGAGGCGAAGGCGATCGTCGACGCCGCCCTCGCCGGCTGACGCGGCTGAGATCCTCCTCTCCCACCAGCTGGTCGAGGAGGCCCCGAGCGCAGCGAGGAGCCGTCACGAGACCCGCCGAGCCTCCCGACGGCTCCGAGCACTGGGAGCGACGGCGGGTCTCGTGACGCGGAGGCGCTGCGCGCCTGCGCTCCTCGACCAGCTGCGAGGGGTCAGTGCGCGGCGCCGAGCTCCACGAGCACGACGCCCGCGCCGATGAGCAGGATGCCGAGCGCCATGACGAGCGTGAGCGGCTCCTTGAACAGGATGCGGCTCAGCACGGCCGTGATGGCGACGCCGGCGGCGGCCCAGATGCCGTAGGCGACGCCCAGCGCCATGCCGAGCGAGAGCGCCACCGAGAGCATGAGGAATGCGAGCGCGTAGCCGACGACGACCGGCGCGTACCAGCGTCGCGACGGCGACTCCCCCGTCGTGGCCATGCGGAGCGACAGGGTCGCGGTGATCTCGAGCGCGATCGCGGCGGCGAGTGCGAGCCAGGCCATCAGCGGCTCCCCTCGGTCGTCGCGGGTGCGGTCGTCGCGGCGCGGCGGTGCGCTGCCTGCGAGCCGAGCTCGACGAGCAGCACGCCGCCGATGATGAGTGCGATGCCCACGCCCATGAGCGGCGTGAACGGCTCGCCGAACAGCGTCGTCGAGAGCGCGGCCGTGAGCGCGACGCCCGTCGCGCCCCAGATGCCGTACGCGACGCCGAGCGGCATCCCTGCGCGCAGCGCGCCGCCGAGGCCCGCGAACGCGCCGACGTAGCCGAGCACGACGACGGCGTAGAGCGCCGGCGACTCGAGCGCGCCCTTCAGCGAGAGCGATGCCGTGACCTCGAGCGCGATCGCGCCGGCGAGCAGCACCCAGCGCTGCACCACCGGCGTCATCGCGTCGCCGCCAGCAGCTCGTCGACGAGCGCCGCGAGCGCGCGCCGCTCGTCGACGGAGGGCGCGAGGGCCCCGGACGCGCAGGCGAACCACACGCCGTCGGCGAGCATCCGCGCCGCGAGGATGCGGGTGCGCAGCGCGGGCTCGACGTCGTCGAAGGTCGCGAAGATGCGGAAGCGATCGCTCCACCGTTCGACGAGGGCGTCGCGCAGTCGTGGGTCGGCGAAGGCGACGAGATCGCTCGCGTCGTGATCGTCCTCGAGCGCCCACCGGGCGTAGGCGGTCGCGAGCTCGACGGGCGTCGCCGCGGAGGGATCGGGCACGCGCAGCAGGATCTCCGCCTCGCATCGGTCGACGACGTGGTCGACCAGCGCGAGCATGAGGGCCTCCTTCGTCGGGAAGTGGTACATGAGGCCGGGCTTCGTGAGGCCGGCGGCGCGTGCCGCGGACTCGAGCGAGACGGCGTCGCCGTCGCGCAGGAGCGCGAGCGCGGCATCGAGCGCATCGATGCGGGAGGAGGTGCGGGTGCCCATGCGCATCACCATACCTTCCGGTTGGTAAAGCATCAACGGGAGGCAAGCGCCTTCCCTCGCATCGCGGACCGCGAGAGGCTGGCAGCATGCGCACCCTTCGAGCCCTCAGGGCGCTCGCCGCGCCCGCCCTCGCGATGGCAGCCCTCGCCGCCTGCTCCTCCGGCACGGCGCCGGAGCCCACGGCGTCGACCGCGCCGGCCCCGTCGGCGTCGCCGAGCCCGAGCAGCGAGCCGAGCGAGCCACCCGCCGCCTACGAGCCGCCCGGCGAGGTCGCGGGCGGCATCGCACGCGCCGACTTCTCGATCGTCGACGGCGTGCCGACCAACGCCTCGACCGCCCTCGGCCCGCTCGTCGCCGGGCAGACGTTCGTCGTCGAGGGGCAATGCGTCGGCGGCGAGCGCATGGACTTCCTCCTCGAACGAGCCATCGATGCCGAGCCCGATGCGCGCACCCTGATGGAGGGCACGTTCGAGTGCGGGGACGATCCGGACCAGGGCTTCTCGTACTCCCTGCCCTACGACGGCGTCGTGCAGCTCACGATCGCACCCGACGCCGACGTGACCGAGGCCTGGGCGGTCGTGCGCTCGATCTGAGCCCGCGCTAGGGCGTGATGCGCACGTCGGGGCCGAGCACGTCGGTGACGAACGCGATCCCCGACTCGACCGTGAGCTCGTTGCGCCACGCCGACCGCGTGAGCGGCTCGGCCGCATCCACGAGCGGGTACACCTGCAGGTTCACCCGGTCGATGAGCTGGTTCGACGCGAGCTGCTGGGGCGTCAGGTCGTAGTGCATGTAGATGGGGATCGCGCGCGGATCCTGCACCGTCACGGTGCCATCGGGATCGACGACGACGTCGATCTGCGCGATCGCCGCGAGGATGCGCGGGATCTCGATCTGCGTCGACAGGAAGTTGCCGACGGAGTAGTAGACGAAGGCCTGCGTGCCGTCGGCGCGCGTGATCCACGACGCCGGCTGCAGCACGTGCGGGCCGGTGCCCATGATGACGTCGGCGCCGAGGTCGGCGAGCCACTGCCCCTGCTCGACCTGCGCGGGATCCTCGGCGAGCGAGTACTCCGTGCCCCAATGCACCGACACGATCTGCACGTCGGACTGCTCGACGGCCTGCGCCATGAGCGACTCGACGAGCGCGGTGTCGCCGAGGCGGTTCAGGGCGAACGGCTCGTGCCCCTCGTTCGAGAGCTGCGTGAAGGCGAGGAAGGCGACGCGCACGCCGTCGACCTCGGCGATCGACACGGTCTGCTGCTCCTCCAGGCTGCGGTTCGCGCCGGCGATGAGCGTGGGCTGCAGCGCGTCCCACTGGGCGCGCGTGATGTCGATGCCCTCCTGGCCCCAGTCGGCGAGGTGGTTGTTCGCGAGGTTGATGGTGTCGCAGCCCGCGGCCGCCATGCCGGTCGTGAGCGCCGAGGGCGCGTTGAAGCGCGGGAAGAACGACACCCCCATCTCGTCGCCGGCGCTCGGCACCTCCTGGTCGCACATGACGAGGTCGGAGGCCGCCCAGCGCGGCGCGACCGCATCGGCGAAGTGCGCGAAGTCGTAGGTGCCGTCGGGCTGCTCGGCGTCGAACACGACCGAGTCGTGCGGCAGCCAGTCGCCGACGGCGCTCAGCGTGATCGTCGTCGGCTCGGGCGCCGGCTCGGGCGTCGGCGCGGGCGTCGACGACTCGGATGCGGTCGGCGCCGGCGAGGGGGCGCCGTCGTCGAGCGCGCCCTGGCAGCCGGCGAGCGCGAGGACGAGCACCGCGAGCGTCGCGGCGGCGGGCTTCAGCTGCGTGGGCACGCGCTCAGCCTGCCATGCGGGGGATGCGGCGATCCTGCGCGGTCGCGGCTACTGCATCGTCATGAGCGCGAACGCGACGATGCCCACGATCACGAGCACCACCACGCCGATCCACGTGAACGGGTTCTCGGCGTCGCCGTAGCCGCCGCCCGAGGACGAGTCGTGGTCGTACGAGCTGCGGCCGCTGCTCGACGCCCCCCACGACCATCCGCCACCGCTCGAGCCGCCGGAGCGCCTCGACGACGAGCCGAACGAGCCGCCGGAGCCCCGCGACGACGAGCCGAAGGAGCCACCGCTCGAGCGGCGGCCGCCGAACGAGCCGAACGAGCTGCTGCGGCCGCCGAACGAGCCGCCGCGCGACGATCGGCCGCCTCCGGACCGGTTGATCTTCGCCATGGCGACTCCCCTTCGTCGATGCGGATGCGAGCGACGCTAGTCGCGCGGCCTGGGCGTGCGCTCACCTGCAGGTGCGCGCGACCCGACCGTCGACGTGCGTCGAGGAGTCGGGGTCGATCAGCCGTAGTCGGGTGCCGCGGGCAGGGCGAGGTACTCCTCGAGCGTCGCGGCACCCGCCTGCGTCATCGCGGTCGCCAGCTCGACGCCGACGAATCGCAGGTGCCAGGGCTCGTACTCGTAGCCCGTGATGCCCTCGAGCCCGTTCGGGTAGCGCACGACGAATCCGTGCTGCCACGCGTTGGCCGCGAGCCACTGACCCGAGGGCGTGCTCGCGAAGGCGACGCTGAGGCGTGCGACGCCCGACGTGCCCACGACGTCGACCGCGAGGCCCGTCTGGTGCTCGCTGTGGCCAGGGCGCGCGCTCGTCGTGTCCGCCTCCGCCTGCCCGTACTGGTTGACGAAGCCCTGGTAGATCGTGGTCTGCGTGGCGTACGAGCGGTACGACGAGAAGACGAAGACGCCCTCGCCGATCGCCGCGCGCTGCGCCTGGTCGAGCGCGACGAGCGCCGCGTCGACCTCGGGTCGCACGAGCTCGTCGCCGTCCTGCGCGATCGAGACGGCCACGAGCTGCGGCGCGTAGTCGGGCGGGTTCAGCGGGCGTCGCTTGTTGACGATGACCTGCAGGCTCCCGCCCGAGTCGATGTCCCACTCGAGCGGCGCCGGCTCGGGCGTCGGCTCCGGCGTGGAGGTGGGGGTGGCCGACGGGGTCGCGCTCGGGCTCGGCGTCGGCGACGGCGACGGCGACGGATCGTCGCTCGGCGATGGGCTCGTCGAGGGCTCGGGATCGCCGGCGCAGGCGGAGAGCGCCAGGACGGCAGCGGCGGTCAGCACGGCGCGACGGGAGTAGCGGGGCACAGCCCAACCCTACGGTCGACAAAAGTTGCAGTCTCTGCAATAATCGATCCTTGCCGTCGCAGCGTCGAGACCGGCCGCACCACCATCACTCGTTCGTTGGAGCACCATGTCCTCTTCTCGCCCCTCGGCCTCCCAGGCCAAGGCCGCTGCGATCGCCGAAGCCGGCGGCATGACCCGCCGCGAGATCAACCTCGTCATCCTCGGCCTCATGGCCGCGATGTTCCTCTCGTCGCTCTCGCAGACGGTCGTCGGCACCGCCATGCGCACGATCGCCGACGACCTGCACGGCCTCAGCCTGCAGGCGTGGGTCACGACCGCGTTCCTCATCGTCTCCACGGTGATGACGCCCATCTACGGCAAGCTCTCCGACCTCTTCGGCCGCCGCCCGCTGTTCCTCATCGCGATCGTGCTGTTCCTCGTCGGATCCGTCGCATCGTCCTTCGCGCAGGACATGATCCAGCTCGCCGGATTCCGCGCCCTCCAGGGCCTCGGCGCCGGTGGCCTCATGTCGCTGCCGCTGACGATCATGGGCGACATCCTCGCTCCGCGCGAGCGAGCCAAGTACCAGGGCTACTTCCTTGCCGTGTTCGGCGTCTCGAGCCTCCTCGGGCCGCTCGTCGGCGGCCTGTTCGCCGGCGCCGACACGCTCGCGGGCATCGAGGGCTGGCGCTGGGTGTTCCTCTTCAACGTGCCGATCGGCATCGCCGCGCTCTTCATGGTCTTCCGCTTCCTGCACATCCCGGTGCTGCACCGACGCGTGCGCATCGACTGGTGGGGCGCCGCCGCGCTCGTGATGGGCGTCGTGCCGCTGCTGCTCGTCGCCGAGCAGGGACGCACGTGGGGCTGGGGCTCCGCCCTGGCGATCGCCTGCTACGTCACGGGCGTCGTCGGCATCGTGCTGTTCATCGTCATCGAGTCGCGCATGGGCGACGACGCGCTCATCCCGCTGTCGCTGTTCCGCTCGGCCACGTTCTCGATGGCGACCCTCATCGGCGTGCTGGTCGGCTTCGGCATGTTCGCGGGCATGATGGTGATCCCGCTCGTGCTGCAGATCGTGCACGGCATGACGCCGACCGAGGCGGGCCTCTCCACGCTGCCGATGATCCTCGGCCTCATGATCGCGTCGATCGGCTCGGGCCAGATCATCGCCCGCACCGGCCGCTACCGCATCTTCCCCATCGTGGGCACCGCGCTCATGGCGCTCGGCTACCTCATCCTGTCGCTCCAGCAGTACGACAGCCCGCTGTGGATGCTGCTCGCCGGCCAGCTCGTGCTCGGCCTCGGCCTCGGCCAGCTCATGCAGACCCTGACCATCGCCTCGCAGAACTCGGTGCAGCCCAAGGACATGGGCGTCGCGACGGCAGGTGCGACGTTCTTCCGGCAGCTTGGAGGCACCCTCGGCGTCGCCGTCGTGTTCTCGGTGCTGTTCTCGCGGGTCGTCGACACGATGGCCGCGTCGTTCCAGCGCTCCGATCTGCTCGCGAGCATGCAGGCGGCGCTGCAGGATCCGACGGTGCTCGCCGACCCGGCGAACCAGCGCATCATCGCCCTGCTGCAGGACCCCTCGGCGATCGGCAGCGCCTTCAGCGACGACTCGTCGTTCCTGAACGGCGCCGACCCTCGCCTGACGGCCCCGTTCCTCGACGGCTTCGCCACGGCGACCTCGACGGTGTTCCTCGTCGGCATGGCCGTCGTGCTCGTGGCCTTCGTGCTCACGCTCTTCTTCCGCACCCCGCCGCTGCGCCAGCGCTCGGCGATGGAGGAGGCGCTCGCCGAGAGGGCCGAGCTCGACCAGCTGGCTGCCGAGCAGACCGCGACCGGCTCGATCGGCGTGCCCGTCGTGGCGGCGCCGGACCGCGACGACGACGCCCGCACGGGCACTGGTCCGGGAGCGCACGCGCGCCGCGAGGAGTAGGCGGACGATGCCCAGGGGCGGATGCGGGAGACCGCATCCGCCCCTCTGCATCTGCTCGGGCGGCGACGGCGGGTGAGGAATCATAGTGCACGGGTGACGAGTCCGTGCAGAATCCTCACCTCCATGTCGCTGGAGAGTAGCCTGAACGCATGCCTGAAGGTGAGGCGGGCGTGCCCGCGCGTCGGCGCAAGCCGCGCATCCCCGCGAAGATCGCGCGCCAGCAGATGCTCGACGCCGGAGTCGCACTCGTCGAGCGATCGGGGCTGACCGTCGGGTTCGGCCACCTGCCGCTCGAGGAGATCATCGCCGAGGCCGGGGTCTCGCGCGCGAGCGCGTACCGGCAGTGGGGGTCGCACGAGTCGTACGTCGTCGACCTCATCGCCGAGATCTTCCGCCGGCCGCAGTACGGCCTCGGCTTCTCGCCGGGCACGACCGACTCCATCACGGCGGGTCTGCGCGAGCACGCAGCGCTGCTCGAGACCGTCGAGGGCCGCCACGCGGTCATGCGCGACATCATCCGCGTCGCCGCCGAGCGCAACTTCCGCGACCTGCTCGCCTCGCCGCAGTGGCACTCGTACGAGGCGCTCTACGCCGCCGCGGCCAGCCCCGGCGACCCCGCGAACGCAGCGGCACTCGAGGCGACGGCGCGCCAGGTCGAGCAGCACTTCATCGACACCAACGCCGGCTTCTACCAGGGCGCGCTCGGCATGCTCGGCCAGCGCTTCATCGCCCCCGCCACCGCGCGCACCGTCGCCGTCGCGACGCACATCGTGGTGAGCGGCTACGCCAACCGGGTGCGGGTCGACCCGTCCTTCGCCGACATGCGCGTCGACGGCCCCGCCCTCGACGGCACGATGACCAGCTGGCACCTCGTGGCGTGGCTCACGTACCAGGCGATCGTCGCATTCGTCGACGACGCGTCGGCGCCGGAGCCGGTCGCACCCGACGCCTGACCTCGAACGCGCGAGAGGCCCGCTGCCATCCGGCGGCGGGCCTCTCGTCGTCAGCGGCTCAGTAGCCCGAGTGCGACACCTCGGCCGCGGCGACCTCGATGCCGAAGTCCTCGGCCTGCTGCACGATCTTCTGCGCGCGGGCGAGGCGCGGCAGGTCGGAGCCGTCGGTGATCTTGCCGCCCGAGGCCTCGAAGGCGGTGATGAAGCCATGCGCCCACGCGATGTCGTCCTCGCTGGGGCTCAGGCCCTCGTTGATGGTCGCGGCGTGCGCGTGCGTGAGGCAGAGCTTGCCCGACATGCCCATCTCCTTGGCGTGCGCCGTGCCGGCCGGCAGCTTCGCGAGGTCGAGCGTGGGGCCGTCGATCGGCGCGGGCAGGCGCGCGGCACGCGAGGCGATGACGAGCTGCGAGCGCGCGTAGGCGAGCGCGAGCGGGTCCTCGCCCGTCGCGGTGTCGCGCTTGAAGTCGCCGGTGCCGAACGCGATGCGGAACGTCGACGGCGCGTTCGCGATGCGCTCGACCTGCTGCACGCCGCGCGCGGTCTCGACGAGGGCGAGGATGCGCACGCCGTCGGGCAGGCGATCCGCCGTGTCGTCGATGTGGCTCGACGACTCCGACTTCGCGAGCATGACGCCCTCGAGGCCCTCCGCCTTCTTGAGCGCGGCGCAGTCGTCGCTCCAGAAGTCGCTCGACGCGTCGTTGATGCGCACCCAGGCGCGGTGGCCCGAGTTCAGCCACGCGAGCGTGTCCTTGCGCGCCTGCTTCTTGTCGTTGGCGGCGACGGCGTCTTCCATGTCGATGATGATCGCGTCGGCGTCGGACGCCTGCGCGATCTCGAAGAGCTCGGGGTGGGATGCCGGCACGAGCAGCCAGGAACGGGCGATCTGGGGGGAGACAGGGCGTCGGCTCACGATGCTCGAGCCTATCGAGATGCGTGCACGCGCCGCGCGTTGCGGTCGTATCGGTCGCGAGGCCGGGCGCGTCGCTCAGCGACGACGGCGCACGCGCCCCGCCAGGGCGCGCAGCGGCCGCGTGACGCGCCACGAGCTGCTCGCGCGCATCGCGTCGCGCTCCGCGACCGCCGCGTCGCGGTCGGCCACGAGCCCATCGTGAGCGGCGAGCGCATCCTCCGCGAGCGCCGCGTGATGGTCGCGGTCGGCGGCGAGCGCGTCGCGGTGATCGCCGACGTGCCCCAGCTGCTCCTCGAGGCGCGCGAGCTGGTCGCGCATCCACGTCGCATGCTCGGCTGCGAACCCTGCGTTGACGTGCAGCGCCTGCTCGACCGCCGAGAGCTCGGCGGCTCGACTGCGTACATGCCCGACGACCGCCTCGCGACGGGCGACGAGGTCGACGGCCGACGGCAGCGGCCCGAAGCCGACGCCGACCAGCGCGAGATCCTGCGCATGCAGCCACCCCGTCGCCAGCAGCGCCTCGAGCTCGTCGGCCGACATGGCCGGCACGGCCACGAGGGCGTCCGTGGCGAGGTCGAGGGCTGCGACGTCGAACCGGGCGAGCAGCGCGACCTGCTCGTCGATCGACATGTGGACGGTCTCGAGCATGATCGCCCAGCCGTCGCGGGCGAGCAGCGATGCTGCGCCCGCGAGCACCGACGCCTCCGCACCCTCGACGTCGACCTTCACGAGCACGTGCGCGTCGGCGGCGGCCCCGTGCGCGGCGAGCTGCGCATCGATCGTCGTCGCGCGCACCTCCACCTCCTCGACCCGGTGCTCGGCGCCGTCGCGGCGCTGACCCACGAGCCCCGACGTGCCCGACCACTCGGTGTCGATGGCGAAGACGAGCGTCGCGCCGTCCTCGTCGGACATCGCGAGCGGATGCACGGGATGGTCGAGACCGGCCTCGGCGATCGACCGGCGCAGGTACGGCAGCACGCGCGGGTTGGGCTCGAAGCCTGCGACGATCGGCACCGACGACAGGTCGACGCCCAGCAGCATCTCGCCGTAGTTCACGCCGACGTCGAAGACGACGTCCCACGAGCGAGCGGCGACGAGCGCCCGCCACAGCCGCATCGAGCCCTCGTTGACGTCGCCCGAGCGCGCCCGCAGCTCGGCGCCGCGCGCGTCGGCCGGGTCGACGTGCAGTCGTCGACCGAGGTGGTTGACGACCGCATCGGCGGACTCCGAGGCTTCCGGCATGTGGCGATGCTAGCCCTGCCCCGTCGCGGGGCCGGTACCGTGGCGGCATGATCCTCGTCGCCGTCGCGCTGGGCGCCGTCGTGCTGCTGCTCGGCGCGGCCGTCGCCATCGTGGGCGCCCGGCGACGCCAGGGACGCGTCGTCGCGCTCGGCCTCGTCGGCGTCGTGCTGGGCCTCGCGGTGCTGCTGCCCGCGGCCATCACCGGCGCAGGGCTCGCGGCCTCGTAGGCGCTCGGCGTCGGCGCCCGCACTGCCGTGCGTCCGCGCCGATCAGTGCGGGTCGCGCCCGCGCAGGCGATCGAGCTCGCGACGGTCGCGCTTCGTCGGCCGCCCGGCGCCGCGGTCGCGGATCGGCACCAGCTGCGCCTCCATCGGCGTCGGCCGCGCCGGCGTGCGATCCTCGTAGGCCTTCGCGGCGAGCTCGGCACCCACGCGCTTCGCGAGCAGCTCGCGCACCATGAGGATGCGGTCGAAGCCGTGCAGGCGCACGCGCACCTCGTCGCCGACCTTGAGCGCCTGCGCCGCCTTCGCCGGCTGCCCGTTCACGCGCACGTGACCCGCTCGGCACGCAGCGGTCGCGGCCGACCGCGTCTTGGTGCAGCGCACGGCCCACACCCAGACGTCGACGCGCAGCGAGTCCGCCATCCACGCTCCATGGAGTTGAGGGGAGCGGCCCGATGCGATGTCGATTCGGGCCGAAGTCCTCAACTCTGTCACGCGGTGGCGACGACCTCCAGCACGGCGGTGCCATAGCGCTCGAGCTTCGCGTCGCCGACCCCCGAGACGCCGCGCAGCGCACCCTCGTCGCCCGGCCGCGTCGCGGCGATGCCCGCGAGCGTCGCATCCGAGAACACGACGTACGCCGGCACGCCCTGCTCCTTCGCGACCTCGCTGCGCCACGCGCGCAGCCGCTGGTAGACCGCCTGCTGCGCGTCGTCGAGCGCGATCGGCGCGGCCTTCGCCTTCGCCGAGCGCCGCACGCGCTCCTGCTCGCGCCGCAGCCGCACCTCGCGGCGGCCGCCGAGCACGTCGCCCGCGGCCTCGGTGATCGCGAGCACGCCGTACTCGCCCTGCACCTCGAGCATCCCCTGCGCGAGCAGCTGCCGCACAACGCCGCGCCACTCCTGGTCGCTCAGCTCGCCGCCGATGCCGTACGTGGACAGGCGATCGTGGCCGAGGCGACGGATGCGCTCGGTGTCCTTGCCGAGCAGGATGTCGACGAGGTGCCCGGCGCCGTACTGCTGCCGGTGCTCGCGCTGCAGGCGCACGATCGTCGACAGCAGCTTCTGCGCGGGCACGGTGCCGTCGAGCGTCTCGGGCGGCGCGAGGCACGTGTCGCAGTTGCCGCAGGGCTCGCTCGGCTGGCCGAAGTAGCCGAGCAGCTGCACGCGGCGGCACTCGACCGTCTCGCACAGCGCGAGCATCGCGTCGAGGTGCAGCGTCTGCGCGCGCTTGCGCTGCCGGTCGCCGTCGCCCTCGTCGATCATGCGGCGCTGCTGCACGACGTCCTGCAGCCCGTAGGCGAGCCACGCCGTCGACGGCTCGCCGTCGCGGCCCGCGCGACCCGTCTCCTGGTAGTAGCCCTCGACCGACTTCGGCAGGTCCATGTGCGCCACGAAGCGCACGTCGGGCTTGTCGATGCCCATGCCGAACGCGACGGTCGCGCACATGACGACCCCGTCCTCCCGCAGGAAGCGCGACTGGTTGCGCGACCGCGTGCCCGCGTCGAGGCCCGCGTGGTACGGCAGCGCCTCGATCCCCTGCTGGGCGAGCCACGTCGCCGTCTGCTCCACGCTCTTGCGCGAGAGGCAGTAGACGATCGCCGCCTCGCCCGGGTGCTCCTCGCGCAGGATGCGCAGCAGCTGGCCGCGTGCATCCTGCTTGGGGGCGATGCGGTACTGGATGTTGGGCCGGTCGAAGCTCGACACGAACACCCGCGCGCGCTGCAGGTCGAGGCGCTCGGCGATCTCGGCGCGCGTCTCGACCGTCGCCGTCGCCGTCAGCGCGATGCGCGGGATGCTCGGCCACCGCTCGTGCAGGATGGACAGCTGCAGGTAGTCGGGGCGGAAGTCGTGGCCCCACTGGCTCACGCAGTGCGCCTCGTCGATCGCGAAGAGCGCGATCGGCGCGCGGTCGAGCAGGTCGCCGACGACGGGCAGCCGCTCGGGCGCGAGGTAGAGCAGGTCGAGCTCGCCCGCGAGCAGGTCGCGCTCGACGGCGCGACGCTCGTCGACCGACTGCGTCGAGTTGAGGTAGGCCGCGCGCACGCCCAGCTGCAGCAGCGCATCCACCTGGTCGTGCATGAGCGCGATGAGCGGGCTCACGACGACGCCGGTGCCCTCGCGCACGAGCGACGGCACCTGGTAGCAGAGGCTCTTGCCACCGCCAGTGGGCATGAGCACGATCGCGTCGTCGCCGCGCACGAGCGTGTCGATGATCTCGGCCTGGCTGTCGCGGAAGGCGTCGTAGCCCCACACGCTGCGCAGCGCGTCGAGCGGCGTCTCGGGACGCGGGCGCGGCGGTGCGGCGACGGCGGTCGTCGCGTGGACCTGCGCCGCGACCGACGCCGGCACGGGCGCGCCGTCGGCGTCGTCGGGCGGCAGCCAGCCGTCGTCCTCAGGCGGCGCCCACTCGTCGGGGGGCACCCAGTCGTCGGGAGATCCCCACTGCGCGTCGCTCATCGCATCCAGCCTACGAGCCACCACCGCACGCCGCGCCGCACGGTGGATGCGCAGGGCCGGGCTGCGCCTGTGGAGACCGCGATCGTCAGGCGAGCGCAGCGTCGCGGCGCGCGACCTCGGCGAGCACGTCGCCGAGGATGCCGAAGTCCTCCGGACCGGCGAGCTCGAGCTGCGTCAGCCAGATGCCGATCGTGCCGTGCGGGTACAGGTAGGCCGCGGTGCCCCACGAGCCGATCCACCCGAAGCGGCCGAGCGCGTGGAAGGGCTCGGACTCCTGCACGTCGACCGCGCCGCCGACGCCCCAGGCCTGATCGTCGAGGAAGGGATTGCCGGGCTCGGCGGTCGCGAGCGGCGAGCGCATGGTGCGCACCGACGCCGTCGACAGCACGCGGACGCCGTCGAGCTCGCCGCCGGCCGCGAGCATGCGCCAGAAGCGCAGCAGGTCGGGCGCCGTCGACAGCAGGCCGCCCGCACCGGAGGGGAACACGGGCGGGTCGTCGAGCTGCGCCTGCGCCGCATCGACGGGCACGACGCCGTCGTCGGACCGCCGATAGGCCGCCGCGGTGCGCTCGACCTGGTCGCCGCGCAGCGCGAATCCCGTGTCGTGCATGCCGAGCGGCTCGAGCAGCACCTCGTCGAGCAGCGCTGGCAGCGGCGTGCACATGGCGCGGGCGAGCAGCACGCCGAGCACGTCCATGCCCGTGTTGTACGTCCATCCCTCCCCCGGCTGGTGACCGAGCGGCAGGGTGCCGACGCGGCGCAGCAGCTCGTCGGGCTCGGGGCGCGTCCGCGCATCCCCGCCCTGCCCCAGCCGCTCGGCGTGCGCGGCCATGAGCGGCGCCGAGAAGTCGCCCACGAGGCCGATGCCCGACTGCGACGTCAGCAGGTGCTGCACCGTGATGGGCTGCGCGAGCGGCACCGTCTCGTCGAGCTCGGCGGAGGGATGTCGCAACACGCGCATGTCGGCGAGCTCGGGCAGCCACCTGCTCGCCTCGTCGGCGGGATGCACGAGGCCGCGCTCGACGATCGCGAGCGCGAGGGCGCCGAGAATGGGCTTGGTGACGGATGCGGTGCGCACGACGGTGTCGAGCGTCATGGGTGCGCCGACCGGATCGCGCACGCCCGCGGTGGCGACGTCGACGTCGTCGCCCTGCGCGACGAGCGCGACGACGCCCGGCACGCCCTTCGCGACGGCTTCGTCGGCGAGCTGCTGCAGCGTTGGCATGGCGTCAGGCTAGCCGCGCGGCCAGGCGCGCCGCGCGGTCAGCGCGCGGAGCGAGCGAGCCACTCCTCGAACGACACGCGGCCCACGTGGCCGTCGGTCGGCAGCAGGTTCCTGCCCTCGCGGAAGAACGTGAGCAGCGATGGCGGGAACGGGCCGTTCACGATGAGGCCGCGCGCATGCGTCGCCTGCTGCCACGCCTTGGCGAGGTCGCGGGAGACTCGCACGCGCGGTCCGCCGATCTCGACGAACGATGCGCCCGACGGCTCGACGGCCTCGTGCGCGAGCAGCTCGGCGACCTCGTCGGGATCGACGGTCTGGAAGCGCGCACCGAGGAACACGGGGATGACGCCGAGCGGCTTCGCCTGCTCGAAGAACGTGACGGGGAAGTCGTGGAACTGCGTCGCCCGCACGATCGTCGCGTCGAGGCGCGACGACAGGTAGCGGTGCTCCTGGTCGACCTTGCGCTGGTGGTACTGGAACGTCGAGTGCTCGGCGCCGACGATCGACAGCACGATCGCGCGCTCGACGCCTGCCGCCTCCGCCGCGGCGATGAGGTGGCGCGCGCCGAGCGTGAAGATGCGGGTGTCGAGCGGGTTCGCCGTGTTCGTGCAGTCGACGAGCACGTCGACCTCGTCGAGCGCCGACTCGAGGCCGTCGCCCGTCAGCAGGTCGGCCTTCGCGCCCGGAGCGCCGTGGACGTCCTTGCCGCTGCGAGACACCGCGACGACGTCGTGGCCCTGCCGTTGCACCTGCGCGACCACCCTCGCGCCCGCGTTGCCCGTGCCCCCGAAGACTGCGATGCGCATGTCCGTCAGGCTACGCCGGTGCTCCGTGCGCTTCCAGGCGACGGCGGCGCGTCGCGCAGACGCATGGCCGATGCGTAGGTGTCCGCGCGCGGGCGCGCGTCAGCGGCGGGGCAGCACCCCGACGATGCTCAGCACGTCGTCAGCCGGGCCGACGGGCACCATCGGCGCCTCGATCTCGGCGCGCTCGAGCAGCTGCTGCATGCGGTCGCGGCGCGAGCGCGCGATGACCGTCACCACCGTGCCGCGACGGCCCGCACGGCCGGTGCGCCCCGAGCGATGCATGTACGTCTTGTGCTCGTCCGGCGGATCGGCCTGCACGACGAGGCCCACCGAGTCGATGTGGATGCCGCGGGCGGCGACGTCGGTCGCGACGAGCACGTCGATGCTGCCCTTCTGCAGCATGTCGAGGTTGCGCTGCCTGCGCGCCTGCGTGAGGTCGCCGTGGAGGCTCGCGGCGAGGATGCCTGCCTCCACCATCTGCTGCGCGAGCCGCTCGGCATACACGCGGGTGCGGGCGAAGACGACGACGGGGCCCTCGGCGAGCGCGAGCTGCTCGAGCACCGCGTCCTTGTCGTACCGGTCGACGACGAGCACATGGTGGTCGATCGTGCCCGACGCCTGGTCCTCGCCCTCGACCTCGAGCACGGCGGGGTCGCGCAGGAACTCCTTCGCGAGCGCCGACACCTCCTGGTCGAGCGTCGCCGAGAACAGCAGCTTCTGGCTGTCGGGGCGCGTGCGGCGCAGCAGGCGCTGCACGGGCTCGAGGAAGCCGAGCTCGCACATGTGGTCGGCCTCGTCGAGCACCGCGATCTCGACGCGTCCGAGGTTGAGGATGCCCTGCTCGACGAGGTCCTCGATGCGACCGGGGGTGCCGATGAGGATGTCGACGCCGCGCTCGAGCGCCTTCTCCTGCGGTCCCTGGCGCACGCCGCCGACGATCGTGGTGGTGAAGATGCCGACGGCCTTGCCGATGGACTGCGTCACCTGGTCGATCTGCATCGCGAGCTCGCGCGTCGGCGCGAGCACGAGGGCGCGCGGCGGACGGCCCACGGTGCGGCCGCCGTCGGGACGCGTGCGCAGCAGGTGCTCGACGATGGGGGCGACGAACGCGATGGTCTTGCCGGAGCCGGTGCGACCGCGGCCGAGCACGTCGCGACCGGCGATCGCCTCGGGGATCGCGGCGGCCTGGATCGGGAAGGGCGCGGTGGCGCCGAGCCCGCCGAGCGCGCCGACGATGCCGGCGCCGAGGCCGAGGTCGTCGAAGCCGATGCCCTCGACGGCCTGCGACACCGCCGTGGCGGCGAGGCGGTCGTGCACGACGTCGTCGGATGCGCCGGGCTGCGCCGCGCGCGACGGGTAGTAGGTGGAGTCGACGCGGCCGTCGGGGCGCGCACGATCGATGCGCGGCGCGGCCTGGTCGCGGCTGCGGTCCTCTCGGGCGCGGTGCTGCGCCGTGCGGTCGTCGCGGCGCGAGCGGTCGTCGGCGCGGGCGCGGTCGTCGAGGCGGTCGCGATCGCCGCCGACCGACCGACCGACGGGGCGCTGGCGCTGGTCGCCGCGATCGTCACGACGCGCGCCGCCCTTGCCCGACTTCAGGTCGCGGTAGGAGGTGCCGGCCTCGGGCCCGCGCGGCTGCTGCGCACGGTCGCGAGCGCGGTCGCGGATGGGGTCGCGGCCCGCTGCGCGGCGCTCGACGGCGGCCCGACGCGCCTCGCGGTCGCCGCGCGGTGCCGCGTGACCGTGGCGCTCGCCGCCACGGCCGGCCCCGCGCCCGCCTGCGTCGCGGTCGTCGCGTCCGCCACGCCCGCGGTCGTCGCGTCCGCCGCGGTCCGAGCGGTCGCCGTAGCCGCGCTGCTCGTCGCGGTCGACGTTGCGCTGCCAGCGCGAGGGCTTCTCGCGCGGCTCCCAGCTAGGACGCGATGGGTCGCGCTCGTCGCGCTGACGACCACCGGCCGCGCGGCCCGTCGCGGGTCGGCCGGTGCCTGGCCGTCCACCGGATCGACCGCGACCGGATCGGTCGTCGGCGCCGCCGCGGCGACGGTCGGGCTCACGCTGCGGACGCGGCATGGTGCTCGCTCTCGTCTCGAGTCGCGCAGCACGGGATGCCGCGTGCGCGTAGGGCATCCACGCTACGGCATGCACTCACGCCGGCTCCCCTGGCGTCAGCGGCCCTCGCGCACGATCGCGAGGCGGCGGGCGAGCTCGGTCGACGGCGAGAAGTGGCGATCCATCACCTCGCCGACGCCCTCGACGTCGCGGGCGCGCATGCGGGCGATGAGCTCGCGGTGCTGCTCGTCTCGGCGGTGGAAGTCGTTGTCGTCGGCACGCAGCGCGGCCGCGAAGTAGAAGCGGCTCACGCGACGCAGGCCCGTGAGGATGCCGATGAGGTTCGGCATGCGCGTCGCACCGATGATGACCATGTGGAACTCCTGGTTGAGCTCCGCCCACGCCTTCGGCTCGTGCGCCTTCCGCATGGCGGCATCGAGCTCCTCGAGCCTGCGCAGCTCGTCGTCGCTGATGTGCGGCGTCGCGCGGCGGGCCGCGAGCGGCTCGAGCATGATGCGCAGGTCGTTGATCTCGGTGGCCTCGGCGACGTCGAGGTCGCGCACCGTGACGGGCTTGTGGGTCTCGGCGACGATGAGGCCGTCGGCGACGAGGTCGCGCATCGCCTCGCGCACGGGCGTGACGGAGACGCCGAGCCGCGTCGCGATCTCGGTCTGCACCAGTCGGGCTCCCGGCTGATGCACGCCGTCGTAGATCTCACGGCGCAGACGGGCGAGCACCCATTCGTGCGTCGTCTGCCGCGCGTCGGCTCGACCGTCCATGCGTCCTCCTCTGCGAGTCACCGCATCCTATAGAACACCCTGCAGCCGTCCCCTGGATGCGGCATCCTGGCGCGTCGGCCGCGATCGATCGAGGCCGATGGATCTCCGTCATGAAGCGTTTCCCAGCGGAAACACGAGCGAAACACGTGTCGTCCTACATTCTATAGAACTCACTCCGCCGCGTCCCGCGGCCAGCACCCAAGGACACACATGCGCACTCCCCGACACCTCGTGACCGGCCTCGCCGGCGCGCTCGTCGCCATCGTCGCCCTCTCCGGCTGCTCCGCGGATGCGGGCGCCGACGGCGCGATCGAGCTCACGAGCAACGACTGGAATCCGCCCGCCCACCCGTTCAACGCCGACGGCTGGGAGCCGTTCGCCGAGGACGTCGCCGCCGCGACCGACGGCGCCGTCACCATCACGCACTACCCGAGCGAGGGCCTCGGCCCCGTCGCCGACACCCTCACCATGCTCGAGAACGGCACGACCGACATGGCCTCGACGGTCGTCGCGTACCACCCGGCCGAGCTGCCCCTCGCGCAGATCAGCGCCGCCATGGCGTGGGAGGACGCCGCCCTCGGCGCCCAGGCCATGTGGGAGCTGTGCCAGCAGGACCCGTTCCGCTCCGAGCTGCTGGCCGCCGGCATCGTGCCCATCATGTGCACCTCGGTGTCGGGCTACGAGCTGTTCACGAACGACGCCGAGATCGACGCCGTGCCCGACGCGTTCGGCGGCCGCCTCGTGCGCGCCACCGGCATCCAGGGCCTCATCGTCGACGCGCTCGGCGCCACGCCCACGTCGGACTCGTCGACCGAGATCTACCTGCGCATGGAGCAGGGCTCGATCGACGGCACGACCGCCGGCTGGTACACGATGCCCGCGCTCTCGCTCGACGAGGTCACGAACCACGCCACCGACGGCCTCGACAGCTGGAGCGCCGGCCTCGTCGTCTTCGGCATGTCGGTCGAGCGGTGGGAGTCGCTCGACGAGGACACCCGCGACGTCTTCCGCGACCTCGGCCGCGAGTACTCGCTGCGCGTCGCCCAGGGCATCGACGTGATGGACGACGAGGCCTTCGAGGCAGCGCAGGCCGAGATGGCGATCTACGAGGTGTCCGACGAGGAGCGCGAGGCCGTGCGCGCCGTCGTGCAGACCGTCATCGACGAGTGGGTCGCCACGACCGGCTCGACGCTCGGCCTCGAGGCCGAGGCGCAGGCCGCGGCCGACGTGCTCGCGTCGCTCGTCGACATCGAGCCGCTGCCCGTCGACGAGTGGACGCCGTCGACCTACTAGGTCGACCGCATCCACCCGACCCTGAGATGAAGGAGGAGCGATCGTGGTGATCGCCAAGGCATCCGCCGCCCTCGTGCTCGCGGCACGCATCGTGTCCGGCGCAGCGCTCGTCGCGCTCATGCTGCTGTTCTGCATCGACGTCGTCGCGCGCTATGCGCTCGGCAGCCCGATCGACGGCGTGCTCGAGATCACCACGACGCTCCTCCTCCCCCTCGTCGTCTTCGTCGGCATGGCGCTGTCGGTGCCCGTCGACGGCCAGGTGCGGATGGGCGTGCTCTACGACAAGGCGCGCGGCATCCCTCGGCGCGCCCTGCGCACGCTCGGCGGCATCATCGCCGTCGCCCTATGGGGACTCGTGGCGTGGCAGACCGGCGAGCGCGCCCTCGACTCCATGACGGGGCACGAGGTGTCGACGGTCTCGTTCGCCCTCCCCGTCTTCTGGGGCTACCTCATCGTGGCGCTCGGGTCGGCCCTCATGGCCGTCGTGTCGCTGCTGCACCTGCTCCTGCCGGAGCCCGAGCGCGGCGACGACGACGCTGCGCTCGACGAGGGCGTCTGACGCCCGCCGCCCTCGACCCGACACCCCTCCAGGAGCCTCCGCATGGACCTCGTCATCCCGCTCGTCCTCTTCGTGGCGCTGCTGCTCGCCGGCGTGCCCGTCGCCTGGACCATGGCGGCCGCCGGCGCCGTCGGCATCCTCATGATCACCGGCAGCACCCGCACGCTGCTCGGCGCGCTCGAGACCATCCCGTACGGCGAGGGCACGAGCTTCAGCCTCATCACGATCCCGTTGTTCGTCCTGCTCGCCTACGTCGTGCAGCACTCGCGCCTCTCCGACGACCTCTTCGACGCGTTCGCAGCGTGGATGGGCAGGCTGCCGGGCGGTCTGGCGGTCGCGAGCGTGTTCTCGGGCGCCATGTTCGGCGCGATGTCCGGCACCTCGGTGGCGTCGGCGACCGTGATGTCGCGCATGGCCGTGCCGCCCATGGATCGCTACGGCTACTCGCGAGCGCTGTCGACGGGTGCCGTCGCCGCCGGCTCGACGCTCTCGACGCTCATCCCGCCGAGCGTGGTGCTGATCGTCTACGGCATCTCGACCGAGACCTCCGTCGGCCGCCTCCTCATGGCGGGCCTCGTGCCCGGCGTGCTCATGGCCGTCGCGCTCGCCGTCGTCGTCATCGTCGCCGTGCTCGTGAAGCCATCGCTCGCCCCGCGCGGCGCGACGTCGACGTGGCGCGAGCGCGGCACGTCGCTCGTGAAGGTGCTGCCCGTCATCGGCCTCCTCGCCGTGCTCATGACGCTGCTGTACTCGGGCGTCGTCTCGCCCACCGAGGTCGCGGGCGTCGGCGCGCTGCTCGCGATCGCGCTCGGCGTCGTCATGCGGCGCCTCACGTGGAAGGGCTTCACGGAGTCGCTCGCGCAGACGGTGCGGATCACCGTCATGATCTTCGCGCTCTTCATCGGCGCCGGCCTGTTCGGCCAGTTCCTCACGCTCGCGCGCGTGCCCCAGCAGGTCGTCGGCTGGGTCGGCGACCTCGGCCTCGAGCCCATCGGCGTGCTGCTGCTCGTCGCGCTCATCTACGTCGTCGGCTGCATGTTCGTCGACGAGATGCCCTTCCTGCTGCTCACGCTCCCCGTCACGTTCCCGCTCATGATCGGTGCCGGCTTCGACCCCGTCTGGTACGGCGTCTTCGCCGTCATGCTGCTGAACATCGGCCTCATCGCGCCGCCGATCGGCATCGTGACGTTCATCGTCGCCGGCGTGACCAAGACCAGGCTCGCGACGGCGTACAAGGGCGCGGGCATCATGCTCATCGCCGTCGTCTCCTGCATCGCCGCATGCGTCGCGTGGCCCGAGCTCGTGCTCTGGCTGCCCGACCTGATGCGCTGACCCGAGGATCACAGCATGACCACCGCATCCCCGACGCGCCGACGCGTCGCCATCCTGCTCACCGGCGGCACCATCGGCTCCGGCGGCCACGACGACCTCGACCGGCTCGACTACGTCGACCTCGCGAAGGTGCTCACCGACGAGGAGGCGCTGCCGCTCTACCGCCTGCCCGACGACGTCGACGTCGAGCTCGCCCGCTTCGCCCGCATCCGCTCGAACGACGCCGACGAGGCGTTCTGGCGGCGGCTGCGCGCCCGCATCGTCGAGCTCGCCGCCGACCCCGGCATCGCGGGCATCGTCGTCGCGCACGGCACCGCGACCCTCGAGGAGACCGCGTTCTTCCTGCACCTCACGGTGCCGGTCGACGTGCCCGTCGTCCTCACGGGTGCGCAGCGTCCGCCGACCGCGATGGGGTCGGATGCGCAGTGGAACCTGCTCGGCGCCATCCGGGTCGCCGCCTCGACCGAGGCGCGCGGGCTCGGCGTGCTCGTGGCCATGGACGACCGCATCCTCACGGCACGCGACGTGCTCAAGTCGTCGAACCACGGCCTCGACGCCTTCCGCGCACGCGACCACGGTGCGCTCGGCGACGTCGACGCGTACGGCGACGTATGGCTGTATCGCACGCCCACCCGCCGGCACACGACTGGGACGCGCTTCGCCGCGGAGGTGGACGACTACCCGACGCCGCTGCCGCACGTGGAGATCGTGCCGGTGTGGGCGGGCATGAGCCCGTCGATCGTCGACCGCGCGGTCGAGGCGGGCGCGCAGGGGCTCGTGATCGCGGCGATGCCGCCCGGCATGACGCCATCGGCGGTCGAGGACGCCGTCGATCGCGCGATCGCCGCGGGCGTCGTCGTCGTGCAGGGCTCCCGTGCGATCACGGGCCGCGTCGCGCATCGACGAGCGTGGGACGAGCGCGGCCTCGTCGGCAGCGACACCCTCTCGCTCCCCGCCGCGCGGATCCTGCTGTCCCTCGCGCTCGCCTCCGGCATGGATCGCGACGGCGTGCAGACCGCGTTCGCCGAGCACTAGGCCGTGACGGTGCAGGATCGCGCCCGGTCCGTCGCGACCGAGCCGCCGTGGCGCACGGCCGGCGCGGGCGTGCTGCTCGTGGGGCTCGCGGCGATGTCGGTGCTCTACGCGCCGCAGGCGCTGCTCGCGCCGATCGCCGCCGAGTTCTCGCGCTCGGCGTTCGAGGCGAACCTCGCGGTGTCGGCGACGACGGCGGGCATCGCCGTCGGCGTCTTCCCCATGGCGTGGATCGCCATGCGCGTCGGCAGGCGTCGGAGCATGACGGCTGCGCTCGTCGCGGGCGTGCTGCTCACCGCGACGACGGCGCTCGCGGACTCGTGGTGGATGCTCGTCGCCGCTCGCGTCGGCGCCGGGCTCGCGATCGCCACCGTGCTGGTGTCGGCGCAGGCGTGGGTCGGCGCCGCCGTCGCGCATCCCGTCTCCCGGCGTGCGGCGGGTCTCTACGTCGCGGGCACGACGGCGGGCGGCATGGCCGGCCGCATCGTGTCGGGCGTCGTCGCCGAGCAGTGGGGATGGCGTGCGGGCGTGCTCGTGGTCGACGTCGTCGTCGTCGTCGCGACCATCGCAGGCGTCGCGTTGCTGCTGCGTCACGACCGCCGACCCGACCGCGGCGTGCTCCGCCGCGCGCCGTCGACGCGTGCAGGATCGGCGCCACGCATCGCGCGCGTCGCGCTCGTCGCGATCGGCGGGCTGGGTACGACGATGTTCGTCGGCGTGTTCAACGCCGTGACCTTCCGCATGCTCGAGCCGCCGTTCGAGCTCGGCGTCGCCGCGACCTCCACCCTGTTCCTCTGCTACGCCGCCGGCACGTGGTCGTCCGCCCGCACGGGCCGGATCGTCGAGCGGCTCGGCGCGCGCGGCGCCGTGCTCGCGGGTACGGCCGTCGCCGCGATCGGCATCGCCGTCACGGTCGTCGACCACCTCGCCGCCGTCGTCGCAGGGCTGCTGCTGCTCGCCGCCGGGTTCTTCGTGGTGCACACGACCGCATCGTCGACGATCGCGGTCGTGAGCCCTCGCCCCACGATCGGCTCCGCCTGGTACACCCTCGGCTACTACGCCGGCGCGTCCGTGGGGGCGCTCGCGCTGGGAGCCGCGTGGGATGCGGGCCGCTGGCTCGCCGTCGCGACCGCCGCGCTCGCGCTGCTGAGCGCATCCGCCATCGTCGCGCTCGCCCTGCCGGCCCGCACGGCCGACGGCGACGACGCCCCCACATCTCCCGACCCCGGCACCGTGCCCGACGACGCCGACGAGACCGACCCCCACCGAGAGGACACCCCATGACCACCGATCCCTTCGCCGCAGCCGGCTACGGCGCCAAGGCCGTCGGCTTCGGCCGCAAGGCTGCGATCGTCGTCGTCGACTTCCAGCTCGGCTTCACCGACGGCGAGAGCCCCATGGCGCGCAGCCCGTACATCGATGCCGCGGTCGACCGCGCGAGCGTCGTGCTCGCCGAGGCGCGGGCGCTGGGCGTGCCGGTGATCCACACGGTCGTCGAGTACGCGAACGAGGCCGAGCTCGGCTACTGGAAGCCGTCTGGCCTCGTCGACTTCACGCCGGGGTCGGATGCGGCGACGGTCGACCCGCGTGTGCTCGGCGAGGGCGACGCGGTGGTCGTGAAGCGCTTCCCGTCGGCGTTCTTCGGCACCGACGTCGCGTCGATGCTGCGCTACCTCGACGTCGACACCGTGGTGCTCATGGGCTGCGTCACGTCCGGCTGCATCCGCGCCTCGACGATCGACGCCTTCTCGAACGGCTTCCGCACGATCCTCGCCGACGACTGCTGCGGCGACCACGACCCCGACGCGCACGCGAGCAACATGCGGGACGTCGGCCGTCGCTACGCGGACGTGCTGCAGTCCGCCGACGTGCTCACCGCGCTGCACGCGATGGCCTGAGCGGCGTCGGCTCCGGCCTCGACCGGCATGACGATGGCGGGCACCCGGTGGTGCCCGCCATCCGTCGTGCGGCGCTCAGACGGGGTCGTGCTCGCGGCGACCGCCGCGCATGACCGAGGGGGTCCAGCGCTCGCCGTCGTGCCAGCGCACCTCGGAGCGGCCGTAGGGGTCGGGGTACCAGCCCTGCTGCTGCCTCGACGCCGCGACGACCTCGGCCTCGTGACGCTCGCGCTCGGCGCGCGCGAAGTCCTCGAACTGCCGCGGGGTGGGGATGGCGGGAGCCGAGCGGTCGCCGTCGACGCGGTCGCGGCCGTAGACGTCGCGGCGCACGATCGGCTGGTGGCCGAAGGCCGACTGCACGCCGGGCTGCATCGGCGGATGCTGCGGCGCTCCCGGCCCGAACGCGGGCGGCGCGACGGGGCCGGGCTGCTGGGGCGGCGCGACCTGCTGCTGCGGCGCCGCCTGCTGCGGCTGGTGCGGCGGTGCCACGTGCTGCGCCGGCGGCTGCATCGGCACGACCGGCGCGGCGGCGTGCTGCTGGGGATGCTGCTGCGGTGCCGCCTGCGGCGGGGCGACGCGGGGCGGCTGCGCCACCGCGGCCGGCGGCGCGGCGGGAGGCTGCGATGCGGGCGGCGCGAACGCCGACTGCTGCTGCACCCACGCGGGCGGGGCGACGGGCGCGACGATGGGCGGCGGCGCAGGCGGCAGCGCGTGCTGCGCCCCGGGCTCGACCACGGCCCCCTGCATCTGCCCGAACGTCGGCGCGCTCGACCGCGGCGCCACGACGGGCACGGATCCGGTCGACCCGATCGACGGCCCCACGGGCGGCACCGCCGGCATGGGCGACGACGGCGTCGGCTGCTGCACGACGGGTGGCTGGGCGGCCGGCCTCGAGGGCGTCGGCGCGGGCGCCTGCGGCGGGCCGCCGTGCTGCGGCTGCGGCGTGCCGCCCGGCTGCCCCTGCGGGAGCCGCTGCACGGGGTTGGTCGCGTGCGACTGCGGGCCACCCCATGCCGGTGCGCCGGCGGGTCGGCCGCCGACCTGCTGCTGCGCGATCGGTGCGAGCGGGCGCTGGTCGCGTGCGGCGTAGTACGCCATCGCCGCATCCGCGGGCCACTGCCCGTCGACGCGGAGCGTGGACGGCTGGCCGGGCACGGCGGGCGGCGCGAAGGAGACGCGCGTGCCGGTCTCGGGCAGCACGCGCACCGTGACGACGGCGCCCTCGTGGCCGCCCGTGACGGGCGCGACCGAGATCGTGACGCGGTGGTCGCCCGGCGGCACCTCGAAGGTGGTGTCGCCCCAATCGAGGCGCGCTCCGAGCCCCGAGACGTCGAGCATCGGGGGTTGCGCGAAGCGATCGGCACGGCCACCCGGCGGCTGGCTGTGCACGATGAGGAAGCTGGGCATGACGTCCTCCACGAGACGGACGATGGTCAGTGTGCCAGGTGCGTCGGTGCGCGGCCTGTGAGGCGGCTCACCCTGTGGATGAGCGCAGCTCCGACCGTACCTGAGCACGCGTGCCTCGCCCGCGTCGCACCCGGCTGCGCTCGATCGATCCCTCGACGAGCAGGTAGAGCGCGGGCAGCACGACGAGCGTCAGCAGCGTCGACGAGATGAGGCCGCCGATCACGACGATCGCGAGCGGCTGCGAGATGAACCCGCCGTGCCCCGTGATGCCGAGCGCCATCGGCACGAGCGCGAACACGGTCGCCGCCGCCGTCATGAGCACGGGCCGCATCCTGCGCTCCGCACCCTCGGCGAGCGCATCCCGCACGCTCATCCCTCGATCGCGGTACTGGTTCACGAGGTCGACGAGCACGATGGCATTCGTCACGACGATGCCGACGAGCATGAGCACGCCCACCATGGATGCGACGCCGAGCGGGAGGCCGGTGACGACCTGCAGCAGGATGGCACCCGTCGCGGCGAACGGGATCGACACGAGCAGCAGCAGCGGCTGCAGCAGGCTCTTGAACGTGGCGACCATGACGACGTACACGAGCAGGATGGCGATGAGGGCCGCGATGCCCAGCTGCGTGAACGCCTCGGCGATGTCGGCGGATGCGCCGCCGACGGTCGCGGCTGCCCCGTCCGAGAGGTCGACCCCGTCGACCGCCTGCTGCACGGCGGCGCCGACGGCGCGCACGTCGTCGGTCGACGGCGTGACGGTGACGGTGGCGGTGCGGTCGCCGTCGAGCGTCGCGATGCTCACGGGGCCGAGCGAGTCCTCGACGTCGGCGAGGTCGTCGAGCGGCACGACGCCGAGCGCGGTCGGCACGGGCACCTGGCGCAGCTCGTCGATCGTCGACACGTCGCCCGTCGGCGCGAGGTAGATGCGCACGACCGAGCCGTCGAGCTGGATGTCGCCGACCGGTTGCGGCTGCATCGCCTGCGCGACGAGGCCGGCGACGGCCACCTCGCTGAGGCCCGCGTTCGCGGCCGCCGCGCGGTCGATCGTCACCTGCACGATCGGCTGCGCCGCCTCGAGGCTGTCGCTCGTCGCGGCGACGCCGTCGAGGTCGGCGACGGCGTCGTGCACGGCCTCGGTCGCGGTCACGAGCTCGTCCTCCGTGGGCGCGGTGACGTCGACCGTCACGTCGCTGCCGCCGAAGCCGCCGCCGGCCTCGGCGACGCTCGTCTCGCCGGGCTGCTCGGCGAGCACGTCGCGCATCCGCTCGATGAGCGCCGGCATGTCCGCGCCGTCCTCGGCGGTGATCGAGTACGACACCTCGCTCGTGCCGCCGCCGCCGAAGCCGAAGCCCGCGAAGGCGCCGGCACCCTGCGACACCGTGGCCTGCACGATCTCGACGCCCTCGACGTCCTCGAGCGCCGCGCTCGTCGCCGTCGCGGCGTCGAGGCGCGTCTCGAGCGAGGCGCCGGGCTCGAGCGTCTGCGTGGCGCGCACGCTCGTCTGGCCCGTGTCGCCGAGGAAGTTCACGGCCATGAGCGGCGTCAGCGCGACGCTGCCGCCGAGCACGACGAACGCGCCGACGAGCACGAGCACGGGATGCGCGAGCGTCCAGCCGAGGATGGGGCGGAAGCCGCGGCGCAGCCGGCCGGGGGCCTCCTCGTGGTCGGCGGATGCGGGCGCGGGCGCAGCGGATGCGCTGCCGGTCGCGTCCGGCGCGGTCGCGACCGCCGCCGGGGCGGCGGTCGTCGCCGGCCTGCGCAGCACCCGCTGCACGAGCGAGCGATGCGGTGCGGCGTGGTGCGGCACGGACGCCGTGGGCGCCGCCTCGGCCTCCTCGGCATCCGCATCCCTCGCGGCGCGTGCGTCCGCTCCGACGCCCGCGAGCGCAGCGGGCGAGCCCTTGGGCGCACGCAGCACCCAGAACGCGAGCACGGGCACGATCGTGAGCGCGACGAGCAGCGACGCGAGCAGCGCGATCGTGACCGTGAGCGAGAACGGACGGAACAGCTCGCCGGTGACGTTCGTCACGAAGGCGAGCGGCAGGAACACGATGACGGTCGTGACGGTCGACGCGGTGATGGCGCCCGCCACCTCGCGCACGCCGTCGAGGATCGCCCGCAGGCGCGTCGGGGCGAACGCCAGATGTCGCTTGATGTTCTCGATGACGACGATCGAGTCGTCGACGACACGGCCGATCGCGATCGTGAGCGCGCCGAGCGTGAGGATGTTCATCGTGTAGCCGGTGGCCCACAGGCCGATGAAGGTGATGAGCACGCTCGCGGGGATCGAGATCGCCGTCACGAGCGTCGCGCGCACCGACAGCAGGAACACGAGGATGACGAGCACGGCGAACGCGAGGCCCAGCAGGCCCTCGGTCGCGAGCGCGTCGATCGACTGCTCGATGAACGGCGCCTGGTCGAAGACGACCGTCATCTCGACGCCGCCCAGGTCGCGCTCGAGGTCGGGCAGCAGCGCCTGCACGAGGTTCGACACCTCGACGGTGTTGGCCGACTGCAGCTTCGTGACCGAGATCGAGATCGACTGCTCGCCGTTCACGATCGACACCGACGACGCCGGGTCGGCGTCGAGCGTGACGGCCGCGACGTCGGCGATCGTGAGGCCGGGTGCGACGGGGACGGCGGCGAGCTGGTCGACCGACGCGAGCGTGCTGCCGATCTGCACGCTGAGGGTCTGGTCGTCCTCCGTCACGGTGCCGCCGGGCAGCAGCACGCCGTTCTGGTCGATCGCGTCGCCGATCGCCTGCCGCGTGAGGCCGGCGGACGCGAGCGCGGCGTCGTCGGGCGCGATCGTGATGCGCTGCCCCTCCGCGCCCGCGAGCTCGGCGCCGCGCACGCCCTCGACGCGCTCGAGCGCCGGGATCACGACCTGCTCGATGCGGTCGACGAGCGCCGCCTCGTCATCGCCGCGCGGCACGGCGATCTGCAGGATGGGCAGGTCGGCGATCGACCCGGTGAGCACCGTGGGCGTGATGCCCTCGGGCAGCTGGCTGGCGATGCGGTTCACGGCCTGCTGCACGCGCTGCTCGGTCGTCGGCAGGTTCGTGCCGTAGGTGAAGGAGGCGACGACCGTCGACGATCCCGTCGTCGACGTGCCCGTCGTGGTCTCGAGCCCCGGCACGATCTGCAGCGCATCCTCGATGGGCCCCGTCACGTCGGCATCGACGATCTCGGCGCTCACGCCCGGGTACTGCGACGACACGACGACCTGCGGCAGCGTGATGTCGGGCACGAGCTCCGTGCGGAGGCTCGAGAGGGCGACGCCGCCGAAGATGGCGACGCAGATCGTGACGAGCGCGACCAGCGCGCGGTTGGCGAGGCTGGCGACCGAGAGCAGATGCACGCCTCCATGATCCTCGCCTCGCGCCGCATACGGCGTCCTCCCCAGGTACCGTGCTGCCACCTCCCACGGGAGGAGTGCTCAGGCTGCCGCCAGCCGCAGACGCAAGGATGAGCCTCTCTGAGCCAAGGGGCAAGATGACGAACGACGAGGGACAATTCCCGACCGCAAGCAACGTCGGGGCCGATGCACCGATCGAAGGCCATGAGGAAGTGGACGACCTCGCGGGGAGTGGAACTCCTCGCTCAGAGCTCGAGGTCTGGCTCACCGAGGACGAATCACGACTCGGTGATGTTTATCGTCTGCACGTCATCGCGGGCCTGGCACCCGCCGACGTCGCCACCCATCTCAATATCGAGACGTTCACGTTCGTCTACCAGTACAAGACCAAGATCGACGCGATCTTGGACGGCGTCATTCCTTCGTCCGAAACGCTCCGGAGAATCGTCGCATCGACCCTGCGCGCGATCTTGAAGCGCAACGCTGCGCAGTTCAGCTCGGGAGGAGTCGAGATGCTCTCCCAGACGCTCGAACGGACGGAGCAGGCGCTCCGTCGCGACAGCACGGATGCTCGCGTGCAGGTTTCCGCTCAGGTAGAGCGCGAAGCCGAGGAACGGGCTTGGCAAAACCAATCCAATCTCAGCGGATCTACGTGTTCTCGTATGGCTGGTATCTCGAGAATCCCGTCGGCGAGGACGGCGGGAACACTCTCGTGAAGGTCGGGCGCGCGATCAACGTCAAGAGTCGACTGCTGCAGCACCTTCAGGGTTCTCGCGCCCACATTCCAGAGCCAATCTCAGTGGTCCGCATCTTCGAGTGCGAGCAGGACGACTTGGTCCGAGTCGAGGCTATGTTCCACCGACTGCTAGCCACCGCTGGCCACATGAATCCGCGAAGGGCCGCTGGCTCGCGAAGTGAGGTGGGCGTGGAATGGTTCCAAACCAACGAAGCCTTCCTCGACGCCATCGCGCAGGCGCTTGGCTTGCGCACCGCCTACATCGGCGATGCCGTCTGATCCTTGCATCGCTCGCGATCCCGAGAGGAGCCATCATGGCCGTCATCCCCGCGGATGCGATCCGCGTCGCCGAGTCGCGCACCCTGCGCTTCGTCGGCGCCGAGCACGGCTCGGGCATCTCGTTCTTCCTCGTGACGAACGACCCGGGCCAGGGGCCTAGCCTGCACCGGCATCCCTACACCGAGACCTGGACGGTGCTGGAGGGCGAGGCGACGATCCGCCTCGGCGACGACGCGATCGTGGCCCGCACCGGCGACACCGCCGTCGTGCAGCCGGACACGTGGCACGGCTTCACGAACACCGGCGACGGCGTGCTGCGCATCATGTGCGTGCACGCGTCGCCCGAGATCGTGCAGGAGTGGCAGGACCCCGCCGACGCCTGACGCGCACTGAGATGTGCACGAATCCGAGCACTCGCGGCGCTGAGCGTCGCGAAAGGCCGGATTCGCGCACATTCCGCCACGACGACAGGGCGAGATGTGCACGTGAGCGGAGGGGCAGGGCACCAGACGGGTCTGTCGGCCCGCTCACGTGTACATCTCCTCACCCGATCAGCGGCTCGCCTGTACCAGGTGGGCTCGGGCACGGAGTGGCCGAGCGCCTCGGTTCGTCCCGTCAGGCGCCGTGCACGACGGCGTGGATGCGCTCGGGCACCGTCTCGTCGGTGAGGGAGGTCGTGTCGCCCAGCGGCCGGCCGTCGAACACGTCGACGAGCAGGCGGCGCATGATCTTGCCCGATCGGGTGCGCGGCAGGTCGGGCACGACGACGACGTGCCGCGGCTTCGCGACGGGGCCGATCGCGTCGGCCACGTGGTCGCGCAGGGATGCGGCGAGCTCGTCGACGTGCGGATCGCGGCCGCCGACGCCGGGCTCGTGCCCGCGCGACGCCGTCACGAACGCGCAGATCGCGTGGCCGGTGAGCGCATCCTCCACGCCCACGACCGCGGCCTCGCCGACGGCGGGATGCGCGACGAGCGCCGACTCGATCTCGATGGTCGACAGGCGATGGCCGGACACGTTGATGACGTCGTCGACGCGGCCGAGCACCCAGATGTCGCCGTCGGCATCCCACGCGGCGCCGTCGCCCGAGAAGAACGCGCCCTGCTGCCAGAAGCGCGCCCAGTAGGCATCGCGGTAGCGCTCGGGGTCGCCCCACACCGTGCGGGCGAGGCCCGGGCCGGGGCGGTCGACCACGAGGTAGCCGCCCTTCCCGTACGGCACGGTCTCGCCGTGCTCGTCGACGATGCGCGCGGCGACGCCCGGCATCGCGCGCGTCGCCGAGCCGGGCTTGAGCGTGGATGCGCCCGGCAGCGGCGCGAGGATCGCGGCGCCCGTCTCGGACTGCCACCACGTGTCGACGATCGGCGCCGTGCCGGCCCCGACGTGCTCGCGGAACCACATCCACGCCTCGGGGTTGATGGCCTCGCCGACCGAGCCGAGCAGACGGATGGTCGACAGGTCCCACTCCCCCGCATGCGGCCCCTCGCCGAAGCCGTCGGGGAACCACGTCATGAGCGATCGCACGAGCGTCGGCGCCGTGTAGTACGTCGTGACGCCGTAGCGCTCGACGATCTCGAGGTGACGGCCCTTGTGGCCGGCGTCGGGCGTGCCCTCGTAGAGCACCTGCGTCGCGCCGTTCGACAGCGGACCGTAGATCGCGTACGTGTGCGCCGTGACCCATGCGAGGTCGGCGGTGCACCAGTGCACGTCGGTGGGCTTGTGGTCGAACGCGGCCCAGTGCGTCCACGACGCCTGCGTCAGGTAGCCGCCGGTCGTATGCACGAGGCCCTTGGGGCGGCCGGTCGTGCCCGACGTGTAGATGATGAAGAGCGGATGCTCGGCGTCGAACGCCTGCGGCTCGTGGGTGTCCGCGGCGGCGCCGAGCGCCTCGTGCCACCACACGTCGCGCCCCTCGGTCCACGGGGTGTCGGGGGTCAGATCGCCTGTGCGCCGCACGACGAGCACGTGCTCGAGGGATGCGACGCCCTCGGCGGCGCGATCCATGCGCTCCTTCACGCCCACGGCCTGCCCGCGGCGGTGCTGGCCGTCGCTCGTCACGAGCACCTTCGCGCCGGTGTCCTCGAGGCGGAACCGCACGGCGTCGGCGCTGAATCCGCCGAACACGAGCGAGTGCACGGCGCCGATGCGGGCGATCGCGAGCGTGACGACGAGCGTCTCGACGAGCGGCGGCAGCACCACGACGACGCGGTCGCCCGGCTCGACGCCGAGCGCCGTCAGCGCGTTCGCCGCGCGGGCGACCTCGCGCTGCAGCTCGCCGTACGTCACGGTGCGACGGTCGCCCGGCTCGCCCTCGAAGTACGTCGCGACGCGGTCGCCGTGCCCGGCATCCACGTGCCGGTCGACGCACTGCACGGATGCGTTGAGCGTGCCGCCGGCGAACCACGTCGCGGCCGGCACCGTGAGCTCGGGGGTGCCGTCGGCGTTCGTCGCGCCGGTCGGCTCGGCGGGCTGCCACGTGCGCACCGTGTCCCACGGGCGCACCCAGTCGAGGCGCTCGGCCGCGGCGGCCCAGAACGCGTCGGGGTCGGCGGCGGCCGCATCCCACACGTCCGGCCCGACGTTCGCCTCGGCCGCGATCGCGGCGGGCGGCGGGAACGCGCGCGTCTCGAGCCGCAGGGCGTCGAGCGCGCTCACGACCAGCGCCTCGCGGCCCAGCGCTGCACGAGCGCGAGCACCGAGTCGGTGAGCTTGCCGGCGACGGCGAGCAGGATGATCGCGAGCAGGATGTGGTCGAGGCGACCGTTCGACTGCCCGCGCGAGAGCAGGAATCCGAGGCCCATCGACGCGCCGAGCAGCTCGGCGGCGACGAGGAAGAGCCACGCCTGCACGAGCGCGAGCCGCAGGCCCGTGAAGACCGCCGGCAGCACCGACGGCAGCTGCACCGAGAGGAAGGTGCCGAGCGTGCGGCGACCGAACGCGCGCGCGACCTCGACGAGGCCCCGATCGACGTGGTGCAGCGCGAGCGAGACGGTGGTGAAGACGGGGAAGAACGCGCCGATCGCCACGAGGATGACCTTCGACTGCTCGCCGATCTGGAACCAGACGATGAGCAGCGGCACCCATGCGAGGCTCGGCACGGCGCGCACGATGCCGAGGAACGGCCCGAGCAGCGACTCGAACAGCCGCGAGAGGCCCACGAGGCCGCCGGCGACGAGACCCAGGGCGGCGCCCGCGGCGAAGCCGAGCAGCACGCGCTGCAGCGAGATCGCGGCGAAGCGGCCGAGCTCGCCGCGCTCGGCGAGGTCGACGCCCGCCTGCCAGACGGCGAGGGGGCTCGCGAAGCGGTACGGCGGCACGATCGCCGCGCCGGGGATCGTGAGCGCCCACCAGATGCCGAGCAGCACGAGCGGGATGAGGGCACCGAGCGCGACGCGCACGGCGGGGTTCGCGAGCGCGCCGCGACGCGGTCGACGCCGCCCGCGGGGGCGGGCGGCGTCGAGCTCCGCGGCGTCGGCGGCGGCCGACGTCGGGCGGAGGGTCGCGGACTCGGTCATCCGGCGTCGACCGCCTGCTCCGCGAACTGCGGTGCGAGGATCGTGTCGAGCGCCGCGTCGATCGCATCCTGCGAGGCGACGTCGCCGATCTCGACCTGGATCGCGCCGATCGGGCCGAGCACCGACAGCAGCTCGTCGCCGGGCACGCCCGACACGTCGAGCCCCTCGCGCTCGTCGATGACCACCTGGGCGACCGACAGGTCGATCGCGGCGGCGTCGGCGAGCAGCTGCGCCATCTCGTCGGGGTTCGCGAGCGCCCACTCGCGCGCCTGCTCGTAGAGGTCGGCGACGGTCTGCACGAGCTCGGGGTCCGACTCGATGATCTCCTCGGACGCGTTGAGCACCGAGTAGGAGTTGAGCGACAGGTCGGTGGCGAGGATCGTCGCTCCCGCGGCCTCGGCCGTGGCGGTGATGGGGTCGAGACCGGCCCACGCATCCACCGAGCCACCCTGCAACGCCGCCCAGCCGTCGGCGTGCGCGAGGTTCTCGACCGTGACGTCGTCGATCGACAGGCCCGCCTGCTCGAGCGACTGCACGAGGAAGAAGTACGGGTCGGTGCCGAGCGCGGCGGCGACCGTGCGGCCCTGCAGCTGCTCGACCGAGGTGATGTCGGAGCCCTCGGGCGTCACGATCGATGCCCACTCGGGCTGCGCGACCACGGTCACGATCTGCTGCGGGGCGCCGTTCGCGCGTGCGAGCAGCGCGGCCGAGCCGGCCGTCGACCCGAAGTCGATCGCGCCCGAGCGCAGCGCCTCGTTGGCGGCCGACGAGCCGAGCGACTGCACCCAGTTCACGTCGTAGCCGGCGTCCTCGAGCCATCCCTGGTCGCGGATGACGATCGACAGCGGGTTGTACGTCGCCCAGTCGATGTCGACGGTGGTGGTCGTGCCGCCGTCCGCCGAGCCGGACTCGGCGGGAGCGTCCTCGCCGGCGACGCAGCCCGTGAGGGCGAGCAGGGCTGCGGTGGCGCCTGCCGCGAGGGCGGCGAGGCGGGAGGTGGTGGTGCGCGCCATGGGGATCTCTCGGTGCTGGGTCGGGAGGGAGGACGAAGGGAGGACGGGTCTAGTGCGCGTGCCGGTCGATGCCGAGGCCCGCGAGCAGCTCGGCCCGCAGCTCGGCGAGCTCGGCGGAGCCGCGATCGCGAGGGCGTGCGCCGGGCACGGTCACGATCTGCTGGATGCGCGCACCCGCCCGATCCGGCTCGGTGCCGAGCAGCACGACGCGGTCGGCGACCTGCAGCGCCTCCTCGACATCGTGGGTCACGAGCAGCACCGTGGTCGGCGCCGTGTCGAGCACGCCGAGCAGGAGGTCCTGCATGCGCATGCGGGTGAGGGCGTCGAGCGCGCCGAACGGCTCGTCGAGCAGCAGCACGCCGGGGTCGCGAGCGAGCGCACGAGCGAGGGAGGTGCGCTGCGCCATGCCGCCCGAGATGGCACGCGGACGGTGGCCGGCGAAGTCGTCGAGGCCGACGAGCTCGAGCAGCGCCGCGACGCGGGCGCGGCCCGCGTCCTTCGCGATGCCGGACGGGAGGCCGTAGGCGACGTTGTCGGCCACGGTGCGCCACGGCAGCAGCCGCGGCTCCTGGAAGCCGATCGCGACGCGGTCGTCGATGCCGGCGACGACGTGGTCGTCGATCGTGACGGTGCCCGCCGTGGCGGCGTCGAGGCCGCCGACGATGCGCAGCAGCGTCGACTTGCCCGAGCCGGAGGCGCCGAGGATGGCGACGATCTCGCCGGGGGCGACCTCGAGGTCGACGCCCTCGAGCACGGGGCGGTCGCCGAACGCGCGGCCGAGGCCGGTGACGCGCACGGTCGCGGGAGTGGAGCGTCCGAGCGACAGGCCTGCGAGGCGGTCGCCGAGCTCGACTGCGGCCACGATGGGCTCCTCCCGACCCTGCCGACGCTACGGAGGGCGGCGGATCGTCGCATGCCGAGCCGTCACGCGTCGTAACAGTGCGGCTGCGTGACGTCGGCCGCCCGCGCGCGGCTCCTCCCGACGCTCGTCGAGGCCGGCCACCAGCTGGTCGAGGAGCGCAGGCGCGCAGCGCCTCCGCGTCACGAGACCTCGCGACGTGCCCGCTCGACGTGATCACGCGCGTGGCTGGGCGGGAGCAGCGGTCGCGCGGTCTCGTGACGCGTGCTCGCCTGGCGGCTCGCGCGCTCCTCGACCAGCTGGTGGCGGGGCTCAGCGGCCCTTCGCGTACGCCCGCATCGCGTCCCGCACATACGCCGCCGACTCGGCTCCGCCGTACGTCGTCGCGAAGCGCTCGTCGGCCGCGTACGTCTCGGCGAGGCCGACGAACGCCTCGACCTCGGGCTCGCGCTGCCAGCTCGCGGCGATCCACCGCCAGTGCCGCGCCGCGAGCGCCTGCACCGCGTCGGCGGTCGGCGGCTCGCCCGCCTCGCGCGCCGCGGCGTAGCCGGCGACGAGGTCGACGTGCTCCTGCTGGAACGCCGCGCGACCCTCGTCGCCGAGCGAGCCCCACCAGTCCTGTCCCGAGCGCCACGCCTCGGCACCCCACCGCTCGGTGACCTCCTGCTCGTACCGCGTGTGGTCGAACCCGTCGAAGGCCCGCTGCGCGTCCATGGCGCCTCCTTCTCTCGTCGTCGTGACCGTGTGCTCCACGGCGTGGATCTGCCGGTCGATGCGGTCGCGCTCCTGGCGCAGCCATCGCAGGTGGTGCTCCAGGGCGTCCGCATCCGAGCCGCCCGCGAGCGACTCCCGGATGGCGGGGATGCCGACGCCGAGCTGCCGCAGCAGCAGGATGCGCTGCAGCCGAGCCAGCGAGCGGGCGTCGTAGTAGCGGTACCCATTCGTGCCGATGCGGCTCGCCTCGAGCAGCCCGACGTCGCCGTAGTGGCGCAGGGTGCGCGAGGTCACGCCGGCGAGGCGTGCGAGCTGCTGGATCGACCACTCCATGCCGACCACGGTAGGAGTTGACGCTGCGTCAACGTCAAGCGATCGCGGGCAGGCTCGCGCAGATCCGCGGCGCGGATCGAGGGTCGAGGCGTCAGGCCGTGGGCGTCGCAGCGCCGAGCTGCGCGTCGACCCACGACACGAGCTCGCGCAGACCGGCGTCGAGCGGCACCGCGGCCGCCCACCCGAGCACCGACTCGGTGCGCGACGTGTCGGCCCAGGCATGCCGCACGTCGCCATGACGGAAGTCGCCGGAGACCTGCGGGGCCGGCGAGCCGTACGCGGCGGCGATGACGCCCGCGACGTGCTCGACGGTCGCGTACTCCCCCGAGCCGACGTCGAGCGTCTCGACGCCCGGGGTCGACGCGGCGAGCGCAGCGCGCATCGCGGCGACGACGTCGGACACGTGCACGAAGTCGCGGCGCACGAGGCCGTCCTCGTAGAGCGGGATCGCGCGACCCTCGCGTGCCATGCGGCAGAAGAGCGGCAGGATGCCCGTGTAGGAGTTCGTGAGCGACTGGCCCACGCCGTACACGTTCTGCAGGCGCAGCACGGTGAGGGGCACGTCGTGCGCGACGCACCAGGCGGCGAGCAGGTGCTCCTGCGCGAGCTTCGTGGCGCCGTAGACGCTCACGGGGTCGGGGTGCACGACGTCGGCCCGCATGGCCACGGGCTCGGCGCCCGGGAAGTCCCACTGGCCTGCGGAGAGCTGCTCGACGCCGCGCTGACCCGGGTAGCGCAGCTCGCCGGCGAACGACCAGGCGCCCTCGCCGTACACGGCGCGCGACGAGGCGAGCACGATCCGGTCCGGGCGAGCGGATGCGGCGTCGAGCGCCTCGGTGAGCCGCGTCGTGCCGACGACGTTGGCGAGCGCGTGCCGCGACGGCTCGGCGAGCGACTGCCCGGTGCCGGTCTCGGCGGCGAGGTGCACGACGTCGAGGCGACCGGCATCGCGCAGCGCGCCGACGACCTCCGCCCATGCCGACGCGTCGGCGACGTCGCCCACGACGAGCTCGACGCCCGCGGGCAGCTCGGGGGCGGTCGCGTGCACCTGCGGCAGCAGGGAGTCGAGCACGACCACGCGGTCGTACTGCCCGAGCGTCTGTCGCAGCAGCTCGGTGCCGATGAATCCGGCACCGCCCGTCACCAGGCACGTTCGCTGCACCGCAGCCACCCTCTCTCGTCTCGGCTCGCGCCGACGGCGCCAGTCGCCGTCCGTCAGGATACTGGGGCGCGGACGCGGTCGACCCGCACGCCGCGCCGCTCGCGCTATCGGGTCGCGCCGTCGAGCACGAGCACGATGTCGCCGGGGATCACGACGCCGTTGGCCGTCGTGACGAACGAGTCCTGCTCGGGGTTGAGCTGCACGAGCACCTGGCCGCCCTCGTCGTTCTCGTCGGCGGTGAGCCGCAGCGTGTACGTCTCGCCGGCCTCGAGCACGAGGTCGCCGGTGTCGAAGGGCGTCACGCCGACCTCGAGGGTGTTGACGGGCGCCGTGCCCGTGTACACGGCGGTGCCGTCGGAGGCGAGCAGCTCGACGTGCAGCGCCGAGACGTTGACCCACACCACCTCGCCCGCGTCGAAGCCGATCTCCATCCGCGTCACCGCGATGTCGTCGGCGAAGACCATCTCCTGCTCCACGACGTTGCCGGGCAGCAGCAGGTCCGTCGTGTCGGGCACGGGCTCGACCGTCGGCGACGCCGAGGAGTAGGCGACGGCACGGGCCGGCACGACGTAGGTCGCGACGATGAGCGCGAGGAACGACGCGAGCACGCCGAGGCGCACGAGCACGACCGACCGCGGGATGCGCTCGACGTTCGGCATGCCCGCCAGGAACGCGCGGCGCGGGTAGTTGAGCACGAGCGTCGCGACGAAGCACGTGATGGCGAAGGCGACGAGGAACGGCACGCGCTCCCAGGTCACGTCTCCCGGCCACATGTCCTGCACGGAGTACCAGCGCTGCGGATCGGCGCGCGGCACGAGCTGGCCGAACAGCAGGTACTCGATGATGCCGCCGTACGTCAGCCAGCCGAGCAGCGTGTACGCCGCGATCAGCGCCAGGCCCGTGAAGGTCTCGAGCAGGGTGTTGAGCACGAGGAACCGCGGGTTGAGGAAGATGATGAGCACGCTGAACGGCGCCGCGAGCATCATCCAGTACGGGTTGATCGGCACGAGCACGCAGAAGCCGAGGAACGCGACGAGCGGGATGTAGATCGCGAACGCGATGCGCTCGCGGTCGTCGGCGACGCGCTTGGCGTACGCGAAGATCACGAGGCCCACCATGAGGCCGACGAACAGCGACGCCGTGATGCCCGAGTGCCAGTCGAAGCCCACGTAGAGCAGCCGATCGAGCATGTCGTCGGTGAAGCGTCCCGTCGAGATCTCGTAGGCGAGGTCGCCGCGGTACAGCAGCTTGCAGGCCACGAGCCCCAGCATGCCGACCACGAGCTGGCCGGCTGCGGGGATGACGCGCTTCTCGCGCAGCAGGATCAGCGGGATGAACACGAACACCGCGAAGAGCTTCAGGGTGTTGGCGGCGAGGAACCACAGCAGGAACGAGCGGGTGCGCCCGCGCATGTAGGCGTGGATCCCCAGCAGCATGAAGGCGACGGAGATGACGTCGTACTGCACGACCACGAGCACGGGCACGAACGCGGCCATCGAGCTCACGAGGAAGAAGCCCACCCAGCGCGACCGCTGCCGCGTGAGACCTGCGGTGCGCGCGATGTCGACGACCGCCTTCGCCGCGACCGCGAGGAAGAACACCATCATCGCCTTCGCCCACAGCAGGGCGGGCACCGACTCCATGTAGTCGAGGCCCGTGAGCTGGACGATGATCCACGTCGGCAGGTTCCAGATGGCGAAGACGAGGTACACCGGCACGTCGTAGACGGCGGGGTGACCCGACAGCGTCTGGTCGATGGCGATCTGGTAGAAGTCCTGCACGCGTCCCGCGAAGATCGCGTCGAGCAGGTTCAGCGAGTGGTCGAACGTCGCCCGCACGTCGGCGTAGAGGAACGTGACGAACGAGAAGACGACGATCGCGCCGAGCAGCAGCCAGTCGACGAGGCCGGGCTGCTCGGTGCGCTGGAACCAGCGACCCGCGCGGCTGCCGCCGACGGCATCCATGCCACGACCGACCGCCGACCCGACGCGCTCCTGCGCTCGGTCGAGCGCGAGCCCGACGCGGCCGGGCTGGCGTCCGCGCTCGGCCGCGGGGACGGGCGCGGTCGTGGTCGCCGAGCCTGCGGATGCGACACCGGGCGTCGCTGCTGCCGCGCCGCCCGCGCCCGCGGTCGCGGCGACGCTCGTCGGCTCGACGTCGCGGGGACCGGCGGTCGACCCGTCGCCCTGGGGGTGCTCACGGTCGGCCGTGTGATCCGTCGTCATCGGTCGATGCCCTTCTTGGAGTCTGCACAGCATCCTGCCGGATGCAGCACGCTGTCTCAGACCACGCGGGGTCGCGGTCGGCGCTACCGCAGGGCGCCGTCGAGCACGAGCACGACGTCGCCGAGCACCTCGACGCCGTTCGACGTCGTCGTGAAGGTGTCCTGCTCGGGGTTGAGCTGCACGAGCAGCTGGCCGCCCGCGTCGCTCTGCCCCGCGGTGAGGCGCAGCGTGTACGTCTCCCCCGCCTCGAGCACGAGGTCGCCGGTGTCGAAGGCCGTGACGCCGACGCCGAGCGTGTTGACGGGCGCCGAGCCCGCGGAGACGGCTGCGCCGTCGGGTCCGAGCAGCTCCACGTTCACCGCTGCGGTGTTCAGCCACGAGACCTGCGCGTCGAAGCCGACCTCGAGCTGCGTCACGGCGAGGTCGTCGTCGAAGACGATCTCCTGCTCGACGACGTTGCCGGCGACGAGCAGGTCGGTGGGGTTGGGGACGGGCGTGCTCGTTGCCGACGAGTACGCGACCGGTCGCGCCGGCACGAGGTACATCGCGAACAGCAGCCCCATGAAGGCGGCGATGGCGGCGAGGCGCACGAGCACGACCGTGCGCGGCACGCGCTCGACGTTCGGCATCCCGAGCACGAACGCGCGACGCGGGTAGTTGACGACGAGCGTCACGATGAGGCAGGCCACGAGGAAGCCGACGATGAAGGGCACGAGCCCGGCGAGCCCCACGCCCGTGAGCAGCTCCTGCAGGGTCGACCACCGCGGCGACGCGGCCGGCGGCACCACCTGGCCGAGCAGGAGGTCGTCGAAGATGCCCGCGTTGTACATCGAGAAGCCGACGAGTCCGTACGTGATGAGCAGCACGAGCCCGACGGCCGTCTCGACGAGCGTGTTGAACACGAGGAAGCGCGGGTTGAGGAAGATGATGAGCACCGCGAACGGGGCGACGAGCGTGATCCAGTACGGGTTGAGCGGCACGAGCACGCAGAAGCCGAGGAACGCGACGAGCGGGATGTAGATCGCGAACGCGATCAGCTCGCGATCGCTCGTGATGCGCTTGAGGTACGCGAAGGCGACGAGGCACACCATGAGCACGACGAACGCGGGCACGGTGACGCCCGAGTGCCAGTCGAAGCCCGAGATCGTGAGCCGATCGAGCATGTCGGTCGTGAAGCCGCCGGTCGAGATCGCGTAGGCCAGGTCGCCGCGGTAGAGCAGCTTGCACGCGAGCAGGCCGAGCATGCCGACGACGAGCTGACCCGCCGCGTGCGCGAGGCGCTTCTCGCGCAGCAGGATCAGCGGGATGAACACGAACACCGCGAAGAGCTTCATGGTGTTGGCGGCGAGGAACCACAGCAGGAACGAGCGGGTGCGGCCGCGCATGTAGGCGTGGATGCCCAGCAGCATGAGCGCGACCGACACGATGTCGTACTGCACGATCACGAGCACGGGCACGAACGCGGCCATCGAGCTCACGAGGAAGAAGCCGACCCAGCGCGACCGCTGCCGCGTGAGGCCCGCGGTGCGCGCGATGTCGATGACCTTCTTCGCCGCGAGGGCGAGGAAGAACACCATCATCGCCTTGAGCCACAGCTGGCCGGGCACCGAGCTCAGGTAGTCGAAGCCCGTGACCTGGTGGATGAGGTAGGTCGGGAGGTTCCAGATGCCGAAGACGAGGTAGACGGGCACGTCGTAGACGGCGGGATGGCCGAACGTGTTGTTGTCGATCGCGATCTGGTAGAAGTCCTGCAGACGTCCCGTGAACAGGGCGTCGAGGAAGTTCATCGAGTGCTCGTACGTCGCGCGCACGTCGCCGTAGAGGAAGGTGACGAACGCGAGGATCGCGAGGGCGCCGAGCAGCAGCCAGTCGACGACGCCGGGCTGCTCGGTGCGCTGGAACCAGCGCCCGACGACGCTGCGGCGCAGGGCGTCGGAGCCGCGGCCCAGCGTCCCGCCGACGCGCGCCTGAGCGCGGTCGAGCGCGAGGCCGACGCGGCCGGGCTGCCAGCCGTCGACGGTCGTGCTGGCGGAGGCGGAGGCGGTGGCGGCCGCAGCGGCCGTCGCCGGCACGACGGACTCGGTCGCGGGGTCGTGCGACGGCTCGGGCGCGACCGCGGTGTCCTCGACGCCGTCGGCGCCGCTCGTCGCGTGCTCGCGGCCAGCCGCGTCGTCCCTCGTCATCCCTCGATGCCCTTCCCGGTGGTCTGCGCAGCATCCTGCCCCGTCGACGCGACCTGCCTGCGGAGGCCGGGCCGCTCGATGAGCATCTTGCGAGCGATGAAGTTGTAGACGAGCACGATGGCCGTCGCGATGAGCTTGCCCACCTCCGGCCACACGCCGAGCAGCTCGACGGACAGGAAGAGGATGAGCTGGTTGAGGCCGAGCGCCACGATGTTGAGCCCGACGTAGATCGCGAACTCCTTGGCCACCGAGCGGCCCGGCTGCGCCACGAACACGAACTTGAGCGTGAGCACGTAGTTGAGGACGAGCGACAGCGAGAACGAGATCGTGCTCGCGACGACGTACGGCACGCCCAGCACGGTGTGCAGCAGCAGGAACAGGCCGTAGTCGACCGTGAACGAGATGCCGCCGACGATGAGGAACTTGCCGAACTGGATGGCGAGCCTGCGCATGCGCACGCTGCGCGCGTCGGGCACGTCGGCAGCCGCGGCCGCCGCCCCGGCTGCCTCGGGCATCAGGCCGGCTCGGGGCGCGGGTGCTCGGCCTCGCCCGTCGACGCGTCGGGCAGGCGACCGGTGCGTCCGCCGCGCAGGTTGACCCACTCGCCGACGACGACGCGCGGCTTGCGCGTGATGCGGCCGTTGATGCTGAGGATGTACTCGCCCAGCACGCCGATGAAGAACAGCTGGACGGCGCCCAGCAGGAAGATGCCGACCGTGACCGATGCCTCGCCCGCCGAGTAGCGCTCCCAGTCGACGAGCTTGTTGATGAGCACGAACACGGCGACGCCGAGGCACACGACGCCGACGATGCCGGCGAAGAACGTCGCGAAGCGCATCATGAGCTTCGTCGAGGCCGTGAGGCCCTGCATCGCGAAGTCGTAGTTCTTCAGGAAGTTGAAGTTCGACTTGCCTCGGGCGCTCTTCGCCTGGTCGTACTGCACGATCGCGATGTCGAGCCCGTACTCGGCGACGATGGCCTTGAAGAACGGCTGCACGTCGTCGATGTCCTTGAGCGTCTCGACGAACTCGCGGTCGTAGAGGCCGTAGCCCGTGAAGCGCGCGATCTGCGTCGTGTCCGACAGGTGGTGGATCGTCGTGTAGTAGACGCGGCGCAGGATGGTCATGAACCAGCCCTCGTCGCTGGAGCGGCGCTGGCCGACGACGACCTTGTCGCCCTGCTCCCAGCGCTCGACGAACTCGGGGAGGTTCTCGGGCGGGTCCTGCAGGTCGCCGAACAGCATGAAGGTGGCGTCGCCGCTGCCGTAGGTGAGCGCCGAGAAGATGTTGCGGTGGAAGCCGAAGTTCTTGGCGTTGAAGACGCCCTTGACGTGGCTGTCCTGCTTCGCGAGGCGTCGGATGGTGCCGCGCGTGCCGTCGGTCGAGAAGTCGTCGACGAAGATGATCTCGTAGTCGTACGCGGGCAGGCGATCGCGGAACACCGCGGTCACGCGGTCGACCATCTCCTCGACGCTACGTTCCTCGTTGTAGCTGGGGATGACGACGCTGATCGTCTTCCTGGTCAAGGGCGCTCCTCGTTCACGTCCTGCAGATGCTCCCGCAGATGGAGCCAGGGAAGCGTACCGCACCGCCGGTCGTCGACCGCTGGCCGCGGCGGCGGACCGACGGCGTCGCGCAGCGCATCCGGTCGCGTCTCGCACCCGCGCGTCACGGCGCTGCCCCGGGGCCGCATCCAGGAGTAGCATCACGCGCTGTGACACTGGACGAGCGCTCCCCGAAGCGCTGGATCATCGGCAAGCCGCTCCCCACCGAGCAGCTCGAGGGCGAGCTGCTGCCGAAGAAGGTCGCGCTGCCGATCTTCGCGTCCGACGCGCTGTCGTCGGTGGCGTACGGCCCGCAGGAGATGTTCCTCATCCTCACGATCGGCGGCCTCGCGATGCTCGCGAACGCGCCGTACGTGGCGCTCGGCGTCATGCTGCTCATCGCGATCGTCGTGGCGGGCAACCTGCAGACGGTGAAGGCGTACCCGTCGGGCGGCGGCGACTACGAGGTCGCGCACCGCAACCTCGGTCCGCGTGCGGGCCTCGTCGTCGCGAGCGCGCTCCTCATCGACTACGTGCTGACGGTCGCGGTGTCGGTCGCGTCGGGCGTCGACAACATCATCTCCGCCTTCCCGCAGCTCGACCCCTTCCGGGTCGAGCTCGCCGTGGGCTTCATCGTGCTGCTCGCCGCCGTGAACCTGCGCGGCGTGCGCGAGTCGGGGCGCGCGTTCGCGATCCCCACCTACCTCTTCATCGCATCCGTCGTCGTCCTGGTCGTGACGGGACTCGTGCAGACGCTCACGGGCGACGCCCCCGTGGCCACGTCGGCGCAGTACTCGGTCGACACGGATGCGCTGAGCCAGGCGGCCATCATGCTCCTGCTGCTGCGCGCCTTCGCCTCCGGCTGCTCGGCGCTCACGGGCATCGAGGCGATCTCGAACGGCGTGCCCGCGTTCCGCAGGCCCAAGGTGCGCAACGCGCGGATCACGCTCGTGCTGCTGGGCGTCGTGTCGATGTCGATGTTCGCCGGCATCACGTTCCTCGGCCTCGTCTCGCAGGTGCACTACGCGGAGGATCCGTGCGACCTCGTCGGGTTCACGGCATGCGAGACGACGCCGCAGCAGTCGGTGATCGGCCAGCTGGGCGCGGCGGTGTTCGGCGACGGGTCGCCGCTGTTCTTCGTGCTGCTCGTCGCGACGGCGCTCGTGCTGCTGCTCGCCGCCAACACCGCGTTCAACGGGTTCCCGCTGCTCGGCAGCGTGCTCGCCGATCACGGCTTCGCCCCCAAGGCGCTGCGCACGCGCGGCGACCGCCTCGTGTACTCCAACGGCGTCGTCGTGCTGGCGCTCGGCGCCGTGCTGCTCATCGTGCTGACGCAGGCGAACCTCAACCAGCTCATCCAGATGTACATCATCGGCGTCTTCGTGTCGTTCTCGTTCGGGCAGACCGGCATGGTCGTGCACTGGCTGCGGCTGAAGCGCGACCCCAGGCGGCGCAGCGAGTTCAACCCCGCCGCCTTCACGATCAACGTCGTCGGCGCCATCGCGACGGCGACGGTGCTCGTGGTCGTCACCATCACCAAGTTCACGCACGGCGCGTACCTCGTCTTCCTCATCGGTCCCGTGCTGTGGGTGCTCATGTGGGCGATCCAGCGCTACTACGGCCGCGTGCGTCGCGAGATCGAGCCCGACGTCGACACCGTGTTCGGCGCGCGCGGCGACCACGCGATCGTGCTCGTCGGCGACCTCACGAAGCCCGTGCTCAAGGCGCTCGACTACGCCATCGCGGCGAAGCACGAATCGCTCGAGGCCGTGCACTCCGCGATCGACATGGATGCGGCGAAGCGCTTGAAGAAGGCGTGGATCCGACAGGGCATCCGCGTGCCGCTGCGGCTGCTGCCGAGCCCGTACCGCGACGTGTCGCAGCCCGTGATCGAGCACATCGAGGAGCGCCGGGCCGAGCACGGGCCCGAGGTCGTGACCGTCTACATGCCGACCTACGTCGTCGGGCACTGGTGGGAGCGGGTGCTGCACGGCCACAAGTCGCGGCGGGTGCGGCAGCGGCTCGCGCTCACGCACGGCGTCACCGTCGCGCTCGTGCCGTGGCGGCTGCAGTCGGCGCGGCTGCTCGAGGAGCGGGAGTCGCGCCCGCTGCCCGGCGACGCACGCCGCGGCACGGCGCGTCGCCCGCGCCCCGTCACGAGACAGCACCACTCGGGCCATCGCCGGTGAGCCGACTGCTCCCCTGGCTCGCCGTGCTCGTGGGCGGCGCGCTCGGCACGGGGCTGCGCACGTCGATCGATCTCGCGACGCTCGACGCGCATCCGTGGCAGACCCTCGGCATCAACGTCGTCGGCGCCTTCGTGCTCGGGCTGCTCGTCGCCCGCGTCTGGCCCGTCGCGCCCGACTGGGTGCGCGCGGGCCTCGGCACGGGCGTCCTCGGCGGCTTCACGACGTTCAGCGCGCTCGCGCTCGTGGTGGCGCAGCATCCGGATGCCGTGACGCTCGGGTACCTGGTCGCGTCGATCGCGCTCGGCATCGCGGCCGCGTGGGCGGGGCTGCGGCTCGGCAGCCGACCGCGCGCGGCGATGGAGGTCGACGAGTGATCGCGGGGCTCGGCATCGTGCTCGTGGCGCTCGCCGGCGGGGTCGGCGCCGTCGTGCGCTTCGCCCTCGCACGCCTGGGGCATCCCGACCGCCTGCCGTGGCCGATCCTCGTCGCCAACCTCGCGGGCGCCTTCGTGGCCGGCCTCGCGACGAGCGTGCTCGGTGGCGAGCCGCTGCTGCTGCTCGTCGTCGTGACGGGCTTCTGCGGCGGCCTCACGACGTTCTCGACGTGGATGGTCGAGACGGTGCAGCTCGCCGACCGGCGCCGCATGCGCGCGGCGGTCGCGAACGTCGCGGTGACGCTCGTCGCGGGCGTCGCCCTCGCCGCCGTCGGCCTCTGGCTCGGCGCGCTGCTCGCCGCCTGAGCGCTCGCGCTCGCTCCCACCAGCTGGATGGGGTGACGAGCGCCCGATGGACGCGACCCGCCACCAGCTGGTCGAGGAGGCCGCAGCCGCAGGCTGCAGCCGTCACGAGACCACGCGACGAGCCCGCCCGACGCGACCATGCGCACGATCGGGCAGGAGCGGCGGTCCCGTGGTCTCGTGACGCGTGCTCGCCCTTCGGGCTCGCGCGCTCCTCGACCAGCGGGTGGGCGACGCCTTCGTGTGCGGCGCTAGGAGGCGAGGAGGCGGCGCACGAGGCCCGCGACGAGGGCCGTGCGCGGCGCGAACGCCGCCCGCACCGCATGCTCGTGGTCGGCGTGGGCACCGCCGCCCCACGGGCCGAGGCCGTCGAGGGTCGGGATGCCCGCGCCGGCCGTGAAGTTGCCGTCCGACCCTCCGCCCACGGCCGTCTCGCGCAGCGGCTCGAAGCCGAGCTCCACCGCGACCGCGGCGGCCTGCGTGTAGAGGTCGACCGCCATCGCGCGCTCGAGCGGCGGGCGGTTGATGCCGCCGTGCACGACGATCGCGGCGCCCTCGAGCGGCGAGACGAGGGCGCGGATCGCGTCGTCGACGCGCTGCTGCTCGGCGACGGTCCACGCGCGCACGTCGACGGCGATCCATGCCGACGCCGGCACCGTGTTCGTGGTCGTGCCCGCCTGCAGCACCGTGGGCGTCACGCTCGTGCCGGCCGCGGCGTCGCCCAGCCCGGTCATGGCGAGCACGGCGTGCGCGAGCGCGACGGCGGCGTTGACGCCCAGCTCGGGCTCGACGCCGGCGTGCGCGGCTCGGCCCACGATCTCGAGGCGGTAGATCGACACGCCCTTGCGGCCCGTCTTCACCTCGCCGCCGTGCGCGGCGGCCTCGAGCACGAGCGCCGCCTGCGCCGTCGACGCCTCGATGATGGGGCGCGAGGTCGGCGACCCGACCTCCTCGTCGCCCGTGACGAGCAGGTCAACGCCCTCGAGCGCCGCATCCCCTCCCGCCTCGCGCAGCATCGCGAGGGCGTGCACGGCGATGGCGATGCCGCCCTTCATGTCGACGGTGCCGGGCCCCGAGACGAGGTCGCCGTCGGTCAGCGGGATGCGGTCGACGGTGCCGAGCGGCCACACGGTGTCGTGGTGGCACAGCAGCAGCACGCGGGGCTCGCCCCACGTGGCGCGCACGTGCACATGCCCGTCGACCGTCTGCTCCGTCACGGTCGCGCCGAGCCGCTCGACGAGCAGGTCGCGCACGGCGTCGGCGCTGCGACGCGACGCCGCGGCGTCGCGCGAGGGCGACTCGACGGCGCAGAGCGCGAGCGTGTCTGCGACGATCGCGTCGACCCGGTCGTTCGCGGCGGCGGCCAGGTCGTGCATGCGTGCTCCATCCATCCATGGCGCTCCACGATCGGGATGCGCCGCCGTGCTATTCTGCCGGTTGGCTTGCAAAGCGCGGTGGCGCGCGCATACCGCCCGCAGTATGGATGCGGGCGTTCTCTGTTGGGGGTGCAGCATGGGTCGTGGTCGTCAGAAGGCCAAGCACACGAAGATCGCTCGTGAGCTGAAGGCATACAGCCCGAACGTGAACTACTCGGCGCTCGAGCGCGAGATCGGTACTCCGCACGAGAGCGACGAGTACGTCGACAAGTGGGCGGACTACGCCGACGACGACTCCGACCAGGACGACGAGTACCAGGGCCGCAGCGCCTGACGTGACCTCCGTCTTCCGGCCGCTGCGCGACGATGCGCCTGCGGCTGCCCTCGGGTCGCACGCGACCGAGACCGCGCCGGTCTTCGAGTCGCTGTCCGTGCTCGACCTCTTCCGCGTGGGCATCGGGCCGTCGTCGTCGCACACCGTCGGTCCCATGCGCGCCGCGTGGGACTTCGTGCGCCTGCTCGACGCCGCCGACGCTCGCGCAGCGACGACGCGACTGCGCATCGACCTGTTCGGATCGCTCGGCGCGACCGGCTCGGGCCACGGCACCGACACGGCGGTGATGCTGGGCCTGTCGGGTCTCGCGCCCGACACCGTGACGACCGACGAGATCGCCCAGACGCTCGCCGCGATCCGCGCCGACCGATCGCTGCTGCTCGGCGGCGAGCACGCCGTGCCGTTCGATGCCGCGACCGCCGTGGTCTTCCGCCCGCTGACGCTGCGCCCGGAGCATCCGAACGCGCTGCGCATCACGGCGTACGACGCCGACGGCGAGACGCTGCAGTCGCACGGCTACTACTCGATCGGCGGCGGCTTCGTCATGCGCCACGACGAGGGCGACGTGCTGGCGCCCGTGCCCGAGCCCGCGGAGGCCGCCGGGCCGCTGCCCATGCCCTTCACGACGGGCGACCAGCTGCTCGCGCACTGCCGCGCGACCGGACTCTCGATCGCCGACGTCATGCTCGCGAACGAGGCCGCGTGGCGTTCGGAGGCCGAGACCGTCGCAGCCCTCGAGCACATCTGGCAGGTCATGCAGGACTGCGTGGATGCGGGCATCCGCACCGACGGCATCCTGCCGGGCGGCCTCGACGTGAAGCGACGCGCGAAGGGCTGGCACGACAAGCTGCTCGCGCGCGACGCGGCGGGCGCCGACGCTCGCGACCTGCTCGAGGGCATGGAGTGGGTCAACCTCTTCGCCCTCGCCGTCAACGAGGAGAACGCCGCAGGCAACCGCGTCGTCACCGCGCCGACGAACGGCGCGGCCGGCATCATCCCCGCCGTCATGCACTACGCCGACCGCTTCGTGCAGCTCGACGATCGGCGCCTGCCATGGGCGGTGGAGTTCCTGCTCGTCGCGGGCGCGATCGGCATCATCATCAAGGCGAACGCGTCGATCTCGGGCGCCGAGGTCGGCTGCCAGGGTGAGGTCGGCTCGGCGTGCGCGATGGCGGCGGCGGGCTTCGCGTCGGTGATCGGCGCGACGCCCGAGCAGATCGAGAACGCCGCCGAGATCGGCATCGAGCACAACCTCGGGCTCACGTGCGACCCCATCAAGGGCCTCGTGCAGATCCCCTGCATCGAGCGCAACGCCATGGCGTCGGTCAAGGCGATCAACGCCGCGCGCATGGCCTGCCACGGCGACGGCACGCACTACGTGACGCTCGACACCGCCGTCGAGACGATGCGACGCACGGGTGCCGACATGAGCGACAAGTACAAGGAGACCGCCATGGGCGGCCTCGCCGTCACCTACGTCGAGTGCTGAGCGCGCGGACGCATCCGTCCGCGCATCCGGCCGTCAGCACAGGAACGGCAGCGACGCCGAACGTGGTCTTGGGGCTGCGCGGCGCGGCGTAGGCGGCCGCGTACGCGTACGGCTGCTGGGCGAGGTGCTGCGGCGACCCGTAGGGCGCCGGCTGCAGGTACGCCGACGGCTGGTGCTGCGTCGGCTGGCCGTAGGGGGTGCCGGAGAGACTGGTCACGATGCTGCTCCTCGGATGCGCGTGAGGGCCCCGCGGTCGCGGGGCCCTCATGCGGTGCTGACCTCGGTCAGGACATGTAGTACGCGCCACCAGCGGCGAAGAAGACGATGAGACCGAAGGCGATCGTCCACGCGAACGGTGCCCAGATCAGCCCGATGGCGCCGGACACGATCGCCGTGATCGACATGCCCTTCGAGTTCTCCTTGATGAGCCCCACGATGCCGAGCGCGATGGCGGCGATGTTGTTGATGAAGAGCGGGAGGAGCAGACCCGAGAGGCCGAGGATCATGCCCCACAGGCCGAACGTCTTCTTGTCGCTCTTGGGCTTGGGCGCGCCGTACCCGGCGTACTGGTTCTGGCCGTACTGGGGCGTCGCGTACGACGACTGCGGCGCGGAGTAGGCGGGCTGTGCGGGCGTCGAGTACGACGGCTGCTGCGGCTCCTGGCCGGGAGGGGTGTAGGTCATGGTTCGCCTTCTCGATGGTGCGGGCGGTGCGGCCCGGGGCGTGGCCGATCCTACGCGCGGGCTGTGGGCGTTTCCTAGGAGCGCGATCAGCCCAGCGACGCGTGCGCCGCGAGGGCGAGCGCCGACATGCCTGCGAAGGCTGCGGACGCACCGACGCCCGCGAGCAGGCCGATCGTGACGCGGTCGACGCGTCGAGCGCGCGACTGCATGGGAGGCACGACCTGCGGGGCGGGAGCCGCGAGACGCGGCGGGAGCTGCACGGTTCCGGTCGTCATCGTCATGGCATCGACGATGCCCGACGCCACTGACGCTGGTCCGAAGGTCTCCTGGACGTCGCTTGGACGTCCTCCGGACGATGCTTGGACGCAGGCGCGGGTCAGGCGTGCGTGCCCGTGAGCCGCACGGCGCCGCCGTCGACGCCCTTGGCGCCCTGCACCCAGCCCTCGGACTCGGGGGTCGCATCCGCCGCCTGCACCTCGCCCGCGACCCACGCGGGGATGCCGGCGGCCTCGGAGTCGGCGACGACCGCGGCCGCATCGGCCCGATCGACGATCGCGATCATGCCGAGGCCGAGGTTCCACGTGCCCTCGGTCGCGACGAGGTCGTGGCCGCCGATCGACGCGAGCGCGCGGAACACCTCCGGCACGGCCCAGCCGCGCTGCAGCTCGACGGCGAGGCCCGTGGGGAGCACGCGCGCGAGGTTCGCGGCGATGCCGCCGCCCGTCACGTGGCTGATGGCGTGGATGGCGCGGCCCTCGGCGAGCATCGCGACGAGCGGGCTCGTGTAGAGGCGCGTCGGCTCGAGCAGCACCTCGGCGGCCACGCCGCCCAGCTCGTCGACGTGGCTCGTCAACGCGATGCCCTTGTCGGCGAGGATGTGGCGCACGAGCGAGAAGCCGTTGGAGTGCAGGCCGCTCGACGCCATCGCCACGACGGCGTCGCCCGCGCGCACGCGGTCGGGGCCGAGCAGCGCATCCGCCTCGACGATGCCCACGGCCGCGCCGGCCACGTCGTAGTCGTCGGGGCCGAGGAGTCCGGGGTGCTCGGCGGTCTCGCCGCCGACGAGCGCCGTGCCGGTGGCCTCGCACGCCGCGGCGATGCCGCGCACGATGTCGGCGATGCGCACGGGCTCGATGCGGCCGCACGCGATGTAGTCGGTCATGGCGAGGGGCTTCGCGCCCACGACGACGATGTCGTCGACGACCATGCCCACGAGGTCCTGGCCGATGGTGTCGTGCTTGTCGATCGCCTGCGCGAGCGCGACCTTCGTGCCCACGCCGTCGGTCGACGAGGCGAGCAGCGGCCGGCGGTAGTCGCCTGCGGCAGAGAGGTCGAAGAGGCCGGCGAAGCCGCCGACGCCGCCCACGACGCCTGCGCCGTGCGTGCGGGCCACGGCCGCCTTCATGAGCTCGACGGCGCGGTCGCCCGCTGCCGTGTCGACGCCTGCTGCCGCGTAGAGATCCGTCACGGCTCCAGGGTACCGGCGGGACGCATGCGGATCCGTCGGGGAGGGCGGCGCCACCGCACGGTGCTCGAGGATCGCGACGGCGGGGTGCGGCGCAGGTGGCCGCACGCCGCGGGGCTGCCGCCGGCCCGGCATCCGTGAGAGCGTCGAGCATGGTCCCGACGCCCGACGACCCGGCGACGCCCGAGCCCGCATGGCTGGCACGGCTGCCACCCGCGGCGCAGCGCAGCGTGCGCGAGGGTCGCAGCCGCCTCGATCCGCGGCGCGTCGGCGCCCTCGTGGGCATCGCCGGCGGGCTCGTCTTCGTGCTCGCGAACCTGGCCTGGGCGCCGATGCCGATCACGCTCCTCGTCTGCGGGCTCGCGATCGCGCTCGCAGCCGCCACGCTCTGGGCGCTCTTCGGCGCGCCTCGCGCGCTCGGCGCACCCGCATCCGTCGGGGTCGGCGCATGGTGGGCGTACCTCGCATCCGTCGCGGGGATGCTGGCGCTCATCGCCGGCGCGCGGCTGCTGCTCACGAGCACGGGGCATGCCGCCGCGATCCCCATCGCGATCGCCGTCGCCGTGGGGCTGCACTTCCTGCCGTTCGCTCGCGCCTTCCACGAGCGCCACTTCGTCGACCTCGCGGTCGCCCTCGTCGCGATCGGCGCCGTCGGGCTCGTGACCGCGATCGTGGGGGGCGAGCCTGCGGGCGAGGCGTCCGCGGTGGTCGCCGGCCTCGCGATGCTCGCCCTCATGCTCGCCTACGCCGTGCGGGGGCGAGCCCTCTCGGCCCGCTGACGCCGACGCGGGCTGCGCTCCGGCTCGTCGCGCAGGGCACGTCACATGCCCATCGAGCGTGGAAGGATCGGTGACGACCCGAATGACGTCGATGGAGACCCCATGCGAGCACTCGTCACGGCGGGCGAGCCCGGACTGCGTCTGACCGACGTGCCCGAGCCGACCGTCCCACCCGGCCATGTCGCGCTGCTCGTGCTGCGCGCAGGCATCTGCGGCACCGACCTGCACATCGACGCCTGGGATGCGTGGGCGCAGGCCGCGGTGCGCCCCGGCCTCGTCGTGGGGCACGAGCTCGTCGGCGAGATCGTCGAGGTCGCCGACGGCGTCGTCGACCTCGCGGTCGGGCAGATCGCATCGGTCGAGGGGCACGTCGTGTGCGGCACGTGCCGCAACTGCCGCGCCGGCCGCCGTCACCTGTGCATCCGCACGTCGAACCTGGGCGTGCAGCGCGACGGCGCCTTCGCCGAGCGCGTCGTCGTGCCGGCCACGAACGTGTGGGTGCATCCGGGTCGCACGATCGGCACGGTGAGCGACGCCGAGCTCGACGTCTTCGGCATCTTCGACCCGTTCGGCAACGCCGTGCACACCGCGCTGAAGTTCCCCGTGGTCGGCGAAGACGTGCTCGTGACCGGCGCGGGACCGATCGGCCTCATGGCCGCGGCCGTCGCCCGCCACGTCGGCGCCCGCCACATCCTCGTGACCGACGTCGCGCCCGCGCGCCTCGAGCTCGCGCGGTCGATGGGCTTCGAGGCCATCGACGTGCGGACCGAGCGGATCGAGGACGCGCAGGTGCGGTTCGGCATGCGCGAGGGCTTCGACGTGGCGCTCGAGATGTCGGGGGCGCCGAGCGCGCTGCCCGCGATCATCGACAACCTGAACTTCGGCGGCCGCATCGCGATGCTCGGGCTGCCGTCGCAGTCGATCGACATCGACTGGGCGAAGGTCGTGAGCCACATGCTCACGATCCAGGGCATCTACGGCCGCGAGATGTACGAGACCTGGTACGCCATGTCGTCGCTCGCCGAGACGGGCCTCGACGTGTCGCCCGTCATCACGCACCGGTTCGCGTTCGCGGACTGGGCGGAGGCGTTCGAGGTCGCCCGTTCGGGCGCGGCCGGCAAGGTCGTGCTCGACATGACGAAGGAGGCGTGATGTACGGCATCAAGGATGCGCTGGCGCAGGAGCTGGCGGAGATCGACGAGGCGGGGCTGACGAAGCGCGAGCGGGCGATCGCGGGACCGCAGGGCGCGACGGTGAGGGTGCGCGACGCGTCGGTGCTGAACCTCTGCTCGAACAACTACCTGGGGCTCGCCGACCATCCGGCGATCGTGTCGGCGGCGAAGACGGCGCTCGACGACTGGGGCTTCGGCATGGCGTCGGTGCGGTTCATCTGCGGCACGCAGGAGCAGCACCTCGAGCTCGAGCGGCGCCTGTCGTCGTTCCTCGGGCAGGAGGACACCATCCTCTACTCGTCGTGCTTCGACGCGAACGGCGGCTTGTTCGAGACGTTGCTGGGCGCCGAGGATGCCGTGATCTCGGATGCGCTCAACCACGCGTCGATCATCGACGGGGTGCGCCTGTCGAAGGCGGCCAGGTACCGGTACGCGAACCGCGACATGGGCGAGCTCGAGGCGCGGCTGCAGGAGGCGGCGGGCGCGCGGCGCCGGCTCATCGTGACCGACGGCGTGTTCTCGATGGACGGCTACCTCGCCCCGCTCGGGGCGATCTGCGACCTCGCCGAGCGGTACGACGCCATGGTGATGGTCGACGACTCCCACGCCGTGGGCTTCACCGGCGACACCGGCGCCGGCACCCCCGAGCTCGCGGGCGTCTCGGACCGCGTCGACATCATCTCCGGCACGCTCGGCAAGGCGCTCGGCGGCGCATCCGGCGGCTACATCGCCGCCCGAGCGGAGATCGTGGCGCTGCTGCGCCAGCGATCGCGGCCGTACCTCTTCTCGAACGCGCTCGCGCCGTCGGTCGTGGCCGGGTCGATCGCCGCGCTCGACCTCGTGGAGGGCGCCGGCGAGCTGCGCGAGCGGCTGCAGCGGTCGACGGCTCGGTTCAAGAGGGGCATGGAGGAGGCGGGCTTCGAGCTGCTGCCGGGCACGCATCCCATCACCGCCGTGATGTTCCACGACGCACGGCTCGCGTCGCAGATCGCCGACGCGATGCTCGAGGAGGGCGTCTACGTGACGGCCTTCTCGTTCCCCGTCGTGCCGCGCGGCGAGGCGCGCATCCGCGTGCAGATCTCGGCCGCGCACTCCGACGACGACGTCGACCGCGCGATCGCGGCCTTCGTGGCGTCGCGCGCTCGCGTGCAGGGATGACCGAGCCCGAGCGGTCGCTGCCTCGCGCCCGCTGGCGCGGCCGCTCGAGACTGGTCCGCCTCGCGCGCCTCTGGCGCACGAGGCGGCCGCGACGGTTCACCGAGAAGGTGTGCTACAAGATGCTGCGCGACCGTCGCGAGCTGCTCGTGACGTTCGCCGACAAGGCGGCCGTGCGCGGACACGTCATCCAGGCCGGGTACGGGCATCTGCTGCCCGAGGCGCTCGCGGTGCTCGACGACGCCGACGCGCTGCTCGCCCTCGACCTGCCCGAGTCGTACGTCGTGAAGCCGACGCACGGCAGCGGCGCCGCGATCGTCGTCTCGCCCGCGGCGCCGGTCGACGCGACGCTGCCTCGCCCCGAGTGGGGCTGGGTCTACGCCCACGTGCGACCCGAGGCCGTCGAGCGCGGCGCGCTGCGCGACATCGCCGACCGGTGGTGCGAGCAGCTCTACGGGCGCGGTCCGAACGAGGAGTGGGCGTACAGCCGCATCCGGCCGCGCATCATCGTCGAGGAGCGGCTCGTCGGCGCCGACGGTGGCATCCCCGACGACTGCAAGCTCTTCGTGTTCCACGGTCGCGTCCGCTACGTCGAGATGGACTCGGGACGCTTCGGCACCCGCACGCAGGACTTCTTCGACGTCGACTGGCAGCACCTGCCGCTCAGCGGCGGCCCGGCGTGGGCCGACCCGCCGCATCCCAGGCCCGATCGCCTCGACGAGATGATCACGATCGCCGAGCGCCTCGGCGCCGACACCGACTTCGTGCGGGTCGACCTCTACCTGCTGCCCGACCGGATCGTGTTCGGCGAGCTCACGAGCTACCCCGCCGGCGGGCACAGCCCGTTCGATCCCGACGCGTACGACGTCGAGTTCGGCAGCCATTGGACGGTGCCGCGGCGATACCGCTGAGGCCGGGAGCATGGTGGCGGTGCCGCTCCCGTGCGCCTACCGTGGCCCCATGCTGGCCAACAGGTCCGTCGAGGTCGACGCGTTCATGGATGCCCTCGACCATCCGATGGCCGGACACGTGCAGCGGATCCGTCTCGCGATCCTCGACCGCGAGCCGCAGCTCGTGGAGCGCATCAAGTGGAGGGCGCCGAGCCTCGCCGTCGACGACGTCGATCGCGTGACCTTCCACTTGCGTCCGACGGACCGCGTCTCGCTCATCCTGCACCGGGGCGTGCGGCCGGTCGACGACGCGACGCCCTTCCGGTTCGACGACCCCAGCGGGCTGCTGTCCATGATCACCGACGAGCGCGGACAGGTCGTGCTGGCGGCGCCGGACGTCGACGAGCGCCTCGACGACCTGCTGCGCCTCGTGCACGACTGGGTGCGCGCCTGACCCGATCGCTGACGAGGACGGCGTCGGCGTGCCACGCGCGTCCAGGCACGGCCGGTACCGTGCGCGGACGACGACGAAGGAGCCGCGCATGCGACCTCGCACCATCGCCATCGTCGGCGCCGCGATCATCGCCGCCGGCCTCATCCTGCAGCAGCTCCTCATGCTCGGCGTCAGCGCCGGGACCCGGGCGAGCGGCACGCAGCTCGACCGATCGCTGCTCGGCGTGGTCTTCGCCGTCGGCGACCTCGTCGCGCGCGTGGCCGTGCCGCTCGGCTCGGCCGTGGTCGGCGGCGGACTCGTGCTCTCGTTCGTTGCGCGACGCCCCGCGGGTGACGCCGCATCCGCATCCTCCGCGCAGGTCGCCCCCGCTCGGCAACCCGACCCGATGCCACCGGCCGACGCGCGCTGACCGGCGCGTCGGCGGGTGCACCTAGCCTCGAGGCATGAGCGGGGCGCAGACGACGGGTGAGCGGGAGAGCGAGCAGGCGGTCGCGCAGCGCGTGATCGAGGCGCTCGCCGGGCCGGGCGCGCGGCTGCGCGACGACCAGCAGCGGGCCGTGGACGCGCTCGTCGCCGGCGACGGCGCACGCGTGCTCGTCGTGCAGCGCACGGGATGGGGCAAGTCGGCCGTCTACTGGGTCGCCACCGCCATCCGGCGCGCGCAGGGGCACGGGCCGACGCTCGTGGTGAGCCCGCTGCTGTCGCTCATGCGCGACCAGGTCGCCGCCGCCCAGCGCGGTGGGCTGCGCGCCGCCGCGATCAACTCGTCGAACGTCGGCGAGTGGCGCGAGATCGAGCGGGCGCTCGCCGACGACGAGATCGACGTCGTGCTCGTGTCGCCCGAGCGGCTCGCGAACCCCGGCTTCGGCGCGCGCGTGCTCGACGCCATCGGCCACCGCCTGGGCCTGCTCGTGATCGACGAGGCGCACGCCGTCTCCGACTGGGGCCACGACTTCCGCCCCGACTACCGCCGCGTGTCCGACGTGCTGCAGCGTCTCTCCCCCTCGACGCCCGTGCTCGCCACGACCGCGACCGCCAACGAGCGCGTGACGGCCGACGTCGCCGCCCAGCTCGGCGCGACCGCGGGTGGCGGCACCGCATCCGAGACCCTCGTGCTGCGCGGTCCGCTGTCGCGCGCGTCGCTCGAGCTGGGCGTCGTGCCGGCGCTCAGCCCCATCGAGCGGTACGCATGGGTCGTCGACCACCTGCCGACCCTGCCGGGCTCGGGCATCGTCTACGCGCTGACGGTCGCGGACGCCGAACGGCTCGCGACCGCAGTGCGGGCCGTGCACGGCGACGACCTGCGCGTCGAGGCGTACACGGGGCAGCTCGAGCCTGCCGCTCGCGAGCGGCTCGAGGACGACCTGCTGCACAACCGCGTGAAGGCGCTCGTCGCGACGAGCGCGCTCGGCATGGGCTACGACAAGCCCGACCTCGGCTTCGTCGTGCACGTCGGCGCCCCGCCCTCGCCTGTGTCCTACTACCAGCAGGTCGGCCGTGCCGGTCGTGGCATCGAGCATGCCGAGGTCGTGCTGCTGCACTCGGAGTCGGATGCGGGCGTGTGGGACTACTTCGCGACCGCCACGATCCCGAATGAGCAGCAGATGCACACGCTGCTCGGCGAGCTGAGCGGCGACCCGGCATCGGTCGTCGACCTCGAGGCGCGCACGGGACTGCGGCGCACGCGCGTCGAGCTCATGCTCAAGCAGCTCGCCGTCGACGGCGTCGTCGAGCGCTCGGCCGAGGGCTGGGCCTCGACGGGCACGCCGTGGCACTACGACCAGGCGCACTACGACGGCGTCGTCGCCGTGCGACGCCGCGAGGCCGACATCATGCGCGACTACGCGCGCGCCCGCCGCTGCCTCATGCAGCTGCTGCAGGAGTCGCTCGACGACCCCACCGCAGCACCGTGCGGGCGATGCTCGGTGTGCACCGGGTCGCTGCCGGACGGCCTGGCCGGGGCGCCGCGCACCGAGACCGTGCGCGCCATCAGCACGGCGCTGCGCGGCAACGCGCACGAGCTCGAGCCGCGCAAGATGTGGCCGGGCGGTGCGCTGGGCCGCGGCCGCATCCCCGAGGGGCGCCGCGCGGAGACGGGGCGCGTGATCGTGCACGCCGACGCTCCCGAGTGGGCGGATGCGCTGCGCGCCGCGATCGCCGGCGACCAGGCTGCGCTCGACGAGCTCGGGCAGGCCGCAGTCGCGACGCTCGGCGCGTGGCGCACGACGTGGCCCGCCCGCCCCGACGTCGCCGTCGTGCTGCGCGCCGCATCCGATGCGGGCTCGCTCGCGCAGGGCGTCGCCGAGCGCGTCGCCGCAGCCGGAAGGCTCGACCTCGCGACGGCGACGGTCGGCAGCATCCCGAGCCGCGACCTGACGTCGGCCGACGAGGCGGCCGCGTGGCAGCAGTCGATCCAGGTGCCGGCCGAGGTCGCGGGTCGCACGGTGCTGCTCGTCGTCGACGCCTCGGCATCGCAGTGGCCCGTGACGATCGCCGCGGCGCAGCTGCGCGACGCGGGCGCCGCGCACGTGCTGCCCCTGCTCGTGCACCGGCGGGTCTGACGCGGCACCACACCGTCGCGCGCTCGTCAAGGCCGCGCACGACGATTGCGGCTCCGGCACTCTTTCCGGTGAGGGCCGATGGACGGGGTGAGCATGGATGCGACGACGCTGGACGACCTGGAGCGCCGCGTCGCCGGTGGCGACCGCGAGGCGTTCGCCGACCTGTACGACCTCATCGCCCCGCGCGTGTACGGAGCCCTGACGCGCGCGATGGATGCCGATCGCGCGGCCGCGCTCATGCACTCGCTGCTCGTCGAGGCGTGGCAGCGCGCCCCGCGTCTGCGCAGCCGCGGGGCCTCCATCGCTGCATGGCTGCTCGCCGAGGCCCGACGACGGTGCGACGCAGTGCGCGCGGAGCGCCCCTCCGGGGTCGCGCCCGCCACGGGCGCGGGCGGCAGCGCCCTGCCCGCCGTCGCCTGACGCGTCGCCGGACGGCACGGGCCGAGGAGTAGGCTCGACCCGCCCCTTCTCCGCTCTGAACCGTCAGGAGCCACCCACCCGTGTGCGGCATCGTCGGTCTGGTCTCGACCAGCCCCGTCAACCAGCAGGTCTACGACGCGCTGGCACTGCTCCAGCATCGGGGCCAGGACTCCTGCGGCATCGCCACCATCGATGGTCGGCATGCCCACATCCGCAAGGCGCAGGGGCAGGTGCGCGAGGCGTTCCGCACCCGCGACATGCGCACGCTGCTCGGCAACGCCGGCCTCGGCCACGTGCGCTACGCCACGAAGGGCGAGGCGTCGAACGAGCTCGAGGCGCAGCCGTTCTACGTGAACGCGCCCTACGGCATCGTGCTCGTGCACAACGGCAACCTCACGAACACGCGCGAGCTCGCCGCACAGCTCGAGACGCTCGACATGCGCCACGTGAACTCGGGCTCCGACACCGAGATGCTCGTCAACGTGCTCGGCTCCGAGCTGCAGCAGCTCGTGAACGGCTCGGGCCTCGACGCCGACCAGCTCTTCACCGCCGTGCGTCGCGTGCACGAGCGCGTCGAGGGCTCGTACGCCGCGATCGCGCTCATCGCCGGCCACGGCCTCCTCGGCTTCCGCGACCCGTACGGCATCCGCCCCCTCATCCTCGGTCGTCGTCCGGCGGGCAACCGGATGGAGTGGGTGCTCGCGTCGGAGTCGCTCGTGCTCGAGGCGTCGGGCTATGAGGTCGTGCGCGACGTCGCGCCCGGCGAGGCCGTGTTCATCACGCTCGACGGCGAGATGGTGTCGGCCCAGTGCCACCCGAACCCCGTGCTCATGCCGTGCTCGTTCGAGTACGTGTACCTCGCGCGTCCCGACTCGACGATGAACGGCATCGGCGTCTACGACGCGCGCCTGCGCCTCGGCGACCAGCTCGCGAAGACGATCGAGCAGTACACGCCGAGCGGCGACATCGACGTGGTCATGCCCATCCCCGACTCCGCCCGCCCGGCGGCGATGCAGGTCGCGCGGCGTCTCGGCATCGAGTACCGCGAGGGCTACTACAAGAACCGCTACGTCGGTCGAACGTTCATCATGCCGGGGCAGGAGCAGCGCAAGAAGTCGGTGCGCCAGAAGCTCAACGCGATGCCGAGCGAGTTCCGAGGCAAGAACGTGCTCATCGTCGACGACTCGATCGTGCGCGGCACGACGAGCCGCGAGATCGTGGAGATGACGCGCCAGGCGGGCGCGAACAAGGTCACGTTCACGTCGGCAGCGCCGCCCGTGCGCTACCCGCACGTGTACGGCATCAACATGCCCTCGCGCGCCGAGCTCATCGCGGCGGGCAAGACGATCCCCGAGGTCAACACCGCCCTCGGCGCCGACTACACGGTGTTCCAGGAGGTCGCCGACATGCAGGCGGCGATCCTCGAGGGCACCGACATCCCCGGCCTCGACATGTCGTGCTTCACGGGCGAGTACGTCACGGGCACCGTCACCGACGAGTACCTCTCGTGGGTCGAGCGGACGCAGCTGAGCTGACGCGCGTGGCCACCGCTCGCCAGATCGGCGCCGCCGTCGGCATCGACGTCGCGTCGGTGGTGCTGTTCGCCGCCGTCGGGCGGGCGAGCCACGAGTCGTTCACGGTCGGCGGCGTCGCGCTGACGGCGCTGCCGTTCCTCGTGGCGCTCGCCGTCGGATGGGTCGGGTCGCTCGCGTGGCGGGCACCGCATGCGCCGGTGCGCGCGGGGCTGCCCATCTGGATCGTGACGCTCGTCGGCGGGATGCTGGGGCGGATGCTGCTCGGCGAGGGCACCGCGCTGGCGTTCGTGATCGTCGCGGCGCTCACGCTGCTGCTGCTCCTCGTGGGCTGGCGCGTCGTCGCGCACCTGCTCGGCGTGCTGCGCCGCACCGCCGACGAGGCAGCCGGGCGGCGATAGCCTCGAAGGACCCGCCACCGATGGAGGTCCTCCCCGTGCCCGCAGCAGCCGATCCGATCGCCCACGCCGAGGATCTCGCCGACCTCGTCGCGGCATCCCCGTCGGCGCTGCACGCCGCGGCCGAGGTCGCGCGCCGGCTCGAGTCGGTCGGCTTCGCTCGGCTGGCCGAGGGCGATGCCTGGCCGACGGCGCCCGGCGCCTACCTCGTGGTGCGCGACGGCGCGGCGATCGCGTGGATCGTGCCCGCCTCCGCGACGGCGACGACGCCCGTGCGCATCCTCGGCGCGCACACCGACTCCCCCGGCTTCGTGCTCAAGCCGCAGCCGACGACCGGGCGACTCGGCTGGCTGCAGGCGGGCGTGGAGATCTACGGCGGACCGCTGCTGAACTCGTGGCTCGACCGCGAGCTGCGCCTCGCCGGCCGTCTCGTGCTCGACGACGGCGCCGAGGTGCTCGTCGACTCCGGCCCCCTGCTGCGCCTGCCGCAGCTCGCCATCCACCTCGACCGCTCGGCGAACGATGGGCTCACGCTCGACCGCCAGGCGCACACGCAGCCCGTGTGGGGGCTCGGCTCGCCCGAGTCCGCCGACCTCCTCGGCGAGCTCGCGGGCATCGCCGGCGTCGACCTCGACCGCGTGCGCGGCTACGACCTGTCGGTCGCGGATGCGGCGCGCGGCGCCGTGTTCGGCAAGGACGACGCGTTCTTCGCCTCCGGCCGCCTCGACGACCTCGCGAGCGTGCACGCGGGCGTCGTCGCGCTGTCGACGATCGCCGACGGCTTCGACGCCGACCACGTCCCGGTGCTCGCGATCTTCGACCACGAGGAGATCGGCTCGGAGACCCGCACGGGTGCCGCAGGCCCGTTCCTCGACGAGGTGCTCGAGCGCATCGGCATCGCCCTCGGCGCGACGCGCGAGGAGCGGATGCGGGCGATGGCGGCGTCGTGGCACGTGTCGAGCGACGTCGGCCACTCGGTGCATCCGAACTACCCCGAGAAGCACGACCCCGTCGTGCGACCGCTGCTCGGCTCGGGACCCATCCTCAAGATCAACGCGAACCAGCGATACGCGACCGACGGTGCCGGCGAGGCTGCGTGGCGCGGCTGGAGCGAGTCGGCCGGCGTGCCCGTGCAGGAGTTCGTCTCGAACAACACCGTGCCGTGCGGCTCGACCATCGGGCCGATCACGGCCACGCGACTCGGCATCCGCACCGTCGACGTGGGCATCCCGATCCTGTCGATGCATTCCGCGCGCGAGCTCGCGGGCGTCGCCGACCTCGCGGGGCTCGCGCGCGTCGCGGAGGCGTTCTACCGCGGCTGAGGCTGCGTCGGAGGGTGCGGCTAGCCTCGCGGCATGACCAGCACGTCGCCGGCCCGCACGGGTGCGCTCGCATGGCGTCTCGCGCGGCAGGGACTGCACGAGCCGTCCGAGGCGGATGCCGTGGCCGTCGTGCGGCGGATGCTCGCCGTGCGCGCGTGGCCGGGCACCATCGCGACCACGGCGGCCCGCATCCGATCGACCACGGCACCCGACGTCCAGGAGGCGGTGGCGCGCCGCGACCTCGTGGTCGTGTACGCGTTCGGCGGCGGCTCGTACGTGACCACGCCGCAGGTCGCGGCGCTGCTGCACGCGGCTCGACTCGTGACGGGCATCTGGCGCACCGGCCGGTGGCAGCGCCAGGGCGACTTCGCGCTCGACGACTGGGAGCCGTTGCGCGCGGCCGTGCGCGAGCGCGTCGCCGACGGCCCGGCGACGCGGGCTGAGATCGGCGCGCTGCTCGAGGGCATCCCCTCCCTGCGTCACCTCGCGACGGCCGCGAGGGAGGGCAGCGGTGCGGACAGCCTGCTCAAGCCGCTGCACTGGTTCGGGGACCTGCGGTTCGGTCCTGCGCGCGACGGCGAGACGACGTTCGCGCTGCACGAGCCGGAGCCTCGCGCGATCGACGACCTCGACCTCGACGAGGCGGGGCGACGACTCGTGGCCCTGGCGCTCGCATCGTTCGCGCCGCTCACCGTCGCGAACCTCGAGCAGTGGATCGGCGAGGGTCTGGGCGTGCCACGACGGCGCCTCGCCGGCTGGGTCGACGGCCTCGGCGACGAGATCGCGCGCGTCGACGTGCTCGGCACTCCGGCCCTGTGCCTCGCGGAGGACCACGACGGCCTCCTCGCGTCGCAGCCGTCGGGCGACGTGCACCTGATCCCCGGCTACGACCCCTGGATCACCGTGCCTGGCACGTCGGACGCGTCGCTCGTCGCCAGCCACCGGCGCCCACTCGCGACGCGCGGCGCCAGCCTCGTGCTGCACGGCGGCGTCGTGGCCGGCACATGGCGGCGGAAGGGCGGTGCGCTCGCCGTGACGTGGTTCGACGAGGCGGTCACGGTGCCGCGCGCCGCGATGGACGCGGCGGTCACGCGGCTGGGCGACGCGCTCGACCTCGCGCTCGACGTCACCGTCGAGCGCGACTGACGCTCGCTACGACGAGCGCGTGAGCAGCAGCACGGGGATGACGCGCTCGGTCTTCTGCTGGTAGTCGGCATAGGGCGGGAACGCCTCGACGGCGCGCGCCCACCACTCCTCGCGCTCGGTGCCCTCGAGCTCTCGCACGTCGTAGTCGTGCCGCTCGGCGCCGTCCTGCAGCTCGACGTGCGGGTGCTTCGTGATGTTCCAGTACCAGACGGGGTGCTTCGGAGCACCTCCGAGCGACGCGACGACGAGGTACTCGCCCTCGTGCTCCACGCGCATGAGCGCGGTCTTGCGCAGCTTGCCGGACTTCGCGCCGACGCTCGTCAGCACGATCACGGGCAGCCCGCTGTCGCGCAGCGTGCCGGCCTCCTGGCCGTTCGTCGCCTCGTACGTCTCGGCCTGCGTGCGCGCCCAGTCGGACGTGCTCGGCGCGTACTCTCCCTGCAGCGGCATCCCATGCTCCTTCGCGTCGTGATTCCTCGGCTGCAACGCTCGCGGATGCGGGCGGATTCCGCCAGCCGTCGAGATGCTCCCCCACCAGCTGGTCGAGGAGCGCAGGCGCGCAGCGCCTCCGCGTCACGAGACCCGAGTCATCGCGAGTGCTTCTCGCACCGGAGCGTCCCGCAGCGACGGCGGGTCTCGTGACGCGTGCTCGCCTGGCGGCTCGCGCGCTCCTCGACCAGCTGGTGCGGAGGCGTGCTCGACGGGGCCTAGAGCCGCCCCACCCTCGTCACGCGCAGCACGACCTCGTCGGCCTCCGCCGACGCCTCGAGGTCGATGGTCGCCCAGATGCGCCAGTCGTGGTCGCCGGCCGGGTCGGCGAGGATCTGCTGCACCTCCCACGAGGTCGCACCCTCGTCGACGTCGAGCATGCGCGCCGACCGCGCATCGGCCCCGACGCCGATCGCGTCGTGCTCGGCGTAGTAGGCGTCGAGCGCATCGCCCCATGCATCGACGCCGAACGCGGGGTCGAGCTCGCCGAGCGCATCCACGCGGTCGAGCGCCGCGAGCTGCACGCGCTGGAAGAGCGCGTTGCGCACGAGGATGCGGAACGCGCGCGGGTTCGCGACGATCGTCGGCGGAGGCGGGGGCGCGATGGGTGCGCCGTCGGCGTCGGCGGTGGGATGCATGAGCTCCTCCCACTCGTCGAGCAGGCTCGAGTCGACCTGCCGCACGACCGAGCCGAGCCACTCGATGACGTCGGCGAGCTCCTCGCCCTTCGCCTCCTCCGGCACCGTCTGTCGGATCGCGCGGTACGCATCCGACAGGTACCGCAGCACGAGGCCCTCCGAGCGCGCGAGCCCGTAGTGCTGGACGTACTCGGCGAACGTCATCGCCCGCTCCCACATGTCGCGCACGACCGACTTCGGCGACAGCGCGGCATCCTCGACCCACGGCTGCGACGACGCGAAGACGCGCAGCGCCTCGGTGAGCAGCTCCTCGAGGGGCTTGGGATGCGTGACGTCCTCGAGCAGCTCCATGCGCTCGTCGTACTCGATGCCCTCGGCCTTCATCGCCGCGACGGCCTCGCCGCGAGCGAGGAACTGCTGCTGCGACAGGATGGGCCGCGGGTCGTCGAGCGTCGCCTCGATCACCGAGACGACGTCGAGGTGGTGCGTGGGCGACTCGGGATCGAGCACGTCGATGACCTCGAGCGCGAAGGGCGACAGCGGCTGGTTGAGCGCGAACTGCGGGGGCAGGTCGACGGTGAGGCGGATGACCTGCCGCGTCGGGTCGGCGGGGTCGGGATGCTGCTCGACGACGCCGGCCAGCCGCAGCGTGCGGTAGATCGCGAGCGCGCGCCGCTCGAGGGCGAGCTGCTGCCGGCGCGTGCCGTGGGAGGCGCGGATGAGGTCGCGCATGTCGCCGAACGCGTCGCCGCCGCGCCCGATGACGTTCAGCAGCATCGCGTGGCTCACCTGCATCTGCGACTGCAACGGCTCGGGCTCGGCGTCGATGAGCCTCAGGAACGACGGCTCGCCCCACGACACGAACCCCTCGGGCGCCTTCTTCTTCACGAGCTTGCGACGCTTCTTCGGGTCGTCGCCGACCTTCGCGAGCTGCTTGGCGTTCTCGGCCTCGTGCTCGGGCGCCTGCGCGACGACGTCGCCGGCGGTGTCGAACCCGGCACGTCCTGCGCGTCCCGCGATCTGGTGGAACTCGCGCGCCGTGAGGTGCCGCATCCGCTGCCCGTCGAACTTCGTCAGCGCCGTGAGGAGCACGGTGCGGATGGGCACGTTGATGCCGACGCCGAGCGTGTCGGTGCCGCAGATGACGCGCAGCAGACCCTGCTGCGCGAGCTGCTCGACGAGGCGGCGGTACTTCGGCAGCATGCCCGCGTGGTGCACGCCGATGCCCGCGCGCACGAGCCGCGAGAGGGTCTGCCCGAACCGCGTGGTGAAGCGGAACTCGCCGATCGCCTCCGCGATGCGATCCCGGTGCTCGCGGCTCACGACCTTCGTCGAGGTGAGCGCCTGCGCCCGCTCGAGCGCGGCCGCCTGCGAGAAGTGCACGATGTAGACGGGCGCGCGCTGCGTCGCGAGCAGCTCGTCGATCGTCTCGTGCACCGGCGTCATCGCGTACTGGAAGTGCAGCGGCACGGGGCGCTCGACGCCCGTGACCTGCGCCGTCTCACGCCCCGTGCGCGCGCTGAGGTCGTCGGCGATCCGGTCGACGTCGCCGAGCGTCGCCGACATCAGCACGAACTGCGCCTGCGGCAGCGTGAGCAGCGGCACCTGCCACGCCCAGCCGCGCTGCGGGTCGGCGTAGAAGTGGAACTCGTCCATCACGACCTGGCCGACGTTCGCATCCGCGCCCTGGCGCAGGGCGATGTTGGCGAGGATCTCGGCCGTGCAGCACACGATCGGCGCGTCGGGGTTCACCGACGAGTCGCCCGTGACCATGCCGACCTGCTCGGCGCCGAAGATCGCGACGAGGTCGAAGAACTTCTCGCTCACGAGCGCCTTGATCGGCGCGGTGTAGAAGGTGCGACGCCCCTGTGCGACGGCGGCGAAGTGCGCGCCGATCGCGACGAGCGACTTGCCCGTGCCCGTGGGCGTCGCGAGGATGACGTTCGCGCCGCTCACGATCTCCATGAGCGCCTCCTCCTGCGCCGGGTAGAGGCTCAGGCCGCGCTCGTCGAACGCCCACCCTGCGAACGCGTCGAACGCCTCGTCGGCGTTCCAGGGCGTGGGGGCGTGATCGAGGAGGGGCATCCCCACGATCCTCCCGCACTCGCGCGGTGGCGCGGCGTCAGTCGTCGAGGTCGCCGCGGTGGTGGCGCGTGCGCTCGGCCGTGAGGGTGCGGCGGCGGCGGCCGACGAGGCGGTCGAGCACGATCGCGACGACCGCGCCGAGCACGATGCCGGCGAGCGCGCCGACGGCGACGAGGAAGGGCACGATCGCCGACGTGTCGATGACGGGGCCCGACCCGAGCCACGGGCCCGACGACCCCAGGCGCGACCACAGCCATCCGCCGATCGCGCCGACGATGGCGCCGAGCACCATGAAGCGCCCGTAGCGGGGCACGAGACGCGCCCGCACCTCCACGTCGTCGCGGTCGATCGCGACCGGCTCGAGCTCGGGCTCGGGCTCGGTCAGGGGCTCGGCGACGGCATCCGCGCGCGCATCGGCGTCGTTCGACGCGTCGGCTGCCGGCTCCGACGCGGCGTCGGCGGGCTGCTCGGCGGCGTCGTCGGGGCGGGAGGTCACGGCTCCAGCATCCCACCCGCCAGGTGCGGCGAGCGAATCAGCGGCGCAGACGCAGCGAGTCGAGCGACAGCGACGTGCGGCTCAGGGACGTCGATCGCAGCGACGACGACGCGAGGATGCTCGACGAGCGACGGCCGCTCACGAGCGCGGGCGAGCCGAACGAGACGCCGGGCTCCGCATACTGCGGGGCGACGTGCTCGCCCCAGCGCTCGGCGCGCTCGCGCAGCGCGGCCGCCTGCTGCTCGTGCTTCGCCATCGCGGAGTCGCGAGCGCGGTCGGCTGCCGTCGCGGCGTCGGCGGCGCGCTGCTGCATGCGCTCGAGCGCCGACGGCTGGCGCTGCGGCTGCTGCGGCGCCGGGCGCCGCTGGCTCGGCTGCGGCGGCGGGGGCTGCTGACCGGTCGGCTGCCCGGGCCACGGCGCGCGCTGACCCGAGCCCTGCGGCTGCCCCGGCCATCCGGGGCGCTGCTGCTGCTGCGCCCACTGCGGCGTCTGCTGCTGCGCGCGCTGCTGAGCCTGCTGCCACATGCCACCGCCCTGCTGCTGCAGCTGCTGCCGCGCCGACTGCACGCGCTGCTGCACCTGCGGCTGCTGCTCCTGCCACTCCGAACGCGCCCACTGCGCACCCTGGCGGCCCTGCTTGCGCAGCATCCCGAAGCCACCGCGCACCATGAGCAGACCCGCGATCGACATGAGCACGGGGAAGATCAGGTACGGGATGACGGTCTCGACCGCGCTCTCGAAGCCCAGCACGGCGGTCCACTGCGCGAGGCTGCCGATGCCGCTGACCAGGCCGGGCACGCCGTTGAACAGCAGGATGGCGCCGACGACCAGCAGCACGAGCCCGGTGATCGCGGCCTGCGCATTGGGGCGACGCTGCTGCTGCACGGTGCTCATGCGACCACTGAAGCACAGCGAGCCGCACGTCGCCTAGGAGTGGCGCCCCGCGGATGCGCGTGCACGGCACCGCGGCCGATGCGTGCGCCGCTAGCATCGCCGAGGCGCCAGCACCGCGCCGCCCCTCCACCACGAAGGACCGCGCATGCCCCTGCCCTGGACCGCCCGCGAGGAGCGCGGCATCCACGACCTCGTCCTCCCCGAGCAGCGGCTGTCGTGGCCGCGCACGATCGGCATCGGCATGCAGCACGTGGTCGCCATGTTCGGTGCGACGTTCCTGGTGCCGACGCTGACGGACTTCCCCCCGTCCACCACGATGCTGTTCTCGGGGCTCGGCACGATCCTGTTCCTGCTCGTGACGGGCAATCGCCTGCCCAGCTACCTCGGCTCGTCGTTCGCGTTCATCGCGCCGGTCGTGGCCGCATCCACGGCGGGCGGGCCCGGGCTCGCGCTCGCGGGCGTCGTGCTCACGGGCGCGCTGCTCGCGCTCGTGGGCCTCGTGGTGCAGGTCGCCGGCACGCGGTGGCTCAGCGTGCTCATGCCGCCCGTCGTGTCGGGCACGATCGTGGCGCTCATCGGCTTCAACCTCGCGCCGGCCGCACGTGACGCGTTCCTCGAGGCGCCGGGCATCGCCACCTTGACCCTCGGCGTCATCGTGGTCGTCACCGTGCTGTTCCGCGGCATCGTCGCCCGTCTGTCGATCCTGCTGGGCGTCGTCGTCGGCTACGTCGCCTCCGCCCTCGTCGGCGTCGTCGACTGGTCGGACGTCGACGAGGCGGCCTGGGTGGGCCTGCCCACGTTCCAGACCCCGTCGATCGACCTCGCGCAATGGCCGCTGCTGCTCATGTTCGTGCCGATCGTGCTGCCCCTCATCGCCGAGAACGTCGGCCACGTGCGCGGCGTGGGCCAGCTCATCCACCGCGACCTCGACCCCGTCGCCGGGCGCGCGCTCATCGCCGACGGGGCCGCGACGGTGCTCGCGGGACTCTTCGGCGGCTCGGCCACGACGACGTACGGCGAGAACATCGGCGTCATGAGCGCGACGCGAGTCTTCTCGACCGCCGCGTACTGGATCGCCGCGATCACGGCGATCCTGCTGTCGCTGTCGCCGAAGGTCGGCGCCATCATCGCCGCGACGCCAGACGGCGTCATCGGCGGCGTCACGACGGCGCTGTACGGCCTCATCGGCATCATCGGCGTGCGGATCTGGATCGAGCATCGCGTCGACTTCTCACGCCCCCGCAACCAGTTCTCGGCGGGCGTGGGCCTCATCGTCGCGATCGCCGACTTCACGCTCAACGCGGGCTCGGTGACGCTGGGCGGCATCCTGCTGGGCACGGTCGCGACGCTCGTGATCTACCACCTCATGTCGGGCCTCGAGCGGCTGCGCGGCGGCGACGAGATCGCCGACGGCCTGCAGCCCCCGCCGGCGACGTCGGTGTCGGATGCGAGCCCCCGCGAGCGCTGACCCGCCCCCGATCGGTCGCTCGATGCGTCTGAGTGGTCACTCGGTGTCGTGATTCGGGCCGATTCGCAGCATCGAGCGACCACTCCAGCGGTCTCGCATCGTGGATGCGCGCCGCGCGACGCGTCAGACGCGGACGAGCGGCAGCCAGGCCTCGATCGTCGCGCGGGTGCCGGATGCGCGCACGGTGCCGGCCGCGACCGCATCGGCCCACGACATCGCACCGGTCGCGAGCGCGAGCCACGTCGGGGTGTCGGTCTCGATGACGTTCGGCGGGGTGCCGCGCGTGTGGCCAGGACCCTCGACGGCTTGCACGGCGCCGAAGGGCGGCACGCGCACCTCGACGCTCTTGCCCGGCGCTCGATCGGCGAGGCACTGCAGCGTGTAGCGCACGGCGGTCGCGCGATCCTCGCGGCTCGCGCCCTCGACGAGCGCGGCGCGCACGGCGTCGATCCCGACGAGGTCCTGGATGCGCTTCGCGGCCACGCGACGACGCTACCGCCCGCCTCCCCCGCCCAAGGAACTGAGGTCTTCGGCCTCTTGTGATGTCAAGAGAGGCCGAAGACCTCGATGCTGTGGCGCGAGCGCACGCGGCAGGCGGCGGATGCCGGCGCTCGTAGGATGGGCGGGTGCGCATCCTCGTCCTCGGCTCCGGCGCGCGAGAGCACGCCATCATCACCGCGCTGCTGCGCGACGGCGACCACTCGGTGATCGCCGCGCCAGGCAACGCCGGCATCGCGCAGGTCGTCGAGACCGTGCGCGTCGACCAGAACGACGGCGACCTCGTCGCGCGTCTCGCGACCGACGTCGGCGCGGAGCTCGTCGTCATCGGCCCCGAGGCGCCGCTCGTCGCGGGCGTCGCCGACGCCGTGCGCGCCGCGGGGATCCCGGTGTTCGGCCCGTCGAAGCAGGCCGCGCAGCTCGAGGGCTCGAAGGCGTTCGCGAAGCGCATCATGGATGCCGCGCACGTGCCCACGGGGTCCGTCACGCGTGCCGAGACCGTCGAGCAGGCCGCAGCGGCCCTCGACGCCGTCGGCGCCCCGTACGTCGTGAAGGCCGACGGCCTCGCCGCCGGCAAGGGCGTCATCGTGACGAGCGATCGCGCCGCCGCCGACGACCACGCGCACTACTGGCTGCAGCAGGGCCCCGTGCTCGTCGAGGAGTTCCTCGCCGGCCCCGAGGTCAGCCTCTTCCTGCTCTCCGACGGCACGACCGTGCGCCCGCTCGCGCCCGCGCAGGACTTCAAGCGCCTGCGCGACGGCGACGAGGGCCCCAACACGGGCGGCATGGGCGCCTACTCGCCCCTCCCCTGGCTCGACGCGCGCTTCGGCGGCGAGCAGGCGTTCGTCGACGAGGTCGTCGCCACGATCGCCCAGCCCACGATCGACGCGCTGCGCGCGGAGGGCACGCCGTTCGTCGGCCTGCTCTACTGCGGCCTCATCGTGACGGATGCGGGCATCAAGGTCATCGAGTTCAACGCGCGCTTCGGCGACCCCGAGACGCAGGTCGTGCTGCCGCGCCTCTCGTCGCCGTTCGGCGCCGCGCTCCTCGCCGCCGCCACGGGCACGCTCGCCGACGTCGCACCGCTCGAGTTCGGCGGCGCTGCCGCCGTCACGGTGGTCGTCGCGAGCGAGGGCTACCCCGACGACCCGCAGACCGGCCGCGCCATCACGGGCATCGCCGATGCGGATGCGCTCGAGGGCGTGCAGGTGATGCACGCGGCGACCGTCATCTCCGAGGAGCACGGCTTCGTCGCCACCGGCGGCCGCGTGCTGTCGGTCGTCGGCTCGGGCACGACGCTCGCCGAGGCTCGTGCCCGCGCGTACGCGGGCGTCGAGGAGATCCGCCTCGAGGGCTCGCAGGCGCGCACCGACATCGCGCGCACCGCTGCGGAGGCGTGACCGTGACCGACGGCGCCGTGCACGACGGGACCTCGCCCGCGCTGCCGGGCTACGACCTCGCGTATCAGGGCAAGGTCCGCGACCTCTACGTGCCGGAGGGCTCCGACCTCGCGTCGGCCGACGCCATCCTCATGGTCGCCTCCGACCGCGTCTCGGCCTTCGACCACGCGCTCGAGCCGCCCATCCCGGGCAAGGGCACGACCCTCACGTCGATGACGACGTGGTGGCTGCGCACGCTCGGCGACGAGGCGCAGCTCGCCGGCGACCACGGCCCCGGCGGCGACGCGCTCGCGCGCATCCCCGATGGCGTCGCGGGCCGCGCGCTGCTGGTGCAGAACCTCGACATGCTGCCCGTCGAGTGCGTCGTGCGCGGCCGCATCACGGGCTCCGGACTGGTGGAGTACCGCGAGACGGGTGCGATCTCGGGCGTGGTGCTGCCCGAGGGCCTGCAGGATGGCGACCTGCTGCCCGAGCCGATCTTCACGCCCGCGTGGAAGGCGCCGAAGGGCCAGCACGACGAGAACATCCCGTTCTCGCGCGTCGTCGAGCTCGTCGGCGCGGACGCGGCCGAGACGCTGCGCTCGCGCTCGCTCGAGGTGTTCGCGCAGGGTGCCGCGACCGCGGCGTCGAAGGGCCTCGTGCTCGCCGACACGAAGCTCGAGTTCGGCCGCGACGCGTCGGGCGCCATCGTGCTCGCCGACGAGGTGCTGACGTCGGACTCGTCGCGCTACTGGGATGCGGATGCGCTCGACGCCGGCCGCGTCGAGTCGTTCGACAAGCAGATCGTGCGCAACTGGCTGCTGGCCGAGGCCGAAGCGGGCCGTTGGGACAGGCAGGGCGTGCCGCCCGTGCTGCCGGCGTCGATCGTCGAGCAGACGGCCGCCCGCTACGCGGAGCTGCTGGAGCGCCTGGTCGGCTGACCTCCGCGCGTCTCCTCCGTCGCGGGAAGCGGCGCGCGGAGCCACGGCCGTGCGCTGAGACCCGCTACGGCGTCGGCACCTGCCACACGTTCGCGCACGCCGCGACTCCCTGCTGGTAGCCGTTCGCGAACCACGTCTGGCGCTGCTGGCTCGAGCCGTGCGTCCACGTCTCGGGGTTCACGCCACCGCCCGAGGACGACTGGATGCTGTCGTCGCCGATCGCCGCTGCCGCGTCGAGCGCATCCTGCAGCTCGGCCTGCGTCGGCTGCACGAGCACCGGGTCGCCGCCGTCCTGGTCCGGGGTCTGCGACGCCGCCGCGATCCAGGCGCCGGCGTAGCAGTCGGCCTGCAGCTCGCTGCGCACGGCCGAGCCGGATGGCCCGGTGTCCTGCGGGTTCACGCGCTGCAGGTCGCCGGTGAGCTGCTGCACATGGTGCCCCCACTCGTGACCCAGCACGTAGAGCTGCGACAGGGAGCCGCCGGATGCGCCGAAGCGTTCGCGCATGAGGTCGAAGAACGTGGTGTCGATGTAGATCTGCTCGTCACCGGGGCAGTAGAACGGGCCGACCTCGCTCGAGGCGTTGCCGCACGCGGTCGAGACCTGCCCCGAGTAGAGCATGACCGACGGCTCGCGGTACTCGAGGGAGTTCTGCGCGAAGACGCCGGACCAGTAGGCCGAGAGCGAATCGGCCCCGCCCTCCATGCGGCAGTCGTAGTTCGCGGGGTCGTTGGCGTCGTCGCCCGAGCAGCCCACCACCTCCGTGCCGCCTCCGGAGCCCTGCGACGGATCCTGCTGGATCGCGCTGCCGAGGCCCGTGAGGTCGATGCCGAGGAACGACGAGACGACGAACAGCAGCACGGTGATGAGGCCGCCGCCTCCGAGCGCGATCGCGCCGCCGCGGGCACCACCGCCGCCGCGGCGCACCCGGGTCGTGTCGAACTGCGCATCGCCGCGGAACGTCATGGCCGAAGCGTAGCCCGCGCCGATGGAGGCCGGCAGGTGGATGCGGGCGGCTGGCACGAGGTGACGCCGAGGAGCGGTCGGCGTGCACCGCGCAGGCGAACCGCGTCGCAGCGTCACCTCGTGCCACGCGCAGCCCGGCACCCGCATCCGAGGGCATCCGACGTCGGTAGACTGGTCGCATCCCACCCCGCGAGGAGTCGAAGCCCATGCCCCTCATCGTCGTCGACGTCATGCCGAAGGCCGAGATCCTCGACCCTCAGGGCAAGGCGGTCACCCGCGCGCTCACCCGTCTCGGCCACGAGGCCGTCGGCCAGGTGCGCATCGGCAAGCGCTTCGAGCTCACGGTCGACGGCGAGGTGACCGACGAGCTGCTCGGCCGGATCCGCACCGTCGCCGAGGACGTGCTCGCGAACACCGTCATCGAGGACGTCGTGGGCATCCACGTGGAGGAGCAGGCGTGAAGGTCGGCGTCGTCACCTTCCCGGGGACGCTCGACGATCGCGACGCGCAGCGCGCCGTGCGCCTCGCCGGCCACGAGCCCGTGGCGCTGTGGCACCGCGACCACGACCTCCAGGGCGTCGACGCCATCGTGCTGCCCGGCGGCTTCTCGTACGGCGACTACCTGCGCGCCGGCGCCATCGCGGCGCTCTCGCCGATCATGACCGAGGTCGTCGATGCAGCGAAGCGCGGCGTGCCCGTGCTCGGCATCTGCAACGGCTTCCAGATGCTCGCCGAGGCGAAGCTGCTGCCCGGCGGTCTCGTGCGCAACGCGACGGGCCTCTTCGTGCGCCGCGACCAGCGCCTCACGGTCGAGCGCACCTCGACCCCCTGGACGAACGGCTTCGAGCCCGGCCAGGAGATCGTCATCCCGCTGAAGAACGGCGAGGGCCGCTTCGTGTCGACGAAGACCGAGCTCGAGCGCATCGAGGGCGAGGGCCTCGTCGCCTTCCGCTACGCCGGTCGCAACCCGAACGGCTCGATGGACGACATCGCCGGCGTCTCGAACGCCGCGGGCAACGTCGTGGGCCTCATGCCGCATCCCGAGCACGCCGTCGAGCTGGGCTTCGGCCCCGACACGTCGGCCCGCATGCGCTCGGGCCTCGACGGCCTCACGATCTTCGCGCTCGCGCTGGAGTCGGTCGCGGCCTGACCCCGCGCCCGCTGCATCCGTGTGGATGCGGTGCGCTTCGCCTCCTCGGCCGTCGCGAGGTGCAGTTGCTGCAGTGAGGTGCGGTTCGGGGTTCCGAGGTGCGCATGCTGCACTCAGGTGCGGTTGCAACCGCACCTCGTCGCAGGAAGCGCACCTCGGAACCGTGGTCGCTGCAGGAAGCGCACCTCGCTGCGGCAACCGCACCTCGCAACGGCTACCCGCCGAGCGGCCGCGCGCATAGGCTGCCGCCACGGGTCGACGACGACGTCGGCCGCTGAGGAGACGCCATGCGCAGCACCCGCCCCGAGCCCGTCATCGCCGATGCCAGCGTGTTCTCGGCGCTGTTCGACGATCTGACCGACGAGGATCGCGCCCTGCCGGCGCTCATCGACGGCGCATCCGGCGCGGTCATGACCTACGGCGAGCTCGTGGGCCGCGCCGAGGCGTTCGCGGGAGCGCTCGCGGCGATGGGCATCCGCCCGGGCGACGTCGTGGGCCTGCACTGCCCCAACGTGCCGGCGTTCGCGATCGCGTTCCACGGCATCCTGCGCGCCGGGGCGACCGCGACCACCGTCAACGCGCTGTACACGCCGCACGAGATCGAGGTGCAGCTGCGTGCCTCCGGCGCCGTCGCGCACGTCACGGTGTCGCCGCTCGCGCCGCAGTCGCTCGAAGCGGCGCACGCGGTCGGCATCGGCGACGACCGCATCATCGTGCTCGACGGGCTGGAGGGCCACCCGAGCCTCGCCGAGCTGCTCGCGGCCGGGCACGCGGCGCCCGACGTGAGGATCGACCCCGCGACGCACGTGGCCGTCATGCCGTACTCGTCGGGCACGACCGGCACGCCGAAGGGCGTCATGCTGTCGCACCGCAACCTCGTCGCGAACGTCGCGCAGTGCGAGCCCATCATCCGCGTCGAGCGGGGCGAGCGCGTGCTGGCCGTGCTGCCGTTCTTCCACATCTACGGCATGACCGTGCTGCTGAACCTCGCGCTGCGCGTCCGCGCGACGCTCGTGACGATGCCCCGCTTCGACCTCGCCGAGTTCCTGCGCGTCATCCAGGACCATCGCGTGACGTTCGCCTTCATCGCCCCGCCGATCGCCGTGGCGCTCGCGAAGCATCCGCTCGTCGCCGAGTACGACCTGTCGTCGCTGCGCACCGCGTTCTCGGGTGCCGCGCCGCTCGACGAGCAGCTCGGCCACGCGGTCGCAGACCGCATCGACATCGAGATGCTGCAGGGCTACGGCATGACCGAGCTGAGCCCGGTGAGCCACGCGTTCATCCGCGGCGAGGGAGCCACGACGCCGCTCGGGTCCGTCGGCACGGTCATCGGAGGCACCGAGGACCGCATCGTCGACATCGAGACCGGCGAGTCCATCGAGCCGCCCGAGCACGACGGGCTGTCGGAGGCGGGCGAGCTGTGGGTGCGCGGACCGCAGGTCATGCTCGGCTACCTCGACAACCCCGAGGCGACGGCCGAGACGCTGCGCGACGACGGATTCCTGCGCACGGGCGACATGGCCTCGTACGACGCCGACGGCAACGTGCACATCGTCGACCGGCTCAAGGAGCTCATCAAGCACAAGGGCTACCAGGTGGCGCCGGCCGAGCTCGAGGCGCTGCTGCTCACGCATCCCGCGGTCGCCGACGTCGCCGTGATCGGCGTGCGCACCGACGACGGCGACGAGGACCCCATGGCGTTCGTCGTGCCGGCGACGGCGGGCGAGGAGGATGCGGACGCGCTCATGGCGTGGGTCGCCGAGCGCGTCGCGCCGTACAAGAAGGTGCGCCGCGTCGCCTACGTCGAGGCCATCCCGAAGTCGGCGTCGGGCAAGATCCTGCGCAAGGACCTCAAGGCGTCCATCTGACGCGCAGGGCCAGCCCGCTCCCATCCGCGCCTGCGAGCATGCGGACATGGATGCCTCCACCGATCCCGGCTGGCCGCGACTCGTCGACGAGGTGCAGCGCGCGTTCGCCGGCTCCCCGTACCGCGTCGTCGTGGAGGCCGACGCGATCGCGGTGATCGCCGACCTCGCCGACGCCCGCTTCCTCGGGGTCGCGAGCGTGCGCCGCTTCCGCTCCGTCTACCGCACGCGGCTGACGTGGAAGGCGCCCGGGCGCGTGACGTGGGAGGACGCCGAGGAGGTGCTCGAGTGGACCGCGGGCGTCGGCGGCTCGCTCGTGCCGAGGCTCACGGGCCGCATCTCGGGCATGCGCGGGCGCGTCGCGAAGGTCGAGTTCCGCAAGGAGCTCGGCGTCGACGAGCGAGGCCCCGGCTTCCCCGTCGACTACGTGTTCTCGACGGCGGAGATCGCGCGGCCGCTGAAGGCAGCCGTCGAGCGCGCCGGCTACCGATCGGGGCTCGCCACCACGACGATCGTGGGGATCGTGGCAGCGGCGGTCGGCGGGGGCGGCGCGCTCGTCGCGGGCGTCGTCATCGCCGTGCTCGCCGCGACGGGCAGCCTGCCGGGCTGACCACCTGCCGCGACGAACGGATGCGCGCATCCGGGCCGCGGCGATAGCGTCGGGGCATGCGCCTCGCAGCAGCCCTCAGCCACCGCGCCGACCTCGCGACGCGCGCCGACGCGCTCGCGCAGCGCGCCATCCGCGCCGCCGTCACGCAGGAGGGCACGACGCCCGTCGACGACCCGACGCAGCTGATCGCCGAGCACGACGCCGTGCTCGCCGAGCTCGAGCAGCTCGTCGTGCGCATCAACCTCACGAACGCCGCGACCGACGTCGACGGCGTGCCGCTCACGGCCGCGCTCGCGCGCCGCGACACCCTGCGTCGGCGGCACCGCACGCTCACGACGCTCGCCGACGCATCGACGCCGTTCGCCGACCGCATGCGCGGCGCCGAGCTGCGCCTGCTGCCGACGAGCGACGTCGCGAGCCTGCGCAGCGCCGCCGACGACACGGCGAAGGCCCTGCGCGAGCTGGACCTGCGCATCCAGGAGGTGAACTGGTCGACGGAGCTGCGCTGACGAGTCGGTAGCCGCCAGGGAGCGGGCACTAACCCCACGCCTGCCGGGGTGATGGCAGGCACGCAGCGTCGACGGGCCGGCGCATCCGCTTCGGATCCTTCGCCCGGCACGCAGCACACGCGCACCGCGGGAGACCGCATCCATCGCGCACGCATCATCACCACGTGCCGGCCCTCGCGGCGAGGGTGGGATCGGGGACCAACGTCAGCCCGCGTCGGGCGCTGCGCCATCCGCTGCGCCGCGTGCGCGAGCCGGCCCGGCGGCGAGACGCTCGATGGGCCGGTGCAGCGCCATGCTCACGAAGCGCGTCGCGAACGTGATGAGCAGCGCGAGGTAGCCGACGTCCGGCAGCAGCAGCGCGATCGCGAGCGCGACGCCCAGCACGAGCACGAGCGAGACGTTGGCCGCGAGCCCGCGATGGTCGATCGTCATGCCCTCGCGCACGAGCGCGGGGTGTCGCAGGACGTGCAGGTGGATGATCGCGCTGACGAACGGGATCGCCGCGATCGACGCGACGTAGACGATGACGTTCGACGCGTCGCCGCCATCGGCGGTCGAGAGGGCGGTGGCGACCGGCAGCCAGACGATCGCGAGCATCCACAGGAAGTTCAGCCGCATGAGGGCGGGCGTGTAGCGCTCGACGCGCTCGTAGAGCGCATGGTGCCATCGCCAGAAGGTGCCCACGAGCGCGAACGAGATGAGGAAGGCCAGCAGCTGGTCGGCGTGCTCGGCAGCCCAACCGGCTGCGCTGCGCTCGCCGCCCTCGGACACGCTCTCCATGAGCGGCAGGATGAGCAGGGTCATCGCGATCGCGACGACCGCGTCGGTGAAGAACACCATCCGCTCGGCCGACGGCCGAGCGTCGTCGACGGGCATCGCGGGCTGCTGCACGGTTGCAGCGTGCCACCGATGCTCGACGGACGGAAGCGCTGCGGACGACGCGTCAGGCGGGCGGCGCAGCGACGTCGTCGCGGAGCGCCGGGATCTCGGGCACGGGCCTGCGGGGCCGCGGCGCGAACGGACGGCCCGCGAGCCAGCCGATCGCGACGCCGAGCACGTCGGCGACCGCATCCTGCACGTCTCCGGCGCGCGTCGAGATGAGCGCAGCCTGCGCCACCTCCGACGCGACGGCATGCAGCACGAGCACGACCGCCAGCGGCCGCACCGGCACGCCGGCCCCGACGCCCGCCGCCATCACGAGCGCGAACATCGCGACGTGCGCGACCTTGTCGGCGCCGGGGAGGTCGCCGCCGCCCGGCACGTCGGGTGCGTACAGGCCCCAGACCTGGAGGCCGATGGCCACGACGAGCACGACGCGGGCGACGAGCAGGCGACGCCGGTCGCGTGCACCGCGGTCGAGGCGATCGGGCATGCAGCCACGGTAGCCACGGCACGGTGCACGCCGGTGCGACCGCGGGAGGACGTCCCCCATCGGACGGGCGCGGGCGCACCCCGCGACCGCGCGCACCGGCGTCGCCGCCCACGCGGGAGCGCATGCGCCCCGCGGGTAGACTCGGACGCGCCGCATCCACTCCCGCCGTGAGGTCTACGCCCGTGCCCGATGCCCCCGCCCGCCCCGTCGCCGACACCGTCGAGCACGCGATCGCGACTCCGGAGAAGGAGCAGCCGTACGCGGCGCTCGGCCTCAAGCCCGACGAGTACGACCGCATCCGCGAGATCCTCGGCCGCCGCCCCACGTCGGGCGAGCTGGCGATGTACTCCGTCATGTGGTCGGAGCACTGCTCGTACAAGTCGTCCAAGCGGCACCTGAAGGTGTTCGGCCAGAAGGTCACCGACCAGATGCGCGAGCGTCTCATGGTCGGCATGGGCGAGAACGCCGGCGTGCTGGATGCCGGCGAGGGCTGGGCGGTCACGTTCAAGATCGAGAGCCACAACCACCCGTCGTTCGTCGAGCCCTTCCAGGGCGCCGCGACGGGCGTCGGCGGCATCGTGCGCGACATCATCTCGATGGGCGCGCGCCCCGTCGCCGTCATGGACGCGCTGCGCTTCGGCGCCATCGACCACCCCGACACGGCGCGCGTCGTGCACGGCGTCGTCGGCGGCATCTCGTTCTACGGCAACTGCCTCGGCCTGCCGAACATCGGCGGCGAGACGGTCTTCGACGCCGTCTACCAGGGCAACCCGCTCGTCAACGCCCTCGCGGTCGGCGTGCTGCGCCACGAGGACCTGCACCTCGCGAACGCACGCGGCGCGGGCAACAAGGTCGTGCTCTTCGGCGCCCGCACCGGTGGCGACGGCATCGGCGGCGCGTCCATCCTCGCCTCCGACTCGTTCGACGCCGACGGCCCCGCCAAGCGCCCCGCGGTGCAGGTGGGCGACCCGTTCGCCGAGAAGGTGCTCATCGAGTGCTGCCTCGAGCTGTTCCAGGGCGGCCTCGTCGAGGGCATCCAGGACCTCGGCGCCGCCGGCATCTCGTGCGCGACGAGCGAGCTCGCGTCGAACGGCGACGGCGGCATGCAGGTCGAGCTCGACCACGTGCTGCTGCGCGACCCCACGCTCACGGCCGAGGAGATCCTCATGTCGGAGTCGCAGGAGCGCATGATGGCCGTCGTGACGCCCGAGAAGCTGGACGCGTTCCTCGCGGTCACCGAGAAGTGGGACGTCGAGACGAGCGTGCTCGGCGAGGTCACCGGCACCGGCCGCCTCGTCATCACGCACGGCGGCGAGACGATCGTCGACGTCGACCCGCGCACCGTCGCGATCGACTCGCCCGTCTACGACCGGCCGATGGAGCGTCCCGAGTGGCTCGACGCCCTCAACGCCGACACGACCGCGCGCCTGCCGCGCTCGGAGGCCGCGGGCCTGCGCTCGGAGCTGCTCGCGCTCGCAGGCAGCCCGAACCTCGCCGACACGTCGTGGATCACCGAGCAGTACGACTCGTACGTGCTCGGCAACACGGCGCTGTCGATGCCCGACGACGCCGGCATGGTGCGCATCGACGAGGAGTCCGGCCTCGGCTTCGCCGTCTCGGTCGACGCCAACGGCCGCTACTGCCAGCTCGACCCCCGCGAGGGTGCGAAGGCCGCGCTCGCCGAGGCGTACCGCAACGTCGCCGCGACGGGTGCGCAGCCGCTGGGCGTCTCGGACTGCCTCAACTTCGGCAACCCCGAGGTGCCGTTCGTGATGTGGCAGTTCGCGGAGGCCGTCGACGGCCTCGCCGACGCGTGCGTGGAGCTGGGCATCCCGGTGACCGGCGGCAACGTGTCGTTCTACAACCAGACGGGCGAGACGCAGATCCACCCGACCCCCGTGGTCGGCGTGCTCGGCGTCATCGACGACGTCGCCCGCCGCGTGCCCGCCGGCTGGCAGGACGACGGCCTGCACCTCTACCTGCTCGGCACGACCCGCGACGAGCTCGACGGCTCCGCGTGGGCCGGCGTCGTGCACGACCACCTCGGCGGCATCCCGCCGCTCGTCGACCTCGCCGCCGAGCAGGCCGTCGCCTCGCTCGTGCAGGCTGCCGCGCACGACGGCCTCCTCGCCGCCGCGCACGACCTGTCGGAGGGCGGCCTCGGCGTCACGCTCGCGGAGGGCGCGATGCGCTTCGGCATCGGCGCCCGCATCTGGCTCGAGGAGCTGTGCGAGCGCGACGGCGTCGACCTCACCGCGGCCCTGTTCTCGGAGTCGGGCGCGCGGATGCTCGTTGCCGTGCCGCGCGAGGACGACGTGCGATTCCAGGGCATGTGCGCCGCCCGCGGCGTGCCGTCGCTGCGCATCGGCGCGACCGACTCGACGACGGGCTCGATCGAGGTGCAGGACGTCTTCACGATCGGCCTCGACGAGCTGCGCCAGCGCAACGGCTCGACGCTGTACGACACGTTCGCCTGAGACCCGCTTCGTCCGAGACCCGCCGCGCCCTCGGGTGCGGCGGGTCTCGTCGTCTGGAGTGCCGCCTCATGGACGGCCCTGTCCACCAGCTGGTCGAGGAGCGCGCGAGCCGCCAGGCGAGCACGCGTCACGAGACCCGCCGTCCCTGCGAGCCGCATCGCGGCGAGACGCGCTAGCGATGGCTCGGGTCTCGTGACGCGAAGGCGCTGCGCGCCTGCGCTCCTCGACCAGCCGGTGGGTACCGTGAGCGGATGGACCACGACGACCTCGACGCGCTCGTCGACCGCGTGCCGCTCGGCTGGAGTCGGCACGACGTCGGCGGACGCGCATGGGGCCTCACGCGCGTCGACCACGCCGACGGCCGCTCGTCGACGATCGAGGGCGAGGAGCTCGGCGGCACCGGCCGCATGAGCGACAACGTGTGGCGCACCGCATCCGGCACCCACCTCAAGCCGTGCGAGATGCCCGCCGAGCAGGTGCTGACGGTGCTGCGGGCCTTGCCTGCCGTCGACTGAGCGTCGGCCGGCGTGCCATCCTGCACGCCTCGCGTCGAACGATGCTCGACCCCGCACACGGGACGAGGATCTGTCAATGCCGGACATGGATGCAGATCGTTCGACAGGCTAGCGAAATGCCCGGGACGTCGATCACCACCGCGAGGATGCTGCACGGCGCCCCGCGCGTCGACGTCGTCGCCGAGCTCGCGGGCGCCGTGCCGCAGCGCATCGACGTCATCGAGGACACCCCACCGACGCGCGTCTGACGGAGCGCAAGCCGATGTCGGCGAGCGCTCCGAACACGTGTCAGCACACGATCCCGCACCACACAGAACAGGAACTGCCATGAAGATCATGAACAGCACGCTCGGCAAGACCACCCTGGGCGTGCTCGCCGCAGGCGCTCTCGCCTTCTCCCTCGCAGCCTGC
>NZ_VEFR01000039.1 GCF_007679035.1 Agrococcus jejuensis | reverse complement strand
CCCCCACCCGGAACAGCCCCTTGACGAGCTTCTCCATCACCCAGCCCTCGATCTCCATCACCCCCTCCTTCTTACCCATACCCTCCTCTCCACCTCTCCTTCCTCTCCTCCTCATCCCACTCGCATCCCACACTCCTCCCACCACACCAACCCTCTACTCTACCCCCCCATCCGCCCGTCCTCCAACTCCCCCCTCTCCCACCCCCCCCTCCACACCCTCCACCCCCCCCCCAACCCCTCCCCCACCCCCCCCAC
>NZ_VEFR01000038.1 GCF_007679035.1 Agrococcus jejuensis | reverse complement strand
GCCTCCTCGACCAGCTGAAAGGCGAGCGCTCTCGACAGACGTGCGATCCCCCATCAGTTGGTCGAGGAGCGCGCGAGCGCAGCGAGCACGCGTCACGAGACCACGCGACCGCGGCTCGTGCCCAGCCATGCGCATGGTCGCGTCGAGCGGGCATGTCGCGCGGTCTCGTGACGGCTCCTCGCTGCGCTCGTTGCCTCCTCGACCAGCTGAAAGGCGAGCGCTCTCGACAGACGTGCGATCCCCCATCAGTTGGTC
>NZ_VEFR01000037.1 GCF_007679035.1 Agrococcus jejuensis | reverse complement strand
GGCCTCCTTGGCCTTGCCGCCCAGCTCCTCGGCCTTGTTCGAGATCTTGTCTCCGAGTCCCATGACTCCTCCTTCGATGATGCGGTGGTCGGCGTCGGCGGGTGCCGGCGTCGGTGGGGTGTGGTCTATGCCGCGCGGGCGGTCTTGGCCATCGACGAGCGGACGCCGCTCGTGAGGTGCACGACGACGGGCGCGTCGATGCCGATCCGCTCCCGCGTGGCGGTCGCGGCTGCCGCGACGCGATCCGCGACCTCGTC
>NZ_VEFR01000036.1 GCF_007679035.1 Agrococcus jejuensis | reverse complement strand
TCCTCTTCCACCACCCCCCGTTCATCCACCACTCCATCCACCCGCTCCCCACCCAGCGCCTCCTCCCCCTCCCCTTCCCCTTCCTCCTCAACTCGCGCTACTCGCCCACCATCCCCTCCCTCAACCGCCCCACCCCCTCCAACATCACACCCCTCCCCACCTCCCACCTCATCTCCCCCTCCACTCCCTCCACCATCCCCCCCACTCCATCCCCCCCCTCATCCCCCTCCTCCTCCTGCTCCCCCTCAACCTCCTCTC
>NZ_VEFR01000035.1 GCF_007679035.1 Agrococcus jejuensis | reverse complement strand
TGAGAATCTCGCTTGTCGAAAGGCATCTCAACGCACCCGAAGATGCGAGGAGGTAATTTGGGATTTGAGATTGTGCAGGGTGTTGAGTTGTGAAGGATCGGGCGGTGTCGAGCGGACCCTCGCGGGATTGGATCGAGGGGCTGGTGTTGGCGAGGCGACTGTGCGGGAGATGGGAAGGTGAAGAGGGTACCAGGGGAACGTGGCCGAAGGGAAGGCGGCGTGTTGCGGTTGTTCGTGTGAGGGTTGGAGGAGCGGGGGCG
>NZ_VEFR01000034.1 GCF_007679035.1 Agrococcus jejuensis | reverse complement strand
CTCCGACCCCGCCTCCGTCCCCTCCCCCCGCCAGTTCGCCGACCCCCTCCCTCCACCACCCCACCCACCTCCACCCCCACCCCATCCCACCCCTCCTGCCACTACTTCCACCCCCACATGGCTGCCGAGCCCATCAACCCTCCCCTCCTCCCTCCCCTCACCCTTCCCACCTCCACTTCTCCTCCCCACCTCCCTCTCTCCTCTCCACCTCCCCCTACCACCCCACCTCCACACCAGAACCCCACCTTCCAGCCACGACGCCGACCC
>NZ_VEFR01000033.1 GCF_007679035.1 Agrococcus jejuensis | reverse complement strand
CACCTCCCTCCCAACTCCCAACACCATTTATACCAACTCACCCCTCCCCCCTCCTGCAAGCTTAACACCAGCCGTTACCCCAACCCAACCTCTCAATTTAACCCCCACTAAACCCCCGTACTAACTATAACCATCCTAACCTACCCAAATTCCTTCTCCGCTAACTTCCCACCTCCACCAATCCCCTAACGACTTCCCACCTCTCTCAACCCCCAACTCCCCCAAATTCCACTACCACTAAACATCCTCCTTGCGCGCACAACGACC
>NZ_VEFR01000032.1 GCF_007679035.1 Agrococcus jejuensis | reverse complement strand
CCCCCCCCCCCCAACCCCCCCCCCCCCCCCCCCCCCCGCCCCTGCGCTCTCCCCCATCCCCCCCTACCTCATCATCCCCCGCATCCTCCCCCTCCCCCGCCCCATCATCCCCCCCAACCCCCCCCCCAACTCCACCCTCCTCAACCCCCTCCTCCCCCCCACCCATCCCCCCCTCCCCCATCCCGCCCCACGACCTCTACCTCACCACGAACTGCTCCAACCACCACCACCCTCCCACCCCCTCCCCCGACGCGGCGCGCGCCGAGCA
>NZ_VEFR01000031.1 GCF_007679035.1 Agrococcus jejuensis | reverse complement strand
CCCCCTCATCCCCATCCTCCCCATGAACCCCCCCCACTCCCCCACCCTCCCCCAGCCCCTCACCCACTACATCCCCCCTCCCACCCCCTACCACTACAACACCCACCCCCCCACCCACAACCCCCTCTCCTCCAAGACCCACCACCTCCCCACGCCCAACCCCTCCTCCAACTCCCCCCCCAACTTCCATCCCCCCACCATCCCCTTCACCTCCACCACCTCCTCCATCACACCCATCCCTCCTTCCCCACCGCATCCCCCATCCGCTC
>NZ_VEFR01000030.1 GCF_007679035.1 Agrococcus jejuensis | reverse complement strand
CCTCGCCGTGCTCCCCTTCTTCCACATCTACCCCATCACCCTCCTCCTGAACCTCCCCCTCACCCCCGTCTTCCCGCACATGCTGCACATCCCCTACGCCTACCTCTACCCCATCATCCTCCTCACCACCGTCCTCGCCCCCTTCCCCCTCACCAACAACCTCTTCACCCTCTCCCTCCTCCTCCTCTTCCACCTCCTCCCCCGCTACCCCCCCCCCCTCCTCACGCCCCTCACCCACCATCCCGCCCACCTCCTCACCCCCCCCACCC
>NZ_VEFR01000002.1 GCF_007679035.1 Agrococcus jejuensis | reverse complement strand
TCGCGTCGAGCGGGCACGTCGCGTGGTCTCGTGACGGCTCCTCGCTGCGCTCGGGGCCTCCTCCGCCAGCAGTCGGGGGAGGATTCGGATGACTGCTTGTCGAGACCTCAGCGCATCCTCACCGCTGGAGCCCTGGGAACGCCCACACGCCCGATGCGCGCAGCAGGTCGCGGTAGATCACGAGCTGCTCCTGCGGCGTGACCTCGGCCGCCTCCGCTGCCGTGTCGAAGTCCATCGCCACGACGTTCGTGAGCTCGTCGCCCGTGACGTCGAGGCCCATGGCCGGGCCGAGCGAGTCGGCGACCTCGTCGAAGATCGTGATCGCGCGTCGCATGTGCGAGGCGCTCGAGATCACGGTGACGGTGTCGACGTCGTGCTCGGCGGCGAGCTGCAGCGAGAACAGCGCGTTCTCGATCGTGTCGGTCGCGAGGGCCTCCGGCACGATGCGGTCCTCGTCGACGCCCTGCTCGACGAGCCACTCGGTCATGGCGCTCGCCTCCGTCACGCCCTCCTGCGGCACGCCGCCCGAGACGATGAGCGTCGAGTCCGGATAGGCCTCGGCGGCCTCGAGCGCCACCTCGAGTCGGTCGATCAGCGTCTGCTCCATCGTGCCGTCGTCGGCGAGCGCGTAGCCGAGCACCACGAACGCGTGGCCCTCCTCGGGCAGCCCGGTCGGCACCTCCTCGTTCAGCACGAGATCGGATGCGGCTGCCGCAGCATCGAGCGCGGCGACGTCGTCGGCCGCTCGCACGGCATCGATGCGCTGCAGCTCGGCGACGTGCTCGGCGTATGCAGCCTCGTCGCCCGATGCGCGGCTGTAGGCGGCGGCGCGCAGGTGCGCCTCGTACGCGTCCGGCTCGATCGCGAGGATGCCGTCGAGGGTCTCGAGCGACGCCTCCACGTCGTCCTGCAGCAGCTGCGCCGAGGCGAGGCCGTAGCGCAGGTCGAGGTCGTACGGGTCGATCTCGACGGCCTGGGCCATCGCCTCGGCCACGACGTCGTAGTCGCCGTGCAGCGTGACGCCCTGGAAGAAGTCCTCCTCGACCTGCGTGAGGTCGCCGCCGTTCCAGTAGTAGTGCATCGCGATGTCGGTGAGCGCGTCCACGCGCTCCGAGGTGGGCGAGGCGTTGTCGACGGCGTCGAACAGCTCCTCGACGGTGGGCTCGTCGCCGGCAGCGGGCTCGCTGCTGGCGGGATCGGTGCAGCCGACGAGCGCGATGGCGGTCGCGGCGACGATGGGCACGGCGACGGATGCGCGAAGGCCCCGCCTCCTTCGATCGATTCGGGCGATGGTCGAGCGCATGCTCTTCTCTCTTCCTCTTCGGGTCGGGTGGGCGGGGCCTCCTCGCACGTCGGCTACCGCAGTCGCAGCTCCGCGTCGCCGCCGTTCAGCAGGATCACGGGCGTGACCGTCGGGTGGCCGGCGGCACGGATCTTGGCGAGGTCGAACTCGATGAGCGGCGTGCCCTCGGTGACCTGGTCGCCGACGGCGACGAGCGTCGTGAAGCCGTCGCCCTGCATCTCGACGGTGTCGATGCCGACGTGCACGAGCAGCTCGGTGCCGTCGCTGAGCACCATCGCGACCGCGTGGCCCGTGGGGAACACGTGGGCGACGCTGCCGTCCGCCGGGGCGACGACGACGGACCCGGTGGGCTCGATCGCGACGCCGGGGCCCATGATGCCCTCGGCGAAGGTCGCATCCGGCACCTCGGTCAGCGGCACGATGCGGCCCTCGACGGGCTGGCGCACCGTGACGACGGTCGCGGTCGCGACGCCACCCGCGGCGGGTGCGGAGGTCTCGACGACGGCCGCGACCTCCGCATCCGACGGCGGGGCGACGCGGCCGGCGATGAGGTCCTCCATCGCATCCTTCACGAACTGCACCTCGAGGCCGTAGATGACCTGCACCGAGCGGCCGCCGGGCTTCATGACGCCTGCTGCGCCCGCACGGCGGATGGCGGCGTCGTCGACCTTCGACACGTCGGCGATCTCCATGCGGAGGCGCGTCGCGCAGTTGTCGAGCTCGAGCACGTTGCCCTTGCCGCCCAGCCCGTCGAGGATCGCCGAGGCCTGCGCCACGAACTTCGACTTGCCCGTCGCGCCCTCGACGCCGATCTCCTCGTCCTCGCGGCCGGGGGTCTTGAGGTCGAAGCGCTTGATGATGAAGTAGAAGGCGACGAAGTAGATGAGGAACCACGCGACGCCCATGAGCAGCAGGATCCACGGGTTCTGCGCCATCGGGTTGACCCAGTTGAGCACGAGGTCGATGAAGCCGCCCGAGAAGCCGAAGCCCATGCGCACCGGCAGGGCTGCGGCGATGGCCATCGAGATGCCCGTGAAGAGGGCGTGCAGCACGTACAGCGGCGGCGCGAGGAACATGAACGCGAACTCGAGCGGCTCGGTGACGCCCACGAAGAACGAGGCGAACGCGGCCGAGATGAGGATGCCGGCGGTCACCTTGCGGCGCGTGGTCTTGGCCGTGAGGTACATCGCGAGGGCCGCGCCCGGCAGGCCGAACATCATGATCGGGAAGAAGCCCGACATGTACTGGCCCGTGACGCCGTAGGTGCCGGTGTTGTTGAGGAAGTTGCCGAGGTCGTTGATGCCGGCGACGTCGAACCAGAACACCGAGTTCAGTGCGTGGTGGAGGCCCGTGGGGATGAGCAGGCGGTTGAAGAAGCCGTAGATGCCGGCGCCGATCGGGCCGAGGCCGAGCAGCAGCTCGCCGAAGCCGACGAGGCCGCCGTAGACGACCGGCCAGACGAAGAACAGCACGAGCGACACCACGAGCGAGGCGCCGGCGGTCACGATGGCGACGGAGCGCTTGCCCGAGAAGAACGACAGCGCAGTGGGCAGCTGCACGTCCTTGAACCGGTCGAAGCAGAGGGCGCCGATGAGTCCGGCGAGGATGCCGATGAATGCGTTCGCGATGTTGCTGAACGCCGGGTTCACGTCGGCGACCTCGGCAGTGCCCGTGAGGCCGGCGACCGTCTCGGGCGACAGCAGCGTCGTGATGGTGAGGTACGAGACGAGACCTGCGAGGGCGGCGGTGCCGTCGGACTTCGACGCCATGCCGAAGGCGACGCCGACGGCGAAGAGCAGCGGCAGGTTGTTCAGCAGCGCGCCACCGGCGGCCGCGAAGAACGACGAGACAACGTTGGCCTCGCCGGCGGCGGTCGAGATCCAGTAGCCGACGCCGGACAGGATCGCTGCGACGGGCAGCACCGCGATGGGCAGCATGAGCGACTTGCCCAGCCTCTGGAAGAACTTCATGGTGCGACTCCATGTGCAAGGGGAGAGGGATTGGGGGGACTCTACCCGCGATCCGTGCGCTGGTCTAGACCACCGACGCGACAGTCGGACAACCCCTTGCCTCCGCCGCGCGCTCGGCGGACCGTGTCGGCATGACGAACGAGCACGAGCGGCTGCAGGCATTCATCGGCGACTGGTGGGCGGAGGGCACGGCGTACGGCGCCGACCGGCAGGGATCCCCGTGGCGCAGCGTCCATTCCGCCCGGTGGCACACGGGCGATCGGTTCGTCGTGCAGGACGAGCGCGCCAACGGCCCGTTCGACACCCTGTCGTTCCTCGGGTGGGATCGGGAGCGCGAGACGTACTTCTCGTGGAGCGTCGAGAACCACGGCTTCCACCGCGAGTACCTCGTCACGGTCGACGGCGACGTGTGGACGTTCACCGGCGAGCAGGAGCGCGCGACGATCGCCTTCACCGACGACGGCCGCACGCAGACGCACCACTGGGAGTTCCGGCCAGAGGGCGAGTGGGTCGCGCTGTGCGACCGCGTCGCGCACCGCGTCGACTGACGCTCGCGCGGACCCGCGTCAGCCGAGCGGCAGCGAGAGGCGCTCGGCGAGCGGGAACGTGAGTTCGTACCGGTCGGCCGGGAACGTCACGCGCGAGTACTCCACGGGCACGCCGTCGGACACGGCCGTGCGCGACAGCCGCAGCACGGGATACGTCGGCGCGATCTCGAGCACCGCGATCTCCTCGGGGCTCGGCAGCGCCGCCGTCACGACCTCCACGCCCTCCGTCGGCAGCAGGTCGAGACGCTCGAGCAGCTCGTAGAGGCTGCCCTCGGCCGCCTCGCGATCGAGCTGCGGCACGAGCGCCACCGGCAGCCACGCGTCCTCGAGCGCCAAGGGGCGGTCGTCGCCGAGGCGCAGCCTGCGCAGATGCACGGTCTCGGCGTCGTCGTCGAGCCGCAGGTGCGCCGACACCTCCGTCGGCCGCTCGGTGCTGCGCACGTACGACAGCACGCGCGTCTCGGGCCGCATGCCGTGCTCGCGCACGGCGCTCGCGAACGAGCGCAGCCGCACCTGCAGCGACACGGGCGGCGCCAGCCGCTCGGTGCCGACGCCGCGGCGCGTGCGCACGAGGCCCTCGCGCTCGAGCACGTCGATCGCGGCGCGCACCGTCATGCGCGCGACGCCCAGCTGCGACGCCAGCGCGCGCTCGGCGGGCAGCAGCTCGCCGGGGGCGAGCGCATGGGCGAGGGCGCGCACGCCCTCGAGCGCCGTCGCCCCGCTGTCCCGTGCCATGGCATCCAGCATCGCACCCCGACCTGCGGATGCGGATGGCGTGCGTCGCCGTGCGTCGTTCAGGCGCGCAGGGGGAGTGCGGCGAGCGTGAGCTCGCCGATCGCCGCGACCTCGTCGGCGGAGCCGCCGTCGCGGGCGCGGGTCGACATGCCGCCGAGCACGGCGACGACGAGGTCGGCGGCCGCCGCGGGGTCGACGCCGGCGGGCACGTCGCCCTCGGCGACGCCGCGCGCGATCCGGCGGGCGATGCGCTCGGCCATGTCGCGGCGACGCTCGGCGAGGCGTGGCTCGCTGAGCACGAAGCAGCCCTCCGGCGTCGTCGGGTCGGTGTAGCCGGCGGCGCTGCCGCGCACGATGTCGGCGATGGCGTCGGCCGTCGACGGCTGGTCGAGGTACTGCTCGAGCGTCGCGGTGGCGGCGTCGGCGTAGCAGGCGGAGGCAGCGTCGAAGAGGCGGTCCTTGTCGCCGAACGCCGCGTAGAGGCTCGGCGCCGAGATGCCGATGTCGCGCGTCAGCGTCGCGACGGTCGTCTCGTCGTAGCCGTCGCGCCAGAAGCGACGCATGGCGGTGTCGAGCGCGTCGTCGCGGTCGAATCCGCGGGGTCTGCCTGCCATGCCACCCATTCTATAGCGCTCGCTACGCAATGTGCTAGCGTCGCCCACGATCGTTTCCTAACGAACGCTACAGAAAGGTCCACCGTGCAGATCCGAGAGTCCGTCGCCGTCGTCACCGGAGCCAACCGGGGCATCGGCGCAGAGTTCGTCCGTCAGCTGCTCGAGCGCGGCGCCACCAAGGTCTACGCCGGCGCTCGCGACGCGTCGACCATCGCGATCGACGACCCGCGCGTCGTGCCCGTGACCCTCGACGTCACGAGCGCCGCCGACGTCGAGGCGGTCGCCGCACTCGCGACCGACGCGACGATCGTCGTCAGCAACGCCGGCATCTCGTCGGCCATCCCACTCGTCACGGGCGACCTCGACGGCATCCGCCGTGAGTTCGAGACCAACGCCTTCGGCCCGCTGCGCATGGCCCGTGCGTTCGCGCCCACGCTCGCCGCGGCCGGCGGCGGCGCCGTGCTCAACGTGCTCTCGGCCTCGTCGTGGGCGTCGTTCCCCGGCGCGACGACCTACGGGGCCTCGAAGGCCGCCGCGTGGAGCATCACCGACGGCCTGCGCCTCGAGCTCGCCGAGCAGGGCACGCTCGTGACCGGCCTGCACATGGGCCTCGTCGACACCGACATGACCGCCGCGTACGACGCCCCCAAGATCACGGTCGCGCAGGTCGTGACGGCTGCGCTCGACGGCCTCGAGCACGGCGACGTCGAGGTGCTCGCCGACGAGCCCGCCAAGGCGGCGAAGGCGAGCCTCGCGCTCGAGCCGACCGCGCGGTACGCGCAGCTGCTCGGCGCCGCCTGACGGCGTGCGGGCTGCGGGGCAGCGGCCCCGCAGCCCACGGTCGCGCGTGCCGTGGGACCATGGATGCAGACCTCGCCGCTGCAACGGTGCATGCGCATCCGCGGGCCACGCGCCCATCGACCGCATCCAGGAGCACCTCCGTGACGACCACCGCGTCCATCCCCACCGTCCACCCGTTCGACGACGCCGACATCCGGCTCATCGTGAGCGACATGGACGGCACGCTGCTCGACGAGCACGGCGCCGTGCCCGAGCGGCTGTGGGGGCAGCTCGACCGGCTGCGCGAGCGCGGCATCGTCTTCGCGCCCGCGAGCGGTCGCCAGTACGCGGCGCTGCACCGCCTGTTCGAGCAGGCCATCGACGGCATGTGCGTCATCGCCGAGAACGGCTCGATCGTCATGCAGGACGGCGAGGAGCTGTCGTCGGTGACGATCGAGCGGGATGGTGCTGCGGCCATCGTGCGCACGCTGCGGCAGCTCGCCGCCGACGGCGCCGACCTCGGCATCGTCGTGTGCGGCAAGCGCGGCGCCGTCGTCGAGCGCTCCGACGAGCGGTTCCTCGAGGCCGCCGGCCAGTACTTCGCGGCGATCGAGGTCGTCGACGACCTGCTCGCGCATGACGACGACATCCTCAAGCTCGCCGTCCTCGACTTCCACGACGCCGCTGCCGTCGCGGCCGGCCTCGCCGCCTTCGGCGCGACGCACCAGATCGTCGTGTCGAGCGAGCGCTGGGTCGACATCATGTCCCGCTCGATCGACAAGGGCGTCGCGGTGCGCGCGCTGCAGGAGCGCCTCGGCGTGACCCCCGCGCAGACGGCGGTCTTCGGCGACTACCTCAACGACCTGCAGATGATGGATGCCGCCGAGCACTCGTTCGCGATGGCGAACGCGCACCCGACGGTGCGCGAGCGCGCCCGCCACACGGCTCGCTCGAACGCCGAGCACGGCGTCGTGCACGCGATCGAGCGGCTGCTCGCCCGCTGACCCGTCCCTGTCCCGCGGCGCCGCCTGCGGAGACGCAGACGGCCCAGACACGACGAAGGGCCCCGACCGAGCGGTCGGGGCCCTTCGTGCTGGCAGGGGTCAGCCCTTGGTCGGGGCCGAGCGCACCTCCTGCGCCGCGAGCTCCGCGGTCGTCGGGTGCGCCTGCCGGCCGGCGTCGCGCTCGAGGCTCGAGCCCTCCACGTCGACGTTCGGCAGGATGCGGTCGAGCCAGCGGGGGATCCACCAGGCCGAGCGACCCAGCAGGTGCATCGCGGCGGGGATGAGCACCATGCGCACGACGAACGCGTCGAAGAGCACGCCGATCGCGAGGCCGAAGCCGAAGGGCCGCACCATCGACATGTGCGAGAAGACGAAGCCGCCGAAGACGGAGATCATGATGATCGCCGCCGCCGTGACGACGGGTGCGCCGTTGCGCAGACCCGCCACGACGGCCTCCTTCGCTCGCGAGCCGTGCACGAACGCCTCGCGCATGCCCGACACGAGGAACAGCTGGTAGTCCATCGCGAGGCCGAACAGCACGCCCGTGATGACGACGGGCGCGAAGCTCAGCACGGGGCCGGGGTCGTGCACGCCGAAGAGGTCGCCGAGCCAGCCCCACTGGTAGACGGCCGTGACGGCGCCCAGCGCTGCGAAGAGCGACAGCGCGAAGCCGGCGGTCGCGACGAGCGGCACGAGGATCGAGCGGAACACGACGAGCAGGATGAGGAACGACAGCCCGATGACGATGGCCACGTACGTGGGCAGCGCGTCGCCGATCGTCTCCGACAGGTCGATGTTGCCGCTCGCGGTGCCGGCGACGCCGTAGGACTCGACGCCGCCGATGGGCGTGAGGTCGCGCAGGGCGTGCACGAGCTGCTCGGTCGAGACGCTCGCGGGACCCTCGGCGGGCATGAGCTGGAAGACGAGGAAGTCGTCGTCCTCGCCGACGCCGACCGGCGCGACGGCCTCGACGTCGGCGACGTCGAGCAGCTGCTCGGCGATGTCCGCCTGCGTCGTGACGACCTCGTCGTCGGCCATGGGCGCATCCAGGCGCGCGGACACGACGAGCGGACCGTTGAGGCCCTCGCCGAACTCCGCGGCGGTCGTCTGGTAGGCGGCGTACTGCGTCGAGTCCTGCGGCTCGGCCGAGCCGTCTGGCAGGCCGAGGCGCATCGACAGCGCCGGGATGGCGATGACGGCGAGCGCCGCGATCGCGAGGGCGACGCGCAGCACGGCGAGGCCCGAGCGCATGGGCTTCGGGTGCTCGGCCGCGACGGGCGCCGACTGGGCGGCCTGCGCTGCGGCGCGCTCCTTGCGCGTGAGCACCCTCATGCCGATGAGCGACAGCGCCGCGGGCGTGAGCGAGACGGCGATGAGCACCGCCACGGCGACGCACCATGCGCCGACGGATCCCATGACGCCGAGGAAGCCGATGCCCGTGACGTTGAGCGCGAGCAGCGCGATGACGACGGTCGAGCCTGCGAACACGACCGCGGTGCCGGAGGTGCCGTTGGCCAGCGCGATCGACTCGCGCACGTCGAGGCCCCGCCGCAGCTGCGTGCGATGCCGGTTGACGATGAAGAGCGTGTAGTCGATGCCGACCGCGAGGCCCAGCATGACGCCGAGCACGGGCGTGATCGAGGTCATCTCGACGACGCCCGAGAGGGCGAGCGCCGTGGTGACGCCGACGCCGATGCCGATGAGCGACGCGACGATCGGCAGCATCGCGGGCAGCAGGGCGCGCAGCATGACGAGGAGCACGATCGCGGCGACGACGACGCCGATGATCTCGGCGGGGCCGACGAGGTCGGAGACGTTGGTGGTGAGCTCGGCCGAGGCGTCGACGGTGACGCCGTCGATGTCGGCGCCCTCGATGGTGTCGACGATGGCGGCCTTGTCCTCCGCCGGCACCTCGTAGGCGCTGGTCGAGAACTGGATGATGCCGATGGCGGCGCTGTCGTCGGCTGCGACGAACTGCAGCGCGTCGGCGGCGTCGAGCAGCGTCTGTCCCGCCTCGAGCTGCGCGGCGCCGGCGTCGAGGTCGGCCTGACCCTGGTCGAGCTGCGCCTGCTGGTCGTCGAGCTGCTGCTGGCCGGCCTCGAGCTGCTGCTGCTGCGCGAGCAGCTGGGCCTCGAGCGGGGTGCCTGCGGCCTGCGCGAGCGCGGCGTCGAGCTGGTCGCGGCTCGCGTCGAGCTCTGCCTGGCCGGCGTCGAGCTGCGCCTGGCCGGCGTCGAGCTGCTGCTGACCGGACTGGATCTCGGCGGCCGACGCGTCGAGCTGAGCGGCCTGGTCGGCGCGCTGCTGCTGCGTGTCGAAGGGGTCGACGGTCGTCTCGACGGTGTCGACCTCGCCGATCTGGGCGAGCAGGTCGGCGATGCCGGTGCGCTGCTCGTCGGTGAACGCGGAGCCGTCGTCGGTCGAGAACACGACGTTGGCGGTGCCCGTGCTCTGGCCGCCGAGCTCCTCGGCGATCTCGTCGCCGACGAGCTGCGTCTGCGTGCCGGGGATCGTGACGTTGGTGGCGAGGGTGCCGCCGAAGGCGAGGAACGCGGCGACGCCGCCGCCGAGCAGCACGGCCCAGGCGACGATCACGACCCAGGCGCGGCGGGCGGCGAAGCGCCCCAGGCGGGCGAGGAGGAGTGCCATGGATGCCTTTCGACGGCGAGGCTGATGCGTGCGGCACGACGTCGGGCCGAGACGAGCGTAACCGACACCTGTCGGAAAAGCGACACGTGTCGGATTCGCCATGGCAGACTCATGGCATGGACCCGCGGATCGCGCGCACGCGTCAGAGCCTGCAGCAGGCGCTGCTCGCCCTCGCACGCGAGGAGTCGCTCGACGCGATCTCGGTCGCCGACATCGCGGCCCGCGCCGGCGTGCACCGCTCGAGCTTCTACCAGCACTACGCCGACAAGGAGACGCTGCTCGCCGACGCGATCGACGCCACGGTCGACGAGGCCGCCGAGCGGTCGATGGCGACGGGACTCGCGAGCGGGGCCGTCGCACCCGACGAGCAGCAGATCCTGCGCACGCTCGAGGTGTTCCTCGAGCATGCGAGCGCCAACGCATCCCTCTTCCGCCGCGTGCTCGGCCCGCACGGGTCGGCGCTCGCGACGGCGCGCATGCGCGACCGCATCGACGGCATCGTGCGCGAGGGCATCGAGCACGGCCGCGAGTCGGGTGCCGTGCCCGCGAACGACGTGCCCGTCGACCTCGAGGTCGCGGCGGTGTCGGGCGCCGCGATCGCGGCCGTCGGCCAGTGGCTCCACATGCGCCCCAGGCCCGCGCCGACGCAGGCCGCCGCGTGGATCTGGACCCTGCTGTCGACCTCCCTCATCCCCGTGCACGCGTAGGGACGTCAAGTCTCCACCTCGACTCGAGGTGGATTTCCCCACGCACGCTGTGGAAACGGAAAGTCCCGGTCAGAGACCGATAGTCGCACTTTCGCCAGAAAGACCCCACAGGTTTGTCCACAGGCTGGGATGTGCTGTGGGTGGTTCCATCCACAGTTGTCCACACGTCATCCACAGGCGCACCGCGTGTCGTCAACAGGCCGGGCTTGGCGACGCGCGGAGGGTGCTCCTATGGTGACGAGGTTCGTGTGGATCGTGGGGCAACGGGAGGCGCAGTGACGAACGTCGCAGAGCTCGGCACCGAGGAGTATCGGCGCGATCGCACCCCGCCGCACGACGTGCTCGCCGAGCAGTCCGCGCTCGGCGGCATGATGCTGTCGAAGGACGCCATCGCCGACTGCATCGAGGTCGTGCGCGGCCCCGACTTCTACATGCCGAAGCACGAGCACGTGTACGAGGCGATCCTCTCGCTCTACTCGCACGGCGAGCCCGCCGACGTCATCGCCGTCTCCGACGAGCTCCAGAAGGCCGGCCACCTCTCGCGCGTCGGCGGCATCGAGTACCTCTACTCGCTCACGTCGGTCGTGCCCACCGCCGCGAACGCCGGCTACTACGCGACGATCGTCGCCGAGAAGGCCGTGCTGCGCCGTCTCGTCGAGGCCGGCACGCGCATCGTGCAGATGGGCTACAACGCCGAGGGCGAGGTCGTCGACCTCGTGAACAACGCGCAGGCCGAGGTCTACGCCGTGAACGGCGGCCAGCAGTCCGAGGACTACGTGCCCCTGTCGGTCGCGATGGTCTCGGCGATCGAGGAGATCGAGGCGGCGAAGGGCCTCGACGGCCAGATGACGGGCGTGCCCACGGGCTTCCGCCAGCTCGACGAGCTCACGAACGGCTTCCACCCCGGCCAGCTCATCATCGTCGCCGCCCGACCCGGCTTCGGCAAGTCGACGATCGCCCTCGACTTCTCGCGCGCCGCCGCCATCAAGGCCGACGTGCCCACGTGCTTCTTCTCGCTCGAGATGTCGAAGTCCGAGATCGCGATGAAGCTGCTCTCGGCCGAGTCGAGCATCCACCATCACAAGATGCGCAAGGGCACGATCGAGTCGCGCGACTGGACGACCCTCGCGCAGGTGCGCGGCCGCATCAACGACGCTCCCCTCTACATCGACGACAGCCCCAACCTCACGCTCGTCGAGATCCGCGCGAAGTGCCGTCGCCTCAAGCAGCAGATCGGCCTCGGCATGGTCGTCGTGGACTACCTGCAGCTCATGACGAGCGGCAAGAAGGTCGAGTCGCGTCAGCAGGAGGTCTCGGAGTTCTCCAGGTCGCTCAAGCTGCTCGCGAAGGAGCTGCAGGTGCCGGTCATCGCCCTGTCGCAGCTGAACCGTGGCCCCGAGCAGCGCGCCGACAAGAAGCCCGCCGTCTCCGACCTCCGCGAGTCCGGATCGCTCGAGCAGGACGCCGACATGGTCATCCTGCTGCACCGCGAGGATGCGTACGCCCCCGACATCCGCCCCGGCGAGGCCGACATCATCGTCGGCAAGCACCGTGGTGGTCCGACGGCGACGATCGCCGTGTCGTTCCAGGGTCACCTGTCGCGCTTCGTCGACATGGCGCAGGACTCGTCGTCGTTCGGCGGCGGCCCGCCCGCGATGCCCCAGGGCGGTGCGCCCGCCGACATCGGTGGCGCGCCCGCGGGCGGCGGCTTCTAGCCGGTCACTGCTCCTCGTGCCGCTCCGGGTCGCCGTCCCACAGGCGGCCGCGGGCGAGCGACGAGATGGCGCGCAGCTCGGTCTCGTCGAGCGTGACGTCGAAGACGTCGGCGTTCTCGCGCTGCCGCTCGGCGTTCGCCGACTTGGGGATCGGCGTCGAGCCCAGCTGCGTGTGCCAGCGCAGCACCGCCTGCGTCGGGGTGACGCCGTGCGTGCCGGCGACGTCGGCGATCACGCGTTCGGTGAGCAGCTCGCTGCGGCGTGCGAGCGGGCTCCACGACTCGGTGCGGATGCCGTGCTCGGCGTGGAACGCGCGCAGGTTCGCCTGCGGGAAGTACGGGTGCAGCTCGACCTGGTTCACCGCGGGCATGACGCCGGTGGCGTCGGCGACGCGCAGCAGCATCTCCTCGGTGAAGTTCGACACGCCCACCGAGCCGAGCACGCCCTCGTCGCGCAGCGCCACGAGCGCACGGAACGTGTCGACGTAGCGGTCGACCGACGGGTTCGGCCAGTGGATGAGATGCAGGTCGATGCGGTCGAGGCCGAGCCGCTCGAGCGAGCCGTCGACGCTGCGGCGCGTCTCGTCGTAGCCGTGGTCGCGACCGGGCACCTTCGACGTCACGAGCAGCTCGTCGCGCGGCACGCCGCTCTCGCGCATCGCGCGGCCCACCTCCTCCTCGTTGCCGTAGTTCACGGCCGTGTCGAGCAGGCGGTAGCCGACGTCGATCGCCGAGCGGATGGCTGCGACGCCGTCGTCGCCGTCGAGCTTGTAGGTGCCGAAGCCGAGCTCGGGGAAGGCGGTGCCGTCGGCGAGGGGCACGGTGGGGATCGTCAGCATGCCTCCATGCTGCCGCGCGTCGCGACCGCGCGACAGGGGGTGCGCATCCGCGCCGCGCATGCGAACGGGGCGCCGACCCGGAAAGTCGGCGCCCCGTTCGAGCGGAGGGATCGCGTCAGGCCTGCTGCGCGATCGTGAACGTCACGCGGCCCTGGTCGTCGGGTGCTGCGTCGAGCACCTTGTCGGCGAGGGCGGACGTGGCCGTGTCGTCGAGGAAGACGCGGGCACCGGATGCGTCGAGCACCTGGTCGCCCTCGGCGGGGGCGGGCGCGACGCCCACGTTCAGCTGGTCTCCCTCGGCGCCGCTGATGCGGAGGCCTCCGGTCTCGGCTGCCTCGGACTGGCCGACGATGCCGGTGATGACGGTCTGGGCGGTCTCGGTCAGGGTGAGCATGGTGCTCCTCTCGGATCGCGAGCAGGCCACGATGCCGAGGATCGACGCACGATGCAACCCTGCGCCGACCCCCTCGGGCGTGTCGCTGGACCGCCCGAGGATGGCCTCAGCGCTGCGTGACCGTGATGCTCGCGACGAGCGCGTCGTCGAAGTACTCCTCGACGGCGATCGTGTACGTGCCCGGCGACAGCGACGCAGTGAGCAGCGAGTCGGTGCCCTCGCCGCTGTCGTCGTCCTCCCACGTCTGACCGTTGCCTGACACAGTGATCCGCGGATCGCCGTCGTTCAGGGCGACGACGCTGATCTCGTAGTTCCCGGCCGTCGTGATCTCGAACTCGGTGACCGATTCCCCGCCGCCGGCGCCGACCTCCACCTGCCACGTGCCGGGGCCCTGCGCGCCACCGGTGCCGCCGCCACCGGATCCGCCGCCCTGCGTCTGCACCTGGCTCGCGCCGCCGATGAAGCTCGACACCGCCCAGATGCCGCCGCCGACGAGCAGGAGCAGCAGCACGAGCACGCCGGCACCGATGCCGACGAACAGGCCCGTGCGGCTCTTCTTCGGCGGCGTGCCGTACGAGTTCCACTGCTGCGCGCCGGGCTGGCTGAAGTCCTGCGGTGCGCCGTACGCGGGCGCTGCCGCCTGCTGGCCCTGTCCCCACGCGGGTGCCGACTGCTGCGGCTGCCACGACGGCGGCTCCTGCTGCTGCCAGGACGGAGCGGATGCCGAGGGCTGCGGGGTCGAGGCGGGCGTGGGGTTCCACGACGACGTCGACGACGCGGCGGCATCCTGGCCGTCCCAGGCCGAGCCGGGACCCGCGTACGGCTCGGGTGACCACGACGGCTCCGCATCCGTCGCGGCAGCGCCGGTCTCGCCGGTCCCGGCGCCCGCATCCGCGTCGTCCTTGGGCTTGAAGCGGTCGTCGGTCGCCGCGGGGTCCTGGGACGGGGCCCACTGGGCGCCGTCCCACCAGCGGGTCGCGCCCTCGCGCTCGGGGTCGGGGTACCAGCCTGCGGGGGTCGTGCTGCTCACGTCGAGTCTCCTCATGCGCTCGTCGCCACGCGGCGACGTCGAGACGGCCGCCGGGTGCGCGGCGGCTCGATGCGGATGCTACTCCCGCCCGCCTGAAGGCGGGCGGGTAGGGCGACGCACGGCGACTCGGCGACGACCGGCGGGGGACCGGTGCCAGACTGGAAGCCGCCGAAAGGGGCACCATGATCGATCCGGCCGACTCCCGCGTCGCCGTCTACATCGACTTCGACAACATCGTCATCTCGCGCTACGACCAGCTGCACGGCAGGGGCACGTTCCACCAGCAGCGCGTGAAGTCGGTGCAGCGCGGGTCGACGGATGCGGTCGCGACGCGCGTCGAGCAGGCGACGGTCGACGTGGGCGCGATCCTCGACTACGCCGCGTCGTTCGGCACGCCGGTGATCTCGAAGGCGTACGCCGACTGGTCGGTCGCCGTGAACGCCGGCTACCGGCAGCAGCTGCTCGCCCGCGCCGTCGACCTCGTGCAGCTCTTCCCGACGACGCGCGGCATCAAGAACGGCGCCGACATCCGCCTCGCGGTCGACGTGATGGAGGATCTCTTCCGCCTGCCCGACATCACGCACGTCGTGATCGTGGCGGGCGACTCCGACTACATCGCGCTCGCGCAGAAGGCCAAGCGCCTCGGCCGCTTCGTCGTCGGCATCGGCGTGGCCGGCTCGACGTCGAAGTCGCTCGCCGCCGCGTGCGACGAGTTCGCCGACTACGACGCGCTGCCGGGCGTCGAGCGTCCCGACATCCCGCCGAAGGGCTCGAAGCCCACGGCGGCGCAGGAGCAGGTGGCGGCCGAGCCGTCGACCGAGCCGTCGGCCGAGCCCGAGCAGCCGAGGTCGAACGGCCGGCGCCGTCGGCCCAGGGCCGAGGAGTCGTCGACCGAGTCGCCCGCCGTCGAGATCCCCGCGACCGAGACGAAGGCGCCTGCGGCGTCCAAGCCCGTCGAGCGCGAGATCGTCGACATCGACGAGGACGACGACGAGGACGGTGCCGACCCGATCGGCGACGCCGAGGAGGCGGCCGCGGCGCTGCTCGAGCGCGCCATGCGCGTGAGCCACGCGAAGGACGACGACGAGTGGCTGCATGCCAACGTCGTGAAGGCGCAGATGAAGCGCATGGATCCGTCGTTCAACGAGAAGACCCTCGGGTACCGCTCGTTCACCGACTTCGTCACGGCGCATCAGGAGCTCGCGCAGATGCGCGAGGAGGGCCAGGCCCGCCTCATCCGCCTCACGGCGAAGGACTAGTCCCGCGGGCCCACGTCCCTCATCCGCGCGGATGAGGGGCGCGGGCGGGGATCGTCCGCACGCCCGACGCGGCCGTCAGGGCCTCGCGGCGAGGCTTGCAACATGCAGGCGATCAGTGCGCGGGGACTCCGCAAGACCTATGGACCGACGACAGCCCTCGCGGGCGTCGACATCGACATCGCGCCCGGCGAGGCCGTCGCGATCATGGGCGCGTCGGGCTCCGGCAAGACGACGCTCCTCCACGCCCTCGCGGGCATCGTGACGCCCGACGTGGGCGCCGTGCACCTCGCGACGCCCATGGGCGTCGTCGACGTGGCACGGCTGTCGGATGCCGAGCGCACGAGGCTGCGGCGCGAGCGCTTCGGCTTCGTGTTCCAGGAGGGCATGCTCGTGCCCGAGCTCACGGCCGTCGAGAACGTGGCGCTCGCGCTCATGCTCGTCGGCGCTCCCCGGGCGTCGGCGATCCAGGAGGCCGCGATGTGGCTGGGCTCCCTCGGCCTCGCGGGCATGGAGGATCGCCGCATCGGCCAGCTCTCGGGCGGCCAGGCACAGCGCGTCGCCATCGCCCGTGCCCAGGTGACGGGCGCATCCATCGTCTTCGCCGACGAGCCCACCGGCGCGCTCGACTCGGTCACGAGCGCCGAGGTCATGTCGGCGCTGCTGTCGGCGACCGTCGGTCGCGGCCGTACGCTCGTGCTCGTGACGCACGACGAGCAGGTCGCCGCACGCTGCAGCCGCGTCGTGCGGATGCGCGACGGACTGCTCGTGGATGCGGGCGCCGGGGCTGCCGGCGCACCCGCCGCGTCGCCGCAGCCGGCCGGCACGCTGGCGCCGCCCGCGCCCGGCACGGCCGTGGCCGCGCCGCATCCCGCGTACGGCACCCCGGCCGCACCGCGCGTGCCGCTCACCACCGAGCAGCAGTGGCAGGTGCGCGCATGAGCGCCCTGCGTCTCGCCCCGCTCATGCTGCGCCCGTCGACGCAGGGCGCCGCGGTGCTCGCGCTGCCGATGATCGCGTTCGGCATCGTGACGTGGCTGCTCGGCATCGTGGTGGGCGGTGCGCGCGCGTTCTTCACGTGGACGACGCCCGACGCCGCGCTCTACCAGCTGCTCGCCGTCGTCGCCCTGGCGCTGCTCGCCGTGCCGCTCGTCTCGCTCGGCGGCTCGGCGGCACGGCTGTCGGCCCGCCGCCGCGACGACCGCCTCGCAGCGCTGCGGCTGCTGGGTGCGACGAGCGGCACCGTGCTGGCGCTCGCGGTGGCCGAGGCGACGGCGCTCGCGCTCGTCGGCGCCATCCTCGGCGTCGCCGGTGCCGCGGCGACGAGCCCGCTCATCGGCCTCATCCCGTTCGCGGGCGAGCCGCTGGGTGCCAGCGCGCTGCTGCCGGCGACGTGGTCCATCGGCCTGGCCGCAGCCGTCACGCTGCTCGCCGCCTCGAGCGCGCTGCTGTCGATGCGGCGCGTCATGGTGACGCCGCTCGGCGTCGCCCGCCGCGAGACACCGGCTCGCGTGCACTGGATCGTCATCGTGCTCGCCGTCGCCGCCATGGCGATCGTCGCAGGCGCGTTCTCGTCGTTCGCGAGCATCGGAGCGGCCCTCGGCGTGGTCGCGATGGTCGCCGTGCTGGGCGTCGGGTTCGGCATCGCCATGCTCGTGCTCAACCTGCTGGGACCGTGGCTGCTGGGCGTGCAGGCGCGCATCCAGGCGCGTCGCGCGTCGAGCCCCGTCCGCCTCATCGCGGCGCGCACGGTGCTCGAGTCGCCCAAGGCGGCCTGGCGGCAGGTGGGCGGCGTCGCGCTCGTGACGTTCGTCGGCGTCATCGCCGGCGTCGGCTCGGCGCTGCTCGGCAGCGCCGACGCCGGGGGCGAGATGACCCTCGCCGCCGACATCCGCACCGGCCTGATCATCACGATCGTCGGATCGTTCCTCACGGTCGCGTGCACGGTGGGGCTGCAGCAGGCGGCGTCCATCCTCGACGGCCGCGCGCTGTCGCGCGCGCTGCACCACGGCGGCATGGACGTGTCGACGATGGATGCCGCCCGCCGCTGGGCGGTGCTGTCGCCGCTGCTGCTCGTCGTCGCCGTCTCGGCGATCGCCGCAAGCGTGCTCGTGGTGCCGCTGCTGGGCATGGCGCTGCTGTTCGAGCCCGTGACGGTGCTCATCACCGCCGGCGTCGTGGTGACGGGCGTCGTGATCGTCGGGGTGGGTCTGCTCGTGACGCGGCCGCTGCTGCGCCGCGTCGCGACGGCGCACGTGGCGACGGCGTAGCTCGCCGTCCTCCCGAGGACGTGCACCACTCGCTCCCTGAGGTGCGAGCCCGAAGGGCGAGCCTCGAAGGGTTCCCTGCCGATGACCTCGGTTCGGATCCCTTCGAGGCTCGCTGCGCTCGCACCTCACGGATCGGTCTCTGCAGGAACACGCGGACCGCGCCCGGCGTTGCCCACACCATGGCCTTCAACGACATGATCATCGACGCGTTCCGCACCGGCGAGGGCGAGGTGCACGCGCCGGTGGACTTCGGCCGCTCGCTCGGCCTGCTGCACATCCCCAAGAAGGATGGCACCATCGCCCTCACGCCGCTCATGGCGCTCGAGGAGCACGGTGGCTGGCATGTGGTGGCGAGCGCCGCGGGCTCGCCGAGGCATCCGGCGTGGACGTTCGGGCTGCGCCGCGCCGACGAGATCGACCTCGAGGTCGCAGGCGACCTGGGCGAGCCGATCCGCGTGGTGCGCGTCGCGGTCACCGAGCTCGAGGGGGCAGAGCGCGACCGCGTCTGGGAGACGTTCAAGCAGGCCGGCCCGTCGTTCGCCGGCTACGAGGCGACGGCCGAGGGCCGCGTGTTCCCCATCTTCCGGCTCACGCCGGTCGAGCAGCCCGACGCATCCTGATCCGCGTCGCCCGCCGACGCGTCAGCGACCGAGGTGCGCGAGCACCGCGGTCGTCATGGCGCGCACCGCGGTGTCGAGCGTCGGCTGCAGCACGGGCACGAACGCCGGGGAGTGGTTCGTGGGGATGTCGGTGAGCACCGTGCCGGCCTCGACCGCAGCGGCATGCCGCGCATCGTCGATGCCGCCGGTGAACCAGAAGCAGTAGGGCGCGCCGTACGCGGCGGCGAGCTCCGAGAAGTCCTCCGAGCCCGACAGCCGCTCCATCGGCACGACGTCGCCGCCGAACTCGGCGTCGAACGCGGGCTGCAGGGTCGCGACGACGCCGGGGTCGTTGTCGGTGACGGGCGCCCACAGCGTGTGCTCGATCGTCGCCGGACGCGCCGTGCCCGCGGCCTGGCACTCCGCCTGCACGATGCGCTCGACGGCGGCGTGGATCTGCGTGCGCAGCGCCTCGTCGTACGTGCGGATGCTGAGGCCGAGGCGGGCGGACTCGGGGATGATGTTCGACTTCGTGCCCGCGTGGATCGTGCCGACCGTGAGGACGGCCTGCTGCGACGACGGCACCTCGCGGCTCACGATCGTCTGCAGCCGCAGCACGATCGACGCCGCGATGACGACGGGGTCGATGGTCGTCTCGGGCTGCGAGCCGTGGCCGCCACGACCGTGCACCGTGACGATGAGCTCGTCGACCGCGGCCATGATCGGACCGGCGGACAGGCGCACCTGCGACGCCGGGTAGGGCGCGACGTGCTGGCCCAGCGCGGCGTCGATCGACGGCACGAGCGCGCGCAGCGCATCCGTCATGCTGCGAGCGCCGGCGACGGTCTCCTCGGCGGGCTGGAAGACGACGACGAGGGTGCCGCTCCAGGCCTCGCGGTGCGCGGCGAGCAGGCGCACGGAGCCCTGCAGCGTCGCCATGTGCACGTCGTGGCCGCACGCGTGCATGACGCCCACGATGCCGCCGTCGACCTCGGCGGTCTGCGTCGAGCGGTAGTCGACGATGTCGTCCTCGACGACGGGCAGGCCGTCCATGTCGGCGCGCACGAGGATCGTGGGGCCGTCGCCGTTGCGCAGGATGCCCACGACGCCCGTCGAGGCGCCGACGCCCTCGTGCACCTCGTCGATGCCGGTGGCGCGCAGCTCGTCGGCCATGCGCGCAGCGGTCTCGTGCTCACGGTCCGAGAGCTCGGGGTGCGCGTGGAGGTGCCGGTACAGCTCCTCGGTGAACGGGCGGACGGAGGCCAGGTCGTCGAGCACGCGCATGCCGCTCAACCTACCGCCCAAGGAATCGAGGTTCTCGGCCACGTTCGACCTCACACGTGGCCGAAGACCTCCATTCCTTCCTCAGAGGGCGCGGACGCCGCCGATGCCGGGGTTCCACTCCTCGATCGCCGTGATGACGACGCCGGGGTGCGTCATGTAGGCGTCGGCGTCGATCGCCTGCTGCACGCGCTCGCGATCGGCGGAGAACAGCAGCAGGGCGCCCTCGCCGTGCTCGTAGGGGCCTGCTGCCAGCAGCACGCCCTCGGCGACGAGCTCCTCGAGCAGCTCGCGGTGGCGGGGGCGCAGCTCGAGGCGGCCGGGGGCGTCGGTGTAGCGCAGGTGCACGGCGATCATGCTGCGAGCCTAGGCGCGCGCGGCGTCGCCCGGCGCGTCGTCCCATCCGAGCTGCGGCGTCTCGCACGTGTCGCGGAAGACGACCTGCGAGGGTCGCTTGCGCTCGGAGCTCGACCAGTCGATGCGGGGACGCCGTGCCTCGTCGGGCACGTAGCCGATGCGGTAGACGGCCATGAGCTCGAGGTCGTCGGGCACGCGGAACAGCTCGACGATCCGCTCCCACTGGCCCGGCACCTCCATGGGGAACGACACGAACTGGATGCCGAGACCCAGCTCGACGGTGGAGAGCCAGAGGTTCTCCATCGCCGCGCCCATGCTGAACAGGGAGTAGAACGACGACAGCTCTCCCGGCCGGTGCTCGGCGCGATCGAGCATGACGCCCAGCAGCATGGGCGAGCCGGCGACGAGCCTGCGGTTCTCCTCGCCGAGCGTCTGCGGCACCTTGAGCGTGTTCATGAGCCGCTGTCCGCGCGGCGTCATCGCCTGCCCGGTGAACGGCCGCAGCGGTGCGGGCAGGCGATCGAACAGCATCCCGTCGCGGCGCTCCTCCATCTCCTTCCTCGAGAACCGGAAGTAGCGCCGGTAGCGCTCGAAGAACGATCCGGTCGCCATCGCCTCCGTCATGCTGCCGCCGCTGATCGCGGCGACCTGCTCGATCGTGTCGCGCTGCTCGGTGATGACGAAGCGCCACGGCTGGCTGTTGAGCTGCGACGGCGCACGCCCCGCCATCTCGATGAGCAGGCGCTGATGCTCCTCGCGCACCGGATCGGGCAGGAAGGCGCCGTTGGTCGTGCGCCGGCGGCGGATGGCGTCGAAGAGCTCCATGGATCACTCCTTGTCGAGGGGCAGGGCTGCGGCGACGAGCCACGGCGCTGCCGTGAGGGCGACGAGCGGATGCCGCCCGGATCGGGTCGGGATGCGCGGCAGCGTCGCGAGGGGCAGCAGCGCGGGCGCGATGCGGCCGGCTCGGCGGGGCGCGTCGACGAGGCCGACGACGACGGTGGCGACGACGAGCGTCGTCGCGCCGATGAAGCCGACGTGGTGCACCCAGCGGTGGCGCTCGTTGCGCCACGCGCCGGTCGCGAGGCCCACGCCCATGCAGGCGGTCGTCGCGTAGACGGCGAGAGCCCCCGTCGCGAGGCGGCGCGACGCCCTCATCCGCGGTCCCCGCGGTCGAGCACGAGCAGCAGCCGGTACGGCAGCAGACGCTCGACGCGCCACGGCTCGGGGGCGAGCGCACGCAGCTCGTCGGCGCGATGGCTGCGGCGGATGGACGCGGTGCCGTCGTCGTGCAGCAGCGACCCGCGTCGCAGGGGCCACGTGGCGATGCCGAACGCGACGAGCGGCACGCGTGCGCGCTCGAGGTCGGCATGGATCGCGAGCCGGTCGGTCAGCGCCTCGCTGTCGGCGAGCACCTCGGCGAGCGCGCGGTCGTCGAGGTGGTGCAGCACGTGGTTCGAGACGGCGACGTCGAAGCGGCGATCCTGGGCGACGAGGTCGGCGCTCGATGCGCGCTCGAATCGCACGCCGTCAGCGGGACGCGCCGTCGCGAACGCGTGCGCCCGCTCGTCGGGATCGACGCCCGTCACCTGCGCGTCGATGCCGTCGCGTCGCATCCAGTCGGCGAGGTTCCGCGCGACGTCGCCGCCGCCCGACCCGACGTCGAGCACGGTCGCAGGGCGGTCGGTCGGCAGCGCGGGTCGGATGCGTCGGCGGTAGAGCGCGCGCCAGCGCGAGACGAGGGCGTTCACCGACGCGAACTGCCGGTACGTGCGCTCGAGCAGCGCGGGGTCGACGTGCGGGTCGTCCATGCGCTCGAGCTCGCGCGAGCGGTGCGCGAGCGACCTCATCCCGTCACCTGCAGCTCGAGCAGCGCCGTCTCCATCGTGAGCCCCGGTCCGAAGGCCATCGCGCACACCTGCTCGCCGGCGGCGCGGTCGCGAAGCTGCGCGGCGAGCACGTGCAGCACCGTCGCGCTCGACATGTTGCCGCGCTCGGCGAGCACGCGCCGCGACGGCGCCATGCCGGCATCGTCGATCCCCAGGGTGCGCTGCACGGTGTCGAGGATGGAGCGACCGCCGGGATGCACCGCCCACCCCGCGAGCTCCTGCCACGACGCGACGGAGCGCGCGTGCTCGAGCGGGGCGATGGCGTCGACGACGTGCGCACCCACGAGCCGCGGCACGGCACCCGACAGCACCATCTCGAACCCCTCGTCGCCGATGGTCCAGGCCATCTCCTCCTCCGTCGACGGCGCGATCGTCGAGGCGAGCGCGACGATCCGCAGCGCTCGCGGCCGTGGGCGGGCCGTGACGAGCGCTGCCGCCGCGCCGTCGGCGAACACCGACGAGGCGACGATCGTGTCGGGGTCGTTCGAGGAGCGCAGGTGCAGCGAGCACAGCTCGACGCACACGACGAGCACGGCGGCGTCGGGGTCGGCGCGGCAGATGGCGTCGGCGGCGCGCAGCGCGGGGAAGGCGGCGTAGCAGCCCATGAAGCCCACGTGCAGTCTCGGCGTCTGCGCGGGCAGGCCGAGGTCGCGCACGAGCAGATGGTCGATGCCCGGGGCGAAGAAGCCGGTGCAGGAGGCGGTGACGACGTGCGTGATCTCGCGGGCCTCCATGCCGCCCTGCGCGAGCGCGTCGTGCGCGGCCTCGAGCGCGAGCGCGGGCGCCCGCTCGGCGTAGCGCGCATTGCGCACGCCGGTGCTCGGGCTGCGCAGGTCGCCGCTCGCGGCATCGAGGAACGGCGAGTCGGCCGGATCGACGAGCTCGTCGAGCACGACGTGCCGCGCGTCGATGGCGGATGCGTCGAACGCCGCGCCGACGAGCCGAGCGCCGAGCCGCGTGAGCCCGGGCTGCCGCGCGAGCAGGTCGCGGGCGGCGTCCTGCGCGAGTCGGGCGGGAGGGACGGCGGTGCCGATGGCGCAGACGGTCGGAGCGGGCGCTGCCACGTGATCCCTTCGAGCACCGCCTCGGTCGTCGATGCTGCTCCCACCTTGCGCGCGAAGGCGTCCCGACGGAAGGGGTCGCGCTCGTCGGTGGTGCGCGGCAGACTGCACGCATGCCGGAGCTGCCCGAGGTGCAGGCGCTCGCCGACGATCTGCGCGGCCGCCTCGTGGGTCGACGCGTGCGCAGGCTCGACACGTACGCGATCTCGGCGCTCAAGACGTTCGATCCGCCCGTGCGCGCGCTCGACGGGGGCGCGATCACGGGCGTCGAGCGGCACGGCAAGTGGCTCGACCTCGCCGTCGCCACGGTCGGCGACGCGCCGACGACCCTGCACGTGTGCATCCACCTCGCCCGCGCCGGCTGGCTGCGGTGGCGCGACGAGGCGCCCAAGACGCGGCCGCGCATGGGCAAGGGGCCGCTCGCGGCGCAGCTCATGCTCGACGACGACGCCGGCTTCGACCTCACCGAGGCGGGCACGAAGAAGGGCCTCGCCATCCACGTCGTGCGCGAGCCGACCGACGTGCACGACATCGCGACCCTCGGCCCCGATCCGCTGGCCGACGACTTCACCGAGGCGGCGTTCGGCGCCGTGCTCGACGAGGCCGGGCGAGCGCAGATCAAGGGCGTGCTGCGCAGCCAGCGCCGCATCGCGGGCATCGGCAACGCCTACTCCGACGAGATCCTGCACGTCGCGCGCATGTCGCCGTTCCATCCCGCCTCGATGGGCGCGGACGACCGGCATCGTCTCTACGTCGCGCTGCGCGAGACGCTGCAGCAGGCGGTGGCGGCGCGCGCGGGCGTGCCGGCATCGAGCCTGAAGTCCGAGAAGCGCTCCGACATGCGGGTGCACGGCCGCACGGGCGAGGCGTGCCCCGTCTGCGGCGACACGGTCAGGCAGGTCGAGTACGCCGACTCGACCTTCCAGTACTGCGCGACGTGCCAGACCGGCGGCACGCCGCTCTCCGACCGCGTGCTGTCGAGGCTGCTCAAGTAGCCGTCCTGTACCCCGCGCCGGTTACCATAACGGGTGAGGAGGGAACGATGGGGCGACCGCAGGATCCGACGATCCGACCGCGACTGCTGGGCGAGATCCAGCAGGCGATGCAGGGCTCGACGTTGAGCTCCGTGACCTTCCGCGGCCTCGCGAGCGAGCTCGGGCTGTCGACCTACTCGCTGAGCTACCACTTCGGCTCGCGTGCCGAGCTCATCGACGCGATCCTCGAGGGCACGATCCGGGCCCGAGCCGAGCTGCTGGGCGACCAGGACCTCTCGACGCTCACGCGTGCCGAGCTGCGCGTCTTCCTGCGCGACGGCTATCCGCTCACGCTGCAGGCGCCGTACGCCGCGGGCGTCCGGATGCAGTTCGAGGCCGGCGCGCTCGAGCGCATCGATCCCGACATGGGGCAGCGCATCGCCGACAGCCACGCGGCGTGGGCGTCGCAGTTCGCGCGGTGGTTCGAGGCGCAGGGTCTCGAGGCTGCGAGGGCGTCGGTGGGCGCCCGCGCGCTCGCCGACGCGCTCTTCGGCACCCAGTTCGGCTTCGTGCTCACCGACGACCGGGATGCCGCGGCGGCGGCCGCGGAGCTCGCGATCGAGGCGATCCTGACCCACCTGCTCGGGCCCGACGCGGCGTAGGCGGGTCGCGCCGCGGCACCGCACCTCCCCCCGACGTGCCCGAATGCATCTTGACCGTTATGATAACTTACGTAGGTGAGGATAGGTCACTAAAAGGAGCAGTCGAGCATGGTCATCAGTGCCGCGTCCGCGGTCCAGCGTGAGCACGCGCCCATCGTGGAGGTGCGCGTCGACGCCCCGACGGCGCGCGCGGGGCGCCGCATCGACGCGCTGCTCGACGCTGCAGCCCTCGAGGTCGCCGAGCGCGGTCGCGAGGCGCTCACGACCTCCGACGTGGCCACGCGTGCCGACGTGTCGATCGGCACGGTGTACCGCTACTTCCCCGATCGCACCGCGCTGCTCGAGGGTCTCGGCGCCCGCGCGCGCAACCGGGTGCACCGCCACCTCGTCGAGGTGCTCGCCATCGCACCTCCCGGCGAGGAGACCGTCGCCCGCGCGCTCGTCTGGGCCATCCGCGCCTCGCGCGATGCCGAGCCGTCGTATCTGGCGCTCGGCATCGGCGAGCGCGTCGACCCGCTCGGCGCAGCCGCCGTCGACGCCGCCTGGATCGAGGCGACTGCGCCCGCTGCGACGGCGCTCGGCACGCTGGGCGTGAGCGAGGCGCGCGCTCGCCGATCGTGCGTGCGGGCCGCCATGGTGGCCGACGCCATGCTGCGCGGCGCCGACGATGTCGACCAGCGCACGCTCGACGACCTCGTCGCCGAGACGATGCGCCGCAGCCTCGCGAGCGTCGCGGCGGTCGACGCCGCCTGACGCCTCGCGACGAGGCCGGCCGCGTCAGCCGGCGGTGCGCGCGACGAGCACGCCGACGAACGCCGGCCGGCTGCGCTCGACCCGTCCAGGGCGTGCGAGGGCAGGATGGTCACGTGAGCGACGAGCGACCGACCGGCTGGACGACGACCGCGACGCGCGAGGTGTACGCGAACCGGTGGCTGCGCCTGCGCGAGGACGAGGTCGTGCGGCCCGACGGCGGCACGGGCATCTACGGCGTCGTCGAGGTCGCCAACCCCGCGGTGTTCGTCGTGGCGATGACCGACGCCGACGAGGTCGTGCTCGTCGACCTCTATCGCTACACGACCGGCCGCTGGTCGACCGAGGTGCCCGCGGGGTCGACCGACGGCGAGGACGCGCTCGTCGCCGCCCGCCGCGAGCTCGCCGAGGAGACGGGCCTCGCCGCCGACGAGTGGATCGAGGTGGGCACGATGGCGTCGCTCAACGGCATCTGCGACGCGCCCGAGCACGTCTTCCTGGCGCGCGGGCTGCGCCCCGTGTCCGCCGACGTCGAGGCGACGGCTGCGTCGCAGGCCGAGGAGGGCATCGCCGGCGTGCGGCGCGTGCCGTTCGGCGAGGTGCTCGCGATGATCGGCCGCGGCGAGATCGCCGACGCCGAGACGATGGCGGCGATGCTGCACGTCGCCGTGCATCTCGGCCGCGTCGGCTAGGCGCTCGGGAGCCGGTTGCGCTGCAGATCCTGCGCGAGCATCACGAGGATGCCGCTCGGTCCGCGCAGGTACGTGAGCAGGTACGCGTCCTCGTAGCGCGCCACGCCGCGCAGCGGCTCGACCCCGTGATGCGCCGCGATCGCGAGGGCCGCGTCGAGGTCGTCGACCTGGAACGCCACGCGGTGCATGCCGATGGTGTTCGCCATCACCGGCTCCACCTCGACGCCGACGGGATGGATGGGCTCGAACAGCTCGAGCGCGCCCTGCCCGTCGGGCGTCTGCAGGACGGCGATGCGCGCGTGGTTGCCGTCGAGGCCCACGGCGACGTCCGCCCACTCGCCGCTGACCTCGTCGCGACCCTCCAGCACCATGCCGAGGGCGGTGAAGAAGGCGATGGCGGCGTCGAGGTCGCGCACGGCGATGCCGACGTTGACGAGGCGGATGTCCATGTCGGCGACGGTAGCCCCGCGGCGGGAGCAGCGCCAGGATGGAGCGGATGAGCGACGACGCCTACTTCCTCCCCGCGGGCACCCACGACGGCGCGGAGGTGCTGCAGCCGACGGCGCACACCGGCAGCCCATGGAGCGCGGGCATCCAGCACGGCGGCCCGGTCGCGGGCCTGCTGTGGCGGGCGTGCGAGCAGGCACCCGGTGCCGAGGGGTGGATGCTCACGCGGCTCGCGGTCGAGCTGCTCGGCCCCGTGAGCGTCGAGGAGGTCGCCGTGCACGCCGAGGTCGTGCGCTCGGGCCGCTCGGCGGATCTCGTGGAGGCGGAGGTGCTGCAGCGCGGGCCCGGCGGCGCCTGGCGGCCAGCGGCACGCGCGCGCGGCTGGCGGATGCGCACGGCCGACACCGCATCCGTCGCCCATCGCGCCGGGCAGCGGTTCGCGCTGCCGCCCGAGGGCGCGCCCACGCTGCACGACGCCCCGGTGCCGCCGTTGTGGCTCGAGGGCTTCGTCGGCTCGCTCGACTGGCGCTTCGCGTCGACGTTCGGCGAGCGCGGTGCGCCGACGGTCGCGTGGGCGCGGCTGCGAATGCCCTTCGTCGCAGGAGAGGAGCCGAGCGCGTCGCTGCGGGCGATCCTGCCGATCGATGCGGCGAACGGCGTCGGCGCACGTCTGGACACGCGAGCGTGGACGTTCATCAACACCGAGCTCGCCATCCACCTCTTCGAGCGCCCGACGGGCGAGTGGACCGGCATCGAGGCGGAGTCGTCGATCGGCTCGCAGGGCATCGGCCTGAGCCAGGCGGTCGTGCACGACCAGCACGGCCCCGTCGGCCGCATCGCGCAGTCCCTCCTGGTCTCACCTCTGCAGCCGTGAGGTCCTCGGCTCGATGCGACCTCCGATCGGGCCGAGAACCTCAACATCGCGAGTGGACTGGGATGCGCAGGCCACCCAGGACCACTCCGCGCCGAGTGGCCTGGAGCGACCCGCGTAGCGTCCAGCCCCATGAGTGAAGTTCAGGTTCCCGCACGCGCGACGGACGGCGTGAAGCGCGGTCTCGCAGAGATGCTGAAGGGCGGCGTCATCATGGACGTCGTCACCCCCGAGCAGGCGCGCATCGCCGAGGACGCCGGCGCCGTCGCCGTCATGGCGCTCGAGCGCGTGCCCGCCGACATCCGCGCGCAGGGCGGCGTCGCCCGCATGTCCGACCCCGACCTCATCGACGCCATCAAGGCCGAGGTCTCGATCCCCGTCATGGCGAAGGCGCGCATCGGCCACTTCGTCGAGGCGCAGGTGCTGCAGGCGCTCGAGGTGGACTACGTCGACGAGTCCGAGGTGCTGAGCCCCGCCGACTACGTCAACCACATCGACAAGTGGGGCTTCGACGTGCCGTTCGTGTGCGGTGCGACGAACCTGGGTGAGGCGCTGCGCCGCATCACCGAGGGTGCGGCGATGATCCGCTCGAAGGGCGAGGCCGGCACGGGCGACGTCTCGGAGGCGACGAAGCACATCCGCACGATCAACAAGGAGGTCCGCGCCCTCGCGTCGCTGTCGGAGGACGAGCTGTTCGTCGCCGCGAAGGAGCTGCGGGCCCCGTACGCGCTCGTCGAGGAGGTCGCCCGCGAGGGCCGCCTGCCCGTCGTGCTGTTCGTCGCCGGCGGCGTCGCGACGCCGGCGGACGCCGCGATGATGATGCAGCTCGGCGCCGACGGCGTCTTCGTGGGCTCGGGCATCTTCAAGTCGGGCAACCCCGTCGAGCGCGCCGCGGCGATCGTGAAGGCCACGGCGCAGTTCGACGACGCGCTCGCGATCGCCGAGGCGTCGCGCGGCCTGGGCGAGGCGATGGTCGGCATCAACGTCGCCGACCTGCCCGCGCCGCACCGGCTCTCCGAGCGCGGCTGGTGACGCGCGTCGGCGTGCTCGCGCTGCAGGGCGACGTGCGCGAGCACCTCGCCGTGCTGCACGGGCTCGGCGCCGACGCCGCCCCCGTCCGCTCGGCCGCGCAGCTCGAGGACGTGGATGCGCTCGTCATCCCCGGCGGCGAGTCGTCGGTCATCGACCGGCTCACCCGCATCCTCGGGCTGCAGGGCCCGCTGCGGCAGCGGATCGCCGACGGGATGCCGGTGCTCGGCACGTGCGCGGGGCTCATCCTGCTCGCCGACCGCATCGTCGACGCGGCGCCCGGGCAGCAGACGCTCGGCGGCCTCGACGTGACGGTGCGACGCAACGCGTACGGCAGCCAGGTCGACTCGTTCGAGACCGCGGTGGCGATGCCGGCGATCGGCGACGTGCCGGTCGCGGCGTCGTTCATCCGCGCGCCGGTCGTCGAGCAGGTGGGCGACGGCGTGACGGTGCTCGGCGAGCACGACGGCCGCATCGTGGCCGTCGAGCAGGGCGCGCTGCTGGGCGTCTCGTTCCATCCGGAGCTCGTCGGCGACGATCGCGTGCATCGGCGGCTGCTGCAGCGGGTGGGCTGACGGCGGCCCGGCGCCGGACGCAACCGCGATACCCTGGGATGCGGTGAGCACGATCGAGCAGCAGGGCGACCACGGGTCGCCGACGCCGAGCGAGCGACCCGTCTGGCAGCTGCCGGCTGCGCGCGCCATCCCGGCCGTGGCCGTTGGCCTGGTCGTGACCTTCCTGCAGTCGCACGACGCCTTCGTCGGCCTCGTCGCCTTCGCCATCGTCGCGCTCGGCACGGGTGCGGCCCTGCTGGCGCTGCAGGGCGCCGTCTTCGCCGAGGTCGCTCGCTTCCCGCGCATCGCCGGCGTCGCGGGCCTCGTCGCGGGCGTCGTCGCCATCGCCCTCGCGATCACCGCGCCCAGCGGGCTCGCGCTCAAGGTCGTCGTCGCTGCCTGGGCGCTCGTCGCGGCGGGCGTCGAGGGCTGGGCATGGTTCCGCATGCGCGCGACCACGGACGCGCGGGTGCGCCGCATCGCCGCCGACTGGCGGTTCGTCGCCGCGTTCACGCTCGTCGCCGCCGTGGTCTTCGCCCTCATGCCGAGCCACGACGTCGTGCTCGTCGGCCTCGTCGGCGCGTACGCGATCATCGTGGGGGTCTTCCACGGCATCGCGGCCTACTCGGCGCGGATCGCGGCGAAGGATGCCCAGGAGGCAACCGCATGAAGCCCTCGCGTCGCGACCGTCTCAAGCCCGTCGAGTACCTCGGCTTCGCAGGCGGCATCGGCATCTTCTCGGCGCTCGTCGTGCTGCTCGTCATCCGCGAGCCCGTCCACGCGCTCATCATCGGCGGCGTCGCGTTCATCGTGTCGCTCGTCGTCATCGCCACCCTCACCCTCGTCGCGAATCCGCCGACGCCCGAGGAGCGCGACGAGCACGACGAGCCCCGCGGGCACTGACGTCATGACGACGACGGGCGGGCGGATGCGGCTGCTCGCCGCGTGCGCGGTCGCCGGCACGGCCCTCCTCGCCGGCTGCCAGTCGATGGTCGTCGTCGACCCGGCGGCCGATGCGGCGCCCGACGGCCCGTCCCTGCAGACCGACGCCGCGATCTTCGACCCCGTCGCCGACGACGTCGCGGGCACCGAGGCGTGCGACGGCGTCGCCGGGCGCGAGGCGCTCGAGGTCTTCGACCGAGCTGCCTGGCCCGAGCTGGGCGTCGCGGCGGGCGAGGCGACGCTCACGTGCGGCAACGCCGACGGCGCCGGCTGGCGGCACATCGCCGACGGGCACACGGGCGACTTCGGAGAGCTCGCCGACGAGGTGGGCTCGTCGTGGGAGGACGTCGCGTGGTTCGCGATCGACCAGGCGCTCGAGGCACCGACGAACGTCGAGGAGTACCGCGACGACATCGTGAACTACGACGTGCGCGTCGAGCTCGTGGGCGACACGGGCGAGGTCGAACGTGCATGGATCGTCACGGTGGGCTACGGTCTCTCGTCGAGCAGCATCATCACGTCCTTCCCCGATGAGGTGGATCCTTGACCCTTCCCGACCTGGTCTCCGCGACCTGGCTCCAGCACCACCTCGACGACGAGCGGCTCGTCGTGGTCGACGCGTCGGTGGGCGCGTTCCGCGGCGCCGACGGCATCCCGGGCGCGCTGCGCTTCGACCTCGACGGCGTCATGTCGCGCCACGACACCGACGGCGTGCACGACATGCTCGACCCGGTCGAGTTCGAGCAGCGGCTGCGCGACCTCGGCATCCGCGACGGCGACCGCATCGTCGCGTACGACGCGCAGGGCATCTTCTCGAGCGCGCGCGCGTGGTGGATGCTCGAGGCGGCCGGCGTCGAGGCCGCGGTGCTCGACGGTGGCCTGCCCGGATGGGTGGATGCCGGCGGCGAGACGCAGCCGACGCGCGAGCGTGCCGAGCAGGCTGGCGACGTGACGGTGCGGTGGCGCGACGACGCGTTCGTCGGCGCCGACGTCGTGGCCCGCGCGATCGCCTCCGACGAGGCGGTCGTGCTCGACGCGCGTTCGTTCGAGCGCTTCGCGGGCATCGCGCGAGAGCCGCGCACGGGGCTGCGCGGCGGGCACATCCCCGGCTCGGTGTCGCTGCCGTACGAGGCGCTCGAGTGCGACGGTCGGCTGCAGGAGGTCGGCTGCCTCGCCGACCGCATCGACGAGGCCGCGGGCGACGCGCCCATCATCACGACGTGCGGCTCGGGCGTCACCGCCTGCGTCGTGGCGCTCGCCGCCACGCTCGCCGGCCGCGACGACGTGCGCGTCTACGACGGCTCGTGGTCGGAGTGGGGCCGCCCCGACTCGGGCCGCCCCGTCGCCGTCGGCGACTGAGCCGGCGCGCCCCGGCCGCCGCCGTCAGCCGCGGGCGCGCTCCATCGGCGGGCGCGCTCGCCGGCGGGCTCGCAGCCCGACGCGTCGAGCACCGTGGTCATCGCACCTACGATGGCCGTGGCTCCCTCGGTCACTCGAGGGTCCACCCGCGCGCGAGTGCCGCCTCGACCTCTCCCCTTGCGACCTCCACGAAGATCGCGAGCATCTCGTCACGCGGCACATCGGAGCGGACGTGCTCCGGCGCGTGCGGCCGCGCGCCGTCGGACAGCACCACCGTGCCCGAGGCGAACGCCGACGCCATCCAGCCGTAGGGGTCACCCGCCGAGACCTCGACGTGCTCGTCGTCGGCGTCGTCGAGCTCCGCGATGAGGGCCGGCAGGTCATCGATGCGCCCCGGGTCCGAGGATCCGTCCAGGTGCGTCACGTGCATGGCGAGCAGGCCCCCCGCATCGATCGACCCGTCGAACCTCAGGCCAGCGGGTCGCGGAGCAGCGCCGTGATCATGCGAGCGTGGTCGTCGGCGTACTCGACGTGGAGGAACCGGTCGCCCACGGCGTAGAAGTCGTAGCCGCCGGCCTGACGCATCGGTGCCCCGAGGACGGCGCGGATGCCGTCCCTGTCCTCCTCGAGCGTGAGCCCGTCGATGAGGGACCCGGGCGTCCGGAACGGCTCGTGCTCGTCGTCGCCATCGAGGTAGGCGAAGATCGCCGTGAGCTCGCCGTCGGTGAAGTTCAGCTCCACGCCTGCGTCGGCGAGGATGACGTACCGCTCCTGCTCGCCTCCGAGCTCCATCTCGTCCACCTCGACGTCGACGCCGAACGCGTCGACAAAGGCCGAGACGCGAGGGGCGTCGGGCGCGAGGCCGAGGATCTCGAGGTACGTGGCGACCTCGCCCGTGATGGCGGTCATGCCTGCTCCGTTCGTGGGTGGCGTGATGGACAGTGCAACGCTACCTTCAGCTCACGCCGGGGCGACGCCCTGCAGCGAGCCCGAGATCGATGTCAGCCGGTCCCTGTCGAAGTCGAGCCGGAGGTAGCGGTCGCCGAGCCGGTAGAGGTCCATGCGCTGGCTCGTCCGGGCGGGTGCGCCGAGGGCCGCGACGATCGCCGCTCGCGTCGCGGACAGGTCCACGCCGTCGATCAGGCCGCCGTCGGCCGGGTAGCCGATCTCGCCCGTGTGCGCGATGGGCACGAGGATGCCGACGAGGATGCCGTCCTGGAACAGCGCCGTCGATCCCGTGCGCGCGAACGTGCACACGACCTGGCGGCCCGCCGACGACTCGACGGCCTGCTCCTCGAACCCCGGCCCGAGGAGGCCGAGGAGGTCGGCCCAGCCGGCCACGTCGTCCTTCGACGCCCCGAGCGTGCCGAGGATGTCGGTCACGGTCCCTGCGATGGAGGTCAAATGCCACGCTCCCGGTTCAGCGCACGGATGCGATCGAGCACGTCGGAGATCTCGGCGCTCGAGAACCGGCCGTCGTCGATGAGATTCTGCCGCAGGGTCGCGAGATCGTTGTTCATCGCGGCCGTGAGGTCCTGAGCGTCGAGCGCGACCTGGTTGGCCGTGTTGCGGCCCTTGTAGGTGCGGCTCAGCGAGTGCATGAGGTCGGTCAGCTCGACGGCGGCGCCGTCGTTCTTCAGCTGGCGCGCCTCGGCGCGCGTGAGCTTGCGGCCCAGCTCGATCTCCTTGGCCTTCTTGAGGGCCGCGAGCGACGGGATGTGGTCGTGCTGCAGCTGGTCGCCGACGACCTCGCGACCCCGTAGCTGGTTGTAGCTGCCCGTCTCGAGCTCCTCCACGGCCTTCTTGCTGCCGTCGGGGTTCTTGCCGTCCTTCGCGAGGTCGCGGTCGGTCTGCTCCGACCGATCCTTGATCTGATCGGCCTTCTGCTTCTGCCGGTCGACGCGCCCTGCCATCTTCTTGCCGACGCGCGGACCGACGTTGGCGACCGTGTCCTCGACGACCTCCTTGAGCTTGTGCCCGAGGTCCTTGCTTCCCATGCCCATCGTCAACCCGCCGTCGAGATCTGGAGGCTCATGATCTGCGCCATGAAGTCCTCGCCGAGGCGCTCCTGCTCGCGTGCGGAGCGATCCATGTCGCGCGACGCCTGCTCGAGCGCCGCGTAGTCGGTCTGGTACTCCTCCACCTGGCCCACGGCACTCGAGACGACCGGTGCGTCGAGGATCTCGTCGAGCACGGACTCGAGCACGTCCGTGAGCGGGTCCTGCACGAGCGTGATGATCTGGATGACGGCGGCGGCGACCATCTCGCCGACGATGATGTCCATGATCTTCTTGCGCGCCAGGATGATCGCCGGCTGCGCGGCGGCAGCGAGACCGAACGTGGCGAACGCGGCAGCCGTGGCTGCGGCGAGCTGCGCGGCCGTGATGACGAGCTCGGCGATCACCTTGAGCTTGAGGGCGAGCACGGCGTCGGCCGCGAGGTCGACCCCGGTGGCGGCACCGTCGATGAGCTCGCAGAACTCGCCCATGCTCGACTGCGACTCCTCCCACGCCTCGGAGTAGGAGCTGGCGGCGTTCGCCGTGACGGCACTGGGGACGTCGCCGGTGACGCGGGCGCCGACCTCGTCCATCGTCCCCTGGATGTCGTCCGAGAACTGCCGCATGATGTGCGCAGCGCGATGGATCTCGTCCTCGTCGAGCTCGGGCCAGTCGAAGCCGAGCAGGTTCAGGACGAATGCCAGCTCGCTCGGGATGTTGAGCGCCATGCACCTCTCCTCACTGTCTGAAGATGACGCTAGGACCGTGCGCAGGAAGGCACCATGGGCAGAACTGCCCTCTCGGCGGATCCGCAGGTTCGCGTCGCGCATCGCCTGAGCGGGCGGCCCAGGCATCGCGGCTATCGTGGCGCCATGGATGGCGGCTGGCGCGACGACGTGCTGGGTGCCGGCTTCCAGCAGCGCACGCTCGACCTGCGCCCCGACGACGAGGGCGACGTCGTCGCGACCCTCGTGCGGTCGCTGCCGGCACGCCGCCGCTTCTGGCAGACGGAGCGCGACCTCGAGGACGTCGACGTGCTCTACGTGCACGGGTGGTCGGACTACTTCTTCCAGCGCCGCCTCGCGCGCGTCTTCACCGACCGCGGTGCTCGGTTCTTCGCGCTCGACCTGCGCAAGTACGGCCGCAGCATCCGCCCCAGCCAGACGCTCGGGTTCGTCGCCGACCTCGCGACGTACGACGAGGACGTGGAGGCCGCGATCGCGGCCATGCGCGAGGGCGGCGCGGGCGAGGGCCGCAGGCTCGTGCTCATGGGGCACTCGACCGGCGGGCTCACGCTGAGCCTGTGGGCGCATCGGCATCCCGGGGTGGCGAGCGCGCTCGTGCTCAACTCGCCGTGGCTCGAGCTGCAGTTCGGCGCCCGCTCGCGCGCGGCGCTCATGCCGGTGGCCGACCTGCGGGCGCGCATCTCGCCGCTCGCCCCGGCGCCGCAGATCGACCTCGGCTTCTACGCGCGGGCGCAGCGCGAGACGTTCGACGACGACGACCCGTACGAGGTCGACCACGCGTGGCGGCCTGAGATCGCGATGACGGCGCATGCGGGCTGGATCCGGGCGATCCTCGCCGGGCACGCGCAGGTCGCCGCGGGGCTGCGCATCGACGTGCCGGTGCTCGTCATGCTGTCGACGCGGTCGATCCTCCCGACGCGGTGGTCGGACGACCTCACGCGCGTCGACACGGTGCTCACCGTCGACCAGGTCGCCCGCGCCGCGCTGCACCTGGGCTCGTCGGTGACGATCGAGCGCATCGACGGCGCCCTGCACGACGTCTTCCTCTCCCGCAAGCAGGCGCGAGCGGATGCGTACGCGCGCCTCGAGCGGTGGCTCGACGGCATGCTGGCCCTGCGCTGAGCCAGCCGAGCGCGCCCTGCGTCAGGCGCGGTCGGCCCGCGCCTCGAGCCGCTGCGCGAGCGCGATCGGCGCGATCGACACGATCACGAGCACGACGGCGACGACGTTGACGATCGGCGCCTGCCCGGGCCGGAACATGTTCTGGAAGATCCAGATCGGCAGCGTCGTGACGCCGGGCCCCGCGGTGAACTGCGTGACGATGATCTCGTCGAACGACAGGCCGAACGCGAGCAGCGCACCGGCGAAGAGCGCCGAGCGCAGCTGCGGGAGCGTCACGAGCCGGAACGTCGTGAACCGATCGGCGCCGAGGTCGGCGGAGGCGTCGACGAGGTTGCCGTTGAGCCGGCGCAGGCGCGCGAACGCGTTGTTGTAGACCGTGACGATGCAGAAGGTCGCGTGGCTGACGATGAGGGTGCCGAGGCCGAGCGTGAGGCCGAGGCCCGTGCGGAAGAGGTTGTTCAGCACGATGCCCGTCACGATGCCGGGCAGCGCGATCGGCAGCACGATGAGCAGGTTCACCGCCTCCTTGCCGAAGAACTCGAAGCGGTCGAGCGCGAGCGCGCACACCGTGCCGAGCACGAGCGCGATCGCCGTCGCGCAGACGGCGACGAGCACCGACGTGCCCACCGCCTCCCACGCCCCGGCGTTCGCGGCGGCGCGACCCCACCAGTCCAGCGTGAACGAGCGCGGCGGCCAGGCGAGCGCCTGGCTCGTCGAGAAGGAGTTCACGAGCACGACGAGCAGCGGCACGTAGACGAACGCGAGCGCGAGCGCGACGATCGCGACGAACGTCGCGCGCACGGGCTTCGAGATGCGCATGGATGGCTCCTAGAGGTTCCGCAGCGCGCCCGTGCGACGCACGGCGAGCAGGAAGAGCAGGATGACGGCGATCGGCACGAGCGCGACCGCGGCGGCCATGGGCACGTTGCCCGCGACGCCGACGTTGTCGTAGATGAGCGTGCCGAGGAACTGCGTCGAGCCGCCGACGATGCGCACGGCGATGTAGTCGCCGAGCGTGAGCGAGAACGAGAAGATCGCGCCGGCGATGATCGCCGGGTACATGAGCGGCAGCACGACCGCGGCGAACGTGCGCAGGTTGCGGGCGCCGAGGTCGCTCGATGCCTCGACGAGCGAGTCGGGCACCCGTTCGAACCCCGCGTAGATCGGCATGACGACGTACGGCAGCCAGATGTACGCGAGCGTCACGATCGTCGCCACCTCGCCGAACCCGGGCGTGATGCCGAGCGACGACAGCAGCCCGCCCTCGATGAAGATCGAGCGCCACGCGTACGCCTTCACGAGGTACGACGCCCACAGCGGCATGAGGAACGCGATGACGAGCGCAGCGCGGGCCCTGGGCCCGAAGACCTTCGCCATCGCGTAGCCGACCGGCAGCGCGATCGCGACGTCGATGAGCGTGACGAGCACGGCGGCGCCGAGGGTGCGGAGCGTCACCGCTCGATACAGGTCCTGCGTGACGATGCGCGCGAGGTTGTCGAGCGTCCACTCCATGCGGACCTCGTTCGTGAACGAGTCCGTCTGCCACAGGGCCGTGACGAGCAGGAACCCGAGGCTCACGACGTAGACGACGACGAGCCAGCCCAGCGGCAGGCCGAGCAGCGAGGCGAGGCCGGCGCGCGGGTGCCGGTCGAAGGCGCGCGACGCCCGCCGCACCCCCGTCTCGGGGGGTGCGGCGAGCGTCTGGGTGGATGCGGTCATGCGACTGCGGTGCGTGGATCCGTGGGCGTCAGCCCTGGATCTGCTGCCACGCCTCGGTCCAGGCCGCGTAGTCGGTGCACTCGACGTCGGTGCGCCCGTCGAGGCACTCGGCGATCGGCGTCGTCCAGTAGTAGATCTGCGACGCGTACACCTCGTCGCCCGCGTGGTACGCCTCGCAGTGACCGGGGTCCTGCGTGAAGTCGCACGCGTCGGGGTTGTTCGGCGCCTCGCCGAAGTACTCCGTCGCCATCGCGTTGCCCTCGGGGCTCGCGATCCAGTCGAGCCACGCGTACGCGCACGGCGTCTGCTCGGTGCTCGACGAGATCATCCACGAGTCCGACCAGCCGGTCGCACCCTCCTCGGGCAGCGTCGCCGCGACGGGCGTGCCCTCGGCGAGCGAGTTGATGATGACCTGCCACGTGGTGCCGGCCACGATCGAGCCGGCCTCGAGGCCCTGCAGCTCGAGCAGGTAGTCGCTCCAGTACTCGCCGATGTGGCTGCGCTGCTCGGTGAGCAGGTCGACGGCGGCCGCGAGCTGCTCCTCGTCGAGGGCGTAGGGGTTCTCGATGCCGAGGTCCGGCTCGTGCGTCATGAGGTAGACCGCGGCGTCCGCGATGTAGATCGGCGAGTCGTAGGCGGTGATGCCGCCCGAGTTGTCGCCTGCGCCCTCGAACACGACCGACCACGAGGTGGGCGCCTCGGGGAAGACGTCGGTGTTGTAGGCGAGCAGGTTGGCGCCGTACCCGTGCGGGATGCCGTAGACGTCGCCGTCGACCGAGTTCCACTCCTGCTCCTTGAGGAAGTCGAAGATCGCGTCGTACGACTCGAGCAGGTCGGTGTTCAGCTGCTGCACCGCGTCGGAGGCGATGAGGCGCAGCGTGAGGTCGCCCGAGGCGGCGACGACGTCGAAGCCGCCGTCGCCCATGAGGTTGAACGCCTCGTCGCTCGTGCCGTAGGTCTGCGCCGTCACCGAGCAGCCCGTTGCTTCCTCGAAGGGCGTGACCCAGTCGACGGCGGGGTCGTTCGTGCCGTCCTCGACGTAGCCGGGCCACGCGAGGATCGAGACGGATCCGCCGTCGGTCTCGCCGAGCTCGGTCGCGGGGCCCGTGGCCTCGCTGCCGCCACCGGACGTGCCGCACGCGCTGAGCGCGAGCGCGGCGACGCCGAGGCCGGCGCCGATCGCCGCGGTGCGGCGTCGGCGCATGATGCGTGCCTGCATGATGACTCCTTGCTGTGGGTGGGGCTCAGGCGGATGCCGTCGCCGGGGAGGGGGACTGGTCTTCGGGGGCGGGCTGCACCGTCTCGGGCTCGACGAGGTCGCGCACGTCGGCGTCGGCCCATGCGAGCCGCACGCGGTCGCCGCGCACGACGCTCGCGTGGCCCGACGAGGACTGCTCGAGCACCGTCATGCGCATGCCCGCATCCGTGTCGACGACGCAGCGCACGCTCGCGCCGGCGTAGATGACCTCGGCGACCGTGCCGGCGAGGCCGTCGCCCGCCTCGCCGCGGTGGATCTGCAGCTTCTCGGGGCGGATGGCGTGGATGCCGCCGTGGCCGAGCAGCGCGCGCGACTGTGCGTCGTCGAAGAGGTTCGACGTGCCGACGAACGTCGCGACGAACGGCGTCGCGGGCCGCTCGTAGACCTCGGACGCGGCGCCGACCTGCTGGATGCGCCCGGCGTCGAACACGGCGATGCGGTCGGAGAGCGTGAGCGCCTCGTCCTGGTCGTGCGTCACGAAGACGAACGTGATGCCGAGGTCGCGCTGCAGCTGCTTGAGCTCGACCTGCATCTGCTCGCGCAGCTTGAGGTCGAGGGCGCCGAGCGGCTCGTCGAGCAGCAGCGCTCGCGGCTCGACGACGATGGCGCGCGCGAGCGCGACGCGCTGGCGCTGGCCGCCGGAGAGCTGGTTGGGTCGGCGCCTCGCGAAGTCGCCCAGGCGCATCCGCTCGAGCGCCTCCGTCGCACGCCGCGTGCGCTCGGTCTTGCCGATGCCGCGCACGCGCAGGCCGTAGGCGACGTTGTCGAGCACGCTCATGTGCGGGAAGAGCGCGTAGTCCTGGAAGACGGTGTTGACGGGGCGGTCGTAGGGCGCGTCGGCGGAGACGTCCCTGCCGAACAGCTCGACGGCGCCGGCGGTCGGCGTCTCGAAGCCCGCGATGAGCCGCAGCACGGTCGTCTTGCCGGAGCCGGAGGGCCCGAGCATCGAGAAGAACTCGCCCTCGGCGATGTCGAGATCGATGCCGTCGACGGCGATGACGGGCCCGAACTCGCGGCGGAGGCCGCTGAGACGGATGGCCGGGTGCTGCGCTGCGGTCACGCGCGCCTCCTTGGCTGTGCGGATGCTGTGACGTGCGCCCCATAAAACCTCTGTTTCCAAAGGTTTGGAAGTCCGCGGTGTTACGGTTGCGTCACGAATCCGAGACGGGGGACCCGGATGGAGCAGCCAGCGACGCTCGCGCGCTCCGCCGTCTTCGCGCCGATCGACGAGGTCGGTCGCGCCGAGGCCGTCACGGCACGGCTCGAGGAGGCGATCGTGCTGGGCATGCTGCATCCCGGCGAGCGCCTCCCCGCGGAGTCGCGCCTCGCCGAGCGCTTCGGCGTCGCGCCCGCGACCGTGCGCGAGGCGCTCGCCGACCTGCGCGACCGTCACCTCGTGACGACGCAGCGCGGCCGCCGCGGCGGCTCGTTCGTGACGATGGACGACGCCGACCGCGTCGAGGCCGTGGAGCGACGCATCCGCGGCCTGTCGAGCGCCGAGCTCGCCGACCTGGGGGTGCACGCCGTCGCGATCGCCGGCACGGGTGCCGTGCTCGCGGCCGAGGAGGCGTCGGCCTTCGAGGCCGATGCCCTCGCGCGCGACCTCGCCGGCATCGACTTCGACGACGAGCTCGCAGCACGCCGCGGCGTCGGCGGCTTCCACCTGCAGGTCGTCGCGCTCAGCCGATCCGTGCGCCTCGTGCGCGAGCAGGTGCGCCTCCAGCACGCCGACGGCCCGCTGCTGTGGGCGTCGCTGCACGAGCCGGACGAGCGCGCGGCAGCGCACGCCGGCGGCGAGCGGCTCGTCGCGGCCATCCGCGACGGCGACGGCGACCGGGCGCGCGCCGAGGTCGAGGCAGCATGCGATCGCGCGGTGCGGTGGCTGCTCGAGGCGAAGCGGAGGCTCGCATGAGCGCAGTGGATGCGGTGCAGCAGGTCGTGGGCGAGGCACAGGCGGTCATCGCGAGGCTGCAGGGATCGCTGGGCGATGCCGCGGTCGCGCTCGACCCGGCGGCGGCCCTCACGGTCGTCGAGCGGGTCATGGGCGCAGAGCTCGCGGCGCGCACCGTCGTCTTCGGCGGCGGCTTCGTCGTCGATCCGCGGCTCGTCGGCCAGCCGCTCATGGCGTGGTGGCAGGCGCTCGGCGTCGCCCGCGACGTGCGCAGGCTCGACGCCGGTGCGACCGACGGCGGCTACGTGCGCTCGTACGAGGACCTCGAGTGGTACCGCGTGCCCGCCGACACCGCCGCGCCGCACATGACCGGCCCCTACGTCGACCTGCTGTGCACCGACCAGGCCACGCTCACGTTCACGGCGCCGCTCGTGGTCGACGGCGCGTTCGCGGGCGTCGTCGGCGCCGACGTCACGGTGCCGGAGTTCGAACGCGCGATCGGCGATGCGCTCCGTGCCGCCGGCGCCGGCGCGCTCGTCGTCACGGACGAGGGCCGCGTCGCGGCCTCCACCGATCCCGGCGTCCTCGTGCAGCGCCGCCTCCGCGCCGACGCGCTCGCCGGCTACGCGCTCGAGCCGGTGCCCGGCACGCAGCTCTCGGTGGCGCTCCCGCGCTGACCGCTTGTGCCCCGATGTCGCGCATGCGACGGTGGAGGGGGCGAGAGGGAACGGGATGAGCACCGACACGCAGCAGGCACCGACCGCGGCGCGGCGGCTGCCGACGCGCCGGCTCGTCGCGACCGGCGTCGTCATGCTCGTCGGCTACTGGTCCGTCGCGCGCGGCTCGATGGTCGGCGCGATCGGGGCGGTCGCGGCCGACGGCTCGTGGCGCGATGGGCAAGGGCAGCCCACGACCGAGGCGCCGCTCACCTACGCGATCGAGCTCGGCCCGTCGCCGCTCATCGTGGTGATCGTGCTCGCGTCGCTCATCCTGGCGTGGGCCACTCGCGAGGTGCGAGGCCGCCTCGCCTGGCTGGCGCCCTCGTGCGAGATGGCCGCGATCGTCGTCCCGGTCCTCGCGGCCATCGCGACGTTCGCGTGGATCCACGGATTCGACCCCGCGTGGACGAGCGAGGTCTCGATCACGGCACCGTGGTGGGCGAGGTCGTCGATCGCGATCGATCACCTGCGCTGAAGGCTCAGCGCTCCTCGCGCAGCACGCCGTACACGAGGGCGTCGTGCACGCCGCCCGACCATCGGCGGGCCTGCCGCATCCGCGCCTCGAGCGTGAAGCCCGCCGCCTCGGCGGCGCGCTGCATGCCGACGTTGCCGGAGTAGGTCGCGAGGTCGAGCCTCAGCGCGTCCGTGACGGCGAAGAGGTGGTCGGTCCACAGCGCGAGGGCCTCGCGGCCGATGCCGCGACCGCGCGCCGCCGAGTCGTAGAGCACGATGCCGATGCGGCGCCAGTCGGTGTCGCGGCTCTCCCAGTACCAGGAGACGCAGCCGAGCACCGCGTCGCTGACGGGGTCGGCGATCGCGAGCGACGCCCGCGGCATCGGCACCTGGTCGGCGGGCATGGCGGCGAGCGCGAGGTAGCCGTCGCGCACGCGCGCCATGTCCTCGGCGCTCGGACGCCCGAAGTAGGGGCCGTTCGTGTCGTGCCACGACGCGCGCGGGTCGAGCAGCGCCCGCAGCGGCTCGGCGTCGCCGAGCGCCCAGTCGCGCAGCACGCAGCGCTCGCCGACGATGCGCAGGCGCTCGGCCCGCTCGCGACCCGTCACGCGCTGCAGGTCACGGCGCGAGGTCGGTGAGCTCGGGCGCCAGGCCGACGTACGTGTGCGGGGTGAGGGCCTTCAGGCGCTCCTTCGCCGCATCCGAGATGTCCAGGCCGTCGACGAACGCCGCGAGCTCGGCCTTGCCGACGCGGTGACCGCGCGTGAGGCCCTTCAGCTGCGCGTACGGATCCTCGATCGACGACGTGCCCGCGAGCACCTCGGCGCGGATGACGGTCTGGATCGCCTCGGCGAGCACCTCCCAGTTGCCGTCGAGGTCGGCGGCGAGGCGCGTCTCGGAGACCGCGATCTCGCCGAGGCCCTTGCGCAGGTTGTCGAGCGCGAGCAGCGAGTGACCGAGCGCGACGCCCACGTTGCGCTGCGTCGACGAGTCGGTGAGGTCGCGCTGCAGGCGGCTCGTCACGAGCGTCGCCGCGAGCGACTCGAGCAGCGCGCTCGCGATCTCGAGGTTCGACTCCGCGTTCTCGAAGCGGATGGGGTTGATCTTGTGCGGCATGGTCGACGAGCCCGTCGCACCCTCGACGGGGATCTGCGTGAAGTAGCCCATCATGATGTACGTCCACACGTCGGTCGCGAGGTTGTGCAGGATGCGGCCCGCATGGCTGATGCGCTGGAACAGCTCCGCCTGCCAGTCGTGGCTCTCGATCTGCGTCGTGAGCGGGTTCCACGTGAGGCCGAGGCCCGCGACGAACTCCTTGGCGAGGTTCGGCCAGTCGGCCTGGGGGTCGGCGACGACGTGCGCCGAGAACGTGCCGGTGGCGCCGGCGAACTTGCCGAGCACCTCGACGTCCTCGATCTGGCCCGCGACGCGCTCGAGGCGCCAGGCGAACACGGCCATCTCCTTGCCGAGCGTCGTCGGGGTCGCCGGCTGGCCGTGCGTGTGGGCGAGCATGGGCAGGTCGCGGTGCTCGACGGCCAGGCCCGACAGGCGGCCGATCACCTCGCGCAGCGCGGGCATCCACACCTCGTGCACCGCGTCGCGGATCGTGAGCGCGTACGAGAGGTTGTTGACGTCCTCGCTGGTGCAGGCGATGTGCGTCGCCTCGGCGAGGGCGTCGAGGCCCTGGGTGTGCAGGCGGTCGCGCACGAGGTACTCGACGGCCTTCACGTCGTGGCGGGTCACGGCCTCCTTGGCGGCGAGCCAGTCGATCTCGGCCTGGCCGAAGCCCGCTGCCCACTCGCGCAGGGAGGCGGCATCCGCCTCGCCGATCGCGGGCGTCGAGAAGAGGCCGCGCTCGGCGCAGAAGATCAGCCACTCGACCTCGACGTGCACGCGGGCCCGGTTGAGCGCCGCCTCCGACAGGTGCTCGCCGATCGCGCCGACCTGGGTGCGGTAGCGGCCGTCGAGCGGGGAGACGGGCTGCGGGGGAAGCGTCATGACGTCCTGTCGGTGGGGATGCTCGTCGCGCTCGCGCGCGCGGACGTGCTCCATCATCCCACCGAGGTCGTCGATGCCGCGAGGCGAGGCGTCAGCGGCCGACGACGGCGCTCGCCGGCTCGGGCGGCCCGATCGGTGCGCGCTCGACGTCGACGCGGCGGCTGCCGCACGCGGTGCAGCGCACGTAGCGCACGATGCCCTCGCTCGTCACGTGCCGCGACTCGGTCGCCCAGCCGTGCTCGTGCACGGCGATCGGGCGGGTCTGCGGATGCTGCTCGAGGGTGCTGGAGGCCATGGCTCCGAGCGTGGTGTAATGCCGTTGTGCAACTCAACCCTTACGGCGAGTACGCGGTGCAGCTCGCGGCATCGCTCGCCAACGACTGGCCGGCCGACCGCGACGGCATCGTCGCCCGCACGTACGAGCACGGCATGACCGCCGTCTACGCACCCGCGGCATCCACCGACCACGCCAGCACCCGCGAGGTCGTCGACGCGTGGCTCGCCGTCGTCGACGCACCGACGCCCGACGCGCGCGCCGCGCTGCTCAACGCCCAGATGGCGGCCGCGACCGCCTACCCGCGGCTCACCGACCACGACGGCGACTGGCACCTGCACTACCGCGACGACGACCAGCGACTGCCGCAGGTGCTGCGCGCCGTGATCGCGGTCGGCACCGCGCTGCACGTGACCACGCGCGGCATGCATCGGCTCGCACGGTGCGCCGCCGGGCTCGCGCCCGGCGACCACTGCGCGAACGTCGTGGTCGACGTCACCCGCAACGGGCGGCAGCGCTACTGCTCGGTGCGCTGCGCGAACCGGGACGGCGTGCGCAGGCATCGGGCGCGCGGTCGCGCGAGCTGATCGCGTCGTGCGGGCTCAGCCGCGGCGCGATGCCGCGAGCACCGGGTGGATCTGGCGGAACAGGCGGCGGCAGGCCGACTCGATCTGCGCGAGCACCGCATCGAACGTCTCGGGCTCGGAGTAGTACGGATCCGGCACGTCGAGCGTCGGCGGGTCGGGCTCGAACGCCATGAGCAGGCGCACCTTCGAGCGCGCCTCGTCGTCGCGCGCGAGCTGCTTCAGCACGCGCTCCTGGCCGCGGTCGAGCGCGATCACGAGGTCGAAGCCGTCGAACCACTTGCGCGTGAAGTGCTTCGCGCGGTGGTCGGATGCGGGATACCCCGAGCGCTCGAGCGCCGCGATCGTGCGCTCGTCGGCCGTCTCGCCCACGTGGTAGTCGCTGACGCCCGCGCTCGTGACCAGCACGCGATCGGCGACGCCGTGCTCGTCGGCGAGCCGCCGCAGCACCGCGGATGCCATGGGCGATCGGCAGATGTTGCCGGTGCACACGAAGCAGATGCGGAACCGCGACGCGTCGAGGAACGCGCGGTCCATGGTCACGAGCACATCATGGCAAGGATCCTCCACAGACGGGAGTGCGCGGCATCCATCCACAGGCGGCATGCAGGCGGGGTCGTCTCGCGGGTGGCGCGGTGCAGGGTGCCTGCCATGCAGATCCCGCTGATGCCCGACGACGATCCGACGATCGCGATCGTGCGCGCCGCTGCACGGGCGTCGCTGCTCGACCTGCGCGGCGACCTCGTCGCGGCCCGCAGCGCCACGCTCGCCGCCGTCGCCGACGTGCCCTCGACCACCCTCGACTGGTTCGGCCCCGCCTCGCAGTCGCTGCGCGACGCGCTGCGTCGCCTGGGCGTCGGGGTCGAGGGCATCCACGCCGATCTCGATCAGGCGGTGCCGCTGCTCGATCGAGCGATCCCGTGAGCGTCGTCGGCTGGAGCCCGGATGCCGCGGCCGTCGTGCGCTCGGGGCTCGCGGATGCGCGCGACGAGCTCGAGCGTGCGCAGTCGCGACTGCGCACGCGCACCTGGCCGAGCGCCGCCGCGCTGTCGGCGGACGACGCCGCGGTCGTCGCCGGCGTGCAGGCGCTCGCCGACGACGCGGAGGTCGCGTGCGGGCTCGCGATCGCCGACCTCGATCGGCTCGGACTCGCCGTCGACCTCGCAGGCTGGAGCTACCAGACCACCGACGCCGTCGTGCGCGGCGCCGTCGACTGGGCGGCCGACCGGCTGTCGGTCGGGCTCGGCGTCGCGACGCGCGCCTTCGTGACCGCCGCGGTCGGCGGCGTCGGCATCGCCGCGGTCGGCGCAGGCATGCTGCTCATGCCGCTGCTGGCACTCGCGGCGCGGAATCCCCACGTGCTCTCGATGGCCGGCGCCGCGGTCGACGCGGCAGGCAGGCTCGCAGCACCCCTGCTGCACGGGCTGCAGGCGCTCGTGCAGCAGCACGGGGCCGACCTGCTGAACCATCCCGCGTTCGTCGACGCAGTGCGCCTCGCGATGGCGCAGCTCGACGACGTCGGCGCGGGGTTCGCGCTGCTGCCCGGATCGCTCGTCGACGACGACCGGGCGCTCGGCGCCGGCGCGATGGTCGCGACGGTGCTCGGCCTCCTGCTCACCGGCCATCCGCCCCGTCTGCCCGGGTCCACGCCCGTCGCCATCGAGCGCGGGGCGACGGGCGCCGCGCCCGGCCAGGCGCCCGTCGCGTCGTACTCGGACGCGTTCGCCCGCATCCAGTCGATGCAGTCGAACGTCGAGATCGACCGCTACGAGCTCGCCGACGGCACCGTCGTGGTGCAGGTGTTCGCGGGCGGCACCGAGTCGTTCGCGTTCGACGATCCCGACACCGCCTACGACATGACCTCGAACGTCGAGAACGCGATGAACGTCGCCGGCGGCGACACGTTCGGCAGCGCCGACGCCGTGCTGCAGGCGATGGAGGCGGCGGGCGTCGCCGACGGCGACGTCGTGCAGATGTTCGGCTACTCGCAGGGCGGCGCGGCCGTGGCGGGTGCTGCGCTCGGTGCCGGCGTGCGCGTGCAGTCGGTCGTGACCTTCGCCGGTCCCGTCGGTGCCATGGCGGTGCCGGAGGGCACGACGGCCGTCGCGGTGCAGAACGACTCCGACGTCGTCGCCGCACTGGGCGGACCGCACGTCGACGACCGGCTCGTGCTCGAGGGATCCCCCGACCTCGATGCCATCGAGACCCGGCGCTACGACGACGCCGGGCAGCCGCTCTCCGACCTGATGGTCGGCGGCCACTACCCCGAGGCCTACTGGGCGACCGCGCAGCAGCTCGACGCGCTCGGCGACGACGTCGTCGACGCCGTCTGGGCGCCCGTCGAGGGCGCGCAGGTCGGGCCGGTCGAGCTGGAGTCGGCCGGCTGGGACGTGCAGCGGTGAGCCGCCCGGCTCAGTCGGCGACGTGGATGACGAGCTTGCCGCGCGTCGTGCCCGACATGCTCTGCTCGAAGGCGCCCGCGACGTCGGCGAGCGGGAACGTTCCCGCGATCTCGACGTCGAGCTCGCCGTCGGCGACGCGCTGCGCGAGGGCCTCGAGCCGCGGACCGTCGGGGCGCACCCACACCCAGCGGCCGCCGTGCTCGCCCGCGGCATGGTCGGCGATCGACGCGTGCTGCCCGCCCTCGGCGAGCACCGCCAGGGTCTGCTCCATGACGCCGCCCACGAGGTCGACGACGGCGTCGACGCCCTCGGGCGCGAGCGCACGCACGGCGTCGACGAGGCCGTCGCCGTACGCGACGGGCTCGGCACCCAGCGCACGCAGGCGATCGTGGCCCGACGGCGAGGCCGTGCCGATCACGCGGGCGCCGCGCAGCCGTGCGAGCTGCACCGCGAGCGTGCCGACGCCACCTGAGGCGGCGTGCACGAGCACCGTGCTGCCGCGGCTCACGCCCGCGGCGTCGAGCACGCGCTCGGCCGTGAGGCCCGCGAGCGGCAGCGCGCCCGCCGCATCCCACGACAGCGCAGCGGGCTTGCGGGCGACGTCGACGACGCGCACGGTCACGAGCTCGGCGAACGTGCCCTGCTGCACCCAGTCCTTGCGCGCGTACGACAGCACCTCGTCGCCGACCTCGAGCTCGGGCACGTCGGGCCCGAGCGCATCGACGACGCCCGCGACGTCCCAGCCCGGCACGATCGGCAGCACGTGGGGCATGAGGCCTCGCAGCCCGCCCGACAGCACCTTCCAGTCCACGGGGTTCACGCCGGCGCGCCGCACGCGGATGCGCACCTCGCCCGGCCCCGGCGTCGGCGCCGCGACCTCGCGCAGCGCGAGCCGCTCGGGGCCGCCGAACTCGTCGTACACGACCGCCTGCATCGTCTGCTCGCTCATGCATCGATCCAACGACGCGAGCGGGCGCGCATTCCAGCCCTTGCCCTCAGCGGGCGCGGGCCGCGATCGCTCACTCGCGGTCGCGAGCACGCTCCTTGCGCCACAGCGGCCGCGTGATCACCGTGACGAGCCACGTGCCGAACGAGATGAGGATCGCGCTGAGGAAGCCCCACCAGAAGCCGTCGAGCCGCAGGCCGAAGCCGGCTGCCTCCGAGAGCCAGTGCACGCACATGAGCAGCAGCGCGTTGACGAAGAGCGCCGCGATGCCGAGCGTCAGCAGGTAGATGGGGAACGCGACGATGCGGATGACGTTGCCGATCGTGGCGTTGATGACGCCGAAGACGAGGGCGACGAGCAGCAGCGTGCCGACCTCGGGCCCGGTGCCCTCGGCCCAGGGCACGATGTGGATGCCGGGCACGATGAGCGTGACGACCCAGATCGACAGGGCAGTGCCCGCGATTCGCAGCAGGAAGCGCATGCGCACATCATCGCATCCACGCCCTGCATCCCGGCGGCGGATGTGCCCGGATGGATGCATCCATGCCCCGACGGACGCCCCTTCGCCCTAGCCTGGGATGGTGCCAGTACGACTGCGTGACGCGATCCAGGCCATCCCCGCATACAAGCAGGGCAGGCCCGCTCCCGAGGGTGGATTCAAGCTCTCGAGCAACGAGAACCCCTTCCCGCCGCTGCCCTCGGTGGTCGACGCCATCGTCGAGCAGGCCGCCACGGTGAACCGGTATCCGGCCGCCGGCGCGCCCTCGCTCGTCGCCGCACTCGCGGCGAAGCACGGCGTCGCGCCCGAGCGCATCATGGTCTCCGACGGCTCCGTCTCGGGCATCATGCAGCTCGTCACGGCCGTCGCCGGTCCGGGCGACGAGGTCGTCTTCGCATGGCGCTCGTTCGAGGCGTATCCGCTGCTCGTGCAGGTCGCGGGTGCGACGCCCATCATGGTGCCGCTCACGCCCACCGCCGAGCACGACCTCGACGCCATGGCCGCCGCGATCACCGAGCGCACGCGCGCCGTGTTCGTGTGCAGCCCCAACAACCCCACGGGCCCGATCGTCACCCAGGAGCAGTGGGACGCGTTCATCGCGAAGGTGCCCTCCGACGTGCTCGTGATGCTCGACGAGGCCTACATCGAGTTCGTGCAGGTGCCGGTGGTCGACGGCCTCGCCGCCCAGGCCGCGCACGACAACGTCGTGATCCTCCGCACCTTCTCGAAGGCGTACGGCCTCGCCGGCCTGCGCGTCGGCTACGCCATCGGCGATCCGACGATCATCGGCGCCGCGACGATCTCGGGGATCCCGCTGTCGGTCACGGGTCTCGCGACGCAGGCTGCGCTCGCGAGCATCGCGGCGGAGGGCGAGCTCTTCGCCCGCGTCGAGCAGCTCGCCGCCGACCGCGACGCCCTGCAGCAGCGCCTCGCCGACGCCGGCACGCCCGTGCCCGAGGCGCACGGCAACTTCGTCTGGGTCGCAGCCCGTCCCGACCAGGCGGAGGCGATCGCCGAGATCCTCGACGACGTGGCGATCGTCGCGCGCCAGTTCCCCGACGGCGTGCGCATCACGGTCGCCGAGCGCGAGGCGCACGACGGCATCGTCGATGCCGTGCGCCGCATCCGGGAGCTCGCATGACGGTGGCCGTCACCGACCTCGACGAGCCGCTGCGGCTCCTCGACGCCGAGGGCGCGCTGGTGCTGAGCGCCGCGACCGAGCGCTGGCACGCGCTGGCCGACGAGCTGACGCTCGACGACCGCATCGCGATGCACCGCGCCATGGTCGAGACCCGCGCCGTCGACATGGAGGCGCGCAACCTGCAGCGCCAGGGCCGACTGGGCCTGTGGGTGCCGTCGGTCGGCCAGGAGGGCGGCCAGGTCGGCATGGCCTTCGCGATGCGCGACCAGGACACCGTCTTCCCGTCGTATCGCGAGCATGTCATCGCGCACGTGCGCGGCGTCGAGTGGATGCAGATCATCGACGTGTTCCGCGGCGCACGGCACGGCGGCTGGAACCCGGACGAGACCCGAGGCTGCCGCATCTACTCGCTCGTCATCGCGACGCAGGCGCTGCACGCGACGGGCTACGCCATGGGGGCGACCATGGACGGCAAGGTCGGCTCCGGCGACGTCGCCAGCGACGAGGCCGTGCTGGTCTGCTACGGCGACGGCGCCTCGAGCCAGGGCGACGCCTCCGAGGGCCTCGTGTTCTCGAAGACGTACGACGCGCCGCTCGTCACCTACATGCAGGACAACAAGTGGGCGATCTCGGTGCCGTCGAGCACGCAGTCGCGCACGCCGCTGCACCTGCGCGCGGCCGGGTTCGGCCACCGCGCGCACTGGATCGACGGCAACGACCCGCTCATCGCCTTCGCCGTCGGCCGCGCCGAGCTCGACGCCGCGCGCGGCGGCGAGGGCCCCGGCTACATCGCCGCCGACACGTACCGCATGGGCGCGCACACGACGAGCGACGACCCGACGCGCTACCGCTCGAGCGACGAGGAGGCGGCGTGGCAGCGCCGCGATCCCATCGCCCGCCTCGCCGCGCATCTGCGCGCGCAGGGCGTCGAGGATGCGCTGCTGCAGTCGATCGACGAGGAGGCGGCCGACACCGCGGCCGACGTGCGTCGCCGCACGCTCTCGGCCGGCAGCCCGCCCAGCGACGTGATCTTCGACCACGTCTACACCGACCCGCACGCGCCGCTCGCCGAGCAGAAGCTCGCGCTCGCGGAGTTCGAGGCATCGTTCGGAGGCGACGCATGACCGACGCAGCCACCACCGAGACCGCGCCGACATCCGCGCCCTCCGGCACCGTGACGATGCCCATCGCGAAGGCCCTGAACGCGGGCATGCGCGCCGCGATGGCCGCCGACGAGCGCATCCTGCTGCTGGGCGAGGACATCGGCCCCCTCGGCGGCGTATTCCGCGTCACCGACGGCCTGCAGGCCGAGTTCGGCGCGAAGCGCGTGCTCGACACCCCGCTCGCCGAGTCGGGCATCGTCGGCTCGGCCATCGGCCTCGCGATGCGCGGCTACCGCTCGATCTGCGAGATCCAGTTCGACGGCTTCGTCTACCCGGCGTTCGACCAGATCACCTCGCAGCTCGCGAAGCTCACCTCGCGGCACGCGGGCACCGTCTCGTTCCCCGTCGTCATCCGCATCCCGTACGGCGGGCACATCGGCGCCGTCGAGCACCACCAGGAGAGCCCCGAGGCGTACTTCGCGCACACCTCGGGCCTGCGCGTGGTGTCGCCGTCGACGGCGAACGACGCGTACTGGATGATCCAGCAGGCGATCCAGGGCAACGATCCCGTGATCTTCCTCGAGCCGAAGGCGAAGTACTGGGCGAAGGGCGAGGTCGACCTGTCGGCGCCGCCCGGGCCGCTGCACCGCTCGGTCGTGGCCCGCCCCGGCACCGACGTGACGCTCGTGGGCCACGGCGCCATGGTGCACGTGCTGCTGCAGGCGGCGCAGATCGCCGAGGGCGAGGGCACGTCGTGCGAGGTCATCGACCTGCGCTCGCTGTCGCCCATCGACTTCGGGCCCATCGTCGAGTCCGCGCAGCGCACGGGCCGCGTCGTCGTGGCGCAGGAGGCGCCCGGCCACGTGTCGGTGGGCTCCGAGGTGGCGGCGACGATCCACGAGCGCGCGTTCTACTCGCTCGAGGCGCCCGTGCTGCGCGTCTCGGGCTTCGACGCCCCGTTCCCGCCGGCCGCGCTCGAGGCCGTGTACCTGCCGGACGCCGACCGCGTGCTCGACGCCGTCGATCGCGTGCTGGCCTACTGATGGAGGCATGATGCAGGAGTTCCGACTGCCGGATCCCGGCGAGGGCCTCACCGAGGCCGAGATCGTCGCGTGGAAGGTCGCCGTAGGCGACGAGGTCGCCGTCAACGACGTCATCCTCGAGATCGAGACCGCGAAGTCGCTCGTCGAGCTGCCGAGCCCGTTCGCCGGCCGCGTCGAGGCGCTGCTCGCCGAGCCCGGCGACACCGTCGAGGTGGGCTCGCCCATCATCCGCATCGCCGACGGGGCGGAGGCGGCGCCCGAGCCCGTCGACCCCTCGGCGATCGAGACGAGCGAGGCCGTCGCCGACGTGCAGGCCTCGATCACGCACGACGAGCCCGGCGCCGTGCTCGTCGGCTACGGCGTGCGCGGCGACGCGCAGACCCGGCGTCGCAAGCCGCGCACCGTCGAGCAGCCGCCCGTGCGCACCGAGCCCGCGCGCCCGGCATCCGTGCCCGCCGCATCCGCGGTGCCCACGATCGCGAAGCCGCCGATCCGCAAGCTCGCACGCGACCTGGGCGTCGACCTCGCGTCGGTCGTCGGCACGGGCCTCGCGGGCGAGGTCACGCGCGACGACGTCGTGCGCGCCGCCGAGCAGCCGAGCGTCTTCAAGAACCTCGAGACGCCGGCCGCGTGGTCGGGGGATCGCGAGGAGCGCATCCCCGTGAAGGGCGTGCGCAAGGCGATCGCGCAGGCGATGGTCGACTCGGCGTACTCGGCCCCGCACGTGAGCGTGTTCGTCGACGTGGATGCGACGCGCACGATGGAGTTCGTCGCACGGCTCAAGCAGTCGACGGACTTCGCAGGCGTCAAGGTCTCGCCGCTGCTCATCATGGCTCGCGCCGTGCTGTGGGCTGCGCGCCGCAACCCGAACGTGAACTCGACGTTCACGGGCGACGAGCTCGTCGTGCACCACTACGTGAACCTCGGCATCGCGGCGGCGACGCCGCGCGGCCTGCTGGTGCCGAACGTCAAGGACGCGCAGGACATGAGCCTGCTCGAGCTCGCGAAGGCGCTCGAGCACCTCACGCTCACCGCCCGCGACGGACGCACGCAGCCCTCCGACCTCGCGCGCGGCACCATCACGATCACGAACATCGGCGTGTTCGGCATGGACACGGGCACGCCCATCCTCAACCCGGGCGAGACGGGCATCATCGCGCTCGGCACGATCAAGCAGAAGCCGTGGGTCGTCGACGGCGAGGTGCGCCCGCGCTTCGTGACGACCGTCGGCGGCTCGTTCGACCATCGCGCGATCGACGGCGACGTCGTCTCGCGCTTCGTGGCCGACGTCGCGTCGATCCTCGAGGAGCCGGCGCTGCTGCTCGACTGACGGGACTCGTCGTGGGGCGCGTCAAGCGGCCCGATGCACGTGCGGCGTCCTGCTTGACTGGGGTGACGCCGACCCAGGGGAGCCGATGGCCGCCGACACCCTCACGCCCGCCGAGCGCTACCAGGAGCTCTTCCTCGCCGTCCAGGAGGGCGAGGTCTTCGACGACTCGAAGACCTTCGTCGACTGCGTGCCGCGCGACGATCCCGAGCAGATCCTGCGCGCGTACCGTCGCGAGCGGCACCGGGAGGGCTTCGACCTCGCGGTCTTCGTCGGCGAGCACTTCGACGAGCCCCGCCCCGGGCACAGCGGCTTCCACCCCCGTGCGTCCGACGACCTCGCGACGCACATCGATCGACTGTGGGATCCGCTGACCCACAGCGCGTCGCCGAGGCTCATGGGCTCGCTCATCGACGTGCCGACGCCCTACCCGGTGCCGGGCGGGCGATTCCGCGAGCTGTACTACTGGGACACCTACTTCTCGATGCTCGGGCTCGCCGCGAGCGGGCGGACGGAGTCGGTGCGCGACGCGGTGCAGGCGATCGCGTCGCTCATCGATCGCTACGGCCTCATGCCCAACGGCAATCGCACGTACTACCTGAGCCGCTCGCAGCCGCCGATGCTCGCGTGCATGGTCGAGCTCGCCGAGGCGTGCGGGGCGATCGACGGCAGGGATCTGCTGCACGCGCTGCGACGTGAGCACGCGTACTGGGTCGACGGCGCCCATGCGCTGCGACCCGGGGAGGCGCATCGGTCGTCGGTCGCGATGCCCGACGGCGCGGTGCTGCAGCGGTACTGGGACGATCGGGACTCGCCGCGCGAGGAGTCGTACCGCGAGGACGTCGCGACCGCCGCCGCATCCGACCGCCCCGCGCACGAGGTGTATCGCGACCTGCGCGCGGGCGCGGCGTCGGGCTGGGACTTCTCGTCGCGGTGGAACGAGGTGCCGGACGACCTCTCGACCATCCGCACGACGCAGATCGTGCCCGTCGACCTCAACGCGCTGCTCGTCGTGCTCGAGCGGCTCGTGGCGCGGCTCAGCGAGGCGGATGGCGACCACGAGTCCGCCGAGCGGTTCGCAGCCGCGGCCGCGGATCGATGCGCGGCGATCGATCGCTGGCTGTGGGACGACGAGGCGGGTGCGTACCTCGACCACGACCTGCGCACCGGCGCGCCGCGTCGGTCGATCGTCGGCGCCTGCGTCGTGCCGCTCTTCGCCGGCTGCGCGAGCGACGAGCAGGCGCGACGCACCGAGGAGGCCGTGCGCGCCAGGCTGCTCCGTAGCGGCGGCATCGGCACGAGCGAGCACGAGACGGGCGACCAGTGGGACCGGCCGAACGGCTGGGCGCCGCTGCAGTGGCTCGCGATCGAAGGGTTCCGTCGCCACGACCTGCCGCTGGGCGACGAGATCGCCGAGCGCTGGCTCGCGACGGTGCAGGGGGTGTTCGACCGCGAGCACAAGCTGATCGAGAAGTACGAGATCGACGGCGACGACGGCATCGGCGGCGGCGGGGAGTACGAGCTGCAGGACGGCTTCGGCTGGTCGAACGGCGTGACGGCGGCGCTGCTGCACGGGTGGCGCCCCGGCGACTGATGCGCGCCGTCGCCCACGCCGCCGTGGACTACTTGCATGCACTTGCATATACTGGGCTAGACAACCACGTCCAGCACAGCGAGGTGCCGAAGTGACCGAAGCCGACGTCCGCACGCCCGTGCGCAGCGCGCATCCCGATCTCGAGCTCGCCGCGGCACGGGCGCGCCGCAACGTGCTGCGCATGTTCGAGTCGACGCCCGCCGGCCATCTCGGCGGCGCGATGTCGGCGATCGACATCGTCACGGCGCTCTACGGTCGCGTGCTGCGCATCGACCCCGCGAACCCGCACGACCCCGCACGCGACCGCTTCCTGCTCTCCGCCGGCCACAAGGCGATGTGCCAGTACGCCGTGCTCGCCGACCGCGGCTTCTTCGACGCGAGCATCCTCGACACCTACGGCAGGCTCGACACCCCGCTCGGCGGGCATCCCGACATGCACAAGCTCACGGGCGTCGAGGCCAACACGGGTGCGCTGGGCCACGGCCTCGCGATCGCGGCCGGCATCGCGATGGGCGCGCGGATGCAGGGGCTGCCGACGCGGGTGTGGACGCTGCTCGGCGACGGCGAGCTGCCCGAGGGCTCGAACTGGGAGGCGGCGGCCATCGCGGCGCACCACGGGCTCGACGGCCTCACGGCCATCGTCGACGTCAACGGCATGCAGATCTCGGGCACGACGGCCGAGGTCATGGACATGGAGCCGATCGTCGACAAGCTCGTCGCCTTCGGCTGGGAGGTGCAGGAGGTCGACGGGCACGACCTCGACGAGCTCGTGCCGGCACTGCAGGCGCGCTCCGACCGGCCCCGGGCCATCGTGGCCCACACGATCAAGGGCCTCGGCGTGCGCTCCGTGCAGGGCACGGTCGCCGCCCACTACTGGAAGCCGACGCCCGAGGAGCTCGGCCGGGCGGTCGCCGATGCCGACGCCGACGTCGCATCCCTCTCGGAGGTGCTCGCATGACGACGCTGCACGACCCCAGGACCACGTTCGGCGCCGCCGTCACCGCGCTCGCCGAGCAGGACGAGCGCATCGTCGTGCTCTCGGCCGACAGCGGCAAGAGCTCGGGCTTCGGCGACTTCCGCGCCCGGCATCCCGAGCGCTACGTCGAGACGGGCATCGCCGAGCACGGGGCGACAGGCGTCGCGGCCGGCCTCGCCACGACGGGCCTCAAGCCCGTCTTCTGCGCCATCGCCGCGTTCGTGACGTGCCGCTCGTTCGAGGCGTTCCGCAACGACGTCGGCTACATGCGGCAGGACGTGAAGGTCGTGGGCCGCAACGGCGGCTTCACCTACTCGGACCTCGGCCCCACGCACCACTCGCTCGAGGACTACGCGATCATCGGCACCATCCCGGGCGTCGTCGTGCTCGCACCGCTCGACGCCGGCCAGATCGTCGATGCGTCGGCCGCGATGCTCGAGCACGAGGGGCCGGTCTACATGCGCATCGGCGCGAGCCCCCTCGGCGACCTCGTGCCGCGCGGCTCGTTCGAGATCGGGCGAGCCTACCCGCTGCGGTCGGGCGAGGCGATGACGGTCGTGACGACGGGCTACATCGCGGCCGAGGTCGTCGCGGCCGTGGATGCGCTGCGCGAGGAGGGCATCGAGATCGACCTCATCGGCATGCCCACGGTGTCCCCGCTCGACGCCGCAGCGGTGCTCGAGAGCGTGCGCCGCACCGGCCACGTCGTGACGGTCGAGGAGCACTACCCGACGGGCGGGCTCGGCGCACGCGTCGCCGAGGTCGTCGCCGCCGAGGCTGCCGGCCGCGTCGACATCGTCGCCGTGCCGCACGTGCACATCGGCTACGGCCCGTACGCCGAGCTGCTCGCGAAGCACGGCCTCGACGCCGCAGGCCTCACGACGCGGCTCCGCGCGCTGCACGAGGCGGCGCCCCCCGACGCTTGACGCATCGCGTCGCGCACCACTACCGTCGCAAGGCTGCGCACCGTGCGCGGCTGCACACGGCATTCGCTGCAGAGGGATCCGACCATGCTCACGAGGACGCTGTCCTTGGACTCGGCCAAGCGCTCCCAGCGCTTCGGTCGACTTGAGTCGACCCCTTCGGCGCCGGACGCCGAGCGATAGCACCCATCGCTCCACGCCCCGCACCGAGAGGTCCGGGGCTTCCTCGCACATCCACGTGATGCGTGCGAGCGGTCCCGAACCGCTTCGCACGAACGCCGCACATCACGAGGAAACCAAGGAACCATGGAGAAGCTCACGAACCGCCTGCTGTCGTGGGCGAGCCTCATCGAGGAGAACACCCTCGACCAGGCCCGCACCGCGTCGAGCATGCCGTTCATCTACCCGCACCTGGCGCTCATGCCGGATGCGCACCTCGGCAGGGGTGCCACGGTCGGATCCGTCATCCCGACGCTCGGGGCCATCGTGCCCGCGGCCGTCGGCGTCGACATCGGCTGCGGCATGATCGCCGTGCGCACCCAGCTCGTGCGCGACGACCTCGTCGGTCGCGACCTGGCGGAGCTGCGCTCGCAGATCGAGCGCAGCATCCCGCTGTCGGCGGGCCACGACAACCGCACGATCCGGCACACGGCCGAGCCGCGGATCACGGAGCTCGAGGCGCTCGCCGAGCAGGCGGGCTTCGACCCGGCGTCGTACGCGGGCAGGTGGCGTGAGCAGCTCGGGTCGCTCGGCAGCGGCAACCACTTCATCGAGGTCTCGGTCGACGAGACCGACAGGGTCTGGATGTTCCTGCACTCGGGCTCGAGGGGCGTCGGCAACAAGATCGCGCAGCACCACATCAAGGCCGCCCAGCGGCTCGCGAAGCAGTGGTGGATCGACCTGCCCGACCCCGACCTCGCGTACCTCGTCGAGGGCACGCCGGAGTTCACGAGGTACATCCGCGAGCTGCGCTGGGCGCAGCGGTTCGCGCTCCTCAACCGCGAGGAGATGATGGACCGCGTCGCCGACCAGCTCGGCAGGTTCATGGGGGTGCCGATCGACGAGCTCGAGCGGATCAACTGCCACCACAACTTCACCGAGTCGGAGCAGCACTTCGGCAAGCGCGTGTGGGTGTCGAGGAAGGGCGCCATCCAGGCCGACGCCGGTCGGATGGGGCTCATCCCGGGCTCGATGGGCACGGCGTCGTACGTGGTCGAGGGCCTCGGCAACCCGCTGTCGCTGCACTCGGCGCCGCACGGTGCCGGGCGCACGCGGTCGCGAGCGGCGGCGAGGCGCGAGTTCACGCGCGAGCAGCTGCAGGAGGCGATGGTGGGCATCGAGTACCGCGACACCGACGCGTTCATCGACGAGATCCCGCAGGCGTACAAGCCGATCGACCAGGTCATGGCCGACGCTGCTGACCTCGTGCGGGTGCGGCACACGCTGCGCCAGCTCGTGAACGTGAAGGGCGACTGACGCGTCACCCCTGCCGACGGGGCATCGTCGGGCTCGTGAGATGCGAGCCCGCACGGTGCCCCGTCGCTACGCTCGCAGCAGGAGGTCGATGCGATGACGCGGGCCGAGGACTTCGTGGAGCGCTACGTCGACGCGTGGCTCACCGAGGACGACGACGTCGTGCGCGCAGCGTTCGCGCCCGATGCGATCTACCGGGGCTACCCCTCCGACGACGAGCCGGCGATCGGCATCGACGCGATCGTGCGGATGTGGCACGAGGAGGCGGACGCGCCGGGCTCGTGGTCGTTCGACTGGCACATCGTGGCCGAGGAGGGCGACGTCGCGGTGATCCAGGGCGTCACGGCGTACGCCGAGGGCTCGACGTACGACAACCTCTGGGTCGTGCGGCTGGATGCGTTCGGCCGCGCATGCGACTTCACCGAGTGGTACGTGCGCCGCGACTGAAGAGTTGAGGTGTTCGGCCCGATGTGACCTCGCATCGGGCCGAAGTCCTCAGCTCCGAGGGGTGACGCGGAGGGTGGCGGCGCGCGACGCCGCCGACACGACCGAGCCGACGATCGACGGGGAGCGGGCGCCGTGCGTCGCCGTGCCCTCGACGATGCCGTTCCGCTCGCAGCGGATCCAGGCCCTGGGATGCCCCCGCTAGCGTGGGGAGGGTGAGCGACGACGCCCCCCGCTGGAATCCCGAGACCTTCGAGCTGCACCGCCCCTACACGGCGGCGCCCGACCGCTACGCGGTCGACCGATACCGCCAGGTCGGCACGTCCGGCCTCTACCTGCCGGCGATCTCGCTGGGCCTGTGGTGGAACTTCGGCGACAACATCCCGTTCGACGACCAGCGGGCGCTGCTGCGCCACGCGTTCGATCGCGGCATCACGCACTTCGACCTCGCGAACAACTACGGCCCGCCTCCCGGCACCGCCGAGACGAACTTCGGCCGCATGCTGCGCGAGGACCTCGGTCGCTACCGCGACGAGCTCATCATCTCGTCGAAGGCGGGCTACCCCATGTGGCCGGGCCCCTACGGCTCGTGGGGCTCGCGCAAGTACATCCTCGCGAGCGCCGAGCAGTCGCTGACCCGCATGGGCATCGACCACGTCGACGTGTTCTACTCGCACCGCGCCGACCCGGTGACGCCGCTCGAGGAGACCATCGGCGCGCTCGACGCGCTCGTGCGCCAGGGCAAGGCGCTCTACGTGGGCATCTCGTCGTACTCGGCCGAGCGCACGGCCGAGGCGCACGCGATCGCCGAGCGTCTCGGCACGCCCCTCGTCATCCACCAGCCCGCGTACTCGATGCTCAACCGCTGGGTCGAGGACGGGCTCACGGATGCGCTGCGCTCGGCGGGCATGGGCGCGATCGCGTTCACGCCGCTCGCGCAGGGCCTGCTGACCGGCAAGTACCTCGGCGACGGCACGGCCGAGCGGCGCATGCAGCGCGGCTCGCTGTCGTCGAAGCCGCTGCCCGACGAGACCGTCGCGATCCTCAACGCGGTGAACGACCTCGCGAAGGAGCGCGGGCAGTCCCTCGCGCAGCTCGCGCTGCAGTGGGTGCTGCGCGACGACGTCGTGACGTCGGCGCTCATCGGCGCCTCGCGTCCCGAGCAGATCGACGAGAACCTCGCGGCGCTCGACGCTCCGGCCCTCACGGCCGAGGAGCTCACGCGCATCGACGAGGCCGTCGAGGGCGTCGACGTGGGCCTGAAGGTCTGGCAGGACTCGGCGAACCGCTAGCCCCGGCCATGCCGCATCCGGCGGGCGCGCGCAACCATGCGCGCGCCCGCCGTTCGCGTCCCTAGGCTCGTCGGCGGGGCGAGGAGGAGAGTCGAGGCATGCACGTGGACGACGACGAGCACCCGCTCGCGCCCGGAGCGCTGCTCGCAGGCCGGTACCGGGTCGGCGAGCGGATCGGCTCGGGCGGCACTGCGAGCGTCTTCCGCGCCCGCGACGAGCTGCTGGGCCGCGACGTCGCGCTGAAGGCGGTCACGCGCGGGTCCTCCGACCCCGCAGCCCACGAGCGCGAGCGCACCGAGGTCGAGCTGCTCGCGCGTCTGAGCCACCGCGCGCTCGTCACCGTCTTCGACGCCGTGTCGGCGCGCATCGACGGCCACGACTCGATCGTCGTCGTCATGGAGCTCGTCGACGGGCCCACGCTGTCGCAGCGCCGGTCGGAGGGGCCGATCGCCGACGCGGAGCTGCTGCGCATGGCCCGCGACCTCGCCGAGGCGCTCGCGGTCGTGCACGCCGCCGGCATCGTGCACCGCGACGTGAAGCCGTCGAACATCCTGCTGGCGCCGTCGCCGCTCGCCGAGCACGACTTCGACGCGCGGCTCGCCGACTTCGGCATCGCGTCGGTCGACGGTGGTGGAGACCTGACGGCGACCGGTGCCGTGCTCGGCACGGCGGCGTACCTGAGCCCCGAGCAGGCGGTCGGAGGCGACGTCGGCCCCGCCGCAGACGTGTACGCGCTCGGCCTGGTGCTGCTGGAGACGATCACCGGCGAGCGGGAGTTCCCCGGCCCCGCGATCGAGGCGCTCACGGCGCGCATGCTGCGCGACCCCGTCATCCCGCCCACCATGGACGAGCGGTGGGCGTGGCTGCTCCGCGGCATGACGGCGCGCGAGCCGGCGGATCGTCCGACGACCGACGAGCTGCGCGTGCTGCTCGCCGACCTCGAGGGCACGCCCGTGCACGTCGTGGCCCAGGCGGGCTCCGACGTCGCGACGGTTGCGCTGGCTGCCGCACCGAGCACCGCGAACGCCGCCGCGGACGACGAGTCGGAGGTCGACGGGCGCACCGCGCTGCTGCCCGCGGTCGGCGCCGGCGCGCTTGCCGCTGGGGTGGCGGGCGCCGCTGCGACCGACACGGCGACCGCGCCCATGGCCGTCGCGGATGCCGGCCACGACGCCGACGTCGAGCACCTGCCGGCACGCCGTCGCCGCCGCACCGCGGTGATCGCGACCGCGGCCGTCGTGCTCGTCGCCGCCGCGATCGGTGCAGGCGCGCTCGCGATCCAGGGCCTCGGCGACGAGGAGGCGGCACCGTCGGCACCGGCCGAGGAGGCGGACAGCACGACGCCGAGCCCCACGCCGTCGACGTCGCCGAGCCCGACGGCGCCCACGACGAGCGAGCCCGCTCCGTCGCCGTCCGAGACCGCGCCCGAGACCAGCGCACCTGCCTCGTCGGAGCCTGCACCGCAGCCGAGCGCGCCGCCCACGCAGGAGCAGCCGACCCCGGTCGACCCGGTGCCGGTCGACCCGGTGCCGTCGGACCCGGTGCCGTCGGATCCGGTGCCCAGCGACCCGGTCCCGAGCGATCCCGCGCCGAGCGTCCCCGTGCCGACTCCCTAGGCGACGCGTCCCGGCGCCCACGGCCCGCCGAGCGATGCACGCGGTGCGGTGGGGCGCAACCCTCCTCGTCGGCCGTCGCCGAGGGATACGCTCGCGAGGTCATGGTCGAGGAGCTCCACGCGCCGACGCTCGAGGTCGGGTCGCTGATCGCGGGTCGCTACCGCGTGGGCGCGATGCTCGGCGCGGGCGGGATGGCCAGCGTGCACCGCGCCCGCGACGAGGTGCTCGGCCGCGACGTCGCGATGAAGGTGCTCGCGCACGCCGACGAGGATCCGGTCGCACGGCAGCGCGAGCGCGCCGAGATCGACATGCTCGCCGCGCTGAGCCACCGGGCGCTCGTCACGGTCTTCGATGCCGCGACCGTGCGCCTCGCGGGCGGCATGAGCACGATCATCGTGATGGAGCTCGTCGACGGCCCCACGCTCGCCGAGCGCCGCAGGGATGCTCCCATCGCAGACGCGGATCTCGCGCGGCTGGCGGTGGACGTCGCCGAGGCGCTCATCGTGGTCCACGCGCGGGGGATCGTGCACCGCGACGTGAAGCCGTCGAACATCCTGCTCGCGCCTTCGCCGCTCGCCGGGCGCGAGTTCGACGCGCGGCTCGCCGACTTCGGCATCGCGACGCTCGAGGGCGGATCGCGCCTCACCGCGACGGGCGCCGTGCTCGGCACCGCCGCCTACCTGAGTCCCGAGCAGGCGATGGGCGGCGACGTGACGCCGGCCGCCGACGTGTACTCGCTGGGTCTCGTGCTGCTGGAGGCCATCACCGGCACGCGGGAGTTCCCCGGGCCGGTGCTCGAGGCGCTGACGGCACGGATGCTGCGCGATCCCGTGATCCCCGACGCGATGCATCCGCGCTGGGCGGGGCTCCTCGCCGCCATGACGGCGCGCGAGGCAGCGGATCGACCGACGCCCGAGCGGGTGCACGAGCTGGCGCTCGGCCTCGTCGCCGAGCGCGTGCCGACGTGGTCGGACGAGGTCGCGGCCACCCTGCCCATGCCGACGCCCGCGCTCGCGACCGACGGGGCCACGCGGTCGACGGCCGCGGCGACCGTGCCCCTCGCGGCGGCGACCGCCACTCGCGTGCAGCGCCGTCGACCGCGTCGCGTCGTGGTCGGCATCGTGGCGGCCGCGGTCGGGGTCGCCGCCATCGTGCTGGCGGCGGTCGCGCTGCAGCCGACCACCGCATCGACGCCGCCTGCCGAGGTCGCAGAGGTCTCCGAGCCCGCGGTCGATCCGTCGCCGACCGAGCCGACGGCGCCGACCGAGCCGACCGTCGCCGACCCGGTCACCCCGACCGAGGTGGCGCCGAGCGCTGCCCCCGTGCCGGCTCCTGCCGTCGACCCCGGCACCGGGAACAGCGGCACCGGCAACAACGGCAACGGCAACGGCAACGGCAATGGGAACGGGAACGGCGGCACCGGCAACAACGGCAACGGCAACGGCTGAGCCGAGCCCTCGCAGAGCCCCTCTCCGTGGGAAGCCGTTCCGCGGCCCCCGCGTTCGCTAGTGCCGACGGGTACCGTGCAAGCACGGGCGGATGCGGCGAGAGGCTGGGGCATGGCGCGAGGGGTCGGATGGGCGCAGGCCGTCATCGACAGGCTGCGGACGGAGTCGGGCAGCGCGCTGCTGCTGGTGGCCGTGGCGCTCGTCGCGCTCGCGTGGGCGAACTCGCCGTGGTCGCAGTCGTACGTCGACCTGTGGCACACGCAGGCGGCGGTGACGATCGGCGACTTCTCGATCGACCTGAGCCTGCACCACTGGGTCAACGACGGCCTCATGGTGATCTTCTTCTTCCTCATCGGCCTCGAGGTGCGCGAGGAGCTCGCCGTCGGCACGCTGCGCGATCGCAGGCGAGCGCTCGTGCCGCTCGTCGCCGGTCTCGCCGGCGTCGCCCTGCCCGCCGCGATCTACCTGCTCATCGCCGGCCGTGAGGCCGCCGACGGCTGGGGCGTCGTCATCGGCACCGACACGGCGTTCCTGCTCGGGGCGCTCGCGCTCGTCGGACCGCGGATGTCCGCCCAGCTGCGCGTCTTCCTGCTCACCCTCACCGTCGTCGACGACTTCCTGGCCGTCGCGATCATCGGCGTCTTCTACACCGACGACGTGCAGCTCATGCCCCTCGGCATCGCCGTCGTGAGCCTCGCGCTGCTGTACTGGCTCGGTCGCGCGAGGCAGTGGCGGTCGAGCCCGTACGTCGCGGTCATCGTCGTGCTGTGGGCGGCGACGCTGCTGTCCGGCATCCATCCCTCGCTCGCGGGCATGGCTGCGGGCCTGCTGGTGCCCGCCGCTGCGACCGCGCGCGGCGACGTGGTCGCCGCCAAGCACCTCTTCCGCGACTACTGGCAATCGCCGGATGCCAGCGTCGCCCGCTCGGTCTCGCGAGGGCTCGCCCGATCGATCTCGGTGAACCAGCGTCTGCACGAGGTGCTGCGCGGTCCGGTCTCGCTCGTGATCGTGCCGATCTTCGCGCTCGCGAACGCGGGCGTCGACCTGCGCGGCGGCGTGCTCGGCGAGGCGCTCATGAGCCCCGTGACGTGGGGCGTCGTCGCCGGCCTCGTGCTCGGCAAGCTCGGCGGCATCGCGCTCGGCGCATGGGCAGCGGTCCGTGCGGGACTCGGGCGACTGCCCGACGGCGTCGGGCCCGGCAGCGTCGCCGGGGGAGCCGCGCTCTCGGGCATCGGCTTCACGATGTCGTTGCTCATCATCTCCCTCGCCTTCGAGGGAGCGACCGCCGATGCCGCGACCGTGGGCGTGCTCATCGCGCTCGTGCTGTCGTGGGCGATGGGATGGGTCGTCTTCCGCGTCGCGCGCACGAAGCTCGGCGAGACGGAGGCCGACCTGCCCTCGACGCTCGAGCCCGCCTTCGACCCCGAGCTCGACCACACGCGCGGCACCGAGGGAGCGCAGCTGACCGTCGTGGAGTACCTCGACTTCGAGTGCCCGTTCTGCGCCCGCGCGACGGGCATGTGGAAGGACATCCGCGAGCACTTCGGCGACCGCATCCGATACGTCGTGCGCCATCTGCCGCTCGACGACGTGCACCCGCATGCGCGTGGAGCCGCGATCGCGGCCGAGGCCGCGGCCCGGCAGGACCGATTCTGTGAGATGCACGACGTGCTGTTCGCGAATCAGTCGGCGCTCGAGGCCGACGACCTGCGCCGCCATGCCGAGCAGATCGGCCTCGACCTCGACCGCTACGACGAGGACGTCGCCGATCCGGCGACCGCTCGGCTCGTCGAGAAGCACGTGCGCAGCGCGCGCGACAGCGGCGCACGCGGCACCCCCACGTTCTTCATCAACGGCACGCGCCATCGCGGCCCGCACGACGGCCGCACGATGATCGCGGCGATCGAGGCCAAGGAGGCGGCGCTCGCGTCGGCCCGTCGTCGGTCGTAGGCGTCCGCGGCAACGTTGAGCCCCGTGACGCGGCGGGGTGCGACGGCCGCGGAGCGATGCGACGGTGGAGGCATGGCATCCATCGACCGGGCCGGGCGCTGCGCATGGTGAGCGACTGTCCGACGCATCCCTTCGACCTGCGCACGCGCGCGACGCTCGCGCGACCGTCGAGCCGCAAGTGGAGCCTCCACGAGGGCACGATCGGGGCGTGGGTCGCCGAGATGGACTTCGGCACCGCGCCGGTCGTGCAGGCTGCGCTGCAGCGGGCGATCGCCGACGAGGTGCTCGGCTACCTCGCGCCGTCGGTCGCGGCCGACATGGGCGAGGCGACGGCGGCGTGGATGCGAGCGCGGCACGGCTGGACGATCGACCCCGCACGCGTGCACCCCGTGTCCGACGTCATGGCGGCGCTGCGCGTCGCCGTCGACGAGTACTCGCCGGCAGGATCTGCCGTCATCGTGCCGACGCCCGCCTACATGCCGTTCCTCACGTACCTGCCGACGCTCGGGCGCGAGGTCGTGGAGGTGCCGGGCGTCGTCGTCGACGGCCGCTGGCAGCACGACCTCGACGCGATCGACGCGGCCTTCGCCGCCGGGGCGGGCACGCTCGTGCTCTGCAACCCGCACAACCCGACCGGCACGGTGCTGACCCGCGACGAGCTGCTCGCGATCGCCGAGGTCGTCGAGCGGCACGGCGGTCGCGTCTTCGCCGACGAGATCCACGCCGACGTGCGCTTCGGCGACGCCGTGCACGTGCCGTACGCATCGGTGTCGGATGCTGCGGCAGCGCATGCGATCACCGGCACGAGCGCATCGAAGGCGTTCAACGTGCCCGGTCTCAAGGCGGCGCAGCTCATCACGTCGAACGCGGTCGACGAGCAGCGCTACGGCCGCTTCGGCTTCTCGGTCGTGCACGGGGCGTCGACGCTCGGCGTCGTCGCCGCGACGGCGGCCTACGCGGGCGGCGCCGACTGGCTCGACGGCACCCTCGACTACCTCGACGCCAATCGCCGGGTGCTCGCCGACCTCGTCGCCGAGCACCTGCCGGGCGTCGCGCACCGCTCGCCCGAGGCGACCTACCTCGCATGGCTCGACGCATCCGCCCTCGGGCTCGACGACCCGGCGACGTACTTCCGCGAGCGTGCAGGCGTCGCCCTCACCGACGGCGCGCTGTGCGGTGCGGGCGCCGAGGGGCACGTGCGGCTCGTGTTCGCGACGCCGAGGCCGATCCTCGAGGAGGCGGTCGCGGCGATGGGTGCCGCGCTGGCGACCCGCTGACGGCGCGTCCGGATCCGGGAGCCGGCCGCGCTGGCGAGCTCAGTCGACGAGCTGCAGCGCTCGCGGGCGCGCGAGCTCCGCGTGCACGAGCGGCAGCGCCGAGGCACCCTCGCCGGCGGCGGAGGCGACGCGCTTCATCGAGCCGGCGCGCACGTCCCCGACGGCGAAGATGCCGCGCACCGTCGTCTCGAGGCTCGCGGGCGGCAGGCCGTCGACCCACGTGTCCTTGGGCACGTCGCGGCCCGTGAGCACGAAGCCGTGCGCGTCGCAGGCGATGCCGTCGGGCAGCCACCCGCATGCGGGCTCGGCGCCGAGCATGCAGCACAGGCCGTCGGCGGGCAGCGTCTCGCGCTCGCCGGTGTCGAGGTCCTCGAGCGTCAGCCGCTCGAGGTGCGCATCCCCGCCGCCGTCGACGACGCGCGTGCGGCAGCGCACGTGCACGGTGGGCGTCGCCGAGATCTCGCGGATCAGGTAGTCCGACATGGTCTCCGACAGGTCGCCGCGACGTGCGACGAGCGTGACCGAGCGGGCGAACTTCGCGAGGTGCACCGCCGCCTGCCCGGCCGAGTTGCCGGCGCCGACCACGAAGACGTCGCGATCCTGCATCTCGCGGGCCATGGTCGTCGCCGAGCCGTAGGTGACGCCGTTGCCCACGTGCTCGTCGACGCCGGCCACGTCGAGGCGGCGGTACTGCACGCCCGTCGCCAGGATCACCGTGCGCGCGCACATCTGCGCACCGTCGACGAAGACGTGGTGGTGCTCGGGCTCGTCCGCCGGTCCCCGCTCGATGCGGATCGCCTCGCGGCCCGTGTAGAAGCGGGCGCCGAAGCGCGACGCCTGGATGCGCGAGCGCTGCGCGAGCCGCATGCCCGAGATGCCGCGCGGGAAGCCGAGGTAGTTGCGGATCATCGACGACGATCCGGCCTGCCCGCCGATGGCGTCGCCCTCGAGCACGATCGTCGAGAGCCCCTCGGATGCGGCGTAGACCGCGGCGGCGAGGCCGGCCGGCCCCGCGCCGACGACGACGACGTCGGCGACCTCGCCGTCGGGGATCTCGTCGAACCCGCCGTACATCGCCTCGCTCACCTTCGCGGGCGTCGCATCCTGCAGCACCTGCCCCGTGAACGAGCGCACGAGCGGGAAGACGGGGTCGGGGCCCGCGAGCACGAGCATCTCGAGCGCCTCGGGGTCGTCGGGCGCGAGCGTGCGGTTGGGCATGCCGAGCCGGTCGAGCAGGTCGCGGATGGCGCCGACGCGGCGGTCGCCGGGCTCGGCGACGATGTCGGCCGATGACACGACGGGGCCGGCGACCGACCAGCCCCACTCCGAGAGCAGCTCGGTGAGCGCGATGTGGAACTCCTCGTCGCGCTTGCCGCGCGGCACGCCCACGAACGTGTCGATGTCGCGGCGCAGCATCGCGAGCCGCATCTCCTCGATGGCGTCGACGTACTCGCCGGGCACGAGCAGCGTGACGCGTCGGGCGGCCGGCGCCAGGTGCTGCGTGGCGCGCAGCAGCTCGAGGCCGGATGCGTCGGGCAGCGTGCGCTCGGCGCCGAGCATCGCGATGGCGGTGCCGGCGTCGAGCAGCTCGGCGAGGCGCGCGAGCGTCGTCGCCGCATCGGGCAGCATCTCGATGCGGTAGTCGCGGTCGTACCGGGCGCGGAACTCCCGCTCGATCGAGTCGGCGGCGTCGGAGGCGGCGAGGAGGATCGCCGGTCGCGTGTCCATGCGGCTCAGGATAGGGCGGCGCGGCGCGCTGCCCGTCACCCGGCGTCCCTCGATCGGGGGACGGATCGCGAGGAGCGCTTGCATCATCGTGTCCCCCGTATAGAGTGAGCGATGCTCGCGAAACTGTGAGCATGCGTCACTCCTTGCTGGCGCACGAACACCGCGGCGGCGTGGACGTCCGTGGACTGTCCTCGGAGACCCCATGCCCCGTCGCATCCTGCGCGCGCTCACCGCTGCCCTCGCGCTCTCGACGCTCGTCGTCGCGCCCCTCGTCGCACCCATCACCGCATCCGCGCCGCAGGCCGCGGCGGAGCCGACCGGCGCCATCGTCATCGGCGCCGACGCCGGCGTGCCGACCACGACGCTGTTCGGCGACCGGGTGGCCGTCACCTTCTCGGCGAGCAACGAGACGACGACGAACGCCTACAACCTCGCGTTCCGCGCCTTCCTGCCCGCCGGCACGCCGGTCGGCAGCGTCGCGACGGCGAGCGAGAACATGCCCGCGCCGACCGTCACCACGCTGCAGGACGGGCGCGTCATGGCCGTCTGGACGAACGTCGCCGACCTCGTCGCGGGCGCGACCGTCGCGCTCGACGTCACGTTCCTCGCACCGCCGGCCTTCACGATCGGCGACGACGTGCTCGTCGACCTCGCTGCCGCCGCTTCGACGAACCCGCGCAACCTCGCCGCCTTCACGGCGGCGGGCGCCCCCGACCTCGATGGCGAGACGGGCGCGAACACCGCATCCGGCACCACGGAGCTCGCGGCGTTCGAGGTGACGAAGTCCGAGCCGAGCGCGGAGGCCGAGCTGCTGCGGGGCGTGCAGGACCACGCGACCGTCTACACCCTCACGGTGCGCAACAACCTCGAGACCCCCACGTCGGGCGTCTCGATCGTCGATCACCTGCCCGCGGGCCTGGAGTTCCTCGGCTGCGGCGTGGTCGACGCCAGCCCTGCCGACACCGAGGAGTACCCGGGCGCTGGGCGCATCCCGACGATCACGGCCGACCGCTTCGCGAACCCCTGCGTCACGCCGACGAGCGTGACGACCGTCGAGGTCGACCCCGACGGCGCCGCCGGTCCGCTGTCGTTCGGCGTCTACACGCGCGTCGAGTGGTCGACCGCGACGCTCGCCGCCGCCGGCGTGCCCACGACCCTGCAGGCCCGCAGCGAGGTGCGCATCGACTACGCGGCCGCCGTGCCCCTGCGCCAGAACGCCATGCCGGCCCCCGAGGTCTCGACGGCCAACCTGGGCAACAACACGGGCGCGCTGACGACCGACGAGCAGTCGCTCGTGAACCACGTCGCCGTCACCGGCACGACGCTCGGCGCCGCGCGCACCGTGACGACGACGCACGAGGTCGTCGCCGAGGACGTGTCGATCCACAAGTCGGTGCAGCAGGCCACGTCGCAGCAGGGCGCCTCGAGCACGTGGACCCTGCTCGTCGAGTCGAGCGAGTACGCGACGGCGACCGGCGAGATCACGGTCGTGGACACCATCCCCACCTCCCTCGACTTCACGGGCAGCGCGACGCCGCACACCGTGGAGGTCGTCGACGGCCACGAGGTCGTCACCTGGGTGCTTCCCGGATTCGCCGACCGCAACGGCACGCAGACCATCTCGTACACGACGACGACGCGCACCGACTACCTCGGCGCCGGTCCCGTGTCGGCGGCCGACTCGTGGACCAACGACGTGACCCTGTCGACGACGGCCACGGTCATCACCGCGAACGACGGCTCCACCTCGCAGCTCGAGATCGTCGACGCGTCGGCCGCGGGCCAGACCACCGGCCTCGTGACCCTCAGCAAGGACGTCGCGAACGCGCCGGCGGCCGGCGCGACGCTCGACTGCTCGGCCGTCGCCGACGCGGACTGGTCGAGCCAGACGGCCACCGGGGCCTTCACGGTCGGCGACCGCGTGTGCTGGCGGATCACGGCGGTCTTCCCGGCAGAGCTCGACACGCTCGACGTCGTCGTCACCGACTTCCTGCCGGCAGGCTTCACCTACGCCGCCGGCGATGCGACCTACCCGGGCACGGTGCAGCCCGGTGCGCAGCCGACGGTCGACGGACAGACGATCACCTGGAACCTCGGCACCGTGGATGCCGCCGCGACGAGCCGCACGTTCGTCGCCATCATCCCGACGACCGTCACGGATGCCACGGCCCGGCAGTCCGGCGACCTGACCTCCAACCTCGCGAAGCTCTCGTACCGCAACACGTCCGGCGACGTCCTGCAGCTGCGCGACGACGCGACCGCGGTCTTCCAGGCGCCGAGCCTGACGATCGACAAGTCGCTCGTCCCGGGCGCCTCGTCGACGGTGCGCGGCGGCGACGTCGTGCCGTACCGCGTGACGGTCGCGAACCCGAGCGCCGTCCCGGTCGAGGACGTGGCCGTGACCGACGTGCTGCCCGCGGGCATCGCACCCGCCGACGTGACGAACCCCGGCACGGCGACGGTGTCGACGAACGGCGCGGGCCGCACCGTGCTCGCGTGGCCGCTCTTCACGCTGGCAGCAGGCGCCACTGCGACCTTCGACTACTCGGTGACGGTGCCCAGCACCTTCGCGCCGAGCGCGGCGCTCAGGAACGTCGCGACGCTCGACCGGTTCGTCGTCGTCTCGAACCAGGGCACCGAGACGCCGTACACGCCCGGCACCACGAGCGACGAGACGGTGCGCATCGTGGCGCCCACGGTCGTGAAGTCGCAGACGACCTCGATCGCCGAGGCCGGCAACGCCGCGGCCAACCAGGCCACGATCGGCGAGACGGTCTCGTACGTCGTCACCGCGACGATCCCGGCAGGCACGACGCTGCCCGCCGGCTCGCTGCGCGACACGCTGCCGACGGGGCTGCAGATCACGGGCGCGCCGACCGCGACCCTGAACGGCGGCGCCCTGCCGCAGGGCTGGCAGCTCACCACGTCGGGTCAGCTCGTGAGCATCACGCGCGACGCCCCCTACCTGAACGCGGCGGGCTCGGGAGACGACGTGCTGGAGGTCCGCATCTCCGCGCGCGTGACGGACGTCGCGGGCAACGCGCACGGCGTCAACCGATCGAACACGGCACAGCTGCTGTGGAACGGCGGCGGCACGGTCTCGTCCAACACGACGCGCGTGACGATCGTCGAGCCGCAGGTCACGATCGCCAAGGTCGTCGAGGGCGGCGCGCAGCGCGTGCAGCCCGGCGAGTCGATCGCCTACATCGTGAGCGTGGGCAACGCTGCCGGCCGCTCGGTCGCGCACCAGGTGCGCGTCGTCGACCAGATGCCGGTCGACATCACGCCGACCGACGCGAACGGCGCACCCGTCACCGAGGACCAGCAGCTGCCGAACGGCGGCATGTGGGACCAGGAGTCGCGCACGATCGCGTGGACCTTCGACACCGTGCAGCCGGGCCAACGCATCGACCTGCGCATCCCGGCCGTCGTCTCCGACCCGCTGACGAGCGGCTCGTCGCTGCGCAACGTCGCGAGCGTCACCTCGTCGACGACGCCGACGGGCACGCCCGGTCGTGAGACGGGCTCCACCGTGAGCGCCGGCAGCAACGTGTCGGTCAACGCCCCGCAGATCTCGCTGACGAAGTCGGTCGACCTCCCGCAGGCGACGATCGGCCAGAGCCTCGCGTACACGGTCGACGTGACGATCCCGGCGAGCACGCAGTCGTACGACGTCACCGTCGTCGACCAGCTCCCCGCCGGCATCGCCTTCGACGGCCTCGTGTCGTCGTCGATCCCGGTCACGACCATCGAGGGCGCGAACGGGCAGGTCGCCTTCGTCATCGGCGACGTGACGGCCCAGCCCGTCGAGCGGGTCGTGCGCATCGTCTACGCCGCGCACGTCACCGACGACCTGTCGTCCGGCGACGTCGTGGCGAACTCGGCCGTCGTGCGCTCGAACCTCGAGGATCGGGTGCAGGGCACGCCCACGACCGTCCCGACGTCGTCCGACGTCGTGACCGAGCCGGCGCGCGCGCAGACGACGATCGTCGAGCCCGTCCTGTCGATCGCGAAGGACGTCGCCCGGGGCGACGCCTGGGTCGCCGAGCGCCGCGCGGTGCCCGGAGAGCAGCTGACCTACCGGATCGTCGTGTCGAACACGGGCACGAGCCCGGCGTACGACGTCTCCATCACCGACGACGTCGTCGTCGCCGGCTCGCTCGGCGAGTACGCGATCGCGGGCGTCGACGGCGCGACCCTCGTCGACGGCGACCCGAGCGACGGCTCGCTCGAGTGGTTCGTCGCAGGCCCCATCCCCGCGGGCGGCAGCGTCACGCTGACCTACGCGTTCACCGTGCCGGCAGGCTGGGACGAGGAGCAGGAGGTCGACGGCGCCGAGATCGTGAACACGGCGGCAGCCGGCGGCTTCGGCCTGCCCGAGGCGACGCGCGAGGCAGAGCCCGAGCGCACCTATCCCGCGTACGACGCGGGCGAGGACGTCGTGGAGGTCGAGCTCGACCTCGCGTCGATCGGCGACACGCTCTGGTACGACGTCGATGGCGACGGCGCGATCGACGCGGGCGAGCCGCGACTGGCAGGCGTCCCGGTGACCGTGACCTACCTCGGCGCCGATGGGGTGCTGGGCGGTGGCGACGACGAGTCGCGCACCGTCACGACCGACGCGAACGGCGTCTACCTCGTGGAGCACCTGCCCGGCGGCGCCTACGTGGTGTCGGTGGATCGCTCGGCGCAGGCGATCGCAGGCTCCGGCCTCGTGCCGACCTCCGACGGTCCCGGTCAGTCCGGCGCCGCCGACGGCGTCTGGATCGGCTCGCTCGGCGAGGACGAGGCGCGACGCGACGTCGACCTCGCCTTCCGCGGCCTCGGCTCGCTCGGCGACCTCGTCTGGTTCGACCAGGACCGCGACGGCGTGCAGGACGTCGGCGAGGCCGGCATCCCCGACGTCGACGTGCGGGTCACGTGGCTCGGGCCCGACGGCACCGGCGCCCCCGTCGTGCAGGTCGTGACGACCGACGACGCCGGTCGCTGGCGCCTCGGCGCGCTCCCGTGGGGCGTCTACGACGTCCGCGTGGTGCCGGGCGACTCCCTCGGGTCGTACCAGCAGGTCTCGGCCGTCTCGAACGACGAGCTCGACCTCACGTCGAGCGCGACGCTCTCGGCGACCGCACCGTCGAACCTCGACCAGGACTTCGGCTTCGCGGGCGCAGGGTCGATCGGCGACCGCATCTGGCTCGACCAGGACGGCGACGGCGTGCAGGACGCCGGCGAGCCCGGACTCGTGGGCGTGACGGTCGAGCTGACCTTCACCGGTCGGACGGGCGAGGTCTCGACGTTCACGACGACGACGGGCGACGACGGCATCTACGGCTTCGCGAACCTGCCGGCCGGCGACTACGTCGTGCGCGTGACGGGCGCCCTGCCCGCGGGCGTGACGAACTCGTTCGACCCGGATGCCGCAGCGGGCGAGGACGGCGACTCCGTCGCGTCCGGCTCGCTCGGCGCCGGCCAGACGCTCGCGACGATCGACTTCGGCTACCGCGCCGACGTGCTCCTCGGCGACCGCGTGTGGCTCGACCTCGACGGCGACGGCGTGCAGGGGCCGGCCGAGCCCGGTCTCGAGGGCGTCACCGTGACGGCCACGGGCCCCAACGGCCTCGTCTTCACCACGACGACCGACGCCGACGGCGACTACCTCTTCACCGAGGTCGTCGAGGGCATCTGGACCGTCACGATCGGCGAGGGTCTGCCCGACGGCGTCACGCCCACCGCGGACTTCGACGGCACCGGCACGCCCGGCGTCTCGATCGTCGAGCTCGGCGCTGCCGGCTCGCTGCTGCAGGACTTCGGCTACCGCGGCTCGGCCTCGGTCGGCGACCTCGTGTGGCTCGACCTCGACGGCGACGGCGTGCAGGGCTCCGGCGAGCCCGGCCTCGCCGGCGTCACCGTCACGCTCACGATCGTGCGCGAGGGGCTCGAGGACGTCGTGCTCACGACGACGACCGACGCCCTCGGCGCCTACGCCTTCACGGGCCTCCCCGCCGGCACCGTGACCATCGCGGTCGACGCGGCGACGCTGCCTCCGGGCGTGACGTGGACGCACGACCTCGACGAGGACGCCGACGGCACGACCACGCTCGACCTCGCCACCGGCGACGCCCGCACCGACGTCGACTTCGGCGTTCGCGGCTCGGCCTCGCTCGGCGACCTCGTCTGGCTCGACCAGGACGGCGACGGCGAGCAGGGCGACGCCGAGCACGGCCTCGGCGGCGTGACCGTGGCGCTCGAGTGGGAGGGCGTCGACGGCGTCCTCGACTCGGCCGACGACGTCACGTTCACCACGACGACCGACGCCGACGGCGCCTACGGCTTCGCGAACCTGCCCGCGGGCGACTACCGCGTGCGCGTCGACGCATCGACGCTGCCTGGCGGCCTCGCCGCGACGTTCGACGAGGACGGTGGCCGCGATGGCGCCTCCCTCGCCGTGCTCGAGGAGGGCGACGAGCACACGACGGCCGACTTCGGCTACCGCGGTGCCGGCGTCGTCGGCGACCTCGTGTGGCTCGACCTCGACGGCGACGGCGCGCAGGGCGACCGCGAGCCTGGCGTGCCCGGGCAGCAGGTGGAGCTCACCTGGCTCGGTCGCGACGGCGCCTCCGGCGGCGACGACCTCGTGTTCACGACGACGACGGATGCGAACGGCGCGTACCGCTTCGAGGGGCTGCCCGACGGCGCGTACGTCGTGCGGGTCGTGGACGGCGTGACGGGCACGGCGACGAACGTCACCGACCCCGACGGCGACGGCGACTCCATCGCCGGGTTCGTGCTCGACGGCGAGGTGCGCGAGCGCCTCGACCTCGACTTCGGCTACCAGGGCGCCGGCGCGCTCGGCGACACCATCTGGTGGGACGACGACGCGGACGGCATCGACGAGGACGGCGAGCCGCGCCTCGTGGGCGTCTCGACCACGGTGACGTGGTTCGGTCCCGACGGTGAGCGCGGCACGGCCGACGACGTCGTGCTGCCGACGCTGCCGACGGACGCGGACGGCCGCTACCTGCTCACGGGCCTGCCGACCGGCACGTACGCGGTCGAGGTGGGCGAGGGCATCCCCGCCGGCCTGGCTCCGACGGTCGACGCGGGCGACAAGGTCGACCCCGACGGCTCGAGCATCGTGACGCTCGACGGCGGGACGGGCCTCGAGCGCCTCGACCAGGACTTCGGCTACGCCGGATCCGGCATCATCGGCGACCTCGTGTGGCTCGACCTGGACGGCGATGGCGTCCGCGACGCCGGCGAGCCCGGTCTCGAGGGCGTCGTCGTGACGATCGTCTGGGCCGGCCCCGACGGCGTCGCGGGCACCGAGGACGACCGCTCGTGGACGACCACGGTGGCGGACGACGGCTCCTACGAGGTCGGCGGGCTGCCCGCCGGCTCGTTCCAGGTGTCCCTCGCGGGCGTCCCCGCGGGCCTCGTCGCCTCGGCCGACCCCGACGGTGGCGAGCTCGGCTCGCTCGTCGAGCTCGAGCCCGGCGAGCAGGACCTCGGCCAGGACTTCGGCTTCGTGGGCGACGCGAGCGTCGGCGACACGATCTGGCTCGACGTGGATGGCGACGGCGTGCAGGGCGAGCGCGAGCCCGGCGTGGGCGGCGTCACGGTCACCGTGACCCTGCCCGGCGTCGACGGCATCTCCGGCACCGACGACGACCTCGTCGTCGAGGTCGAGACGGACGCCCTCGGGCAGTACGGCGTCGGCGGCCTGCCTGCCGGCCCCGTGGTCGTCGGCTACGACGCGACGACCCTGCCGGGCGGCACGGCTCCCTCGAGCGACCTCGACGGCGGCGATGCGACGGAGGCCTTCGCTCCCGTCGGCTCCGGCGAGGCGCGCGACGACGTCGACTTCGCGGTCGTCGGCACGCAGATGCTCTCGGGCGTCGTGTGGGTCGACGAGGACGGCGACGGCGTGCGCGACGCGGGCGAGCCCGGCATCCCCGACGTCACGGTGATCGTGGTCTGGGAGGGTCCGCTCGGCCCGATCGAGCTGACGGTCGTGACGGACGCCGATGGCGCGTGGACGCTGCCGAACGTGCCTGCTGGCGACTGGACGGTGCGCGTCGACCTCGACACCGTGCCGCCCCACCTCGTGGGCTCCACGCCCGCGGCGGTCGTCGTGCAGGTGCCGGTCGACGGCACCGGCTCGGTCGAGCACGGCCTCGTGCCCACGGGCGAGGTCGGCGACACCGTCTTCCACGACGAGGACCGCGACGGCGTGCAGGATGCCGGCGAGGCCGGCATCGGCGGCGTCACGGTGCGCCTCGTCGACGCGCAGGGTCGCGTCGTGGCGGAGACGGTCACGGATGCCGACGGCCGCTACCTCTTCGAGGACGTCGCCCCCGGCGAGTACGTCGTGCGCATCGACCTGTCGACGGTGCCCGAGGGCTACGAGGTGACGCAGGGCGGTGCCGAGCTGGCCGTCGTGGTCGGTCCCGGCGAGTCCGTGCTGACGGCGGACTTCCCGCTCGCGCTGCCGGTCGTGGTCGCTCCGGCGCCCGTGCCGCTGCCGCAGACGGGCGTCGAGCTGCCGCTCGCGCTGCTCGGCGGTGCGCTGCTGCTGCTCCTCGCGGGCGCGCTCCTCGTGCGCCGTCGTCGGTCGTAGCCCGACGCGACGAGGCGGGGCTCGGTCCGAGAGGGCCGAGCCCCGCCTCGTCCTGTGGGGTCGCCGCGGCGCGGGCCCCTTCGTTTTGACAACGGTTCTCATTCGCGAGTAGCGTCGTCTCCATGCCTCGCTCCCTCACGCGCATCGCGCTGCCCGCGGCCCTCGCCGCATCCGTCATCGCGCTCGCCGGCTGCTCGACCTCGGCCGGCACGGGCGCCGACGACGGCACGCTGCGGGTCGTCGCGACGACGACCCAGATGGGCGACGTCGTGCGCGAGATCGTCGGCGACGACGCAGAGGTCACGCAGCTGCTGCAGCCCGGCCAGTCCGCGCACTCGTACGACCCGACGCCCGAGGCGCTCACGGCCCTCGCGAACGCCGACGTGCTCGTGATCAACGGCGCGGGCCTCGAGGAGTGGCTCGACGACACGATCGAGGCCTCGGGCTTCGACGGCGAGCTCGTGGATGCGTCGGCCGACGTGCACCTGCACGAGGGCGAGGCGCACGACCACGGCGCCGAGGGCGAGGAGCACGCCGACGAGGAGCACGCCGACGAGTCGGCCGAGGCCTCCGAGCCCGCCGCGTCCGAGTCGGCCGAGGCCGAGGAGGGCCACGACGACCACGACCACGGCGGCACCGACCCCCACGTGTGGAGCGACCCGCACCAGGTCGTCCACATGGCAGAGACGATCGGCACGGCGCTCGCGGCCGCCGACGCGGCGGACGCCGACGCGATCGAGGCGTCGACGGCCGACTACGTCGCGCAGCTCGAGGCCCTCGACGAGTGGGTGCACGCCTCCATCGAGCAGGTGCCGGCCGAGCAGCGTCTGCTCGTGACGAACCACGACACGTTCTCGTACCTCGCCGAGGCGACCGGCATCACGATCGTCGGCTCGGTGATGCCCGCGTTCGACGACAACGCCGAGCCCAGCGCCGCCGACATCGACGCCCTCGTCGCCGCCATCCGCGAGTCCGGCGTGCGCGCCGTCTTCTCCGAGACGAGCATCGACCCGCAGATCGCCGAGACGATCGCGTCGGAGGCCGACGTCGAGGTGTACTCGGGCGAGGACGCGCTCTACGCCGACTCGCTGGGTGCCTCGGGCACGCCCGGCGCGACCTACGTGGGCAGCGTCATCCACAACGTGACCCTCATCGTCGAGTCGTGGGGCGTCGAGCCCCTGCCGGTGCCGGATAGCCTCGCGTAGGTGAGCATCGTCAGCATCGATCGTGCGTCCTTCCGCAGGGGAGGGCGCACGGTGCTGTCCGGCGTGACGTTCGCGGTCGAGCCGGGCGAGGCCGTCGCGCTCGTCGGGCCGAACGGCGCGGGCAAGTCGACGCTGCTCGACGGCCTGCTCGGCCTCGTGCCGCACGACGCCGACCGCTTCGAGGTGCCGACGGGCGCGGGCGCCATCGGCATGCTGCCGCAGTCGACGACGACGGACGGCTCGTTCCCGATCTCGCTCGAGCAGGTCGTGATGCAGGGCCGCACCGCGCGCCTCGGCCTGCGCTGGCCGGGTCGCGCCGACCGGGATGCGGTGGCGCAGGCGCTCGAGACCGTGCGCCTGACCGCGCATCGCAAGGCCCGCTTCGGCGACCTCTCCGGCGGCCAGCAGCGTCGCGGGCTCCTCGCGCGCGCGATCGCGGGCGAGCCGGCGCTGCTGCTGCTCGACGAGCCGTTCAACGGCCTCGACGCCGCCAGCAGGCAGTCGCTGCTCGACGCGATCGAGCGCCTCAAGCTCGCGGGCGTCGGCCTCGTCGTGACGACGCACGACCTCGAGCTCGCCCGTGCGGTGTGCGAGCGCACCCTGCTCATCGACCGCGAGCAGATCGCGTTCGACGACACGGCGTGCGTGCTGACGCTCGAGCAGGTGCGCAAGGCCTTCGAGCACCACGCCGTCGAGATCGACGGCCACACGCTCGCGACCGCCGAGCACCACGCCGTCGAGCACGGGCACGCCGAGCACCGCGAGCACGACGACGCCCACGAGCACGACCCCCGCTGACGTGCTCGACCTCGTCACGCCCTTCCAGCTGCCGTTCATGCTGCGGCCGCTCGTGCTGCTGCTCGTGCTCGCCGTCGCGGCCGGCACCGTCGGCACGATCGTGAACCTGCGCAGGCTCGAGTTCGCCTCCGACGGCCTCACGCACGCGGTCTTCCCGGGCCTCGTGATCGGCTTCATCGTCGCGGGCGCGGGCGGCATCCTGCCGGGCGCGCTCGTCGCCGCCGTGGTCGCCGCGCTCGTGCTCGTCGCGATCGCGCGCCGCACGGGCACCGAGACGGGCGTCGCGATCGTGCTCACGGCCTGCTTCTCGCTCGGCGTCGTGCTCGTGTCGCTGCGCTCGGAGTGGGCGGGCCAGATGGAGTCGTTCTTCTTCGGCAGCCTGCTCACGGTCACGGATGCGCAGCTCGGACTCTCGGTGGGCATCGTCGCGCTCGCCGCCGCCGGGGTCGTGGCGACGTGGCGCTGGCAGGTGCTGCGTGCGTTCGACGAGCAGGCCGCACGCATCGCGGGCGTGCCGGTGCGCGTCACCGACGTCGTCGCCAACGTCGCGGTCGCCCTCGTCGTCGTCGCCGCATCCGCCGCCGTCGGCACCCTGCTGGTGCTCGCGGTGCTCATCGTGCCCGCCGCCGCATCCCGTGCCGTCACGCGCCACGTCGTGCCCGGCGCCCTCGTCGCGACGGGCATCGCCGCCGTCGCGTCGTGGCTCGGGATGTCGGTCGCGTTCGCGGCGTCGAGCGCGGGGGTGCAGGCGTCGCCGTCGTCGATCGTCGCGCTCACGATGCTCGCCGCCTACCTCGTCGCCCTCGCCGTCGGCGCCGTGCGCGAGGGCGCGCTGGCGCGGAGGGTGGCCGCGTGAGCCTGGACTACTTCACCCGTGCGCTGCTCGAGGCGGTGCTCGCCGGCGCGCTCGCGGGCCTCGTCGGCGTGCTCGTCGTGCTGCGCGGCCGCGCCTTCTTCACGATGTCGCTCACGCACGCGACGTTCCCCGGCGCGGTGCTCGCCGCGATCCTCGGCGTCTCGATCCCGCTCGGCGCCGCCGCGACCGCCGTGGCGCTCGTGCTCATCGCGACGCTCATCGGCCGGATCCCCACGCAGGGCTCCGCCGTCGCCTCCGGCATCATGCTCACCGCGGGCTTCGCCGTCGGATCGTTCGCCGAGACGGCCGCGCACGTGCCGATCGACGTCGGCTCGTTCCTCACCGGCACGATCCTCGCGACGACGACGGCTGACCTCGGGCTCACGGCCGCGGTGCTCGTCGTGGCGATCGTCGTCATCGCCGTCTACGGTCGGCACCTGCTCTTCGCGTCCTTCGACGAGACGGGCTTCCGCGCCGCGGGTCTCAAGCCCGCTCGGGCGGAGGCGGTGTCGCTCGCGCTCATCGCCGCGACCGTCGTCGCCATCATGCCCGCGCTCGGCGCCATCCTCGCCGTCGGCCTCATCGTCGCGCCCGCCGCGGCCGCGCGTCGCCTCGTGCGCTCGGCGACGACGATGCTGTGGGTCGCGCCCGTCATCGGCATCGCGTGCGCCGTCGCCGGGCTGCTGGTGTCGCGCGCCTGGTCGGTGTCGGCGGGCGGTGCGATCACGCTCATCGCCGCCGCCGTCGTGGGGCTCGCGCACCTCGTGCCGCAGCGCCGCACGGTGCCCGCACCGGCCGCCGCCGGTAGCGTGGTCGCATCATGACCGACGTGCGCCGACGATCCACGAAGCAGCGCGAGGCCGTGCGCGAGGCGCTCGACGCCGCCGACGGCTTCGTGTCGGCGCAGTCGCTGCACGCGGCGATGCGCGACGCCGGCTCGACCGTGGGCCTCGCGACCGTCTACCGCGCGCTCGCGACGCTCGAGCAGGACGGCGCGGCCGACGCCGTGCAGCACGACGGCGAGACCGTCTTCCGCGCGTGCACGCCGACGCACCACCACCACCTCATCTGCCGCGAATGCGGCCGCACGGTCGAGCTCGAGGCCGACCCCGTGGAGGCGTGGACCCGCGAGGTCGCCGCCAAGCACGGCTACACCGACCCCCACCACACCATCGAGATCACCGGCATCTGCGACCGGCACGCATCCGGAGGCGCAGCATGATCGAGATCCTGTCCCCACGCGAGGTCGAGGCGGCGAAGCCCGCGGGCGAGCTCGTCGGGCGCATCCTGCAGACGATCCGCGACCGCGTCGTGCCCGGCACGAACCTGCTCGAGATCGACGCGTGGGCCGCCGAGATGATCCGCGACGCCGGCGCGACGTCCTGCTACGTCGACTACGCGCCGTCGTTCGGGCGCGGTCCGTTCGGCTTCCACATCTGCACCGCGGTCGAGGATGCCGTGCTGCACGGCAAGCCGTACGACCGGGTCGTGCGCCAGGGCGAGCTGCTGACGCTCGACATCGCCGTGATCGTCGACGGATGGGCATGCGACTCGGCGCTGACGTTCGGCGTCGGCGGCACGCGGCCCGAGGACGTCGCGCTCGTCGACGCCACGAGGATCGCGCTCGAGGCGGGCATCGCGCAGGCGCAGGTCGGCAACCGCATCGGCGACATCTCGAACGCGATCGGCGAGGTGCTGCGCGGCGCGGGCTTCTCGGTGAACGGCCAGTTCGGCGGCCACGGCATCGGCTCGACGATGCACCAGGATCCGCACGTCGCCAACGACGGCACCGCGGGCCGCGGCTACACGCTGCGCCCGGGCCTGATGCTCGCGATCGAGCCGTGGGTCATGGCCGGCACCGACGAGCTGCGGATGGATGCCGACGGGTGGACGCTGCGTTCGGCCGACGGCTCGCGCACCGCGCACTCGGAGCACACGGTCGCGATCACCGAGGACGGCCCCGTCGTGCTCACGCGTCGCGCCGACGAGGTGCCCCCGACGGTGCCCGCGGCCTGACGCGGTCGAGGTCCTCATGCGCTGGGAGCAGGTCGACGAGCGCTCGTCGACCTGGGAGCGCGACGACGCCCGCTACCGGCTCACGGTGTACGACGGGCCGCATGGGACGACGACGACGACCGACGTGCTCGACGCATCGATCGAGCAGGCGCTCGAGGCCGCTCGCACCCTGTCTCGTGACGACGCGCTCCTCTGGTCCCTCGCGCTCGTGAGCCATGACGACCGCGGTGCCGAGGGGCTCGTGTGGCTCTCGGGCATGGACTACCACGAGCTGCCGCGCACACGGCAGCAGTGGCGCCGCCGAGCGGAGATGCAGGACCGGCTGCTCAGGGCGCGAACGCGCACCGGCCAGCCGCCGGTGCTGCCGGATGGTCGGCGCGTCATCCGCATGTTCGTGGATTGGGGCGCACGGTGGCCACTCTGGGAGACGCACGGCGAGCCGAACATGCCGACGCCGAGCGACCTGGGGCTGTCGGCGGCACTCGGTGACGCGCTGCATGCGTGGAGCGAGACGTGGCAGGACCGGCCATGGGACGCGGCGCTCCCCGACGAGGCGGCATGGATCGCGGAGGGCGGGCGACTGCACGCCGCCCTGCAGCAGGAGCTCGTCGGCATCGCCGAGGTGCGACGCGAGTTCGGGCCCTGACGCGGGCGGGCTCCACAGGCGTCGCCACAGCGCCTTCATCCACACCTCGCAGAGCGCGTGGAGCGCGGCGTGATGAGGTGACGGCGTCGAGAGGACCGTCATGAGCGACCCCACCGCACCCTCGCAGGAGCCCGCGCCGCAGCCGGCCGCGGCCGAGCCGCAGGCAGCGCAGCCGCGAGCGATGCCGACGCCACCCGCCGGACCCCGCCCGCCCATGCGCATCCTGGGCATCCAGCCCGTGCTGCTCGTCGGCATGGTGCTGCTCGTGCTCGTGACGCTGCTCACGATCGTGCTCGTGTTCGTCGGCGACATCGGCACGCAGGCGCCGCGGGTCGTGTGGACGGTCATCGCCTTCGTCGCCTTCACGGGCCTGCTGGCGCTCGACCTGTCGCTCTCGCGCCGGTCATCGGTGCCGCTCGTGATCGGCGTCTGCGCCAACGTCTACCTGCTCGCCGTGCTCATGCTCGCGACATGGGTGCAGCCCGTCGTCATCCTGCCGCCGGAGACGATCTGCGACCCGATCGACGGGTGCGACTACGCGAATCCCGATCCGTACGGGCCGCCGCTCGGCATCGCGCTGCTCGGCGTCTTCCTGCTGGCGTTCGTCGTCGTGCGCGCCGCCGCGGCGGGCGCGTGGGCACTCGTCGCACTCGGCCGCCGCGGCGCCATCGCGCTCGCGAGGGTCATGGGCGTCGTCGCCGCCGCGCTGCTGGGCCTCGCCGCCGTGCTGCTCACCCTGCACCTCGCCATCACGCCGTTCGGCGTGCGCATCGGCGACCTCTACTGGCGCTTCGCCGTCGCCACCGTCGTGCTCGCGGCGCTCGCCGCCTGCATCACGACGCTGCTGTACTGGAATCGCAGGCAGCTCGATGCGCCGCCGCCCGCACCCGCACCCGCACCCTCGCCCGCGCCCGCCGCAGCCCAGGCCGCACCGGCGGCGGCGATGCCGCCCGCACAGGCCTGGATGCCGCATCCTGGTGCCGTGGCTCCGCCCGGCTACCAGCCCTGGCCCGGTCAGCCCGTGCCGCCGCAGCAGTGGCAGGGCCAGCCGCTGCAGGGCCAGCCGTGGACATACGGCTGGCCGACCGAGCAGCAGGTGCCCAACCCCACGGCGCCACCGCCGACGCAGCCGCCGCACGCGCAGCAGCAGTGAGCTCCGCTGCGCTCGGGGCGCGCCACGCCGCACGAGTTCCGTGAGGATGCGCGCCCCGAGCGCTCGCAGCGCGCGAGGATGAGCGCGTGCCGATCATCGACAACGCCGTGTACGTCGCCGGGCGACGCATCGACGACCCCGCAAGCCTCGACGAGACGTTCGAGCACATGCGCGCGGCGGGCGGCATGGCCTGGATCGGGCTGCTGCGGCCGACGCCCGACGAGCTGCAGCGGGTCGCCGACGAGCTGTCGCTGCATCCGCTCGCCGTCGAGGATGCGCTCGACGGACACCAGCGCGCGAAGCTCGAGCGATACGGCGACACGCTCTTCGTCGTGCTGCGGCCCGCCCGGTACCTCGACGCGAGCGAGACGGTCGACCTCGGCGAGCTGCACGTCTTCGTGGGGCCGGACTTCGTCGTCACGGTGCGCCATGCGGAGGGCCCCGACCTCGGCAAGGTCCGCGCGCGCATGGAGGCCGAGCCCGAGCTGCTCGCGAAGGGGCCCGAGGCGGTGCTCTACGCGATCCTCGACGAGGTCGTCGACGGCTACGACCCGGTGACGCGAGGGCTGCAGGACGACATCGACGAGATCGACGACGCGCTGTTCCAGGGCGGCGAGGCCGGTCTCGCGCGGCGCATCTACGAGCTGGCCCGCGAGGTCGTGGCGGTGCAGCGCGCCACGGTGCCGCTCGTCGACATGCTCGAGGGCCTGCGGGACGGCGCCGAGCAGCAGTCCGTCGACCTCGAGCTGCGGCGCGCGCTGCGCGACGTGCTCGACCACGTCATTCGCACGACCGAGAAGATGGCGACCTTCCGCGTCGGGCTGCAGAACGCCCTCACGGTGAACGCGACGCTCGTGACAGAGCGGCACACCGAGACGGCGCTCGAGCAGAACGAGAGCGTGAAGAAGATCTCGGGATGGGCGGCCATCCTCTTCGGCCCCACCCTCGTCGCCGGCATCTACGGCATGAACTTCGAGCACATGCCCGAGCTCGAGTGGGCGTTCGGCTACCCGATGGCGCTGGGCCTCATGGTCGCCACGAGCGTCGGGCTGTACGCGGTCTTCCGCGGCAAGCGCTGGCTCTGACCGCGACCGCATCCCTGTCGCGCCACGCCGCGGTGGCGCGGCAGCCCGGGCGTGTCGTAGGATGGTCGTTTGTGTGGCGTCGCCGCACGGCGCTTCCCAAGCCGTTCCTCGGAGCGGGACTGGGCGCGCAGGCAAGTGATCTTGGGTGAGGCCGAAGGCCTCACGGTACCCCTGGAGGAACCATGGCAGCAGTGTGCCAGGTGACTGGAGCCGTTCCCGGCTTCGGTCACGCAATCTCGCACTCGCACCGCCGGACGAAGCGCCGCTTCGACCCGAACGTGCAGAAGAAGACGTACTACGTCCCCTCGCTCCGCAAGAACGTGACGCTCACCCTGTCCGCCAAGGGCATCAAGGTGATCGACGCGCGCGGCATCGAGTCCGTCGTCCGTGACCTGCAGAAGAAGGGGGTGAAGCTCTGATGGCCAAGAAGGCACAGGACGTTCGTCCGATCATCAAGCTCCGCTCGACTGCCGGCACCGGCTACACCTACGTGACGAAGAAGAACCGTCGCAACAACCCCGACCGTCTCGTGCTGAAGAAGTACGACCCCGTCGTGCGCAAGCACGTCGAGTTCCGAGAGGAGCGCTGACATGGCCAAGAAGTCCATGATCGCGAAGAACGAGCAGCGCAAGGTCATCGTCGCGCGCTACGCCGAGAAGCGGGCTGCCCTCAAGAAGGCGCTCGTCGACCCGAACGGCACCGACGAGTCGCGCGAGGAGGCCCGCCTGGGTCTCCAGAAGCTGCCCCGCAACGCCTCGCCCGTGCGCGTGCGCAAGCGCGACGCCATCGACGGCCGCCCCCGCGGCCACGTCGGCCAGTACGGCATCTCGCGTGTGCGCTTCCGCATGATGGCGCACCGTGGCGAGCTGCCCGGCGTGACCAAGTCGAGCTGGTAGGCACCAGCCGCCGCTGATCACAGCAGCACGAAGGCCCCCGATCCTGACGGTCGGGGGCCTTCGTCGTGCGGGCGAGGTGCACGACGTCGCGTCAGGTCGCGGCGTCGACCTGCACGCACACGACGCAGCGGTTGCCCTCCTGGTCGGCGACGACGGTCATGCCGGGTGCCTGGGCGTCGTCGACGATCGCGCCGCCGGCGGCGACGGCTGCAGCGATGCGACGACCTGACTCGGCTGCCGAGACGTAGAGCTCGAGATGCCACGGCGAGGCTGCGGCATCGTCGCGCCCGCCGAACCACAGGTTCGGCACGCGTCCCGTCGCATCGCGGACCTCGTCGGTGGGCGTGCCCCTGCCTCGCGCGGCGGGGTCGCCCGCGAGCAGCGCGGCCCACACGGGTGCGACCGTGGCAGACGAGGCGACGTCGAGACCCAGCTCGACCGCGACGACCGCATCGGGCTCGGCCGTCGCGCCCGACGATGCGGCGAGCGCCGAGATCGCCCGCGCGAGGTCGAGGTCGCGCTGGGTGATCCACTCGACGACGTGCTCGACGCCCGACCCGTCGCGGAACGTGGCGTCCGGGCTGGCGAGGCGCACGTCGACGTGCGCGTGCCCCATCGTCAGGCGCACGTGGTCGTGGTCCGCGCTCGCCACGTCGGCGACGCCCGTCGCGAGGGCAGCCCCGGTGGCGAGCCCGTCGACGGCGAATCGTGCATGCAGCCCCTGCGCGAGGTGACGCCAGTCGTCGAGGCCGGCCTCGACGAGGTGCGAGCCAGTGAGCATCTCCATGCAGCGCACCCTACGCGCGACGTCTGGCGCCATGCGTGGACGCCCGCCCGCATCCGACCTAGGCTCGCGCTCATGACGCAGGTCGCGCACACCATCGAGCCGCTGTCGGTCGACACGTGGGATGCGTTCGCAGGCCTCGTCGAGCGGCACGGCGGCATCTTCGGCGGCTGCTGGTGCACCTACTTCCACGACTGCCCGGCCCGTGAGCCCGGCTACGAGGGCAGCAGGAAGGCGAAGCGGCAGCTCGTCGAGGCGGGCGTCGCCCACGCGGCGCTCGTGATGGTCGACGGCGAGGCCGTGGCGTGGGCGGAGTTCGGCACGCCCGCCGAGCTGCCGAACATCCACCACCGCAAGCAGTACGACGCGGAGTCTGATGCCGTGCCCGACTACCGGGTGACGTGCATCTTCGTCGACAAGCGGTTCCGGCGGAACGGTCTCGCCCGCACGGCGCTCGACGGGGCGCTCGACCTCATCGCCGCGGCGGGCGGCGGCGTCGTCGAGGGCTACCCGCACGAGGTCGACGAGAAGCGCATGAGCAACTCGTTCGTCTACAACGGCACGCGCGCGATGTACGAGGCGGCCGGGTTCGCGTTCGTGCGCCCGAAGGGGTTGAGGAACACGGTCATGCGGCGCACGGTCGCGGCCGCCTGAGCCGCGGACGCCGCGCCGGTCAGGGCGCGGGCATGCGCCGCGGCGCGAGCACCGCGCCGACGGCTGCGATCGCAGCGCATCCGACGAGCACGGCCGCGAGCGGCACCGCGTCGGCCACGACGCCGACGACGGGAGCGCCGATCGCCTGGCCCACGGCGATCGCGAGGAAGGCGAGGCCGACGCCGAACGCCGCCCGGCCCGGCACGAGCCGCGTCGACCACACGAGCAGCACGCCCGTGAGCGCGATGTAGGCGGCGCCGAAGACCGCCCCGGCGGCGAGCGCCGCGACGGGACTCGCCGCGAGCAGCGCGAGCGCTGCCCCGCCGGCCGCCATCGCGACCATGCCGAGCGCCCACGACCAGCGGATGCCGATGCGGGCGATGAGCGCGCCGGCGAAGGCGCCGAGCACCCCGGCAGCGCCGATCGCCGTCCAGACGGCCGGGGCGACCCAGTCCGCGGCACCGGCGTCGAGCACCGCCTGCCTGCCGAACGTCCACACGCCGATGCTGCCGACGCCCATCGTCGCTGCGGCGGCGACGAGCAGCGCGAGCGGTCGCGACGGCCGCACGGGCGACGCCGTCGACCCGCCCGCCTCTGGGCGAGCATCCGGCACGGCGAACGCCGCCCAGACGGTGACGCCGGCGGCGACGACCGCGAAGATCGTCCACGCGACGCGCCAGTCGTCGGCGAGCAGCACCGCGACGGGGCCCGACACGAGCACGCCGATGCCCGTGCCGGCGTTGACGATCGTCTGCGCGGCGTCGCGCGACCGCTCGCGGATGGCGGCGGCGACGGCTGCGGCGAGCGGCGGCGAGGCCACGCCCGTGCTCGAGCCGGCGACGAGGATGCCGATCGCGAGCACCGTCGCATTCGGCGCGGCCGCGACCGTCGCGATGCCCGCCGTCGCGAGCACGCCCGCAGCCACCGCGACGCGGCGTGCGCCGAGCCGTGGCGTCGCGACGGTGCTCGCGACGATCGCGACGCAGTAGCCGACGTACCCGCCCGAGCCGATGAGGCCGGAGAGGGCGGGCGTGAGGGCGAAGTCGCGCGCGAAGTCGGGCGCGAAGAGCCCGTACGCGAATCGGGCGAGGCCGTAGCAGCACGCGATGAGCGCGACGCCCGCGACGACGAGCGACGAGAGCGTGCCGCGCTCGGGCTGCATCAGCCTGCGCGGCGCTCGTGGATCGCGCTCGAGAGCGTCGTGCCGTTCACCTCGGCGTAGACGACGCCCTCGGTCACCGAGAACGCCATGGTCGTGCGGCGCGCGATCGCGTCTGCGACCGCATCCACGAACCCGTCGTCGAACGACACGAGCCGCACGTGCTCTGCCTTGTGGATGCGCTTGCCCGCCCACCGGCCGGCCACCTTGTCGGGGTCGCGGTGCGTGTAGACGGCGCAGCGCTCGGCGGCCATGCTGCCGCGGTGGATGCGGTCGGCCTCGGGCGCGCCCACCTCGATCCACGCCTGCAGCGCACCGGTGAGGTCGCGCACGAGCACGGCCGGCTCGTCGCCGCCCGAGAGGGAGTCGCCGAACGCGATGCCCTCCTCGAACTCGAGCAGGTACGCGAGCACCCGGGTCGTGAGGAACGCGAGCGTCTCCGACGGGTGCTGCGCGACCTTGAACGAGAGGTCGTCGTAGACGCCGCGGTCGACGTCGGCGAGCGCCACGTCGAACGTGTGGATGGTCGCGCCGATGCCCATGGTCTCGAGCCTAGGTGCGTGCGCCGCTCGCCTCAGACCTGGGCGATCGTCATCGCGTACTGCGTGCCGCTGCCGTCGTCGCCGACGAGCTCCATGCCACCGGTCGCGGCGGTGCCCGTGAAGACGATGTCGACGACCTCGCCCGTGGGCGCCTGCAGCTGCGAGATCGTGAGCGAGAACGTCTCGCCGTCGACGCTCCACACGTCGGTCGGGGCGTCGAACGGCTGGCCGTTGAAGCTCTCGAAGTCGACGGTGCCGTCGGCGTTCAGCGTGAACGTCACCTCGGCGACGCCCTCGGCGGTGCCGAACCACGACGTGCCCGCGAGGGTCTCGGCCGTGGCGCCGGGCGTGATCTCGGTGGGCGCGGGGGAGGCGGATGCGCTGGGATCGGCGCTCTCGCTCGCGGTCGGCTCGCTCGCGTCGGGTGCCTCGTCGCCGGCGGCGCAGCCGCCGAGCAGCAGCAGCCCGGCACCGGCGAGCGCGGAGAGGGTCAGGGTTCGCGTGCGCATCCGTCCGACGGTACGCCCATCGCCCGGCGCCCGCTCTTGTGCGTCTCCAATGCGCGCCACCGTGGGCGCATCGTCGTCGTGCCTACCGTGCGAGGCAGTGAGAGGCCGTCGGGCGGACGCTGGACGGCAGGAGGAGGGACCATGAACCCAGGACCCGGATTCGGGGGCGGGCCGGGCATCGACGGCGCGGCGATCGCCCAGTCGATCGTCACGCTGCTCGTGCTCGGCGGCGTCGTGCTGTTCGGCGTGCTCGTGCTGCGCAGGCTCGGCGCCATCGAGCGCGCCGTGCGCGGCGAGCCCGCGCGGGTCGTCGCGGCGCCCGTGGCGGCGCCCGTCGTGCAGGCGCCTGCGTCACCCGTGGCGCAGGCGACGGATGCCGACCAGCGCGCGTGGCAGCAGCAGGCGCCGAGCGTGCAGGCCGACTCGACTGCGCCGCCGCAGCAGCAGCAGTCGTCGCAGCAGCAGCTGCGCGACGGACCCGCGCCCGCCTGACGGTGCGTCGACGGCCCCGGGCGATCCGCGCCCGGGGCCGTCGACGTGCCGAGCGCGGGTCAGACGACCGCGAGCTCCTCGTAGGCGCCGCCGCGCGGCGTCGATCCGGCGCGCAGGTCGCGCCACGCCATCCCGAGCCGCTCCATCGCGGCATCCATGACCTCGGGCTCCCACGTGATGGGGATGCGGGCGAAGCGGTCGAGCACGCCCGTCGCCGTGAAGCGCGGTCCGGGCGGCAGCAGCAGCCCGTGCTCGCGGGCGGCGAGCGACAGGTTCGTCGAGATCGGCGAGCCGAGGTCGACCCACGCGGCGAGGCCGCCGGGCACCGCGGGCATCACGACGCCGGGCAGGTGCGTCGCGAGCCCGGCGCGCACCGACGCGCGACCGGCCGTGAGGCGGCGGCGCGTGTGCGCGAGCAGCCCCTCCATGTCGTCGAGCAGCTCGGTGGCGATGCACTGCTCGAGCAGCGGGCTGCCGAGGTCGAACGACGGCCGCACCGCGAGCAGCCGCTCGACGTGCGGTGCGTCCGCGCGGATCCAGCCGATGCGCAGGCCGCCCCACGCGAGCTTCGACATCGAGCCGATGCTGATCGCCGGGCCGTGCGCTGCGAAGGGATGCGGCGTCCAGCCGCGATCGACGTCGAGCTCGACGCACGTCTCGTCGACGATCACGAGCGCGCCGACGCTGCGCGCGGTCGCGGCGAGCTTCGCGCGCTCGAGGTCGGGCATGGTCGCGCCGGTCGGGTTGTGCAGGTCGGCGATCGTGTAGACGATGCCGGGCCTGGTCTCGCGGATGCGGCCGGCGAGGTGCGCGAGATCCCACCCCTCTGGCGTCACCGGCGTCGGCACGAGGCGCATGCCGACGCGGCGCAGCGCATCCATGGCGTGCGGGAACGTGGGCTGCTCGACGATCGCCGCGCGACCGCGCTCGCCGAACGCCGCCGTGATGAGCGTGAGCGCGTGCATCGCGCCGCTCGTCACGACGATCTGCGACGGGTCGGTGGGCAGGCCGCGCTGCGTGTAGCGCGCGGCGATGCGCTCGCGGAGGTCGGCCAGCCCGTCGAGGGAGTAGCCGGGGGTGCCGAGCAGCGATGCGAGCCGGTCGAGCGCCCGCACGGTCGCGGCGTGCAGCCCGGGCGTCGAGCCGACCGATGCGATCGTGAGGTCGATGACGTCGTCGCTGGGGGCGGGCACGCGCGTCGCCGAGCGGTGGGGGAGGGCGACGCGCGTGCCGGAGCCGTGCACGCGGGCGAGGTAGCCGGCGTCGGCGAGCGTCTCGTACGCCTTCGTGACGGTGGCGCGCGAGCGGCCCACCTCGGCGGCGAGCGCCCGCTCGCTCGGCACGCGCTCGCCGACCGTGAGACGGCCGTCGAGGATGAGCATGCGGATGCGGTCGGCGAGCGACTGCGCCACGGCGCCGCCCTGGTACCACTCGCCGAGCTGGCGACCGAGCCTTGATCCCATCGCACCATCATGCCCCCGAGTGGACCGGATTGCACGGGCCACGCGCTCACCGGTGGACCGTGCATCCAGGGCCACTCTCGTCGCATGCTGGCATGCATGACCCAGCCCGCCGCATCCGCACGCCGACGCCTCGCCATGCCTGCATGGCTCACGCGGCTCGTGCTGCCGGTCGAGGCCGTCTCGCGTCGCGACGTCGGCCGCCGCCTCGTGCAGCTCGTCGTCGGCCTCTGGCTCTACGGCGTCGGCATCGGGCTCATGGTGCGCGCCGAGATCGGCGTCTCGCCGTGGGACGTGCTGACGCTCGGCATCCAGCAGCAGACGGGCCTGGGCTTCGGGCTCATCATCATCCTCACCTCGGCCGCGGTCCTGCTGCTCTGGATCCCGCTGCGACAGCGCGTGGGCGTCGGCACGCTCGTGAACGGCCTGCTCGTGGGTCCCTTCGCCGAGCTCACGCTCGCGATCGTGCCGCGCGTGCCCACGGCCGACCCCGCGACGTGGTGGTTCCGCGTGCCGCTGTTCCTGCTCGGGCTCGTCGTGCTCGCCATCGCGACCGGCATGTACATCACGGCGCGCTTCGGCCCGGGGCCGCGCGACGGCCTCATGACGGGCATCGTGCGCGTGACGCGGTGGCCGATCTGGCTCGCGCGCACGCTCATCGAGGGCTCGGTGCTCGTCGTCGGCCTGCTGCTGGGTGGCCCGCTCGGCGTCGGCGCGCTCATCTTCGCCTTCGGCGTCGGCCCCGTCGTCGGGCGCACGCTGCCGTGGTTCGACCGCCGTCGCAGCGCCGCGGAGGCGCGCGAGGCCGCCCGCGTCGCGGCGTTGCAGGGCTAGCCGCTAGCGCTCCTCGACCTGGAGCATCCGCAGCGACTCGTCCCACCTCGGCTCGATCGTCACGCCGATCGGCACCTCGAGCGGCGTGACGACGGCGTCGGAGGGCACGTCGGGCGCCAGCGCGATCGCCTCGTGGACGTAGAGCGCCGGGTAGCCCCACACCGGCTGGTAGGCGTTGCCGCCGACGGTCTCGATCTCGACGCCGCCGAACGACGCCACGGCGATCGTCTCGTCGACGAACGACTCGGCCTCGACGAGCAGCGGATCGGTGACGAGCCAGTCGCCGACGTCGCCCTCGTCGTCGCCGATCCTCGTGACCTGGACGTGGTCCGCACCGGCGATGCCCGCGATCGTGAACGACACCGTGAACCACACGACGTCGGTCGTCTCGCCCTGCCCGTCGGGGTCGAGTCGTGTGAAGTCGATCCCCTCGTACGCGATCCACGGGTCCTCGATCGCTGCGATCGCGTTCGGCAGCGCGGCGGTCACGTCGTCGGCCGGCGAGCTGGCGGACGGCGCCGCGAGGGCGCGGGCATCGGTCATGGCGTTCGCCGTGTCGAGGTCGAGCGAGGCGACGGCATCGACGTACGCCTCGACCGCGGCGCGCGCACCCTCGATGGTGGGGTCGGCCTCGACGTCGGTCGCTGCACAGCCCGCGAGGGCCAGCGTGGAGGCGACGACGGCGGCCAGCGCGCGCCTCACGATGCGTCCACCGTGAGCGCGAGGTCGGTGTACGGCAGGTACGGGCGCCACGACTGGTTGTCGATGAACCACGGGCCGCTGCCCGAGAAGGTGAGCGTCACGGGGCCATCGTCACCCTGCACGAGCAGCGCCCCGCCCTCGATGGTCAGGGTGAACCGATCGCCGAGCGTGATCGTCGGCGCCGACGTCACCTCGGCCTGCCACGGATAGGGGAGGCCGAGGTCGCTCGCGAGGTCGCCGATGTCGAACGGGCACTCGATCAGCTCCTGCGCGCACCGCGCGAACAGCTCGTCGGAGGAGGTCTGCAGCACCGTCGCCGTCTCGTCGGTCGGCTCGAGCGGCAGGTCGGGGAGCGCTGCCGACGCGCCGGCCACGACCGTGACGGCCGACGTCTCGGCTGCCAGGTACGGCTCGGCGCGACGATCGACGTCGTAGACGCCGGGGAACAGCGGGATGCTCGCGCCGGCGTACGCCGAGTCGATCTCGAGACGCGTGCCGCCGACGAAGACGTCGGGCGTGAGGCCGGCGATGCCGGTCGCGGGCACCTGGAGCTCGCCCATGAGCGGGGCGACGACGCGCCAGCTGCGCTCGAGGCCGCGCGGCGCATCCTCGAGCGGCGCGAGCACGACGACGCCGTCGTGCTCGGTGCCTGCGAGCGCGTAGCGCACGGGCACCTGCACGGCCTCCCACCCCTCGACGTCCGACCCGACGCCGTCGGCCGACGTCGAGGTGGCCGCCGGCGACGGGTCGCCGACCTCCAGCACCTCGATGCGCTCCGTGGCGTCGAGCAGCAGCTGCCCCGCCGCCCTCCCGATCGCCGGCTCGGCGCCGGAGGCCATCCAGAGGGCCTCGAGGTCGTCGGCGTCGGCGCTCGCGATGAGGTCGACGTATCGCTGTGCGAGTGCTCCGGCCCCCGAGGCGTCGGGGGTGCATGCTGCGAGCGTCGTGGTCGCGACCGCTCCGACGGCGAGCGCGGCGGCGAGCGTGACGCGCCGTCGTCGGCGCAGGGGATGGGGCATGTCGCGACCGTATCCCCGAGGCCGCACCGAAGGTTGGATCCGGGCTGCACGCACGGTGCGAACGAGCGGGACGGTCGGCCGTGCGCGCTGCTCGGCGTCCGGGCCGACGAGATGCATGGAAGGCCCGATTCGGGTCGGATTGCCACGAATCGACCCTGAATCCCGCGGAATCCCGCGGAATCTCCGGCGTGTCGGCCCCGCCTGCGCGGTCGGCACGCGCTGCGCGGGTACCGTGGCGGTGCGGCACGGGCACTGACCGGGCCGCCGTGCACGACCCGCCCTGGCGGGGCAGGAACGAGTCCAGGAGGACACCATGGCAGAGACCATCAACAAGACGACCCTCGTCGCGAAGATCGCCGCGTCGACCGACGCCAGCCAGGCCACCGTCGGCGCTGTGCTCGACGCGCTGTTCGCCGAGATCTCGGGCGCCGTCGCCAAGGGCGACAAGGTGTCGATCCCCGGCTTCCTCACGGCCGAGCGCACCGCGACCGCTGCCCGCACGGGCCGCAACCCGCAGACGGGCGCCGAGATCAAGATCGCTGCCGGCCACCGCGTCAAGCTGACCGCTGGCTCGAAGCTCAAGGCTGCCGTCAAGTAGTCACCGCTTCGCAGCGCACGCAGGCCCCCGTCATCTCGACGGGGGCCTTCGTCGTGCGGCCGGCTCCTCGATCGGGCAGGTGTGGTTCGTGCCACGCCGGTGGGCGCGTCACTGCTGCCCGATCGGGCGGCACACGTGACCGATCGGGACCGTGAGGCCGAGGGCGGGCATGCATAGGGTGCGCCGATACCCTGGATGCGTGGCACGAGCGAGACTGATCGGTCCCGGTGCCGTCGTCGCCGCAGGACTCGTCGCCGTCATCATCGCCCTCGAGCTCGGCGGCGGAGCGGCCCCGCTCACGGTCGGCGACCCCGGTGCCGGCGTGCGATGGGGCACGCCCATCGCCCGACTGCTGCAGGACATCGCCACCGCGACGCTCATCGGCGGGCTCGTGCTGTCGTGCTTCGCGCTCGTGCCGGGCTCGAAGGCGTGGGATCGAGCCATCGACGTCGCGGCCGCGGCCGCGGGCGTCGCGACCGCCGCATCCGCCGCCGTCGCCTTCCTCGCGTTCCGCACCCTCGTCACGAGCCCCCTGTCGGTCGACGCGACGTTCACCGACTCCTTCCTGCAGTTCTTCACGCAGATCGAGCGCGGTCAGTACCTCGGCGCGGCGACGCTCGCGTTCGCCGTCGTGACGACGCTGCTCGTCGTCGTGCGCTCCGCCGCGGGCATCGCGTGGGTGACGGTGCTCTCGGCGGCGCCGCTCGTGCTGCTCGCCGCGGCCGGTCACGCCGGCACGGCCGAGAACCACACGCTCGCGACGAGCTCGCTCTGGCTGCACCTCGTGTTCGTGAGCATCTGGGTCGGCGGCCTCATCCATCTCGCGATCCTGCGCCTCGACCGCAGCCCGAGCCTGCACGACGCGATGCGCCGCTACTCGTCGCTCGCGCTCGTGTCGTTCGCGGTCGTCGGCTTCTCGGGCGTCGTCTCGGCGTGGGTCCGCACGGGCTGGGAAGGGCTCGCGACCCCGTACGGCGCACTCGTCGTCGTGAAGACCGTGCTGCTCGTCGTGCTCGGCGCCTTCGGAGCGTGGCAGCGCACGCGCCTCATCCCTCGCGCGGTCGAGACGGGTCGCGTGCGCTGGTTCCTCGTCGCCGAGCTCGCGTTCATGGGCGTCGCGATGGGCGTCGCGAACGGCCTCGCGCAGACCCCGACGCCGGTGTCCGAGACGCTCGTCGACTCGAGCCCCGCCACGATCCTCACCGGCTCGCCGCTGCCGCCGACCTTCGACCTGGGCCGCCTCGTCACGGAGTGGTCGCTCGACCCGCTGTGGGCCGTCGTGTGCGCCATGCTGGCCTTCTTCTACGTCGCGGGCGTCGTGCGCCTGCGTCGTCGCGGCGATGCGTGGCCGGTGCTGCGCACCATCTCATGGCTCGCGGGCGTCGGCCTGCTCGCATGGGTCACCTCGGGGCCGCTCGCGGTCTACGAGCACTACCAGTTCTCGTTCCACATGGCCGGCCACATGCTGCTCGGCATGGCCGTGCCGCTGCTGCTCGTGCCGGGCGCGCCCATCACGCTCGGCATGCGCGCGCTGACGAAGCGCACCGACGGCACGCGCGGCGGTCGCGAGTGGCTGCTCGCGATCGTCCACTCCCGCTACATGCAGGTGATCGGGCATCCGATCGTCTCGACGGGCATCTTCGTGGCGAGCCTGTGGGTGTTCTACTTCTCGCCGCTGTTCCGCTGGGCGATGGAGAACCACCTCGGTCACGTGTGGATGGTCGTGCACTTCGTCGGCTCGGGCTACCTGTTCGTGCAGGCGCTCATCGGCACCGACCCGTCGTCGCACCGCACGCCGTTCCCCATGCGCCTCGTCATGCTGCTCGCCGCGATGGCGGCGCACGCGTTCTTCGGCGTCACGATCATGACGGGCGAGGGACTGCTGCTCGCCGACTGGTTCGGCGCGATGGGCAACGGCGTGGACGCGCTCGAGGACCAGCAGGTCGGCGGCGGCATCGCCTGGTCGATCGGCGAGTTCCCCACGATCGTGCTCGCGCTCATCACCTGCGTGCTGTGGGCGCGCACCGACCAACGCGAGCAGCGCCGCGTCGACCGCAAGGCCGACCGCGACGGCGACGCGGACCTGCAGGACTACAACGCGATGCTCGAGAGGATGTCGAAGCGATGACCGAGGCCATGACCACCGGTAGGCAGCGACTGCCCGATGAGCTCGGCGCGCTCGCCGACGGCGTCTCGCTGACGCTGCACATCGTGCGGCACGCCGAGACCGAGTACAACGTCGCCCATGTCATGCAGGGCTGGTCGAACTCGCCGATCACCGAGCGCGGTCGCGAGCAGATCGCCGCTGCCGGCGCCGCGCTCGCGGACGTGCGGCTCGACGCGGCCTTCTCGAGCGACCTCGAGCGCACGCGCCTGACGGCCGAGGGCATCCTCGCCGCGCATCCCTCGCCGCCGTCGCTCGAGCTGCGCGACGACCTGCGCGAGTGGAACTTCGGCGGGCACGAGGAGGTGCCGTCGGCCGTCGTGTGGGGGCGCCTCTTCGCGCAGCACGGGCTCGAGGTCGACCGTGAGCTGTCGGCGATGCGCGTGCTCGCCGACCGCATGTCGTGGAGCGACATCTTCGACGGCATCGCCGACCTCGACGAGACGGGGCAGAGCGAGAAGGCGGCCGAGACCGTCGTGCGGGCCGACCGCGCGCTGTCGCACGTCATCGAGACCGTCACGGCCGATGCGACGGCAGGCGACGAGCGCACGGTGCTCGTCGTGAGCCACGGCGGATTCATCACGACGCTGCTGCGGCAGCTGACGCCCGAGATGACGCCCACGACGATCCTGCCGAACTGCTCGATCTCGACCGTGCGCCTGCAGGGCACGACGTGGTCGCTCGACGGCGTCGGCGAGCGCCCCGAGGCCTTCGCGGCCTGACGAGGGGACGCCGGCTCGGCGGGCGCCCCCCTCGGCTGGCGCCGCCCGCACGCGCGCGGCCAGGGTACGAATTCGCGACACGGTGTCCACCGGTCGTGCCAGGATGACGGCGATCGTCGCAGGATGGAGCGACGAGGAGGGGGGACCGCCATGAGCCCGCAGCGCAAGGCCCTCCGTACGCCGCCCGTGCAGCGCCGCGCATCCGATCGGATCGACGAGATCCTCGACGCCGCCGCGGCGGTGGTCGACGAGGTCGGCACCGAGCTGCTCACGACGACGCTCGTGGCCGAGCGAGCCGGGGCCGGGGTCGGCACCGTCTACCGCTACTTCCCCGACCGCATCGCGATCCTGCAGGGCATCGCCGACCGCAACGTGCGCATGCTCGGCGAGCGGTTCGACGAGGTCATCGCCGAGCCGCGCGAGGACGTGCTCGACGAGCTCACGGCGCTGTTCGACGCGTACGTGGCGCTGTACCGCGACCTGCCCGGGTACCGCTCGGTGCGCACGGGCGAGACGCTGCCCACGTCGATGCGGCCCATGGGCGCCGTGGTCGTCGAGCTCGTCGAGCGCGTGTCCGCCGCGATCGGCCCGCGCCACGGCATCGTGGTCGACGACGACTACCGGGAGCGGTTCGTCGATTGCTTCCACGTCGTCGACGCCGTCGTCGGCGCCGCGTTCGTCGACGACCCTCGCGGCGACGACCATCTCATCGCGCTCGCGTACGAGGTCGCGCGGGCGGTGTCGCGCCGCAGGCTCGGGCTGCTGCCCTCGCGCATCCCGCTGCGCGTGCCGACCGAGGGCCCGACCGCGGCGGCGCCGGCCGTCTGACGCGCGCGAACCACGCGATCGAGGTCGCCGGGGCGGCTCGGCTCAGGCTGCGCGGCGCGCGGCCTGCGGCAGGTCGACGACCTCGACCTCGAGCGTCGTCAGGTCGACGCGGGCCGCGGTGTGCTGCGCCATGCGCTGCCAGCCCTCGGCGGGCAGCCCGCTCGACGTGAACGCGACCGCGCCATCCGCCTCGCGCCGCCACGAGAGCTGGTAGTAGTGCTCGACGTGGTCGAGCGGCAGGTCGGGGCCGAGCCCCGACGACTCGAACAGCTCGAGCGGCACCGGGGCGCCCTCGTTGGCGTGCACGGCGACGAGCTCGTCCGCCGACAGCACGAGCAGGTTGATCGCCGAGGTCGGGAAGCGCTCGCGCAGGCGCGCGACCGTCGACGTCGTCGCCTCGAACAGCGGCACGCCGCGCGCGACCTCGCGCAGCACGAGCGCGGCGACGATCGCGGAGTCGGTCGTGCCGCCGAGGCGCTCGACCTCCTCGGGCCGCACCATGGCGCGCAGCTCCTGCACGGGGTGGATCGAGCCGTTGTGGGCGAAGGCGATGCCGTCGGCGACGAACGGATGCGTGTTGCGCAGCACGTTGCCCATGCCCTCGGTCGCGAGGCGCAGGTGGGCGATGCGGGCGACGGCCTCGCCGTCGTCGATGGCCCCCGCCAGGTCGGCGCTCTGCGCACCGTCGCTCGGGTCGCGGTAGCGACGCACGTCGCCGGCGCCGTCGACCCAGGCGGTGCCCCAGCCATCGGCGTGGAGCCGTCCCATCCGCTGCCACTCCCGCGCATCGGCGGCACCGAGCACGGCTGCGGCCGTCGTCGCACGGGGAGCGGCGTAGCCGAGCAGTCGGCACATGCGCATCCCCCTTCGTCGACTCCATCCTGGTCGTCGCTCGCGGCGCGCGCATCGGACGACGTCATGCGGCGCAACGTGACGCTGCGCGCGTCCCTCGGATCAGGCGAGCAGCTCACCCTCGCGGCTGGGCTCCCACTGCTGCAGGCGCGCCGTCGCGTCGGGCCCGAGCCGATCGATCGCACGTGCCACGAGGTAGTCGACGAGCATGACGGCGCCCGCCGCGCTGTCGAGCGGCGTCGGCGCGGCGTCGGCGACGGGCAGCACGACGGAGGCGTGGCGCGCGGCGGGGGAGAGGCCGGGATCGGTGACGAGCAGCACGGTCGCGCCCCGCGTCGCGGCGAGCTCGGCTGCGCGCACGCTCGAGCGCTGATAGCGGGCGGAGTCGAACACGACGACCGTGTCCCGCGCCTCGACGTCGACGAGCCTCGTGAGGCTTCGGCCGAGGGGGTCCTCGAGCTGCTGCACGCGCGGCCGCACGGTGGCGAGGTTGATCGCGAGGTGGGCGGCGAGCACGCGCGAGTAGCGCCCGCCCACCGTGAGCACCCAGCCCTTCCTGGCGACGAGCGCGTCGACCGCCGCCTCGAGCTCGGCACCGGGGATCCGCGCGAGCGAGACGACCGCCGCGTCCGCGACGGCCCGGGCGAAGCCCGCGAGGTCGGCGGTCGCGCCGGCGGGCCGATGGTCGAGCTTGCCGAGGGGTCCGCGCCGCGTGGAGAGCTCGGTGCGCACGGCATCCTGCATCGCCGAGAAGGACGCATGGCCGATGGCCTTCGCGAACCGCACGACCGTCGGGCCCGAGACTCCCGCGGCCTCCGCGATCTGCGCGACGGTGCCGAGCGCGCTGGCCGGGTAGTCGGAGCGGATGACGCGGGCGACGCGCAGCTCGCTGGGCCGCAGGTCGGCTGCGTCGATGGCGTCGAGCACGCGCATCGCGCGCCTATGCCGCGCGGCGTCGCGCGTGCGCGAGATCGACGACGTCGACCTGCAGGGTCGCGAGGTCGACGCGGGCGGCGGTGTGCTGCGCCATGCGCTGCCAGCCGTCTCCCTCGAGCCCGCTCGAGGAGAAGGCGACGGCTCCGTCGGCGGCTCGCGACCACGACAGCTGGTAGTAGTGGTCGACGTGGTCGAGCGGCAGGTCGGGACCGAGACCTGAGGCCTCGAAGTCCTCGGTGGGCACGGGCGCGCCCTCGTTCGAGTGCACGGCGATGAGCTCGGCGTCGCTCAGCACGAGCAGGTTGATCGCCGCGGTCGGGAACTCGTCGCGCAGGGTCGCCACCGTCGAGGTGGTCGCCTCGAGCAGCGGCACGCCGGCATCGACGGCGCGCAGGATGAGCGCGAAGACGATCGCCGAGTCGGTCGTGCCGCCCACGCGCGCCACCTGGTCGGGCGTCACCATGGCGCGCAGCCGCTCGACGGGGTGCAGCGAGCCGTTGTGGGCGAAGGCGATGCCGTCGGCGACGAACGGGTGCGTGTTCGTGAGCTCGTTGCGCATGCCCTCGGTCGCGAGCCGCAGGTGGGTGATGCGCGCGGTCGCCTCGTGCTCGACGAGGGCGCTGGCGAGGTCGGGGTTCGTCGTGCCGTCGCTCGGATCGCGGAACTGCCGCACCGAGCCGAGCTCGTCGAGCCATGCCGTGCCCCAGCCGTCGCAGTGCAGCCTGCCCATGCGCTGCCACTCGGCGCATGCGAGGCCGCCGATGACCTCGGCGGCGGTCGTGGGGCGAGGTGCTGCGTAGCCGAGCAGCCGGCACATGGTGCGCTCCTTGAGGTCGAACGGGATGGTCTCCATGGTCGCGCGCACGCGTTCGTGCGAGATGTCGGCCATGTAACGAACAGAACAATCATCGCAGAATCACGCAGATGTAACACACGTGACACGATGCGCCTGCATGATGGGGTCATGACGGATGCCTTCGCAGAGCGCCTGACCGCCGACGGCGCGACCATGCTGGTCGGCACCACCTGGAATCCGGGCGGGCTCATCCTCGCGAAGACGGTGCCCATCCCCCGGGCGACGGCCTTCGCCGAGACGGGCCTCGGTGCCTCGTACACGTGGCACGCCTTCACGATCGACCAGGGAGGCATCGCCTACACCGACCGCATCGGCGCGGTCGGGGATCAGCGCATGCGCATCGATGCCGACGCCGCGCGCGTCCTGCCTGGTGGGCTGGCATGGGCGCCGATGCGCTTCGAGACGCAGGACGGCGAGGTCGTGCCCGAGTGCACCCGCAGCCGTCTCGCCGCCATCGAGGCCGATCTCGCCGCCGAGGGGCTGACGGCGCTCGTCGGCCACGAGCTCGAGATGCTGCTGTTCGACGAGGATGGCGAGCCCCTCTCGCCGCTGGGGTGGGCGCCGTACGGGCTCGCGGGCACGATCCGGTTCGAGGCCTTCATCCGCGACGTGTACGTCGAGGCCGCTGCGGTGCAGCTGCCGATCGAGCAGCTGCACTGCGAGTACGGCATGCAGCAGCTCGAGCTGTCGCTCGCGCCCGCGTCGCCGGTCGAGGCCGCCGACCGTCTCGTGCTCATGCGCCTCGTGCTCGGACGCGTCGCCCGCGACCACGGGCTGCGCATCTCGTTCAGCCCTCGTCCCCGCACCGACTCGGCCGGCAACGGCGCGCACCAGCACGTCTCGCTGCATCGCGACGGGGTGCCGCTGCTCGCCGGCGGCGACGGGCCGCACGGCATCACCGGGGAGGGCGCGAGCGCCATCGCCGGCATCGTGGACGCGCTACCCGAGCTGCAGGGTGCGCTCGCCGGATCGCTGCTGTCGGCCTCGCGGCTCGTCCCGGGCATGTGGGCCGGCGCGTGGGCCACGTGGGGGCTCGAGAACCGAGAGGCGGCCGTGCGGCTGATCGCCGGACGCTCGCCGAACGTCGAGGTGAAGATCGTCGACCCGTCGACGAGCGCGTACGTCGCCTCCGCGGCGATCCTCGGCGCGGCGCTCGCCGGCATCCGTGGCGGCCTCCCGCTGCGCCCGGAGGCCACCGACGACCCGGGCCGGATGAGCGCGGACGAAGGCGAGACCGCGGGCATCGTGCAGCTCACGAGCGACCTCGCCACCGCGATCGACCGACTCGACGCGGGCACGGTGGCGCGCTCGGTGCTCGGCGACGAGCTCGTCGACGCGATCGTCGCGCAACGTCGCCACGAGCTCGCGCACCACGGCGACCTCGACGACGAGACCGCCGTCGAGCGCTTCCGCTTCGCGTGGTCGGTGTGAGCATGCCCGCAGGTGGATCGAGCATCCGCGAGCACCTCGACGCGCTCGCCGTCGTCGACCATCACGTGCACGGCGCCTTCGTGGCGCCCGTGCCGCGCGAGCGCTTCGAGCTCGCGCTCAACGAGGCCTCGACGGTCGAGCTGCCCGCATGGGACTCCGTGTGGGACACGCAGCTCGGCTTCGCGATCCGTGCGCGATGCGCGCCGCTGCTCGACCTCGATGCCCACGCCGATCCCGACGACTACTGGGCCCGCCGCGAGCAGCTCGGCGCCGCGGAGGTCGCGCGCCGGCTCACGGCCGCGAGCGGCACCGACGCCTGGCTCGTCGACGTCGGGTTCACCGAGGGCGTCTGCTCGCCGAGCGAGCTCGCCGCGATGGCGGGCGGCGCTGCGCACGAGATCGTGCGACTCGAGCAGGTCGCCGAGGTCGCGGTCGCCGCGGGCGGGTCGTACGCCGAGGCGTTCCGCGCCGAGCTCGCCAGCCGGCTCGCCGAGCCGCAGGCGGTCGGATGCAAGACGATCATCGCCTACCGCACGGGCTTCGTCGTCGACTGGTCGCACGTCGAGGACGCGGAGGCCGATGGCCTCGCAGACCGATGGCGCGACGCGGGCGGCCTCCGGGTCGACGACCCGCGGCTGCTCGTCTTCGGCATCCGCTGCGCCATCGCGGCCGGCGTGCCGCTGCAGTTCCACGTGGGGTTCGGCGACCGCGACGAGCGACTCGACCACACGAATCCCATGCACCTCATCGACCTGCTGCGCGAGCACCCCGACGCTCCCATCGCGCTGCTGCACTGCTACCCCTTCGAACGCGAGGCCGGCTACCTCGCGCAGGGCTTCGCGGGCGTCCACATGGACGTGGGCCTCGCGATCAACTACGTGGGCGCCCGATCACGGTCGCTCATCGCCCGCTCGCTCGAGCTCGCGCCGTTCCGCAAGATCCTCTACTCGTCCGACGCCTACGGCCCTCCCGAGCTGCACCTGCTCGGGTCGCGCCTGTGGCGTGACGGCACCGCGAGCGTGCTCGAGGGCTTCGTCGCCGACGGCGACTGGTCCGAGCGCGACGCCCTCCGTGTCGCCACCCTCATCGCCGCCGACAACGCGCGGCGCCTCTACCGGCTCTGAGCCCGGCCGCCAGGCCGACTCCGTTCGACAGGATCCCGATGTCCGAGTCCACCAGCACCAGCAGCACCGGCCCCGGCGACGCCGGCACGACCTCGGCCCCGGCCCTCACGCGCACCCTCAACGTATGGGAGGCCATCGGCGTCTCGATCGCGCTCATGGCGCCGTCGATGGCCATCAACATCAACCCGCAGGGCACCGCGGGGCTCGTCGGCCGCGCCGTGCCGCTCGCCTTCCTGCTCGCGACGATCGGCGTGCTGCTCATCGCGTACACGTTCGTGCGACTCTCGCAGCGCTTCAACCACGCGGGCAGCGTCTACGGGTTCGTCGGCGCCACCCTCGGCGCGCGAGCCGGCATCACGGCAGGCTGGCTCAATGCGGCGACGTACGTCTTCTACGGCGTCGTCACCTCGATGGCGGCCGGCATCTTCGTCACCGAGCTCGTCGACGAGTTCGGCATCTGGCCGTCGCCGCCCACCTGGGCGGCGTTCGTGTTCGCCTGGATCGCCCTCGCGGTCGTCTGGTTCCTCGGCTCGCGGCCCGCGAAGCGCGGCACGCTCGTGCTCGTCGTCGTCGAGGGCGTCACGATCGCCCTGATCCTCGTCGTCGCCGTGATCGTGCTCGGCCGGCTCATCGCCGGGGACACCCCGAACGGCACCTCGTTCGACCTGTCCGTGTTCACGGTGCCCGAGGGGACCGACCTCTCGACGGTGTTCCTCGGCATCGTCTTCGGCTTCCTCTCGTTCGCAGGCTTCGAGGCTGCCGCGACGCTCGGCGAGGAGGCGAAGGAGCCGCGTCGCGACATCCCGCGCGCCATCCTCGGCACCGCGATCTTCGGCGGGCTCTTCTTCGTGATCGTCACCGCGATCGAGGTCATGGCGTTCGGCACCGACGAGGGCGGCATCGAGGCGTTCATCGGGTCGAGCGCCCTCATCGGCGACCTCGCGAGCACCTGGATCACGCCGTGGCTCGGCGACGTCATCACGATCGGCGCCGCCATCTCGGCCGCCGCGTGCGCGCTCGCGTGCGTCGTCGGCGCGAGCCGGCTGCTCTTCGCGCTGTCGCGCGACGGTCTCGGCCCGAAGGCGCTCGACCACGTGCACCCGCGCCACGGCATCCCGAATCGCGCGGTCGCCGCGGTCGTCGGCCTCGTCGCCGTCATCGAGGTCATCGGCTTGGTGCTGGGCGCCGAGCCCTACGACCTGTTCGCCATCGCGGGCGTCACGGGCACGCTCGTGCTGCTCGTCGCCTACCTGCTCGCGTCCGTCGGCGCCGTCAGGCTGCTCTTCTTCACCGGTCAGACCACGGTCTCGCGATGGGAGATCGCGATCCCCGTCCTCGGGATCGCGGTGCTCGCCTACACGCTCTTCCGCAACGTCTTCCCGCTGCCCACCGAGGCCGCTGCATGGTGGGGACCCGGCATGGCGATGGCGATCGTCGTGATCGTGCTCGCCGTCGTCCTCGCCCGGCCGGCTGCAGCGCGCCGAGCCGGCGAGCGGCTCACGCAGGCGGAGGGCCTGCAGGCAGCCGCCGACTGACGCGCCCGATCAGGGCGCGTCGTGCAGGCGCTGCTTGACGGCGTGCTCGGTGAGCACCTCGACGTAGTCCTGCACGGGGTTGCCTGCGAGCTTCGCGTGCTCCTCGCGGGCGAGGTGCTCGACGGTGTCGCCGTCGAGCTCGGGATGCCGGGTCGTGATCGCCTGCACGACGTGGTCGACGACCGCGTCGGGCTCGGCCTCGGTGCCGCTCATGCCTCGACGGTGACACGCCCACGTGCGCGGGGCAAGCCCCAGCATCCCTCCCAGCGTCTCGATCGCGGGGCCGCTCCACAGCGGTGCGCCGCTGCTCGGGCCTGCACCGGGCCGCGCGTACCCTGGACGGATGGGTGTGTCGCTGACCGCGGAGCAGCAGGCGGTCTTCGACCGCATCGAGCTGACGCGCGACCACCTGTTCATCACGGGCCGCGCCGGCACGGGCAAGTCGACGCTGCTGCAGCATCTCGCGTGGCAGACGTCGAAGGCGCTCGCGATCTGCGCGCCGACGGGCGTCGCGGCGCTCAACGTAGGCGGGCAGACCATCCACTCGCTCTTCCGCCTGCCGCTCGGACTCATCGGCGATGCCGCGATCGACCAGACGCAGGAGACGCGCAAGCTGCTCAACTCGATCGAGACGCTCGTGATCGACGAGGTCTCGATGGTGAACGCCGACCTCATGGATGCCATCGACCGCTCCCTGCGGCAGGCGCGCCAGCGGCCGGCGGAGGCGTTCGGCGGCGTGCAGATCGTCATGTTCGGCGACCCGTACCAGCTGGCCCCCGTGCCCGGCGACGCCGACGAGCGCGCCTACGTCGCCGACCACTACCGCTCGATGTGGTTCTTCGACGCGCGCGTGTGGCTCGAGGCCGACCTCGACACCGTCGAGCTCGTCGAGATCCACCGGCAGGCCGACCTCGACTTCAAGGTCGCGCTCAACGCCGTACGGCACGGCACCGTCACGGCCGACATCGCGCAGCTGCTCAACGAGGCGGGCGCGCGCACGCCGCCCGAGGACGACATCCTCACGCTCGCGACGCGCAACGACATGGTGCAGCGCACGAACGCACGCGAGCTCGCTCGCCTGAAGGGGTCGGTGAGGAAGGCCCTCGCGGAGGTGTCCGGCGACTTCGGGCCTCGTGCCAAGCCCGCCGAGGAGGTCCTCGAGCTCAAGGTCGGCGCGCAGGTCATGTTCCTGCGCAACGACTCGCAGCAGCGCTGGGTCAACGGATCCATCGGCCGCGTCGTGCGCATCGCGCAGACGGTGCGCGTCGAGATCGACGGCGAGGAGCACGAGGTCGAGCCGGCGGTGTGGGAGCGCTACCGCTACCAGTACTCGCCGGTGACGAAGGAGCTGCGGCGCGACGTCGTCGCCGAGTTCACGCAGTTCCCGTTGCGGCTCGCGTGGGCGGTCACGATCCACAAGTCGCAGGGCTCGACGTTCGAGCAGGCGATCATCGACCTCGGCTCGCGCGCGTTCAGCCCCGGGCAGACGTACGTCGCGCTCTCGCGACTCACAAGCCTCGACGGGCTGTACCTGTCGCGACCGCTGCGGCCCGCCGACATCATCGTCGACCAGCGCGTGCGCGAGTACATCTCGGAGGTGCGCACGAAGGCGGCGGAGGCGAAGGAGGCCGCTGCTGCGGCCGCCACGCCGGATCCGGCGCCGGCGAAGGCGCCTGCGAAGCGACGCCGGAAGGCGGCGGCGAGCTAGCTCGCCGCAGGTGCGCGGCGCGCGAGCAGCGCGAGCGTGCCGAGCGAGACGGCGCCGATGAGCGCGACGAGCACGCCGTAGCCGACCGCGATGTCGTCGAGCGCGAACGCCTCGGCGACCGCGCTCGCGGCGAGGCCCGGGATCGCCGCCGACGCGTAGCAGATGAGGAAGATCGTCGACAGCAGCCCGGCGCGCTGCTCGGGCCCGGCGGTGGGCAGCAGCAGGCGGTTGCCCGCGGTGGCGATGACGCCGCCCGAGAGGCCGGCGATGCCGGCGGCGACGAAGTACACCGGCACGGAGCCGAGGCGCACGCCCACGACGACGCCGGCGATGGCCGCGACGAACACGAGGATGCCGACGACGAGCGGCACCTGCGGGCGGCCCCGGCCCGCGATGGGCCCGCCGAGCACGCCCGGCACGATCGCGCTCGCGAAGACGGCCGCGGCGACGACGGCCGACCCCGAGCCGAGGCTCTCCTGGGCCACCTGCGGGCCGAAGGCCTGGTAGAACGACCCGATGCACCACGTCGCGCCGTACGCGGCGCCGACCGCGAGCACGAGCATCCCCGATCCCCTCGGGATGACCAGCTGCGGCACGAGCGATCGAGTGGCGCCGGTCACGCGGGAGCGAGTCTCGCGGCCGAGCAGCACGAGCACGGCGCACACGACGAGCAGTGCTGCGGCGAGCGCGTAGCCGAGCACGTCGCGCCACGGTGCGAGGTCGACGAGCGCTCCCGACGCGAGGGCGCCGAGCGGCACGCCCAGCATCGGCACGGTGCCCGTGATGAGCGCGGGCAGCCAGGCGGGTCGCTCGGGTGCCGTGTCGACCACGAGCGCGCCGAGGCTCCCGGTCGCGAGGCCGCAGCCGAGCCCCTGCAGGATGCGTCCCACGAGCAGCTGCGGCTCGGTCTCGACCGTGGTGAGCACGAGGGTGCCGACGATCGAGAGCGTCATCGCCGCGATCGCGATCGGACGCCGACCGACGTGGTCGGAGAGCCGTCCGAGCACGAGCAGCGACAGCGCCGCGGCGGCGAGGTAGACGACGGCCGCGGTGGCGATGCCCGACTGGCCGAGGCCGCCGGCGAGGTAGTCGTTGAAGTGGGGGATGGGCGTGCCCGCTGCGGCGAAGACGAGCAGCAGCGACGCGGTCGCGACCACGAAGGTCACGCCGCGCGGCAGGCGGCGGTCGCCGACGGCGAGGCGGAGGGCGGGCATGCGTCCATCCAACCGTGCAGCCGCTGCACGGTCGTGGCCCTGCGAGTTCCCTGCTCGGCGCTCAGGCCGGCGGGCTCGGGTCAGGCGGGCTCGATGGGCTGCCGCAGGATGGTGCGACAGCGCTCGGGCGGCGTGCGGCGCGCGTCCGAGAGGTAGATCTCGTGGTGGCGGCCTGTCATGCGGTAGCCGGCCTCGGGGATCGCGACGTCGTGCAGGTGCGCGAGCACCCCTGCCTCGTCGTCGAAGGCTCCGACGTGGAGGGTCTGCATGCACAGGCCCTCGTCGAGCACCTCGAGGCGCACGTCGGGGAGCGCCGCGAGCTCGTGCCTGGCGGCGACCTTCGCGCGAGCGGCCTCGAGGGCCGCGCCGTCGACGTGGTCGGGCACGACGATGCGCAGCGTCCAGTGCCAGCGACGCTTGTCGCGCTGCGCCGTGAACGACGCCATGTCGTCGGCCCACCACAGGCCCTCGAGCGGCATGACACGGAAGTCGCGACCCTCGGCCTTGCTCGCGAACTTCAGGGCGTAGGCGAGCGGGTGGAGCGCAGCGACCGCCTCCTGGAACCGATCGGCGGTGTTCGGGTCGCCGTGGCCGTCGATGGCGAGGCCGAGCAGCGGCGGCACCTCGACGACGCGCAGCTGCCCGACGCGGGCGAGGTAGGCGTCGACCTCGCGCGCGAGGTCGAGGGGCTGGGGACGCGTGGGATCGGTCATCGGCGTGCACGAAGCGTCGCTGAGCGGGCCGTCATGCGCGATGTGCACGTCACGGTGCTCTCAGCATCACGCCGTGCACGGAGGCCGCGACGCCCGTGCGCCGCGGCCTCCCGCATCCATCGCCCGAGGGCGACGGGACTACTCGGTGCCGACGTGCTTGTCGGCGGTGTCGCGCGCGTTCTTGATCGCGTCGCTGTGCTTGCCGCCCGTGACGTCGTCGATCTTCTCCGAGACGGCGTCGAGCACCTTGTCGCTCACGTCCTCGGCCTTCTCGCTCTTCAGCGCGGCCTGGATCTGGTCCTTGTTCTCCTCCACGAAGCCCTGCGCCTTCTTGGCGAGGTCGTCCAGCGCACCCATCGGTGACTCCTTCGGTCGGTGCCGCGGCTCACTGCGAACGGCGGCCTCGGGGAGAGGGTATGCCCGCGCGTCGCCGAGCGGTAGGGCGGATGCGCGGATCGGGCGGCAGCGTCGACTGCAGCCGCGCGAACGCCGCCGCCACTCGCGCGCAGGCGCTGACGGATGCGGCGGGCAGGTCGGCGAGGTCGTAGTCGTGATCGAGCGCGACGTGCGCGAGCTCGACGCGGGCGAGGAGGGCGTCGAGCTCGTCGACGAGGTCGGCCTCGTCGTCGGGGCACGCGTGCTCGAGCGCGCGCTCGAGGGCCTGGGCGAGGCGTCCGCGTCGCCGGTCGATCGCGCCACCGACGGCGAGCGGGGCGCCCGTCGCGAGCAGGCGAGCGTCGCGTGGGTCGGCGGGCGCACGCCCGTCGCGCGTCCGGTGCGCGTGCAGTGCTGCGGTCGCTCGGTCGAGGTGTCCGACGATCCTCGTCAGGACCGACCGGCGCGTCTCGCCGAGCACGCGCGCGTCGGCGTCGAGGTCGTCGAGGCCTTCGAGCGAGACCGCCAGTCGCTCGAGGGCCGCGTCGAGGGCGCCGGCCGTCGACCGCGGCGCGAGATGGGCAGCGGGCTCGGTGTCGTCGGCCAGCGGCGACAGGGGTGGTTGAGGCAACGATCTCCGTCCGTGGAAGCTTCGCTCCGCGAAGCAGTTGGACGGCACGGCCTCGTCTTCGATCGCTGCATGCGGGCGGAGGCACGCTATCGACGCCGCACGACGATGCTTCGGCTGGCGAAGCATCGTCCCGGCCGTCGCTCGCGCCCGACGCGCGCAGCGCAACCCCTCGCGAGCATCCGCAGCATCCGCGCACGATGAGCACGTGACCGACGACACCATGCAGCAGGCGCGCGAGGACACCGACGAGCACGGCGTCGCCTGGGCGCTCGAGGAGCTGCGGCTGGCCGAGGCCAGGCTCGACCGCCGCAGGCAGGGCCGCGCGCCCACCTCTCGAGAGCGCGCGGCGACGCGCTGGATCTTCGAGCGCGACGACGCCGGCGACCCGGCGACGCCCAGCGACCTCGCCGAGCATCTCGGCATCTCCCAGTCCACGGCGAGCGAGCTCATCGCGAAGCTCGTGCACGACGGCATCGTGGCGACCCGGCAGCATCCGCGCGACGGGCGGTCGAAGGTGCTGTCGCCCATGAACCGCAACGACCACATCGAGGGCGACGACGCGCTCACCGACGAGATCCGCACGGCGGTCGCCGGCCTGACCCAGGAGCAGGCCATCGCGGTGCGCGACTTCCTCGAGCACCTGCGCGAGCTCGTGGACCGCGCCGAGCCCCGCTGACGCCGGACGCGGCGGCCGCGCGATCGCATGCACCGCACCCGCGGGCTTGTCCACCCCCACCCGCGACGAGGTGCCCTGCGGCCCCCGCCCGTAGCGTCGAATCCATGCCGAAGCACGCTGCGAAGCCCGTCGAGCCCGACGACCTCCCCGCCGAGCCGCAGGCGACCCCGACCGACCATCCGCGCCGCATCCTGGTGCTCGGCGCGACCGGCTACCTGGGCGGGCGCCTCGCGCCGCGCCTCGTCGCCCGAGGCCACGTCGTGCGCGCGCTCGTACGCAACCCCGACCGCCTCGCGGGCGTGCCGTGGGAGGGCGACGTCGACGTCGTGCGCGGAGACCTCGCCGACCCCGAGTCGGTGCGCGCAGCGATGCAGGACATCGACGTCGTCTACCACCTCGTGCACTCGATGTCGGCGGGCGGCGACTTCGAGACGGAGGAGGCGCAGGAGGCCCGCAACGTCGCGGACGCCGCGAAGGACGCGGGCGTCGGCCGCATCGTCTACCTCGGCGGACTGCATCCCGACGGCGAGCTGTCGCAGCACCTGCGCTCCCGCGTGGCCGTGGGCGAGGTGCTGCTCGCATCGGGCGTGCCGACGATCGTGCTGCAGGCGGGCATCGTCATCGGCTCGGGGTCGGCGTCGTTCGAGATGATCCGCCACCTCACCGAGGTGCTGCCGTACATGCCCGCACCGCGATGGGTGCGCAACTTCGTGCAGCCGATCGCCGTGCGCGACGTGCTGCACTACCTCATCGAGTCGGCGACGCTGCCCGACGACGTGCACGGCGCCTACGACGTCGGCGGTCCCGACGTGCTGCGCTACGGCCAGATGATGAACGGCTACGCGGTCGAGGCGGGCCTGCCGCAGCGGCCCATCGCGCCGCTGCCCGTGCTCACGCCGTGGCTCGCCTCCCACTGGGTCAACCTCGTCACGCCCGTGCCGCGGTCGATCGCGGTGCCGCTCATCGGATCCCTCATCCACGACTGCGTCATGCGCGACCACCGCATCGACGACGTCATCGCCAGGCCCGAGGCCGGCCTCGTGCCGTACCGTCGTGCCGTCGCGCTGGCCCTCAAGCGCGAGAAGGGCTCCGAGGTCGAGACGTCGTGGCGGGATGCGGCGGGCGACGATGCGCCGCCGTCGGATCCCCTGCCGTCGGATCCCGACTGGGCGGGCACGCTCGTGCTCAGCGACGAGCGCGAGCGCGAGTCGACGGCGCCGCCCGAGGCCGTGTGGAGGATCGTCGAGGGCATCGGCGGCGAGAACGGCTGGTACTCCATGCCGCTGCTGTGGGCGGCGCGAGGCTGGATGGATCGCATCGCGGGAGGGGCCGGCCTCGCCGGCCGCCGCGATCCGCGCCGCATCCGCGTCGGCGAGCAGCTGGACTGGTGGCGCGTCGAGGACCTGCAGCCCGGTCGGTCGCTGCGGCTGCGCGCCGAGATGCGCGTGCCGGGGCGTGCGTGGCTCGAGCTGAGCGTCGAGCCGCACGGCGAGGGCAGCCGCTACCGCCAGCGCGCGGTGTTCTTCCCCAAGGGCCTCTCCGGTCGCCTCTACTGGCTCGGCGTCACGCCCTTCCATCACTTCATCTTCCAGGGCATGGCGGAGCGCATCACGGCCGAGGCGGAGCAGCTCGCAGCAGGCGACGCGCGGTAGCGTGGCGGGATGGAGGAACCGGTCGAGCTCGTGGTGCTGGTCGACGACGACGGCACGCCCATCGGCAGCCACCCGAAGGCCACGGTGCACACCACCGACACGCCGCTCCACCTCGCGTTCTCGTGCCACGTGCTGAACGCGTCGGGTGACGTGCTCGTGTCGCGGCGGGCGCTGGCGAAGCGGACCTGGCCGGGCGTGTGGACGAACGCGTTCTGCGGGCATCCCGCACCCGGCGAGGACATGGAGGACGCCGTGCGCCGGCGTGCGCGCGACGAGCTCGGGCTCGAGCTCGGGCCGCTCACGCCGATCCTGCCCGACTTCCGCTACCGCGCCGTCGATGCCGGCGGCATCGTCGAGCACGAGGTGTGCCCGGTCTTCGAGGCCGTCGCGCTCTCCGAGCCCGCGCCGAACCCGGCCGAGGTCGAGGAGGTCGCGTGGGTCGCGCCCGCCGCGCTGCGTGCCGCCGTCGCGGGGGCACCGTTCGCCTTCTCGCCGTGGCTCGCGTGGCAGCTGCAGGAGCTCGACCGCGACCTCGCTCCGGAGCCCGCGTGAGCGCGTGCTCGCCCGTCGAGGTCGGCTGATGGCCGAGGAGACGGGCCTCGAGCTCTATGCGCGCACCGCCCGCCGGTCGGCCGCGCTCGTCATCCGCGACTACTCGACGTCGTTCGGCCTCGCGTCGCGGCTGCTGACGCCGCGCGTGCGTTGGCAGATCGGCGCGATCTACGGCGTGGTGCGGCTGGCCGACGAGGTCGTGGACGGCCCCGCGCATGCCGCGGGCGTGCCCGTCGACGAGCGGCGACGCCTGCTCGACGCGCTCGAGCAGGAGGTGGAGGCGTCGCTGACGCGCCGCTTCTCGACGAACCTGCTCGTGCACGCCTTCCAGGACGCCGCGGCGGTCGCGTCCTTCGGGCCCGAGCTCACGCGTCCGTTCTTCGCCTCGATGCGCCGCGACCTCGACCCCGTCGACCTCACCGACGAGGCCGAGCTCGACGAGTACGTCTACGGCTCGGCCGAGGTCGTGGGGCTCATGTGCCTCGCGGCGTTCCTCGCCGACGCGCCGCCGGCGCCCCGTGATCGCGAGCGGCTGGATGCGGGCGCTCGCGCGCTCGGATCCGCGTTCCAGCGCGTGAACTTCGTGCGCGACCTCGCCGCCGACGCCGACGGCCTCGGCCGCCGCTACCTGCCGCAGCTCGACCCTGCGCATCCGACCGAGGAGGCGAAGCACGCCGTGCTCGACCGCATCGATGCCGACCTGGCGATCGCCGAGGGCACGCTGCCCATGCTGCCGCGCGACGCGCGTCGCGCAGTGGGAGCCGCCCACGGGCTGTTCGCCGCGCTGTCGCGCCGGCTGCGCGCGACGCCCGCCGATCGCCTGCGCCGCGAGCGGGTGCGCGTGCCCGCGCCCGAGAAGCTGCGCATCCTCGCCGCCGCGGCGGTGCGGTGATGGGCTCCGCCCAGCGCGCGGGCGCGCACGCGCGCAAGCGCATCGTCGTCGTCGGCGGCGGCATCGCCGGCCTCCACTCCGCGGCTCTGCTCGCGCGCGACGGCCATGCCGTGACGCTGCTCGAGCAGCGCGACGAGGTCGGCGGCCGCATGGGCACCTGGCGCGCGGAGGGCTTCACCTTCGACACCGGTCCGTCGTGGCTGCTCATGGGCTCGGTGTTCGAGCACGCGTTCCGCATGCTCGGCACGACGATGGAGCGCGAGCTCGAGGTCGTGCGCCTGGATCCCGCATACCGCGTGTGGCATGCGGGCGGCGAGCCGGTCGAGCTGCGGTCGGATCGCGACGACTCGCTCGCGGTGTTCGAGGGCATCGAGCCCGGCGCGGGCGCCGCGCTCGGGTCGTACCTCGACTCCGCGGAGCACGTCGCCTCGCTCGCGGTCGACGGCCTGCTCTACAACCGCTTCGACTCGCCCGCGTCGCTGCGCGGGACCGGCGTGGTGCGGGAGTCGGGCACCCTCGCGCGCCTGCTGCTCGAGCCGCTCTCGAGCCGCATCGACCGCACGGTCTCCGACGAGCGGCTGCGCCAGATCCTCGGGTATCCGGCGGTCTTCCTCGGCACGAATCCGTATGCGGCGCCGAGCATGTACCACCTCATGAGCCACTTCGACCTCGTCGACGGCGTCGGCTATCCCGTGGGCGGCTTCGGCACGATCGTCGAGGCGTTCGCGCGCCTCGCGACGGCCCACGGCGTCGCGATCGAGACGGGCGCGCGCGTCTCGTCCATCCGCGTCGTCGACGGTCGTGCGGTCGGCGTCGAGGTCGACCGCGGCGCGGGCACCGAGTCGCTCGACGCCGACGTCGTCGTCGCCGCGTCCGACATGCACGCCGTCGAGACGCGCCTGCTGCCCGAGCGGTTCCACGCGCGCGGCGAGCGGCGCTGGGCGAAGGCGACGCCGGGGCCGAGCGCCGTGCTCGTGCTGCTGGGCGTCGAGGGGCGTCTGCCCGAGCTCGCCCACCACTCGCTCATGTTCACCGGCGACTGGCGCGAGGGCTTCCGCGCGCTCGATGGCACGGTGCCGTGGCCGGGCGGCGACGCGAACATCTACGTCTGCGCGCCCAGTCGCACCGACGCGACCGTCGCCCCCGAGGGCCACGAGAACCTCTTCGTGCTCGTGCCGCTGCCTGCCGATGCCTCGATCGGGCACGGCGGGATCGACGGCGCGGGCGACGCCGCCGTCGAGCGCATCGCCGACGACGCCATCGCGCAGATCGCCGAGTGGACGGGCGCGACCGACCTCGCGGACCGCATCCGCGTGCGCCGCACGATCGGTCCTGCCGACTTCGCCGACTGGTTCGACGCGTGGCGCGGCACCGCGCTCGGCCCGGCGCACACGCTGCGCCAGTCGGCGTTCCTGCGCGGCACGACCGCCTACCGCGGGGTCGACGGCCTGCTCACCGCCGGCCAGTCGACCGTGCCGGGCATCGGCATGCCGATGTGCCTCATCTCGGCAGAGCTCGTGCTCAAGCACGTGCGCGGCGACCGCTCGGTCGGGCCGCTGCCCGAGCCGCCGGTCGACGCGGTGGACGCGTGACCCTGCTGTCGTTCGCCTACCTCGGATCGCTGCTGGGGTCGATGGCGGGCATGGCGATCATCGACCGGCGCTGGCGGCTCGCGCTGTGGCACGACCCGCGGCGCACGATCGTCGCCGTCTCCGCATCCACGGCGCTGCTGCTCGTGTGGGATCTCGTGGCGATCTCGGTCGACCTCTTCCGCATCGGCGAGAGCGCCGGCATGACGGGCATCGAGCTCGGGCCGCACATGCCGATCGAGGAGCCCGTCTTCCTCGTCTTCCTCTCGTACATCGCGATCGTGCTGTGGCGCGCGGCGCTGCGGGTGCTCGAGTCCCGCCGGGCCGGTGCGGAGGCCGCGCGGTGACCTACCTGCTGCTCATCGCGATCTTCGGCGCGGCATCCCTCGTGCTGCTGCTCGTCGCGCGCCGTCGGCTCGCGCCCCGCGCCCTGCAGGCGATGCTGCTCGCGTTCGTCGCGCTGGCGGTGCTCACGATCGTGTTCGACTCGCTCATGATCGCTGCCGACCTGTTCTCGTACGGTCCGGGCACGACGGGCATCCGACTGTGGCTCGCACCGATCGAGGACCTCGCGTACCCGGCTGTCGCGCTGCTCGTCGGCGTCGCGGTGTGGTCGCTCGTGCCGGCACGACCGCGAGCGGATGCGGACCGCACACGGGAGGGACGCGCATGATCGGCCGCCTCGTCGCGTCGTCGCGGCCGCTGTCATGGATCAACACGGCCTTCCCGTTCGCCGCCGCGTACGTGCTCGTCACGGGTCGCGTCGACGTGGCGCTCGTCGTGGGCACCGTCTTCTTCCTCGTGCCGTACAACCTCGCGATGTACGGCATCAACGACGTCTTCGACTACCCCTCCGACCTGCGCAACCCGCGCAAGGGCGGCGTCGAGGGCGCGCTGCTCGCGCCCGAGCTGCATCGGCCGACGCTCGTCGCGTCGGCGCTCGCATGCGCGCCGTTCGTCGTGGCGCTCGTCGTGCTGGGGTCGTGGCCGTCGTGGATCGTGCTCGCCGTGAGCCTCGTCGCGGTCGTCGCGTACTCGGCGCCGCCGCTGCGCACGAAGGAGCGGCCGTTCGCGGACTCGATGACGTCGTCGACCCACTTCGTGTCGCCCGCCGTCTACGGCCTCGTGCTCGCGGACGCGACGTGGACGCCGCAGCTCGTCGCCCTGCTCGCCGCCTTCTTCCTCTGGGGCATGGCGAGCCACGCGTTCGGCGCCGTGCAGGACGTCGTGCCCGACCGCGAGGCCGACATCGCCTCGATCGCCACGGTGCTCGGCGCCGCGCGCACGACGCGGCTCGCGATCGGCATGTGGATCGGCGCCGGCCTGCTCATGCTGCTCACGGGCTGGCCCGGCGTGCTCGCCGCCGTGCTCGCCATTCCCTACGTGATCGCGGCGTGGCCGTACCGCTCGGTGTCGGATGCCGACTCGGGTCGCGCGAACGGCGGCTGGCGCTGGTTCCTCGGCATCAACTACGCGTGCGGCTTCGTCGTGACGATGCTCTGCATCCTGTACGCGTTCACGCGCTGACGCGGTCGGGGTCGCGTCGTCAGGCGCCGAACGCGCCGGTGACGGTCGCGCCCGCTCCCTCGTACGTCGTCAGCACGTAGGGCACGCCACCCGTGCGGCTCGCGCCCGCGTATGCGGGATCTGCGAGGAACGCCTCGACCTCGGCGAGCTGCGTCGTCGTGAGGCGCGCGACGTACAGCGTCGGCGCGGCCTCGCCGCCCGCCATGGCCTCGAGCAGCACCTCGGCCTCCGGGTAGGCGACCGCGAGTGCGACGACCGCTTCGACCGCGATCGGCGCGACCCAGCGCGGCGTGTGCTCGATGCGCAGGCGATCGTCGAACGACAGCAGCTGATACGAGCCGCCGTCGGCGAAGAGCGGCAGCGCGGAGGCTCCGGCGAACGCGGCGGGCATCGTCGCGACGTCGTCGACGACCACTGACGGCCACGTGCCGCGCGCATCGGTCATGACGACGCCCGGCACGTCCTCGACCGCCAGCAGCGACTCCACGACGTCGGCGGCCTGCTGCGCCGTGTCGACGGCGAGCACGTCGGTCGACCACGGCGGCGGCGTCGAGTACTCCGAGATCGGGGCGATGAGCGTCGTCACCTCGCGTTGCAGCACGGCGCCGGGCAGCTGCTCGTGGTCGGCAGCGTTCCTCAGGTCGCTCGCGAGGGCGATGACGTCGGCGTCGGCCGCCTCGGCCGCGACCGTGACGTAGAGCACGCCCGCGAGCTGCTCGCAGACGAGCGCGACGTCGAGGCTGCAGAGCGAGTCGGTCGACGAGATGGGGTCCGCGACGGACGTCGTCTCGGGCGCGCTCGACGATGCCGGAGTCGGCGGTGGAGCACCGCATCCCGCGAGCGCGGCCACGGCGACGATCGCGAACGGCAGGGTACGGCGCATGGAGCTCCTCGGTCGGCGGTGCGAGCAGCGTCGCACGCGCTGCGGCATGCAGGCTGGGAGCGCTCAGCCGAGCACGACCTCCGCCTCTGCCGGTCCGCCGCACTGCTCGGAGCCGCCGACGCGCACCCAATCGGGCTCCACCTCGCCCTCGGCGAGCACGGCGCCGTCGGCATCGAGGAGCCGGTACGCGACGACGGTCCTGCCGCTGAAGATCGAGACCGTCCAGCCGTCGCGCCCGTCGCCGCTCTCGATCTGCCAGATGCCGTCGTCGGCGCTCGCCGCGGGCTCCTCCGGCGCGCCCGTGATGCACTCCTCGGTCTCGCAGACCTCGATCGGCTGGTCGGAAGGTGCCTCGTCGAACGCGCGGGGCGTGCAGCCCTCGGTGACGCACAGCTCGAGCGAGATGTCGGCGCGCGGCTCGGCCGGCGTCACCGTCAGCACCGAGGCGTAGCCGACGGTCGTGCAGACGACGGGCAACGGCATGCACGCGACGGTCGCGCTCGCGGCGAACGCGGTGGCCGCGACGAATCCGAGCCGACGCATCCGCATGCCGCGAGGCTAGGCCGCTCGCCTGGATGGCCGGTGCGCGCGGCGATCAGCGCCGCTCGTAGCGCCACGGCTGCTCGGCCGTGAGCAGGCGGTGCCGCGGCCCGTCGGGCGTCTCGGCGGCCCCGCCGTACGACTCGTCGCCGTGCCACAGGAACCGTTGCGCGGCGGGGTCGTGGTGCGTGACGAAGCGGTCGATCTCGGCCGCGCGCGCGCCGGCGATCGCGTCGTCGACCGAGGCGGCACCGACGAGCGCGTGCAGCGTGACCCAGGTCGGCGGGAAGAGCAGCAGGTCGTCCTCGGCGTGCGCGTCGAGCGCATCCTGCGGACGCAGCCAGCGATGCTCCTCGACCTCGCCGGGATTCGGCACGACCTCGGCCTGCGGGGCGCGAGCGATGAAGAACCACGTGCGGAAGCGGCGGCTGGTCTCCTCGGGCGGCGTCCAGTGCGACAGCGCCGCGAGGTCGTTGGCGGCGAGCACGAGACCCGTCTCCTCCCGCGTCTCGCGGATCGCGGCCGACACGGCTCGCGCATCCTCGTCGGCACCCGCATCCGTCTCGTCGACCCGGCCGCCGGGGAACACCCACGCGCCTGCGAACGAGCCGCGATCGGGCCGGCGCAGCAGCAGCGCCTCCACGCCCGGCAGCACGGGATCGTCGGCGTCGCGCAGCAGCACGACCGTCGCGGCGGCGGGGAGGGCGGCATCGACCATGCCGTCACGCTACCCGCGCCGGCAGCATGTGACGCTCAGCAGGCGCTCCAGGGAGCATCCCCCTCGGCGTGCCGCTGAGCGTCACGTCCTGCCCGGCCGAACCCATCGACGCGCCACTGCTGCCGCACGCGCGGCGCATGGCACCGGGGATAGCGTTGGTGCATGGTCGCCAACGTGGGCATCCGCCGCATCCTCGCCCCCAATCCGGGGCCCATGACGCTCGACGGCACGAACACGTGGATCGTCGGTGACATGCGCGGCGTCGTCGTGGTCGATCCCGGACCGCGCAACGCCGCCCACATCGCGACGCTCGCGAGCCTGCCCGTGCGGCTGGTGGTCGTGACGCACCACCACCACGACCACACGGATGCGGCGATCGAGGTCGCCGAGCGCGTCGGGGTGCCGCTGCGCGGGTTCGACGACGACTGGTGCGTCGGCGCCGATCCGCTCGTCGACGACGAGGTGCTCGACGTGCTCGAGGCGCCCATCCGGGTCGTCGCCGCACCCGGCCACACCGCCGACTCGATCGCGCTGTGGATCGAGCACCACGGCGAGCACGGCGCGATGGTGACGGGCGACACGATCCTCGGCCGCGGCACGACGGTGATCGCGCAGCCCGACGGCTCGGTCGACGACTACCTCGCGACGCTCGACCGGCTCGAGGGCTTCGGCGACGCCCGCGTGCTGCCGGGCCATGGCGACGAGCTGCCGTCGCTCGCGAAGGTCGTGCGCGCCTACCGCGAGCATCGCCAGCAGCGGCTGACGGAGGTGCGCGAGGCGCTCGCGCGGCTGGGGCAGGACGCCTCGGTCGAGGCCGTCGCGAACCTCGTCTACGCCGACGTGCCCTCGTCGGTGCGGTCGGCGGTCGAGGCCTCGGTCGCGGCGCAGCTGACGTACCTGCGCGGCTGACGCACGCGGGCCTCCGAGCCCGACGCACGACGACGCCCCACCCGCCGGAGGCGGATGGGGCGTCGGCCGAGCGGGCGTCAGTCGGGGCTGTCGAGCTCGGGGTCGTCGGTCGTGTCGGCGGTGCCGGTGCCGGCGTCCTCGACGTCCTGTCCGGTCGCGTCGGTCTCGGATGCGCCAGCATCCGCGTCGGTCTGCTCGGGTGCGCCGGAGCCGGTGTCGACCTCGCGGTCGGCGTCGACGCCGGACCCCTCGACGACCGTCTCCGCGGCGTCGCGCTGCGCATCGGGGCTCGCGCCCTCCTGCACCTCCTGCTGGTCGGTCAGCGCCTCGACCTCGCTGGCCTCGTCATGCGGACGTGCGTCGCTCATCGCGTCTCCTCTCGATCGGTGGACAGCCGGGGATGCGGCGGTCGCGTCAGCCGGACTTCCTGCGGTGCACGCGCTTCTGCACCGCAGGGCCCGTGTGGGCCTGCTGGATCGGGCCGGCGGCCTGACCCTGGCCGTGGTGCTGCTGCTCCTTCTTCGCGAGCGCCTCGCGGAACTTGCGCCGCTGCGCCTCCTCGGGCGTCTCGGTGCCCTCGGGAGTGTCGGGCGGGGTCTCGATCTCGGCGTCGGTCATGTCCCCACCCTGGCACTGCCCGCGCATCCCCCGCCACGGGGTTGCGCGCGACGACGGCGGCGACGGTCAGGATGTCGCGTCGCGGCCGGCGGCGGCGCGGTCCGACTCGTCGCGGTCGTCGGTGACGGCGGCGATCGAGCGCAGGAACGTCGTGAGCCAGACGAAGATGAGGCCGCAGGCGGCGAACTCGAACCCCGTGAAGTTGTAGTACCCGATCGGCACCCACAGCAGCAGCGCGAAGATCGTGCCCGCGACCATGAGGGTCGAGATGGCGTGGACGCCGCGCGGCAGTCCCGGCGCGATCCACGGCAGCGCGGCGCACAGCACGAGGAACACGAGCACCATGCCGGCCGCGAGCCCGATGTGCAGCCACTGGGCGATGTCGACGCGCACGACGCCCGTGAGCAGCATGAGCACGCCGATCGTCGCCAGCAGCCGACCCACCCATGCGGTGCGACCGCCCTCGGGCACCGCGCGCTCGAGGTCGTGCGTCAGGTACGCCGCCATCGTCGCCACGAGCAGGCCCGAGATCACGAGCGTGCCGTTGAACGCGAGCCCCGAGATGCCGCCGCCGGCGCCGAGCTCCGAGAAGTGCACCTCCCACCACGACGAGTCGGAGGCGGTGAGCATCGAGAACAGCACGCCCACGACGAGGAAGGCGGGCACGAGGGCGCCGAGCACGCGGGTGTCGATCTCCTCGCCGAGCGGATGCGCGAGGTACGCCGCGGCACCCGACGCGATCGCGACGGCGATCGCTCCGCCGAAGGAGTCGAGCTCGAGGCCCGCGAACCCCTCCTGGAAGACGAGCGCGATCGTGAGCACCGCGAGGTAGGCGAAGCCCATCGCCACCACCGTGAGGCAGCCGCCTGCGAGCACGCGCACGAATGCGCCGAGCCGCTGCGTCGTCGCCGCATGACGGGGATCGGTCGAGCGCAGGTACGCACCGACGAACGACGCCCCCGCGGCGACGGCGGCGACGGCAGCGGCGACGGTGCCGACCGAGCGCGACCCCGCGAGCGGATGCGTGGCGCCGTCCATGATGGCGAGCGCGACGAGCCCCACGACGAAGGCTGCCAGGCCGCCGACGAGGGCGGCGGCGACGGCCTCGAGCTCGCGCCGCGAGCGTGCGCCGAGCTCGGCGGTCGCGAGCAGCCGCTCGACGGGGCGCAGCACGTCCATGCGGGTCAGGCGGGCCGGGCGAGCTCGAGCCGCTCGGCGAGCGGCAGGCGCAGCAGCGCGGTGGCCGGCACGAGCAGCTTCGCGCCGCGGATGCCGGCGCCGATCACGACGTCGCCCGCCTCGGCGACGGCGTCGTCGACGAGGATCGGCCAGCCCGGCAGGCCGACGGGCGTGATGCCGCCGAACTCCATGCCGGTGTCGCGCACGGCATCGTCCATGGGCGCGAACGACGCCTTGCGTGCGTCGAGGTGCTTGCGCACGACGCCGTTGACGTCGGCGCGATGGGTGGCGAGCACCATGACCGCCGCCGTGCGGGTGTCGTCGCCGCGGCGGCCCGCGACGATGACGCAGTTCGCGCTGGCCTCGAGCGCGACGTCGTACGCCTCGCAGAACGCGGCCGTGTCGGCGAGGGACGCGTCGATCGGGGCGACGAGCGCCTCGGGCACGAGATGGATGGCGGCGGCGACCGCCGGGGCCAGCAGCTCGGGATGCTCGGCGGCGGGCCGCCAGTCGAGGGTGCCGCGGGCGCTCGGGCTCATGCGGCGAGCCTAGCCGCGGCGCCGCGCACCGACGTGCGCCGAGGCCGACCGCGCACGGCAGGCTAGCGCCCCGGGACCGCGATCGCCATGGGGACGCATGCGTTCGTCGATGCGAGGACGGTGGATGCCACGCCCCCGGTCGTCGTCGCTCGTGACGCGAGCTCGATCCAGGAACCTCAGGAGGACATCATGGCCAAGGCCACCATCGAAAAGGCAGCAGGATTCGACCCCATCGCGCTCATCCACGGAGTGGGCATGCGCAGCCAGCACGCCTACATCGCCGGATTCGCGTCCATCGGCCTCTCGTTCACGACGTGGCTCATCTCGCGCGGCAAGCCCGACGACGACCGCGCGCAGTCGGACCGGTGGGGCATCTTCACCGGACACTGGGCACCGACGTTCTTCCTCATCGGCCTCGCGCTGAAGAAGGAGGAGCGCTAGACGCATCCGACGGGGGCCCGGCCGCACGTCGGCCGGGTCCTCGGTGCGTCGGCGATCAGCCGGGGAACCGCACCCCGGCGAGCTCCTGCGACAGATCCCACGCGCGCACCGCATCCGCCTCCGACCGCAGCGAGCGGAACAGCGGCTGCAGCGCAGGCGCACCACCGACTCGACCGGGGCCGCGCGGACTCCAGAGCTGACCCGCCCGCACGTCGGGCGACGTCGCGGCGACGAGCGCCGGCAGCATCGCCGTCTCGGGCGTGCCCACGAGCAGGCCGCGCGCCGACAGCCAGCGGATGACGCGCACCTCCCGCGTGTCCTGCGCGCGCCCCACCTCGGGGCGCGCGGCGAGCAGGCTCGTGGGCGCGACGCCCGGATGCGACAGCACGCTCGTGAGTCCCCAGCCGTGCTGCTCCGACCGCCGTGCGAGCTCGAGCCCGAACAGCCCGAACGCGATCTTCGACTGCCGATACGCGGCCATGCCGTCGTAGCCGTGAGCGAACTGCGGATCGTCCCAACGGATCGAGCCGCTCGCCGCCGCGATGCTCAGCTGCGAGACGACGCGCGCGTGCCCGGCGCGCAGCAGCGGCAGCAGATGCGCCACGAGGGCGACGTGGCCGACGTGGTTCGTGCCCAGCTGCAGCTCGAGGCCGTCGGCAGTGGTCCGCCGCTCGGGCGGCGTCATGACGCCGGCGTTGCCGATCAGCATGTGGATGGGCTCGCCCGCCTCGGCGAGCGCGCGGCCGAGGGCTGCGACCGAGTCGAGCGACGACAGGTCGAGCGCGTGCAGCGCGAGCCGCGCATCCGGCACGGCGGCGCGGATGCGGGCGACCGCCGCCTCGCCCTTCGCGGGGTTGCGCACCGGCAGCAGCACGTCGGCGCCGGCGCGAGCGAGGCGCTCGGCGAGCGCCAGGCCCATGCCGTCGCTGCCTCCCGTCACGAGGGCGCGGCGGCCGGTGAGGTCGGGAACGGTCACGTCGATCGTGCGTGGCATGGGTGGACTCCTCGTCGTCGCGACCAGCCTCGCCCGGTCGCGCGGGCGCATCCAGGGATCGCCGATCCGTGGATGCGGCGAGCCCGGTCGGCCAGGATCGAGGACATGGACCTCGATCGGGCCGGGCTCGCCGACTTCCTCCGCACGCGTCGGGGGGCGCTGCAGCCCGAGGACGTCGGCCTGCCGCGCGGGCAGCGGCGCCGCACCGAGGGGCTGCGCCGCGAGGAGGTCGCCGCCCTCGCCCACATGAGCGTCGACTACGTCGCGAGGCTCGAGCGCGAGGTGGGGCCGCAGCCGTCGCCGCAGATGCTCGCGTCGATCGCGCAGGGCCTGCACCTGTCTCGCATCGAGCGAGACCACCTGTTCCGCCTCGCCGGGCACGAGCCACCCGCGACCGGCGTGGAGGGCGAGCACGTGGCGCCCGGGCTGCTGCGCGTGCTCGATCGGCTCGACGACACCCCGCCGAGATCGTGACCGAGCTGGGCGAGACGCTGCGGCAGACCCGCATGGCCGTGGCGCTGCTGGGCGACCTCGCGGCGCTGCGCGGACCCGAGCGCTCCATCGGCTACCGATGGTTCATGACGCCCGGCGCTCGCGACCTGCACCCGGCCGACGACCATCCGTTCTACTCGCGCATGTACGCCTCGGGCCTGCGCGAGCTGACCGCGCGGCGCGGGCCCGGCTCTCGAGCCGCGGCGTACGCGTCGCTGCTGCTCGAGCGGTCGGCGGAGTTCCGCGCGGTGTGGGAGCGGCACGAGGTGGGCGTGCGCCCGCGCGAGACGAAGCGCTTCGTGCATGCGGAGGTCGGCGAGCTCGATCTCGCATGCCAGCAGCTCGTCGACCCCGCCGCATCCCACACGCTGCTCGTCTACACGGCGATCCCCGGCACGCCCAGCCACGAGCGCCTCGCGCTGCTGTCGGTGCTGGCGGATGCGGGGTCGGCGGGCTGAGCGGCTCGGGCGATCCCGTTGCGAGGTGCGGTTCTCCATCTGAGGTGCACCGCTCCGCGCACCTCGACAGGAGCAGCGCACCTCGCAACGAGAAGCGCACCTCGCAACGGCAACGCCACCGGGCGCGGCGCGCTCACGCCCCGCGAACGCCGAACGGGCGCGCACCCCGCGAGGAGTGCGCGCCCGTCAGGACAGCAGCGAGCGTCAGGCCTTCGCCGACTCCGCCTTCGCAGCCTTCTCGGCATCGGCGGCAGCCTTCGCCTCGGCCGCCTGCGCCGCGAGCAGCGCGTCGCGCTTGGCGCCGGGCACCCATCCGCCGTCGACGACCTTCCTCTGGAAGATCGACGCCGCCACGACGAGCACCACCGCGATGACGATGCAGAGGATGACGCCGAGCGTCGTGCCGCCCATGAGCGAGACGCCGATGAGCGTGCCGAACCAGCCGAAGTCGGCGTCGCCGAACGTCGAGTTCGAGAAGCCGAACTCGCCGAGCACGAGCAGCAGCACCGCGGGCAGGATCGTGATGATCACGCCGTTCACGAAGCCACCGACCGCTGCGCCGACGCGACCACCGGTCGAGTTGCCGAAGACGCCAGCGCCACCACCGGTGAAGAAGTGCGGCACCATGCCGGGCAGGATGAGCGCGAGGCCCAGCACCGGGTTGAGCCACACCGCGATGATGCCGAGCGTCACGAGGCCGCCCGCGAACGACGCGAGGAAGCCGATGAGCACGGCGTTCGCGCCGAACGGGAACACGATCGGGATGTCGAGGGCCGGCTTGGCGCCCGGCACGACCTTCTCGGCGATGCCCTGGAAGGCGGGCACGAGCTCGCCGAGCACCGTGCGCACGCCGTAGAGGATCACGGCGACGCCGACGCCGAACTGCAGCGCCTGCGCGAACGCGGCCATGATGAACGCGCCCGGGTCGGCCGAGCCGAACAGCTCCATGGCCTGCTCGGGGATGGCGATGAGGCCCCAGATCGCGAAGACCTCGTAGATGAGCACCATCGACAGCGCCGTGGCGATCATCGAGTCGCGCAGGAACTTCATCCCCTGAGGGAACGTGATGTCCTCCGTCGAGCGGCTGCGGCGTCCCGTCGCCTGGCCCACGGCGCCGGCGGCGATGTAGCCGAGCGTGCCGAAGTGGCCGATCGCCAGCGAGTCGTCGCCCGTGATCTTCTTCATCCACGGCTGCGCGAACGCCGGCATGACGACCATGATCACGCCGAGCAGCACCGCGCCGACGAGCACGACCAGCCATCCGAGGTCCTCACCGAAGCCGACGGTCAGCACCACCGTGAGCATGAGGGCCATGAACACCATGTGGTGGCCCGTGAGGAAGATGTAGCTCAGCGGCGTGAAGCGCGCGAGCACGAGCATCACGAGGAAGCCGAGCACGAGCACGTAGGCGCTCGTCGCGCCGTACTGCTCGGAGGCGATCGCCGTGATGACCTCGTTCGTCGGGATGACGCCCTGCGCACCCGTGACGGCGAGGATGAGCTCGCCGAGCGGGCCGAGCGATGCGACGACGACGTTGGCACCGGCACCGAGGATCAGGAAGCCGAGGGCCGCCTTGAGGCCGCCGCCGATGACCTGGCCGGCGTTGCGGCGCAGGGCGATGAGGCCGACGGCGGTGATGATGCCGATGAGGTACGCGGGCACGTTGAGGATCTGCTGCCCGATGAAGTCGAGGATGACGACGAGCCACTCCATCGCGGCTCCCTTCTGCTGTGTGTTCTAGGGACCTGGCGCTCAGCCGATGTGCGGCGTGAGCTTCTCGGTGATCTCGGCGACGCTCGTGAAGTTGTCGATCACGATGACCGTCGCGGGGACGTCGCCGATCTCGGGAGCGAGCTCGTCGGACGTCAGCACGACGTCGGCCGTGCGGGCGGCGCCACGGGCGGTGCCGATGTCGGCGGCCTCGACGTCGGCGTCGTCGACGCCCAGTGCGCGAAGCGCCTTCTCTGCGTTCATCTTGAGCAGCACGGAGGTGCCGATGCCCATGCCACAGACTGCGACGATCTTCATGGAGTGCCTCTCTTCTTCGATCGGGTGATGGGGATGCGTCAGGCTGCCGGCGAGAGCGCGGCGAGGCGCTCGCGGACGGCGGTGGGGGAGTCGGCGGCGAGCAGCGCCTGGAAGGCGTCGTCGTCGGCGAGGATGCCGGCGAGCGCCGCCATGATCTCGAGGTGGCCGTCGTGGTCGGTGGCGGCGAGGCCCACGACGAGCGAGACGGGGTCGTTCGCCTTCGAGCCGAACGGGACGGGCTCGGCGAGCGTCACCCACGAGATCCCGGTGCGCTGCACGGCGGGGCTCGGGCGCGAGTGCGCGAGCGCGAACCCGGGGGCGATGACGATGTACGGGCCGTGCTCCTCGACGGCGGCGATCATCTCGTCGGTGTAGGCGTCGGTCGTGACGCCCGTCGCGACGAGCCGCTCGCCTGCTGCTCGGATGGCTGCGCGCCAGTCGTCGGCGGCGACGTGGGTCGCGATCGCCGTCTCGGGCAGCTGCTCGGCCAGGTCCACGTGTGCTCCTTGCGTCATCGAGGAAGGGTCATCGCCTCGCGGGCGTGGCCGACACTACTCGGAAACGGCGACTTCTGCACACTATTGGTCGAAAGCGGGGTGTGTCGGGTGTCCCATCAGCTGGTCGAGGAGCTCAGGCGCGCAGCGCCTCCGCGTCCCGAGACCTCGCGACGTCCCTGCTCGGCGCGGCCACGCGCATGGCTGGCCGAGAGCGGCCGTCGCGTGGCCTCGTGACGCGGGCTCGCCCAGGGGCTCGCGCGCTCCTCGACCAGCTGATTGGGGAATCGTCCCCAAGCCCGATCCTCGAGGTGCGAACGAAGCGAGCCTCGAGAGGATCCCTGCGGTCGACGTCAGCGAACGGGGCCCTTCGAGGCTCGCCCTTCGAGCTCGCACCTCCGCGAGCGCGTGATGGGCGACCCGCGGGAGAGGCGAGCCGTCAGCCGGCCCGCCGCCGCGTGATGCGGCTGATGCGGTCGGCGTCGAAGAGCGCGTCCTGCGCCAGCAGCGACGCGCCGCGCACGCCGGCCTTCGAGCCGAGGCGCGACCGCTCCACGACGAGCCCCTGGCGCGAGAACACGTGGCTCGCGCCGAAGATCGCGCGGCGGATCGAGCCGATGAACCGCTCACCCGCCTCCGCAAGGTTGCCGCCGATGACGACGGCCGAGGGGTTGAGCAGGCCGACGACGTCGGCGATCGCGTAGCCGATGACCTCGCCGATCTCCTCGAGCGCGGCGATCGCATCCTCGTCGCCCGCATCCACGAGCGCCACGATGTCGGCGGAGGTGCGGATGCGCGCGCCGCCGCGCGTGAGCTCGTCGCGCACCGTGCCGCCGGAGGCGACGGTCTCGAGGCGGCGCAGCGGCTCGCTGAGGCGGTCGCGGATGGGCGCCGAGAGCTGGCCGGCGCCGCCGCGCGAGCCGCGCAGGATGTCGCCGTCCTGCACGAACGCGCAGCCCACGCCAATGCCGGCCTTCACGACCACGAGGTCGCGGTACTCCTGCCACGCGAGGCGCGACTCGCCGACGGCGAGGATGTTGACGTCGCGGTCGACGGCCACGACCACGTCGGGCATGAGCGAGCCGAGGTAGCGCGACACGTCGACGTCGTCCCAGCGTGGATCGAGCTGCGGCGAGCCGAGGATGCCGGTGCGGGAGTCGACGGGGCCGGGCACGCCGATGCCGATGCCGCGCACGTCGGCGACCGAGCGGCCGTGCGCGGCGAGCAGGTGCTCGAACACCTGCATGGCCCAGTCGAAGATGTCGTCGGGGCCGTCGAAGAGGCCGATGTCGGCCTCGTCCTCGCTGAGCACGGTGCTCACGAGGTCGGTGACGCCGACCTTGGTGTGGCTCGAGCCGATGTCCATGGCCAGCAGCACGCCGGAGTCGGCGTTGACGGCGAACTCCTCGGCGGGGCGGCCGCCGCGCGAGTCCTGCTGGCCGGAGCGCACGACGATGCCGGGCTCGAGCAGCTCGTCGAGGCGCCGCCCGATCGTGACGCGCGACCAGCCGAGCCGGTCGACGAGCTCGCTGCGCGTCGTCGCCTCGCCCGAGCGGATGAGGTCGAGCACGACGCCGGAGCCCGTGGACAGGTGCTTGGCCACGATGGACTCCTCTCTGCGTCGCTGCGAGCCCCTCAGGACCGATGCCGCGTCGACTTTCGACTACTTCTATGCCAAAGTAGCGGACATGGCCGACGACGTCACCACGATCCTGCCCGACTCCGTGCTGGGAGCCCGCCACGACGCCGAGCGCCGCGCCGTCGCGGCTGCCGTCGCGATCCCCGCGCACGTCGTGCAGGCCAAGGGCCACGGCCACGCGGGCACCGCGATGGCGATGGCGCCGCTCGCGCACGTGCTGTTCCAGCGCATCCTGCGCCACGATCCCGCCGACCCCACGTGGGAGGGCCGCGACCGCCTCGTGCTGAGCGCGGGCCACGCGAGCCTGCTGCTGTACACGCAGCTGCACCTCACGGGCTACGACCTCGCGCTCGCCGACGTCGCCGCGTCCCGCCAGCTCGACGCCCGCACGCCCGGCCACCCCGAGCTCGGGCACACGGCAGGCGTCGAGATGTCGACGGGTCCGCTCGGGCAGGGCGTCGCGTCGGCGGTCGGCATCGCGCTCGCCGCCCGCCGCGACGAGGCGCTGCACGGCGCCGGCACGGGCGTCTTCGACCCGACGGTGTTCGTGCTCGCGGGCGACGGCTGCCTGCAGGAGGGCGTGTCAGGCGAGGCGTCGAGCCTCGCGGGCACCCTCGGCCTCGAGAACCTCGTGCTCATCTGGGACGACAACCGCATCACGATCGACGGCGGCACCGACGTCGCGTTCGACGAGGACGTGCGTGCTCGCTACGCCGCCTACGGGTGGCGCGTGCTCGAGATCGAGGACTTCCGCGACCTGGCCGAGATCGAGCGCGTGCTGTCGGCCGCGAAGGAGCGCACCGGCCGCCCGACGCTCGTCGCCGTGCGCTCGACGATCGGCTGGCCCTCGCGCGTGATCGGCGGCACGCCCGCCGCGCACTCCGGCGGGTTCGGCGACGCCGAGGTCGCGGCCGTGAAGACCGCGCTCGGCATCGCTGCCGACGCATCCCTCGACGACCTCGTGACGCCCGAGGTGCTCACGGTCACGCGGCGCGCGCTCGAGCGCGGCGCGCGCCTGCACGGCGAGTGGCGCGACGCGTACGCGGCCTGGATGGAGTCGGCGCCCGGTCGCGTCATGATGCGCCGCTGCTCGGGCGTGGCCGGCTGGCACACCGACGGCGGATTCGCGGGCGCGCTCGCGATGGAGGCGGGGCTCGCGGAGCTCGACGCGGTCGAGGCGCCCGCGGAGGGCGCGTCGGTCGCGACCCGCGCGACGAACGGCGCGGTGCTGCAGGCGCTGCAGCAGTGGGGCGGCCTCTTCGGCGGCTCGGCCGACCTGTCGGGCTCGACGAGCGTCGCCGTGCCGGGCGAGGCCATGTCGCGCGCGAACCCCGGCGGCGACTTCGTGCACTTCGGCGTCCGCGAGCACGCGATGGCGGCGATCCTCTCGGGCATCGCGCTGCACGGGCTGTGGCGCCCGTACGCATCCACGTACCTCGCGTTCAGCGACTACCAGCGCCCGGCGCTGCGCCTGCAGGCGCTCATGGGCCTCCCCGCGATCCACGTCTACACGCACGACTCGGTCGCGGTCGGCGAGGATGGCCCCACGCACCAGCCCGTCGAGCAGGTCGCGGCGCTGCGCACGATCCCGGGGCTCGACGTCGTGCGCCCCGCCGACGGCCCCGAGGTGCTCGCGGCATGGAGGCGCATCCTGTCTGCGCCCACCGGCCCGACGGCGCTCGTGCTGTCGCGGCAGGGGCTGCCGGTGCTGCCCGCGCGGGCAGACCTCGACGAGTCGGTCGCGCACGGCGGCTACGTGGCATGGCAGCACGGCGACGGGTCGGACGTCGCGCTCATCGCGACGGGCTCCGAGGTGCAGCTGGCGCTCGCTGCCGCTCAGGCGCTGGCTGCGGAGGGCGTCGCGGCTCGCGTCGTCTCGATGCCGTGCGTCGAATGGTTCTCGTCGGCGCCGGCCGAGTGGCGCGACGAGGTGCTGCCGCCGACGCTGCGCGCTCGCGTGGCGGTCGAGGCCGGCCGCGGCGACGCATGGTGGCGCTGGGTGGGCCTCGACGGCCGCGTCGTGTCGATCGACGAGTTCGGCGAGTCGGGCGCCGGCGACCAGGTCATGGCTCGCCGCGGCATGACGACGGATGCGGTGCTCGCCGCGGCTCACGAGGTGCTCGCGCGCTGACCCGCGCCGCTCCGTTGCGAGGTGCACTTCTCGCTGCGAGGTGCGCCTCTCTCTGCGAGGTGCGCCTCTCTCTGCGAGGTGCGCCTCTCTCTGCGAGGTGCGCTTCTCGTTGCGAGGTGCGCTTGTCCTGTCGAGGTGCGCGGTGAGCTCCACCTCGATAGGCGAACCGCACCTCGCGACGGGGACTACGCGCGGAGCCCCTCGAGCATGCGCGTGAGCGACGCCATCGCGGCGTCGAGGTCGGATGCGCGACGCGCGGCGGGGGCGTCGGCGAGCCACAGCGCGGCCTCGTTCATCGCGCCCGACAGCAGGCGCGTCGTCGCCACCGAGTCGACCTGCGTGAGCGTGCCGTCGGCGATGAGCGCTGCGATCGCCTCGCCGAGGTGACGCGCCGACGTCGCGTCGTCGTGCGCGCGCCACCGCGCCCAGCCCAGCACCGAGGGGCCGTCGACGAGCATGATGCGCCGCACGGATGCGTCAGTCGACGCGGTCAGGAAGGCACGGCACCCCAAGAGCAGCTGGCTCCACGCATCCGTCTCCGCCTCGGCTGCCGCGGCGACCTGTGCGCCGACGGACTCCTGCACCTGGGCGAGCACGGCCTCGAAGAGCTCGGCCTTCGACGCAAAGTGGTGGTACATCGCGCCCTTCGTCACGGCGGCGTCGGCGACGATGGCGGGCAGGCCGGTCGCGGCGTAGCCGTCGGCGGCGAAGCGCGCGGATGCGGCGTCGACGAGCGCGCGTCGCGTGGCGTCGCGCTGCTCGGTACGGATCGACGGGCTCATGCAGCCATCTTGACATACCGACGGTATGCGACGTACCTTCGTCCGCATACCGACGGTATGCGAACGAAGGAGAAGCCATGTTGCACCGTCTCTACCCCGTCATCGCCACCGACCGCGTCGCCGAGACGGCCGCGTTCTGGCAGCAGCGCCTCGGCTTCATCGAGTCGTTCGCGGCCGACTGGTACGTGAGCCTGCGCCACGAGACGAGCGGCGCCGAGATCGCGTTCCTCGACGCGACGCATCCGACGATCCCGGAGGGCTACCGCGGCGCCACCGCAGCCGGGATCCTCGTCAACCTCGAGGTCGACGACGTCGACGCCGAGTGGCAGCGCCTCGTCGTCGACGGCGGCCTCGAGCCGCGACTGGCCATCCGCTCGGAGGCGTTCGGCCAACGCCACTTCATCGTGGCCGACCCCGCCGGCGTGCTCGTGGACGTCATCACCGAGATCCCGCCGACCGGCGAGTTCGTGGATGCGTTCGCCGAGGGTGCCGCGGTCGCCGAGGGGTGACCGTGCGGCCACGACGACGCCGCAGGCGAGCGGCGGGCGACGACATCGAGTAGCGACTGTCGTCGCAGCCCTCCACCCCATCGACGCGAGGAGCCCGACGCGAGAGCGTGGGGAGCGACCCATCCCCGACGGCGAGGAGGCCGACCCATGTCCAGGACCATCATCGTGACGGGGGCGGGCTCCGGCATCGGCGCCGCCACCGCTGCCCTGCTCCAGCGGCGCGGCGACACCGTGGTCGGTGTCGATCTGCGGGGTGCGACCGTCGAGGCGGACCTCTCGACGCCCGACGGGCGACGTGCGGGCACCGAGGCCGCCGTCGCGGCCGCGGGCGGCACGGTGGATGCCGTCGTCGCCTGCGCGGGCATCGCCGCACCGATCGCGCTCACGAGCGCCGTGAACTTCTTCGGCGTCGTCGAGTTCCTCGAGCATCTGCGGCCGACGCTCGCCGCATCCGATGCGCCGCGGGTGGCGATCACGTCGTCGTTCTCGTCGCTGCAGCCGGTGTCGGAGGAGCTCGTCGAGGCGATGCTCGCCGGCGACGAGACGCGCGCGCTCGAGATCGGTGGCGCGCTCGAGGCCGATGGGCCGCAGCGTGGATTCCAGAACTACTCGTCGTCGAAGCGCGGGGTCTCGCGGTGGATCCGCAAGGTCGGCCCGACGCCGGAGTGGGGCGGCGCGGGCATCGCGCTGAACGCCGTCGGCCCCGGCGTCGTCGAGACGCCGATGACGCGCGAGCTGATCGCCGGCGATCGTGATGCGCTCGCGGCGCAGATCCCGATGCCGTTGAACGGCTTCGCGCCGCCGGAGGCGATCGCCGAGGTGCTCGCGTTCCTCGTGAGCGAGGGCAACTCCCACATGACGGGGCAGACGATCTACGTCGACGGCGGCGCGGAGGCGCTGCTGCGCGGCGACGACATCATCGGCCAGCTGCCCGCGGTCGGCGGCGACGCGCCGCCGGACCTGCAGGAGCGCTGACCGCGTCGCCCGGGCGCGGCCGACCGGCCGCGCTCAGGCGACGTTGCCGAGCGTGCGCTCGACGACGATCTCGATGACGATGCGCTCGGGGTTCTCGCGCGGCTGGCGGTAGCGCTCGGCGTAGCGGCGCACGGCCTCGGCGACGCGGTCGGGGTCGCTCGACACCGTCGCGGGTCCCTCGATCGTCGTCCACCAGCGGCCGTCGACCTGCGACAGCGACACCCGTGTGCCCGGCCGGGCGGTCAGCATCCGCGCCTTCGCGCTCGTGCCCGACGCGATGACCCGCACGAGCCCGGCCTCGGCGTCGTAGGTGGCGCCGACGGGCACGAGGTGGATCGAGCCGTCGCGGCGGGGCGTCGCCAACATGCAGAGGCGGTACTCGGCCCAGAAGTCGGCGAGGGTCGGGGCGTCGGGTGCGGAGGTCATCGCTCCGAACGCTACCGAGCCGCGGATGCCGCCGACGCCCGGTTGCGAGGTGCGCTTCCTGCACTGGGGTGCGGTTGCAGCAGCACCTGAGTGCAGCAACCGCACCTCGCAACGCGTGGCGCGGGGTGGTCGGCCGCTCAGCGGCGGGCGAGCACGGTCTCGGTCGCGGCCTGCAGCCAGCGCGCCGGCTCGGCGAGCGCCGCCTCGACGTTCGGCGCGACGTCGACTGCGGCGACGGCGTCGGCGATGTCGACGGCCTGCAGCGCATCCGAGGACACGACGATGCGGCCAGCGACCGCGACGCACGGCACCCCGAGCGCGGCCGCATGGCGGGCGACGCCCACGGGCGTCTTGCCCATGAGCGACTGCTCGTCGAGCGAGCCCTCGGCCACGATCACGAGGTCGGCGGCGCGGATGGCGTCGTCGAGGCCGAGGAGGTCGGCGAGCAGCTCGACGCCGTCGGCGGCCGTCGCCCCGAGCACGGCGACGAGCCCGCCGGCGATCCCGCCGCCGGAGCCGCCCCAGTCGGCGGTCTCGAGGTCGACGTCGGTCGCCGCGTGGACGACGCGGGCGAACCGGCGCAGCCCCTCGTCGAGTCGCTCCACCGCGGCGGCGTCGGCCCCCTTCTGCGGCCCGAAGACGTGCGCTGCGCCGCGTTCGCCGACGAACGGGTTCGCGACGTCGCTGCACAGCACCACCTCCACGCCTGCCAGGAGGGCGCGTGCCGACGAGGCATCGACCGATGCGATCGACGGCAGCGAGCCGCCACCACCGGCGACGGAGCGGCCGTCCGCATCCAGCAGCCGCACCCCGAGCGCCCGCAGTGCCCCCGCACCGCCGTCGGTCGACGCCGAGCCTCCGACGCCCAGCAGCACGCGACGCGCGCCCGCGGCGACGGCGATGCGCACGAGCTCGCCGGTGCCCTCGGTGTGGGCGTCGAGCGCCGTCGCCGGCGTCGGCGAGACGAGCGGCAGACCGCTCGCAGCCGCCATCTCGATGACGGCGGTGTCGCCGAGCAGCGCCCAGCGAGCGTCGACGGGATCGCCGAGCGGGCCGGTCACGCGGTCGACGCGCGCCTCGGCGCCAGCGGCGATCACGGCGTCCACGGTGCCCTCGCCGCCGTCGGCGAACGGCAGCCGCCGCACGGTCGCATCCGGATGCGTGGCGAGCACGCCCGCCGCGATCGCGTCCGCCGCCTCAGCTGCCGTGAGCGTGCCCTTGAGCTTGTCCGGTGCCACGAGCACTCGCATCGATGCGTCCACGACCTCGACCATGCCAGACGGAGCGCTGCCGACGGTCGTGGGACGCCGCTACTCGGCCTGCTGCGCCCCATCCGTGGTGCCCGAGACGGCGTACAGCGACGGGGTCGTAGGCTCGCGCCGACGACGAGCGCGGGCTCGCGCTGAGCAGCAAGGATCGCCATGCCAAGAGATGCCCCGCGCTACCAGGAGATGACCGTCAAGAGCATTCGCGGTCTCGAGGCACGCTCGGTCGCCAAGTGGGAGAGCGCGGGTTGGGAGCTCATCGAGCAACGGCCAGGAAGGCTGCAGACCGAGCTGCAGTTTCGGCGCCCGAAGCCGAAGACGCCGTGGCGCGCCATCGCGATCGGTGGCGGCGCGCTCGTGCTCCTGTTCGTCATCCTCGGCGTCAGCGGCGCCTTCGGTGGCGACGACGAGCCTGGGGCATCGGCTCCTCCGACGGCCTCCGCCGAGGCTGAGGCGCGGGACGAGCCCGCTCCGACCCCGACGCAGTACGAGGAGGAAGCGCCGTCGTCCGCATCGGCACCCGAGCCGGCTGCGCCGCCCGCGGTCCTCACCGTCGAGAACAGCCCGGAGCTCGCCGCGCTGCTTGCCGGGCCGACCGATGGTGAGTCCGTCGCGGCGTTCGCGGCGGCCAATCGCGGTCAGGTGATCGAGTTCGACGGGGCGATCGGTGCCATGAACACGCACGACGGCTATTCGACTCGCTACGACATCCTGATCTCATACGGGGACTACAGCGAGACGCAGTCGTTCGGAGGTCCCAACTTTCAACTTCGAGACGTGAACGTCTCCGACCTCAACCTCACCGGGTCGAACGTCCCGGACACGATCGGGGTCGGCGACGAGGTGAGGATCCGAGCTGAAGTCCTCGAGTTCGAGCCCGACCCCGGCCTGTTCCTGCTCGACCCCGTCGAGACGCAGTTCCGCTGACGCTGCGGCAGCCGGTCGAGCGGCTACTCGGCCTGCTGCGCGCCCCATCCGTGCGCGCCGACGATGCGGGCACGCACGTCGACGCGCGGCCGCTCGTGGTCGGGGTAGGGGCGGCCGCCGTAGTGCTTCGAGAGCGAGTCGATGCCGGCGAAGTCGGGGTCGTCGGCGATCTCGTCGACGACGAGCTGCAGCGACAGGTGGGTGTACCAGTTCGTCTCGTCGATGACGTCGAGCGCGAACCGCGGATCGCGGCGCAGGTGGCCGAGGCGCACGCGCTCGGCGTCGAGGTTCACGAGGATGCGGCCGTCGTCCTCGAGCAGGTACCAGGTGGCGACGGCCACGGGCCGGCCGTCCTTCGCGAGCGTCGCCATCACGGCGGGGTTCGGCTTCCGCAGGAAGTCCAGGGCATCGGCGCTCAGCGTGGTCATGCATCCACGCTAGCCGCGCCCGTGACCGTCAGGAGGTCCGTTGCCGTCACCGTCCAGGCATGCGTGCGACGATCGAGCCGCACGTGATGTCGACGATGGACGCCCGCGCGCCGAGGCGCCGACGAGGCGTCACGGTCGGCAGACGCGTCCGCGCCGACGACTTCGAGAGCGAGGGCCGATGACCGACGACGCCGGCAGCGCAGCCGATCCGCATCCCGACGACGCGGACGACGACCTCCCCATCTACCAACCACCCTTCGGCCTCGACGCCGTGCCCGGCTTCTGCGAGCGGCTCGTCGAGCGCCTCCTCGTGGGCGGCGCCGACGAGGAGTTCGTCTTCGAGGGCGTGGACGTCGACGTGGCGCAGGGCGTGTGGATGGCGCCGCTGGGCGGCTTCGTGCCCGACGCGGTCGAGGTTCCCTCCGACGCGCCGGTCGATGCGTCCCTGCCGCCTGGCGGCTACGCCGAGGTCGCCGACGTCTGGGCCGAGGGCGTGCGCCGGGTCATGCGCGAGGCGTGGGGCGACCCGCTCGTGCGCACGCCGCGCACCGCAGGGTCCGAGCAGGAGCCCGAGGGCATCCTCGACTACCTGCTGCTGACGCTCGGCATCCCCGAGGCGGAGATGTGGGATCGGGGCGAGCTGTGCTGCGTGCTCCTCACGAGCTGGGATGGGGAGGTGCGCGAGAGCACGTTGCGGCAGATCCTCGTCGTGCTGCCACGGGCGATGGCGCTCGGCGGCTTCAGCGCCGTCGTCCAGCCCGAGGACACGATCCACGAGCTGCTCATGCACGGCGAGCACCCGCTCGAGCTGCGGCGTCGCGCGTGGATCATGAGCACGCTCTACGGAGCGGGGGAGACGCGGGTGCGTGACACCGCGATCGCCGCGACGCGGTGCAGTCTGCAGGCTCGCGACGGCACGACGACGGTGTGGGCCTTCGCCGACGACGGCCGAATCCTCGTGCTGCTCCACGACCCGTCGTGCGAGCTCGTGACCGATGCTCCGCGGCAGCTGCTCGACGACCTCGCAGACGACGACGGCGCGAGCGTGGACGGCGCCGGGCCGGACGCCGCAGGCGACGACGTCGACGCCGAGCGCGAGGAGGCACTCGCCGACGCGATGATGATCCTCGTCGCACGCATGCTCAGCGGCGTGCCGGACGAGCTCCACGAGCTCATGACGGCTCGAGCCGACCGCGCGGACGGCGAGCCGGCTGAGCACGACCTGGCCTTCCGCCCCGTCGGCGACCGCATCCTCCCCGTCATCTCGGGCGTCGCGTGGTTCGACGGCGACGACTGGCGCGTGCCGGCTCCGCTCACCGAGATCGGCCGCCAGAACGGCTTCGGCATGGACGACTTCGGCTTCGGCTCCGCGGTGCGCCGCGCGTACCGGCTCGGCGGCGCGTTCTCGATCGAGCAGCTCCTGCCGCCCGGCGACGAGCGGTACCCGTCGTTCGAACGAGTGCTCGCCGCGTGCCCGTACCCCGAGCGGGAGCGACCCGACGAGTCGGCCCGGCTGGCGTACGGCGTGCCGCGGAGCGCGGAGCATGCCGACCTGGTCGCGCAGATCGAGCGCGCCTCCGACGCGTGGTGGGAGCGCACGCCGAGCGAGGCGGCGTGGAACGACGAGACCTTCCGCATCGGCGGCTCGGATCTCGACGAGGTGGGCGAGCGGTTGCTCGCGACGACGATCGCGGCGGCCGAGCGGTGGAACCTCGACGCGCTACAGCGCTGGACCGACGGGCTCACCGACGCGATGACGGCGCGGTGGGGCGAGCCGCTGTCGATGGACGCCTACGACGAGCGCATCCGCGCCGATCGGCGCACGCCGCTCGGCAGATACCTGCGGATCACGGGGCTCGGTCCGGCACCGATGTGGTGGGCCGACGGGCATGCCGTGCTGCTGCTCGCCGGTGTTCCCGATCGCGACTTCGGCGACGGCCCGCAGGTCATCGTCGTCGTCAGCCGCCCGGATGCGGTCATCGACCTCATGCGCGGCCTCGACCCGTGGGAGGTGCGCCACCGGCTCCGCCTCGTGAGCGAGGTCGCTGCGGTCGCCACGACCGGGTCCATCCCGCGGATCGCGGCGCAGACGGTCCCGTGGGACGGCCCGCCGCTCACGGGCTCGACGATCGTGCCGGATGCGGTGCGCGGCCGGCTGCGCGCCGGCCACTGGTCGTGGGTGTGGCACGTCACGCACGTCACCGACGGTCCGCGCATGCTGCTGGTGGGGTCGAGGCTCGACGACGAGCACTCGGCGGGTGCGTCGTTCGACGAGGGCTCGTCGGACGCGTCGTTCGACGATGCCGCGGCGCGCTTCGCCGGGCTGCCGCCCGAGCTGCTCTCCCTCGTCGTCGACCGCGAGTCCGACGGGCTCTACCCGGTCGTGCGGCGCGACGTCGCGCCCGACGCCGACGACCTCCTGGCGAGCGCCCGCTCGCTGCCCGTCGTCGACGTCGTCTTCTGGCTCGACGGATCGCACTGGCGTGCCTCCGACGACATGCTGCGCCGTGCGCGTGCGGTGGTCGTAGCGAAGGCCGCGGGCACCGGCCTCTCGACGGCGACCCCGCTCGAGTCGCTCTTCGGCGTCGAGTCCGGCGTGCCGCAGCTCACATGGGTGCTGCGCACCGGCGAGCCGCTCGGCCCCAGGGCGCTCGCCTCGTCTGCGTACGCGTCGGCCGTCCTCGACCGTCCGCTCAAGGAGGGGGAGGCGGAGGACGTCGTCGGTCGCCTGCGCGGCGTGCATGCGCGCGCGCTCACCGGCTCGCTCGACGACGTGCTCGACGTCGTCGGCGAGCTCGACGGACCCCGCGAGCTGCGCACCGTGCTCGATCTTGCGCTGAGCAATCCGGATGCGCGTCGTCGTCGCGAGATCGCGCTGTGGCTGCTGTCGAAGCCGATCGACGCGTCGACCCCGCTGTCGTTCCTCACCCCGATCAACGTCCTCTTCGAGAACCCGACGCTCGGGGCCGACGACGCGGTCGTGGTGCTCAGGCTGCTCGCGCGCGGCGCGCATGCGGGCGCCGGGCTGCCCGGGGCGATGATCGGTGGGCATCCGATCGTGCAGCTCGCCCGGCGCGACCTCGACGAGTCGGAGCTGCTGCTGCTCCTCGACGTGCTGCTGGATCTCGGCGGGGCTCAGGCGCTCGAGTGGTCGGACGGCGACCTGCTCGCCGAGGTCGCGCGGTCCGAGGCGACGCATGGCCGCTCGCGGCAGCGTCTGCTGGGGATGCTGCGCGTCGCGATCGACGGCGGCGTGGGCGACGGCGTCGAGGCGTAGGCCGCCTCGTCGGATCGGCGTGCCCGGCGAGCCTGATTCAGGTGATCTGATCCAGCTGCTGCGTCTCGTCCGGCACCGATGCCGAGCGCGCATACCCGCGGACGCGGCGGTCGATGAACGTCACCGCCCACAGGGCGATGCCGATGATCAGCAGCACGCCGGCGATGCCGTACTGGGCGATGTCGCGGCCTGAGGTCCATGGCAGCACGAGGTAGATGCAGGCGATGACGCCGATGACCGGCAGGAATGTCGGCGTCGTGAAGTGCTTGTGCTCGACGGGGTCGCGGCGCAGCACGAGCACCGCGACGTTCACGACCGCGAACACCGCGAGCAGCAGCAGCGAGGTGGTGCCGCCGAGCAGCACCACGATCGGGTCGTCGCTGTTCGTGGCTACCCAGGTGATGAGGCCGAGAGCGATGAGCGTCGTCACGAGGATCGCGACCCACGGGGTGCGACGCGTCTTCAGCACGCCCTTGAGGATGGGCGGCAGCACGCCTTGGCGGCTCATGCCGTAGAGCAGGCGGCTCGCCATCATCATGTTGATCAGTGCGGTGTTGGCGACGGCGAACATCGAGATGAACGGGATGAGCGCGTTGATCGGGAAGCCGGGCGCCGCCGTCTCCACCACCGTCACGAACGGTGCCGCATTGCCGGCGAGCTCGCCGATCGGCACGATCGCGACGGCGAGCAGCGACACGACGACGTAGACGACGGCGGCGATGCCGAGGCCCGTGAGCATGATGCGCGGGAAGATGCGGCTCGGCTCCCGCACCTCCTCGGCCATGTTCACGCTGTCCTCGAAGCCGACCATCGCGAAGAACGCCAGCGACGTCGCCGTGCTCACCGCCAGCAGCACGCTCTTGTCCTCGGGCGTCTCGAACAGGATCACGCGCGAGAAGTCGGCGGTGCCGCCGAACACCGCGAACATCGAGATGCAGATCACGAGCAGCAGGCCCGACAGCTCGATCATCGTCAGCACGACGTTGAGGCCGACGCCCTCGGCGACGCCGCGCAGGTTCACGAGCGCCAGCAGGATCATGAACCCGACCGCGATGGGCAGCGGCGACACATCCCCGAGCCCGAAGCCGATGGCGAAGTTCGCCGCGAACGCGCTCGACGCGCTCGACGCCGACGTGATGCCAGAGCACATGACGGTGAACAGCACGAGGAACGTGACGAAGTGGATGCCGAACGCCTTGTGCGCATAGAGCGCGGCGCCCGCGGCCTGCGGGTACTTCGTGACGAGCTCGAGGTACGAGCACGCCGTGATCGTCGCGACGGCGAACGCGATGAGGAACGGCAGCCACGCCGCACCACCGACCTCGGCGGCGACCTGCCCGGTGAGGGCGTAGATGCCAGTGCCGAGGATGTCGCCGATCACGAACAGGAGCAGCAGCTTCGGCCCCATCACCCGCTTGAGCTCGGGCTGGTCGGTCGACGACGATGCTGCGTCAGCGCTGACGGTCATCGCGACAGTCTGGACCAGCGGATGCGGCCGGTCCAGCGGTTGCGAGGTGCGCTTCTCCTGTCGAGGTGCGGCTCTCCGCGCACCTCGACAGGAGAAGCGCACCTCGCAACGAGAACCGCACCTCGCAACGGGTCGCACGGGCGAACGACGAAGCGCCCCGGCCCGCATGATGCGGGGCCGGGGCGCTCTCGTTCGGTCGGCGGGAGGTCCGACCGGGTCAGGCGGGCTGGATCAGAAGTCCCAGTCCTCGTCCTCGGTGGCGACCGCCTTGCCGATGACGTAGGAGGAGCCGGAGCCCGAGAAGAAGTCGTGGTTCTCGTCGGCGTTCGGCGACAGGGCCGAGAGGATCGCCGGGTTCACGTCCGTCACCGACGACGGGAACAGGGGCTCGAACCCGAGGTTCATGAGCGCCTTGTTCGCGTTGTAGTGCAGGAACTTCTTCACGTCCTCCGTGAGGCCCACGGCGTCGTACAGCTCGGCCGTGTACTTCGACTCGTTCTCGTACAGCTCGTACATGAGCGTGTACGTGTAGTCCTTGATCTCGGCCTGGCGCTCCTCCGAGAGCTTCGCGAAGCCCTGCTGGAACTTGTAGCCGATGTAGTACCCGTGCACGGCCTCGTCGCGGATGATGAGGCGGATCATGTCGGCCGTGTTCGTGAGCTTCGCGTGGCTCGACCAGTACATGGGCAGGTAGAAGCCCGAGTAGAACAGGAACGACTCGAGCAGCGTCGAGGCGATCTTGCGCTTCAGCGGGTCGTCGCCCTCGTAGTAGTCGACGATGATCTCGGCCTTGCGCTGCAGGTACGGGTTCTCCGTCGACCAGCGGAACGCGTCGTCGATCTCCTTCGTCGACGCGAGCGTCGAGAAGATCGACGAGTACGACTTCGCGTGCACCGACTCCATGAACGCGATGTTCGTGTAGACGGCCTCCTCGTGCGGGGTGATCGCGTCGGGGATGAGCGACACGGCGCCGACGGTGCCCTGGATGGTGTCGAGCAGCGTGAGGCCCGTGAAGACGCGCATCGTGAGCTGCTGCTCGGCCGGCGTCAGCGTGCCCCACGACTGGATGTCGTTCGACAGCGGCACCTTCTCGGGCAGCCAGAAGTTGTTCACGAGACGGTTCCAGACCTCGAGGTCCTTGTCGTCCTCGATGCGGTTCCAGTTGATCGCCTGCACGAGGTGGTTGTGCTTGTGCTGACGCTTCTGGGCCTCGGTCTGGTGGCCTGCCGCGAGCGTCTCGGCCGTGGCCTCGCGCTCGGCGGCGATGGCCTCGCGCGTGTCCTCGATCGGGGCGTCGACGAGCTCGTCGAACGCCCCGGCCGCGCCGGTGCTGTGCTGGGTGTCGGTCATCGTCCTGTGTCCTGTTCTCAGTGCGCTCGGCGGGTCACAGCATGCAGCTGACGCAGCCGTCGACCTCCGTGCCCTCCAGCGCGAGCTGGCGGAGACGGATGTAGTAGACGGTCTTGATGCCCTTGCGCCATGCGTAGATCTGCGCCTTGTTGATGTCGCGCGTCGTCGCGGTGTCCTTGAAGAACAGCGTGAGCGAGAGGCCCTGGTCGACGTGCTGCGTCGCCGCGGCGTACGTGTCGATGATCTTCTCGGGGCCGATCTCGTACGCGTCCTGGAAGTACTCCAGGTTGTCGTTCGTCATGAACGGCGCCGGGTAGTAGACGCGGCCGATCTTGCCTTCCTTGCGGATCTCGATCTTCGCCGCGATCGGGTGGATCGACGACGTCGAGTTGTTGATGTACGAGATCGAGCCGGTCGGCGGCACCGCCTGCAGGTTCTGGTTGTAGATGCCGTGCTGCTGCACGAGCGCCTTCAGCTCGCGCCAGTCGTCCTGCGTCGGGATGTGCACGTTCGCCTCGGCGAACAGCTGCGCGACGCGCTGGGTCGCCGGCACCCACGCCTGGTCGGTGTACTTGTCGAAGAACTCTCCCGACGCGTACTTCGAGCGCTCGAAGCCCTCGAACGTCTGACCCTTCTCGGTCGCGATGAGGTTCGACGCCCGCAGGGCGTGGAACAGCACCGTGTAGAAGTAGATGTTCGTGAAGTCGACACCCTCCTCCGAGCCGTAGAAGATGCGCTCGCGACCGAGGTAGCCGTGCAGGTTCATCTGGCCGAGGCCGATGGCGTGGCTCATGTCGTTGCCGCGGGCGATCGACGGCACCGAGTCGATGTTCGACTGGTCGGACACCGCCGTGAGCGCACGGATCGAGGTCTCGATCGTGCGACCGAAGTCGGGGGAGTCCATCGTCAGCGCGATGTTCAGCGAGCCGAGGTTGCAGGAGATGTCCTTGCCGATCGACTCGTAGCCGAGGTCCTCGACGTACTGCGACGGCGTGTTCACCTGCAGGATCTCGCTGCACAGGTTCGACATGTTGATGCGGCCGTCGATCGGGTTCTCCCGGTTCACCGTGTCCTCGAACATGATGTACGGGTAGCCCGACTCGAACTGGATCTCGGCCAGCGTCTGGAAGAAGTCGCGGGCGCGGATCTTCTTCTTCTGGATGCGGGCGTCGTCGACCATCTCGTGGTACTTCTCCGTCACGGAGATGTCCGCGAACGGCACGCCGTAGACGCGCTCGACGTCGTAGGGCGAGAACAGGTACATGTCCTCGTCCTTCTTCGCGAGCTCGAACGTGATGTCCGGCACCACGACGCCGAGGGACAGCGTCTTGATGCGGATCTTCTCGTCGGCGTTCTCGCGCTTCGTGTCGAGGAATCGCATGATGTCGGGGTGGTGCGCCTGCAGGTACACCGCTCCGGCACCCTGACGGGCACCGAGCTGGTTCGCGTACGAGAAGCTGTCCTCGAACAGCTTCATGACGGGGATGATCCCCGACGACTGGTTCTGGATCTGCTTGATCGGGGCGCCGTACTCGCGGATGTTCGTGAGGTTGAACGCCACGCCGCCGCCGCGCTTCGACAGCTGCAGGGCCGAGTTGATCGAGCGACCGATCGACTCCATGTTGTCCTCGATGCGCAGGAGGAAGCAGGAGACGAGCTCGCCGCGCTGCTTCTTGCCCGCGTTGAGGAAGGTCGGCGTCGCCGGCTGGAAGCGACCGTTGACGATCTCGTCGACGAGGGCCTCGGCGAGGCGCTCGTCGCCGGCCGCGAGGGCGAGCGCGACGTTGACGACGCGGTCCTCGTAGCGCTCGAGGTAGCGGTTCCCGTCGAACGTCTTCAGCGTGTACGACGTGTAGTACTTGAACGCACCGAGGAACGTCGGGAAGCGGAACTTGTAGCCGTAGGCGCGCTTCATGAGCGACTTGATGAACTCGAACGAGTACTGCTCGAGCACCTCGCCCTCGTAGTACTCGTTCTCGACGAGGTAGTCGAGCTTCTCCTTCAGCGAGTGGAAGAAGACCGTGTTCTGGTTGACGTGCTGCAGGAAGTACTGGTTCGCAGCCTCGCGGTCCTTGTCGAACTGGATCTCGCCGTTCGGACCGTAGAGGTTGAGCATCGCGTTCAGCGAGTGGTAGTCCATCTGCGGCGAGTGGGTACCCGCTGCGGACTGCTCGGTGGTCACAGTTGCCACAGGTCGTCCAATCTCTGGTTGAGGATGGTGACGTCGTCGGGAGTCCCGAAGACCTCGAATCGATGCAGGTAGGGCACGTCGCACTTCGCGGCGATGATGTCGCCGGCGATGCAGAAGTCGGACCCGAAGTTGGTGTTGCCACCCGCGACGACGCCGCGGAGGAGCGCACGGTTGCCCTCGTCGTTCAGGAAGCGGATGACCTGCTTCGGCACGGATCCGCGGCCGTGCTCCCCGTAGGTGGGGGTGACGAGCACGTACGGATTCGCGACCTCGAGCGCAGGCGCGCTCGCGTGGAGGGGGATGCGCGCAGCGGGCCGGCCCAGCTTCGACACGAAGCGCGCCGTGTTGCCCGAGACCGACGAGAAGTAGACGATCTCAGGGGCGACGACGGGGGCTTCGAGGAGCATGGGCTTCGGCCTCGCTGCGGTGCTGGTGCCTGGGACGGGCGTCAGGCGGAGAGGGCCTGGATCTTGTCGGGGCGGAAGCCCGACCAGTGGTCGCCGTCGGCGATCACGACGGGGGCCTGCATGTAGCCGAGGTCCTTGACCGTCTGGAGGGCCTTGTCGTCGACCGAGACGTCGAACAGCTCGTACTCGACGCCCTGCGCGTCGAGGGCGCGCTTGGTCGCGGTGCACTGCACGCATGCCGGCTTGGAGTAGACGGTGACAGCCATTTCGATCCTTCTCTCGCGGTGGGGCGGTGCTTGCTCGGTGGTCGGGACCGTCGGTCCTGAGCCGGGAGCACCCACTATATGTAGGGCCACCGACATTCATGCGGCACTAGATGCGGCGTTTCTCCACATGATGTCCAACGCTTCTCCACCGGTCGGGATTCCTGCCCAGTGCTGGCGCGGCAGAAGCCTGTGGATGCCGTTCTCCACACCTGTGGAGAGGGATTTCGCGACACGCCGGAGCGGGCTTACAACCGTGTGATTCGTGCACCGCATCCGCCTCGCTCGAGTGGTCCGAGGATGCCTCGGACCACCCACATGCGGTCAGCGGCCCGTCGGATCCGGCGGCGTCTCGGTCGATGGGCGAGCATCCGCGCGGCGCTCGAGCGCGAACCCGCGCAGCGCGACGCCGATGCCGACGGGCACGAGCACGACCAGCACGACGAACGTCGCGGGCAGGGCCATGCTCGTCGCCATCATGATCGAGAGGCCGACCACGCCGACGACCACGAGCGCGACGCCGCCGGCGATCCACCAGCGCGGCGGCAGCCGATGCTCGCGCGACGGGCGCACGGCGCGCTGGCTCTCGCCCGGCAGGCGCGGGCGGTCGGCGTCTCGCTCACCCCCGTCGCTGCTGCTGCCGCTGCCGCTCATCGCTCCGGCTGCTCGGGCGCACCACCCGAGGCGGTGTCGGCCTGGTCGTCGTCGGTGCCGGAGCCGTCGGGCAGGTCGTCGACGCGCCGCTGCTCCTCCTCGCTCGGGTCGGTCGAGCTGTCGTGCTGCTGCTGGTCGCTCATCGCTGCTCCTCACATGCGTCGACGCGTCTCGCCGACTCCTCCAGGGTTCGCGGAACGCCAGCCGACCGCCAGTGGGTTGCATCGCGCGCGCGTCGTCGCGGCTGCCCGTCCGCGGTGCTCGCCGCAACCCGTCGCTGCCGACTCGCGAGCCGAGCGCCGCCCCGGGAGACTGCAGGGATGGGCAACGAGCGTGCATGGGCGGAGTCGGCGATGTGGTGGCACGTGTACCCGCTGGGGTTCACGGGCGCGCCCATCCGCGAGCAGGAGGCGACGCATCCGCCGCACCGGCTCGCGCGCATCGAGGCGTGGCTCGACCACGTCGTCGAGCTCGGGCTCAACGGCGTCGCGCTCGGGCCGATCTTCGCCAGCAGCACGCACGGCTACGACACGACCGACTTCCTCCGCATCGACCCGCGCCTCGGCGACGACGACGACCTCGACCGACTCGTCGCCGCAGCGCACGAGCGCGGCATCCGCGTGCTGCTCGACGGCGTCTTCAACCACGTCGGGCGCGAGCATCCCGCGTTCCAGGCTGCGCTCGCAGGGGGCGAGGAGACGGCGCTCTTCCGGCTCGACGGCGGCGAGGCGGCCGTGTTCGAGGGGCACGACGGGCTCGTCGCGCTCGACCACGCCTCCGACGCCACGGTCGACCTCGTCGTCGAGGTCATGGACCACTGGCTGCGCCGCGGCGTCGACGGCTGGCGGCTCGACGCCGCCTACAGCGTGCCGAGCGACTTCTGGGCCCGCGTGCTCCCGACCGTGCGCGAGCGGCACCCGCATGCATGGTTCGTCGGCGAGGTCATCCACGGCGACTACGCGGAGATCGTGCGGGCGTCGACGATGGATGCCGTCACGCAGTACGAGCTGTGGCAGGGCATCTGGCACGGCATCGCCGACGCGAACCTCTTCGAGCTCGAGCACGCCATCGGGCGCCACGACGAGCTGCTGTCGACGTTCGTGCCGTACACGTTCGTCGGCAACCACGACGTCACGCGCATCGCCTCCGCGATCGGCGTCGACCTCGTGCCGCACGCGCTCGCGATCCTCATGACGGTCGCGGGCACGCCGGCGATCTACGCAGGCGACGAGCTGGGGATGCTCGGGGTCAAGGAGGAGCGGGTCGGCGGCGACGACGCCGTGCGACCCGAGATGCCCGCGACGCCGCCGTCGCCCGACGAGCTCGATCCGTCGGCTCTGCGCATCCTCGACGTCACGCGGCAGCTCGTCGCCGTGCGCCGCCGGCATCCGTGGCTCACGCGCGCGCACACCGACGTCGTCGCGGTGGCGAACGGCTCGATCGTGCTGCGCACCGGCACGGCGGACGCGTCGATCGTCACGGCGCTGAGCATCGGCGACGAGCCCGTGCGACTGCCCGCGGCGGATGCGACCGAGGTGCTCGCGGGCGAGGGCGCGCACCTCGAGGGCGCCGAGGTCGTGCTCGACGCCCGCGGCTGGGCGATGCTCGGCGGCTGAGCGCCGTCCGGCCGATCGCGCTCGCGCTTCCGCGACGAGCGTCAGTCCTCGTCGAAGACCGCGGCGATGGCGCGTGCGGCGGCCGCCTCGGCCTCGGCAGGGTCGGCGCCGGCATCGACGAAGGCCCGCTGCCAGGCGGCCGCCGAGGCCTCGGCGAACGCCCGACCCTCCTCCGACTCGAACAGCGCCTCCATCGCGTCGGGCGTCGACCGCTCGTCGTCGGCGAGGTGCAGCGCGAGCGCGAGCAGGCTCTCGTCCCACCCCATGCCGCCCGCTGCAGGGCCGTAGGCCTCCCAGTGGTCGTCGCGGGGGCTCGCATGCGCGATCGTCAGCCGCGCCCCTCCCTCGGCCCGCGCGATCGTCACGACGACCCGGCTGGCGTCGTCGCCGTACTCCCAGGTGATCGCGAGCAGCATGGGTCGCTCGCAGCGCTCGATCGTGCCCTCGGTGCCGCTGAACCCGAGCTCGTAGCGCCCGCCGAGCGAGAGATCGCCCTCGATCGGCTCGAACCACCGGGCGAGGCGTGCAGGGTCGGTGCACGCCTCCCACAGGTCGTCGGGCGTCGTGGCGAACGTCTGCGCGACCGCGATGACGGGGTCGGACGCGGTGCTGTCGACGGTGCGGAGCACCTCGTGGATCTGGTCGGCGAACGTGCTCATGCTGGTGCTCCGGGAGTCGCGCGGATGGTCTGGCCGGCGACGAGCGGCTCGACGAGCCGGCTGCGCACCGGATCGGCGAGGGCAGCCACGACGTCCATGCGTCCTTTCTACGACACGAGGTGGAGGCGTGGGGGCGCGGCACGCGCGAGATCGGTTGTGCACAACTGAAATTCGTGCAAGGCTCGAGCCATGGCCGTGACCGACGAGATGGTGTGCTTCGCGCTCTATGCCGCGCACCGCGCGACGTCGCAGACGTACCGCGCGCTGCTCGCACCGTGGGACCTCACCTACCCGCAGTACCTCGTGCTGGCGACGCTCTGGAACGAGGGGCCGCAGTCGGTGCGCGAGGTCGGCGAGGTCATGCAGCTCGACTCCGGCACCCTCTCGCCGCTGCTTCGCCGCATGGAGGAGCGCGACCTCGTGCGGCGCGAGCGCAGCGCCGCCGACGCGCGCGTCGTCGACGTGCACCTCACCGACCGCGGGCTCGCGCTGCGCACCGACCTGTGCCACATCCCCGCCGCGATCGCGACCGGCATGGGCCTCGCCGACGCCGCCGACGCCGAGGGGCTGCTGCGGCGGCTCCGCGGCATCGAGGCGTCGATGCACGCCGCGGTGCCGCAGGCCGCACCCCACGAACCCGTCGCCGGCGCCGCCGGCGACGACCGATGACGTCGCAGCCGCGACGAGACAGGAGGAGCACCATGGATGCGCTCTACACCGCAGAGGCCCTCGCGACCGGCGCCGGCCGTGCCGGCCACGTCGCCACGAACGACGGCCGCCTCGACCTCGACCTCGCCATCCCTAAGGAGATGGGCGGCGCCGGCGGCGCGACGAACCCGGAGCAGCTCTTCGCCGCAGGCTATGCCGCGTGCTTCCACTCGGCGCTGCAGGCCGTCGCCCGCTCGCAGAAGGTGCAGCTCGGCGACTCCACGGTCGGCGCGCGCGTGCACATCGGCTCGAACGGCGAGGGCGGCTTCCAGCTCGCCGTGCAGCTCGAGGTCGTCATCCCCGACCTGCCCCAGGAGCAGGCGCAGCAGCTCGCCGACGCCGCCCACCAGGTCTGCCCGTACTCCAACGCGACGCGCGGCAACATCGACGTCGTCGTGACGGTCAGCGACGACTGACCCCGCCGCAGCCGGCCGACCCCCGCGGTCGGTCGGCTGCCGCATGCCATCCGCACGCTCCCACGAGAGGACCCCACCATGCGCGCAGTCGTGCACGAGACCTTCGGCGAGCCCGCCGACGTCCTGACGGTCGCCGACCGTCCCACCCCCGAGCCCGGCCCCGGCCAGGTGCGCCTGCGCATCGTGCTGTCGCCCATCCACAACCACGACCTGTGGACCGTGCGCGGCACCTACGGCTTCGTGCCCGACCTGCCCGCCGGCTCCGGCACCGAGGCGCTCGGCGTCGTCGACGCGCTCGGCGAGGGCGTGGATGCGCTCGCGATCGGCGACCGCGTCGTGACGGGCGGCACGTTCGGCGCATGGGCCGAGCACGTCGTCGCCGATGCCGCCGGCCTCATCCCCGCACCCGAGGGCGTGCCCGACGAGGCCGCGGCGCAGCTCGTGGCGATGCCGTTCAGCGCCATCTCGCTGCTGCACTCGCTCGACCTCGAGCCCGGCCAGTGGATCGTGCAGAACGCCGCGAACGGCGCCGTCGGCCGCATGGTGGCGCAGCTCGCCGCCGCCCGCGGCGTGCGCGTCGTCGGCCTCGTGCGTCGCGCCGCCGGCGTCGACGAGCTGCGCGAGGCGGGCATCGGCGACGTCGTCGCGACCGACGCCGACGACTGGCGCGAGCAGGTCGCCGCGATCACGGGCGGCGAGCCGATCGTCGCGGGCGTCGACTCCGTCGGCGGCGCGTCGGCGCAGGAGGTGCTCTCGGTGCTCGCCGAGGGCGGCGAGCTCGTCGTGTTCGGCGCCATGGCGTCGCCCGTGCTCGAGCTGCGCTCCGGCGACATCATCTTCAAGCAGGCGACGGTGCGCGGCTTCTGGGGCTCCGTCGTGAGCCGCACCATGGATGCGCCGACGCGGCGCGCGCTCTTCGGCGAGCTCGGCGAGCGCCTCGCCTCGGGCGCGCTCACGCTGCCCGTGTCGAGCATCCACGGCCTCGACGACGTCGCGGCCGCGGTCGAGGCGAGCCTGACGCCCGGCCGCGTCGGCAAGGTGCTGCTGCGCCCCTGACCCGGCGCGGAGTGACGCGCAGCGGGCCGCCGAGGGAGCATTCCCCTCGGCGGCCCGCCCCGCGTCACGCGGTGACGGCGCATCGGACCGCGTCCTCCTCGACGCGCGCGTCGGAGGTGGCGCGGCGGTCGGTCGATCGCCGTCGAGCGCGAGACTCCCGCGGCCCGGATCGCTCGGCGGCCCGGTGCTACGCTCGCGCGATGCAGCCCACGACGGGAGCGCCGAGCCCGTCGGCGACGCGGCGTCCGACCGTGAAGGACGTCGCTCGCGTCGCAGGCGTCGGGGTCGGCACCGTCTCGCGCGTGCTCAACGCCGAGGGCAAGGTGAGCGCCGACAGCCGCTCGCGCGTGACCGCCGCCATCGACGAGCTCGGCTACGTGCGCGACACGGCAGCGCGTGAGCTGCGGCGCGGTGCGTCGGCCTCCGTCGGCCTCCTCGTCGAGGACGTCGCCGACCCGTTCTACTCGCAGCTGCACCGCGCGGTCGAGTCGGCGCTCGATCGCCACGACCTCACGGTGCTCGCCGCCTCGTCGGGCGGGTCGTCGTCGCAGGTGCGACGCATCGTCGACGGGCTGGCGGCGAGGCGCGTCGAGGGCCTCGTCGTGACGATGCCGATGGACGCCGACGAGTCGCGGCTCGCATCGATGCAGCGCGACGGCGTGCACGTGGTGTTCGTCGATCGTCCGGCGCTGACGTTCGAGGCCGACAGCGTGCTGACCGACAGCCGACGGGGGGCGCGCATGGGCATCGAGCACCTCCTCGCGCGCGGCCATCGACGCATCGCGGTGCTGCTCGACGACGCACGGAACTTCACGTCGGGCGAGCGGCTCGCGGGCGTGCTCGACGCCATCGATGCGGCGGGTCTGGCGAGGGATGCGGTCGAGGTCTCGCAGGCCGCCCCCGACGTCGAGGCCGTCGCCGCGCGACTGGCGAGCCTCCTGGCGGGGGAGGAGCCGCCGACGGCGATCTTCTCGGGCAACAACCGCACGACCGTCGCCACGTTGCGCGCGACGCGAGCACTCGGCGTGCGGCTCGACGTCGTGGGCTTCGACGACCTCGAGCTCGCGGATCTGCTCGATCCGCCCCTCACGGTCGTCGCGCAGGATGCGAGCGCGATCGGCGCGATCGCGTCGCAGCTGCTCGTCGATCGACTCGACGGCCACGACGGGCCCGCCCGGCGCCGCCTCGTCGACCCCGTGCTGATCGTCCGGGCGCCGTGACTTGACGTCCCCCATCCGGCACCTCTAGCGTGGTCCGAGGTGGAATCGATTCCACCTCCCGCGCTCGCGTCAAGGAGGACCGATGCCCGCACCCCTGCCCACCCGCAGGCCCGCATCCCGTCGATGGATCGGGGCAGCGCTCGCCGCCGTCCTCGGCATCGGGGTGCTGCCGCTCGCCGGCGTCGCGACCGCCGCCGAGGCCGCGGACGACGTCGATCGCGCGGCGCTCGTCAACCCGTTCGTCGGCACCGAGAGCGAGGGCAACGCCTACCCCGGCGCCACGCTGCCGTTCGGCATGGTGCAGCCCAGCCCCGACAACACGAACAGCTACGCCTCGACGTCGTACGCGTACGACGACCGACGCGTGTGGGGCTTCAGTCAGCGGCACGTGAACAGCGCCGGCTGCCCGGCAGCGGGCGAGCTGCTCGTGACGCCGACGACGACCGACGTGCCGCGCACCGACCGCGAGTTCCTCGCGATCACGGGCGACGAGACCGCCGAGGCCGGCTACTACTCGGTGGAGCTCGAGAACGACGTCACGGCCGAGCTCACCGCGACCGAGCGCACGGCGATGCACCGCTACACGTTCCCCGCGACCGGCACGGCGAACCTGTCGTTCAACTTCGGGCAGACCCTCCGCGACGCCGGTGCGAGCTCGCTGACGTGGGTCGACGACCGCACCCTCGAGGGCTGGATCGACAACGGCGGCTTCTGCGGCGGCACCGACGCGCAGCGCATCTTCTTCAGCGCCTCCTTCGACCGCGCACCCGTCGAGCACGGCGCGTGGGGCGCCGACGCCACCTACGTGCCCGGCACCGAGACGAGCGAGAGCGCGGGCGGCAGCCACGGCGCCGTCGCCGTCTTCGACGCCACCGCCGACCAGACGGTCGAGGTCGCGATCGGCATGTCGTTCGTCGACGTCGACGGCGCCCAGGCCAACCGACTCGCCGAGCTCGCGGGCGACCTCGACTTCGACGCGGTGCGCGCCGAGGCGAACGCCGCGTGGAACGCGATGCTCGGACGCATCGACATCACCGCATCCGACGACATCCAGCGCATCTTCGCGACGCAGCTCTACAAGGCGCTCCTGTCGCCCACGATCGGCAGCGACGTCGACGGGCAGTACCGCGGCATGGACGGCGAGGTGCACGTCGCCGACGGCTGGACGTACCGCCAGACGTTCTCGCTCTGGGACACGTACCGCACCCAGGCGACGCTCCACGGCATCATCGCGCCCGAGATCGCGGAGGACATCGTGCGCTCGATGTACCAGCACCGGGTCGAGGGCGGCTGGCTGCCCAGGTGGTCGCTCGGCGGCGTCGAGACGAACATCATGGCCGGCGATCCCGTGTCGGCATGGCTCGCCGAGAACTTCACGCTCGGCACCGTGCCCGACGACATCCACGACGAGCTGTGGGGCTACCTGATCGAGAACGCCACGACCGCGCCGCCCGAGGGCGTCGACTCCGTCGGGCGTCAGAGCGCCGAGTTCTACATCGCCAACGGCCACATCCCCTACTACCCCGAGGACGAGCCGGGCCTCGGCCAGGAGTTCGAGGAGTACCGTCACGGCGGCTCGTCGACGATGGAGTTCGCGGTGTCCGACGCGGCGATCGGCGCGGCGGCGCAGCGCATGGGCGACGACGAGACGGCTGCGACCTTCCTCGAGCGAGGCCAGAGCTGGCAGCGCCTGTGGAACCCCGACGTCGAGCTGAGCGGCGGATTCCAGGGCATGGTCAACGCCGTGACGCCCGACGGCGAGTTCGTGACCACGCCGGAGATCGCACCGGTGCAGCAGACCGGCTTCCACGAGGGCGTGCCGTGGCAGTACCAGTGGATGGCGAACCAGGACTTCGCAGGCATGCAGGACGCGATGGGCGGCACCGACGCCTTCCTCGACCGGCTCGACTCCTACTTCGCGATGGATGCGCTGCAGGCGGCTCCCGGCCAGCGGCCCACCTCGTGGGATCCGGGCGGCAGCAGCTACTACACGAGCATCGGCTACAACCCCGGCAACGAGCCGACCATCATGAACCCGTGGCTCTACAGCTCGGCGGGTGAGCCCGCACACGTCAACGACGTGCTCGCAGCGAACCTCAACCTCTTCCCCAACACGCCGGGTGGCGGCGTCGGCAACGACGACCTGGGCACCCTGGGCGCCTGGTACGTCATGGCATCCATCGGCATCCAGCCGGTCGTGCCGGGCTCGGGCATGCTCGCGCTGAACGCGCCGCGCGTGCAGCAGGCGATCGTGACGCTCGGCGACTCCGGCGAGACGGTCACGCTCTCGGCGCCGGGTGCGACGGAGTCGACGCCCAGCTACATCGACGGCGTCACGGTCGCAGGCGCGCCCCGCACCGAGACGTGGATCGACCTCGAGCAGCTGCGCGCAGGCGGCGAGATCGCGTTCTCGCTCACGCAGGATGCGGCCTCGGCCGACTGGGGCACCGCTCGCGGCGACTGGCTGCCGAGCGTGGCCGACCCGCTGCGCGCCGTGGCCGACGTCGCGGTGCAGGACGCGGAGGTGACCGAGGACGTCGCATCGACGATCGAGGTCGGCACCGCGACCGTCGCCGAGCTCGCGGACGCATCCGAGGGTGCGGCTGCCGCAGCGATCGCGACGAGCGTCGACGACGTCGAGCTCGCCGCGACGCTCGAGCTCGACGGCGCGCAGGTGCCCGTGACGGCGCAGCGCGACGGCGACCGCTGGGTGCTGACCTCCACGGTCACGCTGCCCGAGCCCGGCCTCGTCGAGGGCACGCTCACCGTGTCGTCGGCGAGCGAGACGCCGCGCTTCGCACCGGAGGCGTTCGAGCCCGTGTCGGTCCCGGTCGCCGTCACGGTCGTCGCAGCGGCCGAGCCCTCGCCGTCGTCGCCCTCGGTGCCGCCGACGGATGGCTCCGGTCAGCCGTCGACGCCGCCTGCCGCGGGAGGCGGCTCCGGCGGCCTGCCGGTGACGGGCGCCGACGTCGCGGTCTGGGCCCTCGTGGCGGGGCTCCTCGTCGTGCTCGTGGGCGCCGGCCTCGGCATGCGTGCGCGCGCGGCTCGTCGCGCGGTCGACGCGGGCTGATCGACCCGACGGGGCGCGGGGGTGCGACCCCCGCGCCCCGTCGCTCGTCTCCGCCCTCCCTTCGCGCCGGATGCCGGCCGCCCTCGCGACGTGTGGCACGGTTGCCTGAGGTGGACGGAGGGAACGGCATGGCCCGCTGGCAGCTGCAGCGCACCACGGCGTGGGTCGCCCGCATCCGCGCGACCGGTCGCCTGCCGTTCCTGCAGGTCGTGAAGATCAGCGTCGCCGCGATCGCCTCGTGGTTCGCCGCTGACGCGCTCATCGCCGAGGAGCCGCCGATCTTCGCCGTCATCGCGGCGCTCATCGTGGTGCAGCCGAGCGTCAACCAGTCGCTCGGCCGCGCGCTCGAGCGCTCCATCGGCGTGATCGTGGGCGTCGTGCTCGCCACGGGCATCTCGCTGCTGCTCGGCTCGGCGGCGTGGATCATCCTCGCCGCCGTCGTCGTCTCGGTGCTGCTCGCCTGGGCGCTGCGCCTGTCGCAGCAGACCTCGAACCAGATCCCCATCTCGGCGATGCTCGTGCTCGCGCTCGGCGCCGCATCCCCAATCTACGCGATCGACCGCATCGCCGAGACCGTCCTCGGTGCCGCGATCGCGTTCGTCGTGAACCTGCTCATCGTGCCCCCCGTGCTGCTCGAGCCCGCGCGCCGCGAGGTGAAGGCGCTCGCCGAGGAGATCGCCCGCAGCCTCGAGCGCCTCGCGATCGCCGCCTCCGAGCCCGTCGGCCGCGGCACCCTCGAGGGCAACCTCGTGGAGGTGCGGCTGCTGCGCCCCATGCTCGCCCGCGCGCAGGCCGCAGTGGTCACGGCCGAGGACTCGCTGACGCTCAACTGGCGCGGCGGCAGGCACCGCGGCGAGCTCGAGGGCTACGACGCGGGCCTCGTGGCGCTCGGCGTGCTCGTGACGCGCGTGTCGGGCATGACGCGCGCGATGCGCGACCACTACGACGACTCGCTGCACCGCGAGCCCGTCATGGGGCAGATCTCGGCCGAGCTGCGCCGCGCGGCGCACGACCTGCGCATCCGCTACGTGCTCGCCGCTCCCGGCGACGCCGTCGCCTCCGACACGGGCCCGCTGCTCACGGCGCCGCTCGTGGTCGTGTCGCCGCACCCCGAGCACTGGGTCGTCATCGGCTCGATGCTCGAGGACCTGCGCCGCGTGCACGAGGAGCTCACGGCCGAGTGACCCGGGCGGCGCCGATCACGGCGTCGCCGGCGAGGGGTCGTCGTCCTCGGGGTCCGCCTCGACCGCGGGCTCGGGGACGCCGCCGTCGATCTTCCCGGCGATCTGCTCGAGCGCATCCCAGATGCGCGAGAGGTCGCCGGTGTCGTTGATGCCGCTGGGAGCAGCCTGCTGCTCATGATCGTCGGTGCTCATGCCGTCGTGCCGATCGCGCGATGCGACCGGCGAACCTCCTTCGACGTCATCGGTGCGTCTACGGAGACGTCGCGAGGGAGGCATTCGTCACGCACGGATCGACCCGGGCGTGTCGCGGGCGGGGAGCGGGGTCGCACCTCATGACGACGAGCGAGCGGTGCGGATGGTGACGGTCGGGGCACATCATGTGCACGCGCCTGCGTGCGCAGCGGGCTCACGAGGACGCATGCCACCTGTCGTGGCGCCGCTGCGGCCGCATCTCGGCGGCCGTGCGTCGGCGAGCGTCAGCGCGAGGCGAGCACGCGGCGTCGCGTCGCGCCGTACGAGGTCGTCGTGCGGCGCGCCCGACGGCGCTCGGCGGCGGTGCCGCGGCGCTCGATCGCGGCGACGCCGACGCACAGCAGGGCGAGCATGCCCAGCAGCATGATCGCGATCGCGGCGTACACGACGACGCCCAGGTTCATGACGTCCTGCGCCTGCTGCACCATGTCCATGTCCGCATCTCCTTCGGCTCGCTTCGAGCCTCGCGGCAGGAGGGGGTGCGGCGCGTCGTCCGGGAGGCTCGCGGCCGTCATCCTCGGGGATGATCTGCGGCGATGCCGCGGTGCGACCCGCGCGGGCGGCCGTGGCTACCGTGGACGCCATGGAGCAGCGCATCAGCCTCATCACGCTCGGCGTGCACGACCTCGCCCGCGAGCGAGCGTTCTACGAGGCGCTCGGCTGGGCGGATGCGCAGCAGCCCGACGACGAGGTGTGCTTCTTCCAAGCGGGTGGCATGGCCTTCGGGCTCTGGACGCGCCTCGGCGGGCACGGTGCGCCCGGCATCGAGATCGCCCACAACGTGCGCACGCCCGACGAGGTCGCCGCGCTGCTCGCCGACGCCGAGGCCGTGGGTGGCTCGATCGTGCGCCCCGCGGAGGTCGCGGAGTGGGGCGGCACGTCGGGCGCGTTCGCCGACCCCGAGGGCTACGTGTGGGAGGTCGCGCACAACCCCGGCTGGACGATCGCGGCCGACGGCTCGATCGCGATCTGAGGCGAGTCGTCGGGGCGCTCGACGTCAGCGCTGCGTGCGCGCCTCGATGGCGTCGAGCCCCTCCTGCGTCACCGGCACGACGAGGTCGGCCCAGCGCTGGTCGCCTGCGACGACCTTCGCGACGTAGGGGCACACCGGCATGACGCGGAGGCCGTCGGCACGCGTGGCGTCGAGCGCCGCGACCACGAGCTCGCGGCCGAGGCCCTGCCCCGCGTACGCGTCGTCGACCTTCGTGTGGAAGAAGACGCGCGCGCCCGCCGCCTCCACGAAGTACGCCCTGCCTGCGACGACGCCCGCGTCGTCGACGATCTCGAACCGGTCTCCGGCCTCACCCTTGCGCACGGTGCTCATGCCTCGACCCTGCCACCGCATGGGGTGCGAGCGCATCCCTCGGCGTCCGGCGGCGTCGGGGGACGAGGCTGGGCGCTGCGGTGCGCCGCGGCTCGGCGTGCGTGCGGCGCGCCGCTGGGCTGCGAGGATCGGAGCATGCCGATCGAGCCCGACGCCAAGGACTGGACCTGGGTGCTCGAGCGCCCGTGCGCCGAGTGCGGGTTCACGCCCGAGGTGCCCGATGCCGAGCTGCCTGCGCGCATCCGCGTCGCCGTGGGCACCGTGCATCACGCGCTCCACGACGCCGACGTGCGCGAGCGCCCCGACGACGCGACGTGGTCGAAGCTCGAGTACGCAGCGCACGTGCGCGACGTCTGCCGCATCATGCGCGAGCGACTCGTGTCGATGCTCGAGCACGACGACCCGACGTTCGCGAACTGGGATCAGGATGCGACGGCCATCGACGAGGCGTACGGCGAGCAGCGCCCGCCGCGCGTCGCGATCGAGCTCGACGTCGCCGCCGCCGACCTCGCCGACGCCTACGCCGCCGTGCCGGCCGACGCGTGGGAGCGCCCCGGTCGTCGCTCGAACGGCTCGCGCTTCACGGTGCGCTCGCTGGGCGTCTACGCCCTCCACGACCTCGAGCACCACGCCTGGGACGTGACAAGGGGCTGACGCCTCGCCCGCTCGGGCCGCTCCCCAGCTGGTCGAGGAGCGCAGGCGCGCAGCGCCTCCGCGTCACGAGACCCGAGCCATCGCGAGTGCGTCGATCCGCGAGGTCGTTGGCCGGGACGGCGGGTCTCGTGACGCGGGCTCGCTGCGCTCGCGCGCTCCTCGACCGGCTGCTGGGGGAGGGCCCTCAGGAGACCCGGCTCGCCCACTGCCTCGCCAGCGCCTCGCAGCCCGTGGGGTAGAGCGGACGGTCGAGGCCGTCGAGCGGGCGCCAGCCGACGGGGCTGCCCTCGTCGAGCACCGTGAGCCGCGCGTCGAGCGGGATGGCGTCGATCGCCGTCGAGCGCACGCCGAACACGTGCACGACCTCGTGGCCGGGCTCGCCCTCGTACACGAACCAGTTGTCGACGACGCCGAGCGGCACCGCCTCCTCGATCGTGACGTCGAGCTCCTCGACGAGCTCGCGCCGCAGGGCCTGCTCGGGCGTCTCGCCCGGCTCGATGCCGCCGCCGATCGCGCGATGGAAGGGCTGGCCCTTCGTGCGGTCGACGCCGTCGAGCACGAGCACGTGCCCGTCGCGCACGGGCAGGGCGACGGCGATGGCGCGAGGGGATGGCATGGGTCGAGCCTGCCAGGCGACCCGTGCACCGCGTCCCTCGGTGACGCTCTCCTCCCCGCTGGTCGAGGAGGCCCCGAGCGCAGCGAGGAGCCGTCACGAGACCCGAGCCATCGCGAGTGCGTCGATCCGCGAGGTCGTTCGCAGTGACGGCGGGTCTCGTGACGCGGGCTCGCTGCGCTCGCGCGCTCCTCGACCGGCTGGTGGCGCGCGCCCGCGCTCGAACCTGCTCGCCGTGGGCGAACGCCCCGCGGGAATGCCGCACCGCGCCGTAGCGTCGTACTTGAGCGTAGGGCGCTCACATTCGTGGTGGGCTGCCCGACGAGCCACCCAAGGAGGCAGGATGCCCCAGTTCACCGGTCCCAGCGGATCGTTCGACGACTTCCTCGCGCGCCTGCGGCAGGCGCAGGGCGCGGGCCGCCAGGTCGACGTCTCGCGACTGCTCACGCGTCGCGCCGCCACGATCCTCGCCCGCGCCGTCGAGCGTGCCCGCGAGCACGGCCACCAGGACGTCGACGCCCTGCACCTGCTGCAGGCGACCGTCGCCCACCCGCAGGTCGCCGAGGCCATCCGCGCCGCCGGCGCCGACACCGAGGCGATCGAGTCGGCCGCCGAGGAGCGACTGCCCGCCGAGTCCGAGGCCAGCGAGACGCCCTCGGTGCTCACGGCGAGCGCGCAGCGCGTGCTGCGCGACGCGTACCAGGTGGCGCGCGCGAACGGTGCGAGCTACATCGACCCCGAGCACCTGCTCTTCGCGTTCCTGCTCGCGCAGGACACGGTCGGCGGGCGCATCCTCGACGCCGCGGGCGTGAGCCAGGAGTCGCTGGCCCGTGCGATGGCGGACGCGCAGCGCGAGCAGCTCGAGGGCCGCGAGGCAGCGGTGACGCGCGAGGGCGAGCCCATCGCCGCCGACTCGACGACGCCGACGCTCGACCAGTACGGCATCGACCTCACGGCGCGCGCCGAGCGCGGCGACATCGACCCCGTCATCGGCCGCGCCGACGAGATCGCCCAGACCATCGAGATCCTCGCGCGCCGCACGAAGAACAACCCCGTGCTCATCGGCGAGGCCGGCGTCGGCAAGACGGCGATCGCCGAGGGCCTGGCGCAGGCGATCGTGGCCGGCACGGTGCCGCCGCAGCTCGCCGGCAAGCGCGTCGTGTCGCTCGACATGACCGCGATGGTCGCGGGCACCCGCTACCGCGGCGACTTCGAGGAGCGCATCGGCACGGCGATGGACGAGATCGCCGCGAACGCCGACGACCTCGTCGTGTTCATCGACGAGCTGCACACGATCCTCGGCGCCGGCGGCGGCGAGGGCGGCATGGATGCGGCGAACATCCTGAAGCCCAGGCTCGCGCGCGGCGACCTGCACATGGTCGGCGCGACGACGCTCGCCGAGTACCGCCGCATCGAGAAGGATGCCGCGCTCACGCGCCGCTTCCAGCCCGTGCACGTGGCGGAGCCGTCGGTCGACGACGCCGTCGCGATCCTGCAGGGCATCCGCTCGGCCTACGAGGAGCACCACGCCGTGCGCTACACCGACGACGCGATCCGCGCGGCCGTCGACCTGTCGCACCGCTACGTCACCGACCGGTTCCTGCCCGACAAGGCCATCGACCTCGTCGACCAGGCCGGCGCACGCCTGCGGCTGCGTCTCGGCGCGACCGTCGACGTCGAGGCCCTCGAGGCCGAGCGCGCCACGCTCGAGGCCGACAAGGATGCGGCGATCGCCCGCGAGGACTACGAGGAGGCGTCGCGCATCCGCGACCGCGTGCTCGCGGTGCAGGCGCAGCTCGACGGCGACGCCCCCGCGGCGCCCGCCGCCGACGCCGTCGTCGACGTCGCGCAGATCGCCGAGGTCGTGAGCCGCGCCACGGGCATCCCCGCCGCGTCGATCGGCGACGACGACCGGCAGCGCCTCGCCCGCCTGGGCGACGAGCTGCACGAGCGCGTCGTCGGCCAGGACGACGCCGTCGAGGCCGTCGCGCGCGCCATCCGGCGCTCGCGGTCGGGCATGGGCGACGAGACGCGCCCCATCGGCTCGTTCCTCTTCCTCGGCCCGACGGGCGTCGGCAAGACCGAGCTCGCCAAGACCCTCGCGGCGTCGCTGTTCGGCGACGCGTCGGCGATGGTGCGCTTCGACATGTCGGAGTTCGGCGAGCGCCACACGGTCTCGCGCCTCATCGGCGCCCCTCCCGGATACGTCGGCTACGACGAGGCGGGCCAGCTCACCGAGCGCATCCGTCGCCGTCCGTACTCGGTCGTGCTGCTCGACGAGATCGAGAAGGCGCACCCCGACGTGCTGACGCTGCTGCTGCAGGTGCTCGAGGACGGGCGCCTGACCGATGGCCAGGGCCGCACGGTCGACTTCCGCAACGCCGTCGTCATCATGACGTCGAACGTCGGCTCGGAGACCCTCGCGAGCCGATCGGGAGCCATGGGCTTCGTCGCGCACGGGGGCTCGGGCTTCTCGGCCGACGAGCTGCGCGCCCGCGTCATGGGGCGCCTGCGCGAGGTCATGCGGCCCGAGCTCATCAACCGCATCGACGAGATCGTGCTGTTCGGCGCGCTCGAGCGCGAGCAGCTGCACGCCATCGTGCACATGCTGCTGGGCCAGACGGCCGCGCGCCTCGAGCGGCAGGGCATCCGCATCCACGTCGACGACGCGGCGATCGCGTGGCTCGCCGAGCACGGCTACGAGCGCGAGCTCGGCGCCCGGCCGCTGCGTCGCCTCATCCAGCGCGAGGTCGACGACCGCGTCGCCGACCTGCTCGTGGCCGGATCGGTCGGCGAGGGTGGCGCCGTGGCCGTGACGGTCGAGGGCGAGACGCTCGTCGCGACCGTCGCCGAGCGGGGCGCGCTCGGGGATGCGAGGATCGCAGCATGAGCGACGCGACCAGCACCACGGCAGGCGACACCGCAGCGCAGGGCGCCCGTCCCGAGGAGCGCACGAGCGCAGCGAGCGCACGTCTCGAGGGGATCACGATGTTCGGCGCCGAGTGGTGCCGCGACTGCCGCCGCACGAAGGCGCAGCTCGACGGGCTGGGCGTGCCGTACCGGTACGTGGACCTCGAGGCCGAGCCGGACGCCGTCGAGGTGGCGCGCGAGATCTCGGGCCGCACGCAGATCCCCGTCGTCGTCTACCCCGACGCGACGCATCACGTCGAGCCGTCGAACGCCGACGTCGACGCGAAGCTGCGCGAGCTCGGCATCCTCACGGCCTGATCGCGGCATCCAGCGGCGCATGCGAGGGTGATCCCATGCGTGCGACGCGACGAGGGGCAGCTCCCGCCTTCGGGCGGGCGCTGCCCCTCGTCGCATGCGCGGCCGTCGCCGCCGCGCTGCTGGCGGGATGCGCCGAGGGCGCGGATGCGGGCGGTGGCGTCGACCTCCTGGGCGGAGGCGGCGAGTCGACGGGCGCCTGGCCGTCGTCGGTGCCGCGACCCGAGCTGCCGCTCGTCGAGGAGACCGACCTCATCATCGCCTTCACGGCCACGTACGACCTGCAGGGCGGTTCGGTCGACGACTACGCCGCCGACCTCGAGGACGACGGCTTCGCGCTGCAGGAGGCGTCGACGTACGGCGACGGCAGCCACGTGGTGCTGCTCGAGGTCGAGGGCGACCGTCTGTTCGTGACGATCACCGACGCGTGACGCCCGGCGGCACGTGCCCCGGGCGCGTCGCTCAGGCGCGCTGGTCGCCCTGCATGGACGGCGCGCCGGCATCCGCCTGCCCCGCGTACGGTGCTGCACCGTACGGTGCTGCACCGTAGGGGGCGCTCCCGTACGCGGCCATGCCGTACGCGTCGGCCACGGGGGGCACGGGCTGGCCGTAGGGGGCGACGCCCTGCGGTGCGACGACCGGATCGACCGTGCCGACCTCGAAGCGGAGCCCGGCCGTGCTCGAGTGCATGAAGCCGCACGCCACCATGAAGCCGCTCGCGGCGAGGTTCAGCAGCGTCAGCCACCCCGACAGGCCGGCATCGTGCAGCCTCCTGGCCGTGAGCGTGAACAGCGGGATCGCCGAGATGATCAGCACCGCGTACAGCGACATGTAGACGAGCACGATGCCGAGCGAGCCGAGCAGCCCGGTCGTCGGGTCGGTCGGCGACGACGCAGCGGCCAGTCCGGTGCCGAAGATCACCGCGAAGAGCACGACGACCCATCCGAGCACCAGCACCATCTGCACGATGAACATCGTCAGGTAGCCCCACCAGAACTCGCTCTGGCTGGCTCGGCCACGCACGGAGAACGTCTTGCGCAGCACGCGCTTCGCGCCCTCCCCGAAGGTGCATCCGTACACGGGCTGATCGAGTCGGCCGTGGAGGGCCGGCGCTGCGTAGGTCATCCCTCCACCCTCCCAGCCTCGGCTGAGCGGGTCGTGCGAGGCGTCAGCGACCGCGGAACGTGGGCGTGCGCCGCTGCTGGAAGGCGGCGAAGCCCTCGCGGTAGTCGTCGGAGCGCGCGAGCCGCGCCTGTGCCCGCGTCTCGTGCGCCATCGAGCGCCACAGGCCCAGGCGCTCGTCGCGCAGCTCGCGCACGAGCTCCTTCGATGCGCGGAACGCGAGCGTCGCGCCCTGCGCCGCGTGCGCGGCGGCGGCGCGCGTCGCCTCCAGCACCTCGTCGTCTGGCAGCGCCTGCGAGAAGAGCCCGGCGGCGACGGCCTCCGCGCCGGTCATGAGTCGGCCGGAGTAGACGAGGTCGAGCGTGCGATGCGTGCCGAGGCGCTCGACGAACAGCGCGTGGCCGCCCGAGTCGAGCGTCGCGCCGAGGTTCGCGAACGGGCTGCCGATCTTGGCGGACTCCGCCACGTAGACGACGTCGGTCGCGACGAGCAGGCCGAGACCCACGCCGAGGCAGGCACCGTGCGCCGCCGCGAACGTGGGAGCAGGGAAGGCGCTGAGGTGCTCGAGCAGCGGCTGCACGCGGTGGCCGAGGAAGCCCTGCACGTCGTCGGTGGCCGGGTCGACCGCCGAGATGTCGCGGCCGGCGCAGAACGAGGGGCCCTCGCCGCGCAGCACGAGGGCGCGCACGCCCGCCGACTCCGCGTCGGCGACGGCCATCCCGAGGTCCTGGATGGCCGTCTCGTCGAGGGCGTTGCGGCGCTGGGGTGCGTCGAGGGTGATCTCGGCGACGTCGTGCTCGATGGTGAGGTCGATCATGCTGCTCCTTCGCGCGGTCCGTCCATCCTCTCGTGCGCGACGCGGGGAAGGCGAGGGCGGACGCGAGCGAGGGCCCGGACGCGATGCGTCCGAGCCCTCGCTCCTGTCGTCGATGGGACTACTGCTGGCCGAAGCTCGGCGGCTGCTGGCCGGGCTGCTGCGGCGCCTGGCCCGGCTGCTGACCCCACGGCTGCTGCTGCGCCGACGACGGCGGCACCGGCGGGTACGACTGCTGCGGTGCGGACGGCTGCTGCCCGTACGACGGCTGCGGCTGGCCGTACGCCTGCTGGCCGTAGCCCTGCTGGCCGTAGCCGCCGGCCGCGGCGTCCTTCGTGGGCAGTGCGCACATGATGAGCCACACGATGCCGAGGCCGACGATGCTCAGCAGCAGGAAGAGGGGCGTGAAGCCCGCGTCGCGCAGGCGCCGGGCGCCGGCCGCGAGGGTCATGATCGCGATCGGGATCGTGATGATGGCGAGGATGATGCTCGCGATGACCGTGCCGACCGGCATGGGCGGTGCGGCGTACGGGTCGGTCGATGCCGCGTAGGTGGTGACGATCGCGGCCGACTCCACGCCTGCGACGATCCCGACGATGATGCCGAGGATCACCGACACGATGGCCAGGGCGAGGTAGCCCCACCAGAACTCGCCACGAGAGGCCTTGCCCGAGAAGGTGAAGATGCCCTTCACGTAGCGCTTGACGGCAGGCATGAAGCCGATGCCGTAGACAGGGGTGCCGATCGGCACGTCGACGTTCGCAGTGCTCATGCGCTGATCATCCCAATGATGCGCTGGGTGCTGCCTGCAATGCGCCTGGATGCCGACTGGATGCTCGTCAGCCGTCGTAGTCGACGACCACGTGCTCACCCTTCGGATGCGACTGGCACGTCAGCACGTAGCCGCGATCGATCTCGTCGGGCTCGAGCGCGTAGTTCTCGGTCATCGACACGCTGCCCTCGACGACCCGGGCGCGGCACGTGCCGCAGACGCCGCCGGCGCACGCGAACGGCACGTCCTGCCGCACGCGCAGCGCCGCGTTCAGGATCGACTCGTTCGCCGCCACGGGGCTCTCGACGCTCGCCGACTGGCCGTCGAGCGTGAAGTCGAGGCGCCACGTGGGCTCGCCCTGCCGCACGGCGACGGGGCGACCCGCATCCCCCTCGACGCGCTCGGGGCGACCGGTCGTGAAGAGCTCGAAGCGCACGTGGCTCGCGTCGACGCCGCGCTGCTCGAGCACGTCGCGGCACAGCTGCACGAGCTCGAACGGCCCGCACAGGAACCACTCGTCGACCGTCGCGGGCGGGATGAGGGCGTCGAGGATGCGGCCGAGACGCTCCTCGTCGATGCGGCCCGAGAGCAGGGGAGCGGTGCGCTGCTCGCGCGTGAGCACGTGGTGCAGCGCGAGGCGCCCGCGGTAGCGGTCCTTGAGGTCGGCGAGCTCCTCGACGAACATCACGTCGAGCTGCGAGCGGTTCGTGTAGACGAGCGTGAAGCGCGAGTCGTCGGCCGACGACAGCACGCGGTGCGCCATCGCCATGAGCGGCGTGATGCCGCTGCCGGCGGCGATGCCGACGACGTGGGCGCCGGCGAGCTCGTCGAGCCCCGACGTGAACGTGCCCTGCGGGCTCATGACGTCGACGACCGCACCCGGCTCGAGCGTCTCGTTCGCCCACGACGAGAAGACGCCGCCGAGGTCGCGCTTGATGGCGACCGACACGGATCCGGGGCTCGGTGGGCGGCAGATCGAGTACGAGCGGCGCACCTCGCGGCCGTCGATCGTGGCACGGAGGGCGACGTGCTGCCCGGCGACGTAGTCGTACTGGCCGTGCAGCTCGGGCGGCACCGCGAACGTCACCTCGACGCTCTCGGCGGTGAGCGGTCGCACGTCGGCGACCTCGAGGCGGTGGAACTGCCCGCGGCGCGTGCGCGCGGACGTGAGGTTCTGCGCGGCCATGTCAGAGCACCTTGAAGAAGTCGAACGGCTCAAGGCACGAGCGGCACTCGTAGAGCGCCTTGCACGAGGTGGAGCCGAAGCGGGCGAGCTCGCGCGTGTCGAGCGAGTCGCAGCGGGGGCACTTCACGGCCATCGTCAGCCGCACGGGACCGTCGAGATGCGGCGCCGCGCCGTTCGGCGGAGCGATGCCGTAGCGGCGCAGCTTCGCGCGGCCGTCGGCGCTCATCCAGTCGGTCGTCCAGGCCGGCGTGAGCGTGAAGTCCACGCGCACGTCGTCGTAGCCGGCCGCGGTGAGCTGCAGCACGACGTCGTCGCGCATCTGGTCGATCGCCGGGCAGCCCGAGTACGTGGGCGTGAGCACGACGTGCGCCGCGGATCCATCGCTCGCGACCGAGCGCAGCACGCCGAGGTCGGCGATCGTGAGCACGGGCACCTCGGGATCGGTCACCTGGGCGGCGACCTCCCACGCGGCACGGCTGGTCGCGTCGCCCGTGGCGTCGGGCGTCGCGGCGCGGGCGGCGAGCGCGGTCACCACGTCGCTCCCGGGTGCGATCGGGCGAGCACCTGCATCTCGGCGAGCAGGTAGCCGAGGCGCGTCGAGTGGCTGCCGCGGCGGCCGCCTGCCATCGACGGCTCGACGTTCGGGGTCTCGAGCCCCGCTGCGTCGAGGATCTCCTGGATGCGCGCCAGCACGGGCTCGCGCAGCGTCGACGGACGCACGGCGACGCCCTCGAGGCGGTCGATGACCGGCTCGTCGCGGAACAGCTCGTCGACGAGCGGCCACACGTCGACGAGCGACTGCTGGATGCGCGCATGCGACTCGTCGGTGCCGCCGCCGAGGCGCAGCATCCACTGCGCCGCGTGGTCGAGGTGGTACGCGACCTCCTTGACCGACTTCGTCGCGATCGCCGCGAGCGCGGGGTCGGAGGAGTCGGCGAGGCGGCGGTAGAGCTCGAGCTGGAACGCGGAGGCGATCAGCTGCCGCGCGATCGTGTCGCCGAAGTGGCCGTTGGGTGCCTCGAAGAGCCACGCGCTGCGGAAGGCGGGCTCGTCGCGCCAGTACGCGAGGTCGTCCTCGGTGCGGCCGTCGGCCGTGCCGGCGTAGCGCAGGAACGAGCGGGCGTGACCGAGCACGTCGAGCCCGATGTTGCCGAGCGCGACGTCCTCCTCGAGCTCGGGCGCGCGCGAGATCCACCAGCCCAGCTGCTGGGCGAGGATCAGCGCGTCGTCGCCGAGCCACATGGCGTACTCGGCCACGTCGGGCGTGGCGACGGCGCCGTCGGCACCCGACAGCTCGACGCTGAGTGCGAGCTCGTCGACGCTCACGTCGCCGTGGGCCTCCTCGCCCTCGACGCCCATGCTGATGTCGTGGCTCACAGGTGCTGCACGCCCCGCGCTCGCGTCGGGGGCCCCTGCGGGGCGCCCGATGGGAGCTGCGGAGTCAGGGGCGGTCTGATCGGTCGTCGTCGCCATCAGAGGTGCTTCACGCCTTCGGTCTTCGTGTAGTAGATCGCGTGGCGGAAGTTCTTGCCCGCGGGGCTCTCGAACCACTCGCCCTTCTCGTCGGGGTCGCTCGTCGTGATGCCGTCGGCCGGCATCACCCAGATCGACACGCCCTCGCCGCGACGCGTGTAGAGGTCGCGGGCGTTGCGGATGGCCATGGTCGCGTCGGGCGCGTGCAGCGATCCCACGTGCACGTGGCTCAGGCCGCGATTCGCGCGCACGAAGACCTCCCACAGGGGCCAGGCCTCGGTGCCGAGCTCGCCGGGCGTGGCCATCAGGCGGCCACCTGCTCGGTCGTCGCGGCCGCCTGCTTCGCCGCGTAGGCGTGCGCCGCCTCCCGCACCCAGGCGCCGTCGTCGTGCGCCTGGCGGCGGTGCTGCAGACGCTGCGCGTTGCACGGGCCGCGACCGGCGAGCACCTCGTGGAACTCGGTCCAGTCGATGTCGCTCATGTCGTACGACCGCGTCTCGTCGTTCCAGCGCAGGTTCGGATCGGGCAGCGTGAGGCCCAGCACCTCGGCCTGCGGCACGAGCATGCCCACGAAGCGCTGCCGCAGCTCGTCGTTCGAGAAGCGCTTGATGTTCCACGCCATCGACTGCGCCGAGTTCGGCGACTCGTCGTCGGGCGGGCCGAACATCATGAGCGACGGCCAGTACCAGCGGTCGACCGCATCCTGCGCCATCCGGTGCTGCGCCTCGGTGCCCTGGCTCAGCTCGAGCAGGATCTCGAAGCCCTGGCGCTGGTGGAACGACTCCTCCTTGCAGATGCGCACCATCGCGCGGCCGTACGGGCCGTACGAGGCGCGGCACAGCGGCACCTGGTTGGCGATCGCGGCGCCGTCGACGAGCCACCCGATGGCGCCCATGTCGGCCCACGTGGGCGTGGGGTAGTTGAAGATCGACGAGTAGCGGGCGCGGCCGGCGATGAGCTGGTCGGTCATCTCCTCGCGGCCGATGCCGAGCGTCTGCGCCGCGGAGTAGAGGTAGAGGCCGTGGCCGGCCTCGTCCTGCACCTTGGCCATGAGGATGGCCTTGCGCTTGAGGCTCGGCGCGCGCGTGATCCAGTTCGCCTCGGGCTGCATGCCGATGATCTCGGAGTGCGCGTGCTGCGAGATCTGCCGCACGAGCGTCTTCCGGTAGGCGGCGGGCATCCAGTCGCGCGGCTCGATGCGGCCGTCGGCCTCGATGAGCGCGTCGAACCGGGCCTGGCCGGCCTCGTCGATCGCGGCCTGCTCGGCGGTCGCACGGGCATCGCCCTGTGCGCTTGCGGGGGCGAGGGGTGCGGTCATCGTCGACTCCTTCTTCGTCGATCGCAGGCGCTCGCGGTCGGTCCGACTGGATTACCGAACGATCGTTCAGTTACTATAGCGGCACGACGCGATCCGGAACACCCTTCGGTCGCGGATGCTCGAGCACGAGGGAGTGCGGATGGCCGAGGCAGCGACGACCCGAGCTGACGTCGAGCGCGCGGTCGGCGACGCGAGCCCCGCGCTCGCGTCCGGCATCTCGGGCGACGCCGTCGCCGCCGCGCGCCCGCACACGCGAGCGATGCTGCAGCGCGACGCCGCCTCGGCGCTGCTGGGCATGCGGGTCGAGCGTGACGACGACGGCGTCGCCGTCACGTCGATGGTCGTGCGCCCCGAGCTCACGAACGGCTTCGCCATCACCCACGGCGGCCTCGTGTTCGCGCTCGCCGACACGGCGTTCGCGATCGCGTGCAACGACGGCGAGGCGATGACGGTGGCGCAAGGTGCCGACGTCACCTTCCTCAAGTCGACGCATCCCGGCCAGACGCTCACCGCCACCGCGGTGCGTCGCACGCAGCGGGGCCGATCCGGCCTCTACGACGTGCAGGTCACCGACGAGACGGGCGACGTCGTGGCGGAGTTCCGCGGCCGCTCGTTCACCACCGCCCGCCCCCTCCCCACCCCCTGACCGCTCGATTGGTCGCCTCTGGCGCTCGATTGGGCAGCAGTGGCTGACGACACGCCGGTGAGCGAGCCACTACTGCCCAATCGATCCGAGGACCGGACGCAGACGCAGCAGACGAAGGAGTCTGAGATGACGATCACGAACCCCGAGCGCATCGACGGCGACGCCGCCGACCCGGCTGCGACCGACGGCGTCGAGACGCCGACGAGCGACGGCGCCATCGTGGCCGCGCGCATGCGCGTCGCCGCGACGCCCGTCGAGGAGCGCGACCCCGAGGAGCGCCTCAGCCGCGCCGACCTCGAGGCGCTGCAGCTCGAGCGCCTGCAGCAGACAGTGCACCACGCCTACGCGAACGTGCCGCTGTACACGGCCAAGCTCGACGCCGACGGCGTCGCGCCGAGCGACATCCGCTCGCTCGCCGACGTCGCCCGCCTGCCGTTCACGACGAAGGCCGACCTGCGCGAGACGTACCCGTTCGGGATGTTCGCGGTGCCGATGGAGCAGGTCGCGCGCATCCACGCCTCCAGCGGCACCACGGGCAAGCCGACCGTCGTCGGCTACACGGCAGGCGACCTCGACCGGTGGGGCGACCTCGTGGCTCGCAGCCTGCGCGCCGCCGGCATCCGTCGCGGCATGAAGGTGCACAACGCGTACGGCTACGGCCTCTTCACCGGCGGCCTCGGCGCCCACGCGGGCATCGAGCGCCTCGGCGCGACGGTCATCCCGATGTCCGGCGGCCAGACGGCACGCCAGGCGCAGCTCATCTGCGACTTCGAGCCCGACGCCATCCTCTGCACGCCCTCCTACCTGCTGACGATCGCGGATGCGCTCGAGGCCGCGGGCGTCGACCCGCGCTCGACGAGCCTCAAGGTCGCGGTGCTGGGCGCCGAGCCGTGGACGAACGAGATGCGCCGCGAGCTCGAGGAGCGCCTCGACATCGACGCCGTCGACATCTACGGCCTCTCGGAGGTCATGGGCCCCGGCGTCGGCAGCGAGTGCGTCGAGACGAAGGACGGCCCGCACATCTGGGAGGACCACTTCCTGCCCGAGATCATCGACGCCGACGGGACGCCGCTGCCCGATGGCCAGGTGGGCGAGCTCGTGTTCACGTCGCTCACGAAGGAGGCGTTCCCCGTGCTGCGCTACCGCACGCGCGACCTCACGCGCCTGCTGCCCGGCTCGGGCCGCACGGGCATGCGCCGCATCGAGAAGATCACCGGCCGCAACGACGACATGATCATCCTGCGCGGCGTGAACCTGTTCCCGACGCAGATCGAGGAGATCGCGCTCGGCATCGACGACCTGTCGCCGCACTTCGTGCTCGAGCTCACGCGCAACGGGCGCATGGATGCGCTCACGGTGGGCATCGAGCCCGACCCGGATGCGTCGGATGCGGCTGCCCAGCGGGCGGCCGACCGGCTGCAGGAGCTCGTGAAGGAGCGCATCGGCACGTCGGTCGCCGTGCGCCTCGTCCAGCCCGGCCACCTGCCGCGCAGCGAGGGCAAGCTCAAGCGCGTCTACGACCTCCGCGACCAGCCGGCGTCGGCGTAGCGGTCGGCCGGATGCGCTGCGAGCCGCGCGTCAAGCCCGCGCCGGCCTGCACCGTGCGTGCCACGCTCGGCGCATGGCTCGCTTCCTCGTCATCGCGTCCTCCAGCGACATCGGCTCGGCCGCGGTCGCGCTGCTGCGCGACGGCGGTCATGAGGTCGTCACGACCGCTCGGCGCGAGGATGCGGGCGCGGACGTGGTGCTCGACGCGACGGACTTCGACGCCGTCGACGAGGTGGTCGCCGAGCGCGGGCCGTTCGACGGCATCGCGTGCTTCGCAGGCTCGCTGCTGCTGAAGCCCGCGCACCTCACGTCCCGCGAGGCGTACGACGAGGTGATCGCCGCGTCGCTCACGACGTCGTTCGCGACGGTGCGCGCCGCGGGGCGCCACATGCGCACGGGCGGATCCGTCGTGCTCGTCTCGTCGGCGGCCGTCATGGCGGGGCTGCCGAACCACGATGCGATCGCCGCGGCGAAGGCGGGCGTCATCGGTCTGCTGCACTCGTCGGCGGCGACCTACGCGAACCACGGACTGCGGATCAATGCCGTGGCGCCGGGGCTCGTCGAGACGAGCCTCACCGCATCGCTCACGAGCTCGGAGGCGAGCCGGTCGGCGTCGGAGGCCATGCATGCGCTCGGGCGCCTCGGCACGCCCGACGACGTCGCGCGCGCCGTCCTCTTCCTCCTCGACCCCGCGAACGCCTGGATCACCGGGCAGGTGCTCGGCGTCGACGGCGGCCTGTCGACGCTGCGGCCGCGGCAGCGCGCCTGATCGCGAGCGGGCGTAGCCTGGCGGGTGGCCCATCGACGACCCTGGAGGCACACCCGTGCGCGCGCTGCGATTCACCGACTGGAAGACGAAGCCCACCCTGCAGGACGTGGAGCGGCCGACCCCCGGTCCCGGCGAGGTGCTGCTCAAGGTCGCGGGAGCGGGTGCGTGCCACTCGGACGTCGCGGCGTACGACGACTTCGAGGCGGCGACGGCGCCGAAGGGCATGGCGCCGCCGTTCACGCTCGGTCATGAGACCTCCGGCTGGGTCGAGGAGCTGGGCGAGGGCGTGACGGGCATCGCGCTCGGCGAGGCGTTCCTCGTCTACGGGCCCATCGGCTGCGGCCGCTGCGTGCCGTGCTCGAAGGGCCAGGACACGTACTGCGAGCGCGTCGCAGAGATGCCGTACCTCGCGACGGGGCTCGGTCGCGACGGCGGCATGGCCGAGTACGTGACGGTGCCGGCACGCAACCTCGTGCCGCTCGGCGACGCCGATCCCGTCGCCGCCGCACCGCTCGCCGACGCTGCGCTCACGCCGTACCACGCGATCTCCCTCGCGCTGCCGGTGCTTGCGAAGGGCGGCTCGACGGCCCTCGTCATCGGGCTCGGCGGCCTCGGCCAGATCGCCGTGCAGATCCTCACGGCGCTCACGGGCGCGACGGTCTACGTCACCGATCGCAAGCAGGATGCCGTCGACCGCGCCGTCGCGCGCGGCGCGATCGCCATCGACGCATCCGGCGACCAGGCGGCGCAGCTGCGCGAGGCGACGGGCGGCACGGGCGTGGATGCGGTCTTCGACCTCGTCGGGGCGACCCCCACGATCCAGCTCGGCCAGGCCGTGCTCGCGCGCGGCGGCCGCCTCTCGGTCGTGGGCATCGCGGGCGGCGAGGTGTCGTGGTCGTTCTTCGCGAACCCCTACGAGGCCGTGATCACCAACACGTACTGGGGATCGATCGCCGACCTGCACGAGGTCGTCGCGATGTACCAGCGCGGGCAGATCGTGCCCGACGTCGAGCGCTTCTCGCTCGAGGACGCCCCCGAGGCGTACCGCAGGCTCGAGGAGGGCACGCTCGACGCGCGTGCCGTCATCGTGCCGCACGCGGGCTGACCCGCTCACGCCTTCGGCGGCAGGTCCTCGATCGTCTCGACGCCGCGCTCGACCCACTCGGCGAGCGCGGCGTCGTCGTCGAGCACGGGGCCTGACACGAGCACCCACGTCTTCGTCGCGCTGCCGCGCATCACCATCTCGCCCGCGCCGTCGAGCGCGAGCAGCGCATCCCGATCCTCCTCGCGCACTCGCACCATGAGGCTGCGGCGGCTCGTGACGCACACGGTCATGTGGCCGTGCACGAGGAAGGCGAGGCCGCCGAACATGCGCCGTTCGTCGACCGGCTCGTGCGGCTCGAGCAGGGGGCGGATGCGGGCGACGAGCCCCTCGTCGATGGCCATGCGCCGAGCATGGCACCGACCGCCGACGTGCGCCACGGTTGCATCCGGTCGCCGACCGTCGCGTCTCGCAGGCGATTCCGGGTCCTGCGGGGAATGCTCCCTCAGCACCCGGGATCGCCTGCGAAACGCACGCCGACCAGGACCGTCCGGCGCAGCGCATCCGCGAAGATGGAGGGATGACCGAGGTCGAGCAGCGCAGGGGACGCCCCGGGTACGACCGAGCGGGCATCCTCGCCGTCGCCGTCGCGGCGTTCATCGAGCACGGCTACGACGCGACCTCGATCGCGATGCTCGCCGAGCGGCTCGGGCTGTCGAAGTCGGCGATCTACCACCACTTCGCGTCGAAGGAGGCGCTGCTCGCCGCTGCGCTCGACCAGGCGCTCGGCGGGCTCGAGGCCGTGGTCGTCGAGTCGGAGGCGCTGGGTGGTCCTGCAGAGGACCGGCTCGCGCACGTGCTGCGGGGCGCGGTGCACGTGCTCGTGGATCGGCTGTCGGAGGTCACGCTGCTGCTGCGTGTGCGCGGCAACACCGATGTCGAGCGCGATGCGGTGCGTCGCCGACGCGCGTTCGACCGCGCGATGCAGGCGCTCGTGCGCGAGGCGCAGGATGCCGGTGCCGTGCGCGCCGACGTCGACGCCCGCATCGTCGAGCGGCTGCTGTTCGGCATGGTGAACTCGATCGTCGAGTGGTACCGGCCGGGCGGTCTCGAGGACGCGAGCCGGCTCGCCGACGACCTGCTCGCGATCGCGCTCGACGGGATCCGAGCGCGCTGACCGCCTGCGTCCTTCCTGGATGAACGCTGGGAAGTGTGCGGATCCCGTCGCGCATGAGGTGATTCGCCTTCGGATCCCGTCGCCGATCGTTCGGGGTACGACGGATTGAGCAATCCTCCAAACGCTGCGCAATGAGCATGTCTCGGGTTAGCGTTCTCGTGCATTCCTCAACTATCAGCGAGGTCTTCTTCGAATTCGTAGGAGTCTCGTTCGTGGCCGCATGACCCACGCGACGCTCGCGACCTCATGCCCGCCGCGCTCCGGAACGAGCGCATCCCCGAGAAGAGCCCCCATGCCTCGTCCCACCCTGCGCGCCCGAACGCGCCGACTCGCACTGGCCATCGCGGTCGCCGGAGCACTGCTGCTGCCGATCACGACCCTGGTCGTCGCCGCGCCCGCCATGGCCGGCGGCTCCGACTCGCCGACTCCGTACACGGTGTCCGCCTCGGGCGTCACCCTGCCCGCCGGTCAGACCTTCCACGCCAACGGCCACGTCAACGCGCAGGTCATCCCCCTGTCGCAGTACACGCCCGGCGAGACCTACCGTGCCCGCGGCGCCGACTGGACGCCCATGCAGGTCACGCGTCACTTCGACCCCAACAACAACCAGCCCGGCGGCGCCTACATCGGCCAGTCGTACTACCCCTTCAGCGGTGCGCAGCAGCAGCTGCCCGCCGACGGCTACTGCGTGATCTGGGTGCAGGTCGACGGATTCAACGAGCACTTCGGCGAGGGCGGGCAGGACCCGATCTGCACGGCCGCGCCCGTGACCCAGGAGCCGACGCCGAGCGAGCCCACGCCGTCGATCCCGACGCCCTCTGAGCCGACGCCGTCGAACCCGACGCCGTCTGAGCCGACGCCGTCGAACCCGACGCCGTCCGACCCCGCTCCCTCCGAGCCCGTCGTCGTCCACCCCGAGATCCAGGACTACGTCGGCGCATGCGATGCGGCCTTCGTGCTCGACAACAGCAGCTCGACCGTCGACGTGACGTACACGATCAACGGCGTCTCGTACCTCGTCCCGGCGGGCAGCGGCATCCACACGGATGCCGACGGCACCCGCATCGCTCCGGTCGACGGCCAGTACGTCATCACGACCGACACGGGTCGCACCTGGACCTTCGCGGCCCGCTCGTGCGTCGTCGCTCCGCAGATCCAGGACTACGTCGGCGCGTGCGACGCGGCGTTCGTGCTCGACAACTCCGCCTCGACGGTCGACGTGACGTACACGATCAACGGCGTCTCGTACCTCCTCCCGGCGGGCAGCGGCATCCACACGGATGCCGACGGCACCCGCATCGCTCCGGTCGACGGCCAGTACGTCATCACGACCGACACCGGTCGCAGCTGGACGTTCGCGGCGCGCGCGTGCCCCATGGCGACGCCGCCCGCGTCCACGCCCCCGAGCGACCCGACGCCGAGCGACCCGACGCCGTCGGACCCGACGCCGAGCGACCCGACGCCGTCGGACCCGACGCCGAGCGACCCCACGCCGAGCGACCCGACGCCGTCGGACCCCACGCCGTCGCAGCCGACGCCGAGCGAGCCTGGCGTCGACGTGCCGGCCGTCGACCCGCCGACGGATCCCGCGCCGTCCGAGGAGCCGCCCACCGAGCAGCCTCCCGCCACGGAGGTGCCGACGACCGGCGGCGAGCCGCAGGAGGGCGAGCTGCCGACGACCGAGACGCCGACCGAGGTCGGTACGCCGGCCGCGTCCGAGCAGCCCGCCGCCGCGCCGACGCCCGTCGCGGCGCAGCCTGCCGCCGCGCAGCCCGCACCGTCGCAGGCCGCCGCGGCGAGCGCGACGACCCTGCCGCGCACCGGTGCGGAGCCGCTGCTGCTCGTCCTGATCGTCGGGGCCGTGCTCGTCGCGCTCGGCGCTGCCACGCGCCTCGCGCGTCGCTGAGCCGGGCACGGGATGCGGGCGCCGCCCGCATCTCGTGTCGGCCGTCTCCCGTCGCGTCTCGCGATGCCGGGGGGACATCTGTGAGGATCCCTCGGAGATTCGTGGCGAACGCTCGCCGCGATCCATAGGGTCGACGCAGGTCGGGCTCCGCGCTCGATGCCGTCACTGACATCGAGAACGGAACCCCATGGATCTGTGCGTCCTCCCGCAGACCGGCGCCGCCGAGCACTGGCTGCTCATCGGCGTCGTCGCCGCCGTGCTCATCGCAGCCGGCATCGCCCTCGCGGTGAGCGGTCGGGCGCGCAGGAGCGTGCTCACTGGCCTGGGCGCGCTGGCGATCATCGGCGCGCTCGTCGCCGGCGGCATCGGCGGCGCGGCTCCCGCGCAGGCCGACGCAGGCTCGGCGAGCTGCGTCACGACACCGGCGCCGGTGGGTGACGAGGTGTCCGCTGCGACCCTCGTCGCCCCCGGCATCCCGACGGCCACGGCGCAGTGCGCGGCCGAGCCGACGGTGCAGATCCCGTCGACGCAGGGCGTCTCGTACACGCAGGCGCGCACCGGCACGACCCTCACGGTCACGGCCGTGCCCGCCGCGGGCTACGCGTTCGCCGCTGGTGCCACGACGACGTGGTCGTTCGACATGACGGCGACGACCGCCGCGCCCTGGCCCGTCGACCTTCCCGTCTCGACCCAGGCGACGCCGACCGAGGCAGCCCCCGACGGCGGCTCCTACCTGACGCCCGTCGACGCCGCGCTCGTGCCCGCGCTGCAGCAGGCCGCCGACGCCGGCCTGCTCGCGTACTCGCTCGATGGATCGCAGTTCGCGCTCGCCGTCGAGTTCCTCGTCGTCGACCGCGAGACCGGTGACGAGCTCGCGCGTCCCGTGGCATCGGTGCCCGTGCCCTCGACGCTCTCCTACGACTTCGAGCGGGGCGACTACCTGTTGGACTTCGACGGGAACCCGGGCGACGAGCTGTTCGAGCAGCTGACCGAGCAGATCGAGGCCATCGAGGCGCAGTACCCGGACGCGTTCGTCGTGCCGGCGGAGGACGGTCTGCCCTTCACGTACCCGGGTCTGCGCATCCTCGCGTCGTACTCGCCGGGCGCGGGCTGCGAGACCGTCTCCGCCGTCGTGCCGATCGAGCTCGTGCTGCCGCAGCAGCCGATCCCGGGCGACGCGCCGCGCCTCGCGCCCGACGCGCTCCTGCAGGGGCTCGACGACGTGCTCGACACGCAGCCCGAGGCTGCTCCCGCATCCGAGGCGCCTGCATCCGAGGCCCCCGCCTCGGAGGCCCCCGCGACCGAGGAGCCCGCAGCCCCGTCCGAGGCCGACGCAGCACCGGCCTCGGACGAGGAGGTCGTCGAGCCGACGCCTCCCGCCGACGAGCGCTAGCCGCTCGCCACGACGCCGACGCCCCGGATGCCCCGAGCATCCGGGGCGTCGTGCCGCGCCGTGCCCAGCGACGCCGCGTCGCTGGGCATGGATGGGTGCAGCTCCCGTCTGCCCTGCCCCTCGGGTGCTGAGTCCCGGGGGACGACGGTGAGGATGCTTCGATTCCCTCTGGCGCGCTTGCTCGACGATCCATAGGATCACCACAGGTCGAGCCGTCTGCTCGATGCCGAGCCAGACATCGACGATGGAGCCTCCATGGAACTGTGCGTCCTCCCGCAGACGGGCGCGGGTGAGCACTGGCTGCTCCTCGTGGCCATCGCCGCCCTCGTCATCGCGGCCGGCGTCGCCCTGGCGCTGAGCGGCCGCGCGCGTCGCAGCGTGCTGACCGGCTTGGGTGCCCTCGCCATCGTGGGCGCGCTCGTCGTGGCCGGCATCGGCGGCGCCCCATCGGCGCAGGCCGACACGGGCTCGTCGCAGTGCGCGACCGCGCCCGCACGTCAGACCCCGGCGCCCGCTGCTGCCGCGATCGTGGTGACGCCCGGCATCCCGACGACGACGGTGCAGTGCGCCGCCGAGCCGTCGCTGCAGGTCCCCACGACCACGGGCGTCGTCTACTCGCAGACCCGCACGGGCTCCTCCGTCACCGTCACGGCCGCAGCGGCGCCTGGCTACGCCATCCTCGCCGGCGCCGTGACCTCGTGGACCTACGACCTCACGCCCAGCGTGCGCGCCCCGTGGCCCGTCGCGCTCCCCGCCGCCACGCAGGGCACGCTCGAGGTCGACATCTTCGGCGGCCCCGTCGACACCCTGCCGATCGTCCCGGACGACGCCGACGACGCGGCGCTCGTGCCGAGCCTGCAGGCGGCGCAGGACGCCGGCACGCTCACGTACTCGCTCGACGGGTCGGGCTACACCGAGAGCCAGGAGTTCGGCGTGTACGACGGCGAGACGGACGAGCAGCTCGCGACCGGGATCGTGACGGTCTCGTACCCGACCGAGCTCACCTTCGACTTCGAGGCCGGGGAGTACCGACTGCGCTTCTTCGGCGTGGACGAGGACATCGAGGCGCAGTACCAGGCCCAGCTCGCCGCCCTCACCGCGCCGTTCCCTGGCTCCTACGCCAATCCGCTCGGCGGATTCCCGCCGAGCATCGACATCACGGGGCTGAACGTCATCGCGTCGTACGAGCCCGGTCCCGGCTGCGCGACCGAGACCGCCATCGTGCCGCTGGAGACGGACGTCGAGTTCCTCTTCCCGCCCGTCGGTCTCGACGCGGGCTTCAGTGCACGCGGCGGCCTGGTCTCGAGCGGTGCCGACGCTGCCGAGGAGTCGCTGCAGGCCCCCATCGCGAGCGAGGTGCCGGCGGCGGCACCCGTGACCGAGGTCCCGGCCGAGGCCCCGACCGAGGTCGTCGAGTCGCCCGAGCCGGAGGCGGAGACGCCCGTCGAGGGCTGACGCCTCGCATCGCATCGCGGCGCCCCGGACCTCGTGTCCGGGGCGTCGTCGTTCGCGCGCGTCTGCCGCCGCTCGGCCGCACGGGCGTACGCTCACGACATGGCCGAGCTGCATGCAGGAGACGTGGATGCGGCGGTGCCGCCGAGCGGCACCGGCTGCGCGGAGTGCGACGACGTCGGCGGCTGGTGGGTGCATCTGCGCCGCTGCGCCGCGTGCGGCCACGTGGGCTGCTGCGACTCGTCGCCCGGCCAGCACGCGACGGCGCACTGGAATGCCACGGGCCACCGCGTGATGCAGTCGTTCGAGCCGGGCGAGGACTGGGGCTGGAGCTTCGATCCCGAGGAGTCGGTCGACGGCCTCGAGCTCGCTCCGCCCACCGCGCGCCCCGAGTCGCAGCCCTCGCCGGGTCCCGAGGGCCGCGTGCCCGACGACTGGCGCCGACGGATCCACCGCTGATGGAGCGCTCGATCGAGGTCGCCGCACCCATCGACGTGGCGTTCGACCGCGTGCTCGGCGATCGCCTCACGGGGTTCTTCGACCGTGGGCACCTGCTGCTGCCCGCGATCGACGACACGGTCACCCTGACCGGCACGGGACGCTGGGGCAGCGAGGTGGGGCAGTCGCGTCGCATCGTGCTCGCCGACGGCGGCACGATGGTCGAGACCGTGCGCACCGTCGACGCACCGGGCGCCACGACCTACGCGATGAGCGACCTCACGGGCCCGTTCGCGGCGCTGTTCACGGGCGTGCTGGGCGAGTGGACGTTCGCGCCCGTCGCCGGCGGCACGCGCGTGACGTGGCGATGGCGGCTGCGCCCCCGCAACGTGCTGGGCCGCGTCGCCGCCCCCATCATCGCCCGCATGTGGCAGGGCTACGCGGCGAAGGCGCTCGAGCGCATCCAGCAGGCGCTCGGGGCGCCGCCGACGCGCTGAGCACGACCCGGGCCGGCGTCGCCCGGCGTCGTCGTGGGCTCAGGCCGCCACGACCTCCGAGCCCTGCTCCTTCTGCACGTACGTCAGCACGTCGTACTGCGCCACGACCTCGTCGTGCTGGTTCAGCAGGCGCGCATCCCACCGCACCTCGCCGTACTCGTCGGTCTCGCGCGGCGTGATCTGCTTCGCCGTCAGCTCGACGCGGATGGAGTCGCCCGGCGAGACGGGCGTCACGAAGCGCAGGTGCTCGAGGCCCGTGTTCGCGAGCACCGGGCCCGGCGCCGGCTCGACGAAGAGGCCGGCGGCGAACGACACCAGCAGGTAGCCGTGCGCGACGCGGCCGGGGAAGAACGGGTTCGCCTCGGCCGAGGCCTGATCCATGTGCGCGTAGAACGTGTCGCCCGTGAACGCCGCGAACGTCTCGATGTCGTCGAGCGTCACCTCGCGGGACGGCGAGACGACCTGATCGCCGATGCGCAGCTCGGCGAGCGACTTGCGGAACGGATGCGTGCCGCCCGACGTCGCCGGAGCGCCCGCGTGCCACACGCCCGTGAGCGCCGTGAGCATGGCGGGGGATCCCTGGATGGCCGTGCGCTGCATGTGGTGCAGCACGGCGCGGATGCCGCCGAGCTCCTCGCCGCCACCCGCGCGGCCGGGGCCGCCGTGCAGCAGCATCGGCAGCGGCGATCCGTGACCGGTCGAGGCGCGGGCGTCGTCGCGGTCCAGCAGCAGCACGCGGCCGTTCGAGGATGCGATGCGGCGCGTGAGCGTCGAGACGAACGCGGGGTCGTGGCTCGCGACGCTCGTCACGAGCGAGCCGCCACCGCGGGCGACGAGCCGGGCGGCGTCGTCGGCGTCGGCGTAGCCGACGATCGACGAGACCGGGCCGAACGCCTCGACCTCGTGCAGCGCATCCGCCTCGGCGTCGGCGAAGCGCAGCAGCATCGGGGAGGCGAACGCACCGTCGGGCGCCGGTCCCGTCGAGCCGTCGGCGAGCCGCACCTCGGGGGCGTCGATCCCGCCGATCACGAGCTCGCCGCCCGCAGCCACGAGCCGGGCGACCTGTCGCAGCACCTCGTCGCGCTGCTCGGTCGAGGCGAGCGCGCCCATCGTCACGCCCTCGGCGCGCGGGTCGCCCACGACGACCTTGTCGGCGATGCGCTCGCGCACGGCGGCGACGACCGCATCCACCTGCGCCGCCGGCACGATCGCGCGACGGATGGCGGTGCACTTCTGACCGGCCTTCGCGGTCATCTCGGCGACGAGGCCGCGCACGTAGGCGGCGAACTCGGGTGTCTCGGGCGTCGCATCCGGCCCCAGCACCGACGCGTTGATCGAGTCGGTCTCGCTCGTGAAGCGCACGCCGCCGGTCTGCACGGTCGCATGCGAGCGGAGGCGCTCCGCCGTGGATGCGGAGCCCGTGAAGCCCACGAGGTCGCCCAGGCGCAGGTGGTCCATGAGGTCGCGCGCCGAGCCCGACACGAGCTGCACCGTGCCCGCGGGCAGCAGGCCCGACTCGACGAGGATCCGCACCATGTGCTCCGCGACGTAGCCCGTGGGCGTCGCGGGCTTGACGACGGTGGGCATGCCGGCGAGGAACGCGGGTGCGAGCTTCTCGAGCGAGCCCCACACGGGGAAGTTGAACGCGTTGACCTGCACGGCGACGCCCGGCAGCGTCGTGGCGATGTGACGGCCGAGGAACGAGCCGTCCTTCGACAGCGGCTCGACGGGGCCGTCGAGGTAGACGGTCGACTGCGGCATCTCGCGACGCCCCTTCGACGAGTAGGTGAAGAGCACGCCGATGCCGCCGTCGACGTCGACCCACGTGTCGGCCTTCGTCGCGCCCGTGCGCGCCGAGAGCGCGTACAGCTCGTCCTTGCGCTCGGTGAGCGCGAGCGCCATCTGCTTCAGCAGCATGGCGCGCTGGTGGAACGTGAGCGGCGCCAGGCTCGCCTGGCCGACGGTTCGGGCGTGCTCGAGCGCACCCGCGAGGTCGATGCCGGCGCTCGAGACGTGCGTCACGACCTCGCCGGTGGATGCGTCGCGCACGACGGTGGCGTCGCTCGCGTCTGCGGGCGTCCACCATGCGTCGGCCACGTAGCTGGGCAGCACCTCGGTCATCGTCGTCCTTCCAGTGGTCCTCGGCCGCGAGCGGCCGTCAGTCGTAGTCGTAGAAGCCGCTGCCGCTCTTGCGGCCCAGTCGCCCCTCGGCGACCATCCGCCGCAGCAGCGCGGGCGGCGCGAAGCGCGGGCCGAGCTCGGCCTCGAGCTGCTCGGCGATGCCGAGGCGCACGTCGAGCCCGACGACGTCGGTCGTCTGCAGCGGGCCCATGGGGTGGCGGTAGCCCAGCTCCATGGCGGCATCGATGTCGGCGGCCGACGCGACGCCCTCCTCGAGCATGCGGATGGCCTCGAGGCCCAGCATGACGCCGAGGCGGCTGGAGGCGAACCCGGGGGAGTCGCGCACCGTGACCGCGGCCTTGCCGAGCGCCTCGACCCAGGCCTGGGCTGCGGTCACGACGTCGGCGTCGGTCGCGTCGCCGACGACGACCTCGACGAGACGCGACGCGGGCACGGGGTTGAAGAAGTGCAGACCCACGAAGCGGTGCGGACGCGCGAGGGGCTCGGCGAGCGAGGCGATGCCGATCGACGACGTGTTCGTGGCGAGCACGGCAGACTCGTCGATCGCCGCCTCGGCGCGGGCGAGGGCCGCCGCCTTGAGCGTCGGATCCTCGGGCACGGCCTCGATCACGAGGCCGCAGCCTGCGAACGCGGCTGCGTCGGTCGCGGTCGTCAGCGCGGCGGCGAGCGCGCCGCGGTCGGCGTCGAGGCCGCGCGCGAGCGAGCCGTCGATCGCCTGCTCCACGCGCTCGCGGGCGCCGGCAGCCGCATCCGCATCGCGCTCGACGACCGTGACCTCGGCGCCGGCGAGCACGAACGCGTGCGCGATGCCCGCTCCCATGCGTCCGCCGCCGAGCACGCCGACGCGCGCGGGGACCCGGCTCATCGCCGCGCCTTCCGCTCGAGGAACTCGGTCATCCGTCGCTCCTTCTCGGGGCTCTCGAACAGCACGGCCTGCTCCTCGCAGTCGATGCGGGGATGCTCGGCGCGCGGCGCCGCGAGGGCGCGCTTCGTGGCCTGGATCGCGAGCGCGTCGAGGCTCGCGATCTGCTCGGCGGCCGCGATGGCCTCGGCGAGCGGGTCGTCGACGACGCGCGACACGATGCCGAGCCGCAGCGCCTCGTCGGCATCCACGATGCGCGCGGTGAGCAGCAGGTCGGCGGCGACGCCGTGGCCTGCGATCTCGGGCAGGCGCCACGTCGCGCCCGCGGCGGCCAGGATGCCGAGGCCGGGCTCGGGGTTGCCGAGCCGCAGCGTGGGGGAGGCGAAGCGGATGTCGGCGGCGAAGGCCAGCTCGGCGCCGCCGCCGAGCGCGAAGCCCTCGAGCGCCGCGATGACCGGCATGGGCAGCGCGTGCACGCGCGCGAACGCGGTGGCGTTGATGCCGCGCAGCGCGTCGTCGGCGCGCCGGTCGCGCAGCTGCGCGATGTCGGCGCCGCCCGCGAAGACGCCGCCGGCGCCGGCGAGGACGAGCGGCGCAGGGCTCGCCTCGAGCTCGGCGCACAGCGCGTGCAGGTCGTCGATCGTGGCCTGGTCGATGGCGTTGCGCCGCTCGGGCCGGTCGAGGGTCGCGAGCACGTAGGCGTCGTGGCGCTCGACGCGCAGGGCGCCGGCGGTCATCGCACCCGCTCCAGGATCATCGCCGTGCCCTGGCCGACGCCGACGCACATCGTGGCGAGGCCGCGGTCGACGCCCTCGCGCTCCATGCGGCCGAGCAGCGTCACGACGATGCGGCAGCCCGACGAGCCGAGGGGATGCCCGAGCGCGATCGCACCGCCGTCGGCGTTCACGATCGACTCGTCGAGCCCCAGACGACGGATGCACGCGAGGCCCTGCGACGCGAACGCCTCGTTGAGCTCGACGGCGCCGATGTCGCCGATCGTCAGCCCGGCGCGCTCGAGCGCCTTCCTGGTGGCGGGCACGGGGCCGAGGCCCATGATCTCGGGCTCGAGCGCGGCGCTCACGGCCGAGACGATGCGGGCGCGCGGCGTGAGCCCGTAGCGCTCGATGGCCTCGGCGCTCGCGACGACGATCGCCGAGGCGCCGTCGTTGAGCGACGACGCGTTGCCCGCCGTCACGACCGAGCCGCCCGCGACGACGGGGCGCAGTCCCGCGAGCGTCTCGACCGACGTGTCGCGGCGCGGACCCTCGTCGACCGACACGTCGCCCGCCTTCGTCGGCACCGCCACGATCTCGTCGGCGAACCGGCTGGCGTCGATCGCGGCGATCGCCCGCTCGTGCGAGCGCACGGCGAACGCATCCGCGTCCGCACGCGTGATGCCGTCGACGCGCGCGACCTCCTCGGCCGTCTCGGGCATCGTGAAGACGGCCTTGTCCCGCGCTGCGAGCCGCGGGTTCGTGAAGCGCCAGCCGATCGACGTGTCGAACGCGTCGCCGGGCTTCGCCCATGCCCGCTCGGGCTTCGCCTGCACCCACGGCGCGCGGGTCATCGACTCGACGCCGCCCGCGACGACGAGGTCGGCGTCGCCGGCGCGGATCGCCTGCGACGCGAGCTGGATGGCCGACATGCCGGAGGCGCACAGGCGGTTGACGGTGATGCCGGGCACGTCGTCGGGCAGCCCCGCGAGCAGCACGGCCATGCGCGCGACGTTGCGGTTGTCCTCGCCCGCCTGGTTCGCGGCGCCGAGGATGACCTCGTCGACCGCCGAGCCGTCGATGCCCGCGCGCCGCACGGCCTCGCCCACGACGAGGGCCGCGAGGTCGTCGGGCCGCACGGATGCGAGGGCCCCGCCGTAGCGGCCGACCGGCGTGCGCACGCCACCCACGAGGTACGCCTCGGGCATCCGTCCTCCTCGACGAATCGGGGCCGGATGCGCGGGGTCGCGAATTCCTGACCGTTCGTTCAGGAATGCTAGCGCACGGGGTCGGCGCCGTGCCAGCCGACGCCGTCGCAGCGTGGCCCACCGCATCGCCGAGAGCGAACCGGTGTCAAGGCCGCGCGAACCACCTCCGCCCGTTCCTAGCGTGGAGGCACCGCACATCACCGAATCATCTGGAGGCACACCATGGCGCAGCTCGACGGCAAGAAGGTCGCGTTCCTGCTCACCGACGGCTTCGAGGACTCGGAGCTCACGAGCCCCTGGGACGCCGTGACCGGCGAGGGCGCGACGGCGACGCTCGTGAGCCCCAAGGAGGGATCCGTCGAGGGCAAGAACGGTCACGTGCAGACCGTCGACCTCGCCGCATCGGCCGCCGACGCCGCCGACTTCGACGCGCTCGTGCTGCCCGGCGGCACCGGCAACGCCGACCACCTGCGGCTCGACGCCGCATCCGTCGCGTTCGCGGGCGCGTTCTTCGACCAGCACAAGCCGGTCTCGGTCATCTGCCACGGCGCCTGGATCCTCACGGAGGCCGACGCCGTGCGGGGCCGCCGCATGACGAGCTTCCCCAGCCTGCGCACCGATCTGATCAACGCCGGCGCCGAGTGGGTCGACGAGGAGGTCGTCGTCGACCAGGGACTCACGTCGAGCCGCACCCCCGACGACCTGCCCGCGTTCAACGCGAAGACGATCGAGGAGATCTCCGAGGGGCAGCACACCGGCCAGACGCGCTGAGCCTGTGGCGCGCTCGTCGCGCCGCGTGAGCGCGGCGGATCGGCTGCATGGGGGCATCCGATCCGCCGCACGTGTCCCGGGGCCAGCCGGACACGACGAAGGGGTCGCCCTCGCGGGCGACCCCTTCGTGCTGCACCGGACTACGGACGCCAGACGAGCGGCTCGCCGTCGTAGTCGTCGTAGACCGTGTCGTACGGGGCGTAGCTGACGCCGGCCAGCTCGTCGCCGCCCGCCGTGCCGACGATGAAGCACGTCGTGTGCGGCGTGCCGGAGTCGAAGTCGGGATCGATCGAGGCCGTGTCGCAGGGCTCGAAGGAGCCGAAGATCGAGATGTCCTGCAGGGCGCGGTCGGCCTGGTCGAGGCCGCCGAAGTCGATGTACACCGACTCGTACTCGAGCGCGGCCGTCATCGGCGCGACCTGGCGCACCTCGACGTCGACGTACAGCGGCGTGTAGCCCTCGAGCTGGTCGAGGAACTCCTGGTCGAGGCCCGCGGCCTCGAAGTCGGCGACCGAGCCGGTGCGCACGCCCGTCACCGTCATCTCCACGAGCTGCGGCTCGTCGTCGATGTTCAGCAGCTCGACGGTCGCGTACTCGCCGAACGCGAACTCCGAGCCCGGGGCGGCGGCCTCGCCAGGGGCCGACGCGGGCTGCTCCTCCGCCTCCTCGGTCTCGGAGGGGGCCGCGCTCGTCTCGGGGGCCGTCGTCGCAGGCGACGTCTCCGCCGGTGCCGCGGGCGGCGACGGGATGCAGGCGGTGAGGCCGAGCGCCGCGGCGGCGACGATGGTGGCGAGCAGGGGAGCGCGGCGCGCGGGCATGGAGGAGCCTCTCTTCGAGCGGTGGGACTGTCTCCACCGTAGGAAGGTGCCGCTGGACGCTCGCTGGCGCTTGCCTGGACGTGCTGTGAGCATCAGGCGGCACCGATGCGATACGCGTGCGCGAGCGGCGGCGCCACCCCTCGCCGCATCCGGCGTGGGCTGGCTAGCGTCGTTCGCATGGTCGATCGACATGACGTACGCCGCGCCTCCGATGCTGCGAAGGGTGCGGCAGGCGATGCCGAGCGGCACGCATCCCGACTCGAGCGGAGCAGGGGGATGCGCGTCGGAGCCCGCGTCGGGCACGTCGCGAACGGCGTCGTGCACCTCGCGCTCGCCGGCATCGTCGTGGCCGTCGCCGCCGGGGCCGGCGGAGGGTCGGCCGATCAGGGCGGCGCGATGCAGGCGATCGCAGCGACGCCGTTCGGCGTCGCGGCCCTCTGGGGCGTCGCGATCGCGATGCTGGCGCTCGCGGTCTTCGCGGTGCTCGAGGGCATCGCGCACCGGGCGAGCGACGGAGCGAAGGCCCTCGCGAAGGGCATCGGCAAGGCCATCGCCTATGCGGCGGTCGCGGTCACGGGCATCCGCACGGCGCTCGGCGGCGGCAGCGACGGCGACCAGCAGGCGCAGTCGGCGACGGGGCAGCTCATGGCGCAGCCGTTCGGGCAGGTGCTCGTCGGCATCGTCGGCGTCGGCATCCTCGCGATCGGCGTCGCCTTCGTCGTGCAGGGCGTGCGTCGATCGTTCGAGAAGCACATCTCGCCGCCGCCGTCGGCTCGCCGGGCTGCCTCGGCGCTCGGCGTCGTGGGCTACGTCGCGAAGGGCGTCGCGATCGCTGTCGTCGGCGTGCTGTTCGTCGCCGCGGCGTTCGCGCACGACCCGTCGCAGGCAGGTGGGCTCGACGATGCGCTGAAGTCGCTGCAGCAGCTGCCGTTCGGCGTGGTGGTGCTGCTCGTCGTGGGGTTGGGCCTCGGTGCGTACGGCGTCTTCTCGATCGCGCGCGGCGTCTGGGCGTCGAAGCGCTGACCTCTCGTCGCGGCGTCGGGATCCTCAGCCGCGGCGACCGCGCATTGCCGACCGCAGGCCCGTGGGCGGCACGGGGCGGCCGGGCTTCGGCTGCTCGGCGACGGGCGTCTCGCCCGTCGCAGCATCGCCGGTGCCGGCGGCGTCGCCGGCGATCGACCGCAGGCGCGCATCGAGCGCGCCGAGGTCGAGCGGCGTCTCGCCGAGCTCGCGGCCGAGCGTGCGCAGCACGCGGGCGGCCGTCGCCGCATCCTCGGGCGAGATCGCCTCGTCGACGCGCCCCTGCACCGCTGCGTCGCCCTGCTGCGCCCGAGCGCGCGCGACGACGCGAGCGACCTGCTCGACGAGCAGCGCGAGCCCCGGGCTCCTCGGCGCGGGACTGCCGGGCACGGATGCGGGCATGGCGACCTCCTGCACCCACCATCCGCGCTCGACGCCCGGGCGTCAATCCCGTGACCGGTCATCGGTGGTGCCGACTGGTCGCTCGTGGGGATCGAGTGGTCACCAGTGGTTGCCACGAGCGACCATTCCCCACCACGAGCGACCAGTCGGCGGCTCGGATGCGGGGCGCGCCACGGCATAGGCTCGACCCGTGCTGCTCAGCGACCGCGACATCCGTGCCCGTCTGGACTCCGGCGACCTGGGCCTCGACCCGTTCGACCCGTCGATGGTGCAGCCCTCGAGCGTCGACGTGCGGCTCGATCGGCAGTTCCGCCTGTTCGACAACCACCGGTACCCGTTCATCGATCCGTCGATCGACCAGCCCGAGCTCACCCGGCTCGTCGACACCCCCGACGGGGAGGCGTTCATCCTGCATCCCGGCGAGTTCGTGCTGGGCGCCACGTTCGAGCGCGTCTCGCTGCCGGCCGACGTCGCCGCCAGGCTCGAGGGCAAGTCGTCGCTCGGCCGACTCGGACTGCTCACGCACTCGACCGCGGGCTTCATCGACCCCGGATTCTCGGGCCACGTGACGCTCGAGCTGGCGAACGTGTCGACGCTGCCCGTGAAGCTGTGGCCCGGCATGAAGATCGGGCAGATCTGCTACTTCCAGCTGACGAGCCCGTCGGAGCACCCCTACGGCACCGGCGACAACAAGAATCGCTACCAGGGCCAGCGCGGTCCGACGGCGAGCCGCTCGTTCGCGTCGTTCCACCTCACGCCGGTGCCCCCGGCGCCGCGGGAGGACTGAGCGGGAGTGCCGCCGCGCCTCGGGGGCGGCGGGCCAGCGCCTGCGCGCGAGCGGCCACTTCCTGCGGTCATTGGCCACTTCGTGCGGCGATTGGTCTCTTCCGGTAGGTCCGCCCCGGGCGATTGGTCCAGAACTGGACCAATCGAGCTGCGGTCGCCGTGATTGGTCCAGAACTGGACCAATCGAGCTGCGGCCGCCGTGACCGGTCCAGAGCTGGACCGATCGAGCCCCGTCGCGCGCGGACTTGCGCCGCTACGAGAGCGCCGTCACCGTGCGCGTGCCGGCATCCCATCGGCGCAGCGCCACGCCCTCGCACGCGATCTCGGCGCCGACGAGCGGCAGCGCGCGCTCGAGGTCCGCGAGCCGCGTGCGTCGCGCGAGGGTGACGTGCGGCGTCCAGGTGCCCGGCGCCATGTGGTCGACGTCGTCGCCCGCGCCCGCGGCATCCCGCACGGTCGCGTGCAGCGCGAGCAGCGCCGCCGACGGCACGACCGACCGCACGAGCACGCGCCGGTCGCCGTCGCCGAAGAGCAGCGGCGCGCCGAGCACGAGCGGCACCGGCAGCGCGTCGTCGGGCAGGGCGAGCGGATGCGCGACGCCGCCGCGACGGGCGAGCAGCGTGACGTGTGGTCGATTCGACGGCGACGCGTGCGGCGCCATGCTCGACAGCCCGGCCGCGGCCAGCGCATCCCACTCCGCGCGCACGGCGGCCTCGGCGTCGGCGTCGAGCAGCAGCTCGATGCTCGTGATCGGCGCAGGGTCCATGCGCTCAGTCTGACGAACGTGCGCGACGTCAGGGACATGCGGCGCTCAGCGTCGCGAGGACCCGGATCCGCGCACGTTCCCTCGTGCATGACGAAGGGCCGCACCTCGCGGTGCGGCCCTTCGTGCTGGATGGGTCAGCCCTGGTGGCGTCGGCTGTGGCCGCGCTCGGGCAGGTGCTCGGCGCGCACCGCTCGGGCGATGGTGCGCAGGGTGCGCATCGTCGCCTCGTGGTCGGCGTGGCTCACGCTCGCCGCCATCGTGCGCTCGACGGCCTCGCGGCCCGAGCGGTGCTCGGCGAACGCCACGATGCGCGCGGTGCGCAGGATGCGGCGGTCGAGCCGGCGCTGACGGCCGCGGGCTCCGCGGTGCTCGGTGCGCTCGTCGCGCATCCGCTCGCCGTGCTCGCCCTCGGTCTCGCGACCGGGGCCGAAGCCCTGGCCGAATGGACCCCGGCCGAACGGACCCGGGCCGAAGCCCCGGCCGCCGTGCCCGATGGGCCGGCCGAACGCGCGGCCGGGGTGCATGCCGCGCCCGACGGGGCGGCGCTCGTCGCGCTCGCCGTCGTCGGTGCGGTCGGGGCCGAAGCCGTGGCGACGGGGGCCGAAGCCCTCGTGCCGGCGGGGGCCGAAGCCCGTGCGGCCGTGGCCGCGGTGCTCGCGTCCGCGGTGCGGATGCTCGCCATGCGGGTGGCCGTCGTGGGTGTGCTCGCAGCTGCGCTCGTCGCGCGGCTCGGGCGTGGACTCGTTCTGGATGTCGTGGGTGCTCAAGGTGGCTCCTTCAGGTCAGGGGCGATGCCGGGCGCCTGGGTGGCGTCGGACCGGACGTCCGCGGCTCGGGTCCGTGGGGATCGAGGGGCGGATGCGGTGGTCGTTCCTGTCGCATCGCAATGCATGTCGAAGTGCATGCATATGTAGGATGACATGCATGTGCCCGTCACGTCAAGACCCCGCATCCGACGAATCCGTCGCAGCCGTCGCCGATGCGCTCGACGCGCTCGCGATGCTGCGCCGCGGCCGAGGCCTTGCGGGACCCGGCGGGCCGTGGATGCGCGGTCCCGCTGGGCGCGGGCGAGGGCCGGGAGGGGGCGAGGCCGACGGCCCCGGCCCGCTCGGTCGTGGAGGTCGCGGTGGCTGGCCGCAGGGCGGCCCGCACGATGCCGAGTCCGGCGACGGCGAGCATCGCGGTCCGGGTCCGCACGGCCGCGGACCCGGCGGCCGCGGCCGCATGATGGCCGTGCACCGCGCGCTCGCGGTGCTGGCAGCGTCCGACGAGCCCATGTCGATCACCGACCTCGGCGCCGCGATCGGCATCGACCAGCCGCGCGCATCCCGCGTCGTGCAGATGCTGCAGCACGAGGGGCTCGTGCGGCGCGAGCCCGATCCCTCGGATGCGCGGCGCACGCGCATCGTCGTGACGTCGAGGGGGCGCGGCCACGCCGACGAGCACCGCGAACGCCGGGCGGCGCCCGTCGCCGAGGCGCTCGCCCCGCTCGACGAGGCCGAGCGCCGGCAGCTCGCCACCCTCCTCGCCCGCGTCGTCGAGGCCTGGCCGCGCGCCTGACCCCTCGGGGCCCGCCGGGAGCGCGACGCTGGTCGCACCTGGCTGTCGACTGGTCGCCCTTGGCTGCCAACTGCGACCAGTCATCGACCATTCGTGACCAGTCAGCGACCATTCGCGACCAGTCAGCGACCATTCGTGACCAGTCATCGACCATTCGCGACCAGTCAGCGACCATTCGCGACCAGTCACCGCAGGAAGTGGCCGATCGACGGGCGTGCCCACCTGCCGCGGAATGCCCACCCGCGCCGCTCGTTGCACCTGGGGAGGGCGGCGATAGCACGCGCGCGCATCGTGCGACAGGCAGGCGGCCGACCCGACCGAGCACGACGGAGAGGGTGCAGCATGGGGAGCATGCGCTACGGATACAAGGCCAGCGCCGAGCAGTTCACGCCCGCCGAGCTCCTCGACCTCGTGGTCGAGGCCGAGCGCGTCGGGTTCGACTCGGCCTTCATCTCCGACCACCTGCAGCCCTGGCGGCACGAGGGCGGTCACGCCCCGAACGCGCTCACGTGGCTGGGCATGGCCGCCGAGCGCACGAGCCGCATCGTGCTCGGCACCTCGGTGCTCACGCCCACGCTGCGCTACCACCCGGCCGTCATCGCGCAGGCGTTCGGCACGCTCGGCCAGGTGCATCCCGGCCGCTTCATCCTCGGCGTCGGCACGGGAGAGGCGCTCAACGAGCATGCGATCGGCGTCGAGTTCCCCGACGGCCCCGAGCGCTTCGCACGACTGCGCGAGGCCGTGCGCCTCATCCGCCAGCTGTGGAAGGAGGATCTCGTCACCTTCGAGGGCGAGCACTACTCCACCGACGGCGCGACCATCTACGACAAGCCGCACGAGCCCATCCCGATCTACGTCGCCGGCGGCGGCCCCGCCACGACGCGCTACGCCGGCCGCGTCGGCGACGGCCACATCTGCACCTCCGGCAAGGGCGACGCGTACTACCAGGAGACGATCATCCCCAACCTCGAGGAGGGGATCGCGAAGGCCGACCGCACGGATGCGGACGTCGACCGCATGATCGAGATCAAGGTCTCGTACGACCGAGATCCCGAGCGCGCCCTCGAGAACACGCGCTTCTGGGCGGCGCTGTCGTTGACGCCCGACCAGAAGCAGTCGGTGCACTCGCCCACCGAGATGCAGCGTCTCGCCGACGAGCTGCCCATCGAGCAGGTCGCGAAGCGCTGGATCGTCTCGTCCGACCCCGAGGAGACGGCCGCTGCCATCCAGCACTACGTCGACCTCGGCTTCACCCACCTGGTCTTCCACGGACCGGGCCATGACCAGCAGCGCTTCCTCGACCAGTTCGCCGAGGACGTGCTGCCGCTGCTCAAGAAGGGAGCATGATGCAGATCACGATCATCGGAGGCCACGGCAAGGTGGCGCTGCTCGCGGCGCCCCTGCTCGTCGAGGCGGGCCACGAGGTGCGCTCGATCATCCGCAATCCCGACCACGCCGACGACGTCGCCGCCCTGGGCGCGACGCCCGTCGTCGCCGACGTCGAGTCGCTCGACGTCGCGGCGCTCACGGGCCTGTTCGAGGGCTCGGATGCCGTCGTCTGGTCGGCAGGTGCAGGCGGCGGCTCGCCCGAGCGCACGCTCGCGGTCGACCGCGACGCCGCCATCCGCACGGTCGAGGCGGCGCAGACCGCAGGCGCCACGCGCTACGTGATGGTGTCGTACTTCGGCGCGGGGCCCGACCACGGCGTCCCCGACGACTCGTCGTTCCGCGCCTACGCCGACGCCAAGACCGACGCCGATGCCGCCATCGAGGCGTCGGGCCTCGACTGGGTCATCCTGCGCCCCAGCGGCCTCACGCTCGATGCGCCCACGGGCGCCGTCGAGGTCAAGCAGCTGGATGCGTCGGTCGAGCCCGACACGATCGCGCGCGCCGACGTCGCGGCGCTCATCGCAGCCGTGCTCGAGCGACCCGCGCTCACGAAGGCGATCGTCGAGGTGAACACGGGCGCGACGCCGATCGGCGAGGCGCTCGACGCGCTCGCCCGCTGACCCCTACCACCGTCTGCCGAGGCCCCGCCGCCCCTCACGGGCGTCGGGGCCTCGCCCGTAGGCTGGGGCCGTGACCGCGTCCGAGGCCACCGAGCCGCAGCCCTCGTCGGCGCAGGCGAGCGCTCGGGCAGCGCAGCCCGACCCCGCCGCGACGCATCCACTGGCCATGGTGCCCGCGGCGCTCGTGTCGCTGTCGGCGGTCGTGCTCTTCGGGTTCCTCGAGACGATCCCCGGCTACGTCATCCTGCTCTCCGGCGTCGTCGGCGGCGTCCTCACCGATCGCGCCGGACTCTCGCGACGCCTCGGCGCCGACCTCGCGGTCATCGCCGCGAGCCTCACCGTCATCAGCCTCGTCGAGCTCAAGGCCGACGTGTCGTGGGCGGGCGTCGCGCGGTTCACGATCGTGCTCGGCCTGGCCCTCGTCATCCCGTTCGTCGTGACGCGGTACGTCTACAAGGAGCGGTCGATCGCCTTCCCGTGGCGGGGTGGGCGATGGACGCGCGCGCAGTGGACGTACGTCGGCGTCGTGATCGTCGCCGCGTACCTGATCCTCCCCTTCTACTTCCTCGGCTCCGGCGTCTACCTGAACTGGCCCGAGCTCGCCGACGGCGGCGAGGTGGGCCGCTTCTTCCTCGGCGTCAACGCCGTGGGCCTGTGGGACGAGCTGTTCTTCATCTGCATCGTCTTCACGCTGCTGCTGCGCCACTTCCCGCTCTGGATCGCCAACGTGCTGCAGGCGACGATCTTCGTGTCGTTCCTGTGGGAGCTCGGCTACCAGTCGTGGGGGCCGCTGCTCACGATCCCGTTCGCGCTCATCCAGGGCCTCATCTTCAACCTGTCGAAGCGCAACCTGCTCTACGTCGTCACGGTGCACCTGCTGTTCGACGTCGTCGTGTTCCTCGCGATCGTGGTCGGTCGCAACCCCGACCTCATCTGGCTCTTCCCGCTCGCGGCGCCGCTCCTGCCCTGAGCCGCGGCGGCGGCAAGCCCCTCGTGGATGTCGGATGCCGGGGCTAGCGTCACGGCATGGCCATCGCACGCACCCCCATCGTCGTCGTCGACTGCCCCGATCCCGGAGCGCTCGCCGCCTTCTACGCCGAGCTCCTCGGGTGGGAGCACACCGCCGACGACGACGGGTCATGGGCCGAGGCGTACTCGCAGGGATGGCCGCCGCTGTGCTTCCAGCGCGCGGACGGCTTCCGCGCACCCGAGTGGCCGGGGCAGGAGCACCCGCAGCAGATGCACATCGACGTGAACGTCGACGACATCGCCGCCGCGGAGCCGCTGGTGCTCGCGCTCGGCGCGACGCTGCACGAGCACCAGCCCTCGACCGACGGCGGCTTCCGCGTCTTCCTCGACCCGGCAGGACACCCCTTCTGCCTCTGCCGCGCGAGCGACGGTCAGTAGCCGGGCCGCTCTGCCTGGCTCGCTGCGCCCGCACCTCGGGGAGCGAGCGCGGGAGCGCTGACGCGACGCTCGCAGCCGCGCGGCCGCCTCACTCCGACGCGGCCGTCCAGACGCCGAGCTGGTTGCCTGCGGGGTCGACGAACGCGAACCGGCGACCGCCGGGGAAGTCGAACGGCTCGACCGTGATCGTGCCGCCCGCCGCGCGCACGGCCGCGAGGGTCGCGTCGAGGTCGTCGGAGTACAGCTGCACGAGCGGCGGGGCAGCGCCCACGGCGATGCCGCCCTGCTCGCGACCGTCGCCCTGGATTCCGACGTAGTCGGGGCCGTACTCGACGAACGTCCAGTCGAACGCCTGCTCGTAGAACGCGCGCGCGGCCGGCAGGTCGCGCGCCGACAGCTCGACGTAGTCGATGGCGTGGTGCGGGGACCCGGCGGATGCGTCATCGGTGGTCGTGGGCTCGGACATGGCTCCTCCTCGAGTCGGTCGCCCCATCCTGCGTGGCACCACCGACATGGCGAGCGACCTAGGCTCGCAGCGTGACCAGCATCATCCTCGACGTCGACACGGGCATCGACGACGCCCTCGCGATCGCCACGGCCGCGCGCTCCTCCTCCATCGACCTCGTCGCCTGCACCGTCGTGTGGGGCAACGTCGACGTCGTGCAGGGCGCGCGCAACACGAGCGAGGTGCTCGCGCTCGCCGGCCGCGACGACGTGCCCGTCGCGGTCGGCGCCGCGGGCCCCTACGACGGCCGCGACGCCTGGTACTCGCCGCAGGTGCACGGCACCGACGGGCAGGGAGGCCACGCCGACCTCGCCTACGCCCCGCGGCTCTCGGAGCGCACCGCCGTCGAGACGATCGTCGCATCGAGCCACGCCGTCGAGGACCTCGAGCTCGTCGCCGTCGGTCCGCTCACGAACCTCGCGCACGCGCTCGACGCCGACCCCACGCTGCCCGAGCGCATCCGCCAGGTCACGATCATGGGCGGCGCGGTGCTGCGTCGCGGCAACGTGTCGGAGTTCGCCGAGGCGAACATCCACCACGACCCCGAGGCGGCGGCGAAGGTCTTCGCCGCCTCGTGGGAGGTCACGCTCGTCGGGCTCGACGTGACGATGGACTCGATCATCACCGATGCGATGCGACAGCGGCTCGCGGGCGGCGACGCGCTCGGACGGCGGCTCGCGGCGATGCTCGACGCCTACATGGACTTCTACGAGCCGATCCTCGGCGAGCGTGCCGCCGTCAACCACGACGCCGTCGCGCTGGGCATCGCCACGGGTCTCGTGCAGACCACGCGCTCGCCGCTCGCGACCGTGACGGTCGACTGCACCGACGGACCCGAGCGCGGACGCACGCGCGCGACGCTCGAGATGGTCGACGGCGCCTGGCAGGACGAGACGGACGCGCGACACCGTGTCGTGCTCGAGGTGGGGGACGGGTTCGAGCGAGCAATGCTCGACATTGTCGAGAATCCTTCGACAGGCACGACCGCCTGGGAGTAGGCTGCATCCGCCGCGGACGAGGAGAGGCCACCCGACCGACACCGCCGGCTCGCTGTCAGGTGGGGGAGGTGCTGCGATGCACGTGCGAGAGGTCAGTGCCGCCGCAGGCGTCAGCGTCGCGCTCGTGAAGTTCTACGTGCGCGAGGGCCTGCTCCACCCCGGCGTGCGCGAATCCGTCAACAGCACGACGTACGACGAGACGCATGTCGCGAGGCTCCGCCTCATCCGCGCGCTCGTCGAGGGTGGTCGCCTGTCGCTCGCCGCGGTCGGCGAGCTGCTCGAGGCCATCGACGACGACACCCTGCCGATCGACGTCGTCGTGCGCGACGCGCACCGCGCCGTGTCGCGCGTCGAGCAGCGCCCCTCCGACGAGGCGATCGCCATCGTGCGCGCTGCGATCGAGCGCGAGGGGTGGGAGGTCGGCGACGACAATCCCGGGGTGCTGCAGTGCGCTGCGGTCGTCGACACGGCCATCGGCGTCGGTCGCGCGGACGTCGAGGACATGCTCGCGGTCTACGCGACGCCCATCGAGCTCATCGCCAGGCAGGATCTCTCGGCCGTCGGTCGCGCGGCCGTGGCGCGCTCGCGCATGGCCGAGACCGTCGTGATCGGCACGGTGCTGGGCGACGCGATGCTGCTCGGCATGCGCCGCATCGCGCAGGAGCACGTCTCGCGCACGATGATGCCCTCGGAGGTGCGTCCGCCGCGCGGCGGCGGCTCGAGCGGCAGCACGCACGATCACGCCTCGCGGCCCGCCGCCGACGCCTAGCGGCCGGATGCGCGCCACGGGCGCGCGCTCGCGACGACGCTGGTCAGAGCCCGCGAGCGACGGCCGCGGCGGCGCCGAGCCACGCGCGCCGTGTCTCGGGGCGCAGCGACGCGAGACGCAGGTGACCGTCGACGATCGCCTGGTCGAAGGGGATGCGCACGACCTCGCGCGCCAGCGGACCGTAGCCGCCGATGACGCCGTCGACGTCCTGGCGCGATGCCTTCGGATCCGCCTGGCTCACGACGACGACCGAGCGCTTCGCGAGGATCGCCGAGCGCTCGTCGCGCTCGGCGAGCGCCTCGAGCAGCAGGGCGCCGGCCTCGGCATGGTCCGCCCTCGTCGTGGTCGCGACCACGATCTGGTCGGCGTGGTCGATCATCCGCAGCCACATGGGGTCGGACTCGTCGTTGCCGGAGTCGATGACGATGAGGCGGTAGTACCGCGAGGCGACGGCGTGGATGGCGTCGACGTCGCCGGGCTCGATGCGGTTCTCGTGGGCGAGGCGCATGGGCTTCGAGCGCAGCACGTCGTACTTGTCCTGCGACTGGTGGTGCACGAACGCGGCGAGGTCGCCGGCCTGCGCACCCGCGGAGAGCAGGCGGTCGGCCTGGGGCAGCAGCTCGAGCAGCGTCGCCTCGTGCGCGCCGCGCTCGGTGCGCCAGCCGAGCGTGCCGCGCGTCTGGTTGTTGTCCCAGGCGAGCACGCCGCCGCCGCCGAGCTGGGCGAAGATCGCCGACAGCAGCACGGTCGAGGGCGTCTTGCCGGCGCCGCCCTTGCCGTTCACGACGGCGATGGTGCGAGGTCCCGACCAGTGCTGGCTCACGGCGCGCTCGTCGGCGCGCTCCGACAGCTCCTCCTGGCTCGGCGCCATCTTGAGACCCATGCGGGTCATGGCGCCGCGCAGTCCCTGCTGCGCGGGCTGCGCGCGCTGCGCCGCCTGGAGGAAGGAGTGGCGGCCGTCCGCCGTCATCGGGCCCGAGAGCTCGCCGGGGGCGTAGCCGGGCTGCGCGGTCGCCTGCTGCGTCGGTGCCTGCGGCGCGGAGGCCTGCATGGGCACCTGCGGCGACGCCTGCACGGATGCAGCTGGCATGTCGGCCGCGGGCGGGGGCGCTGCGGCGAGCTGGCCCGGCTGGTAGCCGAGCGAGGGCGGCGGCGTGCCGGGTACCGCGGGCACCGCCGCGATGGGGCTCGCGCTCGGCGGACGGGTGACGGTCTCGTCGAGCAGCGGGTCGTAGCCGGGGACCGACTGGATGGGGCTGCCCGCCGGCTCGGACGCAGCGGCGGTCGCCGACGGGGCGCCCGCCACGGTGTCGTCGATCGCCGGAGGCTCGAACGACGGCAGCGCGGGCGACGGGGCGGCGGGCGCGGGGGCGGGCGACTCGTGGGTCGCGGGCAGCTCCTGCGCGCCGTGCGACGACGGTGCGGGCTCGACGACGGGCTCGGGCTCGGGCAGCTCGTCGCGCGACGCCAGCGTCGCATCCGCGAGCGGCGGCACCGTGCCGGTCTGGCCGAAGGCGGGAGCGTCGGCGGCGGGTGCCGACGACGGGGCGGGCGCGGGGGCAGGGGGAGCCGCGGGTGCGGACGGCACCTGCGATGCGGGCGCCTGCGCCTCGGGCTCCGGTGCCGCGAATGCCTGCGCGGCCGGCTGCTGCGGCACGGGCGGCCCCGCGAGCGGCGGCGTCGACGGGATCACCTCGGGCGCGGGCGCCTCGAGCTGGCGCACGTCGGTCACGGAGCCGTCGGGGTGCACGACGATGTCCCAGTGGCCGTCGGCGCCCGCGATCGTCACGCCGATGGGGCGACGCAGCGCGGCGGCGAACTCGGCGGCGTGCGACACGATCGCCGTGCGCGTCTGCGGGAACGGTCCGGGCTCGATGTGGCGGTGCGTGCCGTTGACGTCGAGCACGCCGGCACCGTCGGGGCGGATCTCGGCGCGGATGCGCGTCTGCGGCACGATCGGCTCGCTCACAGAACCCTCCAGACATCGGACATTCCGCGGATGAGGCTACTCGCATCGCGGCCCTGCATCCTGGGTGCGCGTGGGGAGCAGCGTGTCATGCTGCGTCGACCGCGGCACGCAGCCTCGCGACGCCCTCGCGCAGCACCGCCTCCGACGTGCCGACGTTCACGCGCACGTGGTTCTCGCCGCCCGCGCCGAAGGGCTCGCCCGCGTTCACGCCGAGCCCGGCACGGTGCAGCGCGACGCTCGGCGCGCTCGTGTCGGCGACGGCGCCGCCGTCGGCCCGAGCATCCGGATCGGCGAGCGCGGTGGCCGAGAGGTCGAGCCACGCGAGGTACGTGGCGTCGGGGATGCGGTGCTCGACCCCCGATCCGACGAGCAGGTCGCGCACGAGGGCGTGGTTGGCGGCAAGGCCCGCGACGACGGCGTCGAGCCAGTCGCGCCCCTGGTCGTAGGCGGCCGTGTGGGCGATGACGGCGAGGTGGTTGGGCCCGTGCGTCACGACCTCGGGGATCTCGCGCAGCGTCGCGGCCGCATCCGTGCCCGCGAGGATCGTCGCCGAGCGGATGCCCGCGAGGTTCCACGCCTTCGACGCCGACGTGACGGCGAAGCCGCGAGGGTCGACGGAGAGGTACGGCGTGAAGACGGCGCCGGGCAGCGTGAGGGGCGCGTGGATCTCGTCGACGACGACCGAGGCTCCGTGCCGTGCCGCGACGGCGGCCACGGCCTCGAGCTCGGCGCGGGTGTGCACGGTGCCCGTCGGATTGTGGGGGCTCGCGAGCAGCAGCACGGAGCGGCGGCCGCCGGCCGTCGCGGCGGCGAGCGCCGCGTCGATCGCGTCGACGTCGAGGCGCGCGTCGGCCGTGAGCGGTGCCTCGCGCACCACGCGGCCCGCGTGCCGGGTGAAGCCGTGGAACGGCGGGTAGACGGGGCTCGTCACGACGACCTCGTCGCCCGCGTCCGTGAGCATGCGGAGCAGCTCGAAGACGCCCATCATGACGTCGGCGACCGTGACCGACGCCGCCGGATCGGGCGCGAAGCCCCACCGGTCGGCGCTGAACCGGGCGTGCGCCTCCGCGTAGGCGACGCCGTGCCCGTAGCCCGTGTCGCCGTCGCGCAGCGCCCGCGCGACCGCATCCTGGATCGCCTCGGCCGGCACGACGTCCATCTCGGCGACCCACATCGGCAGCACGTCGGGCCCGAAGTGCCGCCACTTGATGCTCGTGCGCTCGCGCAGCCGCTCGAGCGGCACCTGCTCGAGCGGGTTCGGGTGCGTCATGCCGGGCGGCCGCTCAGGCGACGCGCTCGAGCAGGCCCGAGTCCACGTCGTAGAGGAAGCCGCCGACGTGCACGGAGTCGGCGATGAGCGGGTGCGACGTCACCTTGTGCACGTCCTCGGCGAGCGCGCGCCGCTGATCGGCGATCGGGTCGACGGGCAGCCAGTGCGCGTCCTGCCCGGCGGACTCGCCGACGCGCGTGAGCAGGGTCTCCTCGTCGTTCGACGCGACGGCGCAGCGCGTGTGCTCGACGATGAGGATGCGGTCGACGCCCAGCAGGTTGTTGCCGAGCACGAGCGCGACGAGCGCCCGATCGTCGACGCGACCGCCGGGGTTGCGCAGGATCTTCGCGTCGCCGGGCTTGAGGCCCAGCATGCCGAGCGGCTCGATGCGCGAGTCCATGCAGGTCACGAGCATGACGCCCGACTTGGCGATGCCGTCGAACCCCTGCAGGTCGAAGGTCTCGGCGTACGTGCGATTGGCGGCGAGGAGGTCGTCGAAGTGCTGATCCACGGCGTCCACGCTACGCCTCGTCGGATGCCGGTGGCATGCGGGGGAGATGTGCACCTGGGCGAGGCGGCAGGGCCGCGTGCGGGGATGCCGCCCCGCGCACGTGCACATGTCGCGCAGCGCGTCGTGCCCCTGACCGTTGGCATCCTCCGCCCGCGCGGGGGATGCTGGGCGCACGGGCCCGAGGTCGGCCACGAACGAGGAGAGACCATGCGCATCCTGCTCATCGGCGCCGGCGGCGTGGGCGCCGCCTTCGCCCGCATCGCCGCCCGGCGCTCGTTCCACGAGGCGATCGTGGTCGCCGACTACGCGCTCGAGCGTGCCGAGGCCGTGGTCGCCGCGATCGCCGAGCGCCACGGCGCCGAGGTCGGCGCGCGGTTCGCGACGGCGCGCGTCGACGCGTCCGACCCCGCGAACGTCGCCGCGCTGGCGCGCGAGCACCGCGCGACCCACGTCATGAACGCCGTCGAGCCCGGCTTCGTCGACGCGATCTTCGCCGGCGCGTTCGAGGCGGGCTGCGACTACCTCGACATGGCCATGAGCCTCTCGGCGCGCCATCCCGAGCGCCCGTACGAGGAGGTCGGCGTCATGCTCGGCGACCGCCAGTTCGCCAAGGCGGAGGAGTGGGAGGCCGCCGGGCGCCTCGCGCTCGTGGGCATGGGCGTCGAGCCGGGCCTCTCCGACGTCTTCGCCCGCTACGCATCCGACCACCTCTTCTCGTCGATCGACGAGCTCGGCACGCGCGACGGTGCGAACCTCGTCGTGCGCGACGACGAGGGGAACGAGATCTTCGCGCCGTCGTTCTCGATCTGGACCACGATCGAGGAGTGCCTCAACCCGCCCGTCGTGTGGGAGCGGGGGCGCGGCTGGTTCACGACGCCGCCGTTCTCGGAGCCCGAGGTCTTCGACTTCCCCGAGGGCATCGGCCCCGTCGAGTGCGTCAACGTCGAGCACGAGGAGGTGCTGCTCATGCCGCGCTGGCTCGATGCCGAGCGCGTGACGTTCAAGTACGGCCTCGGCTCGGAGTTCATCGGCGTGCTGCGCACGCTCAACCTGCTGGGGCTCGACTCGAACGAGCCCATCCGCGTGCGCTCGAAGGCCGGCCCCGTGGAGGTGTCGCCGCGCGACGTGGTCGCCGCCGCGCTGCCCGACCCCGCGACGATCGGACCGCGGATGGAGGGCAAGACGTGCGCGGGCGTGTGGGTGACGGGCACGGGGCTGGACGGCGAGCCGCGGTCGACGTACCTCTATCACGTGTCCGACAACGCGTGGACGATGGCCGAGTACGACTCGCAGTGCGTCGTCTGGCAGACGGCGCTCAACCCCGTCATCGCGCTCGAGCTGCTCGCGACAGGCGTCTGGTCGGGGGCCGGCGTGCTCGGCCCCGAGGCCTTCGACGCGAAGCCCTTCCTCGATCTCATGGCGGCGCCCGAGGCCGACGGTGGCTACGGCCAGGCGTGGGGCATGCGCGAGCAGCCGCTGCCCACCGCGGTCCCAGGCGATGCGCCTAGCATCGGCGACACGCCGGTGTGACCCCAGGGGGATGCCGGACATGACGGATCAGATGCCCTCGCCGTGAGGGCCTCGAGACCGAGGAGCCGCATCGTGCGCACCGTCCCCATCCTCGCCGGAGGCATCCTGCTCGTGCTCGCCTTCGGCACGGCGACCGCCGTCGCCGCGACGAACGAGAGCGCGCACGCCGAGGCCGCGCGCGTCACCGTCGACGCCGCCCCCGAGCCGACCGTCGTCGCCGAGTCGGTCGTCGTCGTCGCTCCCGTCGAGACGACCACGCCCGACCTGACGTGGTCGGCACCGACCGCGCAGCCGGCGCCCGAGCCGTCGGAGCTGCAGCTCGCGCCGGGCGTCGAGGTGCCGACGTTCGAGCCCGTCGACGTCGTGGATCCGGGCTCGACAGAGCTCCCCGCCGAGCTCGATGCGCGCTGCACCAACGTCGTGCCGCAGACCCTCACCGATGCCATGTGGTCCGAGCGCCAGTTCACCCTCTATGGCGTCGTCGCGCCCGACTCGACGTACTTCCCGTGGATCGGCTACCCGGCCGACGAGTTGCAGATCATGGCCGACCACTGGCTCACGAACTGCACCTGGTCGAACACGACGCTCGGGCACATCCTGCACGTCGACTTCGGCGCGGGGCTCGAGCCGACCGACGTCGCGCTGCTGCAGAGCCGGGTCGCCTCGCCCGACTGGGAGGCCGTGACGCTCTCGACCGGCGATGTGCTCTTCGTGGACGCCGCCGAGCCGTACGCGCAGTTCCCCGAGACCCAGGCGTGGCTGCTGCAGGGTGACCGCTGGATGCGGATCCACATGGTCAACGACACCGACGCCGTGGCGTTCGCCGAGACCCTGCTCGCCTCCGGCCTCACCTGGTAGACGACGGTTCGAACCGACGCGGCGACCTCGGCGACGAGGTCGCCGCGTCGCTGCGTGTGCGGCGAGTCGTGAGGGACGACGCCCCATGATGGAGCGATGGAGCTCGCAGAGCTGGCACGGCGCATCGACGCCATCAGCGCCCGGTACGCCCAGATCTACGGCTTCGAGCGCGATGGCGACTGGCTCATGCTCAAGGTGCAGGAGGAGGTCGGCGAGCTCGCGCAGGCGTGGCTCGCCAAGACCGGCCGCCAGCGCGACAAGGGGCTGACGCCTGCCGAGATCGACGAGCGGTTCGCGCTCGAGCTCGCGGACTCCATCGGCATGCTGCTCGCCTTCGCGCAGGTGACGGGCGTCGACGTCGAGCGGGCGATGGATGCGAAGTGGCTCGTGTGGGATCGACGCACGAACCAGCGCGACGACACGCTCGACGCCGACGAGCGGGCGCTCGAGGGGCGTGCGCTGCGCGGCGAGGATGCGGTCGGGCCCGGCGCCGCTCGCGCGGCCTCCGCGTCCGCGCACGACGACCGAGAGGATCCCGCCTGATGGCATCGAGCGTCGTGCTCGTGAACGGTCTGCCCGGCTCGGGCAAGTCGACGCTCGCCCGGGCGCTCTCTGCCGAGCTCGACGTGCCGCTGCTGTCGAAGAGCCTCGTGAAGGCCGGCATCGTCGGCTCGACGCCGCACATGGGGCTGCCGGGCGCGATCTACGGGGCGCTCGCGATGGACGTCGTGTGGGCCCTCGTGGGCCGCAGCGACGAGCCGCCGATCGTCGACTCGCTGTGGATCCGCTCACGCGACCTCGGCTTCGTGCAGGAGGGGCTGCGGCGCGCGGGCTCGCCGCACGTCGTCGAGGTGTGGTGCGACGTCGATCCCGCGGTCGCGCAGGCGCGGGCGCTCGCGAGCCGCGACCGGCTGCGCACGCGCGAGCGGTTCGCGCGCGAGTGGGACGACCTCGCCGCCGAGGCCGGCCCGCTGGGCATCGGCGACCTGCTCGAGGTGCCGTCGCTCGAGCCCGTCGATGCGACCGACGTCGCGCGGGCGGTGCGGGCGCTGCTGCGCTGACGGACTCCGGACGCGGTTCGCCGCTCGGCGCGCGGGTGCGTCGATTGGCGCGCATTGGCGCCGATCGATGCCGTCGCATCGCGGAAGATGGCCATTCGACGCCGGAGGCCGGGGCAGGATGGCGGCATGGAGGCTGCGAGCGGTGGGCGACGGGCGTGGGATGCGGATGCTCCCGGCGTCGTGACGCTGCCCGACGGGCGCAGGGTGCGAGGTCGCGGCGTGCGCCGCGGCGCCGTCGCGCCCGGCGACGAGCCCGACCTCGGCGCGTACCTGCTCCCACGAGCGCCCGAGGTGCCGTGGCCGAGCGTGTGGATCGCGTGGCCCGACTTCCGGCTGCCGCGCGACCCCGTCGCCGCCGTCGCGGCGCTCGCACGCATCCACGACGCAGCCCCGGAGCAGCGGGTCGAGGTCGCGTGCGCCGGCGGCATCGGCCGCACGGGCACGGCGCTCGCGATCCTCGCCCGCATGAGCGGCGTGCCCGCCGCCGACGCGGTCGCGTGGGTGCGCGAGCACTACGACGCACGCGCGGTCGAGACGCCGCGGCAGCGGCGGCTCGTCGCGGCGGTCGCGCTGCCCGACGCGTGACGCGCGACGGCTAGGACGCGGCGCCGGGCTCCGCGAGCACGATGACGACGCGCTCGACCGAGCGACGCCGCACGAACCCGGCGACGCGCTCGACGCCCGAGATGAGGCGGTACTGGAACCCGTACTTCGCGGCGATCGCCGACCGCACGCGTGCGACGGTCGCGGCATCCGAGTGCACGGTCGCATGCAGCTCGACCGGGTCGGTGCCGGGCGTCGGCGTGCCGCGCACGTCGCTCTCCTGCACGACGACGCGTGGCGTGCGGCGGATGCGCTTGGCCTTCCATGCGTTCGAGTGCGTCGTGAATCCCGCGGTGCCGTCGCCGAGCGGCGCGATCCAGACGGGCGTGCCCACGCCGTCGCCGTCGCGCTTGAACGAGGTGAGCAGCACGTAGGTGGCCTCGGCGATGCGCATGCCTCGATCGTCCCACCCGCGAGCGCGACGCGCGCGCCCTGTCGGCGCACGGGCCGCGCGGCTAGCCTCGACACCATGCGTGAGGCCATCGTCGTCGGAGCAGGCATCGGCGGGCTCGCCGCCGCGAAGGGGCTCGTGGATGCGGGCTGGCGCGTGACGCTGCTCGAGGAGGACGCCGCGCTGCGCGAGGTCGGGGCCGGCATCGCGCTCAGCCCGAACGGGCTCGCGGCGCTCGACGCCCTCGACCTCGGCGATGCCGTGCGCGCCGTCGGCGTCGAGGCGCTGCCGCAGGGTGTGCGCACCGCGCAGGGCACGCGGCTGCAGCGCGGCGCCGAGCTCGCCTCGAGTGCGCTGCTCGGCATCCACCGCACGACGCTGCACCGCATCCTCGCCGACGCCGCGAGCGGTGCCGAGGTCGTCACAGGCGCGCACGTCGTGCGCGTGCATCCTGGATCTCGCGCCCGCGTCACCACCGTCGAGGGCGGCGAGCAGCGTGAGCGCGTCGCCGACCTCGTCGTGGGCGCCGACGGCATCGACTCGCTCGTGCGGGCGGCGATCCGCACGGATCTGCCGGTCGACTACTCCGGCTCCACGTGCTGGCGCGGCGTCGTCGCGCGCCGTCCCGAGTCGCCCGCGGGCGGCATGCAGTGGTACGGCGCGGGCTCCGAGGCGGGCCTCGTGCCCATCGACGGCGACCGCGTGTACTGGTACGTCGCCGCCCGCGCCCGCATGGGGCGCACGGCGCGCGACGAGCACGCAGCCGCGAGGGATGCCGTGCGGGGGTTCGAGGAGGTCGTGCGCGCGCACGTGGCCGCCGAGCCCGAGACGCCCGTGCTGCGTCACGACATGCGCTACCTGCCGACGGGGCTGCGCACGTTCGTCGCCCCGGGCGTCGCGCTGCTGGGCGACGCCGCGCACGCGATGCTGCCGACGATGGGCCAGGGCGCGGCGTCGGCGCTCGAGGACGCCGCGACGCTCGGCGTGCTCGCGCAGCGCGACGACGTCGACGACCTGCTGGGTGCCTACGACCGCCTGCGCCGCCCGCGCACGCAGCGGCTGCAGCAGCTGTCCCACCGGCTCTACCGGTCGGGCATGGAGGTGCGGAACCCCGTGCTCGCCGCCGCCCGCAACGGCGTCTTCCACCTCGCGCCGACGCTGGTCGCCGAGATCGCGGCCGACTGGATGCTGCGCTGGAGCCCGCCGAGGCGGTGACGCCGCGACCGGTGCGGTCGGCCTAGCGCTGCGCCGCCACCAGCAGCGGGAAGACGTGCACGCGGTTGAGCGGCGCCTCCTGCGGATCGTCGATGCCGACCACGGGGTCGATCCAGCGCGCGTCCTCGAGCTCGGCCTGCACGACGGGGTCGATCTCGCCGTCGTGCGCGAACACCGTCGCCCGCACGGTGAAGCCGGCCTCGTTGGCGGCGACGGCGTCGAAGACGCCCACGAGCCGCAGCGACTCGGGCGCCACGACGACGCCGAGCTCCTCGTGCACCTCGCGCGCCGCGCACTCGGCGGCGGTCTCGCCACCCTCGGGCTTGCCGCCGGGCAGCATGAACATCGACGTGCCGCGCTTGCGCACGGTGAGGATGCGCCCGTCACGCGCGAAGCAGACCGCCGAGACCGTGATGATGCCCACGCGTCGAGGCTAGCCATCCGCGCGCCAGACAGCTGGTCGCCGCCTCCCGTCCGAGATGCGGTCGGAGCGACGGCTGCGGTGGAATGCGTCCTCCAGCGCCTCCACAGACCGCATCCGCGCGGATCGATCCCCAGGAGCGCCGTGCGATGCCCGCGTTCCGTCGCGTCTGCGCCACCGTGGCGGGATGCTCGACCCACTGCTCGACCGGCTCGGCGTCCTCTCGGCGGCGCAGCTCGACGCGATGGGCGTCACGCGACGGAGCCGAGACGAGGCGGTCGCTCGGGGACGCCTGGTGCGTGTCCGCCGAGGATGGTTCGCGCGCCCCGACGCCGACCGCACCGTCGTCGACGCGGTGCGCGCCGAGGGGTGCGTCTCGTGCGCCAGTGCGTTGCGCCTCCGTGGCGCATGGGTGCCGGAGGGGCTGGCGGGACGGCACGTGCGCCACGCAGATCACCGGCGGGAGCAGGGTCGCCGAGGCTGCCTCCCGCACGGTGGCAATCCTCCGGTGCGAGCGGCCCTCGACGATCTCGAGACGGCGTTCCGGTGCGTGCTGAGGTGCGGCTCCGCGGAGGACGTGGTCGTCATCGCCGACTCGTTGCTGCACCTTCGTCTCGTCACGCTCGAGGACCTCGCCGCCTCGGCGCGGTCTGCTCCTCGTTGGGTGACCGGCCTCCTCGCCACGACGGATCGTGCCGAGTCCGGGCTCGAGTCGATCGTTCGGGTGCGCCTGCGGTCCTGCCGTCTCCGCGTCCGTGCACAGGTCTGGATCGGTGCGCGACGCGTCGACCTCGTCGTCGGCGACCGGCTCGTGATCGAGTGCGATGGCGCAGAGCACCACGGTGGTTGGGCAGCGCAGTCCGCCGATCGCGCGCGCGATCGAGCGCTCGTCGCCTCGGGCTACCTGGTCATGCGCGTGACGTACCGCCAGGTGCTCGACGACTGGCCCGCGATCGAGCAGGAGATCCTCGCCGTGGTGCGCCGCCGCGAGCATCGATGGCCGCGCCGCCGAGATGCGGTCTGAGCGCTCGGTGGGGTGCGATGCGTCCGCGTCCGAGCGCTCCGGCCGCATCCGCGCGCGGTAGCGTCGCCGCATGCGCTCGTGGCCCCTCTTCGACCTCGTGCTGCGCACGCCCCGGCTCGAGCTGCGGCCGCTGCGCGACGAGGACCTCGACGACGTCGTCGACGCGGCGATCAGCGGCATCCACGGCGACGAGGTCACCCCGTTCCCGCTGCGGTGGAACGTCGGCACGCCCGACGAGGTCCGGCGCCGCGTCGTGCAGTTCCAGTGGCGGCAGCGCGCCTCCCTCGAGCCGAGGGACTGGGCGCTGCAGCTCGGCGTGCGATTCGAGGGACGCGTCGTGGGCGTGCAGGACGTCGGTGCGACGGACTTCGCGCTGCGCCGCACCGTCGAGACCGGATCGTGGCTGCGGCAGGACGTGCACGGGCGGGGCATCGGCACCGAGATGCGCGCCGCCGTGCTGCTCTTCGCCGTCGACCACCTCGGTGCCGAGGTCGCCGAGACGTCGTACGCCGAGGGCAACGCGCCGTCCCGCGGCGTCTCGACACGGCTCGGCTACGTCGACAACGGGCGCACCCGCATGCGGATCGCAGGCGTCGGCGACGACGATGCGACCGTGACGACCGACCACCGCATGCGGCTCGAGGCCGCCGACCTCCGCCGACCCGACTGGGCCCTGCAGGTCGAGGGATGGGATGCCGCGCGGCGCGACCTGCTCGGCGACGACGCCTGACGGCGCCGAGCCGGCGTCAGCCTGCGCGCCGGTACGCGCGACCCTCGAGGTCGCGGTCGAGCAGGCCGGCGTCGACGAGGTCGCGGCGCAGCGTCGCCGGGTCGCGCCAGACCTCGCCGAGCCGTGCCGTGACGGTGCGCTCGTCGACCTCCTCGTCGGCGGCGACCGCCTGCTCCATCGCCCAGCGCATGAGGTCGAGACGATCGGCCATGCGGCGCGGCCACTCGTCGATGCGGCCGTCGTGCACGAAGCGCTCGACGCCCGTGCGGCTCGGCGTGCGCTCGAGCGTCGCCGTGAACGGGTCGCGCGGCCACACGAGGCCGTCGACGACCGACACCAGGCCGACGCGCTCGAGCGCCTCGAGGCGCCGCCGCTCGACGGCCGTCAGCCGCTCGGCGACGATCGGCGCGAGCCGCGCAGCGGCCACGGTCGCCTCGGCGAGCAGCAGTCTCCGGTCGTCGTCGGCGAGGATGGCGAGCAGCGGACGAGGGTCGGATGCCATGCCGTCAGGCTAGCCAGCGTCCGCCGCCATCGAGGTCAGCCCGCGACGCGCGTGACGAGCTTCGACAGCACGATCGCCGAGCGCGTGTGGTCGACCGACGACGCGGCGCGCACCTTCTCGAGCGCCTCCTCGAGCGCGATGACGTCGCGGGCGCGCATGATGACGATCGCGTCGGCCTCGCCCGTGACGGTGCCGGCCTCGACGATCTCGGGCACGCCCGAGAGGATGCGCTTGAGGTCGGTGGGCGAGACGGTGCCGCGGCAGAACAGCTCGACGTACGCCTCGGTCGCGAGCCCCTCGACCTTCGGATCGACCTGCACCGTGAACCCGCGGATGATGCCGTCGGCGACGAGACGGTCGACACGGCGCTTGACGGCGGAGGCTGACAGGCCGACGACCTGCCCGATGTCGCCGTAGCCGGCTCGGGCATTCGAGCGAAGCTGGTCGATGATGCCCTGATCGATGCGGTCCATGCGCAAGAATCTACAACCAGACCATGACATTCGCAGGCATCCTGCGTGGGATCCGCCTGAGGCGCGCGAGATCGCTGCGACGATGGAACGCATGCAGCCCGAGCTCGCGACCATCCCGCCGACCGAGTCCGACCGCGTCGCCACGCACAGGACCGTGCTCATGTGCCGACCCGACTTCTTCACGGTCAGCTACCGCATCAACCCGTGGATGCATCCCGAGCATCCCACCAGCACGCAGACCGCCGTGACGCAGTGGGAGACGCTGCACGCCGCCTACGTCGCGCTCGGCTACGACGTGCACCTCATCGCGCCGATCGATGGTCTCAACGACATGGTCTACTCGGCGAACGGCGGCTTCACGCTCGACGGCAAGGCGTACGGCGCCCTCTTCACCTACGAGCAGCGCGCGCCCGAGGGCCCCGCGTACATGGCCTGGCTCGAGGAGGCCGGGTTCGAGGTGCACGCACCCGCGCACGTCAACGAGGGCGAGGGCGACTTCCTCGTCGCAGGCGACGCGATCCTCGCCGGCCACGGATTCCGCACGACGCTCGAGTCGCACGACGAGCTGCGCCGCATCTTCGACCGCGAGGTCGTGAGCCTGCGCCTCGTCGACCCGTCGTTCTACCACCTCGACACGGCCATCGCGATCCTCGACGACGCCAACGTCGCCTACCTGCCGAAGGCGTTCGACGACGCGAGTCGCGCGGAGCTCGAACGGCGGTTCCCGGACGCCGTGGTCGTGAGCGACGACGACGCGGCCGTGCTCGGCCTCAACTCCTTCGGCGACGGCCGCTCGATGGTCATCGCGTCGCGTGCCGCCGGCTTCGACCGCGACCTGCAGGCGCGCGGCTACGCGACCGTCGGCGTCGACCTCTCCGAGCTGCTGCTCGGCGGCGGCGGCGTGAAGTGCTGCACCCTGGAGCTCCGCCGGTGAGCGCCTCGTCGACGCAGACCCGCACGGCAGCCGCCATCGCGCAGGTCGAGCAGCATGCCGCGCACAACTACCACCCGCTGCCCGTCGTCGTGGAGTCGGCGTCCGGCGCCTGGGTCACCGACGTCGACGGTCGCCGCTACCTCGACTGCCTCGCCGCCTACTCCGCCGTGAACTTCGGTCACGGCAACCCGCGGCTCGTCGCGGCGGCGAAGGCGCAGCTCGACCGCGTCACGCTCACGAGCCGCGCCTTCCACTCGGCAGCGCTCGGGCCGTTCGTCGCCGAGCTGGCGGCGCTCGCCGGCAAGGACATGGTGCTGCCGATGAACACGGGTGCGGAGGCCGTCGAGTCGGGCATCAAGATCGCGCGCCGCTGGGCGTACGAGGTCAAGGGCGTGCCGGCCGGGCAGGCCGAGATCGTCGTGGCGGCCGGCAACTTCCACGGCCGCACGACCACGATCGTGTCGTTCTCCGACGACCCCGACGCGCGCGAGGGCTTCGGGCCGTTCACGCCCGGCTTCGTGACCGTGCCCTACGGAGATGCGGATGCGCTCGCCGCCGCGATCACCCCGCGCACCGCCGCGGTGCTGCTCGAGCCCATCCAGGGCGAGGCGGGCGTCGGCATCCCGCCTGCCGACTACCTGCCGCGCGTGCGCGAGATCACGCGCCGCGAGGGCGTGCTCATGATCGCCGACGAGATCCAGTCGGGTCTCGGCCGCACGGGGGCGACGTTCCGCTGCCAGCAGGTCGACGTCGTGCCGGACCTGTATCTGCTCGGCAAGGCGCTCGGCGGCGGGATCGTGCCGGTGTCGGCCGTGGTGGGCGACGCCGACGTGCTCGGCGTGCTCACCCCCGGCAGCCACGGATCGACGTTCGGCGGCAATCCGCTCGCCGCCGCCGTGGGCCTCGAGGTCGTGCGGATGCTCGCGGAGGGCGACATGCAGGCGCGCGCGCTCGAGCTCGGCGCGAGGCTCGAGGCGGGGCTGCGCCGTCTCGTCGGTCGCGGCGTGACCGAGGTGCGCTGCGCCGGCCTGTGGGCGGGCATCGACGTCGATCCCGACGTGGCGACGGCACGCGAGGTGTGCCTGCGGCTCATGGACGCGGGCGTGCTCGCGAAGGACACGCACGGTCAGACCGTGCGCCTCGCGCCGCCGATCGTCATCACGGAGGCCGAGGTCGACCTGCTGCTCGAGGCCTTCGAGGGGGCGCTGGCGGGCTGAGGCGACGATCGCTCGTCGACGAGCGGCGGCGAGGTCAGCCGATCACGGGGTCGATCGTGATCCAGTCGACGTCGCCCGCGCAGGCCGTGAGGCCGTCGACCTGCACGAAGATCGCCTCGGTCGACTCGGGCGGGTAGACGCGCCAGCCGTCGGCGGGCTGCGCCTGGCAGTCGTCGCCGAGCGGACCGCCGCCGCCTGCGACGTCCACCATGCGCAGCGCGGCGCTCGCCGTGGCACCGGGAGCGACGACGACCGGCGCGAAGGTCGCATCCGACCTGGCGGCGGGCTCGCCGATCTGCTCGCCGTCGCCACCGCCCACGGCGGAGACGCCGGGGAAGCCCGCGAGCGTGCACGCCTCGGCGCCGGCGTTCTCGAACGAGAAGGTCACGGTGACCGAGCCGGCGCCCGCGTCGCCCGTCGCGGCCGTGACGCGCAGCGACTCGGCGGCGCAGGGCGCCTCCTCGCCCGCGGTCTCCGGGTCGGCAGGCGAGGGCGACGTCGTGGCCTCGCCGCTCGATGGCGGCGGCGACTGCCCCTCGGTCGGCGCCTGCGACGCCGCACCGCACCCGGTGAGCAGCAGCGCTGCCGCCGTGATCGCGACGGCGATGGAGGTCCTCGTGGTCCGCATGCCTGCCACGCTGCTCCCGCGATCGCTCCGTGTCAACGCCCCCGCGAGCGGCTGGCGTCGATGTCGCTCGGCGTGTCGCCAGGCGGGATGCGGCCCCGCGTGATGCGCCCGGGCCGCGTCGCATGCCGCATGCGGCATCCATCGAGGTCGGGACGAGAGGATGGGTGCGTGGCTCCTGACTTCCGCTTCCGCTCCGTCTGGCGGATCGGGGCCGAGCCCGATGCCGTGCAGGCCGTGCTCACCGACGTCGCCGCCTATCCGCAGTGGTGGCCGAGCGTCGTCGAGGGGCGGCTCGAGGCGTCCGGCGAGCCCGGTCGTCGCGAGGGCTCGCTCGGGATGCGCGGGCCGCTGCCGTACACGCTGCGCGTGCGGCTGACGCAGATGGACGCGCCCGACGGCGTGCTCGCCGCTCGCATCCGTGGCGATCTGCTGGGCTGGTGCTCGTGGCACCTGTCGCCGTCGAGCGACGGCGGCACGTGCGTCGTCTTCCAGCAGCACGTCATCCTGCAGCGTCGCTCGCTGCGGGCGATCGCCCGCGTCGCCACGGGGCGGCTGCGCGCGAACCACGACGCCGTCATGCGGGCGGGCGAGGCCGGCCTGCGGGCGCTGCTCGAGCGCTGACCGCACGCCTCTGGAGTCCGTCGACGGTCGGGCGTACCGTGGCTGGCATGTGCAGGAACATCACGACCCTGCGCGGCCTCGAGCCGGCCGCGAACGACGACGAGGTCGAGGCCGCCGCACGGCAGTACGTGCGCAAGGTCTCGGGCATCACGCATCCCACCGACCGCACGAGCGAGGCGTTCGAGCGCGCGGTCGCCGAGATCGCGCACATCACGCACCACCTGCTCGAGGACCTGCCCGACCGCAGGCAGCCGCCCAAGACGGTGCCGCCGCTGCGTCGACCCGAGGTCCAGGCGCGCATCGCCGCGCGCGAGGCGGCGAAGGCCGGCTGACCTGCGGCCGCCCGCCCTCCGGCAGGCGGCGACGCGGTCAGGCGGGCGCGTTGAGCTCGAGGGCGATGTGGTCGGGGTCGCGGAACTCCAGGATCCAGCCGGCGCCGATGTCCTTGACGCCCTCGTGCGCGATGCCCAGGCGATCGAGCGTCGCGGCGGCCTCGTCGAGGTCGGCACGGGATGCGACGGCGAGGCTGAGGTGGTCGAGCCCGACGCGGTCCTCGTCGTAGCGGTCGGTCGCGGCTGCCACGGGCCGCAGGCCGAGGAGTCCGCCGGCGAACTGGTAGATCACGCCGCCGAACAGGAACGCGAGCTGCTCCTTCGTCTCGGCATCGGCATCCTCGGGCGGCGCCTCGAACGCGACGTCGAAGCCGAACACCTCGTCGTAGAACGCCCGCGACCGCGCGATGTCGGTGACGGTGAGGCGAACATGGGCGAAGTCGGTGACGGGGATCGGCATGGCGTGCTCCTGACGTTGCGGAGCCCCGACGCTAGGCGCAGCCGTGCCGGGGCGCGCGGGGTTGACGCCGCGCGGCCGTCGGAGCGAGCGCGCCGCGTCAGTCGCGCGCGGTGACCTGCCGCAGGGTGTCCTCGAGGGCGACCCACGGCAGCATCGCGCACTTCACGCGCATCGGGAACTTCGCGACGCCCTCGAACGCCGAGGCGTCGCCGAGCAGGTCGAGATCGGCGTCGTCGTGCTCGCCGCGCGTGCGCAGCATGCGGCGCATGGCGTCGACGCGCAGCTGGGCGTCCTCGCGCGTGAGCCCGGGCACGTCCTGCCCCACGATCGACGCGGACGCCTGCGAGATCGAGCAGCCCTGGCCCTCCCAGCCGACCGCGTCGACGTGTGCGCCGTCGATCGCGATGCGCAGGCGGATCTCGTCGCCGCACGTCGGGTTGCGCTCGAACCGCTCGGCGTGGGCCGCATCGGCCGAGAGCGCACCCTCGCCGTGCCGAGCCTTCGCGTGGTCGAGGATGATCTGCTGGTACAGCTCGTCGAGGCCGCTCATCGCCCGACCCCGAAGTAGGCGCGCACGCCGCTGACGGCGTCGAGGAACCGATCGACCTCGGCCTCGGTCGTGTAGAGGTACGTCGAGGCGCGGGTCGTGGCCGCGACGCCGAGGCGGCGGTGCAGCGGCTGCGCGCAGTGGTGGCCGACGCGAGCGGCGACGCCCTGCGCATCGAGCAGCTGGCCGACGTCGTGCGCGTGCACGCCGTCGACGACGATGCTCGCGAGGCCCGCGCGCTCCTGCCCGGGCTGCGGTCCGACGATGCGGATGCCGTCGATCGTCGCGAGCCCGTCGACGAGTCGCTGCCCGAGCGCGTGCTCGTGCGCCGCGATGGCGTCGAGCCCCACCGCGTCGAGGTACTCGGTGGCGGCCGCGAGGCCCACGACCTGCGTGACGGCCTGCGTGCCCGCCTCGAAGCGCTGCGGCGGCGGCATCCACTCGGCGCCCTCGAGGGTCACGGTCGTGATCATCGACCCGCCGGTGCGCGCGGGCGGCAGCGCGAGACCCAGCGCGCGGCGCAGGTACAGCACGCCGACGCCGCCGGGGCCGAGCATCTTGTGCGACGAGAACGCCGCTGCGTCGACGTCGAGCGCGTGGAGGTCGAGCGCTATGTGCGGCGCAGACTGGCACGCATCGAGCACGGTGAGGGCGCCGACGGCGCGTGCGGCGGCGACGACCTCGGCGACGGGGGCGACGAGGCCGGTGACGTTGCCCACGTGGGCGAAGGCGACGACGCGCGTGCGCTCGTCGATCGCTGCGCGGGCGTCGTCGGCCGTCCAGACGCCGTCGTCGTCGACGGGGATGATGCGCAGCGTCGCGCCCGTCGCGGCGGCGAGGTCCTGCCACGGCAGCAGGTTGGCGTGGTGCTCGGCCTCGGTCGTCACGATGACGTCGCCGGGCCCGAGGTCGACGAGCTGCTCGTGGGGGCCGCGCTGCGCTCGCGCGAGCGAGAGGCCGATCATGTTGAGGGCGTCGGTGGCGTTCTGGGTCCAGCTCACCTCGTCGGCGTCGGCGCCGACGAACGCGGCGATGCGCTCGCGCGCCTCCTCGTACGCGACGGTCGCGAGGGCCGCGAGCGTGTGGGCGCCGCGGTGCACGGCGGCGGTGCGCGTCTGCGCGAACACGCGCTCGGCGTCGAGCACGGGCGTGGGGCGCAGCGCGGTCGCGCCCGTGTCGAGGTAGGCGAGCGCGTGCCCCTGCACCTGCTCCGCGAGCTCGGGGAAGTCCGCGCGGATGCGGTCGAGTGCGTCGGGTGCGATCGTCTGGTGCTGCATGCGTCCTCCGTGCCGGGCGGCCCGACGCCCCATCCTCTCGCGTCGGGGTGCATCGGAGCGACTCGCGACGTCATGCCGATCGCGAACGCGGACGCTCGACGGGGCGCGCCGTTCAGCCCCGCGTCAGCGCATCCGCGCCAGGATCGAGCCATGCGGGTGCTGCTGGTCGACGACGAGGTGCGCCTCGCCGACGGCGTGCGTCGCGGGCTCGAGGCCGAGGGCATGACGGTCGACGTCGCGCACGACGGCGTCGACGGCCTGTGGCGGGCGCGCGAGTTCGCGTACGACGTCGTGCTGCTCGACGTCATGATGCCCGGCATGTCGGGCTATCGCGTCTGCCAGACGATGCGCGCGGAGGGCATCTGGACGCCCGTGCTCTTCCTCACCGCCAAGGACGGCGAGTGGGACGAGGTCGAGGGCCTCGACACCGGCGGCGACGACTGGCTCACGAAGCCCTTCTCGTTCCCCGTGCTCGTCGCACGGATACGCGCGCTCGTGCGTCGCGGCGGCCGCGAGCGCCCCGTGGTGCTCGAGGCCGGCGACCTGCGTCTCGACCCCGCGGCCCGCACCGTGCATCGCGGCGACACCGAGGTCGAGCTCACCGCTCGCGAGCTCGCCGTGCTCGAGCTGCTGCTGCGCCGCAAGGGCGAGGCGGTCACGAAGACGCAGGTGCTCGACGACGTGTGGAGCGAGGACTTCGACGGCGACCCGAACATCGTCGAGGTCTACGTCGGACGCATCCGCCGCAAGGTCGACCGGCCGTTCGGTCGCGACGCGATCCAGACGGTGCGCGGCGCCGGCTATCGGCTGGCGGCCGACGGTGGCTGACGCCGCCGACCCCGTCGCGCCCGCACCGGCTCCCGAGCGCAGGCGGCGAGCATCCATCCGCGTGCGCATCACGGCTGCGGCCGTCGCGGTCGTCGCCGTCGCGTTCGGCATCGGCGCCGTCGCGATGACGTGGACGCTCGAGCAGCAGCTGCGCGCGTCGGTCGCCGAGCAGCTCTCCGACGAGCTCACGGCGCTCGCGGAGGGCGTGGATGCGGGCACGATCCAGACCGCCGCGCTCGTGGCCCGTGACGACGACGTGCTCGTGGCGCTGCGCGCGCCCGCGGGCGTCACGGTGAACGCAGCCGACGCGGCGCTGCTGCCGACCCCGCCGACGTCGGCGCCGACCGAGGCACGGGTCGGCGACGAGCACTTCGTCGTCGTCGCCGCCGAGACCACGCAGGGCACGATCGTCGTCGCTCGGTCGCTGCAGGAGGCCGACGACGCCGTGCGCACCGCGGCCGTGCTGCTCGCCGTCGCGGTGCCGCTCGCGCTCGTGCTCATCGGCACCGTCGTGTGGATCGTCGTCGGCCGCGCGCTCGCGCCGGTCGACCGCATCCGCGCGCGCGTCGACGCCATCGACGCCACCGCCCTCGACCGACGCGTGCCGACGACGGGGTCGGGCGACGAGGTCGACCGGCTCGCAGCGACGATGAATCGCATGCTCGGCCGCGTCGACGACGGCGTGCGAGCGAGGCAGCGCTTCGTGTCGGACGCCTCGCACGAGCTGCGCTCGCCGCTCGCGACCATGCGGCAGTTCGCCGAGCTGTCGAAGGCGCATCCCGACGCGACGTCGCCGGGCGAGCTCGCCGACGTCGTGCTGGGCGAGGGCGAGCGGATGCACGGGATCGTCGAGGGTCTGCTGCTGCTCGCCCGCCTCGACGAGCACGGCTCGGCGGCCCGGAAGGCCGTCGACCTCGACGACCTCGCGCACGCCGAGGTCGCGCGCGTGCGCGCCCTCGGGCGCACGGTCGACGGCGCGACGATCCGCGTCGCGCCCGTCGCGGGGGATGCGCGTCTGCTGGGGCGCGCCCTGCGCAACCTCGTCGACAACGGCATGCGGCACGCCTCGAGTCGCATCGCCCTCGGCTCGGTGGTGCGCGACGGCCGCGCGATGGTGTGGGTCGACGACGACGGCTCGGGCGTCGCGGCGTCGGAGCGAGAGCGCGTGTTCGAGCGCTTCGTGCGGCTCGACGAGGCGCGAGCGCGCGACGACGGCGGGTCGGGCCTCGGCCTCGCGATCGTGCGCGAGGTCGCCCGCGCCCATGGCGGCGACGCCTGGATCGCCGAGTCCCCGCTCGGCGGCGCGCGCTTCGTGCTCGAGCTGCCGGCCGCGCACGACTGACCTCGCCTCCCCCAGCTGGTCGAGGAGGCCCCGAGCGCAGCGAGGAGCCGTCACGAGACCCGAGTCATCGCGAATGCGGCGATCCGCGGAGCCGTTCGCAGGGTCACCGGGTCTCGTGACGCGTGCTCGCCCATGGGCTCGCGCGCTCCTCGACCAGCTGGCGAGGGGCTGGTATCGCCGTCGAGCCGCCGCATCCCTGAATCCGCGTTCAGCATCGTTCAACTGCGCGTCAGCACCCGACCAGCACAGTGGGACCCATGAACGAGCAGACGCCCCGCGACCCGCAGCAGCCGGTCGGCACGAACGACCCCACGCCGCAGCACCCGGTGGCCCAGCCCACCGACGCCCAGGCGACCACCACGCAGCAGCCCATCGCGAACCCCGCAGGCGCCGACGCGTCGCCGAGGCGCGGCCGCGGCATCCTCAAGCCAGTGCTCATCGGTGCCGGTGCCGCCGTCGCGGTGCTCGCCGTCGCGGGCATCGGCCTGTCGGTCGCCGACGCGCTCGACGACGACCAGCCCCAGACGCAGCCGGGCGTCACGGCCCCCATGACGTCGGGCTCGCCCACGCAGGGCTCCGACGACGGCAACGGCGGCGGATCCGACGACGGCGGCTCGAGCACCATGGCGCCCACGAACCCCGACCAGCTCGCCTCGGCGTCGTCGTACGTCGACGCGATCGAGACGGCGATCGCCGCCGCCGGTGGCGAGGGCGCGACGCAGGTCGAGATCGAGCGCGATGGCTGGAAGGTCGACGTGCGTCTCGCCGACGGCACCGAGGTCGAGGTGCGTGTCTACGCCGACGGCCGCGAGGCGCTCGTGCAGCAGGACGACGACGACCGCTCGAGCGATCGACTCATCGACACGTCGCGCGTCTCGGACATCGTGGATGCCGCGATCGCCGCCGCAGGTGGCGGCACGGTCCAGTCGATCGAGACCGAGGATGGCGACAGCCACGCGTTCGAGGTGCAGGTCGACCTCGGTGGCGACCAGGACGTCGACGTCGAGCTCGCCGAGGACCTGGCGGTCGTGTCGGTCGACGACTGATCCACGCATCCCGCGCACGAGGGCCCGCGACCATCCGGTCGCGGGCCCTCCTGCGTGCGCACGCCGCCTTCGCCCCTCCCCGAAGCTGGTCGAGGAGCGCGCGAGCCCCTGGGCGAGCACTCGTCACGAGATCACGCGACCGCTGCTCCTGACAGGCATGCGCATGGTCGCGCCGAGCGGGCATGTCGCGTGGTCTCGTGACGGCTCCTCGCTGCGCTCGGGGCCTCCTCGACCAGCTGGAAGGACGGTGTCCCCGAACCGTGGGCGGCGAGGATCGGGCGGGAGGGGCGGCTCCCCTGCAGCTGGTCGAGGAGCGCGCGAGCCCGAAGGGCGAGCACGCGTCACGAGATCACGCGACCGCTGCTCCTGACAGGCATGCGCATGGTCGCGCCGAGCGAGCACGTCGCGAGGTCTCGTGACGGCTCCTCGCCTGCGGCTCGGGGCCTCCTCGACCAGCTGGAAGGACGGCGGCTCCCCACCAGCTGGTCGAGGAGCGCGCGAGCGCAGCGAGCACGCGTCACGAGACCACGCGACCGCCGCTCCTACCGCCGCGGCACGAGGCGTTCGAGCTGGGTGACGTGCTGGGGGCCGAGCTCCTCGAGGGTGCCGACGCCGAGGAGGCGCATGGTGCGGGCGATCTCGTCGGTGAGGATGGCGAGGGCGCGGTTGACGCCGGCCTGTCCGCCGGCCATGAGGCCGTAGAGGTAGGCGCGGCCGATCATGGTGGAGCGGGCGCCGAGGGCGATGGCGGCGACGATGTCGGTGCCGGACATGATGCCGGTGTCGAGGTGGACCTCGAGGTCGCCGCCGACCTCCTTCGCGACCTCCGGAAGCAGGAGGAAGGGAACGGGGGCGCGGTCGAGCTGGCGGCCGCCGTGGTTGGAGAGGGTGATGGCGTCGACGCCGAGGTCGGCGAGGCGCTTGGCGTCGGCGAGGGACTGGACGCCCTTGACGACGATCGGCCCATCCCACGCGGCGCGGACCTCGGCGAGGGCGTCGTAGTCGACGGAGGGGTCGAACATGGTGTCGAGCAGCTCGGCGACGGTGCCGTCCCATTCGGAGATCGCGGCGAACTCGATGGGTGCGCCGGTGAGGAACGACCACCACCAGTCGACCTTGGGGGCGGCGTCGAGCATCGCCGTGGGGGTGAGCTTGGGCGGGAAGGCCATGCCGTTGCGCTTGTCGCGGTGGCGGGCGCCGGCGACGGGGGTGTCGACGGTGATGTGGAGGGCGTCGTAGCCGGCGGCCTTCGCGCGGTGGACGAGCTCGATCGAGCGCGAGCGGTCCTTCATCATGTAGAGCTGCATCCACAGGCGCCCGTTGGGGGATGCGGCGCGGGTGTCCTCGATCGACGTGGTGCCGAGGGTGGAGAGGGTGAAGGGGATGCCGTATGCGGCGGCCGCGCGGGAGCCTGCGGTCTCGCCGGCGGTGTGCATGAGGCGGGTGAAGCCCGTGGGTGCGATCGCGAACGGATGCGCGGAGCGCTTGCCGAGCACGTCCCAGCCGGTCGAGACCTTGGTGACGTCCTCGAGCACCGTGGGGTGCAGCTCGATGTCCTGGAACGCCTGGCGGGCGCGGGCGATGCCGATCTCGTCCTCGGCGGCGCCGTCGGTGTAGTCGAACGGCCCCTTCGGGGTGCGGGCCTTCGCGATGCGCCGCAGGTCCCAGATGTTCGACGCTTTCGACAGGCGCGTCCGGGCGGGGTTCGTGAGCATCGACAGGTCGACCATCGACGCGATGGTGGCGAGCGGGGACTGGCGGGCCATCGGGCTCCTCCTGGGGTCGGACGACGGCGTCGACGAGGCGCTGGCGCTGCTCGCCGAGGCCTTCGATGCCGATCTCCATCATGTCGCCCGCACGCAGGTACGGGAACCGGCCCGACAGGGCGACCTTCGTCGCCGTGCCGCCGCCGATGTCAGCGCAGTCGGCGTCGCGCCAGCACGGCCGCCTGCGGCATGCGCTCGCGACCCTCGGGCTCGCGGTCGAGCGTGGCCTCCACGTCGAGGCCCGCGCCCTCCAGCGCCGCGGCGAGCGCGGCGGCGTCGTACGCCCACGCCGTCAGCGTCGCGTCCGTGCCGTACGCGCCGGCGATCGTGCGCATCCCCTCGCCCGACTGGGCCGCGACCAGCACGACGCCGCCGGGATGCACGATGCGCGCGAGCTCGGCCGCGGCGGCGTCGAGCTCTGCCGGCGGCACGTGGATGAGCGAGTACCAGGCGAGCACCTCCGCGGCGGATGCCGTGGGCGCGGGGATCGCGGTGGCGGTGCCGACCGCGAAGTCGGCGTCGGGCTGCGCGGCGCGAGCGATGGCGAGCATCGCCGGCGACGGATCGATGCCGAGCACCGGCAGGCCGCGGGCGCCGAGCCAGCGCGCGACGCGGCCGGTGCCGCAGCCGACGTCGACGACGGATCCGCCCTCCTCCGCCGCGGCATCCGCGAACGCCTCGAGCATCGCGAGGTCGCGCGGGTGCTCGGCGTCGAGGCCCGGCAGCAGTCGGTCGTACGCGTCGGCGACGGCGTCGTACGCGGCGGCCTCGGGCATCGTCAGCTCGCGAGCAGCAGGGCGAGCAGCTCGCCGACCGCCTGGCGGTTGCCGGCGACGTGCCAGCGGTGGCCGCGGTGCTCGACGACCTCGGTGCGGCCCCCGGCCGCGTCGACGAGCGCCTTGCCCGGCAGCCAGTCCCACTCGGCCGTCGAGTGCTGCGCCCACACGCCCACGCGCCCGCCGGCGACGCCCGCGAGGTCGCACGAGCCCGACCCGAGCACGCGCAGCGTGGCTGCGCCGGCGACGATCGCGTGCCACGGCTCCGCGACGTCGGGGTCGTCGAGCGTCGTCGGGTGCACGTAGGTGGCGAGGCTCACCTCGGCGAGCGGGCGATCGACGAGGGGTGCCACGGGCGTGCCGTCCAACGTGGTCGGCAGGTCGCGGCCACCGACCCACGTCTCGCCCGTGACGGGCTGGTGCACGGCGCCCACGACCACGCCGTCGGCGTCGTCGAGCGCGAGGGCGCTGCACCAGTACGCGAGGCCGGAGAGGAAGTTGTAGGTGCCGTCGACGGGGTCGATGACCCAGCGGCGCCCGGTCGTGCCCTCGGCGGCCGCTCCCTCCTCGCCGAGCACGCCGTCGTCGGGACGCTCGGCCGCGAGCGCCGCTCCCACGAGCTCCTCGGCGGCTCGGTCGGCCGCCGTGACGACGTCCGAGATCGACGTCTTGAACTCGGTCTCGAGCCCCTCGGCGCGCATGCGGGCTGCGAGAGCTCCCGCGTCGGTCACGAGGCGGACGGCCAGGGATGCGTCGGTCACCCCGCCAGCCTAGGAGGGCGTCGGGCGCCGCGCCCGTACGATCACGCCATGACGGGTCTCGTGCGCTTCCAGAGCGCGGCGCCCAACCGGCACGGGCGCCATCCTGGCGTCTTCGCGCTCGCGAACGGCCTGCGCGACGCCGGCATGCTGTCGCACGACGACGTCGCATGGCTGCGCGAGGCGAACGTGCGCGCCACCGCCGCGTACGTCGACCCGACGACCGTCGCGCCCGACTGCTACGACCCCGTGCTGCATCCGGGCGCCCGCGCGTGGTTCCGCGCGTCCGCCCTGCACCTGCTGCTCCTGTGCGAGCCCTACCTCGCGCTGCTCGACCGGCATGGCGTGGCGTGGATGGAGGTGCGCACGGCGACGCCGGGGCGCATCACCTACGAGGACGACGTGCAGGTGATCGCCGTGCCGCACGCCTATCCCGACGACTGGCCGTTCGCGCCGCACCCGGCACCCTGACGCGCCCCGGCGGCGCGCGCAAGGCGTCGACGCGACGCCGCGCGTCTGCGCACCCTGGGGGTCGCTACGAAGGGAGCGTCCCATGAAGGTCGCCGTCATCTACTACTCGTCCACCGGCACGAACCACGCCCTCGCCGAGGCGGTCGCAGCCGGCGCCGAGGAGGCGGGCGCCGAGGTCCGCATCCGCCGCGTCGCCGAGCTCGCGCCCGATGCGGCGATCGACTCGAACCCGCAGTGGCGACGCCACGTCGACGAGGTCGCGCCGAGCGTCGAGGAGGCCACGCTGGCCGACCTCGAGTGGGCCGACGCCTACGCCTTCGGCACGCCGACGCGCTTCGGGCTGCCGGCGGCGCAGCTGAAGCAGTTCATCGACTCCGCGTCGAAGCAGTGGGGCGAGGGCGTGATGGCGGGCAAGGCCGTGACGAGCTGGACGAGCGCGATGAACGCGCACGGCGGCATCGAGTCGACGATCCTCGCGCTCAACAACGTCTTCTACCACTGGGGCTGCGTGATCGTGCCGCCCGGCTACACCGACGACCTGCTGTACGCGGCAGGCGGCAACCCCTACGGCACGGGCCACGCGACGGGCGCCGACGGGGCGCCGCCGAGCGCCGAGGTGCTCGCCGCAGCCCGCTACCAGGGGCGGCGGCTCGCGGAGATCGGCGCGCGCCTGGTCGACTGAGCCGAGCGGGGACGCGGCCGGAGCCCATAGCCTGGCGAGGATGAGCGAGCACCTGAACCTCGGCCCCGCCCCGCGTCCCACCACGGGCGCCGACCTGCTGGCGCGCATGCGCACGGCAGCACTCGCCGACGCCCCCGAGCGGCTGCGGCTGCAGGTCGAGGCGGCGTTCTCGCACGCGTCCGCCGAGGTCGAGGGTGCCGACGTGACCCTCGACCTCGACGCGACGGGGCTGTCGTTCGACGGCCTCTTCGGCGACGACTCGGGTGCCTCCGACCTCGTGCCGACGCGCGACGCCGAGGTGCGCGAGACGGATCGCGGGCAGCTGCGCTCGCTGACGGTGCGCGCGCATCCGATGCACGTCGAGGGCGTGCCCGTCGACGTCGGCATCACGCTCGAGGGCATCGCGATCCGCTGGGTCGAGGTCGTCGCAGACGGCACCGTCGGCATCGACGCCGCCGGGCAGGACCCCGCGAGCCCCGTGCGCGGGCACGTGCGCATCGAGGCGCCGCAGGCCGAGACGGTGGATGCGGTGCGCCGCGTCGCCGAGGCAGCGCTCGCCGAGCAGGGGGTCACGCTCGCGGACCTCGACGTGCAGCTGACGTCGGAGGGTCCGCGCACCGTGCGTGCCGAGGGCACGGCCCGCATCAAGAAGGGCTTCCTCGGAGCCCCGGCGAGCGCCACCGCGACGCTGCGCATCGACGACGCCCTGCAGGTGCACGTCGAGGACCTGCGCATCACGTCGTCGAACGTCATCGTCGCCGGGCTGCTCGCCGCCGTGCGCGGCAAGGTCGAGGAGCGCACGAAGCAGCCCATCGACCTCGCCGCGCAGCTGCCGGCGGGCGTGCGCGTGACCGACGTGACCCTGACAGCGGGCGAGCGGTTCGGCGTCGAGGCGCACCTGGGCTGACGCGCATCGAATCCGCACATGAGGGAGGCCTCAGGTGCAGGATGCACTCCAGCAGGCGCTCACGTGCAGGTTCGATGGCTCATCGCAGGGCGGTGAGCCACGTCTCGCGCTCGCGATCGGCGCGCTCGAGCACGCCGTGGCGCACGTGCACGCGTCCAGGGCAGGGGATCGCGAGCAGGTCGCCGGGGTGCAGGTCGGCCGCGAGCCGCGGCACGGCGAGCACGCGGCCCTCGCGCACGATCGGCTGCGGGATCCGGCGCGCGGTCGACGCGCGGCCGAGCAGTCGCGCCTCGTGCCAGACGAGCCCGGTCGTGCCGGGGTCGACGTCGAGCACCACGCCCGTGCCCGCGCCGTGCGGCACGCTCGCGACGACCATCGTCACGACCACCGCGGTCGTCGCATCTGCACAGGGCACGCCGCCCGTGCCCGGCAGCACGGCGGCGCCCGCATGCACGCACGGTGTGCCGGTGACGGCGGCGACGGCGCGCAGCGAGAGCCCGCCGACGAGCACGTCGTCGACGCGCGCCCGCGTCTCCTCCGGCCACGCGTCGATCGCGAGGGGATCGGGCAGCGTGCGGCGCAGGCTCGGCAGCTGGTCGGTGAGCGTCATCGTGCGGCCTGCATGCGCAGCTGCGTGCCGAGGCGTCGGATGCGGATGCGGCTCCCGGTCGCGGGGATGAGCACGGTGAAGGATGCGTCGGGCGAGGGGTCGTCGGTCCGTTCGACGGGCTCCGATGTCGAGTGCATGCCGACGAGCCTGCGCGCTCGCGCGCGACGACGGGCCGATCCTCGCGATCTCCTCGCGGTCGCCGGGCGCATCCCCACGCGCTCCCGACGCCCCGCGCGCGGATAGCAAATGCGCGGCGCCGTCGCACCGTCACGAGTCGGAAACACGCGCGCCCGTAGGATCGCGACATGGGCGACCTGTTCGAGGACTACGACAAGCCCTTCGCGAATCCGCCGAAGCGCCAAGGCACGCCGTGGGACGAGATGTTCGACGCATCCGGCACCCCCCGCGCGCCCTACCGCGACGTGCACGCGTCGCTGAGCGAGATGACGCAGGCCGAGCTGCGAGGGAGGGCCGACGCGCTCGCGCGCTCGTACCTGGCGCAGGGCGTGACGTTCGACTTCGCGGGCGAGGAGCGGCCGTTCCCGTTGGATGCGGTGCCGCGCGTGATCACGAGCGAGGACTGGGCGCACGTCGAGTCGGGCGTGAGGCAGCGCGTGCTCGCGCTCGAGGCGTTCCTCGCCGACATGTACGGCCCGCAGCGCGCCGTCGAGGACGGCATCATCCCCGCGGCGCTCATCTCGTCGTCGACGCACTTCCACCGCCAGGCGGCCGGCGTCGTGGGCGCGAACGGCGTGCGCATCCACGTGTCGGGCATCGACCTCATCCGCGACCAGGACGGCGAGTGGCGCGTGCTCGAGGACAACGTGCGCGTGCCCTCGGGCGTCTCGTACGTGATCTCGAACCGTCGCGTGATCGCGCAGACGCTGCCCGAGATGTTCTCGTCGATGCGCGTGCGCCCCGTGGGCGACTACCCCGACAAGCTGCTGCAGGCGCTGCGCCTGAGCGCGCCGGCGGGCGTCGACGACCCGACGGTCGTCGTGCTCACCCCCGGCGTCTACAACTCCGCGTACTTCGAGCACACGCTGCTCGCTCGGCTCATGGGCGTCGAGCTCGTCGAGGGGCGCGACCTCTTCACGAGCGGCGGCCGCGTCTACATGCGCACGACCGAGGGGCCGCAGCGCGTCGACGTCATCTACCGCCGCGTCGACGACGACTTCCTCGACCCGCTGCAGTTCCGACCCGACTCCATGCTCGGCAGCCCGGGCCTCATGCTCGCGGCGCGCCTCGGCAACGTCACGATCGCCAACGCCGTCGGCAACGGCATCGCCGACGACAAGCTCGTCTACACGTACGTGCCCGACCTCATCCGCTACTACCTCAACGAGGAGCCGATCCTCAAGAACGTCGACACGTGGCGGCTCGAGGACGAGGGCGCGCTCGACGAGGTGCTCGGCCGACTGCACGAGCTCGTCGTGAAGCCCGTCGACGGCTCGGGCGGCAAGGGGCTCGTCGTGGGTCCGGATGCGACCGAGGAGCAGCTCGACGAGCTGCGCCAGCGGCTCATCGCCGACCCGCGCGGATGGATCGCGCAGCCCGTCGTGCAGCTGTCGACCATCCCGACGCTCGTCGAGGACGGCATGCGTCCGCGCCACGTCGACCTGCGCCCCTTCGCGGTGCACGACGGCCACGACGTGTGGGTGCTGCCCGGCGGCCTCACCCGCGTGGCGCTGCCCGAGGGCCAGCTCGTCGTGAACTCGTCGCAGGGCGGCGGGTCGAAGGACACCTGGGTGCTGGGCGACCCGCGCGAGCCGGCGCCGCTCGACGACGTCGAGGCGGAGTTCGGCGGATCGGGCGAGCCGATGACGCGACCCATCTCGATCATCGCCGGCCACGAGCATCCGCAGGATCAGAGCCCGCAGGATGCCGGCACGAATCGCCAGGCCGAGCAGCAGCAGCAAGCGCAGCGCGCGACGGAGGGGGACGCAGCATGCTGAGCCGCATCGCCGAGAGCCTCTTCTGGATCGGCCGCTACATCGAGCGCGCCGACGGCACCGCCCGCATCCTCGACGTCTACCTGCAGCTGCTGCTCGAGGACACGTTCGTCGACGAGGACACCGCATGCCGCGCCCTGCTGGGCGTCATGGGCAGCGACGCCCCGCCCGAGCGCACGCTGCGCCGCGGCGACGTCATCACGTCGCTCGCGATCGACCGGATGGACACCGCCTCCATCGCCTACTCGGTGAACGCCGCGCGCGAGAACGCCCGCCGCGCCCGCGAGATCATCTCGACCGAGCTGTGGGAGGTGCTCAACACGACGCACACCGGCATGCCGAGGCGGGTGTCGGGCGAGAAGGTGCACGAGCTGTTCGGATGGGTGCGCGAGCGTGCCGCGCTCGCGACCGGCATCGCCGACTCGACCGCGAGCCGCGACGACGCGTGGTCGTTCCTCACGCTCGGCCGCTCGCTCGAGCGCGCCGACATGACCGCCCGCCTGCTCGCCACCCGAGCGCTCACGGAGGACGCGAGCCCGTCGTGGACCGCCATCCTGCGCTCGGTCGGCGCCTACGAGGCGTACCTGCGCACGTATCGCGGCGTGCCGTCGTCGACGAACGCCGCCGAGTTCCTCATGCTCGACCGCCTGTTCCCACGGTCGATCCTCTTCAGCGTGCGTCGGGCCGAGCAGTGCCTGCGCGACATCGAGCCGCGCCACGAGCGCGTCGGCTACGGCGACTCGGCGCAGCGGATGCTTGGCCAGGTGCGCGCCGAGCTCGAGTTCCGACCGATCGGGGAGATCATCGCCGACCTCGCGAGCGTCATGGACCAGGTGCAGACGGCGACGACGACCGTGTCGCAGGCGGTGCGGGAACGGTACTTCCCGACGCACAACCTGCCCGCGTGGGTGGGGGAGCGAGCATGAGCCGCATCCGCATCCGGCACACGACCGGCTACCGCTACAAGGCGCCCGCCGTGGCGTCGTACAACGAGGCGCGCATGCTGCCGTCGACGAGCGACGGCCAGTTCGTCATCTACTCGAACCTCGACGTGCGGCCGTCGACGTCCGTGAACACGTACGAGGACTACTGGGGCAACAAGGTCACGTCGTTCGACGTGCTCTCGCCGCACACCGAGCTGCAGCTCACGGCCACGAGCCTCGTCGAGGTGCGGCCGCGCCTCACGGGCGGGCACGACATCACGTGGGAGGCGCTCGCGAAGGTCGCCCGCCGCGTGACGACGTACGTGGAGCAGCTGGGCCAGACCGATCGGACGCGACCGCTCGACGACCTCGTCGCGACGGCGCGTCGGTTCGTCGAGGAGACGGAGACGCCCGGCGAGGCCGCCGCGGCGATCGCGCGCTACGTCGGCGAGGAGATGCAGTACATGTCGGGCGTGACGCACGTGCACACGAACGCGCACGAGGCGTGGGCGAAGCGCAAGGGCGTCTGCCAGGACATCGCGCACGTGACGATCGGCGCGCTGCGCGCCGTCGGCATCCCCGCCAGGTACGTCTCGGGCTACCTGCACCCGCGGCCGAACGCGCAGATCGGCGAGACCGTCGTGGGCGAGAGCCACGCGTGGGTCGAGTGGTTCACGGGCGACTGGACGGCGTGGGATCCGACGAACCTCATCGACATCGGCGAGCGGCACGTGAAGGTCGGCTACGGCCGCGACTACGCGGACGTCGCTCCGCTGCGCGGCGTGTACGCCGGCGCAGGCGGGTCGGAGCTGTTCGTGACGGTCGAGATCACGAAGGAGTCGTAGGGGTCGGCGCCGCACGGGTGCATGCTCGCGTCCGACGTCGTGCAGACGCGATGACGCCTGCGCACAGCACCTGCACACCGGCGCTGGCTACCGTGCCCGCATGACCGTGCTGCGCGAGCCTCGACCCAGGCTGCCCAGACGCGTGCTGCTCGCGGCCCTGCTCGCAGGCGCGGTCGGCGGCGCGATGCTCGGTGCGGGCCTGTCGCTCTCGAACCTCGTGGTCGTGGCGCTCGCCGTCGCGACGCTCGTCGGCGCCGGCACCGGTCTGCTCTCGATCATGTGGGGACCGCCGGGCGACGTGCTCGACGACGAGGCGCTCGTCGAGCTCGCGGTGCCCCTCGCGACGGCAGGCGGCGCGGGCGCCGTCGTGGGCGCGGCGTCGTTCGTGGCGCTCTGGCTGCTGCTGCGTCGACGGGTGCCGGCGCCCGGCGCGGTCGTGGGGCTGTCGTCGGCGACCGTCGCGGTCGCGATGCTCGTGCTGGGCACCGTCACGACGGCGGCGTTCGTCCCCGCCCTCACGCTGATCGGGGGCCCGCCGGCGGTGCCGCAGGCCGTGACCCTCGCGGTGCTGCTGGGTCTCGTCGGCGCGCCGCTCGGAGCGCTCGCGACGTGGTGGATGACGTGGCTGCTGCGCGCACGTCGCATCGCCACGACCGCGCAGGCGGAACCGGCGTCCCCGATCGCCTGATCTCGACCGCATTCGAGGATCTCGACGAGAATTCCGCGATTCGAGTTGCGCGAGCGCAATTCGTGTGGATATGCTCGCTCTCGTCCACGGCACACGCCGCAATCCCGTCGAGAGAGGAGCTGCCATGTTCATGACCACCACGTGCACCGGCCCGGCCCTCGTCTCCGGGATCCGCTAGCACCGCGGACACGTCGGCACCGCCGGCCACGCGCGCATCCGCCGCGTCGCCGCTCGTGCATCGCCGCCAACGCAGCGCCCGCACCCCTGCATCCGAGCCTCGGCATCGTCCGTCGCCCGGATGCGATCGGGTGGAGCACGCGTCGGCGTGACCGCGACACGACAGCACACCGAGCCCCACGGCTCGGCCCTCATCTCGCATTCGCGAATGCGCACCCATCGCGCGACTCCTTTTCCGCGCGGATGCATTCTGCGTGCAATTCCGCACGCATTCCATCTCGCATTCGCGAATGCGCTCGCACCTGCATTCGGCGTGCCCGCGCGCCTCATCCGAAGGACCCCCCATGTCGACCATCTCCCAGCCCCTGCGGCTCGCAGCCGCGAGGCCTGCGACTCCCGCCCGGCGTGCGCTGCTCGCGCTCGCCGAGGCGCTCGCACGCATCGCCCTGCACCGTCCCGACCGCCGGTCGGCCGAGCTCCGCGACGCGGCCGATGCGCGCCGCGAGCGCGACGCCCTCCGCCTGCTGGCCCTCACGCCGCCCCTGCGGTGACGGCCAGCCGAGCGGGCCCGGCCCGCGCGTCCACCGATCCACGAGGGGTCGCCCATCACGGGCGACCCCTCGTGCGTGCGCGGCGGGCGTACGCTCACCGCATGACCGGGGTGCGCGACGAAGGTGTCGGCGACCCCGCGAGCACTCGCATCCGCATCCAGGAGGACAGGACCGCATCGTGAGCACGAAGACCGGATTCACCGACGAGGAGCGCGCGGCGATGCAGCAGCGCGCCGAGGAGCTGCGCTCGACGAAGGGCCTCAAGGGCGCTGCGAGGCTCGCGAAGGAGCTCGAGGCGTGCGGCGCGGCCGTGGAGGCGCTCGAGGGCGTCGACGGCGAGGTCGCGACGATGCTGCACCGCATCGTGGGCGAGGTCGCCCCCGACCTCAACCCGAAGACGTTCTACGGCTTCCCCGCGTACGCGAACGACGAGGGCAAGGTCGTCGTCTTCTACCAGCCGGCGTCGAAGTTCAAGACCCGCTACGGCACGGTGAGCTTCGACGAGCACGCGTCGCTCGACGACGGCGTCATGTGGGGCGTCTCGTTCGCCGTCATCGAGGTGAACGCCGACGTCGAGGCGCGCGTGCGCGACCTCGTGGCGAAGGCGGTCGCTCGCAGCTGAACGACCGCCGTCGCGTCGAGACGCCTAGCCGGCCGTCTGCGGACCGGGATCGACCTCGGGCCGCGCGACGTGCCGCGGCGGCTGCGGGCGTTGGATGGCGAGCTCGCCCCCCTGCCTGCCGCCGTAGGGCCGACCGTGATCGGCCCACTCCTCGCGCACGTACGCGAGCCGCCACGCACCCAGCTCGATGCGTGCACCGGTGCGCAGCACGCGCGGCGCGGCCTCGCCGTCGCGGGACGCGGCGCCACCGCCGATGGGCCCGTGCGCGACGAGCACGTACTCGTCGTCGCCGCGATGCACCACCTCGGCGTGCAGGGGCTCGAGTCCGGGCAGCCGCAGGTCGACGTCGGCACCCGAGCCGATGCGCGTGCGCTCGGGCAGCAGGTCGAACTCGTACGGCACCGCGTCGTCCCACGAGCCCGTGCCGACGGCGAAGACGAGGCGAGGACGACCCGCGCCAGGGCTCGCGTGCGTCGTGGTGGGCCGCCGACGGATGCGGCGCCCGAGCGTAGGCGCGATCGGCAGCATCGTCGTGGGCGGCACCGGGATGGTCGCCGACGAGCGCGCGCCGCGCCGGACCCGCGCGAGCGCGGTCGGCGAGCCGACCCGCACGTGCTGGGAACCCGAGACGAGGCGCTGCAGCACGTTCGCGCCGACGTCGCCGAGGGCGACGAGCGTGCCGTCGGGCCCGTCGACACGCACCGAGACCCCCTGCCTGGCGAGGTCGTCGGCGAACGGGCCGAGGTCGTGCAGCGTGCGCCGCCCGCCCATCGGCAGTCGCGAGGCGTCGTCGACCGTCACCACGATCTCGGTGCCGGCGGCCGTCACCGTGGCCCCGAAGCCGTCGTCGCCCTGCTGCTCGATCGACAGGTCGATGTCGAAGCGGATCATCGCCCGGGCTCAGTCCGCGCGGTGCGAGCCCGACGCGTCGTCGCTCGTCGTCACCCGCAGCGTGCCATGCACCCGCCAGGTCGCGCGCGGCGAGTCGGGCCCGATGTCGCGCGGCACCTCGATGAGCATGTCGTCGAACGTGTAGTTGACGACGGCGTTGCGGCCCGTGAGGTACGACCACATCTCGCGCCCGAGGTCGGTCCAGTCGGCGATCGTGGCGCCCTCCGGACCCGTGTTCGAGCCGAAGGGCTCGTGCGTCTGCGATGCGTCGGTCATGATGTCCGCCTCTCCGTCGTGCGACTGCTGTCGTTCGCATCCTCCGGTGGCTTCGGACGGGCGGGAAGGGCTGGACATCCGGCCTCCGATGCGCTGGCGCGCAGAGCGGGGTCATGCCCCGCCTACCGCGCCCGCCCGCACGCGTGACGCCGCGTGACGGGAGCGACCGTCGCAGCGCCCGCCACCGCCTAGCCTGAGTGCATGGCCGATCGCGAGTACGGATTCCGTACGCGCGCGATCCACGCAGGCAACATCCCCGATGCCGTGCACGGATCCCGCGCGCTCCCCATCCACCAGTCCACCGCGTTCGTCTTCGACGACACCGCCGACGCCGCAGCGCGCTTCGCCCTGCAGAAGTACGGCAACATCTACTCGCGCGTCTCGAACCCGACGGTCGCGTCGTTCGAGGAGCGCATCGCGAGCCTCGAGGGCGGCCTCGGCGCCGTCGCGACGGCCTCGGGCCTCGGCGCCGAGTTCCTCGTGTTCGCTGCGCTCGCGGGCGCGGGCGACCACATCGTCGCCTCGTCGAGCCTGTACGGCGGCACCGTGACGCAGCTCGACGTCACGCTGCGCCGCTTCGGCGTCGAGACCACGTTCGTCGCGGGCTCCGACCCGGCCGACTACGCGGCCGCGATCACGGACCGCACGAGGCTCGTCTTCGTCGAGACCGTCGCGAACCCGTCGGGCGAGGTCGCCGACCTCGAGGGCCTCGCCGACGTCGCGCACGCCGCGGGCATCCCGCTGGTCGTCGACGCCACCATCGCCACCCCGTACCTCAACCGCCCCATCGAGTGGGGCGCCGACATCGTCACGCACTCGGCGACGAAGTTCCTCGGCGGCCACGGCACGACCCTCGGCGGCGTCGTCGTGGAGTCGGGCCGCTTCCCGTGGGACAACGGCCGCTTCCCGCTGCTCGACGAGCCCGTGCCGCACTACGGCGGGCTCACGTGGAACGGCAACTTCGGCGAGTACGCCTTCCTCACGCGTCTGCGCGGCGAGCAGCTGCGCGACATCGGCCCCGTGCTCTCGGCGCAGTCGGCGTTCCAGCTCGCGCAGGGCGTCGAGACGCTGCCGCTGCGGATGCAGTCCCACGTCGACAACGCCCGCGTCGTCGCCGAGTGGCTCGAGCAGGATGCGCGCATCGAGCAGGTGTCATGGGCGGGCCTCCCGTCGCATCCGCACCACGAGCGCGCGGCGAAGTACCTGCCGAAGGGCCCGGGCTCGGTCTTCTCGTTCGACGTCAAGGGCGGCCGCGCCGTCGGCCAGCGCCTCATCGAGTCGGTGAACCTCGCGAGCCACGTCGCGAACATCGGCGACACGAAGACGCTCATCATCCATCCCGGATCCACGACGCATGCGCAGCTCTCCGAGCAGCAGCTGGTGGATGCGGGCGTCGGTCCCGGCCTCGTGCGCATCTCGGTGGGCCTCGAGGACGTCGACGACATCATCCACGACCTCGACCAGGCGCTCGCCGCCGCGACGGAGGAGCGATGACCGACACGACCGCGCAGCCCGACACGGAGCTCGTCACGCTGCAGAACGGCCTCACCTGCTCGATCCCGGCGTCGTCGCCGCTCGCGCGCCTGCTGAAGAGCCAGCGCACGTGGGTCGGGCCGGATGCGAAGGAGCGCCTCGCGATCCTGCGCGCCGCGAAGACGGTCGCGATCGTCGGAGCCTCGCCGAACGTCACGCGCTCGTCGTACTTCGTGGGCACGTACCTGCAGCAGTCGAGCGACTTCGAGCTGTGGTTCGTGAACCCGAACGCGACCGAGATCCTCGGCCAGCCCGTCTACCCCGACCTGCAGTCGCTGCCGGGCGTGCCCGACGTCGTCGTGGTGTTCCGCAAGGCGTCGGACATCCCCTCGGTCGTCGACGAGGTCGTCGCGATCGGCGCGAAGACCATCTGGGTGCAACTGGGCATCTGGAACGAGCAGGCGGCGTACGACGCGGAGGCCAAGGGGCTGACGGTCGTGATGGACCGTTGCATCAAGGTCGAGCACGCGCGCTTCCACGGCGGCCTGCACCTGCTGGGCTTCGACACGGGGCAGATCACCTCGCGCCGCACGCTGCGCTGACGCGACCCGTCCGCGGCGTCCTGCGACGCGAGCGCTCGCCCGCAGCCGGTCGACTGCCGTCGGCGGCGGCGTCCTCGATCGTCGGTCGACGGTGCGTGCACCCCGGTCGTCGTCATGGTGCGCGCTCGGCGGCCGCGACCCCGTCGACGCTGGCAGCATCACCTCCAAGTAAGTGTAGCCTTACCTTGCCAATCACTGAATGGAGCCCTCGATGCGCCTGTCCCGTCCCGCCGCAGCCACGTTCGCCGGCCTGTCGGCGCTCGCCCTCGCCGCCTGCGCCAGCAGCGGCGACGACGCCGCGCAGGAGTCCGGCTCGTCGAACGCCTCCTCGGCATCGTTCCCCGTGGTGATCGAGCACGCCTTCGGCGAGACGACGATCGAGGCCGCGCCCGAGCGCGTCGCCACCGTCGGCTGGAGCAACCAGGAGGTGGCACTCGCGTTCGACATCGTCCCCGTCGTCATGGAGGAGGCCACGTGGGGTGACGACGACGGCGACGGCGTGCTGCCGTGGGTCGAGGCGAAGCTCGAGGACCTCGGCGCCGAGACGCCCGCGCTCTACGACGGCACCGACGGCATCGACTTCGAGGCGATCGCCGACGCCGACCCCGACGTGATCCTCTCGGCCTACTCGGGCCTGTCGGAGGACGACTACGCGACGCTCAGCGAGATCGCCCCCGTCGTGGCGTTCCCCGGCGTCGCGTGGGGCACGTCGTGGCAGGACACGATCCTGATGGATGGCGCGGGCCTGGGCTTCGAGGCGGAGGCCGAGGAGCTGGTCGCCGAGGAGGAGGCCGCGATCACCGAGGCCGTCGCCGGCTACGAGCACCTCGGCGCAGGCCAGGGTGCTGCGTTCGCGTTCTTCGACGTCACCGACCTCTCGAGCGTCGGCTTCTACTCGACGGCCGACCCGCGCACGGCGTTCCTGAGCGAGTTCGCTGGGTTCGAGGTGCCGCAGGCCGTCGCCGATCCCGGCACCGACGAGTTCTACTTCTCGGTGAGCGCAGAGGCCGTCGACACCCTCAGCGACCTCGACGTCATCGTCACCTACGGCACGGGCGAGGAGCTCGCCGCGCTGCAGGCCGACCCGCTGCTCTCGCGCATCCCGGCGATCGCGAGCGGCGCGGTCGTGTTCCTCGACGTCGACACCGACCCGAGCACGACCGCCGCAGCGAACCCGAGCCCGCTCGCCATCGACCACCTCATCGAGCACTACCTGCCGCTGCTCGACGAGGCCGCGGCGACGGCCTCCTGATCGCCTGACGCCTCGATGACGACCCTCGGTCGTCGCGCAGCATGACCAGCACCACCACCGCACCCGCACCGGGCATCGACCGTCGTCGACGCCCGGTGCGGGTGCGTCTGCTCGTCGCCCTGGGCCTGCTGCTCGCCCTCGCCCTCGCTGCGATCGCCTCGGTGACCTTCGGCGTGCTCGACGTCGGATGGGACGACATCGTGGCGGGCGTGCTCGGTCAGCAGGACACGACGGCGCAGGCCGCCGTCGTCAAGCGCATGCCCCGCACCGTGCTGGCGATCGTCGTCGGTGCCGCGCTGGGCGTGGCCGGCGCCGTCATGCAGGGCGTCACCCGCAACCCGCTCGCCGACCCCGAGATCCTCGGCGTCAACGCGGGGGCGTCGCTCGCGGTGGTCATCGGCATCGTCGCCGTGGGCATGTCGACCGACGGCGCGTACATCTGGACCGCGATGCTCGGCGCATCCGTCGCCGCGGTCTTCGTCTACGCGGTCGGATCGCTCGGCCGTGGCGGCGCGACGCCGCTCAAGCTGGCGCTGGCGGGCGCTGCGACGTCCGTCGCCCTCACATCGCTCGTGGGCGCCGTGCTGCTGCCGCGCGTCGACGCCATGGAGGAGTTCCGCCACTGGTCGATCGGCGGCGTCGGCGGCGGCTCGTGGGACAAGATCGCCCTGATCGGGCCGTTCCTGCTCGTCGGCCTGCTCGTCTCCTGGGCCTCGGCGCGAGCGCTCAACTCGCTCGCCCTCGGCGACGAGCTCGCGCGCGGCCTCGGCGAGCACGTGCTGCGCGCTCGCATCGTCGCAGCGCTCGGCGGCGTCATCCTCTGCGGCGCGTCGACCGCGATCGCCGGCCCCATCGGCTTCGTCGGCCTCGTCGTGCCGCACGTCGTGCGGCTGCTCTCGGGCGTCGACCACCGCTGGCTCGTACCGCTGTCGGCGATCGGCGGCGCGGTGCTGCTCACCGCCGCCGACGTCGTCGGACGGCTCGTCGGCGGCACGGAGGAGATCCAGGTCGGCATCGTCACGTCGATCGTCGGGGCCCCGTTCTTCATCTGGATCGTCCGCAGGCAGAAGGTGCGCGAGCTGTGACCACGACCTGCATCGACGCCGCGACCGGCGCGCCGTCGCCCACCCTGCTCGCCGTCGCCGCCGGCCGCCGCAGACGCGCTCGTCGTCGGCTGCTCGTGCACGTGCTGCTCGCGCTCGCCGTGCTCGCGACGTTCTGGATCTCGCTCACGGTCGGCCGCACGACCTACTCGAGCCTCGACGTCGTCCGCGTGCTCCTCGGGCAGGACGGCGAGGGCACGTTCACGATCGGCACGCTGCGCATCCCGCGCGCGACGACCGGCGTCGTCGTCGGCTTCGCCTTCGGCCTCGCCGGCTCGACCTTCCAGACGATGCTGCGCAATCCGCTCGCGAGCCCCGACATCATCGGCATCGGCTCCGGTGCGAGCGCCGCCGCGGTCATCGGCATCCTCGTGCTGGGGCTCGAGCCGACGGCGGTCTCGGTGCTCGCGACGGTCGCCGCCCTCGCGACCGCGCTGCTCGTGTACCTGCTGGCCTATCGGGGCGGCGGCGTCGCCAACACCCGGCTCATCCTCGTCGGCATCGGGCTCTCCGCGATGCTCGGCAGCGTCGTGTCGTACGTGCTGAGCGGCGCGGCGGCCTGGGACATGCAGGTGGCGATGCGCTGGCTGACGGGCAACCTCAACGGAGCGACCGTGGATCGCCTGCTGCCCGTCGTGATCGCGACGGTCGTGCTCGCGCCCGTGCTGCTGTGGCTGCTCCGCGACCTCGAGATCATGCGGCTGGGCGAGCAGACGGCGGCAGCGCTCGGCGTGCCCGTGGAGCTCCGCCGCATCTCCCTCATCGTCGTCGCCGTCATGCTCATGGCCTTCGCCACGGCCGCTGCGGGTCCCATCGCGTTCGTGGCGTTCCTCTCCGGGCCGATCGCGAGCCGCATCCTCGGGCCCGTCGGATCCCCGGTGCTCGCCTCCGGGCTGTTCGGCGCGCTGCTCGTGCTCGTCGCCGACCTGTTCGCGCAGTACGCGCTCGGCACGAAGTTCCCCGTCGGCGTGATCACGGGTGCGCTCGGCGCCCCGTTCCTCATCGCCCTGCTCGTCCGCACCAACCGTGGAGGCTCCGCGTGAGCATCATCGAGACCGTCCTGCGCCGTGCGCATCGCGACGCGGCATCCGCCGCCCACACGGTGGGAGGTGCGCGATGACGCAGGAGCATGCGCTCGTCGCCGAGTCGCTGCGGCTCGGCTACGGCGATCGCGTCGTCGTCGACGACCTCGACCTCGCCGTGCCGCCCGGCCGGATCACGGCGATCGTCGGCGCGAACGCGTGCGGCAAGTCGACGGTGCTCAAGGCGATGTCGCGCCTGCTGCCCGTGCAGTCGGGCGCGGTCCTGCTCGACGGCCGCAGCATCCACTCGATGCCGACGAAGGAGGTGGCGCGCACGCTCGCGCTGCTGCCGCAGTCGCCGGTGGCTCCCGAGGGCATCGCCGTCGCCGACCTCGTCGGTCGCGGGCGCCATCCGCATCAGGGCGTGCTCGCGAGGTGGACCGCCGAGGACGATGCAGCGGTCGCGCGCGCGCTCGACGCGACCGGCACGGCGGCGCTCGCCGACCGCGCGGTGGACGAGCTGTCGGGAGGCCAGCGGCAGCGGGTCTGGATCGCGATGGTGCTCGCCCAGCAGACGGAGCTGCTGCTGCTCGACGAGCCGACGACCTTCCTCGACGTCACGCACCAGGTCGAGGTGCTCGACCTGCTCACCGACCTCAACCGGGAGCTCGGCACGACGATCGTCATGGTGCTGCACGAGCTCAACCTCGCGGCGCGCTACGCGGACCATCTCGTCGCCGTGCGCTCCGGCGCGCTCTACGCAGCAGGCGAGCCCTCGACGGTGCTCACCGAGACGATGGTGCGCGAGGTGTTCGGGCTCTCGAGCCGAGTCATCCCCGACCCGACGTGCGGCAAGCCCCTCGTGCTGCCGCTGGGGCGGCACCACGTGACGCACGGCGTGCGTGCGGTCAGCGCCGACGAGGTGGGCGGTGCGGAGCAGGCAGTCGCCTCCTGACGCCGACGCGGCCGTCGTCGCCACCGGTCGCGCACCGCGTCGAGGGACGGCTCCCACCTGCGGCACAGGCACGGCCGGCACCATGGGGCGGTGACGACCGACGAGCGAATGGGCTATGCCACCTCGGCACCCCGGCTCGCCCCCAACCCGGAGGCGCAGCGAGCCTATGCCGCGTCGATCGCACCCCCTCCCAAGCCGCGGCTGCCGCAGGCGATGACGGGCCGAGCCCGGTTCGCCGGCGGCGTGGGCGGCGCCATGATGCTCGTCGGCGCCGACCTCGCAGCCCTCGGACTGCTGCTGCTGCTCGTGCCCCTCGTGCTCGAGTCGTTCGTGCGCTCGTTGGCCTCGCTGCTGCCCGACGTCGATCCCGGCGCGGCCGCGACGAGCGTCGAGCAGCTGTACGCGGGCCCGTGGCCGTGGCTCACGGGGCTCCTCGCGCTCGTCGGAGTCGGCCTCGCGATCGCGGGCGCCTCGATCAGCGTGCGCGTGCTGCGCGCGGCGGGCTTCGAGCATCCCGTGCGCATCACGTTCGCGGCGTTCGGACTCGCGCTGGCCGCTCGCCTCGTGCTCAACATCTTCACCGCACCCTTCTCGAGCCTGCTCTCGCCGCTGCTCGAGCGGGGCTTCGCCGGGCTCGCCGAGGGCGGCGCCGCCGCGATCGGCACCGTCGTGGGCCTGCTCGTCGCCTGCGCGATGAACGTGGCGATCGCGTCGGCGACCGGCATGCTCACCTGGTGGTTCGTCGCGCACCTCACGCGACCGGCGGCGCCGGAGCCCGAGCCGGAGGAGCCGGCCTGGTCGACGCTGCTGCGGCACCACCACCTGCCGCACTGACGTCCGGCGGGGTCGCACTCACCAGCTGGTCGAGGAGGCCGCAGCCGCAGGCTGCAGCCGTCACGAGACCACGCGACGTGCGCGCTCGACGTGACCACGCGCATGGCTGAGCGGGAGCGGCGGGTCACGTGGTCTCGTGACGCGGGCTCGCCCAGGGGCTCGCGCGCTCCTCGACCAGCTGGTGGGGGATCGCGGACCAGCCCCCGGGGAACGCCGAACGGGCGCCCTCCTGCAGGAGGACGCCCGTTCGCCGAGCCGAGCCGAGGCTCAGTGCATGTGGCTGCCACCGTTGATGTCGATGTTCGTGCCCTGCAGGTACGAGGCGCCCTCGCTCGAGAGGAATGCGAAGACGGCCGACACCTCGTCGGTCGACGCCGTGCGGCCGATCGGGATGTCGGCGGCGATCCGCGCCTCCAGCTCGGGCGTCGTGCCGACGCGGATGTTCGTGTCGACCGCGCCGGGCGTGACGGAGTTCACGGTGACGCCCGAGTCGGCGATCTCACGGGCGAGCGCCTTGGTGAAGCCGAGGATCGCAGCCTTCGCGGCCGAGTAGGGCACCTTGCCGAACACGCCGCCGCCGCGCTGGGCCGAGACCGACGACATGTTGACGATGCGGCCGAAGCCGGCCTCGAGCATCGGCGGCAGGAAGGCCTTCGTCACGAGGTACGTGCCGGTGGCGTTGACCGCCATGACGGTGTTCCACAGCGCGAGGTCGGTCTCGAGGAAGGGCACGGGCGACGTGATGCCCGCGATGTTCGCGAGGGCGCCGACGACGGGCAGACGACCCGCCTCGACCTCGGCGGACACGGCGGCGCGTGCGGCCTCGACCGATGCCTCGTCGGCGACGTTCGCCGTGGCGCCGAAGTGGGCGACGCCGTGGCGCTCGCCGATCTCGGCGGCGACCTGCGCGGCGCGCTCCCCGTCGAGGTCGAGGATGACGATGGCCCAGCCGTCGGCCGCGTAGCGGTCGGCGACGGCCATGCCGATGCCCCGCTCGCTGGCGGCGCCGGTCACGATGGCGGTCCTGGTGGTGGTCATGGCTGCTCCTTCTTCGGATGCGTGGGAGGCGTCAGACGGTCTGCACGCCACGGTGGGCGAGGCCGGCGGCCTCGAGCATGGGGGCGACGTGGCGCGCGGCGTCGTCGATCGCCGTGCGGCGCTCGGCGCGGAACTCGGGCGTCGACGTCGAGGTCGCGTCGTCGGTGTAGGCGCGGGCGGGCAGCTCGAGGGTGAAGCCGCCCGCGTAGCCCGACGCGGCGAGGGCCGCGAACGCGGCCTCGAAGTCGACGTCGCCGCCGCCGATGGGCTTGGCGAAGTCGCCCAGCACGGCGTCGCGCAGGTGCACGTGCGCGGTGCGATCGCCCCACGTCTCGACGACGTCGGCGACGTCGTCGCCCGCGGCGACGACGTGCGCGAGGTCGAGCACGGCCCGCACCGACTCGGGCGTGCGCTCGTGCAGCATGGCCGCGCGCTCGGCGTTCCAGCACAGTCGCAGGAAGTGGATGGACTCGACCCACACCTGCGTGCCGAGCTGCTCGGCGAGCGTGCCGGCGACGGCGAGCTCGTGGGCGACGCGCGCGACGTCGAGGTCGAGCGCCGCGGCGGGCTCGTGGTCGAGGGCGCCGCACGGCAGCACGAGCGCATCCGCGCCGATCGCGGCCGTGAGACGCAGGAGGCGCTCGACGTGCTCGCGACGCGCGGCGCGGTCGGCGGCGGGCACGTTGAGGTCGCCGACGTCGCCGTTCACCGAGCGCACGCGGATGCCGGCATCCGCGATCGCGGACGCGACGTCGTCGATCGCGCGGTCGTCGAGCTCGAACGGCACGTGGTCGCAGACGCCGGGGAGGGCGCCGAGGTCGATCTCCTGGAACCCGAGGGCGCGCACGTCGCGCAGCGCGTCGGGCAGCGCGAGGTGCTGGAACGAGATCGTCGAGCAGCCGAGCCTCTCGGGGAACGTCATCGTCGTCATCCTCGCGTGGTGCGAGATCCGCTCCGCACCGAGCGACGCGGCAGATCCGCGCCGTGAGCGACGGTAGCAAGTCGACTGTTGACAGTCAACAGGAATGCGTGCATGCTGTCCCAAGCCGACAGCGTCGTGTGGCTCGTGAGCCGCTCCTCGCCGAGGCATCCTTGACCAGGAGAGGAACCCATGAGCACCGAGGCTCTTGCGATGCGCGGACCCGTCCGCGGCACTCCCGAGGCGAAGCGGGTCGCCGTCGGATCCGGCGTCGGCGCCGTGATCGAGACGTACGACTTCATCGGCTACGGCACCGCCGCCGCCCTGTACTTCGGCACCGTCTTCTACCCCTCCGACGACCCGCTCGTCGGCACGCTGCTGTCGTTCGCGACCCTCGGCGTCGGCTTCCTCGCCCGCCCGCTCGGCGGCGTGATCGGTGGTCACCTCGGCGACAAGATCGGCCGCAAGCCCGTGCTCGTCGCCTCCCTCATCGCCATGGGCCTCGCGACGTTCGTCATCGGCCTGCTCCCCACGTACGCGCAGGTGGGCATCATCGCCCCGATCCTGCTCGTGACCGTGCGCATCATCCAGGGCGTCGCCTTCGGCGCCGAGTGGGGCGGCGCGATCCTCATGAGCTACGAGCACGCGCCATGGAAGCGCAAGGGCGCCTACACCGGCATCGTGCAGGCGGGCTTCCCCGTCGGCCTCCTGCTCGCGAACCTCACCTTCCTCGTCTCGGTGCACCTGCCCGGCGACTGGGCGTGGCGCGTGCCGTTCCTCGCGAGCATCGTGCTCGTCGCCGTCGGCCTCATCATCCGCGCCAAGGTGCCCGAGTCGCCCGTCTTCGAGGACGTCAAGACGCAGGGCATCATCGTGAAGTCGCCCATCGTCGAGGTCATCAAGACCGACTGGCGCAACATCCTGCGCGGCATCGGCCTGCGCGTCGCCGAGACCGCCGGCTACGCCGTGTCGGTGACGTACATGATCAGCTACATCAACACGAACGGCCTCGCGGAGCCGTCGCAGACCCTCACGGCCCTCTGCATCGGCGCGGGCATCGGCGTCGTCGGCACCTGGGCGTGGGCGAACCTCACCGACCGCATCGGTCGCCGGCCGCTGTACATCGGCGTGACGATCTTCGCCGTGCTGTTCGCCGTGCCGATGTTCCTGCTCGTGAACACGGGCGTGTTCATCCTCATCGTGCTGACGATGGTGCTGGCGTACTCCGTGTGCCAGAACGCCCTCGCGGGTGCGCAGGGCGCATGGTTCCCCGAGCTGTTCCAGGCGAAGACCCGATCGTCGGGCGCATCGCTCGCGTATCAGATCTCGGCGATGGTGTCGGGCTTCACGCCCTTCATCACGACGCTGCTGTTCGTGGCGCTCGGATGGCTCGGCCCGGCGCTGCTCTTCGCGCTCTACGCCGCGATCGGCCTCACCGCCGCGCTCCTCACCCGCGAGACGTGGGGTCCGCGCGAGCGCTCCCTCGCCGCCGAGGCCGAGGCCGCCGACGGCGAGGACCGGCTCGCTCGCGTCTCCTGACGCGAGCCACCGACTCGGTGCCCGGTCGCTGCCAGCGACACTTCGGCCGGGCACCGGAACCGACAGGCGCCCGGTCGCTGCCAGCGACACCTCGGCCGGGCGCCGAGCACCACGGGGCGGATGCGCACAGCATCCGCCCCGTATCCTTCTCCACGAGGGGAACCAGGGGGACCGCATGAGCGCACTCGTCGGGCTCGACCGCACGAACCTCCGCGAGCTCGCGGTGGGCTCCCTGCGACGTGCGATCACGAGCGGCGAGATCGTGCCCGGCACGCACATGGTCGAGACCGACCTGTCCGAGCGCCTCGGCATCTCCCGCGGCACGCTGCGCGAGGCCATGCGACAGCTGCAGCAGGAGGGCCTGCTCGAGTCGGGCGCTCGCGGCCGGCTCAGCGTGCGCAACCTCGACGCCCGCGAGATCGAGGACATCTTCCTCGTGCGCGGCGCCCTCGAGGCGCTCGCGGCCCGGATCATCATCTCGACCGGCAGGATCGCGGAGGCCGTGCCGGCGTTGCGCGCGGCGATCGATCGCATGCGTGCGGCGGAGGACGGCTCGGTGACGGCGCTCATCGAGGCCGACCTCGACTTCCACCGCGCCCTGGTCTCGTTCCCTGGCAACACCACGCTCGTGCATCAGTGGCAGCAGCTCGAGGGCTCCATCCGCATGTCGATCATGTACGCGGGCCCCGAGCGGGCCACGGCGAACATGGACACGGATCGGCACGTCGACATGCTCGACGCGATCGAGACCGGCGACGAGGAGCACGCCGTCACCGTCATCCGCGCGCACCACATGGAGGCGGCGGCGACGTTGACGTCGTAGCCGCGACGGCTGCACGTCCTCGATTCGGGGCGATCCGCGGGGCCGTTCGCGGGGACGGCGGGTCTCGTGATGCGTGCTCGCCCTTCGGGCTCGCGGGCTCCTCGACCAGCTGCGGGGCATGTCGCGCTCGGGGTCGCCTCCCAGCAGTTGGTCGAGGAGGCCCCGAGCGCAGCGAGGAGCCGTCACGAGACCTCGTGACGTGCTCGTTCGACGCGACCACGCGCGTGGCTTGGCAGGAGCGGCGGTCGCGTGGTCTCGTGACGCGTGCTCGCTGCGCTCGCGCGCTCCTCGACCGGCTGCGGGGCATGTCGCGTTCGGGGTCGCGTCCCAGCAGCTGGTCGAGGAGGCCCCGAGCGCAGCGAGGTGCCGTCACGAGACCTCGTGACGTGCTTGCTCGACGCGACCACGCGCGTGGCTGGGCAGGAGCGGCGGTCGCGGGGTCTCGTGACGCGTGCTCGCTGCGCTCGCGCGCTCCTCGACCAGCTGGTGGGGGACCGCTCCTCGACGAGCGGGGTGGGGGACACGGCTCCATCGGCGGCACCGCAGGGCGCGGGCCGCGAACGCAGAGGCGGCACGGCGGCGACCTTGGGGATCGCCGCCGTGCCGCGGTCTGGGGGAGGAGGCGTCAGCCGAGCTCTGCGAGCACCGTCTCCACGATCTTCTCCTTCGACAGACCGTACCGGTCGTGGAGCGTCGGCAGGGCTCCCGCATCCAGGAACGCATCCGGCAGGCCCACGGGCACGACGCGGCGCGAGACGCCGCGACGCACGAGCGCCGACGCGACCGACTCGAAGAGCCCGCCCACGACGGAGTGGTTCTCGAGCGTGACCGCGAGGCGCGGGGTGTCGAGCTCGGCGACGATCGTGTCGACGTCGAGCGGCTTGATCGTCGGCGCGTGCACGACCGCGACGTCGACCTTGTGCGCTGCGAGCAGCTCGGCCGCCTGCAGCGCACGCATCGTCATGAGCCCCGACGACACGAAGACGACGTCGGCGCCGCCGCGCAGCACCTTCGCCTTGCCGAGCTCGAACGTGTAGTCGTACTCGTCGAGCACCGTCGGCACCTTGCCGCGCAGCAGGCGCAGGTAGGTGGGTCCCTCGGATGCGGCGAGCTGCGGCACGGCCTGCTCGATGTCGATCGAGTCGCACGGGTCGACGATCGTGAGGTTCGGCATGCCGCGGAAGATCGCCATGTCCTCCGTCGCCTGGTGGCTCGGACCGTAGCCGGTCGTGAGGCCCGGGAGGCCGCCGACGACGTTGACGTTGAGGTTCGGCTCGGCGATGTCGAGGCAGATGAAGTCGTACGCGCGTCGCGCGGCGAACACCGAGTAGGTGGAGGCGAACGGCGTGAGGCCCGCCTCCGCCATGCCCGCGGCGGCGCCGAAGAGCAGCTGCTCGCTCATGCCCATCTGGAAGTACCGGTCCGGGTGCGCCTGGGCGAAGATGTGCATGTCGGTGTACTTGCCGAGGTCGGCGGTGAGGCCGACGATGCGCTCGTCCTGCTCCGCAGCCTTCGCGAGCGCGTGGCCGAACGGCGCGGGCGCCGTCTTCTGACCGGGGTCGGCGAACGACGCGATCATCGCGCTCGTCTTCAGCTTGGGCGCTGCCGTCGTGCTCATCGTGCTGCCTCCTTGGCTGCCTCGTAGCGGGCGGTGAGCTGCTCGCGGCAGATCGCCCACTCGTGCTCCTCGATGCGCATGAAGTGCGCCTTCTCGCGCTCCTCGAGCATCGTGACTCCCGAGCCGACCTTCGTGTCGCAGATGATGACCTGCGGCTTCCCCTCGGGCTGCGCGACCGAGCGCGCCTCGTCGAACGCATCCACGAGCGCGGGGAGGTCGTTGCCGTCGACGCGGATCGCGTGCCAGCCGAACGCCTGCCACTTCTCGAGCACGGGCTCGGTGCGCAGCACGCCCTGCGCGGGGCCGTCGGCCTGCAGCGCGTTCATGTCGACCATGGCGGTGAGGTTGCCGAGGCGGTGGTGCGCCGCACCCATGGCGGCCTCCCACGTCGAGCCCTCGTCGAGCTCGCCATCGGAGAGGAAGTTGAACACGCGCTGCTCGGCGAGGCCGCGGTGGCGCAGGCCGAGGGCCATGCCGACCGCGACCGTGAGGCCGTGGCCGAGCGAGCCGCCCGAGATCTCCATGCCGGGCGTGTACGACGCCATGCCCGACATCGGCAGACGCGAGTCGTCGGAGCCGTACGTCTCGAGCTCCTCGAGCGGCACGATGCCCGCCTCGGCGAGCGCCGCGTAGAGCCCGATGGCGTAGTGGCCCGTCGAGAGCAGGAAGCGGTCGCGGCCCTCCCAGTGCTCGTCGGCCACGTCGTAGCGCAGCTGGTCCATGTACGCGACCGTGAGCATGTCGGCGGCGCCGAGCGCCTGGCCGACGTAGCCCTGGCCCTGCACCTCTCCCATCTGGAGGGCGTGCATCCGCACGTTGTACGCGTGCTCGGCGAGGCGCTCCAGGCGCTCCGCGTGCGCGGTGGTGGGTGCGACGGTGGTCATCGGACTCCTTCCAGGGTGGGCTGCTCGGCCTTCGTGCCGACGATCGCGGGCGCGGTCTCCCGCGCGGTGATGGCGACGGCGGTCGAGATGACGCCGAGCAGCGAGAACAGCAGGGCCGGGCCGATCCAGCCGACGGCACCGTAGACGGCCGTGGCGATGAAGGGCAGGAAGCCGGCGACGATCGCGGCGCCGTTGTAGCCGAGCGAGATGCCCGACGTGCGACGGTTCGCGGGGAACAGCTCCGAGAACCAGCTCGACTCGACGGCGAAGATCGGGTCGTGGCTCAGCACGAGCGACAAGGCGACCGCGACGACGATCATGACGAGCGAGCCCGTGTTGATGAGCAGGAACATCGGCACGCCGAAGAGGATCGTGAAGATCGAGCCGATGAGGTACACCTTCTTGCGGCCGATGCGGTCGCTCCACGCCCCGTACAGCAGGTGGCTCGCGAGGCCGATCGCCGAGCCCACGAGGGTGCCGACGAGCACGTTGCGCGAGTCGGTGATGGCGGCGAGGCCGACGTACGAGACGACGAACGAGGTGGTGACGTAGTAGCCACCCGTCTCGGCGAGCCGCAGGCCGATGACGCGCAGGATCGAGCGCCAGTCCTGCTTGATGGCCTCGAGCGCGGGAGCCTTCAGCACCTCGCCCGACTCCTTGACGGCCTCGAACGCGGGGCTCTCGGCGACCTTGAGGCGGATGAAGATGCCGACGATGACCATGACGGAGGCGAGGAGGAACGGCACGCGCCACGCCCAGTCGCCCGGCAGGTCGCTCGTGAGCAGGATGACGCCGTTGGCGAGCAGCAGGCCGCCGGGGATGCCGATCTGCGGCAGCGCACCGAAGAAGCCGCGGCGACGCTCGGGGGCGTGCTCGACGGCCATGAGCACCGCGCCGCCCCACTCGGCGCCGTACGCGACGCCCTGGATGATGCGCAGCACGATGAGCATGATCGGTGCGGCGATGCCGACGGTCGCGAAGGTCGGCAGCACGCCGATGAGCGTCGTGACGACGCCCATGACGACGAGCGACCAGATGAGCACGCGCTTGCGCCCGATGCGGTCGCCGAAGTGGCCCGCGAGGTAGCCGCCGATGGGGCGGAAGAGGAAGCCGATCGCGAGCGTCGCGAACGAGGCGAGCGCGCCGACGATGGAGTCGTCGGTGGCGAAGAACACGGTGCCGAAGTAGGTGGCGGCCGCCGTGGCGTAGATGAAGAAGTCGTACGACTCGACGACCGTGCCGATCATCGAGGCGAGCGACACCTTCACGGCGTTGTCCTTCTTCGGCGGCGTGCCGGAGACGGTGGGTGCGGACATGGATGCTCCTGGTGGTGATGCCGGGCGGCGACTGCGTCGCCCGGGTGCGGGATCTACTGCTGGTAGGTGCGGATGACCTGGCTGTCGTCGGCCCGGTCGAGGCCGGCGGCCGCCGCGGCGAGGTAGCGGTCGCGTGCTGCAGCGAGCACGGGCACCTCGGCGCCCGCGGCGGCAGCGGCGTCGGCGACGAGTCCGGAGTCCTTCACGAAGATGCCGATCGTGGAGGTGACCTGCGGGTCGTCCTCGAGCATCCGCGGCCCGCGATCCGACAGCATCCACGAGCCTGCGGCGCCGCCGGCGACGAGGTCGAGCACGGCCGCCTGGTCGAGGCCGAGCTGCTCGCCGAGGTGCAGGGCCTCGGCGGCCGCGACGATGTGGACGGAGCAGAGGTGCTGGTTGACGACCTTGATGCCCTGGCCCTGGCCGAGCTCGGTGCCGACGGTGCGCACGGTGCCGAGCGGGGCGAGCACGGCGGTGGCCTCGTCGAGGTCGGCCTGCGCGCCCGAGGCGAAGATGATGAGCTCGCCGGTGGTGGCGCGAGCGACGCCGCCCGTGACCGGGGCGTCGACGACGCGACCGCCGAGGGCGCGGAGGCGGGCGCCGGATGCCGCGACGGCGGCGGGGCCGACGGTCGACATGACGACCCAGAGGCGGTCGGCGGCGACGCCCGCGGCCTCGGCCTGGTCGACGAGGGCATCCAGCTGCTCGCCCGTGGCGACCATGACGACGACCGGCCCGGCGGCGGGGGCCTCGGCGATGGAGGCGACGGCGTCGATGCCCGCGGCTCGTGCGCGGTCGCGAGCGGCCTCGAACGGGTCGACGCCCGTGACGGCGAAGCCGGCGCCTGCGATGCGCTGCGACATGGGGGTGCCGATGGCGCCGAGGCCGACGAACGTGGCGGTGGTCATGGTGTCCCTTCAGGCGTCGTCGTCGGTGCTGCCGACGACGGCGTCGTGGTGGTCGAAGTGCAGGCGGATGGCGATGCGGGCGGCGTCGGCGTCGTTCGCCGCGAGGGCGGCGACGATCTGCCGGTGCACGGTGTCGGTGCGGTAGGTGCCGTCGGCTGCGGGCGTCTCGGTGCGCAGCGCCTTGGCGCGGCGGGCGGCGAGGGTGTCGCGCAGCATGCCTGCGAGGCCGTCCTGCAGCACGTCGAGGATGGGGTTGCCGACGATCGTCACGAGATGGCGGTGGAAGGCGAGGTCGGCCTCGAGGCCCGCCTCATGGTCGCCGGCGGCGGTCGCGACGATCATGGCGTCGGTGAGGCGGCCGAGCTCGGCGACGTCGCCCGTGGTGGCGAGCTTCGCGGCCTCGACGGTCGTGACGATCTCGAGCATCTCGCGCGCCTGGTCGACCTGGTCGGGGCGCAGGCCGCCGAGCGCGCCCATGAGGGTGAACGTCGTGCGCACGACGGAGGCGCCGGGGGAGCGCAGGTAGGTGCCGTGGCCCTGGCGGCGGTCGAGGATGCCCAGCGACTCGAGCTGCGAGAGGCGCTCGCGCAGCGTGCCACGGCTCATGTCGAGCTGCGCGACGAGCTCGCGCTCGGGCGGGAGGCGACGCGTGCCGTCGCGCTCGACGGCGGAGAGATCGACGAGGCGAGCCACCAGGGCGTCGAGCGCGTCGTCCATGAGCCTCTCCATCGAGTCGAGCATTGGTCTGACCACATTGGTCTAACCAATCCGCGACGATACGCCCACTCTTCGCCGACTGTCAACACTGCGCCCCCGTCACCCCGACCGCCCCTAGGGAATTGGGGTTTTCGGCCGCTTGTGACATCACAAGCGGCCGAGAACCTCAATCTTCTGGGGGACGCAGCGAGGCCCCCGCCGGATGGCGGGGGCCTCGAGAGCGCGCGGGTGCGCGCGATGGATGGGTCAGGCGACGCCGAGCAGGTCGATGACGAAGATCAGGGTCTTGCCCGAGAGGCGGTGGCCGCCGCCGGCGGGGCCGTAGGCGAGGTGCGGCGGGATCGTGAGCTCGCGACGACCGCCGACCTTCATGCCCGGGATGCCCTCCTGCCAGCCGGCGATGAGGCCGCGCAGCGGGAACTCGATCGACTGGCCGCGGTTCCACGACGCGTCGAACTCCTCGCCCGAGTCGTGCTCGACGCCGAGGTAGTGCACCTCGACGGTGGCGCCGGGCGTCGCCTCGGCGCCCTCGCCCACGACGATGTCGCGGATGACGAGCTCGGAGGGGGCGGGGCCGGTGGGGGCGTCGATCTCGGGACGGGTCAGGTCGGTCATGCCTCCATCCAACCGCACGGTCGGCATCCACGACGAGACGGGTCTTGCGTCACGACAAGACGCGATATATCGTGACTGGGCAGAGACGCGATATATCGCGAATCCACACCTTTGTGAAAGAAGCCTTGCGAAGCGAATGCTTTGAAAGTACTCTTTCAGACACCACCTCACCCGAGGACCGCACGAGAGGAGCAGGGCATGCGACGCATCATCGACGGCATCCGCCCCCGACGCGACGAGGAGATCCACCGCACTCGTCGCATCGCGGCAGCAGCCGAGCAGCGCCACGCGCAGGCACGCCAGACGGCGATCGCCACGCAGGGCATCCTGCGATGACGGCGGCCGAGGGCACCCCCGACGTCGCCGTCGGGCTGCCGGCCGAGGTCGCCTCGGCAGAGGAGCGCAGTCTCGTCTCGAGCGACCCGGCCGTGCTGCGCGCCCTCGCGCACCCCCTGCGCGTCGAGATCATGGCCGTGCTCGACGACCTGCAGGAGGCCACGGCCACCGAGATCGCCGAGCGCGTGGGAGAGAGCCCGTCGAACTGCTCGTTCCATCTTCGCCAGCTCGAGAAGGCCGGCTTCATCGTGCGCGGCGAGCAGCGCGGCACTGCGAAGCCGTGGCGACCCGCGCACCACGGCCGCAACCTGTCGCCCGACGTCGAGGACCCAGCATCGGTGCGGGCGTCGGCGACGATCGGCGCCCTCTACGTGCAGCGTGAGGCCAGCCGCGTCGTCGACTACCTGACATCGTCGGCCGCGACCGAGTCGCCCGAGTGGCTCGAGACGATGACGGTGAACACCACCGAGTTCTGGGCGACGCAGGAGGAGATGCGCGAGATGGTCGAGCGCATCGCCACGCTGGCCGACCACCTGCAGGGTCGTTCGCACGACCCGTCGAAGCGCCCACCAGGCAGTCGCCGCGCGCGCATGCTCGTCACGCTCAACCCCGATCCGACGGCCGAGCCGACTCCCGAGGCCTGACGCCTCGACCTCGCAGCGCGCGCCCATCTCGGCGACGCGCCATCCCGTCGCGCCCGCGCGACGCCCTCCAGCCAGGAGCCACATGAGCGACGCCACCCCCGACCTCGCACCGCCGACACCGACGACCCCACCGGCATCCGCCACGGCGGTCACGACGCCCGCCTCGCCCTTTCGCAGGCCTGCGTTCCGCCGCCTCACGGTGGGCTGGGTCGCGACGAACCTCGGCGACAGCGCGCTGTACATCATGCTCGCGGTGTGGGTGCGACAGCTCACGGGATCGGATGCGGCGGGCGCGCTCGTGTTCCTCGCGCTCGGCGCGCCGACGCTGCTCGCGCCGTTCGTCGGCCACGTCGTCGACCGCGTCTCGCGGCGGCGTCTGCTCATCGGCGCGAACCTCGGCGGCGCGGCGCTCGTCGCATCCCTGCTGCTCGTGCAGGGGGCCGAGCAGGTGTGGCTCATCTTCGTCGTCACGGTGGGCTACGGGCTCGTGGGCAACGTGTCCGGTGCGGCGCAGTCGGGCCTGCTGCGCGATCTGCTGCCCGACGAGGAGCTCGGCGCCGCGAACGGCACCCTCTCGTCGATCGACAACGCCATGCGCATCGTGAGCCCGCCGCTCGGCACCGTGCTCTACGTCGCCGTCGGTCCGGGCGCCGTGGCGCTGCTCACCACGGCGTGCTTCCTCGCGACGGCGATCGTGCTCGCGACGACGCGCGTCGACGAGTCGCCCGCCGTGCTCGAGGATGCGCACGAGCCGTGGATCCGGCAGGTCACGGCGGGATTCCGCCAGCTGCTGTCGGAGCCGACGCTGCGCCTGCTCACGATCGTCATGACGCTGGCCTTCGCCGCGAACGGCCTCCTCAACGCGACGGTCTTCCCGTTCGTCGAGGTCGGCACGGGCGCCGGTCCCGAGGCGCTCGGACCGCTGCAGGCGGTGCAAGGCGCGGGCGCCGTCGTCGGCGGGCTCACGGCCGCAGCGGTGCTGCGCCGCATCGGCGAGCGGCACCTCGTCGCATGGGGGCTCGCGCTGCTCGGCGGCGGCCTCGTCGTGGGCCTCGCGTTCCTCTACCTCCAGCCCGACGCGGCGTGGATGCGGTGGGGCGGCATGAGCCTCGCGCAGCTGCTCATCGGCTTCAGCGTGCCGTGGGCGATCGTGGGCGTCGTCACCTACCGCCAGCGCGTGACGCCGCCGCGGCTGCAGGGCCGCACGTCGGCGGCGCTCAACGCGGCGATCAACGTGCCGCAGCTGGGCTTCCTCGCGCTCGGCGCAGCGCTGCTCGCGGTCATGGACTTCCGCATCCTCATCGCCATCTGCGCCGTCGCGATGGTCGCCGTCGGCATCGTCTGCGCCGCGGTGCGCCCGCGCGCGGAGGTGCCCGCGCCTGCCCCCGCCGCCTCCGCCTGAACGTCATTGGTCACTTGTTGCACCCGATTGGGCAGTAGTTGCTGTCCGTACGGCGTGTCGTCCGCCACTACTGCCCAATCGATGAGGGATGGCGGCGGATGCGCGCGGTGCCAGGATGGTGAGGATGCCGATCCAGTCCCGCCCGAAGCGCCGATACCTGGCGTTCATCGCCATCGGCCTCATCGCCGGCTTCATGTCGGGGCTCTTCGGCGTCGGCGGCGGCATCGTGATCGTGCCGCTGCTGCTCGCCTTCGGCGGCCTCGAGCGCAAGCTCGCGAGCGGCACGAGCCTCGCGGCGATCGTGCCGACGAGCGCCGTCGGCGTCGTCGCCTACGCGATCCCCGGCAACGTCGACGTGCTCGCCGCCCTCCTGCTCGCCGCCGGCTCGGTCGTCGGCGCGCAGATCGGCGCGCTGCTGCTGTCGCGCCTGCCGACGTCGGTCGTGCGCATCATCTTCATGGTCTTCGCGCTCGCGGTCGCGGTGCAGCTGTTCCTCACGGTGCCCGAGCGCGGCGACGGCATCGAGCTGGATGGCTGGACCATCGCGGGCCTCGTGGTCGTCGGGCTCTTCACCGGCGTGCTCGCCGGCATCATCGGCATCGGTGGCGGCGTCGTGGTGGTGCCGGCGCTCATCCTCCTGTTCGAGTCGAGCGACCTCGTCGCCAAGGGCACGTCGATGCTCATGATGGTGCCCACCGCCATCTCGGGCACGATCGGCAACCTCGTGCGCAAGAACGTCGACCTCGTCGCCGCAGCGATCGTCGGGCTCTCCGCGTGCCTCACGACCGCCCTCGGCGCGCTCACCGCTGCAGCGCTCGACCCGCGTGCCGCCACCATCCTCTTCGCGATCTTCTTGCTCGCCGTGCTCGTGAAGACGGCGATCGAGGCATGGAAGGCGCGCACGCCCAAGGGCGACGCGGCCTAGGTCTCGCCGCCCTGCGCCGATCGGATGCGGCGCACGGCTCCCTGCCACCTCGCACCCGGGCGGTGCATGCTCGCACCATGGATGCGCGTGGCAGGCCCCCGCAGGGGCCGCCCGGCGAGCAGTCGCCGTGGCCGCACCGTGCCGCGCAGCCGCAGGGACCGCCCGGCGCATGGCCCGGCCAGCCGCAGCAGCCACCGCCGTCGCCGGCCTACGGCGCTCCGCCCCAGCCCGCGCCCTCCGGCGCTCCGCCCCAGCATCCTCCCTATGGGCCTCCGCCCCAGCCGCTGCACCAGCCGCCGCCACCCTCGCCCGCCTACGGGATGCCGACCGGCACGATCCCGCAGCAGCAGCAGCAGCAGCCCCGACAGCCGCCGAGCCCCTCGGCGCCGCGCCCGTCGCGGCGAGCGCCCGACGGACGCACCACCCTCGCTCGCGTGCTGCGCGCATGGTGGGCCGGCCGCATCCGCCGCCTCGTGCCTCGCGGCGTGCCCTGGACCGCCGTGGCCTTCGCCGTCGTGCTGCTCGCCGCGTGGGTGCTGCTCGCCGACATCCTCATCACGCCCGGGGTCGTCATGGAGTACCCCGGCGAGACGCCGAGCCGCGACTGGGGACACGACGTCGTCGGCTGGATCGCCCTGCAGATCACCTTCGGGCTCGGCTTCGCGTCGGTGACGATGCTGCTGCTCACGGGCAAGCCGTGGCACCGATGGGTCGCGGTGGCGGCGACGGTGCTCTCGAGCGCGATCACGCTCGAGGTGGTCGTCTCCGGGCCCGGCCAGGGACTGCCGTGGATCGCTGGCATCGGGGCCGCCGGCCTCGCAGCCTCGTCGCTCGCGGCGCTCGCCGTCTTCCTCGCGCGGCCCCGCGTGCACCTGGCGGTGGCCTCGGGCGTCGCGCTCGCGATCCAATGGGGGCTCGTCACGTGGGTCGGAGCGGTCGAGCCGACGCAGTGGGTGTTCCTGAAGGCGTGGACCGACCTCGCGTTCCCCGTGGTCGTCGTCGTCGGCTTCGTCGCGATCTTCGCGGTGGCGCTCTACGCGCAGCAGGTGCACGGTCGTGCCGATCGCATCGGCCGGCGCATCCTGCTGGCCAGCTGGGTGCCGATCGTCGCCGCAGCCGTCGCGCTGGCGGTCGTCGTGGTGCGGATGGGGCCGCTCTCGCGCCTCTTCGGCGAGCTGGATGCGAACCTGTGGGGCATCGGCCCGTGGCAGTCGTGGCCGCACGCGGCGTTCGTCGGTGCGCTGGTCGTGTGGCTCGTCGCGCGCTCGGGGCGGCGGCCGCTGCGGCCCCGCGGGCACCTGCTCGCGATCGGCACCCTCGCGGTGGTCGCCGGCTGGGCGCTCGTGTCGTTCGTGCTCGCGTACCTGCTGCTCACGTTCGTCACCGCCGATGGCGACGAGGCGGCTGCCATCACCGCGAGCATCATCCCGCCCGGCAACATCCCCGGGCTCGCGCTGCTGCCGATCCTGCTGCTCGTGCCCATCCTCGTGCCGTACTTCCGGCGCTCGACCGGGCGCGTCGGCGCGATCGTGGGGCTCGCCGTCGCGCTGCCGCTGCAGCTGTGGCTCGTCGCGTCGATCGACCTCGACCTGCGCATCCCCCGGTTCACGGCCTCGCCCTCGCAGATGGCCTTCGCGATCCTCGCGGCGGTGCTGGCGCTCGCGATCGTCGGTGCGGTGCGAGGCCGCGACGTCGTCGACCGCCACCTGCTGCTGCGTCTCGCGCTCGTGCCGGTGCTGACCCTGCACGCGGGGCAGCTGCTGCCGGGCGTGTGGAAGGACGACCTCGAGCAGGCGCTCGTCGTCGCGCTGAGCCTCGCCGGACTCTTCCTGCTCGGCGCTCCCCGCACGGGCACGAAGGAGGGGAACGCGCGGGCGATCGTCATCCCGTTCGCGGCGCAGGTCGCCGTGCTCGGCTCGGTGATCGTCGCGCGCACGATGGGTGCGCTCACCGACGACGAGACGACGACGATCTCGGTGCTGTACCTCACGATCCCGCTCTCGGCCGTGCTCTGCTGCCGCATCGAGGACGCGTCGGATGCCTGGACGCACCGGGCGTCGACGGTCGACCTGCAGACGATGCGGCGCGACCGGGCGCCCGGTCCGGTCGTGGCCGCGGGCGGATGGGGTGGGGCGCCGACGGGGCACGTGCCGCAGCCGTGGGGTGGACGCCCGGGGCCGGGCACGGCGCCGGCGCCGCCGCCAGCGCCCGGACCGCACCCGGCTCCACCTCCGCAGCAGCCGTCGCCGCCGAACCCGCCCCGCTGAGCCGGTCACGCGCAGCGATGTGCACGCGAGCGAGTCGGCATCCCCGCATGCGGCCCTGCCGCTCCGCTCCCGTGCACATCTCCCGCGCCGCACGCATGACGCCCCGCGTCGCCCCGCCTCGCGACCGCATGCCCGCGCGACCTAGCGTCGGGAGCATGACCGCCCCCATCCAGACCACCACCGCGGGCAGCCTGCCGCGCACCGCCGCACTGCTCGAGGCCAACCGCTCGCGCGCGCTCTCGGACGACGGCTTCACGTTCCAGCCGTCGGGCGAGCACGAGGCCGCGGTCGGCGCGGCCGTCGCCGACGTCGTCGCGAAGCAGCGGGAGGCCGGGATCACGCTCGTCGGCGATGGCGAGTACGGGCACACGATGCGGGCGGCCATCGACTACGGCGCCTGGTGGACGTACTCGTTCCAGCGCTACTCGGGCCTGTCGCTCACCGACACCGACTTCTTCACGCCCGAGCCCGTGCTGTCGAGCCCGGGCGACGTGCGCCTCACGGCCTTCCTCGACCGTCGCGACTTCACGGCGTTCGCCGAGGCGTACGCCGACCCGTCGGCGGGCATCGGCACGGGCGAGCAGGCGACGGCGTTCCCGACCACGACGAGCGCCATCGCGTTCACGGGGCAGGAGCAGGTCGCCGCCGACATCCGCAACCTGCAGGCGGCGCTGCAGCCCGGCGAGCAGGGCTTCCTCACGGCGATCTCGCCCGGCAGCGCCGCGCGCGTCGGCAACCAGCACTACGCGTCGGAGGAGGAGCACATCTTCGCGTGGGCGGATGCAGTGCGCGAGGAGTACAAGGCCATCACCGATGCGGGCCTCGTCGTGCAGATCGACGACCCGTCGCTCGCCGAGAACTTCGACCAGATCCGTCCCGAGCCGAGCGTCGAGGACTACCAGCGCTTCACGCGCATCCGCATCGAGGCGCTCAACCACGCCATCCGCGACCTGCCCAAGGAGCTCGTGCGCCTGCACCTCTGCTGGGGATCGTGGCACGGCCCGCACACGACCGACATCGAGCTGCGTCACATCCTGCCCGTCGTGCTCGACGCGAACGTCGGCTCGCTGTCGTTCGAGGCTGCGAACGTGCGCCACGAGCACGAGTGGACCGTGTGGAGCGAGCTGGGCGACGCCGTGCCCGACGACCTCGTGCTCGCTCCGGGCATCGTGAGCCACGCGACGAACGTCGTCGAGCATCCCGACCTGGTGGCGCAGCGCATCCAGCGCTTCGTCGACGTCGTGGGCCGCGACCGCGTCGTCGCGTCGACCGACTGCGGCCTCGGCGGCCGCGTGCACCAGCAGATCGCGTGGGCGAAGCTCGCGTCGCTCGGCGAGGGCGCGCGTCGCGTGCGCTGATCTACGCAGACTCGACGGCCCGCACGCTGCACGCGTGCGGGCCGTCCGTACGTGCCCCGAAGTCGTGCGGATGACGCACGCAAGGGGTGCACGCGTCCAGGTCGCGGGCGTACCGTCGCGCCAGGGACCTGGCGTGAGGAGGTCGGGATGCGCATGTACGCCTGGCAGCGATCCGACGAGTCGACGGGATACGGCGTCGCCCGCGTCTCGGCGATCGACGGCGGCCGCCGATACCAGGGCACCGAGGTGCTCGCGACGCCCGCGGCGGTGTCGTGCTCGTTCACGATCGACGTCACGCACGAGTCGCGTCCCGTGCGGGCGATCGTGCGCGCGTTCTCGACCGCGGGTTCGCGCGTCGTCGAGCTCGGGACCGACGGGTGGCGATGGACGGTCGACGGCACGCACCGGCCGATCCTCGACGGCGTCACCGACGTCGACGTCGCCGCGACCCCGCTCACGAACACCATCCCCATCCGTCGCCTCGGCCATCTCGGCGTGGGGGAGGAGGCGGTGATGGCGGTCGCGTGGATCGACGTGCCGACGCTCGTCGTGCGCCGCGTGCAGCAGACGTACACGCGGCTCGAGCCCGTCGACGGCATGGATGCGTGGCGCTACGAGGACCTCGATCACGGCGGCTTCACGCTGCTCGTCGACGCCGACGGCGTCGTGGTCGACTACCAGGGCTTCGCCACGAGGGTGCTGCCGGCGCGCAGCTGACGCTCGGGCGCGCCGGGGCCGCCGCCGCGTATCGTCGGGCGCACGGTCGCGCCGCCGCGACCCGGAAGGACGCACATGAGGCTCTCCACCGCAGCGATCCTGGGCGTCGGCGCGGTGCTCGGAGGCGTCGCCGCCCGCCGGCACGCGGCCGCGCTGCGGGTCGATCCGCAGTACCGCTCGCCCGTGCTCCTGCTGCCCGACCTGCCGCTGGTGCATCCGCTCGCCGCGCTGTCGCGCTCGGTGCCCGCGCGTCCCGGACGCATCGCCGACGGCGTCGTCGTCACCGATCGCATGGTGCCGGGCCGCGACGGGCCGATCCGCGTGTGGATCCACGACGCGACGCGCGCCGGCGACGAGCCGACGCCCGCGTACCTGCACATCCACGGCGGTGGATTCGTGCTCGGCGATCCCGTGTCCTCGCACGAGCGCTGCTCGACGATCGCCGCCGAGCTGGGCATCCGCGTCGTGAGCGTCGACTACCGGCTCGCGCCCGAGCATCCGTTCCCGGCCGCGCTCCACGACTGCGTCGACGTGCTGCGCTGGATGGCCGAGACCGCCGACGCCGAGGGCATCGACGCGTCGCGCATCGCGGTCGGGGGCGAGAGCGCCGGCGGCGGGCTCGCGGCCTGCACGGCCCAGGCGGCGACCGATCTGAGGCTGCCGCTCGCCTTCCAGCTGCTCGTCTACCCGATGCTCGACGATCGCACGCGCGCTCGCGTCGACGATCGCGGCCGCTACGTGTGGTCGGCCGCGTCGAACCGGTACGGCTGGCGCTCGTACCTGGGCGACGCCGACCCGGGGACGCCGTACGCGGCAGGTGCGCGCAGGGCCGACCTGACGGGGCTGCCGCCCGCGTGGATCGGCGTGGGCGCGCTCGACCTGTTCCACGCGGAGGACGTCGCCTACGCCGACCGTCTGCGCGCCGACGGCGTCGCCGTCGAGCTCGTGGAGGTGCCCGGCGCGTACCACGGGTTCGACGCCCTGCGACCGGCGGCGCCGGGCGTGCAGGCGTTCGAGCGCCGGATGCGCGAGGCGCTGCGGACGGGCCTGGGCCTCCCCGCCTGACCCCTCCCGGCTGCGTATCGCAGGCGATGCCGCGATCCGAGGGGAATGCTCCCTTGGCTCGCCGAATCGCCTGCGAAACGCAACGGGCCGCATCCCGAGCGGTCGGTCGCGACCCCGGGCGTAGTGTCGAAGGACGCGCGAGGAGGGGTGCACATGGCGGTCGTCGACGAGCTGCGGATGCGGTTGCGAGCAGAGCAGGTGGTGACCGACGACGCGACCCGCGAGGCGTACGCGCACGACGACGCCGAGTGGGCGCCGTACGCGCCGCCGGCCGCGGTCGTCTTCGCGGAGTCGCTCGACGACGTCGTCGCGACGGTCGAGGTCGCGAACGCCACGGGCACGCCGATCGTGCCGCGCGGCGCGGGCACGGGCTTGTCGGGCGGCGCGAACGCGATCGCGGGCTGCATCCTGCTGAGCCTCGAGCGCATGACGCGCATCGTCGAGGTCGACGTCGACGAGCGCTTCGCCGTCGTCGAGGCGGGCGTGCTCAACGACGACCTGCGCCGCCACGTCGCGACCCACGGCCTCTGGTACCCGCCGGATCCGGCGAGCCAGGCGATCTCGACGATCGGCGGCAACGTCGCCACGAACGCCGGCGGCATCTGCTGCGTGAAGTACGGCGTCACCACCGACTACGTGCTGGGCCTCACGGTCGTGCTCGCCGACGGCCGCGTCGCGCGCGTCGGCCGCGCGACGGCGAAGGGCGTGACGGGCTACGACCTCACGTCGCTCCTCGTGGGCAGCGAGGGCACGCTCGCCATCGTCGTCGAGGCCCGCGTGAAGCTGCTGCCGCTCGCCGGCCGCGAGGATCGCGTCGTCGTGGGCACGTTCTCGGCGCTGTCGGATGCGGGCGACGCGGTCGCGTCGATCGCGCGCGACGGCATCGTGCCTGCCGCGCTCGAGCTCGTCGACCGCACGTGCCTCGCCGCCGTGAACGCCTGGCAGGGGCTCGGCATCCCCGACGACGCCGCGGCCATGCTGCTCGTGCGCGTGGACGAGGTGGGGCAGGCGGGCGAGCGGCTCGCCGAGCGTGTGGCAGCGCACCTCGCTGCAGCGAACGCATCCGGCATCGAGCGCGCCTCCGACCCCGACGAGATCGACCGCCTCTTCCTGGCGCGACGCCTCGCGTACCCGGCGCTCGAGCGACTCGGCCCCGTGCTCACCGAGGACATCTGCGTGCCGCGCATGCAGGTGCCCGCGATGCTCGCGCGCATCGAGGCGATCGCCGACGAGGCCGACGTGACGATCGCGAACATCGCGCACGCGGGCGACGGCAACCTGCATCCGCTCATCGTCGTCGCGGCGGACGACGCGGATGCGCGGGCCCGCGCGAAGGTCGCGTTCGACCGCATCGTCGACGAGTGCCAGGATCTCGGCGGCACCGCGACGGGCGAGCACGGCGTCGGCCTGCTGAAGCTGCCCGCCGCCGCGGCGGAGATCACGGGCGTCGAGCTCGACCTGCACGTCGCCGTGAAGCACGCCTTCGACCCGCGCGGCCTGCTGAACCCCGGCAAGGCATTCCCGTCGGCGGGGCTCGCGGGCGGCATCGGCCAGGTGATCGACCTCGTCGGCGCGCACGAGCCGCCCGCGCCGCCCGCCGCCTTCGGATCGATTGGGCAGTAGTGGTTCGCGCAGCGGCGTGTCGTCAGCCACTGCTGCCCAATCGAGCGACACCCCCGTTCCAGCGGGCGGATGCTCGATGCGATCGAGAGCTCCGCCGCGTGGGGCCACGGGGTCCGGGTGGCGATGTCGCTCCCAGCATGCGACGCATGGTTCGCGCGGTCAACAGGTGCGGGGCGACTCGCAGCGCGCACGCAGGATCGCGAGGTGCGTAGTGTGGGGGGGAGCGATCCATGACGGAACCCGTCCGACCCCTGCATCGCGCCGGAAGGCGAGCGATGTCGAGTGCGGCGATGACCCCTGGTGACCTGAGCGCGGCGTTCGTGGCGTCGACGGGCCTCGATGGTGCTGCCATCACGACGTTCGCCTCCGGCCCCGGCGCAGAGACGATGGACGCGTCCGATGCCACCTCTGCGCGCATCGACGAGCTGCAGCTCGACCTCGGCATCGGCCCGGGCTGGGATGCGCACGCGACGCAGGCGTCGGTGCTCGCGTCCGACCTCGCGCGCGACGAGCGATGGCCCGCGCTGCGCGACGCATGCCTCGCCCTCGGATCGAGGGCGCTCTTCGCCTTCCCCCTGGCGTTCGGCGGCATGCGCATCGGTGCCGTCACGACCTACGCGGCCGAGCCGCGCACGCTGGACGACGACGTGCTCGCGCGACTGACCGAGCGCACGCGGTCGGCGTCGATGCTGCTGCTGCTCGACACGGTGCGCGAGGCGGATCGGGACACGAGCCGCAATCCTCGCTCCCGGCGCACGGTGCATCAGGCGACGGGCATGGTGCTCGCACGGTTCGGCGTCTCGGCGCCCGACGCGCTGGCGCTGCTGCAGGCGCACGCGTACACGGTCGGCCTCCCCGTCGCACAGGTGGCCGCGGATATCGTGGAGGGGCGGTCGCGGTTCCTCGATCCCGAGCCGGCGGCGACCGACGGTCTGGGTGAGGAGCGACCATGAGGGCGACCACACGAGAACGAGAGCTGCTCGAGACCTTCGTGGCCCTGTCGGACACGCTCGTCGTCGACTACGACGTCGTCGAGCTCATGCAGCTGCTCGTCGATCGCAGCGCGGCGCTGTTCGACGCCGTGTCGTCGGGCGTGCTGCTGTCGGATGCCCAGGGCCGCGTCGAGGTGCTCGCATCGACCGACGAGGATGCGCGGCTCATCGAGCTCATGCAGCTCGAGCGTGGCGCGGGGCCGTGCCTCGAGGCGCTCGCGACCGGCGAGGTCGTCGCGGTGCCCGACGTGCGCGAGGTGCGCGAGGAGTGGTCGGGCTTCCGCGATCAGGCGCTCGCGCTCGGCATCCATGCGGCGTGCGCCGTGCCGATGCGGCTGCGCGGCACGACCATCGGGGCGCTGAACCTGTTCCGAGCGCGACCCGGCGAGTTCGACGTCGACGACCTCGCGGTCGTGCGCGCGTTCGCCGACGTCGCGACGATCGGCGTGCTGCACCAGTGGGCGATCGTCGAGGCCGACGCCGTGCGCACGCAGCTCACCTACGCGCTCGACAGTCGCGTCGTCGTCGAGCAGGCGAAGGGCGTGCTGGCCTTCCGGCACGGCATCGACGTCGAGGCGGCGTTCTCGCTGATGCGCGCGCACGCGCGCGCGACGCGACAGCCGATCACCGACGTCGCGCGCCGAGTGGTCGCCGGCGACGCCGCCGTCTCGCCGCCCGCGGCGGACTGACCGGACCGGGCGGGCAGGCGCTCCGCCCCGCTCCCGCCCATCCGCTCCCTGAGGTGCGAGCGCAGCGAGCCTCGAAGGGTGCCCCACCCACCCGCTTGACCCGGCCCCAGGGGCACGGTGTCGAGTGGATGCCATGCGCGACACGACCCTCGCCCCCGCCCCCGCCCCCGCGATCCAGCGCCCCGGCGTTCCCGAGCTGCTCGCCGGCGCCGTCGCCTTCGCGATCGGCCTGGCCGCCACGGTCTGGCTCTTCTCGACGTTCGAGCTCGACGGCGTCGCCGCCGGACTCGTGCAGTACGCCCTGTCGGGTTCGCTCGGCCTCCTCGGCTTCGCGGCCGCGTGGGTCGTGCGCATCCGCCGGCTGGATGTGCTCGGCGTGCGCCGCGCCTCCGGCCGCTGGCTCGCGATCGGCGCCGTCTCCGGCCTCGGCACCTTCGCGCTCGGGCTGCTCGCGAGCCTCGTGCTGAGCCTGTTCATGCCGGCGCCCGAGAACATCCAGGCCGACTACCAGTCGGCTGCCGCGGGCGGCGCGCTCGCCCTCGTCGCGACGCTGCTGCTCGGCGCCGTGCTGACGCCGCTGGGCGAGGAGGCCTTCTTCCGCGGCGTCGTCGCGAACGCGCTCGGCCGCTTCTCGGCATGGGTGTCGGTGCCGGTGAGCGCCGCGATCTTCGCGCTCGTGCACGGCATCAACGCCGTGCTGCTCACCGCGTTCATCGTCGGCATCGCGACGGCGCTGCTGTTCCGGCGCACCGGATCCATCTGGCCCGGCGTGCTCACGCACGTCGTGCACAACGCGCTCGCGATCGCCTTCCCCCTCGTCCTCACGGCACTGCTCGGCTGACCCGTTCGGCGGCGGGCTGCGTTTCGCAGGCGATTCCGCCTCTCGAGGGGAATGCTCCCTCCAGACCCGGGATCGCCTGCGAAACGCATCCAGGCCCGGCCCAGACCCCCGCATGCAGCCCACCCCGCTCGCGGCGCAGTACGGTCGAGCCATGACCGAGCGCACCACCTACCTCCTCGTCGACGGCGAGAACATCGATGCGACGCTCGGCCAGTCGGTGCTCGGTCGCCGACCCGAGCCGCACGAGCGACCGCGCTGGAACGTGCTGCTCGACCACGCCGAGCAGGAGTGGCAGCAGCCCGTGAAGGGCCTCTTCTTCCTCGCCGTGCAGGAGACCCTGCCGATGTCGTTCGTGCAGGCGCTGCTCGCGATGGGCTACACGCCCGTGCCGCTGCAGGGCGAGGGCAAGGTCGTCGACATCGCCATCCAGCGCACGGCGGATGCGCTGCGCGATCGCGACGCCGACGTCATGCTCGTGAGCCACGACAGCGACTTCGCCCCGCAGATGACGGCCCTCGCCGACGGCTCGCGCCGCGTCGGCATCGTCGGCTTCGCGGAGTTCATGGCGTCGAGCCTGCGCGCGGTGCCCGGCGTCGAGTCGTTCGACCTCGAGTACGACGTGCTCGCGTTCAAGAGCCGCCTGCCGCGCGTGCGCATCATCCCGATCGACGAGTTCGACCCGGCGCTGTTCCTCTGAGTCGCGAGGCGGCGCGCCCCGCGACGCCCGCCGATTCGCCGCCGTCCACCCGCGAGTGGTGGGATGGATGCGGTGGGCTGCGCCCGCCCCACCCGACCGACGAGCCGAGAGGCATCCATGCCGCACGCATCCGGCGCCCGCGTCGTCTTCCTCGACGTCGACGGCACGATCATGGACCACACGGCGCGCATGGCCGAGTCCACGGTCGAGGCGGTGCGGCGCGCGCGGGCGAACGGCCACACGGTGCTGCTCGCCACGGGGCGCGCGCCGGGCGAGGTGCCCGAGCACGTCGCGGCGATCGGCTTCGACGGCGCGATCACGGCGGGCGGCGGCTACGCGGCGATCGGCGACGAGCAGGTGCTCGAGCGCACGATGGATGCCGAGCTCACGGCGCGCATGGTCGCGGTGTTCGAGGATGCCGGCGTCGACTACTACCTGCAGGCGTACGACGGCGTCTACCCGACCGAGCACGTGCACCTGCGCTACGCCGACTACCTGCGCGAGCACGCGGGCGAGACGTTCGACGGCATCGAGCCGCACGAGCATCCGCGCGTGCGTCCGCTCGTGCAGACGGAGCCACTGCCGCTCGAGGGCATCGCGAAGGCGATGTTCATCGGCGAGGACCTCGGTCTCTTCGCCCGCATCTCCAAGGCGCTCGGGCCCGACTTCCACGTGATCACGGGCACGATGCCGCACCTGGGCTCGGCGTCGGGCGAGGTGTCGCGCGCCGGCGTCACGAAGGGCGCGGCGATCGAGGCGGTGCTGCCGCTGCTCGGCTTCACGGCCGACGACGCGATCGGCATCGGCGACTCGTCGAACGACGTCGAGATGTTCGACGTCGTCGGGGTCGGCATCGCGATGGCGGATGCGGTCGTCGAGGTGCGCGATCGGGCGTCGGAGTCGACGACGGGCGTGCTCGACGACGGCATCTGGAACGCGTTCGTGCGGCACGGGCTCGTCTGACGGACCACGTGATCGCCCGCCGGCCCCGCTGAAGCCGGAGGCCCGGGCAAGTGGGCTCGTCGGCTGCCCAGAGCGAGGCATCCGACAGGTCGGCCACCGATCGCCGGAGCGGCCCGAGCCATGCGTCGAAGATTCCTCGACGAACATGCTCGCACTGCGCATGCGCACCCCTATGCTGAGCCTGACTCAACTTCCTTGCGTGGCATCTCGGTCTCGCGCACGAGCCGAAGGCACCCGATGGCCCCCGCATCCGCCGTCCTCCCCGCCCGCCCCCGTCGCAGGATCCGCGCAGCCGTCGCGCTCGTCGCAGCCGCAGCCACGGCACTCGCCGGCGTGACGCTCGTGGCGCCCGCCGCGCCTGCGCAGGCCGCGGGCGCGGTCGACCAGTCCAACGAGCAGATCGGCGGGCGCGGCACCTACTCGATGTGGGGTGGCTCGGGGATCACCCAGCAGTTCGTCGCCGGTGCGGCGGGCTCCGTCGACGCGGTCGACGTCTACCTCGGCGCATTCTTCGGCCCCTCTGCATCGCAGCTCACGGTCACGGTCGCGGTCGAGGTCGCGGGAGTGCGCGGACCCACCGTGACGATCACTCCGACCCCGTCGGCATGGAACCACGTCGAGCTGCCGTCGGCGTCGCCCATCGCTGCAGGCGCCGTGGGTCGCATCGTGGTGCGCTCCGTGGGGCCGTCGAACTCGGGCATCACCGTGCCGAACAACGACGGCTACGGGCCGGCGAGCTCGCTGCACCCCGCTGCGTTCGACATCTCCTTCCGCACGTACCTCGTGCCGGCCGTGGCGCCGCACATCGAGGGCGCGACCCCGGATGCGCTCCTCGGTCGCGACTACGCCAGCACCCTGCAGGTCTCCGGCTCGCCGACCCCCGCCGTGCGCGTCTCGGCAGGCGCCCTGCCGCCGGGCATCACGCTGTCGACGACGGGCGTGCTCTCCGGCCGACCCACGCAGGTCGGCGACTTCGCGTTCACCGTCGAGGCGACGAACGTCGGTGGCTCGGCCACCCTCCAGGGGGCGATGTCCGTGCGCGACCCGCTGCCGACTCCACCGCAGGACCTGCGATTCGAGTATCGCGGCGGCGCGGTGGTCGTGAGCTGGAGCCCGCCCGCATCGATGGGCACGGGCACCTTCCAGCACTACGAGATCTCGACGAGCCTGCCCATCCCGAGCTCCCGCACGACCGACACGAGCCTCGCGTACGAGCTGGGGCTCGGTGAGAGCGCGCAGTTCTCGGTCACGGTCGTGACGAGCGAGGGCACGGGGCCGGCAGCGACCGCCACGGCGACGTACATCGTGCCGCCGTCCGAGCCGCTCGGCATCACCGCCCAGCCGCAGGGCGATCAGGCGATCGCCGTGCGATGGCATGCGCCTGCGGAGTCGGGAGGCTCGCCCGTGCAGTCGTACGTCGTGCAGTACCGCGGCAACAGCACCACGTGGACGACCGCGCCCGCGAGCGCCGTCTCGGGCACGAGCGCCCTCATCACCGGGCTCTCGCCCAGCTTCTTCCACCAGTTCCGCGTCGCGGCGGTCACCGCGGGGGGCCAGGGCGCCTTCAGTGCCCTCGCCTACGCCCGCCCCATCACGCTGCCCTCCGCGCCCACCCTCGGCACGGTGACCTCCGGCGACGGCGCCGTGCAGCTCGCGTTCACGGCGCCCTCGTCCGACGGCGGCTCGCCCATCACGGCCTACCGCGTCGAGCGGCTCGTGGCCGGCTCCTGGGTGACCCTGCAGGAGGCACCGGGACAGGTCTCGGGCGCCACCGTGCGCATCGAGGGTCTCGTGAACGGCGAGGTGCACACGCTGCGCGTCGTCGCCGTGAACGCCGCGGGCACGGGTGCGCCCTCCGCGCAGGCCTCGATCGTGCCCAGCCGCGTCGCGGATGCGCCGGGCTCGCTCGCGATCGTGCCCGGCGACGGTCGTGTCGACGTCTCGTGGACGGCGCCCGCCGACGGCGGCGCCGCCATCACCGGCTACGTCGTCGAGGTGCAGGTCGCGGGCGGCGCGTGGTCGCCGGTGGCGCCCTCCCGCATCGTCGGCACCACGGCATCCGTCGATGGCCTCGTGAACGGCACGTCGGTCGCGGTGCGCGTGGCGGCGATCAACGCTCGTGGCACCGGCCCGTGGTCGTCGATCTCCGCGACGCCCCGCACGGTGCCCGACGCGCCCGCGGTCGCATCCGCGACGCCCGGCGACGGCGCCGTGACCCTCGACGTCGAAGCACCCGCGAGCGACGGTGGTGACCCCGTGACGGGCTACGTCGTGCAGCAGCGCATCGCAGGCGGCGCGTGGGCCGCGCCGGTGGAGGTCGCGTTCGACGACGCCTCGGTCGTGGTCTCGGGCCTCGCGAACGGCGTCGCGGTCGAGCTGCGCGTCGCTGCGCAGAACGCGGCAGGCGTCGGCGCGTGGAGCACGGTCGTCTCGGTGACGCCGCGGACCGTTCCGGACGCGCCGACCGGCCTCTCGGTCGAGGCTCGCGATGCTGCCGTGTGGATCACCTGGGCACCGCCCGCATTCGACGGCGGCGCCGCCATCGACGCCTGGCGCGTCGAGATGCGCGCCGACGGTGGCGCGTGGCGCACGATCCCCGTGGTCGTGTACGGCGGGAGGCGTGCGCTCGTCGACGGGCTGTCGAACGGCGTGGCGTACGAGGTGCGGGTCTCCGTGGGCAATGCGGCCGGCTTCGGCGCGCCGAGCGACGTCGTCTCCGCGACGCCGTTCACGCTGCCGGAAGCGCCCACGGCCCTCGCAGCGACGCCGGGCGACGCCTCCGTGCAGCTCGCCTGGTCTGCGCCGACCTTCGACGGTGGCGCCGACGTCACGTCGTACGCGGTCGAGCTGCGACCCGAGGGCACCGACGAGTGGATCGTGTCGAACGCGGTCTCGCTCGACGGCACGACGGCGAGCGTCGGGGGGCTCGAGAACGGCGTCGCCTACGAGCTGCGCGTCGCTGCCATCAACCCGGCCGGACGCGGCCCGTGGGTGCAGGCATCCTCGACGCCGCGTACCGTGCCCGACGCGCCGACGGCCGTGACCGCGTCGCCGCGCTCCGGCGGCATGGCCGTGACGTGGGAGGCGCCCGGGTTCGACGGCGGCGCCGCCCTCGGCGGGTACGTGCTGGAGATCCACCGCTGGGGCGACCGCACCGAGCTCGAGGAGCCGGTCTGGATCGCGCCCGAGTCGGTGACGTTCGACGGCGCATCCGCGATCGTCGACGGGCTCGTCGACGGCGCGGCGTACAGCGTGCGCATCGCCGCGGTCACCGTCGCCGGGCAGGGCGCCTGGAGCGAGCCGGCCAGCACGACGCCGCGCTCGCTGCCCGGAGCGCCCGTCGATCTCCTGGCCTTCCCGAGCAGCGGCCGCGTGCAGCTGACGTGGGCGCCGCCCGTCTCCGACGGCGGCGCGGCGATCGAGGGCTGGGCGATCGAGCACCGCGTCGTCGGCGACGACGCGTGGACCACGCCGACCGACACCGAGGGCACGCAGAACCTCGTCACCGTGCTCGGGCTCGACGACGGCACCGCGTACGAGTTCCGCGTCGCGGCCATCAACGCCGCGGGCACGGGACCGTGGAGCGCAGTGGCGTCGGCAACGCCGACAGGGCTCGCGGACGCCGTGCAGGGCCTGGCTGCGACGCCCGGCGATCGTCGGGTGGAGCTGTCGTGGGATGCGCCGCAGTGGGACGGCGGCACGCCGGTGCTCGAGTACCGCGTCCTGGTCTCGACCGAGCTGGGGACGCCGGTGCTGCCGCAGGTCGTCGTCGACGGCACCACCGCGGTCGTCACGGGGCTCGAGAACGGCACGCCGATCGTGCTCACGGTGGTCGCCGTGAACGCGAACGGCTGGGGCACTGCCGCGGGAGTCTCCACGACGCCGTTCGCGTTCGTGCCGACGATCCTCGGGCCGGACGGCTCGGAGGTCGACGGCTCCACGCTGCGCGCAGGCGACGAGCTCGTGGTCCGCGCGTCGGATCTGCCGGCCGGCGCCGAGGCCGTCGTCGAGCTGCACTCGACGCCCATCGTGCTCGGTCGGGGCATCGTCGACGCGAACGGCGACCTCGCGGTGACCGTGACGATCCCGGAGGGCGTGACGCCGGGGGAGCACGAGATCGTCGTGCGCCTCCTCGACGCCGGAGCCGAGGTCGCGCCCATCCGCGTGCCCGTCACGATCGCCGCTCCGATCGTGACGCCGCCCGTGGTCGAGCCGCCCGTCGTGCAGCCCCCGGCGATCGCGCCCGTCGCGCCCGCGCCGGTCGCCGTCGCGCCCGCAGCAGCGGCTCCCTCGGCAGGCGGTGCGGGGCAGCTGCCGCGCACCGGCCTCGACACGCTGCTGCCGATGCTGCTGCTGGGCGCCGCGCTGCTCCTCGTGGGCGCCGCTGCGCGCAGGCGGTCCGCGCGACGGTGATGCGTGCCGCGCCCGCCCGATCCCTCGATCCGGCGGGTGCGGCACGACTGCAGACGCAGGCGTCCGCCCGACGCGACGTCGTCCGACGGGGCCGCCGGCCGGGTCGGGATGCCGCTGCGAGGCACCCAGCTCGAGCCATCTCCTCGGCGTGGCTAGGCGAACGAGGATCCCTCGACCTATCCTGAGCGAGATTCATCTGCCGCAGCGGCCCGGTCGGCGCTCCATGCCGAAGGCGACCCATGGCACACGCAGCCCGCACCGCATCCGTCCGCACCCTCCGCAGCCTGCTGGCCGGCGCTTCCGCCGTCGCGGTCGCGCTCGGCGGCCTGGTGCTCGCGCCAGCGCCCGCCGCGCAGGCGGCGAGCACGATCGATCAGCAGAACCCACGGTCCGCCGTCGACTTCGTCTTCGACGCCGAGGTCCCGTTCGAGGAGACGCAGACCTTCACCGCCGGCCGCACGGGCCTGCTCGACGCCGTCGACTTCGACGTCTACGAGATCGCCGCACCGGGCACCACCATCACGGCCACGCTCTCGGCCGTCGGTGGCTCGGCGCCGATCGCAGGGTCGGGATCCGCGCAGGTGCTGAGCACCGGCTGGCTGCACATCCCGATCTCGCAGCCGCCGACCGTCCGGGCCGGCTCGACCTACATGGTCACGTTCACCGGCTCCGGGTCCGGCATCGTCCGGTTCTCGACGAACGAGAACTATCCGGGCGGGATCTCCGGCGGGGGCGACGATCTCGTCTTCCGCACCTACGTCGATCCGGGCACCCCGCCCGGGGTCTCAGGCACGCTGCCGCGGGCGATCGTCGGTCAGTACTACACGGCGATGCTCGGTCTCGGGGGCACGCCGAGGCCTACCGTCCGCGTGGCGTCCGGCTCGCTGCCGCCGGGCGTCAGCCTGTCGTCCGACGGCATCATCGCCGGCCAGCCGTCGGTGGTGGGCCGCTACGACTTCACGGTCGAGGCCTCGAACCAGAACGGCATCGCGACCTTCGCCGCGAGCATCGTGGTCGACGGCACGGCACCGGGCAGCGTGCGCGACCTCGCGGTTCGACAGGAGGGCACCAGCGTGGTGGCCACCTGGTCGCCGCCGATCCAGTCCGGTGGCGCACCCGTCACCTATGTCGTGCGCGCCGGTAACGGACCCTCGCAGCCGAGGAACTCGACGTCGTTCGCCTTCCCGCTCGCGCCGGGCGAGACGGTACGCATCTGGGTCGCCGCGGTCAACCAGTACGGCCAGGGACCCGAGACGAGCGTCGACGCCACTCGGGTCACGGCGCCGTCCGCGCCTGCCGCGCCCACCGTGGTCATGGAGTCGTCGGGCGTGGTGCGCGTAACCTGGCAGCAGCCCGCGCTCAACGGCGCCCCGCTGCAGCACTACGTGGTCCAGCCCATGCAGGGCGGGACGATCACCGTCGCCCCCGCCGCTGGGACGTCGATCCTCGTCCCCGTCTCGCTCGGCATGACCCACCAGTTCCGCGTCGCGGCGGTGAACGCCGCGGGACAGGGTCCGTTCAGCCAGTACGGCAGCGTCTACGTGCCGGCGACACCGGGCGCGCCCACCGGGCTCGTGGCCTCCACGACCCTCGACACCGTGCGGCTCGACTGGGTCGCTCCGTTCGACGCATACGGCACGCCCGTGCAGCAGTACGTCGTCGAGCGCCTCGTCGGCGGCGTCTGGGTGCAGCACGCCACCGTTCCGGGCAGCCGGGTCGGCACGTACGTCACCGGGCTGCCGCTCGGCGAGGTCTCGCAGCTGCGTGTGCGCGCGCAGAACATCTCGGGGCTCGGCCAGCCGTCGACCTCCGTGTCGGTGCAGCCGATGCGCCAGCCGGATGCGCCGACCGGGCTCGAGACCAACCCGGGCGACGGCACCATCGACGTCGCGTGGATGGCGCCGGCGGAGGACGGTGGCTCGGCGATCACCTCGTACCTCGTGCAATACCGCGTCGGCGCGGGCGCGTGGATCGACCTGCCCGAGGAAGCGATCGACGGCACGTACGCGTGGATCACGGACCTCGCCAACGGCGTCGAGGTGCAAGTGCGCGTCGCCGCCCGCAACGACCTCGGCCTCGGCGCGTTCGCCACCGTGACGGCGACGCCCCTTGCCGTGCCCGGCCAGCCCATCGACGTCGTCGCGGTGGGCGGCGACCGATCCATCGCCCTGACGTGGGCGGCGCCGACCGACGACGGCGGCGTCGACGTGATCGGCTACCTCGTGCAGCAGCGCATCGCAGGCGGCGAGTGGACGGATGTCTCGAGCGTCGCGGGCACGGAGCTCGTGCTCGGCGACATCGCCAACGGCACGAGGGTCGAGCTGCGGGTCGCGGCGACCAACGAGGTCGGCACCGGCCCGTGGAGCACGGTCGTCACGGCGATCCCGCACACGCTCGCGGCGGCGCCCACCTGGCAGTCCGTCGCTCCGCATGCGGGCGGCGCGGTGCTGACGTGGACCGCGCCCGATGGCGGCGGCCTGCCGATCGACTGGTACGTCGTCGAGCTCCGCGCGCCGGGCGGCGACTGGTCGATCATGGACCGGGTGCCGGGGTCGCAGAGGTTGGCGTTCCTGTCCAACCTCGTCGACGGCGTGACGTACGAGGTGCGCGTCCACGCCGTGACCGGCGGAGGCGACGGTGCCTTCAGCGCCGTCGAGACGTTCACGCCGCGTCGTGCGCCTGACGCTCCGACGTCCATCGTCGCGACGCCCGGTTCGGGCAGCGTCGGCGTGACGTGGTCGGCTCCCGCGTTCGACGGCGGCGCTGCGATCACCGGCTACGTCGTCGAGCACCGCGAGGTCGGCACCACGGAGTGGACGGCGCTCGAGCCGGTCGCGTCCACGTCGGCGAGCATCGCGTCGCTCGAGAACGGCACCGCGTACGAGGTGCGCGTCGCCGCGGTCACCGAGGCCGGTCGCGGTCTCTCGTCGGAGGCAGTCACCGTCGTGCCGCGCACGGTGCCGGATGCGCCGACGGGTGTCGTGGCCGTGCCGGCATCCCAGGCGATCGCCGTCGAGTGGGATGCGCCCGCCTGGGACGGCGGTGCCGAGATCACCGACTACGCGCTCGAGCTCCACGTCGTCGGCGATCTCGACGACGACGGCCAGCCGCGCTGGGTCGCGCCGGCGTCGGTCGATCGCGATGGCACGACCGCGGTGGTCTCCGGACTCGTCGACGGACTCGAGTACGAGGTGCGGGTCGCGGCCGTGAACGCAGCCGCCGCGGGTGCGTGGAGCGCGACCGCCTCTGCGACGCCACGGTCGGTGCCCGATGCACCCGCGACGCTCGAGGCGGCGGCGAGCGCGGGTGCGGTGACGCTGACGTGGTCGGCTCCGGCGAGCGACGGCGGCGCGCGCATCCTGTCGTGGGCCGTCGAGCATCGGATCGCGGGCACGCAGGAGTGGACGACGCCGGCCGGGCTCGAGCAGTCGTCGGCGACCGGCGCCCTCGTCTCCGACCTCGCCGACGGCACCGCCTACGAGTTCCGAGTCGCGGCGGTCAACGTCGCGGGCGCCGGCGCATGGAGCGACGTCGTCACGGCGACGCCGAGCAGGGTCTCGGATGCGGTCGAGGCGCTGGCTGCGACCGTCGGCGACGGCGTCGTGACGCTGCACTGGGACGCCCCGGCCTTCGACGGCGGCTCGCCGATCGTCGACCACGTCGTGACGGCGACGATCGATGGCGCGGTCGTGCCCGCCGGCGTCGCGATGGGTGCCGACGGCACCTCGGCGATCGTGTCGGGCCTGACCAACGGCGTGCCCGTCGCGCTGTCGGTCGCGGCCGTGAACGCGAACGGCGTCGGCGCTGCCGCCGCGGTGGTGGCCGAGCCCTTCCGCTTCGCGCCGATCCTGCTCGGTCCAGATGGCTCCGCGCTGGAGGGCTCGACGCTGCGTGCGGGAGACGTCGTCGACGTGCGCGCCGCCGGGCTGCCGGTCGGCGCGGTCGCCGTCGTCGAGCTGCATTCGACGCCCATCGAGCTCGGCCGCGGCGTCGTGGATGCCGACGGCGTGCTCGCGATGTCGGTGACGATCCCGGCGGGCGTCGAGCCCGGCGCGCACGAGATCGTCGTGCGCCTCGAGGCCGCGGGCGCCGAGACGCAGACCGTCCGCACCCCTGTGTCGATCGCCGCGCCGATCGTCACGCCGCCCGTGGTCGATCCGCCCACCAGTGCCGTCGCACCCGCACCGGTCGCATCGGCGCCGCAGGCTGCGGCCGGGTCCGATGGGCTGCCGCGCACCGGCGTCGAGCTGCTGCTCCTGCCGATGCTGCTCGCCGGCGCCGCGCTCGTGCTCGGCGGCGCGGCGGTGCGCCGTCGCTCGTCGGCGCGCTGAGCGGCGCTCGGTGCGATTCAGCCGCCGCGTCCGCCGGGGCGCGGCGGTCGAGCTCGCGCGATCGTCCTCGTCGGCCAGCCCGACGACGGGTGGTCGTCAGACGAGCTCGGCAGCCCAGGGCAGATCGGCGCCGCGACGCCCGACCGTGATCGCCGCTGCCGCCATGGCTCGCTCGCCCAGGTCGCGCAGCTCGGACGCGCCGTCGGGGATGCGGTCGAGCGCCAGCAGCCCGTCGATGAGAGCGGCCATGCACGTGTCGCCGGCGCCGATGGTGTCGACGGCATCCGTCGTGGCGCTCGCGACCCGCGCTCGGGCGGTCCCCGCCGCGAGGCTCGCGCCGTCGGCACCGCAGGTCAGCACCACGAGCGAGGGGCCCATGGCGCCGATCGCGTCGAGCACGGCGTCGGCGTCGAGGTCGGGCAGCAGCCATGCGGCGTCCTCGTCCGAGAGCTTCACGACGTCGGCGGTCGCGGCGAGCCGGGCGAAGGTCGCGGATGCTGCGGCTCGGTCGGGCAGCAGCGAGGGCCGCACGTTGGGGTCGAGCGTGATCCAGCGGGCCGCCGAGGTGCGCACCGCCTGCTCGACGACGCGACCGCCCGGCGCGAGGAACGCCCCGACGGAGCCGACGTGCAGCACCGTCGCTGCGACGGCCTCGATGCGATCGACCGTCCACGTCACGTCGAACGCGTAGTCGGCGCTGCCATCCGCGCCGATCGTCGCGATGGCGGTCGAGGTGCGGTCGGCGTCGAACGACGACGGCAGCACGTGCACGTCGCTCGCCGCGAGGTGCGCCGCGATGGCGCCGCCGTGCGCGTCGGGGCCGAGCTGCGTGCGCAGCGCGACCCGCCGCCCGAGACGTCCGAGTCCGAGCGCCACGTTGGCGGGGCTGCCGCCGGGTCGCTCGGTGCGCACGCCGTCGTCGACGAGCACGTCCATGATCGCCTCGCCGACGACGCACGCGTCGAACGCGGGCATCCGGTCAGTCGACACGCAACTCCACCACCTCGAGGGTCGCGAACGTCGCGCTGCCGCCGTGCGCGTAGAGGCGGATGCGGTCGTCGCCGGGCAGCGGGAACACGCGATGCGAGTGCACCTCGCTGCCGTCGCCGACGAAGAGCTCGACGCTCGCACGGTCGACGAGCACCCGCATCGGCAGCGTGCCCGAGCCGGGGTCGATGGGCGTCTGGCTCTCGCCGCCCGTCGGGTTGAACGTCGGGCGACGGTTGACGTAGGCGTAGCGGTGCTCGAGGGTCGCGCCCAGGGCGACGTGCCGGCCGCCTCCCGGCGCGCGTCGCACCTCGACGCCGACGTTCGCTGGCGGGTTCGCGACATCCCACCGCACCTGGCAGCGCAGCTCGTAGGCGACCGCGCGCACGTCGAGGTCGAGCGTGCCGTCGACGACGACGTCGCCGAGCGCATGCGTGCGCACGACGTGGTCTGCGAGGGCTGCGGGCGGCTGCGATGCGATGACGTATGCGCCGCCGCGGGGGTGCAGGCGCAGCTCGCGCACGATCATGTCGTCGCCGTTGTACGCGTCGGTGACGAGCGACGGGGCGTTGTGCGGGTAGTCCCAGAAGTTCGCCCAGCCGATCGCGCGCCGCAGCGTCTCGTCGACGGCACCCGAGGCGTCGTGGGCGTCGTAGGTGACGGCGCCGTAGAAGTCGAAGCCGTGGTCGAGCCAGCGCGGCTCGGCCTGCGCGGTCGTGAACGTCGCGCCGTCGAAGTGGCCGACCCAGTACGCGTAGGTCGCGGGCAGCCCGCGGGCCTTGCCGTTGGCGCTCGTGCCGAGCACCCAGTGGCGCGTCCCGTCGCTCGCGCGCATGCGGAACAGGTCGGGGCACTCCACGAGCCCCAGGCCTGCGACGACGTGCTCGCCGACGCGCGTCCACGCGTGCAGGTCGGTGGATGCGTAGATGCCGATGCGGTCGCCCTCGGCGTTCAGCAGGCACCAGCGGTCGCGGTCGTCGTCGCGCACGACCTTCGGGTCGCGGAAGTCGTGCACGCCGGGGTTCGGCAGCACGGGCGCGGCGGGGCCGGGCTGGAAGGTGCGGCCGCCGTCGGTCGAGACCCACAGGTACTGCGCCTGCACGCCGTTCGGCGCCTGCGTGAGGATGGCGACGACGGCGCCGGCGCCGTAGCCGGCGGTGTTCGCCTCGTCGACGACGACGGAGCCCGACCAGCAGTCCCCGTTGGCATTCGTGAGCTTGGGGATCGCGATGCCCTGATCGTCGAAGCGCACGTGGTCGCGCGTCGTCGCGAGCCGCCAGGCGGTGCCGCCGCCGCCCTCGAGGTAGTCCTCGTTGGCGAGGTAGTAGTACAGGTAGTCGTCGCCGACGCGGATGGGCCGCTGCGGGTCGTTCTTCCACGCCCGCGGCACGCTGAGGTGGTACGCGGGGCGGTACGTGGCGCCGGTCGCGCCGGCGCCCTGGGGGCCGTGCGGCCCATGGCCGCCGCGGTGCGCCTGCTCCGCGGTGGCGCTCAAGCCCGACGCGCTCGTGGCGATGCCGCCGAGCACGGCGCCCGTCGCGCCCATCAGCATGCTCCGTCTGGACAGGTGGTCGAGCTCCATCGCTCCTCCTCGGGGTGCGTCCGCGACGCTGCGGACGGTCGGTCGTGCTCGGTGGGGCGGTGGCCCCCGGTCATCGCCGCAGCTCGCGCTCCGGCTGCTCGGCGCCCGCCATCGGCCAGGCGATCGCTCGCGCGACGCTCGCGTCGCCGCCGATGCGGGCGCGCGTCGCGTCGGTGCGCGTCGGGTACACGCGCGCGGTCAGCGCGATGCCCTCGCAGAACGCCTCGACCGACGAGCGGTCGACGACCACGCGCAGTCGCACGACGTCGCCGTCGCCGGCCCGCGTCGGCACGGGCCCGCGCAGCGTCGACCGATCGGTCGTCGCGTCGGCGGATGCGCGGGATCGGTCGAGGATGAGCCGCAGCGCGCCGTCGACGCGCTCGACGACGACGGTCGTCGCCTCGGCGCCGTCGTCGGTCGCGAGCACGTCGAGCGCCAGGCGCTCGCCCTCGCCGACGACCGCATCCACCTCGACGTCGAGCGCGTCGCCCGACCAGTCGGCGAGCGGCTCGCCCCGCAGCACCGCGAGCTCGGGCACGGGCTCCTGCCGCACGATGCCGTCGTGGTCGAGCCACAGCGTGCGGGGCAGGGCCATCGCGCCCGACCAGCCGGCCTCCTGCATCGCCTCGTCGGTGCGGCCCTCCTGCATCCACGACCAGAGGATGCGACGGCCGGCCTCGTCGCGGTACGTCTGCGGCGCGTACGCGTGCCGCCTGCCGAGGTCGAGGCGCTGCACGCGCTCGATCCTCAGGTGGGCGCCGTCGTAGCGGCCGAGCGCGACGAGCGGCTGGAGCGTGGCGCCCTCGTGCCATGCCGAGAAGACGAGGGCGTGCAGGTCGCCGCTCGTGCCGTCGGGGGCCCCGGTCGCGGCGGTGCCGGCGTCGTCGCCCGGCAGCAGCCGGAAGAGGTCGACGCACTCCCACATCGTGCCGGTCCAGTCGGGATCGTCGAGGTCGGGGATGCCGGCGGGCAGGGTGGCGAGGGAGCCGAGCAGCCGCCAGTCGCGCAGGTCGTCGGACTCGTAGAGGAAGGCGCAGCCGCCCTCGCCGCGCACGCCGGAGCCGACGAGCTGCCGCCACGTGCCGCCCTCGCGCCACACGCAGTGGTCGCGGTAGGCGGTGAGGTCGCCGGCGGGCGGCGCCGTGATCACCGGCTGCGGCAACGGCGTCCACCGCTCGAGGTCGGCCGAGCCGACGGCCACGCACGGCAGCTCCTGCGTGCCCGACCGGCCCGAGTAGACGATGGTCGGCGTGCCGTCGTCGTCGACGAGCACGCCCGACCAGCAGCCGTCGTCGTCGGCGCCGTCGCCGGGTCGCAGCGCGATGGGCGCGTCGCGCCAGTGCACGAGGTCGTCGCTCACGGCGTGCGCCCAGTGGATGCGGTGGTGCACGGCCCCGTCGGGGTTGTGCTGGTAGAAGAGGTGGTGCGTGCCGGCGACCTGCGCGACGCCGTTGGGGTCGTTGAGCCATCCCGCAGGCGCGGTGACGTGGAAGGTCGGGCGCAGCCGGTCGGCGCGCGCCGCCTCGAGCAGCGCGTCGGCGCGAAGGGTCGTGTCGGTCATGGCTGCTCCTCCAGGGGCGAGCCCGTGGAGCTCGCCGATGCCGCGGGCGAGGCCGCGGCGTGCGTGTCGTGATCGGCGGGTGCGAGCACCCAGTGGTCGTGCTCGGCGTCGACGGTGCGACGCTCGAGGTCGGGTGCGCTCGTCCACGCGGCGATCTCGCCGCGCAGGCGCTCACGGGCGTCGCCGTCGGGAGCGCCGGCGCGCGCGGGGTCGGGCACGGCGCCCACGAGCAGTCGCGTGTAGGGATGCGCGGGCTGCGCGAGCAGCGCCATCGACTCGCCGCCCTCGACGAGACGCCCGCGATGCATGACGACGATGCGGTCGGCGAGGTAGCGCGCCGACGCGAGGTCGTGCGTGACGTAGAGCACCGCGATGCCGCGCTCGTCGCGCAGCCTCGACAGCAGGTTGAGCACGCCGATGCGCACCGACACGTCGAGCATCGACGTGGGCTCGTCGGCGAGGATGACGTCGGGCTCGACCGCGAGCACGCGCGCGATCGCGATGCGCTGCCGCTGCCCGCCCGAGAGCTCGTGCGGGAAGGCGCTGAGCACGGCCCGATCGAGGCCCACCGACTCGACGAGGGTCGCGCACCGCTCGTGCACGTCGTCGCCGCCGGTGCCGTGCAGCCGCAGCACGCGCTCGAGCACCGCCTCGACGCGGTGCGCCGGGTTCAGCGAGCCGAACGGATCCTGGAACACCATCTGCACGCGGCGGCGGTAGCCGCGGGAGGCGCCGCGGCGCTCGGTGCGCAGCACGTCGACGCCGTCGAGCTCGATGGCGCCGGTAGTGGGCTGCTCGAGCCGTGCGACGCAGCGCGCGAGCGTCGACTTGCCCGAGCCGGACTCGCCCACGAGCGCGACGATCTCGCCGCGACCGATCGCCAGGTCGACGTCGCGCAGCGCCTCGACGCCGCCGCGCCTGCCCAGGAGGCCCGATCCGCCGAACCGCTTCGACAGGCCGCGGATGCGCAGCGCGGGCGTCTGCGCGTCGACCGGGGCGTCTGCGATGGCGCTCATGCCGCCTCCTCCTGGATGGGTGCGCCGCCGGGCGCGACGAGATGGCCGGGCGCGACCTCGACGAGGTCGGGCACGTCGGTGAAGCGCACGCCCTCCGCGAGGCCCGACAGGCGCGTGCGGGGCCCGGAGATGGGCGGGAAGGCGCCCATGAGCGCCCGCGTGTACGGGTGGCGCGCGTCGTCGCGGATCGTCGCGGCGGGCGCGAGCTCGACGATGCGGCCGGCGACCATGATGCCGATGCGGTCGGAGAGCTCGAGCATGAGCGACATGTCGTGCGTGATGAACAGCACCGCGAAGTCGAGCTCGCGCTGCAGCTCGCGGATCTGCTGCAGGATCTCCTGCTGCACGACGACGTCGAGCGCCGTCGTCGGCTCGTCGAGGATGAGCAGCCGCGGCCGCAGCGCGCACGCCATCGCGATGACGACGCGCTGCCGCTGCCCGCCCGAGAGCTGGTGCGGGTAGGCGCGCAGCCGGTCGGCGTCGATGCGCACCATCGCGAGCAGCTCGCCGGCGCGACGCCACGCATCCGCCCTCGAGATGCGCTCGTGGGCGCGCAGCGTGTCGACGAGCTGGTCGCCGATGCGCATGACGGGGTTCAGCGAGCTCATCGCCGACTGGAACACCATCGCGACCTCGCGCCACCGCCACTGCCGCAGGCGGGCCGCATCCATGTCGAGCACGTCGTGCCCGTCGAAGCGGATGCTGCCGCCGGTGATGCGCGCCGGCTCCTTGAGCAGCCGCATGATGGCGTTGGCGCACGTCGACTTGCCGCAGCCGGACTCGCCGGCCAGACCGAGGATCTCGCCCTGCTCGATCGAGAACGAGACGCGGTCGGCGCCGCGCACCGAGCGTTCGTCGCTGACGTACTCCACCGTCAGGTCCTGCACCTCGAGCACGCTCATCGGGCGTCCTCCTTCCTGGCGACGGTCGTGGGGGCGGTGGCCGAGCGCGCGGTGCGCGGACGGCGGAGGCGGGGGTTCGTGACCTCGTCGACCGCGTAGTTGCACAGCGCGAGCGCGAAGGCGACGAGCGCGATGGCGAGGCCCGACGGCACGAAGATCCACCACTGGCCGATCATGAGCGCGCCGTCGCTCGAGGCCCAGAAGAGGTTCGTGCCCCACGACAGCGTGTTCGCGTCGCCGAGGCCGAGGAACTCGAGGCCCGCCTGTGCGCCGATCGCGCCGATGACGCAGGCGAGCAGCGTCGTCATGACGATCGACGCCATGTTCGGCAGCATCTCGCGCAGCATGATGCGCAGTGGGCGCTCGCCGGAGGTGATGGCGGCGCCGACGTAGTCCTTGCCGCGGATCGACATCCCCTGCGCGCGCAGCACGCGGGCGCTGCCCGCCCATCCGGTGATCACGAGCACGGCGATGACCGTGCCGAGGCCGGCGGGCAGGAAGGCGGCGAGCAGCACGAGCAGCGGCAGGCCGGGGATGAGCAGGAAGACGTTGGTGACGAGCGAGAGGGCGTCGTCGACGCGCTTGCCGAAGAACGCGCTCGTGAGGCCCACGACGATGCCGACGATCGTCGAGAGCACGCCGGCGACGAAGCCGACGAGCAGGCTCGACCGGGCGCCCCAGATGGTGAGGGCCAGCACGTCCTGCCCCTTGGCGGTCGTGCCCAGCAGGTGCTCGGCGCTCGGCGGCGTCGCGCCGCCCGAGCCGATGCGCGACGGGTCGCCGGGGAAGAGCAACGGTGCGGCGAGCGCGAGGGCGACGAACACGAGCAGGATGACGAGGCCGGCGACGGCCTTGCCGTTGCGCGAGAGCGCGCGCAGCAGGCGCAGCAGCTGCCGACCGCGCGCCCTCGGTCGCCGCTCGGGCGGGCGCGTGGCGATGGAGCGGGTGCTGGGCGGCTCGGCGGCGTCGCGCACGGCGGCGGCGTGGGCGAGCGACTCGGGGCTCTGGATCGACATGGGTGGGCTCCTCTCAGGCCACGCGCACGCGCGGGTCGAGGCGGACGTAGACGAGGTCGACGAGCAGGTTCGCCAGCAGCACGGCGGCGGTGATCGTGAGGAAGAGGCCCTGCATGAGCGGGTAGTCGAGCCCCTGCACGGCGGCGAGCAGCTGGTAGCCGACGCCGGGGTAGGCGAAGACGACCTCGGTGAGCAGGGCGCCGCCGACGATGAAGCCGATGCTCATGCCGATGGAGGTGACGCTCGGCAGCAGCGCGTTGCGGGCGCCGTAGCGCAGCATGATGCGCGAGGGGCTGAGGCCCTTCGCCTCCGCCATGAGGATGTAGTCCTCGGCGTTCGTGGCGATCATCGTGTTGCGCATGCCGAGCATCCATCCGCCGATCGAGACGAGCACGATCGACAGCGCGGGCAGCACGAGGTGCGCGGCGACGTCGCCGATGAACGTCGGATCCCACGAGGGGGTGAGACCGACGCTGAACGCGTGGCGCAGCGGTGCCCAACCGAGCATGACGCCGAAGAGGTAGAGGGCTCCCATCGCGAGCCAGAAGTAGGGGAACGAGCCGATGAAGACGAGCAGCGGCGGTGCGACGGAGTCGAGCAGGCCGCCGCGACGCCATGCGGCGAGGATGCCCAGCAGGTTGCCGAGCACGACGGCGATGACGAGCGAGACGCCGCCGAGCAGCAGCGTCCACGGCAGCTGCTGCGCGATGACCTCGGTCACGGGCGTGGGGAAGCGCGAGATGGAGACGCCGAAGTCGCCGGTGAGCACGCGCCGCAGGTAGTCGGGGTACTCCTGCCACCAGGGCCCGCCGTTGACGCCGAGCATCTGCTGCAGCGCCTCGATCTGCTGCGGCTCGAGCCGCTGCTGCGAGCGGGAGAGCATGCGCGTGACGGGGTCGCCGGGCATGAGCCTGGGCAGCAGGAAGTTCAGCGTGATCGAGACCCAGAAGGCCAGCAGGTAGAACCCGATCCTGCGGAGGATGAAGCGCATGACGTGCTCCTCACGGAGTGTGGTGATTGGGCAGCATTGGGACCCGATTGGGCAGCAGTGGTTCCCGACACGCCGTGCGGCGAGCCACTGCTGCCCGATCAGCGAGAGTCAGCCCTCGACGGGCTGCAGCGTGGTGAGCACGAGCACCGTGGTGGGTGCGCGCGTCGAGAGGGTGGCGTACGGGTCGTCCTCGGTCGGCCAGCCCGTGAAGCGCTCGGTCGTGTACGCGCCCCACTCGGGGCCCGAGAACAGCGGCACGACGGGTGCCTCGTCGGCGAACAGCTGCTGCAGGCCGTCGATCGCGGCGCTCTGGCCGGCGCCGTCGCTCGCGGCGGCGAAGTCGGCGAGCAGCGCATCGGCCTCGGGGGTGCCGAACCGGTGGTAGTTGTCGAAGGTCTGCTCGCCCACCGGCTTCACGGACTCCGTCGACATGACGTTCCGATAGAACTGGTACGGCGTGGGGGCTGCGGCGCTCCACACGATGCCGGTCTCGAACTCGCCGGTCTCGTAGCCGGCGACGACCGAGGCCCAGTCGGGGGAGTCGACGCTCGCCTCGATGCCGAGCTCGCCGAGGTTCTGGGCGATGATGTTCGCCACCGACAGCCAGTCGCTCGAGGTGGAGCCCACGGAGATGTCGAACGCGAACGGCTGCCCGTCGGGGGTCGTGCGCTGCCCGTCGGCGCCGGCGACGTAGCCGGCCTCGTCGAGCAGGGCGCCGGCGGCGTCGAGGTCGAGCGTCGTCCAGTCGCAGGCGTCGACGATCGCGTCGTCGCGCCACGCGTCGTACGCGCCCGACAGGCCGGTGCAGTCGGCAGCCGTCGTGTAGCCCGACATGCCGACGTCGACGATCTGCTCGCGGTCGAGCGCCATCGACAGCGCCTGCCGCACCCGCGCATCCGAGAACATCGGCAGCGTCGTGTTGAGCTGCCAGTTGATCATCGCGCCGGTGGGCGGGAACCAGTAGTGGCGCTGCTCGGGGTCGCGGTCGATGAACGCGGTCTGGATGTTGGGGATGTACTGCGGTGCCCAGTCGACGTCGCCGTTGATGGCGGCGAGGTTCGCGCCGTCGTTGCCTGCGAAGGCGAGCATGCGGATGCCCGCGATGTGCTGCGCGTCGTCCTGCCAGTAGTCGGGGTTGGGCAGCAGGTCGAACGACTGCGCCTGGAAGTTCGACACCTCGGTGTAGGGGCCGGTGCCGACGGGCTCGGGGTTCTCGAAGTTGGCCGGGTCGTCCTGCTGCGCCCACACGTGCTCGGGCACGAGGATCTGCTGGCCGAGCTCGAACAGCGCGGGGCTGAACGCGCTCGCGAGGGTGAACTGCACGGTGTCGTCGTCGACCGCCTGCACGTCGGCGAGGTAGTCGAAGCCGCCGAGCAGCTCGCGCTGCAGACCGAAGGTGAACACGACGTCGTCGGCCGTGAACGCCTCGCCGTCGGACCAGCTGACGTCGTCACGCAGGTCGAAGGTCTGGGTGAGGCCGTCGGCGCTCGTCTCCCACGACTCGGCGAGCCACGGCACGGTCTCGCCGTTCGCGGGGTTGTAGACGAGCATCGACTCGTAGATCGCCTGCTGCGTCATGGGCGCTGCGGTCGGCGAGAACGGGTTGAAGTTCTGGCTGAAGGTGCCCATGTCCTCGCGGGGGATCGTGAGCATGGCCTCGCCGGATCCGGCGCCGGTGCCGGATGCGGTGCAGCCCGAGAGCGCGATGGCGGCTGCGGCGCCGATGCCGAGCACGGTGACGGCGCGCCGCCTGATGGGTAGGGTCATGGTGTTCTCTCTCTGGCGTTCGTGGAGTTCGCTTCGGTGGGGATTCGCTCGATCACCGGCGTCGCATGCCGATGGACGAGCGCGAGCGCAGCGGGCAGGCGATCTCGACCCGTGGGTCGTCGATCGTCTCGCCCGCTGCCAGCGAGGCGAGCATGCTCACCCCGGCGGCGCCCATCTCCTCGAAGGGGAGGGCGACGGTCGTGAGGCCCGGCCGCAGGTAGCCTGCGAGGATCTCCTGGTCGTCGAAGCCGACGACCGAGATGTCCTCGGGGATGCGCAGGCCGCGCTCCTTGATGGCGTCGTACGCGCCCATGGCGACGCGGTCGTTGCCGCAGAAGATCGCGGTGGGCGGGTTCGGGTGGTCGAGCAGGCGGCAGGCGGCCTCGTAGCCGCCGTCGGCGTTGCCGTCGCTGGGCTCGACCAGGGTCTCGTCGAGCTCGAGACCGGCATCGCGCATCGCGTCGCGCAGGCCCTCGAGGCGGCCGAGGGTCGCGGCGATGCCGGGGGAGAGGGTGATGTGGCCGATGCGCTCGTGGCCGGCCTCGAGCAGCGACCGGGCTGCGGTGCGCCCGCCGGCGCGCTCGTCGGGCACGATGCTCGGCAGGCGACCGTCGAGGTCGAAGCAGTTCACGAGCACGCACGGCACGTCGTGTGCGTTGGCGGGCACGCGGATGCCGCGGTGCCAGGTGGCGGCGATGATGATGCCCTCGACGCGCTGCTCGAGCAGCTTCTCGATCGCGAGCGTCTCCATCGCCTGCTCCTCCTCGCTGGGGGCGATGAGCAGGAAGCTGCCGGACTCCCAGGCGCGTGCCTGCGCGCCCTTCACGATGTCGACGGCGAAGGGGGCCGTGACGATCTCGGTGACGAGGCCGAACCAGCCGGTGCGCTGGTTGGCGAGCGCGCGGGCGGCGGCGTTCGGGCGGTAGCCGAGGTCGGCGGCGACGGCCTGGATGCGGTGGCGCGTGGCGTCGGGGATCGCGGCGTCGGTGCCGTTGAGGGCAAAGGAGACGGCGGTGCGGCTGACGCCTGCGGCGCGGGCGATGTCGGCCATCGTCACGGCACGGCGGCGCGTGGTGGCGCTGGTCGCCCGTGCGTCGTGGTCGCTCATGGTCTAACTCCGTCTTCATCGACTAACCCGCGTTACCGAGGGTGTTGCTGAGCACGGTACGCGATCCACTAACGCGCGTCAACTGCGGATCCCCCGGCGTCGCTCCGGCGCGGGCCGTGTGCCCATCCGTCCTTGGTGCTCGCGTCCGGAGCGTCTCGGCAGGGCGTGTTGCCGTGGGTTCCTCAGGGTCGCTCCTCGAGGTGCGAGCGACGCGAGCCTCGAAAGAGCGTGCCGGGGAGGCCGACCAGCGCACGGAGTGATGCCCAGCGCGCAGTCGTCCGCATTTCGCAGACGAGAGCCCGCGCAGCATCACCTCGAGCGGCACGACGTGACGCTCAGCGCGCGTCGACGCGCACATCGCACACGAGGGAGCGCTCAGCGTCACCTCGTGCCCGCATCCACGCCGCTCGCCCGAACGCGGAAGCGGGGCGAGCCCGAAGGCTCGCCCCGCATCCGATCGGCATCGGTCGACTCGCTACTCGAGCGGGATCGACCGCGTCGGGTCGGCCGTGCCGCGTGCGTACTCGCGCTTGCGCGCGGCGCGGGCGATGAGGAACAGGATCGTGCCGACCACGACGTAGCCGAGCGAGATGAGCCACGTCGTGGCCGACTGCTGCGTGAGCAGCGCGACCGACGCGATGAGCGCCAGCACAGGGACGATGCGCGGCACCGAGAAGTGCTTGTGCTGCACCTCGTCCTTCTTCAGCACGAGCACCGAGATGTTCGCGGAGATGAAGACGAGCACGAGCAGCAGCACGGTGGTGTCGGCGAGGGTGCCGACGTCGCCGACGAAGGACATCGCCATCGTCACGATGCCCACGACGAGGATCGCGACCCACGGCGTCTTGCGGCCGGGCAGCACCGAGCCGAAGACCTTCGGCAGCAGCTTCGCCTCGGCGAGGCCGTACGTCGCACGCGACGCCATCACCATGAACAGCAGCGCGCCGTTGCCGATCGCGACGAGGGCGATGATGCCGAACAGCCACGTCGGGAAGGAGAAGCCGGATGCGGTGATGACCTCGAGCAGCGGGCCCTCGGAGCTGGCGAGCACGTCTGTCGGCACGACGATCGATGCGCCGATCGCGAGGGCGAGGTAGACGACGGCGGCGGTGAGGATGGCGCCGAACAGCGCGCGCGGATACGAGCGCGAGGGGTTCTTGACCTCCTCGGCCATGTTCGCCGCGGCCTCGAAGCCGAGGAACGAGAAGAACGCCGTGATGGTGGCGGCGAACGCGCCGGTGAAGGGCGAGATGCCGTCGGCGAAGGTGACGGGGCGCGACAGGTCGCCGCCGCCGCCGAAGATCACGAGCGCGGCGATGACGATGATGATGATGAGGCCGGTCATCTCGACGAGGGTCGCGCCCACGTTGGCGATGAGCGACTCGCGCACGCCACGGATGTTGATGACGATCAGCAGCGCGATGAACACGAGCGTGACGGGTACTGCGGGGATGTTCGGCACGATCGCCTGCAGGTAGTCGCCCGCGAACGCGTTGGCGAGGGCGGCCGACGTCGTGATGCCCGAGGACAGCATGAGGAAGCCGATCGCGAACGTCACGAAGGGCTTCTTGAACGCCCGCTCGGCGAAGCGCGCTGCGCCGCCGGCAGCCGGGTACTTCGTGATGAGCTCGGCGTACGTGCCTGCGGTGAGCAGCGCGAGCACGAGGGCGAGGATGAGGGGCACCCACAGGGCGCCGCCGACGTCTTGCGCGAGCGATCCCATGAGGGTGTAGATGCCGGCACCCAGGGTGTCGCCGACGATGAAGAAGAAGAGGAGAAGGGTGGTGATGCCCTTCTTGAGCTTGGTCCCGGTCTCGTCGGGTTCGACGGAGCGTGCTGTTGGTGCTTCGGCCATAGCCGACCACCCTGCCATAAGTGGTCCGATGGCGTGGCCGTTCGCGCGCAAGTTGTGGGATCGGTGGATGCGTGCCTATCGGCCGATTGAGCCTCAGTCGGGCCGTTCGCCCGCCGTCCATCGCAGCGCCAGCTGCGCGAACCGGTCGGCGACCGCATCCTCGTCGGCGGCGAGGGGAAGGCCGAGCGGGATGTGGTCCCACGGACGCGTCGGACGGTTGCGGCTCTGGTACGCCTTCACCGCGTAGCCGAACGTGCCGGTGCGCGGCAGCCAGCCGACGAGCAGCTCGATCGAGCCGCCGGTGCGCGGCGTGAAGCCGACGTAGGCGAGCGCGCGCTCGCCGCGGCTGCGTCCCCACGCGTGATCGCCGGCGCTGACGACCCACGACGAGTGCTCGATCCCCGCCGCGTTCAGCCGATCGCCGATCGACTGCTGCAGCCGCGTCCCGCGCGCGACGAGCACGGCGTTCACCGACTCGAGGGCGGTGAAGAAGTCGAGCACCTGATCCTGCCGATACTCGATCGCCGTCCAGAGCTCGTCGAGGCGGTGCTGCTCCTGCTCGATCGTCATCGTCGCGATCCTCTCGCTCGTGGTCTCGCGGAACTGTGCGTACAGCTCGAGGCTGCGCGGATCGGCCATCGGGCCGACGTCGTAGAGGGCGGCGTCGGCGGCGTCGAAGAGGTCGTCGTAGCGCAGCGATCGGATGCCGGGTGCTGCGGCGCTCGCGAGGTCGCGTCGCGTCGGGGCGAGCACGGCGGCGACGACGGTGCCGTGGCTGCGCGCCGCATGCGCCACGTACGTGCCGAACGGGTTCGCGATGGTGGCGTCGGCCGTGTTCTCGATGACGATCGCCACGTCGAGGGCGTCGTTCTCGAGCAGGATGTCGATGCGGGTGCGGTCGTCGGTGCGGGCCTCCGTGGCGACGGACCACTCGCTCGATCCCTTGCAGGCGTCTGCTGCGAAGGGGCGCCCGCTGGCATCGTCCGCGTCGCCGAGCAGCGTCAGCAGGGCGTCGACGAACGTGGTGCCGAACCCGTGCCGCTCGTTCGGATCGAGCAGGAAGGCGAGCACGTTGGATGCGACGGTCTCGCGGCGCGGGAACCCGGCGACGCTGAACACGTTGACGGGCGCCGGCGGCTCGAACGCGCTCGTGAACGGTTCGTCGAGGAACCCGAACGCCTGCGACACCATGCCCGGATCGTAGGTTTCGCCCCGGCACGTTTGCTGAGGATGTGCCCCGAGGTGTGAGCCGTCGTCGCGCTGAGGCGCCTGTGCAACCGCGTCTGGCGCGTCTCGTCGTGCGCGGCCGCCTCACGCTTCCCAGTTGATGCCCGCTCTCTCAACCGCTCCTTGAGGTGCGAGCGAAGCGAGCCTCGAAAGGAGCCGACCCGCTCCTCCCAATCCTTCCGCCATGGCATCCGCGCCCTACGGCGAGCACCCCGGATCGTTCGGATACTCGATGCAGTCCCCGCGCGTCAGCACCGTCTGCACCTCGAACACCTGCACCGGCTCGGCCGGCGCCGCAAGGTCGAGCGTCCCAGGAACGGTCGCCCACCCCGTCCCCGTCGCGATGTCGGCCTCGAACGTGATCGTCACGGTCGCCGTGTAACCGCCGCGCGCGCCGTACTCGTGGCTGGTCGAGGTGGCCGTCCAGTCGTCATCGCCCGACTGCCACATCGCGCCGGCATCGCTCGTGCTCATGACGGCGCCGTCGCCGTAGTCGAACGTGAACGCCACGGGACGCCACCGCACCTCGATCGGCTGTCCGAGCAGCGTCCCCTGCTGCACATGGTCGGTCGCGGTGGCGACGAAGTTCGTCGGGATGTTGAGCACGCCCCAGTTCTCCGGCTGCACGACGAGCTCGCCGACGGCGGGCGTGAACGAGGCGAGGTCGGCGATGGTGATGGGCCGGATCGCGTCGTCGGCGGCGGGCTCGACCGGATCGCCAGGCGGCGGCACGCACTGCGTCTGATCCTCGGCCATGGCCACGCAGCGGTCGTAGAGCATCTGCAGGTAGGAGCGCCAGGCGCGGTCGGCGGCTTCTTCGTCGATGGGGGTGATGGCCGCGTCGCCCGGTCCGCCCTGACCGGGAGTCGTCTCGGACCCTCCAATCACCACGCCAACCTGGGGACAGATGCCAGCACGGACCATCTGTTCCGAGCAGATCGCGGCCTCTTCAGCGGCCGTCACCAGCGACGGGAAGAATGTGAGTCCGGCCGCCGTAATCAGGAGAAGTCCGCGCACACTGACGAGCTCTCTGCTTCGAGGGATTCTTGAGCGGTCACGATGACCTCGCCGCGGGCGTTCACTTGCGTGGAAAGACGCCAGGGCGTGATCTGGGAGGAGGTTGCCTCCCAGATGGCGCCCGACTCGACGTCGAATGCCTCGACTCCCCGCGAGTCGACGCAGACGTCGACCTCGGTCGCCGAATCGTCAGCGAAAGCGGTTTCGACAATCACGGATAGTCCGCGAAAGTTCACGCCCATTTCGTGGGTGTCCCGCATATCTGCAACAGCCTGAGTGGCGACGTCACTTGATACGTACGGAGTCAGACGGGTGTAGTCGTAGTCGTACTCCGCATACATCGCGCTCTCCGTGTCCAGGAAAGCTTGGTACGACGCGGTCGCCAGCTCTCCGAGCTCCGCACTGGAGAGGGAAGGGCTTGGGTCAGGGGTAGGGCTGACGCTCGGCTCGTCGTCCGCAACACACCCCGTCAACGCCACCGACGCCACGGCGCCCACCGCACCCCAGCGCATCCACCGACGTCGAATCATGCCCGCGACCATAAGGGCAGCCTCGGCGACTCGACCGGAGTTGTCCACAGGTGAGGCGCGCGCAGGCACGGACCAGACCTCGGACCCCTCACGTAGAGTCGCGCAGGGAGGCAGGATGGACTCGGCGGTGCACATCGGGCTCGACCTCGCGTGGGCCACGCGCAATCGCACCGGCATCGCGGCCGTCGACGCGGACGGGGCGCTCATCGCGTCCGCGACCGTCAGATCCGACGACGAGATCGTCGCCTGGGTCGAGCGCCAGGCACCGCGCATCGGCGTCGTGGCGATCGATGCACCGCTCATCGTCACCAACGCCGAGGGCAACCGTGCGTGCGAGCGCCTGGTGAACGCGGCGTTCGGGCGGTTCGATGCGGGCACGCATCCGTCGAATCTGTCTAGGTCGTGGTTCGACCCTCCGCGAGCGGCGACGCTGGCTCAGCGGCTCGACCTGGAGATCGACCCAGCGAGGCCACCCCGCGAGCGCGTCGCCATCGAGGTGTATCCGCATCCGGCCATGGTCGGGCTGTTCCGGCTCGGTCGCACGCTCAAGTACAAGCGCAAGAAGCAGGGCTTCGAGCTGCAGCTGAGCGAGACGCGCCGCCTGCTGCACGCGATGGAGGGCATCGACAGCCTCCGGCTCCGCGACTCCGAGGACTGGGCCGTCATCCGTCGTGTCGTCGACGTCGCCACGGGCGCGGCTGCGCTGGGGAGGGTCGAAGACGAGATCGACGGCATCTTGTGCGCGCATCTGGCGTGGCTGTGGGCGCGACGGTCGCCCGCGCTCACCGTGTACGGCGACGTCGAGCAGGGCTACATCGTCGCGCCGCCTGCGCCCTCGTGGCCGCCGACCCCTCGGCTCGGTGCTGCCTCCGGATCGCCCCGTGGATGATGTGGTCATGACTGCCGACGCGACCCTCGACCGCGCCCTGGGCGCCATCCTCGGCTCCGCGACGGGCGACGCGCTCGGAGCGCCGTACGAGTTCCAGCCGCCGCTGCCGAGCGATAACGCCGTCGTGATGCGCGCGGGCGGCGCGTTCGACTGGGAGCTCGGGGAGTGGACCGACGACACCTCGATGGCCGTGCCGATCCTGCGCGCACTCGCAGACGGGCGCGAGCTCACCGACGAGTCGACGCTCGATCTCCTCGTTGCGACGTGGGCCGGATGGGCTGCGGGCGCGAAGGACGTCGGCAACCAGATCCGCGCCGTGCTGGGCTCGGTCGAGGCGCCGACGGCGGCGTCCGCCCGAGCGGCCGCTCGCGCCATCCACGACCGCACCGGACGCAGCGGCGGCAACGGCAGCCTCATGCGCACCGGTCCCGTCGCGCTCGCGTACCTCGGCGACGACCGGGACGACCAGCTCGCCACCGCAGCTCGCGCGATCAGCGACCTCACCCACTTCGACCCCGAGACGGGCGACGCGAGCGTGCTCTGGTCGCTCGCGATCCGTCACGCGATCCGCGCCGGCGAGATCGACGTGCACCGCGGCATTCGCCACGTGCCGTTCGAGCGGCGCGAGACGTGGCTCGCGCGCCTCGACGAGGCCGAGCGGTTGATGCCGTGGGACTTCCCGCAGAACGGCTGGGTCGTGCATGCGCTGCAGGCGGCGTGGTCGGCGATACGGCACGCCGAGTCGCTCGAGCGGCGGCTCGTGCTCGCCGTGCGCTGCGGCAACGACACCGACACGGTCGCGGCCATCGCCGGAGCGCTCGCGGGTGCGGCGGCGGGTGCGTCGAACATCTCGGACGCGTGGCGCCGCGAGCTGCATGGATGGGCCGGCCCCGGCGAAGTCGCGACGGCCGCGCACCTCGAGGCGTGGGTGGAGCGGGCGACGGCCTACGCGCGCTGACGAGACGAGTCAGTCGGCTGCGATGGCGCCGGGGTAGCCGTCGACGAATCGGCGATACATGAGCCGGTTGGGAAAGACGTCGCGCACTTCGGTCCCGACGACGTGCGCGAGTTCCTCCGCCGGTGCGCCGTGGAATCCCCATCGGTCCTTGCCCTGATCCCACGGCTCCTGCGACTCGAACCAATCGTCGACGCGGTAGGCGCCGCGCACCACCCCGTAGGCGACGCCAAGGCAGTAGCGGGTTCGTGCGCGCACCCACCCGGCGACCTTCCAGTGGCCGCGAGTCTGCTCGTAGATCTGCGCGTCGTTCCAGTCGGGGCGCCAGCCCTTCTGGATCTTCACCATGATGACCGGCTCTGGGATGGGCGGGCACGGCAGCGCACGATGACGCGCGACGACGGCGGCGAGCGATGCGAGCCCGTGCGTGCCAGAGTCATGACCGCGCACGAGGTTCGTGAGTTCGTCGCCCGTTGCGGCGTAGGCGTCGATAACGGCCTGCTCGACAGCGAACGCGGTGGCCTCATCCTCGATCCCGGTGCGCAGGAATAGCAGCTCCACCTCGCGGCCGGCCGCCTCGACCTCGGTGATGCGCCGCAGCTTCGCGCGCTCTGACGCCGGATCCTTGTCCGCCTCGCGATGGTGCGCGTTGATCCGCGCGCCGATGCCCTTGCCGACGTAGAACACCGCCCCGTCGCGAGGGTCGCGCAGCGCGTACACGTAGTAGCGCAGCGCGGCCGCGACCTCGTGGGGGATGTGGATCTCCTGCCGCATGGGTCGACCGTACGGCCGGCGCCTGACAGCGGGTGAGGCCGCCGTCAATGCAGCGGGCTCGTCACGAGCTTCGCCGCGAACCCGAGGAACACCGTGCCGATCGCCGCGTTGCCGCCGGCGGCGATGAGTGGGCGCTTGCGCACCGCAGCCGCCAGGCGCGCGCCGACGAGGATGAGCGTCGTCAGGTAGAGCGCGCTCGCGATCTCGAGCAGGCCGCCGAGCAGCAGGAACGTGAGCGCGGGCGCCTCGTACGTTGGGTCGACGAACTGCACGAAGAAGGCGAACATGAACAGGATCGCCTTGGGGTTGAGGATGCTCACGATGAACGCACGGCGGAACGGTCGCTCGACCTTCACCGGTGCCGTCGCGAGGGCCTCGCGGCTCACGTCGAGCTCTCCCGCCTCGATGCCAGCGGCCTCGAGGCGGACGAGGTCGATGGAGGAGGTGTCCTCGGGCGCGCGCATCAGTCGGCGCTGCCGCCACTGCTTCCACGCGGCACGCAGCGACGTGATCGCGAGGAACGCCAGGTACGCGGCGCCGCCCCACTGCACGATCGTGAACAGCATCGGGTTCGCGGCCAGCACCGACGCGACGCCCAGCGCCGTGAGCACGATGAGCACCGCATCTCCAAGGAAGACGCCCGATGCGGCGACATACCCGGCGCGGATGCCGCGGCGGGCCGCGACCGACAGCACGTACATCGAGTTCGGGCCGGGCATGAGGATGATGACGGCCAACCCGGCGAGGTAGCCGCCGAGGTCCGTCACGCCCAGCATGCAGCGATCCTCGCACCCGGCGCGGACCTGTGACGTCATGGATTCCGGCCGGGTGCCGGCGAGATCCTGCCGCGGTCGTCGCTACGGCAACGCGGCCTCGACCAGGGGCCGCAGCACCGAGATGTCATGCTCGGCGTCGCGCAGCAGCTTCGTGCCGCGGTGGGCGAGTTGCTCGCTCGAGATCTCGACGAGCTCGATGCGGTAGCGGGCGAGCTCGGTGCGGCGGCGCTGGTCGTAGGCGATGCGCTGCAGGGTGCGCTCGGATGCGGTCGCGAGGTCGGGGATGATCGGGCCCGCGTAGTACTGCGCGGCGGCCGCGAACTCGGGCCAGTACGCGTCGACCGGCAGCTTGCGGCGGGTGCCGCGGGCATCCGGATCCGCTCGCAGCCAGTCGAATGCGAACTCGCGCAGCGCGCGACGGCCGACGATCTGCTCGCAGAGGCTGAGCACGTAGTGCTCGTCGCTGTTGACGCGGATCGGGCCGGTCGACAGCGGGATGTCGAGCCCCTTCGCCTCACGCAGCGAGCGCATCGTCACCCGCCTTCCAGGCCTCGCGATGGTGATCAGCGCGCGTCGGTCTGGCGGTGGTGCTCCGGGTGGTGCTCATCGGCGTCCCCTGTCGGTGAGTCTCTACGCAGGATAGGACGACGTCCACCGGGGACGGCGGCGGCCTGTGGAGAACTCGAGCAGGTGGACGCGCTCGTGCGACGACGCGGGCGAGCCACAGAGCCGCAGCGGGAGACGAGTCAGAGCACGTCGGTCTCGACGTGCGCGAGCTGGGCCGGCACGGCGATGTCGTGGTCGCCGGCGCTCGCGATGCGATGCACCTCGACGACCGTCGGGGCGGCGGCTCCGGCGTCGGCGACGATCCACTCGCCGATGAGCGTGCGGCTGCCGTCGGGCGTCTGCAGGGCGACGCCGGTGACGTCGAACTGCCCATAGAGCGGGTGCTCGAGGCGGGCCGATGCGAGGTCGCCGTGCGCGAGGTCGGTCGCCGCGACGACGTCGCCGTCGAGGTCGCCGAGCTCGGTCAGCGCCTCGAACGCGCGCAGCGGCGTCGTCGGCTTGCCGGTGCCCGAGTCGAACGCGCGGGCGGCGAGCAGGCGCGACCCGTCGGACACGGTCGCGACCGTGCCCGCGTACTCGAAGAGCCCGTAGCGGTCCTCGCGGAAGACGGCGCGCACGGGTGCGTCGGCGTCGCGGTCGGCGATCGCGGTGGTCATGGCGGCGACGTCGCGTTTGGCGGATCCCTGGGCGGCGGTGAGTCGGTCGAGCGTGCTCATCGGCGTGCGTCTCCTCGTCGGTGAAGCCTGGCCGCCAGGATACTTCGTCGCGAATCGCCTCCGACCGGGATGCGACGAGCCCGGTCGTCTGGCGGTGACGCGGCGGGCCGTGGGTCAGCGACTCGCGCACCAGGGCGCGAGCATGGTTGCGAGCACCGCGCGGTCCGCGGTGACTTCGCGGGTGAGTCGGGTGCCCCTCGTCGCCAGCTGGTCGCTGCCGATCTCGACGAGCGCGACCCCGTGAGCCGGAACCTCGACTCGCCGCCGCTCGTCGTAGATGCGACGCTGCTCACCACGTGAGACGCCGCTGATGGTCATGACGTCGGGCTTGTCGAAGAAGGGCACGCTTGCGCGGTGCTGCACCTCGTGGAACTCGACGACGAGTGCGAGGTCCTCCCAGAAGGCGTCGACGGGCAGGCGCCGGCGACTGCCCGCCCGACCAGGGTCTCCACGGAGCCAGTCGAAGGTGTGCTGCCGGGATGCCTGGTGACCGAGGATCTCGTCGCAGAGGTCGATGACGTAGTGCTCATCCCTATCTCGCCGAGCGCGACCAGGCCGAAGCTCGGTCACGCTGCCATCTCCGCGAGCAGCCGCTCGAACGCCTGCTCCGTCACGATGGGCACCCCGAACGCTCGCGCCTTCGCCGCCTTGCCGCTCATCGAGTTCGGATCGGCTGCGACCACGATCGCGGTCGTCTTCGTGATCCCACCAGGAACGAGTCCCAGCGCCCGCGCGTCGGCCTCCCAGTCGCCACGCTCGCGCACCATCGCCCCTGTGAACACCACGCGGTCGCCGCGGGAGAGACGGATCCCGCCCCGACCGAGCAGCGCCATCGCAGTGTCGTCGTCGGCGCGTCGGTCAGCGGCGTCCGCCAGCGCGGCATCCACGTCGGAGGGGCGGAGTCCGAGCGCGCTCGCGATGCGCAGGAGGTCGGCTCGTTCCTCGCTGGTCACCACGTGGTCGGCCAGCGCTACCTCCGCCATCGCGCGAAGGTAGTCGCCGTGCAGATCGAGCACCTGCCCGCGCGTCAGTCCGAGCTCGAGCGCGACCTCGACGAGCCCCTCCTTCTCGTGCTCGGCGAGCACGCCATCGAGCAAGGCGAGCTCGAGCGAGGCCAGATAGCTGTCGACCCGAGCATCGGCTGCGCGAGGCATGTGCGAGACGATCGCGTCGAGCCACTCGTCCTCACGGCGTGCTGCGATATCGGTGCGACGCACGAGTCGCAGCTCGGGATATGCGCCGCTGTACGCCGGCCAGCGGTAGCCGCGCGTGGCAGTGAGCTCCTCGGTCCACGGGGGAGTCATGCGCGCTGCGTCGAGGTAGTGGCGCAGCAACGCTGCGGTCGCAGCGGCGTCGGCCGCTGCCGAGTGCGCGGATCGCAGCGGGATTCCGGCCGCGTCGCAGCAGTCGACGAGCTTGCGGCTCGACGCGCTCAGGAAGGTCGGCGACCACCGCATCGTGCAGAGTCCATGCAGCGGCACGACCTCGAGCGGCACGCCTGCGCGCTGCAGCTCGGCGGCGAGGAAGCGAAGGTCGAACGACGCGTTGTGCGCCACGATCGTGCGGCCGGCGATCGCTCGCAGCACATACGGGGCAATCTCCTCGAACCGTGGTGCGCCGCGGACGTCGCTCGCGGAGATGCCGTGGATGCGAGTCGGGCCAACGTCGCGCTGCGGGTCGAGGAGCGTCGACCACTGCTCCTCGACGTCGCCACGCTCGGAGACGAGCACGAACGCGATCTCGACGATGCGGTCGCCGTGCGCGGGAGAGAATCCTGTGGTCTCGACGTCGATGACGGTGTAACCGCTCATGGCTGCTCCTCGCGATTCGTTGCAGTCATCGTAGAACGGCTGGGACGTAATGTCGCTTGATGCGTCATCTCGATGGTGCAACGCGACGCGTCCTCGGTCACAGCCCGTGGAGCTTTCTCCAGAGCCAATTCGAAGCCAGAGTGCGAGAGGTCAGGGGATCGAAGTCCTCGCGCTGCTGAAGTGCGAGGCGAAGCAGGGGGTAGCGCGTCTCAGTCACGCTGTCGAGCTCTGCCAGATACGCGGGCGTCGAGGTCTGGTCGATGATGGCACCGCGCCAGTACTCCCAGGTGCTGTCCGTCACACGCCCTATTCGTCGGCAGTCGATCTCGTCTTCGCAGAGCTGAAGGTAGCCGCGCGCGATCACCCGGTCCCGGTCGGTCGGCACGCCGTCGAGGGCGAACGCGTCTGACCGCTGGTCCATCAACGTCCAGTAGCGCTGCACGTACAGCGCTTCGAAGTCGCGATGCATCTGCCGACTATGGAACAGCAGCTGCCAGGCCGCGACCCCGACGGCGATGAGCGTCGCGGTCTGAACGATCGCTCCGATGACATCGAAGGGGGTGAACGTCATCGACGTGCTCGATCGTCGGCGCCGCCGTGCCAGGTTGCGTGCACGAGCTCTCCGTCGCGACGGAGCCTGCCGGTCGAGAGGCCACGATCGAGCCCTCGTTCCAGCGCGGCCCTCGCCTGCGTCGTGAGCCGACGCCCGCCGAAGACACCGAGCGTCTCGGCTACGAGCTCCTCGCCTGTCGCGCCACCGCTTCGGCTCGCGACGACAGCCATGGCGTTCGCGATCTCTTCCGGGGCGATCTCCTGTACCGAGCGGCTCTCGCCATCTGCAGGGGTGCGGAAGGCGGTGTAGTCACCGGGATCAGCTCCACGAGGCCATGCGAAGTCCGTGTCCCCGGAGCGACGCAGCAGTGAAGGCACGCAGCGCAGGATGCGTTCCTGCCTGCCGGCCGTGACACGGCCCAGGCCGTAGACATCGCCGACGAGACGCGCGACGCGGGTGTAGGACACGGGTCCTTCTGCTGAGACGATCTGCTCGATGTACTCGCTCACCTCTTGGTGTGGTCGCACGTTCGGGAGGTCGTCGACCGAGTAGCGCGGTGGGCGCGCGGCTTCAGCATTCCAGGGAGCGAACTCAGACGCATGCCGAGCGAGCATCGCTTCAGCTGCTGTTCTCGCTCGAACGCTGCCGGCCGACGTCGCACCGGCGCGAAGTCGCGGCTCGGGCTCGTCGTGCGCTCCGTCGCGATAAGCCTCCACCGAGCCGGTCGGGCTCTCGGTCGGGTCAATGGCGATGTCGCGCCGATGGACGGGTCCAGACGCGGCGAGCGGTCGAGTAGCGGCCTTTCCTGCAGCTGCGTCCTTCGTCGTCGAGACGAGACGATCGAGCACGGCATCGCGATCGCGTAGCCAGTCAGCGAGCCAGACCCGCTCGACGGCCGGCCAACCCATTGCCCCGCGTAGCACCGAGATCGGCAGGCCATCGCGATCGTTGACGGTCTTGCGCTGGTGCCAGCCCGGCCCATCGAGGAGCACTGCTACGAGTTGGCGAGTCGAGTCATCGGGGTCGGCGATCGCCACGTCGACGCGGAAGTCCGACAAGCCGACGTCGATCGACGCGTGCATCCCGCGGTCGCGAAGCGCCTGTGCGACATCGTCGCGATGACGGTCGATGGTCGACTTGCGCAGTGTGCTCGCCAGCGCCGCGCTCGCACCGCCTTGGGCCCGCACGAGGAAGTCGGCGAGGTGCTGCAGAGCGAGACTCGTCGGCTGACGAGCCTGCAGCTCGGCCGGTTCGAACGAGCAGAACACGATCGACTCCGTCCGCGCTCTGGTCACGGCCACGTTCAGCCGGCGTTCCGCTCCCGGGAGGTTCATCGGGCCGAACGTGAGTGGCACCTTCCCCTTCGCGTCTCGTGAGAACGCAATCGAGAACAGCACGAGATCAGCTTCCTTGCCCTGGACGCTCTCGAGGTTCAGCACCCAGAGGTCCTGATCGTCGGGATCCTCCAACGTCGCCGCGATGCGGGCGTCGGACGCGGCGAGCAGTCGCTCTCTGATGAGCTCGCGTTGCTGGATGTTGAGTGTGATGACGCCGATCGAGGGAACCTCGTCGGGCGAGGCCGAGTAGCGGGCTTCGATCTCGGCCACGATCGCTGCAGCCTCGACCGAGTTCGTTCGGGAGGCCGTTCCCGTCGTCGAACGGTCGAACGTGCCGTCGACTCGACGGAGACTCAGGCCGCTACCCTCAGCGCCGATGGGAGACGGGAACGACGCGAGCTTCGACTCGTAGTACTTCTCGTTCGAGAACGCGATGAGCGTCTCATCCTTGCTGCGGTAGTGCCAGGTCAGCCAACGCCGCGGGATGTTCGCCTGCACGCACTCGCGAAGGATCGACTCCTCGTCTGCCACCACCGACGAATCCGCCTCGTCCTCCGCTACCGCAGAGTCGAACATCGACGTCGGCGGCATCTGCTTGCTGTCGCCCACCACCACGGCGACCTTCGCCCGTCCGAGGGCACCGATGGCGTTCGCCACCTTGATCTGCGACGCCTCGTCGAACACAACGATGTCGAAGAGATCGGCGTTCGCGGGCAGGAATCGCGCAGCCCCGTCGGGGCTCGTCAGCACGCACGGGGTGATCTGCGTGATCAGATCACCGTGCGACGCGAAGAGCTCGCGGATCGTCTCGCCACCGCGCTGCTTGCCCAGCTTGCGACGCAGCTCGCCGATGCGACCGCTCTGTGCACCGGCGTGGAAGGTCCGATGCTCGACCACAGCAGCAGGGATGCGCTGGGGGAGCATGCCTCGGATGTCAGTTGCGTTGGCGACGAAGCGGTCGATCGCCGCGTGATGTGTCGTGCGGTCGAACGCACCTAGTCTCGTCGCCTCGAACCGCTCATGTGCGGACGCCTCAGCGACGCCGTGGTCGAACTCCAGAGTCAGGGTGTCCGGATCGAGCTCGCCGGCCAGGATCCGCGCCCGGATCCCGTCGAACGGCGGCTCGAGGAGCGGCTCGAGTGCGGCGAGCAGGTCGTCCCACTCGTGCGCGCCATCGCGAATCGGGCTGCCGGAACGAAGACGCAGCCATGCCCAGGTACGGAGCGGCTCGTGCTGAGGATCGAGTGCGCGACCGGTCGCGTGCTCGACACGGTGCCATGCGGCTTCGACGGCGCTCGCGAGCGACGCGTCGTCTGCGAGGCGTCCAGCGCGACCGGAGGCCAGCACCGCGGCAGCCATCGAGTCGCGGGACGCAGACTCCACGATGAGCAGTCGCGTGCCGAGACGCTCGAGGGCCTCGTCGAGCTGCGTGCGGCTCTGAGGCAGGAGCGGGTTGACGGCGGACGGCTCGATGCCGATCGGAAGTGCAGCAATCCGTCGCCGAAGGTCCTCGAGCACCCCGCGATCGGCGACCAGCGCAGTGATGATGTCGAGCATGCCCGCCGCGTCGGGTTCGGTCGCCTCGAGTTGCCACGGTTGCAGCACAGCAGCCGCCTCGCGCTGACGTCGCTTGCGGCTGAAAATGTTGCCCGTGCGGGCTGCAGCCGCTGCGGACTGCCACGTCAGGAGATCCTGCTCGACGACCTCGGCGCTCAGCTGCGCACGCCACGGGCGCGGCGCGTCCGCCCACGCGGCGATGTCGCGGCGCAGCGCGTCGACGGCTGCGATGCCTTGAGGGTCGGCGATGTGCACGAGGGTGTCCGGGTTCCATGCAGGCCCGACAACTCCATCGCGCCAGATCGCGAGCTGCGCCCGCGTGCCGCAGCTAGGCAGCACCGGGGCGAGTGCCGCGGACCGCGAAGCGGCGTTCAGCGCCTCGTCGAGTGCGATGGCGGCAGCAGCGACGTCGGCGATCGACGAAGAGGGCCGAGTCAGGAACGACCAAGGATGCTCCGCGCTGGGCCGAGCTGCGAGCATGCGCTCCCCGACCGAGCCCAGGGTGACCCGCACCGACTGCAGCCGGTCGGCTGGCACCGCCGTGATGTCACGAGGCAGCGCCATCGGCTCGGTCCCGAGCTCGCGAGCAGCGAGCACGCGATTGTGAGCGCTGTACATCGAGTGGCTTGCGGCGTTGGGCTCGTGGAGCGTCCGTGCATAGCGCTGCAGCACGCGCTGCGATGCGCGCGCGGACTCCGTGCGCGTCTCGAGACCGTCGGCGTCGAACTCCGGCGCGAGCTCGAGCGCCGCGAGCAACGACTGCTTGACCTGCTTCGGCTTGGCGTCGTCGTGGTGGAGGTTGAGCGTGAGCGCGTCGAGTCCAGATGCTCGCAGGCGCTGATCGACGACCTCGAGCGCATCCGCCTTCTCCGCGACGAAGAGCACGCGCTTGCCGACGGTCATCGCCTGCGCGACGAGGTTCACGATCGTCTGGGACTTCCCTGTCCCTGGGGGACCTTCGAGCACGAAGGTCGTGCCGTGCACGGCGTCGGCGACCGCTTCGAGTTGCGACCCGTCGGCGGGGATCGGCGTCAGCAGTCCGAGTTCGTCCAGGTCGGTCCCCGATCGTAGGGCGACGGGGTCCCGGAATTCTTCGGTAGGCGTCTCGATCAGGTGCTTGACGACGGGAGTCTGCGAGAACTGCTCCCAGTGATCGGCGACGTCCTTCCAGAGCCGGTAGGTGCCGAACGCGAGGAGGCCGATGGCGGCGACCTCGTCGACGGCGAAGTCGAGCCCGCGGTTCGCGATGGACGCGCGGACGGATGCGAATGTCGCGGCGAGGTCGATGCCGGCGGCGTCATAGGTGGGCTCGGCGAGCCCGGGAAGTTCGAGGTCGAACTCGACCTTCAGCTTCTCGAGCAGCGCGAAGTTCGGGGTCGAGGCGCCGGACTCGTCGATCTGCATCTTGAAGCGCGTGCCGCGATGCGTCGAGGTGAGTCGGACCGGGACGAGCACGAGAGGGGACTCGAGGCGCTTGCCGCCGATGTCCCATCGCAGCATGCCGAAGCTGACGTAGAGGTTGTTCGTACCGGCTTCACGTTCGAGTCGCTGAGCCTCGGACGTGAGCTTTCGCATCTTGGTCGCGTACATCGTCACCGGATCGCGACGGTCGTCCTCCGCCAGTCGCGGTGTGCTGACGACGACGGTCATCCGCTCGTCGAAGCGCTGCGCGACTGCCTGCTGGATGGTGTCCGCGTAGCCCTCCATGTCGCGCTCGCGGAGTCTCCGCTGCAGGCGGTCGACGGTGACCGCGTCGAAGTCCCAGTCATGCGTGATGGGCACGATCGCGCTCGAGTTCAGCGCATCCTCGAGCCTCCCGAGGCCAGCTCGGGGGATGACGAGCGGCGTCTGGGACCGCGGTGCGTAGTTGATGAGGCGGTTCCGCAGGCTCAGATCGAGGAGGGACGACTTCCAACGCTCGACGCGAGCTGGCGCTGTCGTACGAACGGCTCGGCGATCGCTGGCGAACTCGATCGCGGAGCGACCGGGGCGACCGGTGTACTCGACGATGGTCACAGCCCCATCAGGTGCGACGACCCGCGCGGGCATGGCCCGTACGCCGCGCATCCGCGCCACCCTGACATCGACGATCGCCGTCAGTGCCGCTGTCCCCGCGTCGCCTAGGTGCCCTTCGCCGGCGCGCTGCGCGGCAGCGAACGAGTGCTCGCCGTCTGCCGTCGACAGCTTTGTGGACTCGATCAGACCGATCTCGCTCGTGCCGAGCGCCGAGAGGCTCGACGGCCAGATCGCGGCACTCGGTGCGAACGCGTCGCTGCGCCAGTAGCCAACGAAGATGTGGCCGGGCATCGCCACGAGCAGCGGCGCGACGTCGAGCGCCTCGAGCACGGAGGCGAAGAGGATGGTCGAGTCCATGCATGTCGCCAGTCGGGCGTCGAGCACCTCTTCAGGCGTGCGAACGAGCTGTCCTGGGACCGACCAGCTGGCGGGCGGCTCCGAGTAGCCAAAATTGCGAGCGCGCACCACCTCGAACGCGGCGCGCACGATGTCGTCGACCCGACTGGCGTTGGCCGGGTCGTCTGACTGATAGACGGCGATCGACCCGTCGCCGGTGTTCGCCTGCAGGCGTCGCTGCACGTCGGGCAGGAGGGACTGGATGGCGGGAGAGTGCGGCTGCACGTGCGCGGCGAGCACCTCCCACGGCAGCAACGAGGAATCGAACCTGTGCCAAGTTCGCGGTCCCAGCACCGTGATCGTGCGGCTGTTGCTCGCTCGCTCCGTTCCGTCGGCACCGATCACTCGCGCCTCGAGCGATCCCGCGACGACGTCCGTGACCGACCAGATCGCGTTGCCATCGATCGGCAGGTCGTCGGTGTCGAGCCGAATACTCTCGCCAGGTGAGAGCGCGAGCTCGGTGCGATACGGACGTGTCAGGCGCCGACCGCCGGCGAGAAGCTGCACCTCGAGCATCGCGCCCCGAAGATCCGTCGACCCCGCGGATACCTCGACGAAGCCACGGATGGGGCTCGCCGTCGAGGCCATGCTCAGCGTGACGTGCTCGGAAACGATCACGTTCGCACGTGCTGCAGTGCATGCCGACGACTTCGGGAGAGCGACGTCGGCGACGCCGAAGGCGCTGGCGAGCGCAGCGACGCGGGTCGCGAGCAGCGTCAGGTGCGACGCCTCGAGGGTCGCCAAGCTCTGCAGGCTCGCGGAGATCTCGTTGACGAGCATCGTCTGCGACGCGGTCAGCGGGTGCACCTGCACGGCGTGCCGGAGGACGTTCAAGCCATTGCCCTTGTAGGCGACCGCCTCGGCGTCCGTCATGCCCTCGTGGATGGCGACCGGCCACGGTCGCCCACCGGTCTGCTCCGCGAAGTGCTCGGCCAGCAAGTCATCGAGGGCATCGAAGAACGTGTCGAGGATCTGGCCGATCGAGGCCGCGTCCGGGCCGGGCACGCCCGCATCGGTCGCGGCCGCGAGCGGAGCGCGCTCGACCTCGGCGGTGCCGTACAGGATCGCGTCGCACGTCGCGAGGAGCGCATCGTCGTGGATGAGCACCCCGTCAGCGGGATCGAGGAGGGCCGCGGCAGCGTCGAAGCCCGCCTTCGTACCTGTGATGGCAATCCAAGAGTCCCGGTACTCGATCTGGCCTGCGACTGCCGGGTCGGATGCGATGAGTTCGACGAGGCCGTCCTCGAAGTAGCCCGAGGCGTCGATCCACGCGACGTCGACGTCGCCGATGTCGCGATGGAACGCCGCGATGGTCATCGGCGCCTCTGGGTCGATGTCGAACGCTTCGAAGGTCTGGCCGATGCTGTACCAGTCGGCGATCGAGCGAGCCGTCGTCGCAGTCTTCCAGAGTGCGATGAACGACCGCGCCCTCGCGACATCGACGAGCGAGTAGTACTCCTGGCCGTCGTGCCCGATCGACCGTCCATACGCGAACTCGGGTCCGGTGCTCATGGGTTCCTCTGCGCTGTCTCTCGAACGTCGCGCGTCGACGCTCAGGCTCGACACGCGCTGCGCGCGATCACAGCGGGCGACGCAGTGCATCAATGCTACGCCCGACGGGAGACACGAAGTCTCGGAACGAGAGAGGCCTCGGCACGACGTCGTCACTCCGCGTCGAGCGGGCGATCGCTACTCTGGCGACGACATGTCAGGACGGAGCTCGTGGTGAAGTTCACGTGGGTCACCCCGGAGCCAGCGAAGCAGGCTGTGCCGCGGGCCTTCGTCGCCGCGCTCCCCGCGCACCCCTCGCCGAAGCTGCCAGTCACTCCGGCCCCAGCACCGCTCGAGCCTGGTGTGCGCATCGAGCCCGTCACGAGGGGTCCGAAGGCGCACGACGCCGACATCCCGGCGCTCTCCGGCGATGCAGCTGACGCGGTCGCGCACCGAGGCAGCCACCTGCAGATCATCGCCGCCGCTGGCTCGGGCAAGACAGAGGTCGTCTCGCAGCGGGTCGCATCACTGCTCGCAGATGGCGCGCCGCCCGAGTCGATCGTGGCGTTCACCTTCACCGAGAAGGCTGCCGCAGAGCTCAAGGAGCGCATCCGTGAGCGCGTCACGGCTCGCATGGGCGTGGAGGCGACCGATCAGCTCGGACGCCTCTTCGTCGGCACGATCCACGCGTACTGCTTCCGCATGCTCCAGACGTACGTGCCCCGCTACGAGACCTACACGCCGCTTGACGCCAACCAGCTGACGAACTTCATCTACCGCGAGAGCAACCGCATCGGGATCGCGGGCATCTGGCCCGAGCGAGGGCGCTTCAAGAGCATGGAGGTGTTCCAGCGCGGCATCGACGTGATCGAGAACGAGTTGATCGACGTCGAGACGCTGCCCGCCGGGGCATTCAAGCAGGCGGTCGCTGGGTACTACGAGTCCCTCGATCGCTACCAGTTCATGTCCTTCGGCACGCAGATCGTGCGAGCCGTCGAGGCTCTCGCCGATCCTGAGACCCATGCAGCTGTGGCCGCTCCGCTGCTGCACCTCATCGTCGACGAGTACCAGGACGTGAACCCGGCGCAGGAGCGTCTGGTCGAGCTGCTCGCCAAGCCCCACGGCAGCGCCGACGTCGTGGTCGTCGGCGACGACGATCAGGCGATCTACCAATGGCGTGGATCCTCGGTCGAGAACATCGTCACGTTCGCCGACCGCTACGACGACGTCACGCAGTTCCGTCTGCTCACCAACCGGCGCTCGCGGCCGGGCATCGTCGAGGTGGCCAACGGCGTCGCGCAGTCGATCGAAGGTCGCATCGACAAGCAGATGCTGCCGTTCCGCGAGGCGGACGGGCCCAGCGTGGCGATCGCGCGCGACGACGGCGACGAGCACGCGGCCGCTGCGTCGATCGCCGAGCAGATCCGCGAGTTCCACTCGCAGGGGCTTCCTTATCGCGACATCGCCATTCTCGTCCGCGGCCGCGCCGCCTACCCGGCTCTCATCGCCGCCCTCGAGGCGGGCGGCATCCCGGTGCAGGCCGGCGGACGGTCTGGTCTCTTCGCGCAGCCCGAGCCGCAGGTGTTCGGCAAGACGTATGCCTGGATCAGCGACGTCGAATGGTCGACCGGCCGTGGGTCGCCGCGCGAGCGCGTCGAGCTCGCTCCGCTCGTCGCCGAGTACGCCGCCGTGTTCGATCTCGACGCGACCACCGCAGGTGAGCTTCGAGAGCACCTCGAGACGTGGAAGGACCGGGCGCTCGCGAGTACCTTCAACGAGAGCCTCGTCGGCGACTTCTACGCGCTCATGTCGCTGCTCGGGGTGCGGGAGTGGGATCTCGGCGACGCACTCGTGCGGAATCGGCTCGGCACCATCGCGCGCTGGACGACCGTGCTCGCCGATTACGAGGGAGTGAGCTGGCGCTCGCGCAAGGACCCCGCGATGCCCGGCGAGCAGGTCGGCGGCCAGAGCGGCGGCGTGTGGTTCTACAAGAACCTCGCGATCCTGCTGGTGAACTATGCCACCGGACACTACGACGACTTCGAGGGTGAGGACGGCGCCGCGGCGGACGGTGTCGCGCTGGGCACGGTGCACGGGTCCAAGGGCTTGGAGTGGCCCGTCGTCTTCTTGCCGTCGCTCGTCACGACCCGGTTCCCGTCGAGCATGAGCGGACGCCGACAGGAGTGGCCGAACGAGCTCGAGGGACGATTCGAGGTCAGTCGCTACGAGGGGACCGACCCCGACGAGCGACGACTCTTCTACGTCGCCGTCACCCGCGCTCGCGATGCCCTCCTCCTGTCGAGCTACTCGCTGCAGCCGAGCGGCAAGAACCGCGCCGCCTCGCCGTTCTTCAACGAGGTCGCTGCATCCTTCACCGGTGCTGGCGAACCGACGTCGGCGACGTCGAAGGGTGGCTTGCAGGCGGAGGACCTCGCGGTCACCTACAGCGAGCTCGCCGCCTACGAGTCGTGTCCCCGCAGCTACCTCCTGCGCAACGAGCTCGGGTTCACGCCCACGATCCAGCCGGAGCTCGGCTACGGCAACGCCGTGCACCACACGATGCGCGTGCTCGCCGAGCGCACGCAGGCGACCGGAGAGGTTCCGACGACTGCACAGATCGATCAACTGCTCGACTCGGAGTTCTTCCTCCCGTACGCCAACAAGGCCGGACATCGCGAGATGCGCGAGAAGGCCCGCACGCTGGTCCTGCGGTACGTCCGGGAGCATCCGCAGGACCTGCTGCGCACGTGGGCGACGGAGCGCCCGTTCGAGCTGTACCTCGAGGGCGCCGTGATCTCCGGCCGCGCAGACGTGATCTACGACAATCACGATGGCCAGGTCGGACGCCTCGCGATCGTGGACTACAAGACCTCGACCGGTGGCAAGGTCGACCCCTTGCAACTGCAGATCTACACGGAGGCTGGCCGCCGCGAGGGTCTCGACGTCGGCGCAGCGTTCATCCACGATCTCGGCGCAGAGCAGCGGCACGACGTCGCCGTCGACACCACCGCGATCGCGGCGGCCGAGCGGCAGATCGTGGCGACCGTCGAGAGCCTCCGCGCACGTGAGTTCGAGCCGAAGCCCGAGCGGCGCAAGTGTCGACTCTGCGACGTGCGCGCGATCTGCTCGGCCGCGACGCGCTGACCGACTGCGGGCCGCCAAGCGGACGGCCCGCTCACCTCACACCGTGTAGTCGACCGCGATGTCCGACGTGTAGAAGTCGACCGCGGCCTTCGGCTCGTGCAGCACGCTCTGCTGCACGGATCCGCGCTTCATGTCGAGCACACGCAGCTGCTTGCCGACCGCGGCGACCGACTCGATGCGATGGAACTCGGCACCGAACTCCTGCGCGAACTCCGCCAGCGCCTGCAGCTTGACGACGGCGTCGTCGAGGTGCGTGCCGTGCGGGTCGACGATCGACGCCTTCACCTCGCCCTGCACCTCGTGGAAGAAGACGAAGTCCGGGTACATCGTGCGCCAGCCGCCCTGCGGGTCGCGGTACGCGATGCCGAGCGAGTCGTTCGCCGACCGCGGCGGGTTGCGGTACCAACCCAGCGCGCCGGGCTGGTCGAGCTCGGCGATCACGACCTGCTGCTCCCACGAGTTCAGTGAGGACAGCGGGAAGAAGCCGTCCTCGTCAGACATGAGGTGGCGATCGACGACCGGTGCCTTCGACACCTGCTCGTGCTCGTCGACCACGCTGTAGTCCTCGACGCGCGATCGCGGTCGCCCGAGCGACGCGCGCTGCGGCTCGGTCGTCATGGCGCGGATCTCGTCGTAGTCCTGCTGACGCACGTCTGGCAGGCTCTTGATCGCCACTCGGTGCGCGGCGAACCAGCGGGTGGCGAGCTCGGTCGCCTCCTGGTCGACGCGGGCGCGCACCTCCTTGACGGTCGCGAGGGCCGAGGCCTTCACGTACGCGTCGCGGAGGTCGTCGTCGGCACCGTCGCGGTCGGCGAGGTGGTTGACGTAGGACTGCGCGATGTCGGCACCGAACGCCTTCTTCGCCTCCTCGAAGGCTGAGCGGATGGCGCGGTCGTCGGCGCGCATCGAGAACTCGCGATAGGAGAGCTTCGTCGAGCCCGAGGTGCCGACGATCTGCTGCACGTCGACGCGCAGCACCTCGTCGATCTGCTCGTCGAGCTTCGCGGCGTAGCGAGTGGCGAAGCCGTCGAGCACGGCGTGCATCTCGGTCTCGACCGACTTCAGCGCGCCCGGTACGACGCTGTCGTACGCCAGCGCCTGGGCGAGCGCGACGAGCCGCTGCACGGGGCGGGCGCCGCGCTTCGGCAGCGTCTGCGTCGGCAGTGCATCCCAGGCATCCCAGACGGCGGCGGGTATGTTCGGGTTCGGGGCGAGCGACTTGCCGTCGAGGATGATCTTCTTCGAGCCGCCGCTGCCGGGCATCTCCTCGAGCTGGCCCGTGAGGAAGCGCACGACCTTGCCGGCCGTCGTGCGGTCGAAGAACGGCAGGATGCACTCGACCGAGTTGAGCGCCTCGTCGCCAGGCACGCGCCGAGCGAGCGGACTGCGCACCATGCGGCCGAGCAGCTGCGTGATGTGCGTGCTGTCCTTCGCCGGGCGGAACGACACCATCACCTCGGCGCGCGGGCAGTCCCAACCGGTCGAGATCGCGTCCTTTGCGATGAGCACGCGCACGCTCGGAGTGTCCTGCACTCGCTGCGGCTCGATCCATGGCACATCCCAGGCGCCGAACTCCTGCCGCGTGTGGTCGCCGAACACGTGTGCAACCTGCGCGCCGCGGAGGTCGTCGACCTCCGCGGCGATGGCGTCGAGCGCTCGCCCGATCTCGTCGGGATCGGGAGTGTTGGGCACCTGCAGCACGAGCAGCGGCACGACCGGCTCGGTGAGAGACTGCTCGCGCGAGTACTCGGCCCACCGCGCACTCGTGGCGACGAGCCGCTGGGCGGCGAGCGTCACGAGCGTCGTGTCGAAGTTGCCTGTCTCGTTGGGGATGTTGAGGCTCACGACATCCTTGACGAGGCCGGACTCCTGCACAAGCGAGGCATCGACGGTGACAGCGGGAAGGGCGCTACGGCCACTCGCACCGGTGTCAGCGGCGGCCATCGCCTCCTTGAAGTGCGCGATCGTCGCTGAGATGCCCCAGACGATCGGCACTGGCGGGTAACCGGCATGGCCCTGCACCAGCTTGCGCACGAGCGTCGTCTTGTCCCTCGACGCATTGGTGTTGAAGCCGCGATGGGCTTCGTCGAGCACGAGGTAGAGCGTGAGATCGTCGTCGGCAATTGTGTTCGCGATCGTCTCCCAGATCGTGAATCCTTGCAGGTCTGGCGTTGCTGCCGAGCCGAAGTCGAGCGCCGAATCGTCCTCGGTATGCCCGCGCGTGAGCTTCGACGACTTCGACAGCTTCTGCGTGTTGAGGAAGTAGACACGGCCAGGCTCGAGCTTCGGCTTTGCGAAGGGCGGCTCGATGACGACGAGGTCGGATGGGTTGATGCGATCGGACGCGTCGAGCAGTCGCATGCGTGTCTGTTCGTTGAGATTCGGGTCATCGGAGAACCAGAGCACGACGGCACCCTTGTCGGCCTCGACATCGAACGTCGTCGATCCGTAGAAGAGCGCTTCGATCGCTGCCGCGGCCATGACAGTCTTGCCGGCGCCGGTCGGCGCTGTCAGCGCGAGCGAGGTCATCTTGCCGTCACGCTCCCAGAGCGTCTTGGCGCGATCGAGCTGGTGGAGGACGGCATCGACTGCGTTCTCCTGGTAGTCCTTCAGCGTGAACTTCACAGCGCGCTCCGGCTCGTCTCGATCTCGAAGTTCTGCAGGTAGGCCTCGTAGAGACGCACGGGCTCGACGCCGTCAGGCAGCTCGCGCACGACGGACTCGAACAGGCGGTCTTCATCGGTCACGACGAACGCCATGCGTGCGGATTCGGATGCTACAAGCGCCTCGATGAAGGCCTCGGACTGATTGAGGTCGGCGAGTACGCCGTAGCGTTCGGTGACTTCCCAGCTCGAGTGGAGGCTGTCGATGCATGGCCCGACCGCACCCGCACGCAACCAGAGCAGTGGTGCGATTTGCTCGAAGTCCCGATGCGACGACACCGCGAGGGGGGATTCGTAGGTGAGTGAGTAGAAGATCGCGTTCTCTTCAAAGCCCTCACCCATTGCTCGCACTGGGGTGGTCCGGTACTCACCGCCTAGCGCCGCGCCGGTCGTCGCTTTGCCAATAATGGCCGCCTTCACTCGAGCCTTGGTGATGTACTCGCATATCCCCAGCGCTTCCCAGGCGTCATGCCCGGGTCGAAGGCCGCGCGCCAGGAGGCCCTTCTGCTCGCTTGCGGCAATTTCATTGTTCGAGATCGAGATCGAACGGCGGCGTCCGCCATCCTCGGCGTTCAAGAGCATCGTCGCGTGCGCGGTCGTCCCTGAACCCGCGAAGAAGTCGAGTACGAGGGCATCGGGTATTCCGGCCGTCAGCATCTCGATCGCATCCTTCACGGCGTAGAGCGATTTCGGGAATGGAAACTTGCGGTCCGGGAGCAACGCCCCGAGCACTTGGGAGCCGTAGGTGTTTGCATCCAGGAGCGGCCCGACCCAGACGCTCTTTACTGGACCATGGGTCTTCGCGATTTCGATATCGACCACGTCTAGGCCGTTCTTCGTTGCGGTCTTGACCCGCAGCACGCCCAGGATGGCCTCGACACTTGACCGGCTATAGCGCCACTTCCGCTCGACGCCCTTGCTGTCGATCGGCCAGACCGCGATGGTTCCATCGGCGAGCGTTTCATTCTTTTCCGGGTGTGTTTCGTCGTCGCGATGTAGGTAGTCACCAAAGCCGACGATCTCGCCGTCCCGCACGAAGATGGGATAGAAGCATGTCGCTGCGTCCGTCCGAAGCGATTCCGCACCCCAGTTTCGAAGCGGGCTCGATCCCGCTTCAATCTCGTCAGTGGAGAGTCGACGCCCATCGCGGACTTTGTGGCCGGCTCTTGTCACGACCAGCGCAGTCTCATGGGTCATCGAGATGACGTCACCCTGCACTCCCCGCGGGTTGTGGCGGATTTGAATTGGAGAGATGAGCCATCCGTCGAAGGTCTGCTCGAGAAGCAACGTGAGTCTCGCAACCTCATTCTCATCAATGGTGACCAGCAGGGCGCCGTGCGCCGGATGGAGCAGGTCCCTCGCGAGCTTCAGGCGACGCTCCATGAAGGCGAGCCACTTCGAGTGGCGGTAGAGGTCCTCGCCCTCGACGTAGTCATTGTTGTACTTCCAGTCCTTCGCGCCCGTGTTGTACGGCGGGTCGATGTAGATCGCGTCGACCTTGCCGCGGTGCGTGAAGAGCAGCGTCTGCAGAGCGTGGTAGTTCTCGGCGTTGATGACGGCGTGGTACGGCTTGTCGCCGCCCCGTTCGACCTTTCCGGTCGACACGAGGCCGGGGTAGATCGGGTCGCGGAACTCCGCGACGACCACGAGGTCGTCGACGAGCGCAACGCTCGTCTCCGCCTCGTCGCCCAGCAACTCGAGCGTTGCAGAGCGTGCATCGTCATCGGTCCGCGTGAATCCAGTCACGCGCCAGAGGCGCTGGTCGCCGGAGCCGATCTTCGACCCGCGCGGCGGCAGCACGCGCACTTTGTCGCCACGCCGCACTGGGCGACCTGGTAGCTCCACAGCCTCGGGGGCGTGGCGCTCGAAGTTCAGACCAAACGCGCGGCGATCCGTGAGCGCCTCGACCTCGCGTCGAAGATCCTTTGCGAGTGCCGCATCGGTCTGATCGAGACGTCGCAGCAAGTCGTTCAACCGTGACACGGAGGCTCCTTCGTCGAGATGGTGGCGCATGCACGATTCTCTTGGGCTGAAGTGATCACGCGTTCTCCGACACGTCGATCGCCCCGCGAGCGAAGGTCGCGAGGATGCGTTGGTGCGTCTGCCTCGGCAGCTGCCGCGTGCCGGGCTCGCCGAACGGGGTGCCCGGCCGTGCCGGGGCGTCCTCAAGCAGCGCGTCGAGGCCAGGCCGGGCCAGCATCAGCAGGCCGTGGGTCGCACGGGTGCAGGCGACGGCGAGCCGGCCGAACGCCGAGTTGAAGGCATCGAGCTGCGATGCGCCATTGAGCGGGTGGATCGCGATCGTGATGCCGTTCGTCTGCCCCTGCCACGAGTCGACCGTCGACGCGATGACGTCGCGATCGGTGAGACCGTGGCGTTCGCGCAGGCGCTCGACGACGTCGGTCGCGTCGTCGACAGACTGGTTGCGAGTGGCGAGGATGGTGACGAGCGGGTTCTCGTGGTCGCCGTGGGCGTGCGTCGTCTCCCACGCGCCGGTCGGTCGTCCAGGCACGTCCATGTCGTATGTGGCGGACACGAGCCCCGCTCGGTGCTCGAAGAACTGGTCGAGCAGCTGCTCTGCGAAGAGCATGAGCGGCAGGTCGACGTCGGGAGCCTCGGGGTCGGGCAGCCCACCGACCTCGAGCAACGTCGGCACGCCCGAGCCGACCTGCGACCACACGACGGCGGCGTCCTCTTCCATCGTCCCAAGGTCGATCGTTCGGTCGCCCGGTGCGGCGACGCAGTCGAGCGACGCCCACTCGGGGTAGAAGGCCCGCCACAGCGCGAGGTGGCCGGCAGCGGGGCGCCAGACGGTCGGCAGCTCACGCGACCATGTCTCGGCGTCGCCGTCGAAGTCGGTCGGCCACGCGCGGTACGGGTTGAATCCTGGGTCGCCGCGCCAGGGATTCTCGCCGATCTCAAGCGGCGGCAGCTGCCCGACGTCGCCCACGCCCACGACACGCGGCGCGACCTTCGCGATCTTGTCGAAGAGATGGTGCGCGATCTGCCAAGCCTCGTCGACGAACAAGACGTCGAATGCCGAGGTGCCGTCGAACGCGGCGCCGAGTTGGTCTCGGATGCGCCGCGCCTCACCGAAGGCGCCGAGCTTCGCGACCGTCGCGATCACCACCTGCACGTCGTGCGGCAGTTGCTTCGCCTGCGTCACGACGGTTGCGGCGTCATGCACCTCCTGAGGCACGTCGGCGAAGGAGTCCCTGCCTGACAGCAGGGCGACGCGGTCGCGGCCGAGCGACTGACCCAGCGCGATGGCGAGCGGACGCACCTGCTTGTTGGTGAACGCGGTGATCGCGACGCGGCGGCACCGAGCGTGCTGGGCTGCCTCGACCACGAGGCGCTTCAACGCGTATGACTTGCCGGCGCCCGCCGACGCCTTCAGCAGCATCCGCTGCATCGGCGACCCACCTGCGAGCATCAGCTGCAGCTCGGCGCTGGCCTCGTCGGCGACGATGTCGTTGAGGATCGCAGCCTCGTGGTGATGCGTGTCGCTCGTCGCCGAATCGATCGGTGCGGTGAACGGGCCTCGCTGGTCGTCGTTCATTCGAGGTCATCCAACGTCTGGTCGGCGGGCGCCGAGACGCGAGCCTCGGCGAACGGGTCGCCCTGCGCTGCGCCGACCGCCGTCACCTCGAAGGCGTCGGCATCGACGACCGGGGGCCACACCTGCGGGTTCAGCTCGCCGCGTGCGCGGCGCCTCGCGAGCTCGTCTGAGAACTCCGACTCGCGCGACTCGTGCGGTCGACAGCACCACTGGTGCTCATGCGGGGCATCGGCGAAGGCGCCCTCCGCGCAATCGGGCTTCGGCGCAGACCGGTCGTCTGCCTTCGGCTTTGAGATCGGCAGGTGCTGATTGCCCTTGTTCGGGGAGAACCACGCGAAGTCGGCGATGACGATGCGGTCGCCGACCTCGAGCTGGGGCGGGGTCGCGGGCGTCCACGCCACGCGCTGCGGGGTCTCGGCGTCGATCGTCGCGAGCGGACCGATCGAGAGTCCGCTGATCTTGACAGCGGTGGCGAGCGACAGGTCGAGCGAGACGCTCGCCGCCTCGACAGACGCGGCATCGCCATGCGCGATCATGACCACGCGTGTGCCTGCTGCGATCCGCCGCGACTGCACGTCGAGCACGAGCGGCACGGTCGACACCACATCGGCGAACGCCACCTGGCGGGTGCCGGGGTCGCCGGCGAGGTCGGCGGCTGCCTGCGGGTTCGACACAATGAGCATCTGCGTCGTACACGTCGCGTCGCTCTCGAGCATCGGCACCAGGTCGTTGCGCCAGGTGCGATACGTACGCCCGAAGCGCACGAGGTCGGATGCGCGCAGCGAGAGACGCCGCCGCCAGACCGCCTGAGCATCCGCCTCGATCGCGCGGTACGCGATGCGCAGCGCCGACGACTGGAAGCCATCGAGCACGTCGAGGGCCGTCTCCATCGTGAGCGCCTTGTACTCGAGCTCCGACGTCACGAGTGCCGCATAGCCCTCCGGGTCGGCAGCGCCCGATTCGGGCGCCTTGCCGCGCCGGCCCACGAGGGCCTCATGGATGTCGTCCGACATCCCGTTCGTGAGGCGCGCGCCAGGCGTGTGCACGGAGGCCTCGATGGTGTCGGCGAAGTCGCGGTGCGCAAGTGGAGGGCCAGCGAGCGACTCGGACCAGCCGGCCAGATAGTCGAGTCGGCCGGCGTTCGTCGCCGGACCGCCGACGGCGAGGTGCCGGGCGAGCACCGTGCGCAGGTCGATCATCGGCGTCCGCAGCGAGAAGCCTCGCGCGCGGTCGTCCTCGAGCAGCAGCGCGATGGCGGTGCGCTCCGTCTCGTTGATCGCGCGCGGGAGCGTCGCGGGCTCGCCATCGTAGGTGAGCGCGGGTCGACGCTGATCAAGGTCGCGCTGCCAGCGCAGCCGACTCAGCTCGATGCCTGCGAGATTGTCGGCGATCGAGACCAGCAGGTCGGCGGTAGCGGCATCTGGCACCACGAGGTGCACGGACTGCGGCTCGTGCTCTGGCAGCGAACGAAGCTCGCGCATCGCCTTCGTCAGGGCGCCACCGAGCAGACGCATGATGCTGCGTCGGGTCTCGGCGCCGTGCGGGTCGTCGAAGGTGCTGTACTCCCAGTTCTCGCGGCCATTGCGTGTGACTCGCTGGATGCCGATCCCGTGCACGCCCAGCGCCGCGCCATCGGACTTGGCGAGCACGAGGTTGACCGTGCCCGGCTGGCCTGCCTGGTCGACGCGCCGCTGACCAGTCGACTGCGCGTGGCCGGTCAGCGTCGCCGTGATGTTCGCGGCGATCGAGGCAGGGATGGCGCCGACCGGTATGGAACCATCGACGAGACCGAGGGCCTGGGGGCGCACGGACCTCGGAACACCGAGCTCGATGAGCAGGTCGTTCGGCACCGACGACCGTCGAAGCTCGTCGCGGCAGTAGGAGAAGAGCGTGCACGTCGTGCACGCGGCGGGGTCGTAGGTCGCCTCGAGGTGGCGCACGTGATCGACGACCGACTGCTCAGGCGTGTAGCCGGACTCAGCGGCCTCACGCCGGCGCTCGCTGATTCGGAGCGTGACCTCGTTGTCGTAGTCGGCGAGGTTCTCGACGATCGGCTCGGGCTGCAGGAAGGCGTTGCGCGGCACCGCGAGCACCCCGAAGGTGTGCACCTGCTGACCGTCGGGCAGCTGAGACCACGCTCGCGCCGACGCGGCGCCGACGGCGACCTGCAGGAACCCCTTCATCAGGCGGGCGTCATCGATGCGTGACCGGACGCGCTCGTAGTCCTTCGCGTCGCCCATGACGAGCCAGGTCGAGTCGGCCGACGCCCGCGCGACGACCGCGAAGTCCGGCTTCACGTCGGTGGCGCGAGTGTGCTCGAAGCCGACGAACGGCACAGCCATCTGGAAGATCAGGGTCGCCGTGCCGTCCTGCAGGGCGCGTTCGTGCGCGTCCCGCAATGCGGCGGCGGTGGTGTCGACGTTGGAGTGCGCGTCGACGGTCGCGATCGCCGCCGGCCGCTCGAGCTCGAGCGCGCCGACCGTCCTCGTCGCGACCTGGCTCGCGAACGCCTCGTTGCGCACGAGCCGCTCGAAGGTCATCGCTCGCATCCATCGCGCGCTCGGGATCGCGCCCGACGAGTCCTCGAAGCCCACCGTCTTCGCGAGGTTGCGGCGAGTCAGGCCGGTGATCAGCGGATCGGTGCCCCGGAAGCGGGCGCACGCAGCGTGCGATGATGAGGCGACGGCGCTGGAGCCACCACCCACCACCTCGAGCGCCATGCGTCACCCCATCTCTCGCCGTCGCGAGTTGCGACACTGAATTTCGCTCAGCGTACCCCGCTCTCACTCGAAGATCGCCCGACGGCCGTCGCCGTCGGTACTCGCAGCATTCGTGTTGTGGGCGTATGCGATGATCTCTCAACTTCAGGAGGTGTCGGATGCCGGAATCGACGTGGCCCGACCGGCTCACGCCCGATGAGATCGGCGCGCTCATCCGCACGGGCAGTCGCCCTGAGCGGCCAGCAGGGTGGTCGCCGTCGCCTGAGGCCGACGCTGCCCTCGACGCCGAAGCCGCCGCCGTGCTCACCGCAATCGCGACCGCGGCACTGACGCCGCCGACCGACGCGAGCGCCGCGGCAGTCGAGGGAGCCCGGTCCGACGCTCTCGGTACCGATGCTGACGACGTCGAGGTCGCCACGCACCGCCGGATACCGGTCGGCGTGGTAGTCGCCACCGGCATCGTCGGAGTCGCCTTGGCCGCCGGCTTGCTCTGGCTCGGATTCGACTGGACGTCGCAGGCTGCCGCGCTCGGCGAGGAGATTGCAGACCTCGAGGCGCGAATCGAGAACCTCCGATGACGCGCCGGCGCGGGATGTCCGTCAAGGCATTCGTGGTGCTCGCGGTCGTCGTCGTCGTCGCGGCTGGTGGGGCAGGTGCGTTCGCATACCTCTCGCACCTTCACCTCGCCTCGACGCACGTCGCCTTCGCCGACGCGGAGGACCGGCTCGAGATCGCTCGCGACGACCATGCCGACCGCGTCGCGCAGGAGCAGGCCGCCGCCTCAGCGGCGGCAGCCGCGGAGGACGCCGCGGAGGCGCAGGCACTCGAGGAGTCGGTCGCGGCGGACCTGGGCCTCACGCCTGCCGGACCGCCGGGCCTCTACCTGCAGTGGGCTCCAACCACCGACTTCACCTGCGGCTACTGGGATTGCGCGGCGTTCGTGCTCGTCTCCTTCGACGCCACGTGCAGCTCGATGGTCTACGTCGAAGCGAACATCGTGAGCGGCTCGACGGTCGTGGGGTTCACCAACGCGACGCTCGGCTCACTGCGGCCGGGCGAGACTGGGGTCGTCATGCTCGAGAACTTCTCGGGCCTCACCGGCGACTTCCAACTGACGCAGGTCAACTGCTGGTGAGTTCGTTCCAACGCCGCTGGTGACAGAGAAGGGGCAATCATGTCGGAAGTGTCGGTCTGGAAGACCTGGAAACCGTACGCGGTACTCGCAGTCGTGGGAGTCGGTGGCGGGTGGTGGTACCTCAATCAAGCGCCGTTCGCGCCCCTCAACGATGGCACTTACGCATGCACCGGGGTCTATGTCAACGAGTCCGGCAAGTACGAGACCCTGACCGACGCGGCCGGCAACGGCTTCAGCGCCGAGGCGACGGTTCGGGACGGCGTCATGACGAGTCTGTCTGGTTCCGCGCCCTTCGACGGACAGCGGGCCGACCTCGTCTTCCACTCGCGAGGCACGTCGCACTTCCACGTGACCGACGACGCAGCGACGCGCATGTACTACGCGATGGCGTGCGACCACATCGGCCAGTAGAGGGCTGTGGAGCCGGCGTGAGATCTGCTCGGGCCGCCCTTTCCGACGTCGGCTCGGCTCACCCTGACCTGACGGAGTCGTGCGCGCGAGCTTCACGGCGTCAGCGCAGGGCGTAGCTCGATTCGTGCCGGCAGTGAGCGTGACGTTCGGCGACTGCATCATCGACATCCGGGCGCGCGGCCAGCAAGTCGTCGGGTCGCGAATCAGCGTCGCGCCGTCGCGGGTAGCCTCGAACCAAAGTCCGTCCGGCCCGACAGGCGCGTCTCGCTGACAAGCCTCCACCCGTGCGGGGAGTCATCGTGCTTCCAGGGGTGTCGTCGTGCCGCTCTTCCGCGGGTCCGTCTCGTCGTTGCGTGCTCTCGCCGAGTCCGGTGAGATCGTTGACGTGCTCTCCGAGCGGTTCCGATTCCAGCTCCAGCAGCGGCCGAGCCTGGCCGAGCAGCGGTCCTGGAGGCGCAGCCTCGACGTGCTCTCGAGCGACCTCGTCGACGCTGGCCTCGCCGACCTCGAGGTGCTGGTCGAGTACCAGCTGCCCCTAACGAGCAAGCGCGCCGACGTCGTGCTGTGCGGCGCGCATCCGAGCACGGGCGAGCTCTCGTACCTCGTCGTCGAGCTGAAGCAGTGGTCGTCAGCGAAGATGTTCGACGGCACCGACGACGTCGTCGTGGTAGACGGCGGCGAGCGGTTGCATCCTGTCGCCCAGGTCGACGGATACACCCGCTACCTTCAGGACTTCGTCGCCTCGCTCGATGACGACGCGACGCAGGTCGCCGGCATCGCCTACCTCCACAACGCCACCGACCTCGATCTCGGCGATCTCTGGGCGCATCCGCAAGCGGCGGAAGGTCGCATGTTCACCGGTCAGCGACGAGGCGAGTGGCTGCAGCACCTGCGGTCCTCTCTCGCTGCCGACGGCGGCGTCGCGGCCGATCAGTTGCTCGGCTCCGCGGTTCGCCCGAGCAAGCACTTGCTGAAGGTGGCTGCCGCTGAGGTGCAGCAACGCGAGCAGTTCGTGCTGCTCGACGAGCAGCAGGTGGCGTACTCGCTCGTGATGCGGGCCGTCGAGCAGGCGATGCGCGCCAACGCCAAGGAAGTCATCGTCGTCACAGGCGGCCCCGGCTCCGGCAAGAGCGTCGTCGCACTGTCGCTGCTCGGAGAGCTCGCCCGCCAGGGACGCACCGCGATGCATGCGACCGGCTCGAGCGCGTTCACGAAGACGCTCCGCAAAGTCGCAGGCAAGCAGAACAAGCGCGTGCAAGAGCTCTTCAAGTACTTCAATTCGTACATGGCAGCCGAGCCCAACGGCATCGACGTGCTCATCTGCGACGAGGCCCACCGCATCCGCAAGACCTCGGCGAACCGCTACACGAGTGCTGCGCTGCGCTCGGACCGCCCGCAGGTCGATGAGTTGATCGACGCCGCGCGCGTGCCGGTCTTCTTGCTCGACGAGCACCAGGTGGTGCGTCCCGGCGAGATCGGCACGCTCGCCGACATCCGGGCCGCAGCGGACCGCAAGCATCTCAGGGTTCGCCACATCGATCTCGACGGTCAGTTCCGGCTCGGCGGCAGCCGCGCCTACGAGCGCTGGGTCCTTCGCCTGCTCGGACTCGAACCCGGTGGGCCGACGACGTGGGAGGGCGACGATCGGTTCGACGTGTCCGTGCACTCCCGCCCGAGCGCGATCGAGGACGCGCTGCGTGAGCGGCTGGCCGACGGCTACAACGCACGCATCGCCGCGGGATACGCGTGGCGGTGGAGCAACGCGAAGGACGGTTCGTTGCCCAACGACGTCGTGATCGGCGATTGGCAGAGGCCCTGGAACAACAAGAAGGACACGAAGGTCGGCGACGCCCCCGGCACGCCCTTCTGGGCGAGCGACCCGGCAGGCTTCGATCAGATTGGCTGCGTCTACACGGCGCAGGGGTTCGAGTACGACTACGCCGGCGTCATCATCGCCGACGACCTCGTCTGGCGTGAGGACCGCTGGGTCGCTCGCGCCGAGTTCAGCCACGACTCGCAGGTGAAGAAGGCCGAGCCGGAGCAGTTCGCTCGCGCTGTGCTGAACACCTACAAGGTCCTGCTCACACGCGGCATGCGCGGAGTGTCGATCTACTCGACCGACGCGGAGACGCAGGCGATGCTGGAGGGGCTCGTCACCGACCGTCGGTGACGAGCCCGTCCTCACCCGCCGGAGCCGAGCAGCTCAACTCGGTCGTGGTACATGAAGTGCGTCGCGACCTCGTTGCTCACGTCGACGTCCACGATCTTCGGGAACGAGGTACCGAAGCCGACCTTGCCCACGGCCTTCTTGCCGAGCTCGGCCGTCGGGTAGATCTTCGCCAGCACCTGGTCCTTCGCCGAGTGGTAGTTGAAGACCGTTCCCGACACCGAGTCGTTCAACCGCTTCCAGTCACCGCCCACCCCGACTGCGGCACCGAGGAGATGCACATCCTCGAGGCGTGGCCCGCCCGACTTCGTCGCGAGCAGCTCGGCCGTCGCGAGCATGACGCGGGCTCCGAGGCTGTGGCCGACGAGGATGAACGATGAGTCGTCGATGCGCGCGAGGAGGTCGGCGAGCACAGCCGCAGTCTGCTCGGCGCGACTCTTCGCGACGGTCCAAGGGTTCTTCGCCAAGTCTGCTGCGACGAGTGCGGCACCGAGCGGCGGGATGATCTTCGCGCCTTGCTTCCACGCGTGCATGGCAAACGTCTTGAGCACTGCGCTCGCCGCGACCTTCGCGCCCGCCAGTCCGACCAGCACCCCGAACGCAGCGAGCTCCCTCGCTCCCCAGTGCACGCGATATACGGGGTTCCCGGGGTAGCGGCGCTCGATGATGCGCTGCCAGTCGTGCCACGCCGTCTGCTTCTCGGTCATGAATCCAGAGGCGACGAGCACAGGCGTGCCGACGCCATCCTTCAGCTTCTCGATCGCGAAGGAGCCGTCATCCTCGAGGTAGGCGGTCGCAGTCACCGCTCCGAGCGTCCCGCCCAGCGCGGCGCCCGACGCCGTCACGACGGCCGTGCCGCCCGCCATCCCCATGCCTCCCGCAGCGAGGGCTCCTCCGCCGAGGAACGCGAGGCCGTGGCTCGAGGCGGCGGCGCCGCTCAACGCCGGCCCGATGAGTCCGCTCGCTCCCAACGCTCCACCGACGGCCGGCGCTGCGAAGAACACCATCGGCGCGACGACGGCGACGCCCACGCCCGCGACGAGCACTGTCGTCGTCAGACGCGCGAGATTCGGTGCGTCGAAAGAGCGGATGTCGTCGATCGCGTCGAGGTCGGTGTAGCGCTCGTTCGCGCGCTCGAAGCTGCGGATCTCGTGACGATGCTCGCCGCAGAACGCCGCGAGGCCGACGGAGAAGTAGTGCCGTCGCGCCATGTATCGGCAGCCGGCGGCGAAGCACGGCGTCGTCGCCGCGCCGCAGCCGGAGCAGAGGAAGACGGCGGGCGAGAACTGCCCATCGACCTCGCGGTGGATCGTCTCGACGAAGCAGCAGGAACACCAGCCCTGGCGGGTCTGGTACGAGCCGAAGTGCATGAACTCGGCGAGCTGAAGTGCGACCTTCGCGTTCCGCTCGGCAGCCTTCGAGAACGCCTTGCGCTGCTCGTCGTCCTCCGTATGGCGAGCTCCGTACTCGTTGACGCCGTAGTTCAGGAGGTTCTCGCGCAGTGCGTCGTTCGCGATGAACTCCCCGTCGCCGGTGAGCGTCGGCTCGGCATCAGCGAGCACATCGGCGACGGAGAGCTCGATGTGCCGGCTGTGGCCCTTCTCGCTCGACACGACCGTGCAACGGAAGCCGGACTCGCCGACAGGGACGAACTGATACGAATCCACGAGCTCCTCCTGAGCATGCGACCGCGCGACACGGTGTCCACCGCAGGGTAGCGGGCGGTGCCCACGTGCATCCTGAGCCTCCCGACCAACTCCTTTGTCGGACGTGGCACGTAGCCTCGGAGAAGGGTCACGAGTCGCAGCCTTCGGTACCTGGCCGGCTGCGCGGGAACCCTCCTCCCCGAGCGGGGTGTCCCAGGAGAAGAGCCGGCCGGCCGCTCGCTTCCGTGCGCGGCACCTCGGCGGTCGATGAGATCGCCCGCTGAAGGAGCGACCTCATGACAGACCGATCGAGACCTCATCGCACGGTGCACCGTCGCGCAGTGCTCACCGATGGCCGGATCGCGGACATCGTCAGCGGCGCCTTCGGTTGCGTCATGGCGTGGGCGGGAGATCCGCGCGCGTGCAAGGTGATGCTCGCGCCGCGGCTTGCGGGCGACCTTTGCCTGACGCATCGCAGGCCTGCGATCCCTCCGGCACGCGCTGCTGTCGATCTCGACGACCCACGGGACATGGAAGCGTGGTTCCACGCGATGGATCGGGCGGGCGCATTGCGCGGATCGAGTTCGGACCGCGTTCGGATGCGGAGGCTCTCCGAGTATCGAAGTCTCGACGCGTTCACCGCGTCGCACGCCGAAGCGATCCGCCGTGCGGTGGAGCAGGGTGAGACGCCTCGCACGTTTGAGATGCGCGAGCTCTTCCGCCGAGCCGCGTCCCACGCGCTGACCGATTGACGGGGCCTCGAGGCCGAGCCTTGTTCGCTGGGATCGCGCGAGATACGATTGCTCGTAAGCCGAACGCGGTGTTCATATAAAGAGCAGCGAACCGGTGTCACGACAACGCAGTCGACGGAGGACCGATGCAGTTCCATCACGACGGGTACGTCTCCGGCGACCCCCGCATCCAGCCCGCGCAGGGCGACCGCTCGAGCGACATCCCCGACGAAGTCGACGTCCTCATCGTCGGTTCCGGCCCCGCCGGCATGCTCCTCGCCGCCCAGCTCTCGCAGTACCCGTCCGTCACGACGCGCATCATCGAGCGGCGCGCGGGACGGCTGAAGGTGGGGCAGGCCGACGGCATCCAGGCGCGCAGCGTCGAGACGTTCCAGGCGTTCGGCTTCGCGGAGCGCATCACGCAGGAGGCATACCGCATCACCTCCACGAGCTTCTGGGGGCCGCGCGACGACGACCCCGCGAAGATCCACCGCACCAAGCGCACCGACGACGACCCCAACGGCATCAGCGAGTTCGAGCACCTCATCGTCAACCAGGCGCGCGTGCTCGACTACTTCGCCGAGGCCGCCCTGCACGGGCCCGCGCGCATCGAGCCCGACTACGGCATCGAGTTCGTGTCGCAGGAGCGGGATGATCACCCGACGAATCCCGTGCTCGTCACCATCCGCGACTCCGGGGCAACGCGCGAGGCGGAGGATGCGGCGCTCGCGGCCGCGACCGGGCTCGGTGCTGAAGCGGCGCGGCTTGCGGTGAATGAGGCGACGGCGGATGAGGGGTCGGCGGACCAGCAAGGAAGGGGGTCTCGTGACGGCTCCTCGCTGGCGCTCGGGGCCTCCTCGACCAGCTCGGTGGAGGAGCGCCACACGCGCCAGATCCGCGCCAAGTACGTCGTCGGCTGCGACGGCGCCCGCAGCGGCGTGCGGCGCTCGATGGGTCGACAGCTGCAGGGCGACCAGGCGTTCCACGCGTGGGGCGTCATGGACGTGCTCACCGTCTCCGACTTCCCCGACGTGCGCATGAAGTGCGCCATCCAGTCGGCGGCGGGCAGCATCCTGCTCATCCCACGCGAGGGCGGGCACCTGGCGCGCTTCTACGTGGACCTCGGCGAGGTCGCGAGCGACGACGCCGGCAAGGTGCGCACGACCGACATCCACGAGACGATCGCGCGCGCGAACGCCATCCTCTCGCCGTACACACTCGAGGTGCAGGACGTCGCCTGGTACTCGGTCTACGAGGTCGGGCACCGCCTCTGCGACCGCTTCGACGACGGGGTGGATGCCGACGGTCGCGAGCTCGAGCCGCGCGTCTTCATCGCCGGCGACGCGTGCCACACGCACTCGGCGAAGGCCGGGCAGGGCATGAACGTGTCGATGCAAGACGGCTTCAACCTCGGTTGGAAGCTCGGCGCCGTGCTCACCGGGCAGAGCCCCGAGTCGCTGCTCGCCACCTACTCCGCCGAGCGGCAGGTGGTGGCGCAGAACCTCATCGACTACGACAAGCAGTGGTCGAGCCTCATGGCGAAGAAGTCCGCCGAGCTCGCCGACCCCGACGAGATGACCCGCTTCTACGTCGACCAGGCCGAGTTCCTCTACGGCTTCCGCACCCAGTACGAGCCCTCGATGATCACCGGCACGACCGAGCACCAGGCGCTCGCCGCCGGCTTCCCGATCGGCAAGCGCTTCAAGTCCTATCCCGTCGCGCGGGTGGCGGACGCGAACTTCGTGCAGCTCGGGCACCACCACCGCGCGGATGGCCGGTGGCGGCTGTATGCGTTCGCGGATGCGTCGGGGGATGCGCTCGCTCGGTTCGCCGCCGATGTCCCTTCGGTGATCTCGCGATTCACGCCCGAGGACGCCGACGTCGACTCGGTCTTCGACGTGAAGGTCGTGCTGCAGGATGCGTGGCAGGACGTCGACCTCGGCGCCGTGCCGCCGATCTTCCTGCCGCGCACCGGCTCGCTCGGCCTCGTCGACTACGAGAAGGTCTATGCCGCGATCGCCCCACGCGACTGCCAGCCGGCGGCGCCGAAGATGGCGGTCGGCACGGACATGGACGCGGACATCTTCGATGCGCGCGAGGTGTCGCGGGATGGGGCGATGGTGCTGGTGCGGCCGGACATGTACGTGGCGCAGGTGCTGCCGTTGGATGCGGTGGAAGAGTTGGAGCGGTTCCTGGCGGGCGCGGTGATGCACCGCTGAGGTCGGATGCAGCGTCCGGCAGGATGGACGCGATGGCCGGTCCGGATGCGCAGCGCGAGCATCAGCGAGACGCTGACCAGAGCAACGGTCGCCGACTCGGCGCGCTGCTGCTGAACCCGCCGACGGGTCCAGGGACGCTCACCATTGGGCGCGTGCGACTGGCGGCCGGGGTCGTCGGTGCTGCCGAGGTCGGCGTGGCGAACATGCTCAGCACCCCGACGAGGTGCAGCAAGGGCATCACCGAGGTCGGAGCCAGCGAAGCCGGCTGGCTCGAGGCCCGTCCCGCGATCGTCTCGCTGCTCGAGGAGAGCGATGACGTGCTCCTAGCGTGGGGCACGAGCCCGCTCACCGGTCCGGCTCGCATCCACCTTCGCGCGCAGATCGCGTGGGTGCGCGACACGTTGGCGACCTCACGCCACGAACGCGTGTGGATGCTCGCCGGTGAACCGCGGCACCCGTCGCGCTGGCACCGATACGTGAGCGACAAGTACGAGCGCACCGCCGGAGGCTCGCTCGAGGATCGGATCCGAGAGGTCCTGCAGCCGATCGAAGTGTCGAAGCTCGCGGCAGGAGGCGGCGCCGTCGTACACGTCGACTCCCGTGCGGTACCGCCGCGCACCAGCACCGCAAGACACGTGACCGCGAGCGATGCGAGCGTGCGGCTCCTCGACGGTGTCGGCGGTCGGCGAGTTGTCGGCGGTGAAGGCTACCGTGTCGCCATGAGTGCCGTCACCGAACTCCCCGACGACGCCGTGGATCGATACGCGAACGCGCTCTCCTTGGTCGCGGAGGCCCTCGCCCGCGACGACATCGATGCCGCCCGACTCGCCTTGCAACCGATCGCCGGTGAGCGCTGGGAGGGTCGGTTCGCCCTGGCAGGCAAGCCCGGCGTCGGTGGTGCCGCCGCAGGAGCCCGGGACGTCTCAGCGGCATCGAAGGCGCGGATCTTCGTTCGCGACGGCATGCGATGCACGTACTGCGGTGGTCGCGTGATTCCGCGGAGCCTCCTGGTCGCCATCAGCGATGTCTTCCCCGAGGAGTTCCCGTACTACGCGCACTACAAGAAGGGCACGGTCCACCCGGCCTACTGGGCCGTCGCGCCTGAGGCCGATCACGTCGAGGCGCATAGCGGAGGCGGCGCAGGCGACGACGACAACCTGACGACCCTCCACGTCGCGTGCAACACCATCAAGTCGGACTCACGAGCCGAGGACATGCCTGCCGTCGAAGCGCGAACAGCGCCGAAGTCGTGGGACGGGCTCGTGGCGCAGTACCCGGGATGCGTTCGAGCGGGCAACCGCCACGGAAGGCGGCACCACAAGCCCGGCTACCACGCCGAGCGCATGCGGCATCTCGGCGTTCGTCCGCTCGAGGACGAGATCGATCCGAGCTGATCGTCAGCCGCGGCTGGATGGAGAGGTCTGGTTGGCCCAGCCTTCGATTCGCGTGTTCCGCGCCGCCAAGAACGCCATCGCGCGCACGCGATACGCCAGGTAGTCGTCGACGTCAGCCGGCAACGGATTCTCGTCGAAGCTGCGGAAGTCGCGCATGAACACCACCCTGCCCCCGTCGTCGACGAGGTCCTGCAGCAGGAAGAAGTCGACGTACTGCTCGAAGGTCTCGAAGAGCGCGAAGAAGTCCCAGTACGCCTCGAGGACGCGGCCGAGCGGGTTCGGCTGGCCGCGGTAGGCGAGGCGAACGCACTCGAGGGTGAGGTCGAGACGGTCGCCGATGGCCGGTGACCACCCTCGTGCGCCATTCAGCGTCTGGACGCCTGAGCGACGTTCGCCTGGGAACACCATCATCCCGCCGATGGTGTGGTTCAAGCGCTGGAACTCATTGAGATCGTCGCCGGAAATCCGCTCGATGATCGGTGCCATCCGGAGCCAGGAGCGATACGTCGGCACGCACGTGTCGCTCGCCAGGAAGAAGTCTCCACGCGCCGAGGAGTGGTGGAGGTACCGACGACGGCTCGACGTGTCGAGCGTGAAGAGCGTGCCATCGGGGAGCGGCTTGCTCCAGAGCAGCTGGTGATAGCGCCGCAGCGTGGGACTCGTGGTGTCGGGGTCGCCATCGCCGGCATCGGTGCGCACGTCGAACGCGACATCGATCTCCGACGCATCCTGCATGGCGGGAGCCTAGCCACGCGCCACAGCACATCGCCCCCACATGCGCGAATCAGACGCGGCACCGCATCCCACGCTCTAGCGTCAGCACTGTGGCAGACGACGCGACCGAACCGACCCCCGAGGGTCGCGTCGCCGCGATCGTGCACAACCCGGTGAAGGTGCCCGTCGCGAAGCTGCGGCAAGCGGTGGAGCAAGCCGAACAGCAGCACGGCTGGGCGCCCTCCCTCTGGTTCGAGACCGGCGAGCACGACGCGGGCGCGCACGCCGCCCGAGACGCCGCAGCCCAGCACCCCGACGTCATCCTCGTCGCCGGCGGCGACGGCACCGTGCGGGCTGTCGCCGAGGCGATCCACGAGACCGGCATCCCGCTCGCGCTGCTGCCCGCCGGCACCGGCAACCTGCTCGCGCGCAACCTGCGGCTGCCGCTCACCGACCTGCCGAGGGCGGTGGCGAGCGCCTTCACCGGCACCGACCGGCAGGTCGACATCGCCTTCGCCGCCATGCGCGCCGCCGACGACACGATCACGCGCAAGGCGTTCCTCGTGATGGCCGGCATCGGCCTCGACGCGAAGATGGCGGCCGAGACCGATCCCGCCCTCAAGAGCCGGATCGGCTGGGGCGCCTACGTCGACCCCATCGCCCGCTCCATCCTCGGCAACGCGCAGTTCGGCCTCCGCTACCGCATCGACCGCGGCCGCTCGCGCGCCCTCACGGCGCACACGATCATCGTCGGCAACGTCGGCACCCTCACCGCCAACCTGCTGCTGCTGCCCGACGCCGTCGTCGACGACGGACTGCTCGACGTCGTCGTCTTCAAGCCCAAGGGCGCATGGGGATGGATGCAGATCGCCTCGCGCTTCACGACGAACGGCATGTTCCAGGCGACCCGCCCCGGCCGCTGGGTGCTGCGCAAAACCCCCGACCTCAACGCCCTGCGCTACACGCAGGGCCACCGTTTCGAGGCGCGGTTCGACGAGCCGCAGCTGCTGCAGCTCGACGGCGACAGCGTGGGCGAGATCGTCGGCATCTCGCTGACGATCGTGCACAAGGGGCTCACGCTGCGGATGCCGCGAAGCTGACCGAGGTCGGCTCCTTTCGAGGCTCGCTTCGCTCGCACCTCGAGGAGCGGTGGGCAAGCGCTGCGCGACGGGGAAGCGAATGCGTCAGGGCGACTCTGCGCGGTTCCTGAGGTGCGAGCGCAGCGAGCCTGGAAGGACGCACCTCGAAGAGCGGTGAGCCCCGTCCCCGTGGCTTCGACACCCGTCGAAGACCCGGCACCGATCGTTCGACCGCGCGCGCAGCAGCGCCGCCGCTCCCGCTCGTACGCTGACGAGACGACGCCGACCGTCGCACGACGAGGGGGAGCGATGCCGAGAACGCTCGACGCATGGCGCGCCAGACGCGCCAGCGCCACGGCGAGCGCGACGACGCCCGGGGCGACGGCCGCACCTTCGCGGCTGCCGCGCCGCATCCTCATCGCCTTCACGCTGCCCACGATCGTGCTCGGCATCATGCACGGGCCCGAGGGCGTCATCCAGGGCGTCTACGCGAAGCACGCCGGCCTCGCGCTCGGCGGCCTCGCGGTGGCGCTGCTGATCACGAAGATGTTCGACGCGGTCACGTATCCGCTCATCGGCAGCCTCTCCGACCGCACCTTCGCGCGCACCGGATCCCGCCGCCGGTGGATCCTCGGCGGCACCGTCGTGTCGGTCGTGGGCATGTGGGCGCTGCTGCATCCGCCTTCGAATCCGACGGTCGTGTACTTCGGCGTGAGCATGTCGGTGCTCTACCTCGGGTGGAAGACGATCGAGATCCCGCTGCAGGCGTGGAGCTACGGCCTCACCACCGACTACGCGCAGCGCGCCCGCGTGCAGGGGTGGCGCGGCATGGGGCAGATCGGTGGACAGCTGCTGTTCTTCCTCGTGCCGGCGCTCGCGCTCGGCATCGGCGTCACCGACTCCACCGAGATCGACTTCCGCAGCCTCGGCGTGCTCGCCGTCATCGCTCTGATCGCGCTGCCCATCGCCGCGATCGTCATGGTGCTGGTCGTGCCCGCGGGCGTCGCCACGACCGCCGATGCCTCGGCGACGACGCTGCGCCTGCGCCTGCGTGCCACGATCGACGCGATGCGCAGCAACCCGCCGCTGCTGCGCCTGCTCGCCGCCTTCCTGCCCGTCAACCTGCTCACGGGCATGAGCACGGGCCTCGCCTACCTCTACATCGACGTGTACCTGGGCCTCAGCGCCGAGCTGCCCGCGATCCTCGCGACGTCGCTGCTCACGAGCATCGTCGGCATCCCCATCTGGACGGCGCTGTCGGGCCGCTTCGAACGCCACCGCGTGTGGGCCTTCGCCCTCGTCGGCGGCGGCCTCGCCTGCGCGGCGTTCGCCCTCGTCGAGCCCGGCCCCGGCGCGTTCGTCGGCTGCATCGTGCTCTTCCCCATCGTCACGCTCGTGCTGTCGGGCTCGGTCGTCGTCTACACGATGTCCGCCGACGTGGTCGACTACGGCCGACTGCACACGGGGCAGGATCACGGCGGCCTCTACGGCTCGATGTTCGCCTTCCTGCAGAAGTCGCTCATCGGCGTCGCGGGCGCCATCGGCCTCGCCCTCGTCGGCGCCTTCGGCTTCGACGCCACCGGCGGCGACCAGACGACGCCGGCGATCGTCGGCATCAAGCTCGGCTTCGCCATCGCTCCCGCCGTCGGCCTGCTCGCCGCCGCCGCGATCATCTGGCGCTACCCCCTCGACCGGGCCCGCATCGCCGAGGTGCAGGCCGCGCTCGCCGAACGGGACGCCGGCGAGGCAGGTGCGACGGATGCGGATGCGCAGCCCGAGCCCGCGGGCGCGGACGCGAGCGCACCCGCCGCGACCGCAGCCGATACCTCCCTCCGCCGCGACCCGAGGAGCGATCCCGATGCCTGAGCAGCGTCCCGCCGACGACGGCGCGACCGTCGACATCCCGCTCGTCGACCCGCCGCTGCGCTCGACGACGCTGGCCGACGGGCGCACCGCGACGTGGCAGGAGTTCGGCGTGCCCGACGGCCGACCCGTGCTGTACCTGCACGGCGGCGGCTCGACGAGCATCGAGGGCGGCATCTTCCACCGCGAGGCCGTGCAGCACGGCGTGCGGCTCATCGCGACGAACCGTCCCGGCGCGCGTGGCTCGACGCTCGCACCCGAGCGCCCCGCGGTCGCCTACGCCGACGACGCGGCGCAGCTGCTCGACGCGCTGGGCATCGACGCGGTGTCGGTCTTCGGCGAGTCGAACGGCGGCCTCATGACGATGGCGCTCGCAGCGGGTCTGCCGGATCGCGTGCGCAGCGTGGCCCCCATCAACCCGACGCTGCCGTGGTTCGACCCGCTCGCGCGCACCGTGTCGTCGCGGGCTGCGGCAGTCGCGTACCGGCTGCTGCGCCACGCGCCACGCCTGCTCGCCGCCATGGATCACGCCGCGACGCCGCGCGGGCCGGTCGACGACGCGCGGCCGCCCGCCCGCGGCTCGCGGTTCGTCGACCCCGACCTCGTGGGGCCGCCGCCGGGCACCGAGCCCGACGTCGCAGCCCTCCATCGCAGGATGCAGCGGGAGCGCGCGGGGAAGGACGCGATGCTCGCCGAGCTGCGGCTCGCCGGCCGCCCCTGGGGCTTCGACCACTTCGCGATCCCCGTGCCGCTCGACCTGTTCTGCGGCGTGCAGGACGTGCAGGCGCCATTCGCGCTCGTGCTCGCCGACCGCAACCCCGACGCCCGCTTCCACCACTTCTCCTACGGGCACCACGGCTTCTCGCACCCCGACGCGCGCCGCCGCATCGTCGAGACCCTGCTGGCGCGCGCCGACGCCTGACGCGCGCCGACGCCCGACGAGCCGACCCCGACCGGCCGTCCGACACCTGTCGAACCCCGCCGACGACATTCCCACCGACGACGCTCGCGGCCGCCCGCCCCGGTCGCGAGAGTGAAGCGACCACCGGGAGGGATGCCATGCCGCAGGGCTACTCGCACATCGTCATCGGCGCGGGCGCCGTCGGCTCCGCCGCCGCCTACTGGCTGTCGGAGGCGGGCGCCGAGCGCGTGCTCGTGCTCGAGCAGTTCGACCTCGTGCACACCCTCGGCTCCTCGGGCGATCACTCGCGCATCATCCGTCGCGCCTACCACCACGAGGCGTACACGCGCCTGACGGATGCGATGTTCGAGGCGTGGGCGCACGTCGAGCAGGCCTCGGCGCTGCCCCTCTACCTGCGCACGGGCGGCATCGACCTCGCCACGGCAGGCACGCACGGCGAGGCCGAGATCGCCGGCTACGCACGCGCGATGGATGCGGCGGGCATCGGCTACGAGCACCTGCACGTCGACGACGTGCGCGAGCGCTACCCGCAGTGGCGCGTCGGCGACGACGCCGTCGGCCTCTTCCAGGCAGACGGCGGCATCCTCGACATCCGCAGGTCGGTGTCGGCGCACACGTCGCTCGCGATGGCCGGCGGCGTCGAGCTGCGGCCCGGCACGCGCGCGACGGGCGTGCGCGTCCACGACCACGGGGTCACGGTCGAGACCCCCGACGGACCGATCGACGCCGACCACCTCGTCGTCGCCGCCGCGTCGTGGCTCGGCGACCTCATGCCCGACCTCGGCCTGCGCTTCGCGCTCACGCTGTCGCAGGAGCAGGTCGCGTACTTCTCGGGGCCGCGGCTCGCCGACTTCGCGCCCGACCGGTTCCCCATCTGGATCCACCACGGCGACGACGACGTGCACTACGGCTTCCCCGTCTACGGCGAGGCCGCCGTGAAGGTCGCCCGCGACATGCGCGGCCACTTCATCGCGAGCGACGAGCGGGTCTTCGACGGCGACGCCGAGGAGCCGCGGCGCCTGCACGCGTTCCTCGAGCGCCACCTGCCCGGTGCCGCCGGTCGGCTGCTCGCGAGCAAGACCTGCGTCTACGACATGCCCGCCGACCGGGACTTCGTGCTCGACACCCTCCCCGGCCACAGCCACGTCGCCGTGTTCAACGGCGCCGGGCACGCCGGCAAGTTCGCGAGCCTCGTCGGCCGCATCCTCGCCGACCTGCTCACGGTCGGGGCGACGCCGCACGACATCGACGCCTTCCGCCTCACCCGCCCGGCCATCGTCGACCCCGACTTCGAGCCCGCGTTCCGGCTGCGCGCCGAGACCGTGTGACGACCGCTCTGCACCGCCCCCGAACCGGGATGCCGCAGGATGCCGCGGCTAGGATCCGGTGCATGGCGGCCGACCTGCAGCAGCTCGTCGAGACGCTCTCGGCGAGGCTCGACCGCTCGGTCGCCATCGACGACGCCCGCCTGCGGCTGCTCGCGCACAGCTCGCATCGCGGCGACGTCGATCGGGTGCGCGCCGAGTCGATCCTGCGTCGGGCGGTGCCGCCCGACGTCGTCGACCACGTCTTCGCCTGCCGCGACGACGCCACCGGCCGCTACCTCGTGACGCCGCGCGCCGACCTCGCCCTGCGCGACGCCCGCATCGGCCAGCCGATCCTGCAGCAGGACACGCTGCTCGGCTTCGTCTGGCTGCTCGACTCCGAGGGCCCCGTCGACGACGACCAGCTGCGCGCGATCGAGACCGCGGCGGCCGAGGCGACCGTGCTCATCCATGGCGAGTTCCTGCGCGCCACCGCCACCCGCGAGCGCGAGCGCGCGCTGGTGGAGCGCCTGCTCGGCGACGACGCCGGCGCTCGAGTGGCGGCCGCCGACGAGCTGCGCGCCGAGGGCATCTTCGCCAGCACCGCGTTCGTCGTGCTCGTGGCCGAGATCGACCGCGACGGCGAGCCTGCGACCGACGAGGATGCCGTGGCCCTCGCCGCCGCGACGGCAGCCGCCCGCAGCCGGCGCCCCGCGCAGCACGTGCTCGCCCTCGAGCACCGCGACCACGTCGTGCTCGTGGTCGCCGAGCCTGCCGTCGACGCGGCCCATGAGGCGGGGCTGGCGGCCGGGAGCGCGCTGCGCGACGACGTGCTGCGCGGCACCGACGCTCCGCGCTGCAGGGTCGGGATTGGCCGTGTGCGCACCGACCTCGCCGACGCGGCGGCCGCGCTCGACGAGGCACGCCGCGCCGCACGCATCGCCCGACGCCTCGGCGACCCGGCCCCCGTCGCATCCATCGACGACGCCGGCGTCTACGAGCTGCTCGACCGGCTGCCCGACGACGCGCTGCTCGCCGCCGCAGCTCCGCGCCTGCTCGCCCTCATCGCCGACGAGCGTCGCGGCGAGCCGCTCGTGCGCACGCTCGAGGTGTTCCTCGACACCGCGGGCGACGTGAAGGCGGCCTCCGAGCTGCTCTTCGCGCACCGCACCAGCCTCTACTACCGGCTGCGCCGCATCCAGGAGCTCACCGGCCTCGACCTCACGACCGGCGACGACCGCCTGCGCGCGCACCTCACGCTGAAGATCGCGCGCCTCACCGGCGTGCTCGCATCCGCCGACTGACGCCGCTGCTGCATCTGTCGAGATCGCACGCCCCGATGCTCGACGATCTGTCGACGCGGCTCCGTGCGAACCGGCGATACCGTGCTGGCACCGCGACGGCGACACGAGAGGCGCGAGCATGACGGCACGACCCGCGACGACCGACGAGCGTGAGGATGCGGATGCCGCATCCGCCGCCGAGACGGAGGCGCGGTCGATCGTCGACGCCGCCTGGCGCATCGTGCAGGGCTCGGATGCCGCGGGCGAGCTCGGGGCCGGCGAGATCGTCATCCCCGACATCGGCCAGGAGGCCATCGCCCGGCGGGCTCGGGCCGCGCGACTGCTGCGCGAGCGGATCGCGAGCGTCGACGCGGCCTCGCTGCCCGCCACCCTCGCGCTCGATCTGGCCGCGGCCGCCGCGATGGCGGAGCGGTGGGACGTCGACGACGACGTGTACTGGCTCGTGTTCGACCCGATGGGCATCGGCTTCCCCAGCATGTTCGCCCCGTCGGCGTACGCGGGCGGCTACCTGCTGAACGTCGTGCACGAGACGCTCTCGCGCACGAGCATCGACGGCGACGAGGGCGTCGCGCAGCACCTCCGACTGCTCGACGGCTACGGCCGGCTCGTGCGGCAGCTCGCCGAGCGCACGACCGGCCAGGCCGAGCGCGGCATCGTCATGCCGTCGCAGCAGCTCGCCGCCGCGACCGCGCTCGTGCGCGGCCTGCATGCCACCGGTCGGGCGGTGCTGCGCGGCGTCGTCGACCGCTCGCCGTCGCTGACGGACGACGCGGCGGCAGTCATCGAGGAGCGCACCGCCACCGCCGTCGACGCCGCGTTCGAGACGCTGCTCGCGGTGCTTGCCGACCCCGATGTCGTCGCGCGCGCATCCGATCGCGTGGGCCTCGGGCAGTACCCGGGCGGTCGCGACGCCTACGAGCGGGTCGTGCGCCTGCACACGACGCTCGATCTGACCGCCGAGGAGGTGCACGCGCGCGGGCACGAGCGGATGGCGCGCATCGTCGACGACATGCGCGAGCTCATGGTCGGCGAGGGCTTCGAGGGCACGCCGCAGGAGTACCTGGCGGCGCTCGCGACCGATCCCGCCTGGCGTGGCGACGACGCCGCGAGCATCGCGGCCCACTTCGAGCGCGCGATCGAGCGGCTCGAGCCGCACCTCGCCGCCCAGTTCGGCCGACTGCCCCGCGCCCCCTACGGCGTCGACGCCGTGCCCGACGCCGTCGCCGGCTCGATGACCTTCGGCTACTACGCGCCGCCGCAGCCGGGCCGCGAGAGGGGCCTCTACCTCTTCAACGCTCGCAACCTCGCTACGACGGCCCTGCCGCACATCCCCGCGCTGACCTATCACGAGCTCATGCCCGGCCATCACCTCGCGGTCACGGCGCAACGCGAGGCCACCGACCGCCACTCGCTCGGCCAGCACGTGGCGCTGAGCGCCTACGGCGAGGGCTGGGCCGAGTACGCCGCGCGCCTCGCTGGCGAGATCGGCATGTACCGCACGCCGCAGGAGCGGTTCGGGCGACTGATGATGGACGCGTTCCTCACGTCGCGTCTCGTCGTCGACACCGGGCTCAACGCGCTCGGCTGGGACCTCGAGCAGGCACGTGCGTACATGCGCGAGCACGCCTTCCTCGGGGATGTCGAGATCGACTCCGAGACGCTGCGCTACTCGTGCGACATCCCCGGGCAGGCGCTCGCGTACAAGCTCGGCGACGACTTCCTCTTCGACCTGCGCGAGCGCATGCGTGCAGCGCTCGGCGATACGTTCGACGTGGTCGCGTTCCACGACGCCGTGCTGGGCGCCGCGGGGCTGCCGCTGCCGTTCGTCGCGCAGCACGTGGCGCGCGAGCTCGGCGCATGACCGCGTCGACCGACGCTGCGCCCTCGCTGCTCGAGCGCTACCGTCGGGCCGCGGCGCTCGCGCCCGAGCGGCTGCCCACGCTCATGCGCAACCGCCGCATCGATCCGATCTGGACCGGCGACGGCGACGCGTTCTGGTACCGCAGGCAGACGGCCGACGGCGACGAGCTCGTGCTCGTCGACCCCGTCGCCGGCACCCGCACGGTCGGCGCGACGCTCGCCGACCTGGGCGTGCAGGAGCCCGCATCCGCGGCGCCGCCCGCGGGCGTGCTGCCGGGCCCCGACGGTCGCGGCCTGCGCCGCCGCGACCATGACCTCTCGCTCGTCGACGGCGACGTCGAGACGCCGCTGACTGCCGATGGCGAGGAGGGGTTCGCGTGGGGCGCCCTGCGCTCCGACTCGAACATGGTCGTGCCCTTCCGCCGCATGGGCCTCGACCTGCCGCCCGTCGGCACCGTGCACTCGCCCTCCGGTCGTCGAGTGCTCACGATGCGCGTCGACGAGCGGCGGATGCGCACGAAGCACATGGTCGAGAGCGTCGCGCCGGGCGGCGGCGCACGCCCCGAGTGCCACCAGTGGCGCGTGCAGCTGGAGGACGAGGGGCCGCCCCCGCCGCCGCAGTGCCGCATCCTCGACCTCGACGCCGGCGGTGCCGTCGAGGTCGACGTCGCCGACGGCCTCGGCGCGCAGGTGATCGTGAACGGCGCGACCGAGGTGACGTGGTCGGCCGACGAGCGGTACCTGTACCTGCTGCACCACCGGCAGGGGGAGGCGCGCGCGGCGATCGTCGAGGTCGACGTCGCCTCGGGCGCGCGCCGCGATGCCGTCGTGCTCGACGAGGGGCCGCTCTACGAGCCGAACCAGTTCCTGTACCACCTGCCGCTCGTGCGGGTGCTGCCCGAGACGGGCGAGGTGCTGCTGTTCTCGCAGCGCGACGGCTGGGGTCATCTCTACCTCTTCGACCTCGCCACCGGCGCGTGCTTGCACCGCGTGACCGAGGGCGACCTCGTGGTGCGCGACCTGCTGCGCGTCGACGTCGAGCACCGCGAGGTCACGTTCGTCGCCGGCAGCGGCGACGACGGCTGGAACCCCTCGTGGCGCCGCATCTACCGCGCCGGCCTCGACGGCGGCACGCAGCGGCTGCTCACCCCCGAGCCCGCCGACCACGACCTCGCCGCCCCGCCGCCGCAGTTCTTCCATCTCGTGTTCGGCAAGGGCAAGCCGCCGATCGACGCGCTGAGCCCCAGCGGCCGCTTCCTCGTCGACCACATCTCGACCGTCGACGAGCCGCCCGTCATCGTGCTGCGCGACGCGGCCGACGCCGGCCGCATCGTGCTCGAGCTCGAGCGCACCGACGTGACGGCGCTGCTCGACGCCGGCTACGTCGCCCCGCATCCGTTCCGGGTGCTCGCGGACGACGGCGAGACCGACCTGTGGGGCGTCGTGGCCATGCCGCAGCATCCGCACGATCCGCAGCGCATCCCCATCGTCGAGGACGTCTACGCCGGCTTCCAGATCGCCCACGCGCCGCACGCGTACCTCGGCGGCAGCGGCACGTCGGCCCGGCACGGCGCCCTGGCCGGGTACGCGGCACTCGGGTTCGCCGCGATCATGGTCGACGGCAGGGGCACGCCAGGGCGTGACCGCGCGTTCCGGCAATGGACGCATCGGCAGTTCCACACCGACCGCGGTCTCGAGGACCACGTGACCGCGCTCGCCGCGCTCGCCGCCGCCGACCCTCGGCTCGACACGACGCGCGTCGGCGTCGTCGGGCACTCCTACGGCGGCTACAACGCCGCACGCATGCTGCTGCGATTCCCGACCGCGTACCGGGCGGGCATCAGCAGCGCCGGCGTGCACGACCCGGCGAAGATGCCCTTCGGCCGGTGGGACTGGCACCTCGGCGGCAGCGCCGACGTTGACCGCGACGGCGACGCGTACCGCGAGCTCGGCAACCTGCACCTCGCCGAGCGGCTCGAGGGCGACCTGCTCATCGTCTGCGGCGAGATCGACGAGAACGCGACCGTCGACCACTCGCATGCGCTCGCCCGCGCGCTCATGCAGGCGGGCAAGCGGTTCGACATGCGCATCTGGCCCGGCGCCGACCACTACCGGATCGATGCGTACGCGCGCATGACGTTCTGGGATCACCTCGTGCGCAGCCTGCTCGAGCAGTCCCCGCCGCGCGCGTTCGTGCCGGGCTGAGGCGGTCTCGCGCCGGGCTCCGCTGAGGCATGCTGCGCGAGGATGGAGCCATGCGCATCCTCATCACCGGCGGCGCCGGCTTCGTCGGCACGCAGCTCGCTCACCGCATCCTCGGCGCCGAGGCTCCGGTCGGCCCGGTCGAGCGGCTCACCCTGCTCGACATCGCCGAGCCGCGGCCCGAGCTGCTCGCCGACGAGCGCGTCGACGCCCTCGTCGGCCCCATCGGCGACCAGGTCGCGAACCTGGGCGACCTCGACCTCGTCTTCCACCTCGCCGGCGTCGTGTCGGGCGCCGCGGAGGCCGACCTCGACCTGGGGATGCAGACGAACGTCGACGACACGCGTGCGCTGCTCGACCACCTGCGCGCGGCGACGGAGGCGGGCGCGAGCCCTGCGACGTTCGTCTTCACGAGCTCCCTCGCCGTCTTCGGCGACGACCCGTTCCTCGGGCAGCCCGACGTCATCCGCGACGACACCCTGCCGCGCCCGCAGTCGTCGTACGGCGCGCAGAAGTACATCGCCGAGCTGCTCGTCGGCGACTACGGACGCCGCGGCCTCGTGCACGCCCGCACCGTGCGCCTGCAGACCGTCGCCGTGCGCCCGGGCGCCCCGAACGCCGCTGCGTCGTCGTTCGTCTCGGGCATCGTGCGCGAGCCCGTCGCGGGCGTGCGCGCACCGCTGCCCGTGCCGGCCGACACCCCCATCTGCCTGTCGTCGCCGGTGAAGACGGTGGATGCGCTCGTGCGCGCCGCCTCCGCGTCGGCCGAGGAGTGGGGCAGCCCGACCGCCGTCATCCTGCCCGGCCTGTCGACGACGCCCGCGCTCATGCTCGAGGCGATGGATCGCGTGTCGGGGCAGCCGCTGTCGTCGCTCGTGGACGTGGCCATCGATCCCGCGATCGAGGCGATCGTCGCGTCGTGGCCCGGCGCCTTTGAGCCGGAGCGCGCGATCGCCCTCGGCATCACCGCGCCGGAGTCGGTGGATGCGGTGATCCGCGAGTACCTCGAGCTGGTCGGGGTGCCGGCGGTCGCGTAGGGGCGTCTTCGGCGGGGCTCCTTTCGAGGCTCGCTTCGCTCGCACCTCAAGGAGCGGTCCTTGATCGAGGCAGTCTCGAGCGGGAGCGGCGCGTGAGGCGGTCCTGGCAGGAGGCGGCCGACGCGGAGCGATGCTTGCGTCACGATCTTGCAACGGTGAGTGCGACTCGATGCTGGCTGTCATGGGTGACGCATAGCATCCGACCATGACGACCTCTGCTGCCACGCCCGCGGGCTGGCGTCGCGACGCCCACGGCATCGAGCGATGGTGGGACGGCCAGGCCTGGGGTGCTCCTCGGCAGGCTGCGACCGAGATCACGCTGCACGCACCGAGCGCGCCGCTGATGCAGCCGCCGCAGCAGTTCGTGCCGCAGCAGCCCTATGCGTACGCGCCGCCGCAGGTCGTGATCGTCGCGCCGCTCAAGGAAGCCGGCATCGCCTACGTGCTCGCGATCTTCCTCGGCACGCTCGGCATCCATCGCTTCTACCTGGGCCGCGTCGGCACTGCCATCGCGATCCTGTCGCTCACCGTGCTCGGCGGTCTCACCGCCTGGCTGCTCATCGGGCTGCCGCTGCTGCTCGCCGCCGGCATCTGGTGGGTCATCGACCTCTTCCTGATCCCCGGCATGGTCCGCGAGGAGAACCAGCGCCGCCTCGCACTGCAGCACGGCGCACCGCGCTACTGACTCGATCCGCGCAGCCCTCTTCGCGCGCATCCGCCACGCGTGTCCACCCCGCGCGCCACGCGCTCGTGCTCCGTAGCGTTCCCTCCAGCCATCGCCGAAGGGACGCCCACGCCATGAAGATCCTCGTCACCGGAGCCTCCGGCCGCGTCGGCCGCGCCACCGTCGCCGACCTGCGCGAGCACGGCCACGACGTGCTCGGCATCGACCAGGCGCCCTCGCCCGACGGTCCCGACGGCGGGCCCATCGTCGACCTGAGCGACTTCGGCCAGGTCGTCGAGACGATGAGCGGCGTCGACGACCGGCTCGGCGGCTTCGACGCCGTCGTGCACCTCGGCGCCGTGCCCGCACCCGGGCGCAAGCCCAACGCGGCGATCTTCGCCAACAACGCCGTCTCCGGCTACAACGTCCTCGCGGCCGCCCGCATGCTCGGCATCGACAAGGTCGTCTGGGCCTCGAGCGAGACCGTGCTGGGTCTGCCGTTCGAGACCCCGCCGCCGTACCTGCCCGTCGACGAGGAGTACACGGCGCGGCCCGAGTCGACCTACTCGTTGGGCAAGGCCGTCGAGGAGGAGATGGCGCGGCACTTCGCACGCTGGCAGCCAGACGCATCCATCATCGGCCTGCGCTTCTCGAACGTGCTCATCGACGACGACTACGCGCGCTTCGACTCGTGGCAGGACGACCCGTCGGCGCGCGCCTGGAACCTGTGGGGCTACATCGACCACCGCGACGCGGCGCAGGCGGTGCGGCTCGCGGTCGAGGCAGGCGACCGGCGCGGCGCCGAGGTGTTCATCGTCGCTGCCGACGACACCGTCATGCGTCGCCCGAGCGTCGAGCTGCTGACGGGTGCGCTCGCCGACCTCGAACGCCGCGCGCCGATCGAGGGACGAGCGACGCTGCTGAGCAATGCGAAGGCGCGACGCGAGCTCGGCTTCGCGCCGCGCTACTCGTGGGTGGATCGGGTCGACGGCTGATCGCGACGACGCGCGACACGAAGGGCTGAGCGATGGAGTGGATGCGCCCCGTGCTGGTCGCAGCCGCGACGGTCGCGGTCGTGGCCCTCGTCGGGCTGGCGAGCCGATGGATGCGGCGCAGGCCGACGCCCGCGATCGGGGGCGGCGTGCGCCTGCCGATCGTGATCGCCCTGCTCGGGTGGCTCATCCTCGTCGCCGGCGCGCTCATGGCGCTCGTCGCGTTCGGACTCGACGAGGCCGACGACCCGGTGCCGATGCGGATCGCCTCGGTCGCGATGGTGCTCGGCGGACTGGGCATCGTCGTGCTGCACCGCAACTGGCGCCTCGCCGTGCTCGACGACCGCGTCTACCAGCGCACGGCGCTCGGACGGGTGCGCTGCGTCGTCTACGACGACATCGTCGCCTCGAGCCTGCGCTCGCATCGTGGCGTCCCCGTGCTCGAGGTGCGCGGCAGCGACGGCGACCGGGTCGTGGTGAATCCGGCGTCGTTCGACGTGCGACCGGTGCTGCAGGCGATCGCCGCCCGCGGCTACCGCGGGCATGTCGGAGAGCGCTGGAGCTGAGTCACGGGATGGGCTCCTCCCGCATCGTCGCGATGCAGGAGGAGCCGACCGGATCGTCAGAGCGCGGCGACCGCCTCGAGGATCTCCTCGGTCTCCGTGCGCGTCGTGTAGTCGACGTGCACGTCGGCGAAGCGCACGGTGCCCGATGCATCCACCACGAGCACCGTCGGGAACGGGATGCCGGGGGTGTCGTCGGCGTTCGAGTCCTGCACCGCGAAGCCGAGCGTCGTGTGCGCCTCCTGCGCCTCGGCGCTCGGCGCGGTGACGATGCCGAGCTGGCTCGCGAGGGCGTTCGCCGGGTCGGACAGCACCGTGAACGACAGCTCGCCGTTCGCGACCGCCGCCTGCGACCCATCCGGGGTCTGGGGGCTGATCGCGACGAGGCCGACGCCCTGCTCGCGCAGCGTCGCCGCGAGGGTCTGCTCGTAGTGCTGCAGCGTGATGTTGCAGTACGGGCACCACGCGCCGCGGTAGAAGACGATGACGGCGGGGGCGCCGTCGAGCACGGATGCGAGGGTCACCTGCTGGCCGTCGACGGTGGTGAGGGTCGCGTCGGGGAGGGGATCGCCCGCGGCGACGGCGCCCGCGGGGGTGCCCGCCGCGTTCAGGTCGGCCTGCTCCTTGGCGAAGACCGCCGACAGGTCGGGACCGATGGTCTCGGCGAAGCCGACGTCGAACTCCGACACCTGGTCGGCGACGGTGCGGGTGGATGTGGTCATGGCGAGCTCCCTCGGATGCGGTGGCTGTCCCTGGCGGCGACGGTACGGGCGCGCGTCAGGGGTGGCGAGGGGTGGGCGTCATGCGGCGTCATGCCTGCGTGGTCGCGGGCCGGTGCGCCGGTCGTGACTCGGGTCTCGTGACGGCTGCTCGCTGCGCGAGCGGCCTCCTCGACCAGCTGGTGGGGGAGCGGCCTCGATCGGGGCCCCTCTCGAGGCTCGCCTCGCTCGCACCTCGAGGAGCGGGCAGTGGCGTCGAGGGTCTCGGCCCGATGTGCCCTCATATCGGGCCGAGACCCTCGACGCTGCTAGGCGGGGACGGGGTCGGCCGGGCCGGGGAGCACCTCGCGCAGGAGGTCGTCGAGCGTCACGACGCCGACGAGCGATGAGTCGGAGACGACCGTCGCCAGCTGCACGCGCTCGCGGCGCATGCGCGCGAGCGCGTCGTGCACCGACGTGTCCGGCGTCACCGCGAACGCATCCCGCGCCAGCGACTCGACCGGGGTCGACGCCGCGACGGCGAGGGTGTCGCGCACGTGCACGACGCGTGCGCCCGCACCCGAGCCGACGAGCACGCGCAGGTGACCCGACGCGGCCGACGCCGCCTGCACGTCCGCAGCGGACGCCGACGAGGGCACCGACGTCGGCGCCGCATGCGTCTGCACGACGTCGCCGATCGTGAGCGTCGTGAGCGAGATCGCCTTGGCGATCGGCTCCGAGTACTGCGTCTCGAGCACGCCCGCGGCCTTCGAGTGCGCGACGAGCTCGCGGATCGTGTCGATGTCCTGCCCGCCCGCGGCAGCCTTCTCGACGGGCTCGACGCCCGACGCCTGCACCAGCCGGTTCGCGATGTGGTTGATCCACAGCAGGAACGGGCGCAGCGGCCAGGTCATGGCACGCGCCAGGATGCCGGTCGCCTTCGCGGCCGTCTCGGGGTGCGCGATCGCCCACGACTTCGGTGCCATCTCGCCGATGACGAGGTGCAGGAAGGTGACGACGACGAGCGCGAGCATGAACGCCAGCACGTCGGCCGCCCAGAAGGGCAGCCCCCAGGCCTCGAACACGGGCGACAGCGCGTAGTCGATCGCGGGCTTCGTGATCGCGCCGAGCAGGAAGGTGCACAGCGTGATGCCGAGCTGCGCGAACGCGAGCATGACGGTGAGCTCGTTGACGCCGCGCAGCGCGGCGCGAGCGGATGCGCTGCGAGGCGCCTCCTCCTCGAGCCGGTGACGGCGCGCGGCGAGCAGCGCGAACTCGACGATGACGAAGAACGCGCTCGCGACGATGAGCAGCGTCGTGATCAGTGCGACGACCCACCAGCTCATCGGGCCACCTCCTCGTCCGCGGCCGACGCGTCGACCGCATCGGCCTCGTCGGCATCCGCGTTCCGGTCGAGCGTCAGCAGCCGCAGCGCCACCTGCGACGGCACGTGCCGCTCGACCTCGGTGACCTCGATCTCGAGCCAGCGGTCGATCTCGATGCCCTCGACCATCTCGCCGGCCTCCTCGGGCAGGTCGACCCGCACGAGGTCGCCGACCACCGGCAGGTCGCCGTGGTGGCGGATGGCGACGCCCGCGATCGTCTCGTCGTCGCCCTCGGGCAGGTCGTGGCCGATGAGGCGCTCGACCTCGTCGACGTGCACGTCGCCCGGCAGCACCCACGCGTGGTCGCCGCTCGCGACGACGGCGATCTCGTCGGCGTCGTGCTCGTCGACGATCTCGCCCACGACCTCCTCGGTCAGGTCCTCGATCGTGAGGATGCCGTCGAACGAGCCGTGCTCGTCGACGACGCAGACGAGCTCGTTGCGGGTGCGCTGCATGCGGTCGAGCGCAGCGGGCAGCAGCATCGTCGCGGGCAGCACCACGGCCTCCGTCATCACCTCGGTGACGGGCGTGGTCAGCGGCGCGGTCGAGCGCAGCACGTCGACGAGCGCCACGACGCCCACGGGGGAGTCGTGCTCGTCGACCACGGGATAGCGGGTGTGGCCGGTCGCCATGAGCGCCCGCACCTCGCCGATCGTGGACTCCGGCGCCACGGCATCCACGCGCGACCGCGGCACCATCGCGTGCTCCACGTCGCGCTGCGGGAAGTCGAGGATGCGGTCGATCATCATCGACAGGTCGGCGGGCAGGTGCCCGCTGATCCGCGACTCCTCGACGATCGCCTCGAGGTCGGTGCGGTTGGCGCTCGCATCCACGTCCTCGAGCGGCTCGATGCGCACGAGGCGCAGCAGCGCGTTCGCCGCATGGTCGAAGACCGTGATGAGCCAGCCGAAGGCCAGCAGGTAGATGCGCGTCGGGATGGCGAGCGCGCGAGCGAGCGGCTCGGGGTTCGCGATCGCGTAGTTCTTCGGGTACAGCTCGCCGAAGATCATCGTGACGATCGTCGCCAGCACGAGTGCGCCTGTGGTGCCGATGAGCACGCTGACACCCGTGGGGATGCCGACGCCGCCCAGCAGCACGCCGAGGGACTCGCCGATGAGCGGCTCCGCGACGTAGCCGATGAGCAGGCCCGTCACGGTGATGCCGAGCTGCGCGCCCGACAGCATGAACGACGTGCGCTTCGTGATCTCCTGCACGCGCTTCGCCTGCGCGTCGCCGGCGGATGCCTTCGCTGCGATCCGCGAGCGGTCGACCGACATGTAGGCGAACTCCTGCGCCACGAAGAAGCCGCACGCGGCGATGATCGCCAACGTCAGCAGCACGCCCAGCAGCAGCGTGAGCACTGCCTCGATCACTGGTCCTCACCCCCTCGGGGGCGGCGCATCAGGGTCGGGCTGGGCCTTCGGCCCTCCGAGTCGGAGTCGGGACTTCGTCCCTCCGAGTCGGGGCTGGGACTGTGGCACTCCGAGTCGGAGGCGGGGCTTCGATGGCTCACGGGGGTTGCTCTCTCGTGGGTCAGGGAATGGGTCTGCTCAGGATACGGAACACCGGTCGGCTCGTGGGCTGGTAGCGACGCTTCTGGCTGCAAGCCATGGGGAGGTCATAGGCAGCCGGTGTCGCTCCCGTGGTCGGCGGCGTGCGCATGCGGGGGCTGGCGTCGTCGGTGGGGCTCCTCTCGAGGCTCGCTTCGCTCGCACCTCGAGGAGCGGGCATGGGGGCGGCGCACTGCGTCACGAGCTCGAGGAGGCGGGCATCGGTCAGGCGCGGTCGGGGGCGTAGGGTCGAACGGACCCGACCGACGGAGGTGCGGCGTGACGACGATCGTCTCGACCCTGTTCATCTCGCTCGACGGCGTCGCCGAGATCGACCCCGACTGGCACTTCCCGTACTTCGACGACGCGGTCGGCGCCGCCGTCGGCGAGGACTACGCGGGTGCCGACGCCCTGCTGCTCGGCCGCGTCACCTACGACTCGTTCGCCGGCGCCTGGCCCGATCGCGAGGCGGCGGGTGGCGAGGATGCCGGCTTCGCCAAGGAGCTCGGCGACCTGCGCAAGGTCGTCGCCACCCGCGGCGACCAGGAGCTCGGCTGGCGCGCGGTCGAGCGCACCGACGACGTCGTCGCTGCCGCTCGCGCGCTCCGCGCCGAAGGCGTCGACAAGGTGCTCGTCGCCGGCTCGCTCTCGATCGTGCGGCAGCTGCTCGCGGCGGGCGAGCTCGACGAGCTGCGGCTGCTCATCCACCCCGTCGCGGCGCGGGCGGGCGAGCGCCTGTTCGACGACGGCGCCATGCAGCACTTCGCGCTCGAGCACGCCGAGGCGCTGCCCACCGGCATGCTGCGCACCATCTACCGCCCGTCGCCGGGCCCGACGGCCGAGGGCGAGACGCCGGCCGCGTACGAGGACGCGAAGCAGCACGTGCCCGAGGCCGAGCGCCGGGTGGCGGATGCGCGCGGCGGCGACTTCGGGGTCGACCCGGGATGAGCGACCGCGCCATCCCCGTGCTGCCGTCGCGATCGTTCGAGGCGACGACCGCGTTCTACGGCTCGCTGGGGTTCGAGCGCACCTTCGACGACGACGGTTGGCTCATCCTGCGGCGCGGCACCGTGCAGCTGGAGTTCTCGCACCAGCCCGACGTCGACCCGGCGACGACGGCCGCGATGTGCGTGCTGCGCGTCGCCGACGTCGACGCGCTCGTGGCCGACATCCGTGCCGCCGGCGTGCCCGAGGCGACGACCGGCTGCCCTCGCCTGCACCCCGTGCGGCGCGAGGCGAGCGGCCTGCGCATCGGCTACCTCGTCGACCTCGACGGCACCCAGCTGAACCTCGTGGAGGACGCCGGCTAGGTGCCGCCGATTGCGTTTCGCAGGCGATTCCGGGAGCCGAGGGGAATGCTCCCTCGGAGCCCGGAATCGCCTGCGAAACGCAATCCGAGGCGGGCATAGCAGGGGGCGCCGACCGCCCGCCGACCCGCGCGGGAAGGTCACGAAAGGGCAACGTTCGGCGCACGATCGCGGCCGGGAAGCATGCACGAGGCTTTGCTACGCACGCACGTGATAGTCGCGGTGCCAGCAGTGCGCAAGCCCTCAGCGCGGTTGCATCGAGCAATCCTCGGAGACATGGTGGATGCGGTCCCTCGGGGCCCGATCCGACCAGTCCGCGGTCGCTGGTGATGCCTGCAGGTGCGTGAGCACCGCGGCACCAGACCGGCGAGCGTACGGTCGGTGGCCCGTGGCGCAGATCCGACATCCGCGCCGTGCGCCGTCCGTCATGGATGCGCGCCGCCGGACCGCTGACCCGGACGCGACCGATGCTGCCGCGCGCCATCCTGCGCGGCGGCGTGAGGTGCACGTGACCATCCCAGCCATCGAAGCCCGAGGCCTGTTCAAGGTCTTCGGCAAGAACCCGCGCTCGCTCGTCGAGCGCCTGCGCGCCGGCGCGAGCCGCGACGACATCCCCGGCACCGCCGCGGTCATCGACGCGTCGTTCAGCGTCGAGCCCGGCGAGATCTTCGTCATCATGGGCCTGTCCGGCTCGGGCAAGTCGACGCTCATCCGCATGCTCAACGGCCTGCACGACGCCTCCGGCGGCACCGTGACCGTGAACGGCGACGCCATCACCGACGTCTCCGACGCCCGCCTGCGCAGCATCCGCCGCGACCGCATCGCCATGGTGTTCCAGCACTTCGCGCTGCTGCCGCACCGCACGGTGGCCGCCAACGTCGCCTACCCGCTCGAGCTGCGCGGCGTGCCGAAGGCCGAGCGCATCGCGAAGGCGCACGAGGTGCTCGCGCTCGTCGGCCTCGACGGCTGGGCCGAGCGGCTGCCCTCCGAGCTCTCCGGCGGCATGCAGCAGCGCGTCGGCATCGCCCGCGCGCTCGCCGCCGACACCGACATCCTGCTCATGGACGAGGCGTTCAGCGCCCTCGACCCCCTCATCCGCCGAGAGATGCAGGAGCAGCTGCTCGAGCTGCAGGCCACGCTCAAGAAGACGATCGTGTTCATCACGCACGACCTCAACGAGGCGATGTTCCTCGGCGACCGCATCGCCGTGATGCGCGACGGCCGCATCGTGCAGATCGGCACGCCCGAGGACATCCTCACCGACCCCGCCAACGACTACGTCGAGCAGTTCGTGCAGGACGTCGATCGCGCTCGCGTGCTCACGGCATCCAACGTCATGGAGCGCTCCCGCTCGGTCGTCGCCGACACCGCCGGGCCCCGCACGGCGCTCAAGCAGATGCGCGACGCTGGTGCCTCCGCCGCGTACGTCGTGTCGAAGGAGCGTCGCCTGCTCGGCCTCGTCACCGACCGCGACGCCGTGCGTCTCGTGCAGCAGGGCGCGACGTCGATCGCCGACGTCGTGCGGCCCGCGCCGCCCAGCGTGCGCCACGACGAGGTGCTCATGAACCTCTTCGTGCCCTCGGCCGAGTCGCCGCTGCCGCTCGCCGTCGTCGACGACGATGCGCGACTCGTCGGCGTCATCCCGCGCGTCACGCTGCTCGCGGCCCTCGGCCCCGGCGCCAACCCGACCGGCGAGCTCATGGTGCTGCCGCAGCCCGTCGACCACGACGTCATCGACGAGGTGCTCGCCGCCGACCCGGTGCTCGACCAGGCAGCAGAGGAGGTGCGCTGATGGATGGCTTCCGCATCCCCATCGGCATGTGGGCCGAGGACGCCGTGCGCTGGATGCGCGACAACCTCGACTGGCTGCTCGGCACGCTCTCGATGGTGATGGGCACGCTCGTGCGCTCGCTCACCGAGCTGCTCGTGTCGACGCCCATCGTCGTCGTCATCGTGATCGCCGCGCTGCTCGCCTGGCTGCTGCGCTCGTGGCAGTTCGCCCTCGGCACCGCCATCACGTTCGCGCTCATCCTCGGCATGGGCCAGTGGATCACCGCGATGCAGACGCTCGCGCTCGTGCTCGTCGCCACCGTCGTGACCGTGCTCGTGGCCGTGCCGCTCGGCATCCTCGCCGCGCGCAGCGACCGGTTCAGCGCCATCCTGCGGCCGATCCTCGACCTCATGCAGGCCATGCCCGGCTTCGTCTACCTCATCCCGGCGATCGTCTTCTTCTCGATCGGCGTCGTGCCGGGCCTCGTGGCGACGATCATCTTCTCGCTGCCGCCCGGCGTGCGGCTCACGGAGCTCGGCATCCGCGGCGTCGACGGCGAGACCGTCGAGGCCGGGTACGCCTTCGGCGCGAAGCCCGGGCAGATCTTGCGCGGCGTGCAGCTGCCGCTGGCGATGCCCACGATCATGACCGGCATCAACCAGGTCATCATGCTCGCGCTGTCGATGGCCGTCATCGCCGGCATCGCCGGCGCCCCCGGGCTCGGCTCCGAGATCGTGCAGGCCATGTCGACCGTGGACATCGCCACGGGCGTCGAGGCCGGCCTGAGCGTCGTCATCATCGCCGTCTACCTCGACCGCCTCACCGCTGCGCTCGGCGCCGCCCGCGACTACCGCTGGTCGCTGCTCGGCATCCTGCAGCGCCGGCGTGCGGCCTCGAAGCGCGCCGTCGTGAGCGACGCGCAGCGCGGCCTCGCGCAGGTCGCCTGACCCATCCCCTCCATCCATACGCAACGCACGAACGACACACGAAAGAGGACATGATGCATCGCACCCGTCTCACCGGCATCGCCGCGATCGGCGCCGCCGCCGCGCTCGCGCTCACCGGCTGCGCCACCGGCAACCAGACCGAGGGAGGCTCGGGCGAGGGCTCCGGCGACAGCCTCGGCACCATCACGCTCGGCTTCCTGCCCTCGTGGACCGACGGCCTCTCGACCGCCTACCTGCTCGAGAACCAGCTCGAGCAGCTCGGCTACACCGTCGAGATGCAGGAGCTCACCGAGGCGGGCCCGCTCTATACGGGCCTCGCCCAGGGCGACGTCGACATCTACCCGTCGGCATGGCCCGAGCTGACCCACGCCTCCTACATGGAGGAGTACGGCGACAGCATCGAGGACCTCGGCACGTACTACGAGGGCGCGAGCCTCAACCTGTCGGTGCCCGACTACGTCGACATCACGTCGATCGACGAGCTCGTCGGCCAGGCGGACCGCTTCGGCGGCCAGATCGTCGGCATCGAGCCCGGCGCGGGCCTCACCGCCCAGACCGAGTCGATGATGCCCGAGGCCGGCCTCGACGACTACGAGCTCGTCACCTCCTCGACCGCCGCGATGCTCGCCGAGCTCGACACGGCCATCGCCGCCGAGCGCGACATCGTCGTGACCTCGTGGGCGCCGTACTGGGCGAACGAGGCGTACGACCTGCGCGCGCTCGAGGACCCGAACGGCCTCATGGGCGGCACGGAGGGCCTGCACTTCCTCGGCACCGACGGCTTCGCGGACGAGTTCCCCGAGGCGGCGGAGTACATCGCCGGCATCCAGCTGACCGACGAGCAGTACGCATCGCTGGAGGACATGGTCGTCAACGAGTACGGGGACGGCCGCGAGGCCGAGGCCATCGAGGCGTGGCTCGAGGCGAACCCCGACGCGTTCGACACGATCGTCGTCGAGTAGTCGGATCCTCGACGGCGGGCGGGGCGGTGACCTTCGGGTCGCCGCCTCGCTGGCGTGTGCGGGGCGGCGTGTCTGCGTTTCGCAGGCGATTCCGCGAGCCGAGGGGAATGCTCCCTTGGCTCGCGGAATCGCCTGCGAAACGCAATCGCTTCGGACGGGTCGGTTGCGTATCGCAGGCGATCAGGGGTGGCAGAGGGGGCATCGTCCCTTCATTCGCCCGGATCGCCTGCGAGACGCACGGATGGGCGCGGCGCACATAGCGGGCGAGCCCGTGGGCTGTCCAGGCGGCGCGACGCGGGGCCGGAGGGGAGCAGCGTGACACCATGCTGTTCCTCGCAGGCGACGACGCCGGACCCTCCGATCCGCTCACCGCCGACCTCACGCCCGTCTTCCAGACGCTCGGCGTGCTCGGCGCGATCGCGGTGGCGCTCGCGATCGTGGTGCTCGTCGTGAGATTCCGCGCACACCAGCGCGACCGCGCCTTCCCGAAGGTCGTCACCGTGGTGGCCTCGGCCGCCGGCATCGTCGGCTTCATCCTGCTCGTGATGGCGATCGGAGCCGGGGTCGTCGTCGCCTGACCCGCGCCCCTCGGTTCGCTCATCGAGGTGCTCGGGGTGACTCGAGTGTCGTGACGCGGGCTCGCTGCGGTCGCGCGCTCCTCGACCAGCGGATGGGGATGGGGCCGCCGGCGGGTCTCAGGCAGCCGCCTCGTTGTCCGTCCAGATGCCCCACGAGACGCCCGCCGGATCGCGGAAGATCGCGAACCACCGGTCGTCGCCGCCGAGGCCCGTGCGCTGCCGCTCGATGCTCGCGCCGTGCCCGACGGCGTACGCGAGCGTCGCCTCCAGGTCCTCCACGACGAGGTACATGCGCGCGCCGGCGACCGGCGGGCGCAGCGCCGCCGACTCCCAGAGCCCGCCGATCGTCGCCGACGTGTGCTCCTTCACGATCCAGTAGCGGCCGATCCCCGCGTCCTCGAAGGCGGGCTCGAACGTCCACCCCCACATCGCACCGTGGAACTCGCGGAAGCGATCGGGCCACGGCGTCTCGACCTCCCACCACGCGAGGTCGACCACGGTCGGCTCCGTCAGCCCTGCACGAACGGGTCGTCGAGCGGGGTGCCCTGCTCGTACGGCCCGAAGAAGAGGTCGGCGCCGTCGGCGGCGAGGAACGTGCCCGTGCCGTGCTGCGTGCCATCGCCGCCGGTCACGACCGACGCGACGTCGGCGAAGTGCAGCCGCACCGTCGGCGCATCCGGGTCGGAGAACTCCACGCGCCAGCCGTCGCCGACGGGCGTGAGCGACGGCTCCGACAGCTCGACGTGCATCATGCCGTTGTGGCCCTGGAACGTCACGACGCCACCGAAGCGCAGCGTGTCGCCGTCGGCGCCCCTCGGCGGGAACGCGAAGCCGTGCGGGGTCTCGTGCACGCCGTCGTCGACCAGCACCTCGCCGTCGGACATGCCGCGCACGTAGCCGATGAGCGACGACTTGATGCGCCACACGAGCGAGCCGGGCGCGATGGATGCGGGGCTCGGGGATGCGGTCGCAGCGGCGTCGTCAGCCGGCGTCGGCACGGAGTCGGGCATCGCCACAGCGTATCCCGGGCGGGGTGGGGGATGCCTGGTGGGGTCTGCGGCGGGCGCCTCTGGAGGCTCGGTTCGCTCGCACCTCGGGGAGCGGTCAGGGGAGCGGAGCGCCAGGGGCATCGGGCGGACCCCACCAGCTGGTCGAGGAGCGCGCGAGCGCAGCGAGCACGCGTCACGAGACCACGCGACCGCAGCTCCTGCCCAGCCACGTGCGTGGCCGCGTCGTGCGGGCACGTCGCGTGGTCTCGTGACGGCTCCCCGCTGCGCTCGGGCCTCGACCAGCTGGGAGGAGTGCGCGTCGAAGGGGAACGTGGGATGTGCGGGGAGCCGTCAGGTCGTCGGTGAACGCCATTCCAGCGACGTCGCGAAGTCGATGAGCGCGCGCACGCGCGGCGGAGCATCCGCATCCGCCGACCAGATGACGTCGACGCCGACCGGGTCGACCGCCGGCGCGATCTCGCGCAGCGCGAGCGGGAAGCCCTCGTAGCTCGCCGGGTTCGCCGGCCGCTGCACGAGGATGCCGTAGCCGAGCCCGCGGCCCACGAGCGTGCGCACCGCTTCGTAGCTGCGCACGCGTTGGCGGATGCGCGGGGTGAGCCCGCGGGCCGCGAACAGCGAGAGCGTGTGCTCGCTCGACGGGGGCGCGTCGAGCAGGATGAGGTCGCGATCGACGAGGGTCTCCAGCCGCACGGTCGGCTGCGCGGCGAGCGGGTCGTCGGCGGCGAGCACGACGTGCGCGGGCAGGGCGTACAGGCGACGACGGCGCGGGTTGCCGGGCACGAGCGTCTCGTACACGAACGCGACGTCGATCTCGCCCGACTCGATGCGGCCGGCGAGGCCGTCCTGCGTCGTCTCGACCACGTGCAGGTCGACGCCGGGATGCTCGGCGGCGAAGCCCGCGAGCAGCGGCGGCAGGATCGTGGGCGCGAGCGTCGGGAAGCAGGCGATCGTGATCGGCCCCACGAGCGCGCCGTCGGCGTGGAGGCTCGTCGAGAGCTCGCGCGCCGCTGCCAGCAGCGGACGCGCCTGCGCGACCACGTGCGCGCCGGCGCTCGTGAGCGTGAGCCCGTGCGCGCGGCGACGGATGGCGAGGTGCGCGCCGAGGGAGCGCTCGAGCTCGCTGATCGCATCCGAGATCGCCGACGCCGACACGTGCAGCCGCGCCGCCGCCGCCGCGATCGTGCCGTCGTCGGCCGCGGCCACGAGGTACGCGAGCTGTCGCAGCGTGAAGTCGGGGATGGGCGAGTCGGGGGTCACGCGGGCGGTCTCCCATCGTCGATTGGGCAGTAGTTGCACGTGCTGCGGCGTGTCGTCCGCCACTACTGCCCAATCGAACGACAGAAGTGACCAATCACCGCTTCCTCGGTTCTATCGCAGTTGCAGGTCGCATCTCTCCGCTTTTCACGAGGAAGACCACGACGGATGCTGGATGCATGTGCAGCGACGGTGCTGCGCGTGGAAGCGGAGCGAACCGATGCCGACCCCTCCCGTCGCCGACTGGGTGCAGATCGCCGACCTGTACCGCGACCCCTTCCCCATCTACGAGCGCTTGCGCGCCGAGGGCGGCGTGCACTGGGTGCCCGCCGTCGGCCGGTACCTCGTCACGACCTACGACGCCGTGCACGCGACCGAGGTCGACCAGGCGACCTTCTCGGCGAACGAGGAGGGGTCGCTGCAGATCCGCGCCATGGGGCACTCGATGCTGCGACGCGACGACCCCGAGCACCACCTCGAGCGGAAGGCGTGGCAGCCGACGCTGCGGCCCGGCGTCGTGAAGCGCGTGTGGCGCAGCGTCTTCGAGCGCAACGCCGCGCGCTACCTCGACGAGATGATCGCGAAGGGTCCTGGCGAGGCCGACCTCATCTGGGACTTCGCCGCCCCCTTCGCCGCCGAGAACCTGCGCGAGATGCTCGGCCTGCACAACGTGCACCAGACCGACCTGCAGCGGTGGTCGCAGACGCTCATCGACGCGACCGGCAACTACGCCGACGACCCCGACGTGTGGGCGAGGGGCGAGCGCTCGTTCGACGAGGTCGACGCCGCGCTCGACGAGATGCTCGCGTGGCACGCGAAGCACCCCGACCACTCGCTCCTCTCGCAGCTCATCCGCATCCCCGACTACGAGATGCCCATCGAGCGCATCCGAGCCAACGTAAAGATGACGATCGGCGGCGGGCTCAACGAGCCGCGCGACGCGCTGGGCGTCGCCGCATGGGCCGTGCTGCAGCACCCCGAGCAGCGCCGCATCATCGAGGCGGATGCAACCCTGTGGCCGACGGCGTTCGAGGAGACGATCCGCTGGATCTCGCCCATCGGGCTGTACTCGCGGCAGACGACGCGCGAGGTCGAGCTCGCCGGCGTCACGCTGCCGCGAGGGGCGAGGCTCGGCATCTGCATCCTCTCCGCGAACCGCGACGAGTCGGTGTGGGATCGCGCGGACGCGTTCGACGTGCGCCGCGAGGTCAAGCCGCACCTCGCCTTCTCGAAGGGCGTGCACGTGTGCCTCGGCAACTGGGCGGCGCGCTCGGCGGTGGCCGACGTGGCGCTGCCGATGCTCTTCGATCGGCTGCGCGGCCTCGACCTCGTGCCGGACCGACCGGCGGAGGTCGGCGGCTGGGTGTTCCGCGGCATGCTCTCGATGCCCATCGCGTGGGATGCCGTGGCCCCGGCGGGCGCGTCGGTCGCGGTCGACGCCGCGCGGGATGCCGCGGCGCCCGCGCTCGCGCCGCGCATCGCGATCGTCGGCTCGGGGCCCGCGGGCTGCTTCTCGGCGCAGGCCCTGCGGCGCGCGCTGCCTGCCGCGCACCTCGACGTCGTGGATCGCCTGCCCGTGCCGTACGGGCTCGTGCGGCACGGCGTCGCCGCCGACCACCAGGGCACGAAGGCGGTCGCGCGGCAGTTCGACCGGCTGTTCCTGCACGAGGGCGTGCGGTTCGTCGGCGGCGTGCACGTGGACGCCGACGCGCTGGCCCGCCTGCGTCGCGACTACGACGCGGTCGTGCTGGCGACGGGGCTCTCGGCCGACGCGGCGCTCGCGATCCCGGGCGCCTCGCTGCCCGGTGTGGTCGGAGCGGGCACGGTCACGCGCATCCTGAACGGCCACCCCGACGAGGCCGACGTGCCGTCGCTCGGCCGCTCGGTCGTGATCGTGGGCCACGGCAACGTGGCGATGGACGTGGCGCGGCTCGTCGTCCGCGACCCCGCCGAGTTCGACGGCACCGACGTCGACGACGCCGTGCGGCACGCGCTCGCCGGCGACGTGCGCGACGTGCATCTCGTGGGTCGCTCCGCGCCCGACGCAGCACGCTTCGACCCCGTGATGGTGCGCGAGCTCGCCACGCTCGCCGGGGTCGAGCACGTCGTGCACGACGTCGACCTCGCCACCGTGCCCGAGGGCAAGGATGCGCGCATGGATGCCGTGCGCGCGCTCGCCGCTCGCGCGTCCGGGATGGTCGGGGACGTGCGCGTGCGCATCCACTGGTGGTTCGGTGCGACGCCCGTCGCGGTGCTCGGTGCCGAGGCCGTCGCGGGCATGCGCGTGGCGACGCCCGCGGGGGAGCGGGTGCTCGAGGCGTCGTCGGTCGTGACCGCGATCGGCTTCGCGGCAGGCGACGACTGCCTGGTCGAGCCCGGCGCGCACGCCGATGGCCGCGTCGAGCCGGGCCTCTACGTCGCCGGCTGGCTGCGCCGCGGACCCCGTGGCACCATCCCCGACCAGCGCACCGACGCGAAGGGGCTCGCGGGGCTCGTGCTCGACGACCTGTCGACGGGTGCCGTGCCCATCGGTCGGCCGGGCGTCGCCGACTTCGACGGCGCGACGGACTTCGACGGCTGGCGGCGCATCGACGTCGCCGAGACGCTCGCGGCCGCGCCCGGCCGGCGGCGCGCGAAGCTGCGCACGATCGACGCGCTGCGGGCAGTCGCGGCGGACGCGTCGATCGCGCTGCCGGAGATCGGGGCCGTCGCGGATGCGGCGGGCGGCGTCGGCGTGCCCGTGACGATCCTCTTCGGCACGGAGTCGGGCGGCGCCGAGCTCGTCGCCGAGGACCTCGCGCAGCACCTCGCGGGCCGCACCGACGTGGCTGTCGTCGACCTCGCCAACGCCGACCCCGAGGCGCTCGACGCGTCGCGCATCCACCTCGTCGTCTGCTCGACGTACGGCGACGGCGAGGTGCCGACCGCTGCGCGGCCCTTCCACGAGGCGCTCGTCGCCGGCTCGGGTCGGCTCGACGCGCTGCGGTACGCGGTCTTCGGGATGGGCGACCGTTCGTACGCGAAGACGTACTCGCGCGGGTCGGAGCGCGTCGACGAGGCGCTCGCTGCCCGCGGCGCCACGCGCGTCGGCGAGTACGGCAGGCACGACGCGTCGGGACCGCTCGACGTCGGCGACGTGGCCCGCGAGTGGGCGGACGGCGTGCTGGCGGATGCGGTGGTGGGGGCTCGCGTGTCCTGAGGGGGCCGTTCGAGGCTCTGCGTTCGTACCTCACGGGCCGTTCGGCTCCCCACCAGCTGGTCGAGGAGCGCGCGAGCCCCTGGGCGAGCACGCGTCACGAGACCACGCGAGCGCGGCTCCTGCCCGGCCACGCGCGTGGTCGCCTCGGGCGGGCACGTCGCGTGGTCTCGTGACGCGGAGGCGCTTCGCGCCTGCGCTCCTCGACCAGCGGGGAGGAGGGCGTCCCCGGAGGGAGGGCGGCAAGGGGCGGGCGGGCCGGGCGGCTCCCCACCAGCATGAGCGTGGTCGCGTCGAGCGGGCACGTCGCGTGGTCTCGTGACGGCTCCTCGCTGCGCTCGGGGCCTCCTCGACCAGCTGGGAGGAGGGCGTCCCCGGACGGAGGGCGGCAAGGGGCGGGCGGGCCGGGCGGCCCCCATCCAGCTGGTCGAGGAGCGCGCGAGCCCCTGGGCGAGCCCGCGTCACGAGACCACGGGAGCGCTGCTCCTGCCCGGCCACGCGCGTGGTCGCGCCGAGCGGGCACGTCGCGTGGTCTCGAGACGGCTCCTCGCTGCGCTCGGGGCCTCCTCGACCAGCTGGAAGGAGGGCGTCCCCGGACGGAGGGCGGCAAGGGAAGGACGGCTCTCGACCAGCTGACGGGGAGGCCGGAGCACCACGATCCCAGCGGACGCGCAGCCCCCGCTTCGCGCGATGACGGCCGATGGGTGCATGATCGTCTGCGTGCCGAACGACGTCACCACCGACCTCCTCGAGATGCAGAGCCTGCTGCGCCGCTTCGACGACGAGACGATCGGCATCCGCGACGCCGCGCAGCTCGACCGCATCGGCGCGTGCGCCGCGTCCGCGAATCGTCACCTCGGCGACACCGACCTCGACCGCTCGGTGGCGATGTGCCTGCTCGCCGCCACGCAGGCGACCGACGAGGCGCGCGAAGCAGCCGCGAACCACGCGCGTCGCCCCATCCTGCGCCCGATCGCGCAGCTGCAGTTCGACGCGCACATCGACGCGGCGACCGGTGCGATCGCCGTGGCGCTCGCCGACCTCGGCGACGACGCACCCGCGCGCGGCTAGCGCCCCCTGGGGGCTCAGCGGCGCACGAGCCGCTGCAGCGCCAGCGCCGCGATCGGCGCGTACGCCATCGTGATCGGCAGCGGGCCGTGCAGCACGAGCCGCGTGAGCGTGCCCTCGCGCTGCGTGCCGATCTGCGTCGCCGGCAGCACCGCGTGCTCGAGCCGCAGCCGCACGATGCCCGCGCGCACCGTCCAGGTCCACGTGCGTGCGGGCTCGTCGACCGCGTCCACCGTGAAGCGCGCGACGAACGGACCGGACGCGACCCGGCCGGTGAGCCCGGGGCGGATGCGCAGCTCGTCGCCGTCGACGTCGACGCGGTCGAGATGGCGCGACCACCACGTCCACCGGTCGATGCGGGCGTAGCGCTGCCAGGCGAGCGTCGGATCGATGGGACCGCCGACCGCGAGGTGCACGCGTCCGCGCACGACCCTCACGCGGCGTCCCGCCGGTCTGTCGCGACGGCGTCGACGTGCGCCGGCGCGCACGGGCGTCGCGTCGTCGCGAGGATCCGGGCGGCGGCGCTCATGCTGGCAGGCTATCGGCGCACGCGGGCGCTCGTCGCGGCGCTAGGCGCTGGCGGTGCGGGTGGCGGCGATGAGGTCGCGGAGCACGCGGATGGCGGTCGCGCGGTCGTGCGGATCGAGGTGCTCTGCGACGTCGAGGATGCTCGCCTGCATGCCGTCGAGCGCGTCGCGCACGATCGCGGTCGCGGCCTCGTCGAGCTCGAGCACCGAGGAGCGTCGGTCGGTCGGATGCGGCGCGCGCGTCGCGAGTCCGCGCGTCTCGAGCCGGTCGAGGAGTGCGGTGGTGGAGCCGGTCGTGATGAGCAGCAGGTCGCGCAGGTCGGAGGGACGCAGCGGCGCTCCCTGCTCCGCGGCGCGAGCGATGTAGCGCAGGCCGAGCAGGTCGAGGTCGCCGATCTCGAGGTCGTCGGCGACGCGGCGCCGCAGCGCGGCCTCGGCCTCGCGGTACTCGAGCAGCAGATTCAGCATGGCCTCGGGTCCGTCGCTGGATGCGGAGGCGTCGTAGGTGAATCCGGTCGTCGCCTGTGGTCCGCGATCGGTCACGGCCCCTCCTTCGCATCGCTGTCCTCTCGACCATAGTGCCACGAGAAGCGGCCATGTCTGCAAACATTCATCTTGACAAACTTGCTAAACGGAAGCCGTTCTGCTTGAGTCGGATCCATGCAGTCCCTCACCGCCGCGAACCTGGCCACCGCCAGGGCGCTCGGCGTGCGTGCCGGCCTGCGCGGCGACCCCGATCCCGCGCTCACCGCCGACACGCTCTGGGATCTCGTCATGCCGTTCGACGCGCGCGACGCCGAGCGCAGCGCGCGACGCAGGCTCCACGCCGCGTTCCGTCGTGGCGCTCTCGCACGGCGGCTCGAGCTCGAGTCCGCGCAATCCGCAGCGGCCTGACCGCACCGACCCCGAGGAGCAACCATGGGCACTCTGCACTACGGCACCAGCAGCGACGCGTCGTTCACGATCGACGACGAGACGCTCGTGCACGTGTCGGCGATCGTCGTCGCCAAGCTCCGACGCCAGGAGGCGTTCGTGCTCTCGATCGACGCCGGCGGGAGCCGCGAGTCGCTGTGGATCCATCCCTCGGCGATGCTGCGCTACACGTTCGCCGCCGGCGCCCAGCCCGCGCTCGACCGCGATCGCCTCGAGGACATGATGCGCCACGCGAACCGACCGGCGGGCATGGTCGTCGCCGCGGTCGTCGCAGCCGCTCCCGTCGCCGTCGCCGTCGCGGCGTAGCCGACGGCCGTCCGACTCAGGCGCTCGGCGCGCCCAGCAGTCGCGAGATCTCGTCGGCCGCCTCGATCGCGGCGGGAGCGAGCGCCTCGATCGACGTGCCGGGGTGCTCGAGCGCGATCGACGAGATCGACAGCCCGTAGGTGACGGCGCCCGAGTGGTCGCGGATGGGTGCCGAGACGCACACCGTGCCCACCTCGTTCTCGCCGAGGTCCATCGCGTAGCCGCGTGCCGCGACGCGTGCGAGCTCCTCGTGCAGCGCCTCGGGGGTGGTGATCGTCAGCTCGGTGCGAGCCGGCAGCCCCTCGCGTGCGACGAGCTGGTCGACGCGCTCGGGGCTCCACGACGCGAGCACGGCCTTGCCCATGCCCGAGCAGTGCATCGGGATGCCGAGGCCGACGCGCGAGCGCATGCGGTAGGGCTTCGACGCGTCCTTGCGGATGACGTAGACCATCTCGGCGTCGGTGAGCACGCCCACGTGCACGGTGCAGTCGACGCGGGCGACGAGGTCGTCGACGATCGGCTCGGCGATCGACGAGATGTCGACCGAGGCGAGCGCGCGCCCCGCGAGCGTCAGCAGGCTCGGGCCGGCGCGGTAGCCGTGGTCGGCGTCGCCGGCGATGAACTCCTGCTCGACGAGCGTCGCGAGGATGCGGTGCACCGTCGCCTTGGCGAGGCCGGCCTCGGCGACGATGTCGGTGAAGCGCGGGTGCTCGAGCGCGGCCTGCAGCACGCGCAGGGTCTTCTCGCTCGCCCCCGCAGCGGGGGCGGCCGAGCGGTCGATCTGCTCCAGCACCACGTGACTCCCTCCCGTCACCGCATCGCGGCGATCGGCACCGAGTCCATGTCGTCGAACGACTGGTTCTCGCCCGCCATGGCCCACACGAACGCGTAGTTCGATGAGCCTACGCCCGAGTGCAGCGACCACGACGGCGACAGGATGAGGTCGCCGGACGCGGCCATGAGGTGGCGCGTCTCGTCGGGCTCACCCATGAGGTGCACGACCCGGGCGTCGGCCGCGAGGTCGAAGTAGAGGTAGAGCTCGGTGCGGCGGTCGTGCGTGTGCGCCGGCATCGTGTTCCACATGCTGCCCTCGTGCAGGCGCGTGATGCCCATCACCACCTGGCATGAGCGGATGCCGTCCTCGTGGATCACCTGGCGCAGCGTGCGCCGGTTCGACGTCGCCTGGTCGCCCAGCTCGCGGATCGTGCCGTCGGCCGGCGTCGCGAGCGCGTTCGGGAACGTCGCGTGGGCGGGTGCCGAGAAGCCGTAGAACGCGGCGGGGCTCGCGGCGTCGTCGGACTCGAAGACGACCTCCCTCGTGCCGCGGCCCAGGTACAGCAGCGCCTCGGGCGCCATGGCGAACCGCTCGCCGTCGGCGACGATCGTGCCGGCGCCGCCCACGTTCGCGATGCCGATCTCGCGATGGTCGAGGAACCGCTCCGAGCGGATCTCCGGCACGGCCTCGAGCGACAGCGGCGCATCCGTCGGCACCGCGCCGACCGCGACGACGCGGTCGAAGTGCGTGACGACCGTGCGCACCTCGCCGGGCGTCAGCAGCCCCTGCACGAGGTAGCGGTCGCGCAGCGCGGCCTGGTCGAGGCCGGGGATGTCCTCGGGGCGGCCGGGACGGTAGGCGGAGGGCATGGGAGTCCTTTCTTCGGTCACAGGAGGCCGGCGAGCTGCGGCAGCCACAGCGAGATCTCGGGCACGAACACGATGACGAACAGCAGCACGATGAGCACGGCCATGAACGGCAGCAGGTGCTTGATGACGGGCTCGAGCCGCACCTTCGCCACCTGCGCGCCCACGAAGAGCACCGGTGCCGATGGTGGCGAGATCACCGCGATCGACAGGTTGAAGACCATCATGATGCCGAAGTGCACGGGGTCGATCCCGTACGAGACGGCGATGGGCAGGAAGATCGGCGTGAAGATGAGGATCGCCGGCGTGGGGTCGAGCGGGATGCCGATGACGAGCAGCAGCAGCATCATGATGAGCAGCACGACGACCTTCGAGTCCGTCCAGCCGAACAGCGCATCCGCCATGAGCTGCGGCAGCCGCGCGTACGTCATGACGAAGCCCATGATCGTCGAGACCGCGATGAGGAAGATCACGATCGACGACGTGCGGCACGCCTCGAGCAGGATGCGCGGCAGGTCGCGGACCTTGATCGTGCGGTAGGCGAACGACAGCGCGAGCGCGTAGAGCACCGCGATCGCCGAGCCCTCGGTGGGGGTGAAGAAGCCGGCGACGATGCCGCCGATGGCGACGACGATGAGGCCGAGCGACGGCAGCGCCTTGAGGAAGGTCGTGAGGAAGACCGACGGCGCGGGCCACGGCTTGCCCTTGAGCTCGGGGTGCTTGCGGGCGTAGAGGAACACGACGACCGCGCACGCGAGCGCCCACAGGAAGCCGGGCACGTAGCCGGCGAGGAAGAGCGCGCCGACCGAGGTGCCGCCGGCGGCGAGCGAGTAGACGATGAGCGTGTTGCTCGGCGGGATGAGCATGCCCGACGGCGCCGAGGCGACGTTCGCGGCGGCCGCGAAGGCGGGGTCGTAGCCCTCGCGCTTCTGCATCGGCGCCATCGTCGAGCCGACGGCGGCCGCCGAGGCGACGGCCGAGCCCGAGACGGTGCCGAAGATCGCGTTCGCGATGACGTTCGACTGCACGAGCGGCGCCGGCATCCTGCCCACGAGCACGCGGGCGAGGTTGATGAGCCGTTCGGCGATGCCGCCGTTGTTCATGATGACGCCGGCGAGCACGAAGAACGGGATGGCGAGCAACGCGAACGAGTTGGCGCCGCGCACCATCTGCTGCGCGCTCGTGATGGCGCCGCGGTCGAAGTCGGAGATGAGGAGCATGCACACCGCCGACGGCAGCGCGATGGAGATCGACACGGGGGCGCCGACCGCGAGCAGGATGACGAGGCCACCGATGAGGATGGCGCCGATGAGCGCTGGATCGATCATGCGCCGGCCGCCGCGGGGTCCTCGTGGAAGCCCTCGCGCCCTGCGTAGCCGGGTGCGAGCACGCGACCGAGGTGCAGGAGCAGGAAGAGCGCGAGCAGGACGCCCGAGATGGGGATCACGAGGTACAGCTGGCCCTGCGTGAGGGGCAGCAGCGGGTTGCGCTGCCCCCACGCGAGGTCGACGAGCTCGAAGCCGCCGATGATCATGGCGTACACGACGAACGACAGGGTGGAGAGGTAGGCGAGCACGTCGGCGACGCGCTGCAGCGCCCTCGGCAGGCGCTCGACGACGAACTCCATGACCACGTCGGCCTTCTCGGCGACCGCGATCGCGATGCCGATGAGGCTCACCCAGACGAAGGCGTAGCGAGCCGCCTCCTCCGTCCACGGGCTCGGGTCCCCGAGCACGAGCCGGGTGAAGACCTGCCAGGTCACGAGCGCCACGAGCACTGCGAAGAGCGTGGCGCAGATGACGCGGAGCACCCTGGTGAGCCAGGTCTCGAACGTGGTCACGGCGTTCGCCATCGTCAGCCTCGCGCCGCGTCGATCGCGTCGTAGATCGACTGCGTGAGGTCGCTCGTGACCCGCTCCTCGTGGATGGGCAGCACGGCCTCGCGGAAGGCGTCGACGTCGGCGTCCGAGAACTGCGCACCGGCCTCCTCGGCGGCGGCGACCGCCTCGTCGACGGCGGTCGCGAAGAGCTCGAGCTCGGTGTCGACGCTGTCGGCGAGCAGGTCCTCGAGGATGCCGCGCGTCTCGTCGTCGAGGCCGTCCCAGACGGTCGGGCTCGCGATGAGGTAGTCGGGCATCATGAGGTGCTGCGTGTACGAGTAGTAGCCGGCGATCTCGTCGTGGCTGAGCGTCGAGTAGATGAGCTCGTTGTTCTCGGCGCCGTCGAGCACGCCCGACTGGATGGCCGTGTAGACCTCGCCCTGCGCCATCGGGGTGCCGACGCCGCCCATGAGCTCCATCATGAGCACGTTCGTGTCCGAGCCGATGACGCGGATCTTGAGGCCCGCGAGGTCCTCGGGCGTCTCGATGGGGCCCTCGGTCGTGTACACGTTGCGCACGCCGCCGTGGTAGGCCGTGAGCACCTGGATGCTGTCGTCGACGACGGTCTCGTAGAGGTCGCCCATGATCTCGGGGTCGTTGAGCACGGTCATCTGGTGCTCGGGCGACTCGTAGAGGTACGGCAGGTTCACGACCGAGAAGTCGGGCTCGAAGTTCTCGAGCAGGCTGCCTGCGACGATCGCGAAGTCGAGGGTGCCGGACTGGACCTGCTCGATCGTCGCGGCCTGGTCGCCGAGCGTCTCGTCGGTGAAGAGCTCGAAGCGGTAGGCGCCGTCGGTCGCCTCCTCGAGCGCATCCGACACCTCGAGCAGCGCCTGCGCCTGCGGGTGGTCGATGTCCTGGTTGAACGCGACGCGGAAGACGGTCTGGTCGGCGGAGCCGCCCTCGCCGCCCGTGCCGCCCGAGCACGCCGCCAGGGCGAGTCCGACGGTCGCGATGCCGGCGATGGCGCCGACCCTCATGCTGCGCATGGATCCTCCTCGTTGAAGTTCCGCGGTGCGTGGGACGACCGCTTCGGGTACGGTAGCGTCACGAAACGAAGTTCCGCAACGTGGACCTTCGGATGGAAGCAAGTTTCACGGATCCAAGGGAGCATCCGCGCATGAGGGCAGCGCAGTACCGCGGCGAGCACCGCATCACCGTCGACGAGGTCGCCGCCACCGAGCCCGCCGCGGGCCAGGTGCAGATCGACGTCGCCTACACCGGCATCTGCGGCACCGACCTGCACGTGCTGCACGGCTCGATGGACTCCCGCGTCACGACGCCGCAGTCGATCGGCCACGAGATGAGCGGCACGATCGCCGCGGTCGGCGAGGGCGTGACGGACATCGCGGTCGGCGACCAGGTCACCGTCATGCCGCTCGACGCGTGCGGCTCGTGCCCCGCGTGCGAGGCCGGCAACGGTCACGTCTGCCAGCGCCTCAACTTCGTCGGCATCGACAGCCCCGGCTCGCTGCAGGAGCGGTGGAACGTGGATGCGGCGCTCATCGTGCCGCTGCCCGCATCCCTCTCCCTGCGCCACGCGGCGCTCGTCGAGCCCCTCGCCGTCGCGTGCCACGACGTGGCCCGAGGCCGCGTCGCCGCGGGCGAGCATGTCGTCGTCGTGGGCGGCGGCCCCATCGGCCAGCTCATCGCCCTCGTCGCTCGCGCGACCGGTGCGCACGTGCTCGTCGTCGAGCCCAACGCCGAGCGCCGCGCGCTCGCCGAGCGCCTCGGCGCCGACACCCTCGACCCCATCGGCGCCGACGTGCCCGCGGTGGTCGACGAGCGCACGGGCGGCGCAGGCGCCGACGTCGTGTTCGAGGTCGCCGGCGTCGCCGCCACCGCGCTGTCGAGCCCGCACCTCGCCCGCGTGCGCGGCCGCGTCGTCATGGTCGCCATCCACGCGCAGCCCGTGCCGATCGACCTGCACCGCGTCTTCTGGCGCGAGCTCGAGCTCATCGGCGCTCGCGTCTACGAGCGCGCCGACTTCGAGCGCGCCGTCGACCTGCTCGCCTCCGGTCAGGTGCCCGCCGACGAGCTCATCACGCGCGTCGTGCCCCTCGACGACACGCAGGCCGCGTTCGAGGCCCTCGCGGTCGGCGACGCCATGAAGATCCTCGTCGACGTGCAGGGAGCCCGCGCATGACCGTCTCGTTCGACCTCACGGGCCAGACGGCCGTCGTCACCGGCGCGCGCCGCGGCATCGGCTTCGCCATGGCCCTCGCGCTCGCCGAGGCCGGCGCCGACATCGTCGCCGCCTCGTCGAGCCAGGAGGCCGACGGCGGCGAGATCGGCCGCCGTGTGCGCGACCTCGGTCGCGCATTCGAGGGCCACGCCGTCGACTTCTCCGACCGCGCCGCCGTCGAGGCCTTCGGCGCGCGCGTCGGCGGTGCCGACATCCTCGTGAACAACGCGGGCACGATCCGCCGCGCGCCTGCCGCCGAGCACCCGCTCGAGTGGTGGGACGAGGTGCTGCAGGTGAACCTGTCGAGCCAGTTCGTGCTCTCGCAGGCCGTCGCCGCGGGCATGCTCGAGCGCGGCCACGGCCGCATCATCTTCACCGCGAGCCTCCTGACGTTCCAGGGCGGCATCAACGTGCCGGGCTACGCGGCCGCGAAGTCGGGCGTCGCGGGCCTCGTGCACGCGCTGTCGAACGAGTGGGCCAGCCGTGGCGTCACGGTGAACGGCATCGCGCCCGGCTACATCGCGACCGACAACACCGAGGCGCTGCGCGACGACCCCGACCGCTCGGCGGCCATCCTCGAGCGCATCCCGGCGGGCCGCTGGGGCCGTGCGGACGACCTCGGCGGCGCGACGGTGTTCCTCGCGAGCCCCGCGGCCGCGTACGTGACGGGCGCGATCCTGCCCGTCGACGGCGGCTGGCTGGCCCGATGAGCGCCGTCGCCGGGCACCGCCTCGTGCCGCTCGCCGCACCGTCGACGCCGGGGGAGTCGGCGGCGCTCGCCGACGGGCTCGTCGCGGGCGGCATCGGCATCGTCGAGGTCGCGCTGCGCACGCCGCACGCGATGGATGCGCTGCGCACGATCGCGAGCCGCGGCGACCTCGTTGCCGGCGCCGGCACGGTGCTCGACGCCGACCAGGCGCGCGCGGCGATCGATGCCGGCGCGCGGTTCCTCGTGTCGCCCGGCCTCTCGGCCGACGTCGTCGCCGTCGCGCAGGCGGCGGGCGTCGACGTGCTGCCCGGCGTCATGACGGCCACCGAGGTCACGATGGCGCGCGACCTCGGCCTGCGTCGGCTCAAGCTCTTCCCCGCCGGCGTCGCGGGCGGCCTCGCGCTGCTCGACGCGTACGCCTCCGTCTTCGCCGACGTGACCTTCATGCCCTCGGGCGGCGTGAGCGAGTCGACGCTCGCCACGCACCTCGCGCATCCGGCGGTGTTCGCCGTCTCTGGGTCGTGGCTCGCCGCAGGCCCCGCGATGCGCGAGGGCGCGGATGCGGTCGCGGCCATCGCCGCACGCGCCGTCGCGATCGCCGAGGCGGTGCCGGCATGAGCGTCGTGACGCTCGGCGAGGCCCTCGGGCTCGTGCTCGCGCGTCGCACGGGCGGCTTCGACGTCGTGGGCGACGCCGAGCTGTCGTTCGGCGGCGCCGAGACGAACGTCGCGATCGCGACGGCGCGCCTCGGCATCCCGACGTCGTGGATCGGCCGCGTGGGCGACGACGCCGTCGGCCGCCGCATCCTGCGCACGCTGCGCGCCGAGCACGTGACGGCGCACGTCGCCGTCGACGCCGAGGTGCCGACCGCGATCATGCTCAAGGACCGGCCGCACCTCGGCCGCAGCCGCGTCACCTACTACCGCGACGGCAACGCCGGCTCGCGGCTGTCGCCCGCCGACGTCGACCTCGACGCGATCGCGGCGGCCGACGTGCTGCACGTCACCGGCATCGGCCTCGCGCTCTCGGCGACGTCGGCGGAGGCCGTGCTGCACGCCGTGCGCCATGCGCGCGAGGTCGGCACGCTCGTGTCGTTCGACGTGAACCACCGGTCGAAGCTGTGGTCGCACGCCGACGCCGCGCCCCGGTATCGCGAGCTCGTCGCGCTCGCCGACGTCGTGTTCGCGGGCGACGACGAGGCGCGCATCCTCGTGTCGGGCGAGTCGGACGACGCGCTCGCGCTCGCGCTGCAGGCGCTCGGCCCGGCGCGGGCCGTCGTGAAGCTCGGCGACCGCGGCGCCGTGGGCGTCGACGGCGACGAGGTGCTGCGCGTCGACGCGTACCGCGTGCCCGTCGCCGACACCGTGGGCGCCGGCGACGCGTTCGTGGGCGGCTACCTCGCCGAGCTCGTGCGCGGCGCCGACCACGCGACCCGCCTGCGCACGGCATCCGCCGCCGGTGCATGCGCGTGCCGCGCCGAGGGCGACTGGGAGGCCATGCCCACCCCCGCCGACGTCGCCGAGCTCGTGCGCGGCGGCGGCGACCCCGTCGACCGGTAGCGCACCAGCGCGGCGGCCGGCCGCGGTGCGCGGATGCGCGACGATGGGGCCGTGCTCCTCTCCCGCCTGCGCTCGTGGCGACCGCTGCTGCGGACCGGCCGCTCGACGATCGACCTGCGCTGGCTGAGCCATCGCGCCGTGGCTCGCAGGTGGTATCCGCAGGGCATCGACGTGGGCACGTGGCGCGGTCGGCGCACGCTCGCCGTGAGCTGGTTCCGCAAGGACGCGGCGGGCACGCAGCACCTCGCGTCGCGCATCACGCTCGTCGACCTCGCGCGCGGCACGAGCATCGACCTGGCGCTCGCGATCCCCGACGGGGCCGAAGCGCTCGCGCCCGCGCGCATCCACGCAGGCGGCCTCGCCTGGATCGGCGACCGGCTGCTCGTCGCGGCGACGCGCGAGGGCGTGTGGGAGTTCGACCTCGCCGACGTGCGCGACGTGCGGGGGGCCGAGGCGCGGCGGCTGCGCGGGTCGCGGAGCCCCTCGTTCGGCGCTCGCGGCCGGGCCGTCGTGCGCGCGCACGTGCACGAGGTGCCGATCCGCTGCTCCTTCCTCGGTCGCGCGTTCGACGCCGACGGCACCGTGCAGCCGAGCGTGCTCGTCGGCGAGTACCGCACCGACGACGCGGGCCGCATCGTCGAGTCGGTCGTGCCCGCGGGAGGAGACGCGTGGCCGCCGCTCGCGCCCGTGCCGACGGGCGTGGCGCGCATGCAGGGCGTCGTGCGGGTCGGGGAGACCGTGCTCGTCTCGCAGTCGCGCGGCATGCGGCCCGGCGCGCTCTGGTCGGGGCCGGGCGACGCCCTGCGCCGCACCGAGGTGGCGCTGCCGGTCGGCTGCGAGGACCTCGCGATCGACGTCGAGGGCGGCATGCTGTGGACGCTCGCCGAGCATCCGTGGCGCCGCCTCGTGCGCGGCATCCCGCTCGCCGACGTGGGGATCGGCGGCCTCCGTGGCCTCCGCAGCCATCGCCCGGCCGACGGGTAGCACGGATCGCATCCCGCTCGCATCGGCGAGCGCGCGCCCCGTCGCTCTGTCACCATCCTTCGATGACCACGGATGGGATCGACCGACGCACGATGGCCGCGCACGAGGCGGGGCCGATCCGCGTGTCGGTCGTCGTGCCGGTGTTCCGTCCAGGTGCCGCGATCGATCCGCTGATCGCATCGCTCGACGCGCAGACGCTCGCGCAGGACCGCTTCGAGGTGCTGCTGTGCGACGACGGATCCGGCGACGAGACGGCCGCGCAGCTCGAGGCGATCGCGCGCGAACGACCCCACGTGCGCGTGCTCTCCCTGCCGCACTCGGGATGGCCGGGGACGCCGCGCAACCGCGGCATCGACGAGGCGCGCGGCACCTTCGTGCAGCTCGTCGACCAGGACGACCACCTCTTCCCCGAGGCGCTCGAGCGCCTGTGCGACGTCGCCGACGAGCACGGCTCCGACGTCGTCGTCGGTCGCGAGGTCGGCGTCGGGCGCGCGATCCCCGAGGCCATCTTCCGTCGCGACGTGTTCGACGCCCGCCTCGGCGTCGACCCGCTGCTGCAGATGCTCACGCCCCACAAGATGTTCCGCACCGCGTTCCTGCGGCAGCACGGCATCCGCTTCCCCGAGGGCCGCGTGCGGCTCGAGGACCACCTCTTCGTCATGCAGGCGTACTTCGCGGCCGACGTCATCTCGATCCTCGCCAGCACGCCCTGCTACGCCTGGGTCAAGCAGCCGGGCAGCGCGAGCTCGTCGCGCATCGAGCCCGAGACGTACTACCCGCACCTCGAGACCGTGCTCGACGTGGTCGAGCAGCACACCGAGCCCGGCGAGCTGCGCGATCGGCTGCTGGGGCACTGGTTGCGCAGCAAGATCCTCAAGCGGCTGACGGGGCGGCAGATGCTGCGCTACCCCGACGCGTACCGCGAGCGCCTGCTCGACGTCGTGACGCCGCTCGTCGAGCGCAGGTTCGGCCTCGGCGTCGACGCGGGGCTCTCCGGGCCGAACCGGCTGCGCGTCGCGCTGCTGCGCGCCGGCAGGCGCGCGGACCTCCTCGCCCTCGCCGCCGAGGAGGTGCGAGCGTCCGTGGGCACTGCGCAGCTCGTCGACGCTCGCTGGTCGCGCGGCGGCGGCCTGCGGCTGCGACTGCGCCTGCGGCTGACCGACGACGCCGCCGAGGCGTGGCACGGTCCGCCGTGGCTCGGCGACCTGTACGCCGAGGTGCTCGGCGAGTCGCCCGTCGACCGCGTCGACCTCCTCGTGCGCGGCGTCGACGGGGGGCACGATCGCCGCATCGGATCGTGCGTCGTCGACGCGCACGGCGTCGCGTCCGTCTCCATCGACCCGATCCGCGCGTTCGGCGCGGATGCGGGCGGCACCGACCTCCCGCTGCTCGTGCGGGCGCGGCGCGCCGGAGGCGACGTCGACGCGGCCGTGCGGGTCGACCCCTCCGTCGTCGCCGCCGCCGGACGCTCGCCGCTGCTCGCCGGTCGTCGCACGACGCTCGTGACCGGGCTCGACGGCGTCGCCCTGCATCGCGCGTGGCCGTCCGGTCGGATGCGCGACGCCGCGGCCCGAGCGTCGCGACGCGTGCGCAGGATGCGACGCACGTCGTAGCGCAGGGCGCCCGGCGCATCCATCCGCTGCCAGGATGGAGGGTCGGATCGAGGAGGACCATGACCGCGCCGAGCGCCCCCGCCACGCTGCCCCCGCTCGGCGACGGACCGCATCGACGCAGGCTCGGCCTCGTCGCGGTCGTCGCGTGCCTCGGCGGGCTGCTGTTCGGCTACGACACGGGCGTCATCAACGGCGCGCTGCTGCCGATGACGCAGGAGCTCGGCCTCACGCCGCTGACGCAGGGCATCGCCACGTCGTCGCTCGTCTTCGCCGCCGCGATCGGCGCGCTCGTGGGCGGGCGCGTGTCGGATGCGCGCGGCCGCCGCACGACGATCGTGGCGCTCGCGGTGCTCTTCTTCGTCGGCGCCCTCGTGGTCGTGGCGTCGCCGAGCCTCGAGGTGCTCGTGGTCGGCCGCGTGGCGCTGGGCCTCGCCGTCGGCGGCGCCTCGACGGTCGTGCCCGTCTACCTCGCCGAGCTCGCACCGCACGAGATCCGCGGCTCCCTCTCGGGCCGCAACGAGCTCGCGATCGTCTCGGGACAGCTCGCGGCATTCGTGGTCAACGCCATCCTCGGCGCGCAGCTCGGTCACCTCGACGGCGTGTGGCGCATCATGTTCGCCGTCTGCGCCCTGCCCGCCGCCGCCCTGTTCGTCGGCATGCTGCGCATGCCGGAGTCGCCCCGCTGGCTCGTCGACCACGGCCGCCGCGACGAGGCGCTCGCGGTGCTGCAGCGCATCCGCACGCCCGAGCGCGCCGCCGCCGAGCTCGCCGACGTCGAGGCCATCGCACGCCTCCGCCAGGCGGACCGGGTCACGCTGGCCGACGTCGTGCGCGACCGCCGCCTGCTGGCGATCCTGCTCACGGGCATCGGCCTCGGCATCGGCCAGCAGGTCACGGGCATCAACGCGATCATGTACTACGGCCAGACCGTGCTCGTGGAGTCCGGCTTCGAGCGTCAGGCGGCGCTCGTCGCCAACGTCGCGCCCGGCGTCATCGCCGTGCTCGGCGGCATCGTGGCGCTGTGGATGATGGACCGCGTGAACCGGCGCACGACGTTCGTGCTCGGCTTCGGGCTCACCACGATCTGCCAGGTGCTCATCGGCGTCGCCTCGCTCGTGCTGCAGCCCGGCGACCCCGCGCGGCCGATCGTGATCCTCGTGCTCGTCGTCGCGTTCGTCGGCGCCATGCAGACGTTCCTCAACGTGGCGTTCTGGGTCACGCTGTCGGAGATCTTCCCCATGCGGATGCGCGGGCTCGGCGTCGGCGTGGGCGCGTTCGCGAACTGGATCACGAACGCGGCGCTCGCGCTCGCCTTCCCGACGCTCGTCGCCTCCGTCGGCATCTCGGGCACCTTCTTCGGCTTCGCCGTGCTCGGCGGGTGCGCGCTCGCCTTCGTGCTCTGGCGCCTGCCGGAGTCGCGCGGGCGCACGCTCGAGGCGCTCGAGCGCGACGTGACGCGGGCCTGAGGGGTCAAGGGCGCGGTCGCCCTGGCTCGTCGCGCGTCGTCCGCGACCGCGACGCGGCGCCGAGGGATCATCCGCGCGGACGACGCGCCTCCCAGGGGCGCGCGGCTACCGTCGAGGCGATGCGCGCTCCCACCCGACTCACCCTCGCGATCGGCGGCGTCGCCGCGATCGTCGTCGCCGGGCTCGCGACCGGTGCCGTCATGCTCGAGCGTCTCGTCGACCCTCCGAGCCCCACGGCCACGGTCACGGCCGACGACGGCAGCCAGGTGGTGCTCGACTGGGCCGACTACCCGGCCGACGCCTCCCAGGACCCCGCCTCCGTGCTCGCCGCGCCTCGCGCCGAGGAGGTCGAGGCGGTGGGCGACGCGGAGCTCGTCGCGCTCGCCGCCGCGGTCGAGCCGGTCGTCCCCGAGCTCGAGTGGTCGCTGGTGCCTACGGGCAACGCCGACGACGTCCTGCCGACCGGCGGCGGCAACGGCTACGGCGGGCCGACGCTGCACCGCGTCTACAACTCGCCCACGAACCTCGGCGACGGCCTCGCTGCCGATGCCGACTGGTCCGCGATGGCCGCTGCGCTCGGCGCCGAGCTCGCCGACCTCGGCTACGGACCGATCGTCTGGGATCACGAGCGCGAGCCCTACGACTACGAGACCGAGGCCGACCGCGACGAGCAGGTCGTGGCGCAGTTCGGCTCCCTCGACCCCGACGCGATGTGGATGTGGGCGGGGATGGCCGAGCGCGACTCCATGTGGGTGTGGGTGTCGATCTGGGACGTGCGTCGCGACACGGCCCCCGAGGGTGCGTGGACGGAGACCGACTCGGGCGTCAGCCTCTTCATCGGCGGCACCGTGATCTCGCAGGACGACGAGCGGGCGTACGAGACCGGCGTCGCCCCGTTCGAGGGCATCATGCTGCCGGCGTCGACGCACTCGGACTGAGCGGCCCGGGCTCGAAGGGCGCACGTCACGCGACGGTCGTGAGGACGGCGCTCGCTGGTGGGGGACCGTCCTCGGCCGAGGCATCGTCGAGCCGCCGGCCAGGAGCCGTCCAGACGACTTCCATAGGTTGGGCGAGCATCCCCTCCCTCGAAACGAAGGACCCTCGTGCTCGGTCTCGACCTCGGCCTCGTCGTGCTCATCGCACTCGGCGTCATCGTCCTCCTGCTGCTCGTCTTCGGCGCCATCCGCCGCTACCGCATCGCGGAGCCCGACGAGGCGATCATCGTCACGGGCCGCAAGGGCCGCACGTACATCGACGCCAAGGGCGAGGAGGTCACCGACCTCTCGGGCCAGAAGGTCGTCACGGGTGGCGGCATCTTCGTCATGCCGTTCGTGCAGAAGCACTTCCGCATGTCGCTGCGCTCGCGCCGACTGCTGTTCAACACGACGGCGCAGACCCGCAACGGCATCACGATCCACGCGCAGGCCGTCGCCGTCATCAAGGTCGGTGGCTCCGAGGAGATGATCCGCCACGCGGCCCAGCGATTCCTCTCGCAGCAGGAGGAGATCGAGTCGTCCACGCAGGAGGTGCTCTCGGGCTCGCTCCGCGGCATCATCGGCTCGCTCACGGTGCTCGAGATCATCCACGACCGCAAGGCGCTCGCCGACGCGGTGCTGCAGGCGGCCGAGGATGCGCTGACGAAGCAGGGCCTCAACGTCGACACCCTGCAGATCCAGGAGATCAACGACACCCAGAACTACATCGCGAACCTCGGCGTGCCCGAGTCGGCGGCCGTGCAGCGTGCGGCCGCGATCGCGAACACCGAGGCGCAGAAGGCGGCCGAGCAGGCGTCGATCGAGGCGAAGAAGCAGATCCTCGAGGCCAACCGCGTGCTGCAGCTGCAGGAGGCGGCCGTGCAGGCCGAGACCGACAAGGCGCTCGCGCAGGCGAACGCGGCGAAGCCGCTCGAGGATGCCGTGCAGCGTCAGGCGATCGTGCAGCAGGAGGAGATCACCGCCCAGCGCGAAGCCGAGCTCAAGGAGCAGACGCTGAACGCCGAGGTGCGCAAGGTCGCCGACGCCGAGGCCTACCGCATCCGCATCACGGCCGAGGCGAACGCCGTCGCGAAGTCGACCGAGGCGAACGCCGACCGTGCAGCCCGCGAGGCTCGTGCCGAGGCGCAGAAGGCCGAGGGTGTCGCCGAGGCCAGCGTGACCGAGGCGCGAGGCAACGCCCAGCGCACGTCGCGCATCGCTGCCGCCGAGGCGCAGAAGGCAGAGGGCGAGGCCGAGGCCGTGGCCGTCGCCGCCAAGGGTCGCGCCGAGGCCGAGGCGATCTCGGCCCGCGGTCGCGCAGAGGGCGACGCCATCGCCGCTCGCGCCGCCGCCCTCGCCGAGAACAGCCAGTTCGTGCTCGCGCAGGAGCTGCTCGAGCGCCTGCCCGAGGTCGCCGAGGCGTTCGCGAAGGCCTACGCCTCGTCGAACATCACGGTCGTCTCGGCCGACGGCACGAACAAGCTCACGGCGGACATGGTGGGCAACATCGCCTCCATGACGACGATGATGAAGGACGCCACGGGCATCGACCTGCAGCAGGTCATCAACGCCACGGCTCAGGGCAACGCCGCGGGCTCCGCCGTCGCGGGTGCGCAGCGCCGGTCGGCCGGCGACTCGGGAGTCGCCGCCGCTGCGTCGTCGATCCTGGGTGGCGAGCAGCCCCCGGCGGGCCACGAGGCCTCCGACGCGCGATGACCGCAGCGGCGGTCGTCGTCGACGACCGCCGCGGGGATGCCGTGCTCGACCCGACCGCCGCCGACGAGCCGGCCGCGATCGCGACGCGGCAGGGGCCGCTGACCCTCGCCGAGGGCGGGCGTCGGTGGCCCCCTCGCGTCGGGAGGCCATCGAAGCGTCGTGCCGCGTCAGGCGTCTCGTACGTCGATCGAACGACCTGGCCGCGCGTCGGCGTGCGACACGCCGATCCTGTACCCCGTTCCGTGGACGAGCGAAATACATGAAGTGTCCTCGACTCACCGGGGTACAAGGGCACGCCGCATGAGCCTCGGGCGGAAGCGTCAATGCCGTTGACAATTCCTCACGAATGTGCGGTGCGGACGCATAGGATCGTGACGCTACGGAATCAGTGCCGCCGGAGCATCTCTGCGCTCGTCGCAATCCCTGCAGTCATGCCCTCCGAGAGGTCTCCTCGCCGTGCTCTCACGCCGCCAGCGCCCCAGCAAGCTCCGCCATGGGCTCCTCGTCGGACTCGTGGCCGTGCTGCTCGGAGCCCTCGCGGCACCGCTCGTCACCGCGCCCGCGCCGGCGCAGGCGGCGTACGCCACGGGTGGCACCGGAGCGCTGCCCGCGGAGATCAACTGGTTCCAGTGGTCGGGCACCATCGCGAACTCGGGCGCGACGCAGACGAACACCGTGCAGGTCAACGGTCAGCCATTCGTCACGACGTGCACCCTCTCGAACCTCGCTCGTGACACGCAGCGCAACACCGCCGGCCAGATCCTCTCGCCGTACACGCCCGGCTCCTACAGCGGCGACTACCTCGACAACCTCTACCCCGGCACGGGGTCGATCGGCCTCGCGACGCAGACCGGCGCCACCTCGCAGTTCGACGTCGCCTGCTCGGCGACGCTCGGCGGCGTCGCCTACCCGCTCGACGGCCTCGTCATGGCGGACGCCGAGAGCCTCGCGTCGGGCGAGAGCATCCGCGGCACCATCGCCTCGGGCGCCACGTGGCGCATCCTCGACCGCACGCCCGCCGGCGTGTGCCCGAGCTTCAACGTCACCGCGCAGCGCAGCACGACGGCCAACCAGCTCACGCTGACGTCGAACGGCGAGTGCGGCTCGGGCACGAACGTCGTCGTCGCGATGGCCGAGGGCGCCACGTCGATCACGGGCGTGCGCCTGTTCGGTGGCGGCATCCAGGCCGCTGCGTTCGGCGTCGTGGCGTCGTTCGACCACAGCGATGCGCCTGCGTCCTACGGCACGGCGACGCACGGGCTCGTGAGCACGTTCTCGGGAGGCACCGTCTCGACGACCGCGACGAACGTGAGCGCGTCGTCCTTCGCCCTCGCGACGCGCCAGCAGTCGACGCCGCGCCTCGGCAGCCTCGTCGATGCCGAGACCGGGCCCTTCACGACCGCCGGCGCCGTCGGCGACGACCAGAACGGGCTCGACGACGAGGATGCGCTGTCGGCGGGCTTCGCGCTCACGGTCGCACCGCGTCAGAGCGTCACGGTGCCCGTGTCGTGCGCCGCCGCGACGTCGAGCACGAACAGCGTCGCAGCGTGGATCGACTTCGACGGCAACGGCTCGTTCGACGGCGACGAGCGCGCCACGGCCACATGCACCAGCGGCTCGGCGTCGCTCACGTGGACCGTGCCCGACGACGCCGTGAGCGCGACGAGCGCATCGCCGACCTACGCGCGCCTGCGCATCGGCACGACCGCCGCCATGGTCGCGAACCCCGCGGGCGTCGTGCAGCGAGGCGAGGTCGAGGACCACGCCGTCACGCTCACCGTGCCGCAGCCGTCGGCCGCGAACGACGCGCGCACGACCGCGTTCGAGACGGCCACGACCGTGGCCGTGCTCGACAACGACACGACGGGCGGCGTCGCCTTCGTGCCCTCGAGCGTGCGCCTGCAGTCCGGCTCGAGCTGGGTCCAGACCCTCACGACGGCGCAGGGCACCTTCACCGTGCGCACCTCCGACGGCGCCATCACCTTCACGCCCGCCGCCGGCTACGTCGGCACCGCCCCCGCCCTCACGTACCGCGTCACCGACGAGGCGGGCCGCTCGACGACCGCGACCCTCACCGTCACCGTCTCGGCGCCCGCCGCGCCCACGGCGAGCGACGACGCCACGACCGGCGCCCAGGGCGCGACGCAGACCGCCGCCGTGCTCTCGAACGACGCCCCCGGCGTCGCCTCCGTGCCGCTCGTGCCGTCGACCGTGCGCATCCTCGACGGCACGTCCGCCGTCACGTCGCTCGCCGTCGCCGGCCAGGGCACGTACACGGTCGACACGTCGACGGGAGCGATCGCGTTCGCACCCGTCGCCGACTTCGTCGGCCAGGCCTCCGGCGTGCGCTACCAGGTGGCCGACTCGCGCGGCGTCACCGCGACCGCCCGGTACACGCCCACCGTGACGCAGGTCGCCGTCGACGACGCGTCGACGGGACCGCAGGGCGTCGCCCAGACCATCGCCGTGCTCGCCAACGACGGCGCGCAGGGCGTCACGCTCGACGGCTCGACGCTGCGCCTCGTGCACCCCACCACGGGCGCCTCCGTCACGTCGTACGCCGTCTCGGGCCAGGGCACCTGGTCGGTCAACGGCACCACCGTGGTCTTCACGCCCGTCGCGAGCTTCACGGGCGCCGCGACCCAGATCGACTACCGCGTCGGCACCACCGCGGGCACGGTCGTGCAGGCGACGATCGCCGCGACCGTCACGCCCGTCACCCCGGCGGCGAACGCGGATGCCACGACGGGTCCGCAGGGCGTCGCCCAGTCGGTGAACCCGTACGCGAACGACTCCACGGGCAACGCGAGCATCGGCTGGAACGCGTCGGCGCTCACGCTGCTGAACGGCTCCGGCCAGGCGGTCTCGACGCTCGCCGTCACGGGTGGCACCTACTCGGTGAGCGGCTCGACCCTCGTCTTCACGCCCACGAGCACCTTCGTGGGCACGGCGCCGAGCGCCACCTACCGCGTGACGAACGCGAATGGCACCTCGGCGACCTCGACCTACACGGCGACGACGACCGCCGTGACGCCCACCGCCGCGAACGACGTGTCGCAGGGCGCGCAGGGTGCGCTGCAGCGCATCGACCCGCTCGCGAACGACCAGGCCGGCAACGCCGCCGTGCCGCTCGTGCGCTCCACGCTCACGCTGCTCTCGGGCACCACCGCCGTCACCGCGCTCACCGTCGGATCCCAGGGCACCTGGCGCGTCGTCGACGGCCAGCTGACCTTCCAGCCGCTGCCCGGCTTCACGGGCGTGGCCACCGCGGCACCGTACCGCGTCGCCGACGCCAACGGCACGACGACGACCGCGACGTGGACCGCGACGGTGCAGACGGGCGTGAGCCCCGACGCGTCGACCGGCGCGCAGGGCCTCGCGCAGACCGTGGCCGTGCTCGCGAACGACGCGACCGACGTCGTGCCCGCGACGCTGCGCCTCGTCGACCCCTCGACCGGTCAGCTCGCCAGCTCCATCACGGTCTCGGGCCAGGGCACGTACGCCGTGCAGAACGGCCAGGTCGTCTTCACGCCCCTCGCCGCCTTCCGCGGCGCCGCGACGCCCGTCACCTACGACGTCGAGGACGGACAGGGCAACCACCGCCGCACGACGCTCGCCGTGACCGTCACGGCGGTGAACCCCGCGCTGCAGCCGGACACCACCACGGGTCCGCAGGGCGTCGCGCAGTCGACGCAGCCGCTCGCCAACGACGCACCGGGCAACCCGAACGTGCCGCTCGCGCCGTCGACCCTCACGCTGCTGAACGGCTCCGGCCAGGCCGTCACCTCGCTCGCCGTCACCGGCGGCACCTACGCGCTGAGCGGCACGACCATCACGTTCACGCCCGACCGCACCTTCATCGGCACGCCCGCATCCGTCTCGTACCGCGTCGCCGACGCCAACGGCACCGCCGCGACGACCACGTTCACGCCCACGTTCGTGCGCGTGACGCCCGTCGCCGCGAACGACGCCGCCACCGGCGCGCAGGGCATCGCGCTGTCGGTCGCACCGCTGGCCAACGACCAGGCCGGCAACGCCGCCGTGCCGCTCACCCCGGGCACGCTCACGCTGCTCTCGGGCGGCCAGGCGACCGACCAGGTCGTCGTCGCGGGCCAGGGCACGTACACGGTCGACCGCTCGACGCCGTCGAGCCCGCGCATCGTCTTCACGCCCGAGCCGACGTTCGTCGGCTCCGCGACGCCCGTCTCGTACCGCGTCGCCGACGCGAACGGCACGACGACGACCGCCGCCTACACGCCCACGCTCACGGCCGTGACGCCCGTCGCCAACCCCGACGCCGGCACCGCGCGCCAGGGGGCCGCCGTGGCCGTCGCACCGCTCGGCAACGACGCCGCCGGCGACGCGCGCCGCCCGCTCCAGCCCACGACGCTCGCGCTCGTCGGCGCGAACGGCGCCTCCGTCGACGAGGTGGTCGTCGCGGGCCAGGGCACCTACCGCGTCGACCGCTCGACGCCGTCGATGCCCGTCGTGCGCTTCACGCCGCTGCCCGCGTTCACCGGCCAGGCGAACGCGGCGACCTACCGCGTCGCCGACGCGAACGGCACCGTCGCGACCTCCACGATCACGCCGACGATCACGCCCGTGACGCCGACCGCGGCGAACGACACGACGTCGGCGCGCCAGGGTGCCCCCGCATCCGTCGCCGTGCTCGCCAACGACGCCGCCGGCGACGCCGGCGTGCCGCTCGACCCCGCGTCGCTGCGCCTCGTCGACGGCAACGGGCAGCTCGCGACGACGATCACGGTCGCGACCCAGGGGACCTGGACGATCGACCGGTCGACGGCGAGCGCGCCGCGCATCGTCTTCACGCCCCTGCCTGCGTTCACGGGCGAGGCCACGGCGCAGCGCTACCGCATCGCCGACGCCAACGGCACGACCGCCGACGCCACCGTGACGTCCACGATCACGCCCGTCACGCCGACCGCGACCGACGACTCGGCCACCACGCGCCAGGGAGGCGCGGTCGCCGTCGTGCCCATCGGCAACGACGCCGCCGGCGACCCCGCCGTGCCGCTCGTCGACTCGTCGGTGACGCTGCTCACGCCCACGGGCCAGGCGACCGCCGAGCGCACCATCTCGGGCCAGGGCACCTACGCGCTCTCGTTCGCCGCCAACGGCCGCGCCATCGTGACCTTCACGCCGCTGCCCGGCTTCACGGGCGTCGCGACCCCCGTGCCCTACCGCGTCGCCGACGCCAACGGCACCACCGCGACCGCGAGCATCCGCATCACCGTCGCCGCCGTGACCCCCGTCGCCAACCCCGACGCGGGCTCCGCGCGCCAGGGCGCCGAGGTCCGGGTCGACGCCGTCGCCAACGACGCTCGCGGCCACGTCGACGTCGCCCTCGTGCGCTCGTCGCTCACGCTCGTCGGCGCGAACGACGCCGCCGTCGACCTGCTGCTCGTGCCCGGTCAGGGCAGCTACCGCGTCGACCGCAGCGTCGCCGCGAGCCCCGTGCTCGTCTTCGCACCGGCGCCCGCCTTCACCGGCACCGCGACGCCCGCGACCTACCGCGTCGCCGACGCCAACGGCACGACGGCGACCTCGACCTTCACGCCGACCATCACGGCCGTGACGCCCGTCGCCGCGAACGACACGGCGTCGGCGCGCCAGGGTGCCGCGGCATCCGTCGCCGTGCTCGCGAACGACGCCGCCGGCGACGCCGCCGTGCCGCTGCGCCCCGACACGTTGCGCCTGCTCGACGGCACGGGCGCCGAGACGACCGAGGTCGTCGTCGCCGGCCAGGGCACGTACGCGATCACCCGCGCCGACGCAGCTGCTCCGCGCGTGGTCTTCACGCCGATCCCGAGCTTCGCGGGCACCGCGACCGCCGTGACCTACCGCGTCGCCGACGCCAACGGCACCACCACGACCGCGACCGTCACCCCCACGATCGAGGCCGTCGTGCCCGACGCCGTCGACGACGTCGCCAGCGCGCGCCAGGGTGCTGCCGCATCCGTCGCCGTGCTCGCCAACGACGTCGCCGGCCACCCCGACGTGCCGCTCGCACCCGGCTCCGTGACGCTGCTCGACGCGGCAGGGCAGCCCGCGACCTCCGTGCGCGTCGACGGCGCGGGCACATACGCGCTCGACACCCGCACGGCGTCGGCGCCGCGCGTCGTGTTCACGCCCCTCGCCTCGTACGTGGGCACGCCGACCGCCGTGACCTACCGCGTCGCCGACGCGAACGGCACCACGACGACCGCGGTCGTCACCGTGACGATCGGCGCCGTGACGCCCGTCGCCGTCGACGACGTCGCCAGCGCGCGCCAGGGCGCGCCCGCATCCGTCGCACCGCTCGCCAACGACCTCGCAGGCGACGCCGACGTGCCCCTCGTCGCCGACACGCTCGAGCTGCTCGACGCGAACGGCGCCCCCGCCGAGACCGTGACGGTCGCCGGCGGCTCGTACGCGATCGTCGACGGCGCGCAGCCGCGCATCGTCTTCACGCCCGACGCCGCCTTCGCCGGCGAGGCCGCGCCCGTGACCTACCGCGTCGCCGACGCCAACGGCACGACCGCCACCGCCCGATTCACGCCGACGATCGGCGCCGTCACGCCGATCGCGCGACCCGACGCCGGCTCCGCCCGACAGGGCGCGCCCGCGACGATCGACGCCCTCGCCAACGACGAGGCCGGCGACGCCGACGTGCCGCTGCGGCCCACGTCCCTCGCGCTGCTCGCCGACGGCGCCCCCGTCGACGAGATCGTCGTGCCGAACGAGGGCACCTGGACGGTCGACCGCGACGGCGCCGAGCCCGTGCTCGTCTTCACGCCCCTCGCGACCTTCACCGGCGCGACGGCTGCCGTCGCCTACCGCGTGCTCGACGAGAACGGCACGCAGGCCACCTCGACCGCCATCGCCACGATCGGCGCCGTGACGCCCGTCGCCATCGACGACGAGGGCACGGCCCGCCAGGGCGCCACCGTCGTGATCGACGCGCTCGCGAACGACGAGCCCGGCGACGCCGACGTGCCGCTCGACGACGCGTCGCTCGTGCTGCTCGACGGCGACGCCGAGGTGTCGGAGATCGTCGTCGACGGCCAGGGCACCTGGACCATCGACCGCGCCACCGCGAGCCTCGTCTTCACGCCGCTCGCCGGCTTCGTCGGCACCGCCGCCGTCGACTACCGCGTGCGCGACGACAACGGCACGCCCGCCGACGCCACCGCCCGCGCCATCCTCACGGCCGTCACGCCCACCGCGGCCCCCGACGCCGGCGACGGCCGCCAGGGCGAGACCGTGCGCATCGACGCGCTCGCCAACGACGAGGCCGGCGACCCCGACGTGCCGCTCCAGCCCGCCACGCTGCGCCTGCTCTCGGGCGCGACGCCCGTCACCGAGCTCGTCGTCGCCGACGAGGGCACCTGGACGGTCGACCTCGACGCCGACGGCGGCCCCGAGCTCGTCTTCGCGCCGCTGCCCGGCTTCTCGGGTCTCACGACCGCGGCCCCGTACCGGGTGCTCGACGCCAACGGCACCCAGGCCGCCTCGACCGCCGTCGCGACGATCACGGCGGTCACGCCGCTCGCCGCCGACGACGTCGCCGCCGGCCGTCAGGGCGCTCCCGCATCCGTCGCCGTGCTCGCGAACGACGCGAGCGGCCACCCCGACGTGCCGCTGCGCCCCACGACGCTCGAGCTGCTCGGCGCCGACGGCCAGCCCGCGGCGACGGTGACGATCGACGGCCAGGGCACCTACGCCATCACGCGCGCCGACGCCGCTGCCCCCCGCGTCGAGTTCACGCCCATCCCGTCGTTCACGGGGCAGGCGACCCCCGTGACGTACCGCGTCGCCGACGCCAACGGCACGACGACGACCGCGACCGTCACCCCGACGATCGACGCCGTGACCCCGACGGCCCAGGCCGACTGGGCCTCCGCGCGCCAGGGCGCCCCGGTGCGCATCGACGCCGTCGCGAACGACCTCGCCGGCCACGCCGACGTGCCGCTCGCACCCGCGACGCTCGCGCTGCTCGACGGCGCCGGAGCGGCGACCGACGAGGTCGTCACCGTCGTCGGTGCATGGCGCGTCGACCGCACCACCGCCGAGGCGCCCGTGCTCGTCTTCACGCCGCAGCCCTCCTTCGTCGGCACCACCGAGCCGGTCGCCTACCGCGTGCTCGACGCCAACGGCACCGCTGCGACCTCGGTCGCGACCGCGACCATCACGGCGGTCACGCCCACCGCGACGCCCGACGTCGCCGCCGCGCGCCAGGGTGCGCCCGCATCCGTCGCGCCGCTCGCGAACGATCGCCCGGGCCTCGCCGACGTGCCGCTCGTGCCCTCGACGCTCGTGCTGCTCGACACCGCGGGCCAGCCGGCGACGACCGTCGACGTCGACGGCGGCCGCTACGCGATCGAGGCATCCGAGACCGCGCCGCGCATCGTCTTCTCGCCTGCCGCATCGTTCACCGGCGAGGCCGCACCCGTGACCTACTCGGTCGCCGACGCCAACGGCACGCGCACCTCGTCGACGTTCACGCCGACGATCACGTCCGTCGTGCCCGTGGCGACGAACGACCGCCAGTCGGAGCGCCAGGGCCTTCCCGTGCGCATCGACGCCGTCGCCAACGACCAGGCCGGCCACCCCGACGTGCCGCTCGTGCAGTCCACGCTCACGCTGCGGGACGGCGCCGGCAACGACGTCGACGAGCTCGTGGTCCAGGATCGCGGCACGTGGCGCGTCGACCGGTCCGTCGCCGCCGCGCCGGTGCTCGTCTTCACCCCGCTGCCGTCGTTCGGCGGTGCGACCTCGCGCGTGACCTACGCCGTCGCCGACGCCAACGGCACCGTCACGACCGCGCGCGCCACCGCGATGCTCGAGGCGGTCACGCCCGTCGCCGCCGACGACCAGGCCGCCGCGCGTCAGGGTGCTGAGGCATCCGTCGCGCCGCTCGCGAACGACGCCGCCGGACACCCGGACGTGCCGCTCGACCCCGAGACGCTCGAGCTGCTCGACGCGAACGACCAGCCCGCGACGATCGTCGACGTCGCCGCAGGCTCGTACCGCATCGAGCAGGTCGCCGGCGTGCCCACGATCGTCTTCACGCCGCTCGCATCGTTCGTCGGCCCCGCCGATCCCGTGCGCTACCGCGTCGCCGACGCCAACGGCACCACGACGACCGCGCGCTTCACGCCCACGATCTCGGGCGTGCAGCCCGTCGCCGCCCGCGACGGCGGCGCAGCGCGCCAGGGCGCATCGGTCACGGTCGCGCCCCTCGAGAACGACGCGCCCGGCATCGACGACGTGCCGCTCGACCCCGAGTCGTTCACGCTGCTCGACGACGACGGTCAGCCCGTCGCCGAGCTCGTCGTCGCCGGCGTCGGCCGCTGGACCGTCGATCGCACCGACCCCGCCGCGCCCACCGTGACCTTCGCGCCCGAGCGCGGATTCACGGGCGACGCCTCGATCGACTACGAGGTGCGCGACCAGAACGGCACGGTCGCCACCACGACCATCACCGCGACCATCGCCCCCGTCACGCCGAGCGCCGACGACGACTTCGCCACCGCGCGCCAGGGCGCCGTCGCATCGGTCGCTCCGCTGGACAACGACGACGCCGGCCACCCCGACGTGCCGCTCGACCCCGCGACCCTCTCGCTGCTCGACGGCACGACCGTCGTCGACGAGGTCGTCGTCGCCGGCCAGGGCACGTACGCGCTCGACCGCGGCGCCCAGGGCGGCCCGCGCATCGTGTTCACGCCCGTGTCGACCTTCACCGGCAACGCCACCGTCGTGACCTACCGCGTCGCCGACGCCAACGGCACGACGACGACCGCGACCTTCCGCCCGACCCTCTCGGCCGTGCGGCCCGTCGCCAACCCCGACGCCGGCACCGCGCGCCAGGGTGCGCGGGTCTCGATGGCGGTGCTCGCCAACGATCTCGCCGGCGACCCCGCCGTCGCGCTGCGACCCGGCACGCTCCAGCTGCTCGACGCCCAGGGCGCCCCCGCGACGACCGTCGCGGTCACCGGAGGCTCCTACGCGATCGACGCGACGAACGCCGCCGCGCCGCGCGTCGTCTTCACGCCCGACGCGACCTTCGTCGGCACCGCCGCGTCCGTCACCTACTCGGTCGCCGACGCCAACGGCACGCGCACGACGTCGACCGCGACGCCGACCCTCACGGCCGTGACGCCCGTGGCGATCGACGACGCCGCCACGGGTCGCCAGGGCGCAGCCGTCGCCGTCGAGCCGCTGCGCAACGACATCCCCGGCCACGCCGACGTGCAGCTCGACGCCGACACGCTCACGCTGCTCGACGGCACGGCTGCCGTCGACTCGCTGCGCGTGCCCGGGCAGGGCACCTACGCCATCGAGCGCGGAGGGGAGGGCGGACCCCGCATCGTCTTCACGCCCGAGACGACGTACGTCGGCACCGCCGACGCCGTGGCCTACCGCGTCGCCGACGCCAACGGCACCACGACGAGCGCGACGTACGCCGCGACCCTCACGGCCGTGACGCCCATCGCCGCCGACGACGCCGCGACCGGCCGACAGGGCTCGACCGTCGCCGTCGCACCGCTCGCGAACGACGTGCCCGGCGACGCCGCCGTCGCGCTCGAGCCCGGCTCGATCACGCTGCTCGACGGCACGACCGCCGTCGACGTGCTCGTCGTCGCGGACCAGGGCACGTACGCGCTCGACCGCGCCGCCGCCGGCGGCCCCCGCATCGCCTTCACGCCGCTGCCCGCCTTCGTCGGCACCGCGACCGGCGTCGCGTACCGCGTCGCCGACGCCAACGGCACGGCGACGACCGCGACGTTCACGCCGACGCTGACGGCCGTCACGCCGGTCGCCAACGCCGACGAGGGCTCGGCACGCCAGGGCGCGCCCGTGTCGCTGCCCGTGCTCGCCAACGACGTCGCCGGCGACCGGGCCGTGCCCCTCGACCCCGCCTCCCTGCGCCTCGTCGGCGCGGGCAGCGCGCTCGTCACCGAGCTCGTCGTCGACGGCCAGGGCACCTGGACGATCGACCGCGCCACCGCATCCGCCCCGCGGGTCGTGTTCACGCCGCTGCCCGGCTTCGTCGGCGAGGCCACGCCCGTCGACTACTCGATCGCCGACGCCAACGGCACCCGGGCCACGGCAGCCGTCGCCGCGACGATCGACGCCGTGACGCCCACCGCCAACCCCGACGTCGCCTCCGCACGACAGGGCGCCCCGGCCTCCGTCGCCGTGCTCGCCAACGACCGCGCCGGCCACCCCGACGTGCGTCTCGTGCCCTCGACGCTCACGCTGCTCGACGGCACCGGCGCACCGGCGACGACCGTGCGCGTCGTCGGTGGCACGTACGCCATCGACGCCTCGACGGCCGCGGCTCCGCGCGTCGAGTTCACCCCCGCACCGTCGTTCGTCGGCACGGCCGCGCCCGTGACCTATCGCGTCGCCGACGCCAACGGCACGACAACGACCGCGACCGTCACCCCGACGATCGGTGCCGTCACGCCCGTCGCGACGCCGGACGTCGGCGAGGCCCACCAGGGCACGACGGTCACGATCGACGCGCTCGCGAACGACCGCGCCGGCGCCGCCGACGTGCCGCTCGCCCGCCCGACGCTCATGCTGCTCGACGGCGAGGCTGCGGTCGACGAGCTCGTGATCGACGGCCAGGGAGCCTGGACCGTCGACCGCCGCACCGAGAGCGCGCCCGTGCTCGTCTTCACGCCGCTGCCCACGTACGCGGGCTCGTCGACCGTCGCCTACCGCGTCGCCGACGCCAACGGCACCGTCGCGACGTCGACCGCGACCGCCACGCTCGTCGCCGTCACGCCCACCGCGACCGACGATGCCGCCACCGCCCGCCAGGGCGCCGCAGCCTCGGTCGCCGTGCTCACGAACGACGCCGCCGGCCACCCCGACGTCGCGCTCGACCCCGCATCCGTGCGCCTGCTCGTCGACGGCGCCCCCGTCACGAGCATCGAGGTCGACGGCGTCGGCACCTGGACGATCGACCGCGCCAACCTCGTGGCGCCGCGCATCGTCTTCACGCCCGTCGCGACCTACGTCGGCACGCCCGACGCCGTGACGTACGTCGTCGCCGACGCCAACGGCACGACGGCGACCGCGCAGGTCACCGCCACGATCGCAGCCGTCACGCCCATCGCCGTCGCCGACGCGGGCGAGGCCCGTCAGGGCGCCACCGTGACGATCGACGCGGTCGCGAACGACGACGCCGGCCACCCCGCCGTGCCGATCGTCGCCTCGACCCTCACGCTCGTCGACGCCGAGGGCGCCGCCGCCGACGAGGTCGAGATCGCCGGCCAGGGCACGTGGCGCGTCGACCGCGACGACGAGGACGCCCCCGTGCTCGTCTTCGCACCGCTGCCCTCGTTCGCGAGCACCTCGACCGTGTCGTACCGCGTCTCCGACGCCAACGGCACCGTCGCGACCTCGACCGCGACCGCGATCATCGACGCGGTCACGCCGATCGCGCGGCCCGACGTCGCCACCTCGCGCCAGGGTGCCACCGCATCCGTCGCACCGCTCGCGAACGACGCGGCCGGCCTCGACGACGTGCCGCTCGACCCGACGACGCTCACGCTCGTCGACGACGCCGGCACCCCCGTCGCGACCGTGACCGTCGCGGGCCAGGGCACGTACGCCGTGGTCGCCGACGCCACGATGCCGCGCATCGCGTTCACCCCGGAGCCGTCCTTCCGGGGCACCGCGACGCCCGCGCGCTACGGCGTCGCCGACGCCAACGGCACCGTCGCGATCGCGACCGTCACCGCGGTCGTCGAGGCCGTGACGCCCGTCGCGACCGCCGACGTCGCCTCCGCCCGCCAGGGCGCTCCCGTCTCGGTCGCACCCCTCGCGAACGATGCGGCGGGCCGCGACGACGTGCCGCTCGACCCCGAGACGCTCGAGCTGCTCGGCGCCGACGGCCAGCCGGCCGCGACCGTCGCGATCGACGGCCAGGGCACCTACGAGATCGATGCCGACGCCGAGGGCGGCCCCCGCATCGTCTTCACGCCGCTCGACGCGTGGGTCGGCGCCGCGACGCCGGTGACCTACCGCGTCGCCGACGCCAACGGCACCCGCACGAGCGCGACGTTCACGCCGACGTCGCTCGCCGTGACCCCCGTCGCCGACCCCGACGCCGCCACCGGCCGCCAGGGCGCGCCCGTGTCGATCGCGGTGCTCGCGAACGACGTCGCCGGGCTCGACGAGGTGCCGCTCGACCCCGCCACGCTCACGCTGCTCGTCGACGGCGCCCCCGTGGACCGCATCGAGGTCGCCGACGAGGGCACGTGGACGATCGACCGCACCACCGCGGGCGGCCCGTACCTCGTCTTCGCACCGCTGCCCGGCTTCACGGGCGATGCCAGCCCCATCGCGTACCGCGTCTCCGACGACAACGGCACGCACGCATCCGCCGTCGTCGACGTGACGATCGACGCCGTGACCCCGACGGCCGCTCCCGACGGCGGCGCTGCCCGCCAGGGCGCCTCGGTGACGATCGACGCCATCGAGAACGACGTCGCCGGCCACCCCGACGTGCCGCTCGCGCCCGCATCGCTCTCGCTGCTCGATGGCGAGACCGCCGTCGACGAGCTCGAGATCGAGGGGCAGGGCACCTGGACCGTCGACCGCGCCGACGTCGACGCCCCCGTGCTCGTCTTCGCGCCGCTGCCCGGCTTCGTCGGCCAGTCGACCGTCGCCTACCGCGTCGCCGACGCCAACGGCACCCCCGCGACGTCGACCGCGACGGCCACGATCGGCGCCGTGCTGCCCGTCGCGAACCCCAACTCCGCCGGCACCCGCCAGGGCGCTCCCGTGACGATCGACGTCGTCGCGAACGACGCCGCGGGCGACCCCGACGTGCCCCTCGTGCCGTCGACCCTGACGCTGCTCGACGGCGAGACCGCCGTCGACGAGCTCGTCGTGACGGGCGAGGGCACGTGGACCGTCGACCGCACCGTCGAGGCCGCCCCCGTCGTGCGCTTCGCACCCGAGCTCGGCTTCGCGGGTCCCGCGACGACCGTCGCGTACCGCGTCGCCGACGCGAACAGCACGACGGCGGCCTCGACCGTCGGCGTGCGCGTCGCTCCCGTCGTGCCCGTCGCCAACGACGACGAGGCCGCCGCGCGACAGGGTGCGCGCGCATCCGTCGCACCGCTCGCGAACGACGCGGCCGGCCACCCCGACGTGCCGCTCGTGCCCTCGACGCTCACGCTGCTCGACGCGGACGGCGCGGACGCGCCGAGCGTGACGATCGCGGATGCGGGCACGTACGCGCTCGAGCTGGACGCCGAGGGCGGTCCGCGCATCGTGTTCACGCCGCTGCCCGGCTTCACGGGCACCGCGGACGCCGTGCGCTACCGCGTCGCCGACGAGAACGGCACGACCGTCGAGGCCGGCTTCGCCGCGACGATCACGGGCGTCGCACCCGTCGCCGTCGCCGACGCAGGCACCGCCCGCCAGGGCGCGCCCGTCACGGTCTCGCCGCTCGCCAACGACGTCGCGGGCCTCGACGAGGTGCCGCTCGACGCCGACTCGCTCCTGCTGCTCGACGCGGACGGCGAGCCCATCGCACGCGTCGTGGTGCCGGGTGTCGGCACCTGGTCGATCGACCGCGCCGGCGCCGGAGGCCCCACCGTCACGTTCGCCCCCGAGGCCGACTACAGCGGCACCGCGACGATCGAGTACGAGGTGCGCGACGCCAACGGCACGCGCACGAGCTCGTCGATCGCTGCGACGATCGTCGCCGTCACGCCCACGGCCGAGGCCGACCGCGGCCAGACCTACCAGGGCGCGCCGATGACCGTCGACGTGCTCGCGAACGACGCCGCCGGCCACCCCGACGTGCCGCTCGTGCCGTCGACGCTCACGCTGCTCGACGCCGACGGCGAGCCGACCGACCGCATCTTCGTGCTCGACGAGGGCACGTGGACGATCGAGCTCGGCGATGACGACCTGCCGGTCGTGCGGTTCGCGCCCGCCGCGGGGTTCCGCGGCGACGCGGCCCCCGTCGAGTACCGCGTCGCCGACGCGAACGGCACGCTCGCGCGCGCCGAGATCGTCGTCGCGGTCGCCGCCGTCGCCCCCGTGGCGGTCGACGACGTCGCGTCCGGCCTGCAGGGCGCGCCCGTCTCGATCGCACCGCTCGCGAACGACGTGCCCGGTCGCACCGAGGTGCCCCTCGTGCCGTCGACGCTCACGCTGCTGACCGCCGCCGGCGCACCCGTCGACGTGCTCGTCGTCGCCGGCGAGGGCCGCTACGCCATCGACCGCGACGCCATGGGCGGCCCCCGCATCGTCTTCACGCCCGAGGCCGACCACACCGGCGCCGCGACGCCCGTCGCCTACCGCGTCGCCGACGCCAACGGCACGGCCGTGGAGGCGACCTTCACGCCGACCTCGACCGCCGTGACGCCCGTCGCGACCGACGACGAGGCCACGACGACGCAGGGGCGCTCGGCGACGATCCTCGTGCTCGCGAACGATCAGGCGGGCCACCCGTCGATCGCGCTGCGCCCGTCGACGCTCACGCTGCTCGACGCGGCCGGCGACGCCGTGACGACGCTCGACGTGGCCGACCAGGGCACCTGGCGCATCGACCGCACGGATGCGGCGGCCCCGAGGCTCGTGTTCGAGCCGCTCGCGACGTTCGCAGGCGACGCGACGCCCGTGTCCTACCGGATCGCCGACGCCAACGGTGCGACGGCCACGGCCGAGGTCGCCGTGCGCGTCACGCCCGTGACGCCCATCGCCGTCGACGACGAGGGCGAGGCCCGCCAGGGCGCCGTCGTCGCCGTCTCGCCGCTCGACAACGACCGCGCCGGTGCACCCGGGGTGCCGCTCGTCGCGTCGTCGCTCACGCTGCTCGACGCCAACGGCGCCCGCGTCGACGAGGTGTCGGTGCCCGGCGTCGGCACGTGGTCGATCGACCGCGCCGGTGCGACGCCGCGCATCGTGTTCGCGACCGACCCGACCTTCACGGGCAGCGCCTCGGTGCAGTACGCCGTCGCCGACGCCAACGGCACCTGGACGACGGCCGCGATCGTCATCGCCGAGGTCACGGCCGTGACGCCGGTGGCGGCCGACGACGCCGGCGCTGCTCTGCAGGGTTCGCCCGTGCGGATCGACCCGCTCGCGAACGACCGTGCCGGCGACCCCGCCGTCGCGCTCGACCCGGCGTCGCTCATGCTGCTCGACGCCGCGGGCGAGCCCGTCGCGACCCGCGAGGTCGAGGACGAGGGCACCTGGTCGATCGACCGCGACGACCCCGCCGCTCCGCGCGTGGTGTTCACGCCGCTGCCGACGTTCCGGGGCGACGCGACGCCGGTGGGCTACGTCGTGGCCGACGTCAACGGCACGCGCGCGACCGCGTCCCTCGGCGTGACCATCACGGCCGTGCTGCCCGTCGCGACGGACGACGTCGGCGCCGCCCGCCAGGGTGCCGCCGCGACGATCGACGTGCTCGCGAACGACGCCGCCGGTCACCCGAGCGTGCCGCTGCGACCCGCGACCCTCGAGCTCGTGGATGCCGACGGTGCAGGCGTCGACCGCCTCGTCGTCGACGGCCAGGGCGTGTGGACGATCGACCGCTCGACGCCTGCCGCGCCCGTCGTGGTCTTCACGCCCGCTGCGACGTTCTCGGGCGACGCCACGCCCGTGCCGTACCGCGTCGCCGACGCCAACGGCACCGTGGCGACCGCGACGGTCGGCGCGACGATCGGCGCCGTCGCGCCGATCGCGAGCCCCGACCTCGGCACGGGCCGCCAGGGCGCACCCGTCGTCGTCGACGTGCTCGCGAACGACGAGGCCGGCGACCCCGACGTGCCGCTGCGCCCGCAGACGCTGCAGCTGCTCGACGACGCCGGTCAGCCCATCGACCGCGTCGTCGTCGACGGCCAGGGCGTCTGGACGATCGACCGCAGCGGCGACGCGCCCGTGCTCGTCTTCACCCCGGAGCCCGGCTTCGTGGGCACGACGCCCGCGGTCGGCTACCGCGTGAGCGACGCCAACGGCATCCCCGCGACCGGCACGGCGCGTGCGACGGTCTCGGCCGTGACGCCCGTCGCCGCCGACGACTCGTCGAGCGGCGTGCAGCGCGCACCGCAGTCGGTCGATCCGCTCGCGAACGACGCCGCCGGCGACCCGGGGGTGCCGCTCGTGCGCGAGTCGCTCACGCTGCTGGACGCGGTCGGCGCCCCGGCGGCCGTCGTGGTCGTGGCCGGCGAGGGCTCCTACGCGCTCGTCGACGGTCGCATCGTGTTCACGCCCGAGGCCGGATTCGTCGGCATCGGCGCGGGCGTCGCCTACCGCGTCCTCGACGCCAACGGCACCGCCGCCGCGGCGACGTACCGCCCGCAGGTCACGGCCGGCTCGACCGAGGTCGTCGCCGACATCGCGGCGAGCGCTCCCGAGGGCAGCCCCGTGACGGTCGACCCGGGATCCGTGTCGCCGACCCTGCAGCGCGACTCGGTGCGTCTGCTCGACGCGTTCGGCGCGCAGGTGCAGCGACTCGTCGTGCCCGGCGAGGGCGTGTGGGAGGTCGACGTCGCCACCGGCCTCGTCACGTTCACCCCCGAGGTCGGCTTCACCCGCAACCCGACGCCGGTGCGCTGGACGGGCATCGCGGCCGACGGCACGATCGTGACCGGCGAGATCGTCATCGAGTTCGCGCAGGACCCCGGCACGCCCGGACCCAGCGACCCGGGCACGCCCGGTCCCAGCGATCCCGGCACGCCCGCACCGAGCGACCCGGGCACGCCCGAGCCCAGCGCTCCCGCTCCGAGCGGTCCGGGATCCGACGACGGCGGCCCGGAGTCGGGCGCCGAGGGCGGCCAGGCGGGCAGCGACCTGCCGCGCACGGGCGTCGCGGTCGCCGGCTGGCTCGCGCTCGCCGCGATGCTCGCGATCGGCGCCGGCCTCGTGCTCGGCGTGCGCCGCCGACGCGGCGAGGGCTGACGCCCGACGCGCGACGGGCCGGTCGACCTTCGGGTCGACCGGCCCGTGGGCGTCCGCGTGCTCGCAGCACCGAGGTCCGGGGAGCGGACGACCGCCTCGGTGACGCTCGCAGCGCCGTGCGTCAGCCCTGCTGGCCCCAGTCGGCGGGCTTGGCGTCCTTGCCGTCGAGCCAGAGGGTGTCCGACTCGTCGCGGTGCGAGCCCGTCGAGCCGACGTGCTTCGACCCGATGCCCGGGCCCTTCGTGATCACGTGCACCATCGCCATCCCATGGCCGCGGCCGAGTCCGTACGCATCCTTGAGCCATTCGAGGATGGGGCCGGCCTTCGTGTCGGCGCCGAACCCGAGCTCCGTCGCCTCGGCGACGAGCGCCCGCGGGGTCTTGCCGGTCTTCGCCTCGACGGCGTCGAGGTAGGCCTGGAACGACATGCGGGCTCCTTCTTCGGGGATGCGCTGCTCGCATCCTGCCACCACTGCTGATCGGCGAGACCCTTGCGAGGCTCGCTGCGCTCGCACCTCGAGGGTCGGAGGGGGAGCGCGCCACGAGGTTCCCATGACCGCTCCTCGAGGTGCGAACGAAGTGAGCCTCGAGAGGTGCCCACCAAGGCCGCTCCTCGGCCAGCCGGTCGCCCCTACGGCGACGGCGCCAGCCACGACACGTGGCCCTCGCGGCGGTTCGCGTCGTCGAAGAGATGGCCGACGCGCTTGTAGTAGTGCAGCAGGATGGCGCGGTCGAGCACGCGCAGCTCGAGGCTGCGGGCGAGCTCGGCCTCCATGGTCGCGGCGTCGGCGATCTCGCGCAGCCACACGATGACGTAGAGGTTCGACGCGCCGCCGGCGAGGGCCGCGCACATGCGCGTCATCGGCAGGTCGGCGATCTGCATGGCCGTCGCCTCGAGCCGGGCGGCGGGCACGACGAGCCACAGCGCGAGCGCGTGCGGCCACATGCGCTGCTCGAGGGACACGTCGATGCGCTGCTGGATCCATCCGCTCGCGAGCAGCCGCCGCACGACGCGGCGCGCGTGCGCCTCCGACGTGCCGATGCGCGCGGCGATGTCGCGCGCGCTCGCGCGGCCGTCGCGCTCGAGCTCCGTGAGCACGGCGCGCCACTGCTCACCCGTGGCGGCGTCGCCGTCGGTGCGGCCCTCGTCGAGCGTCGACTGCGGCGGGCGGTCGTGCGGCGGGCCGACGGCGCGCCACCGCGAGCCGTCGGAGATCATGCGCGTCACGATCGTCGTGCGCACGCCCGTCACCGCCTCGTGGGTGCCGAGCCACGACTGGATGAGCCTGCGGAACTGCGCCATGTCGTCGGCGAGGATCGTGAGCGACAGGTCGCGATCGCCCGTCATGCCCGTGACGGAGATGACCTTCGGATGCTGCCGCAGGGCAGCCGCGACGGCGTCGACGGTGCCGGGGCGGCAGCGCACCTCGGCGAGGCCGAACAGCAGCCCCGCCGAGAAGCCCGCATACGTCGTGGTCCATGCCGCACCCGACGCGGCGATCGCCTCCCAGCGGCGCCTGGCGGTGGGTGCGCTCGTGCCGATGACGCGTCCGATCGCCGCCCACGACGCCCGCGGCGCGTCCTGCAGGGCGGCCACGAGCGCCAGGTCCGAATCCGACAGGTCGTGCGGATGCGAGGGGACCGTGGGGTGCATGTCGAACATGATCGCAGCAACCGAGGTGCGGATCGATCATGCAACACGGTTCGTGACATGGGATCGGCAAGATGCCACGCAACGTCCGTCCGCCGCAACGGCGCGGCACCGATCCCCCCGGAGCACGCACATGTCCACCGACACCACCACGACGCTCACGCTCGCCGACGCCAAGGGCGTCGGCGGGCGCATCCTGCGCGGCATCGAGCGGGTGGGCAACAAGCTGCCCCACCCCTTCTACCTCTTCCTCATCATCGCCGGCCTCGTCGCCGTCGCCTCGGGCATCGCGGCGCTGCTCGGCGCCGAGACGACCGACCCGGCGACGGGGGAGACGGTGCCGATCCGCAGCATCCTCTCCGGCGAGGGCGCCGTCTACGCGCTCACGAACGCCATCACGAACTTCGTCACGTTCCCGCCGCTCGGGCTCATCGTCACGGTCATGCTCGGCATCGGCGTCGCCGAGCGCCTCGGGCTGCTGAAGGCCGCGATGCGCGGCGCCGTGCTCGCCGCGCCCGCCTGGGCCGTGACCTTCGTCGTCGTGCTCGTGAGCCTCATGGGCAACCTGGCCTCCGACTCGGCCATGGTCATCCTGCCGCCGCTCGCGGCCGCCGCGTTCCTCGCCGCCGGCCGTCACCCGCTCGCGGGCTTCGCCGCCTCCTACGCGGCCGTCGTCGCCGGGTTCTCCGCCAACATCGTGCCCGCAGGCACCGACGTGCTGCTCTCGGGCATCACGACGTCCGCGGCGCAGATCGTCGACCCCGAGGCATCGGTGTCGCCCGTCGCCAACTACTTCTTCATGGCCACGTCGACCCTCATCCTCGCCATCGTCATCACCATCGTGTGCCAGCGCTACGTCGAGCCGCGCCTCACGCCGTACGAGGGCGGGCTGGCCGACGAGGATGCGTCGAAGCCGCTCGAGCCGATCGAGCGCCGCGGGCTGCGCATCGCCGCGATCTCGGTGGTCGCCTACCTCGCGCTCGTCGCGACCGCGCTGCTCGTGCCCGGCTCGCCGCTGCAGGGCGAGGGCGGTCAGATCCTGCGCTCGCCGTTCATGACGGCGCTGCCGATCTTCATCCTCTTCCTGTTCCTCGTCGCCGGCGTCGCCTACGGCCTCGGCGCGAAGACGCTGACGAAGGCGACCGACGTGCCCGAGCACATGGCGGCCGCGGTGAAGGACCTCGTGCCGTTCATCGTCGTCATCTTCACGGCCGCGCAGGCGATCGCGTGGTTCAACTGGTCGCAGCTCGGCCTGCTCATCGCCACCGCCGGCGCGCAGGGCATGGAGGCGACGGGCCTCGGCGGCATCGGCGGCCTGCTGCTGTTCAGCCTCTTCTGCACGCTGCCCGCGCTGCTGCTCGCATCCGGATCCGCGCTGTGGACCCTGCTCGCACCGATCTTCGTGCCGATGTTCATGCTCGCCGGCATCGACCCGGCCTACGTGCAGGCCGCGTTCCGCATCACCGACTCCGCCACGAACACGCTCGTGCCGATGAACCCGATGCTGCCGGTCGTGCTCGGCCTGCTGCAGCGCTGGTCGCCCAAGGCCGGCCTCGGCACGCTCTTCAGCCTCGTCATCCCGTTCACCCTCGTCATCTGGGGCGTGTGGCTGCTGCAGTTCCTCGTGTGGGGTCTGCTCGGCCTGCCCGTCGGGCCGGGGCACGGGCTGACCCTGTGACCGCCGCCACCGCTCCGCTCACCCCGACCGACCCCAAGGAGGTCCTTGCAGTGCCCACCATCACCACCACCGTGCGTCCCGCCACCGAGGCCGGCATCGCCGCGATGCCCGCGACGATCGCCGAGCTGCAGACGCTGCTCTCCGCGCGCCTCACGACGCTCGTCGACGTCGCCGCCGACCTGCACGCGCATCCCGAGATCCGCTTCACCGAGACGCACGCCGCCGCGCGCCTCACGGCCGAGCTCGAGCTCGCGGGCTTCGCCGTCGAGCGCGGCTTCGCCGGTCTCGAGACCGCCTTCGTCGGCCGCTGGTCGACGCCGGGTGCGGGCGCCGACGCCCCGACGATCGCGATCTTCTGCGAGTACGACGCGCTCGAGGAGATCGGCCACGCGTGCGGCCACAACGTCATCGCCGCCGCCGGTCTCGGCGCGGGGATGCTCGTGAAGGACGCGCTCGTGGCGTCGCCCGTGCCCGCGCACCTCGTGGTGATCGGCAGCCCGGGCGAGGAAGGCGCAGCCGGCAAGGTGCCGATGATCGACGGCGGCGTGCTCGACGGCGTCGACCTCGCGATCATGGTGCACCCGTCGGGATCGGACGCCGTGCGCGGCTCGTCGCTGTCGCGCGTCGCGCTCGACGTCGACTTCCACGGCAAGGCGGCCCACGCAGCCGGCGCCCCCGAGATCGGCCGCAACGCGCTCGACGCCGCGACGCTGTCGCTCACGGCGATCGGCCTCCTGCGCCAGCAGATGACCGACGACGTGCGCATCCACGCCATCATCACGAACGGCGGCCAGGCGCCGAACATCATCCCCGAGCATGCGGCGCTGCGGATCTTCGTGCGCGCCGGCGACCGCGAGCACCTGCTCTCCGACGTCGTGCCGCGCGTGCGCGCCTGCTTCGACGGCGCCGCGCTCGCGACGGGCACGACGGTCGAGATCGCCGAGAACACGCCGCCGTACTTCTCGCTGCGGTCGAACGTCACGCTCGTCGACGTCGCCGAGGCGGCGTACGGCGTGCTGGGCCGCGAGCTCGAGCCCGACCCGACGCTCGCGGGCTCGACCGACATGGGCAACGTGAGCCACGTGGTGCCGTCGATCCACCCGATGATCTGCCTCGCGCGCGACGTCGCACCGCACACGCGCGAGTTCGCGGCGGCGGCCGGCTCGGCCGAGCTGGCGCCGCCGGCGATCGCCGACGGTGCCGTGATGCTCGCGGCGACCGCGCTGTCGGCGTTCCGCGACCCGGCGATCGTCGCCGACGCGAAGGCCACGTTCGAGGGCTGACGCTCGGGAGGGCGGATGCGGACGGCCGGCCAGGGCCGCCCGCATCCGCCTGTCTCCACGACCGGTCGCACGTGGCTCGTGACGGGTCGCAGTCGACTCGTGACTGGTCGCAGTTGGCTGCCAAGTCCGACCAGTCGACAGCCATTCGCGACCAGTCGACGACGAGGCGCGCGCCGACGCCGGCATGACTGGTCACGATTGCACCAGGCTGGTCGAAGATGCACGCTCGACTGGTCGCAGGTGCACCGCAACTGCGACCAGTCCGGTGCAACTGCGACCAGTCGTCCTCCATGCGAGGCGAGCGACCAGCGCCGCATCCGCTGACCGCTGCGGCACCGGCTGGTCACTCGTTGCGCCGACTGGTCACTCGTCACCTTCGACTGGTCACTCGTGGTTGCAACGAGCGACCATTCCCAACCACGCGTGACCAGTCAGCTCGTCCGGACGCACGCAGCGGCGCCGTCGACGCAGGATGCGTCGGCGGCGCCGGGGGAGTGCGGAGGGGTCGACGTCCGACGGTCGGACGCCGACCCCTCCAGCCCTCGTCAGTCGCCCGAGGGGGCGGAGACGGGCGAGACGGGGCTGGCCGCCGACGGCGCGCTGTCCCATGCGGGAGCGGGCGCCGGGGCGGGGGCGGGGGCCGGGGCGGGAGCCGGGGCGGCGACGGGCGACGGCGCCGAGATCGCCGACTGGGTGGGTGCGGGTGCCGGGGCCGTGGGCGCCGACGGAGCCGAGCTCGTGGGGGCCGGCGCTGCGGGGGCGCTCGACGCGGTGGGCGCCGAGACGACGGATGCGTGCCCGTCGGTGACGCGGATGGTGACGCCCGGCCGCTCGACGAGGTCGTCGCCGACCACGACGCCGCCCTGCGCGACCTGCGTCGCGTCGTCGACGTCCATGGCGTTGGCGGTGGCGAGGGCTCCGGCTGCGACGAGGCCGAGGCCGAGGGTGCCGGCTGCGCCGACGGTGATCCAGGTGCGCTGCTCCATGATGGTCTCCTTCTTCGGTGCTCCCTGTGTGCGAGCACCACTCTCGCGAGACCCCGTGAGGCGGGTATGACGACCGCATGAGAGACCTCTCATGCGCAGATGCGGGCGGTCGATCGGTCGCTCGTGGGCCTGACTGGTCACACGTGGTGCTGACTGGTCGCTCGTGGTCGGGAATGGTCGCTCGTGGGAACGATCGGTGACCAGTCGATCCCGACGAGTGACCAGTCGCCACAACGAGTGACCGATCGCCGGATCGAGTGACCAGTCACCGCGACGAGTGGACCACTCGCCGATGGCTCGGTCGAGCACTGGTCATGGTTGGTCGTCGACTGGTCGCAGCTGGCTGCCAACTCTGACCAGTCATGGGCCAATCGTGACCAGTCAGGCGCCGATCGTGACCAGTCATGAGCCGATCGTGACCAATCGCCGACCGACCGACCGCGTAGCCAGGCACGAGCCGAGCCGCAGCGCCTCAGCCCGCGCTCGCCGCCTTCGGCGCCACGTGCACGAGCGACGAGGCCTCGTCGAGCATCCGGTCGGCGCGGTCGCCCGCACCCTGCTCGATCGCCGACAGCGCGTGCGCGATGAGGTGCGCCGCCGTGAGCGAGCGCGAGTGCGGGCCGTCGAGCCAGCGCTCGGATGCGACGTCGGCGAGCACGTGCAGGGCGAGCGCCGCCTCCGACCGGCCTGCCGCCTCGGTGAGCAGCGCGCTCGTGCGGGCGTGGCCGATGAACGCGGCGGAGTCCTCGTCGCGGTCGCCGACGCCCGCGGTGTCGACGTCGATGAGTCCCGTCACGACGTCGTCGGTGAAGAAGAGCTGGCCGAGGTGCAGGTCGCCGTGCACGACGACGGGCAGCGTCACGTCGCGGCGGCGGGCGTGCACGGCGTCGCGCAGCGCCATCGCGAGACCCGCCCGCTCGGGCGAGACCTGCGCGAGGCGTGCGGCGTACCAGTCGATGCGGGATCCGAGCGCCGGCCGGGCGGCACCCGTGATCTCGGCGCGCTCGAGCCCCAGCCGCACGACGTCCACCGCCTGCAGCAGCGCATCGGGCGCGAGCGACAGAGCGGCCTTCGGTCCCGCGAGCCCCTTCGCCTGCTCGATGAGCATGCAGCCCTGCGGCGCCCAGCGAGGGATGCGCGGCACGGGCACGCCAGCCTTCGCGAGCGCCGAGTGCAGGCTCGCGATGTGCTCGGTGACGCCGGGCGGCACGATCTTCAGGAAGTGCTCCGCCTCCTCGCCGCGCAGCCGCAGCACCGCGCGCTTGCCCGGTCGATAGGCGACGATCTCCGACTCGAACGTGCCTGCGATGCCGAAGCGCTCGAGCAGTCGCGCCGCCGACTCGCCGAACGCGGCGACGGGCAGCGTCGGCAGGCGCGGATCGGCGGGATGCAGCCAGACGCGCGCCTGCAGCGCGTCGCCCGAGCGCAGCACGAGCCCCGTCTCCTCGGGCACGTCCTCGCCCGAGGTGTCGACGAAGTAGGTGAGCGTCGTGCCGTCGTCGTCGACCTCGAATCCGGCGATGACGCCCGCGCCGAACGGGTCGCGGGAGATGAGGCGCCCGGGGCGGCCCAACGCCTCCTCGAGCAGCACGTGCTCGGCGGGCCGCGACTCCATGCCCCCGATCCTTCCAGGCGCCGCTGGGCGATCGCTGGCCTTGCATGAGACTGCTCTCATGTGACAGGCCGCACGGTGCCGGGGCGGGCAGGATGGGGGCATGGGCGAGCGGCGGAGTCGACTGCCGGTCGTCAGCGTGCGCACGCGGATCGTGGCGGCCCTCGGGCTCGTGGCGACGCTCGCGGTGCTCGCGGCCGGCGTCACGGCCTACGTCGTCGAGCGCAACCGCATCCTCGACCAGGTCGACACGCAGCTGCTGTCGTCGGTCGAGTCGGTGCGCTTCCTCGCGTCGGAGTCGCCGGACGGCGGCTGGTCGAGCGCCGAGGCGCTGCTCACGGCAGCGCTCACCCGCATCGCCCCCGACGACAACACCGGCGCGCTCGGCGTCATCGCGGGCCAGGCGGCGCTCGTGCCGGGCGTGCAGATGGACGTGAACCTTGCACGCGTCGACGGGCTCGCGGCGCGCGTCACCGCCGAGACGGAGGGCGCGCAGGTCGTGATCGGCACGATCGCCGACGCCGACGCCGACGCGCGCGCCGACGTCACGCTGCGCTACGTGGCCGTGCCGATCGTCGTGGGCGAGGGCGACGCGGCGACGACCGCGATCTTCGTCACCGGCTACGACCTCGTCGCCGAGCTCGCCGAGCTCGACGCCGCGGCGAGCGTCTTCCTGCTCGCGGCCGCCATCGGCGTGCTCGCCGTGCTCGTGATCGGCTTCGCGATCGCCGGCCGGCTGCTGCGCCCCATCCGCGACCTGCGGCAGCTCGCCGAGCGCATCGCCGCATCCGGCGTCTCCGAGCGCGTGCCCGTGACGGGCAACGACGACGTCTCGCAGCTCGGCGTCACCGTCAACGCCATGCTCGACCGGCTCGACGGATCCCTCGCCGCGCAGCAGCGCCTGCTCGACGACGTCGGGCACGAGCTGAAGACGCCCGTCACGATCGTGCGCGGCCACCTCGAGCTCATGGATGCGCGCGACCCGGCCGACGTCGAGCAGGCGCGCGACGTGGCGATCTCCGAGCTCGACCGCATGGCGGGGCTCGTCGGCGACATCCAACGCGCGTCGAGCGTCGACCGCGTCGAGGCGTTCCGCTTCCGCGCGACCGACGTCGCCGAGCTCACGGAGCAGGTCGCGACGACGGCGTCGGGCATCGAGGGCGCGACGGTGCGGCTCGGCTCGACGGCGCGCGTCGTCGCGATGGTCGACGTCGAGCGCATCACGCAGGCGATGCTGCAGCTCGTGCAGAACGCCGTGACGCACGCGGGCGGCGACGTCACGGTCGCGTCGCGGCGCGCCGGCGACCACGTCGAGCTCGTCGTGCAGGATGCGGGGCCCGGCGTGCCCGACGCGCACAAGGAGGCCGTGTTCGAGCGATTCCGACGCGTCGAGACCGGCCGTGGGCGCGAGGGCAGCGGCCTGGGCCTGTCGATCGTGCGCCGGATCGCCGAGGCGCACGGCGGCACGGCACGCGTCGACGACGCCGTCGAGGGCGGCGCCGCGTTCGTCGTGGCGCTGCCGATCGACGACGAGGCGGTCGCGGCCGCCGGGGCCGCGCCCGGCGCGTCGGCAGCGGCCGTCGGCGAGGATGGTCGAGCGTGACCGCGAGCGCGAGGGGGAGCGGATGCCGTCGATCCTGATCGCCGAGGACGAGGTGCGCATCAGCGCGTTCGTCGAGAAGGGGCTGCGCGCCGCGGGCTTCGCGACGACCGTCGCCGCGACCGGCCCCGAGGCGCTCGACCTCGCGCTGAGCGACGAGTTCGACCTCGTCGTGCTCGACGTCGGCCTGCCGGGGCTCGACGGCTTCGAGGTGCTCGAGCGGCTGCGCGGCTCGGGCGCGACGGTGCCCGTCATCATGCTCACGGCCCGCACCTCCGCCGCCGACACGGTCGCGGGGCTCGAGGGCGGCGCCGACGACTACGTGCCCAAGCCCTTCCGCTTCGACGAGCTGCTCGCGCGCATCCGCCTGCGCATGCGCCGCGAGGGCGCTGCGGCGCCGAGCGAGGTGGAGGCCGACGGCGTCGTGCTCGACGTGCGCACGCGTCGCGCGCGGCTCGACGGGCGCGAGGTCGACCTGTCGGCGCGCGAGTTCGCCCTCGCCGAGGAGCTCATGCGCAACCGCGGCAACGTGCTCTCGCGCGAGCAGCTGCTCTCGCGGGTCTGGGGCTACGACTTCGACCCCGGCTCGAACGTCGTCGACGTGTACGTGCGCTACCTGCGGGCGAAGCTCGGCGCCGACCGCATCGAGACCGTGCGCGGCATGGGCTACCGCTTCCGCTGACCGCCGTCGGTCGGCTGCGCTTCGCGGGCGATCAGGGGTGGCAGAGGGGCATCTTCCCTCCGCCCACCGTGATCGCCTGCGCAGCGCACGAGACGAGGCGAGGGATGCGCGCGCGTCGGAGGGGCGCGGTAGCGTCGCCGGCATGGTCGACGTCGCCCTCATCATCCCGCCCGATCAGCCGCCCGAGGCCTACCGCGAGGTGGCCGTCGCCGCCGATGCCGCGGGGCTCGACGAGCTGTGGGTGTGGGAGGACTGCTTCGCCGAGTCGGGCGTCGCCGCCGCGGCGGCCGCCCTCGCCTGGACGCCCCGCATCCGCGTGGGCATCGGTCTCATGCCCGTGCCGCTGCGCACCGTCGCGCTCGAGGCCATGGAGGTCGCGACGCTCGCGAGGCTCTTCCCCGGTCGGCTGCTGCCGGGCTTCGGCCACGGCGTGCTCGACTGGATGGGGCAGGCGGGCGTGCGCGCGCAGTCGCCGCTCACGCTGCTGCGCGAGCACGTCGAGGCGCTGCGGCCGCTGCTCGCGGGCGAGGAGGTGTCGCGCGACGGCCGGTACGTGCAGCTCGACGCCGTGCAGCTGCGCTGGCCGCCCGCCGAGGTGCCGCCGCTGCTCGTCGGTGCGATCCGCGAGCGCACGCTGGCGCTCGCGGGCGAGCTCGGCGACGGCGTGATCCTCACCGAGGGCGCAGACGTCGATGCGGCGCGCGAGCGCATCGCGGTGGTGCGCGAGGCGTGGGATGCGGCGGGCCGCGAGGGCGCGCCCGCCGCGGTCGTCTTCCTGTCGGTGCCCGCGGACTCGTCGGCCGAGACGATCGCCGGCCAGATCCGCGCGCTCGCCGACGTCGGCGCGACGAGCGTCGCCGTCTGCCTCGTCGACGAGGTCGGCGGCCCACCGATCGGCGACGCCCGACTGCTCGGCGCCGTCGGCACGGTCGCTGCGTCCCGCGGGCTCGCGCGCGCCTGACCCGCGGCATCCGCCGCGGTCGCGGTCGCGTCCTGCGGGCGATCAGGGGTCGCGGAGGCGCATCCTCCGTCCGCCCACCCGGATCGCCTGCGCGACGCAGACGGCTGCGCCGAGACGCAGGGGCGTCAGCCGGTGTCAGTCGTCGTCGAGCTCGCCGACGTCGTCATCGTCATCGTCGTCGTCGTCCGACGGCGGGGCCGGCTGCGCCGGGGCGGGCTGCACGGGCGCGGGCTCGACCGGGGCGGGCGCCTGCGTCTGGGTGGGCTCCGTGGGCGCGGGGTCCGTCGGCGCGGTCGTCGAGCCGGGCGCCTGGATCGGCGCGACGCCGAGCGGCGCTCCCGCCGAGTCCTGCATGCGGATCGTGACCGAGGCGACGCCCCAGGCGAGGCCCGCGAGCACGGCGACGCCCGCCGCGACGGCGGCGACGCGCGCGAGCACCCGACCCATGCCTCGATCCTCCCAGGGTCAGCGCGAGGCGGCCACCCCGCCGGGCAGCGGCGTCGCGTGCTGCGGCACGAGCTCCTCGTCGCGCGGCGGCGGGGGAGGCGTGCCGTCGCCGAACGGCGACCCTCCCGTCGACAGCGCCTCGCGGCCGTGCGGCTCGAGCCAGCCGTCGAGCGCCGGCCCCTTCGGCACGATGCCCGAGGGGTTCACGTCCTCGTGCACGACGTAGTAGTGCTCCTTGATCTGCGCGAAGTCGATCGTGTCGCCGAAGCCGGGGGTCTGGAAGAGATCCCGCGCGTAGCCCCACAGCGCCGGGAGCTCGATCAGCCTCTGCCGATTCGCCTTGAAGTGCCCGTGGTAGACGGGATCGAAGCGCGCGAGCGTCGTGAAGAGGCGCACGTCGGCCTCGGTGATGGCGTCGCCCATGAGGAAGCGCCGGGTGGCGAGGCGATCCTCGAGCCAGTCGAGCGCCGTCCAGAGCCGGTCGTAGGCGTCGTCGTACGCGGCCTGCGATCCGGCGAACCCGCAGCGGTAGACGCCGTTGTTCACCTCGGTGTAGACGCGGCGCATCACCGCATCCATCTCCTCGCGCTGCGCGGCCGGCAGCAGGTCGGGCGCGCCCTCGCGGTGGTACGGCCGCCACTCGGTGGAGAGGTCGAGGCTCATCTGCGCGAAGTCATTCGTGACGACGGCACCCGAGGGGACGTCGACGATCGCAGGCACCGTGATGCCCTTCGGGTAGTCGGGCACGCGCGCGAGGTACGCGTCCTGGATGCGCTCGATGCCGAGCACGGGATCGACGCCGCCGGGGTCGAGGTCGAACGTCCACGAACGGGCGTCGTGCGTCGGCCCGCACATGCCGACCGACAGCGCATCCTCGAGCCCGAGCAGGCGTCGCACGATGAGCATGCGGTTCGCCCATGGGCACGCCCGCGCGACGATCAGCCGGTAGCGGCCGGGCTCGACGGGCCAGCCGTCGGCGCCGTCCGCGGTGATGCGCGACTCGATGTACGCGGTGTCGCGCGTGTACTCCTGGCCTGGGGCGACGTAGTCGGAGGGCATGCCTGCAACGCTACGGCCGCATCCTCTGTGCCGGCGATGGGATGCGAAGACGACGATTGGGCAGTAGTGGCTCGCTGCACGGCGTGTCGCGAACCACTGCTGCCCAATCAGGCGTCAGCGGTGACCGATCGGTCAGGAGCCCAGCACGATCTCCGACAGCGGCTTGCGGGCACGGGGCGCGTGCTCGCGCTCGCGCAGCATCGCGTCGAGCGCGGCGGCGTCGCCGAGCGAGCCGAGGGCGACGACCGTGACGGGCTGCAGGCGCTCGTCGAGGTCGAACGCCTGCGCGGCGGCGTCGGCGTCGAAGCCCGACATCTGGTGCACGACGAGGCCGTCGGCGTGCGCCTGGATGGTGAGGTGCGCGACCGCCTGGCCGAGGTCGTAGACGGCGGTCGGGTTCGCGCGACCCTCCTCGTTCGTCACCTCGGCGATCGCGAGGATGAGCACGGATGCGTTGGGCGCCCAGAGCTGGTTGAACTCGGCGAGCGCGCCGACGACGCGGTCGAACGCCTCGGTGCCGCGGCGGGCGACCACGAAGCGCCAGGGCTGCGCGTTGTAGGCGGAGGGGCTCCAGCGGGCGGCCTCGAGCGCCTTCGACAGCAGGGACTCGTCGATCTCGACGGGCTCGTAGGCGCGGGGGCTCCAGCGCTCCTGCAGCACGTCGAGGATGGCGTGGTCGGTGGGGGCGGTGCGGTCGACGATGGTCATGTCGGCTCCTTCGGATGGGCGGATGGAGTGGTCGACGCTGACCAGAGGACTGCAACGCTGCGAACGCGTCGACATTCCCGATTCGTTCGAATGTGAAGCATCGTGACGCGTGCTCGCGCAGCGGATCCTGAGGAGGCCTCGAGCGCAGCGAGCAGCCGTCTCGAAGGGCGCCCGCTCCTCGACCGGCTGGTGGGGCTACGCCTTCGTCGTCTGCAGCTCCTCGGTGACCTCCGCCAGGCGGAGGGTGCCCGTGCGGCTCATGCGGTCGGCGCGGCGCTGGCGCGACCACCACACGGCACCGATCGCGAACGCGACGAGGGCCGTGGCGACGGCGACCATGATCGCCCAGCGGGGGCCGTACGCATCCGCGACCCAGCCGACGATCGGGGCGCCGATGGGCGTGCCGCCGAGGAACACGGCGGAGTAGAGCGCCATGACCCGGCCGCGCATCTCGGGCGCCGTCGACAGCTGCACCGTCGAGTTCGCGTTCGTCATGAACAGCTGCGCCGTGAAGCCCGCGAGCGCGAGCCCGACGGCGAAGAGCCACAGGTTGGGCACCCACGCGAGGATGGTGCACGCGACGGCGAAGGCGCCGAGGCCGCCGATCACGAGCGTCCACCGTGGTCGCTCGGAGCGCGCGGCGAGCAGCGCGCCCGAGACCGATCCGATCGCCATCGCCGACGACAGCAGGCCGAACGTGTCGGCGTCGGCACCGAACTCGACCGTCATGGTCGAGATGAAGATGGGGAAGTTCAGGCCGAACGTGCCGAGCGTGAATGCCATGACCATCACGATGACGATGTCGTGCCGCCTGCCCACGTACCGCATGCCCTGCACGATGTCGCCGAATCCCCGGGCGCCGCGTGGCGCGGGTTGCAGCTCGCCGCGGCGCAGCCGCAGGAGCGCGACGATCATCGCGACGAACGTGAGCGCGTTGAGCAGGAAGACGGGCCCGGCGCCGAGGAGCGCGATCGACAGGCCGGCGACGGCGGGGCCGACGAGGCGCGCGCCGTGGAACGACGCGGAGTTGAGCGCGACGGCGTTCGAGATCTGGTCCTGCCCGACGATCTCGGAGACGAACGCCTGGCGGGCGGGGTTGTCGAACGCCTGCGTCGAGCCGAACAGGGCCGCGAACGTCCACACCATCCACAGCTCGAGCACGCCCGTGATGGCGAGCAGGCCGAGCACGAGCGACAGCGCGCCGAGCGTCGACTGCGTCACGAGCAGCACGTTGCGCTTCGGGAAGCGGTCGGCGACGAGGCCGGAGAGCGGCACGAGCAGCAGCTGCGGGCCGAACTGCAGCGCCATCGTGACGCCGACGGCGGTCGCGTCGTACTGGGTGAGCTGCGTCAGCGTGATCCACGAGAGCGCGGTCGCCTGCATCCACGCGCCCACGTTCGAGATGAGGGCGCCGACGAACCAGGTGCGGTAGTTGAAGAGCTTGAGCGAGCGGAACATCATGCGCGGGCCTCCGGAGGGGCGGGGCGGCGGCGGACGTCGTCGCGAAGCGGTCGGATGGGGATGGTCTGCGGGTGCGCGGGCGACGTCATGCGTCGGCCTCGGCGATGCGCTCCATGATCTGCGCCGCCCGCTGCAGCGTCGCGCGCTCGTCGGGGGTGAGGGCGTCGAGGCGGGCGGCGAGCCACGCGTTGCGGCGGCGGCGCGTCTCCTCGATCATCTGCTGGCCGTCGTCGGTGATGACGAGCAGCTGCTTGCGGCCGTCGGTCTCGTGCGGCGTGCGATCCACGTAGCCGTGGTCGACGAGGCCCTGCACCGTGCGCAGCATGCTCGGCGGCGTCACGCGCTCCTTCGTCGAGAGCTCCTGCAGCGTGATCGGGCCGCACTTCTGCATCGTGCCGAGGGCCGACATGTGCGGGAAGCCGAGCGTCTCGTCGGCGACGGAGCGGCGCAGGCGGCGCGAGAGGCGCGCGACGGCGATGCGGAGGTCGTTCGAGAGTGCGAGAGATCGAGGCATGCCATTCGTTAGCCTAACGAATGTCCGGGCGACGCGCCAGCGCGCGCCGCCGACGACGTCGGCGCGTCAGGCCTCGTCGTCGGCGATCTGCACGGTCTCGCACTCGCCCAGCAGCGTCGAGCGCACCGGGGCGAAGATGCCCTCGAGCTGCGCCGCGTCGGCGTCGGAGATGCGGGAGAGGAAGAGCTCCTCGACGTGCCGAGCGTGCAGCGGCCTGGCCTTGCGCAGCGTGCGGCGGCCGGCGTCGGTCAGCACGGCATCCGTGCCGCGGCGGTCGGCGACCGAGGCCTCGCGCTGCACCCAGCCCTTCGCCTCCATCTGCTGCATGCGGTACGTCAGGCGGCCGGGAGCGAACGCGAGCTGCCGCGCGAGCGTGCCCATGCGCATGCGTGCGTCGTCGGCCTCCGACAGCAGCAGCAGGATGTTGAAGTCGGCGAGGTCGAGGCCGCACGCATCCTTGAGGCGCCGCTCGAGGGCGGCGGCGAGCATCGCGCTGCCCTCGAAGTAGGTGCGCCACGCCTCGGACGCTGCGGTCATGCGTCGAGCGTACGGCTCGCCGCTGTCCGCCGGCTGCGTCTCGCGGGGCGCAGGGGCCGCGTCGACGACCGTCATCGCCCGAGCAGCGACGCGAAGTCCTCGAAGTCGTCGCTCTCCGCGTCGAACGGGTCGACCTTCGCCGCGCGCGGCATCTGCGTCACGAGGCGGGCGAGCTCGCGGCCCGCGCGATCGATGCGCGACTGCAGCGCCGCATCCTGGCCCCAGTCCTCGGTGGCGGCGAAGACGCCCGTGGGGGCGACGACCGCGCCGAGGTAGGCGAACAGCGGGCGCAGCGCGGTGTCGACGACCATCGAGTGGCGCACGGTGCCGCCGGTCGCGCCGAGCAGGGTCGGGATGCCGGCGAGCTCGCGCTCGGCGATGCCGTCGATGAACGACTTGAACAGGCCCGAGTACGACATCGTGAAGACCGGGGTCACGGCGACGATGGCGTCGGCGGTCGTGAGGCGTCGGTGCGCGTCGTCGAGCGCGGGCGGCGCGACGCGCGTCACGAGGTGCGTCGCGACGTCGTGGGCGAGCGGGCGCAGCTCGATGGGGTCGACGGTCGCGGTGCGGCCGAGGTCGGCGAGCGCGCGCTGCGTCGCCTCGCCGAGCCGGGTGGCGAGCATGGTCGTGGTCGAGGGGTCGCCGAGGCCCGCGCTCACGATGGCGATGCGGGTCGGGGTGGTGTCGGTCATCGGATCCTCCTGGATGTCCAACCGGGATGCGGCGCGGGATCTTCCCCGCCGCATCCGCATGGTGCTGCGGGAGCAGCGGATGGGGTGCCGGGCTCGGGCGCGTCGGCTCGGGTGGGCTCGACGGGCACGGCGCTCCGGTCTGCGCGACGCTGCGCGGGAGTCGAGGGTCTCGGCCCGATGCCCTTCTCGCATCGGGCCGAGCCCCCGACCGCTAGGCGCGGTTCGGCGCGATCGCTGCGGCGGTGTCGACGTCGTCGCGCACCGCGGGATCCGCCGGCGCAGCCTCTGCCGCGTCGCGCGCGGCGACGAGGGATGCGTGCGTCGGCGCGTCGGGCACGCCCGGCGCCCGCAGGCGGTCGAACTCGGCCCGCAGCACCGGCACGACCTCGCGGCCGAGCATCTCGAGCTGGTCGAGCACCATCTCCACGGGCAGGCCCGCGTGGTCGATGAGGAACAGCTGCCGCTGGTAGTCGCCCGCGTAGTCGCGGAACGACAGCGTCTTCTCGATGACCTGCTCGGGCGTGCCGACCGTGAGGGGCGTCTGCGCCGTGAAGTCCTCGAGGCTCGGGCCGTGGCCGTACACGGGTGCCTCGTCGAAGTACGGGCGGAAGCGGCGCTTCGCCTCGGCCTCCGTCTCGGCCATGAAGACCTGGCCGCCGAGGCCGACGATCGCCTCCTCCTTCGCGCCGTGGCCGTGGTGCTCGAAGCGCCGGCGGTACAGCTCGACCATCTGCTGGGTGTGCTCCTTGTTCCAGAAGATGTTGTTGTGGAAGAAGCCGTCGCCGTAGTACGCGGCCTGCTCGGCGATCTGCGGCGTGCGGATCGAGCCGTGCCACACGAACGGGGCCACGCCGTCGAGCGGCGCGGGCGTCGAGGTGTAGCCCGTGAGCGGCGTGCGGTGCTTGCCCGTCCAGTTGACGTTCGTCTCGCGCCACAGGCGGCGCAGCAGGTCGTAGTGCTCGATCGCGAGCGACAGGCCGTCACGGATGTCGTAGCCGAACCACGGGTAGACGGGGCCGGTGTTGCCGCGGCCGAGGGTGAGGTCGACGCGGCCGTCGGCGAGGTGCTGCAGCATCGCGTAGTCCTCGGCGATCTTCACCGGGTCGTTCGTGGTGATGAGCGTCGTGGCGGTGGAGAGCTGCAGCGTCGTCGTCTGCGCGGCGATGTACGCGAGCGTCGTCGTGGGGCTCGACGAGAAGAACGGCGGGTTGTGGTGCTCGCCGAGCGCGAAGACGTCGAGGCCCACCTCCTCGGCCTTCTTCGCGATGCGCACGACGTCCTGGATGCGCTTCGCCTCCGACGGCGTCGTGCCGGTCGTGGGGTCGCGGGTGATGTCGCTCACCGTGAAGATGCCGAACTGCATGCTGCTCATGGCCGCCTCCTGCTGGGTCCTTCGATCCAAGTATTTCGAATCTGAAGTAATTGAACCACCATGCGGCGCATCCATTCCCGAGAGCGAGCCGGCCCGCGCATCCCGGGCGTGGCGGCGCGGCGAATCTGCACGAGAGCGACGTCTCGGGCGCAGGGTGCAGGTGATGCCGCCGTCACGTGCGGATTCGACGCGCACCTCGACGCGAGCGGGGCGAGGTGGCATCGTCGCCCGCATGCAGCCCATCACCCACCTGGCCGACGACGAGGTGTTCGTCTTCGGCTCGAACGCCCGCGGCGTGCACGCCGCCGGCGCCGCGAAGGCGGCGCACGAGCGATTCGGCGCGGTGTGGGGCGAGGGCGACGGCCTGCACGGTCAGTCGTACGCGATCGACACGATGAGCGGCGCCGCCGTCATGGCATCCCGCATCGCCGCCTTCCTGCGGTTCGCGGCCGAGCATCCCGAGCTGCGATTCCTCGTGACGCCCATCGGCACCGGCATCGCGGGCCATGCGGCCGCCGACGTCGCGCCGCTCTTCGCCGATGCCCCCGCCAACGTCGTGCTGCCGCCGGAGTTCGCCGCGCTGCCCTGACGCGCGGCATGCACGGGTCGTGCGCCGAGGCAAGCGACTGCGCCGACGGCCCGAACACGAGTACCGTGCCAGTCCCGTACCCCTGTGCGCCCGTCCGCAGATGCCATCCGCGTGGCGCGCGCCGCACCAGTGGAAGGAACGCAGCATGAGCACGCAGCAGAGCGCGGGGCCCGACGGCACCGCATCGCATCCCGGTCGACTCGAGGTCGACGACGTCATCGTCGTCGAGCGGAAGAAGGTGCGCACCGCCATCTCGGGCACCGTCGTCGGCAACTTCATGGAGTGGTTCGACTTCGGCATCTACGGCTACCTCACCGTCACGCTCACGACGGTCTTCACCGCCGATCTGCCCGACCCATGGGGCATCCTCGTGACGCTGCTGGGCTTCGCGATCTCGTTCATGGTGCGTCCGATCGGCGGCCTCGTGCTCGGGCCGCTCGGCGACCGCATCGGACGGCAGAAGGTGCTGTTCCTCACGATGGCGATGATGGCGACCGCGACGGCGCTCATCGGCCTGCTGCCGACGTCGGCGCAGATCGGGCTGTGGGCGATCGTGCCGCTGTACCTGCTGAAGATGATCCAGGGCTTCTCGACCGGCGGCGAGTACGCCGGCGCGACGACGTACGTGACCGAGTTCTCGCCCGACCGCAAGCGCGGGTTCTGGGCGTCGTGGCTCGACGTCGGCTCGTACGTCGGCTTCGCGGCGGGCGCCTCGGTCGTGGCGCTCACGACGCTCGCCACTCAGGCCGTCTCGGGCCCGGACGCCATGGTCGAGTACGGCTGGCGCATCCCGTTCCTGCTCGCGATCCCGCTCGGCGCCGTCGCGATCTGGTTCCGCCTGCGCATCCCCGAGACGCCGTCGTTCGAGGTCGCCGAGCAGGCGGGCTCGACCTCGAAGGCCGCGAACGACCCGCTCGCCCGTCACGGCATCGGCGGCATCCTGCGCCACCACTGGCGCGCGATCCTCATCGCCATCGCGCTCGTCGCGGCGACGAACTCCGCGGGCTACGCGCTCACGAGCTACATGCCCACGTACCTCGAGACCGAGGTGGGCGTCTCGAACCTCATGGCCGCCGTCGCGACGGTGCCGGTGCTCGTGCTCATGTCGGCCTGCCTGCCGCTCATCGGGCGGCTGTCCGATCGCATCGGCCGCAAGCCCGTCTACGGCATCGCCGTCGTCGCGACCATCGTGCTCATGGTGCCGGCGTTCGCCATCATGCAGATCGGCGAGGAGTGGGCGGTGTTCATCGCGCTCGCGATGGTCGCGATCCCCGTGGCGTTCTACGTCGCGATCTCGGCATCCGCGCTGCCCGCCCTCTTCCCGACGGCGACGCGCTTCGGCGCCATGGGCATCGCATACAACGTGGCGGTGTCGCTGTTCGGCGGCACGACGCCGCTGTTCTCGCAGGGCCTCATCGAGCTCACGGGCAACACCTTCATGCCGGCCTTCTACATCATGTTCTTCGCGGCGCTCGGCGGCGTCGCGATGCTCACGATGCGCGAGTCGGCGAACCGTCCGCTCATCGGATCGGTGCCTGCGGTCGAGACGCGCGAGGAGGCGGAGGCGATCGTCGAGCGGCAGGACACCGACCCGCTCATCGACACGTCGCAGATGCCGGTGGTCACGGCGCGCGGCTGACCTCCTCGACGACGCCCCGGGCCGCGATGCCCGGGGCGTCGTCGCGTGCGGGCGATGCGATGGGGGAGGCTGGAGGCATGCTGCGGGTCGAGGTCTGCGTGTCCGACGTGGATGGCGTGCGCGTCGCCCGTGAGGCCGGCGCGCATCGCGTCGAGCTCTGCGTCGCGCTCGAGGTCGGCGGGCTCACGCCGTCGCTCGGACTCGTCGAGCACGCCGTCGCCGCCGCGGAGGGCATGGCCGTGCACGTGCTGCTGCGCCCGCGACCCGGCGACTTCGTCGTCGACGCCGCCGAGCTCGACGTCACGCTGCGCGATGCCGAGCTCGTGCTCGCCGCCGGCGCGGCCGGCATCGTCGTGGGGCCGCTGCTGTCCGACGGCCGGTTCGACCTGACGGCGATGGCGCGCCTGCGCGACCTCGCCGGCGACGCGCAGCTCACGGCGCATCGCGGGTTCGACGTGCGCTCCGACGTCGAGGATGCCGTCGCCGATCTCGTCGAGGTCGGCGTCGACCGCATCCTCACCTCCGGCGGCGCCGCGTCGGCGCACGACGGCGTCGACCGCATCGCGCGCGCCGTCGCGGCGGCCGACGGCCGGCTCGCGGTGATGGCCGGCGGCGGCATCCGCCCTCGGCTCGTCGACGACCTCGTCGCGCGCACGGGCATCGCCGACGTGCACCTGTCGGCGCGCTCGCTCGTCGCGCCCGACGAGGGCTTCGGTGCCCGCCATCGCACCGACCCGGCGGTGCTCGCACGCGTCATCCGCTGACGCGCGGCGAGGCTCGAGCCCCTCGGCCGCGCACGTCGCCGGGCCATGCCGGTGAGCCCTGGGAGCGACGCGCATGTCGGCCCGGGCGTGTCGCGACGATGCGGATCCCGCGACTGGCCTTGTCTCGACTGGGCAGTCGGCGAATCGCGACACGCCCGGGATGCATGCGCCGATCCGCATGGCCGATTGGTCGGACCACCGCGACCTCGGTAGCGTCCTGTGACCGTCCGGGGCGTCATGCCCATCCCTTGCCCTCCAGGAGAGCCATGCCCCACGGCGACGCGCACCATCCCTCGACCCCCGATGCACCGCAGGCGGGGGTCGGACCAGGAGGGCGTCGCCTCGAGGTCGACGACGTGATCGTCGTGCCGACGAAGCGGGTCAAGAAGGCCATCTCGGGCACGGTCGTCGGCAACTTCATGGAGTGGTTCGACTTCGGCATCTACGGCTACCTCGCCGTGACGCTCGCCGTCGTCTTCACCGCCGACCTGCCCGAGCCGTGGGGTCTGCTCGTGACGCTGCTCGGCTTCGCGATCTCGTTCCTCGTGCGCCCGTTCGGCGGTCTCGTGCTCGGCCCGCTCGGCGACCGCATCGGGCGCCAGAAGGTGCTCTTCCTCACGATGGCGATGATGGCCGGCGCCACCGCGCTCATCGGCATGCTGCCGACCTCGTCGCAGATCGGCCTGTGGGCGATCGTGCCGCTCTACCTCCTGAAGATGGTGCAGGGCTTCTCGACCGGCGGCGAGTACGCCGGCGCCTCCACCTACGTCACCGAGTTCTCGCCCGACAAGTCGCGCGGGTTCTGGGCCTCGTGGCTCGACGTCGGCTCGTACGTCGGCTTCGCCGCCGGCGCCTCGGTCGTCGCGATCACGACCGTCGTCACCCAGTGGCTCGCCGGCCCCGACGCCATGGTCGAGTTCGGCTGGCGCATCCCCTTCCTCGTCGCCATCCCCCTCGGCGCCGTCGCGATCTGGTTCCGTCTGCGCATCCCCGAGACCCCCGCGTTCGAGGCCGTGCACGCCGAGGGCGCCGAGCGCCCGAACGACCCGCTCGCCCGGCACGGCATCCTCGGCACCATCCGCCACCACTGGAAGGCGATGCTCGTCGTCGTCGCGCTCGCCGCGGCGACGAACACGGTCGGCTACGCGCTCACGAGCTACATGCCGACGTACCTCGAGACGGAGGTCGGCGTCTCGAACCTGCTCGCGGCGATCGCGACCGTGCCCGTGCTCATCGCGCTGTCGGCGCTGCTGCCGGTGATCGGACGCATCAGCGACCGCGTCGGCCGCAAGCCCATCTACCTCGTCGCCGTCATCTCGACCCTCGCCGTCATGGTGCCCGCGTTCGCGATCATGCAGATCGGCGAGATCTGGGCCGTGATGGTCGCGCTGTGCATCGTCGCCGTGCCCGCCGCGCTCTTCATCGCCGTGTCGGCGTCGGCGCTGCCCGCGATGTTCCCGACCGCGACGCGCTTCGGCGCCATGGCGATCGCGTTCAACATCTCGGTGTCGCTCTTCGGCGGCACGACGCCGCTGTTCTCGCAGGCGCTCATCGAGCTCACCGGCAACACGTTCATGCCGGCGTTCTACATCATGTTCTTCGCCGCGGCGGGTGGCATCGCGCTGCTCTCCATGCAGGAGTCGTCGAACCGCCCGCTCGTCGGCTCGGTGCCGACGGTCGAGACGCGAGCCGAGGCGGTCGCCGTGGTCGAGCGCCAGGACACCGACCCGAGCATCGACCTGTCGTCGATGCCGCTCGACCTCATCGACGTCGCCGCCGACGCCGATCGTGGTGACCGCGACGAGGGCCGCGAGCTCACGCGCGCCTGACCGCGCGCCTGCGTCGATCGGGCAGCAGCGGCTCGTAGCACCCCGGCTCGGGGAGCCGCTGCTGCCCGTTCGAGCGCCATGAGCGACCGATCGCAGCAGCAGCCCGGGGCACACCCGCAGGGGCGTCGTGCGGACACCGGATGGATTCGGGTCGCGCGCGAGGAGTACGCTGCACGCCGGAGCATCCGGAGGTCGCACAGTGCCCAAGTTCGCCGTGATCCGGCAGGACCACACGTTCGTGGACCTGCAGGGCGTCACCATCCACTGGTACACGTGGATGCCTGGCAAGCCCAAGGGGATCGTGCTCATCGTGCACGGCGTGGGCGAGCACGCGCTGCGCTACGAGCACGTCGCCCAGCACCTCGTGAACGCCGGCTACGCCGTCGCGGCGCTCGACCAGCGCGGCCACGGCGCCACGGGCCTCGAGCAGGCGGGTGGCGACGCGTCGGGCCTCGGACGGCTCGGCCCGGGCGGCGGCATGGCCGTCGTCGGCGACGTCGTCTCGCTCGTGAAGCGCCTGCGCGGCGAGCACCCGCAGCTGCCGCTCGCGGTCATCGGCCACTCGTGGGGCTCGCTCACGATGCAGCGCTTCCTCAACCGCCACGCAGCCCTCATCGACGCCGCCGTGCTGTCGGGCACGGCCTACCGCATGCCCGGATGGATGACGGCCGGCGACCTCAACGTGCGCCACAAGCACCTCGGCGACACCGGCTTCGAGTGGCTCTCGCGCGACCCGGCCGTGCAGGAGGCGTTCGCCGCCGACCCCCTCACGTTCCCCGCCGACGTCGTGCGTCTGTTCGGGCCCATCGAGGCTGCGCGGCTGCTCGGCGTGCCGGCTCGCTCGCTCGGCATCGACATCCCCCTGCTCGTCGCAGTCGGCTCCGACGACACGCTCGGCGGCGAGGCGTCGGCGCGCAGGCTCGTGCGCGCGTACGAGGAGCGGTCGGGTCTCACCGACGTCTCGCTGCGCGTCTACCCGGGTGCCCGGCACGAGATCTTCAACGAGATCACGAAGTCGAAGGTGCTCGACGACGTCACCTCGTGGCTCGACGACCATCTCGCCCTCGAGCGCGACCGCACCGGACGTCGCTCGGCGCCGACGCCGTAGCGCGGCACGCGCGGAGCGGATGTGCAGCGCATCCGCCCGCGGCAGGAGCACCATGGGGTGCATGGACGAGGTCCAGCACCCACGGGCGTGGCGCATTGCGGCGCCGGCCCTGCTGGGATGGAACGTGCTCGGCGGTGCGATCGGCGGGATCGCGGTCGTGCTGCCCGTCGTCCTCGCCGCGGACGGCGGCTCGTCGGCCGTCGTGCCCGACTCGACGTCGGTCGTGCTGCTCGTCGTGCTCGTCGCCGCGATGCTCGGTGGCATCGGCGGTCTGCTCGGTGGCGGCACGCTCGTGCTCGCGCGCGGACGCAGGCCCACGACCCGCACGCTCGTGCGCGGCATCGTCGCAGGCGTCGCGGTGTGCGTGCTCGTGGCGGTCGCGGCGCTGCTCGTGCCGATCCTGCCCGACGGCGTGCGCCCGCTCGCGGTCGTCGTGGGCCTCGTGATCGGCGTCGTGATGCTCGGCCTCGCCTTCCGGTCGTCGGAGGTGCACTGGCGCGAGGAGCAGCCGCAGCACCGCGAGCTGCCCCCTGGCGACGCGCCCGTGTACGTCACCGACCCCATCCGCGACCTCGTCGACCCGACGCCGCACGACTCCGACGACCCGTCGGTCGCCGACCGCTGACCCGCCCCGTCCGCGCGCGCCACGCGCCCTAGGCTGGGATGCGGTCCCACGGTGAGGAGGCGCCGGATGCACGGCGAGTACAAGGTCCCCGGCGGCAAGCTCGTGGTCGTCGACGTCGAGGCGGACGGTGAGCGCATCACGGCGTTCCGCCTCTCGGGCGACTTCTTCCTCGAGCCCGACGACGTGCTCGAGCAGATCGACGCCGCCGTGCTGGGGCTGCCCGCGACGGCGACGGCTGCCGAGATCGGCACCGCCATCCGCGAGGGGCTCCCCGAGGGCGTGACGATGCTGGGCCTCACGCCCGAGGCCGTCGGCGTGGCCGTGCGGCGTGCGCTCGCGAAGGCGACGTCGTTCGCCGACTACGAGTGGCAGCTCATCGACGACGAGCCGCGCCTGCCCATCCAGCACGTTGCGCTCGACGAGGTGCTCGCCAACGAGGTGGGCGAGGGCCGTCGTGGCCCCACGCTGCGCTTCTGGAACCTGTCAGGCCCCGCCGTCTACATCGGCTCGTTCCAGTCGTACCGCAACGAGGTCGACCCCGAGAACGCCGAGCGCTTCGGCATCCCCATCATCCGCCGCATCTCGGGCGGCGGCGCGATGTTCTCGGAGCCGGGCAACGCCATCACCTACTCGATGTACGTGCCCGCCGACCTCGTGCAGGGCATGAGCTTCGCCGACTCGTACGCCTTCCTCGACGCCTGGGTCATCGAGGCGCTGCAGGGCCTCGGCATCGACGCGTCGTACGCGCCGCTCAACGACATCACCTCGCCGCAGGGCAAGATCGGCGGCGCGGCGCAGAAGCGCCTCGGCTCGGGCGGCGTGCTGCACCACGCGACGATGTCCTACGACATGGATGCGGACAAGATGGTGCAGGTGCTCCGCATCGGCCGCGAGAAGCTGTCGGACAAGGGCACGACGAGCGCGAAGAAGCGCGTCGACCCGCTGCGCTCGCAGACGGGCATGACGCGCGAAGCCGTGCAGGAGGCGCTGAAGGCGACGTTCCGCAGGGTCACGAAGGCGACCGACGGCGACCTGACGGCCGCCGAGCTCGCGGCGGCCGACGAGCTCGTCGCCTCCAAGTTCTCGACGGAGACCTGGCTGCACCGCGTCCCCTGACCCGGCGTCGAGGTCCTCTGCCCGACGCGAGGTCGGATCGGGCAGAGGTCGTCGGGGCTAGTACTGGCTCGAGACGCCGGCGCCGAGCAGGCCCACGAACGTCACGAAGTGCACGACGATCCAGCCGACCGAGCCGAGGATCGCGAGCGCTCCGAGCACGATCGCCCACACGGCGCGCCCGCCGCCCGCGAGCCGCTGCGCGCGCGCGGCTGCGCCGTACTGGATCGCCACGATGCCCGGTGCGAGCGTGAACCAGTTGAGCAGCGGGAGCGCCGACACGACGATCGCGACGATGCCCCACACGAGGGCGCGCGTCGCGACGCGCGTCGACCGCTGCGACGCGAGCATGCCGTCGGGCACCGCCTGGAACTGCTGCGGCGGCGCGAACCTGCGCGTCCACGCCTGATGCGCGGGATGCGGCGGGCCCGGAGGCGCGCCGAACGGGCCCTGCGGAGGCGGCGTGGAGCTCATCGCGTCATCGTGGCACGCGCACCCGCGTGTTCCCAGCGAGCGCGGGCGAGGTTCGGCCAGGATCGACCCATGCTCGACCTCTCCCTGGAGCTCACGCCGTCGAAGGCCACGACGGCGGAGCCGACGCCGAGGCAGTGAGTCGGATGTCGCTCGACGCGCTCGCGCGCACGGGGCCGGCCGCGTCGTCGACGCAGCCGGCCTCGGCCGTGTGGGCGCCGCCGGAGGGGTGGCGGGCGATCGAGCGCTCGGCGGTCGTCGCTGCGGCGCGCGACTGGCCCCGCGTGCGCGACGCCGCGCTGCATTGGGTCGTGAAGCGGCGCGCGGGGTTCGCGATCCCGCCGGGCCGGGCGACGGCGGGGGAGCGACTGCTCGTCACGGCGCGGCTCGGGCCTCTGATCGTGCGGGAGCCGATCGAGGTCGTCGAGGTCGTCGACGAGCCCGCGCGCGCGGGCTTCGCGTACGCGACGCTCGCCGGCCACCCCGTCGCGGGCGAGGAGGCGTTCGTCGTGCACGTCGAGGCGGATGCGGTGGTGCTGACGGTGCGGTCGCTCGCGCGGGCGGCACCGTCGGGGCCGTGGCGGGTGGCGTTCCCCGTGCTGCGCGTCGTGCAGGTGGTGGCGCTCCGCCGCTACCTGCGCGCGCTGCGCTGACGCGCTCCTCGACCAGCCGCTGGGCAGCGCCGGTCACACCGTGACGCTCAGCGGCTCGCGGAGGGCGATCCTCCCTCGGCGGCCCGCGGAGCGTCACACGGTGACCGCATCCACCGGCGTACGGTCCGCATCGGGCCGCCGTGCCGTACGATGGCTCTCGCTGCCGCAAGGCAGCGCTGGGGATGTAGTTCAATGGCAGAACTGGTGCTTCCCAAGCACCCAGCGCGGGTTCGATTCCCGTCATCCCCTCCAGTGGAGCCCGCGATCGCGATCCGATCCGGCCCCGACTGACGACGCGGTCGCTGGCCGCGCGGCACACCCTCCTCGCGGATCCGCATCCGCCGTCGACGACCTTCGACGAGCAGGGGGATGCCATGTCCGAGCCGATCACCGTCGCCATCGAGCGGCAGGTCGATCCGACGAAGCAGCGCTACGCGCTCAGCTGGGTGCGGCAGGGCATCGACCTCGCGCACACGTATCCGGGATTCCTCGGCTCGGGCTGGGTGCAGGTGCGCCCCGGCAGCGACACGTGGCACATGCTGTACCGGTTCGACGATGCGGCGAGCCTGCACGCGTGGGAGGCGAGCGACGAGCGCCGGCTGTGGCTCGATGCGGGTGCGGACTTCGCGCGCGAGGCGAGCGTCGAGCGTCGCAGCGGCATCGAGGGCTGGTTCGACTCCGCGGCCGGCGAGGGCGTGCCCGGCGATCGCGTCGAGGTGCGCGCGGCCGAGCCCGTGCCGCCGCGGTGGAAGCAGGGCGTCGTCGTGTGGCTGGGCTTCTTCCCCGTCAACGTGGTCGTGACCCTGCTGCTCGGCCTCATCCCCGGCTTCTCGGGCGTGCCCGTCGTGCTGCGCCTCCTCGTCACGAGCCTCGTGCTCACGCCGATCATGGTCGGCTTCGTGCTGCCCGCCGTCACGCGCCTCTTCCGCCCGTGGCTCCTGCGCGGACGCGAGTGACCGCCCGGCGCCTCCCGTTCCGAGGTGCGCTTCCCGTTGCGAGGTGCGCCTCTCCAACTGAGGTGCTGTGCCCCGCGCACCTCGACAGGAGACGCGCACCTCGCGGGCGGCCAGCCCGCCGGACGACACCGCTCAGGCCGGCGCGAGCACCTCGACGCGGTTGCCGAAGCCGTCGAAGCAGTGGAAGCGCTCGTAGCCGGGGAACGTGAGGCGGTCGTCCCACACGACCTCGTACCCGCCGTCGACGACGGCCGCTGCGAGCGTCTCGAGCTCGGCGATCGCGTCGAGCACGAGGGCGGGATGCGCCTTGCTCGCCGGCACGAAGGGCTCCTGTCGGCTCATGTGGATCTCGACCACGACCTCGCCGGCCTCGTCGTGCGCGCGGAACCAGCATCCGCCGCGTGCCGCCATCGGCTCGGGCTTCGGCACCTCTGTGAGGCCGATGGTGTCGCGCCAGAAGCGCCGCGCCTCGTCGTCGCCGTCCACCGGCATCGAGACCTGCACGTGATGCAGGCGCGGCGCGATCCGCCACCCGCGGCCCGGTCGCTGCTCCGCGGCCGCGACGCCGGCCTCCTCCACCGTCCCGGCCGCCGCTGCCGTGTCCGACGCCTCGCCGTCTGCGGACTGCCGATCTCGCATGGAGCCTCCTCGCTCGTCGATCCGATCGCACGCTATCGGGAATCCGGCGGCGCGGGCCCGGTTGCATCCGGCATGCGACTCGTCATCCTCCACGGCTACGGCGCCATGCCCACGTCCCACTGGTTCACGTGGCTCGGCGACGAGATCGGCGGCGACGTCGACATCCCCGCGCTGCCCGACTCCGATGCGCCGACGAGGGATGCGTGGGTCGCGGCGGCGCAGCAGGCGATGGCGGGCGACGACGAGCTCGTGCTCGTGGGCCACTCGCTCGGCTCGGTGGCGGCGCTGCTCGCGCTCGACGGCGTCGATCGTGCGCGCATCCGCGGCGTCGTGCTCGTCGCCCCGTTCTGGGAGCGCGTGCCGCCGCTGCCCGAGCTCGACGCGTTCCTCGACCTGCCGCCCATGCCCGACCTCGGCGACCTGCCGGTCGCGATCATCGCGAGCGACGACGACCCCATCGTGCCGCCCGAGCTCTCGGCCCGCGCCGCGGCGCTGCTCGGCGTGCCCGTGCAGACGGTCGCCGGCGGCGGCCACTTCCTCGACCGCGACGGCTGGACGACGCTGCCCGCCGCGCGCGACGCCGTGCTCGATTTGCTCGCGCGCGCCTGAGTGGCCGGGCTCAGCCGGTCGGCAGCGTCGGCCATCGCATGACGCCGAGCTCGACCCAGATGAACGGCGCCACGATCGCCAGCGCGGCGACGAGCACGAACGTGCCGGCGAGCGCCAGGTAGGCGCGGCGGCGTCGCCCGGCGGTGATGCGCTGCATGCTCCACGACAGCGGCGCCGCGATGAGCGCGACGAGTACGGCGATCGAGGGCGCGACGAGGTGCGGGATGCACGCGAGCACCGCGAGCACGACCGCGCCGACGATCGCGGGCCACGGCGCGCGCTCGGCGTGCGCGGCGGCGGTGGCGGCGTCGGCATCCGCGGCCGCCTGCGACCTGTCGTCGAGCTCGATGCGCTGCGGCAGCGGCACGCGGATGACGGGCGGCAGGTCGCCGCGGCGCAGGCGCTCGATCTCCTCGCCCCGCTCGCCCCACCGGTCGTCGCTCACGCCTCCATCATCCCGCGTCGTCGTCAGCGCCGATCCCCGTTGCGGGGTGCGGTGCTCCTGACGGGGTGCGGCTCTCCGCGCACCTGAGCAGGAGAAGCGCACCTCGCGAACGAGGAGCGCACCTCGCAACGAGAAGCGCACCTCGCGAACGAGAAGCGCACCTCGCAACGTGAGACGCACCTCGTGAGGCGGGAATCGCGGCGGCGCGGGGTGCGCTACTGCTGCACGATCGCGCCCGTGTCGGGCGTGACCGGCGGATCCTTCGCGGCGGTGAGCGCGACGCCGGCCGCCGCCACGACGACGATGCCGAGGGCGAGCATCTGCACGGGACCGATGCCCTCGCCCACGATCGCGAGGGCGAAGAGGCCGGCTGCGACGGGCTCGAGGGCCATGAGCACCCCGAAGACGCGCGGCGGGATGCGGCGCAGCGCCGCGAGCTCGAACGCGTAGGCGATCGCGCTCGACAGGATCGCGACGCCCAGCGCCGGCAGCAGCAGCCAGGGCTGTGCCGTCACGCCGGTGATCGCGCCGACCGCGCCGAACGGCGTCGTGAGCACGGCCGCGACGCACATCGCCGCCGTGAGCCCGCCGACGCCGGGCACGAGCTCGCCCACCCGATGCGACGCGAGGATGTAGCCGGCCCAGCACGCGCCCGCGGCGAGCGCGAGCAGCACGCCGATCGCGTCGAGCGCACCCGTGAGCGACTGCGCGCCGATGATGCCGACGCCGCCGCCCGCGAGCAGCACCCACGCCGCATCCACCCAGCGGCGCGACAGCGCGAGCGCGAGCACGAGCGGGCCCAGCAGCTCGAGCGTCACGGCGAGCGCGAGCGGGATGCGCTCCATCGCGACGTAGAACATGAGGTTCATGCCGGCCAGGGCGACGCCCAGCAGCAGCACGGCCCGCCAGGTGCGACGATCCCACTCGCGCACCTTCGGGCGCGCGATGGCGAGCAGGATGAGCGACGCGAACGCGAGTCGCAGCCATGTCACGGCGGTGGGGTCGAGGTGCTCGAAGAGCAGCTTCGCCACGGATGCGCCCGCCTGCACCGAGCAGATGCCCGCGAGCACGAGGGCGATGCCCGAGCCGCCACGCCGATCCATCCGCACCCCTCGACGCTAGGGGATGCGGGATGTGCACGGCCGCGCTCACTACGCTGGTCGCGTCCGGGACCATCTCGGCAGGAGGAGCGCACGCATGTCGGTTGGTCTGCTCGCGGTCGTCGACGACATCCTCACGGCTGCCCTCAAGGCGAGCGCGAAGACCGCGGGCGTCGTCATCGACGACGCCGCGGTGACGCCGCAGTACGTGCAGGGGCTGTCGCCCGCGCGAGAGCTGCCCGTGGTGTGGCGCATCTCGCTGGGCAGCATCTTCAACAAGTTCGTCATCATCATCCCGCTGGCGTTGCTGCTGTCGGCGTTCGCGCCGTGGGTGCTCCCGTACCTGCTCATCGTCGGCGGCGCCTTCCTCTGCTACGAGGGCGCCGAGAAGGTGATGGAGTGGTTCGGCCTCCACCACCACGAGGCTGCCGACGACGAGCCTCGTGATGAGAAGAGGCTGGTGTTCGGAGCCATCCGAACCGACCTGATCCTCAGCACCGAGATCATGCTCATCTCCCTGTCGGAGATCGATCCTGCGCTGGGGTTCTGGCCGACGCTGGCCGTGCTTGCGGTGATCGCGCTCGCGATGACCGTGCTCGTCTACGGCGCGGTGGCGTTGCTCGTGAAGCTCGATGACATCGGGCTCAGGATGATGAAGTCGGACGCCCGCGGCACGCGACGCACCGGTGCCCGCATCGTGCGATCCATGCCGGCCGTGTTCCGCGTCATCAGCGTCATCGGCACGGTGGCGATGCTGTGGGTCGGCGGGCACCTCGTGATCGCGAACCTGCATGAGGCGCACCTGTGGGACGGGCCGTACGAGCTCGTGCATGCGATGACCGACGTCGTCGCGGCTGCCGGGCCCATCGTGGTGTGGCTGGTCGACACCGCGGTGTCGCTCGTGCTCGGCCTGGTGGTGGGCGCCGTGATCGTCGGGGTGATCGCGCTCGTCGGTCGCCTGCTCCGTCGGCGCGCAGACGACGCACCGCGCACGGCCGCGCACGGCGACGCGGTCGACGCCGCGCCCGACTCGACCCACGGGACGTCAGCGGGGCGCTGAGGGCTCCGCCGCCGACTCCAGCACGAACGTCGCGATCTCGAAGGGTCGCAGCGCGACGTCTGACAGGTCGGCGGGCTCGGCGGTCGGCGCGAGCGCACCCGCCGCATCCACGCGCCGCTCGAGCATGTCGGTGCGCCAGGCCGCGCGATGCGGGATTGACGTCTCGATCGCCGTGGTCGTCGCCCGCCCCAGCGACTCGTAGATGCGCACGACGACGCCGTCGGAGTCGTAGGCCGGCGCGACCGTCTCGACCACGACGCCCGGCGTCGAGGCGCGCACGAGCGGCGCGAGCGCGCGCCCGCGCATGACGCGCGGTGGCGCCTGCAGGCGGTACCCGTCGGCGATGACCTCGTGCAGCGCGCCGGGCGCGTACGGGCGGATCGCATACGTGAAGGCGTGCGCGCCGCGGTCCGCGGTGCGGTCGGGGAACGTGGGGGAGCGCAGCAGGTTGAGCGACAGCAGGCCGTGCTTCGCACGGTGCCCGTACTTGCCGTCGTTGAGCATCGCGAAGCCCGCCCCGTCCTCGTCCTCGACGGCGAGCCAGCGATGCGCCACCACCTCGAACTGCGCGCGCTCGACGCTGTCGCGCTCGGTCGTGGCGCGGCGGATGTGGCCCATCTGGATCTCGCACAGCGCCTCGTCGCCGTACCGCGACGGCCGGTGCTCGGCGCGCAGCATGCGGTGGCGCTGCCGCCAGTCGACGCGGGTCTCGAACCGCACGAGCGTCGCACCGGCCTCGAGCACGACGTCCTGCTCGATGCGCACCCTGGGCCCCTCGAGCACGTGCCGCCGCACGGCGCGCGGCCCGTCGACGTGCCACGACCGCTCGACGACGCGCAGCGGCCTGCCGGGCGCCGCGGCGGCCTTCGCCGAGATGTCCCACGCGTCGAACGGGATCTGGAACGGGTCCCGGTGCAGCACGAGCCGATTGAGCCCCGCGCCCGCGTGCTCGACGCCGTCGGCGTCGACCATCGAGACGATCGCGCCCGTCGCGTCGTCGAACCGCAGGGCGAGCACGCCGTTCGCGAGCCCGGATGCGTCCGCCACGAGCTCCGGATGCTCGGCCTCGGGCACGAGCGCCGCGGTCGCGTACGGCGGCACGACCGCGCGCATCCACGCGCCGTCGACGCGGATGGGCTCGTCGCGCGCGACAGGGGCGAGGTTGAGCGCCGCGACGCCCTCGGCGGCGGGCAGCTCCTCGGTCAGGGCGGCGATCCGCGCCTCGACGACCCCGGCGAGCCGTTCGAACGCCGCGACCGACTCGCGATGCACGCGCGCGATCGACGACCCGGGCAGGATGTCGTGGAACTGCTGCAGCAGCGCCTCCTGCCACACGGGCTCGAGCTCGTCGCGCACCCGCTCGCGCACCTCGGGGCCGAGCGCGGCGGCGAGCGCCTCGACGTCGTGCAGCAGCCGCTCGAGCGTGCGGTTCCATCGCTTCGTCGCCGCCTGCGTCGTGTAGGTGCCCTGGTGCTTCTCGAGGTACAGCTCGCCCTCGTGGCGATGCGGCACCTCGAGCTCGGCGAGGCGCGCGAAGAAGTCGGATGCGCTGCCTCGCCGCACGCGCGGCAGCCCTGCGATGCCGGCGCCGTCGGCACCGATCTCGCGGTCGAGCACCTCGTGGTGCACCTCGCTCGGCCCGCCGCCGCCATCCCCGCCGCCGTACACGAGCAGCGCGGTGCCCATGCTGCGCTCGGGATGCTGGCGCAGGCCCTTCAGCAGGCCGTCGGCGGCGGCCCGCGCGTTGTAGTCGCCCTCGGGCGGCATGTGCACGAGCACCTCGGAGCCGTCGATGCCGGCCCAGCGGAACGTGCGGTGGGGGAAGTCGTTGACCTCGTTCCAGGCGAGCTTGATCGTCTGGAACCACTCCATGCCGGTGCCCCGCAGGATCTGCGGCAGCGCGCCCGAGTAGCCGAACGTGTCGGGCAGCCAGCACAGTCGCAGCCGCTCGTCGGACACGCCGAGCTCGCGCTGCCAGAACCGGCGCCCGACGATCGCCTGGCGGATGAGCGACTCGCCGCTGGGCAGGTTCGTGTCGGGCTCGATCCAGAACGAGCCCTGCGCCTCGATGCCGCCCGCCGCCACGGCGCGCCTGAGGCGGTCGAACAGCGCCGGGTGCTGGTCGCGCATCCACTGCAGCTGCTGCGGCTGGCTCGTGCCGTACACGTACCCGGCATGCTGCTCGACCGAGCGCAGCTGCCGCGCGTACGTGCGGGCGGACTTGCGGTGCGTCTCGCGCAGCGGCCAGAGCCACGCCATGTCGAGGTGCCCGTGGCCGATGGCCGTGTACTCGAGCGGGTCGGTGGCGGGCTCCGCGAGCGCGGGGGCGAGGGCTGCGCGCGCGGCGGCGAGGTCGCCGGCTCGGAACGTCCTCCACGCCTCGTCGAGCGCCGCGCGCAGCGAGCGTCGCAGCGCGGCGTCGTCGGTGTGGCCCGCGAGCATCGTGAGCGTGAGCGCGTCGAAGTAGAGGCCGTAGGCCTCCTCGTCGCGCACGGCGAGATGCGCGCCGTGGAACCGCGCCCTGCCGACGGGGTAGAGCAGCAGGCCGTTGTAGGTCGCGTCGGCGTAGAGGTCGATCGGTCGGCTCGTGTCGACGCCGCGGATCGTGCGGAATCGGCCGCCGGGATGCGGCAGGTCGCCCTGCAGGTAGACGGTCGTCGTCGCGTCGAGCACGGTGCCGTCGGCGTCGTGCACGAGGCTCTCGCCGCGGATGCCGAGCAGCACCTCGGCGCGCGGGTCGGTCGCGGCGGGGCCCGTGAGGTGGAGCCAGCCGCACTCGAAGACGTCGCCCCACGCGGTGCCGGGACGGATGGGGCGGAAGTCGTGCGGACGCCACGCACCGAACGGCGTGGGCTCGGCGCTCGTGAGGATGGACGCCTCGAGCGGCGCGATGCGCGTCCAGATGCGCTCGCGGATCGCCAGGAGCCTGCGGTAGGCCGCCGGCTGCTCGACGGGGAGGCCGAGGAGCCAGCTCGCGGCAGCGCGCACGACACCTCCCGTGGAGCTCGAGGCCACCGAGCATCGTGCATCCGGCGGACGGCGCCAGCGTAGGCCCGCGACCCGTCGAGCGGCTGGGTGCGTCGTACGAGCGGCGTGGTCGCGCTCGATGCGCATCCTCTGCTCGTCCGCTGCCAGCGCCCCATCAGCTGGTCGAGGAGCGCGCGAGCCCCTGGGCGAGCACGCGTCACGAGACCACGCGACGGCCGCTCCTGGTCGCGCCGGGCGGGCATCTCACGTGGTCTCGTGACGGCTCCTCGCCTACGGCTCGGGGCCTCCTCGACCAGCTGCTGGCGCGGATCCGTGCTCCCGGCGCATGCCACCCGCGGCATCGCGCCCGCATGCCACCATGGGCCGCGCGCGATCGACGCGCACGAGGGGATGCGGATGCCGACCGATCGACTGCAGGCGCCCACCGAGCCGCGGGTCGTGCTGCCGCCGCTCGACGACGCGAGCCCCCACGCCCTTCACGATGCTGCGGTGCTCGACCGCGTGCACGTCGTCGACGTCGACTCGGCCGGTGCCGACCTGGCCGAGCTCGCCCTGTCGGAGTGCCACGTCGAGCGCTGGCAGGCGAGCGGAGCGGTGCTGCGGCACGCGCACCTCGTCGAGTCGCGTCTCGAGCGGCTCGACGCGGCCCAGCTCGACGCCGGGCGCAGCGTCTGGCGCGACGTCGAGGTGGTCGCGAGCCGCATCGGGTCGATCGACCTGTCGGATGCGAGCATCCGCTCGGTCGCGTTCGTCGGCTGCAAGCTCGGCCACGTGAACCTGCGGGCGGCGCGCGCTCGCGACCTCACCTTCCGCGACTGCACGATCGACACGCTCGACGTCGGCGACGCCGAGCTCGACCGCGCCGCATTCCCCGGCTCCACGGTCCACACGCTCGAGCTGCCGCGCGCCACGCTGCGGCACGTCGACCTGCGCGGCCTCGAGCCGCGCGTCGTGACGCCCGTCGAGTCGCTCGCGGGCGCCGTGATCGACGACGTGCAGCTGTCGCTGCTCGCCCCAGCGTTCGCGGCGCACCTGGGCATCGGCGTCGTCGGCTGACGAAGGACCGCTCCTCGGAGGGCCCCCCGGGTCGCACGCACGGATCGGCGGATGCCCGACCGCGCATAGCCGCGACAGAGGGGCGATCGGAAGACTGCCGACCGTCCCCTCCCGCGACCCGAAGGGCTCCCCCATGCGTCCGCTCTCCGCATCCACTCCGCTCGCCGCCGACGTCTCGCTGCTCCTGCTCCGCCTCGTCGTGGGCGGCGTCATGGTCGCGCACGGCGCGCAGAAGCTCTTCGACCAGGGGCTCGAGGCGACCGTCGGCGGCTTCGCGGGCATGGGCGTGCCGCTGCCGGAGGTGCTGGCGCCGTTCGTCATCGGCGTCGAGCTGCTCGGCGGCGTGCTCATCGTGCTCGGCGCCGCGCTGCCGATCGTGGGCGTGCTCGTGGCGGTCGACATGCTGGTGGCCGCCCTGCTGGTGCACGCGCCGTTCGGCGTCTTCGCGGGCGACGGCGGCTGGGAGCTCGTCGCAGCGCTCGGCGCCGGCGCGCTCGCGCTCGCGGTCGTGGGCGGTGGCCGCCTCGGCATCGACGGCGCGCTGTCGGGTCGCTCGCGCCGCCGCGTCGCGGCCGCCTGACTGCTCGGGTCGGGGCGCTCCTCGACCAGCTGGTGGGAGGCGCACCCGCGTCCTGGTGGGGAGGCAGGATGGATGCCGTGACCATCCCCACCAAGGCCCTCGCACTCCAGCAGCAGCTCCGCGACCTCGGCGTCGAGCGCGACATCGTGCACTTCCCCGGCGGCGTGCACACGGCGAAGGCGGCGGCGGATGCGCTGGGCATCGAGGTGGGGCAGATCGCGAACTCGCTGATCTTCTGGATGGCCGATGCGCCGCTGCTCGTGATGACGAGCGGTCGTCACCGCGTCGACACCGACGCGCTCGCGACCGCGCTCGGCGAAGGCGCCATCCAGCGCGCGACGCCCGAGCAGGTGCGCGCGGCGACGAGCCAGGTGATCGGCGGCGTCGCCCCGATCGGGCATCCGGCGCCCGTGCGCACGATCGTCGACGAGGCGCTGGCGGACTACGACCGCATCTCGGCGGCGGCGGGTACCCCGGACACGGTCTTCCTGCTGACGTTCGACGAGCTCGTGCACATCACGGGCGGCACGGTCATGCCCGTCGGCGACTGATCCGCGACGACCGTCGGGAGGCGTCACCCGTCGCGCGCTAGGGCGCTGCGCCCCGACGCGCAAGTCCAGCGATCGCACCGCCGCGCACACGTAGTGTCGACGAGGTGAGCACAGCACCCGAGGTCTGGCCCGGCACCGCCTATCCGCTGGGGGCCACGTACGACGGCAACGGCACCAACTTCGCCCTCTTCACCGAGGTCGCGGAGCGCGTGGAGCTGTGCCTGTTCGACGACGATGGCACCGAGACGAAGGTCGACCTCGTCGAGGTCGACGCGTACGTCTGGCACGGCTACCTGCCGAACGTGCAGCCCGGTCAGCGGTACGGCTACCGCGTGCACGGCGCGTACGACCCCGCGCAGGGGCAGCGGGCGAACCCGTCGAAGCTGCTGCTCGACCCGTACGCCAAGGCGACGAGCGGCGACATCGACTGGGGCCAGCCGCTGTTCTCGTACGAGTTCGGCGACCCCGAGACGCGCAACGACGACGACTCCGCCGCGTTCATGACGAAGTCCGTCGTCATCAGCCCGTTCTTCGACTGGTCCGGCGACCGCGCGCCGAAGACGCCGTACAACGAGTCCGTCATCTACGAGGCGCACGTCAAGGGCCTCACGCAGCTGCACCCCGACGTGCCCGAGGCGCAGCGCGGCACGTACGCCGCCGTCGCGCATCCGAGCCTCATCGCGCACTACAAGAAGCTCGGCATCACCGCCGTCGAGCTCATGCCCGTGCACCAGTTCGTGCACGACTCCACGCTCGAGGAGAAGGGCCTGCGCAACTACTGGGGCTACAACACCCTCGCGTTCTTCGCGCCGCATGCCGACTACGCCGCATCCGGCACGCTCGGCCAGCAGGTGCAGGAGTTCAAGGGCATGGTGAAGGCGCTGCACGCCGAGGGCATCGAGGTGATCCTCGACGTGGTCTACAACCACACCGCCGAGGGCAACCACATGGGCCCGACGCTCAGCATGCGCGGCATCGACAACGCGGCCTACTACCGCCTCGTCGAGGGCGACCTGCAGCACTACATGGACTACACGGGCACCGGCAACACGCTCAACGTGCGCACGCCGCACGCCCTGCAGCTCATCATGGACTCGCTGCGGTACTGGGCCACCGAGATGCACGTCGACGGCTTCCGCTTCGACCTCGCCTCGGCGCTCGCGCGCGAGTTCTTCGACGTCGACCGCCTGTCGACGTTCTTCGAGCTCGTGCAGCAGGACCCGGTGATCAGCCAGGTCAAGCTCATCGCCGAGCCGTGGGACGTCGGCCCCGGCGGCTACCAGGTGGGCAACTTCCCGCCGCAGTGGACGGAGTGGAACGGCAAGTACCGCGACACCGTGCGCGACTTCTGGCGCGGCGAGCCCGGCGCGGTCGGCGACTTCGCGAGCCGTCTCGCGGGCTCGGCGGACCTCTACGAGGACTCGGGCCGCAGGCCGTTCGCATCCATCAACTTCGTCACGGCGCACGACGGCTTCACGATGCGCGACCTCGTCTCGTACAACGAGAAGCACAACGAGGCCAACGGCGAGGACTCGAACGACGGCGAGAGCCACAACCGCTCGTACAACTACGGCGTCGAGGGCCCGACCGACGACCCCTTCATCCTGTCGACGCGCGCCAGGCAGCAGCGCAACCTCATCGCCACCCTGCTGCTGAGCCAGGGCGTGCCGATGATCCTGCACGGCGACGAGCTGGGTCGCACGCAGCAGGGCAACAACAACACGTACGCGCAGGACTCCGAGCTGTCGTGGATCGACTGGGAGTCGGCCGACCACCCGCTCGTCGAGTTCACGGCCGCCGTCGCACGACTGCGCCACGAGCACCCGACGTTCCACCGCAAGCGCTTCTTCACGGGCTCGACGGTGCGCACGGGCGACGGGGAGCGCCTCAACGACATCGTCTGGCTCTCGCCGGGCGGCCAGCCGATGGAGTCGGACGACTGGCAGTCGCCGGACGACAAGACCATCGGCATGTACCTCAACGGCCACGGCATCGCCGGGCGCGGCATGCGCGGCGAGCGCATCGAGGACGACCACTTCCTGCTCTACTGCAACGCCTCCGACCAGGACGTCGAGGTCACCCTGCCGTCCGAGGAGTACTCGGCCCGCTGGGCGGTCGCGATCGACACGGGTGGCGAGGTCGGCGCGCAGCCGCTCGCGCCCGGCGCGGCCGCGACGATCATGGCGCGCAGCCTCGTGCTGCTGCAGGAGGCGCACCCGCCGGCCGAGAGCGAGGACTCGTCGGTCGCCGCCTCGATCGCGAGCCTGTCGCAGTCGGTGCCGGCGCCCGAGCCCGACGTCACGACGGGCGTCATCCCCATCGGTCAGAGCCACCGCCCCGTGTCGTCCGACGACGAGGAGCAGTGATGCGCGCGCCGTCGAGCACGTACCGACTGCAGATCACCGCCGAGCAGACGCTGTTCGACGCGGCGGCGCGACTCGAGGCGCTGCACGACCTCGGCGTCGACTGGGTGTACCTCTCGCCGATCCTCGCCGCCGAGCCCGGGTCGAGCCACGGCTACGACGTCGTCGCTCACGACCGCGTCGATGCGTCGCGCGGCGGCCCCGAGGGGCTCGCGGCGCTGTCGGCCGAAGCGCGACGCCTCGGCATGGGCGTGCTCGTGGACATCGTGCCGAACCACGTGGGCGTCGCGACGCCCGAGCAGAACGCGTGGTGGTGGGACGTGCTGCAGCACGGACGCGAGTCGGCGTACGCGGATGCGTTCGACGTCGACTGGACGCAGCACGACGGCCGCATCCTGCTGCCGATCGTCGGCGACGACGACCTCGGCGACGACGGCCGCATCGCGAACCTCACGATCGACGGCGACGTGCTGCGCTACTGGGACACGGCGCTGCCGATCGCGCCGGGCACGGGGCCGCGGCACGATGCCACGACGGCCGACGACGCCAACGCCGTGCTCGCCCGCCAGCACTACCTGCTCGGGCACTGGCAGCGCGGCGACGACGAGCTCGCCTATCGCCGCTTCTTCGCCGTCACGACCCTCGCCGCCATCCGCGTCGAGGATCGTGCGGTCTTCGACGCGTCGCACGTCGAGATCCGCCGCTGGTTCGACGAGGGGCTCGTCGACGGCCTGCGCGTCGACCATCCCGACGGCCTGCGCGATCCCGAGGGCTACCTCCGCGACCTCGCCGACCTCACGGACGGCGCGTACGTGCTCGTCGAGAAGATCCTCGAGCCCGGCGAGGAGCTGCCCGCCTGGCCCACCGCCGGCACGACGGGCTACGACGCGCTCGCGCTCGTCGACCGCGTGCTCACCGACCCCACGGCCGAGCAGGCGCTCGATGCGATCGACGCCCGCCTGCGCGGACTGCCGATCGACTGGCATGCGCTCATCCATCAGACGAAGCGCGGCATCGCCGACACGATCCTGCACGCCGAGGTGCTGCGCCTCGAGCGCGAGGTGCGCGCTGCGCACGACGACGCCCCCGAGGACACGGCGGATGCGATCGCCGAGCTGCTCGCGTGCTTCCCCGTGTACCGCTCGTACCTGCCGCAGGGTGCCGAGCACCTGCAGCACGCCGCCGACCAGTCGGCGCACTGGCGACCCGACCTCACCGAGACGGTCGCGTGGCTGCTGCCGATCCTGCTCGACCCGTCGGAGGAGGCCGCGCGCCGCTTCCAGCAGACGAGCGGCATGGTCATGGCGAAGGGCGTCGAGGACACGGCCTTCTACCGCTACGGCCGTCTGACGTCGCTCAACGAGGTCGGCGGCGACCCGTCGGTGTTCGCGACGGCGCCCATCGACTTCCACGCCGCGATGGCGCGCCGCCAGGGGCAGTGGCCGCACGCCATGACGACGCTGTCGACGCACGACACGAAGCGCGGCGAGGACGTGCGCGCCCGCATCTCGACGATCGCCGAGGTGCCGCACGAGTGGGATGCGCTGCTCGAGCGCATGCTCGCGCACGCGCCGCTGCGCGACCGCGCGTTCTCGAACCTGCTGCTGCAGGCCGTCGTCGGCGCGTGGCCCGCGAGCCGCGACCGCCTGCACGCGTACGCCGAGAAGGCGGCGCGCGAGGCGGACGCCCGCACGCACTGGACCGACCCCGACGAGTCGTACGAGGATGCGCTGTCGTCGTTCGTCGACGCGTGCCTCGAGGGTGAGGGACGGGCGGCGATCGAGGCGTTCGTCGACTCGGTCGACGCCGGCTGGCGGTCGAACGTGCTCTCGGCGAAGCTGCTCGCGCTCGCGATGCCGGGCGTGCCCGACGTCTACCAGGGCTCCGAGGTGCGCGAGCTGTCGCTCGTCGACCCCGACAACCGTCGCGCGATCGACTGGGTCGAGGCCGATGCGCTGCGTGCGCGTGCCGCGACGGAGCCTGCGCACGTCGACGACCTCGAGCACGCGAAGGTGCGCCTCGTGCGCGAGACGCTGCGACTGCGTCGCGACCGGGGCGAGCTGTGGGCCTCGTACGCGCAGGTCATGGCACGCGGCGAGGCGTCCGACCATGCGCTCGCGTTCGACCGCGGCGGCGCGATCGCCGTCGTCACGCGACTGCCGCTGGGCCTCGAGCGCCGCGGCGGCTGGGGCGAGACCCTGCTGCCGGTGCCCGAGGGGCGATGGGTCGAGCTGCTCTCGGGTCGTGCGTTCGACGGCGGATCCGTGCGGCTCGCCGACCTGCTGCGCGACCTGCCCGTGGCGCTGCTGGCGCCCGCCGACTGATCCGGTCGCCGGACGTCGCACGGGGCTCGCACCGCGGGTCCAGCCTCGTCCGGCGCCCCGGAGGTAGCGTCGCGGCATGACGATGCCGCAGGAGCCCGTACACCGCGACGAGGCCGTGTCGGAGCCGTTCGGGCTCGCCGCGCAGCTCGGGCCGCCGTCGGCACGACGATACGTCTCGAAGCCGGCCGCCGTGCAGTGGGGCCTCGGCATCCTCTGGGTCGGTGTCGTGCTCACCGTCGTGCTCGCGTTCCTCGCGATGCTGCTGCTCGCCGGCGCCAGCGCCGGCGCGGGCGCGGCGGGCGATGGCGCCGTGATGGGCATCGCCGTCACCTTCCTCGTCGTCGGTCTCGCGATCGTCGTGGTGCAGGCCGTCCTGCTGGTCTTCGCGGGCAAGGGGCGCGGCTGGGCGCGGATGGCGCTCGCCGTCGTGTGCGTCGCGAGCCTCGTCGTCGGCCTCGTCTCGAACGGCTCCATCAACGTCGGCGCCGTGCTCACGATCGTCGCCATCGTGCTGCTCTTCCTGCCCGCGTCGAACGAGTGGTACGACGCGCAGGGCCGCGCCTGATCGCCACGCTCGGCGCCTAGCACGTCGACCTGCGCCCTGTCGCCACGTCGGCGCGTGCGACAGGGTGGAGGCATGGCCGACCACGAGTACCGAGTCTGGGCACCGCGCGCGACCCGCATGCGCCTCGTCACCGAGGGCGCATCCGTCGAGATGGAGGATGCCGGCGGCGGCTGGTGGCGCCAGTCGGGGCCGGCGGGGGAGTACGGCTTCCAGATCGGCGACGACGATGCCGTGCGCCCCGATCCGCGATCACGCAGGCAGCCGCGGGGCGTGCACGACCGGTCGCAGACGTTCGACCCGACCGAGCACGAGTGGCAGGACGCCGACTGGACCGGCCGTCGCCTGGCGGGCGGCGTCGTCTACGAGCTGCACGTCGGCACGTTCACGCCCGAGGGCACGTTCGACGCCGCCGCCTCGAGGCTCGAGCACCTCGCATCCCTCGGCGTCACGCACGTCGAGCTGCTGCCGGTCAACGCGTTCAACGGCACGCGCAACTGGGGCTACGACGGCGTGCTCTGGTACGCCGTGCAGGAGGAGTACGGCGGCCCTGCCGGCTACCAGCGCTTCGTCGACGCCTGCCATCGGGCCGGCCTCGCCGTCATCCAGGACGTCGTCTACAACCACCTCGGGCCCAGCGGCAACTACCTGCCGCTGTACGGGCCGTACCTCGGCGACGAGCGCAACACGTGGGGCGAGGTCGTGCAGGTGCGCGAGCCCGAGGTGCGGCGCTACATCGTCGAGAACGCCCTCTACTGGCTGCGCGAGATGCACGTGGATGCGCTGCGCCTCGACGCGGTGCACGCGCTCGTCGACGACCCGGACGACCACATCCTCGAGGCGCTCACGGTCGCCGTCGCGTCGGAGTCGGCGCACCAGGGGCGCCCGCTGACGCTCATCGCCGAGTCCGATCTCAACGACCCGCGCCTCGTCACGCCGCGCGAGGGCGGTGGCTACGGCCTCGACGCGCAGTGGAGCGACGACTACCACCACGCGATCCACGTCGCGCTCACGCGCGAGACCAGCGGCTACTACGGCGACTTCGAGCCGCTCGGCGCGCTGGGCAAGGCGCTCGAGCGCGGCTTCTTCCACGACGGCACCATGTCGACGTTCCGCGGGCGCGAGCACGGTCATCCGATCGACGTCGAGCGGATGCCGTCGTGGCGGCTCGTCGTGAGCGCGCAGAACCACGACCAGATCGGCAACCGCGCCGTCGGCGATCGCATCGTCGACGTGCTCGACGACTCGCAGCTGCTCGTCGCCGCGATGCTGCTGTACGCGGGCCCGTTCACGCCGATGCTGTTCCAAGGCGAGGAGTGGGCGGCGTCGAGCCCGTTCCAGTTCTTCACGTCGCATCCCGAGGAGGAGCTCGGGCGCCTGACCGCCGAGGGCCGCATCGCCGAGTTCGCGGCGATGGGGTGGGATGCCGAGGTCGTGCCCGACCCGCAGGATCCCGAGACGTTCCGCCGCTCGGTGCTGCGGTGGGAGGAGCTCGGCTCGGGCCGCCATGCGGTCGTGCTCGAGGGCTATCGGCGACTCGCGGCGCTGCGACGCGACTGGGCTGCGCTCACGGATCCGTCGCTCCACGCGAACCGCGTCGTCGTCGACGAGGAGGCGCGCACGCTGCGCCTCACGCGCGGCGGCTCGCTGCGCGTCGCGGGATCGTCGGATGCCGAGGCAGCACCGGGCACGGGTCCGGTCGACGTGCTCGTGAACGTCGGCGACGCCGTCTGGGAGGCGCCGGTGCCGCTCGGCGCGACGCTGCTGTTCGGCACGTCGTCGTCGGTCGCGCTCGACGATGCCGCCGTGCACCTGCCCCCGGGCAGCGGCGCGATCGTGGCGCTGCCGATCGGCTGACGCCGACTCAGCCGTCGTGCTGCGCGGCCCAGTGCGGGCTGCGCATGAGGCCGAGCACGTTGCCGAACGGGTCGACGATCGACGCCGTCACGAAGCCGCCGCCGCGGTCGATGAGCGGCTCGAAGACCGCAGCGCCGCGCTCGACGAGCGCGGCGAGCGAGGCGGCGACGTCGTCGACGTGCAGCGACACCACGGCGCCGCCCGGGCTCGCGAGCGCCGGCCGGTAGGCGCTCGACATGAGGGCGAGCTCGTCGTCGTCGTCGCCGAAGCGCCACTCGGCGTACTCGACGGGGCCGTCCTCCGGCCGTACGAAGTACGGCTCGGCGCCGAGCACGTCCGCGTACCACGCGACGGCGGCGGGCATGTCCTCGGCGACGAGGTTGAGGTTCGCGAGTCCTCGCAGCATGGCGTCTCCTTCGTCCTGGGTCGAGCATGCGCTCGCGGATGGGCTCGTGTCGAGGGCGTGCGTCAGCCGAGGCGGTAGCCCGCGAGCCCCGAGGTGGTCGCGACGGCCCAGACGTCGCCGACGGGGATGCCGACGACCGCGAGCACGTCGGGATCGAGCTCGGGGTCGGTCAGCAGCGCCCCGCCCGGCCCGCACCATTCGGCCATCTCGTCCATCGGGATCGAGAGTCCGCCGTCGGTCCAGGCGACGCTGCCGTCGACGCCCTGCGAGCAGGGCAGCGGCGCATCGGCCGCGACCGTCCGCTGCAGACCCGTGGATGCGTCGAGCACGACGGGCGCGCCCGACGCGTCGGGCACGAGCGCGCTCGACTCGCCGAACCATGACCAGGCGCCGTCGCCGTTCTCGATCGCGACGGCCGCATCCGAGTAGTCCACGCGCCACGTCTCCGCTCCGGTCGCGGCGTCGATGCCGAGGATCGCGACGCCCGTGTACGTCGCCCCGGCGCCCGTGCGGGCTCCGGCGAGCTCGCAGAGGATGAGCACCCCGCCGTCTCCGCCGAGCGCGCACGGGTATGCGCCCTCGACCCTCCAGCGCACGGCCCCCGATGCCACGTCGAGCGCGACGGTGTCGACCGACTCGAGCTGCAGCGTCGACGACCACCAGGCGGGCCCGGACGTCACGAGCAGGCTGGCGCCGGCGCGAACCGCCTCGAGGGCGCCATTCGAGTACACGTGATCGAACGCATCCGCCCAGGGCCTCGACCAGCGGATCTGCCCGTCGACGACGAGGTCGATCGTCTGCGTCGACTGGTCGGTGTAGAGGCCGAGGTCCGTCGCGAAGACCGTGCCCTGGTTGGGGATCGGCAGCACGTCGACCCCGTGGCCGGGCCGCAGCCGCAGGAACTCCGCCGTCGTCTCGGAGCCATCCGGCACCGAGAAGCAGAGGCTGGCCGACGGCTCGTCGGGACCGCAGGACCATGCGTGGTAGACGCCGGCCCACGTGGTCGCCGAGCCGTCGGCGGACGACGTCGACCACGCCTGCTCCTCGCCGGTCGCGACGTCGCGCACCGACCACCGCACGTCGTCGCCGTCGGCGACGAGCACCGGCACGACGAGGCGCCCCGAGCCGTCGTCCATCGGTTCGAGGTCGACCACGGCGCCGTTGGACGTCGGCACGCTCGGCACGCGCCATGACTCCGTGCCGGCGGCGCCATCCCAGGCGACGACGTCGAGGGAGTCGGGTCCCGCCGTCGTGTAGGCCAGCAGCGTGCCCGACTCCTCGACCGGCGTCGTCACGAGTCGATCGTCGACGCTCCAGACCTCGACGGTGGAGGCGAGCTGGGGCGGCGGGATGACGCACCCGGTGAGCACCATGGCGAGCGCGACGATGACGGCGGCGGACGAGCGGCGATGCATGTCCTCGAGTGCAGCACGCCGCGCTGGACGTGGCGTGCGCGGGGCCTGGCCGGAGTCGGGACGTGCGGTGCGCGGTCGGTGGGCCGCGGGGCTCCGGCGCGCGGTGCGTCAGGCGACGGGTGCGAGCTCCCCGCGGGTCACCTGGAAGCGCTGCCGGTAGGCGCTCGGCGTGGTCGACAGGTGCTGCTGGAAGTGATGCCGCATGAGGGCGGCCGTGCCGAACCCCGCCTCGGCGGCCACGGCATCCAGGGTCAGGTCCGTCGCCTCGAGCAGCTGCTGCGCGCGGCGCACGCGGTGGCTCGCGAGCCAGGCCGCCGGCGTGGTGCCGAGCTCGTCCTTGAAGCGCCGCGCGAAGGTGCGCTCGCTCATGTGCGCGCGAGCGGCGAGCGTGGCGATGGAGTGGTCGAGCTCGAGGTTCGCCGACACCCAGGCGACGAGCGGTGCCAGCGTCTCGGCGTGCCGCTCGGCGACGGGGCCGGTGGCGTACTGGCTCTGCCCGCCGTCGCGCTGCGGCGGCATGACCATGCCGCGCGCGATCGTCGACGCCGACTGCGCGCCGATCGCGACGGTCACGAGGTGCAGCGCCGCGTCGATCGCGCCGGCGGTGCCCGCGCTCGTGATGACGCGGCCGTGCTGCACGTACAGCGCGTCGCAGGCGACGTCGACGGCCGGGAACTCGTCCTGCATGCGGTCGGCATGGCGCCAGTGGGTCGTGGCGCGGCCGCCGTCGAGCAGCCCGGCGCGCGCCAGCACGAAGGCACCGGTGCAGAGGGACAGGATCCACGCCCCGCGGGCGTGCGCGCGGCGGATGGCGTCCAGCACCTCGGTGCCGCACGTGTCGCGGGCGCAGTCGCGGAAGGCGGGCACGACCACGATGTCTGCCTCGTCGACGAACGCGAGGTCGTGGGGCACGTCGAGCGAGAAGCCGCCCTGATAGTCGACGGCGACCCTGCCGGGCACGGGCGCGACGACGCGGAAGTCGAAGCGGGGCACGCCGTACGCCGAGCGGTCGTCGCCGAACACCTCGCAGGCGACGCCGAGCTCGAACGGGTTGACGAGATCGTCGACGATGCACGCGACCTTCATGCTGGCTCCTCGCTGCGACCGATGGCGGGATCTTGATGGATGCTGGCGATCATGCCACTGGTGGCGGGATCTTGCAAGGTGTCGAATTGCTGCCATGAACGCCTTCCTGATCCTGATCATCGCCCTCGGCATCGCCGCCGTGGTCGCCGTCGTGTGGGACGTGCGCACCGACGGCTACCGCGCTCACCCCGTCGACCCCGAGCTGCGCCAGCGGCTCCTCGACCGCGACGAGGTGCAGCGCATCCTCGACGACGCCCGTGACGCCGCGGCGGCCGCGCACACCCCCGCGGTGCCGCCCGAGCTCGCGGCCTGGCGCGAGGCACCGCACGTCGCCAGCCACCGCCCCCGCATCCGAGCCCACCGCGTCGCCCGCTGACGCCACGACGACAGCAGTGGCCCGCCGCGAGCGGGCCACTGCTGCGTGAGGATGGACGCATGCCTCCCCGTCACGTCGCCCTCGCGCTGCTCGTGGTGCTGCTGTGGGGCTCGAACTTCGTCGTGATCGACGTCGGCCTCGAGGAGCTGCCGCCGTTCCTGCTGCTCGCGCTGCGCTTCGTGCTCGTGCTCGTGCCCGCGATCTTCCTGGTGCCGAAGCCCGACCTCCCGTGGTGCACGATCCTCGGCGTGGGCGCGACGATGTCGCTCGGCCAGTTCGCGCTGCTCTACCTCGGCCTCTCGCTCGGCATGCCGCCGGGCCTCGCATCCCTCGTGCTGCAGGTGCAGGTGGTCGTGACCATCGCCGTCTCCGCGCTCGTGCTCGGCGAGCGGCCGCGGCGCATGCAGCTCGTCGGCATCGGCATCGCCGTCGCGGGCGTCGCGATCGTGGCGCTCGGCCGCTCGGGCGACGTGCCCCTCGTCGCCCTGCTGCTCGTGCTCGCATCGGCCGCGACCTGGGCGACGGGCAACGTCATCACGCGCAAGGCCGGCGCCGCGAGCGGTCTCGGCCTCACCGTGTGGTCGGCGCTCGTCGTGCCCGTGCCGATGGCGGCGCTCTCGTTCGTCGTCGACGGCCCCGAGCGGATCGTGGACGCGCTGACGCACGTGAGCCCGCTCGGCATCGGCTCGGTCGTGTACACGGCAGTGCTCGCGAGCCTCGTCGGCTACGGCATCTGGAACTCGCTGCTCGCACGGCATCCCGCATCCGACGTCGTGCCGTTCGCGATGCTCGTGCCCGTCATCGGCATCGCCACGAGCGTGGCGCTGCGCGGCGAGCGGCCGTCGGTGGCCGAGCTCGTCGGCGGCGGGGTGCTGCTCGTGGGCATCGCGGTCGCGAACGGCGTCGCGTCGCGCATCGGCGACCTCGCGCGCGGCCGTCGCCGCGGACCGCAGCCGGAGACGGCGCCCATCACGATCGCGTCGGTCGTCGAGGATCCGCCCGCCGAGCGCGACGTCGACCCCGCCGCCCGTCCCGGCACCGCCTGAGCGGCCCTGTCGTTCGCGTCTCGCAGGCGATCACGGGGCCAGGGGGCATCTTCCCTCCGCCACCGCCGATCGCCTGCGAAACGCGATCGGCATGCGCGAGCGGAGCGGCGGCGCGGCGCTAGCGTGACGAGGTGAGGATCACGCGCGCACGCCTGCAGGACGGCTCCCTCGTCGACGTGGAGGTGGCCGACGGGCGCATCGCCGCCGTCGTGCCGAGCGGCAGTGCGACCGCGGCCGACGGCGACCTCGACCTCGACGGCCGCATCCTCGTGCCCGGCCTGTGGGACGAGCACGTGCACCTCGGTCAGTGGGCGGCGCACCGTCGCCGCATCTCGATCCTCGACGTCGGCTCGGCCACGGAGGCCGCCGCACGCATCCGCGACGCGCTGCGCACCGTGCCCGTCGACGAGCCGCTCGTCGCCGTGGGGATGCGCGAGGGGCTGTGGTCGGATGCGCCGAGCCGGGCCCTGCTCGACGCCGTCGCCGGCGACCGCGCCGTCACGGCGCTCAGCGCCGACCTGCACGCGTCGTGGTCGAGCAGCGCGATGGGCCGCATGCTCGGCGTCGAGCTGCCGGACGACGGCATGCTGCGCGAGGCCCCGAGCTTCGCCGCGATGCGCACGCTCGAGGCGACCGTCGACGATGCGACGCGCGAGCGCTGGATCGGCGACGCGCTCGCCGCGGCGGCGGCGCGCGGCATCGTCGGCATCACCGACCTCGACCTCGACGACGCCGTCGGCGCCTGGTCGCGCCGCTCGGGCTCGCCGGTGCGCGTCGAGGTGGGCGTCTACCCGCACGACCTCGACCTCGCCGAGGCGCGCGGCGATCGCACGGGCCGCGCCATCCACGACCGCGTGCACGTGGGCCCGCTCAAGGTCATCACCGACGGCTCGCTGGGCACCCGCACCGCCTACTGCCACGATCCCTATCCCGACGGCGGGCGCGGCCTCCTCGAGGTGCCGCCCGAGCAGCTCGCCGCCGTGCTCGCTCGCGGCGCCGCCATGGGCCTGCGCCCTGCCGTGCACGCCCTCGGCGACGCCGCCCTCACGCACGCGCTCGACGTGTTCGAGGCCACGGGCATCACGGGCCGCATCGAGCACGCGCAGCTCGCGACCGATGCCGACGTCGCCCGCATGGGCGCGCTCGGCGTCACCGCTTCCATCCAGCCCGAGCACATGCTCGACGATCGCGAGCTCATCGCCCGCTACTGGGCGGGGCGCGAGCGGCTGGCGTACCGCATCCGCTCGCTGCTGGATGCGGGCGTCGCCGTGATCCTGGGCTCGGATGCGCCGGTCGCTCCGCTCGACCCGTGGGTGTCGATGGCGGCGGCCGTGACGCGCACGCGAGGTGGGGACGCGCCGTGGCAGCCGCACGAGGGCATCGACCTCGCGACGGCGCTCGCATGCTCGGTGCGCTCGAGGATCGCGGTCGGGGAGCCGGCCGACCTCGTCGCGATCGACGGCCCGCTCGAGGCCGAGCGGCTGCGCGCGATGCCCGTCGCGCTCACGATGGTCGGCGGCGACGTGCTGCACTCGACGCTCTAGGCCGGCTCGGGCGGGACCGTCGCCCACGCGACGCGGCGACGACCCGTCGACCACGAGCCCGACGGCGCGTGGGTGCGTCCCGCGGCGCCGCGTCGAGTTGTCGGTTCGGTACCACGGAATCGCGGTCTGGTCGTAGGCATCCCACAACTCGCTGCGACGCGTGTCGGGGTCGGACTGTCGGCCCCCGCAACGCTCGCCACCTCCGCAGCATCCAGGCGTACCGTCGCTGCCAACAGCGCCCGACGATGGAAAGCTCTGCAGGAGGAACCGGTGGTCGACACCCTGTCCGCATCCGAGCCGCTCGAGGCCGACGAGGCCCACACGCCCCTCGATCTCGAGCCGAAGCCGCGCACCGCCGCGATCGACGTCGACTGGCTCGGTCGCGACCTGCTCGGCACATGGGCCGAGCGCCGCCTCGCCGCGCGTGCGAAGGCCGCCAACCCTGACTACCAGCGCATCCCGAACCAGACGATGGCCGAGCACCGCGCTCGCGCGTTCGGCCAGCTGCGCCTGCTCGTCGACGACGGCGCCGTGCTCGTCGCGTTCCCGAAGGAGCTCGGTGGCGGCGACGACCACGGCGGCAACATCGCCGGCTTCGAGGAGCTCGTGCTCGCCGACCCGTCGCTGCAGATCAAGTCGGGCGTGCAGTACGGCCTGTTCGGCGCCGCGGTGCTGCACCTCGGCACGACGCACCACCACGAGACGCTGCTGCCCCCGATCATGCGCTTCGACGTGCCCGGCGCGTTCGCGATGACCGAGACCGGCCACGGCTCCGACGTCGCATCGATCGGCACGACGGCGACGTACGACGAGGCCACCGAGGAGTTCGTCATCCATACGCCGTTCCGCGGCGCGTGGAAGGACTACCTCGGCAACGCGGCGAACGACGGCATCGCCGCCGTCGTGTTCGCGAAGCTCGTCACGAAGGGCGTCGACCACGGCGTGCACGCCTTCTACGTCGACATCCGCGACCCCGAGACGGGCGAGTTCCTGCCCGGCATCGGGGGCGAGGACGACGGCTTCAAGGGCGGGCTCAACGGCATCGACAACGGCCGCCTGCACTTCGACCACGTGCGCGTGCCCCGCCGCAACCTCCTCAACCGCTACGGCGACGTCGCCGCCGACGGCACGTACTCGTCGCCGATCGAGAGCCCCGGCCGCCGCTTCTTCACGATGCTCGGCACGCTCGTGCAGGGCCGCGTCTCGCTGGATGGCGCCTCGGCCGTCGCATCGAAGGCCGCGCTCGCGATCGCGATCCGCTACGGCTCGGAGCGTCGCCAGTTCAACGCGGCGAGCGACGTCGAGGAGGAGGTGCTGCTCGACTACCGCAGGCACCAGAAGCGCCTGTTCACGCGCCTCGCCGAGACGTACGCGATGTCGTACGCGCACGAGCGCCTGCTCACGGAGTTCGACGGCGTCTTCTCGGGCCGCACCGACACCCCCGAGGCCCGCGAGGACCTCGAGACGCTCGCCGCCGGCCTCAAGTCGCTCTCGACCTGGGCGGCGCTCGACACGCTGCAGGAGGCCCGCGAGGCGTGCGGCGGCGCCGGCTTCCTCGCAGAGAACCGCCTCACGCTGCTGCGCGCCGACATGGACATCTACGCGACGTTCGAGGGCGACAACACCGTGCTGCTGCAGCTCGTCGGCAAGCGCCTGCTCGGCGACTTCGCCAAGCAGTTCAAGGGCGCCTCGGCGGCGCAGCTCGCGCAGTTCGCCGCGAAGGAGTTCGCCGGCCGCGCGGCCGCGCAGGTCGGCCTGCACCAGGTCGCGCAGGACGTGCGCGACCTCGGCCTGCCCGCCACGGCGTCCCGCGCCCTGCGCACGACGTCGGTGCAGCGCGAGCTGCTCACCGATCGCGTCGAGACGATGGTCGCCGAGATCGCGGGCCGCCTGCGGCACGTGCCGCGCGGCGACGCCGCCAAGACCGCCAAGGCGTTCAACAACGTGCAGAACGAGCTCATCGAGGCCGCGCGCGCCTGGGCCGAGCTGCAGCAGTGGAAGGCGCTGACGGAGGCCGTCGAGCGCATGACGGGCGAGACCGCCCGCGTCATGACGTGGGTGCGCGACCTGTTCGCGCTCACGCTGCTCGAGCGGCACCTCGCGTGGTACCTGTCGAACGGTCGCCTGTCCGGCTCCCGCGCGAAGGTCGTCGGCTCGACGATCGAGCGTCTGCTCGTGAAGATCCGCCCGCACGCGCTCGACCTCGTCGCCGCGTTCGGCCTCGAGGACGAGCACCTGCGCGCGCCGATCGCGTCGGGCGCCGAGGGGCTGCGCCAGGCCGAGGCGATGGCGTACTACGAGGAGCAGCGCGCCGCCGGCACGCTGCCCACCCCCGAGAAGCAGGCGAAGCGGGGCTGAGGCTCCAGGGCTCGACGGGCGGGCGCATCCGATGGATGCGCCCGCCCGCTCGTCCGTGCGGCTGCCGACCCCGAGCTGGTCGAGGAGCGCGCGAGGCCGACGGCCGAGCACGCGTCACGAGACCACGCGACCGCCGCTCCCGCCCGGGCACGCGCATGGTCGCGTCGAGCGGGCACGTCAGGCGGTCTCGTGACGGCTCCTCGCTGGCGCTCGGGGCCTCCTCGACCAGCTGGGGAGGGCAGCGGGCCCGCGGCCCGGACCGGACCCGCGCATCCACCACCGCCGCCGCCCGGTATCGTCGCAGCACGTGAGCGAGAGTCTGTGGGCCGCGTCCGGCGACGAGCTGCTGCGGCGCACCGCATCCGCCGATCCGACGCCCGGCGGCGGCTCGATCGCCGCGCACGCCGCGTCGCTCGGAGCCGGGCTCGTGCTCATGGCCATCGACGTCACGCTCGGCGCGAAGAGCACCGACGAGGATGCCGCCGCGACGCTGCGCGAGGCGCGCACGCGCGGCGAGGGCATCCTCACGACCCTGCATGCGGCGGTCGACGCCGACGTCGAGGTCTTCGAGGCGCTCATGGAGGCGTACCGGATGCCGCGCGCCGACGACGCCGAGCGCGCCGACCGCACCGCCGCCATCCGCGTCGAGACGGTCGTCGCCACCGTCGCCCCGCTCGACGTCGCGGATGCGGCGCTCGAGGCCGTCGCCTTCTCGCTCGCGGTCGAGCCGCTCGTGCGGTCCGGCGTGCGCAGCGACGTGCTCGCCGGCCGCGACCTGCTGCTCGGCGCCGCACGCGCGGCGATCCGCACCGCCGACGTCAACCTCGCGGGCCTCGATGGCGAGCCCGCGCTCCACGAGCGCAGGCAGCGCGCGTGGGACGCCATCGTCACCGCCCTGCAGAGCGAGGAATCCGCATGACCGCCATCGTCGTCGACCCGTCCGAGGTCGCCCGCGCCTACCGCGACGAGGTGCGCGCCTCCGTCTCCGCGCTGGCCGAGCGTGGCCGCACCCTGCGCGTCGTCGGCATCCTCAGCCAGCACGACGGGCCCGCGGCGACGTACGCGCGATACGCGGTCAAGGGATGCGAGGCCGTGGGCATCGCCATGGAGGTGCGGCACGTCGCCCTCGACGAGGTGGAGGCGGCGATCGCCGCCGCGAACGGCGACCGCGAGGTCGACGGCGTCTTCCTCTACTACCCGCTCATCGATCCGATCGCCGACCGGTGGCTGCGCGAGCTCGTCGACCCCCGCAAGGACATCGAGGGCATGCACTCGTTCTGGAGCCGCCTGCTCTACGAGAACCGCCGCTTCGTCGACGACGCCGGCACGCACCGCGCGATCCTGCCATGCACGCCGCTCGCGATCCTCAAGCTGCTGCAGCACGCGGGGATGCGCGGCGAGGGCTCGGAGGCGCCGCTCGAGGGGCTCACGGCGTGCGTCGTCAACCGCTCCGACATCGTCGGCCGCCCGCTCGCGGCGATGCTCGCGAACGACGGAGCGCGCGTGTACTCGCTCGACGTGCATGGCTCGCTCGTGCTCGAGCCCGCGATCGGACGCCACACCCACGACGTGCGCGACTCCACCGCGACGCGCGCCGAGGCGCTCGCCGAGGCCGACGTCGTCGTGTCGGCCGTGCCCGCGGCGGCGTTCGAGCCCATCACGGGCGCCGAGCTGAAGCCCGGCGCGCTGCTCGTCAACGTGGCCGAGCGCCGGAACTTCGACGACTCCGCGATGGAGGTCGCGTCGGCGTTCGTGCCGCGCGTCGGCCCGCTCACGGTGACGATGGCGACCCGCAACCTCGTGCGCCTCGTGGAGACGCTCGGCCGCTGACGCGCCAGGTTCGTCCGCTGCCGCTCGGCGACGCCCTCCTTCCAGCTGGTCGAGGAGGCCCCGAGCGCAGCGAGGAGCCGTCACGAGACCACGCGACCTGCCCGCTCGACGCGACCCTGCGCGTCGTCCGCTGCCGCCCGTCGACGCCCCGCAGCTGGTCGAGGAGGCCGCAGCCGAAGGCTGCAGCCGTCACGAGACCTCGCGACGTGCCCGCTCGACGCGACCTCGCGCGTGGCTGGGCGGGAGCAGCGCTCGCGTGGTCTCGTGACGCGTGCTCGCCCTTCGGGCTCGCGCGCTCCTCGACCAGCTGGTGGGGGCTCGCGCGCTCCTCGATGAGCTGATGGGAGCGCGGCGGTCAGCGCATCAGGCGGGGGAGTCGACGATCCCCACGAATCGCGTGCCGACGCCCTCGATCTCCGAGCGCACGGTGCCCGCAGCGCGGCGGGGCGCCTCCGACGGGTCGTGCCGGTCGCACACGAGCATCGTGAAGTCGGGCCACCACTTCTTCGGCCGCTCCCACTCCTCGAGCCCGCAGACGGCGCACTCGAGGCGCATCCACACGGGCCGGGCACCGGGGCGGCGGTTGGCCCGCGACTGCGCGAGCCACGCGGGCGGGTCGGCCTCGATCGCCGAGAGCTCGGCGTCGCGCATCGTCGCCGGGATGCCGTGGCGCTGGGCCATCTCGACCGGGATGTCGAGCCGGATGGCGGCCTCGCGTCGCGTGAACATCCCTCCAGGGTAGGCGCGCACCTCGCCTGCGCGGCGCGGAGGCCGCGAACCTAGGCTGGCGACGTGCCCCGCATCGCCCACCACATCGACGCCGTGCCCGCCTCGGGCATCCGTCGCATCTTCGAGATCGCGCTGCAGCTCGACGACGTCGCCATGCTCGCCGTCGGCGAGCCCGATCAGCCCGTCGCCCAGCACATCCTCGACGCCGGCGCCGCCGCCTGGCTCGCCGACGACACGTCGTACGGTCCCAACGGCGGCCTGCCCGCGCTGCGCGACGCGTTCGTCGAGCAGCAACGCCGCGAGCAGGGCGTCGAGCTCGACCGCGAGCGCGTGTGGGTCACGGTGGGCGGCACGCAGGCGATCCACCTCGCGATGACGCTCGTGCTGCAGCCGGGCGACGAGGTGCTCGTGCCCGACCCCGGCTACACGACGTTCTCGATGGCGCCCGCGATGCTCTCGGCGCGCGCCGTGCCGTACGCGTTGCAGCCGCCGACGTTCCTGCCCGACGTCGATGCCATCCGCGCGCTCGTCACCGACCGCACGCGGGCCATCGTGCTCAACACACCCTCGAACCCGCTGGGCGTCGTGCTGCCGCGCGAGACCATCCAGGCGATCCTCGACCTCGCGCGCGACCACGATCTGTGGGTCGTGAGCGACGAGGTGTACGAGCATCTCGTGTGGGCCGGCGCGCACGTGAGCCCGCAGGCGCTCGACGGCGACGGGCGCGTGCTCGGCGTGCACTCCGTGTCCAAGTCGTACGCCATGACCGGCGCGCGCGTCGGGTTCCTCACGGTGCCCTCCGGGCTCGCGGAGCGGATGCGCACGCTGCAGGAGGCGATCATCTCGTGCGTCGCGTCGCCCGACCAGCGGGCGGCGCTCGCCGCGCTCACCGGGCCGCAGGATGCCGTGGCGGTCGCGCGCGAGCACTATCGCGCGAACCTCGAGCTCGCAGCCGGCATCCTCGCGGAGGCGGGCATCCCGCACCTGACCCCCGACGGCGCCATGTACCTGTGGATCGACGTCTCGCACGTCTCGGGCGGCGACGTCGCGGCGTGGGCGGAGCGGCTGCTGCTGCAGGATCGCGTCGCCGTGGCCCCCGGCTCGGCGTTCGGACGCTCTGGCGAGGGGTGGATCCGCATCTGCCTCGCCGCGCGCCCCGAGACGATCGAGCGCGGCCTGCGCGCCCTCCCGACGCGTCCCTAGGCGACGGCCGCCGCTCGCCTGGCGACGAGGTCGGCATGGTGGATCGCCGCGACGTCGGGATGCGCGCGCAGCCGCGACTTCAGCGCGTTCTCGCCGTACGTCGAGTGGATGGGGTTCGCGGGATCCTGCGAGACGCCGCGAGCGTCGGCGGCGAGCTCGGGCGGCAGGTCGAGCAGCGGGATCTGCGCGTCGAGCGCCGGGTTGAAGAAGAACGGGATCGACACGCGGTCACTGCCAGCGGGCGGCGAGAGCACGCGGTGCCGGGTCGCCTGCAGGTAGCCGCCGGTGGCGTGCTCGAGCAGCTCGCCGATGTTCACGACGAACGCGCCCTCGATGGGCGGCGCATCCACCCACTCGCCGTCGATCTCCACCTGCAGGCCGTCCTTGCCGGGCTCGACCCACAGCAGCGTGAGCACGCCGGAGTCCTTGTGCGCGCCGACGCCCTGGCCCGCGCGGCGGGCGTCGGAGCCGGGGTAGCGCACGACCTTGATGAGCGTGAAGGGCTCGGCGAACGCGGCGTCGAAGGCGTCGGCGGGCGCGCCGAGCGACTCGGCCCACGCGGCGAGCAGCCGCTGGCCCACGTCGGCGAGCCGGTCGTGCCACTCGTGCAGCACGACCTCGAGCTCGGGCAGCGCCTCCGGCCACAGGTTGGGGCCCTCGAGCCGCCAGTAGTCCGCATCCGCTCGGTCGACCGCGCCGCGCTCGGGCCCGATGTCGATCTGCTCGCGCCAGTCGACCTTGCCCTCGGTGCGCTCGCCGCCGACGCGCGTGTAGCCGCGGAAGTGCGGGCTCGACGTGTTCTCGATGCTCAGCTTCTCCTCCTCGGGCAGCGCGAAGAACGCCCGGGCGAGGCCGTGCACGCGGCTCTGCAGGTCGGGGTCGATGCCGTGGCCGACGAGGTAGAGGAAGCCGACGTCGCGCGTGGCCTCGCGCAGGCGGGTGCGGAACGACGCGGCGGATGCCGCGCCGCGGTCGAGGTCGGAGAGGTCGAGGACGGGGAGGTTCGCCATGGCCTGGAACCGTAGCGGCGTCCCCCGACGGATGGCAGGGAGGCGACGTCATGTGACGCGCTGCCGGCGTCACATCTCGTCATGGCGGAGACCACGGGCCTCCCGGGGGAGGCGGCGAGCGCCTCCCGCGAGCGGACGCCCGCTGCGCGCCGCGCTGGCTACGCTGACGCCATGCCGCATCCGCGCCCGTCGAGACTCGCGGTCCTGGGCGCGATCCTCTCGTTCGTGCTCGTGACGGGCGCCGGCATCGGCCGCGTCGCGCTCGTCGCTCGCGCGGACGCCACCTGGCACGTGCCGGGCGTCGCCCACCTCGTGCCCGGCCTCGCGGCCGCGAGCATCGTCGCCGGGGCCGTGGCATCCCTCGGCCTGCTCGCGATCGACCGCTGGCCCCGCGCCGCGACGGTCGTCGTGGCGGTCGCGGCGACGGCGACGTGGATCCTCGTGCCGTGGCCGCCGCCGCTCGGTGCGCTGCCGTACGCCTTCGCGATCGTGCTCGCCGTGCGCCGCGGCGCCGCGACGTGGGCGGTCGCCGGCATCGTCGGCTCCCTCACCGTCACGGTCGCGACCATCGCGGTCACGGGGCTGTCGCGAGGCTGGATCGTCGGCACCGTCATGACGTGCGTCGCGCTCACGATCGTGCTCGTCATCTCGACCGCCCGTCGTGCTCGCCGCGAGCAGGAGCGCATCGCCCGCGAGCAGGCCGACGAGCAGGCGCGCACGCGCCACGCCCGCGAGCGCGAGGCGATGGCGCGCGAGCTGCACGACGTGCTCGCGCACTCGCTCTCCTCGATCTCGGTGCAGGCGGGCGTCGCCCTGCACCTCGCCGACCGCGAGCCGGCGCGCGCGACCGAGGCCCTCGCGACCATCCGCGACACGAGTCGGCAGGCGCTCGACGACGTGCGCCACATGCTGGGCGTGCTGCGCGGCGAGGCCGACGGGCCGCTCGTGCCCGAGGCGAGCCTCGACGCGCTCGACGCCATCGTCGCGAGCGCGACGTCCATGGGCATCCGCGTCGAGCTGGAGGATGCGCTGCAGCCTCGCCCGTCGACGGCGATCCAGTCGGCGATCGTGCGCATCGTGCGCGAGGCCCTCACGAACGCCGCCCGTCACGCGCCCGGCACGCACGTCACGGTGTCGCTCGCCCGCGAGTCGGATGCTGCGCGGGCGGCCGTCGTCGACGACGGTCCCGCGACCGCGAGCCCGCCGAGCCCGGGCGCCGGCACGGGCATCCTCGGCATGCGCGAGCGCGCCGCCCTGCTCGGCGGCACGCTCGACGCCGGCCCTCGCGGCCACGGCTTCGCGGTCGTCGCCACGTTCCCGGAGGGAGCCGCATGATCCGCGTCGCGATCGTCGACGACCAGGCGCTCATCCGCGCCGGCCTGCGTGCGCTCGTCGAGTCCGAGGGCGACATGCACGTCGTGGGCGAGGCGGCGACGGGCGAGACCGCCGTGGCGCTCGTGCGCGCCGAGCGGCCCGACGTCGTGCTCATGGACATCCGCATGCCCGGCCGCGACGGCCTGTGGGCGACGCGGCAGATCGTCGCCGACGATGCGCTGGCGGCGACGCGCATCGTCGTCGTCACGACGTTCGAGCTCGACGAGCTCGTGGGCGAGGCGATCGTCGCGGGCGCGAGCGGCTACGTCGTGAAGGACGCCGATCCGGTCGACCTGCTGCGCGCCGTGCGCGTCGCGGCCGAGGGGGACGCGCTGCTCAGCCCATCCGTCACCCGCCGCCTGCTCGAGCGGGTCGCGCAGGGCATCCGTCCCGTCGACGCCGCCCCGCTCGCCGAGCTCACGGAGCGCGAGCGCGAGGTGCTGGCGCTCGTGGGCGAGGGGCTCACGAACGAGGAGATCGCCGGCCGGCTCTTCCTCAGCCCGCTCACGACGAAGACGCACGTCTCGCGCATGATGGGCAAGCTCGGCGCCCGCGACCGCGTGCGCCTCGTGGTGCTCGCCTACGAGACGGGCCTCGTGCGCCCCGGGTGGTCGCGGGGCTGAGGCCGCGGGACCGCTCCCAGGATCGCACCTCGGGGAGCGGATGGTCTGCGCTCCACCTCCCGCGGGAGGCTGCACGTGCATCCCGCAGCCGGACGCGCGGATGCGGCGCGCAGCGAAACGCTGAGGGTGCGGTCGGACGGCCGCTCGGCAGAAGGAGCCACGCATGTTCACCACCATCACGCAGGCAGCACCCATGCTCGCGGAGCAGGTCACGCGCTGGGGACCCGGCGGCGGTCCGCTCTGGGGCCTCGGCGTCCTCATCCCGCTGCTCTGGGTCGCGCTCGTCGTCACGGTCGTGCTGCTGCTGCGCCGCTCGATGCGGCGACGCCCGTTCGTGCACGCCGCCGCGGCGGGGGAGCAGGCGCTCGCGACCCGCTTCGCGAACGGCGACATCGACGAGACCGAGTACCGCTCGCGCCTCGCGGTGCTGCGCGCGGAGCGCGACCGCCGCTGACGCCGGCGCGCATCCGTTGCGAGGTGCGCTCGTCCCGTCGAGGTGCGGCTCTCCGCGCACCTCGACAGGACACCCGCACCTCGCGACGGCAAACCGCACCTCGCGACGGGTCGGAGCGCTCGAGGGCCCTAGGTGGACGCCGACGCCGCAGCAGCCGACGCCCGGCCGATCGCTCGGCGCACGACCCACAGCACGAACGCGGCCTCGGCGGCGGGCATCGCGTCGGGCGCCCGCATCTCGGGCTTGTACGTCCAGAACCCCGTCGACCGGATGTCGCCCACCACCGCGCCGCCGGCGAGCACCGAGAACGTCGCCATCGGGAACGAGCCCGATCGCTGCACCTCGTACGTGCCGCTCGGCGCCGACACCTGCCACCGCATCCGCCACATCGACGTGCTGCGCGCGTGGATGCGATCGACCCCGTCGACCGACGCGGCCCAGTCGCCGCCGAAGCCGTCCTTGCGGAAGAGCCAGGTCTCGCCGCCGACCTCGACGGTCGCGCTATCGCGGAACCACTCCTGCGCGAACGTCGCGGCGGCGCGTCCGTCGGCCAGCATCACGTCGTCGACCCAGGCGAAGCGCATGCGCGCACGCTACGCCGCCGGCCTGCGACCCGAGTGGGAGTCGAGCGCGCGGATGCCGGTCGCGGACGTGACTCGGCATGCGCCGCCGCGTACCGTGGTCGGAACGACTCGGGGGAGACGATGACGCGACGACGCATGCCCGTCCGGCGGGCGATCGCCAGGACGTACTGGCGGTTCAGTCGATGGACGCTCGTGCGCGAGGACCCCGAGGTGCACGGCTCGCGCATCGTCATCGGCGCCCCGCACACGTCGAACTGGGACTTCGTGCTCATGCTGGCGATCGCGTGGGAGCACGGCCTCAGCCCGCGGTTCCTCGGCAAGCACCAGCTGTTCCGCGGTCCTGCCGGCTGGATCATGCGTCGCCTCGGCGGCATCCCGGTCGATCGCCGCGATCCTTCGCGCATCGTCGACGAGGTCGTGGCGCTCATCGAGCACGGCGAGGAGATCGTGCTCGTCGTCACGCCCGAGGGCACGCGCGGCTCCGGTACCCACTGGCGATCGGGCTTCCACCGCATCGCGGTGGCGACGGGCCTGCCCGTCACGCTCGGCTACCCCGACGTGACGACGATGACGGCGGGCCTCGGCCCCACCATCCGGCTCACGGGCGACGTGCCGAAGGACATGGATCGCATCCGCGCGTTCTACGCCGACAAGGCGGGCGTGCGTCCCGAGCTGCGCACCGAGCCGCGCCTGGCGAGCGAGGACCCCGTCCGCGCCTGACGGCGGATCAGGATGCGTCGGGCTCGACCCGGCGGAAGCGCGGGCCGTCGTAGCCGTCGCGCTGCACGCGCTCCGACCACATCGCCACGGGGCGCACCCACAGCGCCCGGTCGCCGTAGCCCTGCCGGTAGACGACGACGCGCTCGCCGGTCTCGGAGTGCGTCGCGACCTCGAGCACCTCGTAGGGCGCGCCCTTGAAGTGCGCGTACTGCCCGGGCGTCGGCTCGTCGGTCATGCCGCCATCCTCGCAGCAAGCTCCGGCCCCGTCGGTGATCATCGGCCCCACACGTTGGCGGTGAGGTTCCGTTGTTGACTCTGTCAGGCGTCGGGCGACTCCAACGACTTCCACGCCCCTTTGTTACATGAGGTCAGGCGAAAGACTCACCTGTGATTGGCCTGACCGCTTCCCTGCCTGGGTGAGGGATCGTTGCGATCGTCGGATGACGGTAGTCGAAGTCTATCTGGGCGTAGTCGCGGCGGTACGTCGCAGGTAGCTCGTTATCGCCAATGATCAGTTGCACGCGCCCATTAGCAGCGTCTGCGGCCGTGACTAGTCGGCGGTAGAGCGCCGCCGAAAGTTCGTCATTGTCGTTGAGGGAGGTGCGGGGACTATCAATCAGAAGGAACCCCGGGAACAAAGTGTCTCGCCTTCGCAGGGCGACGTTTAGGACGGTCACCCAGTACGCAACCTGCGTCGCCGTTCGGACACCACCAACCGGGCTGAAGTCTTTCAAGGCCTGGTCGTTCAAGACGGGTAGGTAGTGCTCGCGGTCGATTCTTGCCGACCGCACACCGGGAACTCCAATGGACCAAACGTTCTCTGCGAACTCGTCGTCAAGTTCCGCGAACACCTCGCGCCGTCGTTCCGCGAGTGCGGCACCTCGAAGGTCGAGTTCCTTTCGAAGGTCTGTCAGTTCGGCGCCGAGATCTGCGGCTCGTGCCTCAAGATCACCGGCGCGATCCCAGAACTTCAGAACTTGCTCCAGTTCACGCGATCGTCCTTCTGCACTCGCCAGGCGGGTCGTAGCGTCCGTATACGCCTGCAGCTGGGGGGTAATCCGGTTCTCGGTTCGGTCTTGGATCGCTTTCGAAAGATCCTCCACTAGCCGGGAGCGGTGAAGGAGCATCTCGTCGGCTGATTCGAGTTCAAGCGATAGAGTGCTTACCTGCGTCTCCAGTTCTACTACTTGCTCTTTCAAATGCGTTAGTTCGTAGGAGCTTCGATCCGACGGCTGCGTGGAAACGAGTGGATCGTCTTGCATGCAGAGCCGGCACAGTTCGGGTGGCGCCTCACGCGCCTTCAGGCTCTGCATGCACCTCGGGCACACTGCGAACTCGATCTGCGCCAGCCGTTCCCCTGCGATCAGCATCCGTTCTAGTCGGGCGATGTCCTGGATCACGTGTGCGCGCTCATCGGCAAAGTCGGCACGCTGCTGTTCCAGCAAGGTCCTCACGTTGGCGGCCTGTGCGAGGCTCTTCTCAGCCTCGCCGAGCAGGTCCCGAAGGGTGCGCGTCTCCCGATCGATGACTGGTCGAATCGCTTCGCGAAGCCCGTGGAGCTCGATCGTCGAATCGCGAATACTCGCTTGGGCGTCGATTTGATTAGCCTCAGCTTCAAACCGGGACTGCGCGCCGCTATCGGCTAGAAACTGGAGTACCACGGCGTGTTCTCGCTGCGCGTTCTCGTGCTCACCTCGAAGCTTAGCTATCGAGGATTGCAGGTCCAGGATCGACGGATTCGTCAATCCGAAGAGCAACTCAAATACTGCCTTCCGTTTCGGCGTGTACCAAGTATCTCCGCTGCCAGCTATCTCCTTGTTGATATCAGCCTGAGAGACGTACATGTATCTGAAGATGTCAGCGAACGAGATGCGAGCGCCTTGCTTTGTGCTGTTCGACGCCTTTGAAGCAGCACGCATATCGTCCGGGATGCCCATGGAGGCCAGCAATAGCGAACTGAGGCTGGGTTCACGCTTATCTGTGTAGTGGTCTTCAAGATCGATCTGCTCCTTGAGATCCCTGACGCGGACCACTGCTGAGGTCTCGGAATCAATCGATCTTGTGAGGAGGAGACGCTCCGATCCGATCTTGATGTCGACTGATACCTCGAGGACGCTGGCGCGGGCAACCTCCGCCAACAGCGCGCCCCCACCCAGCGCGTGCTTCACAAGTTCGAAGAGCGTGCTCTTGCCCACTCCCACGCTTCCAGCCAAGACGGTAAGCGAGGATGGAAAGGCGTAAGCAACATCCCCAGCTACGGTGCGGACGGAGATCGATTCAAGGCGAAACGTGGTGGTCACTTGATCAACTCACGGTGCGGGCGGTTCATTAGATCAGCGAGCTTCCTGTAAATCTGTTCCTTCAACGCGTTGCCAGTCAGTCCCGCAGACGCCTCCGCGATCGCTTCGCATCTTGCGTGGACGGTGCTCCATTGTGGGAGGGCAGCTACTTCGGCGGCGAGCGACTTGCCGGTCGGTGTCAGGGTGAGTGCCACGCTGCCTTGCCGGCCCCGCACGTACTTCACAAGGCTTCGTCCCACCAGTGAGCCGATGATGGGGTAGTAGCGGTCATCCCACGGGCCGTACTTGTAACGAATCATTGGATCTTCAACGTCGGTGGGATTGAGCGATTCGGCTTCGGTGAGATGCATACGGGCGCTCTCGTTCGTCAGGTTCGGAAGCACAACCGAGGCGAGCCCGGGGTAGCGCGTCAGAAAATCAAGCTTGGCGAGCTTTGTGAGCCCGTCGAGTTTCCGGGCGTGGCCTTTATTAGAGGACACAGCCGCGACAAGGAGTAGTACACGCGTCTGGTGATAAGCAAGGTCGTCTTGCAAGGCGGCAAGATGTTCCGCGACTGGGTTTGGCGTCATCACCGCTGGGCTCGGAGCTTCTTCTCATCGGCGATCGCACCGTCAACGTCGAACCCCGGGCTGAACCACACTTGGCAACGCGATGCGAGATCGGCGACGCCCCCGAGGGCAAGGTCTCCGTCGAGCCCGGATGACAGATGCTGAGGCGGGGCGTTGGAGAGGCGATCGGACATCGCGCCCCACAGGGCATCGCCCCAGCGGCCACCAGCATTCCGCGAGCCGGCCGTCTCCTCGTCGGCGATCCGCAACAGGTGCCGCTCAACGGCCGCGCGTTCCGCGGAGCTCCCTGGCACGCTGGCTTCTCTCGCCCTGCGGTAGCGCGCAAAGTCCAGCCTCAGTCGTTCGGCGCGCGCGATGCTTGTGTCCGAACACCCACCGTTAGCCATCTTCACGCTAAGTCGGGTGAGCTTTGCAGGTCGAGCAAGAGGCATGTACGCGCCAGGATTTTGAATCGCGCTTCGCGCAGCAAGCAGGATGTCTTGAACCGTCACGGTCCGTGATTCGAGCTCGATCGCGCCCTCCGCGACCTGCTTTCGGGCGGGCGTTGCTCCCACGTCCGGAAGCCCACCGCGCTCGCGCGAGCCCCGGGCGCGCATTCGAACCTCGAACAAACGAAGCACGGCGCTCCAAATAAGAGGTGCAAGTGCCTCGGTCTGACTCAATCTGATCGCCAGTGGTTCCGCGTAGAGGCCTGGCGCGGCGTAGGTAGCGAACTCCCTACTGGGTCGGCCGACGTCGAAGCTCAGCACGGTGAGGAAATCGCGAACCGCCTCTTGCAGGTCGCGGGGCGGATCGAGGTCCCTTGCACGCTCGTCCATCGGCGCTTGCCAGTCAGGCGGAAGCCGCTTGCGGTGCATCATGATCGCTCGGCTGAACTTGTCGATGCACCTGTTCACGAGTTCCAGTTCGGTGTCTGTCAGACTCGTACCTGAAGCCGAGCGACGGAGCAGAACGGTGCTTTCGGCGAGCTCCGACGCTTCGCCATTTCGTAGTGCCGCGCAAGACACAAGACGCGTTGCCACTTTGCGGTCCAACAGGATCCATCTCGTAAAGAGGTGTCCAAGACCGCCATCGTCTACCAGCACTGTGATCGAAGCCCATGCGCCGACGTTCGCTTCACGATGCTTAGCGGACACGATCTCAAGTTGATCGCCAGCGCGCACGATCCAGTCTTCGTGATGCTCGCAGACGATTGCAGACACAGAGTCGTGCGGTACGTCCATGTCGGCACCTAGCTCGGTCAAGAGGGCGGCGATTCCATCAGCGGCCGCCATAGCCGCTTGCCAGAAGAATAGGTCTGCGGTCCGAGCGCCGGCATCATCCGTGGAGCCAACTTGCAGCAGCGCGTCTGCTTCACCCAATGCAGCAGCTCCCCCCGGTGGTTTATCGGGCCGCGCAGTCTGGCATCGAATGCGCACGCGAATTCAAACTAGTCGAAGTCTGCTCATCACTTGCTGTCTAGTTGCCCCGAGGGTTGACCAAGGTTTGGCCAGTGGGCGAGTGTCGTGCGAGCCGCAGCAGATCAGGAGGCGCGGTGCAGCGATGCGTCCGCGCTGGCCGGTCGAGTATGAGCGGGGCAGTCGCGGTGCGTAGGGCCGCATGAGATCTGTATGGACACAGCAGACGATCATGATCGGCGCAATTGGAGACTCGGAACCGCGTCGGGCATCTCTCCGCAGCACAGGCCTCGGCGTCGGCCGTCGCCTGGGCCGAAACGCAGATGAGCGGTCTGCACTCGCTCGACAACTCGCTTCGGGATGGCCGAACCAAGGCGAGGTCGTTGGGCGCTCTGGGTGCGACCTCGGGCGAACTCCGAGAGCGCCCCCGGACATGAGCGAACCCCCGCGATGTAGAAGCTACGCGGGGGTTCAGCAGCGGCGTAATGACCGCTGCGTGGCTCCGACGGGCGTCGATCCCGTGACCTCACGATTTTCAGTCGTGCGCTCTACCAACTGAGCTACAGAGCCTGAGGGCCGGGAGGCGAACCTCCCGGACCTAGCGTGAACCCCCCGCTTTCGCGAGGGGTCGCACCGCGACCCTGACGGGACTTGAACCCGCGACCTCCGCCGTGACAGGGCGGCGCGCTAACCAAACTGCGCTACAGGGCCTTGCATCATCGACCAGTGACCCCAACGGGATTCGAACCCGTGCTGTCGCCGTGAAAGGGCGATGTCCTAGGCCGCTAGACGATGGGGCCATGCGTCGAGGACTCATGGCTACCGAGGGAAGACTCTACGTCACATCCCGCGTCCTGCCAAATCCGTCCGGGAGCGCGTCTCCTCGGCGCGTCGGATCGAGCCTGTCTGGACGGATCCCGAGGGTCCTCTGCGTGTCGACGCCCCGTGCATGCGAGCATGGCCGCGCCGGCTCGCGCAATCCGCAGTCGCCGTCGTCTCCGAACCGGAGCCACGGCGAGCATCCTTGACTCTCTACCGCAGGTTGATAGTCTGCCGAGGCCCGCTCCATCCCCCATCTCGTGGCGAGGAATCCCACATGCAGAGCACCGCGCAGTCGTCGCGACGTCCGTCGCGCCTGCGTCTCGGCCTCATCGCAGCGGCCGCCGTCACGGCGCTCACGGTGACGATCGTGACCCCGGGCGCGCCTGCGCAGGCAGAGGACGCGTGGGGCTTCCCGACGTGGAGCGAGGTCGAGGCGGCTCGCGGGGACGTCGCGGCGCAGCAGTCGCAGATCGCCGAGATCCGCGACCTCATCTCGCGCCTCGAGTCCGAGCAGGCCGCGGCGGAGCAGGTCGCGAACCAGCGCGCCGGCGAGGCCGCCGAGGCGCAGGACCGCTTCGACGAGGCCGCGTTCACGGCGTCGCAGCTCGAGGAGCAGGCCGCAGCGGCGCAGCGCGTCGCCGAGGACTCGCAGCGGGCCGCGTCGCAGCTCGCCGCGCAGCTCGCGCGCACCGGCGGCGCAGGCGACCTGAGCGTCGAGCTGTTCGCGAACCCGGGCAGCGCCGACGAGTGGCTCTACCGACTGAGCCTGCTCGACAGCGCGGCGTCGACGGCCGACACGCTCTACACGCAGGCGCAGCAGGACGCGAACACCGCGCAGTCCCTGCAGGACCAGGCGGGCGTCGCCCGCGACGAGCGCCAGCGCCTCAGCGACGAGGCCAACGCCGCGCTCGAGGCCGCGACGACCGCAGCCGCCGAGGCGGCAGCCGCGGTCGACCGCACGAACGCGCACAAGGCCGAGCTCGAGGCGCAGCTGAGCGTGCTCGAGGAGAACCGAGCAGCGACCGAGGCCGACTACAACGCCGGTCAGGCGTGGTACGCCTACCTCGCCGAGCAGGAGCGCATCCGGCAGGAGCAGGAGCGCATCGCTCGCGAGGCGGCGGCGGCGGAGCTGCTCCGCCAGCAGCAGGCGGCCGCGGCGGCAGCGGCAGCAGCCGGTGGCGGCGGCTCGAGCAGCGGCGGCGGTGGTGGCGGTGGCTACGCCGGCCCCGGCGTCTCGAACGGCGGCTGGACGTCGCCGCACTACGGCCGCATCTCGTCGACGTTCGGCTGGCGCACGGACCCCGTGACGGGATCGTTCTCGAAGCTCCACGCCGGCCTCGACATCGTCGCGGGCTGCGGCACGCCGATCTACGCGGCAGCCGCGGGCACCGTGGCGGTGCGCGGGCAGGACTCCTACGGCGCGAACATGATCTGGATCGACCACGGTGGCGGCGTGCAGACGCGGTACTACCACATGGCCGCGCCGTCGCCGCTGGGCTACGGCCAGTCCGTCGCCGCCGGCCAGGTCGTCGGCTATGAGGGCTCGACCGGCTGGTCGACCGGCTGCCACCTGCACTTCGAGGTGCGCGTCGGTGGCGTCGCGCAGGACCCGCTGGGCTTCCTCCGCGCACGCGGCGCGAACATCTGATCCGCACCCGCGGACACGACGAGGGCGGCGCATCCATCGGATGCGCCGCCCTCGGTCGGTTCGGCGAAGCTCAGTCGCGGCCGGGCGCGGGTGCCTCGACGGTCGCGTCGCCGTCGTGGTCCGAGGCCTGGAAGGCCTCGAAGCCCGCCTGCACGGTGGCCTCGGCCGCAGCCGCGCCCTCCCAGCCGCCGACCTTCGCCCACTTGCCGGGCTCGAGGTCCTTGTAGTGCACGAAGAAGTGCTCGATCTCGTCGCGCGTCTGCTTCGGCACGTCGTCGATGTCCTGGATGTGGGCCCAGCGCGGGTCCTTCTCGAGCACGCAGATGACCTTCGTGTCGATGCCGCCGTCGTCCTCCATGTTCAGCTGGCCGACGGGGCGCACCTTCACGAAGACGCCGGGCGGCACGGAGTAGTCGAGCAGCACGAGGGCGTCGACGGGGTCGCCGTCGAGGCCGAGGGTCTCGTCGAAGAACCCGTAGTCGGTGGGGTAGACGAACGACGTGAAGAGCACGCGGTCGAGGTAGACCCGACCGGTCTCGTGGTCGACCTCGTACTTGTTGCGGCTCCCCTTGGGGATCTCGATGACGACGTCGTAGGCGGCCACTGGCGCTCCTGTCTCGGGTGTTGCGATCGGCAATAGGATCATGGCATGCCCGATCACGACGACCGCCGCCCGAGGCTGACCCCCGCGGTCGCCGACACGCGTCGCGCCGTACGGGAGTCGCTCGCGGGCATCGACGAGGGCTCGCTCGTGCTCGTGGCCCTCTCCGGAGGCCCCGACTCGCTCGCCCTCGCGGCGGCGACGGCGTTCGAGGGTCCTCGCGCCGGCATGCGCGTCGGTGGCGTCGTCGTCGACCACGGCCTGCAGGAGGGATCGGCGGAGGTCGCCGAGACCGCCGCGCAGCAGGCACGCGACCTCGGACTCGAGCCGGTGCTCGTGCGCCGCGTGACGGTCGACGGCCATGGCGGCCCCGAGGCCGCCGCTCGGCAGGCGCGCTACGCGGCGCTGCTCAAGGCGCGCGCCGAGGTCGATGCGGCCGCCGTGCTGCTCGGCCACACGCTCGACGACCAGGCCGAGACCGTGCTCATCGGCCTCGCCCGTGGCTCGGGCCCCGAGAGCCTGTGGGGAATGCACCCCGCGATCGGCTTCCTGCGACGCCCGTTCCTCACGGTGCGCCGCGCCGACACGAAGGCCGCGTGCGGCGACCAGGGCCTCCAGCCGTGGAACGACCCGCACAACCACGACGACCGGTTCCTGCGCGCCCGCATCCGTGACCGCGTGCTGCCGATCCTCGACCAGGAGCTCGGCGGCGGCGTGGTCGAGGCGCTCACGCGCACGGCCGACCAGCTGCGCGAGGACGCGGAGGCGCTCGCGCACTTCGCGCAGGAGCAGATCGGCGATCTCGTCGAGCACGCCGAGGGCGGCCTGTCGCTGCACGCCGGCGCGCTCGCCGCCAACCCGCCCGCCCTGCGCCAGCGCATCATCCGCCTCGCGGTGCAGAGCGAGTTCCACGTGTCGCTCACGCGGCAGCAGACGCTCGAGGCGTCGCGCCTCGTGACCGACTGGCACGGCCAGGGCCCCATCCACCTGCCGGGCATCCGCGTGGCGCGCGAGGGCTCGCTGCTGCTCTTCACCGCTGCCTGACCCGCGGCGGGCGGGCGCTCGGAGGATCACGGGTGCATCACGATCGCCTCGCGTCGCGCCCCACCTCGAGCGCACGCCACGAGGCTGGTCGCAGACCGCCCGCATGCTCGACCCAGCATCCGCGTGACCGAACGCCGATGCCGGACATGACGGGTCGGATGCGCAGACCGCGCACGTGAGGAGAGCCTGCATGGACCATCGTCCATACCCGATGCGCACGGCGCTCGCCGTCGCGGCGCTCGCCGTGCCGCTGGTGCTCGCGGCCTGCGCGCCCGCGGCGGACGACGAGGTCGTCGGCGACTCGTCGCAGCCGTCGCCGAGCTCGTCGGCCGAGCCGACGCCCACCGCCGCCGAGGGCATCGACACGAGCGACTGGCTCGAGTACTCGACCCACGACGGCGACATGACCTACCGCTACCCGGCGGACTGGACGCTCACGAGCGAGTCCGTGGAGTCGCCCGCCGACGCCGGCGGCCGTTGGTTCGACAGCGCGATCCTGACGGCGCCGAACGGGCAGCAGCTGCTGCAGTCGAGCGACTACGTCGACATCGGCGGGGCGTGCGGCGAGGACTACCAGTTCCCGGTCGAGGTGCTCGCGAGCGAGCCCGCGGACGTGCAGGCGCTCGGGGCCGAGGAGACGCCGCAGATCACGACGGTCGCCCTCGGCACCGACGACGAACGGTGGACCTTCGGCGTCGGCATCACGTCGGTCGATCGCCTGCCGGAGGCTGGCGCCACCGGTTGCAGCTGGTACTTCGTGCACGGCTCGAGCGATGGCGGCGTGTCCATCGGCACGCACTTCATGATGGCGTCCATCGAGGACGACCCGCTCTGGACCGTCGACTCGCTCGACGACGCGACCGCGTACATGGAGACCGACGAGTACGCGACGATCCTCGAGATCCTGCGCTCCGTGCGTACGAGCTGACCCGCAGCAGACCACCCATCGAGGACGGCACCGTGCACCGCACCGCCGGCCGATGCCATCTCGACGGGCATCTTCGTCGTCGAGGATCCGGCAGGTGGCTGGAGCTCGACACCCGCGACGCCGCGCTCGCGTACCTCGACACCGCCGAGCGCCGGACGCTCGCCGACCTGCTGCGGGGCATCCGCATCCACTGCCGTCACTGATCCCGTCAGCCGGACATGACAGGATGCCCGACCGACCGAGAGGACCACCCATGCATCGTCTCCGCCACGTCCCGCTCCTCGCCCTCGCCGTCGCGGGTCTCGTCGGATGCGCACCGGCGGGCGATGCCCCCGACGCGTCCGCCAGCTCCTCCGCGACGCCGTCCGCGACCCCGAGCGAGAGCGCATCGCCCACGCTCGCGCCCGAGCCGAGCGCGGAGCCGTGGCAGACCGTGACGGTCGAGGACGGCACGACCTGGAGCATGCCCGCCGACTGGACGACGCTCGACGAGAGCAGCGAGAACGAGGGCGGCCGCGTCGTCGACGTGCGCGTGCTCGACGCCGACGGCACGCCGGTGCTCGCGTACTTCCACGACCTCGGCGGGCTCGGCGGCATCGGCGGCGGCTGCACCGAGACGCCCGCGATGTCCGTGCTGGCGCAGACGCCCTCGGCCGCCGGCTTCCAGCCCATGGCCGACGAGGCGTTCTTCGACGCCGCCTACGCGGTCGAGCAGGCCGATGGCAGCGTCGCGCTGACGATCGGCGTCATCCCCGACGCGATGCTCGAGGCCGAGGCCACCTGCCTGCTCTACAACATCGGCTACGACGCCGACCTGCGCACCGTGTTGTTCGCGACGGCGTTCTCGTCGGGGCTCGGACTGCCGACCGACGCCTCGCAGGACTGGTCGCGCTTCGGCTCCTTCGACGAGGCCTCGAGCTTCGTCGCCTCCGCCGCGGGGCAGACGATGCTGCAGGTCGTCGCGTCGCTGCGGCTCGCGTCCTGACCGCGCAAGGCGCTGCGGCGACGTCGTCGCGGCGCCTACGGTGAGCCCATGACCCGCATCCTCGGCATCGTGCTCGGCGTGATCCTCATCGCGGCCGGCGGCCTGTTCTTCCTGCAGGGGATCGGCCTCGTGGCCGGCTCCTCCATGACCGGCACGACCACGTGGACGGTGCTCGGTCCGCTCATCGCGCTCGCCGGGCTCGTCGTGCTGCTCGTGACGCTGCGCCGCACCCGCCGCCGGTAGGTTGGGAGCCCCGAGCCCGCCAGCCCACCGCCAGGAGCGCAGCACATGGACCTCAAGGACATCGAGCAGGACCTCGCAGGCGTCCTCCACACCGAGGAGGAGCTGCACGCTCGCCTCGAGGAGCTCGCTCGCGAGATCGAGCGCGACTACGAGGGTCGCTCGATCCTGCTCGTCGGCGTGCTGCGCGGCGCCGTCATGGTCATGGCCGACCTCTCGCGCGCGCTGAGGCGCGACGTCGAGATGGACTGGATGGCCGTGTCGTCGTACGGCTCGGGCACCACCTCGAGCGGCGTCGTGCGCATCCTCAAGGACCTCGACACCGACCTCACGGGTCGCGACGTGCTCATCGTCGAGGACATCATCGACTCGGGCCTCACGCTCTCGTGGCTGCAGGCGAACCTGCGCTCGCGCGGCGCCGCATCCGTCGAGATCTGCACGATGCTGCGCAAGCCGGATGCGCTCAAGGTCGAGGTCGACGTGCGCTACTGCGGCTTCGACATCCCCAACGACTTCGTCATCGGGTACGGCCTCGACTACGCGGAGCGCTACCGCAACCTGCGCGGCGTCGCCGTGCTCGCGCCGCACGTGTACGCATCGACCGACGACGCCTGAGCCGCGGGCGGCGTCAACCCCGGCCGCGCGCTGGGCGTGGACGCCGGGTGCGCGGGAGGATGCTGGCATGCTCCGACCTGCACGAGCCTTCGCGGCGCTGACCCTGGGAACGACCCTCGCGCTCGTCGGCTGCGCCGGCGCATCGCCGGAGCCGTCGCCGAGCGAGACCTACCCGACCGAGTTCACCGCGCCCCCTCCGACGCCGGTCGGCGAGCCCCAGCCGGAGGCCGTCGAGGTCGACTCGGCCCTGCCCGCCGAGATCGCCGGCATCGACACGAGCGCGTGGCAGCAGGTCGCGCCGGTCGACGGCACGTCGGCGAGCTTCCGCATCCCCGCCGACTGGTCGACGCAGCCGATCGCGAACGGGCTCGCGGTGCTGCGCCCCGACGGCGAGCAGCAGCTGCAGCTCACGGTCGTGCCGGCGGGCGCGGCGCCGCAGAGCGACGGACGCTGCCTCGACGCGAGCGGCGCCGCGGTCGCGTGGAGCACGAACCAGCTCGACGTGCAGCCCGTGACGATCGCGGGCGCCGCCGACGTGGCGTACGGGGCGGCCGCGCTGCAGCTCGACGGCGCATGGATCGTGAGCGTCGGCCTGCTGCCGTCGGCGGCGGCGCAGTCGCCGCGCTGCCCGATCGTGCACGGCTTCCAGGCGGGCGATGCCGTGGTGAGCTTCGGCAGCGAGGCGACCGTGCAGGGCGCCGACGCCGGGAGCGCATGGGTGGTCGGCTCGCTCGGCGACGCGCAGGCGTACGTGGGCACGAGCGAGTACGCCGTCATCCGCGCCATCGTCATGTCGTTCGAGATCGTCGGATAGGCGTGCGGCCTGGGCGCTTCCACAGGCTCCCGCGCCCGCAGCGAACAGCGGCAGGATGCCCAGCGCCGCCCGGGTAGCCTGAGCAGCACCGACGCGACGCAAGGACGTGTGTTGAACATCAAGAAGCTGCTGCGCGGCCCCATCCCGTGGGTCGTGCTCGCCCTCATCATCGGCGTGTTCGCCTTCACGCTGATCACGACGCCGACGTTCCGCGAGATCCGCACCGACCAGGGCATCGACCTCATCGAGTCGGGTGCCGTGCAGCAGGCCGAGATCATCGACGGCGAGCAGCGCGTCACGCTCGTGCTGTCCGACGTCGACGACGACCTCGGCACCGACCGCGTGCAGTTCTACTACGTGACGCAGCGCGGCGAGGCGATCGTGCAGGCGATCACCGACGCCGACCCGTCGGACGGCTTCGACGACAGCGTGCCGCAGTCCAGCTGGCTCGTGAGCCTGCTGAGCATCCTGCTGCCCGTGCTGCTGCTGGGCGCGCTCTTCTACTTCATCATGACCCGCATGGCCGGCGGCGGCCGAGGCGTCATGCAGTTCGGCAAGTCGAAGGCCCAGATGGTCTCGAAGGACATGCCGCAGGTGAAGTTCTCCGACGTGGCCGGCGCCGACGAGGCCGTCGAGGAGCTGGCGGAGATCAAGGAGTTCCTGCAGGACCCGGCGAAGTTCCAGGCCGTCGGCGCCCGCATCCCGAAGGGCGTGCTGCTGTACGGCCCTCCCGGCACCGGCAAGACCCTGCTCGCGCGCGCGGTCGCCGGCGAGGCGGGCGTGCCGTTCTACTCCATCTCGGGCTCGGACTTCGTCGAGATGTTCGTGGGCGTCGGCGCGAGCCGCGTGCGCGACCTGTTCGAGCAGGCGAAGCAGAACGCGCCGGCGATCATCTTCGTCGACGAGATCGACGCCGTCGGTCGTCACCGCGGCGCCGGCATGGGCGGCGGCCACGACGAGCGCGAGCAGACGCTCAACCAGATGCTCGTCGAGATGGACGGCTTCGACGTGAAGACGAACGTCATCCTCATCGCCGCGACGAACCGCCCCGACATCCTCGACCCCGCGCTGCTGCGCCCCGGCCGCTTCGACCGGCAGATCGGCGTCGATGCGCCCGACATGGCGGGCCGCGAGACGATCCTGCGCGTGCACGCCAAGGGCAAGCCGATGGCCGACGACGTCGACCTCGCCGTGCTGGCGCGCAAGACGCCCGGCTTCACGGGCGCCGACCTCGCGAACGTGCTCAACGAGGCCGCGCTGCTCACGGCGCGCACGAACCAGAAGCACCTCACGAACGAGTCGCTCGACGAGGCCGTCGACCGCGTCATGGCCGGCCCGCAGCGCCGCACGCGCGTCATGAACGACAAGGAGCGCCTCATCACGGCGTACCACGAGGGGGGACACGCGCTCGCGGCGGCGGCGATGAATCACTCCGACCCCGTCACGAAGGTCACGATCCTGCCGCGTGGCCGCGCTCTGGGCTACACGATGGTCATGCCCGTCAACGACAAGTACTCCGTCACGCGCAACGAGCTGCTCGACCAGCTCACCTACGCCATGGGCGGCCGCGTCGCCGAGGAGATCGTCTTCCACGACCCCACGACGGGGGCGTCGAACGACATCGAGAAGGCCACGGGCATCGCGCGCAAGATGGTGACCGAGTACGGCATGACGTCGATGCTGGGCGCCGTGAAGCTCGGCGGCGGCAGCGGCGAGGTCTTCATGGGCCGCGACATGGGACACGGTCGCGACTACTCCGAGGACGTCGCCCGCGAGGTCGACTCGGCCGTGCGCGCGCTCATCGAGCAGGCGCACGACGAGGCGTGGACGGTGCTCAACGCCAACCGCGTCGTGCTCGACCGCCTCGCGACCGACCTCATGGAGAAGGAGACGCTCGACCACCTGCAGCTCGCCGAGATCTTCGCCGACGTGCAGAAGCTCACGCCGCGCGAGCAGTGGCTCTCGAGCACCGGCCGCCCCGTGAGCGACCAGCCGCCGATCTCGCTGCCGGTCTCGCAGCAGGTCGACGCCGCCGTCGAGGTGGATGCCGACGAGCCGGGCGCGGAAGGCGCGAGCGGAGCCTGACCATGACGGTGGATCGGGCACGCGTCGCCGCGGCGGTGGGCGAGCTGCTCGCCGCGATCGGCGACGACCCGACGCGGCAGGGGCTCGCCGAGACCCCGCGCCGCGTCGCGGAGGCGTACGCCGACTACTTCTCGGGCGTCGGCGTCGACGCCGCCGAGCAGCTCGCCGACTCGACGAGCCTCGAGGGCGAGACGGGCGAGCTCGTGCTCGTGCGCGGCATCGAGCTGCGCTCGATCTGCGAGCACCACCTGCTGCCGTTCATGGGCACCGCGCACGTCGCATACCTGCCCGGCGAACGCATCGTGGGCCTCGGCCGCATCCCCGCCGTCGTCGACACCGTCGCGTCACGGCCGCAGATCCAGGAGCGCCTCACCGACGAGATCGCCGACGCGCTCGTGCGCGGCCTCGCCCCGCGCGGCGTGCTCGTGGTCGTCGAGGCGACGCACGGCTGCGTCACGGCGCGCGGCGCCCGCCAGGTGCGGTCGTCGACCGTGACGATGGCGAGCCGCGGCGTGCTCGCCGAGCCCGTCGAGCGGGCCGAGATCATGGCGCTCATCGGGGAGTCGCGGTGACGCGCATCCTCGGCGTGCTCAACGTGACGCCCGACTCGTTCAGCGACGGCGGCAGGTTCGAGGATGCGGGCGCGGCGATCGCGCACGCCCGCCGTCTGCGCGTGCAGGGCGCCGACGTGGTCGACGTCGGCGGCGAGTCCACACGGCCCGGCGCGACGCCCGTCGCGGTCGAGGCGGAGCTCGCGCGCATCCTGCCCGTCGTGCAGGCGCTGTCGTCGGGCGGCATCGCCGTGTCGATCGACACCATGCACGCCGACACGGCGCGCGCGGCGGTCGAGGCGGGCGCGACGATCGTCAACGACGTCTCGGGCGGCCTCGCCGACGAGCGCATGGCCTCGGTCGTCGCCGACCTCGGCGCGACCTACGTGCTCACCCACTGGCGCGGGCACGACCTGGGGCTCGGCACCACGTACGGCGACGTCGTCGCCGACGTGCGCGACGAGCTCTCGGCACGCGTCGACGCCGTCGTGGCCGCGGGCATCGACCCGGCGCGCATCGTGCTCGACCCGGGCCTCGGGTTCTCGAAGGACGCCGACGACAACTGGCGCCTCGTCGCGGGGCTCGATCGCATCGTCGACCTCGGCCTGCCCGTGCTCGTCGGCGCGAGCCGCAAGCGGTTCCTGGGCGCGCTGCTGCCCGCCGATGCGCCGATGGACGCACGCGACCACGGCACGGCGGCGCTCTCTGTGCTCGCGGCGCAGGCCGGTGCGTGGGGCGTGCGCGTGCACGACGTCGTCTCGACGCGACGCGTGCTCGACGTGCTCGACGCCGTCGGCGCGGCGGCGCGTCGGCCGGCGCCCGTCGCGGGCGTCGCCGACCGCATCGAGCTGCGCGGCCTCGAGGCGTTCGCGCACCACGGCGTCTTCGACCACGAGCGCCGCGACGGGCAGCGCTTCGTCATCGACCTCGACGTCGACGTCGACCTCGCCGCCGCCGCGCGCGGCGACGAGCTCGCCCGCACCGTGCACTACGGCGAGCTGGCCGAGGCCGTCGTCGCGGCCGTCGAGCGCGACCCCGTCGACCTCATCGAGACCGTCGCCGAGCGCATCGCCGCCGTCGCCCTCGGCTTCGCGGCAGCGCAGCGCGTGCGCGTCACGGTGCACAAGCCCGGCGCCCCCATCACGGTGCCCTTCGGCGACGTCGCCGTCACGATCGAGCGCGGGCGCGCGTGATGCTGCGCGAGGCCGAGGCAGTGCTGTCGATCGGCGCGAACCTCGGGGATCGGGCCGCGCTCGTGCAGCGCGCGATCGACCTGCTCGACCGAGCCCCGGGCATCCGCGTCACCGCGCGCTCGGGGCTGTGGGAGTCGCCCGCCTGGAAGCCCGACGGCGCGGACGGCGCCCCCGACTACGTCAACGCCGTCGCGATCGTGCGCACCGTGCTCGAGCCGCTCGACCTGCTGGACGCCGTGCACGCCATCGAGGATGCGCTGGGGCGCGTGCGCGTGGAGCGCTTCGGCGACCGCACGATGGACGTCGACGTCGTCGCATACGACCGTGTCGTCTCCGACGATCCCGTGCTCACGCTGCCGCATCCGCGCGCCCACGAGCGGCAGTTCGTGCTGCAGCCGTGGCTCGAGGTGCAGCCGGGCGCCGAGCTGCCCGAGCACGGCGGGATCGCCGAGCTCGCCGAGTACGCGCACGGCGACGTCTGGCCCTACCGCGAGGATCGCGCATGACGCGCACCTCGACGACGACGCTCGTCGTGACGTGGATCGTCGCGGCAGCCGCGGGGTTCGCGGTGGATGCGGCGCTCGCGGGCGCCGGCAGGCCGATCCTGCCGCTGCCGCCGACGATCGGCGTCGTGCTCGCAGGCATCGCCGTGGTGCTCGTGGCGTTCGCATGGCCCGTGCGGCAGATGGTGCGCGGCGGCCGCAAGGTCGGCTTCCGGCATGCGACGGGCGTGCTCGCGGGCGCGAAGGCGTCGGTGCTCGTCGCCTGCGTGCTCGGCGGCTGGGCGTCCGGCGCGCTGCTGTTCCTGCTCACGCGGGTCGTCGTGTCGGGCGACGCCGTGACGATGTCGCTCGTCACGATGGGCGGTGCCGTGCTGCTGCTGGTCGCGGCGCTGCTCGCGGAGTCGTGGTGCATGCTGCCGCCCGACGAGGACGGCGCGTCGCCGGCCTGAGCGACCAGCTGGTCGAGGAGCGCGCGAGCCCGCCCGACGAGGACGACGCCTCGCCGGCCTGAGCCACCAGCTGGTCGAGGAGCGCGCGAGCCCGTGGGCGAGCACGCGTCACGAGACCACGCGACCGCGGCTCCTGCCCAGCCACGCGCGTGGTCGCGCCGGAAGGGCACGTCGCGTGGTCTCGTGACGCGTGCTCGCTGCGCTCGCGCGCTCCTCGACCAGCTGCAGGAGGCCGCCACTCGCATCCCCCGCTCGGCGTCCGTCGCAAGCGGGAATCGGCGTCCAGCCCCGCGGCCTAGCCTGGACGCATGGAGCGCATCGACCTCGCCGGAGACTGGCGCCGAGTGAGCCCGCGGTACGCGTGGGCGGAGCTGTGGACCTCGGCCATCTGGGGCGCGATCATCGCCGCCGCGGTCGGCGTCTTCCTGTGGCTCGTGAGCGACTGGGACCGATGGGTGCCGATCGCGATCGGCGTCGCCGTGCTCGTCTTCTTCGCGCTCACGGGCCTCTTCGGGTTCCTCCGCGTACGCACGATCGGCTTCCTCATGCGCGACGACGACCTGCTCGTGCGCCGCGGCATGCTGTTCCGGCGCTTCGTGAGCGTGCCCTACGGCCGCATGCAGGTCGTCGACGTCACGCAGGGGCCTCTCGAGCGCATGCTCGACCTCAAGACGCTCAAGTTCGTCACGGCCGCCGCGACGAGCGCCGTCACGATCCCCGGCCTGCCTGGCACGGATGCCGAGGTGCTGCGCGACGAGCTCGTGGCGGTCGCCGAGTCGCGTCGGGCCGGACTGTGACCGACCCGCTCCAGCCGCCGCCGCCCCGCGAGCAGCAGCACCAGGCCCCGCAGCCGACCGCCGCGGCGGCGATGCTGCCGCCGGCCGAGCAGCCGCCCGTCGAGGCGCAGGAGCGCGCCCGCTCGCTCGTCGACGGCGAGTGGCACCGACTGCACCCCGCGACGCCGCTGCTGCGCGGCGGCCTCGCCGTCATCGTCGCCGGCTTCTTCCTGCTGAACACGCTGCGCGACCGCGTCGTCGCGCTCTTCCTGCCCGACGACCTCGACTACGACGGCGACGCACCCGACGCGATCGAGGCCGCCGAGCAGCTGGCCCGGAGCGGCACGCTCCTCTGGGTGCTGCTGGGACTCGTCGCGGTGCTCGCGCTGTGCGTGCTCGGCTTCTGGCTCGCGTGGCGCGTGCACACGTTCCGCGTCACGGGCGACGTCGTCGAGGTGCGGCAGGGCATCCTGTTCCGGTCGCACCGGCGCGCACCGCTCGCCCGCATCCAGGGCGTGAACCTCGAGAAGCCGTGGTTCGCGCGCATCTTCGGCGCCTGCAAGCTCGAGATCCAGTCGGCCGGTGCCGACGCGAACGTCGATCTCGCCTACCTGTCGAACGGGCTCGCGGACGCGCTGCGCTACGAGATCCTCGCGCGGGCCGCGGGGCGCACGTCGTCGCAGCAGCACCAGCAGCAGGCGGGCTCGCGCACGCAGCGCGTCGTCGACGACTTCCTGCGGCCCGACGCCGAGCTCGCGGGCATCGCCTCGACGTCGCTCGTGCGCCTCAAGCCCAGCACGGTCATCGTGTCGTCGCTGCTCGACCTCGGGCTCGTCATCGGCGTGCTCGTCTCGGTCGCCGCGGTCGTGGCCATGGTCGTGCTCGACATCCCGTGGCTGCTGTTCACGCTCATCCCCACCGTGATCTCGGTCGTGAGCATCACGGTGCGCACGCTCTCGCAGAAGCTGCGCTACTCGATCGCGCAGACGCCCGACGGCATCCGGCTCGCGTACGGCCTGCTGTCGACGACGACCGAGGTGCTGCCCCCTGGCCGCGTGTTCTCGATCACGGTGAGCCAGCCGCTGCTGTGGCGGCCGATGGGCTGGTGGAAGATCGCGTTCACCCGCGCCACGAAGACGACGGATGCGTCGTCGGGCCAGCAGCGGCAGTACGCGAACATGCTGCTGCCCGTCGGGTCGCTCGCCGACGTCGACACCGTCATCGGCCTCGTGCTGCCCGACCTGCGCGGCACGCGACTGCTGCGCGACGGCCTCGTGGGCCGCGGCGCCGTCGACGCGGATGCGGGCGCCGAGGACGACCACGCGGCCGCCGCGACCCACGACGGCTTCGTGACCACGCCGCGGTCGGCGCGCATCCTGCGCCCGCTGTCGTGGCGTCGCAACGGCGTCGCGATCGGCGACGATGCCGTGCTGCTGCGCAAGGGACGCATCTGGCGGTCGCTCGGCATCGTGCCGCTCGCCCGCACGCAGTCGTTCGCGATGCACCAGGGCCCCCTCGAGGGCGCGCTGGGCGTCGCGCACCTCGCGGTGCACGTCGTGGGCAACGCCTTCTCGCCGACGATCGGCGCGCTCGCCGTCGACGATGCGCAGCGCGCGTTCGCCCACGCCCGCGAGGTGGTGCCCGCGGCGATCGGCGCCGACACGACCGAGACCTGGCACGTGCGCGAATCGCGGCCCGATGCGCCGCCGACGGCGCTGCCCGCCGCGCCCGACCCGGCCAGCGCGAGTGGTCGCGATCTGCGACCCGGTACGGTCGATTGGTCCACAAGTGGACCAATCGACGGCGTGGAGCAGCAAGACGTGACCAATCGATCGGATGCGGCCGGCCAGGACGGGCCCGCCGCGCAGCCGCAGACCCCGCAGCAGCCGGCATCGCAGCAGCAGCCGCCGCAGCCGCACCCGGGCGCCGACGCGCGCGGCGACGAGCAGCAGCGGTGAAGCCGGCTCGTCTCGGCGTCGGCATCGTCGGCGCCGGCCACGTCGGCCCTGTGCTCGGCGCGGCCCTCGCGGGCGCCGGCCACGCGCTCGTGGGCATCTCGGGCGGCGGCGACCGCGTCGAGGTCATGCTGCCCGGCCTGCCAGTGCTCGACGTGCCGACGATCGTCGAGCGCGCCGAGCTCGTGATCCTCGCCGTGCCGACCGACCAGCTCGCAGGCCTCGTCGAGGGCCTCGCGGCGACGGGAGCGTGGCAGCCGGGCCAGCTCGTGGTGCACACGGCTGCCGAGCACGGCGTCGAGGTGCTCGAGCCCGCGCGCGCCGCCGGCGCCATCCCCCTCGCGATCCACCCCGCGATGGCCTTCACGGGCACGACGCTCGACCTCACGCGCCTGCGCGACGCCGTGTGCGCCGTCACGGCGCCGGCCCCGGTGCTGCCGATCGCGCAGGCGCTCGTCGTCGAGCTGGGTGCGGAGCCCGTCGTCGTCGCCGAGGCCGATCGCGCCGACTACGCCACCGCCGTCGCGCTCGCGACGGAGGTGGGGGAGCGGGTCGTGGGCGACGCGCTCGCGCGCCTCGCCGACATCGGCGTCGCGCGGCCCGTGCGCCTGCTGGGACCCATCGTGCGATCGAGCGTCGAGCGGGCGCTCTCGCGCGCACCGTCGCATCCCGAGGCGGATACGATCGGCGACGACCTGGAGGCGTTGTAGTGCAGACCCTGACCACGATCGACGCCGTGCGCGATGCGGTACGGGCGGCGAGGAGCCGCGGCGAGCGCGTCGCCCTCGTGCCCACGATGGGCGCCCTGCACGACGGCCACCTGGCGCTCGTCGACGCCGCGCACGAGCACGCCGACCTCGTCATCGTGTCGATCTTCGTCAACCCGATGCAGTTCGGCCCGCGCGAGGACCTCTCGCGCTATCCGCGCGACCTCGACGCCGACCGCGCACGGCTCGCCGTCGCGGGCGTCGCGGTCGTGTTCGCGCCGACCGCCGACGAGATGTACCCGTCGGGTGCCGCGTCGCCGACGATCGTGACCGCCGGCCACCTCGGCATGGTGCTCGAGGGGCGCAGCCGCCCGGGCCACTACGACGGCGTGCTCACCGTCGTGTCGAAGCTGCTGCACATCGTCGGCCCCGACGTGGCGTGCTTCGGCGAGAAGGATGCGCAGCAGCTGTTCCTCGTGCGGCGCATGGCGCACGACCTCGACATGCCCGTCGAGATCGTCGGGGTGCCAACGGTGCGCGACGCCGACGGTCTCGCGCTGTCGAGCCGCAACCGCTTCCTCTCCGACCACGATCGCCGCACCGCGCTCGAGCTGTCGCGCGCCCTCGAGGCCGCCGGCTCGTCGGCGGATCGCGGCGTGGAGGCGATGATCGCTGCGGCGCAGGGCGTCATCCAGTCGAACACGGGCGTGCAGCTCGACTACCTCGCGGTCGTCGACCCCACGACGTTCGCGTTCGTGGGGGAGGCGCACCACGGCCCCGTGCAGGTGCTGGTCGCTGCGCGCGTCGGCGACGTGCGCCTCATCGACAACGCCACGTACGCCATCCCCTGACCTCCGACGCGCCGTGCGCCGGCCCGCGTGTGACCACGCGTGGGTGCCGGACATGACGGGTCGAGGATCCGCACGGTGCGGATCCGTGAGGAGGGGCGCATGCGCGGCACGCGAACCTGGACGGCGGCGGTCGGCGCCGCCGCGACGCTCGCGATCGCGTCGGGCTGCGCGCCCGGCACGCTCGACGACGACCCCGCGTCGACCGACGCGGGCACGAGCGCGAGCCCGAGCCCGAGCGCATCTCCGTCGCCGACGCAGGAGCCCGTCGAGCCGACGGAGCCCGCGACGTTCACGACGCAGAACGGCACGACGTCGTTCACGCTGCCCGCCGGGTGGACGGTGCGCGACACGAGCAGCCTGTCGCTGGACCACGACGGCGAGGACGTGTGGTCGAACTCGCTCGTGCTCGTCGACGCCTCGGGCGCCGACCGCATCACGTACTTCGACCCGATCGCCGATGGCGTCGGGGCAGCCGGCGACGCGTTCGACGTCGTGCAGGCCCTTCCGCTGCAGCATCGCATCGTCGCGGCAGCGTGGTGGGTGTCGTACGGCGCTGCCAGCGGCACGACGACGTACTCGGTGCAGGCGGCGCTCGTCGAGGACCCGTCGAACCCGTCTGCGGTGATCGCGATCTCCGGCGGCCTTGCGACGGCCGCCGGCGTGCTCGAGGGCATCCCCGAGTGCGCGGCGATCGGCTCCGAGGCGGCGGCCGTCGCGTGCCTCGAGTCGGATGCGGTGACCGAGACCCTCGAGGTGCTCGCGAGGTACGAGCCGCACGACGTGCCGGGCGGCGCGATGCCCTGACCCGCCGACACGCCCGGGGGCGTCCAGCGTGACCGCAGGTCGACTCATGGACAATCCAGGGCGTGACCGCCGAGCAGACCGACGAGCAGCTGTGGGCTGCCGTCGTGCGCGGCGACGGCATCGCGTTCGCCAGCGTCTTCGACCGGCACGGCGACCGCGTGTGGCGACATGTGTGGAGGATGATGCAGCACCGACAGGACACGGAGGACGTCGTCTCGGCGACGTTCGCCGAGGCGTGGCGTCGACGTGCCAAGGTGCGCATCGTCGACGAGTCGCTGCTGCCCTGGCTGCTCGTCACGGCCACGAACTGCGCGCGCAACGCGAGCCGCGGCAATCGGCGCCTGCAGCGCCTCATCGCGCACATCCCGCGCGCCGACGACGCCCCCGATGCCGCCGACGTCGTCGGCGATCGCAGCGAGGCCGACGAGGCGAAGGTCGCCGTGACCGAGGCGCTGCGCGCGCTGCCGCCCGCCGACGCGTCGCTCATCGCGCTCGTGATGCTCGAGGAGATGCCGCTCGCCGACGCCGCGCGCGCGCTCGGCATGGGCTACGGCGCGGCCAAGACCCGCATCCACCGCGCCCGCGGACGCCTCCGCGCGCAGCTCGAGGCGGCAGGGGTCGCCCCGACCATGGAGGAGGTGGCATGAGCGACGAGACCGGTCCCGAGATGGACGAGGCGTTCGCAGCGCGCATGCGCCGCGGCCTGGCCGCCATGCCGCCGCGCGAGGTCGCCCGCAGGCAACGCATCCAGGGTCGCGCGGCCGGCGCGCTGGGCGTGCTCGCGATCGTGGCCGTGACCGTGCTGGGCGTGCAGACCCTCGGCAGCAGCGGCCCCGGCGTCGAGGCCGTGCCGACCCCGACCCCGACGCCGTCGGTCACGCCCTCGCCGGAGCCGACGCCCGAGCCGACCCCGTCGACGACGCCGACGCCGACGCCCGAGCCCGATCCCGAGCCCACGCCGCCGCCCGGCTTCGAGGGCGTCGCCGCGGGCGTGCCCGTCGTGACGCTGGTCGGGCAGGGCGGTCGCGGCGACACCGGCGCGGCCGGGGGACCTGCTGTGGACGTGTACGACATCTACGTGCTCTGCCGTGGGGTCGGGTCCGTCGAGACGCCGCGCCTGGTCGTGGACTGCGCGCAGGAGGCGCCGTCGACGGTCATCGCCCAGATGCGTGTGTCGACCCTCGCCGGTACTGGGGCACAGGTCGTGCTCAGCGACGACTTCACCGGCGTGGTCCGCGTCGTCGCCGCTGGGGAGGACCCTGGTGGCATCGGCATCGGCGGCGTGGCCTCGGTCTGGACCGAGTGCCCATACGTGGCGTCGGTCGGAGGGATCCCGTTCGACTGCACCTGGGCCGATGGTGAGCAGTACGCGCTCGAGCTCGCCGCGTGGGGCATCCCCTACGGGCCGGATCAGCTGGTCCCCACCATCGAGCTCGCGTTCGAGATGGGGACCAACGTGCGGTTCGTGCTCGACCCGTCGTCGTGATCGAACCGTGATGCGCGTCGCGTGACATCGCGTGCGTCGTGGACATGACGGGATGCGCGGCGAGAGCCGCACGAGAGGAGACGGCCGTGGCCGCACGAGCATCCCGCATCCGCACCGCCATCGCAGGGTTCGCGCTCGCGACCCTGCTGGCCTCGTGCGCGACGGGCGCTGACGTCGAGGAGGAGTCCGTCGGCGCGAGCGGGACCCCGACGGCGCCCCCGACCGCGAGCCCAGAGCCGACGCCGGAGCCCACGACCTTCACGACGCAGAACGGCACAGCGTCGTTCCTGCTGCCCGACGGCTGGACCGTCGAGGACACGAGCGAGACCGATCTCGTGACGAACCACGGCGGGCCCGCATGGCAGAACTGGCTGACGCTGCTCGATGCCGATGGCACGCCGCGGGCGCACTACGGCGACGGCTACGCCGACGACGTCGGCGCCGTCGCGCAGACGGGCACCGTGCAGTCGATCGCGATGGTCGACGGCCTGCACGCCGCCGCGTGGTGGTCGACGTCCGGCGAGGGCGACGACTGGCACGTCGATGCCGCCGTCGTCGCCGACGTCACGTCCCCGAACAGCACCGTCGTGCCCGAGGGCTTCGATCGACTGCACTCGTTCTCGGCCGACCTCGCGGCCGTGCCCGAGTGCGCATCGGTGACCGACGAGGCATCGGCGGTCGCGTGCCTCGAGGCTCCTGGCACGACCGAGGCGCTCGAGCTGCTCGCGACGCTCGAGCTCGAGCCGCTGCCGTGGGATGCCATGCCCGCGGGCGTCGACCCGTTGGCGACGGTGCCGTGGACGCGCTTCGACTCCGCCGACGGCGCGATCGCGTTCGAGCATCCTGCCGCGTGGACCGTGGAGGGCACGTCCGACGGTCACGGCTTCTGGCTCACGACGCCAGACGGCTACGAGACGCTGCACTTCAGCCTCCTGACCTCCGAGTGGGGCGGGAGCGACCTCGCCGCCATGGCGTGCACGGATCCGACTGCGATGCAGACCATGACGGTCATCGAGTCCGAGGCGGTCACGCCGCTCGCCGCCGACCTCGCGGACGACGTCGGCGACCTCGAGATCGTGACGGCCGACTACGGGTACGGCGGGTTCGTCGGCGTCGCGATCCTGCGGGCCCAGGACGCCGCCATCGGATGTCTCTCGCAGACGGTCCCCATCGGCGACGGAGCGATCTGGGCTGCCACGGCCTGGGGCACGGACGCGCCGATGCAGATCTACGCCAAGTACCCCGGGGGTGAGGGGTTCGTCGGATCCTTCGACCAGCTGGCCATGGTGCGGGTGCTGCGCACCCTCGAGATCCGCCACCTGAGCGCCTGACCGGGGGCGGCCCGAACGGGGCCGGCGCCGCGCGAGCCTGCGCGCGGTCGTCGAGGCTGCGCTGCCGCGCCCGAGCGTGCGACCCGAGCACCTCGAGCCTGGGTCGGTGACCAGTGCGTCGAGCGACATCGCCTCGCGTACGGTCCCATCTCGCCAGTCACAGACTGCGCGTCTGTGTCCCGTCATCGCGTCACCGTGATGCGATCGTGACCTCGACACCGTGACCCGCACCCATGCGCGGACATGACCGAACGAGGTGGCGCGGACGGCGCCACGGTCGGGAGGAGACGCGATGGTGGCACGCAGGCGATGGTTCGGCATGGGGGCGTTCGCGGCGACGATCGCCGTCGCGGCCGGGGTGGTGATGCCGATGCCGCTGGCGACGGCCGAGGATGCGCCGGCGGCGGCCGAGGATGCGCCGGCGGCGGCCGAGGCTGCGCCGGCGACGGTGCAGTGCTACGGCGACAGCATCCTCGCATCGGTGTGCGGCGGAGCGTCCTCGGCGCTCCAGCAGGCGATCCCGGCCTCGCGCGTGCAGTCGTACGCGCAGGGCGGCCATTCCTCCGGCAGCATCGCGACGAAGATCGGCGCGTACGTGCTGCGCCTCTCGTCGCCGGTCACGATCCCGGGCTCCGGATCGGTGTCGGTGGGGCGGCCAGCGTGGCTGCCGTCGCCGGACCACGCGTTCGGGCCGCTGTACATGCAGGCGTCGATCGCCGGCGTCGGCGGCTGGCTCTTCCACGATCCGAGTCAGGGCATCGCCTGGCGCTTCGATCGAACGGTCGGCGGTGCGCCCGTCGATGCCCCCGCGGGCACCGCCATCCAGTCGCTCGAGGTGCCCCAGCCCGGCACCGCGTCGATCATCTGGGCCGGCACGAACAACCTGCTCGACGTCTCCCAGGTGCTCGCCGACGTCGACGCGATGGTGCGGCACCACCAGGCGACGTCCGGCGGTCCGTTCTGGGTCGTGTCGGTCACGCCGGCCTGGGGCAACTCGGGCTCGATCTACGGTCAGGCTCGCTCGCGCATCAACGCGACGCTGCAGGCGAGGTACGCGTCATACGTGCCGCTCGACCTCTACCTCGCCAACGGCGCCATCACCGACGCCGGTCTCGTGCCGACCGCTCGGGATCGCGAGTGGATCGCGGCGGGTGCCAACCCGCCTGCGTTCTGGGCTGCCGACTGGGTCCACTTCAACAGCGTCGGGCAGCAGCGCATCGCCGCGTTCCTGGCGCGGTTCGTCGCCGGCGGCCTCACCGCGGCGCAGGCCGTGGCGGAGATGGCGCCACAGGCGTCGATGTCCGCGACCGCCTCGGGGCTGACGGCCACCGTTCGAGGGTGGGCCTTCGACCGATCCGACCTCTACGCGCCGCTCGCGATGGGCGTCACGGTCGACGGTCGGTGGATGGGCACGACGCTCGCGAATCGCGCGTCGCCCGAGCTCGGCCGCTACGGGGTGCCAGGCGGGCACGGGTTCTCGATGGCGGTCGCGATCCCCGCGGGCACGAGCACCGTGTGCGTCGTCGCCGTCGGCATCGGCGCGGGCGGCGACCATGTGCCGCCATGCGTGCAGGTGACGGGCGTGGCGCCAGCACCCCAGGGCGACATGACCGTGGTGCCCGTGGGCGGCACGACGGTCGCGGTGATGGGCTGGGCGTTCGACCACGCCGATCTCTACGCCCAGATCCCCGTCGGCATCATCATCGACGGACGCTGGCACGTCGGCCTCACCGCCGCCCTGCCGAGCGACTACCTCCGCCCGTACGGCGTGCCGGGTGCACACGCCTTCTTCGCCGGCGCCACCCTCTCGCCCGGCACGCACACGGCATGCGCCGTCGCGGTGTCGCCGCGGACGGGTCTGCGAACGACGATCGGATGCCAGACGTTCACGATCCGGGGGTGACGCCGTCGGCGGTGGGTGGATGCGGCTCGCATCCGCCCACCGCCGTAGGATCGATGTCCGTGAGCGAGCCCACCCCGAACGCAGCCGACGTCCGCGACGACTGGGTCTCGAGGCTCGCCGACGAGGTCATCGAGAAGGCCGCGCGTCTGGGCACGAAGCCGCTCGTCGCCTCTGGCCTGTCTCCCTCGGGCGTCATCCACCTCGGCAACTTCCGCGAGGTCATGAGCCCCCACCTCGTCGGCGACGAGATCCGGCGCCGCGGCCTCGAGGTGGAGCACATCATCTCGTGGGACGACTACGACCGATTCCGCAAGGTGCCCGCCGGCATCGAGGGCGTCGACGAGTCGTGGACGCAGCACATCGGCAAGCCCCTCACCTCGGTGCCCGCCCCTCCCGGATCGGCGCACGACTCGTGGGCCGCCCACTTCCGCGCGCAGGCCGAGGAGGGCTTCGCAGCGCTCGGCATCCGCTACCGCGGCATCTCGCAGACCGAGCAGTACACGTCGGGCGCGTACACCGAGCAGATCCTCGACGCGATGCGCAAGCGCCGCGAGATCGACGCGATCCTCGCGCAGTTCCGCACGCTGCCCGCCGCGAAGGACGACGACGAGGAGCTGCAGAAGGCGCTCGCCGCCGGCTCGGGCGCCGCGTCGGAGGACGACGGCTCGGGCGGCGCGGAGTACTACCCGTACAAGCCGTACTGCACGGCGTGCGGCACCGACCTCACCACGATCACGGCCTACGACGACGACTCGACCGAGCTGTCGTACACGTGCCAGTGCGGGCACGTCGAGACGGTGCTGCTGCGCGAGCACCGCTCGGGCAAGCTCGTGTGGAAGGTCGACTGGCCCATGCGCTGGGCCTACGAGCGCGTCGTGTTCGAGCCCTCGGGCGTCGACCACCAGTCGCCCGGCTCATCGTTCCAGGTCGGTCTCGAGCTCGCGCCGCTGTTCGGCTGGGAGCGGCCCTACGGCCCCATGTACGCGTTCGTCGGCTTCGGCGGCGCGGCGAAGATGTCGTCGTCGCGCGGTGGTGCCCCGGCACCGATCGATGCCCTGCAGGTCATGGAGGGGCCCGTGCTGCGCTGGCAGTACGCGCGCCGCCGCATGAACCAGTCGTTCGACGTCGCCTTCGGCAGCGAGCTGCAGCGCCTCTACGACGAGTGGGATGCGCTCGGTCGCAAGCTCGACGCCGGCACGGCCGGTGCGGCGGAGGTCGCGGCGCACGCCCGCGCGATCGGCACGGCCGACGAGACGCTCGAGTCGACGCCGCACCGCGTGGCGTTCCGCACCCTCGCGTCGCTCGTCGACCTGTCGACCGGCGATCCTGCACAGCTCGTGCGCCTCGTGCGCCAGGTCGATGGCACGATCGGCGACCTCGGCACGCTGCAGCCGCGCCTCGGACGCGTCGAGACGTGGGTCGCGACGCAGATGCCGACCGACGAGCGCACCGTCGTGCGCGCGGAGCCCGACGTCGAGACGCTGGGCGCGCTCGAGCCCGGCCAGCGGGCAGCCATCGCCCTGCTGCTCGACGGCGGCGGCGGCCTGCCCGCCATCGGCGACGCGTGGTCGATCGACGGCCTCACGAACCAGGTCTACGGCGTCGTGAAGGTGCAGCGCGGCCTCGAGCCGACCGCCATCGTGAAGGGCGACAAGGAGATCGCCGCCGAGCAGCGCGCGTTCTTCACCCTGCTCTACCGCCTGCTCGTCGACCGCGACGCGGGCCCGCGTCTGCCGACGCTGCTCCTCGCGATCGGCGAGGAGCGCCTGCGGAGCCTGCTGACGGCGTAGGCCCTCAACTGGTCGAGGAGGCCCCGAGGCGCAGGCGAGGAGCCGTCGCGAGACCACGTGACGTGCCCGCCCGGCGCGACCACGCGCACGGCTGGGCGGGAGCGGCGGTCGCGTGGTCTCGTGACGCGTGCTCGCCCTTCGGGCTCGCGCGCTCCTCGACCAGCTGCTGGGGGATCGCCCGCGACCCGCGCGGTACCATGGAGCCATGCCGCAGGACTTCTGGGGGAACGCGATCTTCTCGCTGATCCCGACCATCGTGATCTGCGTCGTCTTCTGGTTCGTGCTGCGCTCGATCTTCCGCGCCGACCGCACGGCCCGCCGCGTCTACGACCGCATCGAGGCGGAGGAGCGCGAGAAGGCCGGCTTGCCGCCGAAGGCCTGACGCCCCGACCGACGACGCCCGCACCGTGAGGTGCGGGCGTTCGTGCGTCAGCGGTCGTCGCGCTGCGGCTCCTCGGCAGCGGGCGGCGGCCCGCCGGCGGGTGCCTGCGGCTCGGCCTCGACCGGCGCGCCCCAGCCGTGCTGCTCGGGCGCGGGATGCGGCGTCGGCGACCCGGCAGGGGGCCACGCCTGCTGCGGCGCGGCCTGCTGCGCCCACGGCTGCTGCGGCATCGCCTGCGGCGCCCACTGCTGGGGCGCGGGCTGCTGCCATCCCTGCTGGGGCATCCCGTACCCAGGAGCGCCGGACCCGGGTGCCTGCGGCGGCATGCCGTACCCAGGAGCGCCGAAGCCGGGCGCCTGCGACGGCATGCCGTAGCCGGGTGCGCCGTACCCGGGCGCCTGCTGCGGGATCCCGTACCCGGGTGCCCCGTACCCGGGAGCGCCGTACCCGGGCGCCGCTGCCATCGCGGGCATCCCGGGCGCCACGAGCTGCGGCTGCGGCTTCGGCAGGAGCAGCAGCTCGGCGCCGGGCGCGCCCTCGGTGCGACGCTGCCAGCGCTTCGACATGAGGTGCACGGCGACGTACGACAGACCGAGGGCGGCGATGCAGGCGGCGAACGCGACGAGCTGGATCCAGAACGGCCCCTCCTCGCCCGACGAGGTCGCGAAGGGCGAGACGCCCATGAGCGCGAGCGGCAGCATGATGAAGACGTTGTTCGCGGTGTGCACGACGCACGCGGCCTCGAGGCCGCCGGTGCGGAACGTGAGCATGGCGCACGTGAACCCGACGAGGGAGACCTGCAGGATCGCCAGTGGCGGGTACCCGATGTGGGCGAGGCCGAACACGAGCCCGATCGCACCGCCCGTGACGAGCGACGACACCCAGGGGTTGCGCATCCACGAGCCGAGTTGCTGGGTCACGATGCCGCGGAAGGCGAACTCCTCGCCCGACGACTGCAGCGGCGTGGTGAGCAGCACGATGGCCACGAGCAGCCAGTCGGGCTGGAAGCGCCACTCGATCGACGGATCGATGAGGAACGTGACGCCGACGTAGATCGCGAAGATCGGCGCGACGACGAGCGCGGTGCGGCCCACGGCACTCCACCGCCAGCGCCCGGCGACCGAGAACGCGAATCCCATGGCCTTGTCGCCGTACGCCGCGAGCGCCACGACGGCGCCCGGGATCATCGCCGCCCACGACAGGTTGATGCCGAGGAACGCCATGGGCGAGCCCATGACGGCGTCCATGAGGAAGGCGGGATCGTTCGCCGCGGTCGTCGGGTCGTCGAAGATCTCGAGCAGGCCGGGCATCATGAGCGCGAGCGCGATGGCCTGACCCAGCGCGAAGAAGCCGATCGCGATCGCCCATGCGAGGAACCACCGGCCCACACGGCGCGGGAGCGGGCGCAGCGCCTGCGCGTAGACCTGGCCCTCGAGCGGCAGCGCCGCCGGCACGCGAGCGCGCGACGGAGCCGCAGGCGCCTGCTGCTGCCACGCGGGCGGCGCGCCAGGGGCGGCGGGCGGCTGCCACGGCTGCTGCGTGCCCCACTGCTGCTGGTAGATCGTGTCCTCGCCGCGGCTGAAGCCGGGCGGCACGACCCGGTCGGGCGCGCGCTCCGCGGCCGTCGCCGGGTTCTCGACCGCTGCGCTCGGGTCGGCGGGCTGCTGCGGGCGTCCGAGCGGCGTCGGTGCGCCGGCTCGACTCTGGTCGTCCAGGCTCACGGGACCTCCTCGCGTGGAAGGCTACCCAGCCCGCATCGGTCGCGCCTGTGCGTCCCCGGCTCGTCGGCGCCGCACGCCATGCCGACAGCGAACAGGCCGCCGCGGCGCCCGCGTTCGGTCTAGCCTCGATCTCAACGTCAGGAGGCATGCGATGTTCGAACGGTTCACCGATCGCGCCCGCCGTGTGGTCGTCCTCGCCCAAGAAGAGGCGAAGATGCTCAACCACAACTACATCGGCACCGAGCACATCCTGCTCGGCCTCATCCACGAGGGAGAGGGCATCGCCGCGAAGGCCCTCGAGCAGCTCGGGATCTCGCTCGACGCGGTGCGCGAGCAGGTGCAGGACATCATCGGCACCGGTGCGCAGCAGTCGAGCGGCCACATCCCCTTCACGCCTCGTGCGAAGAAGGTGCTCGAGCTGTCGCTGCGCGAGGCGCTGCAGCTCGGCCACAACTACATCGGCACCGAGCACGTGCTCCTCGGCCTCATCCGCGAGGGCGAGGGCGTCGCGGCGCAGGTGCTCGTGAAGCTGGGCGCCGACCTCAACCGCGTGCGCCAGACCGTGAACCAGCTGCTCTCGGGCACGCAGTCGCGCGAGTCGACCACGGTCGGCGGCGAGACGCAGCAGCAGGGTGGCGACCAGAAGGGGTCGCAGATCCTCGACCAGTTCGGTCGCAACCTCACGCAGGCTGCGCGCGACGGCAAGCTCGACCCCGTCATCGGGCGCGAGAAGGAGATCGAGCGGGTCATGCAGATCCTCTCGCGCCGGTCGAAGAACAACCCCGTCCTCATCGGCGAGCCCGGCGTCGGCAAGACCGCCGTCGTCGAGGGCCTCGCGCAGGCGATCGTCAAGGGCGAGGTGCCCGAGACGCTCAAGGACAAGCAGGTCTACACGCTCGACCTCGGCTCGCTCATCGCCGGCTCCCGCTACCGCGGCGACTTCGAGGAGCGCCTCAAGAAGGTGACGAAGGAGATCCGCACGCGCGGCGACATCATCACCTTCATCGACGAGATCCACACGCTCGTCGGCGCGGGTGCCGCGGAGGGTGCGATCGACGCCGCCAACATCCTCAAGCCGCTGCTGGCTCGTGGCGAGCTGCAGACGATCGGCGCCACGACGCTCGACGAGTACCGCAAGCACTTCGAGAAGGATGCTGCGCTCGAGCGCCGCTTCCAGCCGATCCAGGTGAACGAGCCGTCGGTCGCCCACACGATCAACATCCTCAAGGGCCTGCGCGACCGCTACGAGTCGCACCACAAGGTCACGATCACCGACGGCGCGCTCGTCGCGGCGGCGAACCTCGCCGACCGCTACGTGCAGGACCGCTTCCTGCCCGACAAGGCCATCGACCTGATCGACGAGGGCGGCGCACGCCTGCGCCTGTCGATCCTGTCGGCGCCGCCGGAGCTGCGCGAGTTCGACGAGAAGATCGCCGACGTGCGCATGCGCAAGGAGCGCGCGATCGAGGACCAGGACTTCGAGGGCGCCGCACGGCTGCGCGACGAGGAGAAGAACCTCCTCGGCGAGCGCCTGCGCCTCGAGAAGCAGTGGCGCTCGGGCGACGGCGGCCCCACGGGCACGCTCGACGAGGGCATCATCGCCGAGGTGCTGGCGAACGCGACCGGCATCCCCGTCTTCAAGCTCACCGAGGAGGAGTCCGCTCGCCTCGTGTTCATGGAGAAGGCGCTGCACGAGCGCGTCATCGGCCAGGACGAGGCCATCGGAGTGCTGGCGAAGTCGATCCGACGCCAGCGCGCCGGCCTCAAGGACCCGCGTCGTCCCGGCGGATCGTTCATCTTCGCCGGCCCCACGGGCGTCGGCAAGACCGAGCTCGCCAAGGCGCTCGCCGAGTTCCTGTTCGACGACGAGGACGCCCTCATCTCGCTCGACATGTCGGAGTACAGCGAGAAGCACACGGTCTCGCGCCTCTTCGGCGCCCCTCCCGGGTTCGTCGGCTACGACGAGGGCGGTCAGCTCACCGAGAAGGTGCGCCGCAAGCCGTTCTCGGTCGTGCTGTTCGACGAGATCGAGAAGGCGCACGCCGACATCTTCAACTCGCTGCTGCAGATCCTCGAGGAGGGTCGTCTCACCGATGGTCAGGGTCGCGTCGTCGACTTCAAGAACACGATCATCATCATGACGACGAACCTCGGCACGAAGGACATCGCCGGCGGCCCCGTGGGCTTCGTCCTCGAGGGCAACAGCGCCAACGACTACGACCGCATGCGGGCGAAGGTCAACGAGGAGCTGAAGAAGTCCTTCCGCCCCGAGTTCCTCAACCGCGTCGACGAGACGATCGTGTTCCCGCAGCTCACGCCGCAGGAGCTGCTGCAGATCGTCGACCTGTTCGTGAAGCGTCTCGCAGACCGCATGATGGACCGCGACATGACGATCGAGCTGGCGACGCCCGCGAAGGAGCGCCTCATCCACCTCGGCTACGACCCGGCGCTCGGCGCCCGCCCGCTGCGGCGCGCGGTGCAGCACGAGATCGAGGACGTGCTGAGCGAGAAGATCCTGCACGGCGAGCTGAACGCGGGCGCCCACGTGCTCGTGGACTTCGTCGACGGCAAGTTCGAGTTCTCGGTCGACGACAAGCGCGGCGCCGCGGAGGCCGTGGAGGCCGCCGCGAGCTGACGCTCGGCCTCGCCGTCACGACGCCGCCGCATCCATCGGATGCGGGGGCGTCGTCGTCCCTACCGGCTGATCGAGACCGCGTGACGTGCCCGCTCGGCGCGACCATGCGCGTGCCTGGGCAGGAGCGGCGGTCGCGTGGTCTCGTGACGCGTGCTCGCCCTTCGGGCCCGCGCGCTCCTCGACCGGCTGGAGGGGAGCCGCTGCCAGCGTGCGGGGATGCCGTCCTTCCAGCTGGTCGAGGAGGCCCCGAGCGCAGCGAGGAGCCGTCACGAGACCTCGTGACGTGCCCGCTCGGCGCGACCATCTGCGTGATCGGGCGGGAGCGGCGGTCGCGTGGTCTCGTGACGCGTGCTCGCCCTTCGGGCTCGCGCGCTCCTCGACCGGCTGGAGGGGGAGCCGCTCCTCTCGCGCCTTCCTCGACCGCCTTCCTGGACCGCCCCGGTTCGGGGATGCCGTCCTTCCAGCTGGTCGAGGAGGCCCGGAGCGCAGCGAGGAGCCGTCACGAGACCTGACGTGCCCGCCCGAGGCGACCAGTTGCTGGGGGAGTCAGGCCTCGCCTGCACGCCTCCGGCGCACCGACACGATGCCGAGCACGGGGCCGAGCACCGCGACGGCGGCGGCGAGCAGGCCGATGCCGATGAGCAGCGCCAGGTCGATCGGCCGCTCGTCGGGCTCGGCGGGCATGTCGAGCACGGGCGCATCGCCCGAGGCGACCGCGACCGAGTCGGGATCGAGGCGGGAGACGGCGGCCACGGGGTCGACGACGCCGTGGCCGATCGACGGGTCGCTCGTCATGCCCTCGGCGAGCGGCGCCGTCGACGGGTCGGCCGTCGCCATGAGGCGGTCGGCGACCTCGGCGGCCGTGAGCTCCGGTCGCTCGGCGCGCACGAGCGCAGCAGCGCCCGCGGCGTAGGCGACCGACAGGTCGGCCTCGGCGCCCGTCACGTGGCCGGCTCCGTCGGGCACGGCGCCCACGAGCCCGCCGGAGGGTGCTGCGAGATCGGGCACGGCACCCAGCTGGGCCGGGTCGGTGCCGCCGTCCTCGTCGAGCGGTGCCACCGACAGCACGCCGTCGAGGCTCGCCGGGAAGGCGAGGGCGTCGGTCGTGGGGGCGCTGGCGGCGGCGACGACGAGCACGTCGGCCGCGACCGCCGCCTGCACGGCCTGCTCGAGCTCTGCCGAGCTCGACGACGACGTGAGCGGCATCGCGATGACGCGCGCGCCACCCTCGACCGCCGCCGTGATGCCGCGGGCGAGGAGGGCGGGGAGCTCGGACGTGAACATGAGGTCGTCGGGGTCGTTCGTGATGCGCACCGGCAGGATCGTCGCGCCCGGCGCGATGCCGGCGAACGCGGTGCCCTCGAGCGGCTGCCCTGCGATGAGCGAGGCGACGAACGTGCCGCGCCCGTAGCAGTCGACGTCGCCGGTGCCGCCCGCGAGGTCGGTGCCGGGGAGGACGACGCCCTGCAGGGAGGCGGATGCTGCGCTGACGCCGGTGTCGAGCACGGCCACGACGACGTCGCCCGTCGAGCGCGGCCAGGCGCGCTCGGCACCCATGCGCTGCTGCCCCCACGAGGGGGCCTCGATGACGGGCGACCCTGCCGTCGCCGCGCACGACGCGACGGCGGGCGTCGCGCTCGCGGCGGGCAGCAGCACGCTCGCGACGACCGCGAGCGTCGATGCTGCGGCGACGAGCCTCGCGCGCCTCATGCCACCGGCTCCGTCCATCCGATCTGCAGGCCCTCGCCGCCGCGCCGCGTGAGCAGCGCCGCTCGGCCCGGAGGCAGCGGCTTGCCGCGACCCGGCGTGAACGTGAGGGGCTCGGACGCCGGCAGCGACAGCGTGAGCTCGGGGGTGTTGGACTCGTGCAGCCTGCGGATCACCGCATCCATCGCCGTCCTGCTCGATCCTGCGCCCGCACGGGCGAGGATGAGGTGCAGGCCGATGTCGCCCGCCTGCGGGATCAGCTCGACGAGGGGCGCGAGCGGCCCGCCCATCGTGCCCAGCAGCAGGTCGTAGTCGTCGACGAACACGAAGTGCTCGGGACCGCTCCACCAGTCGCGTCGGCGCAGCTGCGCCGGCGTGACGTCGGCGCTCGGCACGCGCTCGCGCAGCTCCGTCATGAGCCGCGCGACGACCTGCTCGGTCGCCGACGTCGAGAACGCGGTGGCGAACTGGTACGCCTCGGGCACCGACTCGACGACGCCGCGACGCGGGTCGATGACGGTGATGCGCGCGTCGTCGGCCGAGTAGGCGCCGACGACGCCGCTCGCGATGAGGCGCATCGCGCCCGTCTTGCCGCTCGCCGAGTCGCCGACGATGCTGAGGTGCGGCTTCGCGGCGAAGTCGTGCCACACCGGCTGGAGGTCCTGCTCGCCGTGGCCGATCGCGATGCGCGGACCGGGTGCCGTCGGGGCGGGCAGCAGTGCCGCGTCGAGCACGGCGGGCAGCATGCGCACCCCGGGCGCCACGGGGCCGGTCCAGCCCTCGCGCACGGCGTCGCCGAGGTCGCGCGAGGCCGCGGCGAGTCCGTCGACGGTCGTCGCGCCGTCGATGCGCGGCACGCCGGCGAGGAAGTGCATGCCGTCGGCGTCGATGCCGCGACCCGGCAGCTGCGGCACGGTGGCGGCCTTGCGCATGCCGTGCACCGAGTCGATCGGGTCGCCGAGCTTCAGCTCGACGCGCGTGCCGAGCTGATCGCGCAGCGAGCTGTGCACGTCGGTCCAGCGGTTCGTCGAGATCATGACGTGCACGCCGTACGCGAGGCCCTGACGTGCGATCTCGCGCAGCGCCATGTCGTGCTGCTCGAACTCGGCGCGCAGCGCGGCCCATCCGTCGACCACGAGGAAGACGTCGCCGAACTGCTGCTCGGCGAACTCGCCGGCCGCGCGGCGAGCACGGTACTCGGCCATCCCCTCGAGCGACGCGTCGGTGAAGAGCTGCTCGCGCTCGCGCAGCAGCGTGCTGACCTCGGCGATCGTGCGAGCGACCTGCTCGCCCTGGCGCCGGGTGGCGACGCTGCCGACATGGGGCAGCGACTCGAGCGTCGAGAGGCCGCCGCCGCCGAAGTCGATGCAGTAGACCTGCACCTCGGCGGGCGTGTGCGTGAGGGCGAGGGCGCTCACCATCGTGCGCAGCATCGTCGTCTTGCCCGACTGCGGGCCGCCGGCCACGCCGACGTTGCCGCCCGCGCCCGCGAGGTCGATCTCGTACAGCTCGCGCGTCTGCTCGTAGGGCTTGTCGACGACGCCGATCGGCACGCTGAGGTGCCCGGATCCCGTCCAGCCGATCGCGTGCAGGCCGCGATCGGGGTCGGGCAGCAGCGGCGGCAGCAGCTGGTCGAGCGTGGGCGGGTCGGCGAGTGGCGGCAGCCACACCTGATGCGCCGGCGGGCCGAAGCCCACGAGCCGGTCGACGATCATGCCCATGACGGTCTCGTCGGGCGACGGCTCGGCCGCAGCGGGCAGCGGCGCGACGACCGCATCCTCGAGGGCGGGCTGCAGGCCCTCCTCGATCGCGGGCGGTGCGACGCGCTCGGCGCGGAACAGCACGACCTGCTGGCGCACCTCCTCCTGGCGCTGCTCGCGCGTGCGACGCCGGTAGGCACCCGAGACGTACGCGGCCTTGAAGCGCGTGAGGGTCGCGACGTCGCTGCGCAGGAAGCCGTTGCCCGGCGCGTTCGGCAGCTGGTGCGCATCGGGCACGCCGATGACGCTGCGGCTCTCCATCGCCGAGAACGTGCGCAGGCCGATGCGGTACGAGAGGTGGCTCTCGAGCTTCGTCATGCGGCCGTCCTCGAGGCGCTGGCTCGCGAGCAGCAGGTGCACGCCGAGGGAGCGTCCGAGGCGGCCGATCATGACGAAGAGCTCGGCGAAGTCGGGGTTGGAGGCGAGCAGCTCGCTGAACTCGTCGACGATGACGAACAGCGTCGGCATCGCCTCGAGCGGCGCGCCCGCGAGGCGGGCCTTCTCGTGCTCGAGCAGCGACGAGTAGTTGCCGGCCGCGCGCAGGTACTCCTGGCGGCGGTTCAGCTCGCCGGCGAGCGCATCCTGCATGCGGGTCACGAGCGTCGCCTCGTCGGCGAGGTTCGTGATGAGTGCCGACACGTGCGGCAGCTCGTCGAGGCCGAGGAAGGTCGCGCCGCCCTTGAAGTCGACGAGCACGAAGTTCAGCGTCTCCGACGAGTGCGTCATCGCCATGCCGAGCACGAGCGTGCGCAGCAGCTCGGACTTGCCCGATCCCGTCGCGCCGATGAGCAGGCCGTGGGGGCCCATGCCGCCCTGCGCGGCCTCCTTGATGTCGAGGTCCACGGGGTGCCCGCGCTCGTCGACGCCCAGCGGGATGCGCAGGCGCGAGCGGTCGAGCTGCTCGCGCATGAAGCCCTCGGGGCTCCAGCGGTCGACGTCGTCGATCCCCAGCAGCGTCGGCAGCTCGAAGTCCGAGACCATCGGCTCGCTCGCATCCGCCGACCGGCTGCCGACGCGGTAGGGCGCGATGACGCGCACGAGCGCGGTCGCCGCCGCGAGGCTCAGCCCGTCGGGCGTGCACAGGACCGTGCGCTGCACGCCCTCGGTGCGGTCGGTGCGCAGCATGTGCACCGCGTCGGGCCGCACGTCGAGCAGCAGGCCCGACGTGTCGGTCTCGTCGACCTCGATGCCGAGCGTCAGGGTGGTCGTGCAGCGGTATCCGGCGGATGCGATCCGCGAGCCCGTCGGCGGCGCGATGCCGTCGAAGACGACGAGGTGGTACGGCTCGTCGGCCGTGGGGGAGGCGCCGGGCTCGAAGCGCGATCGGCCGTTGAGGTCGCCGTCGAGCAGCTCGACGAAGTCGGCGACGTCGACGTCGAACAGGCGCGTCGATCCGGCGCCGTCCTGGCTGCTGGGGTGCTGCGCGTGCGGCAGCCATTTCACCCAGTCCCAGTCGGCGGCGCGCTCGGGCGTGGTGCACACCGCGATGCGCAGCTCGTCGGGCGCGTGCGCCGTCACGGCCTGCGCGATCATCGCGCGCACCATCGCCCGTGCGGCGTCGTCGTCGCCCATGAGGCGGATGTCGGCGAGGCGTCGCAGGAACAGCGAGACGGGCAGCTGCGGCACCGAGCCGTGCACGGCGATGAAGCGGCGCAGGGCGCGAGCGGAGAGCGGCTCGAGATCGGCGATCGGCTTCGTCGACAGCGGGGTGATGCGCTGGCTGAGGCTGTGCGAGCCCGTGCCGATGCGCACCTCGCCGAAGTCGCCGTGGCTGCCGCGCCGCTCCCAGAGCCGCGCGGTCATCGCCACGTTCGACAGCGACGCCGGGTCGGGGTGCCGCCAGGTGAGCGAGGCGCGCTGCTGCGATGCGGCGCCGCGCACCTTCGTGCGCATCTGCGCGAGGTAGCGCATGAAGTCGCGGCGATCGCCGCGCACGGTGCTCCGGCGCTCGGCGGCGGCGCGCGTGAGCTGCACGAGCACCATCAGCACGGCGAGGCCGAGCATGCCGAGGAAGAGGCCGACGGCGAGCGCCGGGTTCCGCTGACCCAGGAAGACGAGCATCATGACGCCGCTGATGAGCATCATCGGCACCATCATCAGCATCATGAGCGGATCCTTCGGCTGCAGCTCGGGCAGCGAGGGCGGCTCCTGCAGCTCGATGTCGCCGGAGGGCATCTCGGGCGGCTTCGCCCGCTGCTGCCTGCGGAAGGGGATGGTGCTCATCTCGGCTCTCCTCGATGGATGCGTCACCGTGAGCACGCGCGGCACCCCCTCGAGGGGTTCACCGGGGTCGGTTCAGGAGTAGCCCTGAGGCCCGATGGTCGGCGCGAGCGGGACGCGGACCTCGCGGTACTCGGGCAGGCGCACGCGACGCAGCGCGGCCGTGTTGCGGCGGCCGCCCCACCACAGGCCCATCCCATCGTCGAGCTCGATCCATCGGTCGCGCCCAGCGATGGGGAGCAGCCGCCATCGGTAGGAGATCGAGACGTCGACCAACGTGTCTGCTGAGCGGGCGAGCGCGATGAGCTCGGGGCCCGTGCGATCGAGCTCGATCATCTCCCGATGCCAGTCGTAGACGTTGCGGATCTCCACCCACGCGATCGCGAGGCCGAGCGAGACGCGCAGCAGCACGCCGGACCGCATGCCGCGAAGCTCGATGTCGAGGCCGTCGCCACCGCCCTCGACGACCTCGAGGAGCACGGTCGAGGGCAGCGCGGCGCGCATGCGCTCGAGCGTGACGGACACGGGCGGGGTCATGCATCGATGGTCGCCGGCTCGGAGCCCGACGCAGCTGGCCCTGCCAGCGCTCGGGCGCCCGCCGGACCGGTGAACCCTCCATGCGCCGCGGCGCGTGTGCCTGGCATGACGACGCTCGAACAGCGCATGGAGAGCAGCCCGATCCCGGCAGGCGGCCGGTCGCAGTCGGCAGAGCCTGCGGTCACGGCCCCGGCCGGCGCCGGCGACATGTGCCGGCTGAGCGTCGTGGGCCCCACCTCGCGGGTGGAGCTCGCCGTGCCCTCGCACATCCCCATCGCCGAGCTGCTGCCGACGATCGTCGGCCACCTCGACCCCGTGCTCGCCACCCGCGGCCTCGACCACGGCGGCTGGGTGCTGCAGCGGCTCGGGCATCCGCCGCTCGACGAGGACCTCGGCACCGCCGCAGCGGGCCTGCTCGACGGCGACGTGCTCTATCTGCGGCCGCGCACCGGCGCGCTCGCGCAGGCGCAGTACGACGACCTCGTCGACGGCGTGCAGTCGGTGCTCGACGCGCGCGAGGACACGTGGGACGCGACCTGGACGCGCCGCGCCGCGCTCGCCGCCGGCGCCGTCGCATGCCTCGCCGCCGTCGCAGCCGCCGCATCGACGGGGTCGGTCGCGCCGATCGTCGCAGGCTCGCTCGCACTCGTGCTGCTCGCAGCCGGCGCGCTGATCGGCAGGCTCTGGGACGACGCGATCGGCTCGCTGCTCATCGGCAGCGGCGTCGTCGGCGCCGCCGTCGCCGGTGCGGGACTGCCCGCCGCGCTCTTCCCCACCGCCGGCACCCCCGCGCTCGCCGCCGTCGCGATCGCCGCGGCCACGACCGGCGTCGCGGCGGGTGCCGCGGCCTACGCGCGCGGCGGCGTCCGCCCCGTGCTGCTCGCCGTGGCGGGCGCCGCGATCGTCACGGTGCTCGGACTCGCCGTGCCGCTCGTGCTGCGCCTGGAGCTCGTCGCGGGCGCCGCGATCGTCGTGCTCATCGCGCTCGCGGTCGCGCGCGGCATCCCCGGCCTCGCCGCCTGGGTCGGCGGTCTCGCCGTCGATCCCGTGCCGCTGTCGTCGAAGGAGTTCCAGACCGGCCTCGACGCCGTGCCCGCCGACGAGGTCGAGCGCAAGGCGACGATCGCGCAGGCGATGGCCACCGCGCTCTGGATGGCGTGGGCGACGGTGCTGTGCGCCGCGATGTGCGTGCTCGCCCTCGACACGCACTGGTCGGGCATCGCGCTCGCCGTCGCAGCGAGCGTCGGCGTGCTGCTGCAGGCGCGCGAGCTCCACGCGACGCTGCAGCGGGGCGCCGTGCTCGTCGCCGCGGCCATCCCGATCGTCGTGCTCGCCGTCGCCCAGGCCGGGCGGCTCGACACGCTGTGGCAGATCCTCATCGCCGCCGCGCTCGTGATCGTCGCCGCGAACGCATGCGTCGCGGCGCTGCTGCTGCCGCGCAAGCGACTCGCGCCCACCTGGGGCCGCGCGGGCGACGTCATGCACTGGATCTGCGCCATCGCCGTGCCTGCGCTCGCGCTCGCGGTCGTCGGCCTCTACGCGTGGGTCGCCGACCTCGTGTGAACCATCCACGGCGGTCCCGTCGTGGTCGAAGCGAAGGCAGGAAGGAGTCAGGGCATGTACGGCAGACGTGATCTCGTGGACGCGCACCTCTTCCTGCGCGGGCGCCTCTCGGCCGCGGTGCTGCGCTCGGACCCCGACGCGCCCGACCGTCCCCTGCGTCGCACGTCGACCGGCATGGGCATCGGCGTCGCCGTCGCGGCTGCCGCGCTCGTCGTCGTCGTCGTGCTCAACATCTTCCTGTTCACGACGAACGACGGCTGGCGCGACCAGCCGGGTGCGCTGCTCGTCGACGAGTCGACCGGCAGCCGCTACATGCTCATCGACGACACCCTGCACCCCGTCATGAACCTCGCGTCGGCCGCGCTCCTCGCCGGTGCTCCGCCCGCCGTCATCCAGGTGTCGAGCGACGACCTCGCATCGGTGCCGCGCGGGGAGGCCGTGGGCGTGCAGGGCCTGCCCGACGAGCTGCCCGGCGCGCAGCAGACGCCGCCCGAGTGGGCCGCCTGCGCGGCCGTCGAGGGCACGACCCTCGCGATCGGCGCCTCGACGAACGGCGAGCCGATCGCCGCGGACGAGGCCGTGCTCGTGACCGCCGACGGCGAGCTGTCGCTCGTCTGGCAGGGGATGCGCTCGCAGCTGCCGGGATCGTGGGCCGCACGCGCGATCGGCTTCGAGCCGAACGCGGCCGTGCAGGTGGAGGCCGCCTGGCTCGACACCATCCCGAGCGGCAGGGACCTCGACCTGTCGGCCCTCACGCTCGGCGGCGAGGGACCGGCGATCGCCGGCGAGCCGACGACGCTCGGTCAGGTCGTCGAGACCGACGACGGCGCCCGCTACGTCGTCACGCAGGACGGCCTCATGCCGATCACCGACACCGTCGCCGCACTCCTCACGACCGTGCCCGACCTGGGCCTGCCCGAGCCGCGCACCATCACGCCGCGCGACCTCGTCGCCACGACCGTCTCGGATCCCGCCGCATGGCAGGCGGAGCTGCCCCAGACGCCGCCGACGGCGATCGCCTCGGGCCTCGCGCCGTGCTCGGTGTGGGCCGACGGCGAGACGAGCGTCACGACCGTCGACGCCGCATCGCTCGCCGACTCGGCAGGCATCGTCGCCGTCGCGCCCGGCGCCGGCCACCTCGCGGCGACGGCCGCGGCCCCCGGCGTCAGCGGCGCCGGCCTCTACCTCGTGGCCGACGACGGCACGAAGTACCCCGTCGCCGACGCAGAGACCGCGGGAGCCCTCGGGCTCGACGCCTCCAGCTCCCCCGCCGTGCCGGCAGCGCTGCTCGCGCTGCTGCCGACGGGGCCCACGATCGCGACGTAGGACAGGAGCCCACCTTCGACGCACGCATCCAGACCCTGACCCCATCGACCGACACACGACCCTGACACACACGAACACGAAGGAGAACCTCATGGCAGAGCTCACCGGTTTCGAAGCGAACACCCTCCGACAGATCATCAGCCGCACGATGGAGCAGGTCTCCGCGATGGAGGCCGCCCGCGGCCGCGTCGAGGACTCGACCCAGACCATCGCGTCGGCTGCGCAGGCCCAGGCGGGCATGGTGCTCCGCCAGCGCCTCACCGAGTGGCAGAGCGAGTACAGCGACATCAAGAACAAGCTCGACATCCTCAACGGCCAGGTGCAGACGCTGCTGACCCAGCGCACCAACACCGACGACTCGACCGCGTCCAGCGCCGCGGCCTGACCCTCCCCTCCACGAAAGGAACCGACATGTCCTTCAACGTCGACCTCGTCCAGTTCGAGACGGCCAACCAGTCCCTCAACGCCTCGTGCCAGGAGGTGGAGCAGATCCTGCAGAACATCTACGACACCATCCGTCCGATGGGCGAGGCCCAGTGGGGTCGTTCGCTGCCTGTGTGGGGCGAGCTGCAGCAGCGCTGGAACACCGAGTACACCGAGGTCCAGCAGGCGGGCGTCAACATCAAGAACGCCGCCGTGCGCGTGCGCGAGGAGTTCTTCGACGGCGACGTGCGAGGCGCAGCCGTCTTCAGCTGACGTCGACGGGGTGCCCGCGAGCTCGCGGGCACCCCGTGATCGCTTCGAGAGAGGAGAACCCCATGGCAGACGAAGGCACGCGAGTCGCGTTCGACCGTGAGCAGTACCGCAAGGTGCAGCAGCTCGTCACGGACGTCGAGCGCACGAACGACGACGCCCTCTACGGCACCGACGGCTACGCCATCGGCTCGGACCTGCGGGCGCAGCCCGCGGAGGCCCGCTGGGAGGTCGCCGTGCAGGTCGGCAACGACGTGTCGGCCCTGGCAGGCCAGGTGCGCACGTTCACCGACACCTTCACCGACAAGACGCTCCCCACCTTCCGCGACCAGCTGGAGAAGGCGGAGAGGCTCTTCGAGGAGACCGACGACCTGAGCGTCGCCGACGCCCAGGCCTGACGGCCACACCCATCAGCACGAACCCCCTGCGCACGAGGAGACGACATGGCCGACGACGAGACGACCGGCTCGGGCGACCACGGAGCCTCGGGCGGAGGGGGTTCGTCGACGGGGTCGACCGCGACGGGCGACATGGCGCTCGAGGCACTGCTCGGCCTCGTGACCGGCGTGCCCGACAGCGGGCTCGCTGCAGTGCTCGAGCAGCTGCAGGACCCCACGAGGGGTTGGCTCACCGGCACGCGGGGCGGCCCTGGCCGCGACGCCTGGTCACCGAACTGGGTGCGCGGGTACTTCCACTACAAGGACGACGTCCGCAGCCTCGAGCTCATCAACAATCCGAGCGCAGCGCCGGACTTCTCGGACGCCTACGAGGCGTTGCTCCGCAACATCCGGATGATCCACGAGGACGATGCGCCCGGCCTCAGCGCCAGGCGCACCGACACGGCAGCAGCGCTCTTCGCGAACTTCGCGACGGTCACCGGCCAGAACGCCGAGCAGATCTCGGCGCTCGCGACGTCGCTCGGCGCCGACGACTCGTCGATCCGCGGCTCCGCCGCGGCCGCGCTGCTGGCGCAGCTCACCGCGCAGCAGAAGTCGCTCGAGGCCATGCACCGTCAGCTCACCGACGACGGCGGCGTCGCTGCCTCCCTCGAGACGGTCGCCGAGGCGGTGCGCACCTTCAACACGTCGGTCGTGAGCACGTGGAACGCGCACGGCCCCGCGATGGGGCACCTGCCCGGGCAGGCCAGGGCTGCCGTCATCGACGACATCTGGACGTACGTCATGGATGCCGACAGCGTGTGGCGCGCAGAGCACGGTGCGGGCATGTCCCAGGAGCGCGCGAAGAGCGTGTACGCCTCGTACACGTGGGGGAACCGGGGCGGCAACGCGCCCGAGGGGTTCACGGGCGTCAGCGGCGACCTGCACAGCGAGGCGACCTTCGGTGCCATCAACCGCGCGATCTCGCAGTCGGTGCGTGACGTCCTGGCGACGATGGCCGGCGAGGTCTTCGCCGCGCAGCAGAAGCTCGAGACGACGATGCGCACATCGTTGCGCGCGCTCAAGAACATGCAGGACCCCACCGCGATGGTCGAGGACACGTCGGCCGACTACGACGGCGGCGGCGCTGGCGGTGACGGACCCGGCGGCGGCGGCGACATGCCCGACTGGGATGAGATCTTCGGCGATGGCCCGGGCGGCGGTGGCGCCGGCGGTGACGGGCCCGGTGGCGGTGGTGCCGGCGACTTCGGTGGCGGCGGTGGCGCTGGGGACTTCGGTGGTGGTGGCGGTGCCGGGGACTTCGGTGGTGGTGGCGGTGCCGGCGACTTCGGCGGTGGTGGCGGTGCCGGCGACTTCGGTGGTGGCGGCGGTGCCGGCGACTTCGGTGGTGGCGGTGGCGCCGGGCAGTTCGGCGGCGGTGGCGGCGCAGGGGACTTCGGCGGCGGCGGTGGCGCCGGGGAGTTCGGCGGTGGCGGCGGTGCCGGGCAGTTCGGCGGCGGTGCGGGCGACTTCGGCGGGGGTGGTGCCGGGCAGTTCGGCGGTGGTGGTGGCCTCGGCGCAGACGGCCTCGGCGGCGACGGCAGCGGATCGTGGTCGGCTGAGGACGGCGGCGGCGCGGGCGCGGGCGGCGGCGCGGGCGTGGTCGGCGGTGCGGGCGCCAGCGGCGGTGGCTTCGGCGCATCGCGCGGCCAGAGCGGCGGCTCGAACGGACAGGGCGGCGGATCGGGCTCGACCGACCGGGACGACGGCGGCGCGGGCGCGGCCGGCGGCGACGTCGCGATGCCCGACCTCGAGGACCCGAACGACGCATTCTCCGACCTCACGTCGCCCTCGGAGGATGGCGGCGGCGCCGGTGCGATCGGCGGCGGGGTCGGTGGTGGGCTCGGGGAGCAGGGAGAGACCGCGACGGTCGGCGCTGGCGGCGCGGGCGCATCCGGCGGCTCCAGCTGGGCGCCTCCCGGCGGCATCGGCGGCGACGGCGTGCTCGCCCCCGACGGCTCCGGCGCCGGCGGACAGGACGACGGTGCTGGTTCGGGCTTCGGCGGCTCTGGTGCCGGCGGTGGTGGGCTCGGCTCCGACTGGGGTGGCGCTGGCGCCGGTGTCGACGGTGCTGGTTCGGGCTTCGGCGGCTCTGGTGCCGGCGGTGGTGGGCTCGGCTCCGACTGGGGTGGCGCTGGCGCCGGTGTCGACGGTGCTGGTTCGGGCTTCGGCGGTTCGGGTGCCGGCGGTGGTGGGCTCGGCTCCGACTGGGGTGGCGCTGGCGCCGGTGTCGACGGTGCTGGTTCGGGCTTCGGCGGTTCGGGTGCCGGCGGTGGTGGGCTCGGCTCCGACTGGGGTGGCGCCGGTGCCGGCGGCGACGACGGGTTCGGTGCAGGCGGCGGCGTCGGCGGTGGCTGGTCGGGCGCTGGCGCCGCCTCCGAATGGGACGACTTCGCAGCCGGCGGCGGCGCGGGCAGCGGCAGCGGCGACTCGTCGTTCGCGGGCGCCGGAGGCGGCGGCGCCACCCCTGGCGGTGGTGGCGCCGTGGCCGGGATGCCTGCGAGCGAGCTCGGCGGCGCAGGTGGCGGTGGCGGCGCGTTCGGCGCGGCGGGCGGCTCCGCCGCCGGTGGCAGCGACGCATTCGGTGCCAGTGGTGCGGGGCGCGACGACGGCGGCGTCTTCGGCGCGGGTGGCGGTGCCGGCAACGGCCTCGGAGCCGGCGCCGGCGGTGGTGCGAACGGCGGCGTGGCCGGTGGCGGCATGGGTGGCGGCGGCGGCATGCCGATGGCCCCCATGGCGCCGGGCTCGCAGGGTGCGAAGGACCGCGATCGCGAGCGCAACACCTGGCTCGCCGAGGACGAGGACGTGTGGGGCACGACGAACGCCGACGGGAACGGCGTCATCGGTCTCGGCGAGGAGCGCGAGCCGGTGCAGCCGGCCCACGTGCCTGCGGGCGTGGCCGGAGGCCGCGCACCCGAGGCGAAGCGGCGTGCCGAGCCCGGCGCGGCGGAGCAGGCTGCGGCATCGCAGCAGGAGGGAGCATGATGCAGCTCACCGGAGACGACATCGAGCAGATGATGGCCGAGGTGCGCCAGACGCACGCCGACCTCGCCGAGCGTGCCGCCGAGGTCGACGCGCTCACGGCGACCGCGACGTCGAAGGATCGCGTGCTGAGCGCGACGGTCGACGCCCAGGGCGTGCTCACCGAGCTGAAGATCACCGGGCAGTCCTGGCGCGAGCTCGCGCCGAAGGAGCTGTGCTCGAAGATCGTCGCGATCGTGGCGCAGGCGCAGGACGACGTGCGGGAGCAGGGTCGAGCGCTGCTCGGCGACGGCGCACCCGAGGGTCTCGATCCCATGGCGGGTCTGCCCTCGGCCGACGAGATGACCTCGATGATGCAGGGGCTCGTCGAGCAGCTCGGGGAGGTGCGCCATGAGCGGTGACCGCTTCGCCGCCGATCCCGATCGCCTGCGCCAGAGCGCACAGCGACTGCGCGCGCTGCAGAGCCGTGTGCAGGGGCTCTCGTCGACGGTCGACCAGCTCGCATCCCGGTATCCGAACGCCGCGGGCGACGGCGACTTCAAGGAGTCGTACGACACGAACTACGTGCCGGCCTCCACCGCTGCCAAGGAGTTCATGGCGCAGCTGTCCACGTCGGTCGAGGAGATCGCGCAGGACACCACGACCGTCGCGCGCGAGCTCGCCGACACCGAGGACACGGCGACCCGCGAGAGCCGGCACCAGATGTAGCCGGGCTCGGGTCCGCGGACCCGACGGCATGCCCGCCCAGGGCTCGAGGGAGAGGAGGACGCGATGGCGCTCATGGTCAGCAACGAGGCCGCGAACCTCTTCCTCGTGCTCGCGGGCGAGCGCTTCCCGATGGCGAACGAGGACCAGCTGCGCGCGCTCGCGCAGGGCTGGGAGCTCGCGGCCCGCGAGCTGCACGACCTCGACGGCGACCTGCGTCGCGACCTCGCCGCGACGCAGCAGGGCTTCTCGGGCATGAGCGCCGACGCCTACGACCGGTACGTCGCGTCGCTCACGGAGGGCGACGCGCTGCGCGAGGTCGCGGAGTCGATGCTGTCGAGCTCGCAGTTCCTCGAGAAGCTCGCGCTCGACGTCGAGTACACGAAGTACACGCTGATCGGCGCGCTCATCGCCCTCATCGCCGAGATCGCGTGGGCGATCGCGATGGCCGTGCCGTCGTTCGGCGCCTCGATGGCCTGGCTCGCGGCGCGCAAGGCGATGTACACCATCCTGTTCCGCACGATCCTGCGCAAGCTGCTCGCCGAGGTCGCGAAGGGTGCGGCGTTCAACGTGCTGAGCGAGGTCGCGATCGACGCCGTCGCGCAGCTCGTGCAGATGGCCGAGGGCAACCGCACCGAGTGGGACGGCGACAAGACCTCCGGCGCCGCGGCGGGCGGCGGCCTCGCCGGCATGTTCGGCGCCGTCCCCATCCTCGGCGGCGCCGGGCTCGGCAAGGCCTTCGGCAAGGGCGCGGGCGACGGCATCGGCGACGGCATCGGATCGGGCGTCGGCAAGGGCGTCGGCGACGGCGCCGGCTCGGGTGCGGGCAAGGGCGCTGGCGACGGCGTGGACGTGCCGCCGCCCGGCAAGGGCGCTGGCGATGGCGTCGACGTGCCGCCGCCCGGCAGGGGCGCTGGCGATGGCGTCGACGTGCCGCCGACCGGCAAGGGCTCCGACGGCGACCTGCCGCCGACCACGAGCTCGGGCGGCGCGCCGAAGCCGCATGGCATCAAGGACACGGCGCAGGACATCGCCACCGACTTCGTCGGCGAGGCCTTCGTCGAGGTCATGACCGAGGGCACGTACAGCGCCATCCAGGGCGAGGGCTTCCAGGTGGGCGTGGGCGGCGTGCTCTCGGCGGCGTCGTCGAGCATCGGCACGGGCCTCGGCACCGCGGCCGGCTACCACGCCGGCACCGCGTTCGGCGGCCCGGGACCGTCGGAGAGCGGCTCGGGCGGCGGCGACGCCGGCACGCGCTCCGACCCGGTCGCCGGTCAGACGCCGATCACCGACGGCGGCGCAGGCTCGGCGCTCGGCGGGGGACCGGGTCTGGGCACGGGCGCCGGTCCGGGGCTCTCGACCGGAAGCGGTGGGGGATCCGGGAGCGGCCAGGGCTCCGGCAGCGGCTCGGGCGCACCGCAGGGACCGCGGGGCGCTCCGCAGCAGGGCGCGAGCGGCGAGCAGGGTGCCGGTGGCGAGCAGGATGCCGGCGGCCAGCGCGGCGCCGGTGGCCGGCAGGACGTCGGCGGCGGGGACTCGACGGACGGTCGGGGGCCGCTCGAGAGCAGCACGTCGAGCGCACCCGACCCGCTCGGTGGTCGCCAGGAGCCCGCTGGCCAGCAGGGCGAGGCCGTCGCCGACGCGACGCCGCCCGCCGCGCAGTCGCAGGGTGGCCCGACGACGAGCGCGCAGGACCAGGGGTCGTCGTCGGATCCGCAGCAGCAGGACGGCTCGACCGCCGACGTGCAGCATGACTCGGCTCCCGGATCGCAGCAGCAGGCACCCGAGACGCCGGGAGCCCAGCAGGGGCCGACGAGGCCGGACGGCCAGGGCACGGCTCCGCAGGGGGTGACCGGCGACCCGGCGAGCCTGCGGCCGGCAGGCCAGGGTTCGTCGGTCGCGCAGGGTTCGCCGGTGAACCAGGGCTCGACGGTGGAGCAGGGCTCGACGGTGGAGCAGGGCTCGACGCTGGACGCGGGTTCGACGGTGGGCCAGGACTCGACGGTCGGCCAAGACTCGGCGACCGACCAGGATGCGCCGACGCACGCCGACATGACGCAGTCCGACTCGACGCGGGCCGACTCGTCGCGGGCCGACTCGTCGCAGGCCGACTCGTCGCAGGCCGACTCGTCGCAGGCCGACACGACGCAGGCCGACACGACGCCGTCTGACTCGACGCAGACCCAGCAGTCACCGGCGTCCGCGCCCCAGACGACGACGCCCGGCAGCACGCCGCCGACCACCACCCCCGTGGCGGCCTCGACGCCGACGCCCGGCCAGGGCTCCGGCCCGACGCCTTCTGCCGACGTCGACGTCGACGCCACGACCGACGGGCCCGTCGCGCCCGACGCGAGCCCCGACGGCCAGACGCAGGATGCACGCGACCCGTCTGCGCAGGATCCGCACGCGGATGTCGACCAGCAGCCGCAGCGTGATGACGCGACGTCTCCCGAGGCCCAGACCGACGTCGTCGGTGACGACGACGCGGCGAGCATCGTCAACGACACGGACGACGACGCGGCGAGCATCGTCGGCGACACGGACGACGACGTCTCCAGCATCGTCAGCGACGCCGACAGCGGTGTGGACAGCGACGCCGACAGCGACGCGACGAGCATCACCACGGTCGATGCGGATGCGGATGCCGACGTCGCGCCGCGCGACGCCGCGCCCACCGCGCAGTCGCCGGCGTGGCAGGCCGCGTACGACCAGGCGGCGCCCAAGCAGCTGCGCACCGAGTCGTTCACCCCGGCACGCTCCGACGGGCCCGGCGTCGACATCCGCGGCGAGATCGCGATCGTCGACTACGTCTCGCGCGACCTCACGGTCGACGGCGCGCAGATCCGCCTGTTCGAGGTGCCCGTCGAGATCACCGCCGACGCCGACACGATGTCGGGCGACGACCTCCGCGCGGTGGTCGACGACGTGCAGGCCCACCTCGACGCGTTCGTCAACGACCGGTTCACGCTCGGCGACGGGCACGCGATGCAGGTGCGCATCGACCCGACGTTCGTGGCGAGCGACGCCCCGTCGAGCGACCGCGTGCGCGTGACGGTGCGACCCGAGGGCGAGGTCGATCAGCGCACGTGGTCGGCGGACCCGAAGGATGCGCCGCTGCTCGTGCACGAGGTGATGCACTTCGTCGGCGCGCGCGAGGGCTACCGCGGCGACCACCATCTGCTGCGCACGCCGAGGCGCGACGGCGTCATGGGCGACGGTGCGCGCGACCTCCCGCGCGTCGATGAAGCCGCGAAGGATGCGCCGCCGTACCTGACCGACGCCGACGTCGAGCACATCCACGCGACCTGGCGGGACGCGACCCCGCAGCGCGCCGACTTCGCGCCCACGCCGCACGGCGCGCTGCCGCCCTCGACGAGCCCCGCGCAGGCGCCGGGAGGCAAGCGCAAGCGGGATGGCGATGCATCGTCGTCGAAGCCGAAGCGCCAGCAGACCGCGCAGGGTGCCGCGTCGCCGTCACCGTCGCAGTCCCCGGCGACGATGCCCCCGCCGCCCGCACCGCCGCTGCCGTCGACGACGACCGCGCCCGCCGACCTCGAGAGGCGTCCCCTCGTCGCGGACCCTGCGCGCCTCGACCCCACGCCTCGGCCGAATCCCGACGGCACCGTGCCCTCGAGCATCTACCGCGCCCAGCGATCGGCGCGCCCCACCCAGCCCGACGTCGACGGCACCGGGCAGCCGAAGGCCTACCTGCCCGACGACAAGCTGCACCAGGTCCGCTACGGGGCGACGAAGGGACTCGACCCGAAGGACCTCGCGACGATCGGGAGCTTCCTGCGCGGCACCGGCGGCCCGCGACCCGCGCTGCCGCACGACCACCGCGTCGACCAGCTGCCCGACCAGGGCGACATCGTCGACGCAGCGGTCGCCGCGGGCGACGCGCTCACCAGCCAGGAGCAGCAGCGACTCGCCACCGGAAGCAACGACGGCGACGCGACGCGCAACCACATCATCGCCTCGGGCGCTGGGCAGAACGCCCTCAACCGGGCGATCCTCGCCGGGATCCACGGCCGTGGCGACGTCGAGCGGGCCGAGTCGGTGCTGGCCGACCCGCAGGCGGAGCCCGCTGATCGCGAGGCGGCACGCGTGCAGCGCGAGCAGGGCAACGCGACCATCGCGAGCGCCATCGGCAGGTTCCAGCAGTACCAGCGTGCGGTCACGCAGGAGCCGCGCGCATCCAGGCAGCAGCGCACCGACGAGCAGGTGCGCACCGACCGCGACGACGGGCTCGTGCAGCTGTCGCGGCTCGTCGAGGCTCCCGAGACGCGCGACGGCCGCTCCGCGGCGCTCGACACGCTCGACCCGTCGGCGCAGCCGAGCGCGAGCACGGGTCTGACGCGCGACGACGCGCTGCGCAGGCTGCGACGGATCGTCGGCCGGCGACTCACGTCGCAGGAGCGCGCGGTGGCCGCTCCGCACCTCGCCGCGTTGAGCGCGACGCCCTCGCCGAAGGCGCCGGCGACCGAGCAGCAGCGGGCCGTCGACGCGCTGCGCGATCTGCTCGCACCGGATCGCCGCACCGACTACGTGCAGGTCATCGCGCGCTCGATCGACTCGACCGGCAACGTGCGCGTGGGCGACAGGAGGCTCAACGGCGCGGTGAGCACCGGCTTCGATGCGGAGCTCGACATGCACGGCGAGCCGACGCCGCGCACGAGGCGGCTGTTCGAGGCGCACCTGGTCGCGAAGCCCGACCATGACGAGCAGATCTTCACCTCGGTGTCGGGCAGCGGCGACCGACTCAGCAGCAGCACCCAGGTGGGCCCGCCCCGGCACGTCGAGCCCACCGGGAACCCCGGCGACCACGTGCGGCCGTCGGCGGAGGCGGCGCGCACCTTCCATGAGCAGCAGGAGGTGGACCGCCAGCTCGCGGCGGACGGCGGGCAGCCCGATCGATTCGGCCCCGACGGCCGCGATCTCGACCAGCAGGGCGACTGGACGCGCACCCGCGAGGGCGAGGAGGCGCTCTTCGACGCCTCGGATGCGACGAGCGACGAGGACCTGTACGGGGTCTCCGATCGCGAGGACTCGCAGGATCGCGACGGCGCCCAGGGCCGCGACGGCACCCGCGACCACGAGGCGCTGCCCTTCCGCGGCCGCGGCGAGGATCGCGGCGCGTCCGACATCCCCGAGGCCCCGCCGCTGCCCCGACCGGCGCCCCCGCGCACGCCCGAGACCGATGCCGCACCGCCGATCGAGCGCCGGCCGACGCCGCCGCGGCGCGGACCGGACCCGAGCATCCCCGTGCGAGACGACGAGGGCTGGCGGCACGCGAGCGACCCCACGGCGCCGTGGTCGGAGCCGACGGCGACGCCCATCGCCGAGGCCGACTGGCGTCCGCGGCTCACGTCCGCGCCGGCGCGCACCGTCGACGTCACGGTCGCCGACGTGCGCACCGACAGCACCACGGGACGCCTGCGCAGGTTCGAGGGGTTCATCCAGTACGACCGGGCTCGCGTCGTCGTGCCCGACGGTCGCGCCGTGCAGGTGTACACCGTGCGCATGCACCTCGCCCCCGGCGACGGCGTGAGCGCCGCCGACGTGACCGCGACGCGCGATCGGGCGCGCTCGAGCGTCGACGCGATCGTCAACCAGGGCTACCGGCTGCCGAGCGGCGACCAGCTGCACCTCGACGTGCAGTTCGTCGACGACGCGTCGACCGCGCACACGACGATCGACGTCGTCGCACCCGTCGACCAGATCGGCGACACCGGTCGTGGGCCCGACGGCCAGCGCCCCACCTCGACCGACCAGCGCCACTGGCGCACCGACGAGGCCGGGCAGGTGCTGACGCACGAGCTGCTGCACTCGCTGGGCCTCGCCGATGAGTCGGTCGACTCCCGCCGCGTCTTCCAGCGCGACGCCGACAGCACCGCCGTGCACCACGACGACGGCATCATGGGCGACGCCGTGCATCGCGAGGGCGCGATGCTCTACCCGCGCAACCTCTGGATGATCGAGCGCATCGCCGATGGCGAGCACCAGCTGCCCGAGCACTCCTACCCGGCGAACGACCTGCTGCAGGGCCAGCCGTTGCCGCTCTCGTCGATCCGCAATCCCGACGCCATGCACGCGCAGGTCGCGAACCATCTCGGCGTCGCGCCCGACCGCGTGCGCGACGCGTTGGGGCTCACCGACAGGTCGACGGATGCGCAGGTCGCCGAGGCATGGCGCGGCGTGCTCGACGCCGGGTCGATCACGGTCGACGGCCACACGGCCACCGTGCGCACGGCCGACGTGCAGATGCCGGCCGTGACGCCGGTCGCGGCCGAGACGCCGAAGCCGTCGACCGATGCCACGACCTCGACCGACGACGCCGACGACGCCGACGACGCCGACGGCGCCGACGCGACGGCCGACGGCGACGGCAAGCCCGAGCCTGCGCCCAAGGTCCAGGAGGCCACCGACGCCTTCAGCCGCACGCAGGACGTCGAGCGCTCCGACAAGACGTCGGTGAGCAACTCCGCGAAGGCCGAGCTGCAGCTCACGGTCGCCATGGGTCCGACGCCCGGCTTCCCCGCCGCGACCTTCGGCATGGGTGCGACGACGGGCGCCGATCTCGGGCTCAAGTCGACGCTGCGCGACACGGCGGCACCCAAGACGGGGCTGACGCCGGCCCACGCCGACGTGACGCTCGACCTCACGACCGACGGGCGCACGACGCAGGTCGATGTCGACGCCCGCCTGACGATGCCCGAGGTCTCCCACGCGTCCGCCACCGCCCCGAGGCAGGATGGTCGCGTCCCCGGCGAGGCGTCGACGTGGCAGAACGCCGACCTGCGCGGCATCGAGCCGCGCCGCGTCACGACCCTCGCCGACGGCACGGTGCGGCCCCGTTCGCAGCGCGACGTCGACGCGCTCACGGGCATCCTCACCGCCTCCGGCGACGCGAAGGCACGCGGCGACCGGTCGACGTTCTCGGTGACCGACGACGCTCCACGCACGGCGTACCTCGGCGTCGCCGACGGGGGCAGCAAGACGACGCGGGGCACGGCCTTCTCCTCGGGTTGGTCGAAGGGCGTCGACCTCAGCGCCACTGCGGGCGCGCGTGGTCGCCTGCGCAGCTTCCTGCGCATCGGTGGTGGCCTCACCGTCACGTCGAGCGGCCAGATCGGCGGCTCGAAGGAGACCAAGCACTCGTCGGCACGCAGCAACGACGACAAGGTCGCGATCTACTCCCTGCGCCGCACGGTGCAGGTGCAGCCGCGCTTCGGCCTCGGGTCGCCGCGGTCGGTCGAGGTGCAGACGACGTTCTCGGTGCCGATCGCCGACGCCGCCGCGCGAGGCCTCTGGCTGCCTGCACCCGTGCGGCCCGAGGGCATGACGATGCACCAGGGGCCCTTCCGCCCGGAGTCGACCTTCGACCCGTCGCGCGACTCGTTCGTGTCGGTGCCGCCCGACCTCGCCGACCGCATCGGCGACGGGCTCGAGCTCTCGGACAAGGGCAAGGAGGCCATCGCCAGGACGTTCGCCGACGACGCCAAGGCCAAGGCGTCGATGCAGGACGCGGCGACCGACGGCACGACGGCCGTGTGGCACGAGGGCGGTCGTACGCACCGGGTGACGATCACCGCCGAGGTCACGCTCGGCGACCCGGGCACGACGGCGGACTCGCGCACGTCGAAGCACGAGGAGTCGGTGTCGAGCAAGCGCGAGATCACGATGGACTCCAAGGCGACGCAGGGCTTCACCGTCGGGTCGCAGGCCATCGCGTCGTTCGCGTCGACCACCTCGCAGGCCGCGGCCGCGTCGCCGGCGGCGGAGAAGAACTGGGGCAACGCGATCCTGCAGCTCTCGGGCGGGCATCAGCGGACGGCGAAGAACGCCGCGCAGCACACGATCAAGGACACGCGCGCCGCATCGAGCATCGGTCCGGCTGGCTACCACCCGACGAGGACGACGCTCAAGGTCGTGCACGAGTCGACGAAGGATCCGAACTTCCTGCAGCGCGGCCTCGCGGGCGGCAGGCTGCTGGGCAGCGGCCCGACCGCCGACCGGCACAGCGTCGTGCGACCCGACCTCGGCCAGTCGATCGAGATCGACGGCGTCGCCGTACGCAGGCCGCAGCTCGACGGCACGACGCCCGGCGCGACGAGTCCGCGCACGTTCGTCGGCGACGTGGGCGACCCGAGCTTCCAGGAGATCGACGCCGCCGACCTGGGGGCCTACGCGAAGGTCGAGCGCGTCAGCGGCCACGACGCGCACGCGAGCCTGCTCGAGGCCTCGCTGTCGAAGCGCGCCGACCTCACGAGCGGCACCGGCACCCCGCACCGCAGCCCGCTGGGCAGCGGCAACTTCTCGAGCTGGGGATCGCGCGCCTTCGACCCCGTCGCGGGCCCGACGATCACGCGCTCGCCGTTCACGAAGCCCGGCGAGGTGACGGCTGCGACCGTGCAGGGACTCGGCTCCGACGCCGGTCTGCGCACGATCGCGAACGAGGGCCTCGGCGACCGCGGCGTCACGACCGGCGACATGGTGCTGCCCGGCAAGATCCGCGACCTGCACGGCTCGGTCGAGGTGAAGCAGCGGCTCGGCAACCCGTCGTTCGTCACGACGCGCGACCATCGCACGCTCATGCGCGGCTCGGCCGACGATCGCGCGGTCGGCACGTCGAAGGAGTGGAGCCTGAACGGCGGCCTCGACGGCATCGTGCGCGCCACGGCACCCGGCGGCAAGGACAACTTCCTCGCCCAGATCGGCGCGAAGCTCGGCTACACCCACGGCCGCTCGAAGGAGGCGGAGCGCTCGGCGGGCATCGCGAGCGAGCGGTCGAAGGTCGGCGAGACCGCCGTGCTGCGGTTCGACGCCGAGCGCAGCTACAAGCCCTCGCTCGAGCTGCGCCGCTGGCGGTGGCGCAGCGGCTTCGCCAACCCGTCGTACACGCGCTTCGAGCCCGCGTCGGTCGACGTGGAGCTGCCCGTGCGCGAGGCTGCCGCGCTGCTGCAGAAGCACGGCATCGACCTGCCGCGCGAGCTCGTGGCGCACGCGCCGGCGCCGGCGGCGACCACCGACCCCACGACGACGAACGACTCGACCGTCGTCGCCGACCCGCCCGTCGTGACGCCCGCGGGCATCGAGCTCGGCTCGCTGCCGCCGCGCGATCCTGCGCACCCTCCTGCCGATCCCGCGAATCCGCCCGCCGACCCGCTCGCGCCCTTCCGCGACGACTCCGACGCCGTCGTGGCCGACAGCCGGATCACGAAGGAGGCGCTCGCGCGCATGGAGCGCAGCTGGCGCCCCGTCGGCATCGACGAGCGCACGCGCCAGCAGATCCTCGGCGAGGTGCGTCGCGTGCTCACCCAGAGCTCCGGCTCGGGCTTCGTGCGCGACGCGATGGTCGGCCCGAACCGCATCACCGTGCCGCTGCCTGCTGGCCCGTTCACGCAGCGCACCGTCACGATCGAGCTCGACGTCTCGCACCGCCCCGACGCCGCCGACCCCGCGACGAGGAGGGATCTGAAGGGCGAGACGCTCTCGACCGAGCGCTCGGGCGGCTCGACCCGCAAGCGGAATCGCTTCCACCTCGTCAACTTCGGGCTCGACGGCCGACTCGGGTTCTTCACGCGGCCGGACGAGGTCGCCGACCTGCCCGGCGGCGAGGCCTCGACGCAGCAGGACTGGACGGTCTTCAACCGTCGGTGGGACAGGAGCGTCTCGGGTCCCGAGTCGCCGAAGCTCGCCACGACGGCCGAGCACGAGTCGCTCGAGCAGCACCACGTGCCCGTGACCTACGACGTGACGCTGCAGCTGCACGAGCACGTCGGCGGTGCGCTCGACTCGCTGCTGCCCCGCGCCATCACGAAGGGCTCGCACACGCCGCTCGCACCGATCTCGGTCGGCGGCACGGTCGACATCCTCGAGCCCACCGACTCGCCGGACTCGCTCGACGCCCCGCCCGCTCCCGCCCCCGCCGCGCAGCAGCATCAGCTGCCCGCGGTCGGCGCCTGGCGACCGGTGCGCTGGGACCACGCGAGCGTCGACGACGTGCGCGCCACGGTGCAGGAATCGCTCGACGCGAAGGGCGGCGACGTGCGTCCCGGCGACGTCTACGACGAGGCGCTGCGCACCGCGATGTCGAACCCCATGCTGTTCAACGCGATCCCCAGGATCGTCTCGGGCGAGACGTTCAGCGTCGACGAGCTCATCGCGCGCCGCGGTGCCTTCCGCGACCTTCGCTCCGACCTGTCGATCTCCGGCGGCCTCGTCGAGCCGTCGATCCGCCCAGGCTCGAAGGCGCCATCGACGACGCTGCAGCACACCGTCGACCTCGGCGTCGGGCTCGCGGAGGCGAAGAAGCGGGCAGACGATGCCGGCATGTCGCTGCCGTTCGGTCTGTCGGGCATGACGGACGCCGGCATGGTCGCGGGCGTGCTCGCGCCCTCGTTCAAGAGCTCGTCGAGCCGTGCCGACGAGCAGGGCACCGACGTGAAGACGTCGGAGAAGATCACGCACAAGGGCCGCTCGTTCATCGTCGACGCCCACCTGCGGCTGCGCATCACGGCCGGCACCTCGACGATCGTGAGCAGCGGCGGGCCGCGGCAGCCGGGCGAGGTCGACGTGCCTGTCGTGCTCCAGGTGTGGGAGCAGCAGCTCGGGGCGCTCGGGCTCGCGGTGCCCGCCGACACCGACGGCGACGCGGCGCGTGCCGACGAGGCCGCGCGCGAGCGCGACGAGGCCGCGGCCCGCGAGGAGGCGGCGCGCGCCGAGCGCGACGCGGCAGCGCAGCGCGCCCGCGACGCCGAGCGGCGGGAGGCCGAGGAGCGGCTGGCTCGGCACCGCCGCGAGGAGGAGCAGCGCACGGAGCGCGAGGAGGCCGAGCGGCGAGAGCGAGTGCGGGAGGAGGCGGAGCGCCGCGAGCAGGAGCGCCTGGACGCGGAGCGCCGGGAGTGGGAGCGCCAGGACGCGGAGCGCGCGGAGGCCGAGCGGCGCGAGGTCGAGCGTCAGGAGCGCGAGCATCGAGACGAGCGCGAGCGACGCGCGGCTGCTGCCGATCGCCGCGAGCGGGAGCGACGCCGGGAGGCCGAGCAGCAGGACGCCGACGACAGGCAGCGCGAGGAGCAGCGTCAGGAGGAGCGCGATCGCCGCGCCGAGGCCATCGAGCGGGGGGAGCAGCAGGACGAGCGTCGTCGCCGCGCCGAGGCTGCGGAGCAGCGTCGTGACCAGCAACGCGAGGCCGCGGAGCGCGAGGCCGCGGAGCGCGATCGCAGGGAGCGGGCCGACGAGCGCGCCGATGTCGCCGAGCGCCGCCGTGCGCAGGAGCGCGAGGCTCGCGAGGCTCACGAGGACGAGACGATCGCGACGCCGGTCGACGAGCGCCCCGCGCCGAGCGACGAGGGCGGTCGCGGCACCGAGATCGACGACGGCTACGAGGCCGACGACGACGCCGACCGCATGGTCGACGACGAGCTCGCGTCGGTCGCCGACGACGAGGCGTCGACCGCGACCACGCCGCGGCCGACGACGTCCGCGCCTCCCGTCGAGACCACCGACGGCGACGCAGCGTCGGACGACGAGACCGCGGACGCGTTCCTCACGGCCTCGGAGGGCGAGGACGAGGCGGACGACGCCGCCGTCGATGCCGCCGAGACGGAGTCGACCTCCGAGTACGAGACCGCCGCGGAATACCTCACGGCCTCGGAGGGCGAGGACGACGAGCCGCAGGCCCGACCCGCGCCGCCGCGACCGCGAGACGTGCCGCCGGTGCGATCCGAGCCGCTGCCGCCGGTCGCGCCCGTGCCCGCGCAGCCCGCGCCCGAGGCATCCGATCCGGCCGACGCATCCGACGCATCCGGAGCCCAGTCGGTGCACGACGACGCGGCGACGCACGCGCCCCGTGCAGGCGACGGCGACGGCCCGACGCCCGAGCAGCCGCGGGACGACACCTGGATCCCCGACGCGCCCACGGCCGGCTACGTGCCCGAGGAGGAGGACGAGCTCGAGGACCGCATCGTGCTGCCCGACGGCACGCTCACCGGCGACGGCTCGACCTTCGACGCGCAGGCCTTCTTCGACGACGCGCTCAGCCGCTCCTGAGGACGCACGGGGGACGCGCCGCACGGCGGTGAACCACCACCTGCCCCGGGCGCGTGATCGTGCTGAGGGAAGGAAGTGCCGTGACGTCGATCACCGTGCAGCGGACCGGCTTCGGGATCGTCGTCGCCGAGAGCGACGACGCGGAGGCCACGGCGATCCTCGAGGGACTGCCGCCGTTGCGCGCCGCCCGCTACCTCACGGCGACGCCCGCGCTGCGCGATGCGCTGCGCAGCGCCGACGCCGAGGTCGTCGACGCCGTGCTGCCGCACCTCGACGGCGCGGTCGTGGTGCCCGAGGCGGGTCTCGCCAAGCCCGGGGACGACGGCGAGGCCGAGAGCACGCGTCTCGCGCAGGCGCTCGGCGTCTCGGTCGTCGCACCCGAGGGGCGCATCGTGCGCTGCGAGGGCACGCTCTTCTCGGTCGGCGGCGGCGACGGCTGGATCGCGCAGAGCCCCCTGGGTGCTCGTGTGCGCGCCGGGCGACGCTATCCTGCGCCCGCCTGGCAGTCGCAGCTGCCCGAGTCGCTGCGCGGGGCCGCCCACATCCCCGCCGGCGTGTGGATCACGGCGGGCACCGAGCCGAGGCATGCCATGCGGCTCGCCGGCATCGCCGTGCGCGAGCGGCAGCTGCTCGTCGTCGCGGGCAGCCCGTCCGAGCCCGCGCCCTCCGAGGATCGACTGCTCGCGATGCTGCGATCCCTGCCGATGGAGACGCGATCGGCCGTCGTGCTCGCGGGCTTCGGTGTCGGCAGCCTGCCGCTCGAGACCGTGCGATCGCTCGCGGCCGCCCTCGACCAGCCGCTGCGCGTCGCGCACGGCGTCGAGATCGACGGTGCATCCGTGCGGATCGACGGTGACGAGCATGCCCCGCCGACGACGCTCGCGCTCGAGAGCGTGTGCGCTCCCGATGGCACGGTGACGCTCGAGCGGTGGGCGCCTCCGTCCGGGCTCGTCGCCACGAACGCCGTCGAGTACCGCCTCGGCGAGACCCCCACGACTCGGCGCCGTGCAGGCGATCGCTGGGTCGTGCACGTCGTGGCTGCGGGCATCGTCGTCCGGCCCGCCGGCCAGCCGCTCGTGGACGAGGCGGAGCTCGAGGCGCCGGTGGGATCGCTCGGCATCTTCGTGCAGTGCGACGGGGCGCAGCAGCCCGCGGCGCTGCCCGCGCTCCTCGCGCCGCTGCGCGAGGGGCTCGCCCAGCGCAGCGCAGTGACGATCCATCCCCTCGACGGCGCGGCACGGCGCGTGGTGCGCGACGCGTACCCGGGCGCCTGGGCACCGACGGAGTCGCTCGCGATCACGGCCGACGGGCGCATCGTCGCCGCCGCGGCCGACGCGAGCGGGGACACCGACGTCGCCGCGGACGACCTCGACCACCGGCACGCCGCCTCGGAGGCGGCGCCCCGGAACGCCGCCGAGCCCGCCCTCGACGAGGCGACGCTCGAGGCCGAGCGCCACGGCACCGACGGCGAGGTCGAGCAGGCGCACGTCGAGCGTCTCGAGGTCTCGCCCGCCGCCATCGAGACTGCCGCCGCGCAGCCGGAGCGCACGCGTGCGCAGCGACGCGGCGACGTCGCCGGGCAGCGCGCCGCCGGGCAGCGCGCCGCCCTGCGCGAGTCGACGGATGCGGCGACCGCGGCCCGCGACGCAACGACGGTCGACGCGGTGATCGGCGGCGTCGCCGCCGCCTCCGCGCCTGAGGAGAGCGCAGGAGCAGCCCAGCGCCGCGCCCGCGACGCGCAGGTCACGAACGTGCCGAGCGCCGACTCGGCAGCGGCGGCCTGGTACGCGGCCGCCGTGCGTCGGCCGACCCCCACCGACGCGGTGGACCGGGTCGCACAGCCTGCCGACGCGCAGCCCGCGCCGAAGCCCGCGCCCGCATCGACCCTCGCACCTGAGCCCGCGGCGCCGACGGTGCCGCAGACGCGATCGGCCGCGCAGGCGGAGGCCGAGGCTCCGAGCACCGCCGCGGCGACCGCCGACGGTGCCGCGACGCCGGGGCGCGCCTCGGCAGCGACAGCGAGCGACGCCCTCGCGCGAGCGCTGCAGGGCTCGGCCTCCACGCGACTGCTCGGTGCCGGCACGCGCGCGGCGACCGCAGCCCCGCGATCGGCCTCCGTCCCCGAGCCCGACGCGCAGCCCGAGCCCGCAGCCGAGCGGGCCGCAGGCGCCCTCCAGACGGCGGCGGCCCCCGCACCGGCAGCGGCCGAGGCGCCCCCCGTCGCCGAGCCGTCGGGCGCCGTGGCAGCTGCCGACGCTCCCGAGTCGCCGCGCACCGAGGAGGCGACGGCGGCGCGCGCCGCCGAGCCGCCCCGCAGCGCGCCCGCGATCGACGTGCCGCTCGGCGTCCGCTCCACCGCAGACCAGCGCCATCGCGTGCGCACGGCGCTCGGCCCCCGCTACGACGTCGCGAGCCGCACCGTCTCGCAGCTGCTCGCGCAGCAGCCCGGCATGCGCGTCGCGAGCGACCGCTCCGCCATGCTCACGGGCCTCTCGCTCGTGCGCGTCTTCGCGACCGAGCCGCAGGCCGAGTACGACCTCGACTTCCACACGTGCCTCGCCGAGGGGCTCGCGATGCTGCCGACAGCCCGCTCCGTCGTGGTGCGCGGCATCCCCGCAGGGCTCGACGCCGCGCCGGGCTCGCTGCTGCGACTGCGCACGCCCCTCGTGGCAGCCGCGGCCGACGGACCTGCGGCGGGACCGGCGGAGGCGCTCATCTGGACGACGAGCGGACGGCGGCTCGACCGCGTGCTGCACGGCAGCCCCGGCGCCGACGACGTCGTGCTGCCGGCTGGCGCGCGTCTCCGCGTGCTCGGCACCGCCGAGGGTCCGGCGCCGCGGCTGCTGCTCGCCGAGGAGAGCGCCGATCCCGAGCAGGCCCTCGCGCGACTGCACGCCGCAGCCGCGACCCGCGGCGAGATCGGCGCCCACGCCGAGGATCGCTGGTTCGGCGACCTTCCCCTGGCGGCCTGAGGTGGATCGCATGACGTCAGAGCTCCCCGCACCCCAGCAGCACGACGAGTCCTCGTCGCCACCGGTCGAGCACGAGCCTGACGCCGCCACGACCGCCGCGGCACCCGAGTCGCCCACCCCCTCCGTCGAGCCGTACGGGACCGCGCGCGGCGCGCAGCGCATCCGCGCCCTGCTGCGCGACGTCGCCGCCCGGCTCTCGACGCGACGTCGGGTGCCGCCGCCGCGCGTCGCGCGCGTGTTCGACGGCCAGCGCGACGGCACGCCCTGGTTCGCCGCGGACCACCCCGTGATCGTCGACCAGCACGAGCGCGACGCGCTGCTCGTGCTGCTGCGGTCGGGCTCGATCGTCGTGCGCGCCTCGCAGCCGCTGCGCGACGACCTCGGCGACGTCGATGCCGCCGTGCCCGCCGACCTGCGCTCCGACGGCGCATGGATCTGGAGCGACGCCGTCGCCTACTACCTCGAGCACCACTGGATCGCGCCCGACCCCGAGCTCGTCGCCCACCTGCGGGCTGCGGGGCCGGCCGCACCGATCGACGCGGAGACCTGGCGGCGGCTGTCGGCAGCCATCCGCCCCGACGCCTGGGAGGGCACGACATGGCCACTCGACTGATCGCCCCCGAGCGCGCGGTGCTCACGGTCGCCGCCGACAACCCCGACTGCCACCAGTCCATCGCCTCGGCCCTCGCCGCCGCGAACGACGGCGACGTCATCTCCATCCGCCCCGGCATCTACCGGGAGTCGCTGACGGTCGACCGTGCCGTCTCGCTCTCGGGCGTCGGGGACGCCGGCGAGGTGCGCATCGAGAGCGCCACGGGAGCCGCGATCCGCAGCGCAGCCGTCGAGGTGCGCGTCTCGGGCGTGACGATCGCCCGCGACGGTGGCGACGTGGCCGTCGACGTGGAGTCGGGGGCGCTGTCGCTCGACGACTGCACCGTCGAGGCGTCCACCGAGGTCGCGCTCGTCGTGCGTGCCGAGGCGCAGCTGTCGATGCACGACACGAACGTCCTCAACGACGCAGGCGCGGGCGTGCTCGTGTACGAGGGTGGCAGGACCGAGATCGTCGGCGGACGCCTGCACGACATCGCCACGACGGCGCTCGTCGTGCGCGGTCCGAGCTCCGCCCACCTCACCGACTCGGCCATCGACGCCGTGCAGGGCGGCCTGCTCGTCGCCGACGGCGGCCAGCTCACGCTCGTGCGCGGCACGATCGGCTCGGTCGAGAACGCCGCCATCACGGTCGAGGGCGGTGCGAGCCTCGATGCCTCGGGCACCCTGATCGCCGACGGCGACGGCATCGGGGTGCTCGTCACGACCGGTGCATCCGCCACCCTGCGCGACGTCGCGATGCAGCGGCTCGGCGGCCAGGGCATCGTCGGCATGGCCGACGCGGTCGTCGAGCTCGCGCGCGTGCGCATCGACGACGGTGCGACGCACGCGCTGCACCTCATCGAGCGCGCGCGGCTCACGGCCGAGGCATGCGAGCTGCGCGGCGCGGGCCACGACGCGATCGTCGTCGCCGGCACGGCGTCGCTCACGCTGCTCGACTCGACGATCGAGCGGCCCGCGGGCGCGGGCGTCACCGCATCCGACGACGCGACGGCGGCGCTCACGAACGTGCGGGTCGTCGATGCCGACGCCGAGGGGGCCGTCGCCCGCGACGCGGCACGGCTCGCGGTCGACGGCGGCTCCGTGCGCGGCTCGAGCGTCGGCGTCGCCTGGCAGGACTCGGCCACGGGTGCGCTGCGACGCACGCGCATGGTCGACGTCGGCGACGAGGTGCGCATCGGTCCCGACGCGGAGGTCGAGGTCGAGCAGCCGCAGGATGCCGTCGACGACGACGCGCAGGACGGCGCACCCGCGCTCCCGCGCGGCGTCGAGACGGCCGGCGCCCCTCCCGAGCGCCCAGGGCAGGACGAGCTCGATCGCCTGCTCGCCGAGCTCGACGAGCTCGTCGGCCTCGACAGCGTCAAGCGCCAGGTCGAGACGCTCGTGCGCATGCACCAGATGGCCGAGCGCCGCGCCGAGGCGGGGCTGCCGTCGCCGCCCGTCTCGCGGCACCTCGTGTTCGCCGGGTCGCCCGGCACCGGCAAGACGACCGTCGCCCGCCTCTACGGCCGCATCCTCGCCGCCCTCGGCGTCGTGCGCACCGGCCAGCTCGTCGAGGTCGCGCGGCCCGACCTCGTCGCCGCGGTCATCGGCGGCACCGCCATCAAGACCTCCGAGCAGTTCGGCAAGGCCCTCGGCGGCGTGCTGTTCATCGACGAGGCGTACGCCCTGTCGAAGGACGGCGGGTCGAGCAACGACTTCGGTGGCGAGGCGATCGACACGCTCGTGAAGCTCATGGAGGACCACCGCGACGACGTCGTCGTCATCGTCGCCGGCTACACGAACGACATGCGCACGTTCATGGCCGCGAACCCCGGCCTGTCGTCGCGCTTCTCGCGCACGATCGAGTTCACCGACTACTCGTCGGCCGAGATGGTGACGATCGTCGAGAACCTCTGCCGCGGCAACCACTACAGCCTCGAGTTCGAGACGCGCGCGGCGCTGCACGACTACTTCACGAAGCTGCCGCGCGACGAGACGTTCGGCAACGGCCGCACGGCGCGCAAGGTCTTCGAGGAGATGCTCGGCAGGCAGGCGTATCGGCTCGGCAACGCCGCCGAGGTGGACTCGCTCACGCTCACGCGGCTCGTGCCCGACGACCTCGGCCCGCTGCCCGGCTCGTCGATCGGCGCCGGCGTCGGCCGCGTCGACGAGGAGCGGGTGGAGCAGCTGCTCGGCACGCTGCGCGAGCTCGTGGGCCTCGACGACGTGAAGGAGGAGGTGCAGGGCATGGTCGACCTGCTCACCTCCGCACGCCGCAGGCAGGCGGCGGGCCTGCCCGCGCCGTCGCTCAGCAGGCACCTGATCTTCGCCGGCCCTCCCGGCACCGGCAAGACGACCGTCGCGCGCCTCTACGGCTCGCTGCTCACGGCACTCGGCGTGCTCGCACAGGGCCAGGTCACCGAGGTGTCGCGCGCCGACCTCGTGGGCGAGTACGTGGGCCACACGGCCAGGCGCACGACCGAGGCGTTCGACCGCGCCCGCGGCGGCGTGCTGTTCATCGACGAGGCGTACACGCTCGCCTCGGGCGGCGGCAACGGTGCCGACTTCGGCAAGGAGTCGGTCGACACGCTCGTGAAGCTCATGGAGGACCACCGCGACGAGGTCGTCGTGATCGCGGCGGGCTACGAGCGCGAGATGGATCAGTTCCTCGCCACGAACCCGGGGCTCGACTCGCGCTTCTCGCACCGGGTGCGGTTCGCGAACTACACGCCCGACGAGCTCGTGACGATCGTCAACCAGCACGCGACGGGCTCGGGCTACGAGTGCACGGGCTCGACGGTCGCGGCGCTGCGCGGCCACTTCGCGTCGGTCGACCGCACGGCGTCGTTCGGCAACGGCCGCTACGCGCGCCAGGTCATGGATGCTGCGATCGCGAACCACGCGCGCCGCACGCGCACCATCGAGGACCCGACGATGGACGACCTCGTGCTGCTGCTGCCCGAGGACGTGCCGGCACCCGAGGCGATCGGCGCCTGACGCCGAGGAGGTCCGATCTCCCCAGGACCGATCCTCGAGGTGCGAGCCCGAAGGGCGAGCCTCGAGCGGATCCATCCGAGGTCCTCGGTGGGACCCTTCGAGGCTCGCACCTCAGGGAGCGTCTCCCGGGCCGGACCCGAGGACCGCCCGCAGCGAGCCTCGAAGCGAGCCCACCGGCGACGACCGCGACGATGCCCGCCAGGCCGAGCCTGGCGGGCATCCGTCTCGAGCGAGCAGGCGTCAGGCGGCCAGCGCCGCGCCGCCCTGCGTCCGCATCGTGCGCAGGGCGTGGAACACGCGGCTCTTCACGGTGCCCACCGGCACGCCGAGCCGCGCGGCGGCGGCGGCGGCCGTCTGGTCGGAGAGGTACACCTCGGCGAGGGTCGAGCGGTGGATGGGCGAGACGTGCGCGAGCAGCTCGGTCACGAGCACGCGGTCCTCGACCTCGCGCGCCGGGTCGTCGAGCGACGCTGCGCGCTCCTCGTCGAACTGGGTCCAGGCGATCTCCGTGGGGCGGGAGCGACGGGCGCGGTGCTGGTCCATGGCGACGTTGTGGGCGACGCGCGTGAGCCAGCCGCGCACGGATCCCTGCTGCTCGGTGAGACGGTCGAGGTGGCGCCATGCGCGCAGCAGGGTCTCCTGCGCGACGTCCTCCGCCGCGGCGACGTCGCCGCCCATGAGTCGCGTCGCGTAGCGCACGAGCCCCGGTCGGTGCTCGGCGACCAGCGCGTCGAACGCCCTGGTGTCCTGGGTGCTGGTCCTGGTCGGTGCTGCGGCGATGGCCATGAGCGCGTCCTTCCCGTCGGTCGACGTCTCTCTCGATCGTCCGACCGCGCGAAGGCGGTGTCTCTGGGCTCATCCCCCCGCTCGGGCTGTCATCCCGACGCCGCGGGTAGGGGTGTCCCTACCTCGCCGTCATGGCCCGCAGCGCACCGCCGTCGGGTCGGCGCCCGCCAGGTTCTCCCAGCGGATCTCGCGGAACGTCATGTCGACGTCGCCCGAGCCGAGGGCGAGGAAGGGGGTGTCGACGGACTCGGGGAGCAGGCCGGATGCCGTGAAGCACTCGACGGGGATGATGACGTGGGTCGTCTCGCCCTGAGCGACGTTCGCGATGACGCTCGTCACGTCGACGGAGCCGCCGCACGGGTAGCCGCAGTGCGTCGCGATCTCGAGGTGGTCGGCCGTGCCCGCGTTGAGCGTGACGTCGAACACGAGCGCGCCGTCGTCGTCGGCGATCTCGCCGAGGTCGAGCGGGTCGCCGAGGGTCTGCGCGTAGAACTGCGCCGGGCCGCCGCTCGTCCACAGTGCCCGCAGGCCGCCGTCGGACTGCGTGAGCGTGAGGTTCGGCCTGATCGCCTCGCCGTCGACGAAGGGCGTGAGCCCCCAGACGCCCGAGGGGTCGGCCGACTGCACGAACAGGTCGAGCCCCGTGGTCGAGCTGCCGCCCGTGAACACGGGCGATGCGACGGTCGCCTCCGCCTCGTCCTGCGCGCTCGCGGGCACGGGCGCGGCCGTGGCGGTGACGGTGGGCGGCACGCTCGGCTCGGTGCTCGACTCGGACTGGACGTTGGCGTCGGGCGCCGCCGTGTCGGGGTCGCCGTCGCGACCGAGCATGGCGCCCACGACGATCGCTCCGGCGACGAGCGCGGCGACCGCGGCACCGGCGACGAGCGCGTACCCGCGGGGGATGCGCAGCCGTCGAGGCCCGCGCGGGGCCGTCGGCGCCGAGCCGGGCACGGGGGCGGGCGATGCGATGACCGGCGTGGCGACGGAAGCGGCGGCGGCATCGCCGTCGATGGCGAGCGCCGAGGCGGCGATCGCGCGAGCCCGCTCTGCCGCGCCGAGCGCCACGGTGAACTTGGGGTGGTGCGTCGCGGCGACGGGCCTGCCGATGCTCGCGACCTCCTCGGCGACGAGCGGGATGCGCGACGAGCCCCCGGCGAGGATGACGGTCGAGACGGCGTCGGCATCGATGCCGGCCGAGTGGATCGTGCGCAGCAGGGCGGCGACCGCGAGGCCGACGGCGGGGCGGATGCTGCGCTCGAGGTCGGCGCGCATGATCGTGATGGGGTGGTCGGCGTCGTCGAACGGCAGACGCACCACCGTCTCCTCCCGCACCGACAGCGCCTCCTTCGCGAGCGTGCAGGCCTCGTCGATCGCCGCGAGCGTCGCGGCCTCGTCGGGCTTCGCGGCGTCGAGGGCCGAGATGCGCCCGCCGACGCGCTGGTCGAGCAGGCCGCGGATGGCGTCGTCGAAGTCGTCGCCGCCGAGGTGCTCCACGCCCTCGGGGGTGCCGAGCACCTCGAGGCCATCGGCGCCCATCCGCAGCACCGTCGCGTCGAAGGTGCGGCCGCCGAGGTCGAAGACGGCGACGATCGCGCCGTCGTCGAGCGGGCGATCGCGCGACACCGACGTCGCGGTCGCGACGGGCTCCGTGACGATCTCGTCGACCGCGACGCCGGAGAGCTCGGCGATCTGCGCGAACTGCTCGCGGCGGTACGGGCCCCATGCCGCCGGGCACGTGAGCACGACGTGCGCGGGCGCCTCGCCCTGCAGCTCCGTGATGCGCGCGACGACGTCGCGCAGCTGCGCCGCCATGAGCGCCTCCGGGGCGAAGCCCACGCCGCCGACGATGATCGGCGTCGGGTCGCCGAGGCGCCGCTTGAAGCCGCGCACGAGCCTCGTCGGGTCGTCGGCGGCGGCGTCGAGCGCGGCCTGGCCGGTGAGGATCGTGCCGTCGGCGGCGCAGAGGGCGACCGACGGCTCCACGAGCACCGGCGACAGCTGTGCGGCGCGCGTGCCCAGGTCGTCGCCGATCGCGACCGCGAGCGAGGTCGTGCCGAGGTCTACGCCGATCGAATATCGCATGGGTCCCACGGAGCAGACGATAGACGACCGATGTGACGCGATGTGGTCGCGCTCGCGGCCGGAGGCCCCCATAGGCTGACCTTCGGGCCCGCGGCCGCGGGCATGCGAGGGCTGTGGAGGAAGGCGGGTGCGATGCGGGTCGCGATCGCCGACGACGGCACGCTCTTCCGCGAGGGCCTCGTCATGCTGCTCGACGCCGCCGGCCACGAGGTCGTCGCGGCGCTCGACGACGGCGACCAGCTGCTCGCGACGCTCGCCGAGCACGACGTCGACATCGCCGTGCTCGACATCCGCATGCCGCCGGGCGAGGAGGGCGGGCTCTCGACGGCCGCGCGGATCCGCGCCCAGCATCCGCAGGTCGGCCTGCTGCTGCTGTCGCACTACGCCGAGTCGCACTACCTGCGCACGATGCTGTCGATCGGCACCGAGGGCATCGGCTACCGACTGAAGGAGCGCATCGCGAGCGTGCAGATGCTCAACGACACCCTCGAGCGCATCCTCGCGCGCGAGATCGTCATCGAACCCGTGCTCGCGTCGCGGCTCGTCGAGATCGGCGAGCACCGCGACGGCGTGATCGGAGCGCTCGGCGAACGCGAGCTCGACGTGCTGCGCCTCATGGCCGAGGGGCGTGCGAATCGTTCGATCGCCGAGGAGCTCTTCGTGTCGGTGAAGGCCGTCGAGAAGCACGTCGCGTCGCTGTTCGTGAAGCTCGGCATCCCCGACGACGCGACGATGCACCATCGCAGGGTGCTCGCCGTGCTCAGCTACCTGCAGGCGCAGAAGGTCGACGGCTCGGGCCGATGACGGCGCAGGCAGTCGCGCGCGACGTCGTCGAGGTGCTGGCGACGACCCCGCGCGAGGCGCTGCCGCACGCGCTGCTCGAGAACCTCGCACGCGGCCTCGCGGTGCGCGGGGGAGCGGCACCGCAGCTGCGGCTGCTGCGCCGCTTCGCCGACGGCCACCACCAGCAGATCGCCGCGTGGATGGAGGAGGGGGCGGCGCAGTCGCACGCCGAGCCCGCGCGGCATCCGGTTCCGGGCGTGGGCGTGCTCGAGATCCGGCCCGCGCCCGATCTCGGGCCCGCGCGGCGCCGACGCCTGCTCGACGAGACGTGCGCCTGGCTCGGTGCCACCGTGCGCGCCGCGCGCAGCATGCGCACGCTCGAGCGCGCGCGCCGCGACGCGCTGCAGCGCGAGACGGATGCCGAGCGCGCGCAGGTGCGCGCCGCGCGGGTGCGCGAGGGCGAGCGCATCCGCCTCGTCGAGACCATCACGACGGCGACGGTGCACGACCTCGCCGGGCTGCGCGAGATGCTCGCGCAGCCCGTGGATGCGCTCGAGTGGCCGGCGATCCACGCGTTCGCCGATCGGCTCATCGCCGATCTCCGCGACGCCGTGCGCGGGGTGTTCCCCGCGATGCTGCCCGATCGCGGCGTCGAGGAGACGCTGCGCGAGCTCGCCGCCGCGTTGCCCGTGCCCGTCGACGTCGTCGGCGACCTGGGGCGCCGCGCCGGCTGGGACATCGAGTCGGGCTTCTACCACGCGGTCGCGGGCACGCTCACGGCGCTCGCGCGCGCCGGCGCCTCCGCCACGGTCGCGCTGCACCACGGGGCCGCGCTCGTCGCGACGGTCGCGAGCGCGACGCCCGTCGACGGGCCAGCCGTCGCGCGCACCCTCGTCGCCGACGCCGAGCGCATCGCGTCGCTCGGCGGCGAGCTCGTCGCGCGGGTGCTCGACGGCGGCGCCGCCGTCGAGGTGACCGTGACGATGCCCGACCGCAGCGAGGTGACGTCGCTGCCGATCGGCAACCGGCAGATCGCGGCGCGCCCCGTGCACGGCAGGGTCGCGACGCTCGTCGAGGTCGCGAGGCTGCCCGACGACGAGCGCGAGACGTGCCGCGACGAGCTCGTCGCGCCGATCGTGCTGCTCGTCGTGCAGGGGCCGCTGCCTGCGCCCATGCCGGGCGTGCAGGCGGTGCTGTGCGATGCGGCGCCCGACGTGGCGCTCGCCGACGAGATCCGCGTGCCCGACGGCCGCTGGGGCGCCGTCGACGCCGTGGTGTGCGCCCTCGCGCCCCGACCCGGCTTCGCGCAGCGCCTCCGGCCCGGCCAGCTGCTGTTCCGCGACGGCGTCGCACCCGCGGAGGCGGTCGCGGCGCTCGCGGCGCGGGCGCCCGTGCTCGCCGCCCGCCGCGTGCTCGAGCGGCTCGCCGAGCACGCCGCCGACGACGGCGACGCCGACCTGCGATGGCAGATCGACGAGGTGCGAGCGGGTGCGCACGAGCTCGTCGAGGACGTGCTGCTCGACGAGCTCGCGCGCGGCGAGGCGCCGGCGATCGTCGACGCGTCCGCCGCCCGGCTCGCGGGCGCCGACGGTGGCGAGCCGCGCACGCGCCTGGGGCTGCCGCCCGACGCTCCGCAGGAGCGCGTGCACGCCGCAGCCCTCGAGGCCGTCGAGCACTGGCAGCGCGTCGGCGCCCGGCCGGGCCTCGGCAGCGCCGGCCGCAGAGCCGTCGAGGTGCTCGAGCGCAGCGCCGTCGGCCTGCTCGTGCGCTGAGGCTCAGTACGGCACGGACGCGGTGACGGTCGTGCCCTCGCCGGGCGCCGAGCGCACCTCGAGGGTGCCGTCGATCGCCTCGATCCGATCCGCGAGGTACGACAGGCCGCCCACGTCGTCGCCGACGACGAAGCCCGGCCCGTCGTCGCGCACCTCGACGAGCGCCCGTTCGGCGTCGAGTCGCGCCTCGACGACGATCGTCGCGCCGGGCGCGTGCTTGTGCGCGTTGCTCACCGCCTCGAGCGCCAGGTAGTACAGCGCCGACTCGACGGCCGGCATGAGCCTGGGGATGTCGGCCCGCACGACGACGTCGGTCGCCTCGAGCGCGCGCAGGGCGCCGCGCAGGCCCGTGGTCGCGAGCGACTTCGGCAGCACGCCGCGTGCCGTCGAGATGAGCAGCTCCTCGGCGGCATCGAGCTGCGCGCCGAGCGCCACGATGCGCGCCTCGGCGTCGGGCTGGTCGCGGCGGTGGTCGGCGAGCGCGAGCGCCATGCGCAACGCGACGAGGTGGTGCTGGGCGCCGTCATGCAGGTCGCGCTCGAGCCTCCTGCGCTCGTGCTCCATGTCGGCGGATGCGCGCCACCGCACGTCGTCGATGCGGCCCACGGCCTCCTGCTGGCGACGACGCGCGTGCCACGTGGCGTCCTCGGCCGCGTAGGGCGTGAGCAGCAGCAGCAGCGGCTGCCACGCCTCCGGCGACGGCATGACGTGCGCCGGCGCGACGGTCGCGACGACGTCGGGACTCGTGCCGAGCACGAGCGTCGCCTCCTCGGCGTGCGCGGGGGCGTCGTGCGCGCTCCAGCTGAGCGCCTTCGTGCCGAGGCGCAGCTCGCAGCGATCGGCGCCGATGGCCTCGCCGACGATGCCGACGAGCGTCGACGGCGGCGGGGGCGTGTCGGATGCGACGAGCACGGCGGTGAGGGCGGCCCCCACCCGGTCGACGACGCGCATGCGGCGACGCTAGCAGCCGGGTGTGCTCCGCTCGCGCCATCGTCGAGGACGCTGTCGTCCCGGCTGGTCGAGGAGTGCGCGAGCCCATCGGCGAGCCCGCGTCACGAGACCACGCGATCGCCGCTCCCGCCGCGCCGTGCACATGGTCGCGTCGCGCGGGCACGTCACGAAGGGCGGGGCCTCCTCGACCAGCCGGCGCCCGTGTCCAGCACCGCATCCCACCGGGGCTAGCGTTGATGGCATGTCCGCAGTCGCCGTCCGCCAGGCCCGCACGGGCGACGTCCGCGCCATGCGCGACCTCATCGAGCCGTACGTGCAGCGACGCATCCTGCTCGGCAAGGAGCTCGTGACGCTCTTCGAGGCGGTGCAGGAGTTCGTGGTCGCCGAGGTCGACGGCCGCGTCGTCGGCTGCGGTGCGCTGCACGTCATGTGGGAGGACCTCGGCGAGATCCGCACGATCGCCGTCACCGACGACGTGCACGGCAAGGGCGTCGGCCACGTCATCCTCGAGGCCCTGCAGACGCGCGCCGCAGACCTGGGCCTGTCGCGCCTGTTCTGCCTCACCTTCGAGACCGACTTCTTCGGCCGCCACGGCTTCCAGGCGATCGCGGAGGAGATCGTGCCGCCCGACGTGTTCCAGCAGCTGCTGCGCTCGAACGACGACGGCATCGCCGAGTTCCTCGACCTGGCGCACGTGAAGCAGAACACGCTCGGCAACACCCGCATGGTGAAGCGGCTCTAGAAGCCGGTCGCCGCCTACCCTTGGCTGGTGACGACGGATCGGGAGCGCAGGCGGCGGCAGGCCGTCGCACGTCGACGTCGCACGCTCGCGATGCTGGCGCTGCTGGCCGTCGCGGCCCTCGTGGTCATCGCGCTCATGTGGCGTCCGTGGGATGCGACGGGCGAGGCCTCCGCCGATCCCGCGCCGAGCGCATCCACGCCGCCCTCCGCGTCGCCCTCGGCCTCGCCGACGCCGAGCCCCAGCCCGTCGGCGTCGCAGCAGTACACGCCGATCGGCGGCATCCCCGAGGAGGGCGACGGCTCGGCCGCGTGCACGCCCGAGCAGCTGCTCATCACGCCGATCACGGATGCCGTGACGTACGCGACGGGGCAGCAGGTGCAGATGTCGTTCCAGATCCAGAACGTGTCGGCCGACCCCTGCAGGCTCAACGTCGGCACGACGCAGCAGTCGTACCAGGTGCGCACGGGCGACCAGGTCGTCTACCGCTCCGACGACTGCCCGGTCGACGAGGTCGACCAGATCGTCGAGCTCGCGCCGGGCGTGCCGCAGCGCACGCTGCCGGTCACGTGGGACCGCACGGCCTCGTCGCCCGAGACGTGCGCCTCGCCCCGCGAGCAGGTCGTCGGCGGCGGCGCGAGCTACCACCTGTCGATCACGGTCTCGGGCGTCGCGAGCGCGTCGGAGCAGCAGGTCATCCTCTACTAGGTCGCGTCGTCGGCGCACGCGCAGGGCCGCTCGAGGCGCCCGCAGCACGAATGGTGACGATCTGTCAACGCTGCGCGCGGATCGCGCTCGTTCGGCAGTCTCGTCCCATGGAGAAGACGTTCCTCGGGGTGGCCTGGGTCATGACCCTCGTGACGAGCGTCGTGCTGCTCGTCATCGCGACCGTCGCCGTCGTCGTGGCCGTCGCCGCGCCCGCAGGTGCTCCCGCCCAGATCGACGCGTGGCGCGGCGCGCTCATCTGCATCGTGTCGCTCATCGGCTCGTCCACGTTGCTCGCGGCGCTCACCCTCGCGCGACTGCGTCGCGGCGAGGAGCTCGTCGTCGTCGAGGCGGGCGCCGAGGAGGCGCAGCCCGCGGTCGTGACGATCGTCGCGGAGCCGGACCGCACCGTTCGCCCGCTCTAGCGCAGCGGCGACGGCCCCTGCGGCCGTGGCCGAGGCCCGTGGTCTCGCGGGCGAGGGTCGGGCTGCAGCCGCTCGAGCAGCCCGTCGACGGGCGATGAGGGAGCCGAGCAGCGCGCCGACGTCGATGCTCATCCTGCGGCCTCCTCGGTCGAATCGCTCCACGCTCGAGTCGCCATCTGCGACCGCCGTGGATACGGATTCGGTGGTCGCCCATGCCTGGGACTACCGAATCCGTCGGTATCGGGCGTATGCTGCCACGACATCCATCGTGAAGGAGCATCTCGGATGAGCGATCCGCAGCAGGTCGAGACCGTCGAGGCCGACGTCGTCGTGATCGGAGCCGGCGTCGCCGGGCTCTCCGCCGCCACGAGGCTCGTCGAGGCGGGGCACGAGGTCGTCGTGCTCGAGGCCCGCGACCGCGTCGGCGGTCGCCTCTGGACCGACACGATCGACGGCGCGATGCTCGAGCTCGGCGGCCAGTGGGTGTCGCCCGACCAGGACGCGCTGCTCGAGACGCTCGAGACGCTCGGGCTCGAGACCTTCTCGCGATACCGCGACGGCGACTCCGTCTACGTCGACGAGTCGGGCGAGCGCATCCGCTTCACCGGCGAGCAGCTGCCCGTGCCCGCGGGCACCGTCGCCGAGATGGAGCGCCTCACGGTGCTGCTCGACGAGCTCGTCGCCGAGATCGGCGCCGACGCCCCCTGGGCGCACCCGAGGGCGCGCGAGCTCGACACCGTCTCGTTCTCGGAGTGGCTCGCGCAGCAGTCCGACGACGCGGTCGCTCGCCGCCACATCTCCCTCTTCATCGGCGAGGCGATGCTCACGAAGCCCGCCCACGCCTTCTCGGCACTGCAGGCCGTGCTCATGGCCGCATCCGCGGGCTCGTTCTCGAACCTCGTCGACTCGGAGTTCATCCTCGACAAGCGCGTCGTCGGCGGCCTGCAGATGGTGCCGCTCACCCTCGCCGCGAACCTCGGCGACCGCGTGCGCACCGGCACCCCCGTGCGCCGCCTCGAGCACTCCGACGCCGGCGTCGTCGTGACGTCGGACCGCGTCGTCGTGCGCGCCCGCCGCGCCATCGTGGCCATGCCGCCGAACCTCTTCGGCCGCATCGACTACCAGCCGCCGCTGCCGCGCCGCCAGCACCAGCTGCACCAGCATCTGTCGCTCGGCCTCGTCATCAAGGTCCACGCCGTCTACGAGACGCCGTTCTGGCGCGCCGACGGCCTGTCGGGCACCGCCTTCAGCCCGTACCGCCTCGTGCACGAGGCGTACGACAACACGAACCACGAGGATGCCCGCGGCACCCTCGTCGGCTTCGTCTCCGATGAGCACGCCGACGGCGTCTTCGCGCTGCCGGCCGAGGAGCGCAAGGCGCGCATCCTCGCTGACCTCGCCGAGTACTACGGCCCCGAGGCCGCGAACCCCGTCGTCTACTACGAGTCCGACTGGGGCACCGAGGAGTGGACCCGCGGCGCGTACGGCGCCTCGTACGACCTCGGCGGCCTGAGCCGCTACGGCGCCGATCAGCGCACGCCCGTCGGCCCCATCCACTGGGCATGCTCCGACTTCGCCGGCCTCGGCTTCCAGCACGTCGACGGCGGCATCCGCTCCGGCTGGGCCGCAGCGGCCGACGTCGCAGCAGCCCTCGCCTCGAGCTCGGCGGGCGTCGGCTCGTGAGCGGGCAGATCGCGGCGCAGAAGGTCGCCCAGAAGGGCCTCGCCAAGGGCTCGGTCGGCCTCATCGGCGCGGTCGTCATCGGCATCTCGTGCATCGCCCCCGCGTACACGCTCACGGCGGCGCTCGGGCCCACGGTGTCGGCGGTCGGCTCGCAGGCGCCCGCGATCATCCTGCTCGGCTTCATCCCGATGCTGCTCGTCGCGTTCGGCTACCGCGAGCTCAACTCGGTCATCCCCGACTCCGGCACGTCGTTCACGTGGGCGACGCGCGCCTTCGGGCCCTACGTGGGGTGGATGGCCGGCTGGGGGCTCATCGCCGCGACGATCCTCGTGCTGTCGAACCTCGCCGGCATCGCCGTCGACTTCCTGTACCTGCTCATCGCGCAGGTCACGGGTGCGTCCGACGTCGCGGCGCTCGCGACGAACCCGCTCGTCAACGTCATCACGTGCCTCGCGTTCATGGCCGGCGCGACCTTCATCGCGTACCGCGACATGCAGACGACGCAGCGCGTGCAGTACGTGCTCGTGGGCTTCCAGGTGCTCGTGCTCGTCGTCTTCGCCATCGCGGCCCTGGTGCACGTCGCCAACGGCACCGCCTTCGACGCGACGCCCGTGTCGCTGTCGTGGTTCGACCCGTTCGCCGTCGACTCGGTCTCGGCGCTCGTCGCCGGGCTGTCGCTGTCGATCTTCATCTTCTGGGGCTGGGACGTCACCCTGACGATGAACGAGGAGACGAAGGACCCCGAGAGGACCCCGGGCCGCGCCGCGACCATCACCGTCGTCATCATCGTCGCGCTCTACCTGCTGCTGACGATGGGGCTCCTCGCGTTCGCGGGCACGGGCGAGGGCGAGTTCGGCCTCGGCAACCCCGACATCCAGGACAACGTCTTCTTCGCGCTCGCTGGCCCCATCCTCGGCCCGCTCGCGGCGTTCGTCTCGCTCGCGGTGCTGTCGTCGTCGGCGGCGTCGCTGCAGTCGACGTTCGTGTCGCCCGCGCGCACCCTGCTCGCGATGGGCCACTACGGCGCGCTGCCGTCGCGGTTCGCCGAGGTGTCGCGCTTCAAGACGCCCGGATTCGCGACGCTCGTCGCTGCCATCGTCGCCTCGGCGTTCTACGCCGTCATGCGCTTCGTGAGCGAGAACGTGCTGTGGGACACCATCACCGCCCTCGGCATGATGATCTGCTTCTACTACGGCCTCACGGCGTTCGCGACGGTCTGGTACTTCCGCACCACCTGGTTCGCGTCGCTGCGCAACGTCTGCTTCCAGCTCGTGTTCCCGCTCGTCGGCGGCGTCGTGCTGGGCGTCCTGTTCGTGACGACGCTCATCGACTCGATGGATCCCGACTACGGCTCGGGCTCGTCGATCGGCGGCCTCGGGCTCGTGTTCGTGCTCGGCGTCGTCGTGCTCGTGCTCGGCGCGATCGTCATGGTGGTGCAGCGCATCCGCGAGCCGGGGTTCTTCCGAGGGCAGACGCTCGACGCCGGCACCGCCACCGGCATGATCGACACGGAGGTCACAGCCCGCGGCGTGCAGGATTGAGTCGTCTCGAGGAGCGGGTCGGCTCCTCGGGCACCGGGCCACGGCCCCGCAGCGATCTCCCATCGCGCGGGCGCCGTGGCCCACTCTCGTGCGGCGCGGTTGCGTTTCGCAGGCGATTCCGCCTCTCGAGGGGAATCTTCCCTCCAGACCCGGGATCGCCTGCGAAGCGCACGGACTCGGATGGCCGTGGATGCGTTTCGCAGGCGATTCGGCGAGCCGAGGGGAATGCTCCCTTGGAGGCCGGGATCGCCTGCGAAACGCGAACGGGCGCCTCGGCGCCCGCGCCGCGCGTCAGAACTCGCGCACCCCGGCGGGCTGCCGCAGCGCATCCGACAGCAGCGTGATCGTCTCGACGGCGCCGCGCAGATGCACGGCGGAGTCGTCGAGCACGTGCTCGTAGCCGAGGCGGCGCGCCTCGGCCACGCGCTTCGACGATGCGGAGGCGGGGCGGATCTCGCCGGCGAGCGACAGCTCGCCCACGGCGACGAGGCGCGCCGGCAGCGGCACGTCGCGCACCGACGACACGATGGCGAGGGCGATCGCCAGGTCGACGCCCGGCTCGTGCAGTCGCATGCCTCCGACGGTCGACACGTAGACGTCGCGCTCGCCGAGCTTGAGGCCGACGCGCTTCTCGAGCACGGCGAGGAGCATCGCGACGCGCGACGAGTCGACGCCGTTCACGACGCGGCGCGGGTTCGGCGCGGTGGAGGTGACGGTGAGCGCCTGGATCTCGACGGGGATCGCACGGCGACCCTCGAGCGCGACCGTCACGCACGAGCCCGAGTCGGGAGCCGTCTGACGCGAGAGGAAGAGGCCGGAGGGGTCGGGCACCTCGGCGATGCCCTCGCCGGTCATCTCGAAGCAGCCGATCTCGTCGGTCGGGCCGAAGCGGTTCTTCGTCGCGCGCACGAACCGCAGCGCCGTCTGCCGGTCGCCGTCGAAGTGCGTCACGACGTCGACGAGGTGCTCGAGCACGCGCGGGCCGGCGATCGTGCCGTCCTTCGTGACGTGGCCGACGAGCAGCACGGGGATGCCGGTGGTCTTGGCGAGGCGCGTGAGCGCGTTCGCGACGTCGCGCACCTGGCTCGGGCCACCTGCGATGGCGTCGTTGTCGGCGTTCGCGACGGTCTGCACGGAGTCGACGATCACGAGGTCGGGCTCGACGGCGGCGATCTGGCCCATGATCTGCGCGAGGTCGGTCTCGGCGATGAGGAAGAGCCGATCGTGCAGGGCACCCGTGCGCTCCGCGCGCAGTCGCACCTGCGCCACCGACTCCTCGGCGCTCGCGTAGAGCACCGTGCGCCCCGACTGGGCGGCGCGGCTCGCGACCTCGAGCAGCAGCGTCGACTTGCCGACGCCGGGCTCGCCCGAGCACAGCACCGCGGCGCCGGGCACGATGCCACCGCCGAGCACGCGGTCGAACTCGCCGATGCCGGTCGCCCAGCGCGGGGCATCCGACACGTCGATCTCGGTGATGGGGCGGGCGACGCGCGAGGCGGGGATGCTCGCCGCCCGCACGCGCTCGGCAGCGCGGGCGCCGACCTCCTCGACCGTGCCCCACTGCTGGCACTCGCCGCAGCGGCCGACCCACTTCGCGGTCTGCCAGCCGCACTCGGAGCAGCGGAAGCGCGCGTCGGTCTTGGCCATGCTCCCGACGGTACCCGCCGCCGCCCACGGCACCCGACCGGCCGAGCGTAGGGTGGCCGCATGCTCGTCGTCGGCTCGATCGTGATCCGGGTGAGCGACCTGCCCGGGCAGCTCGTCTTCTGGACCGCAGCGCTCGACTACGTCGCTCGCGAGCCCGTCGGCGACGACTTCGCGCTGCTGCACTCGCGCTCGGGGGCCGGCCCGAACGTCTCGCTCGACGCGGTGCCCAGCGAGCGGGCGCTGCCTCCCCGCATCCACCTCGACCTCTACGCCGAGGATCAGGAGGCCGAGGTCGCCAGGCTCCAGGGCCTCGGCGCCAGCGTCGTGCCCTGGGATCGACGGCCCGACGACGCGGACTACGTCATCATGCAGGACCCCGAGGGCAACCGGTTCTGCGTCGTCGACGCCGCCGGCTGGCACGGGTTCGAGTGGCACCGCGTCGTGCCGCTGGCGTGAGCGTCGACCGGTGCGGCACTCGTCGCGCGCACCGAGCACGTCCAGCGCTCGGCGGCTAGCGTCGACGGATGGCTGCTCCGCTCCCCGTCACCGTGCGCACCGCGACCGTCGACGACGCCCGCGCCATCGCGATCGTGCAGGTCGAGACGTGGCGCGCCGCGTACGCCGACCTCATGCCCGAGGCGCTGCTGCGACGCATGGACGTCGACCGCAACGCCGTGCGCCGCGCCGAGACGTGGGCCCAGCGGCATCGCGACCCGAAGGTCGTCGACCTCGTCGCAGAGCGCGACGGCGACGTCGTGGGCTGGGCGAGCGTCGGCCCCACCGACCAGGACGACCTGCCGGGCTTCGGCCAGCTCTTCGCCATCTACGCGCTCGCGGCCACGTGGTCGTCGGGCGTCGGCCGCGCGCTCGTCCACGAGGCCGAGCAGCGTCTGCGCGACGCGGGCTTCGAGCGTGCGTGCCTGTACGTGCTCGACGGCAACGATCGGGCCGCGGACTTCTACGAGCGGCACGGCTGGCGCGAGGACGGCCACACGTGGATCGACGAGCGCTTCGGCTACGGGGGCGTGCTGGTGCCGCTGCTCGAGCACCGCCGCGTCCGAGAGCTGGGGGAGGCGCCGTGACGATCGCGATCCGCGACGCGACGACCGCCGACGCCGCGGCCGTCGCACGCATCCACGTCACCGCATGGCAGCACGCCTATGCGGGCCTCATCCACCGGCCGGTGCTCGACGCGCTCGACGTCGCCGATCGCACGGCGGGCTGGACCCGGTGGCTCGAGCGCTCGCTCGCGGGCGAGGGCACCGACGGCGACGTGCGCCACGCCATGGTCGTCGCCGAGCGCGACGGCGAGGTCATGGGCTGGGCGACGTTCGGTCCCGCACGCCTGCCGGAGCGGGAGGGATGGGGCGAGCTCGCCGGATGCTACGTCGACCCGCGCGCGACGCGCTCGGGCATCGGCCGTGCGATGGTCGCCGAGGTCGAGGCGCGGCTGACGGCAGCCGGGTTCGAGCGCGCCTACCTGTGGGTGCTCGAGGGCAACGTGCCGGCCGAGCAGGCGTACTCGCGGTACGGCTGGGAGCCCGACGGGGCGACGCTCGACGACCCCGACACCGATCCCACGCGCGTCCTCGTCGACCACGCGCGCGTGCGGATCCTGGCCGAGCGCTGACGGGCCGCGCCGCCTCGTTTTGGGAGCGGGGCCTCGACGTGTGTATCCTCGACGGCGGTGACGTGTCCGAGCGGCCGAAGGTGCAACTCTCGAAAAGTTGTGTGGAGTAACCCTCCACCGTGGGTTCAAATCCCACCGTCACCGCCAGCGAGAAGCCCCGACCAGATGGTCGGGGCTTCCGTCATGTCCGGGGTCGGTGCGGGTCAGACGCCGAGCTCGTCGAGCGCGTCCTCGAGGGTGTCGATCGCGTCGGAGGGCTCCTCGCCGTCCTCGGGCACCACGAGCACGCCGTAGCCGTCGTCGACCGGCACGATCATGCCCACGACCTCGCCGCCGACGAGCACCTCGAGCGCGGCGTCCGCGCGGCCGCCGTCGAGCGTGAACGACGAGGCCTCGTCGTCGTCGCCGCTCGCGGCCGCCTCGTAGGTGGCCTCGGCCTCGGGGGCTCGCAGCAGCACGTCGGTGCCGCGGTGGTCGATCTGGAGCGCGGTCTGGGCGACCGCCTCCACGAATGCGTCGTCCAGGTCGGTCATGCGTCCACTCTCTCGCGACGGCGGGCGTGGCCGCCACCGCCGCACCGAGCGATGCTGAGCAGGCGTTGGAGTGCGATGTGCGCGCGAGCGCTCGCCCAGCATCACGTCGCGTCAGCCTCGAGGGTCAGCGCACCCCGTCGGGGTCGTCGCCCAGCAGCGCCCGACGGGCGCGCTCGCGCTCGGAGGCGTCGATGCGGCCGGCGGCGAAGGCGTCGTCGATCTCGGCGAGCCGCTGCTTGAGGGGCGCATCGTCGGGTGCCGCGGGCGAGGGCGGACCGGGCAGCGGCGTCTGCGCCGACGGCTGCGACCACGGGCGCGGCGGCAGCGGGGGAGCGCCGTCCTGCAGCTCGCGGTTGCGGCGCATCGCGGCGATCATGCTCACGACGCCGACGAGAGCCGCGGCGACGACCACGACGGCGATGGCGATGCGTGCCCAGCCGGGCAGGCCCGAGAAGGTCAGGGCGGTCAGCGGCAGGTGCAGCATGCCTCCACGGCACGCGGCGGCGTGCGGGTCACGCGTCTCCGAGGATGCGCGCCCTCGTCGCGGCGTGCTCGGCATCGTCGATGACGCCGCGCGCGTGCAGGTCGTCGACGTGCGCGAGACGCTCCTCGACGGTCGCATCCGCCGTGGACGCAGCCGCGCCGTCGGCCTCGCTCGACGGGTCCGGCGTCGTCAGCCGACCCGTCGCCATGCGGTCGGCGATGTCGGCGTCGATCGTCATCGGGTCGTGGCCGAGCTCGCGCATGCGTCGACCGCGACGCACGACGCCGACGACCACGACGACGAAGCCGACGAGCACGACGGCACCGACGACGAGGAAGAGGACGGGGAACCACGCGCCCATGCCGTCGAGGGGCGACGTCGGCACGGACGGCGGCGTCGGGGTGGGGAATGCGGGATCCATCCGTCCACGCTAGGCAGGTGGACCCGCCATGACACCCGATTGCCAGGGGATTCGCACCTACCGCTCCCGCGGCGTCTCCACGAGCTCGACGTCGCGCAGCGCGCCGCCGTCGACCGTGAGCGTCATGACGGTGCCGACCGGCTGCCTGCGGCGATCGGTGGGGGAGCCAGGGTTCAGCAGCCGCAGCCCGGAGGGGGTCGTGGAGTCCCAGGGGATGTGCGAGTGACCGAACACGAGCACATCCGCCGGGTCGTCGGAGGCGGGGCCGAAGCGCTCGTCGGCGCGGCGCTCGCGACCCGCGGAGGCGCCCGTCTCGTGGATCGCCGCGAACCGCACGCCCTCCACCTCGACGCGAGCGACCTCCCCGAGTCGCCGCCACAGCTCGGGGCCGTCGTTGTTGCCGGCGACGCCGACGAGGCGCGCAGCGCGCGCCTCGAGGGCGTCGAGGGTCGCGACGTCGATCCAGTCGCCGGCGTGCACGACGACGTCGGCGGCATCCACGAGCGCCCACACCTGCTCCTGCAGCGCCTTCGCGCGGCTGGGCAGGTGCGTGTCCGACAGCAGCAGCATGCGCGTGGCCATGCGGCCAGTCTGGTGGGTGCGCGCCCGTAGGCTCGATGCCATGAGCACGGCCCCGATCTCCGCACGCGTCCCCGACCTCGGCGAGCCCGGGCTGCCGGACTCGGTCGCGGGCGTCGCATGGCGACGCCCGACCGTCGCGGATGCGCCCGCGATGCACGCCGCCTACAACCTCTCCGGCCGCGTCGACCACCCCGAGTTCCAGGTGCCGCTGCAGGAGATCGTCGACGACTTCGAGGCGAGCCACGTCGACGTCGCGCGCGACCTCGTGGTGGGCGAGCGCGACGGCGCGATCGTGGCGATCGGGTCGGCGATGCTGCCGGACGGGCAGACCGACGTGCGCCGCGTGTTCCTCGGCGGCACGGTCGTGCCCGAGGCGCGGCGCCAGGGCATCGGCGCGGCGCTGCTCGCGTGGGAGGAGCGGCGCGCGGCCGAGCGCCTGCGCGCGCACGGCGACTCCGAGCTGCCGGCGCAGATCCACTCGTGGGCCGGGTCCGAGACGTCGGCCGTGCCGTTCATGACGGGCACCGGGTACGCGATCGTCCGCTACTTCACCGACCTGCACCGCGACCTGTCGCAGCCGATCGAGCCGCTCGACGACGGCGGCCTCACGATCGTGCCGTTCACCCCCGACCTGTTCGAGGCCGGCCGCATCGCCCGCAACGACGCCTTCCGCGACCACTGGGGCTCGCAGCCGACGACGGTCGAGCGCTGGGGCCGCTTCACCGGGCGCGACGTGCTGCGCCCCGACCTGTCGGCCGTCGCCGTCGAGGGCGACCGCATCGTCGGCTTCTGCCTCGCCGAGCACGACCCCGACGACGCCGCGGTCGCCGGCTACTCGTCGGTGTACGTCGCCCTCGTGGGCGTCGTGCGCGACCACCGCGGCCGGGGCATCGCGCCCCGCCTGCTCACGCGCACGCTCGAGGCGGCACGCGATGCGGGGCTCGAGCGCGCCGTGCTCGACGTCGACTCCGAGTCGCCCACCGGCGCCGTCGGCCTCTACGAGCGCCTCGGCTTCACGACCGCGAAGCAGTCGGTCGTGCTGGAGCGCGCCTGGTGAGCCCCAAGGGGCGCGCGCCGCGGCCCGCCCGACCCGGGCGGCCGACGGGCAAGCGCGCCCAGGGCACGGGCGGCGCCGCCGCGAGGCGCGGCACGCCCGCGAAGCCCGCGCGCCGCGCGCCCGAGGCGACGCCCGCACCCGCGCCCGTGCCGCTCGAGCCGTTCCGGCTCACCTACGTCGAGGGCGCAACGCCCGCGAAGTGGATCCGCGCGTGGATCGATCGCATGCCGCAGCGTCTCGAGCACGAGCTCGTGACGGGGGAGCAGCAGCTCGATGCGCTGCGCGCCGGCGAGGCGGATGCCGCGATCGTGCGCCTGCCGATCGACGACGACGGCCTGCACGTCGTGCGGCTCTACGACGAGCGCGCATTCGTCGTCGTGCCCCAGGAGCACGCGGCGGCCGAGCTCGACTCGGTCGTGGCGGCCGACCTCGTCGGAGAGTCGACGATCGAGCGCGGCACCATGACGTGGTCCGAGCTCGTCGAGGTCGTCGCGTCGTGTGCGGGCATCGCGATCATGCCTCAGTCGCTCGCCCGCCTGCATCAGCGCCGCGACGTCGCATCCCTGCCCGTCGACGACCTGCCGCCGACGACGATCGCGCTCGTCTGGCGGCACGAGCGCGACGGCGACGACGTGCAGGCGCTCGTCGCGATCACGCGAGGCCGCTCGGCCCGCTCCTCGCGGTAGGGCGCACCACCAGCTGGTCGAGGAGCGCGTCGCCGAAGGCGGCACGCGTCACGAGACCCGCCATCGCTCCCGGTCCCTGGGGTCCCGGTCGTGACTCGGGTCTCGTGACGGCTGCTCGCTGCGCTCGCGGCCTCCTCGACCAGCTGTGCGCGAGACCCCGAGCGATGGGGGCGGGCCCCCGTCAGCCCGGCAGCACCCGATCCAGGAACGCCACGACGTCCTGCAGCTCGTCCTGCACGATCGAGTGCCCCATCGCGTACTCGTGCACCTCGACGTCGGTGTGCGCCTGCATCCACGCGATCGTGCGGGCCGTCGCCTCGCGGGCGATCATCTCGTCGGCGGATCCGTAGGCCTGGAACGCGGGCACGCGCGGCTCGGCCTCGGCGAGCGCGGCGTCGCCCGGTGCGGTGCCGGCGAACGAGAAGCCCGACAGCTGCACGACGGCCGCGAACCGCTCGGGTGCATGCCGCAGCAGCTGCAGCGTCATGGCGCCGCCCTGCGAGAAGCCCAGGAGGCTCACCGAGCGGAACTCGTCGTCGAGCCCGTCGAGCCAGGCGAGCACGCCGCGGGCGGAGGCGTCGATGAGCGCCGAGTCCGTCGACATCTGGCTGCCGGCGGCGTACCAGGCGAAGCCCGGGCCGTACTGCAGCGGGGCGCGCAGCGCGGCGATCGTGAGGCGGTCCGGCAGGAACGGCGCGAGCGCGAACAGGTCGCCCTCGTGGCTGCCGATGCCGTGCATGACGACGAGCAGGTCGCTGCCGGGGCGGCCGTCGGCGCCGTCGCGCCAGAGCACGGCATCGGCGTCGATCGGATGCGTCGCGGATGCGGCGGCGCTCATGCCAGCGACTCCACGACCTTGGCGACGCGGCGAGCGCGCGTGTCCTCGGCCTTCGCCGACTCCACCTGCCGCACGTGCTCCTTGCGGCGCGACGGCGACTGCGCGTCGAACGCGGCGCGCACGCCCGCGGCGTCGAGGGCCGCGGCGAGGTCGTCGGGCACGGGGGTGTCGCGGCTCGACGTGTCGAGCTCGAGCGTCACTTCGTGCTCCTCGCCACCGGCGACGCCCGCATCCTCGCGGATCCGGGCCGACACAGGGATGAGGTACCGGCCGCCCATGACGGCGATGGTCGACGGGTAGACGAAGCCGCCCAGCGTGACCGTCACCGGCACGCGCTTGCCGACGCCGAAGCCGAGCACGACGTCCTCGGGCACCTCGATGCCGACGTTGTTGCCCTGGCGAAGCAGGGTCGTGGTGAAGGTGGGCATGCCCGCTCCTCTCGCGCGCACGCGGCGCTGTCGGCGCCAGCATAGGCGGCACGCGCGGCCGCAGGGTGACGCGGATGCGGTCGGCTGGCGCGGGTCGCGGAGATGACTGGTCGCAGATGGCTCGTGACTGGTCGCAGATGGTCGAGCACTGGTCGTGCTTGGCTGCCGAGTGGTCGCAGATGGCAGCCGACTGCGACCAGTCGTCGACGCGTACGGCGTGGCCGCGACGCCCATGACGGGCCGCGACCGCTGCGGGATGCCACGATGGAGGCATGTCCGTGCGCACACCCGACCGCAATCCCGGATGGCTGAGCGACGACGAGCTCGCCGACGCGAGGCGTCGCATCCCGATGCTCTACGTCGAGGCCGTGCCCGTGCGCCTCGACGGCCAGGGCCGCGTCACCGACGTCGGGCTGCTGCTGCGCGTCGGTGCATCCGGCGGCATCGCTCGCACGATCGTGTCGGGCCGCGTCATGCACGGCGAGTCGCTGCGCGACGCGCTCGACCGGCATCTCGAGAAGGACCTCGGGCCCATGGCGTTCCCGCAGCTGCCGCCGTGCCCGACGCCGTTCCACGTCGCCGAGTACTTCCCGATCCCAGGCGACGGCAACTACCACGACGACCGCCAGCACGCCGTGTCGCTCGTGTTCATCGTGCCCGTGACCGGCACGTGCGAGCCGCGGCAGGATGCGCTCGAGCTCACGTGGCTCACGCCCGACCAGGCGGCCTCCGAGCTCGTCACCTCCGAGATGGAGGGTGGCCGCGGCGCGCTCGTGCGCGCGGCCCTCGCGCATCTCGGCGCGCTGCGCTGACCCGCCCTCGTCGCGAGGCCCGGATCGCGCAGCGGGGCGCCCGACCTCGCGACGACTCCCACGCGCGTGACGCTCCGTGACATGCGGATGCGGCACGCCCGCGGCCGCCCACGTACGCTCGCGACCGTGTCCGCCGACTACCAGATCCAGCTCGAGTGGGGCGTGCAGGCGCTGCGCGCCCACCCCGCCGACGTCGTGATCGTCGCCGACGCCGATGCGGGCGAGTCGGGCGACGCGCTGCGCGCCGCGGATGCGGCCCTCGTGCTCGCCGCGACGCTCGAGACGGCCGACGAGGTCGCCGACCTCGTGCTCGCCGAGCAGACGCGGCTCGGACGCCGCGCCTCCATCACGATCGCGGCCGCCGGCGACGCGTGGCCCGACGGCTCGCTGCGCGTGAGCGTCGCCGACACCCTCGTCGCCGGCCGCATCGTCGACGCGCTCGCCGACCGCGGCATCGACTTCCACTCGCCGCAGGCTGCCGTCGCCTGCGCGGCCGCCGTGGCGCTGCGGGGTGCGACGACGCACCTCGTGCGCGCCGAGCGCGCCACGCGCGAGGTCGCCGCGGCCGCCTGACGGCTCGGCCCGCCCTGGGATGCGCTGCGGGGGAGTCGTCGATTGGTCCAGTTCTGGACCACTCGACCGGGTCAGCCCTACGGGACGTGGCCAATCACCGCACGAAGTGGCCAATCACCGCACCAAGCGGCCAATCGCCGCACGAAGTGGCCAATCGCCGCATGAAGTGGCCGATCACCGCAGGAGGCGGCCGATCGCCGCACGACGTGTCCGACCGCCCCGGCGATGTCGCCGATCGACGCTCGATGGCCTCCTCGCAGCGACCCGGCAGTCCTCAGTCGGCGGGCGGGATGAAGGCGGCGCGGATGGGCTCCGGCGACCACCGCGCGTCGGCATCCCGCAGCGGCGCAATGTCGCCGACGATGCGCGAGACGTCGCCCACGAACGCGCCGCGCGACGCGTCGCCGGCGAGCGCCGCCCGGATCGGCTCGGGCGGGATGGGCTCGGCGCTCGCGAGCAGCACCGCGTTGCCGAAGCGCGCGCCGGCGAGCACCGATCCCTGCACGATGAGCGCCGCGTGGCCGAACGCGGCCTCGAGCGCGGCGAGGTGCGCCGCCGTGAACGCGAGCTCGGGCCCCGCGACGCCGTTGACGACGAGCAGCCCGCCGGGCGCCAGGGCAGCCCGCGCCGCGACCGCGCACTCGAGCGACGTGAACGCCGGCGGGATGCGTCCGCCCGCGTAGACGTCGATCGCGATCGCGTCGAGTGCGCCGGCGGGCGCCGCGTCGAGCCACGCGCGCGCGTCGCCGACCGCCACCGAGACGCCCGCGGGCGGCGGCGCGTGCGCGACGACGAGGTCGACGATCGCCCGCTCCAGCTCGACGGCCACCTGCTCGGCCGCGGGTCGCGCGTGCGCGACCTGCCGAGGCAGGCTCATCGCCGCGCCGCCCAGGTGGGCGATCCGCGGCGCCTGCCGAGCCAGCGGACCCGACAGCGCGGCGAGCATCCACCGCACCGTCGCGTGCGGCGAGGGCTCGGCATCGTCGCCGACGTGCGACTGGCGGAATCCGTCGATCTCGAGCGCCCAGCCGTCGTCGAGCACGACGATCGACGCCGACTGCCCGCTCGACAGCAGCACCGACTCGGGCGCCGACGTCATCGCACGTGCTCCCAGGCGATCCGGTACGCGGCGTCGAAGCGCTTCGAGCACTGTCCGCAGCTCGCAGCTCGCGTCGGCCTCCGGAAGCGATGGTGCACGTGCCCGGCGGGGCAGCGGCCGATCCACGGCGCGAGCTCCGAGGCGATCTCGCCGTCGTGCAGGCGCCCGCCCTCGTAGCCGAGCTCCTTGGCCACGCGCCGCCACCGGGCGCCGTGGCCGGCGTCGAAGCCGGCGAGCGCGTGCGCCACCTCGTGCAGCAGCACCTGGTGCACCTCGTCGTCCTCGTACCGCGACGCGAGGTACCGCGACACCGAGATGCGGTGCGCAGCGTGGTCCGTGAGGCCCGCCCGCCGCTTGGCGTGGTCGAACGCGAACGTCCACGAGTCGTCGAGGTGGATGCGGATGAGCGACTCGGCCCACACCCGCACGCGCGCGAGGTCAGCCACGCCGCGCCCCTCGCGAGCGCCGCGCGACGTGCGCGCGACCCGACGCGCGCACCGGCAGCCCCATCCCCACGCATCCATCGTCGCACCGACCGCCGACGTCGGCCATCGACCGGGCCGCGGGAAGCGCGGGCGGCCGATGGTGGTTGGATCGATACGGAGGTCCCGTCGACGCGACGCCCGTTCGCACGACGCACCTCGCGCCGCTCGCCGGACCCGCGCCCCGACCTCCCGGGCGCCGATCGGCACCCGCTCGCTCCAGCAAGGGAAAGAGGGGCCGGCACATGGCCAGGTTCGAAGGCAAGGTCGCGATCGTCACCGGCGGCGGCAGCGGCATCGGTGCGGAGATCTCGCGCAGGCTCGCGGCAGAGGGTGCGAAGGTCGTCGTGACGGACATCCGTCTGGATGCGGCGCAGGGCGTCGCCGACGCGATCGTCGCCGCGGGCGGCGAGGCCGCCGCGTTCGCGCAGAACGCCGCGAAGCCCGACGAGGCCCAGGCCGCCGTCGCCTTCGCGCAGGAGACGTTCGGCGCGCTGCACCTCGCCGTGAACAACGCCGGCATCGGCGCCCCCGCGGCGCGGATCGGCGACTACGAGATCGAGGCGTGGGATCGCGTGCGCGCCGTCAACCTCGACGGCGTCTTCTACGGCCTGCGCGCCCAGCTGCCCGCCATGGTCGCGGCGGGCGGCGGCGCGATCGTGAACATGGCGTCGGTGCTCGGCACCGTCGGCATCGCCGAGAACTCGGCCTACGTCGCCACGAAGCACGCGCTCGACGGCCTCACGAAGGTCGCCGCGCTCGAGTACTCCGCCGACGGCGTGCGCACCAACGCGGTCGGCCCCGGCTTCATCGACACGCCCCTGCTGCGCGCGTCCCTGTCGGCCGAGGCCATCGCGGCGCTCGAGGCCGAGCACGCGTCGAAGCGCCTCGGCACCGACGCCGAGGTCGCGGCGCTCACGCTGTTCCTGCTGAGCGACGAGGCGTCGTTCATCACCGGCAGCTACCACCTGGTCGATGGCGGCTACTCCGCGCACTAGGTGCTCGTGCGTGTGCCGGAGATCACGGCATCGGATGCCCTCGCGATGGATGCGGTGCTCGCGAGAGCGGATCCGTCGCCGTCGTGAGTCCCACAGTGGTCAGCAGATGTCGTCTCGGCGGCGTGTCGGCGACATCTGCTGACCGCGCACGCGCATCGACCGACCACTCACCGGCACCGAGCGACCCTTCGGCGACAGGAGGCGACCGAGCGACGTGCAGCCACGTCGCGGTCGGGGCGTCACTCCCGCACGTAGACGCGGCGGCCGCCGACCCAGGTCTCGTCGTTCGCGGTGTCGCCGATCTCGTCGGATGCGCCCGCGAACGGGTCGCGGGATGCGATCGCCAGGTCGGCGAGACGGCCCGGGGCCAGCACGCCCGACTCCCAACGGTTCAGCCATGCCGAGCCTGCCGTGTACGCCGAGAGCGCGGTGGGCAGGGGCAGCGCCTCCGACGGCAGGAACGGCCGCGCGCCGACCGTGCCCGGCTCGGTGCGGTTCACGCCCACGTGGATCGCCGCCCACGGGTCGGGCGTCGACACCGACCAGTCGGATCCCGCCGCGAGCGTCGCACCGGCGGCGGCGAGCGACGCGAATGGGTACTGCCAGCCGACGCGAGCGGCGTCCTCGCCGCCGAGGAACGGGATCGTGAGGTCGAGCATCTGGTCCTCGAACACGGCCCACAGCATCTGCATGTTGGCGGCGACGCCGAGCTGCCGGAAGCGCGGCCGATCGGCGGGGTGCACGACCTGGATGTGCGAGATGTGCGGCCGCGAGTCGACCCATCCGTTCGCCGCGCGTGCGGCGGCGACGGCGTCGAGGCATTCGCGCACGGCGCGGTCGCCGATGGCGTGGAAGTGCGCCTGGAAGCCGAGGAGCTCGAGCTCGGGCAGCGCCTCGGCGAGCACGGCGGGGTCGTGGAACGACAGCCCGTCGTTCGTCGTCGCATGCCCGTGGCCGTCGCAGTAGGGCTCGAGCATGCCGGCGGTGAAGTTCTCGGCGACGCCGTCCTGCATGATCTTCACGCTCGTCGACGTGAACGTGCCCGCCGTCCACGCCTCGCGGCGCTCGACGAGCTCGGGGATCTGCTCGACGCCGCGTCCGCGCTCCCACCACAGCGCCCCGCGCACCCGCGCCGTGAGCTCGCCCGCGGAGGCGAGCGCGAGGTACGTCGGGCCAGGGTTCGGGGCGTCGCCGTAGTCGCCGAGGATCGCGTCCTGCCAGCCGACGACGCCGAGCGAGTGCAGGTACCGCTGCGCCACGACCAGCGCCTCGCGCATCCGCTCGGGCGACTCGACGGGGATGAGGCGGTTCACGAGCGTCATGGCACCCTCGTGCAGCGTGCCGCTCGGCGAGCCGTCGGCGAGGCGCTCGATGCGGCCGTCGGCGGGGTCGGGCGTGGATGCCGTGATGCCCGCCATGCGCAGCGCCACCGAGTTCGCCCACGCGCCGTGCCCGTCGCGGTTCGTGAGGAACGCGGGCCGGTCGGGCACGATCCGGTCGAGGTCGGCGGCCAGGGGCGTGCCGCCCGGGAACGCCGCCATGGCCCAGCCGCCGCCGAGCAGCCACGGCTCGTGCGCGTGCTCCGCGACGTACGCCGCGATGGTCGCGAGGTAGGCGTCGCGCGACACGTCGGTGCCGGCGAGGTCGCAGCGCAGCATGTCGAGGCCGCCCCATGCGGGGTGCACGTGGCTGTCGACGAAGCCGGGGGTCAGCAGGCGTCCGCGCAGGTCGACGATCTCGGTGGATGCGGTGCGCAGGTCGAGCACGTCGTCGTGGCCCACCGCGACGATGCGGTCGCCCGACACCGCGAGCGACGTCGCCCACGACCCTGCGGCGTCGGCGGTGAAGATGGGTCCGTTCGTGAAGATCGCGTCGACCATGTGATCCGCCTTTCGTCGTGTGCATCCTGCGACCGCATGCGCGGCCGCGTCGAGGGGTGGCGCCGTCCGGCGCCGGGGCCCGCGTCGATCGGCGTCAGCCGCCGGTCATCGTGCGGGCGATCTGCGCCGTCGAGTCGCCCGAGCGGCGCAGCACGATGGCGACGAGCACGAGCACGAGCAGCGTCAGCACGAGCATGACCGTCGACATCGCGGCGATCTCGGGCCGCAGCCCCGACCGCACGGAGCCGAGGATGTAGACGGGCCACGGGGTCGATCCCTGCACCGAGACGAACGCCGCGATGATCGTGTTGTCGAGGCTGAGCGTGAAGGACAGCAGGAATCCCGACAGCACGGCGGGCGCCGTGAGCGGCAGCGTCACGCGCGTGAGCGCCTGGAACGGCGTCGCGTACAGGTCGGTCGCCGCGTGCTCGAGGTGCTCGTCCATGCCCACGAGCCGCGAGCGCACGAGGTAGGCGACGACGGCGGTCGAGAAGAGCGACGAGCCGATCGCGAGGCGCACGATGCCGTCGTTGAGGATCGTGATGCCCAGCTCGGTGCCCAGCTGCACGAACCACGGCAGCAGGGCGACGGCATCCACGATCTCGGGCGTCACGGTCACGAGCAGCAGCAGCGCCGTGAACCACACGGTCCACCTGCCGGGGCGACGTGCGAGCGCGATGCCCGCCATCGTGCCCAGCACGGTCGCGAGCAGCGCCGACCAGATCGCGACGCGGATGGTCACGAGCACCGTCGCCACGATCTGCCGGTTCGCGAACGCCGCCTCGTACGCCGAGAAGCCGAAGCCGCCCCAGGCCGACAGCAGGCGCCCGTCGTTGAACGAGTAGACGACGATCACGAGGATGGGTGCGAAGAGGAAGGCCATGACGAGCCAGCCCCACACCGACAGCAGCACGTCGGTCACGGGGCGGCGACGGCGTCGCACGACGGGAGCGGTCACGATGCGCCTCCGATCCGCAGGCGCGTCGCGAACCGCACCGGCCACGTCACGAGCCACAGCATCGCCGCCGCGACGACGGCCGACAGCACGGTCGTGAGGATGAGCACGACGGCCATCGCCGAGCCGAGCGCCCAGTTCTGCGCCGTCTGGAACTGGCTCGCGACGAGCTGGCCCGCCATCGTGCCCTGCGCGCCACCGAGCACGGTCGCCGTGATGTAGTCGCCCATGAGCGGGATGTAGACGAACAGCACGCCCGCGACGATGCCGGGGCGCGCGAGCGGCAGCGTCACGGTGAGGAAGGTGCGCACGCGGTCGGCGCCGAGGTCCTTGCTCGCCTCGCGCAGCGGCCCCTCGACGCGGTCGAACGCGACGTAGAGCGGCAGGATCATGAGCGGCAGGTAGTTGTAGACGACGCCGATGAGCACGGCGCCGCGGGTGTTGAGCAGCTCGATCGGGCCGAGCCCGAGGCTCACCATCCACTCCGACAGGAAGCCCTCGGGGGCCAGCATGACGCGCCAGCCGATGGTGCGCACGAGGAAGTTCGTCCAGAACGGCACGAGCACGAGGCCCAGCATGAGGCCGCGACGATGCGCGGGCACCTTCGTGGCGATCCAGTACGCGGCGGGCATCGCGATGACGAGGCACAGGATCGTGCCGATCACCCCGACCCACAGCGTGTTCAGGAACACGGAGGCGAAGGTCGGCGAGAGCGCCTCGAGGTAGCGGTCGAACGACAGCCGATCGGTCGCGACGGTCTCGAACAGGCTCGGCTTGTAGCCGAACGAGTAGTAGAGCACGAGGCCGACCGGCGCGACGAAGAAGACGAGCAGCCAGAACCAGGCGGGCAGCGCCAGCAGGAACGAGGGGGCGCGCAGGCGCCGACGCGGCGGGGGCGTCGCGGCGCGTCGCGGCGCGGAGCCGAGAGCCGTCACGCCGAGGGCTCCTCGACGGGCGCGGCGGTCTCGTCGGGGAAGACGGCGACGTCGGCGGGCGACCACGACAGCGTCACGGCCTCGCCGGGCTCGACCCGCGGCGCCGTGGGGCGCGGCGTGAGCACGACGATGGAGTGGCGGCCCGACTCGACGATGAACTGCATCGACTCGCCGAGGTGGCTGATGCCCACGAGCCTGCCGACGATGCGGTTCTCGCCCGCATCCTCGCCCGCGGCCAACGTCACGGCCTCGGGGCGGATCGCGGCGCGCACGCGCGTGCCCGCCACGAGGTCGGTGGTGCCGCGCAGCCTGACGCCGTCGGCCTCCACGAGCGCGCCAGAGGCCGTGCCCGTGAAGAAGTTCTGCCTGCCGATGAAGCCGGCGACGTAGGCGGATGCGGGGGAGCCGTAGACGGTGTCGGCGTCGGCGAGCTGCTCGATGCGGCCCGCGCGCATGACGGCGATGCGGTCGCTCATCGAGAGCGCCTCGCCCTGGTCGTGGGTGACGAACACGAACGTCGTGCCGAGTCGGGCCTGCAGCAGCTTCAGCTCGACCTGCATCTCCTCGCGCAGCTGCCGGTCGAGCGCCGACAGCGGCTCGTCGAGCAGCAGCACCGACGGCCGGTTCACGAGGGCGCGCGCGAGGGCGATGCGCTGCTGCTGGCCGCCGGAGAGCGCGGTGGGCCTGCGATCGGCGAACGACCGCATCCGCACCATGTCGAGCGCCTCGACGACGCGGCCGCCGAGCTCCGACCGCGGCACGCGCGTGCGACGCAGCCCGAAGGCGACGTTCTCGGCGACCGTGAGGTGCGGGAAGAGCGCGTACTGCTGGAAGACGGTGTTGACGTGCCGCTTGTGCGGCGGCACGCCCACGACCGAGGCTCCCGAGATGCGGATGTCGCCTGCGTCGGGCTCCTCGAAGCCGGCGATCATGCGCAGCGTCGTCGTCTTGCCGCAGCCCGACGGGCCGAGCAGCGACAGGAACTCGCCCTGCGCGATGCGCAGGTCGAGGCCGTCGACCGCGACGGCGTCGCCGTACCGCTTGGTGACGCCGGTGAGCGTGACGTCGCCCGCGTGCGCCTCGGCGGCGGCGTGCAGGGCTGCCTGGGCGGCGGTGTCGGTCATGCCTACTGGCCCGCCGCTGCCTTCATGGCGTTCCAGATCTCGACGCCGCGCGGCTGCGCCTCGTTGACCTCGCCGTTGTGCATCGTCTCGAGCTGCTCGGGCGTGAAGAACACGATGTCGGTGCGCTCGAGGCCCTCGGCGGTCGCGGCCTCCTCGATGCCGGCGACGCCCGTGTGGTAGCCGATGTAGTCGAGCTCCTGCAGGGACACCGTCGGGTCGAGCACGTAGTCGATGAACGCGTGCGCGGCCTCGGGGTGGGGTGCGCCGACGGGGATGCACCAGTTGTCCATCCACAGCTCGGTGTCCGGGGCGCCGAGGCGCCACTGCCAGCGGTCGGGGTCCTCGGACTCGAGGATGCCGAGCCGAGCGTCGCCGTTCCAGCACTGCATGAGCACCTGCGTGCCCTGCTGCATCGCGCCGGAGCCCGGGTACGAGTCGAAGGCCGAGATGTGCTGCGCGAGCGTGTTCACGAGGAAGTCCTCGGCGGCGTCGAGGTCGGCGGCGTCGGTCGTCGTCCACGGGATGCCGTTGGCCCAGAAGTAGAGGCCCGTGAGGTCCTCGGGCGCGTCGAGCAGGCTCGTGCGACCGCTCGCCTCGTTCTGGGCGGCGTCGAGGAAGTCCTCCCACGTCACGAGGTCGCGCGTGATGACGGTGGAGTCGAACACGAACCCGGTCGTGCCCCAGTCCTTGCAGATCGAGTAGGCGTTCTCGGGGTCCCAGTCCTGCCCGGCGAACGCGGGGTCGAGGTTCGCGAGGTTGGGGATGAGGTCGAGGTTGAGCTCCTGGATGAGGCCCTGCTCGATGAGCTGCGGGATGAAGACGCCCGTCGGCACGATGACGTCGAAGCCCGACGTGCCGTTGGCGGCGACGAGGCGCGCGATCATCTCCTCGTTCGACGAGTAGGAGTCGAGGGTGATCTGCGGGCCCTCGGCGTCGGTGAACTCGGTGAGGGTCTCGGGGGCGTCGTAGTCGCCCCACGTGTAGATGGCGAGCGCATCCTCGAGGGCGCCGCCGGTCGCGGCGGGCGCCTCGCTCGTGGAGGGGCCGGAGCATGCCGCGAGGAAGGCCGTGGCGCCCGAGCCGGCCGCGACGGCGAGGAAGCCGCGACGCGTGAGCTCGCTCGTGATCGCCTGCGAGCCTGCGCGGCTCGCGAGGATGCGGATGGGTCGTCGTGCCATCGGTGCTCCTTGGGGCTGGGCGCCGCGCGTCGGGCGCTCGGTTTCCAGGAGCGTAGGTGTGCGGATGCGGCCGAGGCAATGGATCCGGTGGTCGCGAGATCGGATCGTCACCGATCCGTGACCCCTGCGCAACACACGCGACGCAATCCGTCGTCGAGCGTCGCGAACGGGGTACGCGCGCAGGTGCGGAGCGGTCAGCGCCCGCCGAACAGCGGATGCGTCGGTCGCGCCCGCCCCGCCGCGCCCTCGGCGCGATCCGCGCGGTCGAGCGCGACGAGCAGCGACACCTCGGCCGCGTCGATCGCCTCCGCCCGTGCCGCGTCGCCCGTCGCATCGACCTCGCCGGCCGCGGCGAGGTCGCCGGACGTCTCCTGCGCGGCGCGCAGCAGCGCGAGCGACTCGCCGAGGTCGTCGGCCGCCTCGCGCCAGCGCTGCGCGGCGAAGCGCGCGACGCCGCGTTCGTGCAGCGCCTCGGCGAGCACGGCATCCCACCCCGACGCGCGCGCCTCGTCGACCACGGAGTCGCAGTCGCGCAGCGCTGCGACCAGCTGGCCGCCGCCGACGGCGATCGCGGCGCGCAGCAGGCGCATGCGCGCGCTCTCGCGCCGATCGCCCGTCGCTCGCGCGACCATGAGCGCCCGCGCGGCGCTGCCCGACGCCTCGTCGATGCGGCCGACGGCGAGCAGCAGCCAGGCCCGCTCGGCGAGGTCGGCCATCGCCCGCGACAGCCCGATGGCGTCGATGCGGGCCGTCGCGGCGGCGACGTCGACCGTCGGACGCAACGTCGTCACGTCGAAGCCGAGCACCGCATGCATGCGCACATCCTGCACCCGACCACCGACGCGATCCGCGCGCATCGCCCGACGCATCCGAGACTCATGGCGAGCTCGTGGGAAGGGGAGTGCCGCTAGCCGAACACCGACCGGTTCGGCGGCGGCGACGGCAGCGCCGTCGCGTCGGTCACGATGGCGCCGCTCGATGCGAAGCGGCGCAGCTCGGAGCCTTCGACGACCTTCGCGGGCCACGGGTCGCGCTGCAGCGCCGCGGGCACGCCATCGAGCCGCAGCGGCTCGTCGGAGGCGACGGCGACGAGGTTGCCGTAGCGGCGGCCCTTGAGGAACCCGGTGTCGGCGATCGCCGCGACGTGCTCGTGCACGTGCGCGAGCGTCGCGAGCTGCGAGCGCACGAAGCGCAGCTCGCGGCCGTCGGCGAGGTTGACGCACAGCACGCCGCCCGGCGCGAGCAGCGCGCGCACGCGCTCGTGGAACTCGACCGACGTCACGTGCGCCGGGGTCTGCGAGCCGGCGAAGACGTCGACGATGACGAGGTCGCACGCGCCCATGAGCCCACCGGGCAAGCGCTCGAGCACGGCGCGCGCATCCCCGTAGCGGATGCGGATGCTCGCCTCGCGCGGCAGCGGCGCGACCTCGCGCACGATCTCGACGATGCCGGGCTCGAGCTCGATGACCTGCTGACGCGAGCCGGGACGCGTGCGTGCGACGTAGCGGGGGAGCGTGAGGGCGCCGGCGCCGAGGTGTACGGCCGTGAGCGGGCCGGGGCGCATGGCGTCGAGCACGTGGCCGATGCGCTGCACGTACTCGTAGACGAGCAGCTCGGGGCGCTCGGGATCGACGTGCGACTGGGGCGTGCCGTCGACGACGAGCTGGTAGCCGCCGTCGCCCGAGAAGCGCATCTCGGCGTGCATGCCGTTCGAGAGCGTCGTCGAGGGGAGTGCGGACACGCTCCCATCCTGCCGGGTGCACGCGCGGGGTCGTCATCGAAGGGGGTCGGCGGCCGATTGGTCCAGTTGTGGACCAATCGCCCGGCGGACACCTGCACGACGTGGCCAATCGCCGCAGGAAGTGGCCAATCGCCGCGAGAGGCGGCCATTCGGCGCAGGAACTGGCCAATCGCCGCGGGAAGTGGCCAATCGGCGCAGGAAGTGGCCAATCGCTGCAGAAGGCGGCCGATCGGGGCAGGACGGCGCCGATCGCGACCTCCGCCGTTCGCCGTCAGCGCACGCGGATCCCGATCGCGAGACACGCCGGGAGTGGACACGCGAATCGCCCGGGCGTATCGTAGGAGTTTGCCTCTGGCTTCCCCATGCCCTCATATTGCGGTCGGCGTGCGCTCTCGAGCGCTTCATCGGGGCCGGATGGCAACTCACCTTACGACGTCGACCCGCAGCGGCTGCAACCCGCATGCGGCACGGAGGTAGTCACCTTGGCAGATGCCATCACCGGGCGCAGCGCCGCCCGACTGAGCTTCGCGAAGATCCCCGAGACCCTGACGGTCCCCGACCTTCTCGCTCTCCAGACCGAGAGCTTCGAGTGGCTCATCGGCTCGAAGGCTTGGCAGGATCGCCTGGCCGCAGCCGACGCGGAGGGACGCGACGACGTCTCCCGCCAGTCCGGCCTCGAGGAGATCTTCGAGGAGATCTCGCCCATCGAGGACCTCGGCGAGAAGATGCAGCTCTCCTTCTCGGAGCCGTCCCTCGAGGAGCCGAAGTACACGATCGACGAGTGCAAGGAGCGCTCGAAGACGTATGCGGCGCCCCTCTACGTGGCCGCCGAGTTCATGAACCACGAGACCGGCGAGATCAAGTCGCAGACGGTCTTCATGGGCGACTTCCCGCTCATGACCGAGAAGGGCACGTTCATCATCAACGGCACCGAGCGTGTCGTCGTGTCCCAGCTCGTGCGTTCGCCGGGCGTCTACTTCGAGCGCACGCTCGACAAGACCTCCGACAAGGACGTCTACTCGGCTCGCGTCATCCCGAGCCGTGGTGCATGGCTCGAGTTCGAGATCGACAAGCGCGACGCCGTCGGCGTGCGCATCGACCGCAAGCGCAAGCAGTCGGTCACGATCTTCCTCAAGGCGCTGGGTCTCGAGACCGAGGACATCGCTCGCGAGTTCGCCGGCTACGAGTCGATCCTCGCGACGCTCGAGAAGGACCCGGTGATGTCGAAGGAGGACGCCCTCCGCGACATCTACCGCAAGCTCCGTCCGGGCGAGCAGGTCGCTGCCGAGGCTGCGCGCGCGCTGCTCGACAACTTCTACTTCAACCCGAAGCGCTACGACCTCGCGAAGGTCGGCCGCTATAAGGTCAACCGCAAGCTCGGCATCGACGTGCCCATGAGCGACTCGGTGCTCTCGGTCGACGACATCGTCGCGACCATCAAGTACCTCGTCGCGCTGCACGCCCAGGAGACCACCCTGCCGGGCGTCCGCAAGGGCGAGGCCGTCGACATCCGCCTGGACACCGACGACATCGACCACTTCGGCAACCGCCGCATCCGCGCGGTCGGCGAGCTCATCCAGAACCAGGTCCGCACGGGTCTGGCTCGCATGGAGCGCGTCGTGCGCGAGCGCATGTCGACGCAGGACATCGAGGCGATCACGCCGCAGACCCTGATCAACGTCCGGCCCGTGTCGGCGGCGATCAAGGAGTTCTTCGGCACGTCGCAGCTGTCGCAGTTCATGGATCAGAACAACCCGCTCGCGGGCCTGACCCACAAGCGCACGCTGTCGGCGCTCGGCCCCGGTGGTCTGTCGCGTGAGCGCGCAGGCGTCGAGGTGCGAGACGTGCACCCCTCGCACTACGGCCGCATGTGCCCGATCGAGACCCCGGAAGGCCCGAACATCGGCCTCATCGGTCGTCTCGCGACGTTCGGCCGCATCAACGCGTTCGGCTTCATCGAGACGCCGTACCGCCGCGTCGTCGGTGGCGTCGTCACCGAGCAGATCGACTACCTCACCGCCTCCGAGGAGGACGAGCACGTCATCGCGCAGGCGAACTCGCCGCTCGACGCCAAGGGCCGTCTGACGACCGAGAAGATCATCGCCCGCAAGAAGGGCGGCGAGGTCGAGCTCATCGGCCCCGAGGGCATCGACTACATGGACGTCTCGCCGCGCCAGATGGCGTCGGTCGCGACGAGCCTCATCCCGTTCCTCGAGCACGACGATGCGAACCGCGCCCTCATGGGTGCGAACATGCAGCGTCAGGCCGTGCCGCTGCTCCGCAGCGACTCGCCGCTCGTCGGCACCGGCATGGAGGGCTTCGCGGCCATCGACGCCGGCGACGTGGTGACGGCCGACAAGGCCGGCGTCATCGCCGAGGTCTCGGCGGACGTCGTCACGGTGCAGCTCGACGAGGGCGGCACGCAGACGTACTACCTGCGCAAGTTCGACCGCTCGAACCAGGGCACGTCGTACAACACGCGCGTCATCGTCTCGGCGGGCGACCGCGTCGAGGTCGGCCAGGTCATCGCCGATGGTCCCGCGACCGAGAACGGCGAGCTGGCGCTCGGCAAGAACCTCCTCGTGGCGTTCATGCCGTGGGAGGGCCACAACTACGAGGACGCCATGATCCTCAGCCAGAACCTCGTGAAGGAGGACGTGCTCTCGTCCATCCACATCGAGGAGTACGAGGTCGACGCCCGCGACACGAAGCTCGGCAAGGAGGAGATCACGCGTGACCTCCCCAACGTCAGCCTCGACCTGATGGCAGACCTCGACGAGCGCGGCATCATCCGCATCGGCGCCGAGGTCCGCCCCGGCGACATCCTCGTCGGCAAGGTCACGCCGAAGGGCGAGACCGAGCTGTCGGCAGAGGAGCGCCTGCTCCGCGCGATCTTCAACGAGAAGAGCCGCGAGGTGCGCGACACGTCGCTCAAGGTGCCCCACGGCGAGCAGGGCACCGTCATCGCGGTGAAGCACTTCAACGCGGAGGACGGCGACGACGAGCTGGGCTCGGGCGTGCACGAGAAGGTCGTGGTCTACATCGCGCAGAAGCGCAAGATCACCGAGGGCGACAAGCTCGCCGGCCGTCACGGCAACAAGGGCGTCATCGCGAAGATCCTGCCCGAGGAGGACATGCCGTTCCTCCCCGACGGCACGCCGGTCGACATCGTCCTGAACCCGCTGGGCATCCCGAAGCGCATGAACTTCGGCCAGGTGCTCGAGACCCACCTCGGGTGGATCGCGGCGACGGGCTGGGATGCCGACGCGAAGGCGGCGTGGGCGAAGAACCTGCCCAAGGAGATCCTCAAGGCCGGCCCCGGCACGAAGGTCGCCACCCCCGTGTTCGACGGTGCGACGGAGGAGGAGATCATCGGTCTCCTCGACTCGACGCTCCCGACGCGCGACGGCGACCGTCTCATCGACGGCTCGGGCAAGGCCCGTCTGTTCGATGGTCGCTCGGGCGAGCCGTACCCGTACCCGATCTCGGTCGGCTACATGTACATCCTGAAGCTGCACCACCTCGTCGACGACAAGATCCACGCGCGCTCGACGGGTCCGTACTCGATGATCACCCAGCAGCCGCTGGGCGGCAAGGCGCAGTTCGGTGGCCAGCGCTTCGGCGAGATGGAGGTGTGGGCGCTCGAGGCATACGGCGCTGCGTACACGCTCCAGGAGCTCCTCACGGTGAAGTCCGACGACATCGTCGGCCGCGTGAAGGTGTACGAGGCGATCGTCAAGGGCGAGAACATCCACGACCCCGGCATCCCCGAGTCCTTCAAGGTGCTCATGAAGGAGATGCAGTCGCTCTGCCTGAACGTCGAGGTGCTCAACGCCGCCGGCGAGGTCGTCACGCTGCGTGACGACGAGGACGAGGCCCTCCGCACCGCCGAGGAGCTCGGCATCAACATCTCGCGCCCGGAGCTCTCGTCGATCGACGAGATCTGATCCGGCCCGCTACGAAGATTCAGCCAAGGGAACAACATTGATCGACGCAACCACGTTCGATGAGCTCCGGATCGGCCTGGCCACTGCGGAGGACATCCGCAAGTGGTCGTACGGCGAGGTGAAGAAGCCGGAGACCATCAACTACCGCACGCTGAAGCCCGAGAAGGACGGGCTGTTCGGCGAGCAGATCTTCGGTCCCTCGCGGGACTGGGAGTGCTCGTGCGGCAAGTACAAGCGCGTGCGCTTCAAGGGCATCGTCTGCGAGCGCTGCGGTGTCGAGGTCACGAAGTCGTCGGTGCGCCGTGAGCGCATGGGCCACATCGAGCTCGCCGCCCCCGTCACGCACATCTGGTACTTCAAGGGCGTGCCGAGCCGTCTCGGCTACCTCCTCGACATGGCGCCGAAGGACCTCGAGAAGGTCATCTACTTCGCGGCGTACATGATCATCGAGATCGACGAGGACGGCCGTCACGAGGACCTGCCCGGCATCGAGCAGGAGATCCGCCTCGAGATGGCGGAGCTCGAGAAGCGCCGCGACTCGGCCATCGCCGACCGCCTGCAGCAGCTGGAGACCGACGTCGCCCAGCTCGAGGAGGAGGGCGCGAAGGCCGACCAGAAGCGCAAGGTCCGCGACGCGGGCGAGCGCGAGATGGCGCAGATCCGCAAGGGCACCGACGAGCAGATCGCGCACCTCGAGCGCGTGTTCGACGACTTCCGCTCGCTGAAGGTCGGCGACCTGAAGCCCGAGGACGCCGTCTTCCACGACCTCGTCGACCGCTTCGGCGACTACTTCGAGGGCCACATGGGTGCGGAGGCGATCAAGCGTCGCCTGCTCGCGTTCGACCTCAAGACCGAGGCCGAGAACCTGCACCTCGAGATCGCCGAGGGCAAGGGCCAGCGCAAGATCCGTGCGATCAAGCGCCTCAAGGTCGTGAACTCGTTCCTGCAGACGGGCAACAGCCCGGCTGCGATGGTGCTCGACGTCGTGCCGGTGATCCCGCCGGAGCTGCGCCCGATGGTGCAGCTCGACGGTGGCCGCTTCGCGACCTCCGACCTGAACGACCTCTACCGTCGCGTCATCAACCGCAACAACCGTCTGCGTCGCCTGCTCGACCTCGGTGCTCCCGAGATCATCGTGAACAACGAGAAGCGCATGCTGCAGGAGGCGGTCGACGCCCTGTTCGACAACGGTCGTCGTGGCCGTCCCGTCACGGGCACGGGCAACCGCGCGCTGAAGTCGCTCTCGGACATGCTGAAGGGCAAGCAGGGCCGGTTCCGCCAGAACCTGCTGGGCAAGCGCGTCGACTACTCGGGCCGTTCGGTCATCGTCGTCGGCCCGCAGCTCAAGCTGCACCAGTGCGGCCTGCCGAAGCAGATGGCGCTCGAGCTGTTCAAGCCGTTCGTCATCAAGCGCCTGATCGACCTGCAGCACTCGCAGAACATCAAGCACGCCAAGCGCATGGTGGAGCGTTCGAAGCCGCAGGTGTGGGACGTGCTCGAGGAGATCATCTCCGAGCGCCCCGTGCTGCTGAACCGTGCGCCCACGCTGCACCGTCTCGGCATCCAGGCGTTCGAGCCGCTGCTCGTCGAGGGCAAGGCCATCCAGCTGCACCCGCTCGTCTGCTCGGCGTTCAACGCCGACTTCGACGGCGACCAGATGGCCGTGCATCTTCCCCTGTCGGTGGAGGCGCAGGCCGAGGCCCGCATCCTCATGCTGGCGTCGAACAACATCCTGAAGCCGTCCGACGGCCGTCCGGTGACGCTGCCCACGCACGAGATCGTGTCGGGTCTGCACCACCTCACGACGGTGAAGCCGGGCGCGACGGGTGAGGGTCGTGCGTTCTCGTCGGTCGCCGAGGCGATCATGGCGATGGACCAGGGCTCGCTCGACCTCGGCGCGCTGGTGAAGATCCGCATCGACGACCTGCACTTCCGTGAGCAGGACCGTCCCGAGGGCTTCGTCGACGGCGAGCCGTTCCTGCTCGAGACGTCGCTGGGCCGTGCCCTGTTCGCCGAGACGCTCCCCGCGGACTTCCCGTTCGTGCAGGAGGCGACGACCAAGCCGGTCATCTCGCAGATCGTGAACGCGCTCGCGGAGCGGTACCCGAAGGTCGTCGTGGCGGAGACGCTCGACAAGATCAAGGACGCCGGCTTCCACTGGGCCACGCGGTCGGGCATCTCGGTCGCCCTGTCCGACGTCATCACGCCGAAGGACAAGAAGGCGATCGTCGCCAGGGCCGAGGACGCGGCGCAGAAGGTGCAGGACCAGTTCGACAACGGATTCATCTCCGATGCCGAGCGTCGTCAGGACCTCACCGAGCTGTGGACCAACGCCACGAACGAGGTGCAGAAGGCCACGCAGGAGGCGTTCGACGAGAACAACTCCATCTACCGCATGGTCACGGCAGGCGCCAACGGCAACTGGATCCAGGTCCGCAACATCACCGGCATGCGCGGTCTCGTGACGAACCCGAAGGGCGAGGTCATCGTCCGTCCGATCATCTCCTCGTACCGCGAGGGGCTGTCGGTGGCGGAGTACTTCATCGCCACGCACGGTGCTCGCAAGGGCTCGGCGGACACGGCCCTCCGTACCGCCGACTCGGGCTACCTCACGCGTCGTCTCGTCGACGTGTCGCAGGACGTCATCATCCGCGAGGAGGACTGCGGCACCGAGCGCGGTCTCGACATGCCCATCGGCGAGACGATCGACGGCGTGCTGGTGCGCGGCGAGAACGTGGAGTCGTCGGTGTACGCCCGCACGCTCGCTGCCGACGTCGTCGCTCCCGACGGCACGGTGCTCGCGGCTGCAGGCGCCGACTTCGGCGACGTGCAGATCAACGCGGTCATCGCGGCCGGCGTCGAGGAGGTCAAGGTCCGCTCGGTCCTGACCTGCGAGTCGACGACGGGTGTCTGCGCTGCCTGCTACGGCCGTTCGCTGGCGACGGGCAAGCTCGTCGACATCGGCGAGGCCGTCGGCATCATCGCGGCGCAGTCGATCGGCGAGCCCGGCACGCAGCTCACGATGCGTACGTTCCACACCGGTGGCTCGGTGGGCGCGAGCGACATCACGCAGGGTCTGCCCCGCGTGACGGAGCTCTTCGAGGCCCGCACGCCCAAGGGCGCCTCCCCGATCGCCGAGGCCGCAGGCCGCGTGCGCATCGAGGAGGACGAGAAGGCGAAGCGCATCGTCATCGTCCCCGACGACGGCAGCGACGAGATCGCCTACCCGGTGCTGCGTCGTGCGACGCTCATGGTGCAGGACGGCGACCACGTCGAGCAGGGCGAGCAGCTCCAGGTCGGCGCGATCGACCCCAAGGAGGTGCTGCGCGTGCGCGGCGTGCGCGAGGTGCAGAAGCACCTGGTGTCCGGCGTGCAGGACGTGTACCGCTCGCAGGGTGTGCCGATCCACGACAAGCACATCGAGGTCATCGTCCGTCAGATGCTCCGCAAGGTCACCGTCGTCGACCACGGCGAGACCGACCTGCTGCCGGGCGAGCTCGTCGACCGTGCGCGGTACAACGACCTCAACCGTGCTGCGCTGACCTCGGGTAAGAAGACCGCGTCGGCCCGCCAGGAGGTCATGGGCATCACGAAGGCGTCGCTCGCGACGGAGTCGTGGCTGTCGGCCGCCTCGTTCCAGGAGACGACGAAGGTGCTCACGGAGGCGGCGCTCAACGGCCGCACCGACCAGCTCGTCGGCCTCAAGGAGAACGTCATCATCGGCAAGCTCATCCCCGCGGGTACCGGTCTGCACCGGTACCGCGACGTGGAGGTGGAGGCCACCGAGGAGGCGAAGGCGGAGCGGTACCCGAACCGTCTGTTCGGCGACTCGTCGTCGTTCGGCGACGGCGACCTCGACTTCGTCGACTTCGACTCGTTCACCTCGGGCGACTCGTTCGGCGACGAGCCGGGCGTCTACCGCTGATCTGACCGATCCATCCCGAAGGGCCGTGCCGCGAGGCGCGGCCCTTCGGCGTTCGCGGGGAACCGCTCCGCGAAGCGCCGCTCCTCGAGGTGCGAACGAAGGGAGCCTCGAAGCGGGCCCGAGCCGCCGCTGGCCCCATCCGCCGGAGGTCCGCGAGCCTCCCCGGCCCATCCGTGTCCCCTGGCTAGGCTCGTCCACCAGCGCAGCGCGCTGCGCTGAGGAAGCCAAGGAGCGACGCATGAGCGACACGACGAACCGCGACGGCCGGGTCGGCGACGACGACGGCGTGCAGCCGAACGTCTCGGCCGACGACGCATCGACGTCGGTGACCGACCACGACGCGCACCAGCCGCTCGTCGACGATGGCGACGCGCCGACGCAGCAGCTGCCCACGCAGGGCGACGCCCCCGCGCACGCCACGGACCCCGAGCCGTCGGCGCACGAGTCCGACGACTGGCAGCGGTCGTGGGACGAGGCCGGCGGCAGCGAGATCGAGCCGACCGTCATCGCCCCATCGACGCTGCGGGGTCCCTCGCACGACGCCGAGGCCGAGCACTCCTCGCTCGAGCAGCCCCCGATCGCTGCCGACCCGTCGACGGCGGACGCCGTCGACTCGTCGCGCGCCGTGGAGACGGGTGCGTCGGCCGATCCGCCCGAGCTCGTCGAGCCGCGTCGCCCGAGCCTGAGCCTGCGCGGCGAGCAGCGCCCCGACCTCGCCGACACGGCACCCTTCGCCGGCCTCTCCGATCCCGAGGCGACGCAGGCGATGCCGACGACGCCCGCTGCCGAGGAGCCCGCGCCGACGCAGGCGCAGACGGCGCTGCTGCCCGAGCAGCAGGGCGAGCCGCAGTTCGAGGTCGACGAGCCGGCGTCGGCCACCGCGGTCGCCCCGGCGGTCGCGCCCGAGCAGCGCACCGAGCGGCTCGGCTCGATCTCGGTCGACGACGAGACGGCACGGCAGGCTGCCACGGGCACCCCGATCGTGCTCGTCGAGACCGCGACGCCGCCGCGCAAGCGCGGTGCGCGCGGCGTGGGCTTCCTCGTCGTGCTGCTGTCGACGATCGTGTTCGCGGCGCTGCTCGCTGCGGTGTTCCTGGCGGTGCAGTTCCTCTTCGACCGCGACTTCGTGCTGCAGGAGGCGCTGCAGACGCTGTGGCTGCGTCCGTCGTGGCTGCTGCCCGTCGCCGTCTTCTTCGTCGCCTACTGGCTGACGACCATCATCGTGAACCGCGCCGGATGGTGGGCGCACGTGCTCGGCGGCTTCATCGTGGCGCTGCTCGCCTACGGCGCCCACATCGCCGGCGCGTACCTCGAGACGCAGTCGAACGTGTGGGACGTCACGGGGCTCGCGAGCCTCGGCGTCTCGGACCTGGGCCAGCTGCTGCTGGCACCGACTGCGATCGTGACGTTCCTCGTGGCGCGCGAGGTGCCCGTGTGGTTCGGCGGCATCGTGGCGAGGCGCGGACGCCGTGCGAAGCAGCGCAACCGGGAGGCGCTCGAGGAGTACGAGGCCGAGCAGGCGCGTCGTCTCGAGGAGTACGAGGCCTCGCGCGCCTGACGCAGATGCCCCCGGGCCCGGCGAGCGATGCTCGCCGGGCCCTTGCACATCTCGGGCGGCACAGCGCCCATCCAGCAGCGGAGCCCCGACGTAGGGCATCATCGTGAGGTCGAGTCAGAGACCTCGGGGGTGTCGTGGGCGTGCTGCGCTGGATGAAGGGACGTCGCAAGACGACCGCATCCATCGCCGTCGTGTCATCCGCAGCCATCGCGCTGGGCGTCCTCGCGTTCACGTACGAGGGCTTCACGCAGACCGACGTCGACCTGCACGACGGCGGCGTCTGGGTCACCCGCACGTCGACGTCGGAGGTCGGTCACCTCAACGTGCAGGCGCAGGAGCTCGACGGCCACGTGTACGCGCCGTCGGGGTCCACGTCGTTCGACGTGCTGCAGGACGGCGCGAGCGTGTTCCTGCGCGACGGCGACGGCACGCTCGTGCAGATCGACCCCGCCACGATGACGCTCGGCGCCACGGTGCCGCTCGCGGCCGACGTGGAGGTGCAGCAGCGCGGCGGCACCGTCGCGATCCTCGAGCCCGACGGCCGACTGTGGGCGATGCCGGTCGCCGAGGTCGGCGGCTTCGATGCCGAGGAGATGGAGCCGCTCGCCGAGGTCGGCGACGACGCGGCGCTCGCGGTCGGCTACGACGGCAGCGTCGCCGTGGCATCGCCGGCGCAGAGCGCCGTGCTGCGATGGCAGCCGAGCGACGAGGGTGGATTCGACGAGCCGGCGACGCAGGGCCGCGAGGGCCTGGGCGACGCCGACGACGTCTCGGTGACCCTCGTCGGCGACGAGGCGGTCGCGCTCGGTGGCGAGCGCCTGTTCCTGCCGGGTCGCACGGTCGACGTGCCCGCGGATGCGGTGCTGCAGCAGGTGGGCGACGCCGCGTCGAGCGTCGTGCTGGCGACGAGCGAGCTGCTGCTGCGGCAGCCGTTGGGCGTCGGCGAGCTCGTGCAGCAGTCGATCGGCGCCGAGGGCGGCGAGGTCGTCGCGCCCGTGCAGCTCGGCGGCTGCCTGTACGCGGCCTTCCCGTCCGCCGGCCAGTTCGTGCGCGCCTGCCAGGACGCGTCGCGCAACGCCGAGGAGGCGATCGACGGGCTCGACGGTCCCGCCGTCTTCCGCGTGAACCGCGGCATGGTCGTGCTCAACCAGTTCGAGTCCGGCCAGTCGTGGCTCGTGACCGACCAGGTGGTGCTCGTGGACAACTGGGAGGACCTCATCCCCCCGGAGTCCGAGGAGGAGTCGGAGGAGCAGGACGAGTCGCTCGAGGACATCCTGCAGCAGACGACGCCGCCGCCGAGCGAGGAGAACCACGCCCCGGTCGCGACCGACGACCAGCTCGGCGCTCGCCCGGGCCGCGCGACGATCCTGCCCGTGCTCGCGAACGACTCCGACCAGGACGGCGACGTGCTGACGGCGCGCGTGACGTCCGATCTGCCCTCGGGCGTGACGGTGTCGCCGATCGCGAACGACTCGCAGCTGCAGATCGAGATCCCGGCCTCGTTCTCCGAGTCCTCGATCACGTTCCAGTACGAGGTCGACGACGGACGCGGCGGCACGGACTCGGCGACGGTCGTCGTCGCGGTGCGCACGCCCGAGGAGAACAGCCCGCCAGAGCGGCTGTACGACCAGTCGTTCCAGATCGAGCAGACCGCGCGGTTCGAGTACCCGGGCCTGCAGGGCTGGTACGACCCCGACGGCGACGACTTCTACCTGCAGTCGGCCACGAGCCCGACGGGCGACCAGATCGAGTCGAACCCCTCCGGCCGCATCCTGTACACGGCGACCGGATCGCCGGGGCCGACGTCGGTCGACCTGGTGGTGGCGGACTCGCGCGGCGACACGGCGACGGGCTCCATCGGCGTCGTCGTCATGGAGCGCAACACCGCGGCGATCACGGCCAACGCCGACTTCGTGTCGATGACGGTCGGGCAGGAGACGTCGATCGAGCCGCTCGCGAACGACTACGTGCCGGGCACGCAGGACGCTCGCCTCGCGCAGGTCTCCTGGGAGCAGGCGCCGCAGGTCACGGGCACGTACGACGACGAGACCGGCCTCGTGACGCTCTCGAGCGAGACGCCGGGCACGTACTACCTGCCGTACCTCGTGTCCGCGGGTGCCGCATCGGCGAGCTCACGGATCCGCGTCGACGTGCGCGAGGCCGACGACGAGGCGCGCCCCGTCGCGGTGCGCGACATCGCGCTGCTGCCGCAGAGCGGCGAGACGCTCGTCGACCTGCTCGCGAACGACGTCGACCCCTCGGGCGGCGTGCTCGTGGTGCAGTCCGTGACGGTGGACGGCGTGCCGGTGACGGCGCAGCTGCTGGAGCGACGCGTGCTGCGCCTCATCGACGCGCAGGGACTCACGTCGGAGCAGACGATCTCGTACACGGTGTCCAACGGCCGATTCACCGAGACGGGCCAGGTGGTCATCATCCCCGTCGAGCCGCCCGTGCAGCCGACGCCGCCGACGGCGGTCGCCGACACGGCGACGGTGCGCGAGGGCGACTTCGTGTCGATCCCCGTGCTCGACAACGACTTCAGCCCCGACGAGCTCGAGCTCACCGTGTCGAGCGAGCTCGTCGAGACGACGTTCGCCGACGGCACGGATGGCTGCGACACGGCGGGCGAGGATGCCGAGGGCTGCGCGTTCGTCGACGGCGACGAGGTGCGCGTCTTCGTGCCGGTCGGCGGGCCGTCGTCGGTGCGCCTCGTCTACGAGATCACCGACGAGTTCGGCAACGTCGCCACTGCGCCGATCGACGTCACCGTCATCCAGCGCGACGCCGGCAACGATCCGCCGATCGCGCAGACGGTCGAGGCGCGCGTCGTCGAGGGCAACCTCGTGTCGATCCCGATCCCGCTCGACGGCATCGATCCCGACGGCGACGGCGTCGAGCTCGTCGGCTACGACGAGGCGCCCGGCGTGGGGCGCGTCACCGAGACCGGCGACGGCTTCTTCGTCTACGAGGCGTACGAGGGCACGGCGGGCACGACGTCGTTCACGTATCGCGTGCGCGATCGCTGGGGCATCGAGGCGACGGCCGCGGTCGTCGTCGGCATCGCGCCGCCGCCCGAGATCAACCAGGTGCCGTTCGCCGAGACCGATGCCGTGTCGGTGCAGCCGGGCCGCCAGGTGGCCGTGCCGGTGCTCGCGAACGACTTCGACCCCGATGGCGACGCGCTCACGCTGCAGGTCGATGGCATCTCGAACGCCTCCGAGGAGCTCGGCGACATCACGATCGACGAGGACCGCAGCACCGTCGACTTCACGGCGCCCGAGGCGCCGGGGGAGTACGAGCTGCGCTACCGCATCGACGACGGCCGTGGCGGCGAGGCGCAGGGCGTCGTGCTCGTGACGGTCGCCGAGGACGCGCCGCTCGAGCCGCCGGTGGCCGTCGACGACGTGGTGCCTGCCGCCGAGGTCGTCGAGGGCGAGCCGATCTCGGTGCCCGTGCTCGACAACGACCTCGACCCCGACGGCAGCCCCGACGCGCTCGAGGTGACGGTGCTGCAGGGCCCGGGCGACGTCGTGGCCGAGGGCATCCGCGTCACGCCGTCGTCGGAGGAGTTCCAGGTCGTCACCTACCGCGTGACCGACCCCGACGGCGAGGCGGCGCAGGCGTTCGTGTTCGTGCCGATCGCCCGCGATCCCGCGCCGCGCCTCACGTCGCAGGACGTCGTCGAGGTGCAGTCGGGCATCTCGTACGAGTTCGAGCTCAGCGAGGAGGTCACCGTCTCGCAGAACAGCCCGCGCATCACGACGGCCGACCGCGTGCAGGCGACGAACGCCAACGGCGACTCGCTCGTCATCGACGTCGACACGCTGCAGTACACCTCGGAGCTCGGCTACACGGGGCCCGCGACGCTGTCGTTCGAGGTCACCGACGGCACGAGCGAGACCGATCCCGAGGGCACGACGGCCGTGCTGTCGATCCCGTTGCTCGTGCGCCCGTCGTCGGCGGTGCCGCCGACCTTCAGCGGCGCGTCGCTCCAGGTGCCGCAGAACGGCGAGGTGTCGTTCGACCTCACGACCGCGACGCGCGACCCCGACCCGGGCGACCTCGAGGAGATGGACTACGAGCTGGCGGGCGGGCAGTCGGATCAGATCGACGCCGACCTGACCGACCAGACGCTCACGCTGACGGCGGACGTGAACGCCAACGTCGGCGCGACGGTCTCGTACACGATCGACCTCACCGACCGGAACGGCAACACCAGGCAGGGCACGGTCGTGGGCACGGTCGTGATCTCGAACGAGCCGCTCGCCATCGTGCGCGACGACACGGGCGAGGCGGTGCAGGGCGTCGCGTCGAACGTCAACGTGCTCGCGAACGACTGGAACCCCTTCGAGGGGCAGGCGCCGCTGACCGTCGTCGCGCAGGCCGTGGTCGGCGGGCAGGGTGACGTCTCGAGCGACGGCTCGACGGTCACCGTCACCCCGGGCGCGGACTTCTCGGGCGTCCTCACGGTGCAGTACACGGTGCAGGATGCGACCGAGACCGCGCAGCGGCAACGCACAGGGCAGATCGTGCTCAACGTGAAGGGTCGGCCCGAGGCGCCGATCCGTCCGAACGTGCTCTCGGTCGGGGACCAGACGGTGACGCTCGCGTGGGCCGCGCCGGCGTCGAACGGCGCCGCCATCCAGGGCTACACGGTGCAGAGCGCCGACGGCTCGTTCACGCAGGACTGCTCGTCGACGACGTGCACGCTGCAGGGCCTCGTGAACGACCAGACGTACCAGTTCCAGGTCGTCGCGCGGAACGAGGTCGGCGACTCCGACCCGTCGCCCGCGTCGGCCGATGCGCGCCCCGACGTGCGGCCCGACCCGCCCGCGGCGCCGCGGGCCGAGCGCGGCGACACGCAGCTGTCGGTCACGTGGCAGACGCCGACGAACCGCGGCTCGGCGATCACGCAGTACGTGCTCGAGATCAGCCCGCCGCCCGCGAACGGGCAGCCGACCGTCATCGTGCCCGGTGGCGCCACGAGCTACGTGTGGCAGGGGCTCACGAACGGCACGGCGTACTCGTTCCGCGTGCAGGCGTACAACGACGCGCCGGAGCCAAGTGAATGGAGCCCCGCGGGCGCCGCCGTGACGCCGGCGGGCCCGCCGTTCCAGGTCACGGGCGTCGCCGCCGAGCGCGACCAGTCGATCCCCGGCAACGTGCAGGTGCACGTCACCTGGGCGCAGCACGAGACGCAGTCGAACGGCGCGGCCATCACGAGCTACTCGGTGCAGGCCTACTCGAACGGTGCTCCCTACGGCAACCCGCTGAGCGTGGCGGGCGCGACGACGACGCGCGCGACGTTCGGTGCCGGGTCGCTGCCCGCGGGTGCCGGCGCGACGCTGACGTTCACGGTCGTGGCGGTGAACGACGTCGGTCCGTCGCAGGCGTCGGCGCAGTCGAACGGCGTGCGCGACGCGACGACGCCGGGCGCTCCGACGATCACGGGCGTCTCGGATGGAGACGGGTGGTCCGACATCACGATGCAGCCCGGCCCGACGAACGGCGCGCGTGCCGAGGAGGTGCAGTACCAGGTGTTCGTCAACGGCACCCAGCGCGGCACGGTCGCCGCGACGGGCGGACGCGTGACGGTGGCGAACCAGAACGCGCCGGGTGCGAACATCACGGTGCGCGCAGTCTCGACGGTGCAGGGCATCACGTACGCGAGCGGACAGTCGAACGTCGTGCAGGCGGCGCCCTACGGACCCATCGGCGCTCCGGGTGCGAACGCGACCGGCGGGGTCAACCAGGTGACGGTGTCGTGGAGCGCACCGGCGGCGAACGGTCGCCCGATCTCGATGCAGATCCGCATCGACCAGGGCGGCGGCTGGGGCGGATGGCAGAACGTCGGCGCGAGCGGATCCCAGACCGTGAACGTTGGAGCGAACACGACGGTGCGGATCCAGGCGCAGGCCTCGACGGGCCAGCCAGAGGGCGTCCACGGCACGCAGACGACCCAGGCGCAGGCGAGTGCGACCTCCAATGCCAACCCGACGGTCTCCCTCACCAAGGGTGACGTCGCCCACGCAGGCTCCTGCGCGGGTGCGAACGGCGAGACCTGCCGATACTTCACGATCAACTGGAACGACTTCCCGTCCGGGAACTACGACGTCGCGTGCTACCACAGCGACGGCAACGCCACGACCCCGTTCCAGACTGCGACGATCAACGTCGGCTCGGTGAACGGCAGCACGCAGTACCGCGTCGGCGGGGGGCGCATCTGCTACTCCGGGTTCGCGGGCGAGGCATGGTTCACCATCCAGGGGAACGGCGTCAGCCTGACCTCTCCGAGGGTCAGCTGGCCATGAGCATGAAGGAGACGCCCACATGGCGATGACGATGACCCGCGAGCAGGCGGCATGGTTCCAGGAGACGTTCCAGCGCCTCGTGGCGAACGTGGGTGCCGTCGTGCTCGGCAAGGAGGACGTGATCGCCCTCGCCTTCACGGCCATGCTCTCCGAGGGCCACCTGCTGCTCGAGGACGCGCCGGGCACGGGCAAGACGCAGCTCGCGAAGTCGATGGCGGCCACGGTCGCTGGTGCGAACACCCGCATCCAGTTCACGCCCGACCTGCTGCCCTCCGACGTCACGGGCGTCACGGTGTACGACCAGAAGACGCAGGCCTTCGAGTTCCACAAGGGCCCGATCTTCGCCCAGATCGTGCTCGCCGACGAGATCAACCGCGCGAGCCCGAAGACGCAGTCGGCCCTGCTCGAGGTCATGGAGGAGGGGCGCGTCACCGTCGACGGCGAGCCCCACGCCGTCGGCCGGCCGTTCATGGTCATCGCGACGCAGAACCCCATCGAGCAGGCCGGCACCTACCGCCTGCCCGAGGCGCAGCTCGACCGCTTCCTCATGAAGACGTCGATCGGCTACCCGGGCCGCGAGCAGACGGTGCGCATCCTCGCGGGTGCATCGCAGCGCAACGCCTCGTCGCTCGTGCAGCCCATCGTCACGACGACCGTCGTCGCCGACATGATCGACCTCGCCGCCACGGCGCACGTCGACGCCGCCGTGCTCGACTACGTCGCCGCGCTCACCGAGCACACGCGCGAGTCGAGCGACACGCGCCTGGGCGTCTCGGTGCGCGGCGCCATGGCCATCACGCGCGCCGCCAAGGCGTGGGCCGCGAGCCGCGGCCGCAACTACGTGCTGCCCGACGACGTGAAGTCGCTGGCGCAGCCCGTGCTCGCGCACCGCATCGTGCTCGACCCCGAGGCCGAGTTCTCGGGCGTCACGGGCGAGCGCGTCGTCGAGCGTGCGATCGCCGACGTGCCGGCGCCGCAGGAGCGGGCGCTCGTCGGATGACCGAGGTCGTGCCGCCTCCCAGCGTGCCGGCACCGCAGGTCGAGGAGGAGCAGGAGCAGCCGAGGCAGCGCCGTGCCCTGCCGCGCTCGCCGCGCGCGCTGCTGCACGCGGCTCGCGACGGCGTCCGCGCCGCGCTCGACTCGGAGGCCGTGCGCACGGTGCGGCGAGGCGTCGCTCGCGGAGCCCGGGCGACCGTGCCGGTGCTGGCCCCCGTGACGCGGCTCGGATGGGTGGCGCTCGCCATCACGCTCGTCGCGCTCGTCGCCGGCCTCGCGCTCGAGTGGACCGAGCTCGTCGTCATCGCCATCGCGGGCGGCGTGCTGCTCGCGATCGCGGTCGCGTACGTCATCGGTCGCACGATGTACCGCATCGAGCTCGACCTGGCGTACACGCGAGTCGTCGTCGGCGAGCGCGCGCTCGGCCGCATCGAGATCCACTCGGCGTCGTCGCGCCCGCTCATGCCCGCGACGATCGAGGTGCCCGTCGGCTCGGCCGTCGCCGCGTTCCACCTGCCGCGCATGCAGCCGCGCGACGTGCACGAGGACGTCTTCGCCATCCCCACCTCGCGCCGCGCCGTGCTGCGCGTCGGTCCCGTGCGCTCGGTGAAGGGCGACCCGCTCGGGCTCCTGCGACGGCAGGTGCGGTGGACGGAGCCCGTGGAGCTCTTCGTGCACCCGCGCACCGTGCAGCTCGACGAGACGACGCCCGGCCTCATCCGCGACCTCGAGGGCATCACCACCCGCGACCTCACGAACTCCGACATCGCCTTCCACGCGCTGCGCGACTACGTCGCCGGCGACGACCGCCGCTACATCCACTGGAAGTCGTCCGCACGCACGGGCCAGCTCATGGTGCGCCAGTTCGAGCAGACGCGTCGTTCGGTGCTCGCGCTCGGCCTGTCGACGAACCCCGACGACTACGGCGACGCCGAGGAGTTCGAGACGGCGATCTCGGTGCTCGGCTCGCTCGGCCTGCAGGCCATCCGCGACGAGATGGACGTGGTGGTGCGCACGTCGCGCCGCGCGCTGCCCGCCGTGAACGGCAAGCGCCTGCTCGACGGCCTCTCGGGCGTCGCGTGGAGCCCGCGCCACCAGCGCCTCATCGGGCTCGCCGCGGAGATCGGCCGAGAGCACCCGGGCGCGTCGGTCGTCATGCTGCACGCGGGCGCCGGCGTCGACCTCACGACCGTGCGCCGCGCGACCTCGCTGCTGCCGGCGCAGGCCCGCATCCTCGTCATCCAGGCCGTCGAGGGCACGAAGGCCAGGGTGCAGCCGCTCGGCGGCGCGACGCTCGCGCAGCTGCCGTCGATCCGCGAGCTGCCCCGCATCGTGAGGGCGGTGAGCGAGCAGTGAGCGCACCCGCCCCCTCCGCCGCCGACCGGCGCCCGCCGCTGCTGCCGCGCGCGCCGTGGCAGGCCGCGATCGACTGCGCCGTCATCCTGCTCGTGCTGTCGATGGCGACGCTCGCGTTCGGTCCCGTCTTCGGCGGCGTCGACTACCTCATCGCCGGCATCGGCGGCGCGCTCGCGGGCATCCTCGTGGGCGTCGTCACGTCGCTGCGACCGCTGCGCGGATGGCTCGTGACCGTCGCCGGCATCGTCGTGGCGTACGTCGTGTTCGGCCCCGCGCTCGCGGTGCGGCACGCGACGATCGCCGGCGTCATCCCCACGCTCGACGGGCTGCGCGAGCTCATGCTCGGCTCGTTCATCTCCTGGCGCTCGCTGCTCACGGCGCAGCCGCCCGTGCAGGGCTTCCCGAGCCTGCTCGTCGTGCCCATGCTCACGACGCTCGTGTGCGCGGCGATCGCGACGGTGCTGGCGCTGCGCCTGCGCCGCGGCGCCGCATGGGCCATGCTGCCCGGCGTCGTCGCGCTCGTCGTCGGCATCGCCTTCGGCACCCGCATCGCCGCGCAGCCCATCGTGCTCGGCGTCGTCACCGCCTGCGCGTCGATCGCGTGGATCGCGTGGCGCGGCGCGACGGCCAGGCGCAACCTCGCCGAGGAGGTCGAGGTCACGCGCGACGACGCCAACCGCAAGGCGTTCGCGCGCCGCCGTCTCATCGGCGGCGTCGGCATGGTGACGGCGGCCGCCGTCATCGCGAGCGTCGCGGCGCTGCCGATCGCCTTCACGAACCGGCAGGTGCTGCGCGACGACGTCGAGCCGCCCATCGAGCTCGCCGACTACCCGAGCCCCCTCGCGGGCTTCCGCGGCTGGCACAAGAACTTCGAGGAGGCGACGCTGCTCACCGTCTCGGGCATGCCAGAGGGATCGCGGCTGCGGCTCGCGACGCTCGACTGGTACGACGGCACGGTCTTCGCCGTCGCAGGCAGCCAGGAGTCGTCGTCGTCGGGCTCGTTCTCACGGGTCGGCGACGCCATCGGCACCTCGCAGCCCGGCACGCCCACGACCATCGAGGTCGAGGTCGGCGAGTACTCGGGCGTGTGGGTGCCGAGCGTCGGCTACGCCGAGCGCATCGACTTCGGCGGCGACGACGCCGTGGCGCTGCAGTCGTCGCTCGCCTACAACGGCTCCACCGGCAACGTCATCGCCGAGGCGGGGCTCGGACCGGGCGACACGTACACCGTCGACGCGATCGTGCCCGAGGTGCCCGCCATCGAGGACCTCGCCGGCATCCCCACCTCCGAGATCGACATGCCCGACGCCGTCGACGTGCCGCCGCTCATCGAGGCCTTCGCGTCGTCGAACTCGACGCAGCGCACGGCGCTCGACAACATCGTCGCGATGGCCACCGAGCTGCAGCAGGGCGCCTTCAGCCACGGCGTCGGCGACGACGAGGCGCCGTCGCTGTCGGGCCACGGCGCGCGCAGGCTCTCGGACATGTTCGATGCCGAGACGCTGCTGGGCGACGACGAGCAGTACGCCGCCGCCTTCGCGCTCGCGCTCGACTTCTACGGCCTGCCCTCGCGCGTCGTCATGGGCCTCTACCCCGGCGAGGACGGCTTCGAGGAGGGCGGCGAGGCCGTCGAGCTCACGGGCGGCGACATGCACGCGTGGGTCGAGGTGTCGTTCCAGGGCGTCGGCTGGGTGCCGTTCGACCCGACGCCGCCCGAGGACAACACGCAGGTCGAGCCCGAGCCGCAGCCGCAGCCCGACCCGCGGCCACAGGTGCTGCAGCCGCCGCAGCCTCCCGAGGAGCCCGCCGAGCTGCTGCCGAACACGCAGCCCGACCAGGCCCAGGACGACGAGGAGGACCAGCAGTCGAGCGTGTGGCTCGTCGTGCTCGCCGTCGCGGGCAGCATCCTGCTCGCGCTGCTCGTGCTCGCATCCCCGTTCCTCGTCATCGGGCTGCTGAAGGCGAGACGCAGGCGGAGGCGGTTCGAGGCCGCGACCGAGAGCGAACGCCTCGCAGGCGGCTGGCATCAGGTGGTCGACGAGGCCGTCGACCTCGGCCTGCCCGTGCCCGCGGGCGTCACACGGCGCGAGGTCGCCGCCGACGTCGAGGAGCGCTACCCGCGGTCGCGCGCGACCGCGATCGGCGAGTACGTCGACGCCGGCGTCTTCGGGCCCGGTGAGCCGCACCGCGGCGAGATCGACGCGTTCTGGAAGGATGTCGACCGCAGCGTCGCAGCCATGCGGCAGGAGGCGAGCCGCCGCACGAGGATCCTCGGGATGGTGTCGGTCCGGTCGTTCCTGCGTCGCCGAGCGGAGCGGAGGAGGGCCCGATGATCTGGTCGATCGACGATGGACGCGACAAGCGTCCCGAGGGCGTCGACGAGGACGGCATCCCCGACCCCGCGTACGCCGCGAGCCTCGGTCTCGTGCCGGCGCCCATCGGCCGCCGCATCGCCGCGACCCTCGTCGACGCCGCCGTGTACGCGCTGCTGGCCCTGCCGCTGCTCATCGGTGCGTCGCCGCGCCTCGTGAGCCTGCTCACGGGCGCCGTCAGCTGGTACGGCTTCGTGAACCACCCGGACTTCGTGCTGACGCTCGTCTTCACCGCCGTGACCGTGGTGCTGACCCTCGCGTTCACGATCGTGCAGCTCGTGCTGCACGGTCGCAAGGGCGTCACCCTGGGCAAGGCCCTCACGGGCCTGCGCACCGTGAACGTCGCGACGCTCTCGAGCCCTGGGTTCGGCCGCGCGCTGCTGCGCGGCGTCGTGCTGTACGCCTCGTCGATCGTGCCCGTCGTCGGCCCGGCCCTCTTCCTCGCGTCGCCGCTGCTCGATCGCACGCGCCGCCGCCGCGGCTGGCTCGACCTCGTGGGCCGCACGTGGCTCGTCGACGCGACGAACGGCCTCGACCCGTACGACGTCAAGCGCATGCGCATCGCGCGCAAGACCGTCTCCGCCGACCCCATCGCCGAGCAGCAGGTGCTGCCGTCGCTCGCGACGCCCGTGCAGCACGGCGCACCCGTCGCCTACCAGCCGGGCGCGCGCGTGAGCGCGGGCGTGCTGGGCGTCGCCCGGCCGCACGCGCCCGGCGAGCAGCAGGCCGTGGGCCTCGCGTCGTCCCAGGCGGCGCAGCCGTCGGTGCCCGCGCCGCAGCCGCAGGCGCCGTCGGCGCCGTACCGGCCTGGCGAGCTCAGCGGCATGCCCGACGTGCCGCCGGTGCCGTCGTCGCCGTTCGCGACCCCGTCGGGCGTGCCGAGCGCGCCGCAGCTCGCGCAGGCCGGGCAGCCGAGCGTCGGGGTGCCGACGACGTCGCCCGTCGCCCCGCAGCAGATGCCGCAGCAGGCGCCCGTCGCGCAGGAGCACACGCCGCAGCAGTGGCAGGCGCCGCAGGCCGTGCCGCCCACGCCGCCGCTCGAGCAGCCGTACGCGCAGCACCCGCCCGTCGCGCAGCCGCCGGTCGCGCAGCCGCCGGTCGCGCAGCCGGCGGCAGCGTCGTCGGTCGCCGACGCGACGATCGTGCCGAGCCAGCTCCCCGATCTCCACGACGACGACGACCTGGGCGCGACGCGCGTCGCGCGTCCCCGGGCCCTCGTGCTCGAGCTCGACGACGGCGCCCGCATCCAGCTCGGCGGACGCGTGCTCATCGGCCGCAACCCCACGCTGCAGCCCGGCGAGGCGGGCACGCTCGTGCCCATCCCCGACGACACGCGCTCGGTGTCGAAGACGCACGTCGCGATCGACGTCGAGGGCGGCACCATCCAGGTGGTCGACCGGCACTCGACGAACGGCACGGCGATCGTGCGCAGCGGCAAGGAGACGCGGCTCGTGGGCGGCGTGCCCACGCGCGCAGAGGTCGGGGACACCGTGCTGCTCGGCGACCGACGGGCGGTGATCTCGCGTGGCTGAGCTGCACGTGGGCGAGTACCGCTTCGAGCACCCGGCGATCCAGCTGCGGTGGGCCGCCGCGACCCACGAGGGTGCACGAGCGATGAACGAGGACTCGGTGTTCGCGTCGTTCCCCGTCTTCCTCGTCGCCGACGGCATGGGCGGGCAGGCGTCGGGCGACGTGGCGAGCGCGCTCGCCGTCGAGTCGTTCCGCACGCTCAAGGGCCGCGCGCTCGCGACCGTCGAGGGCGTCGAGCAGAGCATCGAGCGCGCGTTCCGCGCTGTGCGGCACGAGGCGGCATGGCACGGTGCGGCCGGCGGCACGACGCTCTCGGGCGCCGTCGCCGTCGACGTGAGCGGCATCGCCCACTGGTACGTGCTCAACGTCGGCGACTCGCGCACGTACCTGCTCGACCGCGGCGAGCTGCAGCAGGTGAGCGTCGACCACTCCGTCGTGCAGGAGCTCGTGGATGCGGGCGCGGTCGAGCGCGCCGCCGCGCGCACGCATCCGCAGCGACACGTGATCACGCGCGCGATCGGCGCAGGCGAGGAGCACGCCCCCGACTCGTGGCTGCTGCCCGCCGAGCGCGGTCAGCGGCTGCTCGTGTGCTCCGACGGCCTCTCGAGCGAGCTCGACGACCACGAGATCGCCGGGCTGCTGCGCGCGACGCCCTCGCCGGCCGACGCCGCGGCATCCCTCGTGGCCCGCGCGCTGCACGCGGGCGGCCGCGACAACGTGACGGTCGTCGTCGTCGACGTCGACGAGGTCACGGGCGACTGGGAGCTCGAGGACACGCACCGCGGCGGCCTCGACGAGGACACGCGCCCGACCGGGATGCGACGCTGATGCGCACGGCCTACGTCTCGGGCGACGCATGGTGCATCGTGCACGGCGGGCTCCTCGTCGTGCTCGATCGCGGCCTCGACGCATCGTCGGCGACCGCGATCCACGCCGTCATGACGCCCGCCGGCCTGCGCGACGAGCCGCTGGCGCTCGCGGTGCTCGAGCCCGTCGTCGACGGCTGGCTGCTGTGGCGCCGGCGCGGCGTGCCCGCCGTGGCCGACGTGCCGCTGCCCGACCGCGGCGGCGAGGCGTGGGGGAGCGACCTGCTGCCCGTCGGCGCGACGGTCGCGTTCGGCGCCGTCGGCGCGCTCGACGACGCCATGCCGCTCGAGGGCGGCGTCGTGCGCGCGAGCGCCGTGCGCGTGGAGCTCGTGGATGCGTCGGCGGACGACGCCGAGGTCGTGGGTGCGATCGCGCCGGTCGCAGACGACGAGGCCGGGGGCGTCGCGGAAGCGCCTGCGGCGCGGAGCGAGGAGGCGTCTGCCGTCGAGCCCGCGCCCGACGCTGCGCCCGCGCCCGAGCCCGCGACCGAGGTCGTGCCCGAGTCCGCGCCCGCATCGGAGCCTGGGCCCGCATCCGAGAGCGCGACCGAGCTCGCGCCCGAGCCCGCATCAGAGCCCGAGGCTGCACCCGAGCCCGAGCCCGAGCCCGCATCAGAGCCCGAGGCTGCACCCGAGCCCGAGCCCGAGCCTGAGCCCGCGCCCGAGCCAGAGCCCGAGCCCGAGCGCACGCCCGAGCCCGCACCCGAGGTCACCGCCGAGCCCCTCGTCGGCATCATCGACTCGGTGCCCGGCTTCATCCGACCCGCGACGGTCGTCGAGGTGCCAGACGAGCTGCCCATGGGCGACCACGACGGCATGACGATCACGGGCGACGCGGCCCGCGCGCTGGCCGCCGCCGCGCGCGAGCAGCCGCCGGCCGCGCCCCCGGTGCTCGGCCCGGCGACGGGACCCGTCGTGCTCTCGACGCTGTGCACCGCGGGCCACGTGAACCCCCCGGGTGCGATGGCGTGCGCATGCGGTGCTCCGATCGCGACGGCGTCCGCCGATCAGCGTGCACGGCCCGAGTTCGCCGAGCTCGTGCTGCCCGACGGAGAGCGCGTGCCGCTCGGCCGCGGCGTCGTGCTCGGCAGGCGTCCGCGCAGTCGACGCGTGGAGGACGGCCGCGTGCCGCGCCTCGTCACCGTGCACTCGCCGAGCGAGGACATCTCGCGCAGCCACCTCGAGGTGCGCTGCGAGGACTGGAACGTGCTCGCGATCGACCTCGAGTCCACGAACGGCACCGTGCTGCTGCGCGACGGCGCGGCCCCCATGCGCCTGCGTGCGGACTCGCCGCAGCTCGTCGCGTTCGGCGACCGCCTCGACCTCGGCGACGGCGTCGTCGTGCGCGTCGAGCGCGCACGGACGGCGGGGGCGTCGTGAGCCCCAAGCGCGCGCCCGCGCAGCCGCCGCTGCTGCCCGGCTACGAGCACCGCCGCGTGCTCGGCTCGGGCGGCTTCGCCGACGTGTTCCTCTACGAGCAGGTGCTGCCGTCGCGACCCGTCGCCGTGAAGGTGCTGCTGTCGGAGGCCGTCGACCGCGACGTCGTCGAGCACTTCCGCCGCGAGGCCAACGTCATGGCGCAGCTGTCGTCGCATCCCTCGATCGTCACGATCTACGGCGCCGCCGTCTCCGACGACGGTCGCCCCTACCTCGTCATGGAGTACTGCCCTCGCCCCAACCTGGGCGTGCGCTACCGCAGCGACCGGTTCTCGGTCGCCGAGGTGCTCGCGCTCGGCGTGCAGATCGCGGGCGCCGTCGAGACGGCGCACCGCGCGGGCGTGCTGCATCGCGACATCAAGCCGGCGAACATCCTCGTCACGGCGTACAACCGTCCGGCGCTCACGGACTTCGGCATCGCGACGACGACGGGCGAGGCGGATGCGTCGACGGGCATGTCGATCCCGTGGTCCCCGCCCGAGGCGTTCGCGCAGCAGCCGTGGAGCGGACGCGAGTCCGACGTCTTCGCCCTCGGGGCCACGCTCTACACGCTCCTCGCGGGCCGCTCGCCGTTCGAGCTCCCGGGCGGCTCGAACACGAGCCTCGACGTCATCGCCCGCATCGAGCGCGGCGAGATCGCCCCGCTCGCGCGCTCCGACGTGCCCGCCTCGCTCGAGGCGGTGCTGCGCTCGTCGATGGAGGTCGACCCGCGGCGCCGCTACTCGAGCGCGCAGGCGCTCGGCCGCGCGCTGCAGCAGGTCGAGGCCGAGATGAGCCTGTCGGTCACGCAGATGGACGTGCTCGACGACTCGCTGCCGGTCGACGCCGTCGACGATCAGGACGGTGGCGCGACGCGCATCCGCGGCGTCGTCGAGATCGATCCGCACGTCGACGATGCGCCCAGGCTCGCCACGTCGAGCCCGGCGCCGGCCATGCCGACCTACGCGGCCGCGACGCAGATGGTGTCCGACGCCACCGTCGTGCGCGCGCCGGCGGGCCCCGCGATCCCGCGGCCGGGGGAGCTGCCCGTCGCGGCCGAGGTCGGATCGCCGTGGGGCGTCGCATCGGAGCAGGCGCAGGCCGTGCGTCGCAAGCGGTCGCGCACGCCCGTCATCGCGACGATCGCGTCCGTCGTGCTCGCGGTCGTCGTCGGCGCCGGGATCTGGCTCGTCGCGACGTCCGGTGCCGGGTCGTCGCAGCCGGGCCCGTCGACGACGCTCGCGGCGCCCGAGCCGAACGCGCCGTCGAAGCCCATCGCCATGACGGGTGCCGTGGAGGGCGACGAGGTGCGCTTCACGTGGGCGAACCCGTCGCCCGTCGACGGCGACGTCTTCGTCGCGCGCGCCGACCCGTCGCAGGGCGATCCCATCCGCGAGACCCCCGTGCTGCCCGAGCTGTCGATCCCCATCGACCCCGACGGCGAGACGTGCCTGGCCGTCGCGATCCAGCGCACGACGGGTCTGCAGTCCGACTACGAGGAGCTGTGCATCGATGCCTGATCCCACCGTGATCCGCGTCGAGTTCGCCGGCGAGTGGTTCGACCCAGAGGTCGACCGCCCGTTCACGATCGGTCGCGAGGGCGACCTCGCCGTCGACGACAACCCCTACCTGCACCGCGCGTTCCTCGAGATCGCGCATCGCGACGGCCTGTGGTGGCTCACCAACGTGGGCACGCGGCTGTCGGCGACGCTGTCGAGCGCCGGCGGTGCCGTGCAGTCGTGGCTGTCGCCGGGTGCGAGCCTGCCGCTCGTGTTCGCCGAGTGCGTCGTGGTGTTCACGGCCGGTCCGACGACGTACGAGATCGGCGTGCACACGACGACCGCGCCGTTCGCGATGGCCGCGAGCGGCGCCTCGGCCGGCGTGGGCGACGCGACGGTGATGCCGTCGCAGCTCACGGCGCTGCAGAAGGCGCTCATCGTGGCCCTCGCCGAGCCCATGCTGCGCCGCGAGGGCGTGGGCGTGAGCGAGCTGCCCACGAGCACGAAGGCCGCCGAGCGGCTCGGATGGTCGATGTCGCGCTTCAACCGCAAGCTCGACAACGTGTGCGACAAGCTCGACCGCATGGGCGTGCAGGGCCTGCGCGGCGGCGCGGGCAAGCTCGCGAGCAACCGGCGGGCGCGCCTGGTGGAGTACGCGGTGTCGTCGCAGCTCGTGACGCGGGCGGACCTGGGGCTGCTCGACGACGAGGCGCTGCGCGGCACGGATGACGACGGAGGCGACGCATGAAGGTCAAGCTCACGCTGCACAAGGACGGCGCCGCCCCGCGCGACATCGTCGTGACGGCCGACTCGACCGCGACCGTCGAGGACGTCGCGCGGCAGATCGCCGACGCCGACCCCGCCGGCGGCATCGCGATCGGCGAGGAGCAGGTCGTGACGCTCGCGGTCGCGCCGCCCACGAGCCCGCGCCTCGAGCCGCTCGACCCCGACGCCCTCATCGGCGAGGCCGCGATCGGCTCGGGCTTCAACGCCGCCGTCATGCCGTTGGGCCAGCGCCGCGGCCAGCGCGCCGCGAACGCCGGCGGCCCCGCGCTTGCGGTGCTGCGCGTGGTCGGCGGCCCCGCAGCGGGCCTCGAGGTGCAGCTCGCCGCCGGCCAGCACACCATCGGCCGCGACCCCTCGTGCGACGTCGTCGTCGGCGACCGCCAGGTGTCGAAGCGCCACGCGCGCATCGAGGTCGGCGCGCACATCGAGGTCGTCGACCTCAACTCCGCCAACGGCGTGCTCGTCGACGGCCAGCTCGTCACGCGACTGCGCGTCATCCCCGGCCAGCCGTTCACGCTCGGCGAGTCGGTGCTGCAGGTGCAGCTCGCGGGCAGCTTCGACGCCGGAGGCGCCGACCCCGTGCTCGAGCGCGGCGGCTCGCTCATGTTCAACCGCAGCCCGCGCGTCGAGGAGCGCTACTCGGGCGAGGCGTGGGACGAGCCGCGCATGCCGAAGGAGCCGTCGTCGCGGATGTTCCCGTGGCCCATGCTCATCGCGCCGATCATCCTCGCCTCCACGCTCTTCGCCATGACGGGTCGTGCGCGCTCGCTCGTCGTCGCGTTCATGACCCCGCTGATGCTCGCGGGCAACTTCATCTCGCAGCGCACGCAGCTCGGCCAGAAGATCAAGGCGGAGGCCGCGACGTTCGAGAAGCAGTTCGAGCGGCTCGAGGAGCTGCTGTACCGCGCGATCCCCGAGGAGCGTCGCGTGCGCAACCTCGAGGCGCCGCCCGTCGCCGAGGTGTTCGACCACGCCATGCGCCTCGGGCCCATGCTGTGGACGCGCCGGCCCGAGCACTGGAACTTCCTCGGCGTGCGGCTGGGCACGTGCACGACGGAGAGCCGCAACGAGATCAAGCGCGCCGAGGTGCAGGAGGGCCTGCCCGAGTACGTCGAGCGCGTCGACGCGCTCGAGGAGCGCTACGCGACGATCAGCGACGTGCCCGTCTTCGAGACGCTGCTGTCGACGGGCTCGCTCGGCGTCGCCGGGCCCAAGGCCGCCGCGAGCGACGCGATGCGCGGGCTCGGCGTGCAGCTCTTCGGCATGCACGCGCCCAACGACGTCGTCTCGGTGGCGCTCGCCGACCCCGACTGGGTCGAGGAGCTCGAGTGGCTCAAGTGGCTGCCGCACACCACGAGCGAGAAGAACCCGTTCAAGGACATGCCGCTCGCCGACTCGGCGCCGACGGGGCAGGCGCTGCTCTCGGCGATCGAGGAGCACATCATGCGTCGGTCGAAGAAGACCGAGGCCGACCTGCGCGCGCCGTACAAGGACGACTGGGATCCGATGGACTTCGGCACCGACGTCGAGCGCGCCTCGAAGGAGTCGAAGTTCGCCGGCGGCACCGCCATCGTGCTCATCGTCACGAACGACGCCCCCGTCGACCGCCCGCGGCTCACGCAGATCCTCGAGCGCGGCCCCGACGTCGGCGTCTACACGCTCTTCGTCGCGCCGACGGTCGAGTCGCTGCCGGCCGCGTGCCGCACGTTCATCGACGTGACCGACGGCCTCACCGCCGCGCAGGTCGGCACGGTGCGCTCGGGCGTCACCTACCGCGACGTCGTCGTCGAGGGCGTCTCCAACGAGTACATGCACATGCTCGCGAAGCGCCTCGCGCCCGTGGTCGACTCGTCGACCGTCATCGAGGACTCCTCCGACATCCCGAACTCGGTCAACCTGCTCACGCTCACGGGCCACGAGATCGCGAAGGACCCGTCGGCGGTCGTCGAGCGCTGGCGCCAGAACAACACGATCATCGACCGCTCGGGCGCGCAGCAGCCGCGCATGAAGAAGGCCGGCAACCTGCGCGCCGTCATGGGGCAGGGCGCCACCGACGCCATGACCCTCGACCTGCGCACGCAGGGTCCGCACGCCCTCGTCGGCGGCACGACGGGCGCCGGCAAGTCGGAGTTCCTGCAGGCGTGGGTGCTCGGCATGGCCGCGGCGCACAGCCCCGACCGCGTCACCTTCCTCTTCGTCGACTACAAGGGCGGATCCGCGTTCGCCGACTGCGTCGAGCTGCCGCACTGCGTCGGCCTCGTGACCGACCTGTCGCCGCATCTCGTGCGCCGCGCGCTCACGAGCCTCCGGGCCGAGCTGCACCACCGCGAGCACCTCTTCAACCGCAAGAAGGTCAAGGACCTGCTCGAGCTCGAGAAGCGGCGCGACCCCGACTGCCCGCCCGCGCTCGTGCTCGTGATCGACGAGTTCGCGGCGCTCGCCGGCGAGGTGCCCGAGTTCGTCGACGGCGTCGTCGACATCGCCCAGCGCGGTCGCTCGCTCGGCATCCACCTCATCATGGCCACGCAGCGCCCCGCGGGCGTCATCAAGGACAACCTGCGCGCCAACACCAACCTGCGCGTCGCGCTGCGCATGGCCGACGAGTCCGACTCGAAGGACGTCGTCGACGACCCCGTCGCCGGCACGTTCGACCCCTCGATCCCCGGCCGCGGCATCGCGAAGACCGGTCCCGGTCGCCTCGTGCCGTTCCAGTCGGCCTACGCGGGCGGCTGGACCGAGGAGGACGTCGTGCAGACGGCCGACGTGCAGGTGGCCGAGCTGCGCTTCGGCTCGCTCGTGCGGTGGGAGCGCGAGCAGCAGGTCGAGGTCGACGAGGACGCGGATCCCGGCCCCAACGACCAGAAGCGCATCGTGCGCACGCTCATCGACGCCGTGGGGGAGGCGGGCATCCCGGCGCCGCGCCGCCCGTGGCTCGACGACCTCGAGCGCACCGTCGACATCCGCGACCTGCCGATCCACGACGACCGCCGCATCCTGCTCGGCAAGGCCGACATCCCCGAGCGGCAGCTGCAGGAGCCGATGTACTTCCTGCCCGACCGCGACGGCTCGCTGCTCGTCTACGGCACCTCGGGTGCCGGCAAGTCGAGCGTGCTGCGCACCGTCGGCATCGGCGCAGGCATGCGGCCCGAGAACGACGTCGAGGTCTACGGCCTCGACTTCGCATCGGGCGCGCTGCGCTCGCTCGAGGTGCTGCCGCACGTCGGCTCGATCATCGCCGGCGACGACGCGGAGCGCGTGCAGCGGCTGCTGCGCTCGCTCGGCATGCTGCTCGACGAGCGCGGACGCCGCTTCTCGGAGGCCAACGCCTCCGACATCTCCGAGTTCCGCGAGATCACGGGCGAGCGGATGCCGCGCATCCTCGTGCTCATCGACAACTTCCCGCAGTTCAAGGCCGAATGGGACATGACGAGCGCGCGGGCGCCGTTCTACGGCGTCTTCATGCGCATCCTCGGCGAGGGCCGACCGCTGGGCGTGCACGCGATCTTCACGGCGGACCGCTCGGGCGCCGTGCCCACGGGCGTCTCGTCGAACGTGTCGCGCCGCGTCGTGCTGCGTCTCTCCGACGAGAACGCGTACGTCATGGTCGGCGTCGCGCGCGACGTGCTCGACGAGCAGTCGGCGCCCGGCCGCGCGATCGTCGACGGCTTCGAGACGCAGATCGCCGTGCTCGGCGGCACGCCGAACGTCGCCGAGCAGTCGAAGCTCATGGGCCAGCTGGCCGAGGAGCTGCGGCGGCAGGGCGCGCGCGAGGTCGAGGAGATCGGGGCGCTGCCGACGCGCCTGTCGGAGGACAAGCTGCCGGCGCGCATCAAGGACTTCCCCGTGCTGGGCGTCGCCGAGGACACGCTCGCGCCGCGCGAGTTCGACCCGATCGGCACGTTCATCGTGGCGGGGCCGCCGGAGTCGGGCAAGACGAACGCCATGAAGGCGATCGTCAACAGCATGCTGCGCTTCGACCCCGACGTGCGCCTGTTCCACTTCGCCGGCCGCCGCACGGTGCTGAAGGACTACGCGCCGTGGGTGCGCAGCGCCGTGACGGTCGACGACGCCAAGGCGCTCGCGACCGAGCTCGTCGACATCGTGAAGGACGAGACGATCCCCGGCCGCATCATGATCGTGATGGAGAACGTGCCGCAGTTCGCCGACTCCGACGCCGAGCGCAAGCTCAAGGAGCTCATGCAGGCGGTCAACCGCTCCGACCACTTCCTGATCGGCGACGTCGACGTGGCGCAGGTCACGAGCGGCTTCGGCTTCATCGGCGACTTCAAGGCGGGACGCAAGGGCATCATCCTCAAGCCCGACGCGTTCGACGGCGACTCGGTGTTCAAGGTGCCGTTCCCGAAGGTCAAGCGCGTCGACTTCCCCGTGGGGCGCGGCATCTTCGTGCAGTCGGGTCGCGCGGTGACGATGCAGATGCCGCTCGTGCAGACGTCGACGGCACCCGTGCCGGTGGGCCGCGTCGCGGAGCCCGTCGCGGCGATGGCCGGGGGCGAGCCCGTGGGCGAGGCGACGGTCCTGCCGCCCGCATGACGATCGTCGCCATGGGCAGGAGTCCCCATGGCGACGTCCAGGGCTCGCGCATAGCGTGGAGCACGACCAGCGAGACGAAGGAGGCAGCACGTGGACGTGCTCGTGAAGTTCGACGACCTGCGCACGCTCAGCGAGTACCTCGTGGCGATCGTGGGCGAGTTCGACGCGGCGGAGGATCGTGCCGACGTGCTCGAGGACGCGATCGGCGACCCGTTCGGCCGCAACGACCTCCGCGAGGCCGTCGAGGACTTCGAGGACCGCTGGGACGACAAGCGCGACGAGCTGCGCGACGACCTCAAGAAGGTGCAGGAGCACGTGCAGGGTGTGCTCGACGGGTTCACCGACTGGGACGTCGAGACGGCGAAGGGACTCGAGGGCTGATGGCGTACTACGGATTCATGGAGCAGTCCCCGGCGGATCGCGTGATCCGCTCGCTCGAGGGCACCCCGTCGAAGATCATGGAGCGCGGCACCGAGATCCGCGAGCTCGGCGAGGCGATGATCGACAGCGCCACGGTGCTGCAGTCGCTCGCCGACGGCACGCACGGCCTGAAGGGCAAGGCGGTCGACAAGCTCGTCGAGGGCGTGGGCAGCGCGCACGGCACGCTCAAGGAGGCGGGCGAGCTCTACAAGCCCACCGGCCCCATCGTGTGGCGGTACGGCCACGCGCTCTCGCAGGTGCAGGACAGCCTCAACGGCCACGTCACGCGGTGCGAGGCGCTCTGGCAGGAGTACGAGGCGCTCCCCGGCGAGCGAGGCGGCCGCGGCGTCGGCGGCTTCCTGCAGCCCGAGGAGGGCAGCGAGGAGGCCACGGCCCAGGCGGCGGAGGACGAGGCGAAGCAGCAGGCCTACGACGACTGGAAGGCCGAGGCCGCGCTCTTCGACGACGACTACGACACCTGGGAGACCGCGTTCGACACGGCCGCCAAGGACGTCGGCACGGCGCTCTCCGGCAAGATCAAGGACTCGTTCTGGGACGACCTCGACGGCTTCGTCGCCGGAGCCCTCGAGGTGCTCAAGTGGGTGGGCCTCGTGCTCGCCGTCGCGGCACTCATCATCGGTGGTCCGATCATCGGCCTGCTCTCGGGCATCGTCGGCCTCGTCGTGCTGGGCCTCACGATCTACCAGAAGGTCCGCGGCGACTGCGGCTGGACGGAGCTCGGGCTCGCGATCTTCGGGGCCATCCCCTTCGGGTCGCTGTCGAAGGTGTTCTCCAAGCCCGGGCAGGCGTTCTTCGGCGGCGTCTTCTCGAAGAAGGGGTGGGTCGACGCGGCGTTCGAGATCAAGGGCATCGCTCGCGCAGGCTCGGGCGGCGGCATGCAGGGGCTCCGTGCCGGCTGGCAGCAGTTCGTCGCGCAGGGCGACGCTGGCCTGACCGCCAACTCGATCTCTCGCTTCTTCACGGGCAAGGGGGCGATCCCCATCGGTGCCGCGCATCCGGTGGACATCGTCGCGGGCACGTGGATGACGACGCTCGGCAGGCTCAACATGGCGCTGGGCTTCGGCACGGGAGAGGGCCTGTACCAGCGGGTCGTCACCGGCAGCGGCTCGTCCTCGTAGGCTGGAGTCGATGGCTGCGACGACCGCCGACGACGCGCGTGCCCGGGACGACGATCCCGTGCTCGCCGCGTCGCCAGGATTCGCCTTCGCGTCGCGCCGGTCGACGCGCCACGTCGTCGCGCTCGTCGTCGGCGGTGCGGCCGTCGTCGCCGCCGCGGTCGGGTTCGCGCCGCTGCGCGCCTGGGCGTCGGCCGACGGCGACGCCGCCGGCTGGCTCGTCCCCGTCGGCGTCGGCGTGATCGGCGCGTGGCTCGCGATCGTGGGCCTCGTGGGCATCCGCAGGGCGCGCAGGACGTGGACGGCACCCGACGGCGCCGTGCTCGGGCGCGAGCGCTACCGGCTCGCCGGCTCGCAGGCCGATGCCGACGCCGTGTGGCAGCGGCTGTCGTCGGCGCCCGTCGGCGAGCTGCCCCGCCTGCCGGAGGGCCGGCGCGGTCCGATCGTCGTGTCGACGTACGTCGACCGCGCGGCGACGCGCCTGCACGCGACCGTCGTGCACCGCGAGGGCCCGACGACGCGCACATGGCCCGTCGTGACGCGCGACGACCCGGGCGCCGCGCGCTACGGCCAGGGGAGCGGCCCCGACGAGGCGCCGAATCCCATCACGATCTGACCTTCGACGCGAGGAGCGCGAGATGACCGACCTGAGACGGGCGCTGGGGGCCACCGACCCCGAGTGGACCATGCTGCTGCCGGCCGGCTGGGAGCGCATCGACGCCGACGAGCGGTCGCTCGACGAGCTCCTGGCGCGGTTGAAGCAGCGCCTCATGCGCGAGCACGGCGTCGCTGCCTACGCGCAGACCTCCGAGCGCCTGCGCCGAGCCGTGGGCGACCTGCGCGCCCGGGGCGGTGCCGCGCTCATGCTGCCGCTCGAGTCGGTCGAGGGCGCGCAGTACATCCCCGCGTCGCTCACGGCGGCATTCATCGGCGCGTCGCGCGAGGAGCTCGACGCGACCGTCGCCGGCCTCGTCGCAGAGGGAGCGGTCGCGTTCGGCGGCGACAAGCGCTGGGTGCGAGCCCAGACGACGCAGCACGGCGTCGAGGGCGAGGAGGCGGCGGCGCTCACGACGGTGCGCTACCTCACGCCCGTGCCGCGCACGCAGCGCACGCGAGCGCTCGTGCTGACCGCCAGCGTGCTGCACGACGTGGGGCACGAGGTCGACGACCCGTTCCTCGAGGGCGTGCTGCGCGTGGTCGACACGCACGTCGCCACGTTCCGCTGGTCCCCGACGGTGGCCTCGTGAGGCTCGACATCGCGTCCGAGGCGCTCACCCGATGGGTCGAGCTGCCGCCGATCGGCGCCGAGACCCAGGCGTGGCGCGCCGAGCTCGTCGACGGGCTCCTGCGTACCTGGGAGAGCGGGTGGAGTCGCGAGGTCGCCGAGGACGCCCTCGACCACGGCCTCGCCGCCCGCGACCCCGACGCGCTGTCGACGCTGCAGCTGTGGCCGGGCGACGGCCCCGCGAACGCGACCGTGCAGCTGTCGGTGCACGCCGCGCCGCCCGTCGAGCGACTCGTCGAGCAGGCGTTCCCGGGCGACGACGTCGTCGTCGAGCGCCTCGACGGCGCGACCGTCGGCCCCGGCTACGAGGTCGTGTGGATGGTCACCCTCCCCGACGGGGCGCAGGGCGTCGCCGCCCGCCACGCCTTCACCGACGGCGAGACGCTGCTGCTCGTGACGCTCGACGTCACGCATCCGCTCTTCGCCGCCTCGATCCTCGAGACGGTGCGCGACCTCGCGCGCGGCATCGTGGTCGAGCACGACGACGGCACGCCGTGGCAGGCGTATCCGCTGCTCGAGCACGTCGTCGTCGACGAGCAGGTGGAGGGATGGGCAGTTGTGCCCATCGACGCGGAGGCCGACGCTTCGTAACGTTGTCGTCGATGGTCCGCATTGGCCAGAGACACGAACTTCGAGGGAAGGAACGGCCATGACCGACTTCGGTGCAAGCTATGGCGAGATGGAGCAGGTCGCGGCGGCGCTCGTCGACGGTCGCGACGACATCGTGCAGACGCTCGAGCAGCTCAAGGGCAAGGTCGACACGCTGCTGGGCGAGGACTTCAAGACGCAGCACGCGTCGGGCAAGTTCGGCGAGGGCTACGAGGAGCTGACCTCGGGCCTGACGACGGCGGTCGACGGCATCGGCGACATGTCCGAGGCGCTCACCGGCATGATGCAGGCGATCCAGCAGCTCGACGAGCAGCTCGCCGGCGGCTGATCCGCAGCCATCCGCGCACGAAGGGGTCGACCACGATGGTCGGCCCCTTCGTCGTGCGCGGGCGGCATCCGCGGCGATGGGCAGGACTGCCCATGGGGCGGGCATGGGCAGTCCTGCCCATGGTGGTTCCCAGGCAGCGCTCGTAGCGTGGTGGCACACGGTCCGTTCGGGCCGCGAGATCCGAACGAAGGGGATGACCATGACGGACTTCGGTGCCAGCTATGGCGAGATGGAGCAGGTCTCGGCGGCGCTCGTCGACGGGCGCGACGACATCGTGCAGACGCTCGAGCAGCTCAAGGGCAAGGTCGACACGCTGCTGGGCGAGGACTTCAAGACGCAGCACGCGTCGGGCAAGTTCGGCGAGGGCTACGAGGAGCTGACCTCGGGCCTGACGACGGCGGTCGACGGCATCGGCGACATGTCCGAGGCGCTCACCGGCATGATGCAGGCGATCCAGCAGCTCGACGAGCAGCTCGCCGGCGGCTGATCCGCAGCCATCCGCGCACGAAGGGGTCGACCACGACGGTCGGCCCCTTCGTCGTGTCCGGGCATGCCATCGCCGGGTCGAGCCGTCGATGGGGAGTCCTGCCCATGGGGCGGCGCAGGGGTGACGCATAGCCTGGGCGCGACGGCGAGGAGGCACGACGGTGGGCGACGACATCCGCATCTCGTACGGCGACCTGCGCGGCGCCGTCACGAACCTCGATCACGTCGCGACGCAGTTCGCATCGCACGACGACACGGCGGACGCCGCAGCAGCCGCCGTCGGGCACGACGGCCTCGCGCACCAGGTGCGCGAGTCGGCCGACACGTGGGACGACAACCGCAAGGACTTCCGCGAGGCGGCCGAGGGGCTCGCGCGCTCGATCGACGACATCATGCGCGCGTTCGTCGAGCTCGACGTCGAGCTCGCGAAGGACGAGCGATGAGGCCCGAGCCGCTCACGGGCGAGGCGAGCGTCGTCGACGGGCACGGCGCCGCGTACGTGGGCACCGCCGACGCGATCGAGGCCGCGATCGAGCGCCTGCGGTCGATCCGCGACGAGGACTCGACGATCGCGAAGGCGTTCGACCGGGTCCGCGACGCGGCGGGCGACGTCTCCGAGCAGATCGCGAGGGCGCGCTCACGCTACGACGTCACGGGCCAGGCGCTCGTCGACTACGCCGCCGAGCTGCGGATCGCGCAGACGTCCGCCGACGACGCGATCAAGCGCTGGGATGCCGCCGACGCGGCGGCGGGCGACGCGGAGGATCGGCGCAAGGACCTCGAGGCGGCGACGCCCGACGACGCGGTCGGCGACCCCGTGGGCGACCAGGCCGCGGTCGTCGCCGCGCACGAGGCCGCGCGGCAGGAGGCGTACGACGACTGGCTCGTCGCCGTCGAGCGCAAGCGCTCCGCCGCCGAGGAGGCCGAGGCGCGCATCCGCGCCGAGGTCGAGGACGCCGAGATCAACGACTCGTTCTGGGACGACCTCTGGGGCGGCATCACCGACCTGTTCGAGGCGATCGCCGACGCGATCGTCGCGGTGCTCGAGTGGATCGCTGCCGTCGTGCTCGTGGCCGTCGCCGTCATCGTGCTCGCCGCGATCGCCGTCGCGATGCTCGCGGTCGGCGGCATCGTCGCGCTGCTCGGCGGGCTCCTGCTCGCTGCCGTCGTGCTGTTCGTCGCCAACGGGGGCGCGGAGGCGTTCGTGCGCACGCTGCTGCGCACGGGCGAGATCGACGCCGCGCTCATGGCCGGCGCCATCGAGACCCTGCGCACGACGGCGCCCGGCGTGCTCGACTGGCTCGTCGCGCAGGATGCGGGGCAGCCGGAGCCGAAGTGGAACCGCGAGAAGGTCGTCGAGCGCGACCTCGACGACGCGACGGCCGGCGACCTGCTCGCCGAGCTGCAGGCCGGCAACCGCGACGTCGACGCCGTCGCCGGCGCACCCGACGGCTACGACTCGTCGAACGCCACCATGATCACCGTCACCGAGGTCGTCGGCGCCGATGGCGTCGCGCGCTACCGCGTCAACATCCCCAGCACGCAGCAGTGGATCCCCGGCACCGACGGCATCAACGACATCGCGAGCGACGCCGCCGCGAAGCTCGGCGAGGACCCGACGCAGCTCGAGGCGGCCGTGCGGCGGGCGATGGCCGAGGCGGGCGTGCCCGACGGCGCGGGCGTCGTGCTGTCGGGGTGGAGCCTCGGCGGCATCACCGCGGCGAACCTCGCCGCCGACCCGTCGTTCACCGCGCGGTACGACGTCGATGCCGTCGTCGTCGCGGGCGCGCCGGTCGACGACGTGCCCGTGCCGTCGCACATCCCCGTGCTCTCCGTCGAGCACGTGGGCGACCCCGTGCCGCTGCTCGAGGACCCCTCGGGCGGCTACCACCGCGACGATCCGAATCGCACGCGCATCGAGGTCGACCCGCCCGCCGACGCGCCGTTCGTGCCGCACGAGGGGGCTGCCTACGAGACGACGCTGCAGCAGCAGGGTGACCTGCCGGGCTCCGTCGCGCAGGAGTGGGTGGATCGCGTGGGGCTCGACCGCTACTTCAGCGCGACGGAGACGCAGCACGCGTCGGTGTACCAGCGCGGCGGGCAGGGGGTGGCCCGATGACGGATCCCGCAGCCCTCGAGGCGGCCATCGTCGCGGTCGACGGCGTCGTCGCCGCGTCGGTCTCCGAGATCGCCGACGGTGCGCCGTGGCGCACTGCGCTCGTCGTGCACGTCGACCTCGACCCCGAGGTCGCCGAGGCACCCGGCGACGCCGCCCGCGGCGCGCTCGCGGCGCTCGCCACCGCGGGCGCCGGCATGCCGCGCGCGACCGTCGCCTTCACGACGCACCGCCCGCACGAGGTGCGCCTCGACGCGCGGCGCATCGCCGCCGACGCGGGGCTCGGAGGGCTCGGCATCGTGACGCGCCGGTCGATCGTCGTCGACGCGCCGGCGGTGCAGGGGCTGCGATGAGGCTCGCGCTGCCGCTGCCGGGCCACTGGTACGCGCTGCCCGTCGGCGAGCCCGACGCGCGCACCCGCATCCGCCGCTTCGCCGAGGAGGTGCACGGCGCCGCCGACGCCCGTGCGGTCGAGCGCATCCGGCTGCGCCGCCGCCTGCACGTGGCCCTCGCGCACGCCGAGCGGGGGAGCGCGCAGCAGCTGCACCTCGGACGCGCCCTCGACGGCGGTGCGCCCCTGCCGGCGTCGATCGCCGTCTATCCCGGCATCGCCGTGAGCACGGCCGCGGACGCGTCGCCGAAGGCGGTGATGGATGCGCTCGTGCCCCTCGTGCTGCGCGCCGCGCACGAGCCGCACGGCGGCTCCGCCGTCGCCGGCCCCGAGGACCGCGTGCTCGCGACGCCCCGCTCGCTCGTGCTGCGCCGCCCGACGATCGAGCACGTCGCCGATCCCGACCTCGGCGCCCTGCCGACGCTGCGCGTCGACTACTGGGTGACCGTGCCCGGCGAGCGGCACGCGGTGCTCGTGCACGCCGTGGCGCCCGAGACGCCGTTCGCGACGCTGCTGCGCGACCTCTTCGACGAGATCGTCGTCGGTGCGCGGTTCGCATCCGACTCGCCGCTCGCCGCCGAGCTGCGCGCCTGACGCGCGGGCCGCATCGGGCACCGATCGGCGCCCACGCGCGAACGGCCCCCGGACCGCGAGGGTCCGGGGGCCGCGTGGTGCTGGTGCGATCAGCCGCCGAGGCTCGTCGTCGCGACGACCACGAGGTCCTCGACGTCCTCGAAGCCGGCCGTCTCCTGCGTGAAGCTCGTGAACGGCACGGCGGCGACGGTGAGGTCGCCGATGGTGCCCGTGAGGGCGCCGCCGCCCTCGGTGAGCGTGCCGCCGGCGGCGTTGCCCTGCTCGGCGAGCGCCGTGACCGTGGCCGCGCTGCCGGGCAGCACGGCGAACGACGCGGAGACGCCGCCCTGCTCGAGCGCCAGGACGCACGTGGTCGGCAGGTCGCCGATGAGCTCGGCGGGCTGGAAGTCCGCCGTGGCTGCCGAGGCCGCGGCCTCGGGCACGCCGCCCGACGCCGACAGGAGCGTGTCGATCTGCTCGCTCGTGCAGACGTCGCCGGACGCGTCGCCCTCGGCGGCGTCGGTCGCGGGAGCCGACTCCTCGCTCGAGCCGCTCGTCGTGGGCTCCTCGTCTGCGCCGTCGCCGCCGCCGCCGCTGCAGCCGGCGAGGCCGAGCACGCCGATGGCGGCGATGGCGACGATGGTGGAGCCGCGCAGGGCGCGGTTCGTGATGGTGGGCATCGTGCTCCTCTCAGGGGGACGCGCCGAGCCTAGGGGCGTCGCGCGAGCGGACCCTGGACGCGCGATGGCCGTGGCGCGTCGAGCCCCTGGCCGACCGAGGGCCGGCGTGGACGCGGCCGTCCGACGCCGGCGGAGGCCCCTGCTGCTCGCCCAGGGCGAGCGGCGCGACCTTGACCCGTGCATGAGCGCGGCCGTATGCTTGCTCGGGTGTGCGTTCAGGCGCGCCCTGCGTCATGCGCAGGATACGGCGAGCACCACTTGGGCAATCGGACACCCGTCCGAGCCCCCACGGCATATCCCACCGCTCGCGAGGCGACTCGCGCGTGCGGGATCTGCGATGGCGCCGGCGATGAGCCGGCAGATCACATCGATGCTGTCACCGTGCAGCAGAAGGAAGCATTCGTGCCCACCATCCAGCAGCTGGTCCGCAAGGGCCGGACGCCGAAGGTCTCCAAGACCAAGGCGCCCGCGCTCAAGGCCAACCCGCAGCAGCGAGGCGTCTGCACTCGCGTCTACACGACCACCCCCAAGAAGCCGAACTCGGCCCTCCGCAAGGTGGCTCGCGTCAAGCTCTCCAACGGCACCGAGGTCACCGCCTACATCCCCGGCGAGGGCCACAACCTGCAGGAGCACTCGATGGTGCTCGTCCGCGGCGGTCGTGTGAAGGACCTCCCCGGCGTGCGCTACAAGATCGTGCGCGGCGCGCTCGACACGCAGGCCGTCAAGAACCGCAAGCAGGCTCGCAGCCGCTACGGCGCGAAGAAGGGCTGAGAACCATGCCTCGTAAGGGACCCGCCCCGAAGCGCCCCGTCGTCGCAGACCCGGTCTACGGCGCACCGATCGTCTCGCAGCTCGTCAACAAGATCCTCCTCGACGGCAAGAAGGGCCTCGCCGAGCGCATCGTGTACGGCGCGCTCGCCGGCGTCGCATCGAAGTCGGACCAGGAGCCCGTCGCCGTGCTGAAGAAGGCGCTCGACAACATCCGCCCGACCCTCGAGGTCAAGTCGCGCCGCGTCGGTGGCTCGACCTACCAGGTGCCCGTCGAGGTCAAGCCGCACCGCGCGAACACGCTCGCGCTGCGCTGGCTCGTCTCGTACGCCAAGGCTCGTCGCGAGAAGACGATGACCGAGCGCCTCATGAACGAGATCCTCGACGCATCGAACAGCCTCGGCGCTGCCGTGAAGCGTCGCGAGGACACGCACAAGATGGCCGAGTCGAACAAGGCCTTCGCTCACTACCGCTGGTGACCCACCGGCCGCGAGGCGTCCGGACCGGACGCCTCGCGGCCCCACCCGCCAATCCACTCCAGTAAGGAACCCCTGTGGCACAAGACGTGCTGACGGACCTCACGAAGGTCCGCAACATCGGCATCATGGCGCACATCGATGCCGGCAAGACGACGACCACCGAGCGCGTGCTCTTCTACACGGGCGTCAACCACAAGATCGGCGAGACGCACGACGGCGCCTCGACGACCGACTGGATGGAGCAGGAGAAGGAGCGCGGCATCACGATCACGTCTGCCGCCGTGACCTGCTTCTGGAACGGCACCCAGATCAACATCATCGACACCCCCGGTCACGTGGACTTCACCGTCGAGGTCGAGCGCTCGCTGCGCATCCTCGACGGCGCCGTCGCCGTCTTCGACGGCAAGGAGGGCGTCGAGCCCCAGTCCGAGACCGTGTGGCGTCAGGCCGACAAGTACAACGTCCCGCGCATCTGCTTCGTCAACAAGATGGACAAGCTCGGCGCCGACTTCTACTTCACGGTCGACACGATCGTCTCGCGCCTCGGCGCGCGCCCCCTCGTGCTGCAGCTCCCCATCGGCTCCGAGTCGGAGTTCGTCGGCGTCGTCGACCTGCTCTCGATGCAGGCCTTCGTGTGGCCCGGCGACTCCAAGGGCGACGTGACCATGGGCGCCAAGTACGAGATCCAGGAGATCCCGGCCGACCTCCAGGCGAAGGCCGAGGAGTACCGCGCGAACCTCGTCGAGGCCGTCGCCGAGGCTGACGACGCCCTCATGGAGAAGTTCTTCGAGGGCGAGGAGCTCTCGATCGCCGAGCTCCAGGCTGGCATCCGCAAGCTCACGATCGCCGGCGACGCCTACCCCGTGCTCTGCGGTTCGGCGTTCAAGAACCGCGGCGTGCAGCCCATGCTCGACGCCGTCGTGTCCTACCTCCCGTCGCCGCTCGACGTGCCGCCGGTGCAGGGCCACGACGTCAAGGACCCCGAGCTCGTCATCGAGCGTCGCGCCGACGCGAACGAGCCGTTCGCGGCGCTCGTGTCGAAGATCGCCGTGCACCCGTTCTTCGGTCGCCTCACGTACATCCGCGTGTACTCGGGCCACCTCGATGCCGGTGCCCAGGTCGTCAACTCGACCAAGGGCAAGAAGGAGCGCATCGGCAAGATCTTCCAGATGGCCGCCAACAAGGAGATCCCCGTCCCCTCGGTGACCGCTGGCCACATCTACGCCGTCATCGGCCTCAAGGACACCACCACCGGTGACACCCTGAGCGACGCGGCGCACCAGGTCGTGCTCGAGTCGATGACCTTCCCGGCCCCCGTGATCGAGGTCGCGATCGAGCCGAAGACGAAGGCCGACCAGGAGAAGCTGGGCGTCGCGATCCAGAAGCTCGCCGAGGAGGACCCGACCTTCCAGACCGAGCTCAACCAGGAGACCGGTCAGACGGTCATCAAGGGCATGGGCGAGCTGCACCTCGACATCCTCGTGGACCGCATGAAGCGCGAGTTCAACGTCGAGGCCAACATCGGCAAGCCCCAGGTCGCGTACCGCGAGACCCTCAAGGGCACGATCGAGCGCTACGACTACACCCACAAGAAGCAGACCGGTGGATCCGGTCAGTTCGCCAAGGTGCAGATCAAGCTCGAGCCGATGGAGATCACGGCCGACACGACGTACGAGTTCGTCAACGCGACGAGCGGTGGCCGCGTGCCCCGCGAGTACATCCCCTCGGTCGACGCGGGCATCCAGGACGCCATGCAGGTCGGCGTGCTCGCCGGCTTCCCGACGGTGGGCGTGAAGGCCTCGCTGCTCGATGGCGCTGCGCACGACGTCGACTCCTCGGAGATGGCGTTCAAGATCGCCGGCTCGATCGCGTACAAGGAGGCGGCCCGCAAGGCGCAGCCCATCCTGCTCGAGCCGCTCATGGCCGTCGAGGTCCGCACGCCCGAGGAGTACATGGGCGACGTCATCGGCGACCTCAACTCGCGTCGTGGCCAGATCCAGTCGATGGAGGACGCCGCAGGCGTCAAGGTCGTCAAGGCTCAGGTCCCGCTGTCGGAGATGTTCGGCTACGTCGGAGACCTGCGCTCGAAGACCTCGGGTCGCGCCGTCTTCTCGATGGAGTTCGCGAGCTACGCCGAGGTGCCCAAGGCCGTCTCGGACGAGATCGTCCAGAAGACCAAGGGCGAGTGAGCCCGGCCGGGTTCGGTCTGAGGGCCGAGCCCGGCTACCATAACTGCATACCCCAAGAACTGCTTCGTCGCCGCGCGCGCGAGGCACCCGGAAAGACGTCCTAGGAGGACACAGTGGCCAAGGCCAAGTTCGAGCGGACCAAGCCGCACGTCAACATCGGAACGATCGGTCACGTCGACCACGGCAAGACCACGCTCACGGCAGCGATCTCGAAGGTGCTTGCTGACAAGTACCCCTCGGCGACCAACGTGCAGCGCGACTTCGCCTCGATCGACTCCGCTCCCGAGGAGCGCCAGCGCGGCATCACGATCAACATCTCGCACGTCGAGTACGAGACGCCGAAGCGCCACTACGCGCACGTCGACGCCCCGGGTCACGCCGACTACATCAAGAACATGATCACGGGCGCCGCCCAGATGGACGGCGCGATCCTCGTGGTCGCCGCCACCGACGGCCCCATGGCGCAGACGCGCGAGCACGTGCTGCTCGCGAAGCAGGTCGGCGTGCCGTACCTGCTCGTCGCGCTGAACAAGTCGGACATGGTCGACGACGAGGAGATCCTGGAGCTCGTCGAGCTCGAGGTTCGCGAGCTGCTGTCGTCGCAGGACTTCGACGGCGACAACGCTCCCGTCGTGCGCGTCTCGGGCCTCAAGGCGCTCGAGGGCGACGAGAAGTGGTCGCAGGCCGTCCTCGACCTCATGGAGGCCGTCGACGAGTCCATCCCGGACCCGGTCCGCGACAAGGACAAGCCCTTCCTCATGCCCGTCGAGGACGTCTTCACGATCACCGGTCGTGGCACGGTCGTCACGGGTCGTGCGGAGCGTGGCACGCTCGGCATCAACTCCGAGGTCGAGATCGTCGGCATCCGCCCGACGCAGAAGACCACGGTCACCGGCATCGAGATGTTCCACAAGCAGCTCGACGAGGCATGGGCCGGCGAGAACTGCGGTCTGCTCCTCCGCGGCACCAAGCGCGAGGACGTCGAGCGCGGCCAGGTCGTCGTCAAGCCGGGTTCGGTCACGCCGCACACGGGCTTCGAGGGCACCGCGTACATCCTGTCGAAGGACGAGGGTGGCCGTCACAACCCGTTCTTCACGAACTACCGCCCGCAGTTCTACTTCCGCACCACCGACGTCACCGGCGTCATCACGCTGCCCGAGGGCACCGAGATGGTCATGCCCGGCGACACCACCGACATGGTCGTCGAGCTGATCCAGCCGATCGCCATGGAGGAGGGCCTCGGCTTCGCCATCCGCGAGGGTGGCCGCACCGTCGGCGCCGGCACGGTCACGAAGATCACCAAGTAGTCATCTGACTGCGAGCAGCAGGGGGTCCGCTTCGGCGGGCCCCCTGCTTCGTCGTCGGGGGAGGACGCCCGGTCAGGGTGCGGCGTCAACGACCGCCGTGCGGATCGCGGCGCCGAGGAGGCCGGCGCCCGCCTCGGTGAGGTGCACGCCGTCGTAGCTCGTGCCGGCGACGAACCCGTCGCCGTCGCGCAGGCCGGCCGACGCGTCGACCCACGTCCAGCCCTGCTGCGCGACGAAGGGCTCGAGGAAGTCGTTGACGGCGTCGGATCGGTCGGGTGCCGACGCGAGCGGCGGGATGGACGACACGACCACCTCGTCCACGCCCGCGCGTTCGACGATGCGCACGAGCTGCGCGCCGACGTCGGCCGCCAGGTCGTCGCCCAGGGCGTCGTTCGTGCCTGCGAGGATCACGAGCACGTCGGCGTCGAACGGCGCGGCGATCGCGTCGGCCATCTGCGCGGTCCGCGCGCCCCACTCGGCCCATCCGCCCGCGAACGCCACCTCGTCGTCGACCGCGTGCGCGACCCACGACTGCGCCCCGAGGTCGCCGTTCGCGAGGTCGGGGCTGTCGGCGTCGGTGATGGAGTCGCCGACGACGGCCATGCGCACGACCTGGTCGCTCGTCGTCGCGGTCGGGGATGCGGCCGGCGTGGTCGACGGGCCGGTCGTGCAGCCGACGAGCGCGACGGCGCTCGCCGCGAGCGTCGCCACCCACCGAGCGGGTCGGCGTCGGATGCTGGGCACCACGGACCTCGTCATGCACGCACGCTAGCGCCACGGCGTCCACGGCGCCCGAGCGCGCCGACTAGGCTGGTCGACCGTGGTGGACATCATCGACTTCGACGTGCAGACGACCAGCATCGAGGGCCTCGCCCTGATCCGGATGAAGCAGATCACGGACGACCGCGGCACGGTGCGCGAGTTCTTCCGCGCATCGGCGCTCGCCGAGGCAGGCTTCCCGCTGCCCGCGTTCCAGCAGGTCAACGTGACCGAGACGAAGCCCGGCGGCATGCGCGGCATGCACGGCGAGTCGATGGTCAAGCTCATCGCGATCGCGCACGGCACGGCGTACGGCGCCTGGGTCGACACGCGCCCCGGCTCGCCGACGCGCGGCAACGTCTTCCAGACCGACCTGCAGCCCGGCACGCAGATCCTCGTGCCCGAGGGCGTCTGCAACGGCTTCCAGTCGACGGGCGACACCCCGACCCAGTACGTGTACTGCTTCACGAGCGAGTGGGTGCCCGGCATGGCCGGCGTCGCCATCACGCCGCTCGACCCCGAGCTCGGCATCCTGTGGCCCATCGAGCCCGACCGCGACGACCGCTCGATCATCAGCCAGAAGGACCTCGACGCGCCGACGCTCGCCGAGGTGCTCGCCGGCTGACGCGCGACATCTCGTCGTCATCGACGCCGGGTAGCGTCGCAGCCATGCCCGCGATCGCGCTCGACGCCTCCATCGCCGACGACGTCGTCGCCTTCCTCGACGAGCACCTCGCCGACATGCGCAGCGTCTCGCCGCCCGAGTCGGTGCACGCGCTCGACGTCGCGGCGCTGCGTGCGCCGGGCATACGGCTGTGGGTGCTGCGCGGCGACGACGGCGGCGTGCAGGGCACCGTGGCGCTCGCGCCGCTCGAGCCCGGCCACGTCGAGCTGAAGTCGATGCGCGTCTCGGGCGCGCGTCGCGGCGCGGGCCTCGGCCGGCTGCTGCTCGACCATGTGCTCGCCGAGGCCCGCGCGAGCGGCGCGACGCGCGTGAGCCTCGAGACGGGCGCCGAGCCGTACTTCGCGGCGGCGCGAGGCCTCTACGCGCGGGGCGGCTTCGCGGAATGCGCGCCGTTCGGCTCGTACGTGCTGGACCCGAGCAGCGTCTTCATGACGCGCACCCTCTGACGCGTCGCCGTCACGGCTTCGCGTACCACTGCACGCTGACCCACAGGTCGGCATCCGACACGGGCGTCAGCTCGCTGATGCGGATCATGTCGGGCAGCGGCTCGAGGAAGGCGATCGGGTCGCCGACGGCGTCCTCGTAGATGCCGGCGACGAACGGGTTCGGGGTGAGGCCGGTGGCGAGGATGCGCGCGTCGAGGTCGGCGAGCACGCCGTCGCCTGCCGGGATCAGGGCCAGGGCGTAGGTGCCGACGGAGTCGAGGATGTCGCTGGGCTGCGTCGCGGCGCACGCGATCGTGAGGCCGTCGAGGACGGTCGCGGGCGTGAACCCGGGCTGGATCGTCGCGGCGTCGTAGCCGAACATCGCCTCCTCGAGGAAGGCCGTCGAGCAGCCGCCGTCGACGACCGCGGAGCCGGCGGCGGGCTGGGTCGCGCTCGGCGTCGGCGTCGGCGTGGTCGGCGTCAGGGTCGGGCTCGCGCTCGGCGTCGTGGTGGGCGACGGCGGCACGACGGGAGCCTGCGTCCCCGGTGCTGCCGCGGGCGGCACGACGACGCAGCCGGCGAGCGCGCCGGCGCCGACGACGGCGAGGGCCATGCGGCGGAGGCGATGCATGCGACGGACGCTACGCGCGCCCGCCGGTCGTGGCCTGGGAGCGGCGAGCGGCGAGCCGCGCGCTGAGGTCGCGCGCGACGTCGACGACGAGCGCCTGCAGCGCCGGCCACGCCTCGGCGGCGTCGGCGTCGTCGAGCCGCACCGTGACGCCGACGCCGGCGACGGGATCGCCGACCGCGTCGATCGCCGCGGCGGCGACCGAGCCGTAGGCGGGGTCGACGTCGCCGCGCTCGAGCGCCCAGCCTCTGGCGCGCACGTCGGCGAGCATCCGGCCGAGGGCGGCACGCGTCGCGGGCTCGCCGCCTGCGAGATCGGCGTCATGCGGCACGAGGGCGCGGACCTGCGCGTCGTCGAGGGCGGCGAGCAGCGCGCGCCCGGTCGCGGTGCGCACGGCCGGCAGGCGCACGCCGACGCTCGACACCGTCGTGGGGGAGCGGCGCGCCGAGCCACGGCCCGCGTAGCGCACGTCGACGCCCGACAGCACGGCGAGATGCGCGGTCGCCGGCACGGGCGAGGCGCGCACGAGCCGGTCGAGCAGCGGCTGCCCGAGCCGCTCGATCCGCGTCGCGGCGTCGACGCGCGAGCCGATGCGCGCGACGCGCGCGCTCGGGCCCCAGGCGCCGAGCTCGGGGTAGTGCACGAGGAAGCCCTCGTCGCGCATGACCGCGAGCAGGTCGTACGTCGTCGAGCGCGGGATGCCGAGGTCGCGCGCGATGGTCTGCGCGCGCACGGGGCCGAGATGCTCGGCGAGCAGCGCGAGCACGCGCAGCGCATGGCGCGCGGCGGGCATGCGCGGCGTCGGCATCGTCACCTCCGAGTCCGAGTCCCGCGGAGTCCGAGATCTCGGACACCAGCATCCCACGCGCCGATGCGCCGCCCGGGACGCACGGCTGAGATGGAGGCATGCAGGACATCGTCATCGGGGCGCAGCCCCTCGCAGCCGCCGACGTCGTCGCGGTCGCCAGGCACGGCGCACGCGTGCGCATCCACCCCGACGCCCTCGCGGCCGTCGCCGAGACGCGCGCCCTCGTCGACGCGCTCGCCGACGACGACCGGCCGCACTACGGCATCTCCACCGGCTTCGGCGCCCTCGCGACGACCGCGATCGCCCCGGCCGACCGCACGCGCCTGCAGCAGTCGCTCATCCGCAGCCACGCGGCGTCGTCGGGCGCGCCCGTCGAGGACGAGGTCGTGCGCGCCCTCATGCTGCTGCGCCTGCGCACGCTCGCGACCGGCCGCACGGGCGTGCGCCCGATCGTCGTCGAGACGTACGCCGCGCTGCTCAACGCCGCCATCCACCCCGTCATCGGCGAGCACGGCTCGCTCGGCTGCTCGGGCGACCTCGCGCCGCTGTCGCATGTGGCGCTCGCGCTCATGGGCGAGGGCGACGTGCGCGTCGACGGCGTCGTGCAGCCCGCCGCCGAGGCGCTCGCCGCCGCCGGCATCGCGCCCGTCGTGCTCGCCGAGAAGGAGGGCCTCGCGCTCGTCAACGGCACCGACGGCATGCTCGGCATGCTGTGCCTCGCGCTCGACGACCTCGCCCGCCTGCTCGACACGGCCGACCTCGCCGCCGCCATGAGCGTCGAGGGGCTGCTCGGCACCGACTCGCCCTTCGCCGCCGACCTGCAGGCGCTGCGCCCGCATGCGGGGCAGGCGGCGAGCGCCGCGCGCATCCATGGCCTCCTCGCCGGCAGCCCCATCGTCGCGAGCCACGCCGGCCCCGAGGACACGCGCGTGCAGGACGCCTACTCGCTGCGCTGCGCGCCGCAGGTGCACGGCACCGCGAGGGACACCGCCGAGCACGCCGCGCGCGTCGCAGCGATCGAGCTCGACTCCGCGATCGACAACCCGGTCGTGACGCTCGATGGCCGCATCGTCTCCAACGGCAACTTCCACGGCGCCCCCGTCGCGGCCGTGCTCGACTTCCTCGCGATCGTCGTCGCCGACGTCGCGTCGATGAGCGAGCGCCGCACCGACCGCTTCCTCGACCCCGCGCGCAGCCACGGCCTGCCGCCGTTCCTCGCCGCCGAGCCCGGCGTCGACTCGGGCCTCATGATCGCCCAGTACACGCAGGCCGGCATCGTCTCGGAGCTCAAGCGCCTCGCGGTGCCCGCGTCGGTCGACTCGATCCCGTCGAGCGCCATGCAGGAGGACCACGTGTCGATGGGATGGGGCGCCGCGCGCAAGCTGCGCCGTGCCATCGACGGCCTCGAGCAGGTGCTCGCGATCGAGGCCATGACCGCGGCGCGCGGCATCGACCTGCGCGCGGACGCGCCGGGCGAGCGCACGGGTGCGGCGATCGCGGCGATCCGCGAGCGCGTGCCCGGCGCCGGTCCCGACCGATTCCTCGCGCCCGACATCGCCGGCGTGCGCGAGCTCGTCGCGTCGGGTGCGCTGCTCGCGGCTGCCCGCATCCACGAGCTCGACCCACGACTCGCGCCGGCGACCGCCGACGCCCACGGAAGGAGCGACCGATGACCGGTCCCACCACGAGCGGCCCGCGTCCCGTGCGCGCGCACCGCGGCACGCAGCTGCACACGAAGGGGTGGCAGCAGGAGGCGGTGCTGCGCATGCTGCAGAACAACCTCGACCCCGAGGTCGCCGAGCATCCCGACGCGCTCGTCGTCTACGGCGGCACGGGCAAGGCCGCCCGGTCGTGGGAGGCGTTCGACGCGATCGTGCGCACGCTCGAGACCCTCGGCGACGACGAGACGCTGCTCGTGCAGTCGGGCAAGCCCGTCGGCGTGCTGCGCACCCACGAGCGGGCGCCGCGCGTGCTCATCGCCAACTCGAACCTCGTCGGCGAGTGGGCGACGTGGCCCGAGCTGCGACGCCTCGAGGCCGCCGGCCTCATGATGTACGGCCAGATGACGGCCGGGTCGTGGATCTACATCGGCACGCAGGGCATCCTGCAGGGCACGTACGAGACGTTCGGCGCCGTCGCCCGCGCGCTCGGCCGCGAGTCGCTCGCCGGCACCATCACCCTCACGGCCGGTCTCGGCGGCATGGGCGGCGCGCAGCCGCTCGCCGTGACGATGCAGGGCGGCGTCGCGATCTGCATCGAGGTGGATGCCTCGCGCATCGCCCGCCGCATCGAGCACCGCTACCTCGACGAGCAGGCGGACTCGGTGGAGGACGCGCTCGCACGCGCCGTCGTCGCGCGCGACGAGGGTCGGGCGCTGTCGATCGGCGTGCTCGGCAACGCCGCCGACCTGGTGCCGCAGCTGCTCGCGATGGAGGCGCCGATCGACGTCGTCACCGACCAGACGAGCGCGCACGACCCGCTCGCGTACCTGCCGAGCGACGTGGCGTTCGAGGACTGGGATGCGGCGCGCGAGCGCGACCCCGAGGCATTCGTCGCCGCGGCGCGCGCATCGATGGCGCGCCACGTCGAGGCGATGGTCGGCTTCCAGGACGCCGGCGCCGAGGTGTTCGACTACGGCAACTCGCTGCGCGCCGAGGCGCGCGAGGGCGGGTACGCGCGGGCGTTCGACTTCCCCGGGTTCGTGCCGGCGTACATCCGCCCGCTCTTCGCCGTCGGCAAGGGGCCGTTCCGCTGGGTGGCGCTCTCGGGCGACCCCGAGGACATCGCGAAGACCGACGCGGCGATCCTCGAGCTCTTCGGCGACGACCCGCATCTGCGGCGTTGGATCGAGCTCGCGGGGGAGCGCGTCGCCTACCAGGGCCTGCCGGCGCGCATCTGCTGGCTCGGTGCCGAGCAGCGGCATCTCGCAGGCCTGCGCTTCAACGAGATGGTCGCGTCGGGCGAGCTGTCGGCGCCGATCGTCATCGGTCGCGACCACCTCGACGCGGGCTCGGTCGCGAGCCCGTACCGCGAGACGGAGGCCATGAAGGACGGCTCCGACGCCATCGCCGACTGGCCGCTGCTCAACGCGCTCACGGCGACGGCGTCGGGAGCGAGCTGGGTGTCGATCCACCACGGCGGCGGCGTCGGCATGGGCCGCTCGATCCACGCGGGCCAGGTGACGGTCGCCGACGGCACGCCGCTCGCGGCCGAGCGCCTCGAGGCCGTGCTGCGCAACGATCCCGCGATGGGCGTGCTGCGGCATGCGGACGCGGGCTACGAGGAGGCCGACGCGTTCGCCGACCAGCACGGCATCCGCATCCCCATGCGGGAGTCGTGATGCCTTCGACCCTCGTGACGGGCATCGCCGAGCTCACGACCAACGACGCCGCGGGCCGGCTCGCGGATGCCGCCGTCGTGCTCGAGGGCGAGGTCGTCGCGTGGGTCGGGCCCGCAGCCCATGCGCCGGCGGCGGATGCGCGCGTCGACGTCGACGGCCGGGCCGTGCTGCCCGGCTGGGTCGACAGCCACACGCACCTCGTGTTCGCGGGCGACCGCGGCGCGGAGTTCGAGGCGCGCATGGCGGGGCAGGCGTACGCGGCCGGCGGCATCGCCACGACGGTCGCGGCCACGCGTGCGGCGACGGATGCCGAGCTGCAGGCGCGGTACGACCGTCTCGTCGACGAGATGCTGCGCGGCGGCACGACGGCGTTCGAGACGAAGACCGGCTATGGGCTCACGATCGCCGACGAGGAGCGGTCGGCACGCATCGCCCGTTCCCGCGCGGACGCCGTCACGTTCCTCGGTGCGCACCTCGTGCCTGACGGACGGGACGCCGACGGCTACCTCGACGAGGTCGTCGGGCCGATGCTCGACGCCGTGCGCCCGCACGTCGACGCGATCGACGTGTTCTGCGAGCGCGGTGCCTTCGACGAGGCGCACTCGCGACGCGTGCTCGAGGCCGGGCGGGATGCGGGTCTGGCGCTGCGGGTGCACGGCAACCAGCTCGGGCCCGGGCCGGGGGTCGCGCTCGCCGTCGAGCTCGGTGCGGCGAGCGTCGACCACGTCGGCTTCGTGTCCGACGACGAGATCCGCATGCTCGCGGACTCGTGGGCGGACGGGGCGCGCGGCACCGTCGCGACCCTGCTGCCCGCGTGCGACCTGTCGACGCGCATGCCCCTCGCCCCGGCACGGGCCCTCGTCGATGCGGGCGCGGTCGTCGCGATCGCGTCGAACGCGAACCCCGGCACGTCGTACACGACGTCGATGGCGTTCTGCGTCGCGACCGCCGTGCTGCAGCAGCGGCTCACGGTCGCGGAGGCCGTGCGCGCGGCGACGCTCGGTGGCGCCATCGCGCTTGGCCGTGACGAGCCCACGCCGGGGCTGCCCGACCTCGGCCGCCTCCGCGTCGGCGCCCGCGCCGACCTGCACGTGCTCGATGCCCCGTCGGCGGCGCACCTGGCCTACCGTCCGGGCGTCCCTCTCACGCACGCGGTCTGGAGGGCGGGCGCTCGGGTCGTCTAGCGCGAGCGGCCGCTCCACCCCAGCCGGTCGAGGAGGCCGCAGCCGAAGGCTGCCGCCGTCACGAGACCACGTGACGAGCCCGCCTGACGCGACCACGCGCATGGTCGGACAGGAGCGGCGGCCGCGAGGTCTCGTGACGCGTGCTCGCTGCGCTCGCGCGCTCCTCGACCAGCTGGTGGGAGCGTGTGTCGCGGGGCATGAGGTGCGTCGAGCGCGAGCTGCCGGCTCCATCACCAGCTGGTCGAGGAGGCCCCGAGCGCAGCGAGGAGCCGTCACGAGACCACGTGACGAGCCTGCCCGACGCGGCCACCCGCATGGTCGGGCAGGAGCGGCGGGCGCGTGGTCTCGTGACGCGTGCTCGCCCGTCGGGCTCGCGCGCTCCTCGACCAGCTGGCGGGAGCGTGTCTCGCGCGGCAGGAGGTGCGCCCCGCGCGAGCGCTGCGCAGCTGCGCGCCTAGCGCTCCCGCTCCGCCAGGCCCGCGAGCGCCTCGAGCACGCACAAGGCCGCGAGCCGCACGGTGCGGCCGTCGGCGGCGTCAGCCGTCGCATCCACCTCGGTGAGGTCGATGGACCGCACGCGCGGGTCGCGCGCGAGGAGGCGCACGAGCGAGCGCAGCCGCCAGGCCGAGATGCCGCCGGGCACCGACGCCGGGCAGCCGGGCGCGGCGGCGCGGTCGACGACGTCGACGTCCACGTCGACGTGGATCGGGCCGCTCACCCCGCCCGCGATCGTGAGGGCGCGCTGCACGACCGCGCCGACGGGCTCCTCCTCGACGGCGGCTCGCGTCTCGACGGCGATGCCGAGCTCGGCGGCGCGCTGCGCGTAGGCCGCGGAGTTCGCGAAGTCCTGGATGCCGACCTGCACGATGCGCGAGCCGTCCAGGCCCGCCTCGACGAGCCGTCGCACGGGGGAGCCGTTGGAGCGGCCGTCGCGGAGGTCGTGGTGCGCGTCGAGCGTGATGAGGCCCGCGCCGGAGGGGCCGGACCCCGCGCCGCTCCAGGCACCGAGGGCGGCGGGCACGGTGGCGGCGTTGTCGCCGCCGAGCACGATCGCGAGCCGCGAGCGGGCGACGGCCCTCGCGACGAGGTCGGCGGCGGCGGCCTCGTCGCCGTCGGGGTCGACGGCGTCGCCGGCGTCGGCGATGCGGAGGGCGTCGACGTCGGCGCCGGCGGCGTGCGGCGCGAAGCGCGCGAGGGCCTCGCGGATGGCGAGCGGCGTCGCGTGCGCGCCCGTGGGGGAGATGCTCGTCGCGTGGGTGCCGACGCCGACGACGACGGCGTCGACGGGCTCGTCGCCGAGGTCGGGCCAGCCGCCGGCGCGCGGCCACAGCGGGTCGACGTGCATCGCGTCTCGGGTGGCTCGTGCGGTCTCGCGTGCGTCGTCGCCCATGCGGCCACGGTACGCGCTCGCGCCGCCGGGTCGAGCAGCGCGCGAGCCCGAGACCCGTGGTCGCTGCGGGACGTCCGGGTGCTCGGCGTGCTCGCGATGACTCGGGTCTCGTGACGGCTCCTCGCTGCGCTCGGGGCCTCCTCGACCAGCTGCGAGGGGGCTGGACCGGGGTGGGTACCGTCCGAGTCTCGCTGCGCTCGCACCTCGAGGAGCGGCCCTCGGAGGATCGCTCCGCTCGGCAGCGAGAAGCGTCCTTCGCACGTCGACCACAGCGCATGCCGGCGGCGGAGCCAGCCGCCGCAGTCGCGCCGGGTGGCTCGTGCAGCGTCATCGCGACCGGGACGGCGTCCTTCGGGCGTGACCGCGACACGCCCGGGTTGCACGTACTCCCACCCGCGTGCGAGAATCGTTAGGTTGCAGACGCCGCGGATCGCGGCTCACTGCTCGGCAGTGCACAGGACATCGCTTCCTGGGCCGCGGGCAGATCGACATCACTTCGCCGAAGCTCAGCAGGCATGTCCTGCGGGGATCGGCATGCCCCCGGCGGGCATTGACAGAAGAACATGGCGCACAGCAGTGCTCAAATGCGCAGTCGGTACCGGCTGCGCGTCGATGAGAGAAGGACAGCATGGCGGGACAGAAGATCCGCATCCGACTGAAGTCGTACGACCACGAGGTCATCGACTCGTCGGCGCGGAAGATCGTCGACACCGTGACCCGTGCGGGCGCGACGGTGGTGGGCCCCGTGCCGCTGCCGACCGAGAAGAACGTGGTCGCGGTCATCCGTTCGCCCCACAAGTACAAGGACAGCCGCGAGCACTTCGAGAAGCGCACGCACAAGCGCCTCATCGACATCGTCGACCCGACGCCGAAGGCAGTCGACTCGCTCATGCGCCTCGACCTGCCTGCCGACGTCAACATCGAGATCAAGCTCTAAGGAACCGCATGTCCACCCTCGCAACGACTCAGGGTCTGCTGGGCCGGAAGCTCGGCATGACGCAGGTGTGGGACGAGCAGAACAAGCTCATCCCCGTCACCGTCGTCGAGATCACGCCCAACGTGGTCACGCAGATCCGCACGCCCGAGATCGACGGCTACGACGCGATCCAGATCGCGTTCGGCTCCATCGACCCCCGCAAGGTGAACCAGCCCAAGGCCGGTCACTTCAAGGCTGCCGGCACGACGCCGCGTCGCCACCTCACCGAGGTCCGCACCGCCAACGCCTCCGAGTACGCACTCGGCCAGGAGATCGCGGTCGACGTCTTCGCCGCCGGCCAGAAGGTCGACGTCGTGGGCACGTCCAAGGGCAAGGGCTTCGCCGGTGTCATGAAGCGCCACAACTTCGCGGGCGTCTCCGCGTCGCACGGTGCGCACCGCAACCACCGCAAGCCCGGCTCGATCGGTGCCTCGTCGACGCCCTCGCGCGTCTTCCGCGGCATGCGCATGGCCGGCCGCATGGGCGGCGACCGCGTCACCGTCCAGAACCTCACGATCCACGCCGTCGACGCCGAGAAGGGTCTGCTGCTCGTCAAGGGCGCCGTCCCCGGTGCTCGTGGCCGCATCGTGTTCGTCCGCAACGCCGTGAAGGGAGCCTGACCATGGCGAACAAGGTCGACGTCCTCGACGCCAAGGGTGCGAAGGCAGGCTCGCTCGAGCTGCCCGAGTCGCTCTTCGACGTCCAGACGAACGTGCCCCTGATCCACCAGGTCGTCGTCGCGCAGCTCGCTGCCGCACGTCAGGGCACGCACAAGACGAAGAACCGCGGCGAGGTCTCCGGCGCCGGTCGCAAGCCGTTCAAGCAGAAGGGCACCGGCCGTTCGCGCCAGGGCTCGATCCGCCAGCCCGAGCACCGTGGTGGTGGCGTCGTGCACGGCCCGACGCCCCGCGACTACTCGCAGCGCACCCCCAAGAAGATGATCGCCGCCGCGCTCCGCGGTGCGCTCTCCGACCGCGCCCGCGGCGGCCGTCTCCACGTCGTGGAGTCGTTCCTCGCCGATGGCGCCCCCTCGACGAAGACGGCCGTCGCGCTGCTCGCGTCGGTGGCGTCGTCGAAGAACGTGCTGATCGTGCTGCACCGCGACGAGGAGTCGTCGTGGCTGTCGGTGCGCAACCTGGGCAACGTCCACGTGATCACGTGGGACCAGCTCAACGCGTACGACGTGCTCGTGAGCGACGACATCGTCTTCTCGCAGACCGCCTACCAGGCGTTCGTCGAGGCCCGCACCGGCGAGACCGTCGAGGTCGAGGCCGCGAAGAAGGCTCCGAAGGCCAAGGCTGCGAAGGCCGACGCCGACGAGACCGTCGCGGCCGAGCCCGCGAAGAAGGCTCCGAAGGCCAAGGCCGCGAAGGCCGACGCCGACGAGACCGCCGAGGCCGAGCCCGCGAAGAAGGCTCCGAAGGCGAAGGCGGCTAAGGCCGACGACGCCGCCGAGGCAGAGAAGGAGTAGGACCGATGAGCATCCAGAAGGACCCCCGCGACGTCATCCTGCGTCCGATCGTCTCGGAGAAGAGCTACTCGCTCATCGACCGCGGCAGCTACACGTTCGAGGTCGACCCCCGCGCCTCGAAGACCGAGATCCGTCTCGCGGTCGAGAAGATCTTCTCCGTGAAGGTCGAGCGCGTGAACACGCTCAACCGTCAGGGCAAGACGCGCCGCACCAAGTTCGGACTTGGCAAGCGCAAGGACACGAAGCGTGCCATCGTCACGCTCCGCTCCGGCTCGATCGACATCTTCACGGCTGTCGGCTGAGGACTAGAGGACTAGACACATGGCTATTCGCAAGTACAAGCCGACGACCCCGGGTCGTCGTGGCTCGTCGGTCGCCGACTTCGCGGAGATCACGCGCTCGACCCCCGAGAAGTCGCTGCTCCGCCCGCTGCCCAAGACCGGCGGTCGCAACAACACCGGTCGCATCACGACCCGTCACATCGGTGGTGGCCACAAGCGCCAGTACCGCGTGATCGACTTCCGTCGTCACGACAAGGACGGCATCGACGCCCGCGTCGCGCACATCGAGTACGACCCGAACCGCACGGCGCGCATCGCGCTGCTGCACTTCGCGGACGGCACGAAGCGCTACATCGTCGCTCCGAACAAGCTGTCGCAGGGCGACATCGTGGAGTCCGGTGCAGGCGCCGACATCAAGCCCGGCAACAACCTGCCGCTGCGCAACATCCCCACGGGTACCGTCATCCACGCCATCGAGCTCCGTCCCGGCGGCGGCGCGAAGCTGGCTCGCTCGGCAGGCGCCTCGGTGCGTCTCGTCGCGAAGGACGGCCCCTACGCCCAGCTGCGTCTCCCCTCGGGCGAGATCCGCAACGTCGACGCGCGTTGCCGCGCGACGATCGGCGAGGTCGGCAACGCCGAGCAGTCGAACATCAACTGGGGCAAGGCCGGCCGCAACCGCTGGAAGGGCGTCCGCCCGACCGTGCGCGGCGTCGCGATGAACCCGGTCGACCACCCGCACGGTGGTGGCGAGGGCAAGACGAGCGGTGGCCGTCACCCGGTGAGCCCCTGGGGCAAGCCGGAGGGCCGCACGCGTCGCCCGAACAAGGAGAGCGACAAGCTCATCGTCCGTCGCCGGTCCACGAACAAGAAGCGGAAGTAACCCAAGATGCCTCGCAGCCTCAAGAAGGGCCCGTTCGTCGACGACCACCTGTTCCAGAAGGTGGTCCGTCAGAACGAGGCCGGCAGCAAGAACGTCATCCGTACCTGGTCGCGCCGCTCGATGATCGTGCCCGCGATGCTCGGTCACACGATCGCCGTCCACGACGGTCGCAAGCACATCCCCGTGTTCGTCACGGAGTCGATGGTCGGTCACAAGCTCGGCGAGTTCGCGCCGACGCGTACCTTCCGCGGCCACGTGAAGGACGACAAGAAGGGCCGTCGCCGCTGACGCGGCGACGCTGACAGGAGGAAGAGATGATCGAGTCGATCGCTCGGGTGCGGCACATCCGCATCACCCCGCAGAAGGCCCGTCGCGTCGTGGCCCTCGTGCGCGGGAAGCAGGCAGAGGAGGCCATGGCCATCCTCAAGTTCGCGCCGCAGAGCGCGGCGGAGCCCGTGCGCAAGCTCGTGGCGTCCGCCGTCGCGAACGCTCGCGTGAAGGCTGACGCGCAGAACGAGTACCTCGACGAGCAGGACCTGTACGTGTCCCGCATCTTCGTCGACGAGGGCACCACGCTCAAGCGGTTCCGTCCGCGTGCGCAGGGTCGTGCCTTCCGCATCAACAAGCGCACGAGCCACATCACCGTCGTGCTGGCCACGCCCGAGACGGAGGTCTAGGAAGCAATGGGACAGAAGGTCAACCCGTACGGGTTCCGCCTCGGCATCACCACCGACCACGTGTCGCGCTGGTTCGCCGACTCGTCGAAGCCCGGTCAGCGCTACGCCGACTACGTGGCTGAGGACATCAAGATCCGCGAGATGCTCAAGAAGAGCCTCGACCGGGCCGGCGTCGCCCGCATCGAGATCGAGCGCACCCGTGACCGCGTCCGCGTGGACATCCACACGGCTCGCCCCGGCATCGTGATCGGCCGCCGCGGCGCGGAGGCCGAGCGCATCCGTGCCGAGCTCGAGAAGCTCACGAGCAAGCAGATCCAGCTGAACATCCTCGAGGTCAAGAACCCCGAGGCCGAGGCGCAGCTCGTCGCACAGGGCATCGCGGAGCAGCTCAGCGCTCGCGTCGCGTTCCGTCGTGCGATGCGCAAGGGTCTCCAGGGCGCGCAGCGCGCTGGTGCCAAGGGCGTCCGCATCCAGGTCTCGGGCCGTCTCGGCGGCGCCGAGATGAGCCGCTCGGAGTTCTACCGCGAGGGCCGCGTGCCCCTGCACACGCTCCGCGCCAACATCGACTACGGCTTCTACGAGGCCCGGACGACGTTCGGTCGCATCGGCGTGAAGGTGTGGATCTACAAGGGCGACATCACCAACCGCGAGCTCGCTCGCGAGCAGGCGAACCAGAAGTCGCAGCGTCCCGAGCGTCGTGGCCCCCGCCGCGACTCGGGCAACGCCGGATCGGAGGGCTGATCATGCTGATCCCCCGTCGCGTCAAGCACCGCAAGCAGCACCACCCGAAGCGCTCGGGTCAGGCCACCGGTGGCACGAAGGTCGCCTTCGGCGAGTTCGGCATCCAGGCCCTGACGCCCGCGTACGTGACCAACCGTCAGATCGAGTCCGCTCGTATCGCCATGACGCGTCACATCAAGCGTGGTGGCAAGGTGTGGATCAACATCTACCCCGACCGTCCGCTCACGAAGAAGCCCGCCGAGACCCGAATGGGCTCCGGCAAGGGCTCGCCCGAGTGGTGGGTCGCCAACGTCAAGCCGGGTCGCGTCCTCTTCGAGGTCGCCGGCGTCGACGAGGCACTGGCCCGTGAGGCCATGACCCGCGCAATCCACAAGCTGCCGCTCAAGGCGCGCATCATTTCCCGCGAGGAGGCTGACGCATAATGGCGATCGGAACGAAGGAGCTCATGCCCGTCGAGCTCGCGACGTTCGACGACGAGCGTCTCGTCGTCGAGCTGAAGCGTGCCAAGGAGGAGCTGTTCAACCTGCGCTTCCAGGCAGCGACCGGCCAGCTCGAGAGCCACGGCCGCGTGCGTGCCGTGAAGCGTGACATCGCGCGCCTCTACACCGTGATCCGCGAGCGCGAGCTCGGGATCAGCGCCTCGCCGGCGCCGGTGGAGAAGGCCGCGGACAAGAAGAAGTCCAAGAAGGCCACCGAGGCCGAGAAGGCTGAGGAGAGCTGATGGCCAAGCAGGCAGAGGCAGCTCCGGCGATCCAGCGCGGCTACCGCAAGACGCGTCAGGGTTTCGTCGTGAGCGACAAGATGGAGAAGACCATCGTCGTCGAGGTCGAGGACCGCGTGAAGCACCCCCTCTACGGCAAGGTCATCCGCACGTCGTCGAAGGTCAAGGCCCACGACGAGCAGAACACCGCCGGCATCGGCGACCGCGTCCTGATCGCGGAGACTCGACCGACGAGCGCCACCAAGCGCTGGCGTCTGGTCGAGGTCCTCGAGAAGGCCAAGTAGGCCAGGGGAGACAGAGATGCTGCAGCAGGAATCCCGTGTCAAGGTCGCCGACAACACCGGCGCCAAGGAGCTCCTGACCATCCGCGTGCTCGGTGGCTCCGGCCGCCGCTACGCGGGCCTCGGCGACACCATCGTCGCGACGGTCAAGGACGCCATCCCGGGTGGCAACGTGAAGAAGGGCGATGTGGTCAAGGCCGTCATCGTCCGCACGGTGAAGGAGACGCGTCGTCCCGACGGCTCCTACATCAAGTTCGACGAGAACGCCGCCGTGATCCTGAAGAACGATGGGGACCCCCGTGGCACCCGCATCTTCGGGCCGGTCGGCCGTGAGCTGCGCGACAAGCGATTCATGAAGATCGTCTCGCTCGCGCCGGAGGTGCTGTGATGGCGAACATCAAGAAGGGCGACACCGTCCAGGTGATCGCCGGTGCTCGGGAGAGCCGCGGCGGAGACCGTGGCAAGACCGGTCGCGTGCTCGAGGTCCTCGGTGACGACCGCGTCATCGTCGAGGGCGTCAAGCTCGTCACGAAGCACATCAAGGTCGGGCAGACGCAGCGCGGCACGAAGACGGGTGGCATCGAGACGCACGAGTCGCCGATCCACGTGTCGAACGTCGCGCTCATCGACCCGGAGAGCAAGAAGCCGACGCGCGTCCGCTCCTCGATCACCAAGGTCGAGAAGGACGGCGTCCAGGTGACGACGAAGGTGCGTGTGAGCACGCGCTCGGGCAAGGAGATCAAGAGCAATGACTGACACGGCAGTGCGCCTGCCGCGCCTCAAGGCGCAGTACCGCGCGGAGATCGTGGACCAGCTGCGCTCGCAGTTCGAGTTTGCGAACGTCATGCAGGTCCCCGGCCTGGTGAAGATCGTCGTGAACACGGGCGTCGGCGACGCCGCCCGTGACTCGAAGGTCATCGACGGCGCCATCAAGGACCTGACGGCCATCACCGGCCAGAAGCCGATGGTGACGAAGGCACGCAAGTCGATCGCCCAGTTCAAGCTGCGCGAGGGCATGCCGATCGGCGCCCACGTGACGCTGCGCGGCGACCGCATGTGGGAGTTCCTCGACCGTCTGCTGACGCTCGCGCTGCCCCGCATCCGCGACTTCCGCGGCCTGAGCCCGAAGCAGTTCGACGGCAACGGCAACTACACCTTCGGTCTCCAGGAGCAGTCCGTGTTCCACGAGATCGACCAGGACCGCATCGACCGCGTCCGTGGCTTCGACATCACCGTCGTGACCACGGCCAAGAACGACGACGAGGGTCGCGCGCTGCTCAAGGCGCTCGGCTTCCCCTTCAAGTCGGAGTAGCACCCTCGGCGCCGCCGGCGCCGAGGAACGTATCCAGGTCGCCGTCCGTGGAACGGGCGGGGAAACCAGAACAGTAGGAGATACCCATGACGATGACCGACCCGGTCGCCGACATGCTGACGAGGCTCCGGAACGCCAACACGGCGTTCCACGACGAGGTCTCGCTGCCGTCATCGAACATCAAGACCCACATCGCGGAGATCCTCCAGCGTGAGGGCTTCATCCAGGACTGGAAGGTCGAGGACGCCCGCGTGGGCAAGACCCTCACCATCGGCCTGAAGTACGGCCCCGAGCGTCAGCGCTCGATCGCCGGCATCAAGCGCGTGTCGAAGCCCGGCCTGCGCGTGTACGCGAAGTCGACCGAGATCCCCCAGGTGCTCGGCGGCCTCGGCGTGGCCATCCTCTCGACGAGCTCGGGCCTGCTCACGGACCGTGAGGCTCAGCAGAAGGGCGTGGGTGGGGAAGTCCTCGCCTACGTGTGGTGATCTGACATGTCACGAATCGGACGTCTTCCCATCGAGATCCCCGCGGGTGTCGAGATCACGGTCGACGGCGCTGCCGTCACCGTCAAGGGCCCCAAGGGCGAGCTGAACCTCACCGTCGCGAAGCCGATCGAGGTCGAGATCGCCGACGGCCAGGTGCAGGTCACGCGCCCCGACGACGAGCGCGAGTCGCGTTCGCTCCACGGCCTGACGCGCACCCTCATCGCGAACGACATCGTCGGCGTCACCGCCGGCTACTCGAAGTCCCTCGAGGTCGTCGGCACGGGCTACCGCGTCGCGTCGAAGGGCTCGGGCATCGAGTTCGCGCTCGGCTACTCGCACCCGATCGCCGTCGAGCCCCCCGCGGGCATCACGTTCACGGTCGAGGGCAACAACAAGGTCACCGTCAGCGGCATCTCGAAGCAGGCCGTCGGCGAGACCGCCGCCAACCTCCGCAAGCTCCGCAAGCCCGAGCCGTACAAGGGCAAGGGCGTCCGCTACGCGGGCGAGCAGATCCGCCGCAAGGCCGGAAAGTCAGGTAAGTGATGGGTATCGGAACCCGAGGCACCAGCAAGTCCGCTGCCCGCGGCCGCCGTCACGCGCGGCTGCGCAAGAAGATCGTCGGCACGGCATCCACGCCGCGCCTGGTCGTCACCCGTTCGGCACGACACCTGTTCGTGCAGATCGTCGACGACGCGCAGGGCCACACGCTGGCCTACGCATCCACGATGGAGGCCGACCTCCGCGCCGTGTCCGGCGACAAGTCGGAGAAGGCCAAGAAGGTCGGCGAGCTCGTCGGCTCGCGTGCCAAGGCAGCGGGCGTCGAGAAGGTCGTGTTCGACCGTGGCGGCAACCGCTACGCCGGACGCGTCGCCGCAGTGGCGGACGGTGCACGAGAGGCAGGTCTGGAGCTGTGAGCGAAGAGACGAAGGAGACGCAGGTGAGCGACACGAACGCCACCGCAGCGGAGACGGTGCAGGGCACCGACACCCGCAGCGAGCCCCGTGAGCAGCGTCGCGGCAGCCGCGACCGCGGCACCCGCGGCGAGCGCGGTCAGCGCGATCGCGGCAACGACAGCCAGTTCCTCGAGCGCGTCGTCACGATCAACCGCGTGTCGAAGGTCGTGAAGGGTGGTCGTCGCTTCAGCTTCACCGCCCTCGTGGTCGTCGGCGACGGCAACGGCATGGTCGGCGTCGGCTACGGCAAGGCGCGAGAGGTCCCCACGGCCATCTCGAAGGGCGTCGAGGAGGCGAAGAAGAACTTCTTCCGCGTCCCGCGCGTCGGCGCATCGATCCCGCACCCCGTGCAGGGCGAGGCAGCAGCAGGCGTCGTCCTGCTCCGTCCCGCCTCCGCAGGTACCGGTGTCATCGCGGGCGGCCCCGTGCGTGCCGTCCTCGAGTGCGCTGGCATCCACGACGTCCTGTCGAAGTCGCTCGGCTCGTCGAACACGATCAACATCGTGCACGCGACCGTCGCGGCCCTCCAGCAGCTCGAGGAGCCGGCAGCAGTCGCGGCTCGTCGTGGCCTGGACTTCGACCACGTCGTGCCCGCACGCCTGCGTCGTGCCGAGACCGAGGCGAAGCAGCACGCTGCAGAGATCGCGGAGGCCAAGGCATGAGCAAGCTGAAGGTCACCCAGATCAAGTCCAAGATCAGCGAGAAGCCGAACCAGCGCGAGACGCTCCGGTCGCTCGGTCTCAAGCGCATCGGCCACACGGTCGTGCGTGAGAACGACGCCCAGAACCGCGGCTACGTGAACGTGGTCCGTCACCTCGTGCGCGTCGAGGAGGTCGACGAATGAGCGACAAGAACAAGGACGGCGAGCAGCTGCCCGCACTGAAGGTCCACCACCTTCGTCCCGCGCCCGGTGCCAAGAAGGACCGCCAGCGCGTGGGCCGTGGTGAGGGCTCGAAGGGCAAGACGGCTGGCCGCGGCACCAAGGGCACGAAGGCGCGCAACACCGTGCGCCTCGGCTTCGAGGGTGGCCAGCTCAACTCGGTGATGCGCGCCCCCAAGCTGCGCGGCTTCAAGAACCCGTTCCGCACGGAGTACCAGGTCGTCAACGTCGGCCAGCTCCAGGACCTCTTCCCCGAGGGTGGCGACGTGACCGTCGCAGCGCTCGTGGCGAAGGGTGCCGTGCGCAAGAACGAGCTCGTGAAGGTGCTCGGCGACGGCGAGCTGACGGCTACGCTGAACGTGACGGTCGACAAGGTGTCGGCTGCTGCGGAGCAGAAGATCGTCGCCGCCGGCGGCTCCATCCAGTAAGCAAGCTCGGATGGGGTGGCCCGTGCGGCCACCCCATCCTTCTTCTGCGTCCACCGGAAGGCTCACGTGTTCAAGGCAATCGGCAGGATCTTCAAGACTCGCGACCTGCGACGGAAGATCCTCTTCACCCTCGCCATCGTGGCGGCGTTCCGACTGGGCTCGTTCATCCCCGCCCCGTTCGTGGACTACGGCAACGTGCAGGCGTGCCTCGACACGGCTGCGACCGACACGTCGGGCCTCTACCAGCTCGTCAACCTGTTCTCGGGTGGCGCGCTGCTCCAGCTGAGCGTCTTCGCGCTCGGCATCATGCCGTACATCACGGCATCGATCATCGTGCAGCTGCTGCGCGTGGTCATCCCTCGCTTCGAGGCCCTCTACAAGGAGGGCCAGTCGGGTCAGTCGAAGCTCACGCAGTACACGCGCTACCTGACCATCGGTCTCGGCGTGCTGCAGTCGACGACCCTCATCGCCGTCGTGCGCTCCGGCCAGCTCTTCTCGGCCGGCGGCGTCGCGCCGACCGGCCCCTGCGCCGACCTCCTCACGAACGAGTCGTGGTGGGCGATCGTGCTGATGATCGTCGCGATGACGGCCGGCACCGGCGTCATCATGTGGATGGGCGAGCTCATCACCGAGCGTGGCATCGGCAACGGCATGTCGCTCCTCATCTTCACGTCGATCTCGGCGACCTTCCCGAGCGCGCTCCTGCTCATCGGCGACACGAACGGCATCGAGATGCTCGTGGCCGTGCTCGCGATCGGCATCGTCATCATGGGCGCCGTCGTCTTCGTCGAGCAGTCGCAGCGCCGCATCCCCGTGCAGTACGCCAAGCGCATGGTGGGCCGCCGCATGTACGGCGGCAAGTCGACGTACATCCCGATCAAGGTGAACATGGCCGGCGTCGTGCCCGTCATCTTCGCCTCGTCGCTGCTGTACTTCCCCGCGCTCATCGCGTCGTTCAACTCGCCGGCGTCGGGCGAGCAGCCCGCCCCGTGGGTGCAGTGGATCAACGACAACCTGACGACGGGCGACCACCCGCTGTACATGGTGCTGTACTTCCTGCTCATCATCGGCTTCACGTACTTCTACGTCGCGATCACGTTCAACCCGGACGACGTCGCGGAGAACATGAAGAAGTACGGCGGCTTCATCCCGGGCATCCGCGCCGGCCGCCCGACGGCCGAGTACCTCGACTACGTGCTGACGCGCGTGACGTTCCCGGGCTCGATCTACCTGGGCGTCGTCGCCCTCATCCCGCTCATCGCACTCGCGACGGTCGGCGCGAACCAGAACTTCCCGTTCGGCGGCGCATCGATCCTCATCATCGTGGGCGTCGGTCTCGAGACCGTGCGCCAGATCGACGCGCAGCTGCAGCAGCGCCACTACGAGGGACTGATCCGCACGTGACCCAGCTGCTCATCGTCGGCCCTCCCGGGGCGGGCAAGGGAACGCAGGCGTCGCGCCTCGCGCAGACGTTCGGCATCCCGACGATCTCGACCGGTGACATCTTCCGCTCCAACATCAAGGAGCAGACGGAGCTGGGCAAGCAGGTCACCGCGATCCTCGACGCCGGCGACTACGTGCCCGACTCGCTGACCAACGACCTCGTCGAGGATCGGCTGGCGCAGGCGGACGCGCAGGACGGCTACCTGCTCGACGGGTACCCGCGCACCGAGGGCCAGGTCGAGTTCCTCGACGCCGTCAACGAGCGCCGCGGTCGTGGGCTCGACGCGGTCGTGCGCCTGGTCGCCGACCACGACGAGGTCATCCGCCGCCTGCAGCTGCGCGCGGCCGAGCAGGGGCGCAGCGACGACACCGACGAGGCCATGCGGCATCGGCTCGAGGTGTACGAGCGGGAGACCGAGCCGATCCTCGCCGCCTACGCGGCACGTGGCGTGGTGGTGGAGATCGACGGCCTGGGCGACATCGACGAGGTCACCGAGCGCATCCTCACGGCGCTGAGCGTCCGCGGCGTCGCCGCGGGCTGAAACCCGTGATGCGACGGATCTACAAGTCCCGGTCGCAGCTGGCCGCCATGCGCGCGCCCGGCCTGCTGACGGGGCGAGCCCTCGAGGCGGTGCGCGCGGCGATCCGTCCGGGCGTCACGACGCTCGAGCTCGACGCGATCGCCGAGGACGTCGTGCGCTCGGGCGGCGGCATCCCGAACTTCCAGCTCGAGCCCGGCTACCAGCACACGATCTGCGCGAACGTCAACGACGTCGTCGTGCACGGCATCCCCGACTCGCGACCCATCGAGGCCGGCGACCTCGTGACGATCGACTGCGGCGCCATGGTCGACGGCTGGAACGGCGACGCTGCCTTCTCGGTCGTCGTGCCCGGCGGCTCCGGCGAGCTCGTGGGCGTGCGCGAGCGCCTGTCGCAGGCGACGCACGACGGACTGTGGGCGGGCATCGCCGCGCTCGCGTCGGCACGGATGCTCGGCGAGGTCGGCGCCGCGGTCGAGGATGCCGTCGAGGCCGCGGGCGACTACGCCATCAGCGACGACTGGATCGGCCACGGCATCGGCAAGGCCATGCACGAGGAGCCGCCGGTCTTCAACTACCGCACGCGCGTGCTCGGACCGGCCGTGAAGCCGGGCCTGTGCGTCGCGATCGAGCCGATCGTCGTCGCAGGCGACCAGGCCACCCGCATCCTCGACGACGGCTGGTCGGTCGTGACGGTCGACGGCAGCCAGGCCTGCCAGTGGGAGCACTCGGTCGCGGTGCACGCCGACGGCATCTGGGTGCTCACCGCGCTCGACGGCGGCGCCGAGGGACTCGCGCCGTTCGGCATCGAGCCCCGCCCCATCCGCGACCGCTGAGCCACGCTCGCGACCCGCGAGCGTCGCAGCACCCCGTCGCGGGCGGAACCGGTTCCGCTGCGGCGTCGGCGAGGTCGTCGCGGGTGCTAGGTTCATCACCGAGATTCCCGCAGATCAGGAGCACCCAATGGCCGAGCGCACCGTCACCGTCGCATCCTCGCAGGGCCTGCACGCCCGCCCCGCATCGCTGTTCACCCAGGCAGCGGCGAAGGCGTCGTCGCCCGTCACGATCGCGAAGGGCGACAAGCAGGTCAACGCGGCATCGATCCTGTCCGTGATCTCGCTGGGCGTCGCCAAGGGCGACTCCGTGGTGATCGCGAGCGACGACGAGGCGACCCTCGACGCGCTCGAGGAGCTGCTGAGCACCGACCACGACGCCTGATCCCACCCCTGCACCAGAGAGGTCGACGATGACCGCCACCGCACCCGCAGTCGAGCAGAGGGGCGGCGCGCGAGTCGCCGTCCAGAAGTTCGGCACGTTCCTGTCGGGCATGATCATGCCCAACATCCCCGCGCTCATCGCGTGGGGCATCCTCACCGCACTCTTCATCCCGGACGGCCCGTTCCCGAACGGTGGCATCACCGACTTCGTCGTGGGTCCCGTGATCCACTACCTGCTGCCGCTGATCATCGCGAACACCGGTGGCCGCATGGTCTACGACCAGCGCGGTGGCATCGTCGCGACGGTCGCGACCGGTGGCGCCATCGGCGGCGCCGACTACATCGCGTCGCTCGTGCCCGACGGCCCGAGCTCGCCGCACATGTTCATCGGCGCGATGATCCTCGGCCCGCTGTCCGCATGGGTCATGAAGCAGCTCGACCGGCTGTGGGACGGCAAGGTCAAGGCCGGCTTCGAGATGCTCGTCAACATGTTCTCGGCGGGCATCGTCGCGTTCCTCATGGCGCTGTTCGGCTTCTTCGTCATCGCGCAGGTCGTCACGTTCATCATGCGCGTGCTCGGCGGCGCGGTCGGGTTCCTCGTGGACTCGGGACTCCTGCCGCTCGCGAGCATCATCATCGAGCCCGCCAAGGTCTTCTTCCTCAACAACGCCCTGAACCACGGCGTGCTCACGCCGCTCGGCGTGCAGCAGGCGTCGGAGACGGGCCAGTCGATCTTCTTCCTGCTCGAGGCGAACCCCGGCCCCGGCCTCGGCGTGCTCCTCGCGTTCACGTTCTTCGGCGTCGGCGTCTCGCGCGCCACGGCACCGGGCGCGGCGATCATCCACTTCTTCGGTGGCATCCACGAGGTGTACTTCCCGTACGTCCTCGCGAAGCCGCAGCTGCTGCTCGCGATGATCCTCGGTGGCGCATCCGGCGTCGCCACGAACGCGATCCTCGGCACGGGCCTCGGCTTCCCCGCGGCTCCGGGCTCGATCATCGCGGTCGCGACCGCGGCGGTCTCCGTCTCCGTGCTGAACCTCGTCGGAGTCCTCGTCTCGGTGCTCGTCTCGGCGACCGTGACGTTCCTCGTCGCGTCGGTGATCCTCCGTGCGTCGCGCAAGCGCGACCTCGAGCGCGAGGCGGCTGGCAGGGACGACTTCGGTGCTGCCGTCGCCCAGACGCAGGCGAACAAGGGCAAGGACTCGTCCGTGCTCTCGGGACTCGTGGGCGGTGCCGGTGGCGGCGTCGCGACCGCGACCCTCGCCGGCCCGATCTCGAAGATCGTCTTCGCGTGCGACGCGGGCATGGGCTCGAGCGCCATGGGCGCCTCGGTGCTGCGCAACAAGATCAAGCAGGCCGGCTTCGGCGACGTGACCGTGACGAACGTCGCGATCGCGAACCTCGATGCGACGCCCGACGTGATCGTGACGCAGCAGGAGCTCACCGACCGTGCGCGCCAGCGCACCCCCGACGCCGTGCACGTCTCGGTCGACAACTTCATGAACAGCCCGAAGTACGACGACGTCGTGCAGCTCGTGGCGCAGAGCCGCGAGCAGGCGCCCGCCGAGGATGCTCCGGCTGCCGCGGCTGCGGCGCCGACCCCGGCGGCTGGTGCGTCCGACGACGTGCTCACGCTCGAGCGCATCACCGTCTCGCCGACGGCCACGACCAAGGAGGCCGCCATCCAGGAGGCGGCCGACGCGCTGGTCGCAGCCGGGGCCGTCACGCCCGCCTACGCGGACGCGATGCGCGATCGCGAGGCGACGGTGTCGACCTACATGGGCAACCTGCTCGCCATCCCGCACGGCACGAACGAGGCGAAGGGCGAGGTGCTCGCATCCGCGATCTCCGTCGCCCGCTACCCCGCGCCGATCTCGTGGGACGGCAACGACGTGCGCTTCGTCGTCGGCATCGCGGGCAAGGACGGCGGGCACCTCGAGATCCTCGCGAAGATCGCCACGGTCTTCAGCGACGAGGCCGAGGTGCAGCGTCTCCTCGACGCTCCCGACGAGCAGGCGATGCTCGACATCCTGGGAGCGGTGAACGACTGATGCGAGCGGTCCACTTCGGTGCCGGCAACATCGGCCGCGGATTCGTCGGGCTGCTGCTCCACGAGGCCGGCTATCACGTGACGTTCGTCGACGTGAACGCCGAGCTCATCGGGATGCTGCAGGCGGCGGACGCGTACACCGTCACCGAGGTGGGCCCCGACGCGACGACGCACGTCGTCGCGGGCTTCGACGCGATCGACTCCCGAGCCGACGAGGCGGGCGCCATCGCGGCGATCGCCGCGGCGGACGTCGTCACCTGCGCCGTGGGTCCCACGGTGCTGCGCTTCATCGCGCCCGTCATCCGGGCGGGCCTCGCCGCCCGCCCGGATGACGCGGCGCCCCTCACGGTCATGGCGTGCGAGAACGCCATCGGCGCGACCGACACGCTCGCGGGCCACGTGCTCGAGGGTGCGGAGGAGCTCGCCGAGCGTGCCGTGTTCGCGAACACGGCCGTCGACCGCATCATCCCGGCGCAGGACGCGTCGGGCGTCGACGTGGTCGTCGAGGACTTCTTCGAGTGGTCGATCGACCGCACCCCCTTCGCGGGCGCCGAGCCCGCGATCCCCGGGGCGCACTTCGTCGACGACCTGACGCCGTGGATCGAGCGCAAGCTGTTCACGGTGAACACCGGCCACGCCACGACGGCGTACCACGGCTACCTCGCGGGAGCCGAGACCATCGCCGACGCGCTCGACCTGCCCGCCGTGCGCGCCGAGGTCGAGGCGGCCCTCGCCGAGACGAGCGCGCTGCTCGTCGAGCGGTTCGGGCTCGACGCCGACGAGCACGCCGCCTACGTGGCGCGCGCGATCCAGCGATTCGAGAACCGCGCGCTGCCCGACACGTGCGCGCGCATCGGCCGCCAGCCGCTGCGCAAGCTCTCGCGCGACGAGCGCTTCATCCGGCCCGCCGCCGGGCTCGCCGAGCAGGGATCGGACCCCGCTGCGCTCGTGCGCGCCGTCGGCGCCGCGCTCGCGTTCGACGTCGCCGACGACGAGCAGGCCGTCGAGCTGCAGCGCCTGCTCGGCGAGCTCGAGCCCGAGGCGTTCGTCGCCGAGGTGTGCGGCATCGCCGACGGGCACCCGCTGCAGCCGGCCCTCGTCGCCGTCGTCGCGGCGCGCTGACCGGCGCACGACGCGCGGCGCTCCCAGGCTGCGCGCCTACGATGGCAGCATGCCGACGCGCCCCGAGCAGCACCCGCTCGTGACCGTGCGCGCGGTCGCCTGATGCCCGTGGCACGCGGGATCGCGGGTCGCGCGAGCGCGACGCCGAGGCCGAGGCTCCTGTACGGCTGGGACATCGAGGACGAGCAGATCGAGCTCGCGCTCCTGCCGCCCGGCAGTCGCGTGCTCGCGGCCGCCGGCGCGGGCGAGCTCGTCGCGCACCTCGCCGCCGCCGGCCACGAGGTCGTCGCGGTGTCGGCGAACCGCGAGCAGCTCGAATACGCGCGACGACGGTCGTCGGGCGGACCGTTCGAGGCGGGCTCCGCCGAGCGCGTGCTCGATGCGGGCAGGAAGCTCATCCGCGCGGCGAGTCCCGCGTGGCATCGCCGCCGCGTGCGCAGCCTGCTCACCGACGCGTCGCCGCAGCGCGTGCAGCAGCAGTGGCGCCAGCGCTTCGACAACCGCACGTTCCGCAGCGTGCTGCATGCCACGATGGCGCCCGCCGGCATGCTCGCGGCCGCGATCCAGCGCGACTTCTCGACCGTGCTGCCCGCCCACTTCACCGACACCGTGCGCGCACGCCTCGACGCGCGCCTCGGCATGCATCCGTCGCCGGGCAACCGCTTCGCGTGGCGTCTGCTCGCGGGGGAGGACCCGCCGGGCTACGCCCCGCCCGTCGCGCCCGACGGCGCGATCGACTTCGTGGCCTCGGATGCGCTGAGCCACCTCGAGTCCGCGGCCCCGGCGTCGTACGACGCCGTGACGCTGTCGAACGTCGCCGACGGCACGCGCGCCGACGTCGTCGAGCGCCTCGGGCGAGCCGCGCGCCGTGCGGTCGTGCCCGGCGGCCCGATCATCGTGCGGTCGTTCGCGCCCACGGCCGACGCTCGAGCGAGCGCGCTGGCCGACGACGATCGCAGCCTCGTCTGGGGCGGCATCCACGTGCAGCACTGATCCGACCCGCGTGCGACACGCCCGAGTTGCAGCACCGCCCGATCCGCGCGTACAGTAGACCCTTGGTGTCGTGGCACGACTGTGCCATGCCACTCGCATGACCAGCACACCAACGAGACCTGCAGACGAGGCTATGGCTAAGAAGGACGGCGTCATCGAGATCGAGGGCTCGGTGATCGAGAACCTCCCCAACGCGATGTTCCGCGTGGAGCTCACCAACGGGCACGTCGTCCTGGCGCACATCTCGGGGAAGATGCGGCAGAACTACATCCGCATCCTGCCCGAGGACCGAGTGATCGTGGAGCTCAGCCCCTACGACCTCACGCGCGGCCGCATCGTCTACCGGTACCGCTGATCTGCTGAGAAGGAACGGCTCCGCCCGGAGCACGAGGCCAGCGAGAAGAGAAGAACATGAAGGTCAACCCCAGCGTCAAGCCCATCTGCGACAAGTGCAAGGTCATCCGCCGGCACGGTCGCGTGATGGTCATCTGCTCGAACCCCCGCCACAAGCAGCGGCAGGGTTGAGCCGGGAGCGCTCATGACGACGAAGTCGGCGTGAGCGCGGACGGCTCAAGGTCGAGGAGGCCGCGACGAAGTCGCAGCCGTCACGAGACCTGACCCAGCGAGGACCGCAAGCTCCACGCGAAGGTCGAACCGGCCGGAGGGCCGTGACCACTCGACACAAGCACCGCAAGATCCGAGACCCGAGAGGGCGAGGGGACACCCAGGGGCGGAGAGGCCCTGGCACCGCGGCTTGCACCACACCTCCCATGACTCCGAGAAGGAGCACAGATGGCACGTCTTGCAGGCGTCGACATCCCGCGCGACAAGCGCGTGGTGATCGCGCTCACCTACATCTACGGCGTCGGACGCACGCGTTCGGTCGCGACGCTCGAGGCCACCGGCATCGACCAGAGCATCCGCGTCAAGGACCTCACCGACGAGCAGCTCGTCGCGCTCCGCGACCACATCGAGGGCACCTTCAAGGTGGAGGGCGACCTCCGTCGTGAGGTGGCCGCCGACATCCGCCGCAAGGTCGAGATCGGCTCGTACGAGGGCATCCGCCACCGCCGCGGCCTGCCCGTGCGCGGTCAGCGCACCAAGACCAACGCGCGTACCCGCAAGGGACCCAAGCGCACCGTCGCCGGCAAGAAGAAGGCCCGCTAAGGGCCCCGGGAGGTAGAGGAACATGGCAGCTCCCAAGTCCGCAGTGCGCAAGCCGCGCCGCAAGGACAAGAAGAACGTCCCCGTCGGTCAGGCGCACATCAAGTCGACCTTCAACAACACCATCGTGTCGATCACCGACACGACCGGTGCCGTCATCTCGCAGGCCTCGGGCGGCGCGATCGGCATGAAGGGCTCGCGCAAGTCGACCCCCTACGCCGCGCAGCTCGCTGCGGAGTCGGCTGCGCGTCAGGCGCAGGACCACGGCATGAAGAAGGTCGACGTGTTCGTGAAGGGCGCAGGCTCGGGTCGCGAGACCGCGATCCGCTCGCTCCAGGCCACCGGCCTCGAGATCGGCGCGATCCACGACGTCACGCCGCAGGCGCACAACGGCGTTCGTCCGCCGAAGCCGCGCCGCAACTGACCCATCGACGCGCGGAGGGCTCGAGAGCCCTCCGCGCGTCGCACCCTGTCGACACCTCGATCCCATCGCGAGTCATATAGCGGACTCGCAGAACAGGAAGCCATACCGTGCTGATCGCCCAGCGCCCGACCGTCTCCGAAGAGGTCCTCTCGGAGCACCGCTCGCGGTTCACCATCGAGCCGCTCGAGCCCGGATTCGGGTACACCCTCGGCAACTCCCTCCGCCGCACGCTCCTCTCGTCGATCCCCGGCGCTGCCGTCACCGGCATCCGCATCGACGGCGTGCTCCACGAGTTCACGACCATCCAGGGCGTGAAGGAGGACGTGACCGAGATCATCCTCAACCTCAAGGGCCTCGTCGTCTCGTCGGAGCACGACGAGCCGATCGTCGCCTACCTCTCGAAGCAGGGTGCGGGCAGCGTCACCGCCGCCGACATCACGGCTCCGGCCGGCGTCGAGATCCACAACCCCGAGCTCGTCATCGCCACGCTCAACGACAAGGCGAAGTTCCAGCTCGAGCTGACGATCGAGCGTGGCCGCGGCTACGTGTCGGCCGCGCAGAACCGCGACGAGTTCGCCGAGGCCGGCTCGATCCCGATCGACTCGATCTACTCGCCCGTGCTCAAGGTCACCTACCGCGTCGAGGCGACGCGTGCCGGTGAGCGCACCGACTTCGACTCGCTCGTCGTCGACGTGGAGTCGAAGCCCGCGATCTCGCCGCGCGACGCCGTCGCGTCGGCCGGTCGCACGCTCGTCGAGCTGTTCGGCCTGACCCGCGACCTCAACGCCGCGGCAGAGGGCATCGAGATCGGCCCCGCACCGGCCGCGGAGCAGCTCTCGGGCGAGCTCGGCACGCCGATCGAGGAGCTCGACCTCTCGGTCCGCTCGTACAACTGCCTCAAGCGCGAGGGCATCAACACGGTGTCCGAGCTCGTGGCGCTGAGCGAGACGCAGCTCATGAACATCCGCAACTTCGGCCAGAAGTCCGTCGACGAGGTCAAGGACAAGCTCACCGAGCTCGGCCTCTCGCTCAAGGACGCGGTGCCCGGCTTCGACGGCGCCCACTTCTACGGCTACGACGACGAGGAAGCCCTCTAAGGGCTCCCGGGAAGACCAAGGAGCATCACCATGCCCAGGCCCACGAAGGGACCCCGCCTCGGAGGCGGACCGGCGCACGAGCGCCTGCTGCTCGCGAACCTCGCGGCTGCGCTGTTCACGCACAAGGCCATCACGACGACCGAGACGAAGGCGAAGCGCCTGCGTCCCGTCGCCGAGCGCCTCGTCACGTTCGCGAAGCGCGGCGACCTCCACGCGCGTCGTCGCGTCCTCGCCGTGATCGGCGACAAGGGCGTCGTGCACGAGCTGTTCGCCGAGATCGCCCCGCTCGTCGCGGAGCGCGAGGGCGGCTACACCCGCATCACGAAGCTCGGCTTCCGCAAGGGCGACAACGCCCCCATGGCGCGCATCGAGCTCGTGCTCGAGCCCGTGCAGAAGAAGGGCTCGAAGTCGAAGAACGCCGCCGCTGCTGCGACGGCCGCCGCCGACCAGGAGGCCGCTGCCGCATCCGCGACCGAGGCCGACGAGGCCGCGGTCGAGGAGCCCACGGAGACGACCGAGGAGGTCGTCGAGGCCGACACGGCTGCTGCGCCCGAATCGGACGCCGCCGAGGCTGCGGAGCCGGCCGACGAGGCCAAGGACGAGTCCAAGTAGGTTCCGGACCATCTGCCACGAGGGCGGGAGCGCGATGCGCTCCCGCCCTCGTCGCGTGTGCGGACGGTGCCGCGCTGCGCCGGTACCGTGGCCTCATGCCTCGCGTCCGCCTCGACCTCGCGTACGACGGCACCGACTTCGCAGGCTGGGCGGCGCAGCCGGGACTGCGCACGTGCCAGGGCGTGCTCGAGGAGGCGCTCGCCACGGTCGTGCGCCGTCCCGTGCGCGTGACGGTGGCCGGCCGTACGGATGCCGGGGTGCACGCCTCCGGGCAGGTCGCGCACGTCGACCTCGACGAGGCCCCCGATCCCCGCCTCGCGCATCGGCTCTCGTCGCTCGTGCCCGAGCGCGACCTCGTCGTGCGTGCCGTCTCGCTCGCCCCCGAGGGCTTCGACGCGCGCTTCTCCGCGGTGCATCGACGCTACGAGTACCGCATCCAGACGCGCGTCGCCGATCCGCTGGCGCGACGCACGAGCGCGTTCGTGCCGCGGGACCTCGACGACGCGGCGATGCAGCGCGCCGCCGACGTGCTCGTGGGGCTGCACGACTTCGCGGCGTTCTGCAAGCCGCGCGAGGGTGCGACGACCATCCGGTCGCTGCAGTCGTTCACCTGGCAGCGGCACGACGACCTGCTCGTCGCGACCGTGCAGGCGGATGCGTTCTGCCATTCGATGGTGCGCTCGCTCGTCGGCGCCTGCGTGGCCGTGGGCGAGGGGCGGCTGGGGCTCGCGGAGGCCGCGGCGCTGCTCGACGCCGACGGACGATCGAGCGCCTTCCGCATGATGGCGGCCGCCGGCCTCACGCTCGTCGAGGTCGGCTACCCGGCCGACGACGAGCTCGCGGCGCAGGCCGAGCGTGCCCGAGCGCGTCGCACGGCCGACGACGTCACGGCAGCAGCAGGCGCCTGAGCCCGTCGACCTCGTCGACGACGTACGCGGCGCCCGACGACTCGAGCTCGGCGCGCGACCCGTAGCCCCACGTCACGCCGATGCCCGTGACGCCCGCCTCGAGCGCGCCCTCGACGTCGTGCCGACGATCGCCGACCATCACGACCGTGGGGGAGGCCTCGACGCCCAGCTCCGCGAGCGCGCGGGCGATGAGCGGCGCCTTCGACCGGCCGTCGTCGCTCGCGATGCGACCGTGCACGGCGCCGAGCGAGCCGCGCAGGCCGAGGTGCTCGGCGACGGACTCGGCGTCCTCCTGCAGCTTGAACGTGAGGATGCTCGTCGGCACGCCCGCGGCGTGCAGGTCTGCGAGCAGCGCGGGGATCCCCGGGTAGACCTCCTGCTCCCAGAGCCCGCCGCCGTCGACGAGGTGCTCGCGGAACAGCGCGACGCCGCGCTCGACCGTCGCGGGATCGTGTCCGCGCTCCGCGAGCGTCGTGCCCGTGGGCGGGCCGAGCCAGCGCCGCAGCTCGTCGTCGGCGGGCACCGGCCACCCCAGTCCCTCGTGCATGTGCCGCAGCGAGGCGACGAGCCCGGGCGCGGAGTCGCTGAGGGTGCCGTCGAGGTCGAGGAGCACGGCGGAGGGTCGCATCCGGCCATCCTCGCATCGTGGGGCCTGGCTACGATGGACGACGTCGGTTCCGATGGCGAGTGGATGAGGCGACCCCGATGACGGACGTGCAGGAGTTCAAGCAGGCGTTCCGCGGCTACGACCAGCAGCAGGTCGACGCGGAGGTGCAGCGGCTGCGCGAGGCGGTCGAGCAGTCGCGTCGCTCGGCGCAGGCCGCGGCGCAGGACGTGCAGGCGCAGGCGGAGCACCACCGCGAGGACATGTCGGCAGCCGAGCAGCGCATCACGCGCCTCGAGGGCGAGCTCATCGAGGTGCGCAGCCGTCTCCAGGCCGCCGAGTCGCGTGCCGAGATCCTGGGCCGCGAGGTGTCGGAGGACGGCGAGGAGCCGCGCTTCGAGGAGATCCTGCGCGTCGCCGAGGAGCAGGCGTCGGCGCTCATCGACAACGCCGTCAAGCAGGCCGACCGCATCGTCGCCGACGCCACGAACCAGATCGGCAAGGACCGCAAGGCGCAGAAGGAGGAGTCCGACCGGATCCTCGAGGCCGCCAAGCACGAGGAGGCGCAGGCGCGCATCCGCATCGAGACCGAGCGCAGCGCCCACACCGCCGAGCTCGAGTCGCGCGAGGCGAAGCACCAGGAGCGCGTCGCCCAGGCGGAGTCCGAGGCGAACGTGCTCATCTCGGAGGCCGAGCGCGGCGCATCAGCCCTGCGACAGCAGTCGACGGCCGAGGCCGACGCGCTCAAGGCCGAGGCCGAGCGCATCCAGCGCGAGTCGAAGGCACGGCAGCTCGAGCTCGACGCCGCCGCGAAGCGTCGGCAGGAGGAGGCGCAGCAGGAGTTCCTGCGCCTGCACAACCACGCCATCCAGCACGCGGAGCGCATCACGAACGACGCGAACGACAAGGTCGCCTCCGCGCTGCAGCACGCCAACCACATCGCCGAGCAGGCGCAGGCGTTCGAGGACCTCTCGAAGGCGCAGGCGGCGCACGTCGAGCGTCAGGCCGTCGCGAAGGCGAGCGCGATCCTCGGCGAGGCGCGCACGCGTGCGCAGGCCATCGTCGAGTCGGTGCTCGGCCACTCGAAGGAGGTGCTGCACGAGGCGGAGGACCGCGCGCGCACGCTGCGCTTCCAGCAGCAGCAGCTGCAGGGCTTCCGGGCCGAGCTCGGCCAGCTCATGGCGATCGCCGAGTCGACGCGCGCCGCGCTGCCGACGTTCGGCGACGACGTCGCTCCCATCCCCACGCCCGAGGCGTCGGCCCCGGCGGCGCCGGCGTTCGAGCCCGCCGACGGCGCCGACGACGTCGCGGACCTCGAGCCCGCGATCGAGCAGGACCCGCACGCGCAGCGCGTCGAGGTCTCCGACGACCTCGACGACCTCACGATCGTGACCGGCGAGGTCGAGCCCGTCGACGAGTCGTCGCAGGACGGCATCGTGAGCGAGGAGGTCGAGGTCGTGTGGCACGAGGATCGCGACGACCGGGACGACGCCGACCGCTGACGTCGCCGCGGTCGCGACGCGCCGACGGCGTCGGATTGACCCGGTCCCCGCGCAGCGGGTACTGTGGACCCTTGGTGCGCGCTGCCTTGCGCGCCCCGAGCTGAGCCCTCCAGCCGGGAGCGTCCCACACGGGAACCCCATGGAGCGGGATGCACGAACCACTCAACTTCGACACGTGAGGCACACATGACTCGCACCTACTCGCCCAAGGCGAGCGACGTCCAGCACGACTGGGTCGTCATCGACGCCGCGGACGTGGTCCTCGGCCGTCTGGCCAGCCACGCCGCAGCCATCCTGCGCGGCAAGCACAAGGCGACGTTCGCGCCGCACATCGACATGGGCGACCACGTCATCATCGTGAACGCCGAGAAGGTGGCCCTCACGGGCCAGAAGCGCGAGCAGAAGCTCGCCTACCGGCACTCGGGCTACCCGGGCGGCCTCAAGGCCACCAGCTACGTGGAGATGCTCGAGCGTCACCCCGTGCGCACAGTCGAGAAGGCCATCCGCGGCATGCTGCCGAAGAACTCGCTCGGCCGCGCCCAGATCAAGAAGCTCAAGGTGTACGCGGGTGCCGAGCACCCCCACGCTGCGCAGCAGCCGACCCCGTACACGTTCGACCAGGTCGCCCAGTAGGCGCGAAGAGGAACTGACAATCATGGCGAAGATCGCAGAGTCCATCGAGGCGCCCGAGGGCTTCTCGACCGAGACGCCCGAGGCTGCCGCTCCCCGCGCACCCCGCGTCCTCACCGTCGGCGGCCAGGCCGTCGGCCGTCGCAAGCAGGCCATCGCCCGCGTGCGCCTCGTCCCCGGCGCCGGCTCGTTCGTCGTGAACGGCCGCACGCTCGAGGACTACTTCCCGAACAAGCTGCACCAGCAGCTCATCAACGACCCGTTCACGGTGCTCGAGCTGAACGGCAGCTACGACGTCGTCGCGCGCATCTCCGGCGGTGGCCCCTCGGGTCAGGCCGGCGCGCTGCGCCTCGGCATCGCCCGTGCGCTCAACGAGATCGACGTCGAGAACAACCGCGCCGAGCTCAAGAAGGCTGGCTTCCTCTCGCGTGACGCCCGCGTCATCGAGCGCAAGAAGGCCGGTCTCAAGAAGGCCCGCAAGGCGCCCCAGTACTCGAAGCGCTGACCTTGTCGCGCCTGTTCGGCACGGACGGAGTCCGTGGCCTTGCTGGTGCCGACATCACGGCCGAGCTCGCGCTGTCACTCGCTCAGGCGGGTGCAGCCGTGCTCGGCCGTTCCGCGCGTCTGGAGGATCGTCGGCCCGTGGCCGTCGTCGCGCGCGACCCGCGCGTCTCGGGCGAGTTCATCGTCGCGGCCGTCGCGGCGGGGCTCGCCTCGAGCGGCGTCGACGTCCTCGACGCCGGCGTCATCCCGACGCCCGCGGCGGCATTCCTCGTCGGCGACGTCGACGCCGACTTCGGCGTGATGATCTCGGCGTCGCACAACCCGGCACCCGACAACGGCATCAAGTTCCTCGCGCGCGGCGGCGTGAAGCTGCAGGACGCGACCGAGGACGACATCGAGCGCGCGATGGCCGAGCGGCCGCAGCGCGTCGTAGGGGGCGAGGTGGGGCGCATCCGTCGCTTCGCCGACGCCGAGGACCGCTACGTCGTGCACCTGCTCGGCACCCTCGACACGCGACTCGACGGCATCCACGTCGTGCTCGACTGCGCCAACGGCGCGGCCTCGGGCGTGAGCCCCGACGCGTTCCACGACGCGGGCGCGACCGTGACGGTCATCGGGGCCGACCCCGACGGCATGAACATCAACCGCGACGTCGGCTCGACGCATCTCGAGCTGCTGCAGGAGCGCGTCGTGGCGCTCGGCGCCGACCTCGGCATCGCGCACGACGGCGACGCCGACCGCTGCCTCGCGGTCGACGCGCGGGGCGAGGTCGTCGACGGCGACCAGATCCTCGCGATCCTCGCCGTCTCGGCGAAGGCGCGCGGCGAGCTCGTCGACGACACCCTGGTGGCGACGGTCATGTCGAACCTGGGGCTGCGTCTCGCGATGGCCGAGCACGGCATCGAGCTCGTGCAGACGGCCGTCGGCGATCGCTACGTGCTCGAGGCCCTCGGCGCCTACGGGCTCACGCTCGGCGGCGAGCAGTCGGGCCACGTCATCCTCACGAAGCACGCGACGACGGGCGACGGCGTGCTGACCGGGCTGCACGTCGCGCAGGAGATGGCGCGCACGGGCAGGAGCCTCGCGGAGCTCGCATCGGTCATGCAGGTCTTCCCGCAGGTGCTCGTGAACGTGCGCGGCGTCGACCGGCTGGGCCTCGCGGGCGACGACGTCATCCAGGCCGCCGTCGCGCGCCACGAGGCGGAGCTCGGCGACTCGGGACGGGTGCTGCTGCGCCCGTCGGGTACCGAGAAGCTCATCCGCGTCATGGTCGAGGCGCGCGAGCAGCACGCGGCGGACACCATCGCCCACGAGCTCGCCGAGCTCGTGCGCGATCGCCTCGGCACGCCGTCGGAGGCGTAGGCCGCCGCCGCGTCAGCGCGCGCGTGCGCGGTACGCGGCGACGTTGACGCGCGACTGGCACGCCGTCGAGCAGAAGCGACGCGAGCGATTGCGCGAGAGGTCGAGCATCGGCAGGCCGCAGTCGGCGGCGGCGCAGCGCTTGCAGCGCTCGGTCTCCTCCAGCCGGATGAGGTCGACGAAGGCGATCGCGGTCTCGACGGCGATGCGCTCGGCGAACGGGCGCTGCGCGTCGATCGCGTGGAGGTGCCAGTCGAGGCCGTCGTGGCGCACGAGCTGCGGCGCGGCGTCGGCGGTGCGCAGGATGGCGTTGGCGAGCGCCGGGACGTCGTCGCGCTGCGCATCCCACATCGCCAGCAGCGACGGCACGACCTCGCGCACCTCGCGCGCCTCGCGGTCGTCGTGCGTGCGCGCTCCGCTGTAGAGCATGCCGCCGACGGCTGCGTCGAGCCCGGCGGCGTCGTCGAGCGCGCCCGCGTCGGCAGCCGTCGCGAACGCGACGACGGCATCGAGCGCCGCGACCGTCTCGGTCGGCAGGCGCAGCGGCGTCACCATGCTGCGATCTCCATCACGCATACGATAGTGTCACGACCGTACGCACGAACGCCCATGACACGAGATCGGACCGGCCATGACCGACCGCCGCGGCCTCGGCCTGATCCTCTGCCTCGCCGCCGCGGGCGCCTTCGGGTTCTCGGGCATCTTCGCCAGCTCGCTCATCGCCTCCGGGTGGTCGCCGGGCGCCGTGACGACGGCGCGCATCGGCCTCGCGGCGCTCGTCATGCTCGTGCCCTCGCTGCTCGCGCTGCGCGGCCGTTGGTCGACGCTCTGGGCGGGCCGCTGGCAGGTGCTGCTCTTCGGCACCTTCGCCGTCGCGATCTGCCAGCTCGCCTACTTCAGCGCGGTGCAGCGCATCCCGCCCGCGCTCGCGCTGCTCATCGAGTTCCTCGGCCCCGTGCTGCTCGTCGCATGGACGTGGGCGCGCACGCGCCGCTCGCCCGCCGCGCTCACGCTCGTCGGCGCCGGCGTCGCGGTCCTGGGCCTCGGCCTCGTCTCCGGCGTCGGCCAGGCGGAGGGCCTCGACCCCATCGGCATCGGCCTCGCGCTCGTCTCCGCCGTCGGCAACGCCGTCTACTGGGCCTCGGCGGCCTCGACGACGCACGGGCTGCCGCCCGTGACGCTCGCGGGGCTCGGCCTCGCGGTGGGCGCCGTGCTGCTGCTCGTCGCCGGCGGCGTCGGCCTGCTGCCCATGACGGTCGCCGTCGCGCCGACGATGCTCGCGGGCGTCGAGGTGCCCGTCGCCGTGACGCTCGGTCTGCTCGTGCTCGTCGCGACCGTCGCCGCGTACGTGCTCGGCGTGACGGGCGTGCGCATGCTCGGCGCGACGGTCTCGAGCTTCCTCGGGTACTCCGAGCCGCTCTTCGGGCTGCTCTGGATGGCCGTGCTCCTCGCGATCGTGCCCTCGCCCGTGCAGTGGGTCGGCGCCGCGGCGATCCTCGCGGGCGTCGTCCTCGTGCGCGCCGGCGAGCTGCGCAGGCCGCGCGCGGAGCGCGACCCCGTCACGGCGCCGCTCGAGCTGCCGATCGTCGTGCCGGAGATGCCCGCGCGCGACTGAAGGCTCGGCGGGGGACCGGCCGGGGGACGCCGACGGGGGACGCGGGCGACCGCGCTAGATCTTGCGCAGCAGCACCGATCGCACGGTGTGGTCGGCGTCCTTGCGCAGCACGAGGTCCGCTCGCGAGCGCGTGGGCACGATGTTCTCGGCGAGGTTCGGCCCGTTGATCGCATCCCAGATGCCCACGGCGTGCGCGCGCGCCGCCTGCTCGTCGAGGTCGGCGAAGCGATGGAAGTACGACTCGGGGTCCTGGAACGCCCCCTGCTGCAGCGCGAGGAACCGCTCGACGTACCACTCGCGGATCGCGGCGGTGCGCGCGTCGACGTACACCGTGAAGTCGAAGAGGTCCGACACCGCCATGTGCGCCTTCGACGCCGGCGGCTGCAGCACGTTGAGGCCCTCGACGATGAGGATGTCCGGGCGGCGGATGACGATGCGCTCGTCGGGCACGATGTCGTAGGTGAGGTGCGAGTACACCGGCACCTCCACCTCCTCGGCGCCCGACTTCACCTGCGAGATCGCGGTGAGCAGGGCCCGCCGGTCGTACGCCTCGGGGAAGCCCTTGCGCTGCATGAGCCCGCGGCGCTCGAGCTCGGCGTTGGGGAAGAGGAAGCCGTCGGTCGTCACGAGGTCGACGCGCGGGCTGCCCTCCCAGCGGCCCAGCAGCTCCTGCAGCAGGCGGGCCGTCGTCGACTTGCCGACCGCGACCGATCCCGCGACGCCGATCACGAACGGCACGGGCTGCACGCGCTCGCCGAGGAAGCCGGCGGTCTCGTCGTGCAGGCGGCGCGACGACTCCTGGTAGAGGCTCACGAGGCGCGAGATCGGCAGGTAGACCTCCGCGACCTCGCGCAGCTCGAGCCGATCGCCGAGGCCGCGCAGGCGCGCGACCTCGCGCTCGGTGAGCGGGTTCGGCGTCGTGGGTGCGAGGCGCGACCATGCGACGCGGTCGATCTCGACGAACGGCGTCTGCTGGTGGACCACGAGGGCCGAGCCTAGCGGCGAGCACCCGCGCGCGCCGGTAGCCTGGGGAGCATGTGCGGCATCGTCGGATATGCAGGCCCGCGAGACACCGTCGAGGTGCTGCTCGAGGGGCTCGGTCGTCTCGAGTACCGAGGCTACGACTCGGCCGGCGTCGCGGTCGTCGGCGCCGAGGGCGTCTCGTCGCGCAAGCGCGGCGGCAAGCTGGGTGTGCTGCGCTCGTCGCTCGAGGACGCGCCGCTGCCCGAGTCGGGCATCGGCATCGGCCACACGCGCTGGGCGACGCACGGCGGACCGACCGACGAGAACGCGCATCCGCACCTCGGCGACGGCGGCCGCCTCGCGCTCATCCACAACGGCATCGTCGAGAACTTCGCCGAGCTGCGCGCCGAGCTCGCCGAGGCGGGCGAGACCTTCACGTCGGACACCGACACCGAGGCGGCGGCGCTGCTGCTCGGCAGGCTCCACCGCGAGCACGGCGACCTGCGCTCGGCGATGCTCGCGCTCGTGGGCAGGCTCGAGGGGCAGTTCACGCTGCTCGCCGTGCACCTCGACGAGCCCGACGTCGTCGTGGGCGCGTGCCACAACTCCCCGCTGCTCGTCGGCTTCGCCGAGGGCGAGCAGTTCCTCGCGAGCGACGTGAGCGCCTTCGTGCGCTACACCCGCACCGCGCGAGCGCTCGGCAACGACGAGATCGCGATCATCACGCCCACGAGCGTCGAGGTGATCGGCTTCGACGGCGAGCCGATCCCGGGCGAGACGTTCGAGGTCACGTGGGATGCCGCCGCGGCCGAGAAGGGCGGCTGGTCGTCGTTCATGGCCAAGGAGGTCTCCGAGGACCCCGAGGCCGTCGCGAACACGCTGCGCGGCCGCATCGTCGACGGCCTGCCGTCGCTCGGCGAGCTCGGCAGCCTCGACGACGAGACCCTGCGCGGCATCGACCGCGTGCAGATCGTCGCCTGCGGCACCGCCGCGTACTCGGCGATGGTCGGCGAGTACGCGATCGAGACGTGGGCGCGCATCCCCGTCGAGGTCGACCTCGCCCACGAGTACCGCTACCGCGACCCCATCGTCGACGAGCGCACGCTCGTGATCTCGATCTCGCAGTCGGGCGAGACGATGGACACGAAGATGGCGGTGCAGCACGCCATCGAGCACAGCGCGCGCACGCTGTCGATCTGCAACACGCAGGGCTCGACGATCGCCCGCGCGTCGGAGGCCGTGCTCTACACGCACGCCGGCCCCGAGGTCGCGGTCGCGTCGACGAAGGCCTTCCTCGCGCAGGTCGTCGGGCTGCTGCTCACGGGCCTGCACATCGCGCGCGTGCGCGGCACGATGACCGACGACGCGATCCGCGAGGTGACGGAGGCGCTCGAGGCGCTGCCCGACCAGCTGCGCACGCTGCTCTCCGAGCAGGACGAGATCCGCGAGCTCGCGCAGTGGATGAGCGACACGCGCTCGGTGCTCTTCCTCGGCCGCCACGTCGGCTACCCCGTCGCGCTCGAGGGCGCGCTCAAGCTCAAGGAGCTCAGCTACATCCACGCGGAGGGGTTCGCGGCCGGCGAGCTGAAGCACGGCCCCATCGCGCTCATCGAGCCCGGCCAGGTCGTGTTCGTCGTCGTGCCGAGCCCGCGGCATCAGCAGGGGCTGCACGCGAAGGTCGTGTCGAACATCCAGGAGATCCGTGCGCGCGGCGCCCGCGTCATCGCGGTGGCCGAGGCGGGCGATGCCGCCGTGCTGCCGTACGCCAACCAGGTGCTGCGCATCCCGCTCACGCTGCCGCTCCTCGAGCCCGTGCTGTCGGTCGTGCCGCTGCACGTGTTCGCGCTCGAGCTCGCGACGGCCAAGGGCCTCGACGTCGACCAGCCGCGCAATCTCGCGAAGTCCGTGACGGTCGAGTGATCGTGGGGCTGGGCATCGACGTCGTGGACGTCGCGCGCTTCGAGCGCGCCGTCTCGCGCACGCCGGGCCTGGCGCAGCGGCTCTTCGCCGACGAGGAGCTCGTCGTCGACGGCGCCGAGCGGCCCGTGCGATCGCTCGCCGCCCGATGGGCGGCGAAGGAGGCGGCCGCGAAGGCGCTCGGCACGATCGACGGGCAGCGCTGGCGCGACCTCGTGGTGGCGTCGGATGCGGCGGGTGCCCCGTCGCTCGTGCTCGGCGGCGGGTGGGCGGCGCTCGCGGCATCGCGCGGCGTGACGAGCGTGCACGTGTCGCTCACGCACGACGCGGGGGTCGCGGCGGCGGTCGTGGTCGCGGAGGCCTGAGATGCGGCACGTGGATGGTGCGGCGATCGCCGCGAACGTCGCGGGCGTCTCGGCGCGCACCGACGCGCTCGTGTGCGGCGTCGTGAAGGCCGACGGCTACGGCCACGGCGCCATCGTGGCCGCGCGGGCGATGCTCGAGGGCGGCGCGACGTGGCTCGGCGTCGTCGACGTCGTCGAGGCGCTCGCGCTGCGCGCAGCCGGCATCGACGCCCCGGTGCTGGCATGGCTCCACGCCGCGGAGCCCGATCTCGCGGCGGCGGCGGCGGCGGGGGTCGACGTGGGCGTCTCGAGCGCCGCGCAGCTCGACCGCGCCGCGCTCGTCGGCGCGACGGTGCACCTGAAGGTCGACACGGGGCTCGGCCGCAACGGCGTGCCGATGGGCGAGTGGGCGTCGGTCGTCGAGCGTGCCGCCGCGCTGCAGGCGGCCGGCTCGCTGCGGGTGCGCGGCGTCTTCTCGCATCTCGCGGGCGCCGGTGCCGCCTTCGATGCGGCGCAGCTCGCCGCGTTCGTCGACGCGTGCGCGATCGCCGAGGTGCTCGAGCCCGAGCTGCGGCACCTGTCGAACTCGTCGGCGACCCTCGCGCTGCCGGGCGCCGCGCACGACATGGTGCGGCTCGGCATCGCGGCCTACGGCATCCATCCCGACGGCGACGACGCCGCGGGCTCGGCGGCGGCCGCGGCAGGGCTGCGGCCCGCCATGCGCGTGACCGGCGCGGTCGTCGACGGCGTGCTGGACGTCGGCGCGCGCCACGGCCTGCTGCCCGCGCCCGGTGCCCCCGTGCTCGTGGGCGACCGCGTCGTGCCGGTGGACGCCGTGGGCTCGACGTCGACGACGCTCGCCGAGCCCGTCTCCGGCTCCGCCGTGCTGTGGGGCGACCCCGCCGATGGCGAGCCGAGCGCGATCGCATGGGCGCTCGCAGCAGACACCATCGGCTACGAGGTCGTGACGAGGATGGCGGCGGCATGAGCGCGCAGCCCGATCGCACGTCGGCCGATGCCGCGCCGCGCCGCGCGCCGCGTCGCGTCGCGACCGTCGACCTCGCCGGCCGCGTCGTGCGCCTCGCGGGCGAGGTCGTCTCGACGAAGCGCGTGCCCGCCGGGCACGGCGTCTCGTACGGCGCGGAGCACGTGACGAGCGCTGCGACCACGCTCGCGCTCGTCGCGCTCGGCTACGCCGACGGCGTGCCGCGCACGGCCTCCGGCGCGCCCGTGACCGTCGACGGCGTCGCGCATCCCATCGCCGGCCGTGTCGCGATGGACCAGGTCGTGCTCGACGTCGGCGACGCCGCGGTGACGCCGGGCGCCGAGGCGGTGCTCTGGGGCGCGGGCGGCACGCCCGTCGGCGCGTGGGGCGACGCCGCACGCGTGCCGGCTGCGCTGCTCGAGGCCTTCGTCGGCCCGCGCGTCCAGGCGGTCGTCGAGGACGTCGTCGCCGACGCCGACGCCATGGAGGCGCTCGGTCGCCGCCTCGCGGTCATCCTCGGCGCAGGCGACGTCGTCGTGCTCACGGGCGAGCTCGGTGCGGGCAAGACCACGCTCACGCGCGGCATCGGCGAGGGCCTCGGCGCCGTCGGCACCGTCGCGAGCCCGACGTTCGTCATCGCGCGCACGCATCGCACCGCGACGGTGCCGCTGCTGCACGTCGACGCCTACCGCCTGGGCAACGAGGCAGAGCTCGACGACCTCGACCTCGACGTCGACGCGTCGATCACGATCGCCGAGTGGGGGCTGCCGCTCGTGCACGCCGTCGATGCCTGGCTGCACGTCGAGATCGTGCGCACGATCGGCGGCGACGACGTCGACGAGCCGCGCACCGTGCGGCTCACGGGCCACGGCGACCGGTGGCCCGCATCCCGACTGCTGGCGTTCGCGAGGGGAGCCGCATGATCCTGGCCATCGACACGTCGCTCGGCACGTCGATCGCGCTCGTCGACGGCGATCGCGTCGTCGCGGCGCGCGACGAGCACGACACCCGCAGGCACGCCGAGGTGCTCGACGTGCTGCTCTCCGACGTGCTCGGCGAGCATCGGCACGCCGTGACGCAGGTCGTCGCGGGCCTCGGTCCCGGCGCGTTCACCGGCCTGCGCATCGGCATCGTCGCCGCCCGCACCGCCGCCCTCGGCCTGGGCGTGCCGTGGGTGGGCGTGTGCAGCCACGACGCCGTGGGCGTGGCCGAGGCGGGCCTCGTGCAGGTGACGACCGACGTGCGGCGCCGCGAGCGAGCATGGAGCCTCTACGACGGCGGCCAGCGCGTGCAGGGTCCCGCCCTCGCACCCGCCGCCGACGTGCCGATCGTCGACGGCGCGCGCCGCATCGACGCCGACTGGATCGGCGCTGCCGGCCTCGTCGCCGCGCTGCACGCCGGCGCCGAGCCGAGCCGCGACGCCATCTACCTGCGCGACGCCGACGCCGTGCCGAGCGCAGCCCCGAAGCGGGTGGCGAGGTGATCGCGCTGCGCACCGCGACCGCCGACGACCTCGACGCGATCATGGCGCTCGAGACGGCGTCGTTCGGACTGACGGCGTGGGCACGCGCGACCATGGCCGCCGAGATGGCGAGCCCGTGGGGCCGCTACGTCGTCGCCGTCGACGACGCCGGCGCCGTGGTCGGCTACGTCGGCCTGCGCGCCGTCGGCGTCGAGGGCGACATCCAGACCATCGCCGTCTCCGAGGCCGTGCGCGGCGCAGGGCTCGGTCGCAGGCTGCTCGCCGAGGCGCAGCAGGATGCGCGCGACCGCGGCGTGCAGGAGCTCTTCCTCGAGGTGCGGGAGGACAACGCGCCCGCCCGGGCCCTCTACGCATCCGAGGGATTCGTCGAGATCGGCGTGCGTCCCGGCTACTACCAGCCGGAGGGCATCGACGCGATCGCCATGAAGAAGGAGCTCGCATGAGACCGCTCGTGCTGGGCATCGAGACCAGCTGCGACGAGACGGGGGTCGGCATCGTGCGCGGCGACGAGCTGCTCGCGAACGTCGTCGCGTCGTCGATGGACCTGCACGCGCGCTTCGGCGGCGTCGTGCCCGAGATCGCCGCGCGCGCGCACCTCGAGGCCATGGAGCCCACGATCCAGCGCGCGCTCGTCGAGGCGGGCGTGACGCTCGACGAGCTCGACGCCATCGCCGTCACCGCGGGGCCGGGTCTCGCGGGCGCCCTCATGGTGGGCGTCGGCGCCGCGAAGGCGCTCGGCGTCGCCGCCGGCAAGCCCGTGCACGGCGTCAACCACCTCGTGGGCCACGTCGCGGCGGACGCGCTCGCGGGCGGCCCGATCGAGCAGGAGACGATCGCCCTGCTCGTCTCCGGCGGGCACACGTCGCTGCTGCACGTGCGCGACATCGACGCCGACGTGCGGACGCTCGGCGAGACGATCGACGACGCGGCGGGGGAGGCGTTCGACAAGGTCGCGCGCCTGCTGGGCCTCGGATACCCGGGCGGCCCGTCGATCGACGCCGCCGCGGTCGATGGCGACCCGACCGCCATCCGCTTCCCGCGCGGGCTCACGGCGCCCAAGGACCGCGAGCGGCACCGCTTCGACTTCTCGTTCTCGGGACTCAAGACCGCCGTCGCACGCCACGTCGAGCGGTCGGCGGATGCCGGCGAGCTGTCGGTGCCCGACGTCGCGGCCTCGTTCCGCGAGGCCGTCGTCGACGTGCTCGTGACGAAGGCGCTCGACGCGTGCGCCCACACGGGCGTGCCGCGCCTGCTGCTCGGCGGTGGCGTCGTCGCCAACCGACGCCTGCGCGAGCTGGCCGCCGAGCGCTGCGAGGCGGCCGGCGTCGCGCTGCGCGTGCCGCCGCTGTCGCTGTGCACCGACAACGGCGCCATGATCGCCGGCCTCGGCGCTCGCCTCGTCGCCCGCGGCGTCGCGCCGAGCGCGCCGGGGTTCGGCGTCGAGTCGACGCTCGACGCCGGCGTCATCCAGATCGCCTAAGCCGACGGTCGGCAGAGGCGCCGCACAGCGTCTCGTGGCACCCTGGTCGCGTGAGCATCGCACCGCCGCCCGTCGCCGCACCGCACGAGGCACCAGACGCCGCCGCCTACCGCGCGCCCGCGACCGACCTGCTCGCGATGCTCGCGATCGGCGCATCCGCCGCCGGCGTCACCGTGCTGCCGCTGCTCGGCTCGCTCGCCGGCATCGTGCTCGGCGCGATCGCCCTGCCGCGCATCCGCCGTGCAGGGTCGGGAGGCCGGCCGCTCGCGATCGGCGCCATCGTGCTCGGCGCGCTCGGCCTCGTCGCCATCGTCGCCGGCATCGTGCTCTTCGCAGCGGGCTTCGCGACGCTGTTCCAGAACCTGCCGTCCGCGCCGTGATGCAAGCCCAGGGAACCGACTGCACCGTGCGGTAGCGTGATGCAGTCGCGTCGCACCGCTCTTCGTGACGACCGTGACCAGAGCCTGTCGAGGCAGGCGAGCATCCCTGGAGGGGGACCATGAGCGACCAGTTCTCGAACGGCGGCGACGAGCGCCGCTTCGCGCCGTCGGAGCAGCAGCCCGAGCAGCCCGCGTCGGCGCCCAGCTTCGGCCAGGAGGCGCAGCAGCCCGCGGCGAGCGACGCCGGCGCCGGCTCGTGGGGCCAGCCCGCAGCGCAGCCCGAGCAGCCCGCCGCCTCCACGCCCTCGTACGGCCAGCCCGAGCAGCCTGCGACCCCCACGTGGGGTCAGCCCGCGACCGAGCAGCCCGCGGCCCCCGCCTACGGCCAGTCGACGCCCGCCTACGGCCAGCAGCCCGAGCAGGCCGCGCCCGCATGGGGCCAGCCCGCCGAGCAGCAGGCAGCACCCGCCTGGGGCCAGCAGGCTCCCGAGCAGCCCGCCTACGGCCAGCCCGCCGAGCAGGCCCCCGCCTACGGCCAGCCCGCCGAGCAGGCCCCCGCCTACGGACAGCCCGCCCCCGCGTACGGCCAGTCGTCGCCCGCCCCCGCCTACGGCCAGCAGACCTCGGCGCCCGCGTACGGGCAGCAGCAGTACGGCCAGCAGCCCGGCTACGGCCAGCAGCAGTACGGGCAGCAGCCCGGCTACGGCCAGCAGTACGGTCAGCAGCAGTTCGGCCAGGCCGAGAAGGCGCCGCGCGGCAAGCTCACGGGTCTCACGATCACCGCGATCGTGCTCGCAGGCGTCGGCTTCATCCTGTCCTGGTCGGGCTTCGGCCTGCTGCCGGGCATCGGCGCGATCGTCACGGGCCTCATGAGCATGCGCAAGGCGCCGCAGAACAAGCCGTGGGGCCTCATCGCGATGCTCGTCGGCATCGTCAGCACGCTCATCACGATCATCGTGATCATCATCTACGCAGTCGTCTGGCTGCCGTGGTTCGCCGCGGGCGGCTCCTTCTAGGCCGCACGCGCATCGCACGAACGCCCCGCCTCGGCGGGGCGTTCGTGCGTCGTGGCCCGGATGCGCGACTCGCGTCGACGAGGCGTCAGGCGCGCTCGGCGAGGATCGCCCGGTGCCGACCGTCGATGCGGGTCGCGACGAGCGTCGCCGCGGCGTCGCCGTCGAGCCGCAGGCGCCTGCGCAGGCGATCGGGGTCGACGTCGGCGCCGCGCTTCTTCACCTCGAGCGTGCCGATGCCGCGGGCGCGCACCTCGCGCTGGATCGCCTTCTCGTCGAGCGGCAGCGTCGCCAGCACGCGGAAGCGCTGCGTGAAGGGGCTCACGACGTCGGCGTCGGTCGTGAGGTAGGCGATGCGCTCGCTCACGACGCCCGCGTCGAGCGCGTCGGCGACGGCGCCGATGAGTCGCGCGCGGATGACGGCCCCCGCCGGCTCGTGCAGCCAGGTGCCGAGCTCGCGCATCGGCACGGCGTCGGCATCGGGGGAGCCCGCGAGCTCGTGGGCGCCGTCGGCATCGAGCACGAGCGCCGCCGTGCGCACGCCCTGTCGTGCGAGCGCTCCCGTCCACGCGACGGCCTCCACCGTCTCGCCGTCGACGGTCACCCATTGCGTCTCGCCGTCGGCGGGCAGCCGATCGTGGTCGATCGCCGGGCCGAGCTTCACGCCCATCGGTCGCTGCGCCGCGAGCGACAGCAGCCACGGCAGCGGCGGCGACCACTGCACGACCGGCAGGCGCCGGCCCGATGCATCGCGCCTGGCCGGGTCGGCCCAGATCGCGTCGACACCAGCGAGGTCGGCATCCTCGGCGCGCCCGTGCGCGACCGACGTCTCGGGCAGCGGCGCGAGGTTGAAGCCCGCGACGGCCGCCGTGACCTCGTCGGCGTCGACGGCGCGCACCGCGCAGCCTGCGCCGGCGATCGCCAGGGCGTCGCCGCCGATGCCGCAGCCCAGGTCCGCCACCGTGCCCATGCCGGCGTCGCGCATCCTGCCCGCGTGCTGCGCAGCGACGCGCAGCCGCGTCGCCTGCTCGAGGCCCGCCTCCGTGAAGAGCATCGACCGCGCGAACGGGCCGAACTTCGCCTCGCCCCGACGCCGCAGGCGCGCCTGCGTCAGCACGGCTGCGACGAGCGCGGCATCGTGCCCGCGACGTCGCAGCGTCTGCACCGCCTGCACGGCGCCGCCGAGGTCGTCGAGCGCCGACGACACCTCGTCGAGCAGCGCGAGTCCGTCGCGCGAGAGCAGCAGGCGCAGGGCGTCGGCATCCATCCCACCATCCAAGCAGCGAACGCGTCCGCCCATGGCGGACGCGACTGGCACTCGTGTTGCCCTCGTGCCAGCCGAACGCGTACAGTCGACCTGGCACTCGACGACGTCGACTGCCAATCAGACATCCGACTGAGGAAAGAGGGCACCGTGTCGGTCTCCATCAAGCCGCTCGAGGACCGCATCGTCATCCGCCAGGTCGAGGCGGAGACGACGACCGCCAGCGGTCTCGTCATCCCGGACACCGCCAAGGAGAAGCCCCAGGAGGGCGAGGTCGTGGCCGTGGGCCCCGGCCGTGTCGACGACAACGGCAACCGCATCCCCGTCGACGTCGCCGAGGGCGACCGGGTCATCTACTCGAAGTACGGCGGCACCGAGGTGAAGTTCGGCGGCGAGGAGCTGCTCGTGCTCTCGGCCCGCGACGTGCTCGCAGTGGTCGTGCGCTGACGCACCCCCACCCACAGCGACGGCGGCACCCTGCACGGGGTGCCGCCGTCGCGTCGTTGCAGCAGGATGGCGCACGCGCGAGAGGACGATGATGCCGGAGTCGAAGGATGCGGGGCGCGGGCTCGCGCTCGCGATCGGCGCCTACGCCGTGTGGGGCGTCGTGCCCATGTACGTCGTGCTCATGCAGGGCGTCGGCGCCATCGAGCTCATCGGCTGGCGCGTGCTCGCCTCGCTCGCCGTCGCCGCGATCATCGTGACGATCGTGCGCGGCTGGGGCGCCGTGCGCACGGTGCTGCGCGACCGCCGATCGCTCGGCTTCCTCGCCGCCTCGGGCGTCGCCATCCTCGTCAACTGGACGGTCTTCGCGTCCGCCGTGCTCACCGGGCACATCATCGAGACGAGCCTCGGCTACTTCCTCAACCCCATCGTCTCCGTGCTGCTCGCCGTCGTCGTGCTGCACGAGCGACTGCGCCCCGCGCAGTGGGTCGCCGTCGGCATCAGCGGCCTCGCCGTCGTCGTGCTCGTCGTCGCCTACGGCGAGTTCCCATGGATCGCGATCGCGCTCGCCGCCGCCTTCGGCGTCTACGGACTGCTGAAGAAGCAGGTCGGCGTGAAGGTCGACGCCATCACCGGCTTCACGCTCGAGACAGCCGCGACCGTGCCGTTCGCGCTCGTCATGCTCATCGGCTCGTCGATCATCCTCGGTCCCACGATCGTCGACGTCTCGCCGCTCGTGCAGCTCGCCGTCGTGGGCTTCGGCGTCGTGACCGCCGTGCCCCTCATGCTCTTCTCCGCCGCGGCTCGTCGCGTCTCGCTCACGACCCTCGGCTTCACGCAGTACCTCGCGCCCACCATCTCGCTGCTGTTCGGCTGGCTCGTCATGCACGAGCCCATGCCGCCCGAGCGGCTCGCGGGCTTCGCCCTCGTGTGGCTCTCGCTCGTCGTGCTCATGGTCGACCTCGTCGTCGCGGGCCGCCGCCGCCGTCGCTCGCCCGTCGTGCCCGCCCCCGCGCCCTAGCGCCGCCTCGGGGGGCCTCCCGGAGCGGTCCACCTCCTCGCGATCGGACCGTGACCAGACCGCGACCAGACCGTTACACGTTCGTCACGAAACCGAGGCTTCTTCGGTTCCGGGTCGGCCTAGTGTTGACGCAACCCGGCGCGGCCGGGCGTTCCCTAAGGACTCCCAAGGAGCACCATGAAGGCATTCCTTCGTCAGCGCTCGCGCACCACGGCCGTGCTCACGGCCGGTGCCGTGACCGTCCTGGCGCTCGCAGCTTGCTCGACCGGCGGCGGCGACGCCGGCGGCGACGGCGACGCGAGCGGCGACACGTTCCACGTCGGCACCATCCTCCCCCAGACCGGCAGCCTCGCCTTCCTCGGCCCGCCCGAGTTCGCAGGCGTCGACCTCGCCGTCGCAGACCTCGAGGCAGCGGACTTCCCCTTCGAGATCGAGCAGACGACGACCGACTCGGGCGACGGCGCGAACCCCGACGTCGGCACGCAGTCGGCAGGCGAGCTCGTCGACGCGGGCGTCGACATCGCCATCGGCGCCGCATCGTCGGGCGTCTCGTTCAACTTCATCGACCAGTTCGTCGACGCGGGCATCGTGCAGATCTCGCCGGCCAACACGTCGCCGGACTTCACCGACTACCCCGACGACGGCTACTACTGGCGCACCGCCCCCTCCGACGTGCTCCAGGGCCGCGTGCTCGGCAACCTCATGGTGAACAACGGCGCCGCGAACGTCGGCTTCCTGTACCTGAACGACGCCTACGGCATCGGCCTCGAGGACAACGCCACCCAGGCGATCGAGGCAGCGGGCGGCCAGGTCGTCGCGTCGGTCTCGTACAACCCGGGCGACACGAACTTCTCGTCGCAGGTGTCCGAGCTGCTCGCCGCGAGCCCCGACGCCATCGGCATCCTCGCGTTCGAGGAGACGGCGAACATCATCCCCGAGCTCGTCACGACGCAGGGCTACCCGTCGAACCAGGTGTACTTCGTCGACGGCAACCTCTCGAACTCGTACGAGTTCCCCGAGGGCACGCTCGACGGCACGCAGGGCACGCTGCCCGGCAACCCGGCATCGGGCGACTTCCAGGAGCGCCTGCTCGAGATCGACCCCGACCTCGACGACTTCTCCTACGCACCCGAGTCGTACGACGCCGTCGTCCTCGCTGCCCTCGCGGCAGCGGCTGGCGGCTCGCCCGACGCCGACACCATCCGCGACAACCTCCAGGACGTCTCCGAGGGCGGCACGAAGTGCACCGACGTCGCCGAGTGCCTGCAGCTCATCGCCGACGGTGAGGACATCGACTACGACGGCGTCTCCGGACCCATCGAGTTCGACGAGAACGGCGACCCGACCGAGGCGTACATCGGCATCTACCAGTACGGTGCCGACAACCGCTACACGCTGCTCACCACCGAGTTCGGCTCGCTGACCGAGTAGTCATCGGTTCGGATCTCCGAATCACAGCACACCAGAAGGGCCCCGGATTCGTCCGGGGTCCTTCTGCTGCGTCTGGTGGCGTCGGGCGTCCGTGCGCGAGGACGGCGCTCCTCGGCTCAGACACTGCGCAGGAGGGGAGGGCTCGTGGCCTGGGGGCCACGAGCCCTCCCCTCCTGCGCAGAACTCGACACCCCGCGCCATCCTCGTGCACCGCCGCCCTGGGTCTCGAGGGGAGGGCGCGCCACCCCGATGAGGGAAGGCGCCGCGCGCGTCCTGCGCGCTGCCGTGCCCTCCCGGCGGTCTCGATCCCTGCCGCGGTCGCCGTGCGCCTTCATGGGGCGGCGCTCTGCTGGTGCGCGGACCACATGACGGCTGCGCGCTGCCCTCGCGGCCTACTCGACCAGCTGGGAAGGGGCGTCGAGGAGGCGGCCGGTTCCCGCCCCCACCGTCGCCTCCGCGCAGCTGGTCGAGGAGCGCGCGGCCGCAGGCCGCATGCGTCACGAGGCCCCTGCCCTCCCAAGCACGCCCAGCCCCGTGGAGGCTGCGCGAGCACCATCGTCGCTGGGGACGGCCGGGCGATGCCAGCAGCGCGTCGGACGCGCGCGCAGCGCCCCACCCCCATGCGGCCGACCTCCCTCCCCGCGACTGGCGGAGCGCAGCGATCGCCGCGCACCCTCGTCAGGACGCGAGCGCAGGGACGGACGGGGTGCTGGGATGTCGCGGGGTGTCGAGTTCTGAGGCCGGAGGGGAGGGCCGTGGCCCCTGGGCCACGGCCCTCCCCTCCGGCCTCAGTGTCTGAGCTGAGGAGCGACGTCCCAGCAGCCCGCCCGTCCCGCAGCGGGACACGACGAAGGCGCCGCACCCCAGGGTGCGACGCCTTCGATCCGAGCAGCAGACGACTACTTCGACTCGTCCTTCGACTCGTCCGCCGCCGCCACCTCATCCGCCCCACCAGGCTCCGCCGAGGCACCCGAGTCGACGACGATCGCGTTCGTCGACGTCTTCGCCTTCTCCTCGACGTCCGTCGCGAGCGTGCCGAGGTACAGCTCGATGACCTTGGGGTCGTTGAGCATCTCGCGACCCGGGCCGGTGTACGCGTCGCGGCCCTGGTCGAGCACGTACGCGCGGTGCGCGATCTGCAGGCAGCGGCGTGCGTTCTGCTCGACCATGACGATCGTGACGCCGTGCTTGTTGATCTCGGCGACGCGCAGGAACGTCTCGTCCTGGCGCACGGGGGAGAGACCGGCGGAGGGCTCGTCGAGCAGCAGCACCGACGGGTCCATCATGAGCGCGCGGCCCATGGCGACCATCTGGCGCTCGCCGCCCGAGAGCGAGCCTGCGCGCTGCTTGCGGCGCTTGCCGAGCTCGGGGAAGAGCCCTGCCACGAACTCGAACCGCTCGTTGAACATGCGGGGCTGCTGGAACAGCCCCATCTCGAGGTTCTCCTCGATCGTGAGCGAGGGGAACACGTTGTTGTTCTGCGGCACCATGCCGACGCCCTTGCCGACGAGCTTGTCGGCCTTGAGGCCGGTGATCTCGTCGCCGTTGAGCACGATCGAGCCGCCGCGCACGTTCACCTGGCCGAAGATCGCCTTCAGCAGCGTCGACTTGCCGGCGCCGTTGGGGCCGATGATGCCGATGAGGTCGCCCTGGTTGGCGACGATCGAGCAGCCGTTGAGGATGTTGACGCCCGGCAGGTAGCCGGCGACGAGGTCCTTCGTCTCGAGCACAGCGGTCATGCCTTGTCCTCCTCGCGGGTGGCCTGGACCTCGTCGAGCTCCTGGGCGGCCTCCTGCTCGATCTGCCGCACCTGCTGGTTGGTGAGCGTGCCGAGGTCGGTGTCGTGGTGGGCGCCGAGGTAGGCGTCGACCACGGCCTGGTCCTGCATGATCGACTCGGGCGGCCCCTCGGCGACGACCTTGCCCTCCGCCATGACGATGACCCAGTCGGAGATGTGCCGCACCATGTGCATGTCGTGCTCGACGAAGAGCACGCTCATGCCGTCGGCCTTGAGGCCGAGCACGTGGTCGAGCAGCGACTGCGTGAGCGCCGGGTTGACGCCTGCCATCGGCTCGTCGAGCATCACGAGCGTCGGCTTCGACATGAGCGCGCGCGCCATCTCGAGCAGCTTGCGCTGGCCGCCGGAGAGGGAGGCTGCGAAGTCCTCCCGCTTGGCGTCGAGCTTGAAGCGCGCGAGGAGGTCGTCGGCGCGGACCGTGTTCTCGTTCTCCTGCTTGCGCCACAGGAACGACCAGAACGCGGATCCGAACCTCTCGCCGCGCTGTCCGGTCGCACCGAGCAGCATGTTCTGCAGCACGGTGAGCCGTCCGAGCGACTTCGTGAGCTGGAACGTGCGCACCATGCCGCGGCGGGCGACCTTGTAGGCGGGGACGCCGGCGAGCGACGATCCCTCGAACGACCACGTGCCCTCGTTGGGCTTGTCGAAGCCGGTGAGCAGGTTGAAGAACGTCGTCTTGCCTGCGCCGTTGGGGCCGATGAGCGCCGTGATGGCGCCGCGGGGGATCTCGAGGTGCGCGACGTCGACGGCCGTCAGGCCGCCGAACTGCCGCTTCACGGCGTCGGCGACGACGATCGGGTCGACCTTCGCGCAGCCGGGGCCCACCTCGCCCTGGACGAGGGGATGGGTCTTCGTAGGGCTAGACATTGAACGACAGCTCCTTCTTGTTGCCCATGACGCCTTGTGGTCGGAAGACCACCAGGGCGATGAGGGCGAGACCGACGAACACGAACGCGAGCTGACCGGCCTGCGTGGCCGTGGTGCTGCCGAACACGCCGAGCGTGTGCAGCTCGCCGATCACGCCGCGCACGAACGACAGCAGGAACCAGAACAGGACGCCACCGAGGACGGGGCCGAGCACCGTCGCCGCGCCTCCCAGCAGCAGTGCGGTCCACACGTTGAACGTGAGGATGGTGGCGAAGCCGTCTGCCTGCACCGATCGCGGGAACACGAGCAGGATGCCGGCGACGGCGCCCATGACGCCGCCGAGCACGAGCGCCTGCATCTTGTAGGCGTACACGTTCTTGCCGAGCGAGCGCACCGCATCCTCGTCCTCGCGGATGCCCTTGACGACGCGACCCCACGGGCTGCGCATGATGCCCCAGACGACGACGATGGCGACCACCACGAGCGCCCACGACACCACGGTGTACCAGGTGCCCGTCGGCAGGTCGAGGAAGCCGTCGTTCACGGCCTGGATGTCGCCCTTGAACTGGTTGCCTCGGATGCCCTGCGAGCCACCGGTGACGTCGGTGAGGTCCTGGGTGCGGGCGACGTAGCGGACGATCTCGGCTGCGGCGATCGTGACGATCGCCAGGTAGTCGCCGCGCAGGCGCAGCGTCGGGATGCCGAGGATCAGCGCGAAGACCACCGATGCGGCGACGCCGACGAGCGTGGCGGCGAGCAGCGACAGCAGCGGCGGCCAGCCCCACGTCGCCGTCGGGTCGACGAGCGAGGTGAACACGGCGAACCCGTAGGCGCCGATCGCCATGAAGCCCGCCTGACCGAAGTTCAGCAGACCCGAGTATCCGAAGTGGATGCCGAGGCCGATCGCGGCGAGCGCGTAGGCGGCCGACGAGGGCGAGATGAGCTCCCCGAGGGAGCCGAGCAGGACGTCGAGCATCAGCCGACCCTCTCCTTGCGACCGAGCACACCCTGCGGCCGCAGCAGCAGCACGAGGATGAGGATGACGAGCGCCACGGCGAACCGGAGGTCAGGTGGCAGGAAGAACGTGGACAGCTCCGTGGCGAAGCCGATGATGAGCGCGCCGATGAGGGCACCGAAGGCGCTGCCGAGACCGCCGAGCGTCACGGATGCGAACAGCAGCAGCAGGATCGTGAAGCCCATGTCCCACCGCACGCTCAGTCCGGAGAAGTACGTGTAGAGGATGCCCGAGAGGCCCGTGAGCGTGCCCGCCAGCACCCAGACGATGCGGATCACGCGGTCGACGTCGATGCCGGACGCTGCGGCGAGCGAGGCGTTGTCGGACACGGCTCGCGTGGCCTTGCCGAGTCGGGTGCGCGTGAGGAAGTAGGCCACGCCGAGCAGCAGCACGATGCACACGACCATGCCGATGATGTTCGACAGACGCACGTTGAACGCGCCGAACGAGACGGCCGTGTCGGCGACCTGCGCCGTCTCGGCGCCGCCGCCGAAGATGAACTGGAAGAAGTAGCGCAACGCGATCGAGAGGCCGATCGTCACGATGAGCACCTGCACGAGCCCGACGCGCCTGCGCCGCAGCGGCTTGAAGATCGCGGCGTCGTGCAGCCATCCGAAGGCCGCGCTCGCGAGGAGCACGCCGAGCACCGAGACCCAGACCGGCAGTCCCAGCGACGTGGTGAGCGTGTAGAACACGAGCGCTCCGAACGTCAGCATCTCGCCGTGGGCGAAGTTGTTGACGCCCGTCGTGCCGAAGATCAGCGTGATGCCGATCGCGCCGAGGGCGAGGAGCAGGCCGAAGTTGAGACCGGTGAAGAGGCGCTGGCCGAGCTGCGGGAGCGAGAACGACGGTCCGGACGATCCGGCGCTCGGCGTCTCCTCCGCCTCGCCGCCCTCGGAGGGCGTCGGTGCGGCGGTGAACGAGCCGGGCTCGCCGATCTGGAAGAGCACGCCCTGCGAGCTCGTCGTGCCGATCGTGAAGTCGCGCGACACCTGCTCGGGGTTCACGGCGAGGCCGTCGGGCAGCGTCGTCTCGTCGATCGTGACGGTGTAGTCGCCGGGGCCGGGGAGCGGGATCGACCAACGGCCGTCATCGCCCGTGGTCGCGGTGCCCGCGAAGCCGTCGGCTCCCGTGGCGTCGATCACGACGCCCGCGAGGGGCGTCTGGGGGTCGGACCGTACGATGCCCTGGAACTGATAGGCCTGCGTCGGGTCGGTCGGTGCCGGCGTGGCGCTGGCCTGGGTCGATCCCAGGCTCAGGGCGATGCCGAGGGCGACGAGCAGCGCAGGGATGGCGAGCCACCACCTGGCCGGTCGGAGCGTCTTCTCCACATGTCCTCCAGTGGTCCGTGGCGCACCCATACGGGAATGCGATAGGCGGGGTGCCTGTTGCACGGTGGAGTCAACATAGCCCGGTTGCCGTGTCGAGCATGTTTCGTCTTTGCTCGGATCGGCACTCGGGACCGAATCGTTACTCGTACGATGGATGGCGATGGAAACCCGCGACCCGTTCGGCTTCACCGGTCTCACCTACGACGACGTCATGCTGCTCCCGGGCCGCACCGACGTCATCCCGAGCGAGGCGGACACCTCGACCCAGCTCTCACGGCGCATCCGCCTCGCGGTGCCGCTCGTGTCGAGCGCGATGGACACCGTCACCGAGGAGCGCATGGCGATCGCCATGGCGCGCCAGGGCGGCATCGGCATCGTGCACCGCAACCTCGCGATCGCGGACCAGGCGGCGATCGTCGACCGCGTGAAGCGGTCGGAGTCGGGCATGATCACCGATCCGGTGACCATCGGTCCGGACGCGACGGTCGCCGAGGTCGACGCGATCTGCGGCCAGTACAAGGTGTCGGGCCTGCCGGTGGTCGACGAGGGCGGGCACCTGCTCGGCATCATCACGAACCGCGACATGCGCTTCGTCGGCCGCGAGGCTGCCGCGACGGCGCTCGTGCGCGACGTCATGACGCCCGCACCGCTGACGACGGCGCCCGTGGGCACGTCGCGCGAGGACGTGCTCGAGATCTTCAAGCGGTCGAAGCTCGAGAAGCTGCCGCTCGTGCACGAGGACGGCCGCCTCGCGGGCCTCATCACCATCAAGGACTTCGACAAGGTCGAGCAGTACCCGTTCGCGACGAAGGACCCGCAGGGTCGTCTGCGCGTCGGCGCGGCGATCGGCTTCTTCGGCGACGCGTACGACCGTGCCGAGGCGCTGCTCGAGGCCGGCGTCGACGTCATCGTCGTCGACACCGCCAATGGCGAGTCGCAGGGCGTCATCGACATCGTGACGCGCCTCAAGGGCGACAGCCGGTTCGACGCCGTCGACATCATCGGCGGCAACGTCGCGACGCGCGAGGGCGCGCAGGCGCTCGTCGACGCGGGCGTGGATGCCGTGAAGGTGGGCGTCGGCCCCGGCTCGATCTGCACGACGCGCGTCGTGTCGGGCGTGGGCGTGCCCCAGGTGACGGCCGTCTACGAGGCGTCGCTCGCAGCGACCCCCGCGGGCGTGCCGGTGATCGCCGACGGCGGCCTGCAGTACTCGGGCGACATCGCCAAGGCCCTCGTGGCCGGCGCATCCTCGGTGATGCTCGGCTCGCTGCTGGCCGGCACCGACGAGTCGCCCGGCGACCTCGTGCTCATCAACGGCAAGCAGTACAAGTCGTATCGCGGCATGGGCTCGCTCGGAGCGATGCAGACGCGCGGCACGAAGACGTCGTACTCGCGCGACCGCTACTTCCAGGCAGACGTGCCGTCGGACGAGCAGCTCATCGCCGAGGGCATCGAGGGCCAGGTGCCGTACCGCGGCCCGCTCGCGACGGTCGCGTACCAGCTGTCGGGCGGACTGCGGCAGTCGATGTTCTACGTCGGCGGCCGCACGATCCCCGAGCTGCAGACGAAGGGCCGCTTCGTGCGCATCACGCCGGCCGGCCTGAAGGAGTCGCACCCGCACGACATCCAGATGGTCGTCGAGGCGCCGAACTACCGCCGCTGACGCGGCGCTCGCTCCTCGATCCGAGGTGCGTTTCGTGCACTGAGGTGCGCTTCGTGCCAGTGGACGGTTGCGCGGTGCGGTTGCTGCACTGAGGTGCCGTTGCACCCGCACCCGAGTGCAGCACGCGCACCTCGCAACGGGCCATGCGTCCCTCACAGGCGACTGCCGTCCACACGTGGCCTCCAGCGCGGGGTCGCCCACAGTGTCGTGACGGATGCTGCCGGGATGCCCGACCCGCTCGACATCATCCAGACCTCGAAGGCGAGGGCGCTCGGCCTCGTCCCCTCGCGGTCCCGCGCGCTCCGCCGGATCCGCCGTGGCAGCTACGTCGACGCAGCCGCGCAGGAGGCGGCAGGCGTCGAGGATCGGTATCGAGCACGTGTGCGGGCCGTCGGCATCGCCCGCCCCCGCATCGTCTTCGCGCTCGAGTCGGCGCTCATGCTCCACGGCCTCCCGTTCGGCACGGAGCCGCGGTACGTGTTCAGCACCGGGGACCCGTCGATGTCAGGAGGGCGTGCCGGGGTCCGGAACTCGCATCTGCCGATCCGGCCCGAGCATGTCGTCGAGGTCGACGGGCTCCGATGCTCGAGCGTCGCGTGGACGCTCGCCGATCTGGGGCGACGGCGCATTCCCAGCGATGCGGTCCCTGCGATGGATGTCGCGCTCGCAGCGGGCGTCGTGACGAAGGAAGGCATCGAGCGCGCCCTGCTGCATCAGACCAAGCAGGGCAGGATGCGGGCGCGGTGGTCGATCGCGTTCGCCGATGCCCGGTCGGAGTCGGTCGGCGAGTCTCGCAGCCGGGTCGCCATCGCGCTGCTCGGCTTCCCGGCGCCGCAGCTCCAGGTCGTCGTGCGCACGCACCTCGGGGAGCTTCGAGCGGACTTCGGGTGGCGACGCCGCGAGCGTTGGCTGCTCGGCGAGTTCGATGGGCTCATGAAGTACGGCTCGCTCGCGGCCGCAGAGGGGCGCACCGGGGTCGAGGCGCTCGTGAGCGAGAAGCGCCGCGAGGATGCGATGCGCACGGTGTCGGACGTGTGTCGATGGACATGGGACGACGTGATCCGGCCGGTGCGTCTCGAGCGCATCCTTCGCGCCGCTGGCCTCCCGCAGCAGGAGCGGGTGCTGCCCACCGGCGTGCGCCTCCTCTCCTGATCGTGTTCCGAGGTGCGCTTGCTGCATCGAGGTGCGGTTGCAACGGCACCTCAGTGCAGCAAGCGCACCTCGCAACCGCGAGCAGCGCAGGAAGTGCACCTGGTCGCAGGAAGCGCACCTCGCAACGGGCGAGGGTTGCGAGGAGCGGGGACGCGATATATCGTGTGTGACAAGACGCGATATATCGCGATCGGGAGCAGAGCGAGGAGCCGCCATGGACACCACCGAGCACGAGCCGTTCGACGGCACGACGCCCGCCGACACGAGCGTCGAGCGCTGGACGGTGCGCCCTGGCGACACCCGCACCATCACGCTCGAGGGCGTGCGGCGCCTCAAGGTCGGCGTCATCGCCGGCACCGTCGACGTCGTCGGACACGACGAGCCGTGGGCGCGCGTCGAGGTGCATCGCGTCGACGGCCGCGACCTCGAGATCTCGCTCGACGACGGCGCGCTCACCGTCGCGCATCCCCTGCTGCGATGGTCGAACCTCATCGACTCCCTCAAGTCGCTCGGCACCGAGCGCGGCCGCGTCGAGGTCAGCATCCTCGTGCCGCGCCACGTGTCGCTCACCTACGGTCAGGTCACGGCGCAGGGGCTCGTGTCCGGCGTCACGGCGGGCGCAGACGTCAGCACCGTCTCGGGCGACGTGCAGCTCGACGGCGTCACGGGTGCCGTGCAGGTCAACACCGTCTCGGGCGACGTGGAGGCTACGGGCCTCGACGGCGACGTGCAGGTGCACGCCGTCAGCGGCGAGGTCACGGTGTCGGGCGCGACGCGTCGCGTCGGCATCGACACGGTGTCGGGCGACGTGCTGCTCGACGTGCACGGGCCCGTCGAGGCCATCTCGGTCAACGGCGTCTCGAGCGATGCGACCATCCGCGTCGACCAGGACGTCGCGCTCGAGGTCGTCACGAACACCGTGAGCGGACGCGGCAGCGTCACGGGCGTCGCCATGCCGAAGCGCGGCGGACGCCACGTCGAGGCCGGCACGGGAGCGACGGCGCGCATCACGCTCAACTCGGTCTCGGGCGCCCAGACGGTCGTGCGCCGGTGAGCCCCGTCTTCGCGCACGGCGCCCTGCGCCTCTACCTGCTCGCGCTGCTCGCGGAGTCGCCCAAGCACGGGTACGAGGTCATGCAGGCGCTCGAGCGTCGGTTCGGCGGCACCTACCAGCCGTCGGCGGGCACGATCTACCCGCGGCTCTCGCGGCTCGAGGAGGAGGGGCTCGTCGAGAAGCACGCCGACGGGCGCCGCACGCAGTACGTCATCACGGATGCGGGACGCGCCCACCTCGCCGAGCGGCAGGGTGAGCTCGACGCGCTCGAGACCGAGATCGGCGACTCGGTGCGCCGGCTCGCCGACGAGGTGCGCGGCGGCGTGCGGGATGCGATGCGCACGCTGCGCGCCGACCTCGCCGCCGCCGAGCGCGAGGCGCGATCGTCGCCGCGATCGGCGACCGCACCCGAGCCCGAGCCGGCGTCGTCGACGGCGCACGGGCGATCCGAGCCGCGCGGCGACGACCGCGCCGACCTGCGCGCCGCCGTGCACGAGGTCGACCTCGCCGTCACGCGCATGCGTGCCGAGGTGCGCACGCTCGTGCGCGGCGCATCCGTGACCGCGGCATCAGCCCGCGAGGTGCTGGCGGAGGTGGATGCGGCTGCCGCCCGCATCCGCGCGATCCTCGGTCGCTGACCCCGCGGCGCTCGCTCACCGTCGCGGGCCGCACTGCTCCTGCCGAGGTGCGGCGCTCAGCGCACCTCGCCACGGGGAACGCACCTCGCGACGGGAACCGCACCTCGCGCCGGGGAGCACAGCACCCTGGGCGAAGCCGCCAGATGCGACCTCCGCACGGCACTAGGCTGGAGGACGTGGCGGAGATCGAGCTCGGACTGGCGAAGAGCGCACGACCGGCGTACGGATTCGACGACGTCGCGGTGGTGCCGACGAGGCGCACCCGCGACAGCGACGTCGTCTCGCTCGCCTGGCAGATCGACGCGTTCCGCTTCGAGATGCCGATGCTGGGCGCGCCGACCGACTCGGTCATGAGCCCGCGCACCGCGATCGCGCTCGGGCGTGCCGGCGGCCTCGGCGTGCTCAACCTCGAGGGCGTGTGGACGCGCTACGACGACCCCGAGCCGCTGCTCGCCGAGATCGCGGGCCTGCCCACCGACCTCGCGACGAGCCGCATGCGCGAGATCTACGCGGAGCCCGTGCGCCCCGAGCTCATCCGCCAGCGCCTGTCGGAGATCCGCGACGCCGGCGTCACGGTGGCCGGCTCGCTCAGCCCGCAGGCCGTGCAGGAGCACCAGCAGACCGTCATCGAGGCGGGCGTCGACCTCTTCGTGATCCGCGGCAGCACCGTCTCCGCCGAGCACGTCACGAAGACCGGCGAGGCGCTCAACCTCAAGCAGTTCATCTACGAGCTCGACGTGCCGGTCATCGTCGGCGGCGTCGTGACGTACACGGCCGCGCTGCACCTCATGCGCACGGGCGCTGCGGGCGTCCTCGTGGGCTTCGGCGGCGGTGCCGCATCGACGAGCCGCTCGGTGCTCGGCATCCACGCGCCCATGGCGACCGCGGTGAGCGACGTCGCCGCCGCGCGCCGCGACTACCTCGACGAGTCGGGCGGCCGCTACGTGCAGGTCATCGCCGACGGCTCGCTCGGCACCTCCGGCGACATCGTCAAGGCCTTCGCGTGCGGCGCCGACGCCGCCATGCTCGGCACGGCGCTCGCTCGAGCGACGGATGCACCCGGTCGCGGCTGGCACTGGGGCCCCGAGGCGCACAACCAGAAGCTGCCGCGCGGCAACCGCGTGCAGGTGGAGCAGGTCGGCGACCTCGAGGTCGTGCTCAACGGGCCCGCGCCCGTCGCCGACGGCACGGCCAACATCGTCGGAGCGGTGCGCAAGGCGCTCGCGACGACCGGCTACAAGGACGTCAAGGAGTTCCAGCGCATCGACGTCGTGGTGGCACCGCGACGCTGACGCCGGAACGGCGAAGGACCCCTCTGGGCCCGAAGGATCCCGCAAGGGAAGGGGAGGCACATGGCAGGCAAGCAGCAGGCGACGCAGCCGAAGAGCGTGCGTCGATCGGCGAACCTCGGTCCTGAGGAGCGCGCGAGCGCCCTCGCATCGATGAAGGACCGCGAGCTCGACGTGCTCGTGATCGGCGGCGGCATCGTGGGCGTGGGGTCGGCGCTCGACGCCGTGACCCGTGGCCTGCGCGTGGGGCTCGTCGAGGCGCGCGACTTCGCGTCGGGCACCTCGAGCCGCTCGTCGAAGCTCATCCACGGCGGCATCCGCTACCTCGAGCAGTTCAACTTCGCCCTCGTGCGCGAGGCGCTCATCGAGCGCGGCCTGCTGCTGCAGCGCATCGCGCCGCACCTCGTGAAGCCCGTGCGGTTCCTGTACCCGCTCACGAACCAGCTCGAGCGCGGCTACATCGGCGCCGGCATGGCGATGTACGACGCGTTCAGCTACACGGGCTTCATGCGCCCGGGCGTGCCGCTGCACAAGCACCTGTCGAAGAAGCAGATGCTCAAGGAGATCCCGTCGCTCGACCCCAACGTGCTCGTGGGCGGGCTCACCTACTACGACGCGCAGGTCGACGACGCTCGCTACGTCGCCGAGCTCGCGCGCACGGCGTCGTTCTACGGCGCCCACGTCGCGAGCCGCGTGCGGGCCGAGGGCTTCCTCAAGGTCGGCGAGCGCGTCGTCGGCATCCAGGCGCACGACTACGAGACCGGCGAGCGCTTCGAGATCCGTGCGAAGCAGGTCGTGAACGCGACGGGCGTGTGGACGGGCGACACGCAGGCGATGGTCGGCTCGCGCAGCGACTTCCGCGTGCGGGCGTCGAAGGGCGTGCACCTCGTCGTGCCGCGCGACCGCTTCCATTCGTCGATGGGCCTGCTGCTGCGCACCGAGAAGTCGGTGCTCTTCGTGATCCCGTGGGGCCGCCACTGGATCATCGGCACGACCGACACCGACTGGGAGCTCGACAAGGCGCATCCGGCCGCGACGGCCGCCGACATCGACTACATCCTCGAGCACGTGAACTCGGTGCTCGACACGAAGCTCACGCGTGCCGACGTCGAGGGCGTCTACGCAGGGCTCCGTCCGCTGCTCGCAGCCCCCGCAGGCGGTTCGACCGCGAACCTGTCGCGCGAGCACCACGTGTCGCACACCGTCCCCGGCCTCGTGATGATCGCCGGCGGCAAGTGGACGACGTACCGCGTCATGGCGAAGGATGCGATCGACGAGGCCGTCTCGGCCATCGACGGCAAGGTGCCGGCGTCGTGCACGGAGGACATCCCGCTGCTCGGCGCCGTCGGCTACCGCGCCGCGTGGAACAAGCGCGGCAAGATCGCGAAGGCGTTCGGCCTGCACAAGCACCGCGTCGAGCACCTGCTCAACCGGTACGGCGTGATGACCGACGACCTGCTCGACATCATCCGCGAGCGTCCCGAGCTGGCCGAGCCGCTGCCGGGCGCAGACGACTACCTCGGCGCGGAGGTGCGCTACGCGTGCCTCGCCGAGGGTGCGCTGCACCTCGACGACGTGCTCGCGCGTCGCACGCGCATCTCGATCGAGGCGTGGGATCGCGGCGTCGCCGCGGCGCCCGTCGCCGCGCGCATCATGGCGGAGGTGCTCGGCTGGGACGACGAGCGCGTCGAGACCGAGATCAACACGTACAACAAGCGCGTCGCCGCCGAGCTCGCCAGCCAGGAGCTGCCCGACGACGAGTCGGCCGACCGCGCGCGCCTCGAGGCGCCCGACATCGTGCCGCTGGGCGCGCTGCCGGTCGTGGAGCCCGTCGGCACGAGGAGCACTGCGACATAGTGCATCATCGAACCATGCCCCACGCGCTGATCGGAACCAATCACCTGCGCTCGTACGCGGGGTCGGAGATGGTCGCGCTCGAGCTGGCGGAGCACCTGCTCTCGCGCGGCTGGCGCGTGGACGTGTACACGAACGAGCTCGGCTCGCCGATGGTCGACGAGCTCACGGGCCTGCCGCACGACGGCAGGCTCCGGCTCGTCGAGGCGAGTCCCGCCGAGCGCTTCGACGAGTCGTACGACCTCGTGTGGTCGCAGCACGGCGTGCTGCCGCCCACGTTCGTCGAGCGGCTCGAGGAGGGCGTGCCGTCGCCCATCGTGTGGCATCACCTCTCGACGTTCATGGACGTCGAGATGCCGATCCTCGCCGACGTCGAGTCGCGCGTGACCGCGCTCTCGACGGGCTTCTGCGCCAAGGCGCTCGACACGCTCGAGGGGTTCGGGCTCGACCGTGCGCGCACGGCGCTGTACGACAACCCCGCGCCGGACGCGTTCGCCGACCACGTGCGGGAGGCGTCGCAGGCGGGGCTCTCGCGCGTGCTCGTCGTCTCGAACCACCCGCCCGAGGAGGTGCGCGCGGCCGTCGAGCAGCTCGAGGCCCGCGGCATCGAGGTGGGCAGGCTCGGCGTGCACGACCGTCCCGTGCGCGTGACGCCCGACGTGCTCGCGCCGTACGACGCGATCGTGACGATCGGCAAGACCGTGCAGTTCGCGCTGTCGATGGGCATCCCCGCCTACGTGTACGACCACTTCGGCGGCGTCGGCTGGCTCGACGACGAGGTGCTCGAGGCGGAGGCGGACTGGGCGTTCTCCGGTCGCACGACCGGTCGCCGCATCGACGCCGACGCGCTCGTCGCCGAGCTCGTCGACGGCTTCGACGCCGCACGCGCATTCGCCGAGCAGCACCGCACCCGTCACGCCGAGCGCTGGCGGCTCTCGACGCGCGTCGACGCGCTCCTCGCCGACGAGCGTCTGCGTCCCGCCCCGCCCGCGGCCGCCTCCGACGTCCGCAGGCTCGCGGCGTTCGGCCGTCTCTACGGCGACCTGTACCGACTCATGCGCAGCCGCGACCGCGTCGCCACCGCCGCGACCGCCGATCTCGCCGAGAGCCGCGCCGCCCACGCGGATGCCGCGGCCGCACGCGATCGCCGCGAGACGGAGGTGCTCGTGATCGGCCAGCGCCTCACCGCCGCCCGTGCTGACATGCACCGCGCGATCGACCGCGCCGACCACGCCGAGCGAGCCATGCAGCGCGCCGAGCGACGCCTCGCCCGCCAGCAGCGCCTCGAGGAGCAGCGCCTCGGCCTCGTCGCGCTGCTGCTGTCACGTCCCTGGTCGGCGACGAGCTCGGCGCGCACGTTCGTCGGCTGGCTCACGCGCCGCAGCCCCATCCGCTTCACCGACGTGCGCAACGCCGACGCCGTCGCGCTGCGCCGCATGCGCGCCGAGGTGCTCGAGTCGCGCTTCTACCGCCTCGGCCGGGTCGTCGGCGACGACGGCGGCGCAGGCCAGCAGCCGTGATCCTCGGCCCCGACGCCAGGCGCCTCGGCATCTACTTCCTGTACGACGCCGACGGCGTCGTCGACGATGCGACGTGGCACATGCTCGCCGCGATGCACGCGCACTGCCACGAGCTCATCGCCGTCGTGAACGGCGCGCTCGACGACGCGAGCCGCGCACGCCTCGAGTCCCTGCCCCGCACCACGGTGCTGCAGCGGCCCAACGTGGGCTTCGACGTCTGGGCATACCGCACCGGGCTGCGCGCGAAGGGCTGGGACGAGATCGCCCGCTTCGACGAGGTCGTGCTCTTCAACTTCACGATCCTCGGGCCCGTGCATCCGCTCGACGAGATGTTCGCGCGCATGGACGCCACCGATGTCGACTTCTGGGGGCTCACCACCCACAACGGCGCGAGCTTCGACCCGTTCTCGGCCCAGTCGGCGCTCGGCTACCTGCCCGTGCACCTGCAGTCCCACTTCATCGCGGTGCGCAGGACCGTCGCGACGTCGCCCGAGTTCCGCGACTACTGGGAGCGGATGGGCGCCATCCGCTCGTACGGCGACGCCGTGAGCAAGCACGAGGTGATCTTCACGAAGCGGTTCGCGGAGCTCGGGTTCCGCTGGACCGCGTACGTCGACACGGCGCAGACGATCGGCAAGCAGTACTACCCGCTCTTCAACGACCCCGTGCGGCTGCTCACCGAGGCGCGCAGCCCCGTCTTCAAGCGCAAGTCGCTCTTCGCCGGTCCCGCCGCCTACGTCGACGAGACCGCGCACGACGTCGCGCGGAACCTCTACGACCATCTGCGCGACGAGGCCGACTACGACCACGGCATGCTGCTGCGCCACCTGCTGCGCACGTGCGACGTCGCCGACCTGCACGCGACCCTCGCGCTGCACGAGATCGTCGCACCGTTGGAGAGGCCCGTCGAGCGCTCGCTGCGCGCGTACGTCGCGTGCGACGGCGTGCAGTCGCCGGATGCGGTGCGCTCGGCCCGCGCGGCCGGCGTCGACGACGTCGTCGTGCTGTGCGACGGCGGCAGCGCCTGCCTCGAGGCGTGCGGCGACGCGACGCGGGTCATGACGCACGGCGGGGATCCCCTGCGCACCGCGCTGCGCGACGTCGACGAGCATCCCGTCGACGCCGTGTGCATGGTGCTCGGCCCCGCCGACGGCGTCGCGTTCCCCTTCTCGGCGGCCGAGGCGACCGCCCGGCAGGCCGTGCACGACGTGCTCGCGAGCCCGGGCCACGTCGCCGGCGTGCTCGCGCTCCTCGACGCCGACGACACGGGCGCCGTCGTCGCCGCGCCGCCCCTGCATGCGACCTGGTTCGGCGCGCTCGGCGACGGCTGGCGCGGCAGCCACGACCGCATCCGCGACGCGCTCGTCGCCGCCGGCCGCGCCGTGCCGACGAACGAGCAGCGGGATCCCGTGTCGCTCGCCGCCGGCGCGCTCTGGCTGCTGCCCGCCGCCGTCGCGGGCCTGCGCGACCTCGGCGTCGACGCCGACGACGCGCGCACGGCGCTGCCGTCGATCGTCGCCTCCAACGGCCTCCTCACGCGCCATGCGACCACGCCCCAGCAGGCATCCATCGCGCACGTCACGGCCCTCGACTACCTGCGCCGGCTCGGCGCCCAGGTCGGCAGCGGCGGCGAGGAGCGCTTCAGCGCCCTGCTGCACCGCGTCGGCCAGATGGCATCGGCGGGCCAGCCGGGCCATCACGCCCGCACGATCGTCGCGTTCTCGATCGTGTGGGACATCGACGGCGTGCGCGTCGAGGACGAGCACCTCGCGTTCGTGACCGACGGCGAGGGCACGGCGCGCGTCACGCTCGTGCCGCCGCCCGGCGCCGTCAGCGTGCATCTCGACCCCGTCGTCGGCGCCCGCGTGCTGTGCGCGGCCCCGCGCATCCGAGGCGGCGCCGGCCTCGAGCTGCGCATCGACGGCGCGATCGATCGCGGCGACGACCTGCTGCTCGACGAGGACGCATCTCTGCGCGTCGTCGGCGACCTCGTCGCAGGCGACTCGTTCACGCTCGAGCTCGACCGCCTGCGCCTCGTCGAGGAGGGTCCGTCGATCGTCGACGCCCTCGTCGACCAGGGGACCGCGACGGGCAGCGCATGACCGCCACGGCACCCGGCTTCCTCGAGGTCGCGCGGCGCCCCCGGTGGATCGGGGCGCTGCTGTTCGCCCTCGCCGTCGCCGCGATCTTCGCCGCGCTCGGCCAGTGGCAGATCGCACGGGCCGTCGAGCAGGGGCAGGCCGACGACCGCGACACCGAGACGCCCGTCGCCCTCGACTCGGTCGCCGAGCCGCAGCAGCCGCTGACGGCCGAGGCCGGCGGCCGCATCGTCGAGGCGACCGCCACGATCGATCCCGACTCGTTCATCGTGCTCGTCGGCCGCGAGCAGGACGGCACGAGCGGCGCATGGCTCACCGCCCGCGCCATCACCGAGGCAGGCGACTCGCTCGCCGTCGCCGTCGGCTGGGCGCCGACGCGCGCCGAGGCGGAGGCGGCGATCGACGACGTCGACCTCGCCCCCGCCACGGTCGTCGGCCGCTACCTGCCCAGCGAGTCACCGACCGTCACCGACTTCGAGCAGGACACGGCCGAGGCGATGAGCGTCGGCGACCTCATCAACCGCTGGCCGGGGTTCGACGGCGACGTCTACTCGGGCTACGTCGTGCTCGACCACGCGCCCGCATCCCTCACGACGATCGTCTCGTTGCCGCCCGAGCAGCAGACGCAGCTGAACTGGCTCAACGTCTTCTACGCCGTCGAGTGGGTCGCGTTCATGGTCTTCGCGATGTACCTCTGGTTCCGACTCGTGCAGGACGCCCGCGAACGCGAGGCCGAGGCCATCGAGGACGCCGAGGCCGAGGCGGCCGCGTCGACCGTGCCGTCCGGCGAGGCCTGAGCCGCTCGGTAGGATGGAGCGCGTGCCGAGGCCCATCCAGCAGATCCCGAAGATCCGCTCGGCGATGACCTTCTACCGCATCATGTCGTGGGTGACGGGAACCTTCCTGCTGCTCCTCGTCATCGAGATGGTGCTGAAGTACTCGCCGAGCCACGTCGAGCTGTTCGCGGGCGGCTCGGCCGGCCCGCTCGGCCTCGCGCCCGTCGTGCCGGGGCCCGGCTGCCAGTGGTTCTCGCTGTTCGTGCCCGGCGGCATGGGCTGCGAGATCCAGTCGCTCGGCGACGGCTTCAACGTCTCGCTCGCGATCCTCATCGTGCACGGCTGGATCTACGTCGTGTACCTGCTCGCCTGCTTCCGCCTGTGGATGCTGCTGCGGTGGCCCTTCACGCGCCTCCTCGCGATGGCGCTCGGTGGCGTCGTGCCCTTCCTCTCGTTCTTCGTCGAGCGACGCATGCACCGCGTCGCCGGCACCGACGTCGCCCGCCTCGAGACCGAGGCCGCAGCACTCTCAGCCAAGGAGGCCTGATGGCCGACACCTCCCAGCGTCCCGTCCTCGTCGTCGACTTCGGCGCCCAGTACGCGCAGCTCATCGCGCGCCGCGTGCGCGAGGCCGACGTGTACTCCGAGATCGTGCCGTCGACCATCACCGCCGACGAGGTGCGCGCCAAGTCGCCTGCCGCCATCGTGCTCTCCGGCGGACCCTCGTCCGTCTACGCCGAGGGCGCCCCGCGCCTCGACCCCGACATCCTCGAGCTCGGCATCCCCACGCTCGGCATCTGCTACGGCTTCCAGGTCATGGCCGCCCAGCTCGGCGGCACGGTCGCGCGCACCGGCAACCGCGAGTACGGCTCGACCGCCGTCGCCGTCGGCGACGCCGGCACCCTGCTCTCCGGCCAGCCCGACGAGCAGACCGTGTGGATGAGCCATGGCGACGCCGTCGCCACCGCCCCCGAGGGGTTCGAGGTGCTCGCCTCCACCACCGACACCCCCGTCGCCGCCTTCGAGCACCGCGAGCGCAGGCTGGCCGGCGTGCAGTGGCACCCCGAGGTGCGGCACTCCGAGCACGGCCAGCGCGTGATCGAGTCGTTCCTGCACGACATCGCCGGACTGCCGGGCGACTGGGCCTCCGGCAACATCATCGACGAGCAGGTCGCACGCATCTGCGAGCAGGTCGGCATCGACCGCGTCATCTGCGGGCTCTCCGGCGGCGTCGACTCCGCCGTCGCCGCAGCCCTCGTGCACAAGGCCGTCGGCGACCAGCTCGTCTGCATCTTCGTCGACCACGGCCTGCTCCGCCAGGACGAGCGCGAGCAGGTCGAGCAGGACTACGTCGCCTCCACCGGCGTGCGCCTCGTCACGGTGGACGCGCGCGAGCAGTTCCTCACGGCCCTCGCCGGCGTCACCGACCCCGAGACGAAGCGCAAGATCATCGGCCGCGAGTTCATCCGCTCGTTCGAGCAGGCCGAGCGCGACCTCGTCGCCGAGGCAGCCGCCGACGGCGAGCCCATCCGCTGGCTCGTGCAGGGCACGCTCTACCCCGACGTCGTCGAGTCGGGCGGCGGCACCGGCACCGCCAACATCAAGTCGCACCACAACGTCGGCGGACTGCCCGACGACCTGCAGTTCCAGCTCATCGAGCCGCTGCGCGCTCTCTTCAAGGACGAGGTGCGCGCCATCGGCCGCGAGCTCGGCCTGCCCGAGGTCATCGTCGGCCGCCAGCCGTTCCCCGGCCCCGGCCTCGGCATCCGCATCATCGGCGAGGTCACCGAGGACCGCCTCGACACCCTCCGCCGCGCCGACGCCATCGCCCGCGCCGAGCTCACCGCCGCCGGCCTCGACGGCGACATCTGGCAGTGCCCCGTCGTGCTGCTCGCCGACGTGCGCTCCGTCGGCGTGCAGGGCGACGGCCGCACCTACGGCCACCCCGTCGTGCTGCGACCCGTGTCGTCCGAGGACGCCATGACCGCCGACTGGACGCGCCTGCCGTACGACGTGCTCGCGAAGATCTCGAACCGCATCACGAACGAGGTCGAGGAAGTGAACCGCGTCGTGCTCGACGTCACGTCGAAGCCTCCGGGGACGATCGAGTGGGAGTGAGGTCGGCTGGTCCGCGCTGATCGCGCGGGTCGCCGGAATCGCTCCTCAGCTCAGACACTGCGAAGAGCGGGAGGGATGCGGGCCTAGCGGCCCTCATCCCTCCCGCTCTTCGCAGAACTCGACACCCCGCGACCCCGTCGACCCGCGCGATCAGCGCTCGGGCTCGCGCGGGCGGTGGGCGCTGCGGCGGCTGGCGCTCGCTTCGCGAGCGGCGGCCGCCGGGGTCTCCTGGAGGGAGATCGTCGCATCGTGTCGATCCTCGGCCTCGTCGTTCGACGGTCGTGGTGAGGGATGCAGTGGGCAGCCCGGACGAGGAGACTGATCGACATGCAGTTCATGCTCATCATGCGAGATGACGACGCCGCCGCGATCGAGCGGCGCGACGGGGACGTCGCGACGATGATGGCCGCCATGGGGGCGTACAACGATCGCCTCGAGGCCTCTGGGGCGCTCGTGACCGCCGTCGGGTTGGATGCGCCCTCGAACGGTGCCGTCGTGCACTTCGGTGGGACGCCGCCGCTCGTCACCGACGGGCCCTACGGCGAGATCAAGGAGCTCTTCAACGGGTTCTGGATCGTCGAGGCCCCCGACCTCGCCGCCGCCACCGCCCTCGCCGCCGACGCACCGCTCGCCGCAGGCACGCACCTCGAGGTGCGGCGCGTGCACGGCGACGCCGACCTGCCGGACTGATCGCGAGAGACGGCACCCCACCGGCTGGTCGAGGAGCGCGCGAGCCCCTGGGCGCGCCCGCGTCACGAGACCACGCGACCGACGCTCCCGACCAGCCATCCGCGTGGTCGCGTCGAGCGGGGACGTCGCGTGGTCTCGTGACGGCTCGTCGCCTGCGGCTCGGGGCCTCCTCGACCAGCTGGTGGGGGAGCAGCACGGCGGGCCGGGGGCCGGTGGCCGGCGACCGGCGTCCGGCGTCTGCCCGGCGCGGGATGCGCCCGCGAGTATCGTCGTGACGTCCCCCACCCCTCGACGAGGAGCATCCGCATGCCCGCGCACGACCCCGCAGCCGCAGCCCCCGAGACGACCGGCGCGAGGCTCGGGCGCATCGCGGGCACGTGGTTCCCGCTCGTCGTGCTCGCCGCCGGCGCCCTCGCCGTGCTCGTGCCCGCGCCCTTCACATGGCTCGGCGCGTGGATCACCCCGCTGCTCATGGTCATCATGCTCGGCATGGGCATGACGCTGCGCGGCAGCGACTTCGGCATCGTCGCCCGCAAGCCGTTCGCGCTCGTGATCGGCATCCTGGCGCAGTTCATCATCATGCCCCTCACGGGCTTCGCGCTCGTGACGGTGCTCGACCTCGACCCGGCCATCGCGGTCGGCGTCATCCTCGTCGCCGCCGCGCCCGGCGGCACGGCCTCGAACGTCATGGTGTTCCTCGCGAAGGGCGACACGGCCCTCTCGGTCGCGATGACGACGGTGTCGACGCTCGTCGCCCCCGTCATCACGCCGCTGCTCGTGCTGTGGCTCGCAGGCAGCTACCTGCCCGTCGACCCCGCGGGCCTCTTCGTGTCGATCGTGCAGATCGTCATCGTGCCGATCGTCGTCGGCCTGCTGCTGCGGCGCTTCCTGTCGCGATTCGTCGAGCGCATCGTCGAGTGGATGCCGCTCGTGTCGGTCGTGGGCATCACCCTCGTGGTGCTCGCCGTCGTGTCGGGCTCGGCGGCGACGATCCTCGCGTCGGGTCTCGCGATCCTCGGCATCGTCGTCGTGCTCAACGGCGTCGGCCTCACGCTCGGCTACGTCGCCGCGCGCGCCGTGGGGCTCGAGGAGCCTGCGCGTCGCGCCGTGTCGGTCGAGGTCGGCATGCAGAACTCGGGCCTCGCCGCGGGCCTCGCGCGCACGCACTTCGCGCCCGAGGCGGCCGTGCCCGCCGCGATCTTCTCGGTGTGGCACAACGTGTCGGGCTCGCTGCTCGCGTCGTTCTGGTCGCGTCGCCCGCCGAAGGATGCCGCGCCCGTCGAGCGCGCGGACGCCACGGCGAGCTGAGGCGCGTCGCCGACCCGATCAGCGAGGCCGACGCCGATCGGTGCGCTCGGGCAGGTCGACGAACCCCGCCGACCGGTACGTGGCGACGCCGCGCACGTTCGTCGACGGCGTGCACACGAGCGCGCTCGACGCACCGAGATCCTGCAGCACGATCGCCGACGCGACGGCGATCGCCCTGCCGAGTCCGCGACCGCGGTGGTCGCGGTGCGCGCCGAGCGGCTCGAGCAGGCCCGGGCGGCCCGGTCCCGCAGCCCACACCGTGGCCGCCGCGACCGCCGTGCCGTCGACGTCGCGCACGAGCAGGCAGCGCGCATCCGCGGAGGCAGGGCCCGTCGCCATCATGTGCCACGCAGCCGCATCGAACGTACCGCCGTCGAACGAGGCCCGATGCACCGCGACGCGCTCGTCGACAAGCGCCTCGTCGACGAGGTCGATGCGCAGGCCGTCGGCGAGTGGCGGCACCGGCTCGGCGAGGTCGCGGCGCAGCGGCTGCCAGACCTCGTCGGGCGTCCAGCCGCGCGCGGCGAGCACCTCGTCGAGCGCCGCGCCCGTGGGGAGCTCGACCGAGCCGTCGTCGCCCGGCAGGGCACCCTCGGGGTCGACGAGGTCGTCGGCGAGCGCCGTGGCGAGGTCGGCGTCGCCCTGCAGGTCGGGGTCGATGGCGATGCGCAGCACCGGCCCGTCGAGCATGCCGAGCGCCACGAGCGCGCCGTCGCGGTGCCACGCGCGCAGCGAGCCGGCGAGCGCATCGGCGCCGAGTCGCTGCTGCCACCCGAGGTCGCCGGGGTGCAGCTGCAGCGCCGCGCCGTCGCGCTGCCAGGCCGCGAGCTCCGTCACGAGGGCGGGCACGGCTGCGGGGGAGGGGATCGTCGCCATGGCTCCATCGAAGCATGCGTCGCCGACTGCGACACGCCCGGGATGCACGCATCCGAGCGCTCGTCGACCTGCGCCGGGCCGACGCGACGTCCTGGATGAGAGGGTCGACCGAGCGGCCCCGCACCCGAGAGGATCGAACCCATGAAGTACATGCTCATCATGCGCAGCACCGCCGAGGCGATCGAGGCGTCGGAGGACATCGACTTCGACGAGATCATCGCGGCCATGGGTCGCTACAACGAGTCGCTCATCGAGGCAGGCGTGCTCGTCGGCGGCGACGGCCTCGCCGACGCGTCGCAGGGCTTCGTCGTCGACTTCGCCGAGACGCCGCCGCTCGTCACCGACGGCCCCTACGGCGAGATCAAGGAGCTCTTCAACGGCTTCTGGATCCTGCAGGTGTCGTCGAAGGAGGAGGCCGCGGAGTGGGCGAAGCGCTGCCCGCTCGGCCCGGGATCCAAGCTCGAGGTGCGCCGCGTCACCGACGAGTCGGACTTCGACCCCGACAACGAGTGGATCCAGAAGGAGAAGGAGTGGCGCGCCGAGGGCGAGCGGAAGGCCGCCGAGCAGGCGTGACCGATCGCGACCCCGCGGCATCCCCGGCAGGCGACGACGCCGCCGGGGATGCCGCGCGTCGCGCCGTCGCCGCCGTCTGGCGCATCGAGGCGCGTCGCATCGTCACGACGCTCACCCGCCACGTCGGCGACTTCGCGCTCGCCGAGGACCTCGCGCAGGAGGCGCTCGCCGACGCGCTGCGGCAGTGGCCGGCCGACGGCGTGCCCGCCAACGGCGGCGCGTGGCTCACGGCGGTCGCGAAGCGCAAGGCCATCGACCACTGGCGACGTCGCGAGCGGCTCGACGCGCGCGTCGCATCCATCGCCCACGACCTCGAGCTCGAGCAGGCGGACGCCGCCGACGCCGTGCCGTGGGACCTCGAGTCGTCGCTCGACGACCAGCTGCGGCTCATGCTCATCGCCTGCCATCCCGTGCTCGGCCCCGAGGCGCGCGTCGCGCTCACGCTGCGCACGGTCGCGGGCCTCACGACCGACGAGATCGCCGCCGCCTTCCTCGTCGCGCCAGCGACGATCCAGCAGCGGATCGTGCGGGCGAAGCGCGCGCTGGCAGCGGCGGGCGCGGCGTTCGAGCTGCCGGAGGCCGACGCGCTGCCCGAGCGGCTGCCCGCCGTGCTCGCCTGCATCTACCTCGTCTTCACCGAGGGGCACGCGGCGAGCGCGGGCGACGGGCTCATGCGCGCCGAGCTCGTACGCGAGGCGCTGCGACTCGGTCGCGCGCTGCAGGCGATGCTGCCTCGCGAGCCCGAGGTGCACGGCCTCGTGGCCCTCATGGAGCTCACGGCGGCGCGCATGCCCGCGCGGCTCGACGTGCGAGGCGATCCCGTGCTGCTCGCCGACCAGGATCGCTCACGCTGGGATCGCGGCGCCATCGCCCGCGGGCGGGCGGCCCTCGAGCGCGCAGACGCCGTGCGCATCGGCCGCGGCATCTACGCGCAGCAGGCCGCGATCGCCGAGCAGCACGCGATCGCCCATCGCTTCGAGGACACCGACTGGCACGCGATCGTCGAGTGCTACGACGGGCTGCTCACGGCGGGCCCGTCGCCGATCGTCGAGCTCAACCGCGCCGTCGCCGTCGCGATGGCCGACGGGCCGGAGGCCGGGCTCGCGATCGCCGACGCCATCGACGCATCCGGCCGTCTCGCCGGCCACCACCTCGTGCCGTCGGTGCGCGGCGAGCTGCTCGCGCGGCTGGGGCGCGCCGACGAGGCGCGCGTCGCGTTCGAGGAGGCCGCGAGGCTGACGCGCAACGCGACCGAGCGCGCGGTGCTGCTGGCGAAGGCGGCGACGGCCCGCTGACCCGAGGACCGACCCTTGAGGTACGAGCGCAGCGAGCCTCGACAGGGTTCCGGCGGAGTCGATGGTGCCCCGTTCGAGGCTCGCTGCGCTCGCACCTCGAGGAGCGGTAGGGGGAGACGGCGAGAGCACGGAGGAGCGGTCTTCGCAGCGACCCCCGAGACGCACTCTCGACGTCGCCTGCCCCGACGGCTACCGTCGAGGGCGACGGAAGGAGCCGCGATGCCGCTGCGCTGGTACACCGTGGTCGTCGAGACGACCGATCCCGCCCGCCTCGCCCGCTGGTGGGGCGAGGCCCTCGACTGGCAGCTCGTGCACGAGGCCGACGACGAGGTCGTCATCATCCCCAGGTGGGCCGACGAGATCGGGCCGAAGCTCACCTTCCATCAGACGCCGCCCGGGCTCGTGTTCGTGAGGGTCGAGCATGAGAAGACGGGAAAGAACCGCCTCCACATCGACCTCGCGCCGCACACGAGCGACGACCGCGACGCCGAGCTCGCGCGCCTCGAGGCGCTGGGCGCGACGCGCATCGACGTCGGGCAGGGCGACAAGCCGTGGACCGTGCTCGCCGACCCCGACGGCAACGAGTTCTGCGTGCTCGCGTCGCGCGAGTGGTGACCTACCAGGGCGCCTTCACGTAGTCCTTGAGGAAGACGCCGGAGAGGTCCTCGCCGGCCTCGCCGCGCACGATCGGGTCGTACACGCGTGCGGCGCCGTCGACGAGGTCGAGCGGCGCGTGCCAGCCCTCGGCGGCGATGCGCAGCTTCTCCTGATGCGGGCGCTCGTCCGTGATCCATCCGGTGTCGACGGCCGTCATGAGGATGCGGTCGGTCTCGAACATCTCGGGCCCGCTCGTGCGCGTGAGCATGTTCAGCGACGCCTTCGCCATGTTCGTGTGCGGATGGCCGGCTCCCTTGTAGCGGCGGCCGCCGAACTGGCCCTCCATCGCCGACACGTTCACGACGTACGCGCGGCGCGCGCCGGACTGCACGGCGGCGCGCATCGACGCCCGTAGACGCGACACGAGCAGGAACGGCGCCGTCGCGTTGCACAGCTGCACCTCGAGCATCTCGAGCGCATCCACCTGCTCGACGGTCTGCGTCCAGGAGTTCGTGGTCTGCAGGTCGGGCAGCAGGCCGCCGGCGTCGACGGCCGTGCCCGCGAGGTGCGCGTCGAGGCTCGCGTGGCCGGCGCGCAGCGCGAGCGCCGTCATCGACGCAGCCGTCTGGGCCGCCAGCGCGTGCTCGAGCGACTCACCCTCGTGGTGCGGCGTCGAGTGGTGGTCGAGCGCGCCCGCGATCGACGCGGGATGCGCCTCCGAGATGCTGTCGAACCGCGTCATCTCGGGCAGCACGAGGTCGGTCGGCAGCGGCGCGTCCTCCTGCTCGACGAGCGCCGAGTACGCGCCGGGGGAGCGGCGCACGGTCTGCGCGGCGTTGTTGATGAGGATGTCGAGCGGGCCCGCGGCCGCGACGTCGTCGGCCAGCGCGATGACCTGGGTAGGGTCGCGCAGGTCGATGCCGACGATCTTCAGCCGGTGGATCCAGTCGCTCGCGTCGTCCATCTGCGCGAAGCGCCGCATCGCATCCTTGGGGAAGCGCGTCGTGATCGTGGTGTGCGCCCCGTCGCGCAGCAGCCGCAGCGCGATGTACATGCCGATCTTCGCGCGACCGCCCGTGAGCAGCGCCCGCTTGCCCGTGAGGTCGGTGCGCTGGTCGCGCTTCGCGTGGCTGCGCGCCGCGCACTCGGGGCAGAGGCCGTGGTAGAACGCGTCGACGAGCGTGTACTCGCGCTTGCAGATGTAGCAGCCGCGCGCCTTCTGCAGCTCGCCCGCGAAGGCGCCCTGCGCGTTCGACACGAGCGGGATGCCCTTCGTCTCGTCGTCGATGCGCATGGGCGAGCCGGTCGCGGTCGCCTCGATGACGGCGCGGTCGGCCTTGCGCTCGGCCCACGTCTTCGCCTCGCGCCGCGTCTTCTTCAGCCGCTTCTGCAGCAGCCACGCGGCGCGCTTGATCGTGACGAGGTCGGGGTCGTCCTCGGCGAGGCCCTCCGCCTCCTGCAGCACGCGCAGCGCCGTCGCGAGGTCGGCGGGGTCGAGGCTCGCAGGCGTCTGGTCGTCGGGGTCGGGCACCTGTCGAGGGTACTCGCGTCGCGCATCCGTCCGGGCCACGCGAGAGCGCCCCGAGCCGGTGGGCTCGGGGCGCTCTCGCGTCTGGCGTCAGCGCATCAGTTGTTGCCGCGCAGGATCGCCAGGATGCGGAGGATCTCGACGTACAGCCAGATGATCGTGGCCGTGATGCCGAAGGCCGCCTGCCAGCCGTACTTCGCGGGGACGCCGCGCTGCACGCCGATCTCGACGTTGTTGAAGTCGAGCATGAGCGAGTACGCGCCGAGCAGCACCGCGAGCGCGCCGAGCACGACGCCGAACGGCAGGCCCAGGATCGGCACCTCGACGGAGCGCAGGCCCCAGGGGTCGGGGCTGATGCCCGTGACCATGAGACCGAAGTTCACCAGCGAGAACAGGCCGTAGCCGATCAGCACGATGAAGAAGAAGCGCGTGAACTTCGGGGTGACCCGCACGATGCGGAAGGCGTAGAGCGCGAGCGTGGCCGCGAAGACGCACGCGGTCGCGAGCAGCGCCTGGAAGACGATGCCGTCGTAGCCCATGCCGAACTCGATGATGGCGCTGAAGCCACCGATCGCGAGACCCTGCGCCGCGGCATAGCCGAGGATGAGGGCGCGATTGGGCTCGCGCTTGAACGCATTGACGAGACCGAGCACGAGACCGGCGATGAGGCCGACCCACATGAGGCCCTGCATGATCATGCCGTTGCCGGTCAGCAGCAGCGCCATCTGCAGCAGGAAGCCCGTCGCGACGATCGCCAGCATCGCCACCGTCTTCATGATGACGCCGTCGTACGTGAGGCGGCCCGTGTCTGCCGACGTCGCCGACGGACGGTCGTACATCCGGCCGAGCTGCTCGGGCGTCGCGGCGCCGGGCTGGAAGCCCGGCGCCGGCTGGCCGTGCTGCTGGAAGCCCTGCTGCTGCGAAGGCTGCTGGCCCTGGCCCTGCTGCGGCGCGTAGGTCTGACCGGGCACGTAGGCGCCGTCCTGCTGCAGCTGCGCGGCACGCTTGGGGTCGCGCGAGAAGGCGGGGGAGTTCGAGAAGCCGAAGCCGGCCATGGTGTGCACTCCTGTTCGGGATGGGAAGTCCGCCCTCAGGGTAGCCGCGGAGGCCATGGATTGCCTGTGCCCGCACGGCCGTTCGCCGCAGGCGGAGGTCGGGCTCGGACGGCCCCGGAGGCGGGGCTAGCCTGGTCGCGTGACCAGGCCACTCGTCGTCGCCCACCGAGGAGCCAGCGGCTACCGCCCCGAGCATTCCGAGGAGGCGTACCGCCTCGCAGCGCGCCTCGGCGCCGACGCCATCGAGCCCGACGTCGTCGCCACGAAGGACGGCGTGCTGGTGCTGCGGCATGAGAACGAGATCTCCGGCACCACCGACGTCGCGACCCGCCCCGAGTTCGCATCCCGTCGCACGACGAAGGAGGTCGACGGCCAGCAGCTCACCGGCTGGTTCACCGAGGACTTCACGTGGGACGAGCTCTCGCAGCTCGCCGTGCGCGAGCGGCTGCCGCGCATCCGACAGGCGTCGGCCACGTTCGACGGCCAGCTCGGCATCCTGCGCCTGCGCGATCTGCTCGACATCCTCGACGAGACGGGCCTCGGCATGGTGCTCGAGGTCAAGCACGCGACGTACTTCCAGTCGATCGGGCTGCCGCTCGACGACCTCATCGCGAGCGAGCTGCGCGACCGGGGCTGGGCGTCGACGCCCGAGCGCCTCGTGATCGAGTCGTTCGAGCAGGACGTGCTGCGGCGGCTCCGCGCTCGCGACGTCGCAGGCCGCTCCGTCTACCTCATCGAGCACGGCGGCTCGCCCGCCGATGCCGTCGCCGCCCTCGGGTCGGCGGCGCCGACCTACGCGTCGCAGCGCACGGACGCGGGCCTCGCCGACATCGCCGCGCAGGGATTCGACGGCATCAGCGTCGACAAGAAGGTGCTGCTGCACGAGGGCCGGGACGGCGTGCGCGTCACCGACCTCGTCGACCGTGCGCACGCCGCAGGTCTGCAGGTCTTCGCGTGGACGCTGCGCCCCGAGAACCGCTTCCTCGCCAAGGCGCATCGGCGCGGCCCGCTCGCCTCGCACTGGGGTTCGTGGATGCAGGAGTGGGACCTGCTCATCGGCGCCGGGCTCGACGGCATCTTCGCCGACCATCCCGACCTCGCCGGCTTCGCCGCCGACCGCGCCTCGGGCACCGGTCGAGGTCGCTGACGGCGCTCGCCGTCACCCGCTCCTGACGCGGCGCGCGAGCGCGCCGCCCCGCGTCCTCCTCGCGTTGGGCGTCCGTTCACCGACCGTTCGCGCGGCATCCGCAGGATGCAGAGGTCCCCCACAGCCAGGAGGCTCCTGCCGTGCACAAGCGCGCCCTCTCCGTCGCAGCCCTGACCGCCGTCGCCTTCGGCAGCGTCGTGGCCGCGACCCCCGCCCTCGCGGCGGACGCCGACATCCGCATCAACGAGGTGCAGTCGAACAGCGCCACCGGCGCCCCCGACTTCGTCGAGCTCGTCAACGCCGGCACCGATCCCGTCGACGTCGGCGGCTGGGTGCTGCGCGACGACCAGGACGCGAACGGCGACGTGCTCCCGCTCGGCACGACCATCGCACCCGGTGCGCTCCTCGTCATCCAGCCCACGTTCGGCCTCGGCGCCAACGACTCGGCGCGCCTCTTCGACGACGCCCTCGTCGCGATCGACGGCTACGCATGGACCGAGCACGCCTTCACCGAGGGCCGCCTGCCCGACGGCACTGGCGCATTCGTCGACACCGAGCCCACGCCCGGCGAGCCCAACGTCGCCCGAGTGGCGACCGTCGAGCCGACGCCGGTCGAGACGGGCATCCGCATCAACGAGGTGCTGTCGAACGACCCCGTGCTCGAGGACTTCGTCGAGCTCACGAACGTCGGACTCGAGCCCGTCGACATCTCGAGCTGGATCCTGCGCGACAACGACCCGCTGTCGACGCTGCGCATCGCCGCGGGCACGGTCGTCGAGCCCGGCGAGCTGCTCGTGATCGAGACGAACGCGACGCCCGACGGCTTCGGGCTCGGCGCGAACGACGAGATCAGCGTCATCACCGAGGACGGCACCGGCCTCGCCGACACGTACGCGTGGACCGAGCACGCGACCTCCGAGGGCCGCATCCCCGACGGCACCGGCGCCTTCGTCGACACCGAGGTCACGCGCGGCCAGGCCAACGTCGAGCGCCGCATCGCCTCGCCCGTCGTCATCAACGAGGTCGAGTCCAACGGCGACCCGGTCAGCGACTGGGTCGAGCTCGCCAACACCGACACGACGAGCACCGTCGACGTCTCGGGCTGGACCATCCGCGACAGCGACCCCGAGAACCCTGCGATCACGCTGCCCGAGGGCACCGAGATCGAGTCGGGTGGCTACCTCGGCATCCGCACCGATGCTCCCGAGGACTTCTTCGGCCTCGGCGGCACCGACCGCGTCACCGTGCGCGACGAGACCGGCGCCGACATCGACTCCTTCGGCTGGTCGGGACACGCCGCGACCACGTACGGTCGCTGCCCCGACATGACGGGCGCGTTCGAGGTCACCACCGCCTCGACGTTCGAGCTCGTCAACGACTGCACCGTCGTCGAGGAGCCCGTCTACGACACGATCGACTGGCCCTACGGCCAGGACGTGCAGGATGCCGTCGCACCCGGCACCTGGGGCGAGGACATGTCGGGCCTCGACCAGGCCGCCGACGGCACGGTGTTCGCCGTGAACAACGACGACGGCGAGATCTTCGAGATGGCAGGCGGCGACGGCGACCTGTACACGATCGCCCAGTCGTGGGTGCCCACCTACCCGAACGGCACGGGCCAGCCCGACGCCGAGGGCATCTCGGTCGCCGGTGACGGCGCCATCCTGCTCTCCACCGAGCGCGACAACACCGCATCCAACGTCTCGCGCCCCTCGGTGCTGCGCGTCGAGCTCGGGGCCGACGGCGCCTCGACGACGACGCACGAGTGGAACCTCACGGCCCTCACGGGCCCGCTCGGCGCGAACGCCGGCATCGAGGCCATCGAGTGGATCTCCGACGCCGACGCGACGAGCCTCGGCATCGTCGACGCCACGGGCGCCGCGTACGACCCCGCGTCGTACGGCCCCCACCTCGGCGGCATCGTCGCGTTCGCCGTCGAGGCGACCGGCAACCTCCACCTCGCCGTGCTCGAGGAGGACGGCGGCATGACGCTGCTGCAGACGACGCGGCCCGGCCCCGCCGTGTCCGTCGTCATGGGCCTCGACTGGCGCGCAGGCGGCAACCTGCTGTGGGCGCTGTGCGACGAGGCGTGCGACAACCGCCTCTCGCAGCTGTCGATCGTCGACGGCCTGCTCACGTGGCAGGCCGACGTGCTGCCGCCCGCCGCGATGCCGACCGCCTACACGAACGAGGGCCTCGTCGTGCAGTACTGCGACGTCGCCGACGTGACCCCGACGACGCTCTGGATCTCGGACACCGCCCACGAGGGCGTCTCGCTGCGCGTCGCACCCGGTGCCGACTGCGTCGCCGCCGAGCCCGAGCCGTCCGAGCCTGCGCCGTCGCAGCCCGCGCCGACCGGCCCGACGCCGACGGCTCCCACGCCGACGACGCCGCCCGTCGTGGGCGACCAGGCCGGCGACCAGGGCGGCACGCTGCCGCAGACCGGCTCGGAAGGTGCCGTCGGCATCGTCGCGCTCGCGCTGCTGCTGGTCGCCGCCGGTGCGCTCCTCGCACGTCGCGGGTCGGTGCTGCGGCGCCGCGCATGACCCGGCTGCGTCGAGCCGCCTGACCCAGGCGGACAGGCGCAGCCCGCGAGGCCCGTCCGGCGATCCGCCGGGCGGGCCTCGCTCGCGCTGATCCGGTGGGATCTCCCACCAGCTGGTCGAGGAGGCCGCAGCCGAAGGCTGCAGCCGTCACGAGACCACGCGACGTGCCCGCCCGAGGCGACCATGCGCGTGGCCGGGCAGGAGCGGCGGTCGCGTGGTCTCGTGACGCGGGCTCGCCCTTCGATCTCGCGCGCTCCTCGACCAGCTGTGGGAGCGTCGCGCGTCGGTGGTGCGCCGTAGGCTGGTGGGCGACATGACGGATCTCTGGGGGCTCGACGACGCTCCGCTCGTGCCGACGCCCATCGGGCGCGGTGGCTCGGGCGAGCCCGGCGTCGACGACGCACTGCTCGACGGCCTCAACCCGCCCCAGCGCGAGGCGGTGCTGCACCGCGGACCCGCGCTGCTCATCGTCGCCGGCGCCGGCTCCGGCAAGACCCGCGTGCTCACGCACCGCATCGCCGGCCTGCTGTCGACGCGCGAGGCGTGGCCCAGCCAGATCCTCGCCATCACCTTCACGAACAAGGCCGCAGGCGAGATGCGCGAACGCGTCTCGTCGCTCATCGGCGACGAGGCCCGCGGCATGTGGATCTCGACGTTCCACTCCGCCTGCGTGCGCATCCTGCGGCGCGAGGCAGAGCAGTTCGGGTTCAAGCAGTCGTTCACGATCTACGACTCCGGCGACACCCGCGCGCTCGTGAAGCGCCTCATCAAGGACTCCGGCGCCGACACCCTCGGGCTGACGCCCGGCGGCACCGCCTCGAAGATCTCGAAGGCGAAGAACGACCTCCACGACGTCGACTCGTACCGCGAGACCGCCAACCTCTCCGACCCCCGCGAGCAGGCGTTCCTCGAGATCTGGCGCCGCTACGACCACGAGCTGCGTCGCGCGAACGCGTTCGACTTCGACGACCTCATCGGCCAGGTCGTCTACCTCTTCCGCGCCTTCCCCGTCGTCGCCGCGCTCTACCGCAAGCGCTTCCGCCACATCCTCGTCGACGAGTACCAGGACACGAACCGCGCGCAGTACGCGCTCATCCGCGAGCTCACCCAGCCCGTGCCGCCCGGCACCCTGCCCGACCAGCGCGGCGAGATCCCCGGGGCCTCGCTCACGGTCGTCGGCGACTCCGACCAGTCGATCTACGCCTTCCGCGGCGCCGACATCCGCAACATCGTCGAGTTCGAGCGCGACTTCTCCGACGCGAAGGTCGTGCTGCTCGAGCAGAACTACCGTTCGACGCAGCACATCCTCACCGCCGCCAACTCGGTCATCAAGCACAACTTCGACCGGCGCGACAAGAACCTCTTCACCGACGAGGGCGACGGCGACCTCATCGTCGGCTACACCGGCTACTCGGGCCACGACGAGGCGCAGTTCGTCGCCGACGAGATCGTCGCGCTGCAGACGCAGGGGATGCCCTGGTCGCAGATCGCCGTGTTCTACCGCACCAACGCGCAGACGCGAGCGCTCGAGGAGATCCTCATCCGCTCCGCCATCCCCTACAAGGTGATCGGCGGCACGAAGTTCTACGAGCGCGCCGAGATCAAGGATGCGATGGCCTACCTCGTCGCCGTCGCCAACCCCGACGACGCCATGAGCCTGCGGCGCATCCTCAACGTGCCCAAGCGCGGCATCGGCCCCGCGACCGAGGCGTCGCTGCAGTCGTTCGCCGACGAGCACGACATCACGCTGCGCGACGCCATGCGCCGCGTCGACGAGCTCGGCTTCGGCCCGAAGGTCACCGGCGCCATCCGCACGCTCTCGACGCTGCTCGACGGCCACTCCGACGCGCAGAACCCCGACCCCGGCACCGTGCTCTCGGACCTCATGGGCCGCACCGGCTACCTCGACCAGCTGCGCGCCTCCCCGGATGCGCAGGATGCGGCGCGCGCCGAGAACGTCGAGGAGCTCATCGCCGTCACGAAGGAGTTCCGCAAGGCGAACCCCGAGGGCTCCCTCATCGACTTCCTCACCGAGGTCGCCCTCGTCGCCGCCGCCGACGAGCTCGACGACTCCGAGGGGCAGGTGTCGCTCATGACCCTGCACACCGCCAAGGGCCTCGAGTTCGACGCCGTGTTCATCACGGGCGTCGAGGAGGACCTCCTCCCGCACCGCATCTCCGCCAACGAGCCCGGCGGCCCCGCCGAGGAGCGCCGCCTCTTCTACGTCGGCGTCACCCGCGCCCGCAAGCGCCTCTACCTGTCGCTCGCCATGACGCGCGCGCAGTTCGGCGAGGTCACCGTCGCCATGCCGTCGCGGTTCCTGCAGGAGATCCCCGCCGAGCTCATCGACTGGCGCCAGTCGCCCGGCTTCGTCAACGGCCGCGGCGGCTCCCAGTCCCGCGCGCTCAACGCGCGGCAGGGCGGCGCCCGACAGGGTGCGCTCGGCACCGGCGGCTTCAGCGGTCGCTCCGGCTCGCGGTACCCCGACGCGCTCCCGCCCGGCGAGAAGAAGGCGTTCCCCAACACGATCGCCGAGGTGCGCGACAACTCCGACCTCGAGCTCGTGCCCGGGGACAGGATCCGCCACAAGGACTTCGGCGAGGGACGCGTGTCCGGCGTGACCGGGGTCGGGCCGAAGCGGGTGGCGGAGGTGCAGTTCGACGCTGTCGGCAAGAAGCGGCTGCTGATCAAGATCGCGCCGATCGAGAAGCTCTGAGTCCTTGGCCGGGTCGAGGGTGGCTGGGCCGCGTCGGGCGGGGATGTCGCTCCTCAGCTCAGACAACGCCGGAGAGCGGAGGGGGTCGTGGCCTGGGGGCCACGACCCCCTCCGCTCTCCGGCGTAACTCGACACCCCGCGACATCCCCGCCCGACGCGTGCGGGCGGATCCATCCGTGGGGGTGGGGCTGCGCGCGCGTGCCGGTGCGACTGACCTGCTCGGCGGTCTCGGCGGGTTCGGGGGTTGGCGGGCGTCCTGCCGCTCGGCGTGATCGCGGGTGCGCGGGTCTCGTGACGCGAGCTCGCTGCGCTCGCGCGCTCCTCGACCAGCTGCGAGGAGGCCGCCTGAGAGGGGCGGGGCGCGTCCTTCCAGCTGGTCGAGGAGGCCGCGAGCCCCTGGGCGAGCAGCCGTCACGAGACCCGCGCACCACCCGCACGCCGGGCGCAGAGGCCCCTCGCCGACCACCGGCTCCGCCGAGACCGCCGTGTCAGACGGCTTCACCGGGACGCGTGCGCAGCGCCCCCTCTCTGGGGACCGTAGGCGGCGTGCTCGGATGTCGCGGGGTGTCGAGTTACGGAGACGACCGGAGGGGGTCGAGGCCGCCAGGCCTCGACCCCCTCCGGTCGTCTCCGTTGTCTGAGCTGAGGAGCGACATTCGAGCACGCCGCCGCCCCGCTCAATGCATCACGACGGCGGATCATCCTTCCGACCGAACCGCCGACGACGCTCCGTCGGGATCGACGTCGTCGACAGCGCCCCACGCTCCACCTGCGGATGCGGCTCGTGGCTCTCGATCGTCTCGTCGAGCGTCGCGATCGACTCCGTCGACGCCGCCTCCGTCTCGGCGGCGAGCGTCGCCTCGAAGCGGGCGCTGCGGCGTCGCAGCCACAGCGACAGGCCGATGATCACGACGGCGAGCACGTACGCGACGATCGCGAACGGCGAGTGCACGAGGTAGGCGGGGTCGCCGACGCCGAGCTGCATCGCCTGCCGCAGCCGCTCCTCGGCCATGGGGCCGAGGATGGCGCCGACGACGAGCGGCGACACCGGGAAGCCCTGCCTGCGCATGAAGAAGCCCATGACGCCGAGCACGAGCAGCACGATGACGTCGAACGTGGTGAAGTTCGCCGCGTACGCGCCGAGCCCGGCGAACGTGAGGATGCCGGCATACAGGTACGGGCGGGGGATCTGCAGCAGCTTCACCCACAGCCCGACGAGCGGCAGGTTGAGCACGAGCAGCATGATGTTGCCGATGTAGAGGCTCGCGATGAGCGCCCAGACGAGCGGACCCTGCGACTCGAACAGGCGCGGGCCGGGCTGGATGCCGTACGTCTGGAACGCCGACAGGATGATCGCCGCGGTCGCCGTCGTCGGGATGCCCAGCGTCAGCAGCGGCACGAGCACGCCGGCCGCTGCGGCGTTGTTCGCCGACTCGGGACCGGCGACGCCCTCGATGGCGCCCTTGCCGAACTGCCGCTTGTACTCGCCCTTCGCGAGGCCGCGCTCCGTCGCGTACGACAGGAACGTGGCGACGTCGGCGCCGCCGGCGGGGATGGTGCCGATGGGGAAGCCGATGGCGGTGCCGCGCAGCCACGGCCTCCACGAGCGCGCCCAGTCGGAGCGGCGCATCCACGTGCGCCATCCGCGGGTGATGGGGATGAGCGGGATCTCGCCGTTGCGCAGCCGGGAGCCGACGTACAGCGCCTCGCCGAGGGCGAAGAGGCCGACGGCCACGAGCACGACGTCGATGCCGTCGGTGAGCTGCGGCACGCCGAGCGTGAACCGCGACTGGCCCGAGATGGAGTCGACGCCGACGAGGCCGATGAGCAGGCCGATCCCGAGCGACACGAGTCCGCGCCACACGCTCGACCCGAACAGGGCGCCGACGGTGAGGAACGCGAGCATCATGAGCGCGAAGTAGTCGGCGGGGCCGAGCGACACCGCCCAGCGGGCGACCGTGGGGGCGACGAGCGTCAGCAGCGCCGTGGCGATGGTGCCGGCGATGAACGAGCCGATCGCTGCCGTCGCGAGCGCTGCGGCGCCGCGGCCTGCGCGGGCCATCTTGTTGCCCTCGAGCGCGGTGACGATCGAGGCCGACTCGCCTGGCGTGTTCAGCAGGATCGACGTCGTCGATCCGCCGTACATGCCGCCGTAGTAGATGCCGGCGAACACGATGAGCGCCTGCGTCGGCTCGAGCGCGTACGTGATGGGCAGCAGCAGCGCGACGGTCATGGCCGGGCCGATGCCGGGCAGCACGCCGACGGCGGTGCCGACGAACACGCCCAGCAGCGCGAACAGCAGGTTGACGGGCTGCGCGGCTGCCGCGAAGCCCTCGAGGAGGAGGGTGAGGCTATCCAAGGGGGATCCAGCCGGTGAGGGTGCCCGTGGCGGGCAGCGAGAGTCCGAGGAGGCTGCCGAAGAGCAGCTGGGTCACGACGCCGAGGCCGAGGCCGACGAGCACCGCGATCCACCACCGCTTCGCGCCGAGCGCGATCGCGGAGGCGCCGAAGAGCACCGTGACGGCGAGCGGCCAGCCGAGGTGCGGGATGGTGACGACGAGCGACAGGAACGCGAGGGCGACGACGCCGGTGGTGACCCACGACGTGCCGTGCTCGAGGTCGACGTCCTCGCCCTCCTCGGCCTCGCCGAAGCGGCCGCGGAGCTGGCCGACGAGCACGCCGATGCCGGCGACGAGCAGCAAGCCTCCGACGACGTAGGGGATGACGCGGGCGCTGAGCGTCGTGGCCTGACCGCCCTGGGGGATCTGCGTCGTGAGCACGAGCGTCGCGATCGCGAGGGCGATGACGACGCCGACGACGACCATGGCCTCGACCCGGTGCGCCCGGGGGTGCACGCGGGGCGAGGCCGGCGCACCCTCGACGGGTGCGCCGACCTCGGCGGTCACGAGGTCAGGCCGATCGTGCGCAGGGTCTCCTGCGTCAGCGCGATGTCCTCGTCGAGGAACGACTGGAAGTCGTCGCCCGTGAGGAACGCGTCCGTCCAGCCGTTCGTCTCGACGGCGTCGGCCCACGAGCCGGCGTCGTGCATCTCGGTGACGACGTCGACGAGCGCCTGCTGCTCCTCGGCCGAGATGTCTCCGGGAGCGATGAGGCCGCGCCAGTTGGTGATGGCGAGGTCGATGCCCTCGTCCTGCAGCGTCGGCACGTCGGGGAGCGTGATCGACGGGTCGGCCGACGACACCGCGAGGGCGCGCAGGTCGCCGGACTCGACGGACTCGGCGAACTCGCCGACGCCCGAGATGCCGACCATGGCGGTGCCGCCGAGCAGCATCGTGAGCGCCTCGCCACCGCCGGAGTTCGCGATGTAGTTGAGCGACGTGGGCACGTCGGCGGCGTCGACGCCGCCCTCGATGAGCAGCTGGCCGGCGAGGATGTGGTCGATGCCGCCTGCCGAGCCACCGGTGACGGTGACCTGCGGGCCGTCCTCGACGATGGCGTCGACGACGTCCTGCACCGACTCGAAGTCGCTGTTCGCGGGCACGACGATGACGAGGGGCTCCTCGGTGAGGCGCGCGATGGGCGTCATGTCCTCGATGCGGTTCTGCGACGCGTTGGTCTCGACGGCGCCGACCATGACGGAGCCCGTGACCATGAGGGTCGTGTACTCGGTCTCGGTCGCGAGGCTCGCGAGGCCGACGGTGCCGCCGGCGCCGCCGATGTTCGTCACGGGGGCGGAGCCGACGAGCTCGTCGTCGGTGAGCGCGGCCGAGACGGCGCGGGCCGTCTGGTCCCAGCCGCCGCCGGGGTCGGCGGGGGCGATGACGTCGAGGGTCGAGATCTCGCCGGGCGCCGCGTCGGCGTCGCCGCCTCCGGTGCCGCCCGAGGAGCATGCCGCGAGGGCGAAGGCCGTGAGGCCCGCGGCACCGATCAGGAGGGTGCGCCGCAGGCGGGGGGTCTGAGCGTCGTTGGTCATGTGTCGATCGCCTCTCATCGTCGAGCGCCCGGCGCCGTGCCGGGTCGCGATCTGGGGAGACCATAGGGACGCGGATGCGGAGGCAGCGCGTTGCGTGCGAAACGCGTCGTTTCGGTCGTTTCGGTCCTGGGCCGACTGCGCCGAACGTCGGGATCGGGCCTAGCATCTGCTCATGGCTCGAGCGACGGCGCTGCGGGGTCGCCTCGCGCGGCCGCTCGCGTTGCTGCGCGCCATGCCGCTGCGACGACAGCTCGTGCTGCTGCAGTCGGCCATCATGCTCGTCGTGATGCTGGGCGCGACCGGCGGTGCCGTCGTCATCCAGGAGGCGCAGATCCGCGAGGCCTACAAGGACCGCATGATCGGCGTCGCCTTCTCGGTCGCGCAGCTGCCGACGGTGCTCGAGGCGTTCGACGATCCCGATCCGTCGGCGACCATCCAGCCGATCGCCGAGCTCATCCGCACCTCGTCCGACGTCACGTACGTCGTCGTCACGAACGTCGACGGCATCCGCTACTCGCACCCCAACCCCGATCTCATCGGCGAGCCGGCGTCGACGCCGCCGACGGCCGCGCAGACCGGCGACGTGTGGATCGGCACCGAGACGGGCACCCTCGGGCAGTCGTGGCGCGTGAAGGTGCCCATCTTCGGCCCCGACGGGGAGGTCATCGGGCAGGTGTCGGTCGGCACGCTCGAGTCCGAGCTGCAGGCCGACCTGCTCGGCTCCATGCGCACGCTCGCGGTGTGGCTCGTCATCGCCGCGATCGTGGGCGTGCTGCTGGCGACGTGGGCGGCGAGCGTCGTGCGCCGTCGCATCCACGGCGTCGAGCCCGACGAGATCAAGGCGATGCTCGAGACGCGCGACGCGACGCTGCACGGCATCCGCGAGGGCATCGTCGTCGTGGGCGACGACGGCCGCATCGTGCTGTGCAACGACGCCGCCGCGAGGCTGCTCGACGTCGAGGTCGACGACGCCGTCGGCGAGCCGCTCGACGGCGTGCTCGATGCCGACCTCGCCGAGCTGCTCGCCGACGACGGCCAGCAGCTGGTGCTCGCGGGCGAGCGCGTGCTCGTCGCGCACGCCGACCCCGTCGTCGTGCACGACCGCACGGTCGGCAGCGTCGTCATCCTCGTCGACCGCACCGAGACCGACGAGGCGCTGCGCGCGCTCGCGGGTGCGCAGTCGGCGGCCGAGGGCCTGCGGGCGCAGCGGCACGAGTTCGCGAACACGCTGCACACGATCGGCGGCCTCATCGAGCTGGGGGAGTCGGATGCGGCGCTCGCGATGGTGCGGCGCGAGGGCGACGGCGGCGCGATCAGCGGCGTGGAGGAGTCGGGCATCCACGATCTCGAGCTCGCGGCGCTCGTGCTCGCGAAGCGCGCCCGCGCACGCGAGCTCGGGGTGCGGCTCACGGTCGACGCGTCGGGCCTCGCGGTGCCGTTCGCGGCCGACGGCGCCGACCTCGTGACGATCGTCGGCAACCTCGTCGACAACGCGCTCGACGCGGCGGGCATGCAGGGGCGCGTGCGCGTGACGCTGTCGAGCGGCACGGGGCCCGATGCCGCCGGTCGCATCGTCGTCGAGGACGACGGCCCGGGCGTGCCCGCAGCCGAGCGCGGCGCGATCTTCGAGCTCGGGCACTCGTCGAAGGGCGAGGGGCGGGCGCGCGGCTACGGGCTCACGCTCGTGCGTCGCGTCGTGCGTCGCCTCGGCGGCGACGTGCACGTCGACGACGCCGACCTCGGCGGCGCGCGCCTCACGGTGACGCTGCCCGTGCGCGCCCGCGCGGATGCGCAGGTGCGGCCGTGACCGTGGTGCTGCGCGCGCTCGTCGTCGAGGACGAGCCGCAGGTCGCGATCGTGACCCGCGGCTTCGTGGAGCGGCATCCTGGCTTCCAGGTCGTCGCGGTGGCGCCGACGGGCGAGCAGGCGCTCGACGCCGTCGAGACCCTCGCGCCCGACGTCGTGCTGCTCGACGTGCACCTGCCCGACATCTCGGGCCTCACGGTGCTGCGCAGGCTGCGGTCGCGGGGCAGCCGCGTCGAGGTCGTCGCCGTCACGGCGGCGCGCGACCTCGAGACCGTGCGCATGGCGCGTACGCAGGGCGTGCGGCACTACCTCGTGAAGCCGTTCGACATGCAGACGCTGCACCAGCGCCTCGACGACGTGCATCGCGCCGTCGTGCAGGAGCGCTCGCTCGCCGCATCCACGCTCGACCAGGCCGGCATCGACGCCGTGCTCGGCAGCTCGTCGGCTGGGCCGCGGCTCGTGCGCAAGGGCGTCAACGACCGCACGCTGCAGACCGTCGAGGCGGCGCTCGCCGAGGCGGGGTCGGATGCGTCGGCCGCCGAGGTCGCCGAGCGCATCGGCATGTCGCGCGTGAGCGCACGCCGCTATCTCGAGCGCCTCGTCGAGCTGGGCGTCGCCCGCGTCGAGCCGCGCTACGGGTCGGCCGGCAGGCCCGAGCACCGGTACACGGCGACGGGCTCCTGACGCGTCAGATCACGACGCGCAGGATGCGGTCGTCGTCGGTGCCCGGCGTGCCGTTGGCGTCGCGGTTGCTCGTGGTGACCCACAGCGAGCCGTCGGGCGCGAGCGCGACGCAGCGCAGCCGGCCGAGCTCGCGGTCGAAGGCCTTCTGCGGCGTGCCGGCGCCGTCGCCCGCGAGCGGGATGATCCACAGCCCCTGCCCGCGCAGCGCGCACAGGTAGGCGACGCCGCGATCGATCTCGAGGCCCGACGGCGAGCACTCCGACGTCGGCCACGTGACGATCGGGTCGACGTAGGCGGGATCGCCGCCGGCGCCCTCGACCGCGGGCCAGCCGTAGTTGCCGCCCGGCTCGATCCGGTTGAGCTCGTCTGCGGTGTCCTGCCCGAACTCGGCAGCCCACATGCGGTCGCCGTCCCACGCGAGCCCCTGCGGGTTGCGGTGGCCGAGCGACCACACGCGCGTGCCGAACGGATTGCCCTCGGCAGCCTGCCCATCCGCATCCACGCGCAGGATCTTGCCGGCGAGATCGCTCGGATCCTGCGAGCGCGAGCCGTCGGCGGCGTCGCCGACCGTGACGTAGAGCATGCCGTCGGGCCCGAACCGCAGCCGCCCGCCCTGGTGGTTGCGGGCGAGCGCGATGCCCTCGACGAGCACCTCGGGCGTGCCGAGCCCGCCGTCGAAGGGCATGCGCACGAGCCGATTGTCGGACTCGCTCGACAGGTAGGCGTAGAGCGCCGCCTCGTCGGGCGACAGGGCGAGGCCCAGCAGCCCGCCTTCGCCCTGCGGCGCCACGCCCGGCACGACGCCGACCTCGTCGACGCCGCCGGCGCCGTCGACGCGGAGCACGCGTCCGGTGGCGCGCTCGGAGACGAGCGCCGCGCCGTCGGCGAGGAACGCGAGCGACCACGGCACGGCGAGGCCCGTCGCGATCGTGCGGTCGACCGTCGGGAACGCGGGCGGCGTCGCCGCGGGCGTCGAGGCGACCGCGTCGGCATCCTCGTCGCCGGAGGCGTGCACGGTCGGGCCGCTCGGGGTGCAGGCCGTGAGGCCGAGCCCGGCACCGAGCATCCCCGTGAGCATGGTCCTGCGGGTCAGGGTCATGCGTCCCGAGGCTACGGGCGGCCGCGCGGATGCGGCAGGGGGTTCCGCTGCCGCGCGACGTGTGGGCGCGTCAGAGCACGAAGACGAACGTCATCGCCACGAGCGCCGCGAGCGCCGCGAGCCAGATGACGGGGCGCAGACGGTTCGCCATCGTGCGCGACGGGCGGTCGTCGTCGAACTCCGAGAATGCCGGATCGAGCTCGGGCGGCACGCGGTCGCGCTCGTGCTCGTCCCACGGGTCGCGCTGCTGCTGCATGCCCCCAGCGTGCCAGGCGGGGCTGCCGCTCGCCACACGCGTACGCCACGATGGTGGAGATGCTTGCAGACACCCCTGGGGACGCGACGCCGCGACCCGACGCCATGCACGAGATCTCCGACGGCACGCGCGACGTCGTCGACCGCGTCCTGCGGTATGCGCGCGACCGGGCGCTGTACGAGCGGGTGCCGCTCGACCGTGCCCTGCCACCCGACGAGCTCGCCGCCCGGGCGGGCGCAGCGATCACGCCCGAGGGCATCGGCGCCGAGCGCGCGACGACGCTCTTCGCCGACGTGCTCGCCCCCGCGTGCCTCTCGACCGACCACCCCGGCTACGTCTCGTTCATCCCGTCGGCGCCGAGCAAGGCCGCCATCGCGTTCGACCTCGTCGTCTCGGCGTCCGCGATCTACGGCGGGTCGTGGATGGAGGGCGCCGGCGCGGTGCACGCCGAGAACGAGGTGCTGCACTGGCTCGCCGGCGAGTTCGGCCTGCCGGAGGGTGCGGGCGGCGCGTTCGTGCAGGGCGGCACGATCGGCAACCTGTCGGCGCTCGTCGCCGCGCGCGACGCGTACCGTCGCCACCGAGCCGCGATGGACGATGCAGCGCCCGTGCGCCTCGCCGTCGTGTGCAGCGCCGAGGCGCACTCGTCGATCGCCTCGGCCGCAGCCGTGATGGACGTCGACGTGATCGGCGTGCCGACCGGCGCCGACGGGCGCCTGCACGGCGACGACGTCGCGGCCGCGCTCGACGCGCATCCCGGCGTCTTCGCCGTCGTGGCGACCGCGGGCACGACGAACTTCGGCATCGTCGACGACGTCGCCGGCATCGCCCGCGCCGCCAAGGACCGGGGAGTATGGCTGCACGTCGACGGCGCCTACGGCCTCGCCGCGATGCTCGTCGACGAGCTGCGCCCCGCGTTCGAGGGCGTCGAGCTCGCCGACTCGCTCGTCGTCGACCCGCACAAGTGGCTCTTCGCGCCCTTCGACGCGTGCGCGCTGCTCTACCGCGACCCGGCCGGCGCTCGCCTCGCGCACACGCAGCACGCCGAGTACCTCGACACCCTCACGGAGTCGGCCGACTGGAACCCCTCCGACCTCGCCGTGCAGCTCACGCGCCGCTCGCGCGGGCTGCCGCTGTGGTTCTCGCTCGCGACGCACGGCACCGAGCAGTACCGCGCCACCATCCGCCACGGCATCGACGCCGCCGCGGCGATCGCCGAGACGATCGAGCACCGCCCGCACCTGTCGCTCGTGCGCCCGCCGCAGCTCTCGGTCGTGGTGTTCCGCCGTGAGGGGTGGACGCTCGCCGACTACCAGCGCTGGTCGGATCGCCTGCTCGACGAGCAGCGTGCGTTCTGCGTGCCGTCGTCGCACGCCGGCGAGCCCGTGCTGCGCTTCGCGATCATCAGCCCGCTCACGACGGTCGACGTGCTCACGGACATCCTCGACACCCTCGACTGAGCGGCGCGCTCCGTGTCGCCGGTCAGCGGGCGGCGCGGATCGCGTCGACCAGCGCGCGCGGCGTGCCACGCCACACGATGCCGTGGCCCGGCACGACGATGTCGGCGTCGACTGCCGCAAGCCGGGTGAGCGATGCGTCGGCGTCGGCCAGGTCGTCGGTGAAGGGCGCGAGCTGCGGCGTCGTGTCGCCTGTCAGCACATGCCGCGTCGTCAGCGCGTCTCCCACGGCGACGACCCGATGCTCGGGCAGGTGCACCGCGATGGAGCCGGGGGAGTGGCCGGGCATGCCGACGACGACGGGGGATCCCGGCAGCGGCAGCACGTCGCCGTCGACCACGGTGCGCACCTCGCCGAGTCGGCGAGTGCGTCCGCCCTTCGCGAGCATCGTGCCGACGAAGCCCAGCGCGGCGCCCATCCGCCACGGCGGCGTCGCGGTGGGCGGCGCCTTCTGGTCGCCGCGCGTGCGGGCCGCGTCGGCCTCGTGCACGTAGACAGGGATGCCGTGCTCGGCCCGCAGCGCCTCGGCGAAGCCGATGTGGTCGGCGTCGCCGTGCGTCAGCACGACGCCGCGGATGTCCGCCTCGGCGCGGTCGAGCGCTCGCAGCGCGCGACGGAGGTCGCGGCGACTGCCCGGCAACCCGGCGTCGACGAGCGTGAGGCCGTCGTCGTCGACGACGAGCAGGAAGGCGACGCGATCGTCGCCAAGGCGGTGGACTCCGGGTGCGAGCTGCATGATGGCTACGGTACATAGCCTTCATGGCTATGGTCAATAGCCTAGGCTGGAGCTGGACGAGGAGGACGCGTGCCGGCACCCGAACGCACCACGACGGTGGCGATCGTCGCCGCCGGTCGCGCCATCGTCGAGGCCGAGGGCGTCGAGGCGCTCACGATGCAGGCCGTCGCCGAGCGCGTCGGCGTACGGGCGCCCTCGCTCTACAAGCGCGTCGCCGGGCGCGATGCGCTGCTCGCCGCCGTGGTCGCGTCGGCGCTCGGCGACCTCGTCGTCGCGATCGCCGACGCCGCAGGTGCAGGTGGTCCGCGCGCGCGGATCGTCGCGATCGCCACGGCGACGCGAGCCTTCGCGCACGCGAACCCGGTCGGCTACGGCCTCATCTTCGCCCCGTCGCCCGCGGCGCGCCCCGAGGTGTCGGCGCTCGCCGATGCGGTCGAGCCGCTGCTCGAGGCGACGAGCGAGCTCGTCGGCGACGACGCCGCGCTCGATGCCGCGCGCCTGCTCACCGCCTGGCTGCACGGCTTCCTCGCCATGGAGCTCGGCGGCTCCTTCCAGCTCGGCGGCGACGTCGAGCGCGCGTTCGCCTACGGCCTCGAGCGCATCCTCGACGCCGTCGCCCGCTGACCGACGCGGACGCGCCTCAGCGGGCGGGGAGCTGCTGCAGCACCCAGCGGTTGCCGTCGGGGTCGGCGAACGACACGAAGCGGCCCCAGGACAGCTCGTCGACGCCCTCGGCCTCGACGCCGCGGGCGCGCAGGTCGGCGAGCGCCGCATCTGCATCCGGGATCACGGCCTGCACGTTGCGCATCGAGCCGGGCTCGCCCTCCGCGATGCCGAGGCCGAAGGCGATCGAGCACGCCGAGCCGGGCGGCGTCACCTGCACGAAGCGCAGGGACTCGGAGACGGTGGCGTCGTGGTCGACGTGCCAGCCGAGCGTGTCGCCGTAGAAGGCGACGGAGCGGTCGACGTCGGCGACGGGGACGAAGACGAGCTCGATCCTGACCTCGAGGGCTGCTGGGCCCTCGGATGCGGTGGTGTCCATGGCCAGACGGTACGCCCGACCACCGACCTCCGACAGGGGCGGCTAGACGACGTGCGTGCCGAAGAGCGAGCCGATGACGAAGGTGATCGCGAGGGCGCCGACGCCGCCCACGAGCACGCGCACCATCGCCCGTCGCTTGCCTGCGGCGCCGATGCGCGCGGCGGTGAAGCCGGTGGCGAGCAGCGCGACGACGACCGCGGCGACGATCGACCACGGCGTCCACGAGGTGGGCATGACGATCGCGGCGAGCAGCGGCACGAGCGCGCCCGCCGAGAAGGCGGCGGCGGATGCGGCGGCAGCCGCCCACGGGTTGTTGGGCGACTCGTCCTCGTCGAGGCGGTACTCGATGTCGAGGTGCGCGCGCAGCGCGTCGGCCTCCGAGAGCTCGCTCGCCACGAGGTGCGCCGTGCGGGGCGACAGGCCGCGCAGCTCGTACATGTGCGCGAGCTGGGCCTCCTGGCCCACGGGATTCGAGGCGAGGAAGCGGCGCTCGCGGCGGATCGCCGCGCGCTCGCTGTCGCGCTGCGACGACACCGACACGTACTCGCCGACGCCCATCGACAGCGCGCCGGCGACGAGCGCCGCCGTGCCGGCCGTGAGGATGGCGCCAGCGGACGCGCCGGACGCGGCGACGCCCACGATGAGCGCGGCCGTCGACACGATGCCGTCGTTCGCGCCGAGCACGGCAGCACGCAGCCACGACAGCCGCGAGGCGGTCGACTCGACCGGCGCAGGCAGGTCGGGGTAGCGGTGCAGTGCGGGGTCCATGACCTCCATGGTCCGCGCATCGGGGGTGCGCCGCGACGGGGGCGAGCCTGCCATCTGCCCGCGGAATCGGCCGAAGGCTGGGGCTTCGGCCTGCCGAATCCGCAGTCCGGTCGCGCGGCGACGCCATCGAGCATCCGGCGCACCCGACCGCGGCGCGTCGAGGCCCGCCGTCGCTCCCGGTGGCACCGCATCCGCAGGCATCCGCAGACGAGCGCAGGTCCGCTCCCACACCGACACCGGCGCGTCGCGCGACCGGGCTAGGCTGGTCGGCGGCCCCCACTCCCAGCAGAAGGATTCCGGTGGATCTCTACGAGTACCAGGCCAGGGACATGTTCGAGTCCCATGGCGTTCCCGTCCTGCCAGGCATCATCGCCGACACACCCGAGGAGGCCGAGGCGGCTGCCCGCTCCATCGGCACCCCGGTCGTCGTCGTGAAGGCGCAGGTCAAGACCGGAGGCCGCGGCAAGGCCGGCGGCGTCAAGGTCGCGAAGAGCCCCGAGGAGGCCCGCGCCGCAGCGGAGGCCATCCTGGGTCTCGACATCAAGGGCCACACGGTCCAGCGCGTCATGGTCGCCGCAGGCGCGCAGATCGAGGAGGAGTACTACTTCTCGGTGCTGCTCGACCGCGCGAACCGCTCGTACCTCGCCATGTGCTCGTACGAGGGCGGCATGGAGATCGAGCAGCTCGCCGAGGAGCGCCCCGAGGCGCTCGCCAAGGTCGAGGTCGACCCCGCCGTCGGCATCACGCTCGACGTCGCCCGCCGCATCGTCGCCGCGGCGTCGTTCCCCGAGGACGTCGCCGAGCGCGTCGCCCCCGTGCTCGTCACGCTCTACGACGTGTTCGAGAAGGAGGACGCGACGCTCGTCGAGGTCAACCCGCTCGTGCAGACGGCCGACGGCGCGATCGTCGCCCTCGACGGCAAGGTCACGCTCGACGGGAACGCCGAGTTCCGCCACGAGGGCCACGCCGCCCTCGAGGACAAGGCAGCAGCCGACCCGCTCGAGGCGAAGGCCAAGGAGTCGGACCTCAACTACGTGAAGCTCGATGGCCAGGTCGGCATCATCGGCAACGGCGCGGGTCTCGTCATGTCGACGCTCGACGTCGTCGCCTACGCGGGCGAGCAGTTCGGCGGCGTGAAGCCGGCCAACTTCCTCGACATCGGCGGCGGCGCCTCGGCGGAGGTCATGGCCGCCGGTCTCGACGTCATCCTCGGCGACGACGACGTGCGCTCGGTCTTCGTGAACGTCTTCGGCGGCATCACCGCATGCGACGCCGTCGCGAACGGCATCGTGCAGGCGCTCGCCATCCTCGGCGACGCAGCCACGAAGCCGCTCGTCGTGCGCCTCGACGGCAACAACGTCGACGAGGGCCGACAGATCCTGGCCGACGCGGCGCACCCGCTCGTGACGGTCGTGGACACCATGGACGAGGCTGCCGCCAAGGCTGCCGAGCTGGCAGCGGCGTAGGGGGAAGCAGCAGCATGTCGATCTACCTGAACAAGGATTCGAAGGTCATCGTCCAGGGCATCACGGGTGGCGAGGGCTCCAAGCACACCGCCCGCATGCTCGCGGCCGGCACGCAGGTCGTGGGCGGCGTGAACGCCCGCAAGGCCGGCACGACCGTCAACCACGTCGCGAAGGACGGCTCGCCCGTCGAGCTGCCCGTCTTCGGTTCGGTGAAGGAGGCGATGGCCGCCACCGGCGCCGACGTCTCCATCGTCTTCGTGCCGCCGGCATTCGCGAAGGACGCCGTCATCGAGGGCATCGACGCGGGCATCGGCCTGCTCGTCGTCATCACCGAGGGCATCCCCGTGCAGGACTCCGCGGAGTTCTGGGCGCACGCGAAGGCCACGGGCACGACGCGCATCATCGGCCCGAACTGCCCCGGCGTCATCACGCCGGGCGAGTCGCTCGTCGGCATCACGCCCGCGAACATCACGGGCAAGGGCCCGATCGGCCTCGTGTCGAAGTCGGGCACCCTGACCTACCAGATGATGTTCGAGCTGCGCGACATCGGCTTCTCGACCGCCATCGGCATCGGCGGCGACCCGATCATCGGCACGACGCACATCGACGCCCTCGAGGCGTTCGAGGCCGACCCCGAGACGAAGGCGATCGTGATGATCGGCGAGATCGGCGGCGACGCCGAGGAGCGCGCTGCCGACTTCATCAAGGCCAACGTCACGAAGCCCGTCGTGGGCTACGTCGCCGGCTTCACGGCCCCCGAGGGCAAGACGATGGGCCACGCAGGCGCCATCGTCTCGGGCTCGTCGGGCACCGCCGAGGCGAAGAAGGTCGCCCTCGAGGCCGCAGGCGTCAAGGTGGGCAAGACGCCCTCCGAGACGGCCCGCCTCATGCGCGAGGTCATCGCGGCGCTCTGATCCGAGCACGCACGCACGCAGGGCCCCGGCATCACGCCGGGGCCCTGCGTCGTTCGGATCCCGTCGACGCAGCGCAGGATCGCCCGCACGCCGACGACCCTGCCGGCCTCGATGCACGGCACCCCTGACGTCGAGCCTGCACGTGCGGCGGGCCTCGTGTGCACGGTGCACCGCAGGGCCCGCGCACGTGCGGATTCGACGCGGACGACGACGAAGGGCCCCGGCGTCAGCCGGGGCCCTTCGTCATGAGCGCGTCAGCGCAGCGAGTCGACGATCGCGTTGAGCGTCGCCGAGGGGCGCATGGCCGCCTCGGCCTTCGCGGCGTCGGGGCGGAAGTAGCCGCCGAGGTCGACGGGCGAGCCCTGCGCTGCGAGCAGCTCGGCCTCGATCGCGTCGGTCTTCGACGCCAGCTCCTCTGCGACGGGGGCGAAGCGCTCGGCGAGCGCCGCATCCGTCGTCTGGCCTGCCAGCTCCTCGGCCCAGTAGCGGGCGAGCCAGAAGTGGCTGCCGCGGTTGTCGATCTCGCCGACGCGGCGCGACGGCGACTTGTTCTCGTCGAGGAACGTCGCCGTGGCCCTGTCGAGCGTCTCACCCAGCACGCCGGCGCGCTCGTTGCCCGCCGTGAGGGCGAGGTGGCGGAACGACTCCGCGAGCGCCATGAACTCGCCGAGCGAGTCCCAGCGCAGGTGGTTCTCCTGCTCGACCTGCTGCACGTGCTTGGGAGCCGAGCCGCCGGCGCCCGTCTCGAACAGGCCACCGCCGGCGAGCAGCGGCACGACCGACAGCATCTTCGCGCTCGTGCCGAGCTCGAGGATGGGGAAGAGGTCGGTGTTGTAGTCGCGCAGCACGTTGCCCGTCACCGAGATCGTGTCGAGGCCCTGGCGGATGCGGCCGATCGCGTGCGTCGTCGCGGCGGCGGGGGCGAGGATCTGGATGTCGAGGCCCTCGGTGTCGTGGCGGGGCAGCTCGTCCTCGACGACGCGGATCAGGTTCGCGTCGTGCGCGCGGTCGGCGTCGAGCCAGAACACGGCGGGGGTGTCGGAGAGGCGTGCGCGCTGCACGGCGAGGCGCACCCAGTCGCGGATCGGCACGTCCTTCGTCTGGCAGGCGCGCCAGATGTCGCCGACCGAGACCTCGTGCGACAGCAGCACGGTGCCTGCGGCGTCGACGACCTCGATGCGACCGTCGGCCTTCGCGGTGAACGTCTTGTCGTGGCTGCCGTACTCCTCGGCCTTCTGCGCCATGAGGCCCACGTTGGGCACGGAGCCCATGGTCGTGGGGTCGTAGGCGCCGTTGGCGATGCAGTCGTCGATGACGGCCTGGTAGACGCCGGCGTACGACGAGTCGGGGATGACCGCGAGCGTGTCGGCCTCCTCGCCGTCGGGGCCCCACATGTGGCCCGCGGTGCGGATCATGGCGGGCATCGACGCGTCGACGATGACGTCGGAGGGCACGTGGAGGTTCGTGATGCCCTTGTCGGAGTTCACCATCGCGAGGCGCGGACCCTCGCGCAGTCCCTCCTCGACCGCGGCGCGCACGCCCTCGGCGACCGACGGCTCGAGCTGGTCGAGGCCGGCGAGGATGGCGCCGAGGCCGTCGTCGGGCGTGAGGCCCGCTTCCTCGAGCTGCGCGCCGTAGCGCTGGAAGAGCGTGGGGAAGAAGGCACGCACGACGCGGCCGAAGATGATCGGGTCGGAGACCTTCATCATCGTCGCCTTGAGGTGCACCGAGAACAGCACGCCCTCATCCTTCGCGGCCTTGACCTGCTCGCCGAGGAAGCGGTCGAGCGCGGCGACGCGCAGCACCGTCGCGTCGACGATCTCGCCGGCGAGCACGGGCACGCGCTCCTTGAGCACCGTCACGGTGCCGTCTGCGGCGACGTGGCGGATCTGCAGGTCGGTCGCGGCGTCGAGGATGACCGACTGCTCGTTCGACCGGAAGTCGTCGACGCCCATCGTCGCGACGCGCGTGCGCGAGTCGGCCGACCAGCGCCCCATCGAGTGCGGGTGCTTGCGGGCGTACTGCTTCACCGACTGGGGGGCGCGGCGGTCGGAGTTGCCCTCGCGCAGCACGGGGTTCACGGCCGAGCCCTTGATCGAGTCGTAGCGGGCGCGCACGTCGCGCTCCTCGTCGGTCGACGGCTCGTCGGGGTACTCGGGCAGGTCGACGCCCTGGGCGCGCAGCTCGGCGATCGCCGCCTTGAGCTGCGGCACCGATGCCGAGATGTTCGGCAGCTTGATGATGTTCGCCTCGGCCGTCTTGGCGAGCTCGCCGAGCTCGGCGAGCGCATCAGCCTGGCCCTGGTCGGCGGGCAGGCGGTCGGAGAAGGCTGCCACGATGCGGCCCGAGAGCGAGATGTCGCGCGTCTCGACGGCCACGTCGGCAGCCTTCGCGAAGCCCTGCACGATCGGCAGGAACGAGTGCGTCGCCAGCATCGGCGCCTCGTCGGTGTGGGTGTAGATGATCGTCGCCATGGATGCGTCGTCCCTCGTCGATGGTCGGTGGGGGCGCGCCGGGTGGCGGCGCAGGCCCACATCCCAACCTATCGCGGGTGGATGCGCGTCGTCCGGCGCCGTCCGCGAGGCGGTCGGATGGGGTGGTCCCGCGCCAGTAGGCTCGCCGCGTGCGTCGCCTCTCCTCCGTCCTCCTGCAGGCGGTCGAGTCGGCATCCATCGCCCTCGCGACGCTGCTGCTCACGCTCGTGCCCGCCTTCGGGGCGTACGCCGCCGGCGGCTTCGCCCTGCCGATCGCCGTGCCGTGGCGCATCGCGGTCGACGCGTGGATGCTGGGGCACGGCGTCGACGTGGGCATCGCGTTCGGCGACGCGGCCGTGGCGGCGGTCGGCACGGATGCCGCCTCCGCGCCCTTCGTGCTGGGCGTGGGCGCATGGGGCATCGGGCTCGCGACGATCCTGCTCGCCGTGCGCAGCGGCATGCGGCTCGCTCGCACGGCCGAGCCCGCATGGGGTCTCGTGGGCGGCGCGGTCGCGACCTCGGCGCTCGGCACCGTGCTCGCGTTGTCGGCGCAGCACGAGTCGGCGGCGCCCAACGTCGTGCATGCGGCGATCGGCCCGGCCGTGTGCATGCTGCTCGGCCTCGCGATCGGTGCCGCCTGGGAGGCGCGCGACCTCGTGGGCGACGCGGCCGGCTGGCTCGCGATCGACACGGGCGCCGTGCCGCTCGTGCGCGCGGCGCTGCGCGCCGGCCTCGCGACCGTCGCCGCGTTCGTCGGCCTCGGCGCCGTGCTGCTGGGCGTCGCCCTCATCGTGCGCCAGGCGGACGTCATCCTGCTCTTCGAGGCGCTGCAGCCCGACCATCTGGGCGTCGTCGTGCTGTGGCTCGTGCAGCTCGCGCTGCTGCCGACGGCCGTCATCTGGTCGACGTCGTGGATGCTGGGGCCGGGCTTCGCGCTCGGCGCAGGCTCGAGCGTCTCGCCGCTCGGCACCGACCTCGGGCCCGTGCCGACGCTGCCGCTGCTCGGCGCGATCGTGCCCGGCGTGCAGCCGTGGTCGCTCGTCGTCGCCGTCGTGCCCCTCGTGGCGGCGATGGGCGTGGGTGCGCTCGTGCGGCAGCGGTCGGCGCTGACGCGCTGGTGGCAGTCGGTCGTCGTCGCCGTGGGCGGTGGGCTCGTGACCGGGCTCGTGCTCGCGGTGCTCGCGGCCGCGGCGTCGGGCGGCATGGGGCCGGGCAGGCTCGACGTCGCGGGGCCGACGTGGTGGCTCGTCGGCGCGGTCGGTGCCGGGATCGCTGCCGCGGGCCTGGCGGTCGGCCTGCTCGCGGGCAGCGCGCCCGAGGTCGCCGACGCCGACGACGACGACGACGACGACGACGCAGACACCGCGGACCTCGACGTGGCCGCCCTCGCGGCCGCGGCGCGCGCTCGCGACGCCGAGACCACCGCGGCCGATGCCGATGCGGTCGACGAGGAGGTCGACGGCTCCGACGACGCTGCCACCGCATCCCCGACGCTCGACCCCGACGCGCAGACGACCCAGCCCGTGGCGCCGCTGGCATCCGCCCCGGTCGCTGCGCCCGGCGACCCCGATGCGCAGGAGACGGCGCCCGTCGCCCCGCTCGCCGACGATGCCGCGGACGACGAGGCATCCGACCGCCGGTAGGCTCGCCTCCGTGCTGCGTCTCGTCGTCCTCGTCTCCGGCGGCGGCAGCAACCTCGCCGATCTCCTCGAGCGCACCCGCGACGGCCGCGTGCCCGCGACGATCGTCGCCGTCGGCGCCGACCAGGAGTGCGGCGGCCTCGAGCTCGCTCGCGCGGCCGGCATCACGACGTTCGTCGAGCCGTTCGCGCAGCCGCGGGCCGAGTGGAGCGGTCGCATCGTCGACCGCGTGCTCGCCCACGAGCCCGACCTCACGATCCTCTCGGGCTTCATGCGCCTGCTGTCGGCCGACGCCGTCGAGCGTCTGAGCCCGAACCTCGTGAACACGCATCCCGCGTACCTGCCCGAGTTCCCCGGCGCCCACGCCGTGCGCGATGCGCTCGCGGCCGGCGCCAGCGAGACCGGCGCATCGGTCATCGTCGTCGACGCCGGCGTCGACACGGGTCCCGTCCTCGCGCAGGTGCGCGTGCCCATCCACCCCGACGACGACGAGGCGAGCCTCCACGACCGCATCAAGCCGGTCGAGCGGGACCTGCTCGCAGGCGTCGTCACGAACTGGAACCAGGAGTCCTGAGTGAGCGGTCCGACCCACGACGAGAGCCTGTACCGCGAGCGCGACGTGGTGCCCATCCGCCGCGCGCTGCTGTCGGTCAGCGACAAGACCGGCATCCTCGACCTCGCCGCCGCGCTGCACGCCGCCGGTGTCGAGCTCGTCTCCACCGGCTCGACGGCGGAGGGCATCGCGGATGCGGGCATCCCGGTCACCGAGGTCGCCTCGGTCACGGGGTTCCAGGAGGCGCTGGACGGCCGCGTGAAGACGCTGCACCCCGGCATCCACGCGGGTCTGCTCGCCGATCTCCGTCTCGAGCATCACGAGCAGCAGCTCGCCGACCTCGGCATCGCGCCGTTCGAGCTCGTGGTCGTGAACCTCTACCCGTTCGTCGACACCGTGCGCTCGGGTGCCGAGGCCAACGCGATCGTCGAGCAGATCGACATCGGCGGCCCCGCGATGGTGCGCGCGAGCGCGAAGAACTTCGCGAACGTCGCGATCGTCACCGACCCCCGTGCGTACGACCTCGTCGCGCGTGCGCTGCCGTCGGGCCTCTCGCTCGCGCAGCGCCGCGCGCTCGCGAGCGACGCGTTCGCGCACACGGCCGGCTACGACACGGCCGTCGCGCGCTGGTTCGCGACGGGCTCGGTCGAGGAGGTCGCCGCGGCGCCTGCCGCCGCAGCTCCGGCTGCGTCGGGCGACGCGAACGCCGACCTGCTCGCGGCCATCGGGGGAGCGACCCTCGCGAGCCCGCTGCGCTACGGCGAGAACAGCCACCAGGCCGCGGGCATCTACACGCTGCCCGCCGGTCGCGGCATCGCGCAGGCGACGCTGCTGCACGGCAAGGAGATGTCGTTCAACAACTACGTCGACGCCGACGCCGCCCTGCGCGCCGCGTTCGACCACGCCGAGCCGGCCGTCGCGATCATCAAGCACGCGCAGCCGTGCGGCGTCGCGCTCGCAGCAGCCGGCGCCCCCGACCCGATCGCGTCGGCCCACGAGCGCGCCCACGCGTGCGACCCCGTGTCGGCGTTCGGCGGCGTGATCGCCGCGAACCGCACGGTCACGGCCGCGATGGCCCAGACCGTGGCCGGCATCTTCACCGAGGTCGTCGTCGCGCCCGACTTCGAGCCCGAGGCGATCGAGATCCTCTCGCGCAAGGCGGCCATCCGTCTGCTGCGCCTGCCCGAGGGATATGCGCGCGAGGCGAGCGAGCTGCGCCAGATCTCCGGCGGCCTGCTGCTGCAGCAGCCCGACACGTTCGAGGGGTTCTCGAGCCACACGTGGCGCCGCGTCACCGGTGCGCACGTCGACGACGCCACGCTCGCCGACCTCGAGTTCGCGTGGCGCGCCGTGCGCTCGGTGAAGTCCAACGCCATCCTGCTCGCCTCCGACGGTGCCGCCGTCGGCGTCGGCATGGGCCAGGTCAACCGCGTCGACTCGTGCGTGCTCGCGGTCTCGCGCGCCGGGGATCGAGCAGCGGGCTCGGTCGCGGCGTCCGATGCGTTCTTCCCGTTCGCAGACGGCCCGCAGATCCTCATCGACGCCGGCGTGCGCGCCATCGTGCAGCCCGGCGGCTCGAAGCGCGATGACGAGGTCATCGCCGCTGCCGAGGCCGCGGGCCTCACGATGTACCTCACGGGGGAGCGCCACTTCTTCCACTGACCCATCCGGGTCGACGCTCGACGGATGCCCCGTGCCGCATCGCGGCGCGGGGCATCGTCGTGCGAGGATGCCGAGGACTGCATCCGTGCGCGTCGCGCACGGTTTCGCGCGCCGCATCGCGGAATGCCTCGATCATCGGATTGGGCGGTCGAGGGAGTGGGGTACCGCGTACCCTTCGGATCGCGCAGCCTCCACCCGCTGATAGCGACGATCCCGTCTGCATGGTCCCCCACGCACGCGTCGGCGTTCGGCCGCGGTGGAACCGATTCCTACGTTCGTGGACGGTCTCCGCGATCCGAGCTCCGCGCGGAGGCCACCCTCCTGTCCAACGACGAATCGGTGACCTCCCGTGCTGAACCCAGCCATCCCGCGCCGCTCGAGAGCCTTCGTGCTCGCGGCCATGCTCCTGCTCACGGCGCTCCTCAGCGCGCTGCTCGTGACCCTCGCGCCGCAGTCGGCGCAGGCGCACACGCCCGCTGCCAGCCCGACCTGCACCTCGCTCGACGTGTCTGCGACGAACTACGCCGGCAACGCGGCGAACCACGTGACCGTGGTCATCGACGGCGACACCGTCGTCGACGAGGCGTTCGGCGCGAGCTTCGTGCGGTCGTTCGCATGGGATGCGACCGTCGATCATGACTGGGAGGTCACGATCGACCAGGGCGACGGGAACCAGTACGACTACCACGACTCGGGCACCCAGACGGCGTGCGAGCAGCCGCCGACCACCGAGACGGGCGTCACCACCGAGCCCGGCTTCCACGACGTGTGCGGACCCGAGTACCAGCTCGTCGTGCCCGAGGACACCGAGGGCTACCGCTTCACCGTCGCGAACGGAGCGCAGGACGGCTCCGGCGACATCGTCGTGACCGCGACCCTGAACCCCGGGTACGTCTGGACGGGCGGCGCGACCGAGCCGAGGACCTGGACCTTCCACGCCACGGACGAGCCCTGCGACGTGCCGACCACCGTCGAGGGCACCCCGAACGTCGTCGACCAGTGCGGCCCCGGGTACGACGTGCAGCTGCCCGTCGTCACCGACGCGGACGGCTACGCGTTCTCGGTCGACGAGTCCGGCGTCGTCGACGGCGAGGGCACCGTCGTCGTCACCGCGACGCTCGCCGACGGCTTCACGTGGCAGGACGGCTCGACCGAGCCCCGCACCTACGAGTTCGCCGTGACGAGCGAGCCGTGCACGACCGAGGCCATCCCCGCGCCCACGGCGGCCGAGGTCTGCGGCCCCGACGGCGACGCTCCGTACGTGCTGCCCGCCGACGGCGAGCACTACCGGTACGTCGTGACCGACCCCGGCACCTACGTCGACGGCGAGCGGGTCGTCACGATCGCCGTCGCCTTCGACGACGGCTTCGTGGCCCCCGAGGGCGCCACGACGAGCTGGACGTTCACGTTCTCCGACCAGCCGTGCGACACCCCCGTCGCCGGCATCGCGACCGCCGACGTCATCGTGACCGGCGCGACCTGCTCGGCGCCCGGCACCGCGACGACCGGCCAGACCGAGCGCGCCTCGTGGACCGTCACCGACGTGCCGGCCGCCGGCGGCACGGCGACCTTCGTCGCCGTCGCCGACCAGGGCGCCGCGTTCCAGGCCGGCCTGCCCGGCGTCTCGAGCGACCTGACGACGCGCACGTTCACGCTCGACGTGCCCGCCGCCGACGGCGACCTCTGCGCGATCGCTCCGCCGCCCGTGCAGCCGCCGACCCAGGCCACGCCGCCGACGACCGCGCAGTCGGCACCGCCGACCCTGCCGCGGACGGGCTTCGACCTCTCGGCGATCCTCGCCCTGGGTGCGCTGCTCGCCGTCGCAGGCGCGACGCTCGTCGTGCGCCGCGTGCGTGCGGAGGGCTGACGCCGCAGCAGGCGATCCGCAGTCGGGAGGCCCCGCATCCAGCACGGATGCGGGGCCTCCCGCTTGCGCGTCGCACCGTCGGCGCATAGCCTGGAGGGCTCTCGCCGACCGAAGGAGGACGCCATGCTCACGGCACCCGCTCTCACCCCCGTCGTCGGCGTCGCGCGCTAGCGCCCCGGCACCAGCACCACGCGCGCCGCACGCGGCGCACCCCAGAGGCACCACTCCCGCCTCGACCACCCCCAGCATCGCCCTTCCGACGCGCGCCGTGAGCGCGCCACCGAGGACCCTCCATGTCGTCGCAGCCCGCTGCCCCCTCCAAGCCCCGCATCATCCCGTCGCTCGCGAGGCTCATGCCCTACGTGCGGCCCTACCTGCCGCGCCTGCTCGCAGGCGTCGGCGCCGCGCTCGTCGGCTCGTTGCTCGCGCTCGCGATCCCGCTCGTGCTGCGCGCCCTCGTCGACGGGCCCCTGACGCACGGCGACCGCGATGCCGTATGGCCCGCGGCGATCGCCGTGCTCGCCCTCGGCCTCGCCGAGGCGCTGTGCATCTTCCTGCGGCGCTTCTTCGTGCTGCAGCCGTCGACGTACGTCGAGGCATCGATGCGCCGCGACCTCTACGCCCGCCTGCAGCAGCTGCCCGTCGCCTTCCACGACCGCTGGCAGTCCGGCCAGCTGCTCTCTCGCGCCGTGCAGGACCTCGGGCAGCTGCGCCGCTTCCTGGCGTTCGGGTCCGTGCTGTTCGTCGTGAACCTCATGACGCTGCTCGTCGGCGTCGGGGTGCTGCTGTGGTGGAGCCCGCTGCTGGGCGGCCTCTTCGTGCTGCTGTCGCTGCCGATCGTCGTCGTCGCCTTCCGCTTCGAGCAGACCTACCACCAGGTCTCCCGCCGGGCGCAGGACCAGGCGGGCGACCTCGCGACCACCGTCGAGCAGTCGGTCCACGGCATCCGCGTGCTCAAGGCGTTCGGCCGCGGCCGGCACGCGCTCGACGGCTTCACGTCGCAGGCGAGCGAGCTGCGCTCGACCGAGATCGCGAAGGCGCGTCAGGATGCGTCGCTCTGGATGTGGCTGACGATCATCCCGTTCGTGTCGTACGCCGTGTGCCTGTTCGTGGGCGTGTGGCTCGTCACCGTCGATCAGCTCACCGTCGGCCAGCTGCTCGCGTTCTTCGCGACGGCGGTCGTGCTGAACTGGCCGATCGAGTCGATGGGCTTCCTCTACGCCTTCGCGATCGACGCCGCGAACGCCTCGGTGCGCTTCCACGAGGTCGTCGACACCGAGAACACGATCGACGACCCCGAGCGGCCGGCCACGATCGCCGAGCCACGCGGGCGCCTGACGTTCGAGGGCGTGCGCTTCCGCTACCAGGACGCGCCCGCCGACGAGCGCGACCTCGTCGACGGCGCCGACCTCGTGCTCGAGCCCGGCGAGACCATGGCGCTCGTCGGCTCCACCGGCAGCGGCAAGACGACGCTCACGGCGCTGCCCGCGCGCCTCTACGACGTGACGGGCGGCCGCGTGCTGCTCGATGGCGTCGACGTGCGCGACCTCACGCGCGAGGAGCTGCGCACCCACGTCGCCATGGCGTTCGAGGATGCGACGCTCTTCTCGCGCTCCGTGCGCGACAACGTGCTGCTGGGCGTGCCCGGCGCCGACGACGAGGTGCTCGACGAGGCGCTGCGCATCGCGCAGGCGAGCTTCGTGCACGACCTGCCCGACGGGATCGAGACCGTGATCGGCGAGGAGGGGCTCTCGCTCTCCGGCGGCCAGCGGCAGCGGCTCGCGCTCGCGCGCGCCGTCGCCGCCAAGCCCGCCGTGCTCGTGCTCGACGACCCGCTGTCGGCGCTCGACGTCGACACCGAGGCGCAGGTCGAGGCGGCGCTGCGCCAGGTGCTCGCCGAGACCACGGCGCTCATCGTCGCCCACCGTCCGTCGACGGTGCAGCTGGCCGACCGCGTCGCCCTCATGCGCGAGGGTCGCATCGACGACGTCGGCACCCACTCCGAGCTGCTCGCGCGCAACGAGCACTACCGATTCGTGCTCTCGAGCCTGGAAGAGGCCGAGCGGAACCGAGAGGTGAACCTGTGAGCGTGCACGGCGTCTCCGGCGAGGACCGCGACGACTACACGAAGGAGGAGTCGCGGGAGATCCGCCTGCGCTCCCGCAGGCTGCTGCTGCAGCTCGTGCGCCCGCACGTGCGGCGGATCACGTGGACGATGCTGCTCGTCGTCATCTCGGCGGGCGCGGGGGTCGTCGGCCCCGCGATCATCGCGTACGGCGTCGACACGGCGCTGCCCGCGATCCTCGACCGGCAGGACTGGCTGCCCCTGTGGGGTGCGACGATCGCCTACGTCGTCTCGGCCGTCGCTGCCGGCGTGCTCATGTACGTCTACACGGTGTCGTCGGCGCGCATCAGCCAGGCGGTGCTGTTCTCGCTGCGCCGTCGGCTCTTCGACCACACGCAGCGGCTGAGCCTCGAGTTCCACGAGCAGTACACGTCGGGCCGCATCATCGCGCGCCAGACGAGCGACCTCGAGTCGATCCGCGACCTGCTCGACCAGGGGCTCAACGAGCTCGTGCGCGGCATCCTGTTCATGGCGTTCACCGGCGTCGCGATGGTGCTGCTCGACCCGATCTCGGGACTCGTGCTCGGCATCGCGCTCGTGCCGGCGATCATCCTGACGCGCTGGTTCCAGGTGCGATCGACCGTGCTGTTCCGCGAGACCCGCACGACGAGCGCGCGCATGATCGTGTACTTCGTCGAGACGATGACGGGCATCCGCGCCGTGAAGGCGTTCCGCACCGAGCGTCGCAACGACGACGAGTTCGGCGACCGCGTCGAGGACTACCGCGTCGCGAACCACAAGGTCATCTCGATCTTCGGCGTCTACGAGCCGGGCATCATCGCGCTCGGGGCGACGAGCATCGCGGCGATCGTGCTGCTGGGCGGCATCCGCGTGATCGACGGCACGCTCGAGGTGGGCGTGCTGCTCGCGACCGCGCTGTACGCGCGGCAGTTCTTCCAGCCCATCCAGGGCATCGCGATGTTCTTCAACGGCTACCAGTCGGCGTCCGCGGCGCTCGAGAAGATCTCGGGCGTGCTCGAGGAGCAGCCGACGGTGCCCGAGCCCGTCGAGCCGACGGCGCTCGAGGCTGCGAAGGGGCGGATCGACTTCGACGAGGTGCGCTTCGCGTACGCGACGGGCGGCGACGTGCTGCCCGCGCTCGACCTGCACATCCCGGCCGGCCAGACCGTCGCGCTCGTCGGCACGACCGGTGCCGGCAAGACGACGCTCGCGAAGCTGCTCGCGCGGTTCTACGACCCGACCGAGGGTGCCGTGCGGCTCGACGGCGCCGACCTGCGCGACCTGTCGAACGACGACCTGCGCCGCGCGGTGGTCATGGTGACGCAGGAGGCGTACCTGTTCTCGGGCACGGTCGCCGAGAACATCGCGCTGGGCAAGCCGGATGCGACGCGGGCCGAGATCGAGGCGGCGGCGCGCGCCGTCGGTGCGCACGACTTCGTGTCGGCGCTGCCCGACGGCTACGACACCGACGTGAACAAGCGCGGCGGCCGCGTGTCGTCGGGGCAGCGGCAGCTGCTGTCGTTCGCGCGCGCATTCCTCGCCGACCCTGCGGTGCTCATCCTCGACGAGGCGACGGCGAGCCTCGACATCCCGAGCGAGCGGCTCGTGCAGGAGGCGCTGCAGACGCTGCTCGCCGACCGCACGGCGATCATCATCGCCCACCGTCTGTCGACGGTCGCGATCGCGGATCGCGTGCTCGTGATGGAGCACGGTCGCGTCATCGAGGATGACGCGCCCGCAGCCCTCATCGCCGCCGGCGGCCGGTTCGCCGACCTGCACCGTGCGTGGCGGGAGTCGCTCGTCTGAGCGACCCCGCCCCGCGCGGGCGACGATCAGCCCGTGACGATCGCGGTGATCGGCACGCTGAGGAGGCCGATGAGCACGCTGGCGGCGATGGCCGCGCAGGCGCCGAGGCCGATGGCGGCGACCGTGCGACGCGCGTCGCGACGCAGCAGCCCGACGACGCCGAGCGCGACGCCCGCGAGCGAGACCAGCAGCCGCGCGAGGCTGAACGCGAGGGAGGCCGCGCCGACGGCCTCGAAGCCGTTGGAGGCGATGAGCACCGCCTGGACCACGGCGGCGACGAGCCCGAGCAGCAGGGCGACCGCGGCGAGCAGCACCGAGACGAGCCCGAGCGGGTTGCCGCGCGGCCGCTGCGGGCTCGCGTCCGCGCTCGGCTGGGCGGTCGCCCACGACGGCTGTGCGAGCTGCTGCGGCTGCGCCTGCGGGGGCTGACCCTGCTGAGCCTGCTGCCACGCGGGGGCGGCCGGCTGCTGCGAGCCGGGCTGCGGGGGAGGGAGGTGCGTCATGGCCGCATCCTGGCACCTGCCGCCGCGCGCGTGCTGGATGCGCTCAGTCGGGCATCCACCGGGCGCGGCGCTGGATGCGGAACGGCGCGTCGGTGCCCGGGCTCGTGCCGGCGAGCGGCGTGCCCTCCGCCTCGTAGTGGGGCAGCGCGCGATCGTGGAGCCCGGCCGGGGGCAGGCCGCTCGAACGGATGACGCGCCACCACGGCAGGCCCTCCGAGTCGGTCGCCATGATGCGACCGACGCGGCGTGCGGCACGCGAGCCGAGCACCGCCGCCACCTCGCCGTACGCCATGACGCGACCGGGCGGGATGCTCGCGACGAGCTCGTGCACCGCCTCGGCGAAGGCGTCGTGGTCGGGCTCGTCGGTCACGTCGCCACGATACGACGCCCGCGGACGGGAGCGCGTCAGGCGTTCGGCAGCGTGCGGCCGACCGCCGCGTACGTGCGGCGCAGCGCATCCATCGCGCCGTCGGCGTCGAGCTGGGCGACGCCGAGGTAGAGGCAGTCGCCGATGAGCAGCTGCGCGGTGCGGCTGCCGAGCGCGCCCGAGCGCAGCGGCGCCGCCTCGCGCGCCGCGGTGCGCAGCACGACGTCGGCGAGGCGCCCGAGCGGCGAGTCGTCGTGGTTCGTGATCGCGATCGTCGTCGCACCCGACTCGCTCGCGAGGCGCAGGAAGCGCACGGTCTCGTCCGTCGCGCCCGAGTGCGAGATCGCGATGGCGACGGAGTCCTCGTCGAGCACGGCCGCGGCCGTCCACGCCGCGTGCGGCTCGGGCCACTCGATCGCGACGCGGCCGATGCGCGAGAGCTTGCGCTGCAGGTCGACGGCGACGATGCCGCTCGCGCCGACGCCGAAGAGGTCGACGCGGCGCGCGCGGGCGATGGCGCCGACGGCGGTCGTGAGGGCTGCGACGTCGATGGTGGCTGCGGTGTCGGCGATCGAGAGCGACTCGCTCGCGGCGACCCGCGCGACGACGTCCTCCATGCCGTCGCCCGCCGAGACGTCGGGGCTCGTGACGTCGACGGCGGCGATCGCGAGGCGCGCACGGAGGTTCTGCTCGGCGAGGTCGCGCCGCAGGTCGCGGAAGCGCTCGTAGCCGACGGTGCGCGTGAAGCGCACGACCGTCGTCGTCGAGGTGCTCGCCTGCACGGCGATCTCGCCGATCGAGCGCGACGCGAAGGCCTCGGGATCGGCGAGCAGCGCGTCGGCGATGCGGCGCTCGGAGGGGCGCAGGTCGTCGTAGCGAGCGCGCGCCTCCGTGAGCACGGCGCGCGTGCTGCGCGCCGCCGCTCGTGCGGGCTCGGATGCCATGGCGCTCCTCTCGACCGTCGACACGGTATCGGTGGCGCGGCCCGTGCCGGCGCATCGCCCGCCATGTACGCAATGTACCTGAAACACGCAGAGTGTGTACTCTCTGTACCGACACTCCCATCGACGCGAGGATCCACCCATGGCCGCACCCGACCAGATCGCCGCCCAGCTGCTGCAGCACCTCGGCGGCGCCGACAACGTCGCCGGCGTCGAGCAGTGCATGACGCGCATGCGCGTGACGCCCCGCGATCGCGACCGCATCGACGAGGCCGCGGTCAAGGCCACCGACGGCGTGCTGGGCGTCGTCGACGACGAGACCTACCAGGTCGTGCTCGGTCCGGGCGCCGTCACCCGCATCACGACCGCGTTCCGCGCGCTGCTCGCCGAGCAGGGCACCGACGCCGAGGCGCTCGCCGCCCGCGGCGCCGACATCAAGGCCACCCAGAGGCGCCGCAACGACACCCCGTTCAAGAACCTCATCCGCAAGGTCGCGAACATCTTCGTGCCGCTCATCCCCGCGCTCATCGGTGCCGGCATCGTCGCCGCGGTGCGCGGCCTCATCGTCAACTGGGATGCGGTCGGCGCCGCACCCGAGTGGGTCGCCGGCCTCATCCCGGCGCTCACGGCCATCGGCTCGGCGTTCTTCGCGTACCTCGCGATCTTCGCGGGCATCAACGCCGCGAAGGAGTTCGGCGGCACCCCCGCGATCGGCGGCGCCGTCGCGGCGATCATCGTCTTCCCCGGCATCGCCGACGTCTCGTACACGCTGCCGGTCGTGGGCGACATCACGCTCGCGCCCGGCCAGGGCGGCGTCATCGGCGCGATCTTCGCCGCCGTGCTCGCGTCGTGGATCGAGCGCGGGCTGCGGGGGCGCATCCCCGACGCCATCGACATCCTCGTGACGCCGACGCTCGCGCTGCTCGGCTCGGGGCTCGCGACGATCTTCGCCTTCATGCCGCTCGCCGGCGCGATCGCGACGGGCATCGGCGACGGCGCCGTCTGGCTGCTGCAGGTCTCCGGCGTGCTCGCGGGCTTCGTGCTCGGCGGCCTCTTCCTGCCGCTCGTGATGCTGGGCCTGCACCAGGCGCTCATCCCCATCCACGCGACCCTCATCGAGCAGCTCGGCTTCACCCCGCTGCTCACGATCCTCGCGATGGCGGGTGCCGGCCAGGTGGGTGCGGCGATCGCGATCTGGATCCGCCTGCGCCGCAACGCCTCGCTGCGCCGCGCCATCAAGGGCGCGCTGCCCGTGGGCGTGCTCGGCGTCGGCGAGCCGCTCATCTACGCCGTGACGCTGCCGCTCGGCCGCCCCTTCCTCACCGCGTGCCTCGGCGGCGCGTTCGGCGGCGCCGTCGCGGGCGCGTTCAACCAGTTCGTCGCACCGTGGGGCGCGACGGCCATCGGCCCGTCGGGCCTCGCGCTGCTGCCGCTGCTGCAGAGCGACGAGGGGCAGGGATACGCGATCCTCGCGTACGTCGTGGGCCTCGTCGTCGGCTACGTCGCCGGCTTCGCCATCACGATGGCGTTCGGCTTCCCGAAGGCGCTGCTCGCCGAGCACGGGGGAGCGGTGGAGACGGATGCCGACGCCGCGCCCGCGGTCGCACCGGTCGCAGCCGTGCCCGGCACGCGCATCGCGATCGCCACGCCCGCCGAGGGTCGCATCGTCTCGCTCGACGACGTGCCCGACGCGGCGTTCCGCGAGCGCACGCTCGGCGACGGCTTCGCCGTCGACCCGACGAGCGGTCGCTTCGCGAGCCCCGTGGCCGGCACGATCACGGCGATCTTCCCCACGGGCCACGCGTTCGGCGTCACGACGCCCGAGGGCCTCGAGGTGCTCGTGCACGTGGGTCTCGGCACCGTCGCGCTCGACGGCGAGGGCTTCACGGTGCTGCGCGCCGAGGGCGACGTCGTCGCCGCGGGCGACGCGATCGTCGACGTCGACCTCGACGCCGTGCGCGACCGCGTGCCCTCGCTCGTCTCGCCCGTCGTCGTGCTGAACGGCGCCGCGTGGTCGATCGTCGAGCGCGACGGCGACGCGCCCGTGGTCGTCGCCGCCACCGCGACCGCGGCGGCCGACGCGTGAGCGCCGGCATCCCCACCCGCAGCATCGACCAGGAGGACCCCGTGGCCGACGACATCCAGACCATCGCCGCGCTCGGCACCGAGGGGCGCAACCCGCGCACCCTCGACCTCGACACGCTCGACACCGCGACGCTGCTCGAGCGCATGAACGACGAGGATGCGACGGTGGCCGCCGCGGTGCGCGCCGTGCTGCCGCAGGTCGCCGAGGCGGTGGAGCTGATCGCGGCTGCACGTCGCCGCGGCGGCCGGCTGATCTACCTCGGCGCCGGCACGAGCGGTCGGCTCGGCCTGCTCGACGCCGTCGAGTGCCCGCCGACGTTCGGCACCGATCCGTCGGAGGTCGTCGGCCTCATGGCCGGCGGTCGCGACGCGTTCGTCGTGGCCGTCGAGGGCGCCGAGGACGACCCGGCGCTCGGTGCAGCCGACGTCGCCGGGCTCGGCGTGGGTGCCGACGACGTCGTGGTGGGACTCGCCGCCAGCGGCCGCACGCCGTACGTGCTCGGCGGGCTCGCCGAGACTCGGTCGCGCGGCGCCGCGACGGTCGCCGTCGCCTGCAACCCGGGATCGCGCATCGGCGCGGCCGCCGACGTCGCGATCGAGGTCGCGACAGGCCCCGAGGTGCTCACGGGCTCGACGCGCCTCAAGGCCGGCACGGCGCAGAAGCTCGTGTGCAACATGCTCTCGACCGCGAGCATGGTGCGCACCGGCAAGGCCTACGGCAACCTCATGGTCGACGTGAAGCCGACGAACGCGAAGCTCGTCGACCGCGCGCAGCGCATCGTCGCCGAGGCGACGGGCGCCGATCGCGATGCCGCGGCGGAGGCTCTCGCGGCAGCCGGCACGCACGCGAAGACCGCGGTGGTCATGCTGCTCGCCGAGTGCGACGCATCCCGAGCGCAGGCGCTGCTGGATGCGGCGGGCGGCGACGTGCGCGCCGCGCTCCGGTCGGCCTGACCCCGCCGGGCTCACCGCATCCGCCCCGCCCCGCCCGCGGTTGCGTTCTGCAGGTGATTCCGAGACCTGAGGGGAATGCTCCCTTGGCTCGCGGAATCGCCTGCGATACGCAGGGACGGCCGCGGTTGCGTCTCGCAGGCGATCAGGGGTGGTGGAGGGGCATCTTCCCTCCGCCCACCCGGATCGCCTGCGAGACGCATCCTCACGAAGCCTGCGCGGCGGATGGTGAGGCTGGCGCCGGTGCCCGGCGACGCGTGCGCGTCGCTCCGATGGCGACGGCCGCGACGACGAGGGCGATGCCGAGCCACTGCAGCGGCGCGAGGTGCTCACCGCCCACGGCGACGCCCAGCAGCACGCCCGTCGCCGGATTGAGGAGCGCGAGGATGCCGACGGCGCCGGCCGGCAGGCGCTGCATGCCCGTGAACCAGCACACGAACGCCACGGCGGTCGCGACGATCGTGACGTAGGCGTACGCGGCGACGCCGACGGCGTCGACGTGCGGCGGCGCACCCTCGACGAGCAGGGCCAGCGGCGCGAGCGCGATGGCGCCGGTCGCGAGCTGCCACGCCGTGAGGCGCAGGGCGGGCGTGCCGTCGTGCCAGCGCTTCGCGAGCACCGAGCCGAGCGACCACATCGCGAGGGCGGTGACGCTCGCGACCACGCCGCGCGCATCGATCGATCCGGTCGCCGTCGACACGATCAGCAGCACGCCCACGACGCCGACGCCGGCCCCGGCGAGCAGGCGTGCGGTCGGGCGCTCGCGCGCGATGGGCCAGGCGAGCGCCATGAGCGCGATGGGGCTCGCGGCCATGACGGACGCGGCCACGCTCGACGGCAGGAGGGTCGCGGCGACGTAGACGAGCAGGAAGAAGGCACCGACGTTCAGCACGCCGAGCACCGCCGAGCGCCACCACCACGCGCCCGTCGGCAGGCGGCGGACGACGAGCAGCAGCACGATGGCGGCGGGCAGGGCGCGCAGCGTCGCGCCCCACAGCGGCGCGTCGGCGGGCAGCGCCTGGTGGGTGACGACGTACATCGAGCCCCATGCGATGGGTGCGACGGCTGTGACGAGCATCCATCGCCAGTTCGCTTCCATGGAAGCAAAGATAGGTGACGCGGAAGATATCCTGCAAGCGTGACCACGCCCGCACCGTTCGAGCCCGATGCCGTCGATCGCCTGCTCGCCCAATGGGCGCGCGAGCGGCCCGACCTCGACTCGTCGCCCGTCGCCGTCGTCGGCCGCATGCACCGCCTCGGCGATCGGCTGCGCGCCGAGCTCGTCGCCCGCTATCGCGACTTCGGCCTGGGGGAGGGCGAGTTCGACGTGCTCGCGACGCTGCGGCGGCACGGCGAGCCGTTCGCCCTGCAGCCGAGCGAGCTCGCTGCCCAGACGCTCGTGACGACGGGCGGGATGACGAAGCGCATCGATCGGCTCGTCGCCGCGGGGCTCGTGACGCGTGCGGCGGGCGGCGTGGATGCGCGCACGCGCACCATCGCGCTCACGCAGCGCGGGCGGGAGGTCATCGACGAGGCGTACGCCGCCCACCTCGACAACGAGCGACGGCTGCTCGCGCCGCTCGGCGACGAGGACAGGCGGGCGCTCGCCGCCATCCTGCGTCGATGGAGCCTGGGGCTCGACGCCGTGCTCGACGCCGAACGGACCTAGAGGGCGCGGCGGCCGATCTGGTCGCCGAACTCGGTCTCGCCGACGACCTCGAAGCCGATGGCGGTGAAGAAGGCGGTCGGCCCGAGCTCGCCCGGCTCCCAGACGGCGTAGAGGGCGTCGAAGCCGCGACGCTTGGCCTCGTCGGCGACCTGGCCGACGGCGAACGTGCCGACGCCCTGGCCCTGCGCCGTGCCGGCGACGTGCATGCGCAGCACGCTGCTGCGGTACTCCTCCTTCGACGACTCCGCGTCGAAGTTGGCCATGATGTACGCCACGAGGTCCTCGCCGGCGTAGACGACGCGCGTCCACGTCGACGACTGGTCGACGTAGGCCTCGTTCGAGGCGGGCACGAGGAAGGCCTCCTGTCCGCGCTTGAGCGTGAGCCCGTTCGCGGCCACGGCGTTCTTCGCGTTGAGCTCCTCGAGGCGCAGGTCGTGCATGACCATCACGGTAGCCGACTCCGCCATGTGCTGCATCAGACCCGAGGATGAGTGGACGGTGGCCGTGCGACGGCGGCCGGGTGACGTGCTCGTGACCGGATCGTGATCGAACGGCTCTTGCGCGATGTTTGTTTGGAAGGTGTACTAACAAACATGGCACCCACGCAGGTCCGCTCCGACGCCGCCGTCGCCCTGCCCCGCGACGCGTTCGCGAGCGGTGCCCCGCGCCGTGCCAAGGTGCTGCCCGAGCACGCTCGCGCGCACAACCGCACGCTCGTGCTGCAGACGCTGCTCGACGACGGGCCGTCGTCGCGCGCCGACCTCGCCCGCGCCACGTCGCTCACGCGCGTCACGGTCTCCGACCTCGTCGCCGAGCTCGTCGCCGAGGGGCTGCTCGTCGAGCTCGGCACCCGCGAGGACTCGCGGCCGGGCAAGCCCGCGACGCTCGTCGACCTCGCGCGCGACGCCTTCCTCATCGTCGGCCTCGACCTCTCCGACGCCGCCGCCTTCCGCGGCGCGCTGCTCGCGATCGACGGCACCGTGCTCGACCGAGCCGAGCTGCCGACGCGCGGCGCCGCGGGGGAGGAGGCGCTCGCGCTCGCGATCGACCTCGCCCGCACGCTGCGCGACCGCGCAGCGACTCCCGTGCTCGGCGTCGGCGTCGGCACCCCCGGCGTCGTCGACGTCGACGGCGTCGTGCTGCAGGCTCCCAACCTCGACTGGCACGACCTGCCGCTGCGCGACCGCCTCGTCGACGCGCTCGGCGTGCCCGTGCACGTCGCGAACGACGCCAACGCCGCCCTGCTCGCCGAGCGCGGCCGATCGAACGCCGACCTGCTCGTCGTGCGCATCGGTCTCGGCGTCGGCGCCGGCCTCGCCGTCGGCGGCGTCCCCGTGCGCGGCACCCGCTCGGCAGCCGGCGAGATCGGCCACGTCACGATCGGCACCGACGGCGGCCCCCGCTGCGCGTGCGGCCGCGACGGATGCCTCGAGGCCTGGCTCGCCGAGCCGCGGCTGCGCCACGCGCTCGCCGTCGCCGACGCATCCGATCACGACCGCATCCTCGACGAGGCCGGCCACCGCCTCGGCATCGCCCTCGCGCCCATCGTCGGCGTGCTCGACCTGCCGCGCGTGATCGTCTCGGGCCCCGCCGACCTGCTCGACGGCCCCCTCGCGCGCGCCGCCGAGCGCACGCTGCGCGAGCGCACCCTCGACGACGGCCAGGAGGTCGTCGTCGCCATGACCGTGCACGGCGACGACGTCGTCGTGCGAGGAGCCGCGATGCTCGTGCGCTCCGGAGAGCTCGGGGTCGCGTGACCCCCGAGAGCCGACGGTGCCCTTCCGCCGGCCGCCCTAGGAAAGGAACACGCATGAGGAAGATCGCACTCGCGAGCGTCGCCGTGGTCGGCGTGCTCGCCGCGGCCGGCTGCAGCGCAGGCGGCGACGGCGGAGGCGGCGACGACGGCGCCGAGATCCGCGTGTGGCTCGTCGGCACCGACACCCCCGACGCCGCCCGAGACCTGCTCGTCGAGCAGTTCGAGGATGCCCACCCCGGCAGCACCGTCGTGATCGAGGAGCAGTCGTGGGATGGTCTCGTCGACCGCCTCACCACGGCGCTCTCGGGCTCCGACAGCCCCGACATCGTCGAGATCGGCAACACGCAGACGCCCGCGTTCACGAGCGCGGGCGCGTTCCTCGACCTCACCGACCACTACGAGGACCTCGGCGGCGACGACCTGCTGCCCGGCTTCGTCGAGATCGGCTCGTACGAGGACGCCTTCTACGCGGCACCGCTCTACTCGGGCGCTCGCGTCGTCTACTACGACACCGCCGCCTACGAGGCAGCGGGGCTCGCGGTACCGACCACGCTCGACGAGTACGTGTCGAACGCCGACGCCCTCGCCGCCGCCAACCCCGGCGACTCGGGCCTGTGGTGGCCCGGCCAGGACTGGTACAACGGCCTCCCGTTCGTGTGGGAGCACGGCGGCGAGATCGCCGTGCCCGACGGCGACGAGTGGGATGCGCAGCTCTCGAGCGACGAGTCGGTCGCGGGTCTCGAGCAGGTGCAGGCCGTGATGCAGGGCGCCTCGCTCGCCCCGGTCGACGCCAACGAGACGAACGCGCAGGTCGGCTACTGCGACGGCACGACGCTGCAGGTCTCGGCGCCGAACTGGCTGCGCGGCTCGATCCTCGCGCCCGCCGACGCCGAGACGCCGGGCTGCCCCGACGCCGAGGCGACCCTCGGCGTGTACGCGATGCCCGGCATGGACGGCGGCGCAGCCTCCGTCTTCGCCGGCGGCTCGAACATCGCCATCTCGGCACGCACCGAGCACCCCGAGCTGGCGCTCGACGCGCTCGAGATCATCCTGGGCGAGGACTTCCAGACGATCTACGGCGAGAACGGCCTCGTGCCCGCCCGCGTCTCGCTCGCGAGCACGCTCGGCGACGACCCTTCGGCGCAGGCGTCGACCGAGGCCGCCGCCAATGCCCGTCTCACCCCGGCATCGCCGAGGTGGGCCGACGTCGAGGCTGCCGGCATCATGCAGGACCTGTTCGTGAGCATCGCCCAGGGCGGCGACGTGCGGGCCCTCGCCGAGCAGGCCGACGAGGACATCGAGGCCATCCTCAACGGCTAGGCCCGAGTCCGACCAGACGATGCGGTCGGCGCGGCATCGCCCGCCGCGCCGACCGCATCCGGCCCTAGGAAGGCCGACACGATCCTAGGAGGACCACTTCCATGGTGCAGACCCAGGTGCCGACCGCAGCGAGTCCCGCGGTCACCGCCATCGCGCCGCCACCCGGCAGACGAGCCGGGAGCCGCGACCGCCGGCGCGCGGGCGCCCTGCCGTACGCGCTCCTCGCGCCCGCGACCATCGTGGTGCTCGCGATCATCGGCTGGCCGCTCGTGCAGCTCGTCATCCTCTCCTTCCAGGAGTTCGGCCGCGCGCAGGCCTTCGGGCAGCCCGCGGAGTGGGTGGGGCTCGACAACTACGTCGGCGTGCTCACCGATCCCGTCTTCTGGGAGGTGCTCGGCCGCACCGTCGGCTTCGCCGCCGTGTGCGTCGTCGTGACGATGGTGCTCGGCACCCTCATCGCGCTGCTCATGCAGCGCCTGCCGACGCCGTTCCGCATCCTCGTGAGCGTGGGCCTGCTGCTCGCGTGGTCGATGCCCGCCCTCACGGCGACGATCGTGTGGGGCTGGATCGTCGACACCGAGTACGGCGTGCTCAACCAGCTGCTGCGCGACGGCCTGGGCCTCGCGCAGTTCGATCGGCACTCGTGGCTCATCGAGCCGATGTCCTTCATGGGCGTCGCGGTCGTCATCATCGTGTGGGGCGCCATCCCGTTCGTGGCCTTCACCGTGTTCGCGGGCCTCACGCAGGTGCCCGACGAGCAGCTCGAGGCCGCCGCGCTCGACGGCGCCGGGCCCGTGCAGCGGTTCACGGCGATCGTGCTGCCGCAGGTCGCGCCCATCCTCGTCATCGCGACGATCCTGCAGATCATCTGGGACCTGCGCGTCTTCACGCAGATCTTCGCGCTGCAGGACATCGGCGGCATCCGCGGCGAGACGTCGACGCTCGGCGTGTACATCTACCAGACCGCCATCGCCGGCGGGGAGTTCGGCGAGGGCGGTGCGCTCGCGATCATCACGATGGCCGCGATCTCGGTCGCGTCGATCGCGCTCGTGCGCCGCATGCTGCGAGCGGACTCGTGAGGCGCTCGCCCGCCTACCGCGGCATGACGGTGCTGTGGTGCGCCGTCGCGGTCGTCGTCTTCGTCTGCTCGGTCTTCCCCGTCTACTGGATGGTGAAGACGTCGTTCCAGCCGAACTCCGAGGTGCGCTCGACGTCGCTGCAGCTGTGGCCCGAGACGTGGACGCTGCGCAACTACGAGACCGTGCTGCTCGATCCGGGCCGCACGCCCTTCCTGCCGGCGCTGGGCACGTCGCTCATCGCGACGACGGCGACGGTGCTCATCGCGGCCGTGCTCGCGTTCCTCGCAGCCGTCGCGATCTCGCGCTTCCGCTTCCGCAGCCGCCGCGGGTTCATCGTGGCGATCCTCGTCATCCAGATGCTGCCGCTCGAGGCGATGATGGTGTCGCTCTACCGCGTGCTCGACGGCTGGCAGCTGCTCAACACGATCCTGGCCCTCGTGCTCGTCTACACGGCGACGGTGCTGCCATTCACGATCTGGACGCTGCGCGGCTTCGTCGACGGCGTGCCGATCGAGCTCGAGGAGGCGGCGATGATCGACGGCTGCTCGCGCGTCGGCGCGTTCTTCCGCGTCACCTTCCCGCTGCTCGCGCCCGGCCTCGTCGCCACCGGCGTCTTCGCCTTCATCCAAGCCTGGAACGAGTTCCTCATCGCGCTCATCGTCAACACCGACCCGCAGCTCATGACGCTGCCCGTGTGGCTGCGCACGTTCCTCGCGCTCAACGGCACGACGAACTGGGCCGCGATCATGGCGGGATCGACGCTCATGGCGATCCCGGTCGTGCTGTTCTTCCTCATCGTGCAGGGGCGCATGACGAGCGGTCTCGTGAGCGGGGCGGTGAAGGGATGACGACGCTGCTGCACGACGTGCGGGCCACGCTCATGCCGGGGTTCGAGGGTGCGACGCTGCCCCCCTGGGTCGCCGCGCGGCTCGCGGACGGCCTCGCCTCCGTGTGCCTCTACGGCGAGAACGCGCCCGACGCCGCGACCGTGCGCGCGCTCGCGGATGCCGTGCGCGCCGCGCGCCCCGACGCGATCGTCGCGATCGACGAGGAGGGCGGCGACGTCACGCGCATCCACTACGCCACCGGCGCCCCGTACGCGGGCTCGGCGGTGCTCGGCCGCGCCGACGACGTCGCATGGACGCGATCGGTGGGGGAGCGCGTCGGTCGCGACGTGCGCGCCGCCGGCTGCACCCTCACGTTCGGCCCCGTCGCCGACGTCAACGTCGATCCTCGCAACCCCGTCATCGGCGTGCGCTCGTTCGGGGCGGATGCGGCGCTCGCCGCCCGGCACGTGGGCGCCTGGGTCGAGGGCGTGCAGGCGACGGGCGTCGCGACGAGCGCGAAGCACTTCCCCGGCCACGGCGACACCGCCGTCGACTCCCATCTCGGGCTGCCGGTCGTGCACGCCTCGCTCGAGGTGCTGCAGGCACGCGAGCTCGCGCCGTTCCGCGCCGCCATCGCGGCCGGCGCCGCCACGATCATGACCTCGCACATCGTGCTGCCCGCCCTCGACGACGTGCCGGCGACGCTGTCGCCGCGCATCCTGCAGGGACTGCTGCGCGGCGAGCTCGGCTTCGAGGGCGTCATCGTGTCGGATGCGCTCGACATGGCGGGCGCGTCGGGCGAGACCGGCATCCCCGAGGCCGCCGTGCGCGCACTCGCGGCCGGGTGCGACCTGCTGTGCCTCGGCACCGCGACGGGGCCGGACGGCATGGATGCCATCGAGGCGGCCGTGCTCGCGGCCGTCGCCGAGGGGCGGCTGCCCGAGGCGCGCGTGCGCGACGCCGCGGCACGCGTGCGCGCCCTCGCGGCGACGTCGCCGGCGCCGCTGCCGTTCGCCGAGCTCTCCGGCCTCGACGAGGGCGAGCTCGACCGCATCGCGTCGACGTTCGCGCTCTCGGATCGCGCGCGCGCGTGGCTGCGCCGCGTGCGTCGTGCCGACCGCGCCACGACGACGGTGCGCATCGAGCGCGCCGCGAACATCGCCGCCGGTGCCGTGCCGTGGGATCCGTTCGCCGCATCCATCGTCGTCGAGCCCGGCGCGGTGCCGGACCTCGAGCCCGGACCGGTCGTGGTCGTGGGCAAGGACCTCGAGCGCGGCTCGGAGTCGCGGGCGACGCTCGACGGGCTGCGCGCGCGCCACGACGTGCTCGCGATCGACCTCGGCTGGTCGGCGGGCGACTGCGCCGACGTCGCCACCTTCGGCGCCTCCGCCGCCGTCGGCGCCGCCGTGCGTCGCTGGATCGAGCGCGCATGATGCGGCTGGGCATCGACGTGGGCGGCACGAAGACGGCCGCCGTGCTGCTCGCGAGCGACGGCGCCGTCGTCGGCCAGCATCAGGTGCCGACGGAGCTCGGCGAGGGCGTCGTCGACTCCGTGCTCGCTGCGGCGCGCTTCGTGCTGCGCGACGTCGGCGTCGGCGTCTCCGAGCTCGACGGGGTCGGCCTCGGCATCCCCGGGCAGGTGGATGCCGACCGCTCGCGCATCCGCAACGCCGTGCACCTGGGCCTCGGCGCGTTCGACGTCGGCGCCGCCGTCGGCGACCGCCTCGGCACGCGCGTGCTCGTCGAGAACGACGTCAACGCCGCGGCGCTCGGCGCCCGCCACCTGCTCGGCAGCGACGCGGATGCGTTCGCCTACCTCGGCCTCGGCACCGGCATCGCCGCCGGCGTGCTGCTCGACGGCGCCGTCTGGCGCGGTGCGACCGGCGTCGCGGGCGAGATCGGCCACGTGCCCGTGCCGGGCGCGACCGCGGTCTGCCGGTGCGGACAGGCCGGATGCCTCGAGACCGTCGCGGCCGGATGGGCGCTCGCGGAGCGCTGGGGCGAGCCGTGGCCCGCCGCTCGCATGCTCGAGGCGGCCCGTGCCGGCTCGGCCATGGCATCCGCCGAGTGGCACGTCGTCGTCGACGCGCTCGCGCACGCCGTGCGCATGCTGGTGCTGACGGTCGACGTCGACGCGGTGGCGATCGGCGGCGGCATGCGCGGCCTCGGAGCACCGCTGCTCGACGGCATCCGCGAGCGGCTCGGCGAGTGGTCGGCGGCGTCGCCCTTCCTCGCCGCGTTGGCGATACCGTCGAGGGTGCACATGGTCCCAGCAGGCAGCCAGCCGGCCGCCGTCGGGGCCGCGATCGTGGGGAGCAGCGCGTGGAAGTCGTGATCGTGGCAGGGTCGGTCGAGGTCGGAGCGTTCGCAGCCGGACGGATCGCCGAGATCGTCGCGGCGAAGCCCGAGGCGGTGCTGGGCGTCGCGACCGGGTCGAGCCCGCTCGAGACGTACCGTGCGCTCGCCGCGCGCCGCGACGCGGGGCTCGACCTCTCGCGCGTGTCGGCGTTCGCGCTCGACGAGTACGTGGGCATCGCCCACGACCACCCCGAGTCGTACCACGCGGTGGTCGACCGCGAGGTCGTGCAGCCGCTCGGCCTCGACGCGTCGCGCGTGCGCGTGCCCGACGGCCTCGCCGCCGACCTCGACGCCGCCGCCGAGGACTACGAGGCGCAGATCGCCGCCGCGGGCGGCGTCGACGTGCAGCTGCTCGGCATCGGCGGCAACGGCCACATCGGCTTCAACGAGCCCACGTCGTCGCTCGTCTCGCGCACGCGCGTCAAGACGCTCGCGCCCGCGACGCGCGAGGCCAACGCGCGCTTCTTCGACAGCCTCGACCAGGTGCCCATGCACTGCCTCACGCAGGGCCTCGGCACGATCCTCGACGCCAAGCGCGCGCTGCTCGTGGCGCAGGGGGCGTCGAAGGCGCACGCGATCGCGCAGATCGTCGAGGGCCCGGTGTCGTCGATGTGGCCCGGATCGGTGCTGCAGCTGCACCGCCACGCCACGATCGTGATCGACGAGGCGGCCGCCTCCGAGCTCACCCTCACCGACTACTACCGCTACACGGTCGAGCACCGCAGCATCGTGCAGCCCGACGCCTAGTCGAGGGTCGACGGCGTCGTCCTCGTCGATTGGCCACTTCCTGCGGTGATTGGCCAGTTCCTGCGGTGATTGGCCGCGTCTCGTAGGTCCGCACCGGCCGATCGGTCCAGAACTGGACCAATCGGCGTCAGTCGACGAGCGGCACGACGGCACCGCGGGAGAGCACCGCGGCGACCTGCAGGTGCTCGTCGAGCACGACGAGGTCCGCGACCCGGCCCGACGCGATCGACCCGAAGCGGTCGTCGACGCCCAGCGCCCGCGCGGGCACGCGCGTCGCGGCGTCGATCGCCGCGGCCAGCGGCACGCCCGCATCCACCGCGACCCGCACGGCGTGGTCGAGCGTGAGCGTCGACCCCGCGATCGCGCCGCCGTCGCGCAGCCGCGGCACGCCATCCGTCACCGTCACCGCGAGCGAGCCGAGCATCCACTCGCCGTCGGGCTGCCCGGCGGCCGCCATGGCATCGGTGATGAGCGCGATGCGGCCGGGCGCCGCGTCGAAGAGCAGGCGAACCATGCGCGGATGCACGTGCACGCCGTCGGCGATGACCTCGATCGTCACGCGCTCGTCGTCGAACGCCGCCGGCAGCACGCCGGGGGCACGGTGGTCGAGGCCGCGCATGCCGTTGAACGCGTGCGTCACGATCGTCGCGCCCGCGTCGAACGCCGCAGCGCCCTGCTCGACGACGGCATCCGTGTGGCCCACCGCCACGCGCCAGCCGCGCGCCGACAGCGCCGCGACGGCAGCCATGCCGCCGTCGAGCTCGGGCGCGAGCGTGATCATCGCGAGCAGCTCGCCCACGCCTCCGACGAGCACGTCGAGGGATGCGGCGTCGGGGTCGCGCAGCAGCGTCACGTCGTGCGCGCCCTTGCGCGCCTCGGCGATGCACGGCCCCTCGAGGTGCACGCCCAGCAGGCGGTCGTCGCGCGCCGCGACGGCCGCGACGGCGGCGGTGCGGGCGGTCATGTCGTCGAGCGATCCCGTGACGAGGGATGCGAGCTGCCGCGTCGTGCCGTGGGCGCGGTGGAAGGCCATCGCCCGCTCGATCGCGTCCTCGCCGTCGTCGAACGCGACGCCCGCGCCACCGTGGCAGTGCAGGTCGACGAATCCGGGCGCCACGACGGCGCCGTCGATCGTCCGATCCGCGGCCGGCGGCACGCCCGTGCCCACATCGACGATGCGGTCGCCCTCCACGAGCACCCACGCCGCGTCGGCGGCCAGGCCATCGGAGACGACGCGGCCTCGCAGCAGCGTCGTGCCGGCAGCGGTCTCGACGTGCGCATCCACCCTTCCGACCCTAGCGACGCGCGTCAGCGCCAGCATCCGCGCGGCTCTAGGCTGGAGGGCATGTCGAAGGTCCTCTCCTCCCTGCCCGTCGGCGAGCGCGTCGGCATCGCCTTCTCGGGAGGGCTCGACACCTCCGTGGCGGTCGCCTGGATGCGGCACAACGGCGCCGTCCCCTTCACATACACGGCGAACATCGGCCAGTACGACGAGCCCGACATCGATGCCGTGCCGAGCCGCGCGCTCGAGTACGGCGCCGAGAAGGCCCGCCTCGTCGACGCCCGCGAGATGCTCGTCGAGGAGGGCTTCGTCGCGCTGCAGTGCGGCGCCTTCCACATCCGCTCCGGCGGCCGCACCTACTTCAACACGACGCCGCTCGGCCGCGCCGTCACGGGCACGATGCTCGTGCGCGCCATGAAGGAGGACGGCGTCGACATCTGGGGCGACGGCTCCACCTACAAGGGCAACGACATCGAGCGGTTCTACCGCTACGGCCTGCTCGCCCACCCGGCGCTGCGCATCTACAAGCCGTGGCTCGACGCGCAGTTCGTCGAGGAGCTCGGTGGTCGCTCGGAGATGTCGGCGTGGCTCGTCGAGCACGGCTTCGGCTACCGCGACTCCGCGGAGAAGGCGTACTCGACCGACGCGAACATCTGGGGTGCGACGCACGAGGCGAAGGACCTCGAGCAGCTCGACGCCTCGGTGCTGCTCGTCGAGCCCATCATGGGCGTCGCGTCGTGGCGCGACGACGTCGTCATCGAGACCGAGGACGTGACGATCGGCTTCGAAGCCGGCCGCCCCGTGTCGGTCAACGGCGTCGAGCTCGACGCGGTCGCGCTCGTCGACGAGGTCAACACGATCGGCGGCCGCCACGGCATCGGCGTCTCGGACCAGATCGAGAACCGCATCATCGAGGCGAAGTCGCGCGGCATCTACGAGGCTCCGGGCATGGCGCTGCTGCACATCGCCTACGAGCGTCTGCTCAACGCGATCCACAACGAGGACACGGTCGCGACGTACCACAACGAGGGTCGTCGCCTCGGGCGCTACATGTACGAGGGCCGCTGGCTCGACCCGCAGTCGCTCATGCTGCGCGAGTCGATCGTGCGCTGGGTCGCCTCGTCGGTCACCGGCACCGTCACGCTGCGCCTGCGCCGCGGCGAGGACTACACGATCCTCGACACGACCGGACCCTCGCTGTCGTACCACCCCGAGAAGCTGTCGATGGAGCGCGTCGGCGACGCCGCGTTCGGCCCGACCGAGCGCATCGGCCAGCTCACGATGCGCAACCTCGACATCGCCGACTCGCGCCAGCGGCTCGAGCAGTACGCGGCCGCGGGCCTCGTCACGGGTGAGACCGCCGCGCTCATCGGCGAGCTCGAGCATGGCGGCGCCGCGCTCATCGCGAGCGGCGGCTCGTCGACCGGCGCCGACCTCGACTCGCTCGACGAGGCCGGCGAGCGCGCGGCGTTCGACGCGGGCACCGACTGACGACGGCCTCCTGAGGCATCCGAGCGCCGTCCCGGAGCGGGGACGGCGCTCCTCGTCGTGGGGCACGCAGGATGCCGCGTCGAGCGATCCGAGATGCGTCCAATCCGGATGCCGGGGTGGCTCCGGACCCGCGCGCCCGCGTGGACGAATCTCGCTGGAAGGCGCAAGGGGGTCGACGCACTGCGCGCCTGAGGTGTCCTCTAAGGGGTACGAAGGACTGAGGAGTCCTCCGATGCACTGCCGATGGAGGTGTCGCATGGATGCGCGGAGCATGGTCGTCGACCACCGCCGCATCGTGCGCGCTGCCCTGCTGGGCGTCGCAGCTGCCGGAGCCGCCGTCGTCGGCGGACTGCTCCTCGGCGGCTCGCATGCAGCCGCCGACGATGGCGCCGGCCTCCTCGACTCGACGCTCGGCTCCACGAGCCAGACGCTCGTCGACGCGACCACGTCCCTCGTCGAGCCCGCCGTGCAGGTCGTCGCCGTCGTCGCCGCGCCCGCGACGGCCGTGACCGAGCCCGCCGCTCCCGTCGTGCAGGCCATCGCGCAGCCCGTCGTGCAGGTCGTCGAGCCCGTCGTGCAGGCCATCTCTCCGGTCTCCAGCGTCGTGACGCCGATCGCCTCGGGCGTCGACGACGTCGTCGCCGCCGTGCCGGTGGTCGGTGGGCTCGTGTCGACGCCCGTGGGCTCGGTGACCGAGCCCATCGTCGACGCCGTCGACGGCGCTCTCGAGCCCGCGCCCGATGCCGAGCTCCCGATGCTCCCGACGCCCGACGAGGGCGATGCGAGCGGCGACGTCCCCCTGGCCTCCCCGGTCGTCACGGCATCGGACGCGAGCGCCGCTGCAGCGATCGTCGCGGGCGATCGCACTGCCACCTCCGTCGCCATCCGTGCGACGCAGGCTGCGCTCTCGGTGCCCGCGCCCGTCGCGGCGATGCCGTCGGCGTCGCCCTTCGGTGCGCTGCCGATCGATGCGCCCCGCGCTCCGGTGCCCCCGACGCCCGTCGAGGTGCCGGGTGCCGTCGCGCCCGCGGCGTCCGCCGTCGGCGCGGTCGTCGTCGGCGACGCGACCCATGACCTCCTCCGCTCGAGCGGCGCCATCCTCGGCGCGCTCGCGGATGACGACGACCTGCCCGCCTCCGTGGTGGGAGACCACGACTCGAGCCCTGACTGACGGATGCCGCGCCACGCCTTCGCGTGGCCACGCACGCCGCTCCGACCGGAGCAGGCGAAGCACATCCTTCAGAAGGGTTCATCATGAACACGCATGTGAAGCGAGGGCTGCTGGTCGCAGCCGTCGCAGGCGGCCTGTGGGCCGCGGGCACGGCAGTCGCCAGTGCCGACACGGGCGACGACGGGTCGGGCATCGTCTCCGACCTCACGTCGGTCGTCGACGTCCAGCTGCCCGTCACGATCGCAGGCAATGCGGTCGGCGGCGACGATGCGAGCACCTCCGGTGCCGTCACGTCGGTCGATGCAGCGTCCACCGCCACGACGGCCTCCGCGCCCGCGGACTCGTCGGGCGGCATCCTCGCCGGTGACTCGTCAGGGGCAGTGATCTCCGTGCCCGTCACCATCTCGGGCAACGCCGTGAGCGTCGCCGGCGACGCGACCAGCGACGACGCGGCCACCGCGGTCGCCGCTCCCGCCACGTCCACTGCGACGGCATCCGGGGGCTCCGAGGAGTCCGTCGCATCCGACCTCGCGTCGGCTGCCGTGGTGTCGGCGCCGGTGACGGTGTCGGGCAACGCGGTGTCGGTGCTGGGTGACGCGCACTCGGAGGGTGCGGAGACCTCGGTCGACGCTCCTGCGACGAGCGAGTCCGAGGCGACGGGCTCGTCGGATGACGAGGGTCTGCTGTCGGGCATCGGCTCGGCTGCCGTGGTGTCGGCGCCGGTGACGGTGTCGGGCAACGCGGTGTCGGTGCTGGGTGACGCGCACTCGGAGGGTGCGGAGACCTCGGTCGACGCTCCTGCGACGGGTACGTCGGAGGGCACGTCGTCGGGTGACGACGGCCTGCTGTCGGGCATCGACTCGGCGCTCGGTGCCTCGGCGCCGGTGACGATCGGTGGCAACGCCATCGCCGGTCTCGGCGACGCGTCCTCGGAGGGTGCGGAGACCACGGTCGACGCTCCTGCGACGGGAACGGCGGAGTCGACGGGGTCGTCGGACGACGACTCGCTGCTGTCGGGCCTCGGCTCGGCGGGCGTGGTGTCGGCGCCGGTGACGGTGTCGGGCAACGCGGTGTCGGTGCTGGGTGATGCGCACTCGGAGGGTGCGAGCACCACGGTGACCGCTCCTGCCGCCGGGACGTCCGAGGGCACGTCGTCGGGTGACGACGGCCTGCTGTCGGGCATCGACTCGGCGCTCGGCGCCTCGGCTCCCGTGACCATCGGCGGCAACGCCGTCGCGGGTCTGGGCGACGCGACGTCGGAGGGGGCGACGACCACGGTCGTGGCGCCTGCGACGGGCACGTCGGACGGCACGTCGCAGGACGACGGGCTGCTCTCGGGCATCGGCTCGGGCATCGCGATCGTGGCTCCCGTGACGATCGGCGGCAACGCCGTGTCGGTGCTCGGCGACGCCACCACGACCGGGTCGACGACCACGGTCATCACGACGCCGACCGACCCGACCGACCCCACCACGCCGACGACGCCGACCGAGCCGACCGACCCCGGTACGGACGCCCCGTCGACGGGTGACCCCGGCACGGACACCCCGGCAGCCGGCGAGACGCCCGCGGGCGCCACGCCCGCAGGCGTGCCGACCGGCACCGCGAAGGCTGACGCTCCGGCGCAGGCCGCGACGCCCACGGCGTCGCTGCCCGTCACCGGCGCCGAGGTCGGAGGCCTCGGCCTCGCGCTCGCGGCACTCCTGCTCGGCCTGCTGCTCATGCTGGGTGCGCGTCTGCGCACGCAGCGTCAGCGTGGCTGAGTCCATCGCTCGGTGATGCGGGCTGCGGTCCGCATCACCGAGCACCACGGGAGCCGGCTGCCGCCGAGAGGGCGCGCAGCCGGCTCGCGCGGCCACGGCTCGTCGTCGCGACGAGTCGACCATCCCGATCCGTGCTCACCGTGCTCAGGTGCGGCACCCGACGAGCGCCACCCGTCCTCAGGTGCTCGCCGCCGTGCCTGAGCATGGCGACCACGGATCGGGGTGGTCGACAGGACCGCACGCGCGCGCGGGCCCGAGGGATGCGGTGCAGCCCGACGGCCCGCGTCAGCGTGCCATGACGCGTCAGACGCGGCCCGCTGCCTCCGTGATCGCTCGGAGCCTGGCTGCGTGCGCCGGGGTCAGGGCGCCCGCATCCATCCGCCAGCCCCACGTCGACGCCGTGCCCGGCGTGTTCATGCGGGCCTCGGAGCCCAGGCCGAGCACGTCCTGCGCCTGCGCCATCGCGAGGCGGCTCGGACCGTGCTGCGCGACCTCGATGAGACCCCACGACGGCTCGCGGCGCCGCGTCGACCAGCGGGCGCCCGCGTCGCGCATCGCGCGACGCGCCGCGCGACGACGCGACCGCGACAGCCCCGCCCACCAGCCGGCGACGGTGTCGTTGTCGTGCGTGCCCGTGTAGACGACCTGCTCGCGCGTGAGGTTCGCGGGCTCGTGCGGGCTCGAGGCGTCGCCCTCGAAGGCGAACTGCAGCACCGCCATGCCGGGCAGGCCGAGCGCGTCGCGCAGGTCGAGCACGGGCTGGTCGATGTCGCCAAGATCCTCGGCGAGCACGGGCAGCGGCCCGAGCTCGGCGTTCGCGGCGTCGAACATCGCGCGACCGGGGCCGGGCTCCCACACGCCCCGCTCGGCCGTCGCATCCCCGGCCGGCACGGCCCAGAAGTCGCTGAACGCGCGGAAGTGATCGATGCGCACGAGGTCGTAGAGGTCGAACGTGCGGCGCAGGCGCTCGATCCACCAGCGGTAGCCGTCGGCGGCGAGCGCATCCCAGTCGTACAGCGGGTTGCCCCACAGCTGGCCGGTCGCGGCGTACGCGTCGGGCGGCACGCCCGCGACGGCATCCGACCGGAAGTACTCGGGCCACGCGGCCTCGTCGGCACCGCCCTGCGCGACGTAGATCGGCACGTCGCCGAGGATCTGCACGCCCCGCTCGGTCGCGTAGGCGCGCAGCGCGCCCCACTCGCGGTCGAAGCGCACCTGGTCGGCGAGGTCGCCGCCGTGCGCGACCCACGACGGCGCCCAGTAGGCGTGGCGCTCGGCGAACGCGCGCACCTCCTCCTGGCTGACCGGTGCATCCGGATGCTCGAGCAGCGCAGGGCTCGCCGCGAACGCCGACGGCGATGCGTACGGCGAGCCGAACGCGTCGGGCACCGTGAGCGGCAGCACCTGCCACACCGTCTGGCCGGCGTCGGCGAGCCAGTCGACGAAGCGGTGGGCGGATGCGCCGAGGCGTCCGTCGGGCAGGGACGTGAGGTGCAGCTGGATGCCGCTCGCGCGATCGGGGAGCACGCGTCGAGCCTGGCAGACGGTCGGGGTGCCGCGTGCGGACTTGCGGTCGGCGCGCGTGCGCGGCAGTGCGGCCGTCGGCCCCGCGCTCGTCCCGCCTGCGTGCCGATCGGCCGTGTCCTGCGGTGCTCGGCGACGTCGTGCGGTGAGTGGCGGCTTCGTGCGGTGAGTGGTCGCTCGATGCGTCTGAGTGGTCATTCGATGTCGTCGATGCGCCGCGACGGCGACATCGACTGACCACTGTCGGTGCGGATGGAGGATGCGGGCGAGCGGCGCGCGAGACGTGTCGGGGGTGCCGAGGATGCTCGAGGGATCGGCGTGCAGGGACCGCCCGCCGCCGCCGCTCGACCGCGCGATCCGCGCGCTCGACCGACGCGCGCATCCGGGGCACGAGCCGCTGGGAGACACGCCGCAGCGACTTGCCGCATTCGAACATACGTTCGATCATGGATGCATGACGATCGCAGACCTCGACCGCGGCAAGGCCGCGACCATCGAGGCGCTGCGCTCGCGGATGCGCGGCATGGAGTCGACGGCCGTCGAGGTCGTCGGCCTGCCGACGCCGGCTGCGCTGCAGCGCGTGCTGCCTGCGCTGCGCATCGGCGGCGTGCACGCGGTCGACTCGCGATCGCTCGCGCTGCGCATGCTCGCCACGGCGCTGCCGGCGGGTGGATGGGGCGCGATGATCGGGCTCGCCGACGTCGGCGTCGAGGCGGCGGCCGATGCGGGCGTGCCCGTCGATCGCGTCGTGCTCGTGCCGCAGCCGGGGGAGGCGTGGGCGTCGGCGGTCGCGGGGTTCGCCGAGGTGCTGCCCGTCGTGCTCGCCGCCGCTCCCTCGCGACTCGCGCCCGCCGAGGCTGCGCGCCTCGCCGCCCGGGTGCGCGGCGCCGACGGCTGCCTGCTCGTGCTCGGCGACTGGCCGCAGCCGGCGAGCCGCATCCGCACGCTCGGCGCCACGTGGGCGGGTGCCGACGACGGCCTCGGCCGCATCCGCACGGCACGGCTCGAGGTCGAGGTGTCGGCGGGCGACCGCGTGCCCAGGCGTGCGGTCGTCGACCTGGGCGGTTCCCGGTGAGCGTCGATGGATGCCGGGCGCTGCGGCTGCGGGCGCGCGGATGCTCGTCGACCGGTGCTGCGCAGCCCGGCTCCGAGGTGCGCTTCGTGCGCTCGGGTGCGGCTCCTTCCGCATCCGAGCGCACCAACCGCACCTCGGCGCGCGGCCGAGACGTCGGTCGCCACCACGGTCGCCATCCCCGTTGCGAGGTGCGCCTCTCGCGTTCAGGTGCGGTTCTTGCTGCCGAGGTGCGCTTCTCGTGTTCAGGTGCGGTTGCAACCGCACCTCAACGCGAGGACCGCACCTCGCAACCGCGAAGCGCACCTCGCAACGGCCCCACCTCTCGCTCGAGCGCACCCCGGAGCATCCCGTGACCGCCCGGCGCATCGCGGTCGTGCGCGTGCCCGACTGGTCGGTCGAGGTGGCGCGCGCCGCTGGCGAGCTGCCGGGCGGCGTGCCCGTGGCGACGACGCACCTGCATCGCATCGTCGCGTGCGACGACCTCGCTCGCGCGGTCGGCGTGCGCGTGGGGCAGCGGGTGCGCGATGCGCAGGCCGGTGCGCCGTCGCTCGTGCTCGCGGATGCGGATGCCGTGGGCGAGGTGCTCGCGTTCGCGCACGTCATCCGAGCGGTCGAGTCCGTCGTGCCGGGCGTGCAGGGGCTCGGCGACGGTGCGCTCGCGCTGCCGATGCGCGGCGCCACCCGCTTCTACGGTGGCGAGCGCGAGGCGGTCGCGGCGATCGTCGCCGCCCTCGCGCCGCTCGGGCTGCGCGTGCGCGTGGGCGTGGCCGACGATCGGTTCACGGCCGAGCTCGCCGAGCGCGCAGCCGTGGCGGATGCGGCGCCCCCGGCGTCGCATCCCGCGCCCGCCGGGCACGAGGGCGTGCCGGCCGCCCCTTCGTCTGCAGGAGATGTGCACGTGAGCGGGCGAGCAGGCCCGCATGGGCGACGGGACCCCGCTCACGTGCACATCTCCCACGCGACTCCCGGCACCCCCGGTCCGCAGGTGGACACGAGCCCCGCGCATCCGCAGCACCCCACCCCCATCCGCATCGTCGAGTCCGGCGCCTCGCGCGCGTTCCTCGCGCCCGTGCCGGTCACGGTGCTCGGCGGCGAGCTCGCCGGCATGCTGCTGCGCCTCGGCCTGCGCACGCTCGGCGACCTCGCGGCGCTGCCCGACGCGAGCGTGCGCGACCGCTTCGGCCACGAGGGGCTGCGCGACCTGCAGCGCGCTCGCGGTCTCGACGACCGTCGCATCGAGCCGGGCTCCGACCATCCGCCCGACGCGCTCGCGCTCGAGTTCGAGCCCGGCATCGAGGGCGGCGAGGAGCTGGGATTCGCGCTGCAGGGTCGGGCGGATGCGTACGTCGCCGAGCTCGCCGCCCGACGCCTCGTCGTCGCCGAGGTGCGCATCCTGCTGCGCGCCGACCTCGGCGGCATCAGCGAGCGCACGTGGCGCAAGCCGGGGTTCTTCCGCGCGCGCGACGTCGTCGACCGAGCCAGGTGGCAGCTGGCCGAGAGCGGCCTCGACAGCGCGCTCGTCGAGGTGCGCATCACGCCCGAGCGGCTCGAGCGCGACACCGAGCACATGCCCGGCTTGTGGGGCGGGCGCGGCGTCGACGAGCGCACGCGCGGCGTCATCGAGCGGCTGCAGGGCGTGCTGGGGCGCGAGGGCGTCGTGGTGGCGAGCCTCGGCGGCGGCCGGCTGCTCGCCGAGCGGGGCGTGCTGACGCCGTGGGGCGATGCGGTCGCCGACGTGCGCGAGGGGCCGTGGCCGGGGTCGCTGCCCGAGCCGCGACCGGCGACGGTGTTCCGTCCGCCGCAGCCGGTCGTGCTGCTCGATGCCGAGGGTGCGGAGGTCGAGACGGGCGAGCGCATCCACCCGCCGACGTGGTTCCGCACGCCGACGGGCGACCGCCGACGCGTGGCGGCGTGGGCGGGGCCGTGGCCGCTGCGCATGCGCGCGGGATCGCACGTCGAGGCGCTCGCGCGCATCCAGGTCGTCGATGGCGCAGGGGATGCGTGGGTGCTGCTGGGCGACGCCGCCGGGTGGCGCGCGGAGGGTCGGTACGACTGACGCGTCGTGGCGCGACGCAGGGTCGCGACCGTGGGATGCTCGCAGGATGGTCAGGCACGGGCATGCGGATGCGGCCGAGCTGCAGCGCATCGCCGCGGTGCTCGACGGTCTCCTGGTCGACCCGACCCTCGATCTGCGGCGCGTGCGGGAGTCTCGCAGGCCGACGTCGATGCGCTCGCGACCCGCGTGCGAGACCGCCGCTAGCCATCCACCGCACGATCTCAGCGCTCGAGGCGCCTGGCATTGACGCGCAGCGGCGTGCGGACGTGGGATCATCGACGGATGGTCCAGGGAGAGCGCAGCGACGACGTCGTGCGCGATCGGGACCTCGCGCCGGTCGCGGACCCGGTCCTCAGCGCCACCGATCCTGCGCCGCAGCGACGCGTCGCCTGGCAGCAGGTGCTCGGCCTCGTCGTGGCCGCTGCTGCGCTCATGCTGGCGGTCGCTGGCGTGATCGGCGTCGTCGCGGGCTCGCTCGCTCGTCTCGCCGATGGCGATGCGATGGCAGACGTGCTCGCGTTCGTCGCGCAGGGCATCGTGCTCGTGCTCGTCTCGCTGGTTGTCGGCTTCGGCGCGCTCTGGCTGCTCGTGCGCGGCGAGCGCCGCTGGTGGCACCGCAGGCAGGCGTCGACGGGCGACGGCGAGCGGCTCTCCACGACCTAGGCGACGCGGTCGTGGCCTGGCGCGACGACGTGTCGCGCTCGTGGGATGCTCGCAGGATGAGCGCATCCGCCCGGACGACGCGCGCCGAGCGGCGGCGCGGGGCCGAGCGTGCGCGCGCCGTCGAGCGGCTCCCGGTCGTGCTCGCGCTGCTGCGCACCGCGCCGACGCACTCGCTGCACGGGGAGCGCCGCGATCTGCTGCGCGCCGGCGCCGCCGCCGATCCGGCGATCCGGCGCATGCTCGCCGAGCACTACCGCGCCCTCCGTTCGCCCGACCAGGCGGCGCGGTGGGGCATCGCGATCCCCGGTTGGACGCGAGCGAGCGAGGTGCGCGCGCTGCGCCGCACGCTGCTCGAGCGGCTGCCGCGCCTCGACGCCGGGCAGCACCTCGGCCTGCCGCTCGACGTGCCGGTGCCGTCGGGCATCGCCGACGTGGTCGTCGCCCCGCCCGCTGCCGGTCGGTTCGACTGGCTGGGCGGTGTCGCCGTGACGCTCGGCTGCGCCGGAGTCCTCGGCGTCGTGGTTGGTGGCCTGGGAGTCGCCATCGGCGTCGTCGTACGCATCGCCACGGGGACGCCGGGAGCCGAGACGGGCGAGTTCCTCATGCAGGGCGTGCTCTTCGTCGTGGGCGCCGGCATCGTCGGAGGCGGCCTCCTCGTCGCGTTCGACGCGCACCTCAAGCGGCAGGACGCGCGTCGCCGGCGCGTGGTCGCAGCCCATGTCGCCGAGCTGTGGCAGCGGCTGACCGACGCCGACGAGCGACACGTGCTCGTGCGCGGCTGGCTGAGCTGGGCAGGCGACGAGGAGGAGGAGACTGCGCGACGCATGCTCGTGGAGCTCGCCCGCGAGCGTCGCCGCCCAGCCGAGGCCGGGCGCTGGGGTGCACCGGTCGACGGCCTCGCGACGGCGGCCGAGCGCGCCGCGTTCGCCAGGACGCTGCGTGCGGGCGACGACTGGATGCGCGAGCTCGAGCTGCGCGTCGATCGTCAGCGGCCCACGCTCTCGCGCGACGAGCGCGACGTGCTCGTGCGAGCGGGCATCGCCGAGGCGGTGATCGACGCGTTCATCGCCGAGCGCGCTGATGGTTCGGCAGCAGCGGCCAAGCCTGCTCGACAGGGCTGACGCGCGACCGCGCGCGGCCGACGTCGCGTCGTGGTGCGGCTACGCCGCGCTCGCCGAGCGGACTCGCGACCGCGCCGCGCCGAGGCTCGGGATGCGGTCGCACACGAGGCAGTCGTCGACCACCGTCGCGTGGCCGTAGGCGTGGTGCTCGTCGGCGACCGCGAGGCATGCGGGGCACCGACCGCCGAAGCCCTCCTCGGGCACGAAGGCGGCCGTGCACCACGCGCTCTCGCAGAGCTGGAGCTCGAGCTCGTCGTGCTGATCGGTCATGGCACGAGGGTGGCACCGACCTCCGACACGACCGACCAGGCGCGCCGTCGCCGTGCCCCGACCGCGCATCCCTCCCCCTGCCGACAGTGGTCAGTCGATGTCGCCGTAGCGGCGTGTCGGCGACATCGAGTGACCACTCATCGACCGGAAGTGGCCCGAACCCTCGACCAGGGCTTGAGGCGAGTTCGCGTCGGAGGTCGAACATACGTTCGATCCAGGCGTATCGTCGCAGCGCACCATCGCGGAGGCCGGCCCGATGCGCACGACGTGGATGCACCCGCATCCCACGCAGCACGAGAGCAGCGGATGCGCCGCATCCGCATCGCAGCAGGAGGGGGCCGAGCGATGGGCTGGCGCAATCCGCCGATGCCGTGGCGAGAGCTCGAGGCGATCCTCGACGGCCGCGCCACCGAGGCGCCGTCGCTCACGCCGAACCCCGAGCCGCGCGAGCGCCGCACGCGCCCCGATCCCGAGCGGGTCGTGCCGTACGCCGAGCTGCACGCTCACTCGCACTACTCGTTCCTCGACGGCGCCTCGAGCCCCGCGCAGCTCGTCACCGAGGCGACGGCGCTCGGCCTCGAGGCCCTCGCGCTCGTCGACCACGACGGGCTCTACGGCGCCGTGCGCTTCGCCGAGGCCGCCGACCACGTAGGCCTGCGCACGATCTTCGGCGCCGAGCTGAGCCTCGAGCTGCCCGAGCCCCAGCAGGGCGTCGCCGACCCCGTCGGCGACCATCTGCTCGTGCTCGCCCGCAGCCCCGAGGGGTATCGCAGGCTCGCGGCGACCCTCACCGACGGCTACCTCGCCGGCGGCGAGAAGGGCCGCCCCATCCTGCACCTCGAGCAGGTCGCCGAGCGTGCGGGGGAGTGGATGGTGTCCACGGGATGCCGCAAGGGCGCCGTGCGCCGCGCGCTCGAGCGGGAGGGGGCGGACGCGGCGGGCGTCGAGCTCGACCGGCTCGTGTCGCTCTTCGGCCGCGACGGCGTCATGGTCGAGCTCACCGACCTCGGCCTGCCCGACGACGGCGAGCGCAACCAGGCGCTCCAGGCCCTCGCCGAGCGACGCGGCCTGCCGGTGGTGGCGACGACGAACGCGCACGTCGCGAGCCCGAGGCAGCAGCTGCTGGGCGATGCGATGGCGGCGGTGCGCGCCCGCCGCAGCATCGACGAGCTCGACGGCTGGCTGCCCGCCGGCGGCGTGCCCCGGCTGCGGTCGGGCGCCGAGATGGCGTGGCGCTTCCGCCAGTTCGACGGCGTCGTCGAGCGCGCAGCCGCCATCGGCCGCGACCTCGCGTTCGGCCTGCGCGCCGCGAGTCCGAGCCTGCCCGACACCGAGGTGCCGGAGGGCCACACGCAGATGTCGAGGCTGCGGCAGCTCGTCGCCGAGCGCCGCGGCCGCGTCTATCCCGCGGACGACCCGCACGTCGACCAGCGGGCGGTCGACGAGCGCCTCGCCCACGAGCTGCGCCTCATCGACGACAAGGGCTTCGCCGGCTACTTCCTCATCGTGAGCGAGATCGCCGACTTCGCCCACGCCAGCGGCATTCTCTGCCAGGGCCGCGGCTCGGCGGTGGCGAGCGCCGTGTGCTTCATCCTCGGCATCACGGCCGTCGACCCGATCCTCTACCGGCTGCCGTTCGAGCGGTTCATCTCGATGATCCGCACCGAGGAGCCCGACATCGACATCGACTTCGACGCCGCGCGCCGCGAGGAGGTCATCCAGCACGTCTACGAGCGGTACGGCCGTCGCAACGCGGCGCAGGTCGCCAACGTCATCACGTACCGGCCGAAGTCGGCGGTGCGCGACGCGGCGAAGGCGCTCGGCTACGCCGTCGGGCAGCAGAACGCGTGGTCGAAGCGCGTCGAGGGGTGGAGCGCGCCGTCGGTCGACGGCACCGAGGGCATCCCCGATCCCGTGCTGTCGCTCGCCGACGACTTCCTGCACTCGCCCCGTCACCTCGGCATCCACTCGGGCGGCATGGTGCTCACGAAGGAGCCCGTGGGCCACGTGAGCCCCATCGAGCCCGCGCGCATGGAGGCGCGCACGGTGCTGCAGTGGGACAAGGACGACTGCGAGTGGATGGGCCTCGTGAAGTTCGACCTGCTGGGGCTCGGCATGCTGGGCGCGATGCAGCACACGATGGACATCGCCAGGCAGCACCTCGGCGAGGAGTGGACGCTCGCGACGATCCCCGCGGAGGAGGCGGGCGTGTACGACATGCTGTGCGAGGCGGATGCCGTGGGCGTCTTCCAGGTCGAGTCGCGGGCGCAGCTCGCCACGCTGCCGAGGCTCAAGCCGCGCTCGTTCTACGACCTCGTCATCGAGATCGCGCTCATCCGCCCTGGTCCCATCCAGGGCGACGCCGTGCATCCGTACCTGCGCAGGCGCAGCGGGCAGGAGCCGATCACGTATCCGCATCCGCTGCTCGAGGATGCGTTGGCGCGCACGCTCGGCGTGCCGCTGTTCCAGGAGCAGCTGATGCAGATCGCCGTGCTCGTCGGCAACTTCGACGCGGCCGCGGCCGACGAGCTGCGGCGCTCGATCGCGTCGAAGCGCAGCAAGGAGCGCGTCGCGCAGCTGCGCGATCGGCTCTTCGCGGGCATGCAGGCGAACGACATCGTCGGCGACCTGGCCGAGAGCATCTGGCGCAAGATCGAGGCGTTCGCGGGCTTCGGCTTCGCGGAGTCGCACTCGCTCGCCTTCGGCAAGCTCGTGTACGCGTCGTCGTGGCTGAAGCTGCATCACCCGGCGGCGTTCCTCGCCGGCCTGCTGCGGGCGCAGCCCATGGGCTTCTGGTCGGGGCAGACGCTGAGCGCGGATGCGCGCAGGCACGGCGTGGAGGTGCTCGGGCCCGACATCGTGCGCTCGGCGGCGACGGCCGACCTCGAGGCGCGCGGCGACCGCGTCGCGGGCGACGACGCCTGCCTCGCGCACCATCAGCCCGAGGTGCCGTGGACGCCTGGCCCCAACGACCACGCGCGGCACCGCCGCGATCGGGGGTTCGCGGTGCGGCTGGGTCTGTCGAGCGTCGCGCACGTGAGCGAGGCCGACGCCGAGCGCATCGTCGCGGCACGCGACGAGTCGCCGTTCACGGGCATCGACGACGTCGCGAGGCGGGCGCGGCTCGATCGCAGGCAGCTCGAGTCGCTCGCGACCGCAGGCGCCTTCGAGAGCCTCGGGCTCGAGCGCCGCGAGGCGCTGTGGCTCGCGGCGCCCGCATCCACCGAGCGCGAGGATCAGCTCGAGGGCACGTCGGTGACGGTGCAGCCGCCGCTGCTGCCGATCCTGTCGGAGGCCGAGCAGACGGCGCTCGACATCTGGGCGACGGGCGTGAGCCCCGACGACCATCCCGTGCGGCATGCGCGGGTGGCGTTGGAGGCTGCGGGCGTCGTGCCCATCGCGCGGCTGGCGGATCTCGAGCCCGGGCGTCGGCGGTGGGCGGCGGGCATCGTCACGCACCGGCAGCGGCCGCAGACGGCGCAGGGGGTCACGTTCATGAACATCGAGGACGAGACCGGCATGCTCAACGTCATCTGCTCGGTCGGGCTCTGGAAGCGGTACCGCAGCATCGCGAAGCACTCGGCGGCGCTCAAGGTGCGCGGCATCCTGCAGCACTCGCAGGGGGTCGTGACGATGATGGCCGACCAGATCGAGCCGTTCGACGCGGCGGCGCCGCCGTCGCGCGACTTCCGCTGACGCGGCGCACCGCACGACGAGGAGGGCGGCATCCGGTCGCCCGGATGCCGCCCTCCTCGTCGTCAGGCTCGCGTCAGCAGGCCGTGCGCCATGCTTCCGGCGAGAGCACGGCGGGGCCGCCGACGTTGAGCACGACGGCCGGCGCGAAGCCGGCGATGGAGTCCTCGACGTCGATCGTCACGCACTGGCCCACCGACAGCAGCAGCGGGCCGCCCGTCGCTCCGGCGATCGCCGTGCCCGACAGGGCGTCGGGGAAGGCGCCACCGGAGGCGACGACGATCGTCTGCGGGTCGGTCGGCTCGACGTACGCGCCCACGAGGGCGGCGTTCGTCGCGTACCGGTCGGCGCCGGCGACGCGCGTCGTCGTGCCGTAGGCGCGCAGCTCGCGCACGACGCCGTCGGAGATCGCGACGCGGCCTCCCACGACGACGATCTCGGACGCGCCGAGCGCGTCGAGCGCCTCCGCCGTGCCGGCGGGCAGGCCCGTCGGCATCGTGAGCAGCACGGGCGCATCGGCGAGGGTCGCCGCGACGCCGCTCGCCGACAGGGCGTCGGCGAAGTCGGCGCCGCTCGCGACGAACGCGGTGTCGGCGGTGCCGAACACCTCCGTCGCGACCGCGGCGGCCGTCGCGTAGCGGTCGGCGCCCGAGATGCGGGTGATCTCGACCTCCGGCCATGCGGCGGCGAGCTGCGCCTCGACGGCGGGCGACACGGCTGCCGCGCCGCCGACGATCGTGATCGACGACGGGGCGAGACGCTCGATCTCGTCGAGCGTCACCTGCAGCAGCGACGCCGAGGGAGTCAGCAGCAGGCTCGCGCCGTCGTGCGCTGCGGCGGGCCCGGCGGCGAGCGCGTCGGCGAAGCCCTCGCCCGCCGTCAGGTAGACGTCGGTGCCCGGCTCGAACTGCGCAGCCGAGGCTGCGGCGCTCGTCGCGTAGCGGTTCGGCCCCGCGAGGGTCGACACCGCGGGCTCCTCGACGGTCGGCGGGTCGAGCGTGAGCCCGACGAGCACGGCGTCGTGGTCGGATGCGCGGTACGCGTCGGGCGCGAAGAGCGCGACCTGCGCCGGCGACTTGAACTCCAGGTTGTAGTCGAGGATCGGCACCTCGTCGGAGTTCGCGTTCCATGCCTGCGCGCCCGTGATGGAGTCGACGAGCGAGTCGGTGGCCATCGCATAGTCGAGGTAGCCGAGCTGGCCGTCGAAGACGTACGAGTACGCCTCCTCGCCCTGGAACCGCTCCTCGAGGTCGACGAACCCGGCGGACTCGAGCGCGACGATCGGATCCTCGTGGTCGTACGAGTTGAGGTCGCCGATGACGAGCACGTCGTCGGTGTCGGCACCCGTCGGATCGGTCGCGAGCCAGTCGGCGAGCGCCTCCGCTGCGAGCGTGCGAGTGGGGTTGCACTCGCCCTGACCGTTCGCGTCGATGGGCTCGCCGCTGCAGGCGGAGCCCTTCGACTTGAAGTGGTTCACGGACACGGTGAGCAGCGCGCCGTCGACGTTCTGCGCGAACGTCTGCGTGAGCGCGGGCCGGTTGCGGTCGGTGTCGAACCGCGGGTCGATGTCGCCGTCGAGCGCTGCGAAGGCGCCCTGCGGCGTCACGACGTCGGCCTTGTAGATGAACGCCTGCGTGATGGCGTCGGTGCCGAGCAGCCCGGTGATGATGGGCGTGTACACCTCCGAGCCCGCGGCCTCGTTGAGGGCGTCGACCAGGGTCTGCACGGCGGTGCCGTTGTTCTCGATCTCGATGAGGCCGACGATGTCGGCGTCGAGCTCGAGGATCGCGGCGACGATCTTCGCCTCCTGGCGGTCGAACTCGGCGGCGCTGTTGGCACCGCGCGAGCCGAGCGTCGTGAAGTAGTTCAGCACGTTGAACGATGCCACCTGCAGCGAGCCGCCCACGTCGGGCACCTCTGGGCGCGGGTTCGCTGCCGTGTAGTCAGCGCCCTCGGTGGGCTGGATGCGCCAGTCGGCGTCGCCGGCCTCGGTGATGCGCCAGTCGAGCGTGCCGGTGACGTTCGCGACGGTGTCGCCTCCGCGGAACAGGTTGTCGAGCGTGGTGGGCTGCCCGTTCGGGTGCAGCGGCGTCACCGGGTTCTGGAGGATGCTCGCATCGTCGAGGATGAGGCGGTTCGCCGAGTTCGATGCCGCGAGCGCGACGGCCTCGGCGGAGCCGGGTGCGAAGAGCGCGGTCGGCTGGAACTGGCGATCGGTGCCCAGCACGATCGTGCCGAAGCGCGCGTACTCGAACGTCTCGATCACCGACAGCGTCTGCGGCACCGTGACGAGCATGCTCTCGAGCGACTCGGGGCTCTGGAGCGGCAGCGAGACCTCGGTGGTGGGCGGCAGGGTCTGTGCCTCGGCGCAGCCTCCGATGCCCGTGATCTCGAGGCGGGTGAGTCCCGCCTCCTCGGCGACCTCGCCACCGACCCGCACCGCGTCGCCGACGGCGACGTCAGCGGCGGCGTCGACGTCGTAGACGAAGACGGCCTCGCTCGTGAGCGCGTCCGCATCCTGGTCGGCGAGCTCCTCCTGCACGACGAAGCCCAGGAGGTCCGGCTGCACGGCGACGACGATGCCCTGCACCTCGACGGCCGAGCCCACGATCGGGCTCGCGTCGCCGGCACCCTGCACGGCGCTGATGAGCGTCACGCCAGGGGCGTCGCACTCGAGGGGATCGAGCTCGTCGACCGGCGGCGGACCGTCGGCGAAGGTGCGGTTGAGGATGCCGGGGGTGTTGTACGCCTCGCCGTCGACGATCGTGCCCGAGGCCCCGCCGATGCCGGCGAGATCGAAGTCGTTGCGCACCCAGTCGGCGGCCGAGTTCGTGTCGGTGCCGTCGGGGATGCGGCTCGCGCCTCCGGGCGCGAAGGGGAGGCCGTCGTAGGCGACGCCGAGCGAGGTCTCCGCGTAGACGACGTCGCGCTGACCGGCGTCGTTCATGCCGCCGTCGTTCACGCCGACCCCGTCGACGATCGTGAAGCCGGGGGCTGCGTCGATGACGCCGTCGTCGTCGGCGTCCACATCCGCGCCGACGGCCGGTGCGGTGCCGGTGCCGAGCAGGATGCTGATGGAGCCGTTCTGCAGGTCGTTCGCGGGCAGCTCGAGCAGCCACAGTCCGTTCGCGTCGGTGGTGCCGGCGACCGGGTAGCTGCGCAGCACGGTGCCGAGGTTCGCCGAGACGTCGCCGCGCACGACCACGAGCGAGTGGCCGGTGAGGTCGGTGCCGGGCGTCGCGTGCAGCTCGATGTACTCGACGTCGTTGCCGGTCGTGCTCGCGGAGAACTCGTTGATCGTCGGGTAGGCGGCGGCGTTCGCGACGCCGGCACCCCCCAGCGCCACGAGGGCGGATGCCGCGAGCGCTGTCGCGGTGGCGACGCTCAGCGAGCGTCGGAGGGCCTGAGGCATGCGTGGTCCAAGGTCCGGTGGTCGGGGGTTGCCGCTCAACCTAGCCAGAACCTGCGACGACACGTCCGTGCCGTTCGTGACGATTCGATGAACCTTGCTCCGGGGCCGGCCCGAGTCTCCCTCGCACGACGATGGGGCGCGTCGGCCGCAGCCGACGCGCCCCATCCGAGCGTGCGATCCCGTGCCTACGGCAGGCGCACGACCTTCTTGTTGAGGAACTCCTCGATGCCGAGCACGCCCATCTCGCGGCCCGTGCCCGAGCGCTTGACGCCGCCGAACGGCAGGCCGGCCTCGTCGGCGAGCACCGCGTTGACGAACACCATGCCGGCGTCGATGCGGTCGGCCAGGCGCGACGCCTGCGACTCGTCGGTCGTGTAGAGGTACGAGCCGAGGCCGAACGGCGTGGCGTTGGCGACCTCGATCGCCTCGTCCTCGTTCGCGACCTTGTAGAGCGACGCGACGGGGCCGAAGAACTCCTGCTGGTAGGCGGGGTTCTCGGGTGCGATGTCGGCGAGCACCGTCGTGCCGACGTGCGCGCCGCCGTCGCCGTGCGGCGCGGCACCGCGCAGCAGCGCCGTGGCGCCGGCGGCGATCGCCGCCTCGATCTGCGTCTCGAGGCGGTCGGCGGCCGCCTTCGACGACAGCGGGCCCAGCAGGAGGTCGTCGTCGGGTGCGCCGGGAGCCTGCTCCGCCATCTTCGCCGTCATCTTCTCGGCGAACGCGTCGTAGAGGTCCTCGTGCACGATGAACCGCTTCGCGGCGTTGCACGACTGGCCCGTGTTGTCGAGGCGCGCGTTGACCGCGTCCTCGACGACCTGGTCGAGGTCGTCGGTCGAGAGCAGGATGAACGGGTCGGAGCCGCCCAGCTCGAGCACGGCCTTCTTGAGGTTGCGGCCCGCGACCTCGGCGACGGCGGCACCCGCGCGCTCGGAGCCCGTGAGCGAGACGCCGCGCACGCGCGGGTCGGCGATGACCTCGGCGGCCTGGTCGTTCGTGAGGAACACGTTCGTGTAGCCGCCGACGGGGAAGCCGGCCTCGGCGAAGATCGCGTGGATCGCGAGGGCCGACTCGGGGCACTGGGGTGCGTGCTTCAGCAGGATCGGGTTGCCCACGACGAGGTTGGGGCCTGCGAAGCGGGCGACCTGGTAGTAGGGGAAGTTCCAGGGCATGATGCCCAGCAGCGGCCCGATCGACGACTTGCGCACGACGGCGCGGCCGTCGTCGGTCTGCAGCGGCAGGTCCGCGAGCAGCTCCTCGGCGTGGTCGGCGTACCAGCGGTAGATGGCGGCGGCGAACTCGACCTCGCCCGTGGCCTGGCTCTTCGGCTTGCCCATCTCGCGCATGATGATCGCGGCGAGCTCCTCGACGCGCTCCTCGTGCAGGTCGGCGACCTTGGCGATGCGGGCTGCGCGATCGGCGACCGACTCGGCGGCGAGCACGTGCCACGCGCTCCACGCTCCTGCGATCGCGGTCTCGAGCTCGTCGGCGGTGACGGTGGGATGCACCTCGCCGGTCTCGCCCGTGGACGGGTTGACGACCTGATACTCCATGGAATCGCGCTCCTTCGCTACCGGATGCCACCCAGTATGGGGGTCCGGACGACGGAATGCATAGGACTTGCGCCCTGACAGGTGCGGAATCGGCGGTGCGGCGTGGTGCGGCCTCGCGACGGCTGCTCGCTGCGCTCGCGGCCTCCTCGACCGTGACCCCTCCGGCATCGGGCTCGGGCTCCTCCGTCGCTCGAACCCGATCCCTCCGGCGTCACCGGAAGATGATGGTGCGCTGCCCGTCGAGCAGCACGCGATCCTCCGAGAACCACTGCACCGCCTTCGTGAGCGTGCGCGACTCCTCGTCCTGCCCGATCGCGATGAGCTGCGCCGGCGAATGCGCGTGGTCGACGCGCACGACGTTCTGCTCGATGATCGGCCCCTCGTCGAGGTCGCTCGTGACGAAGTGCGCCGTCGCGCCGATCAGCTTCACGCCGCGCGCGTGCGCCTGGCGGTATGGGTTCGCGCCCTTGAAGCCCGGCAGGAACGAGTGGTGGATGTTCACGATGCGACCGGCGAGGCGCTCGCAGAGCTCCGGCGAGAGGATCTGCATGTAGCGGGCGAGCACGACGAGCTCGACGTCGTGCTGCTCGACGACCTCGAGCACCCGCGCCTCGAACGCGGCCTTCGACGCGGCGTCGGTCACCGGCACGTGCTCGAACGGCACGTCGTAGAACGCGGCGAGGTCGCCGAGGTCGGGATGGTTCGACAGCACGAGCGGGATGTCGACGGTCAGCTGGCCCGCGCGCTGGCGGAAGAGCATGTCGTTGAGGCAGTGGGCAGCCTTCGACACGAGCACGAGCGTGCGCAGCGGGCGCCCCACGTCGTCGAGCTGCCACTGCATGTCGTACCGCTCGACGATGGGGGCGAGCTCGCGCTCGAAGTCCTCGCGCGGCGCATCCGCCTCGACCTGCAGGCGCATGAAGAAGCGGTCGGTGTCCGCCGACGAGAACTGCTGCGACTCGGTGATGTTGCCGCCGCACGCGACGATCGCCCCCGTGATGGCGTGCACGATGCCCGCGCGGTCGTCGCACGCGAACGAGAGGATCCAGTGATTCGGCACGAGGCAAGAGTCTAGGAGTGCGCGCGCCGACGCGGCGCGCGGCACGTCAGCCGAGTGCCCGGGCGAGGGCTGCGTCGAACGCCGTGCGGATCTCGGCGTCGGAGAGCACGACCTGCGGCTCGAACGTCTGCCAGTACAGCACCTGCACGAGCAGCTCTCCCGCGGATGCCCAGCAGAAGACGGTGCGACTCGTCACCGTCGTGCCCTCGCGCGTCGTCGCGAGGCCGCCGCATACCGCGCCGTGGCCCGCGGGGGCCTCGAACGTCGTCGGCAGCGACTGCGGATCGTCGATGTCGGCGCTCGTGCACGTGGCGAGGTCGGTCGCGATGCGCTCGAACGCGCCCGGGGCGTCCGGGGTCGCCCAGATGCTCGTCGTGATGCCGGTCGGGAAGGGCGGTGCCGGGACGTCGCCGCTCGAGGCCCAGCGGATCGAGGCGAAGGCCGCCTCGGTCTCGAGCGGGAAGCCGGTCACGTACCAGAAGCCCGGTCCGCAGGGCGCCGGTTCCGGCGAGAAGGCCAGGCCGTAGTCGACGAACTGCGACACCCATCCGGCCGGGACGTCGGCGTTCGACGGCAGGAGGACCTGCACGTCCTCGTCGGTCATCGTCGTGCTCGGCCCGAAGGGCGACGGGTCGAAGGTCGGCTGCGCGGCCGGCTCTGCTGCGGGGGTCGGCGTCGCGCTCGGGGTCGCGCTCGGCGACGGCGTCGTCGAGGGCTCCGGCGATGCGGACCCCGGCGTCTCCGCCGACGATGCGCATCCGACCAGCAGCAGCGCAGCGACGAGCGGCAGGACGGCGAGGCGATGAGACGGCATGCCTCATGGTCGTCCGCGGCCTGGACGCCTGCTGCAGCGACCGGCCAGCGGCACGCGGCATCATGGGGGACATGCGCCGTCGCCTGCTGCTCCCGCTCGTCACCGCGCTCGCCATCGCATCCCTCACGGGATGCCAGGCGGGCGCGCTCGCTCCCGACGAGACCGGCACGAGCACGCCGACCACGGCGCCGAGCGACGAGGCGTCGACGAGCGGCGAGCCCATCGAGGAGCCGGTGACGCTGCCCCCGATGCCGCAGCTGTGCGGCGAGCTCGACTCGCCGAGCACGGCAGCGGCCGCCGACGCTGCCGGCTTCGTGCCGAACGCGCAGGAGTGGCAGGCGTCGGGTGACTCGTGGAGCCGCGACGTCGCGCTGCCGGAGCCTGCGCTCACGTGCGCGTGGACGCCCGCGACGGCCGGCGACGTGTTCGTCGTCGTGGATGTCTTCCAGGTCGACGACGAGCAGCTCGACGCGTGGGACGAGTCGGGGGAGTGGGCGTCGACGACGGTCGGTGGCCACGAGGTGCGCTCCGACCAGGAGTCGGGCGTCGACGACTTCGGCACCGTGGGCACGACGTGGGCCGCGGCCGGTGACCGCCTGCTGCGCGTCACCGCGATCGAGGCCGTCGCGACGGGCACGGCGCTGGCCGAGGCGCTCGTGCCGACCGTGCTCGGCTAGGACGAGGGCCGGCCGGCCGCAGCGTCGTCGACGCGATGCGTCAGGCGGTGAGCACGCCCGCGTCGACGAGCGAGCGGTACTCGTCGTCGGAGAAGATGCGCGACCGGATGAGGAAGCGCTTGCCCTCCGGCGCCTCGAGCGAGAAGCCCGAGCCGCGGCCCTGCACGACGTCGACGGTGATGTGCGTGTGCTTCCACAGGGCGTACTGCGACGCGCTCATGTAGAACGGCGCGGGCTCGTCGACGCCGTCGATCGCGAGCTCCTCGAGCAGCACGTCCTGCTGCCCGGTGCGGAACATGCCCTTGGGGTAGCACATGGGGGCGGAGCCGTCGCAGCATCCGCCCGACTGGTGGAACATCACGGGTCCGTGGGCGGCGACGAGCTGCCGGATGAGGTCGGCTGCGGCCTCGGTGAGCGCGACGCGCTCGATCGTGGCGGGGTTCGTGGACTCGGTCATCGTCGACCTCCTGAGGACGGATGCGGGACGCGGCCCGCGGCACCAGGATGGCACCGCGGACCGCGCGTGGCGAGGGCTTGCCGAGGGTCGTCGACAGCCCGGCGCCGATCAGAAGAAGCCCATGGGCCCCTCGGCGTACGAGACGAGGAGGTTCTTCGTCTGCTGGTAGTGGTCGAGCATCATCTTGTGGTTCTCGCGGCCGATGCCCGACTGCTTGTAGCCGCCGAACGCGGCGTGCGCCGGGTACTGGTGGTACGTGTTCGACCACACGCGGCCCGCCTCGATCGCCCGACCGGCCCGGTACAGCTGGGCGCCGTCGCGGCTCCACACGCCGGCGCCGAGGCCGTAGAGGGTGTCGTTGGCGATCTCGATGGCCTCGTCGAAGCCGTCGAACGTCGTCACCGACACGACGGGGCCGAAGATCTCCTCCTGGAACACGCGCATGCGGTTCTGTCCCTTGAAGACCGTCGGCTGCACGTAGTAGCCGCCCGAGAGGTCGCCGCCGAGGTCGACGCGCTCGCCGCCCGTGAGCAGCTCCGCGCCTTCCTGCTTGCCGATGTCGATGTAGCTGAGGATCTTCTCGAGCTGGTCGTTCGACGCCTGCGCGCCGATCATGGTGTCCGTGTCGAGCGGGTTGCCCTGCTTGACCTTGGCGACGCGGTCGAGGCCGTCGGCGATGAAGCCGTCGTAGATCGACGACGCGATGAGCGCCCTCGAGGGGCACGTGCACACCTCGCCCTGGTTGAGGGCGAAGAACGCGAAGCCCTCGAGCGCCTTGTCGTAGAAGGCATCCTTCTCGCGCGCGACGTCCTCGAAGAACACGTTGGGGCTCTTGCCGCCGAGCTCGAGCGTGACGGGGATGAGGTTCTCCGACGCGTACTGCATGATCAGGCGGCCCGTGGTCGTCTCGCCCGTGAACGCGATCTTGCGGATGCGCGGGTGCGATGCCAGCGGGGCGCCTGCCTCGATGCCGAAGCCGTTGACGATGTTGAGCACGCCCGGGGGGATGAGGTCCTCGATGAACGACAGCAGCAGGTGGATGGATGCGGGGGTCTGCTCCGCGGGCTTGAGCACGACGCAGTTGCCGGCGGCGAGCGCGGGCGCGAGCTTCCACACGGCCATGAGGATGGGGAAGTTCCACGGGATGATCTGCCCGACCACGCCGAGCGGCTCGTGGTAGTGGTACGCCACGGTGTCGCCGTCGAGCTCGGAGATGCCGCCCTCCTGCGCGCGCAGGGCGCCGGCGAAGTAGCGGAAGTGATCGGCCGCGAGGGGGATGTCGGCGGCGAGGCACTCGCGTACCGCCTTGCCGTTCTCGTAGCACTCGGCGACGGCGATCGCCTCGAGGTTCTCCTCGATGCGGTCGGCGATCTTGTTGAGGATGTTCGCCCGCTCGGTCGGCGACGTCTTGCCCCACGTCGCGAACGCCTTCCAGCCGGCGTCGACGGCGGCGTCGACGTCCTCGCTCGTGCCGCGGGCGACCTCGCAGAACGTCTGGCCGGTGATGGGCGTGGGGTTCTCGAAGTACTGCCCCTTGGCGGGCGGCACGTACCGGCCCCCGATGTAGTGGTCGTACCGGCTCTCGTACGAGACGACGGAGCCCTCAGCTCCTGGCCTGGCGTAGACGGTCATGGTCACCCTCTCTGACGTCGTTGTCCGGCGGGTTGCCGTTGCGCGGCACGCTACGCGCGGCGACGTTGCAGGAGGTTGCAGGGTGACGCGCCGGTCGAGGGGGCCGCAGCACCACCAGCCGGTCGAGGAGGCCGCAGCCCGACAGCTGGTCGAGGAGGCCGCAGCCGAAGGCTGCAGCCGTCACGAGACCTCGCGAGATGTCCGCTCGGCGCGACCGTGCGCATGGCTGGGTGGGAGCAGCGCTCGCGCCGTCTCGTGACGCGTGCTCGCCGAGGGCTCGCGCGCTCCTCGACCAGGTGGATGGGGGTGCGCCCGCCGACGCCACGCCGCACCAGCCGGTCGAGGAGGCCGCAGCCGAAGGCTGCAGCCGTCACGAGACCTCGCGAGATGTCCGCTCGGCGCGACCGTGCGCATGGGTGGGTGGGAGCAGCGCTCGCGCGGTCTCGTGACGCGTGCTCGCCGAGGGCTCGCGCGCTCCTCGACCAGGTGGATGGGGTGGGCCCGGCGCTAGGCCAGCTCGCGGTCCAGTCGCTCCAGGTGCTCGACCACCGCAGCGCGGCGGGGCGAGCGCGGAGGCAGTCCATGCAGCAGCTGCATCCACGCATCCCGGTCGGTGCGGCCGTGGGTCGAGGCGAAGTCGTACAGCACCTCCGAGGAGGCGGAGGTCAGGATCGCGGTGCGCAACCGCCCGGCGATCTCGTCGCGCGCGGCGACGATGCCCGGGGCGATGGAGCCGGGCACGAGCGGACCGCGGTAGCAGGAGAGGGCGACGCGGTGCGCGCCCCGGTCGAGCAGCGACAGCAGCCGGTCGACGTCGGTCTCGAGCGCCGTCGCGAGCCGGTAGGGACGCGACTCGAGGCGCACGACGCCCGAGAGCGCGCGCTTGAGGCGCGTCATCTCGGCGCGCAGCGTGACGGGGGAGGCGTCGTGCTCCGAGAGCATCGCGGCGAGCTCGCCGCCCGACAGTCCCTCGGGGTGCAGCGCGAGCAGCGCGAGGATCTCGGTGTGCCGCATCGTGAGGCGGCGCTCGCGACCGTCGGTGACGATGCCGGTGTCGACGCCGAGGCACGCGAGCACGGGCACCTCGGTCGGGTGCGCGCCGCGTGCGTGCGTGAGGCGCTGCACGAGCAGCTCGCGCTCGACGGCCGCGGCGGTCGCCTCGAGCAGCGGCAGCACGTGCGGGTCGACGACCTCGCTGCCACCCGTGATGTCGATGACGCCCAGCAGGCCGCCGTGCTCGGGGTCGTGCACGGGCACGGCCGAGCAGCTCCACGGCTGCACGACCTCGGCGAAGTGCTCGGCGCGATGGATCTGGATGGCGTGGTCGATCGCGAGGGCGGTGCCGGGCGCGCTCGTGCCGACTCGCGACTCCGACCAGTCGGCGCCCGCGACGAACAGCATCGACTCGCCGCGCGCCTTGAGGCTGCGGTCGCCGTCGACCCACAGCAGCCGCCCCATGGCGTCGCCGACGGCGACGAGCACGCCCGAGCCGTCGTCGGCATCCCGGTGCAGCAGGCGCGAGATCACGGGGAGCGCGGGGGTGAGCGGATGCGCGGCACGGGCGGCGGCGAGGGCGTCGTCGTCGAGCGCGAGGGATGCCGACACGTCGGGCGCGAGGCGCTCGCGGCGCGCACGATCCCAGGACGCGCGCACGACGGCGCGCTCCTCGCTGCTGCCCGGCTGCGCGAGCCAGGGGCTGAGCGTCGTCACGCAGGCACCCTTGCCATGCGCACACCCTACGCCGGTCGCCCGAGCGCTCGTCATCCGGGGAGGGCCGAGCGGCGTCGGCAGCCCGACTGCTGACGCGGAGTCAGCTGGGACGCTCGCCCCGCTCGAGCGCGGCGAGCGTCGCGTGCACGCGGTCGAGGAAGTCGTCGACCTCGGCCATGTCGTAGCCGTCGCGGAACCTGGTCTGCGTGAACTGCACCGCGGCCACGTCGTCGGCGCGGATCGGCCCCGCCTCGTGGGAGCCCGCAAGGTGCTGGCGCATGGTCGCGACGACCCCGTCGAGCCAGTGATCGACCTGATCCTGGTCGTAGCCCGCGCGGAACCGGGTCGTCGAGAACATCTGCTCGACGATCTCGTCGGGCATGAGGAGCGGACCGGGTTGCATGCTGCGAACGCTATTCGGCAATGCCTGAGAGCATGCCGGTGGCACGCGCGTCAGCGCGACTCGTGCGCGACGAGCGCGGTGCGTGGATGCGGGCGAGCATCGCGTCGACCTCACCTGCGTCGTGGCAGCGCCACGCATGCGCGGCACGTCGGTCTGAGCGACGGTGTGCGAGGACACGAGGTTCGACATGCGGCGACGCTGGCCACCGTGCCGTCGGCATCACGAGCGCAGGCGGCTCGCTCGCGTTCGTGCTCGGCCTGCCGCTGTCGACCCTGCTGGGCCAGGCGCTCGGCTGGCGCTGGTCGTTCGCGGTCTTCGGCGTCGCGTGCCTCGCGGGCGCGGTGCTCGTGCGGCGCATGCTGCCCGCCGTGAACCACCTGCCCGATGTCGCCACGACCGAGACGGGTTCGGTGGCGATGCCGCAGCGCGAGCCCGGCCGGTCGGCGATCGGCGTCGCCGTCGCGGTGTCGGCGACTGCCGTCGTCATGCTGGGCCAGTACGCCTTCTACACGTACATCACCCCGTACCTCGTCGAGCGCGTCGAGCTGCCGGAGGTGTGGCTGAGCCCGGCGCTGCTGTCGTACGGCCTCATGGGCGCGCTCGCCGTCGCGGTCGTCTCGGTGTGGCTCGGGCGCAAGCCGTTCGCGGGCGCCGTCGGCTGCATGCTCGTGATGGCCGTCGTGTGCGTCGTGCTGTCGGCCACGAGCACGCTGTCGGTGGCGTTCGCGGCCGTGCTCCTCTGGGGCCTCGCGATGGGGGCGCTGCCGCCGCTGCTGCAGACGCGCATGCTGCAGGCGTCGCCCACCCACATGCTGCAGTCGTCCACCGCCTGGTACACGACGGGCTTCAACCTCGGCATCGGCGGCGGTGCGCTGCTCGGAGCGCTCGTCTACGAGGGCGTCGGCATCCAGGCGCTGCCCGCCGTGCTGCTGGGCGCCCTCGTCATCGGACTCGTGCTCGTGCTCGCCGACGGCGCCCGGCTCGCCCGTGCGCGTCGCGCGTCGCGCGACGCCTGAGGCGTCAGAGCACGAGGCGCTGCCTCCGGTCGAGCAGCTCGAGCGCCGCGTCGAGATGCCCCGCGTGCGTGAGGGTCTCGGCGAGCACGTGCAGCACGACCGAGCGCACGTCGGCGAAGCGCTCCGGCGGCCAGTCGGGCTCGCGTCGCACCGGCGCGGCATCGAGACGGGTCGCGGCGAGGATGCCGTCGGAGGCGGCGATCGACGCGCGATACGCCGCGACGACCTCGGCGCACGACTCGTCCGGCGCGACGCGCCAGTCCGCCGGGCGGCCCGCGTCGAGCGCGGCATCGTCGGCGGGCCACCAGTCGAGACCGCCGCCGGCCACCACGACCTCGAACCAGTACCGCTCGCCGCCGTACGTCAGGTGCCGCACGAGGCCGATGGGGTTCCAGCCCGACGGCAGCGTCGCGGTGCGCAGCTGCGCATCGTCGAGCGGCTCGATCGCCGTCAGCACGTGCGCACGCGCCGCATGCAGCGTCGCGAGCAGGGCGTCGCGTCCCCGGTCGTCGTCGTGCACGCCCCCAGCGTGCCACCGACGCGCGTCTCGTGCGGCGCGCATGTGGATGCCGTCGGCGCCGACGAGTAGCATCGGTGACGGCCGCGACTGGCGCTTGGGTGGGTGACCACCGGGGAGCGGCCGACCACTGCACGGTCGCGCGCCTGGGCCATCCGATCGACTGCCAAGGAGATGCAGCGTGTCCGACCGCCTTCCCTCGACCTTCAACGACTCCCTCGCGACGGTCGATCCCGAGATCGCCGCGGTGCTCGCGAACGAGCTCGGCCGCCAGCAGCAGTACCTCGAGATGATCGCGTCCGAGAACTTCGTGCCGGTCGCCGTGCTCGAGGCGCAGGGCTCCGTGCTCACGAACAAGTACGCCGAGGGCTACCCCGGCCGCCGCTACTACGGCGGCTGCGAGTTCGTCGACGTCGCCGAGTCGCTCGCGATCGAGCGCGCGAAGGCGCTCTTCGGCGCAGCGTTCGCCAACGTGCAGCCCCACTCGGGCGCCTCGGCGAACGCGGCCGTGCTGCATGCGATCGCGCGCCCCGGCGACACGATCCTCGGCCTGTCGCTCGACCACGGCGGCCACCTCACGCACGGCATGAAGATCAACTTCTCGGGCCGCCTCTACGACATCGTCGCCTACGGCGTCGACGCCGAGACGAGCCGCGTCGACATGGACGAGGTGCGTCGCCTCGCCGTCGAGCACCAGCCCAAGGTCATCATCGCCGGCTGGTCGGCCTACCCCCGCCAGCTCGACTTCGCCGCGTTCCGCGCCATCGCCGACGAGGTCGGCGCGCTGCTGTGGGTCGACATGGCGCACTTCGCGGGCCTCGTCGCCGCCGGCATCCACCCGAGCCCCGTGCCGCACGCGCACGTCGTCTCGTCGACCGTGCACAAGACCATCGGCGGCCCCCGCTCGGGCTTCATCCTCACGAACGACGCCGACATCGCGAAGAAGATCAACTCGGCCGTGTTCCCCGGTCAGCAGGGCGGCCCGCTCATGCACGTCATCGCCGCCAAGGCGACGGCGTTCAAGCTCGCGGCCGAGCCGGAGTTCGTCGAGCGCCAGGAGCGCACCGTGCGCGGCGCGCAGATCCTCGCCGAGCGCCTCACGCAGCAGGACGTGGCCGATGCCGGCATCACGCTGCGCTCGGGCGGCACCGACGTGCACCTCGTGCTCGTCGACCTGCGCGACGCCGCGATCGACGGCAAGCAGGCCGAGGACCTCCTGCACGAGATCCGCATCACGGTGAACCGCAACTCGGTGCCGAACGACCCGCGTCCGCCGATGGTGACGTCGGGCCTGCGCATCGGCACGCCCGCGCTCGCGACCCGTGGCTTCGGCGACGAGGAGTTCCGCGAGGTCGCCGACGTCATCGCGCTCGCGCTGCTGCCGGGTGCCGACGTCGAGGCGCTGCGCGCGCGCGTCGACGCGCTCGCCGGCGCGTTCCCGCTCTACCCCACCCTGTGACCGCGCAGCGCCTCGACGGCGTCGCGACCGCGGCGACCGTCAAGGCCGAGCTGCGAGCGCGCGTCGACGCCCTGCGGGGCGTCGGCGTGACGCCCGGGCTCGCGACGCTCATGGTGGGCGACGACCCCGCCTCGCGCTCGTACGTCTCGGGCAAGCATCGCGACTGCGACGAGGTCGGCATCGCGTCGGTGCGCGTCGAGCTGCCGGCGTCGGCGACGAACGCCGACGTGCACGCCGCCATCCGCGACCTCAACGACGCGGGCGAGGTCACGGGCTTCATCGTGCAGCTGCCGCTGCCCGCGGGGCTCGACGAGCAGGCGATGCTCGAGGCGATCGACCCGGCGAAGGATGCCGACGGGCTGCATCCGACGAACCTCGGCAGGCTGGTGCTGGGCGTGCAGGGCCCGATCGACGCGCCCCTGCCGTGCACGCCGAGCGCGTGCGTGCAGCTGCTCGCCCGCCACGGCGTGCCGCTGTCGGGCGCCGAGGTGTGCGTCATCGGCCGCGGCCTGACCGTGGGTCGCTCGATCGGCCTGCTGCTCACGCGCCGCGGCGTCGACGCCACCGTCACGCTCACGCACTCGCGCACGCCCGACCTCGCCGAGCACGTGCGCAGGGCCGACGTCGTCGTCGCGGCGGTCGGCCGACCGCATCTCGTGCAGCCGGACTGGATCACGCCGGGCGCAGCGGTGCTCGACGTCGGCATCACGCGAGAGCGCGTGCTCGACAACGGCAAGGCGCGCCTGCTGGGCGACGTCGATCCCGGCGTCGCCGAGGTCGCCGGCTGGCTGTCGCCCGTGCCGGGCGGCGTCGGGCCGATGACACGCGTCATGCTCCTCGACAACGTCGTGAGCGCCGCCGAGCGCGCCCTGCTCTAGCAGCCCAGCGTGCAGCGCCCGTGCGCCTCCACGCCGGTCAGAGCGCGCGGTACTGCGCCGTGCGCTCCACGTAGACGGCCGCGTTGCGGTGGATCGAGGCGAGCTCGTCGTCCGTGACCTCGCGGCGCACCTTCGCGGGCACGCCGGCGACGAGCGAACGCGGGGGCACCACCTGTCCCTGCGTCACGAGCGCACCCGCCGCGATGAGCGATCCCTCGCCGACGACGGCGCCGTTCATGACGGTCGCGTGCATGCCGACGAGCACGTCGTCGCCGATCGTGCAGCCGTGCACGACGGCGTTGTGGCCGATCGACACCCGCTGCCCGATCGTGAGCGGCGAGCCCGCGTCGACGTGCAGCGAGCACGAGTCCTGCACGTTCGAGTCGTCGCCGATCACGATGGGCTCCTCCTCGGCGCGCAGGCTCGCGCCGGGGTAGACGCCGACGCGCTCGCCGAGCCGCACGTCGCCGGCGATCACCGCGTTGGGCAGCACGTACGCCGAGTCGGGGATGCGCGGCTCGCGGCCGGGCAGGACGATGACGGTGGCGCGCTCGTGGACGGTCATGCCGCGAGCGTACCGATCGGCGTCAGCGGCGCGATGCGAGCAGCACGAGCACGCCGGCGCCTGCGACGAGCAGCACGCGCAGCACGAGCACGAGCATGGATGCGAGCACGGGCGGCGAGCCCGCGAGCGTCGCGAGCAGGGGTGCGCCGAGCAGCGACGCCGCGAGCGCCCACAGGAGCACGGCGGGCACGATGCGCGAGCGCGCGCCGTGCAGGGCGAGGGCTGCGGCGATCGCGAGGATCGCGATCGGCATCGACCGCGCGAGCGTCATCGCGAGGTCGCCGGCGTCGCCGCTGCGCAGCACCTGCACGGCGGCGGCGGTGACGTAGAAGAGGGCCACGGCGCCCGCGGCGATGAGCAGCGCAGCACGACCCTGGGCGTCACGGCCGCTCAACGCGACGAACGCGGCGGCGGCGACGGCGAGCAGGATCGGCACCAGCTGCACCGCATCCCAGCCCGTCGCCGAGCCGATCGCGAGGAGCACGGCGATGGCGATGGCGTCCGCGAGCGCGGCGATGCCCGCGGCGACCGCGAGCCACACGACGCGCGAGGCGACCGCGAAGAGCGTGGCGAGCACGACGCCGGACGTGCTCCACAGCGCGATGGTGACGGCGAGGTCGCCCGCCGACGGCAGGCCGACGCTCAGGGTGCTCGCGGCGCCCTGCGACCCGATGAGGAGGAAGGCGACGACGAGCACGATGCCGGGCACGAGGCTCGTGCGGCGCGAGGGCGTCGCGGCGACGGGGGCGGATGCCCCGTCGAACTGCCAGCCGCTCGCGGGGCGGAAGGACGCGGCGGGCGGATACGCGCTCGGCTGGGTCACCCCTCGACCCTAGCCCGATCCGTAGGATCGCCTCTGTGCGACCTCCCTCCGGCCAGCAGCTGACCATCTCGTCGACCCTGGGCGGCGTGCGTCTGCGCGCGACCGTCACCGAGGTCGCCGCCGGCCTGCGCGAGCTCGTGCTCGGCGACGTCGACCTCGTCGAGCCGTTCCGCGAGGATGCGAGGCCCGCGAAGGGCCAGGGCATCGTCATGGCGCCGTGGGGCGGTCGTGTGCGCGACGGCCGCTGGACGCTCGACGGCGCCCCGCAGCAGCTCGCCCTGACGGAGCCCGCACTCGGCAACGCGAGCCACGGACTGCTGCGCTACGCCCCGTACCGCGTGCTCGACCACGGCGACGCCTTCGTGCTGCTGCAGGCCACCATCCACCCGCAGCCCGGCTTCCCCTTCCTGCTCGACACGTTCGTGCGCTACGAGGTCGACGACACGGGGCTCACCGTGACGCACGAGGCCGTCAACGCCGGCCCGACCCGTGCACCGTGGGCCTGCGGCGCCCACCCGTACCTCGCCGTCGGCGCCACGCCCGCCGATGCGCTCACGCTCACGGTGCCCGCGGCATCCGCGCTCATCGCCGACGAGCGGCTGCTGCCCGTGCGCACCGTCGCGGTCGACGACGCGGACGCGCCCGCGGGCGCCGACCTGCGCGCCGGTCGTCGACTCTCGGAGCTCGACCTCGACCTCGGGCTCGCCGACGTCGCGCACGTCGACGGCATCGCGACGTCGACGCTGCTCGACGACGCCGGTCGCGGCGTGCGCCTGTGGCAGGACTCGGCCTTCGGCTACGCCGTCGTGTTCACGCCTCGCGACTTCCCGGGCGTCGACGGCGTGCATCAGGCCGTCGCGGTCGAGCCGATGTCGGCCCCGGCCGATGCGCTGAACTCGGGAGAGGGACTCGTGTGGCTCGAGCCGGGGGAGACATGGACGGGGCGCTGGGGCGTCGCGCCCGTCGGACTCGTCTGACTCGCTGGCGGCGTCTGCGCACAGGGCCGTCTGCCCGGCGACGCCATGGGGCATCATGGGAATCTCCAATGCGCCTGATGGCGGGCGCGTCGAACCTCACGGATACCGTGACCGACGACCCCCGACGACAGGAGCCCTCATGACCCCTCGCCGCCGCGCAGCCCTCGCGCTCGCCACGACCTCCCTCGCAGCGTTCGGCCTCTCCGCCTGCGCGACCGCCGACGAGCCCGCGGACACGACCGACGAGACGACGGCTCCCGAGACGTCGACGAGCGACGGCACCACGACCGACTCCGGATCGAGCGCCTACGCCGACGGCACGTACTCGGCCGACGGCTCGTACACGTCGCCGGGCGGCGAGGAGACCATCACCGTCACGGTGACGCTCGCCGACGGCGTGATCGAGGACGTCGAGGTCGAGAATCCCGAGACGACGAACCCGAACTCGCTGCGCTACCAGGGCGAGTTCATCGACGGCATCGCCGCCGAGGTCGTGGGCGTGCCGCTCGACGACGTGTCGGTCGACCGCGTCGGCGGCTCGAGCCTCACGAGCGGCGGCTTCGAGGATGCGCTCGAGACCATCCGCGACGAGGCAGCCGCGTAGGCATGCCTGCGCGGCTCCGGCTCGACGCGATCGGCACGCGCTGGTCGATCGACACGCAGGAGCCGCTCGGCGACGAGGTCGTCGCGGCGATCCGCGACCGCATCGACGCCTACGACCGAGCCTGGTCGCGGTTCCGGCCCGACGCGGCGATCGCTCCGCTCGCCCGCGCGGCCGGCGAGGTGCGGATGCCGCAGGAGTCGGCGGAGCTCGCGACGCTCTACCGCCAGCTGCACGACGTGACCGACGGCGCCGTGACGCCGCTCGTCGGCGCATCGCTCGAACGGCTCGGCTACCGAGCCGACGGCGTCGCCGACACGGGCCTCGCGCCCGAGGCGCCGCCCGCGTGGGACGACGTGCTGCGCTGGGAGGGCACGACGATCCGCACGACGGCGCCGCTCGTGCTCGACGTCGGCGCCGCAGGCAAGGGCCAGCTCGTCGACCTCGTCGGCGACGTGCTCGACGCCCACGGCATCCACGACCGCGTCGTCGACGCGTCCGGCGACCTGCGGCACGCGGGCGCTGGCGACCAGGGGCGCCCCACGCGGGTCGCGCTCGAGGATCCGCGGGCGCTCGGCCATGCGATCGGCGTCGTCGAGGTCGAGGGCGAGGCCTTCTGCGCCTCGGCGGGCAACCGTCGCCGCTGGGCGGGGCGGCACCACATCCTCGACGGCCGCACGGGCGCCCCGACCGACGAGGTCATCGGCACGTGGGTCGTCGCGGAGCGCGCCATGGTCGCCGACGCGATCGCGACGGCGCTGTCGTTCGCGCCCGTCGGGCTGCTCGCGCGCCACTGGTCGTTCGAGCACGCGAGGATGTACGCAGGCGGCCAGGTCGAGGCGACCGGCCGATTCGCAGCAGGGCTGCACGTCAGGAAGGTGGCGGCGTGAGCGCCAAGACGCCCATCGCACGGCTCGACGCCGTGCCCATGCACGTGCTCGTGGGAGCGATCCTCGCGGCGCACGTCGTGCTCGCGGCGCTGCTGTCGCTCACGGGCGTGCTGACGTTCGACGGCATCGGCATCCTCGTCTCGGCGGCGCTCGCCGTCGTCGTGTCGATCGTCGCGAGCCTGCTATTCGGACGCATCGGGCGCCGCCCCGCGGACGTGCCGAGCGCCGCGATCACGGGCCTCCTCGTCGCGCTCATCGCGGCGCCGCCGAGCATGGATGCGCCGACGGGCATCGTCGACCTCGCCGTCGTCGCTGCCGTCTGCGCCCTCGCGGCGGCCGCGAAGGTGCTCGTCGTGTGGCGCGGACGCCTCGTCGCGAACCCGGCTGCCGTCGGGCTCGTCGTGGCGGGCATCGTGCTGCCGCTGCTCACGTCGGGCGTCGGCGTCGAGCTGTGGTGGGTCGCGGCGCTGCCGCTGCTGCCGCTCACGCTCGTCGGCGGCGCGCTCGTGCTGCTGCGTACGCGCATCGTCGCGCCCGCGCTCGTGCTCGTGGCCGTCGGCGTCGTGCTGCAGACCCTCGCGTACGCGTCGTTCACGGGCGACGTCGGTGCCGCGTTCGTGCAGGCCATCGGCCAGAGCCCCGTGCTCTTCCTCGCCGCGTTCATGTTCTCGGAGCCCATCACGCTCCCGCCGCTGCGGTGGCAGCGCATCGCGATCGGCGCCCTCGTCGGACTGCTGCTCGCGGTGCCCGCGCTCGCATCCGTCGCGAGCATCCCGGTCGGCGTCGCCTCCTTCTACCCGGGACCCGCGCTCGCGCTCGTCGTCGGCAACGTCGTCGCATTCCTGCTCGGTGCGCGCCACGGCACGCTGCTGCGGCTCACGGGCCTCGAGCGCGACGGCGACCTCGTCGACCTGCGCTTCGTCGCCGAGCCCGAGCTCGCGCACCGGCCCGGCCAGTGGGTCGAGCTGAGCCTGCCGCACCGCGCCGACCTGCGCGGCCAGCGGCGCGTCTTCAGCGTCGCATCCCCGCCCGGCTCGCCCGAGGTGCGCCTGGGCATCCGTGCCGCCGCACCGATCTCGTCGTTCAAGCAGCACCTGCTCGACATGGCGCCCGGCGACACCGTCGCCGTCACGCGACAGGGCGGCGACTTCACGCCGAAGCCCGGGCAGCCTCGTCTGTTCGTCGCAGCCGGCATCGGCGTGACGCCGTTCCTGTCGCATCTCGGCGCCGGCGACGACGACACCGTGCTGGTGCTGCTCGTGCGCGACGGCGACCCCGTGCCGTTCGCGGCAGCGCTCGCCGAGGCCCATGCGCGCGTCATCGTGGTGACGCCCACCGAGCCCGAGGGCATGCCCGCGCGGTGGGAGCACGAGACGGGACGCATCGACGGCGATCGGCTGCGTGCGCTCGTGCCCGACCTCGCCGAGCGACAGGTGCTCGTCTCGGGGTCGTCGGAGCAGGTGGGCAGGCTGCGGCGCATCGCCAAGGCCGCAGGCGCCCGCCGCGTCCTCGTGGACGCGTTCGCCGGCTACTGACTCGTCGAGCGCGGCGAGGCGGGATGGCGCGGGCCCCGTGGGCATGTGCCATCCCGGAGTGCTGGGCGCGTCGTCGCCGCATGCGGCGGGGCCCGCCGCACCGATGGTGCGACGCGCCCTCTCGTCGTCCCCGCGCCGCACGCGGCGAGGGCCCGCCGCACCAGGGGGTGCGACGAGCCCTGTCGTCGTCTGCGGGTCCGGGCATGGCGAAGGCCCGCCGCACCAGTGGTGTGCGACGGGCCTTCGGTGGTTCCGCGTGCCTTACTCGGCGGGGACGGCCGTGATCTGCGCGACGCCGACCAGCAGGCCGAC
>NZ_VEFR01000029.1 GCF_007679035.1 Agrococcus jejuensis | reverse complement strand
CCCATCCCCTCCCCCCCCCCCCTCCCCCCCCCCCCTCCCCCCCCCCCCCTCCCCCCCCTCCCCCCCCCCCCCCCCCCCCCCCCCCCCCCCCCCCCCCCCCCCCCCCCCCCCCCCCCACCCCCTCCCCCCCCCCCCCCCCCCCCCCTCCCCCCCCCCCCCCCCCCCCCCCCCCCCCCCCTCCCCCCCCTCCCCCCCCCCCCCCCCCCCCCCCCCCCCCCCCCTCCTCCCCTCCCCCCCCCTCCTCCCCCTCTCCCTCTCCCCCCGCTTCCTCCTCTC
>NZ_VEFR01000028.1 GCF_007679035.1 Agrococcus jejuensis | reverse complement strand
CCTCATCCGATCCATCTCCCCGATCGTCCTCACCGCCAACCCGGCGCTCCACCCACCAGGCGACCTCATCCCGTTCATCACCCAGCTCATCCCCACCCTCCCCTCACCCATCCCCATCCACACAGAACGCACCCCATCATCCCCAACACCATCCTCATCCTCCCACCCCTCCCCCTCCTCCCCTTCCTCCTCCTCATCCTCTCCCTCCTCTCCCTCCCCACCACCCTCCCCTCCACCATCACCCCACCCCTGCTCCCGCCCCACTCCCTCCGCACCG
>NZ_VEFR01000027.1 GCF_007679035.1 Agrococcus jejuensis | reverse complement strand
CTCCCCACCCACAAGCCCTACCCCAACAACACCCACCTCTCCCACTACCCCTCCAACCCTCCCCCCACCCACCCAATCCCCACCCCATTCCAACCCACCATCTTCCCACCACTCCACCCCATCCACACCCCCATCCCCCACATCCTCCACCCCATCTCCCACCACCCCCCCCTCACCCCGTCCCACCCCTTCCTCCACCACCACCTCCACGACTACCATGGGCTCGCCTACCTCCCCGATGCGAGGCGCCCGATCGAGTCCCTCCTCGACCCCCGGGACCT
>NZ_VEFR01000026.1 GCF_007679035.1 Agrococcus jejuensis | reverse complement strand
CACCCCTCCCCCGCCCCCTCCACCCCCCCCATCCCCACCCCCACCCCCTACACCCTCCTCCACCTCCTCCACGACCGCCTCCACACCACCTCCCTCACCCTCACCCACCCCGCCCCCATCTTCACCATCCCCATCCCCTCATCCACCCTCAACCACTCAACCACACCATCCCTTCCACCACCACCACCCTCCTCACCACCATCCCCATCCACTCCCCCACCTTCATCCTCCCCACCCCGATCCCCACCAGGTACCCGACCCCTCCCCCCCCCTCCCCCACCTCC
>NZ_VEFR01000025.1 GCF_007679035.1 Agrococcus jejuensis | reverse complement strand
CACGCCTCCCCCCCCCCTCCACCCCCCAACCCCCCGACTCCCACTCACCATCCCACTCCCCCAAACACTCCTCCTCCCCATCACCACCCTCACACCCCTCCCCATCCCAACCCCACCCACCACCACCCCCAACAACTCCCCCATCAACCACCTCCCCTCCACCAACCCCACCCTCCTCCCCCCCAGCCTCACCTCCACCTCCCCATCCCCGTCCACCCCGACCACCACGCCCCGCCCTTCTCCCCCCACACCATCCCCCTCACACACCTCCCCAACCCCCACCCGATC
>NZ_VEFR01000024.1 GCF_007679035.1 Agrococcus jejuensis | reverse complement strand
GGGAGGATGGCGCGGGCGGGGGTGGCGTGGAGGGGGGGGGAGGGGGTGGGGGGGGGGATGTCGGAGGGGAGGCCGGAGGGGAGGGGGGGGAGGTGGGTGGGGATGAGGTGGGGGAGGGGATGGGTGGAGGAGGTCGGGTGGGTGGGGGAGTGGGGACTGGTGAGGTGGAGGGGGGAGGTGGGGTGGTGGGAGGAGGGGGTGTGTGGGTGGTAGAGGGGGCGGGAGTGGAAGCCGGAAGGAATGGATGAAGAGTGGAGGGGTGTACGGGGGGGAGATGGCGAGAGGGGCA
>NZ_VEFR01000023.1 GCF_007679035.1 Agrococcus jejuensis | reverse complement strand
CCTCCCCCTTCTCCATCTGCACCCCCCCCGCACCCCTCATCTCCCCGCCGCTCACCCTCCCCCCACCCTCCTTCCACACCTACCCCACCATCCCCTCCTCCTCCTCCCACCACACCACCACCCCCTTCACGTTCACCATCATCTCCCTCACCCTCTCCTCCTCCACGACCCCCTCCACCCCCCCCATCGCCGCAGGCACCCCCCCCTCCACCACGAGCACCCCCCCCCAGACCACCTCCCCGCGCACCTCCCCCCACAATCCGCCATTCCATGCCTCTGCCATCCCTCC
>NZ_VEFR01000022.1 GCF_007679035.1 Agrococcus jejuensis | reverse complement strand
CTCGTAATGGAGTGGTATCCATATCTGAATTCATAGGATATGAGAAGGCAGACCCGGGGAACTGAAACATCTAAGTACCCGGAGGAAGAGAAAGAAAAATCGATTCCCTGAGTAGCGGCGAGCGAAACGGGAATAGCCCAAACCAAGAGGCTTGCCTCTTGGGGTTGTAGGACACTCTATACGGAGTTACAAAAGAACATGTTAGACGAATCATCTGGAAAGATGAATCAAAGAAGGTAATAATCCTGTAGTCGAAAACATATTCTCTCTTGAGTGGATCCTGAGTACGAC
>NZ_VEFR01000021.1 GCF_007679035.1 Agrococcus jejuensis | reverse complement strand
GGGGGGGGGGGGGGGGAGGGGCTGGGGGAGGGGGGATGGGGATGTGGCGGGGGATGGGGTTGGTGGGTGGGGTGAGGAGGGAGGTCGGTGGGGTGTGATGGGGGAGGTGGGAGGTTGGAGTGGTGGATGGGGTGGGGATGGGAGGAGGGTGGGGGTTGGAGGAGGGGGGGTGGAAGGAGTGGGGGGGGGAGATGAAGGGGTGGGGGTGGATGTGGTTGGACGGGGGGTGGAAGGGGTTGGGGGGGATGAGGATGGGGGCGTGGAAGGGGTGGTGGTGGAAGAGGGAGAGGAGG
>NZ_VEFR01000020.1 GCF_007679035.1 Agrococcus jejuensis | reverse complement strand
CGACGCTGTCGACCGACACCGATGAGACCGAGCCGTCGGCCGAGAACCTGTCGATCAGCACCGAGGGGATGCCGCGGGCCCGAAGGCGCTTCAATCTCGCGGTGACGTCGCCGAAAGGGGCGATCAGCAGACCGGCCTACATCTGGTGCTCGAACAGGTCGATGTACAGCGACTCACGCGCGGCGCCCTCATCGCTGTTGCCGTGCAGGAGCGCGAGTCCACGGCTGGTGGCCTCGTTCTCGGCCCCGGCGACGACGTCGGCGAAGAACGGATTGCGTCCGTCGAGGGCGACGAAAC
>NZ_VEFR01000001.1:1011924-1453857 GCF_007679035.1 Agrococcus jejuensis | reverse complement strand
CCCTCCCGGGATTGCATCGAGGCCCTGCTGTTCGCCACGCGACTCTCCGCGAGATGGCAACCTCTCGAAGGTAGCATCTCGAATCGGCCGGATCAAATCCGGCGTGTCGCTCCCTGTCCCGGTGCGAACCGTGCCAGGAGTGCGACGAGCGTCGAGTGGCTCTCCACCTTACGAGCGGCAGCAGCGAAGTGCAAGACCAGCCGGCCAACTCTGAGTGGAGGTCGTCCCGCTTGAGGTCCTGGCCGCTTCCGGGCCGGGCACCTTTGGGGTGACGAGTTAGAACACTACGGTGCGAACCCGTCCCTCCCCCAAATCGACCGGATCCCGGGCGTGTCGCAGCGGACTCCCAGGTTCGGGATCCGTCGCGGGCACCGGGCATCGCGGACCCGTGCGTGTCCCACGCCGCGGATGCACGAAGGGGCCCCGCGCGATGCGGAGCCCCTTCGGTGCGGATGCGGTCAGCCGGCGTCGACGCCGGCGAGCGTCTTCTTGCCTCGACGCAGCACGGCGAACCTGCCGTGCAGCAGACGACCCTCGAGCGTCGCGGCCTCGTCGTCGATGCGCACGTTGTTCACCGACACCCCGCCCTGGGCGATCGCGCGTCGCGCCTCGGAGAGCGAGTCGACGAGCCCCGACTCCTGCAGGAGCTGCAGCAGCGGCGCGTCGGGGGTCGCGGTCACGAGCTCGAGCGACGAGATCGCCGCCTCGAGGGTGTCGGCCTCGAGCGCGGCGAGGTCGCCGGAGCCGAAGAGCGCCGCCGACGCGTCCATCGCCTGCTGGGTCGCGGACTCCCCGTGCACGTAGGCCGTGACCTCCGCGGCGAGCACCTTCTGCGCCTCGCGACGGAAGGGCGCCTCGGCGACCGCGGTCTCGAGCTCGTCGATGCGCGCCTTCGGCAGGAACGTGAAGGACTTCAGCAGCTGCACCACGATGGCGTCGTCCTGGTTGAGCCAGAACTGGTACATCGCGTACGGGGTCGTCAGCCTCGCGTCGAGCCAGACGGCGTTGCCCTCGCTCTTGCCGAACTTGCGCCCGTCGGGCTCGGTGATGAGCGGCGTGCCGATCGCGTGCACGTGCGCACCCTCGGCCTTCCGGATGAGCTCGGTCCCGGCCGTGAGGTTGCCCCACTGGTCGGAGCCGCCGGTCTGCAGCGTGCAGCCGTACGTGCGGAAGAGCTCGAGGTAGTCCATGCCCTGCAGCACCTGGTAGCTGAACTCGGCGTACGAGATGCCCTCGTCGGAGTCCATGCGCGCGGCGACGGCGTCCTTCTTCAGCATCGTGCCGACGCGGAAGTGCTTGCCGACCTCGCGCAGGAAGTCGACGGTCGAGAGCGGCGCGGTCCAGTCGAGGTTGTTCACGAGGCGCATCGGATTCTCGCCGTCGGTCGCGAGGAATCGCGACACCTGCCCCTGGAGGTACGAGACCCACTCCGCCACGGTCTCGCGCGCATTCAACTGTCGCTCGCTCGTGGGCTTCGGGTCGCCGATCAGGCCGGTGGACCCGCCGACGAGGCCGAGCGGCCGGTGACCCGCCAGCTGCAGACGACGCATCACGACGAGCTGCGCCAGGTTGCCCAGGTGCAGGCTCGGCGCCGTCGGGTCGAAGCCGCAGTAGAAGGTGATGGGCTCGCCGCCGAGCGCGGTGCGCAGCGCATCCGCGTCGGTCGAGACGTGCACCGAGCCGCGATAGACGAGCTCGTCCCACACGGTCTCGAAGGACGTGTCGAGCTGGATGGGCGCGGTCTGCACGTGCTCCAGCGTATCCGTCTCGGACCATCGCGCTGCGCTGAAGATCAAGCCTCCACCCTTGATCGAGGTGAAACAAGCCTGTAGCCTTGCGGAACCGGACGCAAGCCTGAGGACTGGAGGCGACGATGCATCGGATCGTGCTCACGATCGACCGCCGAGGCTCGCGGACGCACGCCGACGACGTCGAGCAGATGCGCGCCGCGCTCACCGACCGATGGGCGCGCGTGCTGCGCTCCCCCATCGCCCGCTTCGCAGGCGACGAGCTGCAGCTCGTGACCGACGACGCCATCGCGGCCGTGCACATCGCCCTCGACCTCACCCGCACGCGCGACTGGAGCGTCGGCGTCGGCGTCGGCGCAGCGACGCTCGCCGACGACCCCGCCGCCTCGACGGGCCCGGCGTTCTTCGCCGCGCGTCGCGCGGTCGAGCGCGCCAAGCCCTCGCCCACCCGACTCGCCGTCGCAGTCGACGATGCGGCCCTCGAACCCGGTGCCGAGGACGTCGAGGCCGTGCTCTGGCTGCTCGTCGCGCTCCGCGACCGCCGATCGAAGGAGGGGTGGGAGGTCGTGGACCTGCTCGAGCGCGTCGCGACGCAGCGCGAGGTCGCCGACGAGCTCGGCATCTCGGCGAGCGCCGTCTCGGCACGCGCCGTCGCCGCGGGCCTCCGCATCGAGTCGGTGGGCGTCGCTACCGTCGAGGGCATGCTCATGAGGCTCACGGGGGGCGCGGATGCGTGACAGGACGCGGATCGCGCTGCACGCGACCGCCTCGATCGGCGGCCTCGTGGTGGTCGGCGGCCTCGTCGCCGCCGGCATCGCCTGGCGTCTCGAGCCCGCATGGCTGCAGGTGCTCGCGGTCGCCGCGATCGCCGCCGCCGGCACCGCGCACGGCGCGAGCGTCGTCACGATCGTCTTCCGGCTCGCCGACCCACCCGCGTCACGACTCGACGCGCCGGGCTCGGAGCCGCGGCAGCAGCCCGACCTCGCTCCCCCGAAGAACTCGATGCGCGGCGGTTGGATGATCGGCGTGCTCGAGCGCGCATCCACGATCCTGGCGATCACCGTCGCCGAGCCGACGATCATCGCCGCGATCGTCGCGATCAAGGCGGTCGGCAGGTTCGGCGAGCTCGCCGGCGACGGTCAGGGCGCTGCGGCCCGCATGCGCGAGCGGTTCCTCGTCGGCTCGCTCGCGAGCCTCACGGTGGCAGGGCTCTGGGGCGTCGCCGCCTGGACGCTCGTGCGGTGAGCGCGACGCCGGACCGGGCGGCGACGCGTCAGGCGTCGAGCGCCGCGAGCCGGTCTCGCAGCGTCGCGAGCTGCGTCGCGACCGCCGACGGCGCCGTGCCGCCGACGCCCGAGCGGCTCGCGATCGCGCCGTCGACGTCGAGCACGGCGCGCACGCCCGCCGTGAGCCGCGGGTCGATCGCTGCGTAGTCGGCGTCGCTCGGCTCGTGCAGCTCGATGCCGCGCTCCTCGCAGTGCTGCACGAGCGCACCGGCGATCTCGTGCGCCTCGCGGAACGGCACGCGCTCGCGCACGAGCCACTCGGCGACGTCGGTCGCGAGCGCGAAGCCCTCGGGAGCGAGCGAGCGCATCCGCGCCTCGTCGAACCTCAGCGTGGCGACGAGACCCGCGAACGCCGGCAGCACGAGGTCGAGCTGGTCGACGATGTCGAAGATGGGCTCCTTGTCCTCCTGCAGGTCGCGGTTGTACGCGAGCGGCAGCGCCTTGAGCGTCGCGAGGAGGCCCGTGAGGTCGCCGAGGATGCGCCCGGCCTTGCCGCGCGCGAGCTCGGCGACGTCGGGGTTCTTCTTCTGCGGCATGATCGACGACCCCGTCGAGAACGCGTCGTGCAGGCGGACGAACCCGAACTCGCGCGTCGACCAGAGGATGATCTCCTCCGACAGGCGCGACACGTTCGTGGCGACGAGGGTGCCGATGAAGGCGAGCTCGGCGACGACGTCGCGCGCGCTCGTCGCGTCGAGCGAGTTCTCGGTGGGGCCCGAGAGCCCGAGCTCACGGGCGACGAGCGCCGGGTCGAGCCCGAGCGACGAGCCGGCGAGAGCGCCCGCGCCGTAGGGCGAGGCGCTCGCGCGCACGCGCCACTCGGCGAGGCGCTCGAGGTCGCGCACGAGCGGCCAGGCGTGGGCGAGCAGGTGGTGCGAGAGCAGCACGGGCTGCGCGTGCTGCAGATGCGTGCGGCCCGGCATCGCCGCGCTCGGGTGCGCCTCGGCCTGCTCGACGAGCGCCGCGATCACGGCGCGCACGCCGCGCTCGACGCGGTTGGATGCCTCGAGCATCCACATGCGCACGAGCGTCGCGATCTGGTCGTTGCGGCTGCGGCCCGCGCGGATGCGGCCGCCGAGGTCGGGGCCCGCGATGGCGATGAGGCCGCGCTCGAGCGCGCCGTGCACGTCCTCGTCGGACGGTGCTGCCACGAACGAGCCGTCTGCGACGCGCGCCGAGAGCTCGTCGAGGGCGGCGTGCATCCGCGTCAGCTCGTCGTCGGTGAGGTGCCCGGCCGCGGCGAGCGCGGTGGCGTGGGCCTTCGAGCCGCGGATGTCGTGCTGCGCGAGACGCCAGTCGAAGTGCGTCGAGCGCGACAGCGCCACGAGCTCCGGACTCGGTCCGTCGGCGAACCGCCCACCCCACAGCGATCCCTCACGCGTTCCCATGCGTCGAGGCTATCGGCCCGCCAGCGCCCTCGAGGACACGTCGCTCGTCGCTCGGGAGACGGCGGAGATCGCCCATTCGAGCGGGCCCTTCGGCAGCAGCGCGCGCCAGACGGTGCAGCCGAGCACGACGCCGACCGAGAGCCGCACCCACGACCACGGATCCATCGAGAAGCCGTCGACCAGCAGGAAGACGAGCGCGTGCGCCGTGTACGCCGTGAGGCTCATCGACCCGACGGCGGCGATCGGGAACAGCACCCAGCGCAGCCATCGCTGCGTCAGCAGGCAGAGCGCGATGACGACGCATGCGACGCCGGCCGAGCCGAGCAGGTCGAACGTCGATCCCGTGTGCCCCTCGGGATCGAGCAGGCTCGCGAGATCGGTGCCCTGCACGCGGCCGCGCCAGCCGGCGAGCAGGAGGTCCTCGATGGGCGCGAGCGCGAGCGGCACGAGGTTCGCGGCGGCGATCGCGACGACGCCCGCGCCGAGGATGACGAGCTGCACGCGCCACCGCTCGATGTGCGCCCGGCCGATCGCCATGCCGACGAGCGTGTAGCCGAACCACGTGAGCGCCGGATAGAAGCCCGTGAGCGCGAGCTCGACGATCGCGGTGTCGACCATGTGCGCGTCGCGCAGGCCATCGATGAGCAGCACGCGCACCTGCGGCATCACCAGGATCCAGCCGATGCCGAGCGACGCGAGGCCCCACCACGGCATCCGCAGGAACGGGAGGCTCATCGCGAAGAACAGCGCGTAGAACTCGATGATGACGACGAGCTCGGTGCCGAGCGAGACGATGACGCCGCCGACGGCGAAGATGAGGGCGGCGCGCACGAGGATGCGCATGCGTGCCTGCAGCAGCGGCACGCCGTCGGGAATGCTCGTGCGGCCGGCGATGATCGCCACGGCGACGCCCGCGAGCACCGCGAACGTCGCCGAGGCGTTGCCCCATGCGAGCTCGCTCCACGTGTCGGGCTCGAGCCAGTGGAACTCGAAGGCGATGACGCCCGTGTGCACGGCGAACATGCCGAGCACCGCGAGGCCGCGGGCGACGTCGAGGCCGATGACGCGGCCGCCGGAGCCGACGAGCTCGCGCAGCCGGCGCACGATCCAGGGGCGCCGCGGCTGCTCCGCGGGGGCGGTCGGCGGGCCGACGACCGCCGATCGTGGCTGTGCAGGTGCCTCCGTCGCCACCCGCGCTTCCACCGTCAGTCCTGCTCGAGGAGCCAGGCCAGCAGCGCCTTCTGGGCGTGGAGGCGGTTCTCGGCCTCGTCCCAGATGACCGACTGCGGGCCGTCGATGACCTCCGCCTCGACCTCGAAGCCACGGTCGGCGGGCAGGCAGTGCAGGAAGATCGCGTCGCCCTTCGCCTTCGCCATGAGCTCGCGCGTGACCTGGTAGCCCGCGAACGCCTCGAGACGCGCGGCCTTCTGGTCCTCGCGACCCATCGACACCCACGTGTCGGTCACGACGACGTCGGCGTCGGCCATCGCCTCGGCAGGGTCGGACAGCAGCGTGATCGAGCCGCCCGTCGTCGCTGCGATGCGGATGGCGTCGTCGACGATCGCGCGACGCGGACCGTAGGCGACGGGATGCGCGACGCGCAGGTGGATGCCGGCGGTCGCGCACGCGAGCAGGTACGAGTGCACCATGTTGTCGCCGCCGTCGCCGACGAAGGCGACCGTGAGCCCCTGCAGGCTGCCCTTGTGCTCGCGGATCGTGAGCAGGTCGGCGAGCAGCTGGCACGGGTGGAAGTCGTCGCTCAGCGCGTTGACGACCGGCACGGTCGTGCCGGCGGCCATCTCCTCCAGCCCCGACTGCGCGTACGTGCGCCACGCGATCGCCGCGACCTGGCGCTCGAGCACGCGAGCGGTGTCGCTCGCGGTCTCCTTGCCGCCGAGCTGGCTCGACGCCGTCGAGATCACGAGGGGCACGCCGCCGAGGTCGGCGATGCCGACCGCGAACGAGACGCGCGTGCGCGTCGACGACTTGTCGAAGATCACGGCGACCGTCTGCGGGCCATCGAGCGGACGCTCGGCGAACCGATCGGCCTTCATGCGCTCGGCGCGGTCGAGGATCGCGGCCTGCTCGGCAGGGCTCAGGTCGTCGTCGCGCAGCAGATGGCGGGTCATGCGTGTCCTTCGTGGTCGGGGTGGACCTCCGTGCCGGAGCCGGAGTCCGTGAAGATCTCGAGCAGCACGGCGTGCGGCTCGCGTCCGTCGACGATCGCCGCCTTCGCGACGCCGCCCTCGACGGCGTCGAGGCACGCCTGCATCTTGGGGATCATGCCGCTCGCGAGGCTCGGCAGCAGCGTGCGCAGCTCGGCGACGGCGATCGACGAGACGAGCGAGCTCGTGTCGGGCCAATCGCGATACAGCCCGGCGACGTCGGTGAGCACGACGAGCTTCTCGGCGCCCAACGCGATCGCGAGCGCCGCGGCGGCGGCGTCGGCGTTGACGTTGAGCGACTCCCCCGGCCGGTCGCGATCGGGCGCGACCGACGAGACCACGGGGATGACGTCGTCGTCGAGCAGACGCTGCACCGCACGCGGATCGACGGCGACGACGTCGCCGACGTGGCCGAGGTCGAACTCCTCGCCATCGACGACGACGCCGCGGCGCACCGCCTGGAAGAGTCCCGCATCCTCGCCCGAGAGGCTCGCGGCGTGCGGGCCGTGCTCGTTGACGAGCGACACGAGCGTGCGCGACACCTCGCCCGTGAGCACCATGCGCACGACCTTCATCGCCTCGGCGCTCGTCACGCGGTAGCCGCCGACGAACTCGCTCGCGATGCCGTGGCGCTCGAGCTCCGCGGAGATCTGCGGGCCGCCGCCGTGCACGACGACGGGCTTGATGCCCACGTGGTGCAGGTACACGACGTCCTGCGCGAACGAGCGCTGCAGGTCCTCGTTCACCATGGCGTTGCCGCCGTACTTGATGACCATCGTCGCGCCGCGGAAGCGCTGCAGCCACGGCAGCGACTCGATGAGGGTCGCGGCCTTGGCGGCAGCGGGCGCGGTGGTGTCGTCGTGCGTCGTCATGCTCGCCTCAGCTCGCGTAGGCGGAGTTCTCGTGCACGTAGTCGTGCGTGAGGTCGTTCGTGCGGATCGTCGCAGCGGCGTCGCCGACGCGCAGGTCGACGAGGATGCGCGTGGCGCGGGGCGCGAGGTCGACCTCCTCGCGCGGACGGTCGGGGCCGCCGGCGTGGCAGACCCGCACGCCGTTGAACGACACGTCGACGTCGTACGGATCGAACGCGGCGTCGGTCGTGCCGATCGCGGCGAGCACGCGCCCCCAGTTGGGGTCGTTGCCGAAGATCGCGGCCTTGAAGAGGTTGTTGCGCGCGATGGAGCGGCCGACGACGACGGCCTCGTCCTCGCTCGCGGCGCCCACGACCTCGATCGCGATGTCGTGGCTCGCGCCTTCGGCGTCGCCCTGCAGGCGCGCGGCGAGGTCGTCGCTCGCCGCCGTGACGGCGGCGGCGAGGTCGTCGGCGGTCGGCGTGACGCCGGATGCGCCCGATGCGAGCAGCACGACGGTGTCGTTCGTCGACATGCAGCCGTCGGAGTCGAGGCGGTCGAAGGTCACGCGAGTGGCGGCGCGCAGCGCGGCGTCGAGCGTCGCGGCGTCGGCGACGGCGTCGGTCGTGAGCACGACGAGCATCGTCGCGAGGCCCGGCGCGAGCATGCCCGCGCCCTTGGCCATGCCGCCGACGCTCCAGCCGTCGCGCTCGACGTGCACCTGCTTCGCGACCGAGTCGGTCGTCATGATCGCGTGCGCCGCGTCCTCGCCGCCCTCGGTCGACAGCGCAGCGGCCGCATCCGTCATCCCCTGCAGCACGCCGGCACGGAACGTCTCGTCGCCGACGCCGATGAGGCCCGTCGAGCACACGACGACGTCCTGCGCGTCGAGCGCCAGGAGCCCGGCGACGCGCTCGGCCGTCTGGTGGGTCGTCTGGAACCCGAACGAGCCCGTGAAGCAGTTCGCGCCGCCCGAGTTGAGCGCGACGGCGCGGGCGCGACCGTCGGCGATCGCCTGCTCGCTCCAGAGGATGGGGTTCGCCTTGGCGCGGTTCGACGTGAAGACCGCCGCGGCGGCGTCGAGCGGACCGTCGTTGACGACGAGCGCGACGTCGCGCGCCCCCGACGACTTGAGGCCGGCGACGACGCCGGCGGCGCGGAAGCCCTGCGGCGCCGTGACGCTCACGGGGCGACGCCGTCGGTCGAGAGCCCCAGGTGCTCGTCGAGGCCCAGGGCGATGTTCGCCGACTGGATCGCGGCGCCCGCCGTGCCCTTGCCGAGGTTGTCGATCGCGCACACGACGACGATGCGGCCGGCGCGCTCGTCGACCGTGACGCCCATGACGGCCGAGTTCGACCCGACGACGTCGCTCACGCGCGGCGTCTCGCCGTGCGGCAGCACGTGCACGTAGCGCTCGTCGGCGTACGCGGAGTGCCACGCCGACAGCACGTCGTCGACGCTCGTGCCCTCGGTGAGCGGCGCGGTGACGGTCGCGAGGATGCCCCGCGCCATCGGCACGAGCACGGGCGTGAACGAGATGCGCACCTCGTCGGCGCCCGCCGCGCGCAGGTTCTGCTCGATCTCGGGGATGTGCCGGTGGGTGCCGCCGACGGCGTAGGCCTGCGCGTTGCCGAGCAGCTCGGATGCGAGGAGGTGCGGCTTGAGCGCACGGCCGGCGCCGCTGGGGCCGACCGCGAGCACGGCGACGACGTCGGTCGCATCCACGAGCCCCGCCTGCACGCCCGGTGCGAGCGCGAGCGTCACGGCGGTCACGTTGCATCCGGGCACGGCGATGCGGCGCACGCCGCGCAGGTTGCGGCGCTGCAGCGCGTCGCCGACGGGCAGCTCGGGCATGCCGTACGGCCAGGCGCCGCCCCAGCCGTCGCCGTAGAACGCCTGCCAGTCGGCCTCGCTCGTCAGGCGATGGTCGGCGCCGCAGTCGACGACGAGCACGTCGTCGGGCAGCTCGGCAGCGATCGCCGCGGACTGGCCGTGCGGCAGCGCGAGGAAGACCACGTCGTGACCCTGCAGCTGCGCGGCGGTCGTCTCGACGAACGAGAGACCGGCGAGGGATCGGAGGTGCGGGTGGACGGCGAGGAGCGGCTGACCGGCGTTCGAGTGCGCCGTGACGGTCGCGACCTCGAGCTCCGGGTGCTGGGCCAGCAGGCGCAGCAGCTCGCCACCGGCGTAGCCGCTCGCACCCGCCACGGCGACGGAGACAGACATGCTCCCCAGGCTACTCGTGAGGACGTGCGCCGCCGTCACGCCTGGAAGTCGACGCGCACCTCGCTCGTGACCTCGATGTCGCTGCCCTCGAGCGCGATCGACGTGTCGGCGGCGGCGGAGCCCCGCATCATGGCCCCCATCGGCTGCGCCTTGAACTGCATGGGCTCGTCGGCGGCGCCCTCGCGAATGCTCGCGACGCGCGGCGACGACAGGCCGGCGGCGGAGGCGAAGTCGACGGCCTTGCGCTGGGCGTCGGCGATCGCCTCGGCGCGGGCCTTCGAGCCGAGCTCGTGGCTCGTCGCGTCCGAGAGCGACCACTGGATGCCACCGACCTGGTGCACCGGGCGGGTCGCGACCGCGCCGATCCACGTGCCGAGCGCCTCGAAGTCGACGAACGTCACGTGCACGCTCGCGGCTGCGTCGAACACGAGGTCGCGGCGCTTGCCGTCGCCGACCCACTGCTCGTGGTGGCTCACCCACACGCGGTCGGCGTGCCAGCGCTCGGCCTGCCCGCCATCGACGAAGGCGCGCGCCTGCGCGGCGATCGCGGCGTGCGCCTCGGAGACGACGCGGATCGCCTCCTCGGGGTGGGCTGCGCGGTGCTGCGTCTGCACGACGACGGTCGCACGCTCTGCGGGGGCGCGCTCGACGCCGAAGCCGGACACGGTGATCTGGGTCATGGCCCGGATGCTACTCGCGGGATCCGTGCGAGCCCGTGGAAGCGACTGGTCACTCGTGGTCACGACTGGTCACTGGCGGCGATGACTGGTCGCTCGTTGCCACGACTGGTCACTGGTGGCGATGACTGGTCACTCGTTGTCGCGACTGGTCGCTGCTGGCGGTGACTGGTCGCTCGTTGCCACGACTGGTCGCTCGTGGGAACCACGAGCGACCAGTCGGTCACCACGAGCGACCAGTCGACCTCGCGTCAGTCTCGCAGCGTCGCGCCCGTGCGCTCGGTGGCGAGGGCGAGACCCGCGAGCTTCGCCTCCGTCGCCTGCGCCGCCGTGAGCGTGCGCTCCGCGTCGCGGAACCGCAGCGCGAACGTCAGCGACTTCGCGCCATCGAGGTCGCCGCCGCGGAAGTCGTCGACGAGCGCGACGTGCTCGAGCAGGTCGCCGGCGCCCTCGCGCACGGCGGCGAGCACGTCGCCGGCGGGCACGGCAGCGTCGACGACGACCGAGAGATCCTGCGTCGCCGCGGGCGTCGCGCCGATCACCGCGGTGTCGAGGCTCACGCGCGCGGAGGCGACGAGCGCGTCGAGATCGAGCTCGACGACCGCGACCTGACGCGGCAGGTCGGCGTCGGCCGCGAGCGACGGCAGCAGCTCGCCCGCGACGCCCACGACCGTCTCGCCCAGCAGCACCTCGGCCGTGCGGCCCGGGTGCAGCCAGTCGCGCTGAGCCTGGCGCACGTCCACGGCGAGGCCGAGCGTGCGGGCCACGCGGCGCGCGACGTCGATGGCGTCGGCGACGCCGTACGCCTCGCGTGCCTGGCCGGGCTGCTTCGCGACGCGCGCGCCGAGCAGCAGCGCGCCGACGTGGCGCGGCTGCGTCGGCAGCGCGTCGAGCGTCGCGAGCACGTCGGCGTCCGGGCGCGCGGCGCCGACGGGCACGGCGTCCGTGCCGTGGTCGCCCTCGACGCGGAAGATCGCGCCGATCTCGAACAGGGCGAGGTCGGTGAGGCCGCGGCCCGCGTTGCGCTGCGCGGTCTCGACGAGGCCGGGCACGAGCGACGTGCGCAGGAACGGGCGGCGCTCGTCGAGCGGGTTCGTGAGGCGCACGGGCTCCGCACCCACGCGGCGCGCATCCGCCTCCGCCTGGAACGGTGCGACGAGCACCTCGGTGAGCCCGCTGGCCGCGAGGGCGTTCGCGACGTTCCGGCGCAGGCGCTGCGGCCGCGTGAGGCCGCTGCCCGACGGCGGCGACGGCAGCACCGAGGGGATGCGGTCGTAGCCGACGACGCGAGCCGCCTCCTCGACGAGGTCGACGCGCTCGGTGATGTCGGGGCGCCACGTCGGCGGCGTCACGCGCCAGGTGGTGCCCTCGCCCGCGTCGACGGTGGCGCCGATGCGCACGAGCGCGTCGCGCGTCTCGTCGTCGCTGTAGTCGGCGCCCGTGACGCGCGAGGCGTCCTGCGGCGCGAACGCGATCGACGGCTGCGCGGGCACGTCGCCCACCGAGGTGCCGAGCGGGTCGGCGGTGCCGCCTGCGAGCTCGACGAGCAGGTCGACGACGCGCTGCGCCGCGACGGCCTGCAGCGCCGGGTCGACGCCGCGCTCGAAGCGCTTCGACGCCTCGCTCCACAGGCGGTGCCGGCGAGCGGTGCGCGCGATCGAGACGCCGTGGAACCACGCCGCCTCGACGAGCACGTCGGTCGTGCGCTCCGACATCTCGGTGCGGTTGCCGCCCATGACGCCCGCGAGCCCGACGGGGCCCATGTCGTCGCAGATCAGCAGATCCTCGTGCGACAGCGTGCGCGTGACGTCGTCGAGCGTGACGATCGTCTCGCCCGCGGTCGCCCGCCGCACGGTGATGCCGCCCTGCAGCAGGTCGAGGTCGTAGCCGTGGATGGGCTGGCCGAGCTCGAGCATCACGTAGTTCGTGATGTCGACGGCGAGCGAGATCGGGCGCATGCCGGCGAGCGTGAGGCGCTGCTGCATCCATCGCGGCGTCGCACGCGTGGCGTCGATGCCGCGCACGGCGCGCGCGACGAAGCGACCGCAGCCGACGACGCCGCGGATGGGCGCGTCGTCGGCGATCGTCACGGGGAAGCCCGTGCCCTCGCCTGCCTGGATCGCGGCGGGGTCGCGGAACGCCCAGCCGGTCGAGAGCGCGAGCTCGCGCGCCATGCCGCGGATCGACAGCACGTAGCCGCGGTCGGGCGTGACGTTGACCTCGACCGCGACGTCGTCGAGGCCGAGCAGCGCGAGCGCGTCGTCGCCGGGCGTCGCCTCGTAGCCCTTCGCGTTCAGGCGCAGGATGCCGTCGTGGTCGTCGCCGAGGCCGAGCTCGCGCTCGGAGGCGATCATGCCGTCGGACACGTGGCCGTACGTCTTGCGCGCCGAGATCTCGAAGCCGCCGGGCAGCACGGCGCCGGGCAGCGACACGACGACGAGGTCGTCGACGAGGAAGTTGCCCGCGCCGCAGACGATGCCGCGAGGCTCGGCCTCGCCGACGTCGACCTGCACCCAGCGGATGGTCTTGCCGTTCTTGTGCTCCTCGGCCTCGAACGACAGCACGCGGCCGACGACGAGCGGACCCGTGACGTCGCCGCCGTGCAGCGCCTCCTCCTCGAGGCCGACGCGCACGAGCGCGGCGTGGACGTCGTCGCCCGTCGTGCCCGCGGGGACGTCGACGTGCTCGGCGAGCCAGGACATGGGGGCGCGCATCAGATGACCATCCCGAACTGCTCGGAGAAGCGGACGTCGCCCTCGATCATGTCGCGCATGTCGTCGAGCTGGTAGCGGAACTGGAGGGTGCGCTCGATGCCCATGCCGAAGGCGAAGCCCGAGTAGCGATCGGGATCGACGCCAGCCGACCGCAGCACGTTCGGGTGCACCATGCCGCAGCCGCCCCACTCGACCCAGCGGGGGCCGCCGCGCATCCCGGGGTGCCACACGTCCATCTCGGCGCTCGGCTCGGTGAACGGGAAGTGGTTGGGGCGCAGGCGGATGCGCGCCTCCTCGCCGAACATCTGGCGGGCGAGGTGCTCGAGCGTGCCGCGCAGGTGGGCCATCGTGATGCCCTCGTCGACGGCGAGGCCCTCGATCTGCGTGAAGACCGGCAGGTGCGTCGCGTCGATCTCGTCGGTGCGGTAGGTGCGGCCGGGGGCGACGACGTAGACGGGCAGGTCGCGCGTGAGCAGCGAGCGAACCTGCACGGGGCTCGTCTGCGTGCGCAGGACGAGGTGCTTCGAGGCGGGCTCGACGTAGAACGTGTCGGACTCGCCGCGCGCCGGATGGTCGGGGTCGACGTTCAGGGCGTCGAAGTTGTACCACTCGTGCTCGAGCTCGGGCCCCTCCGCCACCTCCCAGCCCATGCCGGTGAAGATGTCGGCCATCTCGTCCATGAGCATGGTGAGCGGATGCCGCGAGCCGGGCCGCTGGCGCGTCGCCAGCGCCGTGACGTCGACCGTCTCCGCCTGCAGGCGCGCCTGCTCCTCGGCCACGGCGAGCTCGCCCGTGCGGGCGTCGATCGCCTGACCCACGCGACCGCGCGCCTGCCCGATGGCGGTGCCGGCCTCCTTGCGCAGCTCGGGGGCGAGGTCGCGCAGCGAGCCGTTGAGCGAGGCGAGCTCGCTCCCCTGGCCGTTGTGCGCGGTCTTGGCGGCTTGCAGCTCGGCGACGGTGGTCGCGGCGGCGATGGCCTCGAGCGCGGCCGTCACGGCGGCCTCGAGCCTCGTCGTCAGATCGGGGTTGGACACAGTCGTCCATCGTATCCGCGGCGCGCCCGGGGGCGCGCCGCGGAGGTGGGCGGATGCCTACACGGGCGGGGCGCCGCTGCCCTGCTGGTGTCCGCCCTGGATCGCGATGAGCTTCGTCGTCGACGTCTCGCCGACGGCGTTCGCCTTCTTCGACCGCGTGCTGCCGCCCGACTTCGGGCCTCGGCTCAGACGGCGCTCGACGACGATCGCGAGCCACGAGAGCAGGATGCACAGCGCGATGTAGATGGCGCCGATGACGATGGTCGAGGGGATGATCGGGCGGTCGAGCGTCGCGGCGCTGCCGAGGCGGCGCGCGATGAAGAGCAGCTCCTCGTAGGTGACGACGACGCCGAGCGCCGTGTCCTTCAGCGCGACGACGAGCTGCGCGATGATGACGGGCAGCATGGCCCGGATGGCCTGCGGCAGCAGGATGAGGCGCATGACGCCCGACTTGCGCAGGCCGATGGCGTAGCCCGCCTCGCCCTGGCCGTTCGGCAGCGACTCGACGCCGGCGCGGATGACCTCGGCGAGCACCGAGCCGTTGTAGGCGATGAGGGCGATCGTCACGGCCTGGAACGGCGTCAGCCGCACGCCGAGGTCGGGCAGCGCGTAGTAGAGCAGCAGCATGAAGACGAGCACGGGCACGGCGCGCAGCAGCTCGGTGACGATGGCTGCCGGCACGCGGATGGCGCGGTGGTTCGACATGCGGGCGATCGCGAGCACGAACGCGAGCACGAGGGCGCCGATCGCGGCGACGACGAACGCGGACAGCGTGTTGAGGAGGCCCCCGATGATCTGCTCCCAGATGCCCTGGTAGCCGAACGCCTCCCACTTCGACGCTTCGAACTGACCCGTCTGGAACAGCCGCACCACGACCCAGGCGAAGATCGCCGCGACGACGACGATCGTGACGACGCCGAGCGTCGCGTTGCGTGCGCGGGCCTTGGGCCCGGGGACGTCGTAGAGGACGGACGTCTGGCTCATCGGGCGACCTTCCAACGACGCTCGAGCACCTGCTGCAGCCACGACAGCAGCAGCACGAGCACGATGAAGAACAGGGCCACCCACAGCAGCACGTCGAGCGAGTTCTCGCCTCGCTCGGAGAGGGTGCTGCGGATGGATCCGAGGTTGATGACGGCGCTGGCGAACGTCGCGGCGACGGTGGTGTTCTTGAGCAGGGCGATGAGCACGCTCATCATGGGCGGCACGACCGCGCGCGCCGCCTGCGGCAGCACGACCGAGGTCATCACCTGCGAGAAGGTGAGGCCGACGGCGCGAGCCGCCTCCGCCTGACCGACGGGCACGGTGTTGATGCCCGAGCGCAGCGTCTCGGCGACGTAGGTGGCCGTGTAGATGCCGAGCGCGAGGATGCCCAGCAGCATGAGGTCGATGCGTGCTCCGAGGATCACGGGCACGGCGAACACGAAGACGAAGAACACGAGCGTCAGGGGCGTGTTGCGGATCGTGTTGACGTACGCGGTGCCCACGGCACGCGCGATCGGCACAGGCGACACGCGCATGGCGCCGACCACGAAGCCGAGCACCAGCGCCAGGGCGCCACTGGCGAAGAAGAGCGTCAGCGTGCCCAGCACGGCGTCTCGCCACAGCTCCCAGTTGTCGGTCAGCGCACCGAGCATGGCGGTCTCCCGGGGTTCGAGGGTGGATGGATGCACGGTGCGGCGGCGGGTCTCCCCGCCGCCGCACGTGGGTGATCAGTAGCGGTCGACCTCGGGCTGCGTGCCCTCGACGCCCGAGTCACCGAGGTTGGCGTCGTAGATCGCCTGCCAGGTGTCGGGGTCGTTCTCGAAGAGGTCGTTGATGAAGGTGCGCAGCGCGTCGTCGCCCAGCGGCAGGCCGACGCCGTAGCGCTCCTCGCTGAACGGCTCGCCGACGACCTGGAGGTTGTCGGGGTCCTGTGCGGCATAGCCGATGAGGATCGCCTCGTCGGTCGTGACCGCGTCGACCTGGTCGTTGAGCAGACCCTCGACGCACTCCGAGTACGTCGCGAACTCCTGCGTCGGGACGTCCGGGTAGTTGTCGCGGATGTTCTGGATCGGCGTCGAGCCGGTGACGGAGCACACGATCGTGTCGGCGTTCAGGTCGTCGACGCTCGCGATGTCGGAGTCGGTGCCGACGAGGAGGCCCTGGCCGGTGACGAAGTACGGGCCGGCGAAGTCGATCTGCTCCTTGCGGGAGTCCGTGATCGAGTAGGTGCCGACGTAGTAGTCGATGTCGCCGTTCACGATCGCCTGCTCGCGGTTCGCCGAGGGGATCGACTGGAACGTGATCTCGTCCTCCGAGAAGCCGAGCGAGGCGGCGATCCAGCGGGCGATGTCGACGTCGAAGCCGGTGCGGTCGCCCGTGACGGGGTCGAGGTAGCCGAGACCGGGCTGGTCCTCCTTGACGCCGATCGTGATGCCGCCGGCCTCGACCATGGCGTCGTACGTGGGCGAGCCCTCGAGGTCGACGTTCTCCGCGACCTCGTACAGGGGCGCGTCGCCCTCGTCGCCCGAGCCTCCGGGGTTGTCGGGGGTGCCCGAGGCACAGCCGACGAGCATCGCCGCGGCTGCCGTGAGGGCGAGCACGGACGTGGTGCGAGTCATGCGCATGACGTCTCTCCTTGCGTTTCGTGGTGAAGGGTCTGTGGGGTGGTGTCAGTGCGTGATGAGCTTGGAGAGGAAGTCCTTCGCACGATCCGTCTCCGGGTTCGTGAAGAACTCCTCGGGCGTGCGGTCCTCGAGCACCTCGCCGTCGGCCATGAACACGACGCGGTCGGCGGCCTTGCGGGCGAAGCCCATCTCGTGGGTGACGACGATCATCGTCATGCCGTCCTTCGCGAGGCCGATCATGACGTCGAGCACCTCGTTGATCATCTCGGGGTCGAGCGCCGAGGTGGGCTCGTCGAAGAGCATGACCTTGGGCTTCATCGCGAGGGCCCGCGCGATCGCGACGCGCTGCTGCTGACCGCCCGAGAGCTGCGCGGGGTACTTCGAGGCCTGGTGCGCGACGCCGACGCGGTCGAGCAGCGCCATCGCGTCCTCCTCGGCCTGCTTGCGCGCGACCTTGCGCACCTTGATGGGGCCGAGCGTGACGTTCTCGAGGATCGTCATGTGCGCGAAGAGGTTGAACGACTGGAAGACCATGCCGACGTCGGAGCGCAGGGCCGCGAGGCCCTTGCCCTCCTTCGGCAGCGTCTTGCCGTCGATGCGGATGTCGCCCGACGTGATCGTCTCGAGGCGGTTGATCGTGCGGCACAGGGTCGACTTGCCAGAGCCCGACGGGCCGATGACGACGACGACCTGGCCCTTGTCGACCGTGAGGTTGATGTCCTTGAGCGCGTGGAAGTCGCCGTAGTGCTTCTCGACGCGCTCGATCTCGACCAGAGGCTGCATGGCTCCAGTCAAGCGCAACCCGTGTGACGCTCATGTTTCGTCACGGCGATCGTCACCGAAAGGTTATGGCGACGACCGAGGTACCTCGATCGTCGCCATCACCAGGGCCATCAGGCGTCGGCGTGCGCGATCGCCGACTGGTAGAGGCACACCGACGCCGCCGTCGCGAGGTTCAGCGACTCCGCGCGGCCGTAGATGGGCACGCGCACGGGCAGGTCCGCGAGGGCGAGCGTCGCGTCGTCGAGTCCGCGCGCCTCGTTGCCGAAGAGCCAGGCCGTCGGCTGCGCGAGCCGCGAGCGCACCGGCGGCGCCGTGAGCTCGTCCCCCGAGACGTCGGCGGCGAGCACCTGCAGGCCGGCCTGCCGCGCGGCGAGCACGGCATCCTCGGTGCTCGCACCCACCGCGTGGCGGATGTGCAGGATCGATCCCGTCGTCGCGCGCACGACCTTCGGGTTGTACGGATCGACGCTCGAGCGCGTCACCACGACGGCGTCGGCGCCCGCCGCATCCGCGACGCGCAGGATCGTGCCGAGGTTGCCGGGGTCCTGCACCTCGTGGAGGATCGCGACGAGCGAGGCGCCCTCGAGCGCGGCGTCGAGCGCCATCGGCTGCTGCCTGCACATGGCGACGACGCCCTGCGGGCGCACGGTGTCGCTCATCGCGGCGAGCGCCCGCTCCCCCACGAGCTCGAGCGCGTCGCCCAGGGCGGCGGCGAGGTCGGGGTGGCGGTCGACGAACGGCTGGGTCGCGAACGCCTCGACCACGGCATCCGCCGCGATCGCCTCGCGCAGCGCGTTCGGGCCCTCCAACAGGAACAGCCCGGTCTCCGACCGGGCTGCTCGCTGCTGGAGTCTCGCTGCCGCACGCACTCGCTCGTGGCGCGGAGACTCGATCAAGAGGTGACTACTCGGCGCTCTTGGCAGCCGACGTGTCGGCGGGCAGCGCCGCCTTCGCCGTCTCGACGAGCGACGCGAACGTCGCGGGCTCGTTGACCGCGAGGTCGGCGAGGATGCGACGGTCGACCTCGACGCCAGCCAGGTTCAGACCCTGGATGAGGCGGTTGTACGTGAGGCCGTTCTGACGCGACGCGGCGTTGATGCGCTGGATCCAGAGGCGACGGAACTCGCCCTTCTTGGCGCGACGGTCGCGGTACGCGTAGACGAGGGAGTGGGTGACCTGCTCCTTCGCCTTGCGGTAGAGGCGCGACCGCTGGCCGCGGTAGCCCTCTGCGCGCTCGAGGATGACCCGACGCTTCTTGTGGGCGTTGACTGCCCGCTTGACACGTGCCATTGCTGTTCTCCTACGTTCCTACGCTCAGCGACCGAGCAGCTTCTTGATGACCTTGGCGTCCGCGGGCGCCAGGACCTTGTCCTTGTTGAGGCGGCGCGTCTGGACCGACGACTTCACCTCGAGGTTGTGGCGCATGCCGGCCTGCTGCTTGCGGATCTTGCCGCTGCCGGTGACCTTGAAGCGCTTCTTCGCACCGGAGTGCGTCTTCTGCTTGGGCATGGATGCTCCTACTTCGATGCGGGCTTGGCGGCAGGGGATGCCGGCTTGGCCGCGGGCTTGGCGGCAGCGGGCGCTGCCGGCTTGGCCGCGGGACCTGCGGGCTTCGCAGGAGACGCGGCGGGCTTCTTGGGCGCTGCCTTCTCAGGCGCGGGGGCGTCGGCAGCCGGGGCCGCGGACGGGGCGGACGCGGGCTTCGCGCCGAGCATGCGGGCAGCGGCGGATGCGGCGACGCCCGGACGGGCGGCGGGCACCTGCGGTGCGCTCGAGCCGGAGCCCGAGCCCTGACGCGGCGGACGCGAGTCGCTGCGCGGCTCGCGCGGCTCCCTCGACTCGGAGCGCTCGCGGTCGTCGCGGTCGCGACGCGGCGGACGGTCGTCGCGGTCGCGGTCACGACCGCCACGCGACGGACGCTGCGAGGCCTGCTGGTTCGCCAGGCGAGCTGCGCGCGTCTCGCGCACGGGCTCGATGACGCGCGCGGGACGCGACGCCTCGATCTCGGCCTGGTGGGCCGCCTGCTCCTCGGCAGCGAGACGACGCTTCTCCTGCTCCGCCTCGCGGATCACCTGACGCGCCGCGTTCTGCTCGGCCTTCGCGTCGCTCTTCGAGCGCAGCGGGCCGACGACCATCGTCATGTTGCGGCCGTCCTGCGTCGGACGGTTCTCGACGACGCCCCACTCGGCGATGTCCTCCGCGAACCGCTGCAGCAGGCGCACGCCCATCTCGGGACGCGACTGCTCGCGACCGCGGAACAGGATCATGGCCTTGACCTTGTCGCCATCCTGCAGGAAGCCCTCGGCGCGCTTGCGCTTCGTCTCGTAGTCGTGCTCGTCGATCTTCAGACGGAAGCGGACCTCCTTGAGGACCGTGTTCGCCTGGTTGCGTCGGGCCTCCTTGGCCTTCTGCGCCTGCTCGTACTTGAACTTGCCGAAGTCCATGATCTTCGCGACGGGCGGACGCGCCTCGGGGGCGACCTCGACGAGATCGAGGTCCGCCTCGCGAGCGAGACGCAGCGCGGCGTCGACGCTCACGATGCCCACCTGCTCCCCGCCGGGGCCGACGAGTCGGACTTCGGGGACGCGGATGCGCTCGTTGGTACGGGGATCGCTGATGTGATGCTCCTGGTGCAGTCGAAATCGATGGCACGGACGAGGAGCCTTCGGAACGCGTCAGCGTTCCGGCTCGGCACCCGCGGCCGTCACCGGCGGGGCGCCTGGACCCGGTAGCCTGACATGCGGCTGCGGGTGGGAGAGACTCCACTTCCATGAGCCTGGGCGAGCCCAGACCAACCGCCAGCATAGCAGAGGCCCGTGATCACGGGCCAGCAGCATGAAGGGGACGATCGGTGCAGGACGACGACCTGACCCGCGACATCGCAGAGGTGCCCGCGGTCGAGCTCATCAACACGGTGGCCATCCACCTCCTGAGCGCGGCTGCGGTGAAGCTCGGGCTCGGCGATGGCCCCGGGGCCGAGACCGAGGTCGACCTCGACGAGGCGCGCAAGCTCATCAACGCGCTCGCCGGCCTCGTGACCGCTGCGGCGCCCGAGATCGGGGGCGTGCACGCCGCTCCCCTGCGCGACGGCCTGCGCTCGGTGCAGCTCGCGTTCCGCGAGGCCTCGACGATCGCCGACGCGCCCGGCAAGGGCCCCGGCGAGAAGTTCACCGGCTCCGTCGTCTGAGCCGGGGCCGCCCTGCGGCCTCTCGGCGTACGGGCGTCAGCGCGCGCGGTAGACCGCGACGTGCGGGCCCGTCGCGATCCGCGTCGGCTGCGTCAGCCAGACGACCTCGATCGCGACGTCGGTCACGGCGTCCTGCCACGACGCGCGTCGGGCGCCGATCGCGGCGACCGCACGCTCGAACGCCGCCTGCACCGCCTGCCGGTCGACGCCGGGCGACGCCACGGCGCGCACCTCGAGCTCGCGGCCGGCGAGGCTCGCGGTCGGATCGGCGTCGGCCAGTGCGACCGCCTCGACGCCCTCGACGCGCAGCAGCGGTCCCACGATCTCGGCCTGCACGACCGGATGCTCGTGCGGCGGCATCCACGGATCTCCCGTGAGCAGCGCCACGAGCGCGCTGCGGCGCAGCACGATCTGCGTCGGCGAGCCCGGATCGATCACGATGCGACCCGCGTCCTCGAGCGCCGCCGCCGCGCAGCGCTCGATCGACGCCGGCACGGGGCGTGCGTCGGGGCGCCAGGCGCGCATCGCGTCGGCGCTCGACGTCATCGGCAGGATCGGCGCACCGTCCGGTCCCGCGACCGCGACGATCGACAGCTCCTGGCTCTTGTCGACCGTGCGTCCGTCGACCGTCTCGGTGTCGCCGGCCTCGGCGACGAGCGGCACGAGCAGGCGCGAGCCGCGCAGCGCGTCGACGACGACCGCGATGCTCGCCGCGCCGTCGCGCACGGCCGCCGCGGCCGCGAGGAACGCCGGCGGCGCGCTGCCGTCGTCGTCGGCGTAGGCCGTGTCGTGGTGCTGGAACGTGCGGCCGACCCACGGCCGCCCGGCGGAGTCGCCCCGGTTCGTCACTTCCCGGCGACGTCGAGCGCCGCGGCGAGCGTGAAGCTGCCCGCGTAGAGGGCCTTGCCCACGATGGCTCCCTCGATGCCGATCGGCACGAGCTCGCGCAGCGCGGCGATGTCGTCGAGGCTCGAGACGCCGCCCGAGGCGACGATCGGGCGATCGGTGCGCTCGGCGATCTGCTGCAGCAGCGCGACGTTCGGGCCGTTGAGCATGCCGTCCTTCGTGACGTCGGTCACGACGTAGCGGCTGCAGCCGGCCTCCTCGAGGCGATCCAGCACCTCCCACAGGTCGCCCGAGTCCTGCGTCCAGCCGCGCGCCGCGAGCGTCGTGCCGCGCACGTCGAGCCCGACGGCGATCTGGTCGCCGTACTCGGCGATGACGTGGGCGGTCCACTCGGGGTTCTCGAGGGCCGCGGTGCCGAGGTTGATGCGCTTGGCCCCCGTCTCGAGCGCCGCCTCGAGCGAGCGGTCGTCGCGGATGCCGCCCGACAGCTCGATCTGGGCGTCGCCCTTCACGGCCTTGATGACCTTCTTGATCGCACCGCGGTTCTCGCCGCGGCCGAAGGCGGCGTCGAGGTCGACGAGGTGGATCCACTCCGCACCCTGGCGCGTCCAGTCGAGCGCGGCGTCGACGGGGCTGCCGAACGACTGCTCCGTGCCGGCCTTCCCCTGCGTGAGCCGCACGGCCTTGCCGCCCGCGACGTCGACGGCGGGGAGCAGCGTCAGGTGGGGTGCCTGGGAGAAGTCGGTCATGGCTCGCTTTCTTCGGGTCGGTGCGACGGACGAGGATGCTACTCGCTGCGCAGCGTGCCGACCCAGTTCGTCAGCAGGCGGGCGCCCGCCTCCCCCGACTTCTCGGGGTGGAACTGCGTCGCGCACAGGGGGCCGTTCTCGACGGCGGCGAGGAACCGCTCGCCGTGCTCGGCCCAGGTCGTGATGGGGCGCTGGATGCGCGGGTGGGGATCGATGAGCCACTCGGTGGCGGCGTACGAGTGCACGAAGTAGAAGCGCTCGTGCTCGATGCCGGCGAAGAGCCTCGAGCCCTCGCCAGCATCCACGGTGTTCCAGCCCATGTGGGGCAGGACGTCGGCCTCGAGCCTGCGCACCGTGCCGGGCCACTCGGCGAGCGCCTCGGTCTCCTCTGCGCCCTCGAGCCCGCGCTCGAAGAGCACCTGCATGCCCACGCAGATGCCGAGGACGGGACGGCCGCCCGCGAGACGACGGCCGATGAGCTCGCCGCCGCGCACGGCGTCGATGCCCGCCATGCACGAGGCGATCGAGCCCACGCCGGGCACGACGAGGCCGTCGGCCTCCATGATCGTCGCGCGGTCGGCGGTCAGCGTCACGTGCGCCCCCGCGGCCTCGAGGGCCTTGGCGGCGGAGTGCACGTTGCCCATGCCGTAGTCGAGCAGCGCGACGGAGGGAGTCAGAGCGCCCCCTTGGTGGAGGGGATGCCCGTGACGCGCGGATCGGGCTCGACCGCGACGCGGAGCGCGCGGGCGAGCGCCTTGAACTCGGCCTCGGCGACGTGGTGCGGGTCGCGGCCGCCGAGGACCTCGACGTGGCAGGTGATGCGGGCGTTGAAGGCGATGGCCTCGAGCACGTGGCGCACGAGCGAGCCCGTGAAGTGCCCGCCGATGCGGTGGAGCTCGAACCCGGCGGGCTCGCCGGAGTGCACGAGGAACGGGCGGCCCGACAGGTCGACGACCGCCCGCGCGAGCGCCTCGTCGAGCGGCACGGTCGCGTCGCCGTAGCGGCGGATGCCGGACTTGTCGCCGAGCGCCTCGCCGAGCGCGAGCCCGAAGGCGATCGCGGTGTCCTCGACCGTGTGGTGGGCATCGATGTCGGTGTCGCCCGTCGCCACGACCTTCAGGTCGATGAGCGAGTGCTTCGACAGCGCCGTGAGCATGTGGTCGTAGAACGGCACGGTGGTCGAGATCTCGCTCGTGCCGGTGCCGTCGAGGTTCAGCTCGAGCTCGATGGAGGACTCGCTCGTCGTGCGAACGATGCGTGCAGTGCGCATGGTCTCGATCCTACGGTCGTGCGGAGGGCGCGAAGCGCGCCACGGAGGCGAGGAAGGCGGCGGTCTCGGCGGGGGTGCCCGCCGTGACGCGCAGCGTGTGCGGGATGCCGACGTCGCGGACGAGCACGCCGTCGGCGAGCATCCCCTCGAACGCGGCGTGCGGATCGGCGAGCCCCGCGAACAGCACGAAGTTCGCGTCCGACGCGTAGGGCTCGAAGCCCATCGCGCCGAGCTCGGCGACGATGCGGTCGCGCTGCACGCGCAGCTCGTCGACGCGCGCGAGCATCGTCGACGCGTGGCGCAGCGCGGCGAGCGCCGCCGCCTGCGTGAGTGCGGAGAGGTGGTACGGCAGGCGCACGAGGCGCAGCGCGTCGACGACGGCGGGGTCGGCGGCGAGGTAGCCGACGCGCACGCCCGCGTACGCGAACGCCTTGCTCATCGTGCGCGACACGATGAGGCGCTCGAACCGAGGCAGCAGCGCGAGCGCGGTCTGCGAGCGGTCGTGCGCGAACTCCGCGTAGGCCTCGTCGACGAGCACCATCCCGCGCGCCGCCTCGCATGCCGCCTCGATGACGTCGAGCGGCACTGCGGTGCCCGTGGGGTTGTTGGGTGCGCAGAGGAAGACGACGTCGGGGTCGTGCCGTTCGATCGCGGCGACGACGGTCGCGGCGTCGAGCGTGAAGTCGTCGGCGCGCGGCTCGGCGACGTACGTCGCGCCCACGCCCTGGGCGAGCAGCGGGTACATCGAGTAGGTCGGCGCGAACGACAGGAGCGAGCGGCCAGGGCCGCCGAAGGCCTGCAGCACGTGCTGCAGCACCTCGTTCGAGCCGTTCGCCGCCCAGATGGACGCGGCGCTCAGGCCGTGGCCGAGGTAGTCGGCGAACGCCTCCCGCAGCTCGGTGAACTCGCGGTCCGGGTAGCGATGCACGCCGGCGATCGCATCGCGCACCGACGCGACGACGTCGTCGATCACGACGTCGGCGATGGGGAACGCGTTCTCGTTGACGTTGAGCCGCACGGGCACGTCGAGCTGCGGCGCCCCGTAGGGCACGCGGCCGACGAGGTCGTCGCGGAGCGGGAGGTCGTCGAGCGAAGCCACCCGACCAGCCTAGGCGCGGCCGCGTGCCGCAGACGACGAGCGCCTCGCCCGTGACGGGCGAGGCGCTCGGTGGTCGGTGGAGCCGTGGATCAGCGCGTGTACTCCGCGGGGATCGCGAGCTGCTGGCCGGGCTGGATCGCGCCGCCGATGGCGTTGATGCGCTGGATGTCGGCGATGACCTCGCGCGGGTCGACGTCGGGGGCGACGGCCGACGCGATCGACCACAGCGTCTCGCCGGGCTGCACGACGATCGTCTCGTGCGCGACCGTCGACGCCTCCTGGCCGGCCGTGGCGACCGTGGACTGCAGCGCGCCGAGGGCGGCGAGCGCCAGCACGGGTGCGGCGACGACGATGGCGAGCGCGCGGCGACCACGCGCGGTGATGCGCAGCTGGGGGGCCTGGATGGCGATCGCGGTCATGGTGTGCTCCTCGTCTGGATCGGATCGCGGGTGCGGCGCTCGGCCGGGAGCGCTGCACCCGCGTTCCATGATTCGAACGTACCTTCGGATCATCCGTTCGTCAAGACTCGGATTCCGCCGGATTCCCGGGCGACACGCTCGAACATCCGTACCCTTCGGACAGTCCTTCGGATACGCTTTCGAACGAGGCACAGGCTGTTCTCGAACGAGGACGAGTCAATCGGCGACCACCGACACGGTCGCGCGGAGAGGACGACGGACCATGGCACAGCGGCAGCTCACCGAGAAGCAGGAGGCGATCCTGCGCTGCATCCAGCAGTCCGTCAAGCAGCGCGGCTACCCGCCGAGCTACCGCGAGATCGGCGACGCCGTGGGCCTCTCGTCGCTCTCGAGCGTCACGCACCAGCTCGGCCAGCTCGAGCTCGCGGGCGCCATCCGCCGCGACCCCGCACGTCCCCGCGCCATCGAGGTGCTCGTCGAGTCCGACGACGCGGCCGACGGCGTCGGCGCCGACGCGACCGCGTTCGTGCCGCTCGTCGGTCGCATCGCGGCCGGCGTGCCGATCACGGCGGAGCAGCAGGTCGAGGAGGTCTTCCCGCTCCCCCGCTCGCTCGTCGGTGGCGGCGACGACCTCTTCATGCTCAAGGTCGTCGGCGAGTCGATGATCGACGCCGCGATCTGCGACGGCGACTGGGTCGTCGTCAAGCAGCAGCAGACCGCCGAGAACGGCGACATCGTCGCGGCGATGCTCGACGAGGAGGCCACCGTCAAGGTCTTCCGCCAGCGCGACGGCCACACGTGGCTGCTCCCCCGCAACTCCGCCTTCGAGCCCATCCTCGGCGACGACGCCGTCGTGCTGGGCCGGGTCGTGGCGGTGCTGCGCTCCGTCTGACCTCGTGCACGCGAGGGAGGCCGGCTGGGATCCCCAGCCGGCCTCCTTCGCGTTCGCGACGAGCGCGTCAGACGATGGCGCCGATGCGCTCGCGCGCCCGCTCGGCGGCGGCGACGAGCCGCTCGAGCGACGCCTCCGTCTCGGCGTAGCCGCGCGTCTTGAGCCCGCAGTCGGGGTTGACCCACAGACGCCCGGCAGGGATGCCCGCCGTCGCGGTCGCGAGCAGCTCGTCGAGCTCGTCGGCTCCGGGCACGCGCGGCGAGTGGATGTCCCACACGCCGGGGCCGATGCCGCGCGGGTAGCCGTGGCCGGCGATGTCGTCGACGATCTCCATGCGGCTCCGCGCCGCCTCGATGCTCGTGACGTCGGCGTCGAGCCCGTCGATCGCGTCGATGATCGAGCCGAACTCCGAGTAGCACAGGTGCGTGTGCACCTGCGTGCCCGGCGCCGCACCGCCCGTCGCGATGCGGAAGGCGCGCACCGACCAGTCGAGGTAGTCGGCGCGGCGGTGCTCCTCGAGCGGCAGCAGCTCGCGCAGCGCAGGCTCGTCGACCTGCACGATGCGCGTGCCCGCGGCCTCGAGGTCGGCGACCTCGTCGCGCAGCGCGAACGCCACCTGCGCCGCGGTGTCGGCGAGCGGCTGGTCGTCGCGCACGAACGACCACGCGAGGATCGTGACGGGCCCCGTGAGCATGCCCTTGACGGGCTTCGACGTGAGCGACTGCGCGTACGCGGTCCACGGCACCGTGATGGGCGCGGGGCGGGCGACGTCGCCCCAGAGGATCGACGGCCGCGTGCACCGCGACCCGTACGACTGCACCCAGCCGTGCGCCGTCGCGGCGAAGCCGTCGAGCGACTCGGCGAAGTACTGCACCATGTCGTTGCGCTCGGGCTCGCCGTGCACGAGCACGTCGAGGCCGAGGCGCTCCTGCAGCGCGACGACGTCGCGGATCTCCGCCTCCATCGCCGCGCGGTAGCCGGCGTCGTCGAGCTCGCCGCGCGCATGGGCCGCGCGAGCACGACGGATGTCGCCGGTCTGCGGGAAGGAGCCGATCGTCGTCGTCGGCAGCGCGGGCAGCACGATGTCGGACTGCGCCGCGACGCGCTCGTCGTAGGCGACGCGCTCGGCGTCGGCCGCCGATGCGGCGGCGACGCGACGACGCACCGCTCCGTCGGCGACGCCCGGGGCGACGCGACGGGCGGCGAGCGCATCCCGAGCCCGGTCGAGCGCCGCCGACTCGTCTGCGCCGGCGAGCGCGGAGGCGAGGGTCGCGACCTCGGCGACCTTCTGGTCGGCGAAGGCGAGCCACGAGCGCAGCTCGTCGGAGAGCGTCGTCTCGCGGTCGACGTCGTGCGGCACGTGCAGCAGCGACGTCGAGGTGCCCACGACGACGTCCGCGTCGATGCCGCGCAGCGTCTCGAGGGCGGCGTCGAGGTCGGTGCGCCACACGTTGCGCCCGCCGACGACGCCCGCGACGATCGTGCCGCCGATCGCAGGCAGCGTGCCGCGCACGAGGTCCACCGCCACGGCGTCGGCGAGCGGCGCCAGCGACTCGACGCGGCCGGCGGCGTCGCCGTTCGGCACCGCCAGGAGGATGCGCACGCCGGTGCCGCGCACGGCCTCGAGCCCCGCCCGCACCGCGGCCTCGACCTCGGCGCGCGAGACGTGGCCCCAGTCGCCGACGAGCGCGGGCTCGTCGATCTGCAGCCAGGGGGCGCCGGCCTCGGCGAGCGCCTCGGCGAGCGCGCGGTAGGCGGGCACGAGCCGGTCGACGAGCTCGATGGGGCGCACGCCGTCGCCGGTCGCGAGCGTCAGCAGCGTCGCGGGTCCGACGATCGCCGGACGCGTGACGACGCCCGCGTCGCGCACGGCGGCGAAGCGCTCGACGATGCGACGGTCCTGCAGCGCGAACGTCGACGCGGCATCCAGCTCGGGCACGAGGTAGTGGTAGTTCGAGTCGAGCCACTTCGTCATCTCGAGCGGGGCGACGTCGCCCTCGCCGCGGGCGAGCAGCCACTCGTGGGCGAGCGACACGGGGCCGGCGGGCACGACGTCGCGCAGACGCGGCGGCACGGCGCCGACGGTGATGGCGGCATCGAGCACGTGGTCGTAGTGGGCCCACTCGCCGGGCACGGCGGCGTCGCCCACGAGGCCGAGGTCGACGAGGCGGCGCGCGTCGGCGACGCGGATCTCGTGCGCGCGCCCATGCAGCGCGGCATCGTCGATCGCACCGCGCCAGTGCTGCTCGAGGATGCGCTTGAGGTCGCGATCGCGACCGATGCGGGGGTAGCCGAGGATCGTGGCTGCGGGAAGGGTCATGCGGATGCTCCAGCGATCGAGCCGACGCCGCGCAGCACCTCGAGCGCGGCGCGATGGCGGTTGAAGGTGTACAGGTGGACGCTCGGCGCGAGGTGCCGCAGCTCGTCGACGAGCGCGACGGTCGCCTCGATGCCGATGCGCTCGGCGTCCGCGGGCGAGGCGCCGTCGAGCGTCGCGAGCAGCGCGGCAGGCGGCCGCTCGTTCGCGAGCTCGGCCGCACGCACGAGGCGGCGCGCGGAGTCGGGGATGATGATGCCCGGCACGATCGGGATCGTGACGCCGCGCGAGCGCGCGAGGTCGACGAACCGCTCGTAGTCGTACGGGTCGAAGAACAGCTGCGTGATCGCCATCGTCGCGCCCGCCGCCTGCTTGGCGAGCAGCGCATCCACGTCGTGCCTCGCCGAGCCGGCGCCCGAGCCCGGGTGGCCGTTGGGGAAAACCGCGACCGCGACCTCGACCGTGCGGGGACGGTCGCCCACGACGCTGCGACCGGCTCGCCCGATCTCGCGATACGGCGCGCGCTCCGCCTCGACGCGGTGGATGAGCTGCACGAGCTCGCTCGCCGAGCCGAGGTCGCCGAGCGGTGCCCCGTCGACGGGAGGATCGCCGCGCAGCGCGAGGAACCGCGTGATGCCGGCGTCGAGGAAGTCGCGCACGAGCACGCTCGCCTCGCGCACGGTCAGCCCGACGCACGTGAGGTGCGCCATGGGCCTCGCGTCGGCGGCGAGGAGCTGGCGCAGCACGGCGAGGGAGCCGTCGCGCGTCGAGCCGCTCGCGCCGTACGTCACCGAGACGAACGACGGGCCGGCGGCGACGAGGCGCGCGAGCGAGTCGTCGAGCGTGTCCGTCGCCGACGCGTCGCGCGGCGGGAACAGCTCGAAGGAGAACGGGAGACAGTGCGACATCGCAGGCGAACGTAGCGACGCCCGCCCCGTCGGCAGAAGGGGCGGGCGTCGCGGGGCGTCGCATGGCGACGCGGGGCGTCACACGACGACGCGGAACTCCTCGAGCCCGTCGACGGCATCCTCGGTCACGAGCACGTCGACGCGGGTGCCGGTCGCCTCGTAGGTCTCGCGCTCGACCGTGAACCGGTCGTGCAGCCGCGAGACGACGTCGCCGCGGTCGAACGGCACGAGCAGCGCCATCGCGACCGTGGGCCGCGGCAGCAGCTCGGCGATCCGCTCGCGCAGCTCGTCGACGCCCATGCCCGTGCGCGCGGAGACGAACACGGCGGTCGGCACGAGCCCCCGCAGCACGAGCAGGTCGTCGTCGGAGACGAGATCGGCCTTGTTGAACGCGACGATCTCGGGGATGTCGCGCGCTCCGGTCTCGCCGATGACCTCCCGCACCGTCGCGAGCTGCGCGGCCGGATCGGGGTGGCTCGCATCGACGACGTGCACGATGACGTCGGACTCGGCGACCTCCTCGAGCGTCGAGCGGAACGCCTCGACGAGCTGGTGCGGCAGGTTCCGCACGAACCCGACGGTGTCGGCGAGCGTGTAGAGGCGGCCGTCGGGCGTCTCGGTGCGACGCACCGTGGCATCGAGGGTCGCGAACAGGGCGTTCTCGACGAGCACGCCCGCATTGGTGAGGCGGTTGAGCAGGCTCGACTTGCCCGCGTTCGTGTAGCCGGCGATCGCGACCGACGGCACCTCGAAGCGGTCGCGGTTCGCCCGCTTCGCCTGGCGCGCGGGCGCGAAGCCCTTGATCTGCGTGCGCAGCCGCGCCATGCGGTTGCGGATGCGACGACGGTCGAGCTCGATCTTCGTCTCACCCGGTCCGCGCGAGCCCATGCCCGCGCCCTGGCCGCCGACCTGGCCACCGGCCTGACGCGACATCGACTCGCCCCAGCCGCGCAGGCGCGGCAGCAGGTACTCGAGCTGCGCGAGCTCGACCTGCGCCTTGCCCTCGCGGCTCTTGGCGTGCTGGCTGAAGATGTCGAGGATGACGGCGGTGCGGTCGATGACCTTCACCTTCACGACGTCCTCGAGCGCACGCCGCTGGCTCGGCGCGAGCTCCGTGTCGGCGATCACGGTGTCGGCGCCGGTCTCCTTGACGAGCTCCGCCAGCTCCTGCGCCTTGCCGCGGCCGACGTAGGTGGCCGGATCGGGCGTCGGGCGGCGCTGCAGCACGCCGTCGAGCACGAGCGCACCCGCGGTCTCGGCGAGCGCCGCGAGCTCGCGCATCGAGTTCTCGGCATCGACGACGCCGCCGGCGTGCACGCCCACGAGCACGACGTTCTCGAGGCGCAGCTGACGGTACTCGACCTCCGTGACGTCCTCGAGCTCGGTGCGCAGCCCGCCGACGCGGCGCAGCGCGGCGCGATCGGCGCGGTCGAGCTGCTCGCCGTCGAAGCCGCCGTCGGCCTCCTCGGCGCCCAGCGCCTGCGCCGACCGGTCGAGCAGCCGCTCGTCGCCCGGATCCGCCCACTCGAGGATGCGGTCCACGCGCGAGGTGCCGTCCGCCATGCTGTTCCCTCCACTACGGTCGGTGCGTGACCGACCACTACTTCTCCGCCGCATCCGGCGACGCTCCCACGCGCGAGGTGCGCGTGATGCTCGCCGGCCACGAGCGCTCGCTGCTCACGGCGCCCCGGGTGTTCTCGGGCGACGGCCTCGACGTCGGCACGAGCGTGCTGCTCGACGAGACCCCGGAGCCGCCGCAGACCGGCGACCTGCTCGACCTCGGCACCGGTTGGGGCCCGGTCGCCCTGTCGCTCGCGCTCCGCGCGCCGGAGGCGCGGGTGTGGGCGGTGGATGTGAATCCGAGGGCGGTGGACCTCGTCCGGCGCAACGCCGAGCGTGTCAGCGTAGCAAACGTGACGGCGGCGCTGCCCGACGAGATGCCCGATGTTCGCTTCCAGGGGATCTGGTCGAACCCGCCCATCCGCATCGGCAAGCAGCAGCTGCACGCGCTGCTGCTCGAGTGGCTGCCCCGGCTGGAGGTCGGTGCCGCCGCGTGGCTCGTCGTGCAGAAGCACCTCGGCTCCGACTCGCTGCTGCGCTGGCTCGACGAGCAGGACGGGCTCGCAGCCGAGCGCTGGACGTCGAAGAAGACCTTCCGCATCCTGCGCGTGGAGCGCGTCGAGGACTGAGGCCGCGACGCGTCAGAGGATCGCGGTCTCGCCGCGGTAGACGATCTCGGCGGGGCCGGTGAGCCACGCGTGCTCGCCATCGGCTCGGGGGTCGACGTCGACGTGCACGACGCCGCCCGGCACCTCGACGCGCCAACGGTCGGGAGCGCCGCCCGCCCAGTGCCGCGTCGCGAACGCCGCCGCGACCGCGCCGGTGCCGCACGAGAGCGTCTCGCCGGAGCCGCGCTCGTGCACGCGCATGCGGATGCGCCCCTCGCCGCCCGAGATGCCCTGCGGCACGACCAGCTCGACGTTGACGCCGCCGGGCGTCGCAGGATCGAGCTCGGGTGCCGTGTGCAGGTCGAGCGCCTCGAGCTCGTCGTCGTCGGCGATCGCCACCACGACGTGCGGGTTGCCGACGTCGACGCGCTGACCGGGTCGCGCGACGGGCAGGCCGCTGGCGCGCACGAGCGGCTCGCCGTCCTCGAGACGCACGGCGCCGAGGTCGGCCGAGAAGCCGCCGTCGACCGCGCGCACGTGCTTGATGCCCGCGCGCGTGCCGACCACGAGGTCGCGCACGTCGGCGAGGCCCTCCTGCTCGAGCAGGCGGGCGAAGACGCGGATGCCGTTGCCGCACATCTCGGCGATGCTGCCGTCGGCGTTGCGGTAGTCCATGAACCACTCGGCGCCGCCGCCGAGCGCGCGCTCGTGCTCGGGCATGGCCTCGGTGCGGGTCGCGACGATGAGACCGTCGCCGCCGATGCCGAAGCGGCGGTCGCACAGCGCAGCCACCTGCTCGCGCGTCGGCGACAGCTCGCCGGCAGGGTCGACGAGCAGCACGAAGTCGTTGCCCGTGCCCTGTCCCTTCGCGAACGCCACCACGACGTCGAGCCTACCTAGGTCGCGAGCAGCCCCTCGGCGATGCCGGCGGCGCCGGCGGGGCCGTCGACGTCGAGGGCCGGGTAGCGCTGGAACCACGACACCTGCCTGCGCGCATACCGGCGCGTGAGGTGCTGCGTGCGCGCGATCGCCTCGGCCTCGTCGATCCGGCCGTGCAGCTGGTCGAGCGCCTGTCGGTAGCCGATCGCCGCCTGGGCGGTCGTGCCCTGCTCGAGGCCGGCGTCGACGAGCGTCCGGACCTCGTCGAGCATGCCCTGCGCCCACATCCGCTCCACGCGCGCGTCGAGCGCCTCGACGAGGGCCGAGCGCTCGCGTCGCACGTGCACGATCGTCGTGCCGGGCGCGACGTCGGGGAGTCCCACGGGGAAGGGCTCCCCCGTCGACGTCACGACCTCGAGGGCACGCACGAGCCTGCGGCCGTTGTGCGGCCCGATCGCGTCGGCCGCGCGGGCGTCGACCGCGGCGAGACGCGCGTGCATCGCCGCGGCGCCGTCGCGCTCGAGGTCCGCCTCGAGCTCCTGCCGCAGCGCGACGTCGGTGCCCGGGAAGTCGAGCGGACCCAGCACGCTCGACGCGTAGAGCCCGCTGCCGCCGACGAGGATGGGCACGGCGCCGCGCGCCGCGATGGCCGCGACCGCCTCGCGGGCGCGCGGCTGGTACCAGGCGACGCTCGCCTCGTCCGTGACGTCGAGCGCGTCCATGAGGTGATGCGGCACGCCCTGCCGCTCGGCGACGGAGAGCTTCGCCGTGCCCACGTCCATGCCCCGATACAGCTGCATCGCGTCCGCGTTCACGACCTCCGCGGCACGACCGCGCTCGGCGAGCGCCGCGGCGACGTCGAGCGCGAGCTGCGACTTGCCCGTGCCCGTCGCTCCGACGACCGCGAGCATCAGACGCGCAGCGTCGGCATGCCGAGGCTCACCGGCACGGGGCCGACGGGCTGGGCGCCCAGCGGCGTGCCGGGGCGCACGGGCACGCCGCACGAGTCGGCCTGCGCCAGGTCCCAGGCGTCGCCTGCGCGCGTGCGGCGCACGGCGACGGGGCCGGCATCCGCCTCGAGGAAGAACGGAGCGGCCCGCGTGATCTCGACCGTCGCGACGTCGCCCGGCCGCAGCGCGTGCTCGCCGGGCACGAGGTGCACGAGGCGGTTGTCGGGGGCGCGGCCCGAGATGCGGTGCGTCTCGGCATCCTTGCGGCCCTCGCCCGCGGCGACGAGCACGTCGACGACACGGCCGACCTGCCGCTGGTTCTCCTCGGCGCTGACGCGATCCTGCAGCGCAGTGAGGCGCTCGAAGCGCTCCTGCACGACGGCCTTCGGCAGCTGGTCGGGCATCGTCGCGGCGGGCGTGCCCGGGCGGATCGAGTACTGGAACGTGAACGCCGAGGCGAATCGCGACTGCTCGACGACGCGCAGCGTGTCCTCGAAGTCCTCGTCGGTCTCGCCGGGGAAGCCGACGATGAGGTCGGTCGTGATCGCCGCATCGGGGATGCGATCGCGCACGCGGTCGAGGATGCCGAGGAACCGCGTCGAGCGGTACGAGCGGCGCATCGCCTTGAGGATGCGGTCGGAGCCCGACTGCAGCGGCATGTGCAGCTGCGGCATCACTGCCTCGGTCTCGGCCATCGCGTCGATGACGTCGTCGGTGAACGCGGCCGGATGCGGGCTCGTGAAGCGGATGCGCTCGAGGCCGTCGATCTCGCCCGCGGCGCGCAGCAGCTTGCCGAACGCGAGGCGGTCGCCGAACTCGACGCCGTAGGAGTTCACGTTCTGCCCCAGCAGCGTGATCTCCATGACGCCCTCGGCCGCGAGGGCCTCGAGCTCGGCGAGGATCTCGCCCGGCCTGCGATCGCGCTCCTTGCCGCGCAGCGCCGGCACGATGCAGAACGTGCACGTGTTGTTGCAGCCGACCGAGATCGACACCCAGCCGGAGTAGGTCGACTCCCGCTTCGTCGGCAGCGTCGACGGGAAGGTCTCGAGCGACTCGAGGATCTCGATCTGCGCCTCGTCGTTGTGGCGCGCGCGGTCGAGCAGCGTCGGCAGCGAGCCGAGGTTGTGGGTGCCGAACACGACGTCGACCCAGGGCGCCTTGTCGAGGATCGTGCCGCGGTCCTTCTGCGCGAGGCAGCCGCCGACGGCGATCTGGAAGCCGTCGCGCTCGCGCTTCGTCTTCGCGAGCTGGCCGAGCGTGCCGTAGAGGCGCGTGTCGGCGTTCTCGCGCACGGCGCACGTGTTGATGACGATGAGGTCGGGCTCGTCGCCGTCCGCCTCGGCGTAGCCGGCGTCGAGCAGCGAGCCGCGCAGGCGCTCGGAGTCGTGCACGTTCATCTGGCAGCCGAAGGTGCGCACCTCGAACGTCCTGGTCATGCCCTCCAGGGTACGACGAAGGGGGACGGCATCCCTGCCGTCCCCCTCGTGGTCTCGCGGTCGATCAGCCCTGCGTGAGGGTCATCGTGTAGCCGCTGGCGCCGAGGCCGTCGGTGCCGGTGAGCTGGATGGGCGACGAGCCGGAGAACTCGCCGGTGAAGTCGATCTGCCGGATCTCCTGGATGTTCGAGAGGGTGAGCGAGAGCGTCGAGCCGTCCAGCGACCACGTGTCCGTGGGGTCGTCGAACGGGGTGTCGTCCTGACCGCTCCACTCGGTGATGTAGAGCGTGCCGTCGTCCTCGAACGTGAAGACGACGTCGATCGCGCTGTCGGGGCCGTTGGACGTGCCGGACCACTGCGTGTCGACGAGCGCGTCGCCCGGGTCGGCCGCGGGCTCCGACGTCGCCGGCGTCGTGCCGGGGTCGGTCGTGCCGGGTTCGGTCGTGCCGGGGTCGGTGGTCGTGGGAGCCTGCGGCGTGGGCAGCTGGATGCAGCCGGCGAGCGTGAGGACCGCCGCTGCGCCGAGTGCTGCGACGCCTGCGATGCGAGGGAGCTTCATGCCTCGAGCGTACGCCCGGCCGCTCGTCGGACCCTGCATGCCGCATGAGTGTCACCTGACCGGAGCGCGACATGCCACGAGGGCGACGGGCCTGCGCCCGTCGCCCTCGTGAGGATGCTGCTGGAGGGCGTCAGCCCTGCGTGATGTCGAGCGTCTGGCCCGCTGCCGTGCCCGAGCCCGCGAGGCTCATCGAACCCGTCGCGGCGGGGCCGGTGAAGACGAGGTCGCCCTCGTTCGTCGTGATCGTGATCGTGATGTCGGAGCCCGACACGACCCACGTGTCCTCGGGGACGTCGAAGCCGCCCTGCTCGTTCCACTCGGAGAAGTCGACCGTGCCGTCGGCGTTGAGGGTGAACGACATGGTGTTGCCGCCGTCGCCACCGCTCCAGCTCGTGCCGGCCAGGTCGATCGACTCGCCGCCGCCACCGCTGCCGCCGTCGGCGGGCGTCGTGGTGCCGGGGGTCGTGGGTGCGCCGGGCAGCTGGAAGCAGCCGGTCATCGTGAGCACAGCTGCCGCAGCGATCGCAGGCAGCGCAAGGAGGCGCGAGGTCTTCATGGGGTCACCATAGCCCTCGGCAGATGCACGATCGGTGAACGTCCGCTGAATCTGCGCTCAGCGTGCGCCGGACGCGCCGAGACGCTCGCGAGCCTGCTCGATCGCGCGCCGGCAGATGCCCGAGGAGAACCCCCGACGCGCGAGCATGCCCGCGACGCGACGCTCGGCGACCTCGTCGATCGGGCCACGACGCAGCCGCTGCTCGGCGAGCGCCACGGCACGCTCGAGCTCGTCCTCGTCGGAGGGCGGCGCCGTGCGGTGCTCCTGGTCGATGCCGCGGCGGGCGAGCTCCTGCTCGACGACGCGGGCCCCCGCCTTGCGGCGGCTGCGCACGCGCTCCGCGACGGACTCGGCGAGCGCGCGATCGTCGATCGCGCCCTCCTGCTCGAGTCGATCGAGCGCGGCATCGCGATCCTCGGGCTCGACGCCGTGCTCGTCGAGGCGCCTCGCGACCTCGGCACGGCTCAGCGCTCGGCGACCGAGTGCGCGCCGGGCGACGTCGAGCGCCTCGTCCGAGGCGCGCGCCTTCGCGGCGCGCACCTCGGCGAGGTCGACGACCCTCATGCGCCCATGCGCTCCGCGCGACGCTCGTCGAGCGACTCGACGGGCGCCGCAGCGGCCTTGCCGACGCCGAGCTTCGTGAGGATCTTCGTCTCGATCTCGGCCGCGATGTCGGCGTTGACGCGCAGGAACTCGCGCGCCTTCTCCTTGCCCTGGCCCAGCTGGTCGCCGTCGTAGGTGTACCAGGCGCCCGACTTCTTCACGATGCCGTGGTCGACGCCGAAGTCGATCAGGCTGCCCTCGCGCGAGATGCCGATGCCGTAGAGGATGTCGAACTCCGCCTGCTTGAAGGGCGGCGCCATCTTGTTCTTCACGACCTTGACGCGCGTGCGGTTGCCGACCGCGTCGGTGCCGTCCTTCAGCGTCTCGATGCGACGGATGTCGAGACGCACCGAGGCGTAGAACTTGAGCGCCTTGCCGCCGGCGGTCGTCTCGGGGCTGCCGAAGAACACGCCGATCTTCTCGCGCAGCTGGTTGATGAAGATCATCGTCGTCTGCGTCTGGTTGAGACCACCGGTGAGCTTGCGGAGCGCCTGCGACATGAGGCGGGCCTGCAGGCCGACGTGACTGTCGCCCATCTCGCCCTCGATCTCGGCGCGCGGCACCAGCGCCGCGACGGAGTCGATGACGACGAGGTCGATCGAGCCCGAGCGCACGAGCATGTCGGCGATCTCGAGCGCCTGCTCGCCCGTGTCGGGCTGCGAGACGAGGAGCGCGTCGATGTCGACGCCGAGCTTCTTCGCGTACTCGGGGTCGAGGGCGTGCTCGGCGTCGATGAACGCCGCGATGCCGCCGTTGCGCTGCGCGTTCGCGATGGCGTGGAGCGTGAGCGTGGTCTTGCCCGACGACTCGGGGCCGTAGATCTCGATGATGCGGCCACGCGGGAGCCCACCGATGCCGAGCGCGACGTCGAGGGCGATCGAGCCCGTCTGGATCACCTCGACGGGTGCGCGCTCGTCGCTGCCGAGGCGCATGACCGTGCCCTTGCCGAACTGCTTGTCGATCTGGGCGAGCGCCGCCTCCAGCGACTTCTCGCGATCTGCTTGCGTAGGCATCCTTGAACCCTTCTGTCGTGTCCGCTCGCCCACAGGCAGCCGATGCTCGGCCGGGCGCAGCCACCGGGGTGACCGGCGGCGTTCCTTGACCCGGATCACGCTAGGCGGGACCGCCGACACTCGGTCGGCGGATGGCCCTGCTGTGCAGAGCGCCGGGCTGTGGAACGCTGCGGGATCAGCGTACGACGGGTTCGAACGGATCTTCGAACGCGGATGCGGCGTGTCGCCCCGACCCGGGCGCGCGTCAGCGCAGCGGCGCGCGTCGACCGGCGCCGTGCCGGCGCGATGCCGGCACGTCCTGCGCCTCGCACAGCGCGAGCCAGACGTCGCGCGGCGCGACGCCGTCGGCGAGCGCCTGCTCGCCCGTGCGGCCATCGAGGCCGGGCAGCACCTGGTCGGCGAGCAGCACGGCGCCGAGGCGGCCGAACTCGTCGTCGACCGCTCGCTGGAGCTCGCTCGTGCGCATGGTCCCTCACGATAGACGAGGAGGGGCCGCGGTCGCGGCCCCTCCTCGATGGTCTGGTCTGGTCTGCGCGCGTCAGCCGGCGTACGACGACAGCTCGCGGACGAGCTCGTCGGGCACGGCGTCCGGGATGCGCTGCAGCGCGGGGTCGAGCGCGGGCACCTCGATGCCCTCCATCACCGCGAGACGGTCCCCCACCTCTCGCAGGATGCTCGACAGCGGCACCTCGAGCGCCTCTGCGACGGCGGCGAGGATCTCGCTCGACGCCTCTTTCTGACCGCGCTCCACCTCGGAGAGGTAGCCGAGCGCGACCGAAGCACGCGACGCGACCTGGCGCAGCGTGCGCCCCTGCTGCAGGCGCACGTCGCGCAGCACGTCGCCCAGCTCCTGTCTCAGCAACACCATGGGATCCCCCTTCACCCTCGGCGGACGACCAGCCTACCGCTGTCGCCCCGCCAAGATCTGACAACGTCAGTGTCACATCTCGTATTCCAGTTCGGACCCCACCGCGCCTATGGATGGGCTGTGATCGTGGGCGGCGGTGCCGCGAGCTCCGCCGCGAGCGCGTCGAGGGCCGCAGCGACCGTCGCCGCACGGATCCCGGCACGGTCCCCTGCGAGGTCGAGCCGGATCGAGCGGGCGCCGTCGGCGGTCGCGAGGCCCACGTGCACCTCCCCCACGGCGTGCCCGTCCTGCGGCTCGGGGCCGGCGACGCCCGTCGTCGCGACGCCGATCGTCGCGGGCCCGCCCACGTCGGCGAGCAGCCGAGCGCCCACGGCCATCCGTGCCGCGACCTCGCCGTCGACGGCGCCGCGCTCGGCGAGCAGCGCGGCGTCGACGCCCAGCACCGACGCCTTCATGGCCGTGTCGTACGCGACGACGCCCAGGCGCAGCACCGCCGAGGCGCCGGGCACGTCGACGATCGCGCTCGCGAGCGCGCCGCCCGTGAGCGACTCGGCGACCGCGATCGTCGCCCCCGCCTCGCGAGCGAGGCGCACGACGTCGGCGGCGGTCATCGCCGACGCGGCCGCACGTGCCAGACGTACTCGAGGCCCGAGACGATCGTGAGCACGACGGCGATCGTCATCGTGACGACGTGCACGATGCCGGCCGGCGTCTCGCCGATCCACGCCGCCAGCGGCAGCAGCGCCGCCGACAGTGCGACCGCCTGCGCCCACGTCTTCGCCTTGCCGGGCCAGGTCGCGGGGATGACGACGTCGCTCGCGATGGCGAGGCGATGCACCGTGATGCCGATCTCGCGCACGAGCACGAGGATCGTGATCCACCACGGCAGCTCGCCGAGGATCGAGAGCACGACGAAGCCGGCGCCCGTGATGGCCTTGTCGGCGATGGGGTCGAAGAGCTTGCCGAAGTCGGTGACGAGGTTGCGGCTGCGCGCGATGTGCCCGTCGACGAAGTCGGTCGCGATGAGCACGATGAACAGCACGGCCGCGACGACGCGCGTCGAGCCCATCTCGCCGGCGTCGTCGAGCACGAGCCACACGAACAGCGGCGTGAGCACGACGCGCACGACCGAGATGAGGTTCGGGACGCTCGCGACCGACGCAGGGGTCTCGCCACGAGCCCAGACGCGGCCGCGCCACGGGCTCAGGATGCTCATGCTCTCAGGCTACTCGCGCATCCGACCCGGTCAGTCGCGACCCGTGAGCCCCCAGGCGTCCTCGGAGTCGTCGTCGCCGCCGTCGACGACCTCGAGCCCGCGGTTCGCCTCCGCCTCGGCCTCCGCGACGAGGTCGCGCTGCGGCGCCGGGGCCGCGGGCGCGGCGGCGGGCGGCGCGTCGCCGCGCAGCGACGCGAGCACGGCGGCCAGGCCGTCCGGCGGCACGAGCACGTCGCGCGCCTTCGAGCCCTCCGACGGGCCGACGATCTCGCGGCTCTCCATGAGGTCCATGAGGCGGCCGGCCTTGGCGAAGCCCACGCGCAGCTTGCGCTGCAGCATCGAGGTCGACCCGAACTGCGTCGTGATGACGAGCTCGGCCGCGGCGCACAGGTCCTCGAGGTCGTCGCCGATGTCGGCGTCGATCTCCTTCTTCGTCGCCACCTCCTCGACGTCCTGGCGGTAGTCGGGCTGCGCCTGCCCCGTGACGTGCTGCACGACGCGGGCGATCTCGGCCTCGTCGACCCACGCGCCCTGCACGCGCATGGCCTTCGACGAGCCCATGGGCAGGAAGAGGCCGTCGCCCTGGCCGATGAGCTTGTCGGCGCCCGGCTGGTCGAGGATGACGCGCGAGTCGGTCACGCTCGACACCGCGAACGCGAAGCGCGACGGCACGTTGGCCTTGATGAGTCCCGTGACGACGTCGACCGACGGGCGCTGCGTCGCGAGCACGAGGTGGATGCCGGCGGCGCGCGCGAGCTGCGTGATGCGCACGATCGAGTCCTCGACGTCGCGCGGCGCGACCATCATGAGGTCGGCGAGCTCGTCGACGACGACGAGCAGGTACGGATACGGCTTGAGCACGCGCTCGCTGCCGGGCGGCAGGGCGAGCGAGCCCTCGCGCACGGCGGTGTTGAAGTCGTCGATGTGCCGGAAGCCGAACGACGCGAGGTCGTCGTAGCGCATGTCCATCTCCTTCACGACCCACTGCAGCGCCTCGGCCGCCTTCTTGGGGTTCGTGATGATGGGCGTGATGAGGTGCGGCACGCCCTGGTAGGCGGTGAGCTCGACGCGCTTGGGGTCGACGAGCACCATGCGCACCTCCGACGGCTTCGCGCGCATGAGGATCGACGTGATCATCGAGTTCACGAACGACGACTTGCCGGAGCCCGTCGAGCCCGCGACGAGCAGGTGCGGCATCTTCGCGAGGTTCGCGACGACGAAGCCGCCCTCGACGTCCTTGCCGATGCCGATCGTCATGGGGTGCGTCGACGTGGTGGCGCGCTTCGAGCGCAGCACGTCGCCGAGCTTCACGGTCTCGCGGTCGGGGTTCGGGATCTCGACGCCGATCGCCGACTTGCCGGGGATCGGCGCGAGGATGCGCACCTCGTTCGAGGCGACGGCGTAGGCGAGGTTGTTCGAGAGCGCCGTGACGCGCTCGACCTTCACGCCCTGGCCGACCTCGATCTCGTAGCGCGTGACGGTCGGGCCGCGCGAGAAGCCCGTGACGCGGGCGTCGACCTTGAAGTTGTCGAGCACGCCCGTGATGGCGGCGACCATGTCGTCGTTCGCCTGCGAGCGCGACTTGCCGGGCTCGCCCTGGTTCAGCGACTGGATGCTCGGCAGGCGGTACGGGCGGTCGGTGGGCGGGCCGGCGAGCGGCTGCATGCCCTCGGGCTCGACGGGCTCGGGCTCGAGCGCGGGCGCCTCGCCCGTGATGCGGCGCACGGCCTCCTCGGCGTGCTCGAGGTGCCCGAGCACCTCGGTCTCGTAGGCGTCCTGCTCGGCCCACTGCTCGAGCACGCTCGTCGCGTCGTCGGAGGCGGCGATGGGGGCGGGGCCCGTGAGCTCACCGGTGCCGCGGTCGACCATGACGGGGGTGTCGTAGGCGGGATCGACCTCGCGGCCGGTGGCGTTGCGACGCCAGAACGGCAGGGACTCGTCGTCGCCGCCCTCCTCGGCGTCGCCCTCGCGCTCGGCGCGAGCAGCGAGCCGCTCCGCGCGGCGGCGCTCGCGCTCGTCCTCGGTCTCGGGGTCCATGCCGAAGAGGTAGCGGTACAGGTCGCCGACGCGCTGCACGATGCGGTTCGGCGGCGTCGCGGTGACGACGAGGATCGAGACCGCGATGAGCAGGGCCGCGACGATGCCGGCGCCGACGGACGTGATGAGGGCGGCGATGGGCGTGGCGACGAGCCAGCCGAGGATGCCGCCCGCCGTCGCGACCGCGGGCAGGCCCGCCGAGGCCTGCGGCTCGCCGAGCGTGACGTGGCACAGCGTCGCCACGGACACGAGCAGCATGACGAGGCCCACGCCGACGCGGCCGTTGTCGGCGACCGACGCGGGGTGGCGGAACATCCACAGCGCCAGCAGCGCGAGCACGACGGGCAGCGCGAGCGCGACCTGGCCGAGGAGGCCGCCGAACGTGAAGTCGCTCAGCGCGCCCGTCACGGGGTTCGCCGGCAGGATCCACTCGACGACCGCGCCGGCGAGCGCCAGCAGCGTGAGCAGGAACGGCACGCCGTCGCGGCGCTCCTCCTTCGCGAGCGACTCGCGACCGAACACGCGGGCGGTGCCGCCGGCGAGGTGCGCGAGGCCCATCCAGGCGCGCGCGAGCGGGTTCGCGCGCTCCTCGGCTGCGGGCAGGACCTTCGTCTGCGCGCGCGTCGACGACTGCCCGCGCGCGGACGTCTTCGAGGACTGCGTCTTCGAGGTCGCGCGCTTGGCGGCAGGCGTGCGCGTCGGCTTCGTGGTGACCATGCCGTCACGGTAGCCGCGCGGCGGCGCGCTGCCCGTGAGGCGCACCGTGCCGCACCGCGACACGCGGGTCGCGATGCGGCACGGCGGCACCGAGCATCAGAACCGGATGGCGTCGATGACCTTCGACCGCACGGCGACGACGGCCGGGATGATGCCGGCGATCGCGCCGACGGCCGTCGCGACCACGAGGCCCACCACGGCCGCCCAGACGGGGAAGGCGGGCAGGTCGCCCGGCAGCCCCAGCGGGAGGACCTGCTCGACGAGCAGCAGCCGGTACGCGAGCACGACGAGCATGATGCCGACGACGCCCGCGACGACGGTGCCGACCACGGACTCGAGCATGACCCCGACGAACACCCGGGACAGGCTCGCGCCGAACGCGCGGCGGATGCCGAGCTCGCGCACGCGATGCCGCACCGTGATGACGGCGATGTTCACGAGGCTCAGCGCGCCGAGCAGCAGCACGACGCCCGAGATGCCCAGCAGGATCTGCTGCACGAACGCCGTCGGATCGTTCGCCGGGTCGAAGTACGCGGCGTAGTCCTGCCGGTACGAGTCGACCTGCGCGTCGGGGAAGGCCCCTCGCAGATCCCTCGTCACCATCGTCTGCACCGCGTCCGCCGACTCCTCCGGCACCCACATCTCGATCGTGGGCTGCACGTACGCGGGATCCGCGCCCGAGAGCGCGGCCGCCGTGTCCGGCAGCGCGAAGAGATACGGGAAGCCGGAGTACATCGCGCCCTCGACGACGCCGACGACCACGGCCGTCGAGCCGTCGGGCATCGCGATCGTCGGATGCTGGTCGACGCTGCTCGCGCCCAGCATGTCCATGACGTCCCGGTTCACGATGACGGGCGGCGCGAGGCGCTCGGCGTCGGAGTCCACGAACCAGCGGCCCTCGGCGAGCTCGATGCGATGCATCGTCTGGTAGTCGGGGCCGACGCCCAGCACCTGGGCGTCGGTGCGCACGTCGCCGAGCTGCACGACGCCGCCGAGCCACATGACGGGGCTCATGTAGCGGATGTCGTAGCGCTCGGCGATCGCCTCGGCCTCCTCGACGAGCGCATCGGCGTCGAGGGGATCGCCCTGCATCGCGTACGCCGAGAAGCCGAACGTCGCGGGCCTGCCCGACGACTCCTCCATCGACTCGATCGACGTCTGCCGCACGATGTCGCCCATCGCGACCGACGCCGTGAGCGCCGCCACGGCGACGGCGACGCCGACGAGGCTCAGCATCACGCGGACGCGGTGGATGCGCAGCTGCGCGATCGCCTCGACGAACGTCGCCGCGATCACCCTCATGCCGCGACCTCCGCGACCTGCTCGGCGGGCGAGAGCACGCCGGCGTCGAGCCGGTGCATCCGCTCGGCGCGAGCCGCGACGTTGACGTCGTGCGTGATCGTGACGAGCGCCGCATGCGAGTCGCGGGCGACGGACTCGAGCAGGTCCATGATCTGCGCGCCGGTCTCGAGGTCGAGGGCGCCCGTCGGCTCGTCGGCGAGGATGAGGCGCGGCGAGCGCACGAGCGCCCTCGCGATCGCGACGCGCTGCTGCTCGCCGCCCGACAGCGTCGTGACCTGCGAGTCGGCGCGGTGCCCGAGCGACACGCGGTCGAGCATGTCGCGCGCGAGGCGATCGCGTCGCCAGAAGTGCGTGCCCGAGCCGTAGAGCAGCGGCATCTGCACGTTCTCGAGCGCCGTGAGCCCCTCGATGAGGTGGAACTGCTGGAACACGAACCCGACCGAGAGGGCGCGCAGCCTGTCGCGGCGCCTGGCCGACATGAGCAGCACGGGCTCGTCGTCGAAGCGCATCCTGCCCGTGGTCGGCTGGTCGAGCAGCCCGAGGATGTTGAGCAGCGTCGACTTGCCGGAGCCCGAGCGGCCGACGATCGACACCCGATCGCCCGCATCCACCGCGAGGTCGATGCCGCGCAGGATCTGCAGCGGCGGCGCGTCCGGCAGCGTCACGTGGCGCGTGACGTCCTCGAGCGTCAGCAGCGTCACGGCGCGACCTCGCCGCACAGCATCGGGTCGAACGTGGGCGACATGGGATCGGCGCACGGGTCGTCGATCGGCTCGCCGCCCGGCACGAACTGCAGCACCTGCTCGCCCTCGGCGAGGCCGCTGCGGATCTCGATCGTCTGGCCGTCGGTGAGGCCGAGCTCGACCTGCGCCTCCTCTTGCGCACCGTCGGCGCCGATGCGCACGACGCGGCCGGTGTCGGCGCTGCCGAGCACGGCGGTCGTCGGCAGCGTGAGCACGCCCTCGGCGACGCCGCCCGCGATGGTCACGTCGGCCGCGAGGCCCGAGAACACCCGCACCTCGCCCGGCACCTGGCAGCGCGCCGTCGCCGTCGAGACGCCCGTGGCGCCCTCGCCACCCGTCGCGCCACCGCTCGAGCCCGTCGCGGGCTGCAGCACCTGCAGGCTCGTGCACGTGAAGGGCGCGGGACCGCCGGGGATCTGCACCTGCGCCTCGGTCGGCTGCGTCGTGAGCCGGTACTGCTCCTGCGCCGTGAGCGGCGCGTCGACGTGGAACGTCGCCGGTTGCACCGAGCCGGTCTCGGTGCCGACCTGCAGCTCCTGGTTCAGCAGCACCTCGAAGCCCGTGAGCACGCCAGCGGCCGGCGAGGTGATCGTGAAGAGTCGCACGGTCGGCGCCGGCAGCGAGCCGTCCTCGTTCGGCTGCGTCGCCTGCGTCTCGACGCGCACGACGTACAGCTCGCTGCCGGCCGACACGCCCTGGCCGTTCGACGCGAGGATGCGCGACACGGTGCCGGTCTGCGTCGAGCGCACCGCCACGGCGTCGTCGGGCAGCACCTGACCGGTGAGCGACAGGTCGTTGCGCACGGTGCCGACGGCGGCGGCGACGAGCGGCTCCTCCATCGACGCGGTCGGCGGCAGGTCGACGCCCGCCTCGGACGCCGACGGGTCGGGGAAGAACGCGACCTTCACGAGCGCGACGGCGATGACGGCGAAGACCGCGAGGCGGAGGACGGGCCACACGATCGTGCGCCACACGCCCGGTCCGCGCGACTGCCGCTCGGCCCGCTTGGAGGCCTTGCGCTCCGCAGCCTCGAGGCGGCGCTGCGCGGCGGCCGCACGGCGGTCGTCGGCCGCGTGCTGCGGCCGCTCCTCGGGCGTCGCCGCCCCATCCACCTCGTCGATCCGACCGTCGTCAGCGCTCATGCCCGCCTCGTCCCTGGCACGCGCGTTCGGCGGCCAGGAGCGAGGCTATGGGCGGGCCCTGCGAGCCCGCCTCATCCGCACGGACGAGAACGGGTCACGCTTCGGTCACGACGGGCTCGAGGCGTCAGGCCTCGATGACGACCGGCACGATCATCGGCCGGCGGCGGATGCGCGTGCCGACCCAGCGACCGACGGTGCGGCGCACGGTCTGCGAGAACTGGTGCGTGTCGCGCACGCCCTGGCCCGCAGCCTCCTCGAGCGCCTTCACGATCTTCGGGCGGATCTCGTCGAAGATCGAGTCGTCCTCGGCGAAGCCGCGCGCGTGGATCTCGGGGCCGACGACGCACTTGCCCGTCTGCGTCTCGATCGCGACGAAGATCGAGATGAAGCCCTCCTCGGCGAGGGTGCGGCGGTCCTTGAGGTCGGCGTCGTCGAGACGACCCACCGACGAGCCGTCGACGTAGACGAAGCCGATCTCGACCTGGCCTGCGACGCGGATGTCGCCGTCGCGCATGTCCCAGACGGTGCCGTTCTCGCCGACGAACGCGCGCTCGTGCGGCACGCCCGTCTGGCGTGCGAGCGACGCGGCCGCGTGCAGGTGGCGGAACTCGCCGTGCACGGGGATGACGTTGCGCGGACCGAGGATGTTGTAGCAGTACAGCAGCTCGCCCGCCGACGCGTGGCCGGAGACGTGCACCTTCGCGTTGCCCTTGTGCACGACGTTGGCGCCGAGCTTCATGAGGCCGTTGATGACGCGGTAGACGGCGTTCTCGTTGCCGGGGATGAGGCTCGAGGCGAGGATGACCGTGTCGCGCTCGCCCACCGTGATCTGGTGCTCGCCGTTCGCGATGCGCGACAGCACCGCCATCGGCTCGCCCTGCGAGCCCGTCGACATGAAGACGATCTTCGACTCGGGCAGGTCGTGCGCCTTCTTGGCGTCGATGAGCACGCCGTCGGGCACCGTCAGGTAGCCGAGGTCGGCGGCGATGCCCATGTTGCGCACCATCGAGCGCCCCATGAACGCGACGCGGCGGCCGTGCGCGTGGGCGGCGTCGAGCACCTGCTGCACGCGGTGCACGTGGCTCGAGAACGATGCGACGACGACCTTGCCCTGGGTCGCGGCGATGACCTGCTCGAGCACGGGACCGATGCCCCGCTCGGGCGCGGTGAAGCCGGGCACGTCGGCGTTCGTCGAGTCGACGAGGAACGCATCCACGCCCTCCTCGCCGAGCCGTGCGAACGCGCGCAGGTCGGTGATGCGGTCGTCGAGCGGCAGCTGGTCCATCTTGAAGTCGCCCGTGACGAGCGCGAGGCCGGCCTTGGTGCGGATCGCGACGGCCAGGGCATCCGGGATCGAGTGGTTCACCGCGATGAACTCGAGGCCGAACGGCCCGAGCTGCTCGGTCCCGCCCTCGCGCACCGTGTGCGTGTAGGGCTTGATGCGGTGCTCCTTGAGCTTCGCCTCGACGAGCGCGAGCGTGAGCTGCGAGCCGATGAGCGGGATGTCCTGGCGCAGCTTCAGCAGGTACGGGACGGCGCCGATGTGGTCCTCGTGGCCGTGCGTGAGCACGACGGCCTCGACGTCGTCGAGGCGGTCTCGGATCGGGCCGAAGTCGGGCAGGATCAGGTCGACGCCGGGCTGGTGCTCCTCGGGGAACAGCACGCCGCAGTCGACGATGAGCAGGCGACCGTCGATCTCGAAGACCGTCATGTTGCGGCCGACCTCGCCGAGGCCGCCGAGCGGGATGATGCGAAGGGTGCCGGGCTCGAGTGGAGCCGGCTGTGCGATGGCCGTCATGGGCCTCCTCGTGGTGTCAGCGCGTCGTGCCGTGGACCTTCGGGAGCGCTCCGCCCGCTGCCGCGTTCCGATCGGGCCGGAACCGAGAGAGGTCGAGGCCGTCGATGTCGCGCACGAGCGCGATCTCGTCCTCGATGAGCGCTGCCTCGGAGTCCTCGGGACCGACGAGCGGCAGGCGCACGCGCGGGCTGCCGATGCGGCCGAGCGCGTGCAGGATGTACTTGGTCGCGACCGTGCCGGGGACATGCGTCATGGTCGCTCGCACGAGCGGCTCGAGCGCCTTGTGCTGCGCCTGCGCGGTGTGCAGGTCGCCGGCGTTCACGGCGTCGATGATCGTGCGGTAGGGGCGCGGGGCGATGTTCGCCGTCACGCCGATGAGTCCCACGGCGCCGACCGACAGGTGCGGGAGCACCATGGCGTCGTCGCCGGAGAAGTAGAGCAGGTCGGTCTGGTTGAGCACGCGGCTCACCTCGGCGAGGTCGCCCTTGGCGTCCTTCACGGCGAGGATGTTCGGGTGCTTCGCGGCGCGCAGGATCGTCTCGTACCGGATGGGCACGCCCGTGCGGCCGGGGATGTCGTAGAGGATCACGGGCAGGTCGGTCGCATCCGCGATCATGCGGAAGTGCGTGAGCAGGCCCGCCTGCGTCGGCTTGTTGTAGTACGGGGTCACGATCATGACGCCGTCGGCGCCGGCGCGCTCCGCCTGGCGGTACAGGTCGATCGCGTGGGCGGTCTCGTTGGAGCCGCCGCCCTGGATCACCTTGGCGCGGTCGCCGGCGACCGACTTGGCCACCTCGACGAGCCGGATCTTCTCGGGGTCGGTGAGCGTCGACGTCTCGCCGGTGGTGCCCGAGACCACGATGCCGTCGGCGCCCTGGGTCACGACGTCGTCGATGAGTCGCTCGACGCCCGGCCAGTCGACCTCTCCGTCGGCCTGCAGCGGCGTGACGAGGGCGACCAGGACCTGGCCGAAGGGGTTGTGGATCACGTGCTCCAGGCTATCGCGGGTCGCATCGCCCCATGATCGCCCTCGTGCCGGCCGATCGCGGCCGGCACGCATCGCGGGTCGGGCGCGATCGGCGTTACGACATCGTGACGCGCGAGCACCTCGATTGAGGATCGCTCGACGTTACGCTCGGTGCGACGCAGGCCTCGGCCCGTCTCGACCACGACGGGAGCCCTCCGTGCGCCGCACCATCGCATCCATCGCCGCTGCGCTCACGATCGCGAGCGCAGCGATCGTCGCGCCCCTGCCCGCGGCGGACGCGGACGCCGCGCCGTCGACGACGCGCATCTCGGGCTCGGACCGCTGGCAGACGTCGGTGCAGCTGACGCGCGAGCGCACCGCCACCGGCGACGTCGTCTTCCTCGCGTCGGGCACGGGCTTCGCCGACGCGCTGTCGGCGGCACCCCTCGTGTCGTGGGTCGACGGCCAGCTGCTGCTCTCGGCCCCCGACGCGCTCCCCACGGTCGTGCGCGACCGCCTCGTCGAGCTCGCGCCGAGCGAGGTCGTGCTGGTGGGCGGCAGCGCCGCGCTGTCCGACGGGCTGCTCGCCGAGGTGCAGCGACTGCTGCCGACGGCCGTCGTCGATCGACTCGCGGGCGCGAATCGCGTCGAGACGTCGCTCGTCGTCGCCGACCTGCTGCTCGAGCTCTCCGGCTCCGACCGCGCCTGGGTCGCCTCGGGCGGGCAGTTCGCCGACGCGCTCGCTGCAGCAGCCGTGGCAGGTCGCGACGGCTCCCCCATCGTGCTCGACGTGCACGGCTCGGACGCTGCGTCGACGCAGGCGTGGCGCGACTCCGTCGCCCCCGTGCTCGGCGGTCGCGAGGTGCTCGTCGCCGGCGGTCCGGCGGCCGTGCCGCAGACCGACGTCGACTGGATCGGCACGCTCGCCGGCTCGACCGCCACGCGACTGTCGGGCGCGAACCGCTACGCGACGGCCATCGAGATCGCAGACGCGACATGGCCGCAGGATTGGGCGTCGACGGTGCTGGTCGCGTCGGGTGCTGCCTTCCCCGATGCGCTGGGTGCCGCGGTGCTCTCCGCAGCCTCGGGCCGACCGCTGCTGCTCGCTCCACCGTCGTGCGACGACGGCGTGGCATCCGCGATCGAGTCGCGCATCCTCGGCCCGTACGGCGTGTACGCGGCCATCGGCGTCGGCGGACGGTCGGCGCTGTCCGACGCGTCGCTCGCGCTCACCGCGTGCCCGCTGCCGCCTGCGCCCCTGTCGCCGACGCACCAGGCGCTGGCGAACCAGTTCGGCACGTTCGAGCCCTACGAGGTGTCGGGCTTCGGCGGTGGCTCGATCGCAGTCCCGTCGAACGTCGATGGCATCGTCGTGACCATCGCTGTGACGTCGGGTCGGAGCGCCAGCCAAGCCTGGGTCTCCGCGCCATCCAGCGATGGGAGACCCGTCGTGCTCGCGGGTGGCTCCGGCATGTCGGCGAGCGGCTTCCTGCAGCAGTCCAGCCTTCCCCAGCGCGTCTCCTCCGTGCAGGTCTCCGCCTACGAGGCCGGCTGGACTGCTCGCATCTCCGATGTGCGCAGCCTTCCGATGATCGGTGCGACCGCCTCCGGGGAGGCGAGCGCCGTCTTCGTGTGGGGTGGCGGCACCTCCGCCTACGACTTCACCGTCACCGCGCCGGGGTTCGGCAGGGTGCTCGACGTCGCGCGCGACCCATGGGGCTCGTGGCGACCGAACCTCAGCTCCGGCGTCGCGGGCAACGTGCTGCGCACCGGGCCGTCCGTGGTGATCGTCGAGGTCAACGGACCCTGGCAGCTCAGGTTCCGCTGACGCGCGTGAGGGTGCGGAAGCGGTAGCGCAGGCCGCCCTTCGACTCGTGCCACCCCTCCGCGGGGTCGAGCACGAGCGTCGCCCACTCGGGGCCGAGCCCCGGCGCGGTGGTGTCGCCGTCGAGGGCGGCGTCGATCTCGGTGAGCTCGATCGTGTCGGCGAGGTCGAGCGCCTGCCGGTAGACCTGGCCGCCGCCGATGATCCAGATCGTCTCGGCGTCATCCTCCTCGGCGACGATGCGCGCGACGTCGAGCGCCGTGTGCAGCGTCGCGACGACCGTCGCCCCGGGCGCCTCGTACGACGCGTCGCGCGAGATGACGACGTTCGTGCGTCCGGGCAGCGGCCTGGGCGGCGTGCCGAACGACTCCCACGTGCGACGCCCCATGACGACGGGCGAGCCGAGCGTGATGCGCTTGAAGCGCTGCAGGTCCTCCGGCAGGCGCCACGGCATGTCGCCGCCCGCGCCGATGACGTGGTCGTGGGCCTCGGCCCAGATGAGTCCGATGCGCTGCGTCATGCGTGCGTCGCTCAGACGGCGACGGGCGCCTTGATGCCCGGGTGGTGCTCGTAGCCGACGACCTCGATGTCGTCGTACTCGTAGTCGAGGATGCTGTCCGGCGTGCGCGCGAAGCGCAGCGTCGGCAGCGGATACGGCTCGCGGCTCAGCTGCCGCTCGACCTGCTCGACGTGGTTGTCGTAGATGTGGCAGTCGCCGCCCGTCCACACGAGCTCGCCCACCTCGAGGCCCGTCTGCTGCGCGAGCATGTGCGTCAGCAGCGCATAGGAGGCGATGTTGAAGGGCACGCCGAGGAACATGTCGGCGGAGCGCTGGTAGATCTGCAGCGACAGGCGGCCGTCGGCGACGAAGACCTGGAAGAACGCGTGGCACGGCGCGAGCGCCATCGAGGGGATGTCGGCCGGGTTCCACGCCGAGACGATGAGCCTGCGCGAGTCGGGGTTCGCGCGGATCTGCTCGACGAGCTGCGAGAGCTGGTCGATCGACTCGCCAGACGGCGTGGGCCACGAGCGCCACTGCACGCCGTACACGGGGCCGAGGTCGCCGTCGGCATCCGCCCACTCGTCCCAGATCGTCACGCCGCGCTCCTGGAGCCAGCGCACGTTCGAGTCGCCGCGCAGGAACCACAGCAGCTCGAGCGCCACCGACTTGAAGTGCACGCGCTTCGTCGTGACGAGGGGGAATCCCTCGGCGAGGTCGTAGCGGAGCTGTCGACCGAACACGCTGCGCGTGCCGGTGCCGGTGCGGTCGCCCTTCGCGACGCCGTTCGCGAGGACGTCGGCGAGGAGGGTCTCGTAGGGCTGGCTCATGATGGCTCCCAGTCTGGCACCCGGTGCGCCCCGTGGCGCGGATCGACGCAGTCGGACGGGCTCAGGCGCGGCTGAGGCGGATGGACTCGCGCGCGGCCTTGCGGGCGCGGCGGCGGTCGCGAGCGGCGTCGTACGCCATCGACAGCCGCAGCCACGACTCCCACGACTCGGGGTTCGCCTCGACGTCGGCCTTCGCGACCGGGAACGCGTCGTCGGCCGCGTCCTTGTCCGCGCGGCCGCTCGGCGCCTTCGGCAGCGGCGTCGGCATGCCGCCGGCCGCATCCAGCCGTCGCACGAGCCGGTCGAGGCGCACGCCGAACACGAGCTCGGTCACGAGCGCCCACGCGCCGATGCCCGCCAGCACGACGAGCGCGATGCCGAGACCGATGCCGAGCGGCTCGCCGCTCGCCATGAGCTGCACGGCCCAGGAGCCGGCGAGGCCGATGTAGAGCGCCAGGACGGCGCCCATGACCCATGCGAACGCGCGGCTCACGCGGGGGCCCGCAGCCCGAGCAGGTCGTCGAGTCCGACGACGACGTCGGCGGGGGCCTCGGCGCGCAGCGCGAGCAGGATGCCCGCGGCGTACGCGTCGTGCCCGAGCGTGTCGTGGCGGATCGTGAGCGTCTCGCCCGTGCCGCCGAGGATGACCTCCTGGCGCGCGCTCACGCCCGGCAGGCGCAGCGCGTGCACCGGGATGCCCGCGACGAGCGTGCCGCGGCCGGGCTCGTCGGGCGTCGGCGCCTCGACGGCGCGCACCGCGCCGATGGCCTCGGCCGTGCGCACGGCGGTGCCGCTGGGCGCATCCACCTTGCGCTCGTGGTGCGTCTCGACGATCTCGATCGCGCCGAGGTGGCGTGCGGCGATCGTCGCGAGGTGCGTGCCGACGACGGAGCCGATCGAGAAGTTGGGCACGACGCGCACGCCCGTCGCCCCCGCCTCGCGGAGCGCATCCACGCGCGCGGCGCTCCAGCCGCTCGTGCCGACCACGATCGGCACCCCCTGGGCGACGGCCGCAGCGACGATGCGCTCGGATGCGGCGAGGATCGTCGCGTCGAACGCGACGTCGACGCTCGCGAGGTCGAGGTCGCCGCGGGGATCGAGCACGATCGCCTCGAGGTCCTCGACCGAGTCGATCGCGGCGACGGCGGCGGCGCCGAGCCGTCCGCTCGCACCGAGGACGCCCACGCGCAGCATGGTGCGAGCCTACCGGCGCACGGTGGCCCGCCAGGACGGCGCTAGCGTGGCCACGTGCTCACGCTCCACGACGCCTCCCCCGACGACGCCGACGCCCGCACCCTGCTCGACGCGTACATCGCCGACCGCGTCGCGACGTGGGCCGACGACTCGCGGCCGTACCAGCCGAAGACCGCGCCGACCGAGCAGCTGACCCCGCCGAACGGCGCCCTGCTCGTCGCGCACCTCGACGGCACGCCCGTCGGCGTCGGCGGCGTGCGCCGCATCCCGGCGGACGAGGGCGCGTGGTTCGAGGTCAAGCACCTCTTCGCCTCCCCCGCCGCCCGCGGACACGGCGTGGGCAAGGCCCTGCTCGCCGCGCTCGAGCAGCGCGCGATCGACCTCGGCGCCACCGACGTCGTGCTCGACACGAACGACTCGCTCGCCGTGGCGGGCGGCCTCTACCTCGCGGCGGGCTTCGAGCGCGTCGAGCCGTTCAACGACAACCCCAACGCGAACGCCTGGTTCCGCAAGCGCGTCTGACGCTGCGACGCAGCGTCAGACGGGCAGCGCCGTGGGCATGCCGGTGCGCAGCTCGACGGGCAGGTGGCCCAGGTCGTTGTGGCACAGCAGCTGCGGCGGACGCCCGGCGCGCATGTGGATGACCGTGAGGCCGCCGTTGGCCTGGTTCAACGTCATCCACTTCCAGTCCGGCGCGTCGAGCACGTGCCGCACGAACCAGCCGATGACGAAGTTGTGGGTCACGAGCAGCACGTCGCTGCGCTCGCCGCGCGGCGTGAGCCACTGCTCGACCGCGTCGGCCATCTGCGCCTTGCCCGCGTCGACCTCGGCGTCGGTGACGCCCGAGAAGAACGACTGGTAGGCGTGCGGCATCTCGGGGTCGACGCCCGAGGGGATGCAGTCCATGAGCAGGGCGTGCGGCTCGAAGGCCGTCGCGGGCAGCCGCTCGTGCATGACGCGGGCCGTGTCCTCGGCGCGCACGAGCGGCGAGTGGTACGCCTCGGTGAAGCCGACGCCGCTGAGACGGTCGGCCACGAGGTGCGCCTGGCGGATGCCGCGGGCCGACAGCGGTCCGTCCTCGACGCCGTGCTCGGCATCCTGCTGCTCGCCGTGTCGGACGAGGTACAGATGATGCGGCACGTGCCATCCTTCCTTCGCTGCTCGCGCTCCGTCGCGCGAACGACCTCGGTCACCATACCCGCGCGACCCGTGCGAATCGCCCGGGGTGACGTGGATGCGCGCCGGATGCGCGCCACGGCTCGCGTCAGGCGAGCCCTGCGAACGCGTCGGATGCGACGGGACCCACGGCGGCGACGGACCGCCGACCGCCTGCGAGCTCCGCTGCGATGGCGCGCACGTCGTCGGGCGTGACGCGATCGACGAGGCCCAGCACCGTGTCGAGGTCGGCGAACTCCCCCATCGTCAGCTCGGCACGGCCGAGGCGCGACATGCGCGAGTCGGAGTCCTCGAGCGCGAGGGCGCTCGCGCCGGCGATCTGCCCCTTGGCGCGCAGCAGCTCCTCGTCGGTCACCCCGTCGGCGGCGAGGCGGTCGAGCTCGCCGAGCATGATGCGCGCGACCTCGCCGGCCTTCGCAGGCGTGCAGCCGGCGTACATGCCGAACGAGCCGGCGTCCGAGTACAGCGACGCGTACGAGTAGACGGAGTACGCCAGGCCGCGGCGCTCGCGCACCTCCTGGAACAGGCGCGAGGACATGCCGGCGCCGAGCACGGTGTTCATCACCGACATGTGCGTGCGGCGCCGATCGGATGCGAGCAGGCCCGGCATGCCGATCATGAGGTTCACCTGCTCGAGCGGACGATCGATGACCTCGATGCCGCCGCCCGCGATCGTCGCGGCGTCGGTGACGCGGCGCGCACGGGGCGTCGCCGCGTCGTCGGACCAGCCGCAGTCGGCCAGCGCACGCTGCACGAGCGCGACGAGCTCGTCGTGGTCGACGGCGCCCGCGACCGTGACGACGAGGTCCCGTGCGCGGTAGTGCTCGCGGTAGTGCGCCGCGACGTCGTCGCGCGACACCGCCCTGATGGTCTCCTTCGTGCCGCCGATGGGGCGGCCGAGCGCGTGGTCGCCGTACACGAGGCGCGCGACGAGCTCGCCGGCGACGTCGCCCGGGTCGTCGTCGGCCATCGCGAGCTCCTCGAGGATGACGCCGCGCTCGCTCTCGAACTCGTCGACGTCGAGGAGCGACGAGGTCACCATGTCGGTGAGCACCTCGACGGCCATCGGCAGGTCGCGGTCGCGCACCTTCGCGTAGTAGCAGGTGTGCTCCTTGGCGGTGAGCGCGTTGTGCTCGCCGCCGACGGCGTCGAACGCCACGGCGATGTCGAACGCCGTGCGCCGCTGCGTGCCCTTGAACAGCAGGTGCTCGAGGAAGTGCGTCGAGCCGTACGTGATGGGCTGCTCGTCGCGCGAGCCGACCGGCACCCAGAAGCCCACGGTCACGCTCGAGGCGCCCGGCACGTGCTCGCTGAGCACGCGCAGCCCCGTGGGGAGCACCGTGCGTCGCACGAGCAAGCCGCCCGATGCGGCGATGGTGGTGTCCGGGGACTCGAGCGGCAGCGGCACGGGGGCAGACATGCCGTCCAGCCTACGTTCGCCGGGGGTGCTCGCCCGACGCCGTCCGCCGACGGCGCAGCGTCAGGCGTCGGCGAGGAACGCGTCGACCTCGTCGCTCGACGGGATGGATGCCGTGGCGCCGACGCGCGTGACCGAGATCGCCGCGGCCGCCATCGCACGGCGTGCCGCGTCGTCGAGGCTGCCGCCGTCGGCGAGCGCCGCCGCGAGATAGCCCGAGAACGTGTCGCCGGCCGCGGTCGAGTCGACGGCCTCGACGACGTGGCCGGCGAGCGAGCGAGCGCCATCGGCGTCGACGAGCACGGCGCCGGCCTTGCCGAGGGTCACGATCGCCGCCTCGACGCCGCGGTCGAGGAACCAGCGCGCCGCCCGCTCGGCGCTCGCGGCATCCGTCACCTCGACGCCCGTCAGCAGGCCCGCCTCGTGCTCGTTGGGCTTCACGAGCGCCACGTGCTGCCAGATCGACTCGGGCAGCGGCGCCGCCGGAGCGGGGTCGAGCACGACGCGGATGCCGCGCGCGTGCGCGCGCTCGGCCGCGGCGAGCACGACCTGCTGGTCGACCTCGAGCTGCAGCAGCAGCACCGACGCGTCCGACGCGTCGATCGCCTCGTGCGCCTGCTCGACCGACAGGGACGCGTTGGCCAGCGGCACGACGACGATCGAGTTGTCGCCGCCCGCGACGCGGATGTGCGCGATGCCCGTGCCACCCTCGACGGCGCGCACGCCCGCGACGTCGACGCCCGCGTCGCGCAGGCCGTCGAGCGCGACGTCGGCGAACGCATCCGAGCCGACGCATCCGATCATCGTCGTCGCGGCGCCGGCACGAGCGGCGGCGGCGGCCTGGTTCGCGCCCTTGCCGCCGAGGCCCGTCTCGAGCGCGGTGCCGGTGATGGTCTCCCCCGCCTGCGCCATGCGATCCGCGACGACCGTCACGTCCACGTTGATGCTGCCGACGACGATGACGCTCATGCCCTCGAGCCTAGGTGCCGTCCGACGGATCGCCGCACACGACGAAGGGGGCGCACCCGCAAGTGCGCCCCCTTCGCTCGAGGCTGGACTACTCCGCGGCGGGAGCGTCCTGAGCCGGCGCAGCCGACTCGTCCTCGACGAGCTCGAGCGAGAGCTTGCCACGGTCGTCGACCTTCGTGATCGTGACCTGGAGCTTCTGGCCGACCGACACGACGTCCTCGACGGCCTCGATGCGCTTGCCGTCGTTGAGGGGACGCATCGCGGTGACGTGGAGCAGGCCGTCGCGACCCGGCATGAGCGAGACGAACGCGCCGAACGACGCGATCTTCACGACCGTGCCGAGGAAGCGCTCGCCGACCTCGGGGTTCGAGGGGTTCGCGATCGCGTTGATCGCAGCGCGTGCGGCCTCCGCGCTCGGACCGTCGACGGCGCCGATGTAGACGGTGCCGTTGTCCTCGATCGAGATCTGGGCGCCCGTGTCGTCCTGGATCTGGTTGATGACCTTGCCCTTGGGGCCGATGACCTCGCCGATCTTGTCGACCGGGATGTTCACGCTGATGACGCGCGGCGCCGTCGGCGCCATCTCGTCGGGCGTGTCGATCGCCTGGTTGAGCACGTCGAGGATCTTCGTGCGCGCCTCCTTCGCCTGCGTCAGCGCGCCGGCGAGGACCGAGGCGGGGATGCCGTCGAGCTTCGTGTCGAGCTGGATCGCCGTGACGAACTCGGGCGTGCCCGCGACCTTGAAGTCCATGTCGCCGAGCGCGTCCTCGGCGCCGAGGATGTCGGTGAGCGCCGCGTAGCGGGTCTCGCCGTCGACGACGTCGGAGATGAGGCCCATCGCGATGCCCGCGACGGGAGCGCGCAGCGGCACGCCCGCGTTGAGCAGCGAGAGCGTCGAGGCGCACACCGAGCCCATCGAGGTCGAGCCGTTCGAGCCGAGCGCCTCGGAGACCTGGCGGATGGCGTAGGGGAACTCCTCGCGGCTGGGCAGCACGGGCACGAGCGCGCGCTCGGCCAGGGCGCCGTGACCGATCTCGCGGCGCTTCGGGCTGCCGACGCGGCCCGTCTCGCCCGTCGAGTACGGCGGGAAGTTGTAGTTGTGCATGTAGCGCTTCGAGGTGACAGGCGACAGCGAGTCGATCTGCTGCTCGAGCTTCAGCATGTTCAGCGTCGTGATGCCCATGATCTGGGTCTCGCCGCGCTGGAAGATGGCCGAGCCGTGCACGCGCGGGATGACCGCGACCTCGGCGTCGAGCGCGCGGATGTCCGCGAGCCCACGGCCGTCGATGCGGACGCCCTCGGTGAGCACGCGACCGCGCATGGCCTTCTTCGTGACCGCCTTGTAGGCGGCCGAGACCTGCGGCGCGATCGACGCGTCGAGCTCGCCCGCCTCGATCTTGGCGTTGACCTGCTCCTTGACGCGCTCCTTGAGCGCGTCGTCGGCGTCCTGGCGCTCGATCTTGTCGGCGATCTGGTAGACCGCCGCGACCTCGGTCTCGGCGATGGCCGAGACGGCCTCGAAGGCCTCGGGCGAGTACGGCGGGAACAGCGGGTAGTCGCGCGTGGGCTTGGCAGCCGTCTTCGCGACCTGCTGCTGCGCCTCGACGAGCTGCTTGATGAAGGGCTTCGACGCCTCGAGACCCTCGGCCACGACCTCCTCGGTGGGGGCCTGCTGGCCGCCCTCGATGAGGAACCACGACTCGTCGGTCGCCTCGGCCTCGACCATCATGATCGCGACGTCGCCGTCGTCGGTCACGCGGCCGGCCACGACCATGTTGAACACGGCCTGCTGCAGCTGCGAGTGCTTGGGGAACGCGACCCACTGGCCGTCGATGAGCGCGACGCGCACGCCACCGATCGGGCCCGAGAAGGGCAGCCCGGAGAGCTGCGTCGACATCGAGGCCGCGTTGATCGCGAGCACGTCGTAGAGCTCGTCGGGCTCGATGGCGAGCACCGTGATGACGACCTGGACCTCGTTGCGGAGGCCCTCGACGAACGTCGGGCGCAGCGGACGGTCGATGAGACGGCACGTGAGGATCGCGTCGGTCGACGGACGGCCCTCGCGGCGGAAGAACGAGCCCGGGATGCGACCCGCGGCGTACATGCGCTCCTCGACGTCGATCGTGAGCGGGAAGAAGTCGAAGTTGTCCTTCGGGTGCTTGCTGACGCTCGTCGCGCTCAGCAGCATGGTCTCGCCGTCGATGTACGCGGCGGCCGAGCCCTGCGCCTGCTGGGCGAGGCGGCCGGTCTCGAAGCGGATGGTGCGGGTGCCGTACTTGCCGTTGTCGATGACGGCTTCGGCGAACGTGATCTCAGGACCTTCCAAGGTCTCTCTCCTCCTGTGCCCGATCCGCGGGCACGACAGACAGGTCGCGCGCAGCCTGCTCCGTCGGAGTGGTCATCAGTGGTGGAGGTCGAGACTCGTGCCTCGGCATCCGCCACCAACGACCAGCCTTCCGGTGGCGGCGGCGCACGTGGCCGCAGTCCTGCGGCCGTCACGAGCCTATCAGCCGGCACCCCGCCGGGCCCGGGATGCCCAGGCGGCATGGCGCAGGATGGGTGCGTGACCGCCCCCGCGCCCCTCGATCTCGCGCCCCTGGCGTCGCGCCCGTCTCGCGACCACGTCCGCAGGCACCGTCGGCTGCTGCGCGAGCAGGGTCGCGCGTCGCGCACCGCGGGTCAGCGCATCGCCCTCGCGCTCGTCGCGGCGTTCGCGCTCGTCGTGGTGGCGCTGCCGCCCGCCGCGATCGCCGTCGCCCTGACGACCGACGATCCCGAACGCCGCACGAGCGCGACGGCCGCGGCGATCGGCACGTCGGCGCTCCTGCTCGCCGTCGCGATCGCGGCGGTGCTGGCTCGCCGCACGCCCGTCGGCCCCGGCCTCCTCGCGCTCGCCGAGCGGAACGGCCTGGGCTTCGACGCCTGGATCCGACGCGACGTCGGCGCCGCGGGCTCGCTGGCCGTGCACGTCTCCCAGCACGATCTCGACGTGCTCCGCGATGCGGACGGGGTGGCATGGGGTCGCACGACCATCCGCGTCGGCGGCGGGCGTCGCATCGGCGACGGCGGGACCGTGACGCTCGCCTCCGTCGCGGTGCCGCTCGGGGTCGACGTGCCGCATCTGCTGCTCGCCGACCGACGCTCCCCGCAGCCGTCGTCGATCGCGCCGGAGGCGGTCGGTGCGATCGAGCTCACGCCCGCGAGCTCGAGCCCCTGGCGCGCGTGGACGACGGAGCCGCATCCCCAGCGGGCGGCCACGATCGTGGGACCTGCCATGCTCACGGCCCTCGAGCAGGACGCGCCCGGCCTCGACCTCGAGCTCGTCGGCGAGTGGGCGCTCCTCACCCGCCGGGTGGACGCGCGCTGGCGCGCCGACGACGTCGACTGGCTCGACCTCGTCGATCGCGTGCGCATCCGCGTCGCGCCCGCGCTCCGCGCCGCGGCCGCCGCGCAGCCGCCCGCCCGCTGGACGCCCATTCCCGTCGACGAGCCGATGGGCAGGTCGCTGCGCCTCGAGCTCGTGCGTCGGGCCCGCCGCGACGCATGGGTCGACGGCGCGCTCGACGTCGCCTCCGGCGCCGCCTGACCGGTCCCGGGCCGCACGCGACGAGGCCCCGCATCCGACATGGGATGCGGGGCCTCGCGCGCAGATACGGTGTCCTGCCGGGGGTCTCTAGCGGCGCAGGCCGAGACGCTCGATCAGCGAGCGGTAGCGCGCGATGTCGATGTCCTGGAGGTAGCCCAGGAGACGACGGCGCTGACCGACGAGGAGCAGGAGGCCACGACGCGAGTGGTGGTCGTGCTTGTGCTCCTTGAGGTGCTCGGTCAGGTCCTTGATGCGGCGCGACATGAGCGCGACCTGCACCTCGGGGGAACCGGTGTCACCCTCGTGGGTGGCGTACTCGGCGATGATCGCCTGCTTGACCTCAGAGGCAAGGCTCATTCGGTCTCCTCTCTCCTGTCGCAGCGCGGCGCCCGACGCAGGGTGCGTGAGCTCTCTGGTTCCGCGGCCGATCGACGGCAACCTGTCGAGTGTAGCAGCGTCGCAGCGGCCGGCGGAGCGCGAGCAGGCGGGCGTCACCAGCCCTGGGTGCCACCCTGCTGCCGCGGCGGCTGGCCCGGCTGCTGCTGCGGAGCCGGCTGCTGCTGCTGCCCACCGAACGGCGGCGCGGCCTGCGTCTGGGACGGGCCGGACTGGGCGGGTGCCGAGCCGCCGACCGCCATCGCGTACTGCCATCCCTGCTGCCACGGCTGCGCCTGCGCGCCCGGCGCGGTCGCGAAGCGCTGCGTGTGCGGCGTCGAGCCCTGCATCGGCGCGGGCAGCTGCTGGCCGACCCCGACCTGCACAGGTGCTCCCCCGCCGACCGTCGCCATGAACGACCGCAGCGCCGCGACGTCGCCGAGCAGCCTCGCCTCGTCGGCCACCGGGCGCAGCTTCTCGCGACCGATGATCGCGCGCTGACGATTGGCCGCGAGCCGCGTCGCGATGCGGATGTACGCCTGCATGGCCTTGCGGATGCCCTTGCGTCGCGCCCACTGGGCGAGGCTCAGGCGACCATCGGACGACGACAGCATCCGCGACTCCTCGTGGCTGAACCAGCCGGCCTCCGCGTACTCGTCGAGGCGCAGCCGCGTGAGGCGAGCCTCGAAGCGGCGCAGGAGCACGACGAGCAGCAGGGCGCCGATGCAGATCGGCACCTGCACGAGCCCGTAGTAGATGAAGAAGCCGAGCATGCCCGCAGGCACCCAGAACGAGGCGCTGTTCCAGAGCGCGTGGAGGAACATCGACACCCCGAGGCCGACGGGCAGGGCGAGCAGGATCCACCACCGCGACGATCGGCGCGCGGCGAAGCCGAGCGCGAGCCCGACGCCGACGGCCGTGAAGATCACGTGCGCGAACGGGCTCATGATGCCGCGGAGGAAGAAGATGAACGACGCGTCTCCCACCTCGGCGAGCTGGCGACCGAAGTAGAGGATGTTCTCGGTGTAGGCGAAGCCGGCGGCGGAGAATCCGGCGATGACGAAGCCATCGATGGGGCCGTCGAAGTGCTTGCGCGCGAAGAGGAACATGACGAGGACCGGCACGGCCTTCCAGAGCTCCTCCGTGAACGGCGCCTGGATGACGGGGCCGTAGAACGAGAACACGGCCTCGCCGGTCGAGGCGCCGCCGACCTCGACGAGCTCGCGCAGCGCCGGGAAGGCGGGGGCGAGGATGCCGTAGATCGCGTCGGCGAACGCGGGCGTCGACAGGATCGGGATCGCGAAGAACGGCTGCAGCACGAACTCGTTGAGGCCGAGCGTCAGCAGCACCGCCATCGTGCCGCCCCACAGCACCGACAGCCACAGCGCGACGCGCGGCTCGGGCTCCCACCGGTCGAGGCCGAGCAGCGCCCACACGACGAACGCGAGCGGGAAGAGGCCGAGGAAGCCGGCGATCGGCACCGCGAAGCCGAGCCCGAACACGACCGCGAGCATGAAGAGCGTGATGACGCTCGCGAGGCCGAGGGCGGCGACGCCGACGATGCCGAGGATGAGGCCCGTCGACGACGGCTTCGAGAGCGTCGGCATCGGCGGCGCCTGCGGCGCGACCTGCTGCTGCGGGGCGGGCTGGTAGCCCGGCTGCTGAGGGGTCTGCGGCGGCTGCGCGAGCGTCATGCGGCCATGCTAGGCCGAAGTGCCCGCCTGTTCGCCGGGAACGCGGCGCGCGTCGTCCGTGGGTCGACGCGCACCGCGATCGGCGTCAGAGGCGGTCGTGCTCGGCGAGCATCTCGGGCGTGATGACCGGGATCGCCTGCGTCGCCGGGTGCAGCCCCGAGAGGCGGGCCGGCTCGAGCAGCTTCGTGACGCGCTCGCGGTCCATGAGCCCCGCCTCGACGACGAGGTCGGCGATCGACTTGTGCGACGTGAGCGCCTCGTGCGCGAGCGACGCCGACGCCGTGTAGCCGATGTACGGCGTGAGCGCCGTGACGACGCCGACCGACGAGCCGACCATGGCGTCGAGCCGCTCGCGGTTGGGCTGGATGCCGTCGATGCAGTTGATGCGCAGCGTGAGGCACGCCTGCGTCATCCAGTGCAGGCTCTGCAGGATCGAGTGGGCGATGACGGGCTCGAAGGCGTTGAGCTGCAGCTGTCCGGCCTCCGACGCGGCCGTGACGGTGGCATCCGAGCCGATGACGGCGAACGCGACCTGGTTCACGACCTCGGGGATGACGGGGTTGACCTTGCCCGGCATGATCGACGAGCCGGCCTGCTTGGGCGGCAGCAGGATCTCGCCGAAGCCGGCCTGGGGGCCGGACGACAGCAAGCGCAGGTCGTTGCAGATCTTCGACAGCTTCACCGCGCAGCGCTTGAGCGCCGCGGACACCGACATGAACACGCCCGTGTCGCTCGTGGCCTCGATGAGGTCGGCGGCCGTGACGATCGGCAGGCCCGTGAGCTCGGCGAGATGGCGACCGGCCGCCTCGGCGTAGCGCGGATCGGCCGTGATGCCCGTGCCGATGGCCGTCGCGCCGAGGTTGACCTCCGACAGCAGGCGGATGGTCTCGTCCAGCCGGTCGTAGTCCTCGTCGAGCGTGACGGCGAAGCCGCGGAACTCCTGGCCGAGCGTCATGGGCACGGCGTCCTGCAGCTGGGTGCGGCCGACCTTCAGCACGTCCTGGAACTCGACGCCCTTCGCGTCGAACGCGTCGATGAGCAGGCGCAGCTCGGCGAGCATGCGGCGCAGCGTGAACGCCATCGCGACCTTGATCGACGTCGGGTACGTGTCGTTCGTCGACTGCGAGCGGTTGACGTCGTCGATGGGATGCAGGTGCTGGTAGTCGCCCTTCGCGAAGCCCAGCTCGACGAGGCCCGCGTTCGCGATGACCTCGTTGGTGTTCATGTTCGTCGACGTGCCCGCACCGCCCTGGATGACGCCGACCTTGAACTGGTCGTGCAGCTCGCCCGCGCGGATCCGGCGGCACACGTGCTCGATGAGATCGGCCTTCGCGGGGTCGAGCGCACCGATCTCGCGGTTCGCGCGCGCCGCCGCCTGCTTCACGACCGCGAGCGCGTCGACGAGGTCGGAGTACACCGAGATCGACCGGCCCGTGATGGGGAAGTTCTCGAGCGCCCGCTCGGTGTGGATGCCCCAGTAGGCGTCCGCCGGCACGGGCTTCTCGCCCAGCGAGTCGCGCTCGATGCGCACGGGTCCGTCGACGACGTGCTCCCCCACCGGTGCTGGCTCGAGCTTGTATGCGGGCGTGTCGGTCATCGGCTCCAGCGTTCGTCGGATCGGCGCCGCGAGCGCTCCATCGCGCTCGCTGGGACGACCACGAGCCTAGCGTCGTGCCCAGGCGGCGGCTCGTATGCTCGCTTGCATGCGTGGCCTCTCCGTCGTCCCTCTCGCCCTCGTGCTCGCCGTGTCCCTCGTCGGGTGCAGCGACGGCGGCGACGACGTCGAGCCGAGCGCGTCGGCGACGTCGACCCCGGCGCCCGACGGCCCGGGCGCGCCGTCGTCGACGCCCGACGCGGGCGGCGTGGATGCGCCGATCGCGCAGGAGGACATCCCCGGCTGCGAGGAGATCGACGCCGTGCTGCTCGCGGCGCTGCCCGCCGGCACGACGCCCGACGCGGCCGGCCAGACGTTCGACGACCCGTCGGTCGACGTCGAGGGCTCGTGCGGCTACCGCGCGAACGGCGCGCTCGTGCAGGTGACGGTGTCGGCGATCCCCTTCACCGAGGACGAGATGGCGGCGCTCGCGACCGGACCGACCGTGCGCCCGAGCGCGACGGGCGACGCCGCGGGCCTGCTCGTGATGACGAGCGACGAGATGGGCGACGACGGCGAGTGGCTCAACGGCTCGGTGCTGGCGTTCGACGGCGCGGTCTCGGTGAGCATCACGGCGCGCGCCGAGGGCGGCGAGCCGACGGTGGTGCCCGAGGCGCTCACGATCGGCGCCGCGACCGACGCCGCCGTCGCGGTGCACGACCTGGTCGGCTGATGCCCGCGGCGAGGACGGCGCTCGGCGACCTGGGTCGCTTCGTCGCCGACCTCGGCCGCTCGATGCGCAGCCTCGCGGCGCGGGGCCTGCCCGAGGTGCTCGCGATCGAGCTCGCCGCGCGCATCCTCGGCACGCTGCTCGTCGCGGTGGCCGGCGCCGTCGGCGCCACGTCGGCCGTGGGCGGCCTCGCGTTGACGTCGCTCACGGCGCTCGTGCGCATGGTGGCGATGATCCTGCAGATCCTCGTGCTGCTGCGCTCCATGCGGTCGACGCCCGCGCCGCTCGAGGGTGCCGCACGCGTGCAGTCGGCGTTCGCGGGCCTCGCGGCGTCGGTGCTCCCCGCGTTCCTGCTGCTGTCGGCGTGGGGCCTCTTCCAGGAGGACCTGCGCGAGTACGCGCTCACCGCCCTCGCGGCCGTCGACTTCTCGCAGGAGGGCGCGACGGTCGGCACCGTCATCGACGTGCCCGTCGACGTGCTGAGCGTGAGCCTGCTCGTCGGCTGCCTGCTGCTGCGGGCCGTGCTGCGCCGGTTCGAGCGCCGCGGCACGCGACGATCGGTGTCGGTCGCGACGCTCGTGCTCGAGGGTCTCTGGACCTTCCTGGCCGTCTCGGTGCTCACGCGCGTCGTGGGACTCGCCGCGGACTGGTTCGCGACGACGCGCCTCGCGAGCGGCATCGACCGCGTGCGCGCCGTGCTCGACGGCATCGTCGGCGGATGGCTCGTGCCGGCGTGGGAGGTCGCGGGCGAGGCGTGGCACACCCTCACGCTGCCGCTCGTGTGGCTCACGCTCGTCGGCATCGTGCTGCTGGGCGCCCGGCCGGAGCTCTCGCCCGAGCCGTCGGCACCTCCGCGTCCCGCACGCTGGTGGCTGCGCCTCGTCGACGCGCTGCCGTCGCCGCTCGACGACGCGCTGCAGGAGGTCACCGACGACCTCCACGATCGGTGGGTGCCGGTCGCGGGCACGCTGCGGCAGGTGTGGGGCGCCGGCCTCGCTCCCCTCGCCGCGGCCGTGCTCGCCTGGCACGTCGTGCACACGGCGGCCGGTTGGCTCACCGTCGCCCTCACGCACGCGCTCGGCCTGCAGGACGAGCCGCTCGCCAACGCCGTCGCCAACGCGGGCGGCGCGCTCGGCGACTCGATCTCCGCCGTGCTCGGCCTCATGGTCGCCGTCGCGTCGCTCGATGCGCTGCGGCTCGGTGCGCTGCCGATCCCAGGGGCGCGCATCGTCGGGCGCGGCGGCGACGCTCAGACGTCGAGCGGCACGCCGAGCCAGATCGCCGAGCCGCCGACGAGCAGTCGCACCTCGGAGAGCTCGCCCGCCGGCACGACGAAGCCGATGGGCCCAGAGAGCGACCCCTCCTCCGCGTAGCAGCCGGTGAGCTCGCTCGCGCCGCCATCCGACAGCCACTGCGCGTGCATCCCGTCGACCGTCGCCTCGAGCCGGTACGTGCACCGGGCTGCGACGTCATCCGCATCGGCGATCGCGACGTCGACGACGACGACCTGCGTGCCCTCGGGCGCGTCGGCGTAGCCCGCCGCGTCGCTGCCGGGCTCGGCGACCTGCGCGCCCTCGACCGTGAACGACGGGCCGCCGACCGCGTGCGCGGTCCCGACCTGTCCGTCGACGACCACCACCGGCTCGTTCCGCATCCACCGCTCGACGTCGTCGCGCGCCGTGAGGCAGACGAGCGCGAGCGCGAGCGGCCCGATCGCGAGGATCGCCACGATGCGGGAGCGCCTCATCGCGACACCACCGCGACCTCGGCTCGCTCGACCACGGGTCCGGAGACGTCGACGCGGACGCGCACCTGCGCCTCGAGATCGCCCGACGCGTCGAACCCGGGCGCGACGAGCAGCCACGCCGTCGCGCCGTCGTCGACGAGCGCCGAGTCGACCTCGAACACGATCTGGCCCGACACGGGCATCCCGGGTGCGGGATGGCTCTCCATCCAGCTCGACGGCCCCTTCGTCGACAGGTCGAACCGCACGCCGTCGACGACGAGGTCGCGCGCGAGGATGTCGATCTCGTCGGTCGACGCCATCGTGACGTCGAGCACGACGAACGTGCCCGTCGTCGTGAGGACGTCGTCGCGGTAGGCGATCGACGAGGCGAGCGTCGCGCCGTGCACCTCGACCGTGAGCGGACCCGACGATGCGCTTCCCGTGCCGATGCCGGGGAACGGCGACCAGCGCAGCGTCGGGCCGGGATCCACGGAGGCCACGAGGAGGGTCGCGAGCGCGAGCGCCGCCGCGACGACGCCCGTGGCGATGCGGCGGCGCGTGACGAGACGGCGCACGGCGCCGCCGGCACCGTCGAGCCGGCTCACGGCATCCTCACGATCGCGACGACCCGCTCGTCGTACATGTTCGAGCCCAGCCCGAACGCCGTCTCGTCGCGCTCGGTCCACGTGGCGTCGGAGATCTCGAGCCGCACGTCGCCGACGGCGTCCCGGCTCGGCGAGTACACCGTCGTGAACGTCTCCTCGACGCCGGGTTGGGCGGACGACGCGCCCGTGGTGCTCGTGCTGCCCGGCGTCTGGATCGTCGTGGTGCCGTAGCGCGCGAGCTCCCCCTCGTCGTCGACGAGGACCGCGAGGTCGTCGACGCCCATCGACTCGTCGAGGTGGTTGACGACCGTCATGGTGACGACGACGTCGCCGGGCTCCTCGCCCGTCGTGAACGCGTCGACGACGAGGTCGGCACGGCTCGTCGACAGCGGCTCGCCGAGGCCGAGCTCCTGCACGCGCGAGTCGTCGCGCGGGCCGAGCGCCCCCGTGAGCACGAGGGTGCCGACGACCGCAGCCACGACGACGGTCGCCACGACGCCGATGCGCACGCGAGCCGTCATGCAGCCGAGGCTAGCCGCCGCACCTCCACGCCCCGTGATCGGCCCAGGCGACGCGCGCGGCGCCGCCGATACCATCGGGCACGATGCCCTCCACGACCGCTGCCGACCGTCTCGCAGCCGTGCTGCGCGTGCCCACCGTCGCGACCGACGGGGTGCCCGACGCCGCGGGGCTCACGGCGCTGCGCACGCTGCTCGCCGACCTCTACCCGCACGCGTTCGGCGCGCTCGAGGTCGAGCTCGTCGCCGAGCACACGATCCTCGCCCGCTGGCCCGGCGCGTCCCCGGACGAGCCCGCGCTGCTCATGGCGCATCAGGACGTCGTGCCGCCCGGCGAGGGCTGGACGCATGGCGCCTTCGATGGCGAGATCGTCGACGGCGTCGTGTGGGGGCGCGGTGCCATCGACGACAAGGGCTCGCTCGTGGGCATCCTCGAGGCCATCGAGGCCCTCGTGGTCGACGGCTTCGCGCCGGCGCGCGACGTCTGGCTCGTGCTCGGCCACGACGAGGAGACCTTCGGTGGCGGCGCCCACGCCGCGATCGCCGTGCTCGCCGAGCGCGGCGTGCGTCCTGCGTTCGCGATCGACGAGGGCGGCGCCGTCGTGGACCCGCCCGTGCCGGGCGTCGACGTGCCCGCCGCGATGGTCGGCCTCAGCGAGAAGGGCATGCTCGTGCTGCGGCTCGCCGTCGACGAGCACGGCGGCCACGCGTCCACGCCGCCGCGCATGCCCGCGACGGCGATCCTCGCCCGTGCGGTCGTGCGCGTCTCCCGCGCGCGCTTCCCGGAGCGGCTCACGCCGACGACGGTGCGGATGCTGCAGACGCTCGGCGCGCACGCGCGGCCGCCCTACCGGGCGCTGCTCACGCGCGCCGGCGTGCTCTCGCCCGTGCTGCGTCGCATCATGGCCGCGAACGCGGAGACGCGCGCGACGATCGCGACGACCGCGACCGTCACGGGCCTCCAGGCGGGCACGGCCGCCAACGCCATCGCGGAGCGCGCGGAGGCGACCGTGAACGTGCGGCTGACGCAGGGCACGACGATCGCCGACGTCGTGCGCATCCTGGGGCGAGCCATCCGCGACGACCGCGTGTCGATCGAGGTCGTGCGCGGGCACGAGGCGTCGCCGACGTCGCCGACCGACGGCCGTGGCTGGGAGGCGATCGAGGCCGCGACCGCCGCGGAGCATCCCGAGGCCGTCGTCTCGCCCTACGTCATGCTCGGCGGCTCCGACGGCAGGCACGCGTACCGCGTGACCGACCGCGTCTACCGCTTCACGCCGTTCCTGCTCACGAGCGACCTGCGCGCGTGCCTGCACGCGCGCGACGAGCGCATCCCCGTGGAGGCGTTCGAGCGCGGCATCCGCTGGTACCGGCGCCTGCTCGAGACGTGCTGACCCGCGTCGCTCAGTAGTCGCTCGACGAGGGCGCGCCCTCGACGATGGCGCGCGTCGACGACAGGCCGAGCCGCGACGCGCCGGCGCGGACCATGGCGTCGGCGGCCTCGCGCGTGCGGATGCCGCCCGACGCCTTGACGCCGAGGCGATCGCCCACCGTGGACCGCATGAGCGCGACGGCGTGCTCGCTCGCGCCGCCTGCCGGGTGGAAGCCCGTCGACGTCTTCACGAAGTCGGCGCCCGCGGCCTCGGCTCCCTTGCAGACGGCGACGATCTGGTCGTCGGTCAGCGCCGCCGACTCGATGATGACCTTGAGCACGACGTCGGGCGCCGCCTCGCGCACGGCACGGACGTCGGCCTCGACGGCGTCGTAGCGGCCGTCGATCGCGGCGCCCACGTCGATGACCATGTCGAGCTCGTCGGCGCCCTGCGACGCCGCGAGGCGCGCCTCGGCGGCCTTGACCTCCGAGTGGTGGCGGCCGCTGGGGAAGCCGACGACGACGGCGGTCTTGAGGCCCTCGGGCACCTCGACCGGCAGCACGTTCGGCGACAGGCAGACGCTGTAGGCGCCGAGCTCCGCCGCCTCGGCGATCGTGGCGGCGACGTCGGCCGCCGTGGCCTCGGGCTTCAGCAGCGTGTGGTCGACGATGGTCGCGATGGACTCGGTCATGGCGTCTCCTCCTCGGGCGCATCCGCGCGCCCCTCGGCTAGCCCCAGGATCTCGCGCACGCGCTCGACGTCGGCGTGCATCTGGGCGATGAGCGGCTCGATCCCGTCGAAGCGCCACATGCCGCGCACGTGGTCGACGAGCTCGAGCTCGATGGGTCGGTGGTACAGGTCGAGGTCGACGTCGAGCAGGTACGCCTCGACGGTCGTCTGCACGCCGTCGAACGTGGGGTTGTCGCCGATCGACACCGCAGCCGGGAAGCGGCCGGCGTCGACGGTCGCCCACGCGGCGTACACGCCGTGCGTCGGCACGAAGCCCTCGATGTCGGGCCCGAGGTTCGCCGTCGGGAAGCCGAGCTCGCGGCCGCGCTGGTGGCCGCGCACGACCGTGCCGCGCAGGCGCGGGTGGCGGCCGAGCTGCTCGCTGGCCGTCGCGACGTCGCCCTCCTGCAGCGCCGTGCGGATGCCCGTCGACGAGACGCGGGCGCCCTGGTCGTCGACGACGTCGTCGACGACGTGCACCTCGACGCCGCGCGCGGCGGCGAGCCGCTGCAGCAGCGCGGGATCGCCCGCGCCGCCCTTGCCGTAGCGGAAGTCGCTGCCGACGACGACGAAGCGGGCGCCGAGGCCGTCGAGCAGCACGCGCTCCACGAAGTCCGTCGGGTCCATCGCCGCGGTCTCGGCGTCGAACGGGATCGTGACGACGTCGCAGCCGAGCGCCTCCAGCGCCTCGCGCTGCTGCGTCGGCGACAGGATGAGCCGCGGCGCGAGCTCGGGCCGCAGCGTGGCGAGCGGATGCCGGTCGAACGTCACGACGACGGGCGTGAGGTCGCGCTCGCGCGCCATGCGCAGCGCATCCTCGAGGATCTCGCGATGCCCGAGGTGCACGCCGTCGAACTTGCCGATCGTCACGGCGGACGGACGCGCGACGAGGTCGTCGATCCAGCTCACGCGGCGACGCTCCCGCCGACGGCGGCGCGCTCGGTGCGCCGGATCCACCACAGCCCGACGATGGGCAGCACGGCGGGGATGAACAGGTAGCCCATGCCGTACCAGCTCCACACGCTCGCGTGCCCGAAGAGCTCGGGATGCGTGAGCGAGAGGGTGCCGACCACGAGCACGCCGAGCAGCTCGAAGCCGATCGTCGCGACGGCGACGCGCGTCCAGATCGCGCCGCGCATCGCGAGCGCGATCGTGGCGACGACGTAGACGACGGCCGCGACGGCGCTCAGCGCGTACGCGAGCGGCGCCTCGTCGAAGCGGCTGAGGATCTGGTAGACCGAGCGTCCCGTCGCGGCGATCGCGAGGATCGCGTACACCGCGATGAGCACGCGGCCGAAGCCGGATCGACGGGAGGAGGGCACCGGACGATCCTACGCCCGGCGGGCAGGGGCCGGCGGACCTCGCGGACGTGCCATCGCGCGTCCGGCCACCCTCGAGCGGGTGGATGCGACAGGCTGCAGATCGTCGAGCAGCGACCGGGACGCAGCTCGTGCGACGCGTCGCGTCGCTAGACGACCTGCACGAACCAGATCTGGTGCATGCGGTACACCATGACGGCGACGGCGAGCAGGCCGACGCCGACCACGAGCACGCCCCAGCGGCCCTTGTCGGCGAACGCCCACAGCGTGGCGGCCGGCGGGATGAGCAGCGCCGTCACGAGGTAGACCCAGTACTCGAGGAGGTCGCCGGTCGGGCCGGCGCCGACGATGGGCGCGACGATCGAGGCGACGACCTGCACGACGAGGCTCAGCATGGCGAGCGCGGAGGCGCCGAGCACGAGGTCGTTCATCTTGACCTTCGCGAGCCCCGCGATCGCGACGCCTGCGCCGAGCACGGCGATGACGATCGCCTGCGCGAGCATGAGCCACGAGATCATGCGTCGGCCTCCGCGTCCTTCGCTGCCTGGTCGGCGGCGGCCACGCCGAGGTTCGCGACCGGGTGCAGGCGGCCGGCCTCGCCGCGAGCGATGCCGACGAGCTCGCCGTCGTGCACGGCGGCGACGATGCCCACCGCGTCGGTGCGCGGACGGCGTCCGTTGGCGAGCAGGCGCGCGTCCTCGTCGTCGAGCGTCACGACCGGCAGCACGCGGGAGGCGACGTCGACGGGGCGCAGCAGCGCGCCCGGCACGATGGCGTCGGCGACGACGGCATCCTCGAGCCCGAACGGTCCGACCTGCGTGCGCCGCAGCGCCGTGAGGTGGCCGCCGACGCCGAGCGCGGCGCCGAGGTCGCGGGCGAGGGCGCGGATGTACGTGCCCGAGGTGCAGTCGACGACCGCGTCGACCGAGGCGAGCGCGCCGGACCGCAGCGGGCCGAGGTCGAAGCGCGAGACGGTCACGGGACGCGCGGCGAGCGCGACGTCCTCCCCCGCCCGCACACGGGCGTACGAGCGCTTGCCGTCGACCTTGATCGCGGACACGGCGCTCGGCACCTGCTCGATGTCGCCCGTGAGCGGCACGACGGCCGCCGCGAGCGCCTCCTGGGTGATGGCCGACGCGTCGGCGGTCTCGACCACGTCGCCCTCGGCGTCGTCGGTGATCGTCGAGGCGCCGAGGGCGATCGTCGCCTCGTAGGTCTTGTCGAGGCCGACGAGGAACGTCAGCAGCCGCGTCGCGGGACCGACGCCCAGCACCATGAGGCCCGTCGCCATCGGGTCGAGCGTGCCGGCGTGGCCGATCTTGCGCGTGCCCAGCTGTCGCCGCGCCATGGCGACGACCGTGTGGCTCGTGACGCCAGCGGGCTTGTCGACGAGGAGCACGCCGTTCGGAGCAGTCATCGGTCATCGAGCGTAGCCGTAGCCTGAGGGGATGCGGATCGCGGTGCTCGGTGCTGGAGCGATCGGCGGATGCCTCGCAGCCCTGCTCGACGCCGCGGGCCACGACCTCGTCGTGGTGGCGCGCTCCTCCGCACCCGTGCTGCGCGAGCACGGCATCCGCCTCGAGGGCGCCTTCGGCAGCCACCACGCGCACCCGGAGGTCGTGGATGCGCTGGAGGAGGCTCCCGACGCGGCGATCCTCGCGACGAAGACGATCGACTCCGCCGCGGCGCTCGCGCCGTCGCGCGCCGCGCTCGCCGACGTGCCGGTGCTCGCCGTGCAGAACGGCCTCGACGCGCACGGCCGCGCCGCCCGCATCCTCGGTCACGACCGCGTCGCCGCCGGCCTCGGCACCTGGGCGGCGAACGCGCTCGAGCCGGGCGTCGTGCGCGTCACGGCAGCGGGAGAGACGGTGGTCGGCGGCCCCGAGGGCGAGCGCTTCGCGAGGCTCCTCGGCGGCGCGATGGGCTTCGTGCGGCGCACGGCGAGCATCGAGGGCGCGCAGTGGGCGAAGCTGTGCGTCAACGCCGTCAATGCCGTGCCCGCCGCCGTCGGGCGGTCGATGCAGCAGGTCGCGGCCGAGCCCGCCCTGCTGCGCGTCACGGCGGCGGCCATGCGCGAGGCGGCGCTCGCCGCCATCGCGTCGGGCGTGCCGATCGAGCGCGTCGGCGCCGTGGACGCGCAGACCGTCGCCACGCTCGCGTCGTCGATCGAGGCGGCGCAGGCCGTGCCGCGCCGCATGGCCGTGGTGTTCGGCGACGTGCCGAACCTCGGCTCGACGCAGCAGAGCATCCGCAAGGGCCAGCCGACCGAGGTCGACGACCTCGCGGGCGCGATCGTCGAGGCGTCGGTGCGGCTCGGCCTCCGCGCCCCCGTGAACGCGGGGCTCGTCGCGCTCGTGCACGAGGTCGAGCGCACGGGCGCGTTCGTCTCGCCCGAGCGGGTCGCGGCGCTCGCGCCCCTCCCCTAGCGAGCGCGCCGCTCAGCCGTCGAGCGCGTCGACGATCGTCGCGGCGATCTCGGCGTGCGCCGCGTCGTCGGAGATCGTGGCCTCGTCGTCGCCCGGCTGCGCGCCGTAGTCGCCGAACTGCGCGTGGTTCACGCCCTCGAGCTCGACGAACGTCGCGTCGCTCGGCAGCAGGTCGCGAGCGTCGTCGGCCGCGTCCTGGCGCAGCACGCCGTCGCGGGAGCCGGTGAGCGAGAGCACCGTCAGGTCGTCGCGTCCGCTCAGGTCGCCGAGCGAGCAGTAGGAGGCGAGCAGCACGAGCGCCTGCACCGCGTCGTCCTCCGCGTACGTGCACGCGCGCACGCCGCCCATGCTGTGCCCGCCGACCGACCACGCATCGACGTCGGGCGCGGCGTCGGTGAACGTCGACAGCGGCCGCAGCTCGACGATCGCGAGGTTGAGCGTCGGGCGCACGAGCACGACCGTCGCGCCGGCGGCCGCGACGTCGCGGAAGGTCGCGACGTACGCGGCCGCATCCACGCGCGCTCCGGCGAAGAACACGATGCCCCGACCCGCGAGCGTCGTCGTCGCCTCGGCGGTCGGCCGCAGCACGACGACGTCGCCCTCGTCGTCGACCGTGATCCGCGCATCCGCCTCGGCCGCCGCGATCCCGTCCGCCTCGGCGCGGTACGGCGTGCTCGCCCACACGAGCCCTCCGACGATCGCGAGCGCGAGCACGCTCGCGACCACGATGCCGACGATGCGCACGATCCGGCGGCGACGCGTGCGTCGTGGCGCCGGCCTCCGCCTCTCGTCCGCCATCGTCAGCAGCGGTCCTGGAAGACCTGTCGCGGCGCGCGCCAGTCGGTCGTGTCGATCACCATGTCGGCGTGCCGCACGGGGTCCGCGAGCCGCTCGTAGTGCTCGTGGGCGAGCCGGTAGCGATCGTGCGAGGGATCCGTGACGAGCGGATGCGCGCCGTCGCGCCGCTGCAGGCGCGCGCCGCGCTCGGCGTCCGACGCCTCGAGCCGCACGACGAAGTGCCAGCGGCCGCGGAACGCGGGGCGCAGCAGGAAGACGCCGTCGACGATGAGCACGGCGTCGGGGCCCGCCGTCCTCCAGTCCATCTCGACCGCCTGATCGGTGTCGAGGTCGAACGCCTTCGTCATGAAGCCCGTCGAGCCGCCCATGCGGAACGGCTGCAGCAGCACGCGGTCGACGAGCTCGAGGTCGAACGCATCCTCGTAGTAGCCCTGCCAGGAGTCGCGGCCCTGCCGGTAGCGGCGCTCGCGCGGCTGGTGGAAGTCGTCGAGGCTCGCGCGGAACGACTGCACCCCTGCGCGCGCGAACGCGACGTGGAGGGCGTCGGCGAGGTGGGTCTTGCCCGCGCCGTCGCGTCCGTCGACCGCGACGATGCGCCGTCCCCGCGGGCTGCGTGCGACGACGACGCGCGCGACCTCCGTGTACAGCGTCTTCTGCTCGGGCGTCCACGACGCCGCCTGCATGAGGAGCTGCTGATCGGCCATGCAGCCAGGCTAGCCGCGCAGGCTCGCCGTCGGGGCGGTGCTCGCCGAGGGCGCAGCGGGCTCGCGCATCCCCGTGGGCTGCGCCTTCGCGTCGCGCGGGTAGGCGAGCCTGCGCAGCAGCGTCTCGGCCGGTCCGCGGCGCCCAGCAGCGTCGAGCGCGACGGCGACCACGACGGTGACGAGCCACACGCCGACCGCGTACAGCGCGCCCTGCCACTCCGTGAGCACGCCGCCGAGGCCGAGACCCCACGCCGACAGCACGGGCACGAAGAGCACCGACTGCAGCAGGTAGCTCGTCATCGACCGCTTGCCGACCGCCGTGAGCGCCCGACCCGCGATGCCGAGCGGCCTGCGGGCCAGGCGTGCCGCGACGAGCCCGAAGAGCGCCGCGTAGCCGGCGCCCGCGGGCAGCCCCGTCGCGGCGTGCAGCAGCGAGAGGGCCCACGACGGCATGGCATCGAAGGCGCCCAGGAACTGCGCGAGCGCGAGCGCACCGCCCGCCCAGCCGATGGCGATGCCCCACGCGGCGACGCGCACGAGGAGCGCTCGGTGCCGCTCGGGCTCCTCGAGGATGCCGTGGCGCGCCGCGAGGATGGCCAGCAGGATCGCGAGTGGCACGACGAGGCCGAAGACGCCCTGGCCAGGGGTGATGAGGAGCCACATGCCCAGGCGCGCCAGGATCGACATCGGATAGGACTCCATCCCCGCCACCGACGGGATCGCGCCGGCGTCGGCGCCCTCGACGTCGAAGGGCAGGTCGAGCGCGCCGAGCAGCGCCCCCATCGCCGCCGTCGAGAGCGCGCCGAGCGCGAGCAGCCCGCCGAGCACCCACGCCCAGATGGCGATCGTGCGATCGCGGCGCTCGAGGAAGATCCATCCGATGAGCAGGCCCACGAGTCCGTACGCGCCGACGATGTCGCCCATCCACAGCAGCGCCGCGTGGACCGCGCCGAACGCGAGCATCCACCAGTGCCGACGGCGCAGCAGGCGGCGAGCCTCGAGCGACGTCGCACCCGCTGCGAGCTGCCTGCGGTACAGCTGCCACATGCCGTAGCCGAAGAGGAAGGCGAACAGCGGGTAGCTGCGACCGTCGACCGCGACGATCGCGATCGCCTGCCAGATGCGGTCGCCGAGCGATCCGTCGACGTGATGCATCGACGTGAGCCCGGTCTCGCGACCGAACAGGTGCCACGGCATGTTCGCGAGGGCGATGAGCAGCAGCATGAGGCCGCGCGCGAGGTCGGGGGCGATGGCCCGCACGCGCGAGGCCGCCTGCGAGGTCGCGATGGTCGGGGGTCCTGCGGCGGCTGGTGTCGTCACGCGAACGACGCTACGGAGCACGGCTGGACGGCCGCATCCACCCATGGTCGGACGTGCGCGCCCGTCGAACGGCGGAGGCGGGCGAGCGAGCGCCGCGCCCGTAGCCTGGACCGATGGACGCGGACCTGCTGCATGCGCGCCTCGCGCCCTGGTATGCCGAGCATCGCCGCGACCTGCCGTGGCGCGAGCCGGGCTTCTCGGCCTGGGGCACGCTCGTGAGCGAGATCATGCTGCAGCAGACGCAGGTCGCGCGCGTGCGCACCGCGATCGTCGAGTGGCTGGGCCGCTGGCCCACGCCCGCCGACCTCGCGGACGCGCCCACCCACGAGGTGCTGCGCGCGTGGGGCACGCTCGGCTATCCGCGACGGGCGCTGCGGCTGCAGGATGCCGCGCGCGCGATCGTCGAGCGGCACGGCGGCGCCGTGCCCGACGACGTGGACCTGCTGCTCGCGCTCCCGGGCATCGGCGACTACACCGCGCGCGCCGTCGCCGTCTTCCACTTCGGGCAGCGGCATCCCGTCGTCGACACGAACGTGCGCCGCGTCATCGCGCGCGCCGTGCAGGGGCAGGGGGATGCGGGACCCGCGGCCCGCGCGGACCTCGCGCGCGTCGAGGGGCTGCTGCCTGCCGACGTCGCCGAGGCCGGGGTCGTGTCGATCGCGCTCATGGAGCTCGGCGCGCTCGTCTGCACCGCGCGCGCCCCGCGCTGCGACGACTGCCCGCTGCTGGGCGACTGCGCGTGGGTCGCCGCCGGCCGGCCCGTGTACGAGGGACGCCGTGCGCCGCGCCAGGCGGCGTTCGCGGGCAGCGACCGGCAGGCGCGCGGCACGGTGCTGCGCGCGCTGCGCGGCGTCGACGTGCCGCTGTCGCGCGCCGAGCTCGCGCCGCTGTGGCCGGATGCGGAGCAGCTGGGGCGGGCGATCGCCTCGCTCCACGACGACGGCCTCGTCGTCGTGGAGGGCGAGTCGGTGCGGCTGCCGCACTAGCGGCACCGCGGGTGCTCCTCTCGAGGCTCGCTTTGCTCGCACCTCGAGGAGCGGTCTCTGGCTAGGGTCGAACCGTGCCCATGCGACAGCAACGGCTCCGCGCCGACGCTCCCGAGCTCACCGCGGCGCTCGCCGCCATCCGCGCCGACCTCGGCGCCGACGAGGCCTTCCCGCCGGAGGTCGAGGCCGAGGCGGCCCGCGCGGCGCAGCGCCCCCTCGAGGGCGTCGACCGCACCGACGTGCCGTTCCTCACCATCGACCCCGCGGGCTCGACCGATCTCGACCAGGCGCTGAGCATCGAGGCCGATGGCGACGGGCACGTCGTGCGCTACGCCATCGCCGACGTCCCCGCCTTCGTCGAGCCCGGCGGCGCCGTCGATGCCGAGGCCCGCAGGCGGGGCCAGACGCTCTACGCCCCCGACGCCCGCGTGCCCCTGCATCCGACGGTGCTGAGCGAGGATGCCGCGAGCCTCCTGCCGAACGTCGAGCGGCAGGCGCTCGTGTGGACGTTCGTGCTCGACGCGGCGGGCGCCGTGCGCGACACGAGCCTCGAGCGCGCCCGCATCCGCAGCCGCGAGCAGCTCTCGTATCCCGAGGCGCAGGTGCGCGTCGACGCGGGCGACGCGCACCTCGGCATGCTGCGCACCGTCGGCGAGCGGCGCATCGTGCTCGAGGCGGCGCGCGAGGGCGCGAGCCTCGACGCACCCGACGAGGAGGTCGTGCACGACGAGCACGGCTGGCGCATCGAGCGCCGCGCTCCCCTGCCGGTCGAGCAGTGGAACGCGCAGATCAGCCTCATGACCGGCATGGAGGCCGCCAGGCTGCAGCTGGCCGCCGGCGAGGGCGTGCTGCGCACGATGCCGCGCCCGTCGACGAGCGCCATCGGCGACTTCCGCCGCGCCACCGAGGCGCTCGGCGTGCCGTGGGCCGAGGGCGAGCACTACGGCGCCTTCCTGCGGCGCCTCGACCGTGCCGAGCCGACGACCGTCGCGATCCTCGCCGCAGCCAGGCGCCTGTTCCGAGGTGCCGACTACCTCGTGCTCGACGGACGCACGCCCGGCGCGGACGCCGTGGTGCAGGCCGCCATCGGCGCGCCCTACGCGCACACGACGGCACCGCTGCGGCGCCTCGTCGACCGCATCGTGCTCGCCCACTGCGAGGCCATCGCGAACGGACGAGACGTGCCCTCGTGGGCGCGCGAGGCGGCGCAGGGCGTGCCCGAGGCCATGCGGTCGTCGGGCTCGCGCGCGTCGCAGCTCGAGCGCGAATCGCTGCAGGCCGTCGCCGCGTGGATCCTCAGCGACCGCATCGGCGACGAGCTCGACGCCCTCGTGGTCGAGCGCCGCGACGACGAGGCCGTCGTGCAGCTCGTCGACCCGCCCGTCGAGGTGCGCGTCGTCACCGCCGCCGAGCCGGCGACGCGCATCCGCGTGCGCGTGCGCGCCGCATCCGTCGCCGACGGCACGATCGCGCTCGACGAGGCCTGAGCCCCGACGACGAAGGACCCGGCACGCGAGGCGTGCCGGGTCCCGTCGATCGAGGGCTCAGTCCTCGTCGTCGTCCTCGCGAGGCTTGCGGTACGGGTCCGCGTCGCCGGCGTACGACGCCGTCGACTGCTCCTTGCTCGTCGCGGCGTCGCGCGTGCGCGCCTCGTCGAGCAGGTGGTCGATCGACGCCGCGTTCTCGGGCAGCGCGTCGAGGATGAACTCCACCGACGGCGTGAGGCGCAGCGTGAGGCCCTTGCCGATCTCGCGGCGCACGACGCCCTTCGCCGACTGCAGCGCCGCAGCGGAGTCGCTGCGCTCCTCGTCGGTGCCGTACACGGTGTAGAAGATCGACGCGTGCTGCAGGTCGCCGGTGACGCGCACGTCGGTGATCGTCACGAACCCGAGGCGCGGATCGCGGATCTCGCGCTCGAGCGTCTTCGCGGTGATCTCCTGGATGCGGTCCGCGATCTTGCGGGCCCTGGGGTTCTCTGCCACGACTGCTTCCTCTCCTCATGGCGCCTCGCAGCGCCGATGCTCTTCGTCCGGATCGATCCGGATGCGCGGATGGGGTGGCCGCAGCCACCCCATCCGTGCGTGTCCGCGACTCAGTCGCGCGGCTTCTCGACCATCTCGATGGTCTCGATCTCGTCGCCCAGCTGCAGGTCGTTGAACTTGCCCAGGCCGATGCCGCACTCGAAGTCGGTCTTGACCTCGGTGACGTCGTCCTTGAAGCGGCGCAGCGACTCGATGGACAGGCCATCGGCCAGCACGACGCCGTCGCGGATGACGCGCGCCTTCGCGTTGCGGGTGATCGTGCCGGAGCGCACGATGACACCGGCGATGTTGCCCCACTTCGACGAGCGGAACACCTCCCGGATCTCCGCGACGCCCGACTGGACCTCCTCGTACTCCGGCTTCAGCATGCCCTTCAGCGAGCTCTCGATGTCGTCGATCGCTGCGTAGATGACGTTGTAGAAGCGGACGTCGACGCCCTCGCGGGCGGCACGCTCGCGCGCCTTCGGGTCGGGGCGCACGTTGAAGCCCACGATCACGGCCGAGTCGACCGTCGCGAGGTTCACGTCGGACTCGGTGACGGCACCGACGCCTCGGTGGATGATGCGCAGGTCGACCGAGTCGTCGATGTCGATCTTGAGCAGCGACTCCTCGAGCGCCTCGACCGCACCGGACACGTCGCCCTTGATGATGAGGTTGAGGGTCTCGACCTTGCCCTGGTCGAGGGCGGCCTTGAAGTCCTCGAGCGAGATGCGCTTGCGGCTCTTCGCCAGCAGCGCGTTGCGCTCGACGGCCTCGCGCTTCTCGGCGATCTGACGCGCGGTGCGGTCCTCCTCGGTGACGAGGAAGGTGTCGCCTGCGCGCGGGACCGACGAGAGGCCCTGCACCTGGACGGGCATCGACGGCCATGCCTCGTCGACGGGGGTGCCGTCGTCGAGGGTCATGGCACGCACGCGGCCGTAGGCCGTGCCCGCGACGATCGCATCGCCGACGCGCAGCGTGCCCGACTGGATGAGCACGGTCGTGACGGCACCGCGGCCCTTGTCGAGGCGAGCCTCGATCGCGACGCCGCGCGCCTCCTTGTTGGGGTTGGCGCGCAGGTCGAGCCCGGCGTCGGCCGTGAGCAGCACGGCCTCGATGAGCTCGTCGACGCCCTTGCCCGTGAGCGCGGACACGTCGACGAACATGACGTCGCCGCCGTACTCCTCGGCCACCAGGTTGTACTCGGTGAGCTGCTGACGCACCTTGGCGGGGTTCGCGCCCTCCTTGTCGACCTTGTTGACCGCGACCACGATCGGCACGCCCGCGGCCTGGGCGTGGTTCAGCGCCTCGACCGTCTGGGGCATGATGCCGTCGTCGGCCGCGACCACGAGGATCGCGAGGTCGGTGACGCGAGCACCACGGGCACGCATGGCCGTGAAGGCCTCGTGACCGGGGGTGTCGATGAAGGTCACCGCGCGCTCGAGGCCCTCGTGCTCGCGGTAGACCTGGTACGCACCGATGTGCTGCGTGATGCCGCCGGCCTCGCCTGCGATGACGTTCGACTTGCGGATCGCGTCGAGCAGTCGCGTCTTGCCGTGGTCGACGTGACCCATGACCGTGACGACGGGGGCGCGGAACTCGAGGTCCGACTCGTCCTCGTCCTCGAGCTCCTGCTCGAGGTCGAGGCCGAAGCCCTCGAGGAGCTCCTTGTCCTCGTCCTCGGGGCTGACGATCTGGATGCGGTAGCCGAGCTCCTCGCCGAGGATCTCGAACGTCGACTCGTCGAGCGACTCGGTGGCCGTGGCCATCTCGCCCAGGTGGAACAGCACCTGCACGAGGTCGCCGGGGCTCACGTCGATCTTCTCGGCGAAGTCCGAGATCGATGCGCCGCGGCGCATGCGGACGACCTGGCCGTCGCCGCGACGGACGCGCACGCCGCCGAGCGACGGCGCCTCGCGCATCTCGAACTCGAGCCGCTTCGTCCGCTTCGACTTGCGCGACTTGGCCTTGCCGCCGCCCTTGCCGAACGCGCCGGCGGTGCCGCCGGGACCGCGACCACGACGACCCGCGAACGCGGGACCGCCACGACCGGGGGCGCCACGACCGGGCTGGCCGGCGCCGGGACGCTGGAAGCCGAGGCCGCCGCCACCACCGGGGCCGCCCTGGCCGCCGCGCGGAGCGCCGGGACGGGGCGAGCCGGGACGCGGGGCGCCCGGACGGGGTGCGCCGGGACGCGGGGCGCCCGGGCGGGGGCTGTCACGCGTGGGGCGTGCCGTGAACGGGTTGTTGCCGCCGCGCGGACGGCCCATGCCCTGCGACGACGCGAAGGGGTTGTTGCCGGGGCGGGGTGCGCCGGGACGCGCCATCGGGCGCGGGATGGCGCTGGGGGTGGGTGCGTCGCCTGCGGGTGCCGCGGGCGTCGCGGGGGCTGCTGCTGCCTCGGCGGCCGCTGCGGGCGCCTCGGCGGGCGTCGCGGCCGGTGCCTCGGCAGCCGGCTTCGCCGCTGCAGGGGCAGCGGGCGCTGCGGGGGTCGTCGGCGCGGGCGCCTCGGCGGCGGGCTTCGCCGCCGCGGGCTTCGCGGCGCCCGGCTTGGCTGCGGGCTTCGACGCAGGCTTCGCCTGCGCCGGCGCCGATGCGGCCTCGGGCTGCTTGGCGACGCCGGCCTCCTCGAGGGCGGCCTTGAGCTTGCGCGCGACCGGCGGAGCGACGGCGGATGCGGGGCCCTTGACGAACTCCCCCATCTCCTTCAGCTTCGCGAGCGCGACCTTGCTCTCGACGCCGAGCTCGGCGGCGATCTCGTGTACGCGTGGGTTTGCCACTGGTTGTTCTCCTGTCCGGGTCCGACCCCGAACAGGGGACGGACGTCTAGCTGACGGGTCTCATCTCGAGCCGCTCATCAGTTGTCCATGGTGGTTTCTGTCTTCCTGTCGTGGCCGTCTCCGGCCAGTCGTGCCGCCCACGCTTCGATGGGCGTCGCGTCGAGTCCCCTCGAGCGCAACGCGTGTCCGAGCGATCTCGTCGCCCGCTGGACGCACGCAGCATCCGAGTGCACCCACGCGCCCCTGCCTGGCAGGCGTCGACCTTCGTCGACGACCACCGCGCCGTTCGCCGCGACGAGACGCACCAGGGCGTCCTGCTCGCAGCGCATGCGGCAGCCGAGGCACATGCGGATGGGCATCAGTCTATCCCAACGCTGGACGGGGCTCGACGCTTCCCTAGTCCTCGTCCATGACGGAGTCGGGCTGGATGTCGATCTTCGAGCCCGTGAGCTTCGCGGCGAGGCGGGCGTTCTGGCCCTCCTTGCCGATCGCGAGCGAGAGCTGGAAGTCGGGCACAAGGGCGCGCACGGCCTTGAGCTTCGCGTCGAGCAGGAACGCATCCGTGACCTTCGCAGGGCTCAGGGCGTTCGCGACGAAGGTGGCGAGGTCGTCGGAGTAGTCGACGATGTCGATCTTCTCCTCGCCGAGCTCGGCCTGCACGGCGCGCACGCGCGAGCCCATCTCGCCGATCGCGGCACCCTTGGCGTTGATGCCGGGGGCCTTGGCGATGACGGCGATCTTCGAGCGGTGGCCGGCCTCGCGCGCGATCGCGACGATCTCGACCTGGCCGCTGGCGATCTCGGGCACCTCGTGCGCGAAGAGCTTGCGCACGAGCGCCGGGTGCGTGCGCGACACCGTGACCTGCGGGCCCGTGCGGCCGCGCTCGACCTTCGTGATGAGCACGCGCAGGCGCTGGCCGTGACGGTACTCGGCGCCGGGCACGCGCTCCTCGGGCGGCATGATCGCCTCGACCTCGCCGAGCTGCACGTAGACCATGCGCGGGTTGGGGCCCTGCTGCACGACGCCGGCGACGATCTCGCCCTCGCGGCTCTTGAAGTCGCCGAGGATCGACTCGTCCGAGTGCGCGCGCAGGCGCTCGAAGATGACCTGCTTGGCGGCGGATGCGGCGATGCGACCGAAGTCCTCCTGCGCCACGGGCGACTCGCCGATGACGTTGCCGTCCTCGTCGGTCTCGGTCTCGAAGACCTGCACGAGACCGCTCTTGCGGTCGATCGTGACGCGCACGCGAGGCGCGTCGGCCGCACGGTGCTCCTCGGAGCGCAGGTACGCCTGCAGGATGGCCTGCTCGGTGATGACGACGAGCTCGTCGAACGGGACCTCGCGCTCGCGCTCGAGGTGCTTCAGCACGCTGAGATCGATCTCCATGGGGCGCCTCCTGGTATGCAGTTGTGGTCGGGCAGACCTTCGAGGATACCGGATGCGGCGAGCACGGGACGGGAGCGCATCCCCGCCCGCGCGCGGCTCGCGCGCGCGACCGGATACCGTCGAGTCGTGCGCTCCCGACTCCTCCCCGCTGCCCTGCTCCTCACCGCCACCCTGGCGCTCGTCGCCTGCTCGGCGCCCGACTCCCCGCAGTCGCCGTCGAGCTCCGCCGGCACGACGGCGGAGGGCTGCACGTACGTGCCCGACGGCAGCGGCAGCGTCGAGGCCCCGCCCGCCGAGCCCACGGTCTCGGGCGAGGTCGCCGTCACGCTCGAGACGAGCGCCGGCGCCATCGGCATGACGCTCGACGCCGATCGCACGCCGTGCACGGTCGGCAGCCTCGTCTCGCTCGCCGAGCAGGGCTACTTCGACGCGACGCAGTGCCATCGACTCACGACCGAGGGCATCTTCGTGCTGCAGTGCGGCGACCCGACCGGCACCGGCCGCGGCGGCCCCGGCTACTCGTACGCCGACGAGCTCGACGGCAGCGAGACGTATCCGGCCGGCACGGTCGCGATGGCGAACGCGGGGCCCGACACCAACGGCTCGCAGTTCTTCCTCGTCTACGAGGACTCGCCCCTCCCGCCCTCCTACACGGTGCTCGGCACCATGGATGACGCCGGCCTCGCCGTGGTCGCCGGGATCGGCGCCGCGGGCGTCGCGGGCGGCGGCGCGGACGGCGCGCCCGCCGAGGACGTGACCATCGCGTCGGTCGCCATCGGCTGACCTGCCGAGACACGAGGAAGGGCCGGACGCGCATCGCGTCCGGCCCTTCGTCGTGACGACCTCAGCCCTGCTGCAGGCGCGCCACGACCTCGTCGAGGCGCACCTCGGCGCGCTCGCCCGTCGCACGGTCCCACAGCTCGCCGAGACCCTCCGTGGCGCCCCGGCCCACCACGACGACGCGCGGCACGCCGATGAGCTCGGCATCGCGGAACTTCACGCCGGGGCTCACCTTCGGCCGGTCGTCGAAGAGCACCTCGAGGCCCGTGGCCTCGATGTCGGCGACGAGCTGCTCGGCGAGGGCGAAGACGGCCTCGTCGCGGCCCGTCGCGACGACGTGCACGTCGAACGGCGCGATCTCGCGCGGCCATACGATGCCCTTGTCGTCGTGGTGCGCCTCGACGATCGCCGCGAGGTTGCGCGTGACGCCGATGCCGTACGAGCCCATCGTCACCGTCTGCAGACGACCCGACTCGTCGAGGACCTGCAGCCCGAGCGTCTCGGCGAAGAAGCGACCGAGCTGGAAGACGTGGCCGATCTCCATGCCGCGCTCGATCGTCACGGGGCCCGAGCCGTCGGGAGCCGGGTCGCCGGCACGCACGGAGGCGACGTCGATCGTGCCGTCGCCGACGAAGTCGCGGCCCGCGACGAGGCCGAACACGTGCCTGCCCTCCTCGTTCGCACCCGTGAGCCACGTCGTGCCCTCGACGACGCGCGGGTCGAGCAGGTAGCGGATGCCGGTCGTCGACTGCTCGCCGAGCACGGGGCCCGCCGCCGACCACGGACCGATGTAGCCCTTCACGAGACCGGGGTTCGCGGCGAGGTCCGCCTCGGTCGCCTGCCCCACGTCCGCAGGCGCGAACGCGACCTCGGCGCGCTTCTCGTCGACGTCGCGATCGCCCGGGATGCCGACGACGACGAGCTCGCGCGTGCCGTCGTCGTGCGTCAGCGCGAGCACGACGTTCTTGAGCGTGTCCGCCGCGGTCCACGGCTCGTCGCGGGCGACGTGCTCGTTCGCGTGCGCGACGAGCGTGTCGATCGTGGGCGTCGCCGGCGTGTCGCGCACGACGGCCTCTGCCGCGTCGCCGAAGGGGATCGCCGGCGGCGCGAGCGTCGTGAACGCCTCGACGTTGGCCGCATAGCCTCCGGCGCTCTGCACGAACGCGTCCTCGCCCACGGCCGTGGGGTGCAGGAACTCCTCGCTCTTGGCCCCGCCCATGAGGCCGTTGTCGGCCGTCACGATGACGTACTCGAGACCGAGCCGCTGGAAGATGCGCTCGTACGCGTCGCGCTGCGCCTGGTAGCTCGCGGCGAGCCCCTCGTCGGTGACGTCGAACGAGTACGCGTCCTTCATCGTGAACTCCCGCGCGCGCAGCAGGCCCGCGCGCGGCCGCGTCTCGTCGCGGTACTTGTCCTGGACCTGGTAGATCGTCACGGGCAGCTGCTTGTACGACGACACGACGTCCTGCACGAGCAGCGTGAAGACCTCCTCGTGCGTCGGCGCGAGCAGGTGGTCGGCGCCCTTGCGGTCCTGCAGGCGGAAGATGCCGTCGCCGTAGGCCTTCCAGCGGCCGCTGCGCTCGTACGGCTCGCGCGGCAGCAGGCCCGGGAAGAGCACCTCCTGCGCGCCGGCGGCCGTCATCTCCTGCCGGATGACCTCCTCGATGCGGCGACGCACGCGCAGGCCGAGCGGCAGCCACGCGAAGAGGCCGGCGCCGGCGCGGCGGATGTAGCCCGCGCGCAGCAGCAGTCGGTGGCTGGCGGCCTCCGCCTCGACGGGGTCGTCGCGGAGGGTCGTCAGGAAGAGCTGGGAGAGCCGGATCACCCCACGATCCTACGAGCCGGCGGGCGCACCCTCGCACGCCGCACGCTCAGGGGCGTCACGTCACCAGGGCTGCTCGACGCCGCCGCCGCCCTCCTCCTCGCCCTGCTGCTGGTTGTACTCGTCCTGCTGCTGCTGCTGCTCCTGCGCCTGCTGGTTCTGCTCCTCGAGCTGCTCCTGCTGCGTCTGGGGCTGGTCGCCCTCGGCCGGATCCTGCGACTCCTCGGACTCCTCGCCCTCCGACGGGTCCTCCGAGTCGCCGCCGCCGCCCGACTCGTCCTCGATCTTCTCCTCGATGCGCGGCACGGCCTGCTCGAGCTGCTCGCCCGTGTCGGCCTGGATGATCGTCGGATCGGCGAAGCAGCCGTCGGGGGCCGCGTCGATGATGCCGAGGGCCTCGGTGTAGAGCCCGTTCGCGGTCTGCACGTCGTCGGCCTCGCGCGCCTGGTCGCCCTGCTTCTCGACGACGTAGACGATCGACACGAGGATGATGCAGTACTCGTTCGAGCCCTCCTGGCCGTTGAGCTCGAGCGACTCCTCGAGCAGCGTGCGCGCCTCGACGAGCTGCTCGGGGCTCCCCTGCATGCCCAGCGCGACGCCCACGTCGTAGGGCGCCTTCCACGGCTCGAGGAAGTTCCACCACTGCAGGCCTCGCGCCTGCATCTCGGCCTCCTGGTACGCGCGTCGCTCGAACGCGTTCTGCGAGGCGTCCGCGAACGCGTTGACGCTCACGAGCTTCGAGGCGAGCACGAGCCCCGCGATCGTGATGGGGGCGAGCACGAGCATGAGGATGAGCCGCAGCCTGCGGCGCGCGTCGTCGGTCCAGCGGCGTCGCCTCGGCGGCGGCGGCACGTGCGGCGGCGCCGACTGCGCGGGCGCCGCATCCCTCGTGATCGTGTCGGTCATCATCGCCTCCTCGCGCCGGAGCGCAGCCGCAGCGCTCCCGCGAACACCCACAGCTCCCACATGAGCAGCAGGAACAGCGGCACGGCGAGCACCCAGTACAGGTCGAGCCGCGCCTCCTCGGTCTGCGACAGGTCGACCTCGCCCTGCTGCGACGTCATGGCGTCGAGCGACGGCGCGAGGTCGACGTCGGCCGAGCGGTGCAGGTAGCTCACGCCCATCTGCGTCGCGATCTCGCCCAGCGCCGCCTCGTCGATGCGGCTGATGGCATCGCCGCCGGCTGGGTCCTGCACGTAGACGGGCTCCGTCGGCTGCTCGAACGACGACTCCTGCATGCGGCCGCCCTGCTCGGTGCCGTAGCCGAGCACGAACCCCGTGTCGACGAGCGGCGCGACGGTGTCGAACGACTGCGGCGGCGCCTCGGCGGTCTGCTCGCCGTCGCCCATGTAGAACACGAGGGTCGGCGCGCCCGGATGCGCCGCATCCGCCCGCTCGATCTCCTGCTGCAGCATGTCGCGGGCCGCCGAGATCGACGAGCCCTGCGAGAAGAACCCGATCTCGGGCTTCAGCGCGTTCACGAGCTCGATGACGGCCGAGCCGTCGTCGGTGAGCGGCACGCGCAGCTGCGGCTGCGAGTCGAACGTGATGACCGAGATGTTCGAGCCTGCGAATGCGTAGGCGACGTCGCGCACGTCGTCGCGGATGCCCTGGATGCGCGCCTCGCCCTGCCCCCAGTCCTCGGCCGCGATCGACTGCGACGTGTCGATGACGAGGAAGACGTTGACGTTGATCGAGCCCGTCGGCACCTCGCCGCCGGGCACGCCGGGGCGCGCGACCATCGCGATGACGACGAGCGCCATGAGCGTGCGGCGGATCCAGTGGATGCGTCGGCCGCGCTCGGCGACGAGGCGCCAGACGCACAGGCCCACGAGCGCGAGGCCCACGATGCCGAGCACCGCGATGGGGATGTCGGGCAGGAACGTCACAGTCGCACCCTCCACGCCACGAGGCAGATGCCGATGACGAGCACCATGAGGATCGGCAGCAGCGGACCCGGCCGGTCGACGATCTGCACCTCGGGCGGCGTCTCGATGTAGCCCGCCTCGATGGCGTTCACCCGCTCGACGATGTTCGCGACCGTGTCGGCGAAGTCGAGGGCGAAGTACGCGCCGCCCGTCGTCTCGGCGACGTTCTGGAGCTGCGCCGACACGGGATCCCCGCCCCAGTCGAACGGGTTGATCGCGTACACGCGCACGTCGTTGTCGATCGCGAGCTGCCCCGCCTGCTCGAGCGAGAAGATCTGCTGGCCGTTCACCATGTTGTCGGTCGCGAGGATGATCGATCGCGGCCGGTCGGTGTCGTCGGTGTCGGCGAAGTCGAGCGCGCACGACGCGAGGCCGTCGCCCACGAGCGACGCGCCGTTGCCGTTCGCCGTGCCCGCGGCGTAGCTGAACTGCTCGTCGGGGCCGAGCGTGCCCTGGAACGCCCGCTGGTACCTGCCGAGCTGCTCGACGATGTAGTCGTAGTCGCTCGTGAGCGGGAAGGCCATGACGCTCGACGCGTCGAAGATGCGCATGCCGATGCGCTCGCCGTCGAGCCCCTGCGCGATCTGCTGGAACACGCCGAGGATCTCGGCGTCGACGTCGACCATCGAGCCCGACACGTCGAGGCACAGCAGGATGTCGCGCTTGTAGTCGTCGTTCTGGTTCGCGTTGACCGCGGCCGGCCGTGCGGCGATGAAGGCCGTGCCGACGCCGCCGACGATCAGCACGACGAGGCCGAGCGCCGTCCACGCGCGATACCGCGCGAAGGCCGCCCGGTAGCGCGGCAGCGCCGTGAGGCGATCCATGTGCGCCACGGGCTTGCCCCGCTCCGCACGACGCCGGCGCACGACGGCGAGGACGCCGACCACGCCGCCCACGATGAGCAGCGCAGGCAGCATCCACCACCACAGCAGCAGCCCTACATCCACGTCGACACGACCTTCCTGGCGATGTCGATCGCGCCCTCGGGGTCGTGCTTCGCCGTGCGGCGGAACGACGACGGGTAGTACTCGGCGACGGCGCCGTGCACCGTCGGCAGGTCGGCGTCGGCGAGGTCCTCGAGCGTCATGACCTCGGCGACGACGCCCGTCGACTCGTGCGCGAAGAAGCGCAGCACGAGGCTCAGGCGCTGCGACAGCCTGCGCGCATCCAGCTCGCCGGCCGCGTGCTCGTCGGCCACCTCGTCGATCATGCCGAGGTACTTCTGCTTGAGCGACCGCACGTCGACCTTGCGCGGCGGCGGGGGCGGCGGCACGAGGATGCCGCGCGGCCGCGTGCACAGCCACACGACGTAGTAGGCGCCGCCGAGCGCGACGACGAGCAGCACGCCCGGCACCCACCACGGCTGGTACTGGAACGGCCCGTACAGGTCGGGAGCGTCAACGGCGAACACGACGGTGCCTCTCGAGCAGCCGGAACAGCGCCGGGATGACCTCGTCGGACGACGGGATGCGCTCGGCGGCGACCCCGAGCGACAGCAGCTCCTGCTGCAGCGTGCGGCGACGCTGCGCGATGCCCTCGTCGAACGCGCGCATGAGGCGCTTGTCGCGCCGCACGTAGTCGGGCAGCGGCGCGTCGCCCGCGACGCCGAAGATGTCGGGCGCCTTCGCGTCGCGCGCCATGAGGTCGGCGTCGCCGATCGAGATCCACAGCACCTCGTGCCGCACGTGCAGGCGCCCCAGCACCTGGTCGAGCTCGCGCGTGTACGCGAGGTCGTCGGCCACGATGACGACGAGCGAGCGACGACGCACGCTCTTCGCGACCTGCTCGAGCACGTGCTGCAGGTCGCTGTCCGGCGCATCGAGCGAGATCTGGTCGTCGAGCATGCGCAGCATCCGCTCGAGATGCGCCTCCGAGCCGCCCTCGGGCGTGAATCCCGTGTGCTCGGCGTTGCCCGCGTACATCGCGACGCGGTCGCCGTGCTTGATCGCGAGGTACGAGAGGATGCCGATCGTCTGGATCGCGACGTCCTCCTTCGACTCCCCGCTCTCGGCCGTCGCCGCCATGTTGCGGCCCGTGTCGACCACGACGATGACGTTGTGCTGCCGCGAGGCGATGTAGCGCTTCACGAGCGGCGTCGTCGATCGCGCCGTCGCCTTCCAGTCGATGTCCTTCACCTCGTCGCCCGGCGCGTACTCGCGCAGGTCGTCGAAGTCGTGGCTGCGGCCGTGGTGGATCGACTGGTAGTTGCCGTCGAGCAGCTCGAAGGTCCGACGATGGGCGTGGATCGCCATCTTCGTCTTGACCTTCTGGAGCCTGCGCTGCATGACGACCCCTACGGCGTGCGCACGGCGTCGAAGATCGCGTCGACGACCTGCTCGCTCGTCACGCCGTCCGCCTCCGCCTCGTAGCCGAGGATGATGCGGTGGCGCAGGATCGAGTGGCGCAGCGTCTTCACGTCCTCGGGGATGACGTAGTCGCGGCCGCGCACGAGCGCGAGGGCGCGCGTCGCCTGCGTGAACGCGATCGAGCCGCGGGGGCTCGCGCCGTACTCGATGTAGCCGGCGAGCTGCGCCCCGATGTAGTCCTTCGCGTGGCGCGTGACGTACATGAGCTGCACGACGTAGTTCACGATCGCCTGGTCGACGTAGACGCGCTTCGTGAGCTCCTGCAGGAACTGCACGTCGGCGACCGACGCGACGGGCGTCGCATCCGACTCGAAGACGCCCGACTCGATGCGGCGCACGATCTCCGCCTCCTCCGTGGGCGACGGGTAGGTGAGGATCTCCTTGAGCAGGAAGCGGTCGAGCTGCGCCTCGGGCAGCGTGTACGTGCCCTCCTGCTCGATGGGGTTCTGCGTCGCGAGCACGAGGAACGGCTTCGGCAGCGGGTGCGACTCGCCGCCGATCGACGTCTGGCGCTCCTGCATGGCCTCGAGCATCGCCGACTGCGTCTTGGCGCTCGATCGGTTGATCTCGTCGAGCAGCACGAAGTTCGCGTGCACCGGCCCCAGCTGCGTGCGGAACGTGCCGTCGTGCTGGTCGTAGATCTGCGTGCCGACGATGTCGGACGGCAGCAGGTCGGGGGTGCACTGGATGCGGTGGAACGTCGCGTCGACCGCGCGCGCGATCGTCGCCGCCGCCGTCGTCTTCGCGAGACCGGGGACCGACTCCATGAGCACGTGGCCGTTCGCCAGCACCGCGACGAGGAGCGACTGCAGCAGGTCGGCCTGGCCGACGACCTTCGACGCGAACGACTGCTGCACGGCCCGGATCACCTGCCCGCCGCGTGCGAGCTCGTCCTTCGTGATGGGCGCGCGGCCCGGCACTGCGTTCACGGATGGTCCTCCAGAGGTCGGCGAGGTGCGTCATCGACGGTAGTCGCATCGCGCAGCACCCCGCTGGGTGCATCCTGCACGGCGCCTGACGCGACCGTGGCGGGCGGCTGGACGGCATCGGCGCGGCCCGGGCGCGTCGCCGCGATCGCTGCGACGCAGCCCGCGACGACGAACGCCGCCATCGCGAGCGACAGGCCCGCGTAGCCCGCGAGGCCGAGGATCGGGCCGGCGATCGCACCGGCGGCGGCACCCGTGAGGCCCTGCGCGAGGTCGGAGCGGCCCTGGATGCGCGGGCGGACGCGCTCGGGGGCCGACTCGCTCACGAGCGTCGAGCCCGCGACGGTCGCGGCGCTCCAGCCGAGGCCCAGCAGCGCGAGCGACAGCGGTGCGAGGTCCGCGGGCAGCGCGACGTTCACGACGATCGAGCCGACGAGCAGCGCCTGTCCCACGAGGATCGTCTGCACCCTGCCCATCCGGTCGGCGAGGATGCCGAAGACGGGCGACAGCGCGTACATGCCCGCTGTGTGGGCGCTCATCGTGATGGCGATGCCCGTGAGCGAGTGGCCCGCGTGCTCGAGGTGCACGGGCGTGAGCGCCATGATGCCGACCATCGTCGCGTGCGCGCTCGCCACGACGACGATCGCGAGCAGGGCGCGCGGATGGTCGAGGAGCCTCGTGCGCTCGGTCGCGGCGGGGCGGGTGCCCGGCTCGTCGCCGTGCATCGCCTGCGCCGTCAGCAGGGGGTCGGGCCGCAGCCCGATGGCGAGCGCCGCCGCCGTGAGCGCCTGCATGGCACCGACGATCACGTACGCGCCGACGAGGTGCGGCAGGCCGAGCGCGACGCCGATCGCGTCGCCAGGCGGGATGAGCTGCGGACCGACCACGACGCCGATCGTCGTCATCCACACCACGAGCGACAGGTCGCGGCCGCGACGCCCCCGCACCGAGAGGTCGGTGGCGGCGAAGCGCGACTGCAGGTTGACGGCCATCGACGCGCCGAGCAGCAGGAAGCCCGCCAGCGCGATGGGCCACGCGTCGAGCGTGCCGCCGACGACGATCGTGCTGGTGCCGGCGAGGCCGACGAGCGCGCCCGTCGTGAGCGCCGCCCTGCGCCCCCTGCGCGCCGCGAGGCGGGCGAGCGGCACGGCCAGGATCGCGCCGCCGAGGGTGAGCAGCGTGGCCGCGAGGCCCGCGAACGCCGCATCCCCCGTCACCTGCTCCACGAGCAGGCTGCCGACGCCCACCGCGACGCCGTTGCCGACGCCGCCGAGCGCCTGCCCGAGGGACAGCACCACGAGGGTGCGCCGCTGCGCGGGATGCTGGATGAGGCGTGGCTTGGGCGCGCGGCTCGTCATGAGCCCGACGTGACGACGGTCGCCTCGCCCGCGGGAAGGTCGGGGTTCTCGGCGGCGATGCGCCGCGCCTCCTCGATGAGCGTCGCGACGATCTCGGCCTCGGGCACGGTCTTGACGACCTGGCCCTTCACGAAGATCTGCCCCTTGCCGTTGCCGCTCGCGACGCCCAGGTCGGCCTCGCGCGCCTCTCCCGGGCCGTTCACGACGCATCCCATGACGGCGACGCGCAGCGGCACCGTGACGTCCTTGAGCCCCTCGGTGACCTCGTCGGCGAGCGTGTACACGTCGACCTGCGCGCGGCCGCACGACGGGCACGACACGATCTCGAGGCGGCGCTCGCGCAGGCCGAGCGACTGCAGGATCTGCAGGCCCACCTTGACCTCCTCGGCCGGCGGCGCCGAGAGCGAGACGCGGATCGTGTCGCCGATGCCCTCGGACAGCAGGATGCCGAACGCCGTCGCCGACTTGATCGTGCCCTGGAACGCGGGGCCGGCCTCCGTCACGCCGAGGTGCAGCGGCCAGTCGCCCGCCTGCGCGAGCAGCCGGTACGCCTGCACCATCGTGACGGGGTCGTTGTGCTTCACCGAGATCTTGAAGTCGTGGAAGTCGTGCTCCTCGAAGAGGCTCGCCTCCCACACCGCCGACTCGACGAGCGCCTCGGGCGTCGCCTTGCCGTGCTTCTGCAGCAGGCTCGGCTCGAGGCTGCCTGCGTTGACGCCGATGCGCAGGCTCACGCCCGCCGCCTTCGCGCGCTTCGCGATCTCGCCCACCTGGTCGTCGAACCTGCGGATGTTGCCGGGGTTCACGCGCACCGCGGCGCATCCGGCGTCGATCGCAGCGAAGACGTACTTCGGCTGGAAGTGGATGTCGGCGATGACCGGGATCTGCGACTTCCTCGCGATGATGTGCAGCACGTCGGCATCGTCCTGCGTCGGCACGGCGACGCGCACGATGTCGCAGCCCGAGGCCGTGAGCTCCGCGATCTGCTGCAGCGTGCCGTCGATGTCGGTCGTCTTCGTCGTCGTCATCGACTGCACGGAGACGGGAGCGTCGCTGCCCACCGCGACGCTGCCCACGCGGATCTGCCGGGTGCGCCGCCTGGGGGCGAGCGTGCGCACGTCCGGCGTGCCGAGGTTGATGGCGGCCATGTCGTCCACCCTACGACCGCCCGCCCCTCCCTCCGCGCGTCTTGACTGGTCGCTCGTCGTGATGACTGGTCACTCGTGGTGGTGACTGGTCACTCGTTGCGCCGACTGGTCACTCGTTGCGCCCATCGGTCACTCGTCGGGATGGCGCTGGTCACTGGCCGGGGTGATCGGTCAACCGTTGGCCCGACGAGTGACCAGTCAACGGGGGCGGGCCTGGCGCGTCCCTCACAGGGGGCGCACATCCACAGATCCCATGTGAGGACGCGAAGGCACCACGACGTCACCCCATGATCCCGTCATGTCGCACCTGCTCCCTCCCGACGGAACTGCTCGGGCGTTCACCGTGCCCGAGGCGCTCGCACGAGGCATGACTCGAGACGAGCTGCGAGGATCGGGCCTGGTCGCGCCGCTGCTGGGCGTGCGGATCGTCGGTCGCGAGCCGCAGGTCACGAGGGCGCAGTTCCTCGACGCCGTGCGCAGCATCGCGAGCGCGGAGCAGTTCCTCTCGCATACGACAGCCGCTCGCGTCCATGGGATGCCGATGCCAGGGCGGTTGTCGCACGACGACGTGCACCTGGCGGCGCCGACGATGGGATCGCGGATGCGCCGCGCCGGCGTCGTCGGTCACCGTCTCAAGGCCGAGGTCGTGGAGGTCGATGGCATTCGCGTCGAGCACCCGCTCGACACGTTCGTCCACCTCGCGACGGTCCTCACGCTGCACGAGCTCGTCGCCGTGGCCGACTGGTTGCTGCAGGAGCGCAACGCCGCGCACTCGTCGAAGGCTGCGATGCTCGAACGGCTCGACCACTTCAAGGGCGCGCGCGGACTGCCGCTGCTACGCCGCGCGATCGCGATGGCGCGGCCCGGCGTCGAATCGCCGAGGGAGACGCAGCTCCGCCTCCTGGTCACGGGAGCCGGACATCCCGAACCTCGGTGCAACGTCGACGTCTTCGACGACGAGGGCACCTTCGTCGCGCGCGTCGATCTCGCGTGGCCGGCGCTGAGGATCGCGCTCGAGTACGACGGCGAGCAGCATCGACTCGACGACCGGCAGTACGCGCGGGACATCGACCGCCTCGCGGCGTTGGCGAGCCTCGGATGGACGGTGATCCGGGTGACGAAGGACCACCTGCGGGATCCTGCGCGCCTCGTCCTGCCGCGAGTAGCGGCCGCGCTCGGTGCGGGTCGTCCGGCTTGACTGGTCACTCGTTGGCACAACGAGTGACCGATCACCCCAACGAGCGACCAGTCGATCCAACGAGTGACCAGTCGGGCCCGAAACGGGACGGGCGAGGGGCTCGGTCAGGGGAGGATCGAGATGGGGTTGATGATGTCGGCGTAGATCAGCAGGGCGCTCATGAGGCCGAGCACCACCGTGACCGCGAGGGTCACGGGCACCCAGCGGGCCGTGTCGATCGGGCCCGGGTCGGGCTTGCCGCGCAGCCTCGCGAAGCCGCGGCGGATCGCCTCGAGCACCGCGCCCAGCACGTGGCCGCCGTCGAGCGGCATGAGCGGCACGAGGTTGAAGACGAACAGCGCCACGTTGAGCGACGCGAGGATGCCGAGCATCGACGACGCGCGCTCTGCGATCGGCACCTGGTCGAGCGACGCGATCTCGCCGGCGATGCGACCCACGCCGACGACCGAGATCGGCCCCTCGGGGTCGCGCTCGCCGCCGCCGAACGCCGCCTGGCCGACCTCGACGAGGCGCACGGGCAGCGTCGCGATGACCTGGGCGACGCGCACGACGTTGTCGGCGACCGCGACGGGCACCTCGGCGATCGACTGCTGCACGATCTCGTACTGCGGCCCGATGCCGATGAACCCGACCGTCTCGACCTGCGGCTCGCCGTCGACCTCCACGATCTGGCCGTCGGCATCCGTCACGTACCGCTCGGTCGCGAGGGGCGTCACCTGCAGGTCGACGTCGGCGCCGTCGCGCTCGACCGTGAACGTGAGCTCCTGCCCCGCGTCGTCGCGGATGCCCGCCTGCACGTCGGCCCACGACGCGATGGGCGCGCCATCGATCGCGACGATGACGTCGCCGGGCTCGATGCCGGCCGCGGCAGCGGGAGCGGCGGGGTCGGACGTCTCGCACGCCGTGCGGTCCTGGCTGGCCGGGATGACGCACTCCGACAGCGACGCGATCGTCGTGCCGGGCTGCGCGACGCCGAAGCCGCACAGCACGATCGCGTAGAGGATCGCGGCGAGCAGCAGGTTCATGAACGGCCCGCCGAGCATGATGACGATGCGCTTCCACACCGGCAGGCGGTAGAACGTGCGCTCCTCCCCCACGCCCTCCGCCGACTCCGCCGACACGTCGCGCGCATCCTGCACGAGCGTGTCGAAGAAGCCGGTGGATGCGGTGCGCGACGCCTCGCCCTCGCGACGCGGCGGGAACATGCCGGCCATCGAGATGTAGCCGCCGAGCGGGATGGCCTTCAGGCCGTACTCCGTCTCGCCCTTCCTGCGCGAGAAGAGCGTCGGCCCGAACCCGATCATGTACTGGCCCACGCGCACGCCGAAGCGCTTCGCCGGCACGAGGTGGCCGACCTCGTGGAGCGCGATCGAGGCCGCGAGGCCGATCACGAGGATGACGACGCCGAGGACGTAGAGCAGGACCGAATCCATCGCCTGCCGATGCTACGCGGCGATGCTGTGGGTCGCGGCACGCATCGGGCATGGCTCGCCCATGGGCTCCGCGCCTACCCTTGCCGGGTGCCCGCATCCACCCGCACCCGCCGCGCGCCCGCGCGTCGTCGGACGCGCGGTGCGCGCCGGCCACGGTCGGCGGCTGCGCGCGCTCGCCTCGCGGCGCAGGATCGGCGTCGCGTCGGCATCGCGACGGGCCTGGTGGCGGCGGCGACGGTCGCGATCATCGTGCTCGCCTGGGTGCTGCAGCCGCGCATCGAGCCGTGGGAGCAGACGGCGACCGTGACGGGCGACGTGCCCTCTGGCGTCGCCGGCTGGGACCGCGAGCAGCTGACGAACGCCGCGATCATCCTGCAGGCGGGCTCGGATCTCGGGCTGTCCGACCGCGACCGCACCATCGCGGTCATGACGGCGATGGGCGAGTCGAGCCTCATCGTCGTCGACTTCGGCGACGACGCCGGCCCCGACTCCCGCGGCCTGTTCCAGCAGCGCACCGGGTGGGGCCCCTACGAGGTGCGGATGGATGCGTACGGCTCGGCCGTGCTGTTCTACCAGGCGCTCGACGACGTCGCGGCGCGCGATGGGATGGCGCCGACGATCGTGGCGCACACCGTGCAGGTGAACCAGGATCCGTACCACTACGAGTCGTACTGGGACGACGCGGTCGCGGTCGTCGCGGCCCTCGACGCGGCGCAGATCGCCGTGGAGGTCGCGCCCGCCTGAGCCGCTCGGCCGGTCGCCCGGGGTGGCGGCCGGAGTCGACTGGTCACTCGTCGTTCCCACGAGCGACCGATCCCCACCACCGGTGACCAGTCGGCTGCGACGAGCGACCAGTCACCACCACGAGCGACCAGTCACCACCACGAGCGACCAGTCACCACCACGAGCGACCAGTCAGGGCGGGCGGCGGTCAGGAGGACGCGGTGGCGGCGATCTGCGCGTCGGCGGTGGCGCGCGCCCAGGACTCGGCGTCGGCGATCGCCTCGAGCGTCGCCGCGGCCGGGTCGTGCGCGTCGAGCACGCGCTCGACGACGACGAGGATGTCGAGGAAGCCGATGCGGCCGTCGAGGAACGCGTGCACCGCCTGCTCGTTCGCCGCGTTGAGCACCGCCGGCGCCGTGCCGCCGCGTCCGGCTGCTGCCCGCGACAGGCGGATGCCCGCGAGGGGGCCGTCGTCGTCGACCGGCTCGAACGTCCAGGTGGATGCGCGCGTCCAGTCGATCGGCGCGACGGCGCCCGGCACGCGCGCGGAGCCGTCGAGGGCGAGCGCGATCGCGAGCGCCATGTCGGGCGGCGAGCACTGGGCGATCGTCGAGCCGTCGACGAACTCGACCATCGAGTGCACGATCGACTGGCGATGCACCGTCACCGCCACGTCGTCGAGCGGCACGCCGAACAGCGCATGCGCCTCGATGACCTCGTGGCCCTTGTTCATGAGCGTCGCCGAGTTCGTCGAGATGACGCGGCCCATCGACCACGTCGGATGCGCGAGCGCGTCCGCGGGCGTCACCGACGCGAGCCGGTCGCGATCCCACCCATGGAAGGGTCCGCCGCTCGCCGTCAGCACGAGGCGCCGCACCTCGTCGGCACGACCTGCCGCGAGGCACTGCGCGATCGCCGAGTGCTCGGAGTCGACCGGCACGATCTGCCCGGGCGCCGCCGCCGCCATGACGAGGTCGCCGCCGACGACGAGCGACTCCTTGTTCGCGAGCCCCAGCGTCGCCCCGGTCGCGAGCGCCGCGAGCGTCGGCGCGAGCCCCGCCGACCCCGTGATGCCGTTCACGACGACGTCGCACGCGACGTCCTCCACGAGGCGCACCGCGTCGTCGGCCCCCAGCGCCGTCGCCGACGCCGGCACGCCCAGCGCGTCGGCCTGCGCCGCCAGGCCGTCGGCATCCGAGCCCGCCGCCAGCCCGACGATCGAGAACCGGTCGGGATGCGCTCGCGCGAGCTCGATCGTCTGCGTGCCGATCGACCCCGTCGACCCGAGCAGCAGGATGCGTCTCACGCGTGCGCGCCGGCGTCGCCGCCGGTCTCCCCCGCCACGAGCACGCCGTCGTGCCAGATCGTCGGCGCGTGCTCGACCGGGAACGCGACCGACGACGCGATGAAGCAGTCCTTCGACGCCTGCAGGTGCGCCTCGAGCGCCACGTCGGCCATGTCGGCGTCGCGCACCGTCACGCGCGGCCGCAGCAGCACGCGCTCGAAGGCGCCGCCCGTGCCCTGCGTCACCATCGTGCCCTCGGCGACGTCGTCGTAGGCCGTCACGACGATGCCGCGCGTGACCGCCTGATGCAGGTACGAGAGCATGTGGCACTGCGCGAGCGCCGCGACGAGCAGCTGCTCGGGGTTGTGGCGCGTGCGATCGCCGCGGAACGTCGGATCGGCGGAGCCGAGGATCTCGGGCAGGCCGTCGACGCGGATGACGTGGTCGCGGGCGTACGAGCGGTATCCCTCGGTGCCGACGTCGCCGGCACCCGTCCACTCCACCCCGACGCGGTACTCATGACGCATGCCACCCAGGCTAGCCAGGCACGCGGGTCGCCCGCCGGGCCGAGCGTAGGATCGAGGGCATGACCGACGTGCTCGCACCCCAGTCCCGCTCCGTCACGACCCCCATCCCGGGTCCGCGCAGCCAGGAGCTGCTCGCGCGCAAGGCGAAGGTGGTGCCGCAGGGCGTGCCGAGCCAGCTGCCCGTCTTCATCGCCGAGGCGCACGACGCGATCATCACCGACGTCGACGGCAACCGCTTCATCGACCTGGGCTGCGGCATCGGCGTCACGACGGTCGGCCACACGAACGACGCCGTCGTCGCCGCCGTGCAGGAGCAGGTCGCGCGGCTGACGCACTCGCTGTTCGGCACGACGCCCTACGAGTCCTACGTGCGCGTCGCCGAGCTGCTCGCCGAGCTGACGCCCGGCGACTTCGAGAAGCGCTCGTTCTTCGTGAACTCGGGCTCGGAGGCCGTCGAGAACGGCGTGAAGATCGCGCGCAAGCACACGCGTCGCCGCGCCGTCGCGGTGCTCGAGCACGGCTACCACGGCCGCACGAACCTCACGATGACGATGAACTTCAAGCCGGCGCCGTACGCGAGCGGCATGGGCCCCCTCGCATCCGACATCTTCCACGCGCCCGGCTCGTACCCGCTGCGCGACGGCCTCGACGGCGCCGCGGCCGCGAAGCGCACGATCTGGTACCTCGAGAAGCACGTGGGCGTCGAGGACCTCGCGTGCCTCGTCGTCGAGCCGATCCAGGGCGAGGGCGGCTTCATCGTGCCCGCCGACGGCTACCTGCCCGCCATGCAGGAGTGGTGCACCGCGAACGGCGTCGTCATGATCGCCGACGAGGTGCAGTCGGGCGTGTGCCGCACCGGCAGGACGTTCGCGTCGGAGCACTTCGGCTGGGTGCCCGACCTCGTGCTGTCGGCCAAGGGCATCGCGGGCGGTCTGCCGCTCGCGGGCGTCACGGGCCGCGCCGACATCATGGACTCGGTGCACACGGGCGGCATCGGCGGCACGTTCGGTGGCAACCCCGTGTCGTGCGCTGCGGCCGTCGCGGTGCTCGAGCAGGTCACGTCGTCGGACCTCAACGGCAAGGCGCAGCGCATCGAGGCCGTGCTGCGGCCCCTGCTCGATGCCCTCGCCGCCAAGCACGACGTCATCGCCGAGGTGCGCGGCCACGGCGCGATGCTCGCGATCGAGCTCGTCGACCCCGCGACGGGCGACCCCGTGCCGTCGGCGCCGATCTCGAAGGCCGCCGGCGAGCAGGGCGTGCTCGTGCTCACCGCGGGCACGGACTACAACGTGCTGCGCTTCCTGCCGAGCCTCGCGATCACCGACGCCCAGCTCGAGGACGCGATCGGCGTCATCGACGAGGCGTTCGCCGCGCTCTGATGCGCGTCGCCGTCATCGGGCTCGGCGCCTGGGGCTCGATGACGGCGTGGCGCCTCGCCGAGGCGGGCGCCGACGTCGTCGGCTACGAGGCGGGCGTCATCGGCCACGATGGCGGATCGTCGCACGGCGCCACGCGGCTCTACCGCCGCCTGTGCGTCGAGCACGCGGGGCTCGTGCCCCTCGCCGAGCGCTCCGCCGCCCTCTGGCGCGAGCTCGAGCGGGTGTCGGGCGAGCCCCTGCTCACCGTGACGGGCGGCGTCTCGATCGGACCGGCGGACTCGGCGCTCGTGCGCGACTCGCTCGCCGTCGCCGCGGCGACCGACGTCGAGCATGCCCTGCTGGATGCGGACGCGATCCGTGCGCGTTGGCCCATGCTGCGCATCGGCGACGATGCCGTCGGCGTCGTCGACCCGGCAGCGGGCATCCTCGCGGCGGAGCCGTCGGTGCTCGCCGCGGCCGCTGCGGCGCGGCACGCCGGCGCGACGCTCCATGAGCGCGCGCGCGTCGACGCCACCGACGCCGCCGACGGCATCGTGCGCGTCGACGGCCGCGAGGAGCGATTCGACCAGGTGGTCGTGACCGCCGGCGCCTGGACCGGCGCACTCGTGCCGGGCCTGGGCGTCACGCCCACGCGCACGCTCGTGACGTGGTTCGCGCCGCGCCCCGGGCAGGAGGCGCAGCACGCGGCCGAGGCGCTCGGCGTCGTCGTCGTGGCGGTCGGCGACGCGTGGATGTGGGGCCACGGCGCGCAGCCGGGCGGTCTCGTGAAGCTCGGCCCGGCCGACGACCCCGCGTTCGTGCCGATCGAGCCCGACGACCTGCTCGGCAGCAGCGACCCCAGGGACGGCGCGCTCGTGTCGAGGCTCGCCGCCACGGCGCTGCCCGGCCTCGACCCGACGCCGACGGATGTGCGGCCCTGCATGTACGGCCGAACGACCGACCACCAGTTCGTCCTCGGGCGCGTCGGCGAGCGGCTCACGGTCGGCGGTGGCTGCAACGGCCACGGGTTCAAGCACGCCGCCGCGATCGGCGAGCACCTCGCCGAGGTCGCGCTGGGCGCCGAGCCGACCGTGCCGCTGCCGTTCGCCGACGCCACGCGCTTCCAGGCAGCCGCGACCGCCACCGCCTAGGCCAGCCGGCTCGCGACGCCGCCGACGAGCACCCAGCGCCGCTCGCCCCGCAGGACCGGCGAGAGCGGCGCCCCGCGCAGCACCTGCCGGGCGATGCGATCGTCGACGCCGAGCACGACGACCGGTCGGTCGACCCGCAGACGGTCGAGGGCGCCCCACGCGGCCTCCCACTCGCCGACGGTGCCGACCGTCACGTCGGCGGGCGCCGCCGGCGTGCCGGTCGCACCGAGACCGCGAGGGACGTCGTCGAGCGTCGCGGCGACGACCGCGAGAGGGCCGGAGGGCATCGCGACGCGCTGCGGCGTACGGGCCACGGCAGACGCGTCGGCGAGGCTCAGCTGCACGCGCTCCCCCGCGACCCAGGCGGCGCCAGGCGGCATCGTGGCGTCGTAGCGGTCCATCGCGCCGCCCGCGAGCGCGTGCTCCTGCCGCGACGCGAGCCGCAGCAGCACGCGCGTGTCGGAGAGCGGCGCGAGCTGCCCCATCGCGGCCGTCGCTCGCCGTGCCGTGAGCGCGACGGCATGGCCGACGCCTGCGCCCTCGCGCATGCGCCGTGCGAGGAGCGCCGCGACCTCGTGCGCGTGCTCGTCGTCGAGCCGGGCGAGCAGCGCGTCGACGTCGTCGATCGCGAGCACGCCGGGTGCGATGGGCTCGTGCACGGCGTCCCACAGCGACTCCTCGTCGCGCACGACGTCGGCGCCCGCGCGCGCGAGCAGGTCGACGAGCGCGCTCTTGCCGCTCGCCGCCGCGCCGAGCGCGAGCAGCGGCCCGTCGACGGCCGGCCGCCACGCGAGCGGGTCGACGCGCTGGCGCGACGGGCGATCCACGAGACCGAGCACGATCCCATCGCCCGACGCGGCGGGCAGCGTCTCGGCGGGGATGCGCGAGGGCAGCGGGTCGCACCACGGCCTGCGCGGTGCCGCGTGCACGTGCGAGTCCGCGACGAGCCGGGCGAGGAGCGCCGGGTCGGCGAGCGCCGACTGCGCGTGCACCGTCGCATGCCCTGCGATGCGCACGACGCAGCGCCCGCGCTCGTCGAGTCGCAGGCGTGCCGCGTCGGGCACGCCGGTGACGGCGATGGCGTCGGCGTCGTCGGGCACGCGCAGCGAGATGCGCACGCCGCAGTTCGCGAGCACGGAGTCGCGCACGGCCTCGGCGGGCCGCTGCGTGCAGAGGATGAGATGCATGCCGAGGCTGCGCCCGCGCGCGGCGACGTCGGCGAAGAGCCGCAGCAGGTCGGGCTGCTCGTGGAGCATCGCCGCGAACTCGTCGACGACGATCACGAGCCGGCCGAGCCCCGTCGCCTCCTCGATCGACCGCACGCCCTGGGCGTGCAGCAGCCGTTCGCGGTGACGGATCTCGGCGCGCAGGCTCTCGATCGCCCGCGTGGCACCGTGCTCGTCGAGGTCGGTCACGACCCCGACGCAGTGCCGCAGCCCGCGCAGCGCCTCGAACGACGCGCCGCCCTTGAAGTCGACGAGCAGCACCGCGAGGTCGGCGGGATCGTGACGGCGCGCGAGCGCCGCGATCCACGCGACGAGCAGCTCGCTCTTGCCGGAGCCCGTCGTGCCGCCCACCACGGCATGCGGGCCGTCGACCGCGAGGTCGATCGCCATGGGATGCGGCGCCGCGAGGAAGGTCGCGGGGAGCACGCCGGGCGCATCCTGCGCGAGGTCCGCGAGCGGCGCGAGCGACGGGAGCGCCGTCGCGCCGCCGATGCCCGCGTGCGCCGCCGCCTCGCCGAGCCGCGCCGCCGCCGCGGCCGCCTCGAACGTCGAGACGAGCTCGGGTGCGCACGTGCGCTCGCGCACGCGCACGACGTCGAGCCGCGCCTCCACGACGACGCGGCAGTCGCGCGGCAGGGAGTCCGCCGTCGGTCGGCTCGCGATCGTGACCTCGAGGTCGTCGCCGAGGATGCGCACGAGCGCGCCGCCGTCGACCACCTGCCGGTCGACGCGATGCGGCACCGCGTCGATCCACGCCCACGTCTCGTCGGCCTCGACGACGACCGCGGCGTCGCGCGGCGACAGCTGCGCGAGCACCTGCAGCGCGAGGCTGCGCACGTGCGCGTCGCCCACCCCTGGGCCCGCGACGACGCCGATGCCGAGCGTGGCGTCGACGACGACCGGCGCGTCGACCTCGGCGGCGTGCGCCCGCAGCGCATCCGCGCGCCGCTGCACGTCGTCGGCCTGGCGGTGCGGGTAGCCGTCGATCGCCGACGACGACGGCACGGCACCGACGCCGAGGACGACCGGCACGGGCTGCCCCGCCGCATGTCGCCAGCGATGGGGATGGTTCGCGGGCGCCTCGGCGCACGCGCGCGCGTCGGGATGCGCGTCGGTGAGCGCGCGCGCCTCGTCGGCATGCGCGGCGCGGATGCCGACGTCGAGCGCATCGCAGTCGCGTGCGAAGCGCGCGGCCTCCCGCCGCCGTGCCCGGCGGCGCTGCATGCGCCCGTCCCCGAGGCTCGCGATGGCGATCACGGGACCGAGCAGGGCGAGCAGCAGCATGCTCGAGACCTGCGTCACGAGCCACAGCGCGCCGGCGCCGACGACGGGCGCGAGGCTCGCCAGCACGGGGAACGACGCGGCGGGCGGCTCGGCGGGCGGCGTGGGCAGCTGGAGGCGATCGGGCACGCAGGCACGATGCCGGGCACCACCGCGCACTCGGAGCATCGCCGCGACGCCCTGTGGACGACGAGCGCCTGTGGAGCCTCAGCGCCCCCGCAGCGACCGCAGCGACAGGCGCGCCCGCAGTCGTTCGAGCCGCGTGCGGTCGCGGTCGAGGCCGTCGACGAGATCGTCGCCGGCCTCCCACGCGGCGTCGGCAGCGGCGTCGTCGGGGTCGAGGCGGCCGAAGAGCGCGCGGTCGATCGCCGCGGCGAAGGCGACCTCGCGGTCGCCGCGGGCCGTCTCGAGTCGCGTCGCGCCCGGTCGCCGATCGCGGCCGCGATCGACCGTGGCGTCGACGAACTCCTTCCACGCGCCCTCGACCCGGTCGGCGCGCGACGACGCGAGCCGTCGTCGTCGGCGACGCAAGAGCTTCGCGCCGAGGACGACGAGCACGGGCGAGGCCACGAGCAGCATGCCGCCGAGCGTCGCCGCGACGATGCCGAGCACGGTGCGCAGCAAGCCGTCCTCGACCGCCTGCGACGGCGGCTGCACGGGATCCGCCGGCTGCTCGCCGCGGTCGACCCCGCCCTCGGGCAGCACGGGTGCGGCGGGCGGCTGCGGCTGCGTCGACGGCTGCGGCGCGGTCGACTCCTCCTCGGGGATGGGGCGCGACTGCGGCGTCACGCCGATCGCGACCCAGCCGTCCTCCTGCGTCGAGACCTCGACCCACGCGTCGAGGTCGCCGGCGACGACCGTCGTCGGCTCGCCGTCGACGATCGTCTGCGGCACGTAGCCCACGACGATGCGCGCCGGGAACCCCAGCTGCTCGGCGAGGAGCGCGGCCGCGACGGCGTACTGCTCGCCGTCGCCCACCATGACGCCGTCGAACAGCTCGGCGATGCGCGCGACCGAGTGGCCGGCCCGCGACGCGGGATCGCCCTCGACGCCGTGCGACAGGTACCCGTCGGCGGCGAGCCCCGCGACGAGCGCCGCGAGCCGCTCGCCGGGCGTCGTCGCATCCTCGGTCCAGCCCGAGAGCCATGCGACGGCGTCGGTGGGCGGCACGACGTCGAGGCGGGGCGCGCCCGCGGGGCTCAGGGTGGCGAGGTCGTCGACGGTCGCCGCGCGCGCGAACGAGACCTCGTACGCATCGCCCGCCTCGATCCCCGCGGTCGCGAGCAGGTCGCCCGTGTCGGCGTCGGCATGCAGCGACGCCTGCAGCACCGCGGCGCGCGCGCCCACGAAGCCCACGGACGCGGGGTCGCCGACGTGCGGGAGCCATGGACCCTCGAGGTCCTGCACCGCGACGCCCAGCACGTCGTCGCCCGTGGGCGGCACGGCCGGCATGCGCACGAACGCCGCGTCGCCGACGCCTGCGACGACGCCGTCGTAGGCGTCGAGCACCGCGACGGTCAGGCGATCGCCCTGCCGCATCCCCGTCGCCACGAGCACCGTGTCGTCCCGTCGGTCGGGGTCGTGGGATGCGCGGAACGCCGAGAGCGGGCTGTCGAGGTCGCTCGTGTCGAGCACGACGGGATCCGTGCGCAGCACGACGCGGTCGCCGACCATCGCGGCACCGCCGACGATGCCGCAGCCGATCGCGGCGGCCGCGACCGTGAGGGAGGCGATCGAGCGGCGCCACAGGGTCGAGAGCGTGCGCGGCGCAGCCCGGCGACGCCGCGCCTGGCGCACGATCGACACGAGCACGACGACGAGCGACATGACGAGCACCGCGTGCAGCACGGGCGACCACGGATCGGCGGTGCCGAAGAGGATGGTCCAGGCGGCGATCGCGACGGGCACGAGCCCCGCGAGCTCGGCACGATGCAGCCGCAGCACGATCGACGACGAGATCGCCGAGCCGACGAGCACGAGCACGAGCGGCGCCACGAGCACGCCGCCGCCGACGCCGACCGGCGGGGCGATCGTGAGGATGTCGCGCCACGACTGCCAGACGGCGGGCACGACGATCCCGTACGCGTCGAACGTCGGCAGGATGCCGGCGAGCGCCTCGGGCGCCGCGAGCGGTGGCGCGACGACGAGGAACGCGGCGACGCCGACGAGGATGAGCCACAGCGCCGGCCAGCGCCGCCACCAGCCGAGCAGGCCGATGCCGGTGCCGACGAGCAGCGCCGTCGCGACGACGGGCACGATGCGCGTCGAGCCGAACAGCGCGCCCATCGGCAGGCAGGCGGCGAGGATCGCGAGCACGCTCGTCGTGAGCGCCGCGAGGCGCCACTGCGTCATGCGAGCACCTCGCTCATGCGAGGGCCTCCGAGCGCAGGCCGCGAGCGAGGTCCTCGAGCAGGCCGACCGTCAGCACCGGCACGCGCGCGAGCCTGCCGACCGACGGCGGTGCGAGCGCGTCGGCCCGCAGCACGATCGGGGCGACGTCGGGCGGCAGCAGGCCGGCGGCCTCGCGCAGCCTGCGCGGCGCCGCCGTGCTGCCGACGACGATCCACGCGACGGACGCCTGCGGCGAGAGCGCGATCGACCGCACGACGTCGACGATGCCGAGCCTGCGGTCGGTCGCGAGGTCCGTGAGGCCGTCGAGCAGCCGGTCGCGCGTGCGGGCGTCGATGGGTGCCGGGTCGAGCCGCCCGGTCGCGGGACTCTCGACGACGCGCACGCGTCGGCGCTCGGCGATCGCGCCGGTCGCGATCGTCGCGACGATCTCGAGCGCGAGCTCGAAGTCGTCGGCGCCGTAGTCCTCGGCCGCCGTCGACACGCACACGAGGGTGTCGCTGCGCTTCGACGGCTCGAACTGCCGCACGAGCAGCTGCCCCGTGCGGGCGGTCGAGCGCCAGTGCACGTGGCGCGGCTCGTCGCCCGGGTGGTAGTCGCGCAGGCTGTGGAAGGCGACGTCGTCGGCCGTCAGCTCGGCCGCCGCCTCGCCCTCGAGGTCCCGCACGAGGCCGGCGGCGACCGCGGGGATGCGGGCGATGCGCGGATGCACGACGAGCTCCGACGCGACCGTGAGCACATGGGTGCGCTCGAGGATGCCGAAGGGATCGGTGCGCAGCACCGTCGCGGGGCCCACGACGACGCGGCCGCGCCTGCGGGTGTCGAGCACGAGGCGCTGCGACGACTCGTCGCCGGCGTCGAGCCTCGGCAGGTCGATGCGGTACGTCACGTCGCCCACGAGCACGTCGATCGCGCGCGGCGCGAAGATGCGGCCCGGTCGACGCACGACGAGCGTCGCGTGGGCGGGCTGTCCGACGGGCACGCGCTCCGCGGAGAGCGCCAGCTGCACGTCGACGTCGCGCTGGCCGACGACCCACGGCAGCGCAGCGAGCACGAGCAGCGCCGCCGCGGAGGCCGCGACGACGAGCTCGATCCAGCCCAGCGCGACGCCGAGGGGGCCGCCGACGATCGCGACGCCCACGAGCGTCCACCCCCAGCCGGTGACGATCGCGGCCCTGCGCCGCAGCCGCTCGATCACGAGCGGTCGCGTCCTCGCGGCGGCGGCGTCGAGAGCATGAGCTGCTGCAGGATCGTCTCCTGCGTGATGCCGTCGAGCTCGGCCTCGGGCTCGAGCACGATGCGGTGCGCGAGCACGGGGATCACGAGCGCCTTGACGTCGTCGGGCGTGACGTAGTCGCGGCCGTCGAGCGCCGCGTACGCGCGGGCCGTGCGCACGAGCGACAGGGCGCCGCGCACGCTGACGCCGAGTCGCACCTCGCCCGACTGGCGGGTCGCATCCACGATGCGCGCGACGTAGTCGGCGACCGCGGCGTCGACGTGCACCGTCGAGACGACGCGGATGAGCTCGAGGAGCCGCGCCGTGTCGACGACCGGCGCGAGCGTGCCGGGGTCGACGGGATCGGCCGAGCCCTCGAGGATGCGCAACGTCGACGCGTGGTCGGGGTAGCCGATCGAGGTGCGCAGCGCGAAGCGGTCGAGCTGCGCCTCGGGCAGGCGGTACGTGCCCGACTGCTCGATGGGGTTCTGCGTCGCGACGACCATGAACGGCGTCGGCACGGCGTTGGGCTTGCCGTCGATCGTGACGCGACCCTCCTGCATCACCTCGAGCATCGCCGACTGCGTCTTCGGGCTCGCACGGTTGATCTCGTCGGCGAGCACGATGTTCGCGAAGACCGGGCCGTCGTGGAACGTGAAGCGACCGGTCGACTGATCCCAGATGCTGACGCCCGTGATGTCGCCGGGCAGCAGGTCCGGCGTGAACTGGATGCGCGACGCCGACCCGTCGATGCACGCGGCGAGCGCACGGGCGAGCGACGTCTTGCCCGTGCCGGGATTGTCCTCGACGAGCAGGTGGCCGCCCGAGAGCATCGCGGCGAGCGCGAGCCGCACGACGTGGCTCTTGCCGACGAGCACGGGCTCGATGGCCTCGGCCATGCGGTCGCCGAGCTCGCGGATGGCGGTCACGTCGTCGGTCATCGGTGCTCCTAGATGCCGCAGCCGGCGGCTGGCGATGGTTGCAGGTTCCTGCCGCGGATCGAATCCACGAGACCCGACGTTACCTCGCCGACGAGCTGCACCGAGGTCGCCTGGGCTGGCACGACGATCTCCTGTCCGGTCCCGGCCGTGACCTCGCGAGTCGAGCCGTCGGACATGGTGAAGATGGCGACGAGGCGGTTCGTTGCATTGGCGTTCTGGGGCGGCTGCGCTCTCAACGGCTCGCTCCAGCGGCACTCGAGAGGCATGGTGAACACCGCCGCGAAGGTGATGGGCGTGAATGTGCCGACTCGCTGGGGCTGACTGCACGCCACAAGCGTCTGGCCGGGCGAGCATTGCCGGATGTCGACGACGTAGTCCCGTCCGTACTGGAGTCCGGCGGGGACCAGCCGATCACCGACCGTCACAGGCGTCCAAGCACCTCCGACACCGGGACCCTGCACCCTGACCTCCATGGAGGTCCCCGAGTCCGGGGTGACGCGCGTCACAAGCATGTCGCGCGCATCTCGAGGGGCGGCCTCAGTGCCATCGTCCAACGTGACTTGGACATCCGAAGCCGCAGGTGCCTCGGGAAGAACCGGCGCACTCAGGGAGACGCTGCAGAAGTAGCCGTTGTCGGCGATCACGACGACCTGACCCCGCCCGCCCGACGGCATCACCTTCGAGCCGGACGTCGTCGCCTGTCCCGCGGGCGTGCCGTTGGCGTTGGACGAACATGTCGGGGCTGGCGCCCCCGCCTGGATGACGTCGAGTCGGTAGCGAAGCTCTGCGCCGCCTGACGCCGGCGCTGTCCAGACGACGGAAGCGGTTCGACTCGCCTCGTCGTAGCCCGTGAGCAGCACCGTCGTCTGGCCGGGCGGGCCGACGGCGGTGAAGTCGAGCGGCGTCGAGTAGCGCCAGGCGGCGTCGGCGACGCCGGCGTCGTTCGTCGCCGCCACGTCGACGCGGTACGCCTGTCCGGGCTGCAGGCCCGACACCGTCGACTCGCGGGCGTTCGCGTCGAGCCGCTGCACGACGTCGACGCCCGGGCCCTGCACGCGCACGAGGTAGCCCGTGATCCCCGTCGCGCCCGCGGGCACCGTCCCAGCCTGCCAGCGCACGATCGACGTGCCCGCCGTCGTGGTGGGCGATGCCGACACGCCCGTCACGGGCGCGGGGAGGCGGTCGGCATGCATGGGCTCCGACGGCGACGACGGCTCGCTCGTGCCCACGGCGTTGCGGGCGACGACCTGCAGGCGCACGTCGACGCCGACCGGCAGGTCGTCCAGCGTGCACGTCGTCGCCGGGCCGCAGTCGTGCCGGTAGCCGCCGGGACCGAGCAGCGTGTAGCCCGTGATGGGGCTGTTCCCGTCGCCGGGCGGCGTGATGCGCACGACGAGGCCGCCGTCGACGTGCACGTCCGTCGCCTGCTGCGGCGGCGCCGGCCGATCGGGCACGTCGTGCACCACGATCGTGAGGGTGCTCCAGACCGCGCGGCGCGGATCGCCGGTCTCGTCGAGCACCTGGTATCGCACGGTCGTCGTGCCGACCTGCGCGAGGTCCGACGCCTGGACGGTGACGGTGCTGGTACCGGGGTCACGCTGCAGCGACACCCCGAGCGGCACGCCCGACTGGTCGATGGCGGAGAGCACGAGCGGCGTCTCGGGGAACGGGTTCGTCGCCTCGTCGTTCGCGAGCACGTCGATGCTCGCGGCCCCGCCGCGAATCACCTCGAGGCGATCGGGCTGCGGCTGGGCGAGCGGCCTCGTCGACGAGATGGTCACGAGTCGCAGCACGCCGGGCACCCCCTCGCCGTTCGGCCCGGACACCGCCACCTCGAGGTCGCCGACGGCGCCGATGGCGGCGCCCGTCGCCTCGACCGTGAGCACGGAGCCGACGACGGATGCCGTGAACCCCTCGGGCACGGGACCGAGCGACCACGTGAACTCGGCGACGGCCGTCGGATCGGGTGCCGTCGTGATGCGCGTGAGGTCGAGCTGTCGTGACCCGCTCTGCTCGAGCTGCAGCGTCGTGCCGAGCACGCGACCGGGCAGCCCCTCCCCCGGCTCGACCGTGATGGGCAGCACGATGGGCGCCACGCGTCCCTCGGGGTCGTTCGGCGAGTCGCCGTCGGTCACCTCGAAGGCGATGCTCGCGAAGCCGAAGAAGCCGGGCGCCGACGTGAACCGCAGCGTCTGCGAGTCGACGACGGGCTGGCCGTCGTCGGAGTGCTCGGCGCGCACGTTCGACGCGTCGGTGAGCATGACGGGGTCGCCGTCGACCGCCACGACGTAGTCGTCGATGTCGATCTCGATCGTCTCGCCGGATGCCACGACGATCGGTGGCGCGTCGGGCCGCAGCTGCGGGAGCGCATCCTCCGTGCCGGGCACGACGACGAGCGCCGAGGCCGACGCTCCCGTGTCGGCGCGCGTCACGGTGTACGGCACCACGCGGGTCCGCGGTCCGACGTCGATGCGGATGCTGCCGTCGGCGGCGAGCGTCGTGCCCGCCACGTCGAGCGGCAGCGTGATCTCGAGCTCGTCGATGGCGCCGTCGGCGACCGTGACGGCGTCCATGGGGTCGATCGCGATCTCCTCGCGATCGAGGATCGACGTCACGGGCACGCGCACGTCCTGCGCACGAGGCGCGGGCGGCTCGGCCTCGGGGTCCACGACGACGCGCAGCCAGCCGACGGCCTGCGCGCCGCGCGACGACTCGATCGTCACGACGACGCCGAACTCCCCCTCCTCGGCACCCGCCGTCACGAGCACCTCGCCGTCCTCGACGCGGGCCTGGATCGCGCCCTGCGCGTCGGCGCCGACGACGTCGAGCGCGAGCCCGGCCGGATCGAGGTCGTTGGCGAGCACGTCGACCGTCTGGGTCGTGTCCGGCTGCATCGCGACGACGTCGGGCTCCGCGATCGGCGGCGCGACGGCGCCGTCCGGCGCCGCGACGCCGATGCGCACGGTGCCCTGCGCCTGCGCGCCGAGGTCGTCGGCCACGACGTACGCCAGCGTCTCGGTGCCGGCCGAGTAGCCGCCGGCCTCGTAGCGCAGCGTGCCGCCGTCGACGATCGTGACGCTGCCGAGGCTCGCGGGCGTCGCGAGGCCCACGAGCGAGACGCCGTCGCCGTTGGGGTCGGCGGTCGTGAGATCGATGGGGATGTCGACGGTCTCGCCCGCGACGACGCGCGCGTCGACGGTGGGCGGCGACGGTGCGACGTTCGTCGCCGCGTCGGAGTCCGCCACGACGATGCGCACGGTCGCGAACGCGCTCTGCCCGTCGGGGCCGCGGATCTCGTACGTCACCGAGACCTCGCCGGGCTCGTCGGGCGCGACGTAGCGCAGCCGGTCGCCGTCGACGAACGCGAGGCCCGCCGCCGCGGGCTCGAGCAGGCTCGGCACGAGGGCGAGCTCGGCGCCGTCGGGGTGCTCGTCGTTCGCGAGCACCGGCACGTCGACGGCACCGCCCGGTCGCACGCGCACGGCGTCGTCGCGCGCGATGGGCGCCTGCATGGCGGCGTCGCGCTCGACGATCTCGATCGTGCCCTCCGCCGACGAGACGCCGTTCGAGATGCCGTAGCGGACGGTGGCTCCGTCCGCCAGCGGACCCGCGAGCTCGATGCGCACGCGGTCCTGGTCGACGACGTCGACCCGCACGGCATCGGAGTCGGTGCGCGCACCCGTCACGACGAGCACGCCGCCGGCCGGATCGACGTCGAGGTCGGCGACCGGCACCTCGATCACGCCGCCGGCGAGCACGCCCACGGCGTGCTGCGTCGGCTGCGGGGGCGTCGACGCGTCGACGGCGGGCAGCGCCTGCACGCGCACCTGGCCCGTCGCCGTCTCGGCGCCGTCGCTCACGACGTACGTGAACGTCGTCGTGCCCACGGCGTCAGGCGTCACCCCGATCGTGTCGTCGACGTAGCTCGCCACGACGACGCCGGCGGGGCCGTTGACGTTGTGCAGCGCGAGCGAGGCGCCTCCTCGGGCCGAGAGCAGCGGCTCGAGCGTCGTCGTCTGCCCCACGCGCGTCGTCGCGGTGACGGTGCCCGCGACGAGCGGCGGCGTCTCGACCGGCACGAGGCCGATCGTGCCGCGCACGGTCGTCGTGCCGTCGGAGACGGCGATCGCCAGGTCGCGCACCGTGCCGGCGCCGCCGTCGGTGATCTCGATGCGACCGTCTGCCCGGAAGCGCACGAGGTCGCCGGCGTCGCTCGACGCGTCGACGAGCACGAGCGCGTCCCCGTCGGGGTCGATCCAGTGGTCGAACGCGTTGGCGACGACCGTCTCGCCCGGGGCGATCTCGACCTGCACGGCGCGCTGCGGCGCGGGCGGGCCGTCCTCCTCGGGCGAGCGCACCGCGACGGTGGCCGTCGCGACGTCCTCGCCGCCCGCGCCGTCGGAGATGCGGTAGGTCAGCACGATCTCGCCCGTCGCGTCGGCGGGCAGGGCGAGGCGGATGCTGCGACCGTCGGGAGCGATGGATGCCGCGGGATCGCCCTGCACGTCGACGACCGTGAGCGTGTCGCCGTTCGGGTCGACGTCGTTCTCGAGCACGGGCAGCAGCACGACGCGACCGGGTCGCGCCCCGAGCTCGTCGTCGGTCGCCGTCGGCGGCAGCTGCTCGGGCTCGTCGGCACCGGCGCCGGGATCCTCGGGCTCCTCGCCGCCGGGCGCGACCTCGGGCGGCGTCGGCAGCGACCAGTCGTCGACGAGCGCGCCATCGCGCGTGATCGTCCACGCGTCGCCCGACGACGCGTCGGCGAGCACGACGGCGTCGCCGCGGGCTGCGAGCTGCAGCTGCGCGCCCGAGGCGACGCCCTGCAGGTCGAGCGCGACGTCGTCGGCGCCGCAGCCGCGCCACGCCATCCCCGACGACCATGCGCCGAACGCGCAGCCGTCGCGCACGAGCGGGCGCGTCGGCGTGCCCGAGACCCCCGAGACGAGGCTCTCGACGGTCTCGACGCCCAGCTCGCGCGACTCGATGCCCTGCTCGGTGGCGACCAGCACGCGACCGGAGGCGGGCCCGGGCAGCTGCAGCGCAGCGACCTCCGACTCCAGGCGCGTCTGCCAGCCGCTGCTCGAGAGCACGTTCGACGTCGTGTCGAGCAGCACCCAGCGCGAGCCGACCGCCGTGAGCTGCAGGCTCGGCTGGTCGGGCGACATCGGCGCCTCCGACGACGCCGTCGTCTCCCCGGTCGCGACGTCGATCTCGAGCACGCGTCCGAGACCGGGCGAGGCCGCGAACAGCACGGTCGACGTCAGCGCGGCGACGGCGCCGCGGCCCAGCTGCACGACGGGCTCCCCGAGCTCCTCGCCGCCGCGCACGGCATCGACGTCGGTCACCCACACGTCGCCGCTCGACGGCGAGACGATCGACACCGCGGAGCCGGCGAGCTGGACGTCCGACCCGGCGGGGACGAGCACCGCGGGTCCGCGCTCGAGCGTCGAGGGGTCGATCGCGCGCACGACGCTCGCGGCGCGGTCGACCACGAGCACGCCGGCGGAGCCCTGCACGACCTCGCTCGCGGCGCCGCCCGGCGCGACGATCGACTCGAGCTGGTCGGTCTGGGTGTTCACGACGCCGACGAGGTCGGCGGATGCGTTCGCCACCCACACGCTCGACGCGTCGAGCTCGGGGTCGAGGGCCGCGTTGCCCTGCCAGAGCGTCGCTGCGGTCACGACGGCGATGGCGAGCGCGCCTCCCAGCGCGATGCCACCGATCCGCGTCCCCCTGCTCACGGCACCTCCGCGCACGCCTCCGCGCCGTCGCCGGAGCGGCCGTCGCGGTTCACGGAGACCGTGACGCACAGCTCCTCGCCGCTGGCGCCCGAGAGGCGGAACGTCGTCGCGCGCTGGATCACGGCGTCGCCCGCCGCGGTCGTCACGAGGTACGAGTCGGCGTCGACGAGGCCCGGATCGCTCCACGTGAACGCGACGCCGCCGTCGACGGGCTCGGCCAGCACCTCCTCGACGACGGGGATCGCACCCTGGATCGTCGTGACGGCGACCGCGACGACCGCGACGGCGCCGAGCACGACGGCCGTCGCGGCGCCGACGAGCACCGACACGAGGCCCTTGCGGCTCGGGGGCGTCGCAGCCTGCGTCGACGACGAGATGTCGATCTGCTGCGCACCGCGCATCGGCGCGCGCCGTCGCGCCGCGCGCACGCGCACCGGCAGCTCGTCGACCGGCTCGTCGACGCCGGTGTCGAGGTCGCGCGACCACGGTCGCTCCTGCAGGTCGATCGGCGTCACCGGCACGCCCATCTCCTCCTGCACCGCCTGCAGGTCCTCGACCATCGGCAGGATCGCGAGGTAGCGGTCGGCGGGATCCTTCGCGAGCGCCTTCCGCACGATCGTCGTGAGCGTGCGCGGCGCATCGACGTCGAAGGCCTGGATGTCGTGGGCGAGGATGCGGGCCGAGAGCTCGTCGGTGCCGTTGCGGCCGCCGCGGATCTCGGCGGGGCTGCGACCGGCGACGAGCGAGTACAGCGTCGCGCCGAACGACCACACCTCGCTCGCGATCGTGCCGGCCGTCTCGTCGCGCAGCACCTCGGGCGCCGACCACGGCACCGAGACGCCCGCCGCCTCGTGGTCGCCGAGGTGCATGTTCGCGGCGATCCCGAAGTCCGACAGCACGGGATGCCCGAACGCGGTCGTGAGGATGTTGGCGGGCTTGATGTCGCGGTGGAGCGTGCCGGCGCGATGCGCCGTCTCGAGCGCACCGCCGACGCGCACCATGATCTCGAGCGCCTCGTCGAGCTCGAGCGGTCGCTGGCGGAAGCGGTCGCCGATCTCCGTCGAGCACAGCTCCATGACGAGGTACGGACGGCCATCGCTCGACACGCTCGCCGAGTACACCGTGAGGATCGAGGGATGCGCGCTCAGGCGCCCCATGAGGTTCACCTCGGAGCGGAAGGCGCTGCGCACGCGATCGTCGACGAGGTCGGCGTGCATGACCTTCACCGCGACGGGTCGACGCGGCAGGTTCTGCTCGTACAGGAAGACGTCGGCGAACCCGCCCTTGCCGAGGATGTGGACGTGCGTGAACCCAGGCAGCACCGGAGGTGACGACGGCAGCCTGGCGGCCACGGTCAGTCCTCGCGCAGCGTCGCCCGAGGCACGGTGCGGTCGACGTCCTCGACCTCGGGTGCGCGGAGCACGTCGACGACGACGACGGTCACGTTGTCGCGACCGCCCGAGTCGAGCGCGGCGTCGATGAGCGCCTCGCATGCGGCGAGCGGCTCCTCGTGCTCGCCGAGGATGCGCTCGATGTCGACGTCGTGGATCTCCTTCGTGAGCCCGTCGGAGCACACGAGCAGTCGCAGCCTCGGCATGATGGGCAGCAGGAAGTAGTCGGGCACGGGGTCGGAGTTGAAGCCGACGGCGCGCGTGACGACGTTGGCCTCGGGGTGCGACTCCGCCTCGTCCTCCGCGAGCAGGCCCGCGTCGACGAGCTCCTGCACGACCGAGTGGTCGACGGTGATGCGGGTGAGGCGCTCGCCGAGCATCGCGTACGTGCGCGAGTCGCCGACGTTGAAGATCGCGAAGTAGGGCTCGCCGTCGTGCTCGGCGAACGCGCAGCCCGTGACGGTCGTGCCCGTGCCGGCGTCGCCGTCGCCTGCGAGGCGCGCGATGTCGGCGGTGGCCTCGCGCAGCGCCTCGACGACGTCGGAGGGCTCGACGCGGTCGCGGCCGCCCAGCTCGCCGAGGCGCTCCACGACGACGCGGCTGGCGATGTCGCCGTGGCTGTGTCCACCCATGCCGTCTGCGATGGCGAAGACGGGCGGCTGCGTCACGAGGCTGTCCTCGTTGTGCGCGCGGCGCAGGCCGACGTCGGTCGTGCCGGCCCAGCGCACCTGGAACGTCTGGCTCGCCGGCCCCTGGCCCGTGTGCTCGCCGACAGGCGCTCCGATGTGCGTCACACGCACCAGTCTCCCAGATGCGCGCGACCGTCGTGCACGTCGCGCCCCCGGCGTGCCTCACGACGAAATCCGTCATGCACGACGATGCAAGACGACGGAATCCCTTGCGGCGGGCCGTGCGATCGGTCAGGATCGCATGCATGTCCGATCGAAGAAGCCCTGCGCTCGACGATGTGTCGAAGGCCATCATCGAGCGGCTCCAGCGCGACGGCCGCAGGTCGTACGCCGACATCGGCCGCGAGGTCGGCCTCAGCGAGGCCGCCGTGCGCCAGCGCGTGCAGCGCCTCACCGAGTCGGGCGTCATGCAGATCGTCGCCGTCACCGACCCGCTGCAGCTCGGCTTCCGCCGTCAGGCGATGGTCGGCATCCGCGTGCAGGGGGACACCGTCAAGGTGGCCGAGCGCCTCGCGGAGCTGCCTCAGATCGACTACGTCGTGATGACGGCGGGCACGTTCGACGTCATCGCCGAGGTCGTGTGCGAGGACGACGACGCGCTCATCGAGCTGCTGAACACCGAGGTGCGCACCATCGAGGGCGTCGCCGCGACCGAGACGTTCCTGTACATGCGACTGGTCGAGCAGCGCTACGACTGGGGCACCCGCTAGGAGGGCATGATCATGACCGAGCTGAACGACCTGCAGGCCAAGGCCGCCGACCATCTGTGGATGCACTTCGCGCGCCAGTCGGCGCTCGAGGCAGGGCAGACGCCCATCATCGTCAAGGGCTCCGGCCACCACATCTACGACGACGCCGGCAAGCAGTACATCGACGGCCTCGCGGGCCTCTTCGTCGTCGCCGCGGGCCACGGTCGCGAGTCGCTCGCGGAGGCCGCGGCGCGCCAGGCGAAGGAGCTCGCGTTCTTCCCGCTGTGGTCGTACGCGCATCCGCCGGCCATCGAGCTCGCCGACCGCATCGCGTCGTACGCGCCCGGCTCGCTGAACCACGTCTTCTTCTCGTCGGGCGGCGGCGAGGCCGTCGAGACGGCGTTCAAGCTCGCGAAGCAGTTCTGGAAGATCCAGGGCAAGCCCATGAAGCACAAGGTCATCTCGCGCGCCGTCGCCTATCACGGCACGCCGCAGGGCGCCCTGGCCATCACGGGCATCCCCTCGCTCAAGCAGATGTTCGAGCCGCTCGTGCCCGGCGGCTTCCGGGTGCCCAACACGAACCGGTACCGCGCCGAGGAGTCGGGCTTCACCGGCACGACCGACGAGGAGTTCGGCATCTGGGCCGCCGACCGCATCGAGGAGATGATCGAGTTCGAGGGCGCCGACACCGTCGCCGCCGTGTTCCTCGAGCCCGTGCAGAACGCCGGCGGCTGCTTCCCGCCCCCGCCCGGCTACTTCCAGCGCGTGCGCGAGATCTGCGACCGGCACGACGTGCTGCTCGTGAGCGACGAGGTCATCTGCGCGTTCGGCCGCATCGGTCACATGTTCGCGTGCGACGCCTACGGCTACGAGCCCGACATGATCACGTTCGCGAAGGCCGTGACGAGCGGCTACGCGCCGCTCGGCGGCACGGTCGTGAACGACCGCGTGTACGAGCCGTTCCGCGAGGGCGACGCCATGTTCAGCCACGGCTACACGTTCGGCGGCCACCCGGTCTCGACGGCGGTCGCGAACGCGAACCTCGACCTCTTCGAGGACGAGGGGCTGCTCGAGCGCGTGCGCACGAACTCCCCGCTGTTCCGCGCGTCGCTCGAGTCGCTGCTCGACCTCGACATCGTCGGCGACGTGCGCGGCGACGGGTACTTCTTCGGCATCGAGCTCGTGAAGGACAAGGGCACGAAGGAGTCGTTCGACGGGCCCGAGTCCGAGCGCCTGCTGCGGGGATTCCTGTCGAAGGAGCTGTGGGAGGCGGGGCTCTACTGCCGCGCCGACGACCGCGGCGACCCCGTCATCCAGCTGTCGCCCCCGCTCACGATCGGCGAGCCCGAGTTCGCCGAGATCACGGGCATCCTGCGCGACGTGCTCACGCGTGCGCAGGCGCAGCTCTAGCTCGTGCTGACGAGACCCGAGCTGCACGGCACGGTCGGCGCCGTCGCGTCGACCCATTGGCTCGCATCGAGCGCCGGCATGGCCGTGCTCGAGCGCGGCGGCAACGCGGCGGACGCGGCGGTCGCCGCCGGCTTCGTGCTGCACGTCGTCGAGCCGCACCTCAACGGGCCGGGCGGCGACCTGCCGGCGATCGTGCACGTGCCGGGCTCCGAGCCGCGCGTGCTGAGCGGCCAGGGCCCGACGGGCGCGGGCGCGACGATCGCGGCGCATCGCGCGCTCGGCGTCGACCACGTGCCGGGCACGGGGCTGCTCGCCGCCGTCGTGCCGGGCGCCGTGCCCGCATGGCTCACGCTGCTGCGCGACCTCGGCACCTGGTCGGTGGCCGACGCGCTGTCGTTCGCGATCGACCTCGCCGACCGCGGGCACCACGTGCTGCCGCGCGTCGCCGCGACGATCGCAGGCAGCGCCGAGCGCTTCCGCACCGAGTGGCCGACGTCGGCCGCGCTGTGGCTCGCCGATGGCGTGCCCGAGCCGTGGCAGCGCATCCGCAACCCGCTGCTCGCGCAGACCTACCGCAGGCTCGCCGATGCGGGTGCCGGCCTCGGCCGCGAGGCCGCGTGCGACGCCGCGATCGCCGCGTGGAGCGAGGGCTTCGTCGCCGAGGCCGTCGACGCGCACGTGCGCACGCCGGTCGTCGACGCGACGGGCGACGCGCATCCCGGGCTGCTGCGCGGCGAGGACATGGCCGCATGGCGACCGACGTGGGAGGCGCCGATCGGCCTCGACTGGCGCGGCCGCCGGGTGCTGAAGTGCGGCGCGTGGACGCAGGGGCCGGCACTGCTCGCGCAGCTCGGCATCCTCGAGCCGCTGCTGCCGACGCGCGCCGATCGGTTCGACGCCGACCTCGTGCACCTCGCGACCGAGGCGGCGAAGCTCGCCTTCGCCGACCGCGACGCGTGGTTCGGCGACGGCGCCGACCTCACGGGCCTGCTCGACGAGCCGTATCTCGCCGAGCGCCGTGCGCTCATCGGCGCCGAGGCGTCGCTCGAGCTGCGCCCCGGCGCGCTGCACGGTGCCCCCCGATTCCCCGCGGTGCAGGTCGAGGGCGCTCAGCGCGCCGCCGGCGCGGGCGAGCCCACGCGCGGCGACACGTGCCACCTCGACGTCGTCGACGCCGACGGCATGGTCATCTCCGCCACGCCGAGCGGTGGCTGGCTGCAGTCGAGCCCGGCGATCGCGGGCCTGGGCTTCTGCCTCGGCACGCGCGCGCAGATGCTGTGGCTCGAGGAGGGGCTCACGACGTCGATGGCGCCGGGCATCCGTCCCCGCACGACCCTCTCCCCCTCGATGGCCCTGCACGACGACGGCACGGTCGCGGCGTTCGGCACGCCGGGCGGCGACCAGCAGGACTCGTGGCAGCTCTCGATGCTGCTCGGCATGGGCGTGCTCGGCCTCGGTCCGCAGGCGGCGATCGACGCGCCCGCGTGGCACACGACGCACCTCGTGTCGTCGTTCGACCCGCGCGTGTGGGAGCCGGGCGGACTGCACGTGGAGTCGCGCCTCGGCACCGACGTCATCGAGGAGCTGCGCCGCCGCGGGCATCGCGTCACCGACGTGGGCGAGTGGAGCCTCGGCAGGCTGAGCCTCGCGAGCCGTGCGCCCGATGGCACCGTGCGCGCGGCGGCGAACCCGCGTGGCGAGCAGGGCTACGCCGTCGTGCGCTGACGACGTCACGACATCGCGGCGCGGTCGGCGGCGACCCACTCGGGCAGCATGCCGGCGTGCAGCACCGTCGCCATGAGCAGCGCCATGCCGTGCTCTGGGTCGTCGCGCAGCGATTCCTCGACGCACGCGGCCGCCGTCCCCGACCGCCCCAGCAGCCAGTGCAGCGACGCGAGCATGACGAGCGGCGCGGCGCGCATGCCCGTCGGCGCGACGGCGGCGACGTGCTCGAGCAGGCCGACGCCGCGCTCGACGCGGTCGCGGTCCGGCGCGGCCCCCATGCCCAGCAGTCGATCGGCGCCCGCCGGGGAACCCTCGCCGCGCTGCAGCGCGTGGGCCTCGACCCCGGCCGCGAGTCCGTCGAGCAGCTGGCACGTCGTCGCGTCGCGGATCGCGGGATGCTGCACGAGCGCCAGCACCGTGGCGGCCTGCTCGGGCGAGAGCACCGCCGCGTGCAGTGCGAGCTCCACGGCGACCACGGGTTCGTCGAGCGCCGCCCGCATCGCCCCGGACTCCACGGCCGCCTCCAGCGCATCCGCGACCGCGAGGCACCGCGCGGGCGACGCGGGCTCGGGCACGCGCGGCGCGGGCGTGGGTGCGAGGAACGGCAGCCCGTCGGTGAGCTCGAGCTCGGCGAGCGGGCCGCGCGCCGCCTGCGGCTGCGCGTAGTCGCCCCACGCATCCGCCGATTGGCACAGCCGTGCGCGCACGGGCACGCGGGCGCGGCGGCACGCAGCGACGAGCGCCCGCACGAGCGCGCGGTGCGGCAGCGCACCGGCGCCGACGACGCGGTCGGTCACGACGGCGATCGCGATGCCGTCGGGCTCTGCGTCGAGCAGCGACCCCACGACGTCGTCGGCCCACGGCACGAGGGCGCCGCGCGGCAGCACGGGGATGTCGCAGCGCAGCGCCATGCCCGTGCGCGATCCGTGGAACGGCACGAGCACGATCGAGCGTGCGATGGCGGGTCCCGCGAGATGCGGGAGGGCGAGCAGGAGCTGCTGGGGCGACGACGCGCGGACGATCTGCATGCCGGGGAGCATGGGAGGCGCACCCGACACCGGCACCCGCCGACGAGCGCGCCTGTGGATCGCCGTGCGCGCGCCCGCGCGGTGGAGCCGGGACTCCCCTGCGCTCGCGGGGCTCGCTACGAGAAGAGGTCGGAGATCGCGGCGACGACGTCGGCGCCCATGCGCGCCTCGCCGGCGGCGACGTTCTGCGCGATCTGCTCGGGCTTGGTCGCGCCGGCGATGACCGAGACGACGGGCTCCTGCGCGAGCAGCCACGCGAAGGTGGCCTCGAGCATCGTCAGTCCGGCGTCGCGCGCGATGCGGTCGTACTCCTCGAGCTGCGTCCAGTCGACGCCCTCGAGCAGCTGCGGCTTGATGCGCGTCAGGCGACCGTCATGCGGCTGCTCCGTGCGCGTGTACTTGCCGGAGAGCAGGCCGTTGTACAGCGGGAAGTACGGCAGGAAGCCCAGCCCCGCCTCGCGGGCGGCGGGCAGCACGTCGGCCTCGACGCCGCGCGCCAGCAGGCTGTACTCGTCCTGCGCCGTCACGAAGCCGTTCGGCGACTGCACGGCCGCCGCCTCGCGGATCTGCTCGCCCGACAGGTTCGAGTGGCCGTAGGCGCGGATCTTGCCGGCCTCGACGAGCTCGTCGAGGGCGTCGATCGTGGTCGCGATCGGCGTCTCGGGGTCGGGCGTGTGCAGCTGGTACAGGTCGATCCAGTCGGTCTGCAGGCGCGTGAGCGACGCGTCGACCGCGTTGCGGATGTAGCGGCGCTCGCCCTTGGGGCCCCAGTCCTCGCTGCCGGGGATCGGGAAGTCCTGATGGCCCCACTTCGTCGCGAGCACGACCTGGTCGCGCCTGCCCTTGAGCGCGTTGCCCAGCAGACGCTCGCTCGTCGTCGGCGGCACGCCGTACATGTCGGCGGTGTCGAGCAGCGTGATGCCGTGGTCGATGGCCGCGTGCACGAGGCGATCGGTGCCCGCCTGCTCCTCGGTCGCCGTGCCGGGCCTGCCGAGGTTGTTGAGGCCGAGGCCGACCGAGCTGACGACGATGGCACTGGTTCCGAGGGTTCGGCGCATCCCACCAGCCTATGCGGGTCGTCGCGGTCTCGGTCGCGCTCTGCGCGAACCGGGCTCAGCCGAGCCCGGACGCCGTCGCGACCAGCTCGAGCCGGTCGTCGGCGAGCGCTCGCAGACGGATCCCGCGCTCCGCCGCCCACGACGCGAGGTCGTGCGCGCTCCTCGCCGCGAGCCCCGACTCCGCCATGCGCCGCACGAGCGCACCCTTGGCGTGCTTGTTCCAGTGGTTGAGGGCCGCGCCGTCCTCGCCGACGACGTCGACGGCGATGGCGCCGGGCACCGGTGCGACGTCGACGTACGCCTTCGAGCGCAGGTCGACGACCGTCTCGCCCGCGAGCACGGCGCCCGCATCCGCCCACGCGCCGCGGAGCGGCCCCTTGAGGTCGCTCGACGAGCAGCGGTACGAGGGGATGCGGTCGCTCGCGCGCACGAGGCCCCACAGCGCCGAGCCGACGACGACGTGCCGGTCGACCCAGGCTCGCGCACCGGGCTCGAGCGACGCGGCGTCGAGCGCGTCGTACAGCACGCCCTCGTAGCGCTCGATCGCGGGCATGGTCGGCGACGAGCGCAGCGCGCGGTCGTCGTCGATCCAGCGCTGCCGCGCCGGCGTCGGCGCTGGCGGCGCCCCGATCGCCATCGCGATCGTCGCGTCGAGCACGCGTTCGCGCGTCGAGGACAGGGGCGGGAACGCCAGTGCGCCGAGGTCCAGCATGGACCCCGGCGCACCGCCCGCCGCCTTCGTCTCGGAAGGGGGCAGGATGACGATCACGCGAGCTGCGCGTGCCTTGCGACGATCTCGACCCGGTCGTGGTCGACCGACAGGAAGCCGTCCGCCGCGTCGACCGCGATGGGGGCGCCGTCGATCGGCGTCACGCGCACCTGACCCTCGGCGAGCACGGCCAGCACGGGCTCATGGCCCGAGAGGATGCCGATCTCACCCTCGACCGTGCGTGCGGAGACCTGGCTGGCGTCGCCCGACCAGACCTCGGCCTCGGCCGAGACGATGCTGACGGCGAGTGCCATCAGCCGTTCTCCTTCTGGATCTGCGCCCACTTCTCCTCGACGTCCGTGATGGCACCGACGTTGAAGAAGGCCTGCTCGGAGACGTGGTCGAACTCGCCCTTGGAGATCGCGTCGAACGACTCGATCGTGTCCTTGAGCGGCACGGTGGAGCCCTCGACGCCCGTGAACTTCTTCGCCATGTACGTGTTCTGCGAGAGGAACTGCTCGATGCGACGTGCACGCGACACGACGATCTTGTCCTCCTCGGAGAGCTCGTCGACGCCGAGGATGGCGATGATCTCCTGCAGCTCCTTGTTCTTCTGCAGGATCTGCTTCACCGTCGTGGCCACGCGGTAGTGGTCCTCGCCGATGTAGCGCGGGTCGAGGATGCGGCTCGTCGACGTGAGCGGGTCGACGGCCGGGTAGAGGCCCTTCGACGCGATCGCACGGCTGAGCTCCGTCGTCGCGTCGAGGTGCGCGAACGTCGTGGCGGGGGCCGGGTCGGTGTAGTCGTCGGCCGGCACGTAGATCGCCTGCAGCGACGTGATCGAGTGGCCGCGCGTCGAGGTGATGCGCTCCTGCAGGAGGCCCATCTCGTCGGCGAGGTTCGGCTGGTAGCCCACGGCGGAGGGCATGCGGCCCAGCAGCGTCGACACCTCGGAGCCCGCCTGCGTGAAGCGGAAGATGTTGTCGATGAAGAGCAGCACGTCCTGCTTCTGCACGTCGCGGAAGTACTCCGCCATCGTGAGGGCCGACAGGGCGACGCGCAGACGCGTCCCCGGCGGCTCGTCCATCTGGCCGAAGACGAGGGCGGTCTTGTCGAAGACGCCCGCCTCCTCCATCTCGTGGATGAGGTCGTTGCCCTCACGCGTGCGCTCGCCGACGCCGGCGAACACCGACACGCCACCGTGGTCCTGCGCGACGCGCTGGATCATCTCCTGGATGAGGACCGTCTTGCCGACGCCCGCACCGCCGAAGAGGCCGATCTTGCCACCCTGCACGTACGGCGTGAGGAGGTCGATGACCTTGATGCCGGTCTCGAAGAGCTGCGTCTTCGACTCGAGCTGGTCGAACGCGGGCGCCTTGCGGTGGATGGGCCACCGCTCGGTGACCTCGATCGTCTCGCCCTCGGCGAGGTTCAGGGCCTCGCCGATGACGTTGAAGACCTTGCCCTTGGTGACGTCGCCGACGGGCACCGTGATGGGCTCGCCGGTGTCGCGCACCTCCTGGCCGCGGACGAGGCCGTCGGTCGGCTTGAGGGCGATGGCGCGCACGAGGTCGTCGCCGAGGTGCTGCGCGACCTCGAGCGTGATGGTCTGCGTCTCGGTGCCCTCGCCGAACGACACGTCGGTCTTCAGCGCGCTGTAGATGCCGGGGATGGCGTCGTGCGGGAACTCGATGTCGACGACCGGGCCCGTGACGCGCGCGATGCGGCCGACGGCTGCCTGCGTGGCTGCTGCTTCCGTGATGGTCATGCTTCCAGGTGCCTTTCGTGGCTTACTTCGCCGAGCCGAGGGCGTCCGCGCCGCCCACGATCTCGGAGATCTGCTGCGTGATCTCTGCCTGACGCGCGTTGTTGCGGAGGCGCGTGTAGTCGGTGATGAGCGTGTCCGCGTTGTCGGAGGCCGACTTCATCGCCTTCTGCGTCGCGGCCTGCTTCGAGGCTGCGGACTGCAGGAGGGCGTTGAAGATGCGGCTCTCGACGTAGACGGGCAGGAGCGCGTCGAGCACGCGGCCCGGCTCCGGCTCGAACTCGTAGAGCGGGAAGTGCTCGCCGTCGGTCGCGTCGTCGGCTGCGTCGACGATCTCGAGGGGCAGCAGACGCACGGTCTGCGGCTCCTGCGTCATCATGCTGACGAAGCGGTTGTAGACGACGTGGATCTCGTCGACGCCACCGTCGGCCGAGCCCTTGACGTACGACTCGATGACGGCGTCGGCGATCTCCTTGGCCAGGTCGGCCGTGGGCACGTCGGTCTCGCCCGTCCAGTCGCGCACCGCGGCACGGCGACGGAACTGGAAGTACTGCACCGCCTTGCGGCCGACCAGGTAGTGCTCGACCTCCTTGCCCTGCGCCTCGAGCTGCGCCCGCAGCTCGCCGGCCTCGCGGAGGATCTGCGAGTTGAACGCGCCGGCGAGGCCGCGGTCGCTCGTGAGGACCACGATCGCGCTGCGGCGGATCTCGTCGCGCTCGAGCGTGAGGTCGTGGACCTCGTTCGAGTACGTCGCGACCGCGCTCACGGCACGCGTGATGGCGCGTGCGTACGGCGAGGAGGCCTCGACCCGCGCCAGCGCCTTCTGGATGCGCGACGCGGCGATGAGCTCCATCGCCTTCGTGATCTTCTTGGTCGTCTGCGCAGACTTGATCTTCTGCGTGTAGACCCTGAGCTGGGCTCCCATGAGGCTTAGCGCTTGCCCTTCACGATCTGCGCCTGGTTGACGTCCTCGAGCGGCATCTGCTCGGAGGAGTCGTCACCCAGGATCGAGTCGGACTCGTCGGCGACGAAGCCGGCGGCGAACGCATCGACCTCGGACTCGAGCGTCTTCAGCGTCTCGTCGTCCAGGACGTTCGTGTCGCGCAGCGTCGTCAGCACGGTGGAGTTGCGACGCAGGTGGTCGAGCAGCTCCGCCTCGAAGCGCAGCACCTCGCTCACGGGCACGTCGTCCATCTTGCCGTTCGTGCCCGCCCAGATCGAGACGACCTGCTCCTCGACCGGGTACGGCGAGTACTGCGGCTGCTTCAGCAGCTCGGTGAGGCGAGCGCCTCGAGCGAGCTGACGACGCGACGCGGCATCGAGGTCGGATGCGAACATCGCGAACGCCTCGAGCGAGCGGTACTGGGCCAGCTCGAGCTTGAGCGTGCCGGAGACCTTCTTGATCGACTTGACCTGCGCGTCGCCACCGACTCGCGAGACCGAGATGCCGACGTCGACCGCGGGACGCTGGTTGGCGTTGAAGAGGTCGGACTGCAGGAAGATCTGGCCATCGGTGATCGAGATCACGTTGGTCGGGATGTACGCCGAGACGTCGTTGGCCTTCGTCTCGATGATGGGCAGGCCCGTCATCGAGCCGGCGCCGAGGGCGTCGGAGAGCTTCGCGCAACGCTCCAGCAGACGGGAGTGCAGGTAGAAGACGTCGCCAGGGTATGCCTCGCGGCCCGGCGGGCGACGCAGCAGCAGCGACACGGCACGGTAGGCCTCGGCCTGCTTCGACAGGTCGTCGAAGATGATCAGGACGTGCTTGCCCTCGTACATCCAGTGCTGGCCGATGGCCGAGCCCGTGTACGGCGCGAGGTACTTGAAGCCGGCGGGGTCAGACGCGGGAGCGGCGACGATCGTCGTGTACTCCATGGCGCCGGCCTCCTCGAGCGCACCCTTGACGGAGGCGATCGTGGAGCCCTTCTGACCGACGGCGACGTAGATGCAGCGAACCTGCTTCGAGACGTCGCCCGACTCCCAGTTGGCCTTCTGGTTGATGATCGTGTCGATCGCGATCGCCGTCTTGCCGGTCTGGCGGTCGCCGATGATCAGCTGACGCTGACCGCGGCCGACGGGGATCATGGCGTCGATGGCCTTGATGCCGGTCTGCATGGGCTCGTGGACCGACTTGCGGTCCATGACGCCTGCAGCCTGCAGCTCGAGCGCACGACGACCGGTCGAGGCGATGTCGCCGAGGCCGTCGATCGGGGCGCCGAGCGGGTCGACGACGCGGCCGAGGTAGCCGTCGCCGACGGGGACCGAGAGGACCTCGCCGGTGCGGGTGACCTCGAGGCCCTCGACGATGCCGCCGAACTCGCCGAGCACGACGACGCCGATCTCGGTCTCGTCGAGGTTCTGGGCGAGGCCGAGCGTGCCGTCCGCGAAGCGGACGAGCTCGTTGGCCATGACGCCGGGAAGGCCCTCGACGTGGGCGATGCCGTCGGCGGCGTCGGTGACGCGACCGACCTCGCTCGTCGACGAGGCCTTGGCCTCGTACGAGGCCACGAAGTCGCTCAGCGCACCCTTGATGTCATCGGGGCTGATGGTGATCTCTGCCATTGCTTCTCCTCGTGTGACCTAGGCCAGCCGCAGCCGGAGGTCGGTGAACTTCGAGCGGATCGTGCCGTCGATGACGTCGTCCGCGACCGCGACCCGGAGGCCGCCGATGATCTGGGGGTCGACGACCTGCTGCACCTGCAGGCGTCGTCCGTAGCGCTGCGAGAGGCTCGTCTCGAGCCTGCGCAGCTGCGCGTCCGGCAGGGGCACGGCGGTCGTGACCGTCGCGATCCCGGCGCCGGCGGCGTCGGCGACCGTCTCGGCCGCCTGCGCGAGCAGCGCGCCGATGCGGCGGCCGCGCGGCGAGCGCACGAGGTGGTCGAGGATCACGAGGGTCGACTCCGAGGCCCGGCCCGCGAGCAGACGCTCGACCACGAGGGCCTTGTCGTCGGCCGCGCCGAGCAGGCCGCCGAGCGCGAGCTCGAGGTCGGCGTCGCCCGCGACGATCTCGCGGAACTGGTGGATCTCGCTCGCGACGTCGACGTCGGCCGCCGTCGCCGCGATGCGGATGCCCGCGTCCTCGAGGCCTGCGAGCAGGTCGGCGCCCGAGGACCAGCGCTGCGCGGCGGCGACGCCGAGCAGGCGACGCGCCTCTGCGCCGAGCGAGCCGAAGACCCGCGCCACGATCGCGTCGCGGTCGGCGCTCGTGCCGTTCGTGTCGACGAGCGCCGCGAGCAGCTGCGGCGTGCGCTCGATGGCGCGTGCCGCCTGCAGCACCTCGCGGGCGTCGGAGACGCCGGCGCCCGACGACGCCTGCACGGCGCTCGTCAGGGCGCCGAGCGCCTCACGGGTGGCGGACCTCACCGGCGACCAGCCTCCTCGGCCTCGAGGTCCGCGAGGAAGCGGTCCACGATGCCAGCGGCACGCTGCTCGTCGAGCGACTCGCCGACGACCTTCTCGGACAGGTCGAGCGCGAGCACGCCGACCTCCTGGCGCAGCGACTGCACGGCGGCCTGGCGCTCGGCCTCGATCTGCGCACGGGCGGTGGCGCCGACGCGGTCGGCCTCCTCCTGCGCGGCGACCTTGAGCTCCGCGAGGATCTGCGCACCCTCGGCGCGCGCCTTCTCGCGGATCTGCGACGCCTCGGCACGAGCCTCGGCGAGGATCGCGGCGTTCTCCTCGACGGAGGCCTTCGCCTTCGCCTCGGCCGCCTCGGCGCGCTCGAGCGCGCCCTCGATGGCGTCGCGACGTGCGTCGAGCGCCTTGTTCAGCTTGGGCACGAGCCACAGGAAGAACACGAGGACGATCGCGAAGACGACCGCGCTCCAGACGATGTCGTAGATCGCGGGGATCAGCGGGTTGGGCGAGGCCTCACCGTGCTCATCCGCCATCACGACGGGGAATGCGAGCTGCATCCCGACTCCTTTTCCTTGGAGACCGCTAGGCGGTCGGCGATCAGGCCGGGGCGGTGAACGGGATGAAGCCCGTTGCGATGGCGATGAACGCCAGTGCCTCGGTGAATGCGATGCCGAGGAACATGAGGCCCGTCAGGCGGCCCTGGAGCTCGGGCTGGCGAGCGACCGACTCGATCGTCTTGCCGACGATGATGCCCACGCCGATGGCGGAGCCGATGGACGCGAGGCCGAATGCGATCGGGGCGAGGTAGCCGACGATGTTCATTGGTGCGGTTCCTTTCTGGAGGTTGCTGTACGACCGGGTTGGGGTCGGACGATCAGTGCTCGTCGGCCAGCGCGAGCTGGATGTAGACGGCAGCGAGGTAGGTGAAGACGTACGCCTGCAGCACGGCCACGAGGATCTCGAACAGCGTGAACGCGAGGCCGAAGGCCAGCGTGCCGATGCCGAGGAGCCCGAGGAAGTCGCCGTAGGCGAGCATCGAGAGGAAGAAGAAGTGCGTCGCCGCGAAGCACAGCACCAGCAGCAGGTGGCCGGCGACCATGTTCATGAGGAGTCGCAGGGCGAGCGTGACGGGACGCAGCACGAAGGTCGAGAGGAACTCGATCGGCGTCACGATGATGTAGATCGGCAGCGGCACGCCCGACGGGAACAGCGAGTTCTTGAGGAACGCGCCGGGGTGCTTCTTGAGGCCCGCGTAGATGAACAGCACGTAGGCGACGAGCGCGAGCACGAGCGGCATGCCGATCACCGAGGTGCCCGCGATGTTCAGCCCGGGGATGATGCCCGTGATGTTCATCGCGAGGATGCCGAAGAACATGGCCATGAGCACCGGCATGAACCGGCGGCCGTCCTTCTCGCCGAGCGTGTCGATGATCACGTTCTGGCGCACGAACCCGAGCAGGAACTCGGCACCGGCCTGGAACCGCGTGGGCACGATGCGCATGTTGCGCACGGCGAGCCACAGGATCAGCATCATCACGGCGACCGCGAGGAAGCGGATGAGCATGATGCGGTTCAGGCCGAAGATCGGCTCCTCGGCGCCCGTCAGGCCCACGGCCGTCGGATCCGTGAGGAGGAAGACCTCAGGGAAGAACTCCGACAGGCTCGGCGGGTGGAACGGCTCGGGCTCGGGAGCGGCGGCGGAAATGGCCAGCAGGGGAAGCGCGCTCAGCGGGGTCTCCGTCGGTCACGGCGCGTCACGGCGCCATAGGTCGTCGTCGTACAGATCGTGGTCCCTGATCGAGTCCCGTTCGCTGCGCATCCTGAGGGCGCGGAGCATGAGGGATCAACCTGGGGGATCGCTTCGAAGCCTAGCAGAAGCCAGGGCGTCAGCGGCGTGCCGGCCGCCCCTGGGTCTCCTCCTCGGCGGGCTCGTCGACCGTGGGCTGCCGCGAGCGGCCGATCACGAGCACGTCGACCACGAGCGAGCCGAGCACGGCCGCGAGCATCGTGCCGAACACGACGCCGCCGGCGAGCCACGCCTGGCCCTGCAGCCACGTCATGAAGACGAGGAAGAGGATGAACTTCAGCAGCATGCCGCCGAGCAGCACGCCGAAGAAGCCGGCGTGCAGCAGCTCGCCGCGCGAGACCTTGAAGCCCACGATGACCGAGACGGCCGTGAGCGAGAGGAAGGCGATCGCGATGGCGGTGCCGACGAGGGCGCTCACGACGCCCGTCCATCCGGCCACCACGAATCCCGCGATGCCGCCGATGACCGCGATGGCGAGGGCCAGCAGCCCGCCGTACGCGAGCACGCGGCGCATGACGTCCTGGATGGTCATCGTCGCTCCCCTGCCTCGACCGTTCGTCGCCTCCTGCTGCGCGCCCGGCGCTCTGCCGCACGCAGCCTCGCGAGACGCCTGGCGGAGTGCCAGACCCGGCGGCTCACGGGCAATGCCGTGAGGACCGCGCAGACGAGGAAGCCGAGACCGATGATACCGGCTGCGACCCACTCGTCGAGGAAGAGGAACAGGAGGCAGCCCAGCGAGACCACGATCGTCCACGAGTAGAAGATCAGCACGGCGCCCAGGTGCGTGTGGCCCATGTCGAGCAGCCGGTGGTGCAGGTGCTTGCGATCGGCGGCGAAGGGGCTCTGGCCGTTGAGCAGCCTGCGCAGCACCGCGAGCACGAAGTCGAGCAGCGGCAGCGCGAGGATCGCGAACGGCAGCAGCACGGGGATGAAGGCGGGGAGGATCTGCGAGCGGCCGCCGAGCACGGTGAGGTCGATCTGCCCCGTGACCGAGATCGCAGCCGTCGCGGTGAGCAGGCCCACCATGAGCGCGCCGGCGTCGCCCATGAACATCTTCGCCTTGTGCCAGTTGAGCGGCAGGAACCCGATGCAGGCGCCGATCACGACGGCGGTGATGATGCTCGCGACCGAGAAGTAGGCCTCCGCCTGGCCCAGCGAGCGGCTGATGATCCAGATGTAGGCGAAGAACGCGGCGGAGCCGATGATCGTGGTGCCCGCGACGAGCGCGTCGAGGCCGTCGATGAAGTTCACGGCGTTCATGACGAGCACGATCGTGACGACCGTCAGCACGATCGACATCTGCGACGAGCCCACGGCGATGCCGCCGAACGGGTTCGGCGTCGACGTGATGCGCACGACGAAGAAGGCGACGACGCCGGCTGCGACGAGCTGCGCGCCGAGCTTGACCATCCAGTCGAGGTCGAGCAGGTCGTCGAGCACGCCGACCGTGACGATGAAGCCCGTGGCGCACAGCAGCGCGACGATCTTGTGCGGCTCGGCGTAGGCGGCCTGGAACTGCGGCACGAACGCGCCGGCCGTGAGCGCGGCGACGACGCCCGTGAACATCGCGACGCCGCCCAGGCGAGGCGTGGGCTTCGCATGGACGTCGCGCTCGCGCACGGGCGGATGGATGCCGCGCGCGAGCGCGAACCGCAGCGTGCCGAGGCTCATGAGCCACGTGACGACGGCGGCGAGCAGCGCGACCGCGACGAAGAGGGTCATGGCGCGAGCGCCTCGCCCACGACCTCGGCGATGCGCTCGCGCGACAGCACACCCTGGCGGACGATGCGGATGCGCTCCCCCGTCGCGTCGACGATCGTCGAGCCGTTCTGCGCCCGCTCCCCGTCGGCGTGCGGCTCGTAGCCCTCGCCCACGGTGCCGGCGTCGAGCACGACGGCGACCGACTCGGCGAGCGCCTCGGCGGGTGCTGCGGCGGAGGTGGATGCGGGCTCGCCGTGGCGGTTGGCGCTCGAGACCGCGAGCGGACCCGTCTCGGCGAGGAGGCCCAGCGCGACGTCGTTCGCAGGCATGCGCAGCGCGACGGTGCCCTTCGTCTCGCCGAGGTCCCACGACAGGCTCGGCTGCGCGCGCACGATGATCGTGAGCGGACCGGGCCAGAACGCGTCGGCGAGGGCGCGCACGTCGTCGGAGACGCGCTCGGCGAGGGCCGTGAGCGTGGCGATGTCGGGCACGAGCACCGGAGGGGGCGACTGACGGTCGCGGCCCTTCGCGGCGAGCAGGCCTGCGACAGCGTCGGGGCTGAACGCGTCGGCCGCGATGCCGTAGACCGTGTCGGTCGGCATGATCACGAGGCCGCCGGTCTGCAGCGTCTGCCTCGCCGCGCGCACGCCCGCCAGGAGGCTCGTGGGCACGCTGCAGTCGAAGGTCTCGGGCACGCATCCATCGTACGGTCGCCCGGCTGCGACGGCCGTCAGGCGGTCGGCGGCATCCCTCGGCGTCGACGGACGCGGGGCGACGACGCCGTCAGCGCCGCGCAGTCGTGATGCGGTCGCGCCCCGTGAGGTCGGGATGGGTCGCGGCGTCGTGCCAGCCGGCGGCCGAGAGCACGGCGCGCACGCCCCCGCCCTGCTCCTCGCCGTGCTCGAGCGCGATGCCGCCGCCCGCGCGCACCATGCGCAGGCCGACGTCGGCGAGCGCGCGCACGACGTCGAGGCCGTCGTCGCCCGAGTAGAGCGCGAGCGCCGGATCGTGCAGCCGCACCTCGGGATCGCGCGGCACGGCAGCGGCAGGCACGTACGGCGGGTTCGACACGAGCACGTCGACGGCGCCCACGACGTCGGGCAGCAGCGCGTCGAGCTCGGCGACGTCGCCCTGCACGAGTCGGATGCTCGGCGCGAGCGCATCGACGTTGCGCCGCGTCCACGCGATGGCGTCGTCGGAGAGCTCGACGGCGTGCACCTGCGTCGCGGGACGCTCCGTCGCGATCGCGATGGCGACGGCGCCGGAGCCCGCGCACGCGTCGACGACGATCGAGGGCGCGTCCGCCGCATCCGCACGGCGCGCAGCCAGCAGCGCGAGCGCGTGGTCGACGAGCACCTCGGTCTCGGGACGGGGCGTGAAGACGCCGGGGCCGACCGCGAGCGAGACGTGGCGGAAGTGGGCCTCGCCCGTGAGGTGCTGCAGCGGCTCGCGCTCGCCGCGGCGGGCGACGAGCGCCCCGAGCGCGCGAGCGTCGTCGGGAGCGATCTCGGCGCCGCGCAGCATGCGCATCCGCAGCTCCCCCAGGCTCGTGCCGAGCACGTGAGCCGCGAGGATCTCGGCATCGGGACCGACGACCCCGACCCGCGCGAGGGCGTCGCGTGCGGCGGTCACGGTCGCGCGGAGGTCGGGCACCTCGGCACCGTACCCTGAAGGCATCCCCATCCGTGCGCGCGGTCAGGGTCGAACGGCTAGCATCATCACGACTGCTTCTCCCCCGTGAAAGGCTTACCTATGGCTCGCATCTACGACGACGTGACGGCCACGATCGGCGGCACGCCGCTCGTCCGACTGCAGCGCGTCGACGACACCCACGCCACGATCCTCGCGAAGCTCGAGTACTTCAACCCGGGCGCCAGCGTGAAGGACCGCATCGGCAAGGCGATCATCGAGGCCGCGGAGGCCTCGGGCGAGCTGCAGCCCGGCGGCACGATCGTCGAGGGCACGAGCGGCAACACCGGCATCGCGCTCGCGCTCGTCGGCGCCGCGAAGGGCTACCGCGTCATCCTGTCGATGCCCGAGACCATGTCGGTCGAGCGCCGCGCCGTGCTCAAGGCGCTCGGCGCCGAGCTCGTGCTCACGCCCGGCTCCGAGGGCATGCGCGGCGCCGTCGAGCGCGCCGCCCAGATCGTCGAGGAGACGCCCGGCGCCATCCTCGCGCGCCAGTTCGACAACCCGGCGAACCCGAAGGTGCACCGCGAGACCACCGCCGAGGAGATCTGGGCCGACACCGACGGCGAGGTCGACATCTTCGTCGCCGGCATCGGCACGGGCGGCACCATCACGGGCGCCGGCGCACGCCTCAAGGAGCTGAAGCCCGAGGTCCAGGTCATCGCGGTCGAGCCCATCGACTCGCCGCTGCTCACGCAGGGCACGGCAGGCCCGCACAAGATCCAGGGCATCGGCGCGAACTTCGTGCCGTCGATCCTCGACCGCGAGGTCTACGACGAGGTCGTCGACGTCGCGCTCGACGACGCCGTGCGCGTCGCGCGTCAGCTGTCGGCCGAGGAGGGCATCTTCTCGGGCATCTCCTCCGGCGCCATCGTGTGGGCCGCCCTCGAGGTCGCCCGCCGCCCCGAGAACGCGGGCAAGACCATCGTCGCCATCATCTGCGACACGGGCGAGCGCTACCTGTCGAACCCGATCTACGCCGACCTGGCCTGATCGAGGTGCTGGGGATCCGCGAGGACATCCGGAACGCGCAGCTGCGCGATCCGGCGGCTCGCGGCGCCCTGGAGGTGTGGCTCACCTACTCGACCCTGCACGCCGTGTGGGGCCACCGGTGGCACCACTGGCTCTGGCGGCGCGGGCTGCGCTTCGCGGCCCGCGCCGGCAGCCAATGGATGCGGTTCCTCACGGGCGTCGAGATCCATCCGGGCGCGACGCTCGGCAGGCGCCTGCTCATCGACCACGGCATGGGCGTCGTCATCGGCGAGACCGCGGTCGTCGGCGACGACTGCCTCATCTACCACCAGGTGACGCTGGGCGGCACGTCGGCGGCGGGCGGGCGCCGGCATCCCGTGCTCGGCGACCGCGTCACCGTGGGCGCCGGGGCGAAGGTGCTCGGGCCCATCGTGCTCGGCGACGACGTGAAGGTCGGCGCGAACGCGGTCGTCGTGCGCGACGCCCCCTCGGGCGTCACGCTCGTGGGCGTGCCGGCCTCGGTCGCCCGCTCGGGGTCGATCGAGTACCAGATCTAGGCGCTCAGCCCGTCACGACGACGCGAGCCCGCTCGTCGGGATGCGGCGGCTCGACCGACGCGACGTACGCCTCGAGCGCGTCCCGGTCGAGCGTGAACGCGTTGGGGTCGTCGCGGCCCGCGCGCTGCTGGATGCGCGCCCACAGCACGTCGGTGGGCGCCGTGAGCACGACGAGGTCGACGCTCGCGCCCGCCGCCTCGGCAGCCTCGCGCCACGCGTCGCGGAACGGCCGCGTGGTGAGCGACAGGTCGACGACGACGGGGCGACCGTCGGCGATCGCATCCACCATGCGCCGCTTGAGCTCGGACTCGAGGCGCTCGATGACCTCGACGGGCGGGAAGGCGCCCCGGTAGCCGGCGGCCCACTGCGCCTCGTCCATCGACAGTCGCACCGCGCCGGCGGCCTCGAGCGCTCGCGCCATCGTGGTCTTGCCCGTCGCGGTCGGGCCGCTCAGCAGCGTGACGAGGGGCATGCGGCGAGCCTAGGCCGCACGGTCGCGGTGCGGGATGCTGGGGACATGCGCGTGGTGCTCGATCTCGTCCTCGACTGCGACGTCGATCGCGCGTGGGCGCTGCTGCACGCACCCGCCGCCATGCGCTTCGCGATGGCGCCCGTGCTCGTGCCGACGCCCGTCGACGGCGCCTGGCCCGACCGCTGGCCCGACGCGACGCCCGTCGAGCTCGACACGAGGATGCTCGGCGTGCCCTCCGGCCGCATGACCGTCGAGCTGCACGACGAGGTGCGCGGCGACGTGCGCATCGTGCACGACCGCGGCGGACCGGTCTCGGGACCCCTCGACGGGCTCTCGTCGTGGCGGCACCGCATGGCCGTGTCGCCGCTGCCCGACGGCCGCTGCCGCTTCCGCGACCGGCTCGACGTCGGCGGCGCCGCGGCCCCCGCGATGTGGCCGACGCTCTGGGCGCTGTGGCAGTGGCGCGGGCATCGACTGCAGGTGCTGGCGCGGCGCGAGTCCTGACGGTACGAGCCGACTCCCCCACCGGATGGCCGAGGAGCGGGCGAGCCCGAAGGTCGAGCACGCGTCACGGGACCACGTGACCGCCGCTCCTGCCCAGCCACGCGCGTGGTCCCGTCAGAACGGCGGCCAGGGCACCGCCGGGCGGCCCGGGCGAGGCTCGGGGAAGGTCCCGCGCGCGAGCAGCGCCTCGCACCGGGCCGCGAGCGCGTCGACCTCGCTCGATGCGAGGAGCGCGTCGAGCACCTCGCCGAGCTCGCCGTCGAGCGCCGCGATCACCCGACGGATGCCCGCGACCTCCTCGTCGGAGAACGGCTCGTCGATCCATCCCCACAGCACCGTGCGCAGCTTGTGGTCGACGTGCATCGTGAGCCCGTGGTCGATGCCGTGGCGATGCCCGTCCGCCCGCTCGAGCACATGCCCGCCCTTGCGGTCGGCGTTGTTCGTCACGAGATCGAGCACGGCGATGCGGCGGAGCGCCGCCGTGTCCTCGTGCACCAGCGCCACGGGCTCGTCGTCGATGCCGACGCCGTCGAGCACGTGCAGCATCCCCTCGGGGACGGCGTCGGCGGGCACGAGCACGATGGCCGGCTGCTCGGGATCCGTCTCGACCCAGCGCTGCAGCATGCCGATCCCGGCGGGACCGTCGACGAGCCGCGTCTCGGGCACGACGTCCCACCCCGTGGCGCGGGAGACGGCGTAGGCGGCGACCTCGCGCGCCGCGAGCGTGCCGTCGGGGAAGTCGTGCAGGGGACGCTCGCCCGCGACCGGCTTGTACACGACCGGCAGCGCGTCGAGCTCGCCCACGAGCACGGCGTTCGACGCCGAGACGATGCGGCCCGTGAGGACGAGCCGGTCGCCGACCGGCTCGGGCTCGGCGATCACGACAGGTCGTCGGGGACGCCGCACTCGTGGCTCCCGTCGGGCTCCATCGGCTCCTCGCACAGCGGGCAGAGCGGCCGACCCGACGCCACGACCTCGCGGGTGCGCAGCGCGAACGCCCTCGCGGATCCGACCGGGATGCGCACGACGAGCCGCTCGTCTGGCTCCGGCGCCGCATCCATGCCGTCCTCGTCGTCGTCCTCGACGGCGAGCGGCAGCGCCTCGATGACGATCTGCGCCGTCGAGGGATCCCAGCCGAGCCCCATGCGGCCCACTCGGAACCGCTCGATGACCGGCGCGTCGAGCGGCTCGTCGTCGCGCAGCTCGACGGGCGTGCCCTCGGGGACGTGGAACGGGTTGCCGTCCTGCGTCCGCAGCTCGTCGAGCACGCGGTCGATCTCGAGCGCGAGCAGCGCCGTCTGCTGCTTCTCGAGCGCGACGCTCACGACCTCGCGGCCGTCGCGCACCTGCAGGTAGAACGTGCGCGCGCCGGGCTCGCCGACGGTGCCGACGACGAATCGGTCTGGCCAGTCGAATCCGTGCACCACCGGGGACATGCCTCCCATGCTACGAGCGCGGAGCCTGCGGGCCGGCACCGCCGCCGACGACCGCGTCGTCACGGGACGCGCCGTCGACCTCCTCGACGCGCGGTCGCAGCCACGCGAGGTCGCCGGCGTGCGTGTTGCTGCCCAGCACCTGCGGCCTGCTCGCGCCGTAGCGCACGATCGACACGGAGGCCGGGTCGACGTGCAGGCGCTGGAAGTGGTCGAGATGCATGCCGAGCGCGTCGGCGAGGATCGCCTTGAGCACGTCGCCGTGGCTCACCGCGACCCAGACGGCCTCCTGCCCGTGCTCGGCGAGCACCTCGGCGTCGATGCGGCGGATCGCCTCGACGGCCCGCGCATGCATCGCGAGCATCGACTCCCCCGCTGGGAACGTCGCGGCCGACGGCGTCGACTGCACGACCCGCCACAGGTCCTCGCGGGCGAGCTCGGCGAGCGGTCGGCCCTGCCAGTCCCCGTAGTCGCATTCGCTCAGTCCCGGCTCGATCGTCGAGGCGGGTGCGACCACCTGCCTGCCGAGGATGGCGTCCGCCGTCTCGCGGCACCGCTCGAGCGGGCTCGAGACCACGCGCACGACGGGCACCGCAGCGATCCGGTCGGCCGCGGCCGCCGCCTGGCCGACGCCGACGTCGTCGAGGCGCACGCCGGGCATGCGACCGGCGAGGACGCCGGAGGCGTTGGCGGTGGTGCGTCCGTGACGGACGAGCAGCACGGTGGGCATGCGTCGAGCCTAGGCGGCGTGCAGCGCACGCATGCGAGTCTGGCGGGACCATCGATCGAGGGAGCGGGGATGGACCTCGAGGTGCGCAGCCACCGAGGCATGCGCTGGTGGACGCTCGACGAGCTGCGCACCACCGCCGCGACGGTCTCCCCGGCCGACCTCGCCGAGCTCGTGGAGGCCGCGCTCGCCGACTCGGCGTGAGCCATGCGCACCTGAGCGGTGCCCATCCCCGCATGCGTGACTGCCGGCTCGCTCGTGTGCGCATCTCCCCGCCGCATCCGCGCCGTGGCGGATCGCCGAGTGGCATGCACCCTCGGCGGCGCGCTTCGCCGCGGATCCGGCGGCGATCAGGCGGGCGCGCGCCCGCCGAGCGATGCCGTGACGCCCTCGGCGGCCGCGACGACGGCGTCGACCATCGACGCGCACGCCTCGAGCGGCATGCGCAGCGTCGGGCCCATGACCGTGAGGGCGCCGACGACCTGCGCGTGCGCGTCGAACACGGGCGCCGAGACCCCCGACGCCGCCTCGACGCGCTCGCCGATCGTGATGGCGTAGCCCTGCGCGCGCGTCTCGGCCGCGACGGCGCGCAGCGCCTCCGCCTGGGTGATCGTCGCGTCGGTGAGCGCGGGCAGCGGGCCGGCGGCGACGACGTCGAGCAGCGCGGCGTCCCACGCGAGCAGCACGCGACCCGCGCTGCCCACGTGCAGCGGCTGGATGCGGCCGACGTACATCTCGCGCTTGAGGCCGTGCCGCGTCTCGGCGACGCCGATGCACACGCGCGAGCCCTGCTCGGCACGGAAGCAGCACGCGGTCTCGCCCGTCGCGTCGCGCAGCGCCTCGAGCTGCGGCGCGAGCAGCTCGACGAGGTCGCGCGCCCGCGTGGCCGGTCCCGCCCAGTACGCCATGCGCGCGCCGATGCGGAAGGCGTCGCCCTGGCGATCGAGGAAGCCGTGCTCGACGAGGTTCTGCAGCAGCCGGTGGGCCGTCGACGAGGGCAGACCGGTCGCCTGACGGATCTCCGCGGCGGTGCGCACGGGAGCCGCGAGCGTGAACGCGTCGAGGATGTTGCGGATCTTGCCCAGCACGAGGAGCGGCTGCTCTGCCATGGCGCCGATCGTACGCGGCGACACGCCGCGCGGGTACCCATCTGATGGGATGCATGCCACGATGTGGCAATCGCGATGCTGGCCATCGCGAAGCCGCGGCACTCGACGAGGAGCGCCGCATCCCTCGACGAGGAGGAACGAAGTGCCCGACTGGTACACGCTGACCGTGGTCGGCGCCGTCATCCTGGCGGTGGTCGTCGTCATCGTGCGATTCCGCATCAATCCCGTCATCGCCCTCGCGCTCGGCGCAGCGGCGATCGGCCTGCTCACGGGGCTCGGCCCCGTCGACACCGTCTCGGTCATGACGCAGGGCTTCGGCGACGTGATGATGGAGGCCGGCCTGCTCATCGCGTGGGGCGTGCTCATCGGCTCGATGCTCAACGAGATGGGCGCGATCACGCGCCTCGTCGAGTCGCTGCTGCGCGTCTTCGGCAGGCGGGGCGTGCCCTACGCGCTCGGCCTGTCGTTCGCGACGTACCTGCAGACGATCTTCGTCGACGCCATGATCGTGATCGCCGCGCCGCTGGCCCGCCGCATCGCGCCGCGCCTGGGCAAGGCCGGCACGGGCATCATGGCCGCGACGTTCGCCATCAGCCTCGAGGTCGGCATCGTCATGATGGTGCCCGGCTTCGCCGCCGTCGCCCTCGCGGGCCTGCTGGGCGTGCCGCTCGGCATCATGCTGCTCGGCGGCCTCGCGGTCGTCGTGCCCACCGTCATCCTCGCGATCCTCGTCATGAGCGTGCTCTTCCGCCTCGGGTTCTGGAAGCCCGCCACCGACGAGCAGCAGCTCATCAGCGACGGCGAGGAGGTCGCCGAGCAGTCCGCGAGCCAGGGCGTCGGCAGCGCCCGCTCGGTGGGCGGCGACCACGGCGACCGGTCGACGACGTCGATCGCGACCGTCGACGGGTCGACGCGCCAGGAGGGTCCGCGCGATCCGGCATCCGTGCCGCTGCTCGCGCTGTTCGGCCCGATGCTCGCCGCCCTCGCGCTCATCGCCGTGCAGGCGGTGCTCACGGTGGTCGAGGTCGAGCTGCCCGCGATGCAGTTCCTCGGCAACCCCGTCATCGCCCTGCTGCTCGCCGTCATCGCCACGGGCCTCGTCGGCCGGGCGACGGTCGGCACGCCGCGCGTCGAGCGCGCGCTCGTGCGCGGCTTCCAGGACGGCGGGCAGATCTTCGTGCTCACGGGCGTCGGCGGCGCCCTCGCCGCCGTCATCGCCGAGGGCGACCTCGGCGCGATCCTGCAGGGCTACTTCTCGGCCACGACCGTCGCGCCGCTGCTCGTCGTGTGGGTCATGGCGGCCGTGCTGCACATCGCGGTCGGCTCCGTCACGCTCTCGGCCATCACCGCCGCGGGCATCCTCGGCCCCGTCGCCGCCACGCTCGGCCTGAACCCGCTGCTCATCGCCCTCGCGGCCGGTGCGGGCGCGCTCTTCTGCATCCACGTGACGTCGAACACGTTCTGGCTGCTGCAGTCCTTCCTCGGCCAGTCGGTGCGGGGCGCGCTGAAGTCGGTCACGGTCGCCGTCTCGGTCGCCTCGGTCATCGCCCTCGGCATGACCCTGATCCTGTCGATCTTCGTCTCGTGACGAGCACGGGGATGGACGCGGCCGCCGGTCCGCTCGCAGGCGTGCGGGTCGTCGAGCTCGGCAACTACATCGCGGCGCCCACGACGGGTCGCCTGCTGGCGGACTTCGGCGCCGACGTCGTGAAGGTGGAGCGGCCGCGCACGGGCGACGAGCTGCGCCGCTGGCGGCTGCGCTCGGGCACGACGTCGATGCTGCACCGCACGATCAACCGGTCGAAGCGCTCGATCGTCGCCGACCTGCGCAGCGACGAGGGGCGCGACCTCGTGCTCGACCTCGTGCGGCGCTCCGACGTGCTGCTCGAGAACTTCCGCCCGGGCACGCTCGAGCGATGGGGCCTCGACGCCGCGGCGCTCGAGGCTGCGAACCCTGACCTGGTGGTCGTGCGCATCTCGGCGTTCGGGCAGACGGGACCGCTCTCCCCCAGGCCGGGCTTCGCCGCCGTGGCCGAGGCGGCGGGAGGCTTCCGCGAGCTCGTCGGGGAGCCGGGCCGTGCGCCGAGTCGCACGGGCGTGTCGATCGGCGACACCATCGCGGGCCTCTACGGCGCGTTCGGCGCCGTCATGGCGCTGCTCGAGCGCGAGACGACCCGCGCATCCCGCGGCCACGCGCATCTCGCGATCGACCGACGCACGATCGACGTCGCGCTCAACGAGGCGATGCTGTCGGTCACGGAGTCGCTCGTGCCCGAGTGGTCGGCGTACGGCGTGCGCCGCGAGCGCACGGGCGGTCGCATGGAGGGCATCGCGCCGTCGAACGCGTACCTGTGCGCCGACGGCCGCAGCATCGTGGTGGCGGGCAACGGCGACGGCATCTACCAGCGGTACATGCGCGCGATCGACCGGCCCGACCTCGCCGACGACCCGACGCTGCAGTCGAACGACGGGCGGTGGGCGGCGCGGGATGCGCTCGACGAGGCCATCGGCGCATGGGCGGCCGCGCGCTCGAGCGTCGAGGCGCTCGCGGCGCTCGACGCCGCCGACGTGCCGTCGGGGCCGATCGCGACGGCCGAGGACCTGTGCGCCGACGAGCAGCTCGCGGCGCGCGGCATGATCCAGCGCCTCGACGTCGACGACGGCGAGCGCGACCTGCCCGCGACGGCCTTCCCTGGCGTCGTGCCGGTGCTGGGGCCCCGGTCGCTGCCCATCCGCCACGCGGGGCCCGACCTGGGCGCGCACACGGGCGAGGTGCTGCGAGAGCTGGGATGGAGCGACGCGCGCGTCGCCGACTACGAGGAGCGGATGCGATGACCGTGCAGATCCGAGACGTCACGCTGCGGGACGGCCTGCAGCTCGTCGGGCGGCCGCTGCCGACCGAGCGCAAGGTGCGCCTCGTGCGCGAGCTGCTCGCGCTCGGCGTCGAGCACGTCGAGGTGGGCTCGATGGCGCGGCCCGACCTCGTGCCGACGCTCGCCGACACGCTCGACGTCGTCGCCGAGCTCTCGGACGACGAGCGCGACCGCGCGTGGGTGTGGGTCGCGACGCCGCGGCACGTCGAGCGCGCCGCCGCGGCGGGCGTGCGGCGGTTCCAGTACTGCCTGTCGGCCTCGGATGCGCACAATCGCGCGAACGTGGGCCGAGACACCGAGGCCTCCGTCGCGGCCTTCCCCGATGCGCTCGCCGCCGCGCAGGCGGTGGGCGGCACGGTGCAGCTGTGCATCGCGACGGCGTTCACGTGCCCGTTCGACGGCGAGGTGCCGCTGGAGCGCGTGCTGTCGATCGTCGACGACCCGCGCACGGAAGGCGCGGTCGACGTCGTCATCGCCGACACGCTCGGGCAGGCGCATCCGGGCGAGGTGCGCCGCCGCATCGCCGAGACCGCGCGGCTGCGCCCGGGGCTCGGCCTCGTGTTCCACGGTCACGACACGTGGGGCAACGGCGTCGCGAACGCCCTCGCCGCCGTCGAGGGCGGTGCGACGGTCGTCGACGGCGCGCTCGGCGGCCTCGGCGGCTGCCCGTTCGCGCCGGGTGCCTCCGGCAACACCGCGACCGAGGACCTCGTGTTCGGCCTGCGCCCGTCGTGGGCGACGCCGGATGCCTTCGGCGAGCTCGTGCGACTCGGCGAGGAGGTCACGACGACCCTCGCGGAGCCCGACCGCGCTCGCTCGCAGGCGGGTGCCCGCAGCGGCGCGCACGCGTTCGGCTGGGTCGTCGACGGCTGACGCCGCTAGGCGCGGCGCACGATGCCTGCCGCAGCGAGGCGACGGTCGACCTCCGGCTGGGGCACGCGCTCGCCGACGGTGTCGTGCGCGCGCACGGGAGCGACGGCGTGCACGACCGTCTCCGGCAGCACGTGCACGAGCGCGAGAGCCTGCTCGCCATCCTGCCCGCGGGTGCCGCCGCCGGCGGCCAGGAGATCCTGCGTGTAGGCGAGTCCCGCTGCGACGTGCACGGGGATGCCGGCGAACGTCGACGACGTCGTGTGGTGGACGTGCCCCGCGAGGATCGCGCGCACGTCGCTCCCCCGCAGCACCTCGGCGAGCCGGTCCTGCTCCCTGAGCTCGACCGTGAGCGCGAGGTCGAGGATGGTCGGCGCCGGCGGGTGGTGCAGCACGAGGATCGTGCCGAGCGGCACGGGCGAGGCGAGCTCGCCGGCCAGCCAGGCGAGCTGGTCGTCGTCGACGGCACCCCAGTGCGCGCCGGGCACGCTCGAGTCGAGCACGACGACGCGCAGGTCGCCGATCCTGTGCACGGACCGGACGGGTCGGTCGGCCGGCTCGGAGTGGTCGCCCAGCAGATGCGCGCGGAGCGAGGCGCGGTCGTCGTGGTTGCCGGTGGCGACGACGAGCTCGGCACCGAGGCGCTCGGCGACGGGCTCGACGAGCCCGCGCAGGCGCGCATAGGCCTCGGGCTCGCCGCGATCGGCGAGGTCGCCCGAGAGCACGAGCGCGTCGGGTCGCACCCCGGAGGCCTCGAGCCGGTCGAGTGCACGCACGAGCGCGGCGGTCGAGTCGACGGCGCCGTACAGCGGCGAGCCGTCGCCGGTGATGTGCAGGTCGGTGAGATGGGCGAGCACGACGCTCGCTGCCGGGAACTCGGTGGTGATCATCGATCCTCCGCGGGTGTCAGGGTGCGTCCGACGAGCAGCTCGCCCCGCCAGCGCCGATGGATGGGGGCGTCGACGACGCCATCGAGCAGCGCGGCGATGCGGGCGACGCCCGCGTCGGCCGCGGCCTCGACGGGCACGCGCACCGTCGTGAGGCCCAGGAGGTCGACGCCGGGCAGGATGCCGTCCCAACCGGTCGTCGCGCAGGCGCGGCCGGCGGCGGCGAGCGCGCGCAGCACGGCGAGCTGCCGCGTGTCGGAGGCGCAGAGCACCGCGGTCGCTCCGGCGTCGACCGCGGCGAGGGCCGCCCCCACGCCGTCGTCGGGCGCCGCCCCCGTCGCGACGCGGTCGATGCGCACGCCCTCGAGGCCGTCGACGAGCGCGTCGGCACGTGCGTGCTCGCCGTACGACGTCGCGGCGTCCGCGCCGAGCACGACCACGCGCCGATGGCCGAGCGCGCGCACGCGGTCGGCGAGCAGTCGGCCGTGCCACGCCTCGTCGTACGCTTCGGCGTGGATGCGGTCGCTCGGCTCGTCTCGGCCGATCCGCACGATCGGCACCTCGCTGGCGAACGGCTCGAGCCGCGCGGACTCGACGCCGCCCGTCGCCACGAGCAGCCCGGCCACGCGCATCCCCAGCAGTCGGCGCAGCCCCTGCACCTGCTGCGCACCTGCGGGGTCGGCCCCGATCGTCACGGTCACGAGGTCGAGGTCCGCGTCGCGCGCGGCGAGCTCGATGCGCGAGAACAGCGCGCCGTAGACGGGGTTCGCCGCGTCGCGCAGCATGAGCCCGACGACGCCGGTGCCTCCAGCCGCGAGGTCGGCCGCGGCGAGGTTCGGCACGTAGCCGAGCCGCGCGGCGACCTCCTCGACCCGCGTCCGCGTCTCCTCGGCGATGCGGCCGTGGCCGCGGAGCGCGCGCGTCGCCGTGGAGCGCGAGACCCCGGCCTCGCGCGCGACGTCCTCGACCGTGACCCCGAGCTGCCGGTCAGCCACGCCGCCTCCGCAGGCCGCGCCCGTAGACGAGCCAGAGCACGAAGCCCTGCACGAGCATGAGCAGCACGGTGTAGACGAACGTGATCGACATGGCCTGCACGTTGGCGTCGCCCTCGGTCGCCCGTCGGATCGCGATGCCCAGGGGCTCCGCCAGCGGGTGGTAGAGGAACACGGCGGCATCGTAGTCGTCGACGAGGCTCGTGAAGTTGAGGGCCGTCACCGCCGCCATCGTCGGGGCGATGATCGGGATGACGACGCGCCGGATCGTCGTGAGCTGGCCGGCGCCGAGGATGCGAGCGGCATCCTCGAACTCGTCGGGCACGGCCGCGAACGCCGCCTTCAGCAGGCGCAGGGTGAAGGGGATCTTCACGATGACGTAGGCGATGCCGAGGATGACGATCGTGCCCTGCAGCACCTGGCCGCCGACGAGCCATTGCGGCCGGTCGAAGGTCATGACGAGCCCGAGCGCGATGAGGATCGTCGGCAGGATCCACGGGATGTGCAGCACGTACTCGATGACGCTCGAGAGCCTGCCGCGCCAGGTGGTGAGGGCGCGCGACACGAGCACGAGTCCGAGCACGACGACGACCGAGGCGATCGCCGAGTACGCGACCGAGACGAGGAACGGCGACAGCGCGTCGGGCTGCGTGAGCACGGTCGCCCAATGCTCGATCGTGAGGTCGTCGAGCCCGATGGAGCCGCCCTGCACCGCACGGGCGTCGGCGAACGAGAAGAGCACCGCGCACAGCACGGGGAACACGTACACGGCCCACAGCGCCCAGGCGAGCACGTGCATGACGATCGAGCCCCAGCGGGTGCGGAACGCCTGCGGCTCGAGCGGCGAGGCGACCTTCGCGACGGCGAAGTAGGTGCCGCCGCGCTCGACGCGGTTGAGGATCGCGAGCAGCACGATGGTCGCGAGTCCGAGCAGGATCGCGAGGAGCGCCGCGATGTCGCGCGACGTCGCGGTGCGCGAGAAGGAGAGGATCATCGGCGCGACGGTCTGGAAGTCCTGCCCGCCGAGCACGAGCGGGGCCGTGAGGGCACCGAGACCCGTGAGGAAGACGAGCACCGTCACGGCGAAGATCATGGGTCGCAGCGTCGGCAGCACGATCCGGCGCAGGATCGTCCAGTTCGAGGCGCCCATGAGCCGTGCGGCCTCGATCGACTGGTGGTCGATCTTCGCGAGCGCGGAGGACAGGAACAGCATGTGGTTCGTCGTGGTCGCGAAGGTCATGACGAGCACGACCGCCATGAAGCCCGAGAACCAGTCGCGATCCATCTCCGGCCAGACGTTGGCGACGGCGTTCGTGACGAAGCCGTAGCGGCCGTAGATGAACGCGTAGCCGGTGGCGAGCACGATGCCGCCGTAGATGAACGTGGTGGCGTAGCCGAGCCACAGCACGCGCCGGGCGCGCATCTTGAACCAGCCCGTCACGAGCACGATGAAGATGCCGACGACGTTGACGGTGACGGCGAGCGTCGCCGCCAGCGCCACGCTGTTGCCGAGCGAGCGCAGCGCGCGCTCGCTCGAGAGCAGCCGCTCGACCGCCGAGAGCGAGAGCTCGCCGTCGGGCGCGAACGTCGCCTGCAGCAGCGTCACGTTCGGCATCACGAGGAACGTCGCCGAGAACCACAGCGTGCCGATGACGACGCCGATGCCGAGGGGCGAGCGCAGCATGCGCGCCGTCGCGCCGCGCGGCCTGCGCACGGGCTGCTGCGGCGTCATGCCGGCGTCGGCGGGCGTGCGCGGCTCGGTCGCCGACTGCGCGGCGCTCATGCCGCGACCGGGAACCGGTGGACGCGCTCGGCGTCGAGCACGACCTGCACGGAGTCTCCGAGCGACAGCGCGGCGGCAGCGGCGCTCGCCGACTCGACGCGGAGCACCGAGCCGGCCAGCTCGAGCTCGAGCAGCGTGGCGGCCCCGCGGTAGGCGTGCTCGCGCACGATGCCCTCGATGCCGCCCGACTCGACGAGCGCGACGTGCTCGGGCCGCACCCACGCGTCGAGATCCCCCGCGAGCTCCTCAGGGGCCAGCGCTGCGCGCTGCGCGGGCGTGAGGCGCGTCGCCTCGCCGACGAAGTCGCACACGAACGCCGTCGTCGGCTGCTCGTAGATCTCGCGTGGCGCCCCGAGCTGCTCGAGGGTGCCCTCCGACAGCACCGCGATGCGGTCGGAGAGCGCGAGCGCCTCCTCCTGGTCGTGCGTCACGTAGACCGTCGTGATGCCCACCTCGCGCTGCAGTCGCTGCAGCTCGCCGCGCAGCTGCACGCGCAGCTTGGCGTCGAGGTTCGACAGGGGCTCGTCGAGCAGCAGGATGCTGGGCTCGAGCACGAGCGCGCGCGCGATCGCCACGCGCTGCTGCTGGCCGCCCGACAGCTCCGAGACGCCGCGGCCGAGCTGCTCGGGCTTGAGCCCGACCTGCTCGGCGGCGCGATCGACGCGCTCGCGCTGCTCCGCCTTCGCCACGCGCTGGACCGCGAGCCCGAACGCGATGTTGTCGCGCACGGTCATGCTCGGGAACAACGCGTAGCTCTGGAAGACCATGCCGACGCCGCGCTGCTCGCTCGGCACGCGCGTCACGTCCCTGCCTGCGACGTGCACGCTGCCGGAGGTCGGCTCGACGAAGCCCGCGAGGGCGCGCAGCGCCGTGGTCTTGCCGCAGCCGGAGGGGCCGAGCAGCGTGCAGAACTCGCCCTCGGCGATCTCGAGGTCGAGGCCGTGCAGCGCGACGTGGTCGCCGAACGCGACCCGGACGCCGTCGAATCGGATCATGGGGTGCTCCTCCTGGCCGACGCCGCCGGCCGGTGGGGCGTCGCCTCGCGGCCGGGACGGACGCCGTCGTGGGCGTCCGTCCGGCCGCGGGGTCGGCGCGATCGGGGTCGGGTCAGGGCAGGTACTCGAGCTCGATGCGCTCGACCCATGCGCCGATGTGCTCGCGCACGAGCGCGTAGTCGATGTCGGCGCGCTCGACCGAGTCGATGAGCTCGACGATCTCGGGGTTGGCCTGCGCGAGCGCGCCCTCGTTCACCGGCATGGCGTTGAACTCCTGGGCGAAGGCGCCCTGCACCTCGGCGCTGCCGAACCAGTCGATGAACTCCTGCGCCTGCTCCTCGCGCTGCGTGCCGGCGATGACGCCGATCTGCTCGGTGACGAAGGGCACGCCGTCGGCGTTCGGCACGATCGCCGTGTCGGTGCCGTACTCCGCGTCGCGGGCGATGATGCCGCCCGAGGGCAGCACGCCGTAGGAGACGTCGCCCTGCTCGAAGCGCGCGTAGAGGTCGCTGCCCTCGACGGCGGGGCTGCCGTTCGCGAAGTACGCGTCGACGGCCTCCCAGCCCTCGTCCGAGACCTCGCCGTCCTCGTCGGCGTACGGCGCGAGGATGCCGGCGACGACGAGCTGGGGCGTGGCCTCGCCGAGCGCGGTGTTCACCTCGTACTGCCCCTCGTAGTCCGAGGTCCAGAGCTCGGACACGTCGGCAGGCGGGTCGGTGACGGCGTTCGCGTCGTAGACGGTGACGATCGCCTGGTCGACGAGCGGCCAGTACGCGCCGTCGACGGGGTCGCCGGCGTCCTGCGGCACCTCGTCCGACCAGGTGGGCTCGTACGCCGTGATGGCGTCCTCGGCCTTGAGGGTCTCGAAGAACATCGTGTTGAGCCCGAAGACGACGTCGCCCACGGGGTTGTTCACCTCGGCGACGATGCGGTTCGTCAGGTCGGCGCCGCCGAGCCCGACGATGTCGATCTCGAAGCCGTTCTCGGCCGCCTGCTCGGTGAGCCACTCCCCGCGGCCGTCGCCGTTCGAGTTCGTGTAGACGATGAGCGGGCCGCTCGCGTCGCCGCCGCCCGCGTCGCCTCCGCCGCTCGCGCATCCTGCGAGCGCGACGCCCGCCAGTGCCAGTCCTGCCGTCGCGCGCAGCGCGCGCGTCTTCGATGCCTGCATGGTCTCTCCTCGTCGAACGACCTCTCACCATGGAGAGTACCTACAACAGAACGCGAGATCCATAGGTGCGGTCGCGCGTCCGCACACACGCTAGGGTGCGCGGATGAACGCAGGCCGAGCGCGGGATGAACACGCTGCGACCGGCGCCGTGCCCGCGTCGCTCAGGCTCCCGCCTCGGGCCCGCCCTTCGGCGCCGTGATCTTCAGGCCGATGACGCTGCCGACGATGCCGGCGACGAAGAGCACCGTCCACCACGAGAACGCCTCGGCGCCCGTCACGATCGCCCACGTGACGGTGAGCGCCGCGCCGATGCCGACCCACACGGCGTAGGCCGTCGCGATCGGGATCGAGCGCGCGGCGCGCTCGAGGCCGATCATCGACAGGATGCAGCCGACGACGAAGACGATCGACTCGACGGGGCGCGTGAAGCCCTCGGAGGCGCCGAGCGCCGTCGCCCAGACGGCCTCGAGGACTGCGGAGACGAGCAGCACGATCCAGGCCATGGCTACGCCACCACCTTGAGGCCGACGACGCAGCCGACGAGCACCGCGAGCAGCACGACGCGCGCGACGGTCGCCCGCTCGGCCTTCGTCACCATCGCCCAGACGGCCGTCGTGACGGCGCCGATGCCGACCCACACCGCGTAGGCGGTGCCGGTCGGGATCGTGAGCATCGCGATCGCGAGCCCGACCATGCTGCCGACGATGGCGACGCCGAACACGACGGTCGGCTTCCAGCGCGTGAAGCCCTTCGTGCGCGAGAGCGCCGTGGCCCAGACGGCCTCCAGCAGCCCCGAGACGACGAGGATGACCCAGTCCATGACAGACCTCCGATGTGGTCAGTCTTGTCGCTGTGCGGGTACTGCGCCCTCGTCCGCACGCCTGCCTCGGCGTGCCTCCAGGGTAGCAAGGATGGCTGCCCCTGGCACGGGTTCGTCGGTCAGGACTCGTCGGCGAGCGCCGCGAGCCTGGCCTCCTCGTCGGCCGTGATGCACGAGTCGATCACGGCCTGCAGCGCACCATCCATCACGGTGTCGAGGTTGTACGCCTTGAAGCCCGTGCGGTGGTCGGCGATGCGGTTCTCGGGGAAGTTGTACGTGCGGATGCGCTCCGAGCGATCCATGCCGCGGATCTGCGAGCGGCGCGCGTCGGAGGCGGCGGCGTCGATCTCCTCCTGCTGCTTCGCGAGGATGCGGGCGCGCAGCACGCGCATGCCGGCCTCGCGGTTCTGCAGCTGCGACTTCTCGTTCTGCATCGACACGACGATGCCCGTCGGCAGGTGGGTGATGCGCACGGCGGAGTCGGTCGTGTTCACCGACTGGCCGCCGGGACCCGACGAGCGGAAGACGTCGATCTTCAGGTCGTTCGGGTCGATCTGCACCTCCTCGGGCTCGTCGACCTCGGGGAAGACGAGCACGCCGGTCGTGGAGGTGTGGATGCGACCCTGCGACTCCGTCGCGGGCACGCGCTGCACGCGGTGCACGCCGCCCTCGTACTTCAGCGACGCCCACACGCCCTGCGCGGGGTCGGACGCGGAGCCCTTGATGGCGAGCTGCACGTCCTTGAAGCCGCCCATGTCGCTCGTCGTGTGCTCGAGCATCTCGGTCTTCCAGCCGCGGCTGGTCGCGTAGTGCTCGTACATGCGCAGGAGGTCGGCTGCGAAGAGCGCCGACTCCTCGCCGCCCTCGCCGCCCTTGATCTCCATGATCACGTCGCGGCCGTCGTCGGGGTCGCGCGGGATGAGCAGACGCCGGAGGCGCTCCTCGGCCTCGTACGCGGCCTGCTCGAGGCCGGGCACCTCGTCGGCGAACGCCTCGTCCTCGCGGGCGAGCTCGCGGGCGGCGGCGAGGTCCTCCCCCGCCGCCGTCCATCGCTCGTGCGCCGCCTTGATCTGGCTGAGCTCCGCGTAGCGGCGGTTGACGCGCTTCGCGCGCCCCGCATCCGCGTGCAGCGCAGGATCCGCGAGCTGGTGCTCGAGGTCCGCGTGCTCGCTCAGCAGCGCCGAGACGGATTCGAACACGTGGGTCAGGCCTGCTCGCCCGGCGTCGACTTCGAGACCTTCATGAGGAACTCGACGTTCGACTGGGTGTCCTTGAGGTTCTTGAGCACGAGCTCCGTCGCCTGCTGCGGGTCGAGGCCCGCGAGCGCGCGACGCAGCTTCCACATGACCTTGGTCTCCTCGGTGCCGAGGAGCATCTCCTCGCGACGCGTGCCCGACGCGTTGACGTCGACGGCCGGGAAGATGCGCTTGTCGGCGAGCTGCCGCGAGAGGCGCAGCTCCATGTTGCCGGTGCCCTTGAACTCCTCGAAGATGACCTCGTCCATCTTCGAGCCCGTCTCGACGAGCGCCGTTGCGAGGATCGTGAGCGAGCCGCCGTGCTCGATGTTCCGCGCGGCGCCGAAGAAGCGCTTCGGCGGGTACAGCGCGCTCGAGTCGACGCCACCCGAGAGGATGCGACCCGACGCGGGCGTCGAGAGGTTGTAGGCGCGGCCGAGGCGCGTGATGCCGTCGAGCAGCACCACGACGTCCTTGCCGAGCTCGACGAGGCGCTTCGCACGCTCGATCGCGAGCTCCGCGAGGGTCGTGTGGTCCTCGGCGGGACGGTCGAACGTCGACGCGATGACCTCGCCCTTGACGGTGCGCTGGAAGTCGGTGACCTCCTCGGGGCGCTCGTCGACGAGGACGATCATGAGGTGGACCTCGGGATTGTTCTCGGCGATCGCGTTCGCGATGGCCTGCATCACGAGCGTCTTGCCGGCCTTGGGCGGCGAGACGATGAGGCCGCGCTGGCCCTTGCCGATCGGGGCGACGAGGTCGATGACGCGCGTCGAGAGCTTGCCGGGCACGGTCTCGAGACGCAGGCGGTCCTGCGCGTAGAGCGGCGTCAGCGACGAGAACTCGGGACGGTTCGCGGCCTCCTCGGCGGGCAGGCCGTTGATGGAGTCGACGCGCACGAGCGCGTTGAACTTCTGGCGGCCCTGCACGCCCTGCGCCTCGCCCTCGCGGGGCTGCTTGATGGCGCCGGTGACGGCGTCGCCCTTGCGGAGGCTGTGCTTGCGCACCTGGCCGAGCGACACGTACACGTCGCTGTTGCCCGGGAGGTAGCCCGTGGTGCGCACGAAGGCGTAGTTCTCGAGCACGTCGAGGATGCCGGCGACGGGCAGCAGCACGTCGTCGTCGAGGATCTCGGGCTCGAGGTCGTCGCCGCGGCCCTGGCCGCGACGACGGTCGCGCGTGCGACCGCGACGCGACTCGAGCTCGGCGTCGCCGCCGCCTCGCTGGTTGCGGCCGTTGCCGCCCTGGTTGTTGCCGTTACCGTTGCCGTTGCCGTTCTGGCCGCGGCCGCGACGGTTGCCCTCCGTGGGCTGCTCGTCGTCGGCGTCGTTCGCCTGCTGCTGCTCGCGGCCGCCCTGCTGCTGGGGCTGGTCGCCCTTGTCCTGCTGGTCGGCGTTCGCCGCGCCCTTGCCGCGGCCGCGACGGCGGCGGCTCGTGCGGGGCTCGCCCTGCTCGGCGTCGTCGGCGGGCTGCTCGGCCGTGGCGCCGTCCGCCGTCGACTGGTCCTTGGCTGCGCCGTCGGCCTCGGGGGCCTCGGGCGCGGCCTCGGTGGCGGGCGACTCGGCGGGCGTCTCCGCAGCGACCTCGGCGGTGGGCTCCTCGGCAGCGGGCGACTCGGCCTCGGCGGCAGGCGCCTCCTCGACCTTGGGCTCGTCCTTCTTCTTGCGCGGCGCGCGCTTGCGCTTGGGCGCCTCGACGGGAGCGTCCTCGCTCGCGGCGGGCGTCTCGGCCGGCGCTGCCTCGGCGGCTGCGGCCTCGGCCGGCGCCTCGGCGGCCGGCAGGTCGAGCGTGGCGGCCTCGGGGGCCGCGGCGGCGCTCTGCGCACGACGCGAGCGACGCGCCTTGGGCGGCGCCACGGGGGCCTCTGCGGCCTCGGCGGCGGGTGCGGCGGCGGGCTGCTGCGTGGGCTCTGCGCCCTCAGCGGCGGCAGCGTCGACGTCGATGGTCTCGTTGGTCATCGTTCTCCCTTTCCGGGGAAGGCCGTGTGGTCACGGCCTCAGATGCACGGCTCCATCGCGCGGCGTACGTCGAGGACATCGCCGATCGATGGGGCGGTGCTGCGACTGGAGTCTCGTGATCCTCCGCAGGCGGACACGGATCGTGGCCGGGACTAGCGGGGATTGCTCTCGACTGTACCACCCTTGATGTCGACGGCGAGCAGGTGGGACTCCCAGGAATCCTCCTGCGCCGCGACGATCTCGGCGGCCGCGAGACGCTGCTCGGGATCGCTCGAGAGCACGAGCACCGACGGCCCCGCACCCGAGACGACGGCGGCGTGGCCGGCGGCGCGCAGCGCCTCGACCAGCCTGCTCGTCGACGGCATCGCCGACGCGCGGTAGCGCTGGTGCAGGCGGTCCTCGGTCGCCGCGAACAGCAGCCCGGGCGTCTGCGTGAGCGCTGCGATGAGCAGCGCGGCGCGCGAGAGGTTGAAGACGGCGTCGGCGTGCGGCACGTCGGCGGGCTGCAGGCTGCGCGCCAGCGACGTCGACATGCGCTCCTGCGGCACGGCCACGAGCAGCGAGACGCCGCGGTGCACCGCGAGCTCCGTGTGATGCGGGCCCTCGTCGTCGACCCACGCGATCGTGAGGCCGCCGAAGATCGCGGGCGCGACGTTGTCGGGGTGCCCCTCGAGCTCCGTCGCGAGGCGCAGCACCGTGGCGTCGTCGACGTCGACGTCGTCGCCGACGAGGCCGACGGCCGCGAGCACGCCCGAGACGATCGCGGCACCCGACGAGCCCATGCCGCGCGAGTGCGGGATGGCGTTGCGGGCGTGGATGCGCAGGCCCGGCGCGGGCACGCCGAGGCGCTCGAACGCGTGGAGGGCCGCGCGAGCGACGAGGTGGGTCGCATCCGTCGGCACCTCGCCGGCGCCGACGCCCTCGACCGTGATCTCGACGCCCGACTCGATGGCCTCGACGTCGAGCTCGTCGTGCACGTTGAGCGCGAGGCCCAGCGTGTCGAAGCCGGGGCCGAGGTTGGCGCTCGTCGCGGGCACGCGCACGCGCACGCGACGACCGACGAGCGTCACGCGAGACCCAGGAGGCTCGCGACCTCGCTCGTCTCGGCCTTCACGACCTGGGGCGACGCATCCGTGCCGTCGTCGGACTTCAGGCCCCACTGCGCGTCCTTGAGGCCGTGGCCCGTGACGGTGAGCACGACGGTGGAGCCCTTGGGCACCTCGCCGGCGGCGTGGCGCTCGAGCAGGCCCGCGAGGCTGATCGCCGAGGCGGGCTCGACGAAGATGCCCTCGTCGCGCGCCAGCAGCCGCTGCGCCGCGAGGATGCGCTCGTCGTCGATCGCCCAGAAGCCGCCACGCGACTCGTCGCGCACCGCGAGCGCCTGCTCCCACGATGCGGGGTTGCCGATGCGGATCGCCGTCGCGACGGTGTCGGGCTCGCGCACGACCTCGCCGCGCACGATCGGCGCGGAGCCGAGCGCCTGGAAGCCGAGCATGCGAGGCGTGCGCGTCGCGTCGCCGTGCTGCGCCGCCTGCGTGTAGCCGCGCCAGTACGCCGTGATGTTGCCGGCGTTGCCGACGGGGATGAAGTGCAGGTCGGGCGCGTCGCCCAGCACGTCGACGATCTCGAACGAGGCGGTCTTCTGCCCCTCGATGCGGTCGTCGTTCACGGAGTTGACGAGGTGCACGGGGTAGTGCTGCGACAGCTCCTTCGTGATCTCGAGGCAGTCGTCGAAGTTGCCCTGCACCTGCAGGATGCGCGCGCCGTGCACGACCGACTGGGCGAGCTTGCCCATGGCGATCTTGCCGTCGGGCACGAGCACGGCGGCGGTGATGCCGGCGTGCGCCGCGTAGGCGGCGGCCGAGGCCGACGTGTTGCCCGTCGAGGCGCAGGCGATCGCCTTCGCGCCCTGCTCGACGGCCTTCGTGACCGCCATCGTCATGCCGCGGTCCTTGAAGGAGCCCGTGGGGTTCATGCCCTCGAACTTCACGAAGACGCGGGCGTCGACGCGCGCCGAGAGGTGCGTCGCCTCGATGAGCGGCGTGCCGCCCTCGCCGAGCGTCACGATGGGCGTCGAGTCGGTGACGTCGAGCCGGTCTGCGTACTCGCGGATGACTCCGCGCCACTGGTGTGCCATGCGTCCCTCTCCCCCGCTCAGGCCTGCGCCTCGATGCGGATGACGTGATCGATGCTCGCGACGTCCTCATGCGTGCGCAGCGCGTCGACGACCTGCTGCAGCCTGCCCTCGGGGGCGGCGTGCGTGCCGAGCACCAGGCTAGCCGTCGGCCCGTCCGCCACGTGCTGCTCGATGGACTCGATCGACACGTCGTGCTGGCCGAGGATCGTCGCGATCGCGGCGAGCACGCCGGGCCGGTCGGCGACGGCGAGGCGCAGCTGGTAGCGGGTGGGCACGTCGGCGATGGGCGCGATGGCCAGGTTCGCGTGGCTCGACACCGCGAGGCCGGGGCCGCCGATGACGTGGCGGCGCGCGATCGAGACGAGGTCGCCGAGCACGGCCGACGCCGTCTCGGGGCCGCCGGCGCCCGCGCCGTAGAACATGAGGTCGCCGGCGGCCTCCGCCGTGACGAAGATGGCGTTCTTCGCCTCGTGCACGGCGGCGAGCGGGTGGTCGGCGGGGATGAGCGCCGGGTAGACGCGTGCGGAGACGCGCTCGCCCTCGGCGCCGTCGAGGCGCTCGCAGATGGCGAGCAGCTTCACGACCCGGCCGTCGCGCTCCGCCTGCTGCACGACCTCCGCCGTGATGCCGAGGATGCCCTCGCGGTGCACCTGGTCGACCGGCACGGTCGTGTGGAACGCGAGCGACGCGAGGATCGTGGCCTTCGACGCGGCGTCGTAGCCCTCGACGTCGGCCGTCGGGTCGGCCTCGGCGTAGCCCAGGCGCGTCGCCTCGGCCAGCGCATCCTCCATCGTCGCGCCCTCGCGGTGCATGAGGTCGAGGATGTAGTTCGTCGTGCCGTTGACGATGCCCATGACGCGCGTGATGCGGTCGCCGGCCAGGCTCGCCTCGAGCGGGCGGATGATGGGGATCGCGCCGCCGACGGCGGCCTCGAACGCGAGCTGGCCGCCGACGCGCTCGGCGGCGTCGAAGAGCTCGGGCCCGTGCGCGGCGACGAGCGCCTTGTTCGCCGTGACGACGTCGGCTCCCGCGCCGAGGGCGTCGAGCACGAGGGTGCGCGCGGGCTCGATGCCGCCGAGCAGCTCGACGACGATGTCGGCGGATGCAGCGAGGCGCGCGAGGTCGGTCGTGAGCAGCTCGCGGGGCAGATCGACGTCGCGCTGCGCGTCGAGATCGCGCACGCCGATGCCGACGAGCTCGATGCGCGCGCCGGCGCGGGCGGCGAGCTCGTCGCCGTGCTCGAGCAGCAGGCGCGCGACCTGCGAGCCGACGCTGCCGGCTCCGAGCAGCGCGACCTTGAGGCTGCGGTAGGCGGTCATGCGGTTCCTCCCAGGCCCGCGTCGCGCGCGAGCAGGTCGTCGATGGTCTCCCGACGCACGAGCACGCGCGATGCGCCGTCGGCGACGGCGACGATCGGCGGGCGGGGCGTCATGTTGTAGTTCGAGGCGAGGCTCGCGCAGTACGCGCCCGTCGCGGGCACCGCGAGCAGGTCGCCGGGGGCGACGTCGCCGGGCAGGCGCACCTCGTCGACGACGATGTCGCCGGACTCGCAGTGCAGCCCTACGACGCGGGCGCGCACGGCCTCCGCATCCGACGACCGGCCCACGACGCGCGCCGTGTACTGGGCGCCGTAGAGCACGTGCCGCGGGTTGTCGCTCATGCCGCCGTCGACCGAGACGTACACGCGCTCGCCGTCGGCGAGCTCCATGCGCTTGATCGTGCCGACGCGGTACACCGTCACGCCCGCGGGGCCGGCGATCGACCGGCCCGGCTCGATGGCGACGCGCGGCATCGCGATGCCCTCGCGCGCGCATGCCGACCGCAACGCCTCGGCGAACGACGCGGCGATCTGCTCGATCGGCTGCGGGTCGTCGGCTTCGGTGTAGGCGATGCCGAAGCCGCCGCCGACGTTGAGCTCGGGCAGGGCGCCGCCGGGCAGCAGCGACGCGTGCAGCGCGACCATGCGGTCGAACGCGGCCGCGAATCCGGCACCGTCGAAGATCTGCGAGCCGATGTGCGTGTGCAGGCCGCGCAGCTCGAGCACGTCGTCGGCACGGATGCGCGCGACGAGCGTCGGTGCGTCGTCGATGCGCACGCCGAACTTCTGGTCCTCGTGGCTCGTCGCGAGGAACTCGTGCGTCGAGGCGTGCACCCCCACGTTGATGCGCAGCCGCATGCCCTGGCGCACGCCCGCCTCGGCGGCCACGCGCGTGAGGCGCTCGAGCTCGAGCTCGGAGTCGACCACGATGGTGCCGACGCCCGCGGCGACCGCGACGCGCAGCTCCGCCTCCGACTTGTTGCTGCCGTGGTAGCCCACACGAGCCAGGTCGACGCCGGCGGCGCGCACGAGAGCCAGCTCGCCCGCCGAGCACACGTCGACGCCGAGCCCCTCGGCCGTGACCCACCTGGCGACGTCGGCCGTGAGCAGCGCCTTGCCCGCGTAGTAGACGATCGGGTCGTCGAGCACCGCCGAGAACGCGGCACGGATGCGGCGGGCCCGGCCGCGCAGCTCGTCCTCGTCGAGCAGCATGAGCGGGGTGCCGTGCTCGGCGACGAGCGCGTCGACGCTCGCGCCGCCGACGTGCACGACGCCGTCGACGCGGTGGGCGCTCGCCGGCCAGATGGCGGGCTGGAGCGCGTCTGCTTCAGGGGGATGGGTCATGTCGGTCCGTGGAGGGTGGGGATCGCCTGCGGTGCGAGCGCGGGCCCTTGCAGGCACGGAAGCGCTCGGATCAGCAGGCGAGCGGACCCGGCTTGGCCCCTGAAGCCTGACGTCGCCAGCCTACCGGGCGCGGCATGGCGCATCCGCCCCGCTCGTCACGCGGCGACGCGCATCAGCCCGCGCAGCTGCCGTGCGGCGACTGCAGCTGCAGCACCGAGCGCTGCTCGATCGCGAAGACGAGCAGCACGGCGCCGTTCGACACGCGCACGTCGGCGATCTCCATCGTCGTCGGCACCGAGTCGGCGACGCAGAAGCCCGTCTGGTCGAAGAGCGACGACGTGGGCACGCCGAACCGCTGCTCGAACTCGGCGGGCGTCAGGTTCCAGGCGCCGACCTCGACCGTCTGCGGCACGAGCACGATGCGCGACCCGCGCGTCACGGGCTCGACGACGACCGTCACGTCGGTGGGCGCCGACCGCGTCGACAGCGTCGCCTCCAGCTCGACGCGCAGCGCGGGCGGCTGCAGCGTGACGTCGACGACCGGCGCGTCCACGAAGTCGCCCGTGAGCTGCACGACCGAGTCGTGGTCGAGCGAGATGTACGAGTACACGCGCGGGATGGGCGTGAGCGGATTCGTCGGCAGGTCGTAGATCTCGGCGTGGAACGTGCCGTCGGCGACGCCCAGGTCGAGGTCGACGACCGTGATCGCGACGTGGTCGACCGAGCCCAGCAGCAGCTGCAGGATCGCGCTGCCGCCCTCGATCTCGGCATCGACCTCGTCGGGGTCGTCGAGCTCGAGCGCGACGGCGATCTCCTCGCGGGCGATGCGCTCCATCTCGGTGCGCACGATCGCGTCGGCGATGACCGTCGCGCCGACGAGCGCGCCGATGCCCGCGAGGCCCAGGGCCACGCGCACCAGCCGCCGCGGCATCGCTACATCCGCTCGGGTGCGCTCACGCCGAGGGTGCCGAGGGCGGTGCGCAGCACCTGGCCGGTGGCGTCGTTGAGCCACAGGCGCGATCGGTTGACGTCCTCGATGGCGTCGTCGCCCTGCGGCACGACGCGGCACGCGTCGTACCAGCGGTGGTAGAGGCCGGCGAGCTCCTCGGCGAAGCGGGCGACGCGGTGCGGCTCGCGCAGCTGCGCCGACTGCGCGAGCACGCGCGGGAAGTCGGCGAGGGCGCCGAGCAGTGCCGACTCCGTCTCGTGCTCGAGCGTCGCGGCGTCGAACGCCGAGCGGTCGACGCCGGCGGCGGAGGCGTTGCGCGCCACGGCGGACGTACGCGCGTGGGCGTACTGCACGTAGAAGACGGGATTGTCGTTCGAGCGCTTCTGCAGCAGCTCGAGGTCGATGTCGAGGGGCGTGTCGACGCTCGAGCGGGCGAGCGAGTAGCGGGCGGCGTCGACGCCCACGACCTCGACGAGGTCCTCCATCGTCACGATCGTGCCTGCGCGCTTCGACATGCGCACGGGCTTGCCGTCGCGCACGAGGTTGACCATCTGGCCGATGAGCAGCTCGAGGTTGACGTGCGGCTCGTCGCCGAACGCCGCGCACATCGCCATCATGCGACCGACGTAGCCGTGGTGGTCGGCGCCGAGCATGATGAAGCACTGCTCGAACCCGCGCTCGCGCTTGTTGAGGTAGTAGGCGAGGTCGCCCGAGAAGTACGCCGGTGCGCCGTTGGAGCGCACGACGACGCGGTCCTTGTCGTCGCCGAGCGCGGTCGAGCGGAGCCAGGTCGCGCCATCCTGCTCGAAGATGTGCCCGCGCTCCCGCAGCCGCTCGATGGCGCGCTCGACGTCGCCGTTGGCCTGCACGTCGTGCTCGTGGAAGAACACGTCGAACACGACGCCGAAGTCGGCGAGCGACTGCTTGATCTCGCCGAACATCATCTGCACGCCGTGCGCGCGGAAGTGCTCCTGCAGCGCGTCGTCGTCGAGGTCGAGCAGGTCGATCTCGCTCTCGGCCTCGACCCGCTTCGCGATGTCGCCGATGTAGGCCCCGCCGTAGCCGTCCTCCGGCGTCGGCTGCCCGCGCCAGGCGGCGACGAGGCTGCGTGCGAAGCGATCGATCTGCGCGCCGTGGTCGTTGAAGTAGTACTCGCGGGTCACGCGGGCGCCCTGCGAGTCGAGGATGCGCGCGAGCGAGTCGCCCACGGCGGCCCAGCGCACGGCGCCGAGGTGCAGCGGACCCGTGGGGTTCGCCGACACGAACTCGAGGTTCATCGCGATGCCCTGCATCGAGTCGCCGCGGCCGTAGGCGCCGCCGGCCTCGACGATCGTGCGCGCGAGCTCGCCCGCGGCTGCCGCGTCGAGGCGCAGGTTGAGGAAGCCCGGGCCCGCGACCTCCACGGCGGCGACGCCGGGGATGGCCTGGATGCGCTCCTGCAGCTGCGCGGCGAGGTCGCGCGGCGCGACGCCGACGCGCTTCGCGAGGCGCATGGCGGCGTTCGTCGTCCAGTCGCCGTGCTCCCGGCTGCGCGGCCGCTCGAGCACGATGTCGCTCGCGGCGACCTCCGCTCGGTCGCCGACGACCGCCTGCACGGAGGCGAGGAGGGCTTCGGCGAGAGCGGCGGGATGCATCCCTCGATCCTATGCTGGCCGCATGCCACGCTCTCGCGCCCTCGTCGTCGTCCTCGCCGCCGCCGGCGCGCTCGCGCTCGCCGCCTGCACGCCCGGCGCGCTCGACGGCGACGCGCCCAGCGAGACGCCGACGCAGGCGCCGGCGCCCTCGGACGCCCCCGAGGACCCGGATCCCTCTGCGTTCGAGCCCGCGCCGTCGGAGGCGCCCGTCGTCGGCCCCGTCGAGGGCGACCTCGACCTCGCGTGCAGCGAGGTGCTCACGCCGCAGCAGGTGTACGACTTCAACCCCGAGATGCTCGCGACGGCCTCCCCCGCCGGCGGGCTCCCCGACGCCTTCTCGGCGATCGTCGAACGCGGCGGCGTCGTGTGCGCGTGGCAGCATGCCACGAGCGGCGACGTGCTGCTCGTCGGCGTGCAGCCCGCCGACGAGGACGCGCCGGACGACGCCGACGCCGGCGGCCTCACGACGGCGAGCGAGCGCAGCGACGACTGGGCCGTGCTCGTGGGCTCGCGCTACTTCGAGGGCGCGGACGACCAGGCGCGGTCGATGGCCGCGCAGGTCATCGCGAACCTCGGCTGAGCCGGCGGCTCATGCGAGCCGCACGCGCTCCTGCCGGTCGTCGATCGTGCCCTCGGCGAGCGCGTCGTCGGCCGCAGCCACGGCGATCCGCTCGAGCGTGACCCAGCCGCGCGAGTTCGTCGCCCACGCCGTCTCCTCGGCGTCGACGCCCGTCGCGATGCGCACCATGCTGCGGCGCGGTGCGAGGTGCGTCGCATCCACGACCCACCACTCGCCGTCGAGGTGCACCTCGGCGACGGCGTGGAAGTCCGGCGGCTGCAGCGCGGGCGCGTAGACGGAGGCGTAGCGCGCGGGGATGCCCAGCGCGCGGCAGAGCGCGATGACGACGTGCGCGTAGTCGCGGCACATGCCGCCGGCCTTGCGCAGCGTGGCGACGGCGCCGTCGTCGAGCTCGGAGCGCTGCATGTCGTACTCGAGGTTGCGGGCGACGTAGCGCACGACGGCGTCGACGGCCGACCATCCCTCTGCGCGGCCGAAGCGCTCCGACGCGAGGTCGCGCAGCTGCTCGACCTCGACGTAGCGGGACGCGGCGAGGTAGCGGGTCGGGTCGTCGCCGACGGCCGACGGCGCGGAGCCCTCGATCGTCGCGTCGAACGTGCACGTGAGCCGGCCGGGCCCGGCCGTGAAGCACAGCTCGCGCGTGCCGTGACGGCTCTCGCGCTCGGTCGACGCGACCGGCTCGCCGTCGAGCGCCAGCGCGAGCGTCTCGTCGGTCTGGTGGCCCGTCGACGGCAGCAGGAGCAGCACGAAGTCGGCTTCCTGGTCGACGTCCATGGCGAACTCGGCATGCACGGTACGCATCACGGCGACTCCTCGCATCGGGGGTGGGATGGCTGGACGGCGCATGCGTGCCCGGGTGCTAGTCTCGTCGACGCCCCTGCCCTCGTAGCTCAGGGGATAGAGCGTCTGCCTCCGGAGCAGAAGGTCGTAGGTTCGAATCCTATCGAGGGCACCAGAGTCGGATGACCGCGTGTCGCGGGCCCGGCCCCTCTCCCGCCCGAGACGGGATCAGATCGCGGCAGCGCCGGCGACCGGCGTCGGCGTGGGCGCCGCGCGGAACGCGGGATGCACGAGCACCAGCACGAAGGCGCCCACCAGCACCGCGCCGAAGGCGACGAGCGGCGCGGTCGTGCCGATGCCGAGCAGCAGCGTGCCGATCGGCGGCCCCACGACGACGCCGAGCACGGTCGTCGTGCCCATGAGCAGCTGCGTCGTCGTCCGGTCGCGCGTCACCGCACCCGCCGCGCGGGCGATGCCCGGCAGCGCCAGCCCGACCCCGGTGCCCGCGAGCACGATCGCAGCGAGCACCAGGAGCAGGCCGTCGGCGATCGCGAGCCCGCCGACGCCGAGCGCCGCGAACGCGATGCCGACGCGCGCGAGCACGGCGCCACGACGCGCAGCGCGTGCGATGCGCGTCTGTGCGACGACCGCAGCGAGCCCACCGGCGAGCAGCACCCATCCCGTCGCGAATCCCGTCATGGGCGCGTCGAGGTCGAAGCGGTCGTGCAGCACGAAGCCGAGCACGATCTGCACGCAGGCGACGCTCGCGAGCAGCGCGAGCGCGGCGAGCGCGAACGGCCACGTGCGCGCATCGACGAGCGCCCTCGGCGACTTGGTCGGCGGCTCGCCGGCGGGATCGGCGCGGATGCCGCGCGGCACGCCCAGCGCGACCGCGAGCGCACCGATGCCGAGCAGCAGCGGCGATGCCGCGATGGGCACGAGCGCGCCGAACGACGACAGGCCACCACCGAGCCCGACGCCGACGACGATCGAGATGCCCTGCACCGATGCGATGCCCGCGAGGCCGCGCATGCGCCACGCGTCGTCCTGCGTCGCGTCGATGACGAGGCGAGCGGCGGGCACGATCGCGGCGATGCACGCGCCGAGCGCGAAGCCCCGCAGCACGACGAGCGCGACGACGACCACCCACGTGGGGATGCCGACGCGCGGGGCGAGCATCACGAGCACGGCGACGATCGTCATCGCGACCGTCGCGAGCAGCATCGCCGACACGATCGGGCCGCGGGCTCCGTGGCGGTGCACGACGCGCATCCACGTCGGCACGGCGACGAGCATCATCGCGGCGGAGGCGGCGACCGCGACCCCGACGTGCCACGGCTCCAGGCCGAGCTCGAGCACGAGCGGCGCGGTGGCCGGCTGCATGGTCATCTGCGCGAACGACGCGAGCAGCACGGCAGCGAGCGCGGCAGCCATCGGTGCGCGACCTCGCACGGAGCTCTGAGCGTTCATGGAGCCTGCATTCTCGAACGGGTGGTAGAACGACGTTCGAATGCACGCTACCGCCTCCGAGCCCTTGCGTCATTCCGTCGCGCGGCGGATGCGGCACACTGGGCGCTGACGATGCGGAGGGCCATGGCCGACGACGCGCCCTTCCACGTGGGCCTGACTCCCGAGCGCATCGTCGCCGAGGCGGTCGCGCTCACCCGTGCGACGCACCTGCTGGGCTGGTCGGTGCGCGACCTCGCCCGTCGCCTCGACGTCGCCGCATCCGTGCTCTACCACCACGTCGGCGGCAAGGACGTCATCGTGCGTCGCGTCGTCGAGCACGTGCTCGACCAGATCGCGCTGCCCGAGCCGACGCTCGCGTGGCAGGACTGGTTCCGTGCGGTCATCCTGCCCTCGCGCGAGATCATCGGTGCGCATCCGGGCGTCGCGAAGTGGCTGCTCATGCACGGCCCCACGCTCACCCTGCTCGAGCCCTCGGTCGAGGCGGGCGTCGCGACGCTGCAGCGCGCGGGGTTCGGCGACCGAGCGGCGCTCGCCTATGCCGCGCTGCTGAACAACACGCTCTCGGCACTCGCGATGGGCGACGATCGCAGGCTCGTCGACGGTGACGGCCCCAGGGACCACGCGGCGATGCTCGCCGACCTGCAGGCGAGCGACTCCGCCGCGATCCTGCTCATCGGCGCGACGCTCGTCGAGCCGTTCATCGGCGACGCCGAGCAGGTGCGCGCCGCGGACGCGGCCTACTTCTCGTTCATCCTCGAGACCACGATCGCGGGTCTCGAGGCGCTGCTCGCGCGCGAGCCGTGACGCGACCGGACCGGGCCTGGCTCGCGGGCGACCCCGTCGTCGTCGCGCCGCTGCTGCTGGGAGCGACGCTCGCGCACCGGACGGCCGAGGGGCGCGTGGCGATCCGCATCACGGAGGTCGAGGCGTACCGCGGCGCCGACGACCCGGGTGCGCACTCGTTCCGCGGGCGCACGGCGCGCAACGCGACGATGTTCGGGGAGGCCGGGCACCTCTACGCCTACTTCACCTATGGCATGCACCACGCGATCAACGTCGTCGCGGGCGACCGGGAGGGCTTCGGCATCCTCGTGCGTGCGGGGGCGATCGTCGAGGGCGAGCCGCTCGCCCGCAGGCGACGGGAGGCGAGGCCGCGGCGCTCGCCCATCGTCGAGCTCGCGCGCGGCCCCGGCAACGTCGCGCAGGCGCTCGGCGCGACGCTCGCCGACGACGGCGCCGACCTGCTGGGCGACGGGCCGTGGACGCTCGCGGTCGACGGCGCGCTGCCGACGCATCCGCTGCCGCATCGCACGGGCCCGCGCGTCGGCGTCTCGGGCGAGGGCGGCGACGGCGCGCGGTTCCCGTGGCGGTGCTGGCTGCCCGACGAGCCGAGCGTCTCGGCGTACCGGGCGGCGACGCCGCGGCGGCGTCAGGCCACGTAGACCTTCGTGAGCGTCTCGTGCACCGTCCACTCGGTGCGCTCCCCCGCGTGCAGCGTCACGAGGTCCCCTGGCGAGGCCTCGACGGTCTCGCCGTCGGCGAAGCGGATGCTCGCGCGGCCCGAGAGCACGACGAACGCCTCGTCGACCTCGACGTCGGTCGCGACGCCCCGCGTCATGCGCCACACGCCCACCTCGACCTCGCCGATCGTCGCGAGCGCGACGGATCCCGCCGAGGGTGCGCCGTCGACGACGTCCGCCTCCGGGAGCGGCTCGACCGGCACGTCGAGGTCGGCGAGCCGCACGACGCGGCTCACGAGTCGAAGCCCAGGCCGAGCGCGTCGAGCGTCTGCAGCAGCACGTTGCGGCGGCCCGCGTTGTGGTCGGCGCGATCGAGCGACCAGCGGGTCGCCTGGATGCCCGCCGACGCGAACGGCTCGGGCGGGAACGGGATCGACGGCTGCCGCACCATCTGCAGCTGGGTGCGCTCGGAGTCCACGCCCGTGAGCCGGTCGAGGCACACGTCGGCCGCGAAGCGCGTCGCGGCGACGCCGAGGCCCGTGAAGCCGTTCGCGTAGGCGACCTTGCCGCCGCGGGCGAGCCCGTACTGGGCGCAGAAGCGGGTCGACGTGTCGATCACGCCCGCCCAGCGGTAGGCGAAGCGCACGTCCTCGAGCTGCGGGAACGTCGTGAGGAAGTGCGCCGCGAGCCGATCGAACGACGCCTGTCGACGCTCGTGGTGCGGGCGGATGCGACCGCCGTAGAAGTAGACGGCGTCGTAGCCGCCCCACACGATGCGATCGTCGGCCGTGAGCCGGTAGTAGTGGAACTGGTTCGCGGCGTCCGAGATGCCGCGGCGGCTGCCCCAGCCGATCGCCGCCTTCTGCTCGGCCGTGAGCGGCTCGGTCGCGAGCACGTAGTCGTAGACGGGCACGGTCGAGAGCCGGTCGCGCCGCAGCAGGCTCGGGAAGGCGTTCGTCGCGAGCATCGCGCGCGGTGCGCGCACGCTGCCGCCGCCCGTGTGCACCGTCACGCCGTCGTCGTCGGTGTCGATCGAGATGGCCTTCGTGCGCTCGAACAGCTCGACGCCGCGCTCGACGCATGCGCGGGCGAGCTCGTGCACGAGCCTGCCGGGATGCACGAGGGCCGTGCCCGTGCGGTCGAGGTAGCCGCCGAGGAACGTCGGCGAGTCGAGCTCGGCGCGCGTCTGCTCGGCGTTGAGGAAGACGCCGCGGTCCTCGATCGCCTCGGTGCGCAGCCACTCGACCTGGTGCGGCTCGGTCGCGACCGTGAGCGAGCCGGTGGGCTCCCACTGCACGTCGAGGCCGAGGCGCTCGATGTCGGCGCCCATGCCGTCGAGGTTCTCGACGCCGAGCCGCTCGAGCTCGTCGAGCTCGTCGGGCCAGCGCGCCTCGCCGTTCGCACGGCCGTGCGTGAGCGAGGCGTCGCAGAAGCCGCCGTTGCGACCCGAGGCCGCCCAGCCGAGTCGGTGCGCCTCGACCACCACGACCTTCGTGCCGGGCTCGCGCTCGACCGCCTTCAGCGCGGTCCACAGGCCCAGGTAGCCACCGCCCACGACGACGAGGTCGGCGCGCACGTGCGACGTGAGCCGCGGATGGCGCTGCGCCGGCCTGTCGAGCCACACGGAGCCCTCCTGCGCGGGGGCGAGGGCGCGAGCGACGAGCGCGGGGTCGACGGATGCGTCGAACGTGGTCTCCATGAGCGGAGCCTAGGACAGCGCGGCTGCGTGCGGGTGAGGCAGGGTCACGCGCGCGGCAGCAGCCTGCCGCTCGGCGCGGGCGCGAGCGGGATGCGGGCCAGCAGCAGCGCCGCGACGGTGCCGACGACGCCGGCTGCCGCGAGCGGGAGGTCCATGCCGAACGTCATGATCGCGAACGGCGGCGCGATGAACAGCACGATCGCGAGGACGGTGCGCCACGCGGGCGGCGCCTCCGCGAGCGCCTGCACGCGCTCGAACCGCACGAGCGGGATCGACAGCAGCGACACGAGCGCGAGCACGAGCAGGAAGAACGGGATGCGCTCGAGCCACCACTGCCCCGTGCCGGGCGTCGAGAGCGAGAACGGCAGCACGAGCTGCACGCCGATCATGAGCATGATGAGCGGCAGGTGCCACAGGTAGACGGTCATGAGCCGCGAGCCCAGCAGCAGCACGACCGCCTGCGCGGGCCGCAGACGCATGAGCGCCGTGAGCGGCCGGTGCAGCAGCTGCAGCAGGCACGCCTGCGCGACGCCGAGCAGCAGCAGCGGCACCGTCGGCGGGAACTGGTTCGAGAGCATGTTCGTCGAGTAGTCGCCCACGCGCACCACGACGAGGAGGATCGCGTACGCGACCACGACGACGAGCGCGAGCTGCCACCAGCGGCGCGCGGCGAACCAGCCGTCGTGCATCCAGAATCCGAGCTGCTGCACCGCGAGCCACACGAAGGCGACGTTCGGCAGGCCCACGAGCGGCTCGCCCGCGAGGATGCGCACGAGGTCGGTGAGGCACGCAGCGGCCACGAGCACGGCGAGCGTCGTCCTCGGCCGTCGCTCGTGCCACTCGATGAGGATCGGCGCGAGCGCCTGCACGAGCATGTACGACGCGAGGAACCACAGCGGTGAGCCGACGCCGACCGCGACGCCGTCGACGAACGCGGGGTCGACCGGCAGCAGCGCCGCGACGCCCAGCACGACCGCGAAGAAGACGAACAGCGGCAGCGACGGGCGCGCGAGGCGGGCGAGGCGCACGCGGGCGAAGTCCTCGGGATCGTCGCCGCGGCGGCGCGCGCTGCGGAAGCCGGCGGCCGACGCGAAGCCGCCGACGACGAAGAACAGCGGCATGATGAGGCCGAACCACGTCGCCGCGGGGAACCAGGTCTGCAGCTCGAGCGTGCGCTCGAGCGCGATGCCGTCGTCGCTCACCGAGACGCCCGCGAAGAGCAGGTGCACGACGACGACGAGCAGCACGCACACGACGCGTGCGAGGTCGAGCGTGAGGTCGCGCCCTGCCAGCTTCGCCTCGGCGGCGGCGCGTGCGTCGGTGGTCACGCGGTCACTGTACGACCCCGCACCCTTCGATCGCGGGATGTCGGCGCTCCCGGGCTGCGCGCATCCTGGACTCGCCATACCCCCAAGGGGTATGGTTGCGGCATGGAGCAGCACAGCCACGGCTACGCCGAGGACAAGCAGGCGATCCTCCGCAGGCTCAAGCGAGCCGAGGGCCAGGTGCGCGGGATCGCGCGCATGGTCGAGGAGGACACCTACTGCATCGACATCCTCACGCAGGTCTCCGCCGCCACGAAGGCGCTCGAGACCGTCGCGCTGCAGCTGCTCGACGACCACCTGGCGCACTGCGTCGCCGAGGCCGCGAGGTCCGGGGGCACGGTCGCCGACGAGAAGATCCGCGAGGCGAGCCAGGCCATCGGCCGGCTCGTCCGCTCGTGACGAGAAGGAGCACCATCGTGCAGCAGGACGTCGAGATCACCACCGCGCCGCAGGTCGCCGAGCAGGGCGGCTGCTGCGGCGGCGGATGCTGCGGCGGTGGCGCCGCCGAGACGGCAGCCCCCGCGCAGACGCAGGACTTCGCCGTGACCGGCATGACGTGCGGCCACTGCGTGTCGTCCGTGCGCGAGGAGCTCGGCGCGATCGCCGGCGTGCGCGCCGTCGAGGTCGAGCTCGTCGCAGGCGGCACCTCCACCGTGCGCGTCGACGCCGACGGCCCCCTCGACCTCGCCGCCGTGCGCGCCGCGGTCGACGAGGCCGGCTACACGCTCGTCGACTGATGCCCACCGAGGTCGTCGACCTCGAGATTCAGGGCATGACGTGCGCGTCGTGCGCCGCTCGCATCGAGCGGCGCCTCGGCCGCATGCCCGGCGTCGAGGCGACCGTGAACTACGCGACCGAGGTCGCGCACGTGACGCTGCCCGCGGGCACGTCCGTCGCCGACGCCATCGCGACCGTCGAGGCCACCGGGTACGGCGCATCCCTGCCCGAGCCCGACCGCGAGCGCTCGGACTCGCCGCTCGTGTGGCGGCTGTTCGTCGCCGCCGTGCTCGGCACGCCCGTCGTCGCGATGGGCATGGTGCCCGCGCTGCAGGTCGAGGGGTGGCAGTGGCTGTCGCTCGTGCTCGCGACGCCCATCGCCGCCTACTCGGCATGGCCGTTCCACCGCGCCGCCGCGCTGGCCCTGCGCCACGGCGCCACGACGATGGACACGCTCGTGTCGCTCGGCGTCACCGCCGCCTACCTCTGGTCGGTGTGGGCCCTCGTGTGGGGTGGCGCCGGCGAGATGGGCATGCACATGGAGGGGCTGCTCTCGACCGGCGAGCACGCTGGCCTCTACCTCGAGGTCGTCGCGGCCGTCACGGCCTTCCTGCTCGCGGGGCGCCTCATCGAGCACCGCGCACGCCGAGGCTCCGTCGACGCGCTGCGCTCCGTCGCGCGGCTCGGCGCCCGCGAGGCCACGCGCCTCACCGCCGCCGGCGAGGAGCGCGTGCCCGTCGACGCCCTCGTCGTCGGCGACCGCATCCGCGTCGTGCCCGGCGAGAAGATCGCCGCCGACGGCATCGTCGTCGAGGGCGCCTCGACGGTCGATGCGTCGCTCGTGACGGGCGAGTCGATGCCCGTCGAGGTCACCGAGGGGTCGCCCGTCGTCGGCGCGACGATCAACGGCTCGGGCGTGCTGGTGGTGCGCGCGACGGCCGTCGGCGGCGACACCGAGCTCGCCCGCATCGCCCGCCTGCTCGAGCAGGCGCAGGAGGGCAAGACGGCGGTGCAGCGCATCGCCGACCGCATCTCGTCGGTGTTCGTGCCCGTCGTCGTCGCGCTCTCGGTGCTGACGCTCGTCGGCTGGATCGTCGCCACCGGCGACGTGCAGCGCGCCTTCACCGCCGCGATCGCGACGCTCATCATCGCGTGCCCGTGCGCGCTGGGCCTCGCGACGCCCACCGCGCTCCTCGCCGGCACGACGACGGGCGCCGAACTCGGCATCCTCATCCGCGACGCTCGCGTGCTCGAGGCCGCGCGCCGCGTGCGCGTGCTGCTCGCCGACAAGACCGGCACCATCACCGCCGGCCGCATGCGCCTCGAGACGACGACGGTCGCCGACGGCGAGGACGCCGAGCGCGTGCTGCGCGTCGCCGCATCGCTCGAGCGCGGCAGCGAGCACCCCATCGCCAAGGCGATCGTCGCCGCGGCGCCCGACGCGCCCGCCGCGGCGTCGGTGCAGGCGGCCGCCGGGTTCGGCATCCACGGCGTCGTCGACGAGCGCGCTGCCCAGGCGGGCTCGGCGGCGTGGATCGCGGATGCGTGGGCCGCTCCCCTGCCCGCATCCCTCGCCGCCGCGCTCGACGAGGCCGAGGCACGTGGCGCGACCACGGTCGTCGTCGCGTGGGACGGCGCGGCTCGCGGCGTGCTCGCCGTGCGCGACGAGGTGCGCGCCACGAGCGCCGCCGCCGTCGCCCGCCTCGCCCGCATGGGCGTGCGCGTGGCCATGGTGTCGGGCGACAACCCGCGCGCGGCGCACGCCGTCGCCCGCGAGGTCGGCATCGACGACGTCACGGCCGCGGCGACCCCCGCCGACAAGGTCGATGCCGTGCGTGCCGCGCAGGCGCAGGGCTCGGTCGCGATGGTGGGCGACGGCGTCAACGACGCGGCGGCGCTCGCCGCCGCCGACCTCGGCATCGCGATGGGCACCGGCACGGATGCCGCGCAGCACGCCGCCGACGTCACCCTCGTGCACGGCGACCTCGAGGCCGCCGCAGACGCCATCGCGCTGTCGCGCCGCACGCTCGCGACGATCCGCCTCAACCTCGTGTGGGCGTTCGCCTACAACACCATCGCGATCCCGGTCGCGATGGCCGGGCTGCTCACGCCGATGCTCGCGGGCCTCGCGATGGCGCTGTCGAGCGTGCTCGTGGTGGCGTCGTCGCTCACGCTGCGGCTGTACCGCCCGCGGCGGTAGGGACGGCTGCCGTTCTCCGCTCGACTCCCCACCAGCTGGTCGAGGAGCGCGCGAGCGCAGCGAGCACGCGTCACGAGACCACGCGACCGCCGCTCCTGCCCAGCCACGTGCATGGTCGCGCCGAGCGGCCACGTCGCGAGGTCGCGTGACGGCTCCTCGCTGCGCTCGGGGCCTCCTCGACCAGCGGGTCGGTCGACGGCGGAGCAGCGGCAGGAGGGCGACGAAGGGGGCGCACCCGCAGGCGCGCCCCCTCGCATCCGTGCCGCCGATCAGCGGTCGACGACCTCCGCGTCGACCGTGCCGTCGGTGACGGCCGACTGCTGCTGGCCCGACGTGACGGCCTGCTGCTGGCCGCGCTTCAGCTCGGCGAGGCGCGCCTCGATCTCGATGTCGCGGTCGTGGTTCTCGAGCGCCTCGAACTGCGCGTCGAGGCTCGAGGCCGCGAGCTCCTGCTGGCCGAGCACCTTCGCCTCCTCGCGGCGGATCTTCTCCTCGAAGCGGCCGATCTCGCTCGTCGGGTCCATGATGTCGATCGACTTGATCGCGTCGTGCACCTGCGACTGCGCCTGCGCGGTCTTCTGGCGTGCGATGAGCTCGGAGCGCTTCGACTTCAGCTCGTCGAGCTTCTGCTTCATGGTGTCGAGGCCGCCCTTGAGCTTGTCGACGACCTCGGTCTGCGAGCGGATGCCGGGCTCGGCCGAGCGCGCCTCCGACTCCGCCTGCATCTGCTTCGACAGCGCCACCTTGGCGAGGTTGTCGAACTTGTCGGCGTCCGACGAGCCCTCGCCGCGCAGCTGGTCGGCCTTCTGGCTGGCGGCGAGCGCCTTGCGACCCCAGTCCTGCGACGCGCGCACGTCCTCCTGGTAGTCCTGCTCCTGCATGCGCAGGTTGCCGATGGTCTGCGCGATGGCCTGCTCCGCCTCCGCGATCGAGTTCGTGTAGTCGCGCACGAGCTGGTCGAGCATCTTCGCGGGATCCTCGGCCTGGTCGAGGAGCGCGTTGACGTTCGCCCGCGCGAGCTGCGCGATGCGGCCGAGGATGGACTGCTTGGACATGATCTGCCTTTCGAGTGCCGTCGAGGTCTGGATGGTGTGGATGGATGAGGGTCGCGGTCGGCGCCGACTCAGAAGTCGCCGCCACCGCCGTCGAAGCCGCCGAAGCTGCCGCCGCCTCCGAAGAAGCCGCCGAAGTCGCCGCCGCCGCCCGAGAAGCCGCCGCCGTCGCCTCCGCCGAAGAAGCCGCCGCCGTCGCCGCCGGATGCCGAGGCACCCCAGTCGCCGCCGCCGTGGTGGGAGCCGCCCATGAGGATGTTGCCGAGCACCGAGCCGAGCACGCCGCCCATGACGGCGCCGCCGATGTTGCCCATGCCGCCGCCGATGCCGTCGCCGTCGAAGCCGTCGCGGACGCCGCGACGCCCTCGGTAGTACGGGTTGCGGGAGCCGAAGCCGCCGGTCATGCCGCCGCCGCCGTAGCCGCGCACGTCGTCGTCGGCATCGCGCATCGCCTGCTCGGCGCGCTCGGACGCGCGGCGCGCAGCGTCGGTCGCAGCCGCGACGTCGGACGACTGCATGCGCAGCGCCTGCGCGAGGTCCTCCTGCGCGAGCGCGAGCATCTGGCGAGCGTGCGAGCCGACCGCGAGGCGACGGGTGGAGAGGAACTGCTCCGCCGCATCGATGTTCTGCCGCGCCGACGTCAGCCAGCCCTGCAGCGACGAGGCTGCGCGTCCCTGCCTGTCGGACTCCTCGCGCGACTGCCCCGTCGCCTGCTCGAGCGTGTCGTTCGCGCGCTGCAGCCTGGGCAGCACCTCGGCGACGTCAACCGGCGAGCGACGCGCGTCGGCGATCGCCTGCTCGGCGAGCTGGATGATCGGCGCGAGGTCGGTGGCGCCTCGCGGCAGCGACCTGGCGACCGCGACGTCGTTGACGGTGTCGTCGACGAGCGCGCGCAGCTGCTCCTCGGTCGCGGCGAGGTCGTCGCCCGCGCGCTCGACGCCGGCGAGCAGCGACCGCGCCTGCGCGATGGCAGCCTCGGCGGCGTGCACGGCGACGGCCGCCTGGCCGCCCTGCGCGCCCCGGCCCTGCGCGACGGCCTCGTCGATCGCGGGCAGCAGGCGCTCGGCGCCCGCGATGTTCTGCTGCACGGGCGCGATGGAGTGGCCCGTGTAGCGGTCGTCGAGGCGGTCCAGGATCTGCTTGGCGTTCGCGATGCGCGCGTCGAGCTCCGTGCGGGCCTTCGCGGCAGCCTCGAGCGCCTGCGGAGCCGTGCGCTCGAGGTCGCGCAGCTGCTCGAATCCCTTCGCCTGGCTGCCGAGCTCGGCGGTGGCGCCCTCGGCGATCTGCAGGATGCGGCTCGACCAGTCGTGCCGCTCCTGGTCGGTGTCGGGGAAGGCGTCGTCGAGCTGCTGCTGCAGCTGGAACGCCTCGCGCAGGCCGCCCTTCGCGCGCTCGACGGCCTGCGCGTACTGCGCGACGGGCTCGTCGCCGAACTGCGCCTCGGCGAACTGCAGCTCCTGCTCGGACTGCTGCACGGTGTCGTCGAGCTGCACGAGCGCGATGTCGGCGCGCTGCTTGAGCTGGTCGAGGCTCAGCTGGTGCTGCTCGACCTCCGCCTTCGCCGCCTTCTTCTTGCGGCTCCGTCGCACGAGCAGCGCGGTCACGCCCGCGCCCACGCCGACGACGGCGATGCCGCCGACGACGGCGCCGCCGGTCTGCACCGCCGTCTCGCCGGGCGTCGCCGCATCCTCGGCGATGCGATCGGCGAAGGCGGCGATGCCGCCCTCGAGGTCGCCGTCGTTCAGCGCGGGCTCGAGGTAGTTCGTCGCGGCGTCGTCGATCTGGTCGGTCGAGCGGTCGACGCCCGAACCCGTCGACGTGCCGTACTGGCCGTCGTCGATCGCGATCGACAGCAGCACCGAGTCCGCGGAGAGGCCCGACGCGGTCGCCGCCTGGTTCGACCAGTCGCCCTGGGCGAGGCCGTCGAACGACGACACCACGACGGCGTACACCTGCACGTCGGACTCGGCGTTGACGGCCTCGAGCGCAGCCGTGACCTCGCCGACGTCGAACTGCCCCGTCTCGTCGACGAACACGTCGCCGCCGAGGTCGACGGGGTCCTCGGTCACGAGCGCCCCCGCGCTCAGGCCGAGCCCCGCAGCCGCCGCGATGCCGGCAGCCACGATGCCTCTGACGATGCTGGTGGGCATCCATCCCCCCTCGGGTGGTCGCTTCGGCGCGAGCCTACCCGGCGGGTCTACGCGAGAACCTTGGGAATGCGGGGACGTGGGAGTGCTCTGAGCGAACGACTCACGGTGCCGTGCCGAGGGCGAGACGCTGCTGCACGACTGCGTCCTCGCCGAGCGCGATGGCGACGAGCGGCAGCGTGATCCCTCCGAGACCACCCGAGCCGCCGCATCCGACCGGGTGGAGGTCGACGGCGACGTCGAGCGACGCGACCTCGCCGGGCGCGAGCCGGAGCACGGGCCCGTCGAGCGACGAAGCGGGGTCGAGCACCGAGAGCCCGGCGAGCACGCCGCCCGCGTACGTCGCGACGCCGACGTCGCCGATGCGCACCACGATCGCCGCGGACGACTGGTTCTCCACGAGCAGCGTCGTGACGCCGTCGGCTGGCGGGGCGGCGAACGAGAGCACGAGCCCGGGCTGCAGGACGTCGGCCTCCGTGAATGGGCACCCAGACGCGCCCTGGTCGCCGTAGTACGTCGGGGCCGGATCCGCCTGGTCGGTCGGCTGCGCCTCCTCGGCGCTCGTCGGCGCCTCGCTGGTCGCGGCGGGTGCTGGCGCCTCTGGCTCGGCACCCGAATCGCCCTGCTCGGCGACGCCCGCCTCCTGCAGCGTCGACGTCACGGGGTCGGGGCCGAGCAGCCCCGGCACGACGACGGGCGCCAGGAAGGCGAGGCACGCGGCCCCCACGGCCACGCCGGTGCCGATCACCTTCGGGCGGCGGCGCCGACGCGCGTCCGTCACGACGGCGTCGACGTCGATCGCCGTCGTCGGCTCGGGCATCGCGCGCAGGCGCTCGCGCAGCTCGTCGTCGTCCATCACGCCCCCTCCTGCTGCGTCGTCTCCTCGGTGGCGAGCTGCTCGCGCAGCTTCGCCATGGCGTCGCTCACGTACCGCTTCACCGAGCCCGGCGCGATGCCGAGCTCCTTCGCCGTCTCGTCGACCGACCGGTCCTCGTAGTAGCGCAGCACGACGCATGCCCGCTCGCGCGGGCTCAGCCGCTCGAGCCGCGCCGCCATGTCGAGGTGCGCGCCGGTGAGCGTCGAGCCAGAGTCGAGGCGCTCGTGCGGCACGACGAGCGGACGGATGCGCTGCCACCGCTGCCGCCTGCGCGCCCGGTCGAGGAAGCGGTTCGCGATCGCACGCCGCACGTACGCCTCGGCCTGCTCGACCTCGAAGCCGTTCCGAAGGCGACCGAACGTCGCGGCCAGCGCATCCTGCACCAGGTCCCTCGCCTCCTCGTCGTCGCCGCACAGCAGCGCGGCGTATCGGGTGAGGGCAGCACCGCGCTCTGCGACCAGTCGGGTCACGACGGTCTCCCAGTGCGCAGCCATCCCTCTACCCCCTACGACGCAGAGGTCGCCGGTTCGGTTGGGGTCGCTGCGAGATCGGCGTCGAGGGACGCCTGCATGCGCTCGGCGAGGCCGGGGTGGATGCCGCGCAGATGCGCGATGACGCTCGCCCGCGTCTCGGCCGACTTGTTCTGCGACAGCTTCGACTTCGCCGTCCACGAGCGCACCGTCAGGCGCAGGCCCGTCGTGCCCATCGCGAGGCCGAGGTTCGTCTCGTCGTCGACGTCGAGCCGCTTCGCGCCCGGCCGGTCGCCCTCGAAGTGGGCGACGAGGCGCTCGAGGGTCGCGACGTTCTCGTCGTGCGACACGACCTCGACGTCGCACACGGCGTGCACGGCCTCGAAGTTCCACGTCGGCACCTGGCCGTCGTCGGCGCCGAGGTACCAGGTGGGGGAGACGTAGTCGTGGTCGCCCTGGATCACGACGAGCATCGTGCCGCGCCCCGTGGCGCCACCGCCCACGAGGCCGTGCAGCCGAGCGTCGGCGCGGCCGAGATGGGTCACGAAGGCGAGGGCGTCGCCGTCGTTCGCGCCCGGCGCCTCGTCGAGCAGCAGGGGCGTATGGGATGCGACGGGAGCGCCGTCGAGGTGGCTCACGACGGTGGCCCACGGATGCGTGCCGACGAGCGCGCGCACGAACTCGGGGTCCTCGACGCGGTACTGCGGGTTGGGCTGCATGCCTCGATCCTCGCATCCAGCCCTGCGGATGCGGCGGTCCTGCACCCACCAGCTGGTCGAGGAGCGCGCGAGCGCAGCGAGCAGGCGTCACGAGACCACGCGACCGCGGCTCCTGCCCGGCCACGCGCATGGTCGCGTCGAGCGGGTACGTCGCGTGGTCTCGTGACGGCTCCTCGCCTGCTCGGGGCCTCCTCGACCAGCTGGAAGGAGGAGGACGTCACGAAGGACGAGCGCGCCTCCACCGCCAGCTGGTCGAGGAGCGCGCGAGCCCCTGGGCGAGCACGCGTCACGAGACCCCGCGACGGCCGCTCCTGCCCGGCCGCGCGCGTGGTCGCGTCGAGCGGGTGCGTCGCGTGGTCTCGTGACGGCTCCTCGCTGCGCTCGGGGCCTCCTCGACCGGCTGGAAGGAGGAGGACGTCACGAAGGACGAGCGCGCCTCCACCACCAGCTGGTCGAGGAGCGCGCGAGCCCCTGGGCGAGCACGCGTCACGAGACCCCGCGACCGCGGCTCCTGCCCGGCCATGCGCATGGTCGCGTCGGGCGGGTGCGTCGCGTGGTCTCGTGACGGCTCCTCGCTGCGCTCGGGGCCTCCTCGACCAGCTGGTGGGACCGTCCGGCGAGCGTTCGACGACCACTCGTGGTGGTGGGGTGCCGTCAGCCCAGCGACGCCGGCCGCCACCGCGTTACGACGTCTGCAGTCGCCGCGATCACCTCGACGACGGTCGACGACGGATGTGGGAAGAGCGCCGAGGTATTGAACGCGTCGTCGAGCGAGAGCAGCGGCTCGATCGGCCCAGCATCGTGATGACCGACGACGTCGTGCGCCCACGCGGCGATGTCGCGCAGGGACCGGTCGTTCGCGAGGTGCTCCAGCAGCAGCTCGCGCGCGACGATCGCGACGGCCTCTTGGAACGTCATCGCCGCGAGCTCGATGCCGAGCGCCTCGTGCGCGCTCGCGATCGTGGCGTCGACGACCGACGGCGTCTCGTCGGGATGCATGGCGGCGAGCGCCGTGACCCGCTCGTCGTCGACGCCGTCGAGCAGCGCCATCGTCGCGGCGTCGATCGCCGGCTGCACGGCGCCGAGCACGAGCCGATGCGCGTGGGCGCGCGTGCAGGCGTCGGCGGTCGCGGGATGCATGCGCTCATCCCACCATGGCCGTCCGCGCCGACATGCGCTCCAGCTCGTCGAGGAGGCCGCTCGCGCAGCCAGCCGCCGTCGGCGACGCGCTCCTCGACCAGCCGGTGGGGAGGGCTACGGCGCCACGTCGAACACGACCTTCTCGCCGCGGGCGACGCGGTCGAGGCCGTCGGCCCACGACTCGAGGGGGAGTCGCGCCGAGATGAGCGGCTCGACGCGCACGGCGCCCGACGCCATGAGCGCGAGGGCCGTGCGGTAGCTCGACGGGCGCTTGCCGCGCGAGCCGACGATCTCGAGCTCGTGGTGGATGAGCCGGTCGACGTCGAACGCGGGCGCGGTCTGGAAGAACGCGACGAGCACGAGCCGGCCGCCGCGCCGCAGCAGCGGCAGCGAGGACTCCGCCACGCTCGTCGCGCCCGAGCACTCGAACACCGAGTGCGCGCCGCGGCCGCCCGTGAGCCCGTGCACGATCGCATCGAGGTCCTCGGTCTCGGCATCCACCACCACGTCGATGCCCGCGTTCCGTGCCTTCGCGAGCGATGCCGCGTGCCGCGAACGGCCGACGAGCACGACCGTCGCTCCCACCGCGCGAGCGACGCGCGCGCACAGCTGCCCGATGGCCCCGGGCCCGATCACGACGACGACCTCGCCGACGAGCGACGGCGACTGCTCGACGACGGCGTGCACCGCGATCGCGAGCGGCTCGGTCAGCGCAGCCTCGACGAGCGAGACCGAGTCGGGCAGCACGTGGATCGCGCGCTCGGGCATCGCGATGCGGTCGGCGAGCGCGCCGTCGGCCGTCGTGCCGATGCCCCTGCGGTTCGGGCACCGGTTGTACTGCTCGGTGCGGCACGCGTCGCAGCGCATGCAGAGGTACGCATCCGTCTCGAACGTCACGCGGTCGCCCACCCGCAGGTCGTCGCGCACGCCACCGGGGGCGATCGCGACGATGCGCCCGGAGGCCTCGTGTCCGAGGGTGCGCGTCCCCGAGCCGACGTCGTGGCCGCCGTCGAGGGCTGCGCGATCGGTGCCGCAGACCGCGGCGTGGGCGACGTCGACGAGCACGTGCCCGGGCTCGAGCTCGGGCTCGGCCACCTCCTCGATGCCGACGCCTCCTGCATGCTTCACGAGCGCTCGCACGGTCCTCGCTCCTTCGCGATCGGTGCCCCTGGGGGATGCCTCCATCCCATCCTGCATGTGGGACTAGAGACAAGTCCATACATGTCTATATGATTGCCGGCAGTCGCGCACCGCCGCCCGGCGGCGCCCGGCCCAGATCAGACCTCAACGACGAGGAGGAGCCCCCATGGGCGAGTACATCCTGGGAATCGACGCCGGCACGTCCGTGCTCAAGGCCGCGGTCTTCGACCGCGCAGGCACCGAGCTCTCGCGCGGCGCGCACAGCGTCGGCATCGACAGCCCCGAGCCGCATCTGGCCGAGGAGGACATGGACCAGGTCTGGGAGGCCGCGGCCGACGCGATCAAGGACGCGATCGCGGGCTCCGGCGTCGACGCGAGCGAGATCGTCGCCGTGTCGGTCACGGGGCAGGGCGACGGCGTGTGGCTCGTCGACTCCGCGACGGGGCGCCCCAAGGGCCCCGCGATCCTCTGGACCGACGGACGCGCGGGCGGCATCATCGACGACTGGTACGCGAACGGCACCGTCACGAGCCAGTTCGCCATCACCGGCACCGGCCCCTACGCGGGCACGACCTCGGCCGTGCTGCGCTGGCGCGCCGACAACGAGCCCGAGGTGCTCGAGGGCGCCACGACGCTGTGGTGCAAGGACTGGGTGGAGTTCAACCTCACCGGCGACCTGTCCACCGATCCCTCCGACGCGAGCCTCTCGGGCATCGACACCGCCGGTCGCCAGTGGTCGAAGCAGGTGAACACCATCTGGGGCATCGACCGCGTCAGCCACGTGCTGCCGCCCATCAAGGCCCCGACCGACGTCGCAGGCACCGTCACCGACGCCGCCTCCGAGCGCACGGGCCTCGTCGCGGGCACGCCCGTCTACAAGGGTCAGATGGACATCACCGCGTCGTCGCTCGGCGTCGGCGTCGTGCGCCCCGGCGACTGCATGGCCGTCATCGGCACGGCGGGCATCGTCACGGTGTGCACCGACGACGTGTCGAAGGGCTTCGAGCCGCAGGACGTGGGCTGGACGATCCCGCACGGCCCCGACACGTGGATCCGCGCGATGGGCATGAACTCGTGCACCCCGAACCTCGACTGGTTCCTGCGCGAGTTCGGCGCCGCCTTCCAGGCCGACGCCGAGGTCGCCGGTCAGGCGCTGTTCGCGCACCTCGAGGAGCGCATCCTCGCGACGCCCATCGGCGCCCGCGGCGTCATCTTCCACGGCTACCTCGCGCCCGGCGGCGAGCGCGCGCCGTTCGTGAAGCCCTCCGCGCGCGGCTCGTTCTCGGGCCTCACCGGCACGCACGACCGCAGCGACATGCTGCGCGCCATCTACGAGGGCGTCGCATACGGCATCCGCGACTGCCTCGACTCCATCCCCACTGAGGTGCAGACGGTGCGCCTGGCAGGCGGCGGCGCGAACAGCGCCGTCTGGTGCCAGATCTTCGCCGACGTGCTCGGTCGCCGCATCATCGTGCCCGCGGGCTCGGAGTTCGGCGCCAAGGGCGCGGCGATCGTCGCGGGCGTCGGCTCGGGCGTCTACGCCAGCTACGCCGAGGGTGCGGATGCGACGGTCGAGATCGTGCGCGAGTACGAGCCCGACCTCGAGAAGACCGCGGTCTACACCGAGCTCTTCACCGCGTACCGCGCCATCCGCGAGGCGAACGCGAAGGTCTGGGACCAGCTGCAGGTCGCGACGCGGAAGGCGGCGGCGTACGCTGCGGCCACGAAGCAGCAGGCAGGCGCGACGACGCAGCCCGAGCCCATCGCCGTCTGACCCATCCCCTCGACCGGCCGGCCCTGCTGCAGGGCCGGCCGGTCGCACGATCCCTCGAAGGAGCGCCCGACGCCATGACGGAGCCGACCCCCATCGACGCCATCGCCGAGTTCGACGCCTACCTGTTCGACCTCGACGGCACGATCTACCTCGGCGAGGGGCTCCTCCCCGGCGCCCAGCGCCTCGTGGAGACGCTGCGCGCGCACGGCAAGCGCGTGCTGTTCTGCAGCAACAACCCCACGAAGTCGCCCCAGGACTACGCCGACCGCCTCGCGCGCCTCGGCCTGCCCACGCCGGTCGAAGACGTCTACACGAGCCTCGTCGCGACGGTGCACTGGATCGAGCGCGAGATGCCCGGCAAGGTCGTCTTCCCCATCGGCGAGCAGCCGCTCGTGGATGCGCTCGCCGCAGCGGGCATCCCCATGAGCGACGATGCCGAGCGCATCGACCTCGTCATCTCCTCGTACGACCGCACGTTCGAGTACCGCAAGCTGCAGATCGCGTTCGACGCGCTGTGGTTCCACAAGCGCGCCCGCCTCGTGACGACGAATCCCGACCGCTTCTGCCCGTTCCCGGGCGGCAGGGGGGAGCCGGATGCCGCGTGCATCACGGCTGCGATCACGGCGGGCACGCAGGTCGAGTGCGAGGCGGTGTTCGGCAAGCCGTCGAAGGACCTCTTCGACATCATCCAGCGCGACACGGGCATCGACCCGGCGCGCACGGTCATGGTGGGCGACCGCCTCTCGACCGACATGCTCTTCGCCCGCAACTCGGGCATCGCCTCGGCGCTCGTCATGACGGGCGAGACCGACGAGGCGATGCTCGCAGCCGCGCCCGACGAGCACCGCCCCGACATCGTGCTGGGGCAGATCGACCACCTCGTCGACGCCTTCGTCGACGCCGATCGGGAGGCCCGCGCATGACGGATCTCGCACGCGCCTCGCTCGAGCACTCGGGCGGCGCCATGACCACGACCTCGCGGCCCGGCGCGCTCGACGCCGTCGGCTCGCTCGCCGCGTCCCTCCTCGCGGGAGGCTCCGTCGTGCTGCTGGGCGACGGCGTGCCGAAGTGCGTCGGCGGCGACGACGTCGACGCGCGCGTCGAGGCGCAGCTGGCCGAGCGCTACGAGCTGCACCACGTCGTCGCACCGGCGGGGGAGCACGGCGTCGTGCTCGACGAGGCGACCGTGGATGCGACGGCAGTCGACGCCGAGGGCGCCGAGCTCATCGTCTCGGTCGGCTCGGGCACCGTGACCGACCTCGCGAAGGTCGTCGGGGCCCGGCTCGGCGTGCCCGTGGTCGCCGTGCAGACCGCCGCATCCGTCAACGGCTTCGCCGACTCCCTGTCGGTGCTCGTGCAGAAGGGTGCGAAGCGCACGTCGCCGAGCGCCTGGCCCGCCGCCCTCGTCATCGACCACGACGTGCTCGCCGACGCACCCGACCGCCTCACGCGCTCGGGCGTCGGCGATGCCGTCGCCGTGTGGACCTCGCCCGCCGACTGGTACCTCGCATGCGCGCTCGGCGTCGACCCGGGACCGTACTCGGATGCCTTCACGGCGCCGGTGCGCGATGCGGTCGTCGCCATGACCGCGCCGGAGGCGAGCGACGCCGAGCGCATGTCGGGCCTCGTCGACGCCCTGACGCTCGGCGGCCTCATGATCGGCGCCGCCGGGTCGACCGCGCCGCTGTCGGGCTGCGAGCACCTGCTGAGCCACGTGCTCGACATGCGGGCGATGGCCGAGCACGTCGAGCACGATCTGCACGGCGCCCAGGTGGGCGTCGCGAGCGTCGTCGCCGCTGCGCTCTGGGACGTCGCGCTGCACGACGAGCGCATCCTCGACGTCGCGGTCGACGACCTGCAGCCACCCGCCGACCTGCGCGAGCGCGTGCTCGCGACGTGGGCGCCCGTCGACCCGTCGGGCGCGCTCGGCGAGGAGTGCTGGATCGCCGTCGAGCGCAAGGTCGCGAGGTGGCAGGAGCAGCGCGACGGCGTCGCGGCCTTCCTCGACGACCGCGAGCGGCATCGGTCCGAGCTCGAGCGCCTCGCGGGCGACCCCGCGTCGTGCGCCGCGGCGCTCGCCGCCTGGGGAGCCCCCGCGACGTTCTCGACCCTCACGCCGAGCGTGGATGCCGATCGTGCGCGCTGGGCGCTCGCGGCGCTGCCGTTCATGCGCGACCGCATGACGCTCGCCGATCTGCTGCTCTTCGCGGGCCGATGGGACGACGCGCTCGTCGAGCGCGTGCTCGCGCGCGCCGGAGAGGCGGGCGGCGGCCTCTGAGCCGCCCCCGCCCCCTCGCTCGCCGCGACTTGGCTCAGTTGTCCAGTGTTGTATAGACTTGTCATGGAGACAGACCCGGCACCGGGCGACGATGCCCGTGACGCAAGGAGGAGATGGTCCGATGGCCTTCGCTAGCACCCGCGAGCTCTGCCTCGCCGCACGCACCGACGGGTACGCCGTCCCCGCCGTCAACATCGTCGATGGCCTCTCGATCGCCTCGGCGGTCAAGGCCGCGGACTCGGTCGGCTCGCCGATCATCCTGCAGACGTCGGTGAAGACCGTGCAGTACTTCGGCGCCGCCGTGCTCGCCTCGGCGGCCCAGGCCGCCGCCGATGCCGCATCCGTGCCGGTCGCCCTGCACCTCGACCACTGCCCGCAGCGCGCCGTCATCACCGAGGCGATCGCGCACGGCTGGTCGTCGGTGCTCTTCGACGCCTCCGACCGCGACTTCGACACCGCCGTCGCCGAGACCGCCGAGGTCGTCGCCGAGGCGCACGCCGCCGGCGTCGACGTCGAGAGCGAGATCGAGAACATCGTGGGCGTCGAGGACGGCGTCGGCTCCGACGACCCGAACGTGCACTTCTACGCCGACGAGGAGCTCGTGCGCGTCGCGACCGAGACGGGCACCGACCTCATCGCGCCCGCGCTCGGCACCGCGCACGGCCTCTACAAGGCCTCGCCCGTGCTGCTCGTCGACCGCGTCGCGCGCCTCGCCGCGCTCACCGACATCCCCGTCGTGCTGCACGGCGGCACGGGCCTGTCGGCCGAGGAGTTCCAGGCGTTCATCGACGCAGGCGTCTCGAAGATCAACATCTCCACCGCCGTCAAGCTCGCCTACATGCACGCATCGCGCGATCACCTCGCCGAGGCCGAGCGCGCCGGCAAGTGGGAGCCCGTGAGGCTGTTCGACCAGATCGGCTCGGCGGTCGAGCAGGCCGTGCTGCAGCACATCGAGCTCTTCGGCTCGGCGCGTCGCGCGGCGGTGCCCGCATGACGCGCGCGCTCGTGCTCGACTGCGACGGCGTGCTCGCCGACACCGAGCTCGACGGTCACCTCGTCGCCTTCAACCGCACGTTCGAGGAGCTGGACCTCCCGTTCCGGTGGACCCCGGAGGAGTACGGCGAGCTGCTGCGCGTCGGCGGCGGCAAGGAGCGCATGAAGGCGTACCTCGCGCAGCATCCCGAGATCGACCTCGGCTCGCCCGAGCAGCTCGACGAGCGCATCGCCGCCGCGCACAAGCGCAAGTCGGCGCTCTACGTCGAGCTCGTCGAGGCAGGCGCGCTGCCTCCGCGACCGGGCATCGCCCGCGTCGTCGGCGAGGCGCTCGACGCCGGCTGGCTCGTCGCCTGCGCGTCCACGTCGGCCCTCGCGAGCGTCGAGGCCGTGCTCGCCTCCGTCGTCGGCCCCGAGCAGCGCGCCCGCATGGCGGGCGTCTTCGCGGGCGACGTCGTGCCGGCGAAGAAGCCGGCCCCCGACATCTACCTGCTGGCCGCCGCCGAGCTCGGCGTCGGCATCGACGACGTCGTCGTGATCGAGGACTCCCAGTCGGGCGCCGCCGCGGCTGCGGCGGCGGGCATGGCCCACGTCGTGACCGTGAGCCACTTCACGCACGACGACGCCTTCCCGGCGGCGACGACCATCGTGTCGGCGCTCGGGGATCCGGGTGCCCCCGCGACGCTCGTCGAGGGGCTGGATGCGCGAGGCCCCGAGGGGTTCGTCGACCTCGCGGGGCTCGAGCGCGTGCTCGAGGCGCACCGCGCCGCCGCCGCCTCGTAGGCGGCGCCACAGCGACCGAGCGCGCGCCGGGCAGGGGTGGCCGGCGCGCGCTCGGCATGTCCGTGCTCGACGCGTCCAGCGCTCGTGCAGGAGATCCCTGGCCGATCTGCCAGCGACACGACGTAGCGTGCGGGCATGTCACCCGGTCCTCGCGTTCGTCACGCCCCCGGCTCCTTCTTGGGCAGCCTCCTGGGCGTCGTCGGCTTCAGCGTCGTCGCCGGCCTCCTCGTGAGCGCCACCGTCGTGCCCGGCGTCGCCGTCGCCTCCGAGACGGCCGACAGCGGCATCGACGTGTTCGAGAGCCTGCCCGACTTCGTGGAGATCGACGAGCAGTCGGAGGTCTCGACGATCTACGGGCGCGGCGAGGCGCAGGAGGCCATCCCGATCGCCCAGTTCTACAGCCAGAACAGGCAGATCGTCTCGCTCGCGGAGGCAGGACGCTGGGCGCCGCTCGCGGCGATCGCCGGCGAGGACGCCCGGTTCTACGACCACGGCGGCGTCGACATGATCTCCGTCGTGCGCGCGCTCTCGCCGGTCGGCGCCGGCGGCGCCTCGAGCCTCACGATGCAGCTGGTGCGACAGCAGATCGTCGAGGTCGCATGCGCGATCGTCGACCCGACCACGGGCGCACGGCAGGACGAGGAGCTGTGCGCCGATCAGACCGCCGACTCCTACGGGCGCAAGCTGCAGGAGATGCGCTTCGCCATCGCCCTCGAGCAGCGGTACACGAAGAACGAGATCCTCGCGGCGTACCTGAACATCGCGAACTACGGCGACGCGACCTACGGCATCCAGGCGGCAGCGCAGCGCTACTTCAGCATCGACGCGAGCCAGCTGTCGATCGCGGAGGCCGCATCGCTGCTCGCGACGGTGCAGTACCCGTCGAACCTCAACCTGTCGCAGCCCGAGCACTACGCGGGCAACCAGGCGCGTCGCGACTACGTGATCCAGCGCATGCACACCGTGGGATTCATCACCGACGCCGAGCGCGACGAGGCGCTCGCGATCCCCGTCGACGACGACTTCGTGCAGCTGAGCGAGCTCGAGTCGGGCTGCATGGCCTCGTACTACGGCTCGACCGGCTTCTTCTGCGACTACGTCTCTCGCACGCTGCAGCTGCCGCAGCCCGACGGCTCCTTCCTGCTCGGCGCCGATCAGGCCGCGAACCAGCGCGCGTTCGACCTCGGTGGCCTGCAGATCTTCACGTCCATCGACGTCACCCTCAACGAGCAGGTGCAGGCAGTGCTCGACGAGTACACGCCGCTCGACGAGACGCGGCTCGAGCTCGGCGGCGCCGTGAGCATGCTCGAGGTGGGGTCGGGGCGCATCCTCGTGATGGCGCAGAACAAGGACTTCGACAACACCGACTCGGCGGATGCGCAGCTCGAGACGGGCGTGAACTTCAACGTCGGCGGCAGCGACCTGGGAGGTGGTCAGGGCTTCCAGCCGGGATCCGGCTACAAGATCTTCGCGCTCGCGGCGTGGATCGAGGCCGGCTACTCGGTGAGCACGTCGCTCGACACGTCACGGCATCCGCGGCAGATCCCGTCCTGCGGCTCGCGGCTGCCCGCCGATCCGCAGAACAACGAGGGGCGCAGCTTCCCCCGATCCGACGTCGTCGGCATCATGGAGAACTCGCTGAACACGGGGATCATGGAGATGGGCACCCGCCTCGACGTGTGCGACGTCTTCGAGGTCGCCGAACGGATGGGCGCGGGCCCGGCGCAGGGCGGCACCTACGCCGACTACCCGCGCGACCAGGTGCCGCCGGCGTTGATCGGCGGAGCGGGCAACGTGACGCCGATGGGCATGGCGGAGGCGTTCCAGACGATCGCGAGCGGTGGCGTGCACTGCGAGCCGACCGCGATCGACCGCATCGTCGCGCGCGACGGCAGCGAGCTGGCGATGCCTGCGCGCGACTGCGAGCGCGTGCTGACGCCCGAGGTCGCCTCGGTCATGCAGTACGTGCTGCAGGAGGTGACGAACGCCAACCGGATCAACGACCCGCCGGGGCCGGCCCCGGTGATCTCGAAGACCGGCACGAGCAACGACGTCGTGCAGACGTGGGTGAACGGCGCGTCGTCGTCGATCGCGTCGAGCGTGTGGATCGGCAACATCCAGGGCGACACGGGCCTGCTGAGCGTCGGCGGCCGGGCGATGTGGGATCGCCGTTCCGCGGTGTTCACGCAGGTGATGGGCGCCGCGCTCGATCGCTACCCCGGTGCCGCGTTCGCGCCGCCGGACGAGAGCACGCTGCAGGGCAACGCCGTGGCGCTGCCCGACGTGGCGGGGCAGACGCCCGACGAGGCACGCGCGACGCTCGAGGGCGCCGGCTTCACGGTCGTCGTCGGCGCCACGGTGGCGGGAGCGCAGGAGGCGGGACGCATCGAGTACTCGTCGCCGGGCGCGGGCGCGCTCGTGCTGCCGCGGACGTCGGTGACGCTGCTCGTGAGCGACGGGTCGCAGTCCACGTCGCCCGACGCCGCGATCCCGTCGCTCGAGGGCATGACGCTCGCCGATGCCGGCACCGCGATGGGGGCCGCGGGCCTCGACGCCGCGAACCTGCAGGTCACCTGGGCTCGCGCCGATCCCGCCTCGCGCTGCGTCGTGCTCGACCAGAACCCGGATGCGGGCACGGCCGGCCCGCCGACCTCGCCGGTGTCGATCGTCGTCGGCGCGGATCGCGACGGGATCGACCCGGGCTGCTGACCTTCGGCGGACGCGCGCTACACGTCGTACGTGAACTCGAGCCGCACCATGTCGCCGCGGAAGCGGATGCGGGTGAACTCGAACGGCTTCGACGACGGCGACGAGATGCGCTGCTCGAGCTGCAGGATCGGCGTGCCCTCGTGCACCGCGAGCAGCTTGGCGTCGTTCGCCGACGCCGCCGTGGTCTCGAGCGTCTCGAGCACCTTCGTCATGCGCAGGCCGAAGTCGCGATCGAGCACGGTGCACAGCTGCTCGGCGACGAGGTCGCGCTCGATGACGCCCGGCGCGAGCGCCTCGGGCACGTGCGACTCGTGCACGCTGATGGGCGTGCCGTCGACGCGGCGCAGGCGGCGCACGATGAACGTGGGCGTGCCCGTGGGGATGTCGAGCGCCTGCGCGACGCGCGTCGACGCGGGCTCGAGGCGCTGGCCGAGCAGCTCGGTGTCGGTCGCGTAGCCCTGCTGCTCGAGCTGCTCGCGGATGCCCTGGTACGAGGGGGAGCGCGTGGAGATCTTGGAGCGCGACACGAACGTGCCCTTGCCCTGCACACGGAAGAGGAGGCCCTCGTCGACGAGGCGGGCGAGCACCTGGCGCGCGGTCATGCGGCTGATGCCGTACAGCTGGTTGAGCTCGTTCTCCGACGGGATGCGCTGGTCGGGCTGCCAGTCGCCGCGCTGGATCTTGGCGCGGATGACGTCGGCGAGCTGGATGTAGAGCGGGGTCGCCGACTCACGATCGAGCTTCTCCACCATGGGTCTCCTCCTTCGCTCCGCGCGGCCCTGCACGGAGGGTCCGACACCTACTCATCTATGCTTGTATAGAGTTGTACGGTACGGTGGTGACGAGTACGACGGCGTCCGTCGCGCTGCATGCGAGAGCATAGCCGCGGAGGGGTCCGTACCCAGCACCACGAGCCGACAAGCCACGCGCTACCGATTCATCGAGGATGAGGATCAATGGCAAGGACGACCACGCTGAAGCCCGCCGCGCCCTGGGTGGAGCTCCGCACGACGAAGGCCGACTGGGATGCCGCCGACCCGGCGCTCCTCGAGACCATGCTCGTGCAGCTGCACCTCATCCGCGCCTTCGAGGAGTACGTGCTCGAGCTGGCTGGGCAGAAGCTCATCAACGGGCCCGCGCACTCGTCGATCGGCCAGGAGGGCGGCGCGGTCGGGAGCGCGCTGTCGCTGCACAGCGCCGACCACGTCAACGGCTCGCACCGCGGCCACCACCAGTTCCTCGCCAAGGCGTTCGGCCACGTCCAGCCGAACGGCTTCGCAGCACGCGACGCCATCGCGGAGCCCGTGCAGGACGTCCTCTACCGCGCGCTCTCCGAGATCGCGGGCCTCAAGGACGGCTACTGCAAGGGCCGCGGCGGGTCGATGCACCTGCAGTGGACCGAGGCCGGCGCCATGGGCACGAACGCCATCGTCGGCGGCGCCGTGCCGTTCGCGGTCGGCTTCGGCTGGGCCAGCCAGCACTCGGGCACCGACGACGTCTCGGTCACCTACTTCGGCGACGGCGCCGTGAACATCGGCTCGGTGCTCGAGTCGTTCAACCTCGCCGCCGCGTGGAAGACGCCCACGTGCTTCTTCATCGAGAACAACCAGTACGCCGTGTCGACGAACGTCGACGAGGCGACGGGGGAGGCGCGCCTGTCGGGTCGCGGCCTCGGCTTCGGCATCCCCTCGTGGCGCGTCGACGGCCAGGACACCCTCGCGGTGCACCTCGCGATGCAGCTGGCCGTCGACCACATGCGCGCGGGCAACGGCCCCACGGTCGTCGAGGTCGACACCTACCGCTACTTCCACCAGAACGGCCCCTTCCCGGGCAGCGCCTTCGGCTACCGCACGAAGGACGAGGAGAAGTCGTGGCGCGACCGCGACCCCATCGCGATCGTCGAGGGTCACCTCACGCGCCGCGGCATCCTCTCGGCCGACGAGGCCAAGGAGGTGCGGGCCCGCGTCAAGAAGGTCATGGCCGACATCGGCGACCGCGTCGTCGAGGCCGACCCGAACGGCAAGGCCGGGCAGCTGCGCATCCGGGAGGAGCTGTGGCCCGACCCCGCCTTCCTGAACCACGGCATCCGCGGCGAGATCCCCGAGATCACCGACGTCGCCGTGCAGGAGAACGCGGAGTTCGGCCCCGACGACCTCGAGGACAGGAAGTTCGTCGACGTCATCGCAGCCGTCATGCACCGTCGCATGTCGCAGGACGAGTCGATCGTCACGCTCGGCGAGGACATCCACCGCCTCGGTGGCGGCTCGCGCGGCGCGACCAAGGGCCTCGCCGACGACTTCCCCGACCGCACGCTCGGCACGCCCATCAGCGAGAACGCCTTCACGGGCTTCGGCGGCGGCCTCGCGCTCGACGGTCGGTACTACCCGGTCATCGAGCTCATGTACGCCGACTTCCTCTGGGTCGCTGCCGACCAGCTGTTCAACCAGATCGGCAAGGCGCGCCACATGTTCGGCGGCGACCACGCCATGCCGCTCATGATGCGCATCAAGATCGGCACGAACACGGGCTACGGCTCGCAGCACTCGATGGACCCGGCGGGCATCCTCGCCACGAGCGTCGGATGGCGCATCATCGCGCCGTCGTCGCCGCTCGACTACGTCGGCCTCGTGAACACGGCGATGCGCCTCGGCGACCCCGTCGCGGTGCTCGAGCACGACGCCGACCTCTACAAGTCGGTCGGCGCCGCACCGAAGGACCTCGACTACTGCCTGCCGTTCGGCAAGGCGGCCGTGCGCCGCGAGGGCTCCGAGGCGACCGTCATCTCGTACCTGTCGATGGTGCAGCGCGCCCTCGACGCCGTCGAGGAGTCGGGCGTCGACGGCGAGGTCATCGACCTGCGCTGGCTCGACCGCGCGAGCGTCGACTGGGACACGATCGGCGCGTCGATCCAGAAGACGAACCGCGTCGTCATCGTCGAGCAGGGCTCGGAGGGCACGTCGTACGGCGGCTGGCTCTCGGACGAGATCCAGCGACGCTTCTTCGACTGGCTCGACGCGCCCATCACGCGCGTGCAGGGCTCGGAGTCGTCGCCGTCGATCTCGAAGGTGCTCGAGAAGGCAGCGCTCGCCCACACCCACGACATCGTCGCCGCGCTCCGCGCCGTGACGGCCTGAGCCGGGAAGGACTGGACACACCCATGGCACGCTTCCTGAAGATGCCCGGCGTCTCCGCCGACTCCGACGCCGCCGTGCTCGAGGGCTGGCTCGTCGAGGCCGGCGCGAGCGTCACGGCGGGCGCGGCGATCGCGTCGGTCGAGACCGAGAAGGCGGTCGTCGACATCGAGGTCGACGACGACGCCGTCATCCACGCCCTGCTCGTCGAGTCGGGCGACACCGTACCCGTCGGCGACCCCATCGCCGTGCTGCTCGCCCCCGGCGAGGCCGCGAGCGAGGCCGAGGCGCTCGTGGCGCAGCTCGGTGGCTCGAGCGCGGCGGACGCCGCACCCGCGGAGCCCCCCACGATCGACCAGGAGGAGGCGAAGGAGGCCGTCGAGACCGAGGACACGACGGTCGACGTGCCCGAGCCCCAGACGCAGACGGAGCCCGCCGCCGCACCGCAGGCGGAGGCGCCGGCCGCGCCGCAGGCACCCGCCGCCGGCGCGAACGGCGAGCGCCGCTTCGCGAGCCCGATCGCCCGTCGGCTCGCGAAGGAGCGCGGCATCGACATCGCCACGCTCTCCGGCTCCGGCCCCGGCGGCCGCATCGTGCGCGCCGACGTGGAGTCGGCTGCGAGCGCTCCGGCAGCGCCCGCCGCCGCTCCCGCATCCGCGCCGGCCGCGGCACCCGCACCCGCATCCGCCCCCGTCGCAGCACCGGCGGGCGGCACGGCGACGCCGCACACGAGGCTGCGGAGGATCATCGCCTCGCGGCTGCAGCAGTCGAAGCGCGAGGCGCCGCACTTCTACCTGCGGCGCGACCTGCGCGTCGACGCCCTGCTCGCCCTGCGCGCGCAGGTCAACGAGGGGGCGACCGTGCGCATCTCGGTCAACGACCTCTTCGTGAAGGCGGCCGCGCGGGCCCTCGTCGACGTGCCCGAGATGAACGTCATCTGGACCGACGACGCCGTCGTCTCGTACCCGACGGCCGACATCTCGATCGCCGTCGCGAGCGAGCGCGGGCTCGTGACCCCGACGATCCGCGGCATCGAGTCGCTGTCGCTCACGACCCTGTCGACGCAGATCAAGGATGCGGTCGGCCGCGCGAACGAGGGACGCCTGCAGCAGGCGGAGCTCGAGGGCGGCACGATGTCGATCACCAACCTCGGCATGTTCGGCGTCGACGAGTTCTCGGCGATCATCAACCCGCCGCAGGCGGCGATCCTCGCGATCGGCGCCGCCACGAGGCGGGCCGTCGTGAACGACGAGGGCGAGCTCGAGGCCGGGTCGGTCGTGACCGTGACGCTGTCGGTCGACCACCGTCCCGTCGACGGCGTCGTCGCCGCCAGGTGGCTCGATCGCCTCGCGCAGCTCATCGCATCGCCCATGCAGATCCTGCTCTGACGCACGATCGCTGCGTCCCGCGCAGCGGATCGAGCGTGCTCGAGGGCCCCGCACCGACCGGTGCGGGGCCCTCGTCGCGACCCCGACGACTGAGCCGGAGTCACCTTTGCAACGATCACGTTTCGACTCGTCGCTTTCGGCCTTCCGCGCGTGCGCGGCTGGCTAGGCTGCCCGGTACCCAGGCCGTCACGCGCGGCCACCCCATGCACTGGAGGAATCCCTGTGAGGACCATTCGGAAGACCGCCCTCGGCGGTCTCGCGACGCTCGGCGTCGCGGCTCTGCTCGCCGGTTGCGCTTCGGCGCCGGAGGAGGGTCCCGCCGAGTCCGGCGAGGCCACCGCGGACATCTCGCCCTGCATCGTCTCGGACGCGGGCGGCTTCAACGACCAGTCGTTCAACCAGCTCGGCCTCGAGGGCCTCGAGGCTGCGGCCGACGAGCTCGGCGTCGAGGCATCGCAGGCGGAGTCGCAGTCGGAGACCGACTACCAGTCGAACATCCAGAACCTCCTCGACAACGGCTGCGACATGATGGTCACGGTCGGCTTCCTGCTCGCCGAGGCCACGTCGGCCGCGGCAGAGGCGAACCCCGACGTCAACTTCGCCATCATCGACGACTCGTCGATCACGGCCGACAACGTGCAGCCGATCACGTTCGACACGGCCCAGGCCGCGTTCCTCGCCGGCTACGCCGCCGCCGCCTCGTCGCAGACGGGCACGATCGCCACGTGGGGTGGCATCAACATCCCGCCCGTGACGATCTTCATGGACGGCTTCGTGCTGGGCGCCGAGTACTACAACGAGCAGAACGGCGCAGACGTGCAGGTGCTCGGCTGGGACGTCGAGGCGCAGGACGGCACGTTCGTCGGCGCGTTCGAGGCCGGCCCCGCGGCCAACGCCACGGCGACGACCTTCCTCCAGCAGGGCGCGGACATCGTCATGCCCGTCGGCGGCCCGATCTTCCTCTCCGCCGGCGAGGCCATCCGCACGGCGCAGGCCGAGAACCCCGACACGCGCTACGGCATGATCGGCGTCGACGCCGACCTGTCGCAGACGGCGCCCGAGTACGCCGACCTCTTCGTCACCTCCGTGCTCAAGGGCATGGACGCGGGCGTCGAGGCCGTCGTCCTCGCCGACGCAGCCGGTGAGTTCTCGAGCGACCCGTACGTGGGCACGCTGGAGAACGACGGCGTCGGCATCGCCGGCTTCAACGAGTGGGAGTCGCAGGTCCCCGAGGGCCTCGCAGACGAGCTCGAGACGATTCGCACGGCGATCATCGCCGGCGACATCGTCGTCGACTCGCCCTCCTCGCCGTAAGGCACCGCATTCGCGTGGGGGTCGGCTTCGCGCCGGCCCCCACGCGTGCGACTACAGTCATGACACCGGCACCCGCACACGGGCATCCGGTCGACCATCCCCACCATCCACGGCACCACCCATTCGAGGAGCGGCGATGACCCTCGAGCTGCGCGGCATCACCAAGCGCTTCGGCTCGCTCACGGCCAACGACCACATCGACCTCACGGTCGAGGCAGGCGAGATCCACTGCCTGCTGGGCGAGAACGGCGCGGGCAAGTCCACGCTCATGAACGTGCTCTACGGCCTGTACCAGGCCGACGAGGGCGAGATCCTGCTCGACGACGTCGTCCAGCGGTTCGCAGGACCCGGCGACGCCATGCGCGCCGGCATCGGCATGGTGCACCAGCACTTCATGCTCATCCCCGTCTTCACCGTCGCCGAGAACGTGCTGCTCGGCCACGAGAAGGAGCTCGGCGGGCTCGCAGGCGCCAAGCGCCGCGTCGTCGAGATCTCCGAGCGCTTCGGCTTCCACATCGACCCCGACGCCCGCATCGAGGACCTCCCGGTCGGCGTGCAGCAGCGCGTCGAGATCATCAAGGCCCTGTCGCTCGACGCGAAGGTGCTCGTGTTCGACGAGCCGACCGCCGTGCTGACGCCGCAGGAGACAGACGAGCTCATGGCGATCATGCAGCAGCTGCGCGACGAGGGCACGGCCATCGTGTTCATCACGCACAAGCTGCGCGAGGTGCGCGCCATCGCCGACCGCATCACGGTCATCCGCCTCGGCCAGGTCGTCGGCACCGCCGAGCCCACCGCGACGAGCGTCGAGCTCGCCTCGCTCATGGTCGGGCGCCCGGTCGAGCTGACGGTGCAGAAGCAGCCGTCGGTGCGCACCGACAACGAGCTCGTCATCGAGCACCTCACCGTGCTCGACGAGCAGGGCATCGCCGTCGTCGACGACCTCTCGCTCACGGTGCACGGCGGCGAGGTCGTCTGCATCGCCGGCGTGCAGGGCAACGGTCAGACCGAGCTCACGGAGGCCATCCTCGGCCTGCAGCGGCGCGCGACCGGCAGCATCCGCCTCAACGGCGTCGAGCTGCTGGGCCGCACCGTGCGCGACGTGCTCGACTCGGGCGTCGGCTTCGTGCCCGAGGACCGCAAGGTCGACGGCCTCGTCGGCGAGTTCTCGATCGCCGAGAACCTCATGCTCGACCGCTACCTCGGCGACCCGTTCGTGCAGCGCGGCTCCATCGTGCGCGGCGCCCGCGACGAGTTCGCGCAGGAGCGCCTCGGCGCGTTCGACATCCGCGCCCAGTCGATCCAGACGCCCGTCGGCACGCTCTCGGGCGGCAACCAGCAGAAGGTCGTGCTCGCACGCGAGCTGTCGCGGCCGCTGCAGCTGTTCGTCGCGTCGCAGCCCACCCGCGGCCTCGACGTCGGCTCGATCGAGTTCGTGCACGCGCAGGTCATCGCGACGCGGGATGCGGGCATCCCCGTCATCGTCGTGTCGACCGAGCTCGACGAGGTCGTCGGGCTCGCCGACCGCATCGCGGTCATGTACGGCGGCGGCGTCGTGGGCGTCGTGCCCGCCGACACGTCGCGCGACGACCTCGGCATCATGATGGCCGGAGAGCTGCCGGAGGGACTCGCAGCATGACCGACGAGAAGGACACGTCGCGCCCCGCGCCCGACGCCACCGACCAGGACGCGCCCATCGCGGCCGAGCCGCAGCGCACCGGCGGTGCGCCGTCGCTCGACGCCGACGGCGACCGCGACGTCGTGCACGCCCCGACGGTCGTCGAGGTGCCCGTCGCCGCGGCCCCCGCGGCCGAGTCGCACGAGCAGAACCAGGACGAGGACCGCTTCGGCAGCGTCGCACGCGAGATCCTCGGCGGCACGCCCATGGTGTCGCTGCTCGCCGTGGTCGTCGCCTTCGTCGTCGGCGGCATCCTCATCGCCGCGACCGACGAGCAGGTGCAGGCGGCGAGCGGCTACTTCTTCGCCCGGCCCGGCGACACGCTCGCCGCGATCGGCTCGGCCGTCGGCGGCGCCTACTGGGCGCTGTTCCAGGGCTCGATCCTCAACTTCTCGCGGCCCGAGGGCGGCTTCGTCGCGCTCATCCGCCCGCTCACCGAGACGCTGCACTTCGCGGCGCCGCTCATCGCGGCCGGCCTCGGCGTCGCCGTCGCCTTCCGCGTCGGCATGTTCAACATCGGTGGCCGCGGGCAGATGCTCGCCGCCGCCGCGGCGGCCGGCTGGGTCGGCTTCTCGTTCCCGCTGCCGCCCGTGCTGCACATCATCGTCGCGCTGCTCGCCGGCATGATCGCCGGCGCGCTGTGGGCCGGCATCGCCGGCCTCCTCAAGGCGCGCACCGGTGCGCACGAGGTCATCACGACGATCATGCTGAACTTCGTCGCGCTGTGGCTGCTGTCGTACCTCATCCGCACGCCGAACCTCCTGCAGGCGCCGGGCAGCAACAACCCGATCACGCCGCGCATGCTCGAGACGGCCATCCTGCCGCCGCTGCTCGGCTCGCAGTTCAACCTCACGTGGGGCATCGTGCTGTCGGTCGCGGCGGTCGTCGTGGCCTGGTGGCTCATCGAGCGCTCGAGCCTCGGCTTCCGATTCCGCGCCGTCGGCCTCAACCCGCAGGCCGCGCTCAACGCCGGCATGTCGGTGAAGACCGTGTACGTGCAGGCGATGCTCGTCGCCGGTGCCTTCATGGGCCTCGCGGGGGCGCAGCAGGTGCAGGCGACCGTGACGACGGGCTTCACGTCGGGCATCGACGCCGGCATCGGCTTCGACGCGATCACCGTGGCGCTGCTGGGCCGCTCGAACCCGTGGGGCGTGCTCGCGGCCGGCCTGCTGTTCGGCGCGTTCAAGGCCGGTGGATTCCGCATGCAGGCCGCCGAGGGCGTGCCGATCGACATCGTGCTCGTCGTGCAGTCGGTCATCGTGCTCTGCATCGCGGCACCGCCGCTCGTGCGCACGATCTTCCGCCTGCCCAAGCCGAGGGGAGGCGCGCGATGAGCGCCGTCCAGACCGCCGGCCTCGCCCCGGAGCCCAGCGCAGAGGTCGCGCGTCCGCGCAGCCTCCGCGTGCCCATCACGTACGTCGTGCTCACGGTCGTCGCAGCCATCGTGCTCGTCGGCCTCGGCCGCGACGGCGAGACGACGCTGCGCCTGTCGACGAACGCCGACCTGCTGCAGCTGCCCGACGCGGTGCTGCCCGCGCGCATCACCGGCATCGTCGCCGCGCTGCTGCTCGCCGCCATGACGGGCGTCGCGATCGCGGCGCACCTCACGCGGCGCCGCATCGGCGTGTGGCTGCCGATCGTCTACGGCATCGTCGCCGTCGTCGCCTTCCTCGTCTGGGCGGGCGCGACGAAGTCGATCCCGCTGCCGGGCCTGCTCGTGCTCACGGTGGGCCTCGCCGTGCCGCTGATCTTCGGCGCCCTCGGCGGCGTGATCTCCGAGCGCGTCGGCGTCGTGAACATCGCCATCGAGGGCCAGCTGCTCTCGGGCGCGTTCGCCGCGGCGGTCGCATCGTCGGCCATCGCATCCGGTCCCATCGGCCAGATGGGCACGGTCGGCGTCCTGCTCGCGGGCGTCGGCGGCGTCATCGCCGCCATGGTCGCGGCCGTGCTCGTGTCGATGGTGCTCGCCGCGTTCTCGATCAAGTACTACGTCGACCAGGTCATCGTCGGCGTCGTGCTCAACGTGCTCGTGCTCGGCCTCACGAACTTCCTCTACTCGTCGGTGCTCACGGACAACCCCGAGCTGAACAACCCCGACCGGTTCTCGCGCATCCGCATCCCGATCCTCGCCGACATCCCGATCGTCGGCCCCGCGCTCTTCAACCAGACCGTCATCGTCTACGCCGTGTACGTCGCGGTGATCGTCGTGACGATCGGCCTGTTCCGCACGACGTGGGGCCTGCGCCTGCGTGCGCTCGGCGAGCACCCGCTCGCTGCCGACACCGTCGGCATCCGCGTGAACCGGTGGCGCTTCTGGAACGTGACGCTCGCGGGCGCGATCGTCGGCATCGGCGGCGCCTACTTCACGCTCGACTCGAACGGCTCGTTCCAGCGCGACATGACGAGCGGCCTCGGCTTCATCGCCCTCGCCGCCGTGATCTTCGGCCAGTGGCACCCCATCAAGGCGACGTTCGCGGCGCTGCTGTTCGGCTTCGCGCAGGCGCTGCAGAACGTGCTGCAGTCGATCGGCTCGGGCGTGCCCAACGAGTTCATGCTCATGCTGCCGTACGTCATCACGATCCTCGCCGTCGCCGGCTTCATCGGGCAGTCGCGGGCTCCGGCCGCGAGCGGCAAGCCCTACATGAAGTCATGACGACGATCGACTGGGATGCGCTGCACGTCGCAGCGGTCGAGGCGAACGCGAAGGCGTACGCGCCGTACTCGGGCTTCGCCGTCGGCTGCGCGGCGCTGACCGACGACGGCCGCGTCGTCTCGGGTGCGAACGTCGAGAACGCCGCATACGGCGTCACGCTGTGCGCCGAGTGCTCGATGGTGTCGGCGCTCGTGATGGGAGGCGGCGGGAGGCTCGTCGCGTTCACGTGCGTCGACGGTCACGGCGCCACGCTCATGCCGTGCGGGCGCTGCCGCCAGCTGCTGTTCGAGCACGCCGCACCGGGCATGCTGCTGCAGACGCTCTCGGGCATCCGTACGATCGACGAGGTGCTGCCGGACGCCTTCGGGCCCACGACGCTCGACGCGTACCGCGCATCCGACTCCTGAGGGCCGATCCGCCCTCGATCCTGACGAGAGGGACCCCATGGCAGAGGCGCACGACGTCGTCGACCTCATCCGCACGAAGCGCGATCGCGGCGTGCTCGCGACCGACGAGATCGACTGGCTGATCGACGCGTACACCCGCGGCTACGTCGAGGATGCGCAGATGGCGGCCCTCGCGATGGCGATCCTGCTGAACGGCATGGAGCGGCGCGAGATCCACGACCTCACGCAGGCGATGATCGCGTCGGGCGAGCGCATGGACTTCTCGTCGCTGCCGATGCCCACGGTCGACAAGCACTCCACCGGCGGCGTCGGCGACAAGATCACGCTGCCGCTCATGCCGCTGGTCGCGGCGTTCGGCGTCGCCGTGCCGCAGCTGTCGGGCCGCGGCCTCGGCCACACGGGCGGCACGCTCGACAAGCTCGAGTCGATCCCGGGCTGGCGCGCGGCGCTCTCGAACGACGAGATGCTCGCGCAGCTCGCCGACGTCGGCGGCGTGATCTGCGCCGCGGGCTCGGGCCTCGCGCCCGCCGACAAGCGCCTCTACGCGCTGCGCGACATCACGGGCACCGTCGAGGCGATCCCGCTCATCGCGTCGTCGATCATGTCGAAGAAGATCGCGGAGGGCACGGGCGCGCTCGTGCTCGACGTGAAGTTCGGCTCGGGCGCCTTCATGCAGCAGGAGTCGCGGGCGCGCGAGCTCGCCGAGACGATGGTGGCGCTCGGCACCGACGCGGGCGTCGACACGCGCGCGCTGCTCACGAGCATGGACGTGCCGCTGGGCCTCGCGATCGGCAACGCCAACGAGGTGCGCGAGTCGGTCGAGGTGCTCGCCGGCGGCGGCCCCGCCGACGTCGTCGAGCTCACGGTCGCGCTCGCCAAGGAGATGCTCGCGGCGGTCGGCCAGCCCGACGCCGACGTCGAGGCGGCCCTCGCCGACGGCCGCGCGATGGACCGCTGGCGCCGCTTCGTCGTCGCGCAGGGCGGCGACCCCGATGCGGCGCTGCCCGTCGCGCGCGAGACGCACACGGTGGTCGCGGAGGCCGACGGCGTGCTCGCACGCCAGGATGCGCTGCCGTTCGGCGTCGCCGCGTGGCGCCTCGGCGCCGGCCGCGCGCGCGCGACCGACGACGTCGTGCACGCCGCGGGCATCGACCTGCACGTGAAGCCCGGCGACGCCGTGCGCGCCGGCCAGCCGCTCTGGACGCTCTCGGCCGACGACGCATCGCGCTTCGACCGTGCGCTCGCGTCGCTCGAGGGCGCGTGGGAGATCGCCCCGGTCGGCACGACCGTCGACGTGCAGCCCATCGTGCGCGACCGCATCGTCTGACGCACTCCCTGGCCGTGATCGCAGGATCGCGCTGATGACCGCTCCTCGAGGTGCGAGCGAAGGGAGCCTCGAGAGGGGCCTCGCTGCGTGGTCTCCTCGCAGGGACCCTTCGAGGCTCGGCCTTCGGGCTCGCACCTCACGGAGCGGGCTGTGGGCCTCCTTCCTCAGGAGGAGGGCCGATCGTGCCGCGGTCCGACGCGCATGCAGCCGATGCGGGGCAGGATGGAGCCATGAGCCAGAACCAGGTCCAGGGCACGTCGAGCGCGTGGAGCGTCACGAGCCTCGTCATCGGCATCGTGTCGATCTTCATGGGGTGGACGTTCCTCGCGCCCATCGCGGGCATCATCGTCGGCGTCATGGCCAAGGGACGCGAGCCGCACGCGCGCACGATCGCCAACTGGGGCATCGGCGTGAACGTCGCGACCCTGCTGCTCGGCATCATCCTGTGGGTGCTCTTCGCAGGCGTCGTCCTCGCCGCGATCGGCGTCGGCGTCGCGACGAGCTGACCGCCGCGTGACGCAGCCCGCGCCCGCGCGCGAGTCCGAGCTCACCTGGCTGTCGACGCGCGAGCTCGCCGCCCGCATCCGCGCCCGCGAGGTGTCGGCGCGCGAGGCGCTCGTCGACCAGCTCGCGCGCATCGACGCCGTCGACGCACGCATCCACGCCGTCGTGACGCGCGACGACGAGCGCGCCCTCGCGGCAGCGGATCGAGCGGATGCGGTCGCGGCGTCGGGCGCGCCGCTCGGCCGCCTGCACGGCGTGCCGATGACCCACAAGGAGTCGACCGACACGGCCGGCTGGCGCACGACCAAGGGGTCGCCGCTGCTCGCCGACCGCGTGCCCGAGCGCGACGCGCTCGTGATCGCGCGGCTGCACGCCGCAGGCGTCGTGATGTCGGGCAAGACGAACGTGCCCGAGCTCACCGCCGGCTCCCACACCTTCAACACGCTGTTCGGCACGACGACGAACCCGTACGACCCGACGCGGTCGGCCGGCGGCTCGTCGGGCGGTGCCGCCGCGGCGATCGCGGCCGGCGTGCAGGCATCGGGCGACGGCTCCGACATGGGCGGCTCGCTGCGCACGCCCGCATCGTTCACGAACCTCGTGGGGCTGCGGCCGACGAACGGCCGCATCCCGCATGCGCTGCCGTCGGACCCGTGGCAGTGGCTCGCGCAGTCGGGCTTCATGGCGCGCACCGTCAGCGACGTCGCGCTGCTCATGGCCGTCGCCTCGGGGCCGGCGGACGGCGCACCCGCGTCGGTCCAGGAGCCCGGCACGGTCTTCGACCACCCCGACCTCGTCGACCCGTCGCGGCACGCCCCGGGATCGGGCCTCGAGGGCCTGCGCGTCGCCGTCTCGACCGACCTCGCGGGCCTCCTGCCCGTCGAGCCCGCCGTGCGCGCCGTCGTCGATCGCGTCGGCGACGCGCTCGCGGCCGCCGGCGCGCACGTCGACGACCGCATCCCGAGCCTCGTCGACGGCGACGAGGTGTTCCGCGTGCAGCGCGCCCTCGACTTCGTCGCCGACTACCGCGACCTCGTGCGCCAGGACCCGACGCAGGTCAAGGAGGCCGTGCGCTGGAACGTCGACCTGGGCATGCGGCTGACGGCCGACGAGATCGCCGACGCCCGCGAGGCGCGCGTGCGGCTCGCCGCCGAGGTCGAGGGCTGCTTCGCGCACCACGACCTGCTCGTCACCACGACGAGCCAGGTCGCGCCCTTCGACGCATCCCTCGAGTTCCCGACCGCGATCGACGGCACGCCCATGCGCGACTACCTCGAGTGGATGCGCGCATCCACCGTCGTCTCGGCGACGGGCTGCCCCGCGATCTCCGTGCCGTTCGGCGTCACGCCCGACGGGCTGCCGGTGGGCGTGCAGCTCGTCGCGGCACCCGGCCGCGACGTCGCGCTGCTGCTCGCGGCGCAGGCGCTCGAGGAGGTCGCCGGCGTCGTGGGGATGCGGCCGAGGCTCTAGCGCGTCGGCTCAGGCGAGCCGCGCGAGCGCGTCGACCACGTGGCCCCACATCCGCGGGGCGTCGAGGCCCAGCGCGACCGACGTCGTGCAGCCCTCGGGCGCCGCGTGACGCAGGTCGACGACCGTCTGCCCCGTCGTGAGCGCCCCGGCGAGCTCGACGACGATCGGCGCGCGCCGCACCGTCATGCAGCCGGGGTCGACGACGTACGCGACGGCGCACGCGTCGTGCACGGGCGGCCACTCGAAGCCCTGATCCCGATACGTGCCGCGGAAGAACTCGAGCAGCTCGAGCGTGAACGACGCCGGCCGCCCGGGCACGGCGGCGATCGCGTCGAGCACCGCCTGGTCGGCGAGCGCCTGATGCGTGAGGTCGAGCCCGACCATGACGACGGGCCAGCCCGCGTCGAGCACGATCTGCGCGGCCTCCGGGTCGATCGCCGCGTTGTACTCGGCGACGGGGGAGTGGTTGCCGCCTGCGGCCGCGCCGCCCATCCACACGACCTCGCGCACCCGCTCGGCGATGCGCGGCTCGCGGCGCACCGCGAGGGCGAGGTTCGTGAGCGCGCCGGTCGGCACGAGCGTGATGGTGCCGGGCTCGGCGGCCATGACGGCGTCGACGATGAGGTCGACCGCGTGGCGCGCGTCGAGCGCGATCGTCGGCTCGGGCAGCTCGGGCCCGTCGAGCCCCGACTCGCCGTGGTACTCGGGCGCCACGACCTGCTCGCGCACGAGCGGCCGATCCGCGCCCGCCGCGAACGGCACGCCGACGAGCCGGGCGATCGTGCCGACGGCGAGCGCGTTGCGCGTGACCTTGTCGAGCGTCTGGTTGCCCGCGACCGTCGTCACGGCGACGAGCTCGACCTCCGGCGACCCCGCTGCGAGCAGCAGCGCGATCGCATCGTCATGGCCGGGATCGCAGTCGAGGATGATGCGGCGGGGCATGCTCCCAGCGTAGGTGGGTGGCGGGACACGCCTGCAGGCCGCACGCAGCGTGCCGAGTCCCTAGGATCGAGGGGACGGATCTGGGAGGACGACGTGGACCGCATCCTGCTCGACGGCGTGGACATCGGCGCGCTGCCGAAGGTGAGCCTGCACGACCACCTCGACGGCGGCCTCAGGCCGCAGACGATCGTCGAGATCGCCGACGAGATCGGCCTCGATCTCCCCGCGACCGACGCCGACGCCCTCGGCGACTGGTTCGCCGAGTCCGCCGACTCCGGCTCGCTCGTCGACTACCTGAAGACGTTCGACGTCACGACGGCCGTCATGCAGACCGAGGGCGCGCTCGTGCGCATCGCCCGCGAGTTCGTGCTCGACCTCGCCGACGACGGCGTCGTGCACGGCGAGATCCGCTGGGCGCCCGAGCAGCACCTCACGCGCGGCCTCTCGCTCGACGCCGCCGTCGAGGCGGTGCAGGCGGGCCTCGACGAGGGCGTCGCGCTCGTGCGCTCGCACGGCCGCCGCATCCAGGTGGGCCAGCTCGTCTCGGCCATGCGCCATCTCGACCGCTGGACCGAGATCGCCGAGCTCGCCATCCGCCACCGCGACCGCGGCGTCGTGGGCTTCGACATCGCGGGTCCCGAGGACGGCTTCGCCCCCTCGCGCCACTCGGAGGCGTTCGACCTGCTCGCGCGCGCCCACATGCCCGTCACGGTGCACGCCGGCGAGGCCGCGGGCATCGACTCCATCCGCGACGCGCTCTTCGCCGGTCGCGCGCTGCGCCTCGGCCACGGCGTGCGCATCGCGGAGGACATCTCGGTCGACGACCGCGGCGACGACCTGCTCGTCGAGCTCGGCGCGACGGCCGAATGGGTGCGCTCGCGACAGATCCCCCTCGAGCTCAGCCCCTCGTCGAACCTCCAGACGGGCGCGATCGCGGCGTTCGGCGACCAGATCGAGGATCACCCGTTCGACCTGCTGTACCAGCTCGGCTTCCGCGTGACGGTGAACACCGACAACCGCCTGCAGTCCGACACCTCGCTCACGAACGAGCTCGCGCTGCTCGCCGAGACGTTCGAGTACGACCTCGACGACCTCGAGCAGCTGCAGGTCAACGCGGCCCGGTCGACGTTCCTGCCCGTCGAGGAGCGCGACGACCTCGTCGAGCACATCACGGACGTCTTCGACGAGCTGCGATGACGGAGTCCGTCCTCGCCGAGGCGACGTTCTCGCCCGGCGTCGCCGCCGCCTCGTGGGAGGACGCCGTGCGCGCCGCCGGCCGCGACCTCGTGAGCGCGCGCGCCGTCGGCCCCGCCTACGTCGACGAGATGGTGCAGCTCATCGACGACGGCGGGCCGTGGTGCGTCATCGCCCCCGGCATCGCGTTGCCCCACGCGCGGCCGAGCGCGCTCGTGCGGCGGGATGCCGCCGCGATCGTGACGCTGCTCGAGCCCGTCGAGTTCGGCCACGCCCACCACGACCCCGTGCGGGTCGTCGTCGCGCTCGCCTCGACGACCCAGGCGGAGCACATCCGCAGCCTCGCCGCGATCGCCGTGCAGCTCGACCGCGCGGGCGTCGTCGACGGCATCGCCGCGGCGACGACGAGGGCGGACGCCCTCGCCGCGATCGAGGGCGCTGCGGCATGAGGATCGTGACGGTGTGCGGCGCAGGCGTCGGCACGAGCGCGATCCTCGCCACGACCGTGCGACGCGCGCTCGCGAGGCTCGAGGTCGAGGCCGACGTCGCGCCGTCGAGCACCGCCGACGTCGCGCGCGACGCCGCGGATGCGCAGCTCGTGCTCACGACGCCCGAGTGGTTCACGCGCGTGCGCGCCGAGGCGGGCGCGGCGCACGTCGCCGTCGTCGACCGCATCATGGACCTCGACGCCGTGACGAGCGTGCTCGAACGCGAGCTCTGAAGGCCCTGTCGCCGACGCGCAGGACCACGCGAGCCGAAAGTCGTGCACACGAAGACCCCGACGATCGGGCATGCTAGAGGGAGCAGGAGAGTTCCTCGAGCCGGTCACGCGTCATGGACGCACGCCCGAGATGCATCCCCACCCGGACCGCCAGGTGCCAGACGGCGCCGCGATCCCCAGCACGCGAAGGCAGCACCATGAATCGGAAGTCCCCCGCGGCGAAGCCGCGCCACCACCTCGACCTCCCCGCGCCGCCGAGGCTCGCGAAGAACGCCATGCGCGTCACCCCGCTCGGTGGCCTCGGCGAGATCGGCCGCAACATGACGGTCTTCGAGCACAAGGGCAAGCTGCTCATCGTCGACTGCGGCGTGCTGTTCCCCGAGGAGCATCAGCCCGGCATCGACGTGATCCTGCCCGACTTCTCCGCCATCCGGTCGCGGTTGGCGGACGTCGTCGGCATCGTGCTCACCCACGGCCACGAGGACCACATCGGCGGCGTGCCGTACCTGCTGCGGGAACGCGCCGACATCCCCATCATCGGCTCGCGGCTCACGCTCGCGTTCATCGGCGCGAAGCTGCAGGAGCACAGGATCGCCCCGGTGACGCGCGCCGTCGCCGAGGGCGACCGCACGGTCATCGGCCCGTTCGACCTCGAGTTCCTCGCCGTGAACCACTCGATCCCCGACAGCCTCGCCGTCGCGATCCGCACCGGTGCGGGCACCGTGCTGCACACGGGCGACTTCAAGATGGACCAGTTCCCGCTCGACGGGCGCACGACCGACCTGCCCGGCTTCGCCCGCCTCGGCGACGAGGGCGTCGACCTGTTCCTCGTCGACTCGACGAACGCCGACGTGCCTGGCTTCTCGATCGCGGAGGAGGACCTCGCTCCCGCGATCGACCACGTGTTCCGCACCGCGCCGCGGCGCATCGTCGTGTCGAGCTTCGCGAGCCACGTGCACCGCATCCAGCAGGTGCTCGATGCCGCCGACCGGCACGGTCGAAAGGTCGCGTTCGTCGGCCGGTCGATGGTGCGCAACATGGGCATCGCCGCCGAGCTCGGCTACCTCACGATCCCCAAGGGCCTCGTCGTCGACATGAAGACGCTCGAGAAGCTGCCGCCCGCCGACATGGTGCTCGTCTGCACCGGCTCGCAGGGCGAGCCGATGGCGGCGCTGTCGCGCATGGCCAACCGCGAGCACATCATCGACATCGGCGAGGGCGACACGGTGCTGCTCGCCTCGAGCCTCATCCCCGGCAACGAGAACGCGATCTACCGCATCATCAACGCCTTCACGCGTTGGGGAGCGAACGTCGTGCACAAGGGCAACGCCAAGGTGCACGTCTCGGGGCACGCCAGCGCGGGCGAGCTCGCCTACTGCTACAACATCCTGCGTCCCAAGGCCGTGCTGCCCGTGCACGGCGAGTGGCGGCACCTGACGGCGAACGCCACGATCGCGACGCGCACCGGCATCGACGAGGACAAGGTCTTCGTGGTCGAGGATGGCGTGTCGATCGACCTCGTCGGCGGCACGGCGCGCATCAGCGGCCGCGTGCCCGCCGAGGAGATCTACGTCGACGGCCCCTCGATCGGCGTCGCCGCCGAGGAGGCGATGATCGATCGCCGCGCGCTCTCGGAGGAGGGCGCCATCACGGTGCTCGCGATCGTCACGATGAGCACGGGCCAGCTGAGCGAGCCCGTCGAGTTCTTCCCGCGCGGCTTCGTCGACGACGCGAGCTGGCAGCGCGTCGCGCGCGAGCGCATCGAGGAGGGCCTGCGGGCGGAGGCGACGAAGACGCAGCGCTCGGCCGCCGACATCGAGCGGTCGATCGAGCGCAGCCTCGGCCGCTGGTTCGAGCGTCGGCGTCGCCGCCCGGTGATCACGGCGATCGTCGTCGAGGAGTAGGCGAGGCCCGCGCGCGTCGATGGACGTCGACGCGCGCGGCGGCACGTGCGACCGCTGACGCTCGGGCTCAGTCGAGCAGCGGCCGCATCGCCTCCTCGAGCGCCTCGACGCGCTGCTGGGCGGCGTGGATGCGCTCGTGCGGCGAGCCGTGCGTCGACACCGCATCCACGTACACCTTGACCTTGGGCTCGGTGCCCGACGGTCGGACCATCACGCGGGCGCCGTCGGCGAGCGTGAGGCGCAGGATGTCGCCGACCTCGCCGTGCTCGGGCGCTCCGAGGTCGTCGGCCGCGACGACGTCGCTGCCCGCGAGCTGCGCGGGCGGGTCGTCCTTGAGTCGCTGCACGATCGCGGGGATGCGGCTGCGGTCGCTCACGCGCAGGCTCACCTGGCCGCTCGCGAAGCCGCCGAACTCGGCGGCGAGGGCGATGAGCTCGTCGGCGAGCGAGGAGCCGCGCGCATGCAGATCGTTCGCGAGGGTGAGCACGCGCAGCAGCGACGAGATGCCGTCCTTGTCGCGCACGGTGCCGGGGTTCACGAGGTAGCCGAGCGCCTCCTCGTAGCCGTAGACGAGGCCCGGCACGCGCGAGATCCACTTGAAGCCCGTCGCGGTCGTCGCGAAGTCGAGGCCGTGCGCCTCGGCGATCACCTGGAGGCCGGGCGACGACACGATGGAGGCGGCGAGCGCACCCTGCCCGTGCGCCGAGCGAGCGGCGTCCCAGCCGAGCAGCAGGCCCACCTCGTTGCCGGTGAGCTGACGCCACCCGCCCTCGCGGTCGGGGTCGGGGATCGCGACCGAGAGCCGGTCGGCGTCGGGGTCGTTGACGAGCACGAGGTCGGCGCCCGCGGCGTCGGCGGCCGCGTACGCGAGGTCCATCGCGCCCGGCTCCTCGGGGTTCGGGAACGCGACGGTGGGGAAGGCGCCGTCGGGCTCGGCCTGCGCGGGCACCTCGACGAGCGGGGGGAAGCCGGCGGCGGCGACCACGGCGCGCACGGTGGCGCTGCCGACGCCGTGCATCGCCGAGTAGACCACGGTCGGCGGCTCGGTGGCGGGCGTGCCCGCGATGGCGGCGGTCGCACGCACGTAGGCCTGCTCGACCTCGTCGCCCGCGGTCGCGACGTCGCCGCGCGGCAGGTCGTCGAACGCGGTGGATGCGGCGACCTCGGCGATGCGGTCGGCGATGAGCCCGTCGACGGGCGGCACGATCTGGCTGCCGTCGTCGTCGCCGCCGAGGTAGACCTTGTAGCCGTTGTCGCGGGGCGGGTTGTGGCTCGCGGTGACCATGACGCCGGCGCTCGCGCCGAGGTGCCGCACCGCGAAGGCGAGCACGGGCGTCGGCAGGGCGCGCGGCAGCAGCGTGGCTGCGACGCCCGCGCCGGCCATGATCGCGGCGACGTCGCGCGCGAAGACGTCGGAGTTCGTGCGCCCATCGAAGCCGACGACGATGGTGGGGGCATCCTCGCGCTCGGCGAGGAAGCGCGCGAAGCCGGCCGTCGCCTGGCCCACGAGCACGCGGTTCATGCGGTTCGGCCCGGCACCGAGCTCGCCGCGCAGCCCGGCGGTGCCGAACTGCAGGCGCGCTCCGAACGCATCCGCGATCGCCGCCTGCGCGTCGGCGTCGCCGGCCTCGGCCTGCGCGATGCGCTCCTCGAGCTCGGCGCGCGTGACGGGGTCGGGATCCTGCGCGAGCCAGGCGCGCGCGGCCTCGAGCGTCACGCGCGACCGATCGCTGCGACGACGTCGGCGAGCAGCGCCGAGATCACCGGCTCGGCGGTGCGGCCGGCCTCGATGACCTCCTCGTGGCTCAGCGGCGTCTGCTGGATGCCGGCGGCGAGGTTCGTGACGAGCGAGAGGCCCAGCACCTCCATGCCGGCCTCGCGTGCGGCGATGGCCTCGAGCGCCGTCGACATGCCCACGATGTGGCCGCCGATCGCCTTCGCCATCTGCACCTCGGCGGGCGTCTCGTAGTGGGGGCCGCGGAACTGGCAGTACACGCCCTCGTCGAGCGATGCGTCGACCGAGCGGGCGACGTCGCGCAGGCGCGACGAGTACAGGTCGGTGAGGTCGACGAACGTCGCGCCCTCGAGCGGCGAGTCGGCGGTGAGGTTGATGTGGTCGGAGATGAGCACGGGCTGGCCGGGCGTCCACGACTCGCGGATGCCGCCCGCGCCGTTCGTGAGCACCATGATCGACGCACCCGTCTGCGCGGCGGTGCGCACCGAGTGCACGACCCGGCGCACGCCGTGACCCTCGTAGTAGTGGGTGCGGGCGCCGATCACGAGGGCGCGGCGACCGTCGGCGAGGAGCACGGAGCGGATGGTGCCCGAATGGCCCTCGAGCGCCGGCTTCGAGAAGCCCGTCACGTCGGTCGCGTCGATCGTGTGCGTCGTCTCGCCGACGAGGTCGGCGGCCTTCGCCCATCCCGAGCCCAGGGTCAGGGCGATGTCGTGACGATCGACGCCCGTGATGCGGCGGATGTCGTCGGCGGCTGCGCGGGCGACCTGGATCGGGTCGGCTCCCGCGACGTCGAGGGGGTGCTGGGTCATGCAGCCACGATAGGCGATCGGCGCAGGGCGCATCCCGTGCCCGGGCGTGCTGCGCGGGCGACGGGCGGATGCTGCGAGGATGGGGGCGTGAGCGTGTTCGAGCGGCAGCAGCGAGTGGTCATCGTCGGCGGCGGACCCGGCGGGTACGAGGCGGCCCTCGCGGGGGCGCAGCAGGGTGCCGACGTCACGCTCGTCGAGCGCGTCGGCGTGGGCGGGTCGGCCGTGCTCACCGACGTCGTGCCGTCGAAGTCGCTCATCGCGACCGCCGAGTCGGCCGCCGCGATCCGCGACGCGTCGAGCCTCGGCGTGCAGTTCTACGCGCGCGGCGAGACGGGCAAGCCCTCGAAGCCCGAGGTCGCCGTCAACCTGCGCGCCGTGAACCGCCGCCTGCTCGCGCTCGCGGCCCAGCAGTCGCTCGACATGGCCGCCGACCTCGAGCGCGCCGGCGTGCACATCGTGCAGGGCCAGGGTCGTCTCGTGTCGCCGACGCAGGTGTCGGTGTCGACGGGCCGCAAGGGCGCGGACTTCGACGAGCTCGAGGCCGACACGATCGTGATCTCGGTGGGCGCGAGCCCCCGCATGCTGCCGACGGCGATGCCCGACGGCGAGCGCATCCTCACCTGGACGCAGCTGTACGGGCTCGAGGACGTGCCCGAGCACCTCATCGTCGTCGGCTCGGGCGTCACGGGTGCCGAGTTCGCCAGCGCGTACTCGAACATGGGCTCGAAGGTCACGCTCGTGTCGAGCCGCGACCAGGTGCTGCCCGGCGAGGACGCGGATGCCGCGGCCGTCATCGAGGACGTCTTCACGCGCCAGGGCATGACGCTGCTCGCGAAGTCGCGCGCCGACCGGGTCGAGCGCAGCGACGACGGCGTCGTCGTGACGCTCTCCGACGGCCGCACCGTCGAGGGCTCGCACTGCCTCATGGCCGTCGGCTCGATCCCCAACACCGCGGGCATCGGCCTCGAGGAGGCGGGCGTGCAGCTCACCGACTCCGGCCACATCCTCGTGAACCGCGTCGCACGCACGAACCTGCCGAGCATCTACGCCGTCGGCGACTGCTCGAACGCGCTGCCGCTCGCGTCGGTCGCCTCGATGCAGGGCCGCACGGCCATGTTCCACGCGCTCGGCGACGCCGTGCACCCCATCTCGATGCGCACGGTCTCGTCGAACATCTTCACGCAGCCCGAGATCGCGACGGTCGGCTGGACCGCGAAGGAGATCGAGGACGGCATCGCGCAGGGCGAGATCCACGAGGTGCACCTGTCGACGAACCCGCGCGCGAAGATGATGGGCATCCAGGACGGCTTCGTGAAGCTCTTCGCCCGCACGGGCTCCGGCACCGTCATCGGCGGCGTCGTCGTGGCCCCGAAGGCCTCCGAGCTCATCTACCCGATCGCCATGGCGGCCGAGCACCGCCTCACGGTAGACATGGTGGCGCGCGTCTTCCCCGTCTACCCGTCGCTCACGGGATCCATCGCCGACGCCGCGCGCGCGATGCACCGCGTCGCCGACTGACGCCCGGTCGCGGGCGCCCGCGGTCCGCCGCGTCGGTCAGACGGGCTGCAGCGCCTCGTGCGGTCCGTCGGGCAGGTCGACGACGATCGCGTCGTCGGGCCGCACGACCCCGCCCGCCACCACGATCGCCATGACGCCGCTCTTGCGCACCACGGCGCCCTCGGCGTCGCGGCCGACGACCTCGGCGAGCAGGCCGGGCGCGTAGCGGTCGATCTGCGAGCAGGGGTTCCGCAGGCCCGTCACCTCGACGACCGCCTCGGCACCCAGCCGCAGCCGGGTGCCGCGCGGCAGGTCGAGCAGCGCGACGCCCTCGGTCGTGACGTTCTCGCCGAGGCCGCCGGGCTGCACGTCGGCGGTGACCTCGTCGAAGAGCTCGCGATGGATGAGGTGCACCTGGCGCAGGTTCGGCTGCGCGGGGTCGCGGCGCACGCGCGACACGTGCTGCACCGTCGCGCCCGCGTGCGCGTCGCCCTCGACGCCGTGCCCGACGACGAGCGTGATGGCCTCGCGCTGCGGCTTCGAGAAGCCGTGGCGCTCGTCGCGGCTGACGGAGACGACGCGTGCGGTGCTCATGGGTCGAGTCTGCCGTCTGCGCCGCTCGCTACGCCACGTCGGCGGGTGCCGATGGCAGCTCGACGGTGACGCGCAGGCCGCCGTCGGGCCTGGCGCGCAGCAGCAGCACGCCGGCGTGCGCCTCGACGATGCTCCGCACGATCGCGAGGCCGAGCCCGACGCCCGGCCGCTCGCGGTCGTGCGTGCGTCCCGCGCCGCGGCGGAAGGGCTCCGCGAGGGTCACGGCCTCCTCGGGCGCGATCCGAGCGCCCGTGCTCTCGACCGCGAGCCACGCGACGCCGCCGCGCTCGCCCGTCTCGACGTGGATGCGGCCGCCCGCGTCGAGGTTGTGCACGATCGCGTTGTCGACGAGGTTCGTCGCGAGCTGGTGCAGCAGCGTCGGCGCCCCGACGACGACCGCTGCCGCCGTCGCCGCCTCCATCGCGATGCCGCGCGCCTCGGCCCGCGGCAGGAGCGTCTCGACGGCGTCCTCGGCCGCGAGCGACAGGTCGACGCGCTCGCGGGCGAACGCGCGACCGTCGGCGCGCGCGAGCAGCAGCAGCGACTCGGTGAGGTCGATCGCTCGCGCGTTCACGGCGTGCAGGCGCGTCAGCAGCGCAGGCACGTCGTCGGGCGGCGTGGCCCGTGCGACGTCGAGCAGCGCCTGCATCGTCGCGAGCGGCGTGCGCAGCTCGTGCGACGCGTTCGCCGCGAACCGCTGCTGCTCGGCGACGTGCCGCTCGAGCCGGTCGAGCATGCCGTCGAACGCGTCCGCGAGGTCGCGCAGCTCGTCGCGGCGCCCGGGCAGGCGGATGCGATGCGCCAGCGATCCCTGCGCCACGAGTCGCGCCGCGGCGCCGATGCGATCGAGCGGAGCGAGCATGCGCCCGGCGAGCAGCCAGCCGCCGAGCACGCCGACGACGAGCAGCACGCCCATCGCGAGGGCGGCGGCCGGGGTGAACGCGCGGGCGAGGTCGCCGCGGTTGGGCACGAAGCCCGTCGAGACGTCGATGGGCCCGTCGGGCACGTATCGCAGCAGGAAGACGTACACGACCGCGAGCAGCAGCGCGCCCGCCACCACCACGACCGCCGCGTAGCTGAGCGCGAGCCGCAGGCGCACGCTCACGCCCTCGCGCCTACGCGCCGGCGTCGGCATCCGCGTCCTCGTCGTCGTCGCTCGCGTCCGCGTCGGCACCGCTGGCGATGCGGTAGCCGACGCCGGGCACGGTGCGCACGATCCACGGCTCGCCGAGCCGCTTGCGCAGCGTCGAGACCGTGATGCGCACGGCGTTCGTGAACGGGTCGGCGTGCTCGTCCCACGCCCGCTCGAGCAGCGTCTCGGCGCTCACGACCCCGCCGGCAGCATCCACGAGCACCTCGAGCACCGCGAACTGCTTGCGCGTGAGCGCCACGTAGCGGCCGTCGCGGTGCACCTCGCGACGGAACGGGTCGAGCCGCAGCCCGGCGATCTCGCGCACGGGCGGCCGCGGCCTGGCCCGCCGTCGGTCGAGGGCGCGCAGCCGCAGCACGAGCTCCCGCATGGCGAACGGCTTCGTCACGTAGTCGTCGGCGCCGACCTCGAACCCCGACTCCTTGTCGTCGAGCCGATCGGCGGCCGTGAGCATGAGGATGGGCGTGCCCGAGCCGCCGGCGACGATGCTGCGCGCGATCTCGTCGCCCGAGACGCCGGGCACGTCGCGGTCGAGCACCGCGGCGTCGTAGGTCGTGAGGGCGAGCAGCTCGAGCGCCGCGTCGCCGTCGAGGGCGACGTCGGCCGCGATCGCCTCGAGCCGCAAGCCGTCGCGGATGGCCTCCGCCAGCAGCGGCTCGTCCTCCACCACCAGCACGCGCACGCCACCGATCGTACGGAGCGCCGCGTATCGCGGGCGTATCGAGAATCGCAGACGCTCTCGCAACGTGCCGGCCGCTTGCCTGGATGCATGACCACCGCAGCCGCACCCCGTCACCGTCATCGTCGCCGCCGCGTGCTCGTCGCCGTCGGCCTCGCCGTCGCCGCGCTCGCGACCGTCGTCGTGCCCGCCGTCGTCGAGCGCGCCCTCGACGGGCTCGCGGCGAACGGGGCGACCGTCGAGCTCGAGCGGATGCTGCCGTTCGGCGACGGCGACGGCGACGGCGACGGCGACGGCGAGCCGGGCGTCGCCGACGGCCTGCTGCCGAGCGGTCCGGTCTCGCCGTACGCCGACGTGCCCGCCATCGCCGGACTCGAGCCCGACCTGCTCGCCGCGCTGCGCGCCGCATCCGACGCCGCGGCCATCGACGGCGTGGAGGTCGTGGTCAACTCCGGCTGGCGGTCGGCGACGCTGCAGCAGGCGATGCTCGACGAGGCCGTCGTGACCTACGGCTCCGCCGAGGAGGCCGCCCGCTGGGTCTCGACCCCCGACGACTCGGCGCACGTCACGGGCGACGCCGTCGACGTCGGCGGCTGGGACGGCGCGGCGTGGCTCGGCGAGCACGGATGGGCGTGGGGCCTCTGCCAGACGTACGCGAACGAGTCGTGGCACTTCGAGCTGCGGCCCGAGGCGGTCGGCGGCGCGTGCCCGCCGATGGCCTCGGACCCGACGGCGGCACACTGACGCGGACGCGGCGACACGCCCGGGATGCGCGATCGCGTGCGCCGCGTCGAATCCGACGCTCGCCATCCGTCTCCTCGATGTGGCACCGTGCCACCAGGAGACGAGGAGAGTCAGCCATGACGACGTACGCCTACTTCATCCACGAGGGCGACTGGGACAGCGACGCCTACATGCCCGCCGACGGCCAGACGGCCGACGGCCTCAGCGAGGACTTCGGCGACTTCGCCGCGTTCGAGGAGCGCGTGCGCGAGCTGGGCGGCACGATCGTGGGCGGCCAGGCGCTGCAGAACGCCAGGTACGGCGGCCGCGTGACCCCTGGCGACGGCGAGCGCCGCGAGCAGGACGCCGTCTACACCGACGGCGCGAACCCCGAGCTCACCGAGATCGTCACGGGCTTCTACCTCATCGACGTCGACGACGAGGCGGTCGCGCGGCGCATCGCCGCGCACGTGCCCACGGGTGGGCACGTCGAGTGGCGCCGCGTCTTCCCGATGGGATGACGCGGCTCGCGCGGAGGTCGGGCCCGGTCGACGAGGGTCAGTCGGCGCGGCCGGTGAGCGCGGCGAGGGCGACGCCCACGAGGCCCACCATCGCGATCGTCACGATGCCGCACGCGACGAGGACGACCGCGGTGAACGGGTCGGCGGGCGAGACGGTGGCGTCGAGGTGCGATGCTTCGGCGACGAGGTGCATGGGCCCAGCCTACCCGCGCCGCGCAGCGCAGCCTGGGACGATGCGGGCGTGACGAGCGTCCGCATCGATCCCGCCGCCTTCCAGGAGGCGTGGCCGCAGGTCGTGCGCGCCCTCGCGGCCGCGACGGGGTCCATCGACGAGGGCGAGGAGCTCGCCGCCGAGGCGTTCGCGCGCGCCGCCGCCCAGGCCGAGGCGCCCGCATCCCTCGTCGGCTGGTGCATCGCCGTGGGGCGGCGCGCGGCGATCGACGCTGCGCGGCGCCGAGCCACCGAGCGCGGCGCGCTGCCCGTGCTGCACGACGAGTCGACGGGAGGTGCGCGCATGTCGGCGATCGACGACCGCGTCGCCCTGCTCGTCGTCGCCTGCGACGAGCTGCTGCCGCCCGTGTCGCGCATGGTGCTCGCGATGCGGCTCGTGCTCGGCGTCGACGTCGACGCGATCGCCGCGCACCTCGGGCTCGACCGCGGCGCGGCGGCGGCTCGGCTCACGCGCGCCAAGCGCCTGCTGGCAGCGCAGCGCGGGGCGTTCGCGGTGCCGACGGGGGAGTCGCGCGAGCGGCGCATGCCCATCGTGCTCGACTGCGTGCACGGCCTCGTCGCGATCGGGCAGCGGCTCGCGCTCGACCCCGCGGATGCGCTCGGCGACCTCGTCGGCCACGCCGAGTCGCTCGCCGAGGCGCTCGTGCGCGAGCGGCCGCGCGACGCCGAGGCGCGGGCCGTGCTCGCGATCGCGCGGCTCGCCCTCGCGCGCCGGCCGGGCAGGGTCGTCGACGGCGTCGCCGTGCCGCCCGAGGAGGTCGATCGCCGACGGTGGGATGCGCGCCGGCTCGGCCTCGGCGTCGACGACGCGCTCGCCGCCGCGGGTCTCGCAGGCGACGACCCGGGCCGCTACGCCCTCGAGGCGCGCATCGCCGCGCTGCACTCCGCGGCTCCGACGGCGTGGGACGTGCCGTGGCCGCTCGTGGCGCGCCTGCACGGCGCGGTCGAGGAGCGATGGCCCGCTCGATCGGCGACGCTCTCCCGGCTCGTCGCCGAGGGCTACGCGCTGCTCGTCGAGGCCGGGCTGCCCGCCGCGCCCGGCGGTCGGCTGGCCGCCGCCCCCGACGGGCTCGATCGCATCCTCGCCGACGTCGTCGCCCTCGACGACGGGGCGCGGGCCACGCGGCGCGACGTCGCCCTCGTCGTCGCCGACCTCGCGTGGCGCACGTCGGCGCCCGACGCGGCCGACCGCTACCGCGCCCTCGCGGCGCTGCTCGCCGACGACGCCATCGCCTCCGACCCGATCCGAGCCTTCTGCGAGCGACGCGCCCAGGGGTGAGGACGATTCAGCCGCGCCCGTCGATAGCGTCGAGGCGGGGGTATGCGCATGGGGTTCGGAGCGACGCCGGCGCTCACGGCGATCGCGGTCGCCGTGGGGGTCACGGTGCTCGTCTGGGTGCCCGCAGCCATCCTGCTGCTGCGTCGGCGGGGCCGGCTCGACTGGCGTGCGGGCTCGCTGTCGATCGCCGCGCTGCTCTACGCGTGCGCCGTGATCGTGGCGACGCTCTTCCCGACGGGCGCCTGCTACCCGCCCCTCTCGGCGCAGCTCGTGCCCGGGTCGTCGGTGCTCGACGTGCTGCAGCAGGGCGGCGTCGCGCTGTCGAACCCGGCGCTGCGGCAGATGCTGCTCACGGTGCTGCTGTTCGTGCCGCTCGGCATGCTCGTGCGGCGCAGCGGTCGGCCGGGCATCGTCGTGACCGTCGCGATCGGCCTCGGCGTCGCGGCATTCGTCGAGGTGACGCAGCTCACGGGCACGTTCGGGCTCGCGGCGTGCCAGTACCGGCTCTTCGACGTCGACGACGTGCTGCTCGGCGGCGTGGGCGCGCTCGTCGGTGGCCTCGCGGCGCCGCTCGTGCGGCGGCTGCCCGGCCAGTCGGACGCACGGCTGCACGCGTTGCCGCGGCCGCTCACGGCATGGCGTCGGCTCGGTGCGATGGCGATCGACGTCGCCGTCTCCATCGGCGTCGGCGGCGCCGTGATGGTGCTGGGGATCGGCGGCGTCGGCCTGGTGGTGCTGCTGACGTCGGGCTCGGAGCGCGAGGCGCCCGTCGCCCTCGTGAACGCGATCGGCGTCGTCGTCGGCGCATCCGGGGCGCTCGCCGCCGCGATCGTGCACCTGCTGGTCGTGCTGCGCACGGGCCGCACCGTCGGCGAGCTCGTCGGCTCGCTCGACGCGCGCCGCGAGTCGGGGGAGCCCGCCGGCATCGGCCGCCGCGCCGCCCGCTGGGCGCTGGGCATCGGCGGGTGGACCCTGCTGTCGGCCTTCGCCTACGACCCGGTGACGCAGTCGCTCGCCGTCGTCTGGGCCGCCGCGGGCATCGTGCTCGCGTTCCGCTCGCGCGCCCACTCGGGCCTGCCGCTGCGCCTCACGCGCCAGCTCGCGAGGGACGCGCGCGACCCCCGCTGACCGCGCTCGCTCGGGGTCGTCGTGCGTTTCGCAGGCGATTCGAGGTCTTGAGGGAACATTCCCCTCCAAACCCGGAATCGCCTGCGAAACGCGACCCACGCCTCCTGAACAGGCGACGGATCCGCAGCACTGTGCACAGGCGGACTCGTTGGCGCCGCGCGGCGCTGCGACCGGCGTCATGGTGCAGCCATGGAGCTGGAGGTCACCATCGAACGCCTCGGGGGAATCGCGAGCCTCGAGCAGCTGCGGGCGCGGGGCTTCGACCGCGCCGACATCCTCGCGGCGCGCCATCGCGGCGGCGTCGTCAAGGTCCGCCGAGGATGGTGCGCGCTGCGGACCGCCGATGCCGACGCGGTGGCGGCCGTGCGCATCCGAGGGCAGGCGACCTGCATCACGGCCACGCGTGCGCTCGGGATCTGGACGCACGACGACGGCCGCCTGCACGTCGCCATCCCGGGCAACGGGTCGCGTCTGAACCCTCGCCTCGACGGCGCACCACCGGCGCACCTCGACTCGTCCGTCGCGGTCCATTGGCGAGCACGAACCGCCGCCCCGACGATGGCGAGGCAACCGCTTCGGGACGTGCTCCAGCACGTCGTCGAGTGCCAACCGCCCGAGCTCGCGCTGGCGGTGCTCGACAGCGCCGTGCACACGGGTCGCTGCTCGCTCGGATGGCTCCGCCGAGCGATCGGCGGCACCGCGCGTGGGCGCGAGCTGGCGCCCGTCGTGGACCCGACGGCCGATGCCGGCGGCGAGAGCATCGTGCGTTGGCGGCTGCGAGCCGCGAAGGTTCGCGTCATCCCGCAGTTCCGCGTCGAGGGGCTCGGCCGCCGCGACTTCCTGGTCGGCGACCGACTCATCGTCGAGATCGACGGTCGCGAGCATCATGCACTGGTGGAGGGATTCGCTCGCGACCGCTGGCTCGACCGCGAGCTGCAGCTCCGCGGCTACGACGTGCTGCGCTTCACCTACGCGGAGGTCCTCTACGACTGGGACCGCGTGCTCGCCACGATCATGCGCATGGTCGATGCGGACCGCCACCGCACGCGTCCGCGCCACTGACCAGTCCCGGCGGGTTGCGTTTCGCAGGCGATTCCGGGTCTGAAGGGAGCATTCCCCTCAAGACCCGGGATCGCCTGCGAAACGCAGAACGACGAGGACGGCCGGGTCGGGTCAGGCGACGTCGGCGTCGGCGATCACCAGCAGGCGATGGCCGCTCGAGATCGTCGTGCCGATGGGGGCGTCGAGGCCCGTCACGACGCCGTCGCGCGGCGCCTGGATGGGCTGCTCCATCTTCATGGCCTCGAGCACGACGAGCAGGTCGCCCGCGACGACGTGCTGGCCCTCCTCGACCGCGACCTTCACGACCGTCGCCTGCATGGGGGATGCGATGGTGCCGCCCGTCGCGCCGCCGGCCGCCGCGATGCGCGTGCGGCGCGGCGCGGGGCCCTTCGTCGCGACGGTCTCGGGGAAGAGGCGCGCGGGCATCGACACGGCGATGCGCTTGCCGTCGGCCTCGACGACGACCTCGCGGCGCGCCTCGGGGCCGCCGAGCTCGCCGGCCTCGCCGCCCCAGCGCGGGATGTCGTTGACGAACTCCGACTCGATCCACGACGTGTAGATCGAGAACGGCTCGCCGTCGGCGGGCGCGAACGCCGGGTCGTCGACGACGACGCGGTGGAAGGGCAGCACGGTGGGCAGGCCCTCGACGCGGAACTCGGAGAGCGCGCGGCGCGAGCGCTCGAGCGCCTCCTCGCGCGTCGCACCCGTGACGACGAGCTTGGCGAGCAGCGAGTCGAACTGGCCGCCGATGACGTCGCCCGAGACGACGCCGGAGTCGACGCGCACGCCGGGGCCGGTCGCGGGCACGAACTGGTGCACGGGGCCGGGCGCGGGGATGAAGCCGGCGCCGGCGTCCTCGCCGTTGATGCGGAACTCGAACGAGTGGCCCTGCACGACGGGGTCCGGGTAGTCGAGCACGCCGCCGGCGGCGAGGCGGAACTGCTCGCGCACGAGGTCGATGCCCGTGACCTCCTCGGACACGGGGTGCTCGACCTGGAGGCGCGTGTTGACCTCGAGGAACGAGATCGTGCCGTCGCGGCCCACGAGGAACTCGCACGTGCCGGCGCCGACGTAGCCGACCTCCTTGAGGATGGCCTTCGACGACTCGTAGAGGCGTGCGACCTGGTCGTCGGTGAGGAAGGGCGCGGGCGCCTCCTCGACGAGCTTCTGGTGGCGGCGCTGCAGCGAGCAGTCGCGCGTCGACACGACGACGACGTTGCCGTGCGCGTCGGCGAGGCACTGCGTCTCGACGTGGCGCGGGCGGTCGAGGTACTTCTCGACGAAGCACTCGCCGCGGCCGAAGGCCGCGACGGCCTCGCGCGTCGCCGAGTCGAACAGCTCGGGGATCTCCTCGCGCGTGCGCGCCACCTTGAGGCCGCGGCCGCCGCCGCCGAACGCCGCCTTGATGGCGACGGGCAGGCCGACCTCGTCGGCGAACGCGACGACCTCGTCGGCGGTGTCGACGGGGTTGAGCGTGCCGGGCGCCAGGGGAGCGCCGACCTTCTCGGCGATGTGGCGGGCCGAGACCTTGTCGCCGAGCTGCTCGATCGCGTCGGGGCTCGGGCCGATCCACGTGATGCCGGCGTCGATGACGGCGCGGGCGAAGTCGGCGTTCTCGGCGAGGAAGCCGTAGCCGGGGTGCACGGCGTCGGCACCCGAGCGGCGGGCGACCGAGAGGATCTTCTCGATCACGAGGTACGACTCGGCGCTCGCGGATCCGTGCAGCGAGTACGCCTCGTCGGCGAGCTGCACGTGCTGCGCGTCGCGGTCGGGCTCTGCGTAGACGGCGACGCTGCCGATCCCCGCATCCCGGGCTGCTCGGATGACTCGGACGGCGATCTCGCCACGATTGGCGACGAGGACCTTCGTGATGGGGGGCATGAGCACCGAGCCTACGCGAGCGAGGATGCCCGTTCTCGGCGGACACCGACAACGCGCGCGGGTCATCCGTTGCCGATCTCCACAGTGCCGTGCATGGTGAGGCACGCCTTCGTTGCGGAGTGAGTGCTCACTCAGTAGTGTGATCGGCCGTGGCCCCACCGACTCGCATGACGCTCGAGGATCGCCAGGTGCAGATCCTCGACGCCATCGTCCCCGTCGTGCTCGAGCACGGCGCGGCGATCACCTCCCGCCAGCTCGCCGACGCCGCGGGCGTCGCCGAGGGCACCCTGTTCCGCTCGTTCGGCGACAAGGACTCGCTGCTGCGAGCCCTCTTCGACCGCACCGCCGAGGTCGCCTACGACCTCGACGACCTCGAGGACCTCGCCGACGCGACGCTCGAGACGACCGTGCGCGCGATCGCCGGCGTGCTCACCGTGCGCTTCTCGACCATCTTCCAGATGGCGATCGCGCTCGGGCCCGTGCTGCTCGCGGAGGGTCGCCGCGACGACCCCCGCTTCGACGAGCTGCGCGACCGCATCGCGGCGCTGCTCGCCGAGCACGACGGCGAGCTCGCCGTCGCGCCGCTCGTCGCAGCCGACGCGCTGCGCACGCTGACGTTCGCCGCCGCGACCGGCTGGGGCGACCGCAGCGCCATGGACATGTCCGACGTCACCGGCATCCTCTTGCACGGGATCGCCCGCACCGACACCCGGAAGGAGAGCCGCGCATGAAGCTGTGGAGGCTCATCACCGCCGCGATCCGCACCTCGTGGGTCGCCTTCATCCTCGTCGTCGTCTTCCAGATGACGCAGGCCCTGCTGTCGCTCATGCTGCCCACGATCAACGCGGACATCATCGACGAGGGCGTGCTCCAGGGCGACACCGACACGATCTGGAGGCTCGGCGGCGAGATGCTGCTCATGAGCCTCGGGCAGGTGATCGCGAACGCGCTCGCGATCCTGTTCGGCGCACGCCTCGCCATGACGGCCGGCCGCGACCTGCGCGCCCGCATCTTCGCGCGCGTCTCGTCGTTCTCCGAGCGCGACGTGCAGCGCTTCGGCCCCGCCTCGCTCATCACCCGCAACACGAACGACGTGCAGCAGGTGCAGATGCTCGTGCTCATGGGCTGCACCATGCTCATGTCCGCGCCGATGCTCGCGATCGGCGGCGTCGTCATGGCCATCCGCGCCGACGCCGAGCTCTCGCGGCTCATCTGGATCATCGTGCCGCTCATGGTGCTCGTCATGGGCGTGATCGTGTCCCGGCTCGTGCCGATCTTCGTGCTGCTGCAGGAGCGCATCGACCGCATCAACCAGGTCATGCGCGAGCAGCTCACCGGCATCCGCGTCGTGCGCGCCTTCGTGCAGGAGCGTCGCGAGCGCGCCCGCTTCCAGCAGGCGAACGACGGCGTGACGGATGCGATGCTGCGCACGGGCAACCTGTTCGTGCTCACGTTCCCGCTCGTCATGCTCATCGTCAACGCGTCGAGCGTCGCGGTCATCTGGTTCGGCGCGCAGCTCGTCGACGACGGCACGCTCGAGGTCGGCACGATGATGGCGTTCCTGCAGTACCTCATGCAGATCCTGTTCGGCGTCATGATGGCGACGTTCCTCACGATGATGATCCCGAGGGCCGCCGTCGGCGCTCGCCGCATCACCGAGGTGCTCGAGGCCGAGCCGAGCGTCGCGACGTCGACGACCGCGCGCCCCGACCAGCCGGAGCCCGGCCGCATCGTCTTCGACGACGTCACCTTCACGTACCCGGGCGCCGAGACGCCCGTGCTCGAAGGGGTGTCGTTCGCGGTGGAGCCCGGCGAGACCGTGGCGATCATCGGCTCGACCGGCGCCGGCAAGACGACGATCGTCAACCTCGTGCCGAGGCTGTTCGATGCGTCGAGCGGCTCGGTGTCGGTCGGCGGCGTCGACGTGCGCGATGCCGACGAGCAGGCGCTGTGGGCCTCGATCGGCCTCGTGCCGCAGAAGCCGTACCTGTTCTCGGGCACGATCGCGTCGAACCTCCGCTACGGCAAGGAGGACGCGACCGACGACGAGCTGTGGGCGGCGCTCGAGACGGCGCAGGCCGCCGACTTCGTGCGCGCGAAGGACAAGGGGCTCGAGAGTCCCATCGCGCAGGGCGGCACGAACGTGTCCGGTGGCCAGCGCCAGCGGCTCGCGATCGCGCGTGCCCTCGTGAAGCGCCCGCCGATCCTCGTGTTCGACGACTCGTTCAGCGCCCTCGACCTCGGCACCGACGCCCGACTGCGCGCCGCGCTGGCGACCGACGTCGTCGGCACCACGAGGCTCGTCGTCGCGCAGCGCGTCTCGACGATCGTCGACGCCGACCGCATCGTCGTGCTCGACGACGGCAGGGTCGTGGGGCTCGGCACCCACGACGAGCTGCTCGCATCCAACGACACGTACCGCGAGATCGTCGACTCGCAGATGGCCGTGGAGGTCTGACGATGGCACGCAACGAGAGGGAGCCCGTCGTGGAGCGGGAGCTCACCGAGGAGGAGCGGCTCGAGGCCGAGCTGGCCGAGGCGGCACGTCGCGGCGCCGACGACTGGGAGACGCCTCCCGGCAAGGCCAAGGCGCTGCTGCCCACGCTGAAGCGACTGCTCGGCATGCTCGCGCCGTTCAAGGTGCTGCTCGCGATCGTGTTCGTGGTCGGCACGGCGGGCATCGCGCTCAACGTCATCGCCCCGCGGGTCCTCGCCGAGGCCACGAACCTCATCGTGCAGGGCCTCGTGCAGCAGACGCTCGGCGCCCAGGGCGTGCCGAGCGGCACGTCGCAGTCCGACGTCGTCGAGCTGCTGCGTCAGCAGGGGCAGGACGACTTCGCGAACATCATCGCGAACATGGACGGCTTCACGGTCGGCGCCGGCATCGACTTCGCGGCGCTGAGCCAGGTGCTCATGCTCGTGCTCGCGCTGTACGTGGTCGCGAGCCTGTTCCAGTGGGTGCAGGGCTACTTCGTGAACCGCGTCGTGCAGCGCACGGTCGCGAGCCTGCGCGCCGCGGTCGAGGACAAGGTGCACCGCCTGCCGCTGCGGTACTACGACTCGATGCAGCGCGGCGAGCTGCTCTCGCGCGTGACGAACGACCTCGACAACGTGGGCCAGTCGATGAGCCAGACGCTGTCGCAGATCGTGACCGGCGTGCTGACCATCGTCGGCGTGCTCGTGATGATGCTCACCATCAACGTGTGGCTCGCGCTCATCGCGCTCATCTCCGTGCCGCTGACGGGCATCATCCTCGGGCTCGTCATGGGGCGGGCGCAGGGTCTGTTCGCCGAGCAGTGGAAGCGCACGGGTCGCCTCAACGGCCTGGTCGAGGAGTCGTTCACGGGGCACGCGCTCGTGAAGGTCTTCGGCAAGGAGCGCGTGGTGCGCGAGCAGTTCCAGGAGGAGAACGAGGCCGTCTTCCAGGCCTCGTTCAAGGCCCAGTTCCTCTCGGGCCTCGTCTTCCCGCTCATGACGTTCGTCGGCAACGTCGGCTACGTGCTCGTGGCCGTCACCGGTGGCCTGTTCGTGGCGAACGGCTCGATCCGCGTCGGCGACGTGCAGGCGTTCATCCAGTACTCGCAGCAGTTCTCGCAGAACCTCGGCCAGCTGGGTCAGACGTTCACGATGGTGCAGTCGGGTGCCGCGAGCGCCGAGCGCGTCTTCGAGCTCCTCGATGCCGAGGACGAGGAGTCCGACGCCGACGGCGGCACGATCGCGGCGACGAGCGGCGCGGTGGCGTTCGAGCACGTCGCATTCGCGTACGACCCCGAGCAGCCGCTGATCAGCGACCTGTCCTTGACGGTCGCGCCCGGCCAGACCGTCGCGATCGTCGGCCCGACCGGTGCGGGCAAGACGACGCTCGTGAACCTGCTCATGCGGTTCTACGAGATCGACGGCGGCCGCATCACGCTCGACGGCGTCGACACCCGCACGCTCACGCGCGACGCGCTGCGCGAGCAGACCGGCATGGTGCTGCAGGACACGTGGCTCTTCGGCGGCACGATCCGCGACAACATCGCGTACGGCAACCCGGATGCGACCCAGGAGCAGATCCACGAGGCGGCGCGGGCGACGTTCGTCGATCGCTTCGTGCAGTCGCTGCCCGACGGCTACGACACCGTGCTCGACGAGGAGGCCTCGAACCTCTCGGCGGGCGAGAAGCAGCTCGTGACGATCGCGCGAGCGTTCCTCGCGCAGCCGTCGGTGCTCATCCTCGACGAGGCGACGTCGAGCGTCGACACGCGCACGGAGCTGCTGCTGCAGCAGGCGATGGCGGCGCTGCGGCAGGATCGCACGTCGTTCGTCATCGCGCACCGCCTCTCGACGATCCGCGATGCCGACCTCATCCTCGTGATGGAGCACGGCGACATCGTCGAGCAGGGCTCGCACGGCGAGCTGCTCGAGCGGCACGGCGCCTACCGTCGGCTGTACGACGCGCAGTTCCAGCAGGCCGCGGTGGACCTCGACGTCGAGGGGGCGTTCGACGGGCAGTCGACCGGTTCGGTGGCCACGCAGCCGCAGACCTGATCGGGCTCGACGCGACGCACGGCGGCCTCGACCTCGCGGTCGGGCCGCCGTGCGTCGCGCACCCCGACGTCACCCGACCCGTGCCGTGCCTCTGCGTGCGACGACGGTCGCCCTGGTGCCGACGGCGCGCCGCGGCCTACGCTGCGGACACACGGAGTCGCGCCTGCGCCGCCGTCCTCGCCCACCGGGCCGCGCAAGGGAGCCGCAGATGACGACGTCCATCCACGACGACGGGGCGGCGCCGCGACGCCGACGTGCCGGCACGCGAGCCACCGCGCTCGCATCGGCCACGACCATGGTCGTGCTCGCGGGTCTCCTCCTGGGAGCGCCGGCGGCCAACGCCGCGCGGGACACCCCCGACGACGTGGGTGGGGGCGGCGTCGACGCGCCGGCAGCCGAGCTCTGCGCCCCCTTCGCCGGCATCGATGCCGTCGTCGCCACGACCGCCACGAGCGTGACGCTCGCCGGGCCGGTCGGCGACCAGACGTCGGTGACCTACGACGTCGGCGGCGTCGTGCAGACCACGACGAGCGGCCCCGTGACGTTCCAGGTCGGACCGGGGCGATCGTTCGTCCGAGCGACCATCGACTCGTCGGGCGGCAGCGACGCGGTGGACTTCTCGGTCTACCCCGATGGCGGTCGCATCTCGGGAGCGAACCGCTACGAGACCTCGGTGGAGGTCGGCGTCGACACGAACTACGGCGCCTGCGCCGACACGGTCTTCATCGCGAACGGCGAGAGCTTCCCCGACGCGCTGTCGGCGACGCCGCTGGTGGTCTCGAACGCGTTCGGCGAGCTGCTGCTGTCGCAGCGCGACTCCCTGACGCAGACCGTGCAGGAGGAGATCGCGTTCAGCGGCGCCTCGAACGTGGTCCTGCTGGGCGGCACCGCTGCGCTCTCGCCGGCCCTCTGCGATCAGATGCCCGAGGAGATCGTCTCGTGCACGCGCATCTCCGGTCCCGATCGCTACGCCACGTCGCTGGCGCTCGCCGAGGCGCTGTTCGCGCAGCAGGGCGGGACCACGACGCAGCAGGCCTTCATCGTCTCCGGCGAGCGCTTCCCCGACGCGGTGTCGGTCGCGGGCCTCGCCGCGTTCCTGGGCATCCCGGTCGTGCTCGTGCCGGGCTCGGCGGCGACCCTCCCGACCGCGACGGCCGCGTGGCTCGCGGAGCACGTGACCGACGGCGTCACCATCGTCGGCGGCACCGCATCCGTGAGCGCGGGCATCGAGGCGCAGCTGCAGGCGCAGTACGGGGCGGATGACGCGAGTCGCATCTCGGGAGCGAACCGCTACGAGACGAGCGCCGCGCTCGCCCAGGCGTCCCAGGTCTTCTTCGGCGGAGCGTCCTACGCGCTGCTGGCGTCCGGCGAGCGCTTCCCGGACGCGCTGACGGGTGGCGTGCTCGCGGGCTCGTCGGGCATGCCGCTGCTGCTCACGGCGCCGACGTGCCTGCCTGCGCCGATCGCGCAGAGGATCGACGACCTCGAGCCGGCCGGCGTGCTGGCGATCGGCGGCACTGCTGCGGTCTCGGACGCGGCGCTGTCCCAGGTCTGCTGATCGCACGGCGGCGCGGGCCCCTCGGGGCCCGCGCCGTCGTCGCGCTCAGCGGTTCCAGAGGTCCTGCCACGCGACGCCGAGCTCGCGAGCGAGGCGGCGCACGGTGGGGATGCTCATGCCGATGACCGTCGACGGGTCGCCGTGGATCTCGTCGATGAACGCGGAGCCGAGCGAGTCGATCGTGAAGGCGCCGGCGACCTCGAGCGGCTCGCCCGTGGCGACGTAGGCGTCGATCTCGTCGTCGGCGAGGTCCGCGAAGCGCAGCCGCGCGCCGACCGTGGTGCCGACGGCCCCGACGACGCGGCCCTCGTCGAGCCGGACGAGCCAGTGCCCGGAGTGCAGCACCGCCTCGCGGCCGCGCTGCGCGAGCCACCGCTCGCGGGCGCGCTCGGGCGTGTGCGGCTTGCCGAGCGTCTGCCCGTCGAGCTCGAGCGCCGAGTCGCCGCCGAACAGCAGTCCCGTCATGGGCCGGCCCTCGGGCTCGCGACCCAGCACGGCCTCCGCCTTCGCGCGGGCGAGCAGCTGCACGACCTGCGACGTCGTCGCGGGGCCGTGGTCGGCCTCGAACGCCTCGACGGCGAGGTCCTCGTCGACGTCGCTCGCGAGCAGCACCGGCTCGATGCCCGCCTGCCGCATGAGCATGAGGCGGGCGGGGGAGGTGGAGGCGAGGTGGAAGCGCATCGGGAGCCAGGCTAGCCGCGCAACCGCTCGCGCCGGGGACCGCGTGCTCGTAGGGTGGGCGCATGGCAGCCTCCGCATCCGAGCCCACGCACGACGTCATCGTGATCGGAGGTGGGCCGGTCGGCGAGAACGCGGCCCAGTACGCGATCCAGGGCTCCGATCGCACGGCGGCGATCGTCGAGGCCGAGCTCGTCGGCGGCGAGTGCTCGTACTGGGCGTGCATGCCCTCGAAGGCGCTGCTCGTGCCCGCGGCGGTGCGCTCGCTCGCGCAGCACATGCCGGGCCTCGGCGAGCAGGCGCCGCTCGACGTCGATGCGGTGCTCGCGCGCCGGGATGCGTTCACGTCGGGCTGGGACGACGCCGGGCAGGTGGCGTGGGCCGAGGGCATCGGCATCGAGGTCGTGCGCGGTCGCGCGCGGCTGGCGGGGGAGCGCACCGTCGTCGTCGGCGATCGCACGCTCGTCGCCAGGCACGCGGTGGTGCTCGCGACGGGATCCGTGCCCACGGCGCCACCCATCGACGGACTCGCGGACGCGCTGCCGTGGGGCTCGCGCGACGCGACCGCGATGCACGAGGTGCCGGGCTCGATCCTCGTCGTGGGCGGCGGCGTCGTGGCATGCGAGGCGGCGACGTGGCTCGCGGCCCTCGGCGCGCGCGTGACGCTCGCGGCGCGCGGCGGGCTGCTCGCCAGGCTCGAGCCCGAGGCGGGCGCCGCGGTGGAGCGGGGGCTGCGGGATGCGGGCGTCGACGTGCGCCTGCACGCCGACGTGCAGCGCGTGCGCCGCGCGGCGCCGAGCGACACGGGCACGGGCCACGTGCACGGCGGAGCGGTGACGACGACGATCGACGGCGTCGACCTGGTGACCGACGAGATCCTCGTCGCCACCGGCAGGCGCCCGGCGACGGACGACCTGGGGCTCGAGGCCGTGGGCCTCGACGCGGTGGCGGTCGACGGACGGCAGCGCGTCGCGGGCGTCGAGGGCTGGCTCTACGCCGCCGGCGACGTCGCCGGCCGTTGGCAGCTGACGCACATGGGCAAGCACGAGGCGCGCATCGCGGGCGAGGTCATCGGGCGCATCGCCGAGGGCGGGCACGCCCACGACGTCGTGGGCGTCGACGAGGATCCGCTCACGCAGGTCGTGTTCACCGATCCCGAGGTCGCCGCCGTCGGGATCACGCACGCCGAGGCCGAGGATGCGGGCATCCGCGTCGAGCGCGTCGCCATCGACCTCGCCGTCGCCGGCACGTCGCTCGCGCGCGACGACGCCGGCGGCACCGTGATCGCGGTCGTCGACGCCGACCGCGACGTGCTCGTGGGCGCGACGCTCGTGGGCCACGGCGTCGCCGAGCTGCTGCACGCCGCGACCGTCGCCGTCGCGGCGCGCGTGCCCATCGCTCGCCTGTGGCACGCCGTGCCTGCGTATCCGACGGCGAGCGAGATCTGGCTGCGCGTCGTCGAGGACCTGCGCACGCAGCGACGCGCGGGCTGAGCGCCCGTCGCGTGGGAGGATCGGTGGATGCCCATCCAGCGCGGAGACGAGCTCGCCCTCACGATCGACAACGTCGCCCACGGCGGCGTCTTCGTCGGCAGGCACGAGGGCCGCGTGCTCTTCGTGCCCGACACCCTGCCCGGGGAGACGGTGCGCGTGCGCGTCACCGACCTCAAGAAGTCGTTCGGCCGCGGCGAGACGCTCGAGGTGCTCGAGGCGTCGCCCGACCGCGTGCCGCACGTGTGGCCGGAGGCGAGCATCGAGCGCGCACCCGAGCGCCGCGCCGGCGGTGCCGAGCTCGGCCACGTGCGCCTCGCCGCCCAGCGCGCGCTCAAGCAGCGCGTCGTCGAGGATGCCCTGCGTCGCACGGGCCGCATCGAGCGCGACGTCACGGTGCAGGCGGCGCCGGGCGACGCCGCCCGCGGCGGACTCGGCTGGCGGACGCGCGTGACGCTGCACGTCGACGAGCAGGGTCGCCAGGGCCCGTTCGCCGCGCGCAGCCACACCGTCGTGCCCGTCGAGACCCTGCCGCTCGCGACCGAGGCCATCCAGGAGCAGGCGCAGCTCGACATGCGCCTGCCGGGCGCGACCAGCGTCGACTACGTGCAGCGCACCGACGGCTCCGTCGACGTCATCGCCACCGAGGGCGATCCCGTGCGCGGCCGCACCGACACGATCCTCGAGCGCGTGGGCGACCGCGAGCTGCGGGTCGACCGCGCCGGCTTCTGGCAGGTGCACCGCGAGGCGCCCGGCGTGCTCGTCGACGCCGTGCGGCGCGCGATCGACGTGACCCGCATCGACCCGAAGGCCGCGAACCTCGACCTGTACGGCGGCGTCGGCCTGCTGGCGACGGCGCTCGGCGACGTGCTCGGTCCGCAGGCGCGCATGATGAGCGTCGAGTCCGACGAGGTCGCCACCGACCACGCGAGCGAGAACCTCGCCGAGTGGCTCGGCGCGCTCGCGATCACCGCGAAGGTCGACCGCTTCCTCCGCGACGCGCTGCAGGATGCGTCGGCGGCCGAGCGCGACCGCCTGCGCGCCGCCACCGTCGTGCTCGACCCGCCGCGCGCCGGCGCCGGTGGCGAGACGATCGCGTCGCTCGTCGAGCTCGCGCCGCAGCAGATCGTGTACGTGGCGTGCGACCCCGTCGCGTTCGCGCGCGACGCGCGCCTGCTCGTCGACGGCGGCTACGACCTAGGCCCGCTCGAGGCGTTCGACCTCTTCCCGCACACGCACCACGTGGAGTGCGTGGCACGGTTCACGCGCGGCTGACGCCCCCTCGCCGGCTGACGGCGTGGACGGCGGTGCGTGCCAGGGGTGTCGCTCCGCGTCGCGCGGGGCGAGGATGGGCGCGTGAGCGACCTCGACGCGATCGCAGCCGAGCTGCTGGCGACGCCGCCTGCGGCGTTCACGGCCGCACGCGACGCGCGAGCGAAGGCCGAGCCCGACGTCGCCCTCGCGCGCGGCATCGCCGCGATCCGTCGCCCGACCGTCGCCGCATGGGCCGTGGATGCGCTCGCGCGCGAGCGGGCCGACGAGGTCGCGGAGATGCTCGAGCTCGCCGCATCCCTCCGCGACGCGCAGGACGACCTCGACGGACCGGGGCTGCGCGCGCTGTCGGCGCAGCGCCGCCGACTCGTCGCACGGCTCGCGGCCGACGCCGCCGCGCTCGCCGAGGCCTCCGACGTCCGGATGAGCGCCGCCGCTCGCGAGGGCGTCGAGCGTACGCTCACGGCTGCGATGCTCGACGCGGATGCCGGTCAGGCCGTCGCGAGCGGCAGGCTCGTGCGCGCGCTCGAGTCCGTCGGGCTCGAGGGCGTCGACCTCGACGGTGCGCTCGCCGGAGGGGCGCCGCAGCCTCGAGCACCGCGCGCGAGTCGCGACGAGGTCGCCGAGCGCCGCGCCCGCAAGGCGGCGGAGCGCGCGGCGCGCGATGCTCAGCACGAGGCGACCGAGGCCGCCCGAGCCCTGCATCGCGCCGAGGCGGCCGAGTCGCTCGCCCGCGAGCGCGCCGAGCACCTGGAGGCGCGGATCGTCGAGCTGCAGCGCGACGTGGCCCGCCTCGGGCGCGAGCTCGACGCCGCTCGTGCCGACGAGCGCACGGCCGCCGACGATCGAGCGTCCGCGCAGCGTCGCGTCGCCGAGACCGAGGGCCGTGCGGCCGAAGCGCTCGGGGCGCTCGACTGACGGGCGAGCCTCAGCGCAGCAGGGCGAGCAGCGCGCGCTCGCGTGCGCCGCGCAGCGACACGACCTCGCCGGCCTCGAAGCGCTCGAAGAGCTCGGGGTCGATGTACGACGCCTTGGCGACCGTGGGCGTGTTGCCGAGCGCCTCCGACGTCGCGACGACCGCCTGACGCACGGCCTTCGCCCGCTCGCGCTGCGTGCCGACGTCGCGGGCACCCGCCAGCGCGTCGGCGGCGACGATCGTGCCGTGCAGCGTGCGGAAGTCCTTCGCGCTGAACTCGCCGCCCGTCGCCTCCCGCACGGCCGCGTTGAGGTCGCTGTCGCGCAGCGCACGCCGCGTGCCCGCGTCGTCCCACGCGAACAGGCGCGACCTCGACGACCGCGACGACAGCTCTGCGATGCACGCGGCGAGCGGCGCATCCTCGACCGTCACGTCGAACTTCTGCCCCGACTTCGCGGGGAACCGCAGGCGCACGGCGTCGCCGTCGACCACGGCGTGCCGCACGAGCAGCGTCATGAGGCCGCGGCTGCCGTTGTCCTCGGCGTAGGCATCGCCGCCCGCGCGGATCGCGACGACGTCGAGCAGTCGCATCGCCGCGGCGAGCACGCGCTCGCGCGTGAGGCCGTCGGCACCGAGCTCCTTCGTGATGCGCCGACGTGCGGCGGGCAGCGCCTCGGCGAGGTCGAGCGCCCGCTCGAACTTCACGCGATCGCGCTTCTCCGACCACGCCTCGTGGTACCGGTACTGCGTGCGGCCCGCGTCGTCGACGCCCGTCGCCTGGATGTGCGCGAGCGGATCGGCCGCGATCCACACGTCCTTCCACGCGGGCGGCAGCACGAGCGCGGCCGCGCGCTCGCGGTCCGCCGCCGAGACCTTGCGCCCGTTGTCGTGCGCGAACGACCAGCCCGTGCCAGCGCGTCGTCTCCGGATGCCGGGGTCGTCCGTGGGATGCGCCCTGCGCAGTCGAGGCACGCGCGTCGTCCCGCTCAGACGCCCGACGACGTCGACGCGAGCGAACCGTCGCCCGGTCGCGTGCCCGCGATCCATCCCGTCGGCGCATCGAGCACCTTGCGGTGCTTCGTCTGCGCCCATTCGGTGCCGAGCTCCGTGAGCACGGCGTGGATCGCCGCCTGCTCCTCGGCCGTCGGAGAGCCCTGCAGCACGACCATGTCGGTGTGCTCGGGCTCCGGCTTCCACGTCTCGGTCATGCGTCCACCATCCCGATCGTCGTGTGCGCCGCGCGAGGGGTTGCGCGTGAGGTCCGAGCCATCACAGGGGGATGTTGCCGTGCTTGCGCTCGGGACGCGCGACCTTCTTCGTGCGCAGCGCGCGGAACGCCTTCGTGATGGCGACGCGCGTCTCGGCGGGCTCGATGATGCCGTCGAGCTCGCCGCGCTCGGCTGCGAGGAACGGGCTCGTCACGTTGTACGTGTAGTCGTTGGCGAGCTGCTGGCGCACGGCTGCCACGTCGCGACCCTCCTCCTCGGCCTGCTTGATCTCGGAGCGGTAGAGGATGTTCACGGCGCCCTGGCCGCCCATGACGGCGATCTCGGCGGTCGGCCACGCGATGTTGATGTCGGCGCCGAGCTGCTTCGAGCCCATGACGATGTACGCGCCGCCGTAGGCCTTGCGCGTGATGACGGTCACCATCGGCACCGTCGCCTCGGCGTACGCGTAGATGAGCTTCGCGCCGCGGCGGATGACGCCCGTCCACTCCTGGTCGGTGCCGGGCAGGTAGCCGGGCACGTCGACGAGCGTGAGGATCGGGATCGAGAACGAGTCGCAGAAGCGCACGAAGCGCGCGGCCTTCTCGCCGGCCTCGATGTTGAGCGTGCCGGCCATCTGCTTCGGCTGGTTCGCGATGATGCCGATCGTGCGACCCTCGAGCCGGCCGAAGCCGATGACGATGTTCGGTGCGTAGAGCGGCTGCACCTCGAGGAACTCGCGGTCGTCGACGAGCACCTCGATGATGTCGAGCACGTCGTACGGCTGGTTGGGGGAGTCGGGGATGACGCGGTTGAGCGTCTGGTCGAGGTCGTTGACCACGCGGTGCGCCTGGTGGTCGTACGCGGGCACCTCGGACTGGTTGTTGTCCGGCAGGAACGCCAGCAGCGCGCGCACGTAGTCGAGCGCATCCGCCTCGTCGGCGGCGAGGTAGTGGCTGACGCCCGAGATGGAGTTGTGGGTGAGGCCGCCGCCGAGCTCCTCGAAGCCGACCTCCTCGCCCGTGACCGTCTTGATGACGTCGGGACCCGTGACGAACATGTGGCTCGACTTGTCGACCATGACGACGAAGTCGGTGAGCGCGGGGCCGTAGACGGCGCCGCCGGCCGCGGGGCCCATGACGATCGAGATCTGCGGGATGACGCCCGACGCTGCGGTCGTGCGCTTGAAGATCTCGCCGTACTTGCCGAGGGCGACGACGCCCTCCTGGATGCGCGCGCCGCCCGAGTCGAGCATGCCGACGATGGGCACGCCCACGCGGGTCGCGTAGTCCATGATCTTCACGATCTTCTCGCCGGCGACCTCGCCGAGCGAGCCGCCGAACGTCGTGAAGTCCTGCGAGTACACGGCGATGCGGCGACCGTGCACCGTGGCGATGCCGGTGACGACGGCGTCGCCGTACGGACGCTTCGCGTCCATGCCGAACGCGGTCGTGCGATGGCGCACGTAGGCGTCGAACTCCACGAACGTGCCCGGGTCGACGAACGCCTCGATGCGCTCGCGAGCGGACTGCTTGCCCTTGGCGTGCTGACGCTCGCGGGCGGCGCGCTCCTTGGCGACGATCGTCTCCTCGTTGCGCTGTCGGAGCTGCTCGATGCGGCCTGCGGTCGTCGATTCGGCATTGGTCACCCGTCCACCCTAGACGGCGGTGGATGCCCAGCCCTGGTGGCATCCCACGACGTCCTCGCCCGATCCGTCGTGGATTCCTCCAACCCCTCGCGCGTGCCCGCGCAGCGCCTCGCGCGCGTGCGCGACGCGGGTACGGTGGGCGCGTGCCCTTCGAGTCCGCGCGCGCCATCGCCCCCGTGACGGCGCTGTCGTCGGTCGGCAGCACCTTCGACGTCGTCGACGTCGCATCCGCGCCGCTCAGCACCTGGGCGACGCTCGACCAGCGCGCGGGCCGGGGTCGCCTGGGCCGCGAGTGGGTCGCCCCCGCCGGCCGCTGCCTCGCCGCGAGCATCGTGGTGCGCCCGTCGGCATCCGCCGATGCGTGGGGCTGGCTGCCGCTCGCCGTGGGACTCGCGCTCGCCGAGGCGATCGACCCGCTCGTGCCGGCCGCGACCGTCGGGGTGAAGTGGCCGAACGACGTGCTCGTCGACGGCGCCAAGGTCGCGGGCATCCTGTGCGAGCGCCGCGGCGAGACGATCGTCGTCGGCGTCGGCGTCAACCTCGTGCTCGAGCCGCACGAGCTGCCGACCGACCGCGCGACGTCGCTGCGCATCGCCGGCGCCGTCGGCGACGCCGACGCGCTCGCGGATGCGGTGCTCGCGGGCGTGCTGCGCGGCATCCGCGACGCCGCCGACCTCGACGACGCCGACCTGCACGCGCGCATCGCGGCGCGCTGCTCGACGATCGGCGAGCAGGTGCGCGTGCTGCTGCCCGGCGACCGCACGCTCGTCGGCACCGTCACGGGGCTCGGGCCGGCCGGCGAGCTCGACGTCGACGTCGACGGCCGCGTCGAGCGGGTCTCGGCGGGTGACGTCACGCACGTGCGCTGAGGCTGCGAGGATGGTGCCATGAGCGATCCGGAGCGCGTCGTCGTGCGCCTGCGGTCGCACGGGAGAGCCCTCGTGCTGCCTGCGCTGCTGCTGTGCGGCATCGCGTTCGGCACGACGTTCGCGCTCGGCCGCGTCGCCTGGCCGCTCTGGGATCTCGTGGTCTGGACGCTCGCCCTCGTGCTCGTCGTCGTGCTGTGCCTCGTGCCGACGCTCGCGTGGCTGTCGCGGCGCGTCGTCGTCACGTCGCGCCGCGTCATCGTGCGCAGCGCGTTCGGCGGCTCCAAGCGCGACGTGCCGCTGTCGCGCATCCACGACGTCACGCTGCGCCGGCAGGGCCTGCAGGCCCTGCTCGGCTCGGGCGACGTGCTGCTGTCGACGGGCGGCGAGCAGCCCGTGACGCTCGCCGACGTGCCGAGCGCGTCGCTCGTGCAGCGCACCCTCACCGATCTCGTGGCGACGACGCCAGGCATGCCCAGGATGGAGGACGCCGCCCGCGTCGACTCCGCACCGCGACTGGAGGACCTCGCATGACCGCTCCCCGCATCGCCGTCGTCGGCTGCGGCTACCTCGGCGCCGTGCATGCCGCGGGCATGGCCTCGCTCGGCTTCGACACCGTCGGGATCGACGTCGACGCGTCGAAGGTCGAGGCGCTCGCGGCCGGATCGGCGCCGTTCTTCGAGCCGGGGCTCGACGCCATGCTGCGCGGCGCGATCGACGCGGGCACGCTGCGCTTCACGACCGACGCGGCAGGCGTCGACGCCGACGTGTGGTTCGTGTGCGTGGGCACGCCGCAGCAGCCGGGCTCGAACGCCGCCGACCTCACGTTCGTCGACGCGGCGGTCGAGGCGCTCGTGCCGCACCTGCGCGAGGGCATGCTCGTCGTGGGCAAGTCGACGGTGCCGGTCGGCACGGCCGAGCGGCTCGCGAGCGTCGTCGAGCAGACGGGTGCTCGACTCGCGTGGAACCCGGAGTTCCTGCGCGAGGGCCTCGCGGTCACGGACACGCTCGCACCCGATCGCCTCGTCTACGGCGTGCGCCACGGCGACGACGTCGCCGTGGCAGCCCTCGACGCCGTCTACGCGTCGATCCTCGAGCGGGACACCCCCCGCATCGTCACCGACTTCGCGACCGCCGAGCTCGTGAAGGTGAGCGCCAACGCCTTCCTCGCCACGAAGATCTCGTTCATCAACGCCATCGCCGAGGTCGCGGAGGCGTCGGGCGCCGACGTCGTGCAGCTCGCGGATGCGATCGGCATCGACGCGCGCATCGGGCGCCGGTTCCTGAACTCCGGCATCGGCTTCGGCGGCGGCTGCCTGCCGAAGGACATCCGCGCGTTCCGCGCCCGCTCGATCGAGCTCGGCGCCGACGAGGCCCTCGGCTTCCTCGACGAGGTGGACCGCGTGAACCAGCGCCGCCGCGACCGCATGGTCGCGCTCGTCGAGCGCGAGCTCGCCGCCGCGGGCGGGGGAGCGGTCGCGATGCTGGGCCTCGCGTTCAAGCCCGACAGCGACGACGTGCGCGACTCCGCTGCGCTCGAGGTCGCGATGCGCCTCGCTGCGAGCCACGACGTCGTCGCCTACGACCCCGAGGCGGGCGCTCCCGCCGCACGACGTGCGCCCGAGCTGGGCATCGTCGCGTCGCTCGACGCCGCGCTCGCCGACGCGACGGTCATCGCCCTCGGCACCGAGTGGCGCGAGTTCCGCGACCTCGATCCCGCAGACGTCGCGACCCGCACCGCGGCGCGCGTCGTCGTCGACGGCCGCAACGTGCTCGACCGCGACGCCTGGAGCGCCGCGGGATTCCGTGTCGTCGCGATCGGCAGGCCCGACCGCGACCCCGCCACCACCGCATCCCACCAGGAGGCATCCGCATGATCGTCGGCGTCGTCGGAGGCGGGCAGCTGGCCCGCATGATGATCCCTCCCGCCGTGGCGCTCGGCGTCGAGCTGCGCGTGCTCGCCGAGTCCGAGGGCATGGCCGCGGCGCTCGCGGCGACCGCCGTCGGCGACTACCGCGACGCCGCGACGGTGCTCGCCTTCGCGAAGGACGTCGACGTCGTGACGTTCGACCACGAGCACGTGCCCCAGGAGGTGCTGCAGCAGCTCGTCGACGCGGGCGTCGCCGTGCACCCCGGACCCCACGCGCTGCGCTTCGCCCAGGACAAGCGGCAGATGCGCCGGCGCATGGCCGAGCTCGGCGTCGCGCAGCCCGACTGGGCGCCGATCGATGCCGCCGACGAGCTGCAGGCGTTCCTCGACGACCACGGCGGCGCCGCGATCGTGAAGACCGCGACGGGCGGCTACGACGGCAAGGGCGTGCGCGTCGTGCGCGCGGTCGACGACGTCGCCGACTGGCTGCAGGGCGCCGCCGACGGCGGCCCGCAGCTGCTCGCCGAGGAGCTCGTGGCGTTCCGCCGCGAGCTCGCGCAGCAGGTCGCGCGTCGTCCCTCCGGGCAGATCGTCGCGTGGCCGCTCGCGCAGACCGTGCAGCGCGACGGCATCTGCGCCGAGGTCGTCGTGCCCGCGCCGCACGCGGGCCGACTCGGCGCCGTCGCCGAGGACATGGCGGTGCGCATCGCCGAGGGCCTCGACGTCACGGGCGCCCTCGCCGTCGAGCTCTTCGAGACCGAGGACGGCCGGCTGCTCGTCAACGAGCTCGCCATGCGCCCCCACAACTCCGGCCATTGGTCGATCGACGGCTCGATCACGAGCCAGTTCGAGCAGCACCTGCGCGCGGTGCTCGACCTGCCGCTCGGCTCGAGCGCGATGCTCGCCCCCGCCGCGGTCATGATCAACGTCATCGGCGGTCCCGCCGAGGGACGCATGGAGGCGCGCTACGCGCAGGCGCTCGCGGCGCAGCCGAGCGCGAAGGTGCACTCCTACGGCAAGACGGCGCGGCCCGGACGCAAGGTCGGCCACGTGACGGTCGTGGGCGAGGAGCTCGACGAGGTCGCGTACGAGGCGAGGGCCGCCGCGGCGACCTTCGAGTGACCCGCCGGCGCGCGGCGCGCCGCGCCGACGCACGCGGTCCATGGGCGACGCGCCTACCCTGTACTCCGTGGCAGTGCAGGTGAGCGTCATCATGGGGTCCGACTCGGACTGGCGGGTGATGCAGGATGCGGCGACCGCGCTCGGCGAGCTCGGCATCGCCTACGAGGTCGACGTCGTGTCCGCGCATCGCACGCCCGACAAGATGACGACGTTCGCGCGCGCAGCGGCCGACCGCGGCGTGCGGGTCATCATCGCGGGTGCAGGCGGCGCCGCCCACCTGCCCGGCATGGTCGCGTCGATGACGCGCCTGCCGGTCATCGGCGTGCCCGTGCCGCTCGAGCGCCTCGACGGCCTCGACTCGCTGCTCTCGATCGTGCAGATGCCCGCCGGCATCCCGGTCGCGACCGTCTCGATCGGCGGTGCCCGCAACGCCGGCCTGCTCGCCGCCCGCATCCTCGGCACGACCGACGCCGACGTCGCCGCGCGTCTCGACGCGTTCGCCGCGAGCCTCGAGGAGGCGGTGGAGCGCAAGGCGCACGCGCTCCAGGAGCGCGTCGCGCAGGGCGAGGAGCGCGCATGACCGTGCTGCTCGCGCCGAGGGCGTCGCTGCGATCGCCCGACACGGGCTCCGAGCAGCTCATGACGCGACGCGCCTGGTGGCTCGTCGCCGTCGGCTTCCTGCTGCCGGGCAGCGCCCAGGTGCTCGCGGGCAACCGGAGGCTCGGACGCGTCGGCATCGTCGCGACCCTCGTGCTGCTGGGGCTGCTCGTGCTCGGCGGCATCCTGTGGCTCGTCTCGCGCTCGTTCGTGCTCACGATCGTCGGCAATGCCGTCGGACTGCTCGTGCTCGAGGTGCTCGCGTTCGCGTACGCGGTGCTGTGGCTCGTGCTCGGATTCGACACCCTGCGCATCACGCGCGTCGCGAGGGCGGCACCGCGACTGCGCGCCGCCATCGCGGCCGTGGCGATCGTCGCCACGGTCGTGCCCGCGGGCGCGGCCGCCTACGGGGGCACGCTCCTCGATGCTGGCCGAGGGCTCGTGTCGAGCGTCTTCGCCTTCGGCGGTCCATCCGTCGACCCCATCGACGGCCAGTACACGTTCATGCTGCTCGGTGGCGACGCCGGCGCCGACCGCGTCGGCCTGCGGCCGGACTCCATCACGGTCGTGTCCGTCAACGCGGAGACGGGCGCAGCGACGATGATCGGCGTGCCTCGCAACATGGAGCGCGTGCCGTTCCCCGAGGGGTCCGTCATGGCGACGCAGTACCCGAACGGCTTCGACTGCGGCGACGGCGATCCCGCCGACTGCTACATCAACGCCGCGTACACGTACGGACAGAACAACCCCGACCTGTTCCCAGACGCCGAGTCCGACGGCTCGAGCCCGGGCATCGAGGCGACGCGCGAGGCCGTCGAGGGCGCGACGGGCATCCCCATCCAATTCTTCGTCATCGTCGACATGCAGGGGTTCGACGATCTCGTCGACGCGCTCGGCGGCATCACCATCGACATCCCGTACGACGTGCCGATCGCCATCGAGGGTGGCCCGGTCGAGGAGTGGATCTACGCCGGCGACGACGTGGTCCTCGACGGCTACCACGCGCTCTGGTACGCGCGCAGTCGAGCAGGTGCCAACGACTACCAGCGCATGGAGCGCCAGCGCGTCGTGCAGGAGGCCGTCATCGCCCAGTTCACGCCGCAGACCTTGCTCACGCAGTACGCGGCGCTGTCGTCGGCGGGCCAGGACCTCGTGCAGACCGACATCCCGCAGTCGATGATCGGCACCCTCACCGACCTCGCCGAGCGCACCCGTGCGTTGCCGATCACGAATGTGGAGCTCGTGCCCCCGGCCGTGCAGACGTACGACCCCGACTTCCCGGCCGTGCACGCGATGGTGGCCGAGGGCATCGCGGCCGCCGACGCCGTCGACGATCCCAGCCCCTCGCCGACCCCGTAGCGGCGGCCAGCGCGAGCGTCGGTCAGCGGCGCTCGAGCACGTCGCGTGCGACGTCGAGCAGCCCGCGCGACAGGCGCGCGTAGCGGCCGCGCACGACGCCGCCGACGACGGCGGGCACGCGCAGGAGCCGCGGGCGGGGGAGTGCCGCACGCCTGCGCTCGTGCGCCGCCTTCTCGTCGAGGATGCGACGCTCGTCGGGGGTGCCCATGCCGCGGGCGTGCGCCTCGCGCGCGAGCGACGTGGCGCGCAGCGCCTTGCGCGCATGCGAGCCCGAGTCGGCCTCCATGAGGCGGCCGAGCTTCTGGCGCAGCGTGAGCCTGCGCACGCCGATCTGGTTGGCGCCGTGCTGGCGGTAGTCGATGGTCGCGTCGGGCACGAGCCGCACGCCGCCGCCCAGCGCGCACGCCATGGCGATCCACTCGTCGTGGATCCACCCCTCGGGCACGGGCAGCGCCGCGACGGCTGCGTCTCGGCGCACGAGCACGGTCGCGCCGGTCACGAGGTTGCGGCGCAGCAGCGCCTCGAGCGCACCGCCGTGCTGCATGCGGTCGCGCTCCCACGGCGAGGCCTCGAGCGAGTCGAGCAGCGTCGCGCCGAGGGGCGCGCCGTCCGCGTCGACGAGGCGGGCGTCGGAATGCACGAGGTCGACGCCGTCGAGCGCCGCGAGCAGCCGGGCTATGCGGTCGGGATGCCACACGTCGTCCTGGTCGCTGAAGGCGACGACGTCGCCCGTCGTTCGCGCGATCGCGTCGGCGAAGTTCGCGGCGACGCCCAGCGCGGGCTCGTGCCGCGCGACGACGATCGGCACGCTCGTCCCGCTCGCGACGCGCTCGACGATCGCGAGCGTCGCGTCGGTCGACGCGTCGTCGCCGACGACGATCTCGTCGACGGGTCGCGTCTGGTCGAGGATGCTGCGCAGCTGCTCCTCCACGTACCGCTCGCCCTGGTAGGTGCACAGCGCGACGCTCACCCGCATCAGAGGTCCGCGTGCAGTCGCCACAGCTGGGCCGCGGTCGTGCCCCAGTCGAACGCGCGTGCGCGGTCCTGGCCGAGCAGCGCGAGCCGCTCGCGCATGGCGTCGTGCTCGAGCACCTGGGCGATGCCGTGGGCGATGCGATCGGCGTCGGACGCGTCGTCGGCGAGCTGCACGGCGAGCGTCGAGTCGGCCGCGAGCTCCTGCAGCACGTCGGATGCCGGGTGCACGACGGGCGTGCCGAGCGCGAATGCGCCGAGCAGCTCGGCGGCGAACCCCGGGTCGGGGTCGAGCTGCAGCGCCACCGATGCCCCCTCCACGACGGCCGCGACGTCGGCGTCGTCGACGTCGCCGAGGGTGCGCAGCCGCGCGGGAGCGAGGCCGGCGGTGACGGCGAGCTCGGCGATGGTCGTGTCGCCCCAGGCGACGGGACCCAGCACGACGACGGGCACGTCGGGCATGGCGCCGCTCGCGACGACGTCGACGAGGCGCTGCGCCCCCGCGAGGCGGCCGGGGGCGGTCCACGCCACGACGTAGGCGGAGGGCGTGCCGAGGCGAGCCCTGCGGGCGTCGGCGTCGACGGGGACGGCCGCCCAGCGCGGCTGGCCGCCCGCGACGACGCGCACGCGGTCGCCCACGTCGTGCAGCTCGGCGAGTGCGGCGGCGTGCGCGTGGGTCGCGACGACGATGCCGTCGGCCAGCCTCGCCGCGCGTCGCAGCGCGCGACGCTCCCAGCGCTCACGGCGTCCGCGCGGCGCGTCGGGCGCGGGGATCCGGTGCACCGTCGCGACGGACTGCACGGGCGTGCCCTCGCGCGAGCGCAGGGGAGCGAGCAGGCTCGTCGCGTGCAGGATGCCGTCGAATCGCGCGGTCGTGAACGAGTGCAGCCATGCCTCGCGCAGCTCGCGCGCCGGCACCTTGGCGAACGCCACGTCGAGCTCGGGCAGCTGGGCGGAGATCCGCGCGCGCTGCTCGGCGTCGGCGGCCGAGGCGAACGCCGCCAGCTCGATGCCGCGCGGCGTCGTCGCGAGCATCGCGCGCGTCAGGGCGACGCCGTAGGTGCCGACCGCCGTGGTGCTGGAGCCCCCTGCGCGGTCGAGGACGACGTGGACGACGGTCGAGTCGTCAGCCACACCGCGCCCCGGAGAAGACGACGGCATCGCTGAGGATGCTCGTGCCGCCGACGCCCTTGCGGTAGTCGGGGTCGATGCGGTCGAGGTAGGTGCCGATCGGCGACGGGATGCAGTCCTGCTGCGTCAGCAGCAGCGGCGCGTCGAGGTCGGCGGCGAGTGCGGCGGCGGCGAGCGCGTCGGGGAAGTTCGAGCCGTTCACGACGAACGTGAACCGGGGGTTCGTGAACGAGTTCGTGGCGATGACGGCGCTCGTCTCGTAGCGGTTCGCACCCGCGTACCGGTTCACGGTCGCGAGCCTCGCCCGCAGCTGATCCTCGATCTGCTGCGAGACGACGCTGGTGCCGCCGACGATGATCGCCCGGCGAGCGCCCAGCTGCCCGATCACCTGCAGGAGGCGCGTGGCGTCGGTGCCGTCGACGAGCAGGATCGGGATGTTCGCCGAGCCGGCCGCGGCGGCGGCGGAGAGGGCGTCGGCGAAGCTGCCGCCCGTCGCGACGTACACGGCACCCGGGTTCGTGAACCGACGGGTCGCGACCTCGTAGGAGGTCTCGTAGCGATTGACGCCCGAGATGCGCGTGACCGTCGGCCGGTGCGAGAGCGCCTGGAGCTGCGCGACCTGGGAGTCGGGGATCGCGTTCGCGCCGCCGACGACGTAGATGGTCGTGGGTCGCAGCGAGGCGATCTCGTCGCGGGTCACGGCGGGGAGCCCGCCGGAGTACGTGAGCAGGAGCGGTGCGCCCGCGGAGCCGGCGGCCGCGGCGGCGGCGAGCGCGTCGGGGAACGTCTCGCCGGTCGTGAGGTACACCGTCGGGGTCGTGCCCGAGAACGAGTAGTCCGAGACGGCCACGGCGGTCGCATATCGGTCCGCGCCGGCGATGCGCTGCGCGACCGGGCGATCGACGGCGGCGAGCGGCGCAGCCGTCGCGGGGGCCATCGGCAGGAGCCCTGCGAGGAGGGCGGCGGCGACGACGGCGACCAGTCTGCTGCGCATGCGAGTCCATCTCCTGTTCGTGGGCGTGTGCACGATAGCGCGGCGCCGCTCGCTGCGGCGCGAGGCGCGGCGAGCGACGACGATCCCGACGCGGAAGCGCCCCCTCGCCGACGTCGGCGAGGGGGCGCTTCGAGCAGCCGTCAGAGGGCGGCGCGCTCCTTGAGGGGCTCCCACCATGCGCGGTTGTCGCGGTACCACTGCACGACGTCGGCGAGGCCCTGCTCGAACGGCACCTGCGGCTCGTAGCCGAGCTCGGCGCGGATCTTCGAGATGTCGACCGAGTAGCGCAGGTCGTGGCCGAGGCGGTCGGCGACGCGGTCGACGTACGACCAGTCCTTGCCGGTCGCGTCGAGCAGCAGCTGCGTGAGCTCCTTGTTCGTCAGCTCGGTGCCGCCGCCGATGTTGTAGATCTCGCCCGCGCGGCCCTTGACGAGCACCATCGCGATGCCGCGGCAGTGGTCGTCGACGTGCAGCCAGTCGCGGATGTTGTTCCCCTCGCCGTAGAGGGGCACGTGCACGTCGTCGATGAGGTTCGTGACGAAGAGCGGGATGACCTTCTCGGGGAAGTGGTACGGGCCGTAGTTGTTGCTGCAGCGCGTGATCGACACGTTGAGGCCGTGCGTGCGGTGGTACGAGCGCGCGAGCAGGTCGGAGCCCGCCTTCGACGCCGAGTACGGGCTGTTGGGCTCGAGCGGACGCTCCTCGTCCCACGAGCCCTCGGCGATCGAGCCGTAGACCTCGTCGGTCGAGACGTGCACGAAGCGCTGGAGGTCGTGGCGAAGGGCTGCGTCGAGCAGGCGCTGCGTGCCGACGACGTTCGTCTCGACGAACACCGAGGCGTCGCGCACCGAGCGGTCGACGTGGCTCTCGGCTGCGAAGTGCACGACGGCGTCGACCGTCGGGATGAGCCGGTCGAGCAGCGCGTTGTCGCGGATGTCGCCGTGCACGAACTCGAGGCGCGGGCTGTCGGCGACGGGCGCGAGGTTGGCCTGGTTGCCCGAGTAGGTCAGCGCGTCGAGGACCACCACCTCGGCGCCCTCGAGCCCCTCGTACTGGTCCTGGAGCGTGCGACGGACGAAGTTGGAGCCGATGAACCCGGCTCCGCCGGTGACGAGGATCTTCACTGCTGCTGGTCTCTTTCGTGGTCCGGGCACGCGGGATCGGCGCGCGCCAGGAGAGTCTAGCCCGGCGCGCGCGTGGGGCTCAGTAGCCGCCGAAGTTCTGCGTCCAGTACCAGCGGCCGTCGCTGCCCTGCACGAGACCCACGCCGATGTGCGTGAGGTTGGCGTTGAGGATGTTCGCGCGGTGCCCCGCCGAGTTCATCCAGGCGTTCATGACGCCCGAGGCGCTGGGCGAGCCGGTGCGCGCGATGTTCTCGGCGCAGCGGCGGAACCCCATGGCGAACGTCTCGTTGCAGAACGTCGTCGAGTGCACCATCGACTGCTGCGCGGCCATCTGCCCGCTCCACGACTGCGCCATCGACATGAGGCCGCCGTGCGCGCCGAGCGCCGGCACGCCGGCCGCGGCCCGCTGCTGGTTGACGAGCGAGATCAGCTCCTGCTGGATCGCACCCACGTCGGGGCATGCGTCGAGGTTCGCCGACGAGTTCGTGACGACGGCGGTGCCGCCGACGACGGCGATGTCGCGGGCGCCGAGGCGCTGCATCTCCTGCCGCACCTCGGAGACGGGCATGCAGTGCCGCATCGTGAGGTAGAGCGGCATGCCCTGCGAGGCGGCGACGGTCGCTGCCGAGAGGCCATCGGGGAACGACTCGCCGCTCGCGAGCATGATGCGCGCGTTCGTCGTCGAGGGGGTGAACTGCCGGTTGATCGCGACGGCCGTGAGGTAGCGGTTGGCGCCGGCGATCCGGTCGATGCCCTTGCCGGTGTCGTAGAGGATGCGCTGCACCCAGCTGTCGACGGCGGCGTTGCCGCCCGCGATGCGGAACGCCTGCACGCCGTCGAGGCGGGAGCCGATGAGCTGGCGGAAGCGGTCGTCTCCCGCGGTGGCGAGCACGAGGCCGTGGCGGTAGCGGGCCGCGACGGCGCCGGCCGTGAGCGCGTCGGCGAAGTTCGTGCCGCTCACGACCCACACGTCGGTCGGCACCGTGCCCATCGCGCGCATGCGATCGAGCAGCAGCATCGACGTCTCGACGCGGTCGGAGCCGGCGATCCGCGTCACGAGGGGTGCGAGGCTCGCCGCCTGCTGCTCGACGCCGGCGGCGATGCTCCCCGTGCCGCCGACGATCACGATCTCGCTCGGGCGCAGCTGGGCGATGCGGTCGATGACGTTCTGCGGGATGCCGCCCGGCATCGTCAGCAGCAGGTTGCCGCGCTCGGCCGCAGCGACCGGGCCGGCCGCGAGGGCGTCCGCGTAGTTGACGCCGGACGCGAGGAAGACGGCGCCGCCCGTCCAGCCGGTCGCGCGCGAGGCGGCGATGCTGGTCTCGTAGCGGTCGTTGCCCGCGATGCGCGAGACGGCGGCGTCGGCGGATGGTGCGTGCGCGAGCGTGAGCGTGGTGGCGACGACAGCCGCGGCGGCTGCCATGGCGAGCGTCCTGCGGAGGCCTCGCATGGGTCCATTCCCTTCCGCCCCGGTCACGATGGCCGACGCACGTCCCCCGACCTCGGAGCGATCGGGGTACAAGGTTCCCTGCGGACCATCGTGCGGTACGCACAGTCGACGGTCAACCCCTGCATGGCCGGCGCATGGGATCGGGCATCGACGGACGCTCGCTAGCATCGTCGGCGTGGAAGGTGCGGCAGGCCGTCGCGGACGCCGATGGCGCCGTGCGCTGCACCGATCCCTCGCCCACGAGCCGCGCGCGCTGCGCGGCATCGATCCCGCGCTGCCCGTCGTCGTCGTGTGCCAGTGGCGCCGCGCCGAGTTCGTCGACCGGCTGCTCGCCGACCTCGCCGCGCAGCAGGGCGTGCGCTGCACCCTCGTGCTGTGGTGCAACAACCCCCTCGCGGCACCAGCGCTCGCCCGTGCCATCCGACGCATGCCGCAGGGCGCCGTCGTCGACGTGCGGCTCGTGCGCAGCCGCGAGAACCTCGGCGGCCTCGCCCGCTTCGTCGTCGCGCGGCACCTCCACGCCGCGGGGCACCCGGGCCCCGTCGTCACGATCGATGACGACATGCGCCTCGCGCCCGACGTCGTGCGCACCTTGCTCGACGCAGGCGGCGAGCGCCGCTACGCGGGCCACTGGGCCTGGAACCCGATCGCCGACGACTACCACGAGCGCACCATGGCCGACGATGGCGACCGAGCCGCCTACGTCGGCACCGGCGGCGCCGTCGTCGACCCCGCGATCGCCGACGACGCCTTCTTCTCCCTGCTGCCCGACCGCTTCGTCGCGGTCGAGGACCTCTGGGCATCCGTCGTCGCCCACCATCGCGGGTGGGACGTCCGCCGCGTCGCCCTCGACGTCGAGTTCGTCGACGACGGCCGCGACCAGTACACGGCCCTGCCCGCGCGCAAGGCCGACCTGTGGCGCGACCGCGCGGCGCTGCTCGCCGCCTCGAGCGCCGACCGCGACGGCGACGTCGCCCTCGAGGCCATCGGCGTGCGGGAGTCGCTCGCATGGGCCCGTGCCGCCCTGCCGCGCGCGCTCGCACGCCTCGCGCGCCGCTGACCGCGGCCCGGCATCCGCCGCGTTCGGGCCGTTCGGCGCGACTCGCCTAGAATCGACAGTCGCACCGACGGACGACGACACGAGACGAGGCGACATGCGCGGCATCATCCTTGCCGGTGGATCGGGCACGAGGCTGTGGCCCATCACGAAGGGCATCTCCAAGCAGCTGATGCCCATCTACGACAAGCCGATGGTCTACTACCCGCTGTCGACCCTCATGATGGCCGGCATCCGCGAGGTCCTCGTCATCACGACCCCCGAGTACAACGAGCAGTTCAAGGCGCTGCTCGGCGACGGCAGCGACCTCGGCATGGACATCCAGTACGCCGTGCAGCCGAGCCCCGACGGCCTCGCTCAGGCGTTCATCATCGGCGAGGAGTTCATCGGCGACGAGTCGGTCGCGCTCGTGCTCGGCGACAACATCTTCCACGGCGTGGGCCTCGGCTCGAGCCTGCGCGCGCACGGCGAGGTCGAGGGCGGCCTCGTGTTCGCGTACCACGTCGCGAATCCGAGGGCGTACGGCGTCGTCGAGTTCGACGCCGAGATGCGCGCCATCTCCATCGAGGAGAAGCCCGCGCAGCCGAAGAGCAACTACGCGGTGCCCGGCCTCTACTTCTACGACAACGACGTGATCGAGATCGCGAAGTCGATCCGACCGAGCGCGCGCGGCGAGCTCGAGATCTCGACGGTCAACGAGCGCTACCTCAGCGCCGGTCGCCTGCAGGTGCAGGTGCTCGACCGCGGCGTCGCGTGGCTCGACACCGGCACCTTCGAGTCGATGATGCAGGCGAGCGAGTACGTGCGCGTCATCGAGGACCGTCAGGGCTTCAAGATCGGCTGCATCGAGGAGATCGCCTGGCGCGCGGGCTGGATCGACGACGCCCAGCTCGGCCGCCTCGCCTCGCCGCTCGTGAAGAGCGGCTACGGCAGCTACCTCGAGTCGCTGCTCGCCTAGCGCCTACCAGGATCCGATCCGGATCGCGGCACGCAGCAGCTGCTGCTCCCGCGGTCGACGCCGCAGCTGCGGCGCGAGCTCCACGAGCTCGCGCCGCGCTGCGGCGTCGTTGCGCTCCAGGAGCCCCGCGACGTGCGCGAGCTCGTCGCGCAGCGCGCCGTCGGCGACGTCGCTCGCGATGCGCGCGACGCGAGCGGCATCCCGCCGGAACTCCCCGGACCGCAGCTGCTGGAACCGCACGAACGCGCTCTGGATGCCCACGTTCGCGCCGACGACGTTGCCCTCGTGCTGGCGGTAGTCGAGCAGCGACTGCGACGTGATCGTCCACGGCATGCCCGCGGCGCGCACGATCGCGTACACGAGCCAGTCGTGCTGCGCGACGTCGTCGACGCGCGGATCGGCCGCGACGACCTCGCGCACGCGCGCGAACGCGGCGGGGGAGAGCACGAAGGTCGAGCCGGGGCCGGCGCTCTCGCACACGAAGTCGAGCCGTCGCTGCGGATGGTGCTTCTCGATGAGCACGCGCCGGTGCGGGTATACGGCGGTGACGTTGCCGCTCGTCGCCTCGGCGTGCGCGAGCTCCGGCAGCTGCTGCGCGAGGCGGTCGAGGTGCCACACGTCGTCCTGGTCGGAGAACGCCACCGCGTCGGCGCCCTCGACGTCGGCGTCGCGCACGAGCCGCAGGAAGTTCGCGAGCGCCGAGCCGAAGGCGCCGGGAGGCAGCAGCACGATCCGGTCGTCGGCGGCGGCCATGCGCGCGAGCACCTCGCCTGTGCCGTCGGTCGACGCGTCGTCCGACACGATGACGCGCACGTCGACGCCCCGCTGATCGAGGATCGACCGCAGCTGCGCCTCGATCCACTGCTCGCCGTCGTGGCTCGCGAGGAGCACGTCGACCCTCGGCACCGCTCGCGTCCCCCATCCGTGCGGACCCGCGCCGCGCGCAGCCGAGCCTACCCGTGCCCTGCCGCCTCGACGCGTGCGCTGCGGGCTAGACTCGGAGGTCGGGCCGCCGCAGTCGATGGTCGGTGCCGGAAGGGACGAATGCCGTGACCGCACGCGCCTCCGTGATCGTGCGGACCCGCAATCGCCCGCTGCTCCTCGAGCGGGCGCTCGCGAGCATCGCCGGGCAGACGATGCGCGAGCTGCAGGTCGTCGTCGTGAACGACGGCGGCGACGTCGCGCCCGTCGAGGCGCTGCTCGACGCCGTGCGCGACCGCCTCGGCGACCTGCGCGTCGTGCATCACGAGACGTCGGTCGGCCGGCCGCAGGCGATGCTCGCCGGCATGGCGCTCGCCGACGCGCCCGCGTTCGTCTTCCACGACGACGACGACTCGTGGGAGCCCGAGTTCCTCGAGCGCACGCTCGAGCATCTCGACGCGCATCCCGACGAGGTCGGCGTCGCCACGCGATGCACGGTCGTGTGGGAGGAGGTCGTCGACGGCGCCGTCCACGAGCTCCGGCGCGAGGTCCTCTCCGACGGCATGACGCGGGTCGGCTTCATCGCGACCCTCACGCAGAACTCGACGCCGCCGATCTGCCTCGTGCTGCGCCGCGCCGCCTACGACGACGCGGGCGGGTACGACCCGACGCTCACGGCGCTCGCCGACTGGGAGCTGCTGCTGCGCGTGCTGCGCCTGGGCCGCATCGGCCTGGTCGACGGCCCGCCGCTCGCCCTCTGGCACCGCCGCGAGGGGCAGCAGGGCGACGCGGGCAACAGCGTGCACGCCGAGGAGCACGTCCACGACCGCTTCAACGAGACGATCCGCGACGACTACCTGCGCCGCAGCCTCGTCGACGAGGCGGCGCTGGGCAGCGCGCTCTTCGAGACGGCGCAGCACGATCGCACGCGCGCCGAGGTCGCGGGCGTGCAGGACCACCTGGCGGCCCTCGCGGCCCATCTCGACGCGCGGTTCGACGCGCAGCGGAGCCATCTCGAGGTCGTGGGCCTCGAGGTCGCGGCCCGGCACGGGGAGATCCAGGCGCTGCGCGACGAGATCGCGATGATGCACCAGCGCATCGAGGCGCTCACGGTGCGCGGACGCATCGCGGCGGGCGCGCGACGCATCGGGCGCCTCGGCCGACGCTGATCCGCTCCGGTCCATGCGATACTGAGGAGGTTGCCCGGCCGCCTCGGAGGATGCGAGCGCGTCGTACGTCGGGCGCGCAACGGGAGGAAGTCGTCACCGCCGTGCAGCCAGCGACCATCGAACTGCGAGCACCCTTCGCCGACGCCTCGAAGCGGGCGATCCTGTACCTCGTCTACGACGAGCAGGGCATCGTCGACGAGTACATCCCTCACGCGCTGCGATCGCTGCGCCCGTTCGCCGAGCACATCCTCGTGATCGTCAACGGCGCCGTCGACGAGGCCGGCCGCGCCGCGCTCGACGCCGTGGCCGACGACGTGCTCGTGCGCGAGAACGTCGGCTTCGACGTGTGGGGATACAAGGAGGGCCTCGAGCGGCTCGGGCCCCGCGTCGACGAGTTCGACGAGGTCATCCTCATGAACTACACGTTCTTCGCGCCCGTGCGGCCCTTCGAGCCGATCTTCGCCGCGATGGACGCGCGCGACGACATCGACTTCTGGGGCATCACCGACCACGCCGAGGTCACGCCGCATCCCTACCGTCTGCGCGGCACGATGCCGTCGCACATCCAGTCGCACTGGATCGCCGTGCGCCGCAGCGTCCTGCAGAGCGACGACTGGCGTCGCTACTGGGGCGAGATGCCGATGATCGAGTCGTACTCCGACTCCATCACGCAGCACGAGTCGCGCTTCACCCAGCACTTCGCCGACCTCGGCTACGACTACGCCGTGTCGTTCCCGCACCAGGACTACGGCACCCTGCACCCCGTGTTCGAGAACGCGGAGCTGCTCATCCAGCAGGGCTGCCCCATCCTCAAGCGGCGCATGTTCTTCCACGACCCGCTGTACCTCGACAAGGAGGCCATCATCGTGCGCTGGGTCGTCGAGACCGCATGCGCCGAGGGCTTCCCCGAGGACCTCATCTGGTCGAACGTCGTGCGCGCCGCCAAGCCGCGCGTGCTGAACACCAACGCGTCGATGCTGCAGGTGCTGCCCGAGCAGGACGTCTCGTTCGACCCCACGATCCCGCTCAAGGTCGCTGCGACCCTCCACGTCTACTACGACGAGATGATCGACGAGATGCTCGATCGCATCGGCAACCTGCCGGTGCCGGTCGACCTCTACGTCACGACGACCGACGACGAGAAGGCCGAGCGCATCCGCGCGGCCATCGCCCTGCGGTCCGAGGACAAGGTCGCACGCAGCGAGGTGCGCGTGCTCGCCTCGAACCGCGGACGCGACCTCTCGGGCTTCTTCGTCGGCTGCCGCGACGTGCTCACGTCGGGCGAGTACGACCTCGTCGTGAAGATCCACTCGAAGAAGACGGTGCAGGCCGGCTACAACGCCGGGCACCTCTTCAAGCGCCAGCAGTTCGAGAACCTGCTGTCGTCACCCGGCTACGCCGCCAACATGCTCGCGCTGTTCCAGCAGCAGCCGACGCTCGGCGTCGTCTTCCCGCCCATGATCCACATCGGCTTCCCGACCGCGGGACGCGGCTGGTTCACGAACTACTGGAAGACCGCGGAGCTCATGCAGGACCTCGGCATCGAGGCCCGCCTCGACGACGTCTCGCCGCTCGCGCCCTACGGCGCCATGTGGGTCGCGCGCCCCGAGGCCCTGCTCAAGGTCACGAGCCGCGAATGGACGTTCGACGACTACCAGAGCGAGGCCGAGCACAAGGACGGCAGCCTCGCGCACCTGCAGGAGCGCATCGTCGCCTACGCAGCGGCCGACGCCGGCTTCCACACGCGCACGATCGCCAACGCCGAGCACGTCGCGATCAGCCACACGTTCATGGAGTACAAGCTGCAGGCGATGAGCGCGTACCTGCCCGGCTACCCCTTCGAGCAGGTGCACTACCTGCAGCACATGGGCCCCGGTGGCGACGGATCGATCATCGGCGCGGCGAAGCAGATCGTGCGCGCCCGCCACCCCAAGACCGCCGAGCGACTGCGCCCCGTCTACGGCGTCGTGCGCGACACCTGGCGACGCCTGCGCCGACTGCCCAGGAGGAGCAGCTGATGCCCAAGACGCTCCAGGAGGCGTTCGACCCGCGCGCGAACAGCATCGGCTTCCTGCGGTGGCTCATGGCGTTCGCCGTGATCTTCTCGCACGCCGGTCCGCTCGCGGGCTTCTACGGCGGGCACGACCTCGGCACGCAGATCTCGTCGGAGCAGTCGATCGGCGGCGTCGCCGTCGCCGGCTTCTTCTTCCTCTCCGGCTTCCTCATCACGAAGTCCCGCATGGGCTCGTCGACGATCTTCCGCTACTTCTGGCGGCGCGCGCTGCGCATCTTCCCCGCCTGGTGGCTCGCCCTGCTGCTCACGGGCTTCGTGCTGGCGCCGATCGCGTGGCGCCAGGAGGCCGGCACGTGGGACGGCTTCTGGAACGCGACCGACGAGTCGCCGCTGACGTACTTCTTCCACAACATGTGGCTCACGCTCGTGCAGAAGAACATCGCGGGCATGGGCACGTCGATCCCGTTCGGCGCCGATCACGGCGGGTTCGACTGGAACGGCAGCGCCTGGACGCTGCTCTACGAGTTCCGCGCGTACATCATCGTGGGCCTGCTCGGCCTCTTCGGCATGCTGTGGCACCGCTGGATCGGCGGCGCCATCGCGGGCATCATCATCCTGCTCGCGTGCATGCAGTGGGGCTACGTCGGCAACCTGACGATGATCAACGGCCTCTTCGGCAACATCTTCTACCTGCTGCTGCTCGCACCCTTCGCGTTCGGCATGCTCTTCGCCCTCTTCGGCGACAAGATCCCGATCGACGATCGGCTCGCGATCGCGGCGGTGATCTTCGCCGGCGCCACCTACGCGTTCGGTGGCTGGCTCTTCATCGGCCAGTACGCGTTCTGCTACTTCCTCATCTGGTTCGCCATCCGCGTGAAGGCGCTGAACGGCTGGGAGCGCCCGGGCGACATGTCGTACGGCATCTACATCTTCGCGTGGCCGATCATGCAGTTCGCCGCGTACTTCGGCCTCCAGGACGCCGGCTGGCTCGTCTACCACGTCGTCGTCGTCGTGGTCGTGCACATCCTCGCGTTCGGCAGCTGGCACCTCATCGAGAAGCCCGCGCTGAGCCTGAAGAACTGGACGCCGCGCTGGCTGCAGTGGCTGCTGGCCAGATGGAAGCCCGTCGAGGACCGCATCCGCGACCGCATCGTCGTCCCCGGCTTCTCGTCGACGCGACGTGCGCGAGAGCTGGAGGCGGCAGCATGACCGCGAGCAGCGGAGCGGACGTGCGCGAGCAGGGCGTGCGACCCGTCGCGCGCCTGCGCGGCCTGCGCTACGTGCCGCTCGTCATGCTCGTCGTCATCGCGCTCGTGCTGACGGTCATCGGCTTCTTCACGCAGCGCCAGCTGCAGGCCGGCTGGGACGCCGAGTCGGCACCGGTCGCGATCCCCGACGAGGTCGCCTCGTCGGCGCTCGCCGCCTCGTGCACGCCCGCCGTCGCCCAGCCCGAGCCGCAGCCGTGGCTCTCGGGCGACGCCGACGCCATCGCCGCCGCGACGGCCGAGTGGGATGCCCACGCCGGCGAGATCGCGCAGCCCTGGATCCAGGGGCAGGACGACATGGTCTTCTGGAGCGACCTGCAGGCCCTCAACATGTCGCAGGCCGTCGGCCGCCGCGTGCTGTCGCAGGCCGAGATCGACACGTGGGCGTCGTTCATCGGCACGCTCGACGCCGACCTCGACGCGCAGGGCATCGAGCTCTACGTGACGATCGCGCCCGCGAAGTGGGACGTCTACCCCGAGCTGCTGCCCGAGTGGATGCAGGCGATCCGCGGCTCCGGACCGTTCGACCAGCTGCTCGCGCTGCACCCCGAGCTGCCGTGGGTCGACGTACGGCAGACGCTGCGCGACGCGAACGACACGGCGCCGACGTTCCCCGACACGAACAGCCACTGGACCGACTACGGTGCTGCCGTGGCATGGCAGCAGATGGCGACGTGCATGGCCGAGTCGTCGACGGCGCTCTCGGCGCTGACGCCGCCGACGATCGTCGACACGGTCGAGCAGGACCCGTCGAACGAGTTCGAGCCGTACGGCGTGCCCGCGAGCGACGACTTCGTCGGCCCGGTGCTCGCCGAGCCCTTCGGCCCCGTCGACGTCACGGCGGCCGACGGCACGACGACGACGTACGCGGGCGACCAGAACGTGGGCTTCGACCCGCTGCCGGCCACGACCGCGAACCCCGCCGGTCAGCTCGACATGACGGCGCTCATCCTGCGCGACTCCATGGGCACCGCGCTCGCGCCGTACTGGCAGGACGCCTTCGCCGAGACCGTGCAGGTGCGCCACAACGTCGACGCGCCCACCACCATCCCGGACATCGGAGCGCTCGTGGACGAGCATCAGCCCCAGGTCGTGATCCTCGAGATCGCGGAGCGGCACCTGACCTTCCCGCCGCCGGCGCAGCCGTGAGCGGCGGCGTCACCACGGCGCGGGAGCGCCGCGCGAGGCGCGCCGAGGAGCGTGCGACGGCATTCAGCCTCATGCGCAACCTCGCGCTGCGCGAGATCCGCGCCGAGTACAAGCGCACGGTGCTCGGCCGCGTGTGGTCGCTGCTGAACCCGGTCGCGCAGATCGCGATCTTCTCGCTGGTCTTCGGCCTGCTGCTGCGGCTGCCCGTGCCCACGGGCACGAACTCCGAGATCCACTTCTTCCCGCTCTGGATCGGCATCGGCGTCATCACGTGGGCCTACGTCTCCGGCAGCATCTCGGGCGGCATGTCGTCGCTGCTGGCGAACCAGGGCCTGCTGACGAAGGTCTACTTCGAGCGCTCGGTGCTCGTCGTGTCGTCGATCGTCGCGAACACCACGACCTACCTCACGGAGCTCGTGGTGCTCGTGCTCATCACGGCGCTCATCGGCGGTCCCGCCGTGCTGCTCTACGTGCCGTTGCTCGTGCCGCTGCTCGCCCTGACGATCGCATTCGTCATCGGGCTCTCGCTCATGCTGAGCGTCGCGCTCGTCTACTTCCGCGACCTGCAGCACCTGTGGGCGATCTTCACGCAGATCTGGATGTACGCCTCGGGCGTCATGTTCCCCGTCGCGCTCGTGCAGCAGGCGCAGGACCAGCTGGCGAGCGAGGGCGTGCTCGTCGACGGGCAGCCGCTGCCGCTCGTGACGATCTTCGAGCTCAACCCGACCGAGCGCATCCTGGCCGCGTTCCGCAACATCATCTACGACTACGCCGTGCCGAGCCTCGACACGTGGCTGTACATCGGCGTGTGGGCCTTCGGCCTGCTCGTGATCGGCACCCTCGTGTTCCGCAGGTTCTCGCGCAACGTGGTGGAGGAGCTCTAGTGACCGAACCCGCCATCGTCGTCGACGGGGTCTCGAAGTCGTTCCGGGTCTACCAGGAGCGCAACCAGTCGATCAAGGCTGCCGTGCTGCGTCGCGGACGCTCGAGGTACACCGACTTCCACGCCCTGCAGGACGTGTCGTTCGAGATCCCGAAGGGTTCGACGTTCGGCCTGCTCGGCCGCAACGGCTCGGGCAAGTCGACGCTGCTCAAGGTCATGGCCCGCATCCTCAACCCCGACGCGGGGTCGATCACGATGGACGGTCGCGTCGCGGCGATGCTCGAGGTCGGCTCGGGCTTCCACCCCGAGCTCTCGGGCCGCGAGAACGTGTACCTCAACGGCGCGATCCTCGGCATGCGCAAGGACGAGATCGACGCGAAGTTCGACCGCATCGTCGAGTTCTCGGGCGTCGGCGACTTCATCGACCAGCCCGTGAAGAACTACTCGAGCGGCATGTACGTGCGCCTGGGCTTCTCGGTGTCGATCCACGTCGAGCCCGACATCCTGCTCGTCGACGAGGTGCTCGCGGTGGGCGACATGGACTTCCAGGAGAAGTGCATGGAGAAGTTCGCGCAGTTCCGCGACCAGGGCCGCACGGTCGTGGTCGTGTCGCACGGCCTCGAGCAGATGCGCTCGTTCTGCGACCAGGCCGCATGGCTCGACCACGGCGTCGTGCAGGACGTCGGACCGGCTCGGCGCATCGTCGACGAGTACGCCGACTCGAGCCACGCCGCGAAGCCCGTCGACGGCGGTGGCATGCGCTTCGGCACCGGCGAGATCGCCGTCGAGCGCATCGAGCTGCTCGCACGCGACGGCGGCGACCCCGACGGGCTGCAGACGGGCGACGGCATGCTCATGCGCGCCCACTACCGCGCGCACGAGACGATCGAGCGCCCCGTGCTCGGCGTCTCGATCGGCACGCGCGAGGGCATCCACGTGTGGGGCACGCACGGGTTCGACGCCGGCTGGGTGCCGGAGCGCATCGAGCCCGGCACGGGCACGATCGACATCCGCATCGACGGCCTGCCGCTGCTGCCGGGCATGTACGACGTCTCGACGGTGATCCAGGACTTCCGACGCACCGTGATCTACGACTCGCTGCAGCGCGGCGCGTCGTTCACGCTGCAGCGCGGCGAACGCGACAACGCGGGCGGCATCGTGGCCCTCGACGTCGCGTTCGGCGGCCTCGATCCCGAGCAGCCGATCGTGCCGCTCTCGCGCCTGCGCTGAGGTCGACGAGCCCGCGCTGACGGGGCGGACGCGCCGTCGGCGCGGTCGCTGCGGCGTGCCATTCCCAGGGCCCGTACCCCGATCGCATAGCATCGGGTCACACCTTCGGGAGGGATGAGGTCCCATGCGCCGCTCCAGCACGCGGTTCGCGCTCGTCGCGATCGCCGCCCTCGCGAGCGTCGTGGGGATGCTCCAACCCGGCACCGCGACGCCCGCGCACGCCGCGTCGACGGGTGCGAAGTCGCTCTCGGCGTCGGCCTCCGCCGCCGTCGAGGCGTCGGCGTCGACGCTCGTCGATGCCGCGTCCGCCGCACAGGTCGACCCGGCGTCCGCCGCGCAGGTCGATGCAGCCTCGACCGCGACGACGGACCTCGCCGCCGCCCCGGTCGCGCCCCTCGCGACCGCAGCCGACTGGCGCAACTTCAACGCCGGCAACATCATCTCCGACGCGAACTTCTACGCGGGCGGCACGATGAACGGCCAGCAGGTGCAGTCGTTCATCGAGGCCCGCAACTCGTCGTGCACGAGCGGCTACACCTGCCTCTACCAGTACTGGCAGGCGACCCCGACGATGGCGGGCAACGCGTACTGCCAGGCGATCGCGGGCTCCGGCGGCATGTCGGCCGCGCAGATCATCGCCGCGGTCGGCTCGGCATGCAACATCTCGCAGCGCGCCCTCCTCGTGCTGCTCGAGAAGGAGCAGGGCCTCGTGACGAGCCGGGCGCCGGCACCGTGGCGGTACTCGAGCGCCACGGGCTTCGCGTGCCCCGACACCGCGCCGTGCGACTCCAGCTACGGCGGCTTCTTCTACCAGATCTACTACGCGGCGCGGCAGTTCAACGTCTACAAGACGTTCCCGACGAGCTACAACCACCAGCCCGCCGCCTGGAACACCGTGCTGTACCACCCGAACAGCGCATGCGGCTCGAGCCGCATCTACATCGCCAACTCGGCGACGGCCGGCCTGTACAACTACACGCCCTACCAGCCGAACTCGGCAGCACTGGCGAACATGTACGGCACGGGCGACTCGTGCTCGGCGTACGGCAACCGCAACTTCTGGCGGCAGTGGACCGACTGGTTCGGCGACCCGACGAGCGGGGCGAGCCTGCTGCAGTCGTCGCAGGGCGGCGACGTCTTCCTCGTCTCGGGCACGACGCGCCACCGCTTCCGCAGCTACGACCTGTACCTGCAGTACCAGTCGCTCGGCCCCGTGCGCATCGTGAGCCTCACGGAGATCGAGTCGTACGCCGACGGCCCCGACATCTCCCGTGCCGTGCAGGCCGCCGACGGCACCGCCTACTACGTCGACGACGGCAGGCTGCTGCGCTTCCGCAGCTGCACGCAGGCGCAGGACTACGGCACCGCGTGCGCCGGCCTCCCGCAGCTCACGTCGTCGCAGCTGTCGACGATGCGCGCCGGGGAGGCGTGGCTCGACCAGGTCGCGCGCACGCCCGACGGCGTGCAGTGGCTCGTGCAGGGCAGGGAGCGTCGCGAGATCCTCGACCTGAGCCTGCTGCCGCAGTACGGCATCCCCGCGCAGGCGTCGAGCCTCACGGCGTCGGCGGTGAGCTGGATGCGGATCGGCCCGCCGGTGCTCGGCCCCGGCGTCTACGCGACCTCGGCCGGCCAGTGGGTGCGCCTCGTGACGAACGCGGGCACCTGGGCCATCCCGGCGGCTGCCGACGGCATGCCGTTCACGCTCGCGGCGCGCGACGTGACGCAGGCCTCGCTCGCACTCGTCTCGACCGGCAACGGCACGATGCCGCTGCGCGTGCGCGCCGGATCGACGACGGCGATGCTCTCCGACGACGGCTGGCTGCGCGTCGACGCGGCGCAGGTCGGCGGCACGAGCATGTTCACGGCCATCGACCCGGCGGCGCTCTCGGGCCTGCCGCAGGTGTCGACCGCCACGCCGCCGTTCTTCCTCCGCGAGCGGGGCACGTCGACCGTGACGTACCTCGTCTCGGCGGGCATCCTGCAGCCCATGGGCTCGCAGGCCGACATCGACTTCGTCGTGCGCACCTACGGCGTCTCGTCGCGCGTGTACGTCGGCGCCGTCGGCGCGATGCGCGGCATGCCGACGAACGCGCAGGTCGCGACGGGGCAGGTGCTGCGCACCGAGAGCGATCCGGTCTGGTACCTCGTCGACGGCAGCCGCCGATACGCGGTCGCGGACGCCGGCATCCTCTCGAGCCTCGGCCTCGGGACCTCGTCGACGCTCGTGTCGCCCGACGTGCTCGCCGCGCGCGGCGCCGTCGCGGGCACGCTCTCGTCGAACCTCATCTCGTGCGCGGGCACGACGTACTTCGCGTCCAACGGCTACCGGCATGCGATCTCCGCCGCCGTCGCAGCCGAGTGGGGGCGCACGCCGCTGCCGCTCGCCGACGCGACGTGCGCGCGATCGACGCTCGTCTCGGGCGCGTTCGGCACGACGACGCTCGACGCCGCCGGCAACGCCTATCGCATCGACGGCGGCGGCCGGTACCTGCTGCAGGGCGCCGCTGCGCAGGCAGCACGCGACGGCCTCGCCGTCTCGCGCGCCGACGCCGCCATGCTCGCGCAGCTGCCGCTGCGCGGCACGATCACGCAGGCCGCGGCCGCCGGGTCGTTCGTGCGTCTCGCGAACGGCACCGTGGCCTACTACGACGGGTCCGCGTTCCTGCCGTTCTCGACGCCCGGCCTCGCCGTCGGGTTCGGAGGCTCGTCGCCGACGGCCGTCGACGCGACGTTCGCGTCGCTGTCGACGACCGGCACGACCATCTCGAGCCCGGCCATCCGCTGCGGCACGACGAACGGGTTCGCGGTCGGCGGGCGCATCATGCCGTACGCCTCGTCGGCGGTCGCCTCCGCGTGGAACGTGACGCACACGGCGGTCCCGTCGAGCCTGTGCTCGGCCCTGCCCGCCGGGTCGGCGGTCACGCAGTACACGACGGTGTGGGGCCGCACGTGGCTCATCGAGGGCGGTCAGAGCCGCGAGCTGCTCACGCAGCGCGCGATCGACCGACTCGGTGCGCCCCTCGTGGGCATCACCTCGGTGACGGGCGAGGTCATGAACCTCGTGCGCGCCGGGCAGCCCATCGAGCGCTGACGCGCCACCCGCGCAGACGACGACCCCGGTGCCGACGGGCACCGGGGTCGCGTCGTGCGCAGGCATGCTGCGCGACCGTCAGCGTGCGGCGCGGGCCGCCATGATCTCGCGGATGCGCGTCGCGTCGCCCCAGACGCCGGGGGAGTCGTAGGGGCGGTCGGGGAAGGCGCCGTACTCGAGCTCGAGCCCGAGGTCGTGCTCGGCGATGTAGCCCGTCACGCGCGACGCGAGCGACTCGGGCTCGCCCGTGCAGCAGTTGATGACGCCGTCGATCGCCGACTGCTCCGACACGGCCGCGATCTGCCTGCCGAGCTCGTCGACGGGGATGAAGTCGTAGAGGGTCTTGCCCGTCGTGAACGGGAACGAGGTCTTGCCCTCCGCCGACGCGGAGAGGAGCTTCGCGAAGATCGACTGGCCGCCCTCGTCGTCGCCGTAGATGTAGTAGCAGCGCAGCCACGACACCGACAGGTCGTCGCGGCCGCCGAGCGCCGCGAGCATCCAGCGTCGCAGCGCGTCCTTCGCGATGCCGTACAGCGTCGTCGGGTTCGTCGGGGTGTCCGCGTCGATCGCGCCCTCGACGTAGCCGATCTCGTGCATGGTGCCGAGCACCGCGAGGCGCTCGAGGCTCGGCCACTCGGCGACCGCCGTCAGGAAGCGCACGTGCGACGACAGCAGCTCCATGTGCGACGGTGCCGCATGGCGGAAGCCGTCCTGCCATGCCGCGTGGATGAGCGCCGTCGGGCCCGTCTCGCCCAGTCGAGCGAGGCCCTCGGGGTCCGCGAGCACGTCGAGCTCGAGCCGCGTCGCGCGCTCGTCGACGACGGCCGACGATCCGGGGCGTACGATCGCCGTCACGGCCACCCCGTCGTCGAGCAGGGCCCTGACGACATGCCGGGCGACGTACCCTCCGGCTCCGGTGACGACCGTGTGCGCAGCGTTCGACATGCGACCTCCCTCGTGGCGTCCGTCGAGCCTATCGGGGGTCGGAGGCCACCCCTCAGCCGGCGGGAGGGCGCACGTCGAGCGCCGAGCGCCACGTGATCTGGTGCGAGGCCTTCACGGCGCACACCACGACGAGCAGCCAGCCGAGCTCGTAGAGCATGATGCTCGTCGCGAAGCCCGACGCCACCATGACGGCGAGCACCACGGCGGGCCACATGTAGACGACGGAGCGCTTGCGCGACGCGAGCAGCCACGACCGACCCGTCGCCGCGAGCAGGGCGAGCAGGAAGAGCGCGAAGCCGAGCGCGCCCACCTGCACGAGCGCGTCGATGTACGCGTTCGACGCGTCGACGACCTCGCGCGACTGCACGTTCGCGATCTCGGAGTACGGCGCGACGTCGAGGTTCCAGCGGCCCACGAAGCCGCGACCCTCGAGCCACTGCGACTGCACGCGCTGCAGCGCGAGCACCTGCCGCCACACGTCGATGCGGTACAGGGCCTCGGTCGTGCCGCCGAGCAGCTGCACGAGCGGCCACCGCGCCGCGTACACGATCACGCCCGCCGCGACCGCGACGAGCGCGACGGCGACCTGCCTGCTCGTGCGCAGCTGCGGCTCGGCGGCGCGGATGAACGCGAGGGCGCCGTAGGCGGCCAGCGCGACGACGGCGAGCACGAGCGCGGTCGACGAGCGCGTGAGCAGCAGCGCGGCGATGGCGCCGCCCACCCACGCGAGCCCCGGCCACATCGGCAGCGAGCGCATCCGCAGCTCGACGACGAACGTCACGAGGGCGAGCACCGCGACGATGCCCATGACCTCGGCGCGGCCGAGCAGGCCCTGCACGGGCCCCAGCCGGATGAGGTTGCCGTGCACGCCGAGGCCGGGCAACGGCATGTCGAGCACGACGCCCAGCAGCATCTCGACGACGAACGAGCCCAGCAGCGTCGCCCGCAGCACGCCGCCGAACGCGCGCACGATCTGCGAGGTGTCGCGCGTGAGCGCCACGTAGGCCCCCAGCAGCCCGAACGCGACGAGCTCGAGCACGCCGAGCGCGGCCGCGCCCGTGTAGCGCGACCACACGATCGACAGCGCCGCGTAGACGACGAACGCCGCGAGCGTCACGGGCACGTAGCGCACCTCGAGCTCGAGGCGCATGGCCCACAGCGAGCCGGCGGCGAGCACGACGAGCACGACGAGCACGCCGCCGAGCCCCGCCCATCCCGACAGGCGCACGATGAGCGGTGCGAGCACGGCGGCGCCGATCGCCGCCGTCGTGAGCGCCTGGATCGTGCGGGCCTGTCCGAGCAGATGGTCGGCGACCTCGAGGAAGCGCCTCACGCGGCCACCGCCTGCGAGCGCGATCGCGCGGGCAGCAGCCACGCGAACGCGACGAGCAGCGCGAACCCGAGCTCGATGAGCGGTCGCGACTCCGCGAGCCCCTGGGCGACGAGCGCGGCGAGCACGAGCAGCGGCGTCGCGCGCAGCGCGCCGTCGCCGGCGGGGGCGGCGCGCATCCAGCGGATCGCGCCGATCGCCGTCGTCGCCTGCAGCGCGATCCAGGCGAGCAGGCCCACGACGCCGATCTGCATGAGCAGGTCGAGCACGACCGAGTGCGCCTGCAGGTAGACGACGCCGTCGTGCACCGCGAGGTCGTCGTAGGGCTCGGCGAACGGCGGCCAGTAGCCGACCCAGCCCGTGCCCACGACGGGGTTCCGCAGCCACTGGTCGACGACGGCGGCCCAGATGTCGGTGCGGCCCGTGAGGTCGCCGTCGCGGCCGAGCAGCGCCAGCAGCGCGTCCCGCGCGACGGCGACGACGATCGCGCCACCGACGACGGCGGCGCCGAGGCCGACGAGCGTCCAGCGGAACGCGCGCGGCGAGAGACGGCGCCAGGCGACGACGAGCGCCGCGACGACCGCGACGACCGCCAGCGCCACGAGCACCGTCGCCGAGCGCGTGAGCGCCAGCACGACGAGCGGCAGCGCGATCCACGCCGGCCACGCACGCAGCCTGCCCGACGCGGCGAGGCACGCGGCGAGCACGAGCGCGAGGAGCGCGAGCATCGCGAGCAGGTTCGCGTTGCCGACGATGCCCTGGATGCGGCCGCCCTCGAGCAGCAGCCCGCGCGACCATGCGTACGAGGCGGGGGAGTCGGGCCCGTACGAGGTCACGCCGGGCATGGGCACGAGCGGGTACACGCGGCCGCCGACCACGAGCGCGACGACGAGCTCGAAGGCGATCGACAGCGCCAGGATGCCCTGCAGCACGCGGTGCAGGATCGTGAGCAGACGCTCGGGCTCGAGCCGCGCGAGCAGCAGCCCCGCGACCGCGGTCGCCACCTGGAGCGCGGCGCCGAGCAGCGTCGCGAGCGGCGCGACCGCCCAGATCGCCGACAGCAGCATGAGCGCGAGCAGCATGGCGAGCGCGATCGGCATGGCGCGCAGCCGTGGACGGGCGCGCACGAGCACGACGACGGCGGCGACCAGCGTCAGCCCGCACACGACGGCCCAGCCCGCATAGCCCACCGCGTAGCGCACGGCGTCGCCCGCCGCGAGCAGCGCGATCGCCCATCCGGCCAGCAGCGATGCCGGCCGGGAAGTCATGCCGTCCATCGTCGCACGCGGGCGCGCGCCGATCCGGCAGGCGCTCCCGCTGCGAACCCCCGAGTGGACACCTCCCGTTCATGCCGCACCGCACCGGGTGTGCCAGGATCGGCGAGACCTCGACCGGAGGAGCTGCATTGCCAGGGACCTTGGTGCTCGTGCCCACGTACGACGAGCGCGACTCGCTGCCCACGACGCTGCGGCGTCTGCTCGAGTCGGCGCCCGACGTGCACGTGCTCGTCATCGACGACGGCAGCCCGGACGGCACCGGCGAGCTCGCCGAGGAGATGGCCGCGAAGGACTCGCGCATCGCCGTGCTGCACCGCAGCGAGAAGCGCGGCCTCGGCGCCGCCTACGTCGCAGGGTTCCGCGAGGGGCTCGCGCGCGGCTACGACGTGCTCGTGGAGATGGACGCCGACGGCTCGCATCCGCCGGAGCGCCTGCCGCAGATGCTCGACGCCGTCGAGGCAGGCGCCGACCTCGCGATCGGCTCGCGCTGGATCCCCGGTGGGAGCGTCGTCGACTGGCCCATCCACCGCCAGGCGCTGTCGCGCGGCGCGAATGCCTACGCGCGCCTGCTGCTCGGCATCGACGTGCACGACATGACGGCGGGCTTCCGCGCCTACCGCTCCGCGCTGCTCGACGCGATCGACCTCGACGCGATCGACTCGCGCGGCTACGCCTTCCAGATCGAGATGACGATCGCGTCGGACGACGCGCACGCCACGATCGTCGAGGTGCCCATCGCGTTCGCCGAGCGCGCTGCCGGCGTCTCGAAGATGTCGATGGGCATCGTCGTGGAGGCGCTCGTCAAGGTCACCGGCTGGGGCCTCGGGCGCCGCGCGCGACGCGTCAGGCGAACGCAGCCCGTCCCGTGATCGCGCGGCCGACGATGAGCTGGTTCATCTGGAACGTCCCCTCGTACGAGTAGAGGGCCTCGGCGTCGGCGAAGAAGCGGGCGACGTCGTGGTCGGTGACGATGCCGTTGCCGCCGCACACCTCGCGGCACCAGGCGACGACCTCGCGCATCCGCGCGGTCGTGTACGCCTTCGCGAGCGCCGAGTGCGCGTCGTCCTGCGTGTCCTCGTCCTGCATCCGCGACACCTGCACGCACAGGGCGATGCACGCCGTGATGGCGCCGAGGGACTTCGCGAGCAGGTCCTGCACGAGCTGGTGGCCCGCGATGGGCTGGCCGAACTGCTCGCGCTCGCTCGTGTACCGCACGGCGGCCTCGTAGGCGCCCGCCATGACGCCGACCGCGGCCCACGCCACCTCGGCGCGCGTGAGGCGCAGCACGCGCGCGGTGTCGCGGAACGACTCGGCGCGCTGCAGGCGCATCGACTCGGGCACCCGCACGCCCTCGAGCACGATGTCGGCGTTCTGCACCATGCGCAGCGCGATCTTGCGCTCGATCTTCGTCGCGGTGAACCCGGGGGTCGTCGTGGGCACGATGAAGCCCTTCACCTGGCCGTCGGCGACGTCCTTCGCCCAGACGATGACGACGTCGGCGAACGTCGCGTTGCCGATCCATCGCTTGGCGCCATCGAGCACCCACTCGTCGCCCTCGCGGCGCGCGGTCGTGCGCAGGCCGCGGGCGGAGTCGGAGCCCGAGAGCGGCTCGGTGAGGCCGAAGGCGCCGATGATCTCGCCGGAGGCCAGGCGCGGCAGCCACTCGGCGCGCTGCTCGGGCGAGCCGCAGGCGCCGATCGAGCCGGCGGCGAGGCCGTTCTGCACGCCGACGAACGTCGAGAGCGAGGCATCGACGCGCGCCATCTCGAGCGCAGCCCAGCCGCGGTAGACGGCGGAGGCGGGGAAGGTCTGCGTCTCCTCCCAGGAGTGCCCCAGCACGCCGGTCGCCGCGATCGCGGGGATCACGTCCATGGGGAACTCGTCGCGATGCCAGTGCTCGTCGACGACGGCGCGCATGGGCTCCATCGCGGCGCGCAGGGCCGCGATGGCCTCCTGCTCGCGCTCGGTGAGCTGCGACTCCATCAGGTAGAAGTCGCTGGGCAGCGGCGTGAGGGTCATGGGGCTCCTTCGCTCCGATCGGACGCGCCGTCAGCCTAGGTCGGTGACGGGGCCGACCGCTCGCCGCCTGTAGCGTCGAGCCGAACGCGGGCCGATCGGAGGCGGACGAAGTTGGAGCGATCCGCCAATCCGGATGCCCGTCGTCCGTGGATGATCGACAGTGCGCTCGCGCTCGGCGTCGCGCTCGCCACCGTGCTCTTCTGGCTCTGGCGCATCCCCGCCGCGCAGCGCGACGTGGTCTACGCCGAGGACGGCGAGCTCTTCCTGCTGCGGGGGATCGAGGCCGGCCCGTGGCACGTGCTGCTCGAGCCGTACGCCGGGTACCAGCACCTCGTGCCGCGCATCCTCTCGGCGCTCGCGCAGGGGCTGCCGCTCGAGCGCTACGGCCTCGCGACGCAGGTGGCGAGCGTGCTCGTGCTCGCCGCGATCGCCGGCGCCACGGTGCTCCTCGCCCGCGACGTCGTCGCGTCGCGCGTCGCGCGTGTGGCGCTCGGCCTCGTGCCGGTCGTCGTGCCGCTCGCGGGCCTCGAGGTGCTCGCGAACCTCGCGAACCTCCACACGTACTGCCTGTGGCTCGCGCTGTGGATGCTGCTGTGGCGGCCGCGCGCGTGGTGGTCGGCGTCGATCGTCGCCGTCGCGATGCTCGCGGCGACGCTGACCGAGGTGCAGACGCTGCTGCTGCTGCCGCTCGCGATCGCGCGGCTCGCGTGGATGCGCGAGCGGATGCTGCCGATCGTCGCGGCCTTCGGCATCGGCGTGGCAGGACAGGTCGTCACGTGGATCGCGGCGCCCCGCCCGATCGCGCAGGGCAGCGGCATCGACGTGGCCGACGTCGTGGTCGGCTGGCTCGTCTCGGCGGTGCGGCCCCTGCTCGTGCCCGACGCCCAGGCGGCGCTCGAGGGGCTGCGCACCGTCGGGCTCGGTCCGTCGCTCCTCGTGCTCGTGCCGTTCGCGCTCGCCGTCGTCGTGGTGCTGGTCTGGGGCGACGCGAGGCAGCGCGTCGCGTCGGTGGCGACGTGCCTCGTGTCGGCGTGCGTCTTCGGCGGCTCGGTGCTCGCGACGCCGTTCGACGCCCTCGACTACGCGTGGCGCGAGGGCGACGAGTGGGCGACCGTTCTGCTCGCCGTGCGCTACGGCGTCGGCGCGGGGATGCTCGTGGCCGCGCAGGTGCCGCTCGCCGTGGGCGTCGTGCTCGACCGTCTCGCGCGTCGCCGATCGGCTGCGACGCGTGCATCGCGCGCGCTCCGCGTCGCCGTCGCGTCGGTGGCCGTCGCGCTCGTCGCGGCGATGGCGCTGCTCTCGCCCCTCTCGGGCTCGATGCGCGAGGGGCAGCCGGGCTGGCAGGCGCAGGTCGACGAGGCCGAGGCCGCGTGCGAGGCGGGCGCGACGGTCGCCGAGCTGCGCGTCGTGCCCGGCGCCCGGGTGGTCGCGGTGCCGTGCGACGACCTGCTCGAGCGCGTCGCGGCCGACGCGGACGCGTGACGCACGGCTGAGCCGCGCCCGGCGATAGGGTCGGCTTCGATGGCAGCGACCTCCGTGGCACTCGTGCGCATCGCCAACGCGGTGCGCGACTACGCATGGGGCAGCGAGACGCTCGTCGCCGACTACCTCGGCACGGCGCCGTCCGGCGGCCCCGAGGCCGAGGTGTGGCTCGGCGCCCACCCCGCGTGGCCCGCTCGGCTCGACGACGGCACCCCGCTCGACGCGGCGCTCGCCGCCGCGGGGGCTGCGCAGCCCGGCATCCTGCTGAAGGTGCTCGCGGCGGCGCACGCGCTCTCGCTGCAGGTGCATCCGTCGACGGCGCAGGCGCAGGCCGGGTTCGCGGCCGAGGAGGCGGCCGGCGTGCCGCTCGACGCGTCGCACCGCTCGTACAAGGACCCGCGCTCGAAGCCCGAGCTCATCGTCGCCGTCACGCCGTTCGAGGCCCTCTCGGGCTTCCAGCCCAGCGAGCGCACGCTCGCGGTGCTCGACGCGCTCGTCGCGCTCGACGCGCGCGTCGTGCCCTACGCCGATCGCGTGCGAGCGTCGACGCGCGATGCGCTCGCATGGCTCCTCGCCGGGGGCGACGAGGTGGATGCCGTGGTCGCGGCCGTCGTCGCCGCCGCGCCCTCGCTGCCGGCCGAGCACGCCGCCGCGGCCGACACCGTCGCCCGCCTGCACGCCGACTACTCGGGCGACGCCGGCATCGCGACCGCGCTCATGCTGCACCGCGTCTCGCTCGCGCCCGGCGAGGGCGTGTTCCTGCCGGCCGGCAACCTGCACGCCTACCTCTCGGGGCTCGGCATCGAGCTCATGGAGGCGAGCGACAACGTGCTGCGCGGCGGCCTCACCCCGAAGCACGTCGATCGCGACGAGCTGCTGCGCATCGTCGACGTGACGCCCGTCGACGACCCGATGCTGCATCCGATCGCGCTGCCCGGCGCCACGGCGTATCGACCCGATGCGGCGTTCGAGCTGCGCCACGTCGAGGGCGAGCACGCCGCGGGGGCCGCGGCCTGCGCCATCGTGCTCGCTGCGTCGCCGACGATCGTCGAGGTCGCGGGGGAGCGGCTGGAGCTCGCGCGGGGCGAGGCCGCGTTCGCCGCGGCGCCGAGCGGGATCCGGGTCGACGCGCCCGACGCGTGGCTCGCCCTGGAGGTGCGCGACACGCCGTGAGCACGGGCTCCCGGCCGTGTCGTCGGCGCGCCGTAGGATTCGCGACTTGACGCGAGGGGAATCACAACGGTGTAATTGTCCAATCACGCCGCAGGCCGAGCGGCGTCACTGGGAATTGGAGCACCGCATGCGCGATGAGAACCGCCGCAGCGTTCCCGAAGACTGGTTCATCGACCCCATCCAGCTGGGTGTGCCCGGATCCCCGCTCCGCCGGACCGCCCCCGTCGAGTCCGACGAGGATGGGCAGCTCGCATGGCAGGTCGACGCACTCTGCGCACAGACGGACCCCGAGGCGTTCTTCCCCGAGAAGGGCGGCTCGACGCGTGACGCGAAGCGCATCTGCGAGGGCTGCGACGTGCGCGCGCAGTGCCTCGACTACGCGCTGCAGAACGACGAGCGCTTCGGCATCTGGGGCGGGCTCTCCGAGCGCGAGCGCCGCCGCCTGCGTCGCTCGGCCTGACCCGCCGAGAGGATCGGCTCGCGGACTTCGCGCCGCACCGACGACCTTGCCGCGTGCGGCGCCCCGTGATGCCTAGCCTTGCCGGGTGCGTCAGCGTGTCCTCGTCGTGCTCGCCGTGCGAAACGGAGCCGACTACCTGCAACGGACGCTCGAGGCCATCGCGGCGCAGACCGTGACCCCCGAGCGCGTCGTCGCCGTCGACGCGCGCAGCACCGATGCCTCGCGCAGCCTCCTGCAGGCGGCGGACGTCGCCCTCGTCGACGCTCCTGCGACCGCGACCTTCGGCGACGCGGTGCGCGTCGGTGTCGCCGCCCTGCCCGACGCGCAGGAGGGCGAGTGGCTCTGGCTGCTCGCGCACGACGCGGTGCCGCATCCGGGCGCGCTCGCGGCGCTGCTCGGCACGGCCGAGACGAGCCCGTCGGTCGCGGTCGTCGGCCCGAAGGTCATGCGCGCCGCCGAGCCCGACACGTTCGCCGAGTACGGGCAGACCACCACGCCGCTCGGTCGGAGCGTGCGCCTGCGCGACGGCGAGCTCGATCAGGGGCAGCACGACGGCGACTCGGATGCGCTGGGCGTCGCCGAGTCGGGCGTGCTCGTGCGTCGCGACGTGCTCGAGGCGCTCGGCGGGTTCGACGCGGCGCTGCCGAGCGTCGACGCCGGGCTCGACCTCGGCATCCGTGCCCGCCTCGCAGGGCACCGCGTCGCGCTGCAGCCCGCCGCGCGCGTGCGCCGCGCCGGCGGCCCGGAGCACTTCCGGCTGCGTCGCGTGTCCGACGCCCGTCGCACGCGCATCGTGCGCTCCGCGCAGCTGCACCGCAGGCTCGCCTACGCGCATCCCCTCCTCGTGCCGCTGCACTGGCTCGTGCTGCTGCCGCTCGCCCTGCTCCGCTCGGTCGGGCACGTGCTCGCGAAGCGGCCCGGCAGCGTGCCGGCCGAGTGGGCCGCCGCCGCGACCGCTGCCGTGCGCCTCGGCCGCGTCGCCCGCGCGCGCACCCGCATCCGCCGCACGCGTGTGGCGCCGTGGCGCGATCTGCGTCCGTTGCGCGTGTCCTGGCGCGCGCTGCGCGAGCATCGCCAGCGCGTCGGCGACGACGTCGACCACAACGCGCGCGTCGTCGACGAGCGCGTGGGCTTCGTCGAGGGCGCAGCCCTGTGGGTCGCGGCGCTCGCGGCCGTCGTCGGCGTGCTCGTGCTCGCACCCCTCATCGGCGCGGGTGGGCTCACGGGCGGCGCGCTGCTGCCGCTCGACGGCTCCGTCGCGGGGCTGTGGACGGATGCGACGTGGGGCGCCCGCGACGGCGTCGGCGACGTCGTCGGGCCCGCGGACGGCTTCGCGCTGCTCGTCGCTGCGGTCGGCTCGATCGTGCCCTGGGCGCCGTCGACGGCGATCATCGTGCTGCTGCTCGCCGCCGCGCCGCTCTCGGCCGTGACGGGGTGGGCGTTCGTGCGCACGCTCACGACGAGCCGGTGGATGCCGACGGTCGCCGCCGCGGTCTGGGCGTTCGCGCCGACGCTCCTGCTCTCGGTGCACGAGGGCCGCATCGGCGCGGTCGTCGCGCACGTGCTGCTGCCCGTCGCGGCGGCATGCGCGCTGCGCGCATCGCAGTCGTGGCGTGCCACGGGCGGCGCGGGGCTCGCGCTCGCGCTCGTCGCCGCCGGTGCGCCGTCGCTGCTGCCCGCGCTCGTGCTCGGCGTCGTCGTGATCGCCGTCGTGCGCTGGCGCGCCCCGCGCGTGCTGCTCGCGCTCGTGCCCCCGCTGCTGCTCGTCGGCCCGACCGTCGCCTGGCAGTGGGTCGCGGGCTCGCCGCTCGCGGCGCTCGCCGACCCCGGCGTGCCGCTCGCGAGCGAGCCCGCGACGCCGCTCCAGCTGCTGCTCGGCATGCCCGTCGGCGATCTCGGCGGCATCGGCGTCGTCGCCGACGCCCTGGCGATCGACGCCCGCTGGATCGCGATCGCGCTCGCGGCGCCGCTGCTGGTGCTCGCGGTCGTCGCGCCCTTCCTGCGCGTGCGCGCGCTGCTGCCGATCGGCGTCGCCGCGCTCGGGCTCGCCACGGCGATCGGCCAGACGCACGTGTCGGTCTCCGCCGACGGCACCGACGTCGTGGCGCTGTGGGCCGGCAGCGGCGTGAGCCTGCTGCTGCTCGGGCTGCTCGCCGCGGCGACGCGCACGATCGACGTGCTCGAGGCCCGCGGCGGCGTGCCGATGTCGGCCGTGACGCTCGCTGCGGCGCTCGGCGCGGCACCGGCCGTCGTGCTGGGCATGCTCGTGCCCGCCCTCGAGCCGGCCCCGGCGCGCGCCCTGCCCGCCTTCGTCGTCGCGGACGTCGACGCCAACGTCGGCACCCTCGTCATCACGCCGCTCGACGACGGCACGGTGTCGGCGCGCGTCGAGCGCGGCGCCGGGTCGGGCCTCACCGACGCCTCGACCCTCGCGTCGACCGCGGAGGTCGGGCCTCGCGCCGAGGAGCTCGCCGTCGTGGCGGCCAACCTCGTCGCGGGCGGCGGCGACGTCGAGGGCGACCTCGACGCCTGGTCGGTGCGCTACGTGCTGCTGGCCGACGGCGACGCGACCCTGCGCGACGTCGCCGAGTCGAGCCTCGCCGAGCGCGACGGGCTCGAGGCGATCGGCGACACGGCGTTCGGCATGCTCTGGCAGCGCGACGTCGACGTCGCGCCGGCGCCGGCGACGACGACGTGGGCCTGGGGCCTGCTGGCGGCGCAGCTGCTCGCCGTCGTCGCGGCGATCGTGCTCGCGCTGCCATCGGCAGGCCGGGGTGCGCGCGGGCGATCGCGCCGCTCGAGGATCGTGAGGGACTGGGCATGAGCGACGACCGCACGGGACCCGACGAGCAGCCGATCGACGCGGCCGCGCAGGCGGACGACGAGGCGCTCGACCCGACGCGCGACGACGCGTCGGACGAGGCGCCCGATGCGGCGACGACCGCCGAGCCCGAGTCCGAGTCCGAGCCCGAGCCCGAGCCCGAGCCCGAGCCCGAGGATGCGGGCGACGTCGACACGAACGCGACCGGCGCCGACGACGTCGACCTCGCGACCGACGTCACGGCGACGGACCGCGAGGCCGCCGCGATCGAGGCTGCGGAGCGCGCCCGCGCGCTCGAGCCGCGCACGGTCGGCCTCTGGGGCGTGCGTGCGGCCGCCGGCATCGCGACGCTCGCGATCGGCGTGCTCGCCGTGCTCGCCGCGCCCAGCCTTCCCACGGTGCAGGCCGACGCGCGCATCGCATCCGTCGCGCCCGACGCCCCCGCCGAGACGCGGGTGTGCGCCGGACCGCTGCTCGGCATCGGCGACGCGAGCGGCGACGCCGGCGCCGTCGCAGCGCTGGCGCAGCCGAGCCTCAACGGCTACTTCGAGGAGAGCGCCTCCATCGCGTTCGACGAGGGCGACGGCGCCGCCACCGTGCTGCAGGGGCCCGGGGTCGGTGGCGCGGAGGCGCTCGGCGTCGACACGACCACCGCGGCCGGCGTCGCGGCGAGCGCATGCACCGAGCCCGCGACGTCGCAGTGGCTCGTCGGCGGCGCGACGACCACCGGTCGCACCAGCGTGCTCACCGTCGCGAACCCGGGCACGGCTGCGACCTCGGTCGACGTGTCGATCTTCGGGCCAGAGGGGCAGGTCGACGCCGTCGGCAGCACCGGCATCGCCATCGCAGGCGGCAGCGTCGCGGTCGTCGACCTCGCGGCCTTCGCGCCGGGCCTCGCCGCACCGGTCGTGCAGGTGACGTCGTCGGGCGGCCCCGTGACCGTGCATCTGCAGCACACGGTCGTCCGCACGCTGCAGCCGGGAGGCGTCGACGTCGTCGACTCGACGCAGGCCTCCACCGACCTCGCGATCCCCGGCGTCATCATCGGCGAGCCGACGGGCCTGCAGACGCGGGAGGGGTTCGCGGACGCGGTGCCCGCGCTGCGCGTGCTCGCGGGGGAGTCGACGACCGCGACCGTCACGACGATCGCCGATGGCGACGAGCCCATCGCCGCCACGCTCGACCTCGTCGGCGGGCAGGTGCAGGAGATCGACCTGTCGGGCCTCGCGCCCGGCACGTACGCCTTCACGATCGAGGCCGACGTGCCGATCGTCGCTGCGGCGAGGCAGGTGCGCGTCGACGGCGACGCCATCGACCTCGACTGGGTCGCCGGGCAGTCCGCCTGGCTCGACGGCACGACGACGATGCCCGTCACGGCGGGCGAGGACGGTCGCGTGCACGTGCTGTCGCTGAGCGACGAGCCCACGACCGTGACGATCGGCGACGACGAGGTCGAGCTCGCGCCCGGCGCCTTCCGCACGCTGCCGGTCGAGGAGGGCGTGACGTTCGTCGAGGGCCGCGACGTCGTGCTGGCCGTGACGTTCTCCGGCAGCGCCGGCATCGCCGGCTACGCCATCACGCCACGGATCGCGGCGCGCGAGGGCATCGACGTCGTGCTCTGACGCGAGCCGGCCGCCGCGCGTCGGCCCGCGTCAGTGGTGCCGGTAGCGGTCGGGAGCGATCTCCCACGGCTCGCGCCCGATGAGCTCGGCGGCCGCGCGGAAGATGCACGACTCGATCGCGACCCGGCGGTGCCAGTCGTCGTCGACGTGCAGCTGCACGAGCCGCTGGATCGGCAGCCGGAACACCGTGATCGTGCGCTCGCGGTGGTCGACCCACCACTGCGGCACCTCGCGCGCGAGCGGCGCGAGCTCCGACGGCGGCATGTCGGCCCAGCGGAACCGCGCGCCGGCGAGCTCGTCGGGCCACTGGCCCATGAGGTACTCGGCCGCGTCGGCCAGCACGTCCTCGAAGCGCGTCTGCCGCGACTCGAGCAGCGGCAGCACCGGACCCGCGATCGACGACCGCGCGCCGCGATCGTGGCGTCGACGGGTGCGTGCACGGGGCATGCCTCCATCGTACGAGTAGCCTGGGCCGGATGGACGGCAGGATGTGCTCCAGGCCCACGTGCCGCAACTACGCCGACCGCACCCTCACGTACGACTACGACGACCGGATGATGGCGATCGGACCCCTGCTCGACGCGAGGCAGGAGGGCGGCTACGACCTGTGCGACGTGCATGCCGCTCGCATCCAGCCGCCCGCAGGGTGGACGATCGTGCAGCACCGCGCCGAGGCGTGACCGACCGCCGACGAAGGATTGGATCGACCATGACCGACGCCGACGCCCTCCACGCCATCGTGAAGGCCTACGACGTGCGCGGCCTCGTCGACGGCCAGCTCACGCCCGCGGTCGTGCGCGCCCTCGGCGCCGCCTTCGCCGACGAGGTCGGCACCGATGCTCCCGTGGTCATCGGCTTCGACATGCGCCCCTCGTCGCCCGAGCTCGCCGACGCGGCCGCCGACGGCATCCGTGCGCGCGGCGGCGACGTCGTGCGCATCGGGCTGTGCTCCACCGACGAGTCGTACTTCGCCTCCGGCAGCCTCGCGGCGCCCGCGATCATGTTCACCGCGTCCCACAACCCCGCCGCGTACAACGGCATGAAGCTGTCGCGCGCGGGGGCGCAGGCGATGAGCCTCGACACGGGCCTCGGCGCCATCCGCGACCGCGCCGCCGGCTACCTCGAGTCCGGCATCCCGACCGTCGACGCCCCGGGCACGCTCGTCGAGCGCGACGTGCTCGGCGACTACGCGGCCCACCTGCGTGCGCTCGTCGATCTGTCGCGCATCCGCCCGCTCAAGGTCGTCGTCGACGCCGCGAACGGCATGGGCGGCATGACCGTGCCCGCCGTGCTCGGCGTCGAGGCGGGCCTCGCGGCGCTGCCGATCGAGATCGTGCCGATGTACTTCGAGCTCGACGGCACGTTCCCCAACCACGAGGCGAACCCGCTCGAGCCGAAGAACCTCGTCGACCTGCAGGCCGCCGTCGTGCAGCACGACGCCGACCTGGGCCTCGCGTTCGACGGCGACGCCGACCGCTGCTTCGTCGTCGACGAGCACGGCAGCGCCGTGTCGCCGTCGGCGATCGCGGCGATCGTCGCGCTGCGCGAGGTGCGCCGCGTGCAGGCGGAGGGCGAGACCGACGTCGTCGTGCTGCACAACCTCATCTCGTCGCGCATCGTGCCCGAGACGATCGTCGCAGCCGGCGCGACCCCCGTGCGCACGCGGGTCGGGCACTCGCTCATCAAGGCCGAGATGGCGCGCACGAACGCCGTCTTCGGCGGCGAGCACAGCGCCCACTACTACTTCCGCGACTTCTTCGGCGCCGACAACGGCATGCTCGCCGCCATGCACGTGCTCGCCGAGCTCGGCGCGTCCACCGAGCCCATGTCGACGCTCGGCGGCCGCTTCACGCCGTACGCGGCGTCGGGCGAGATCAACTCGACCGTGCACGACGTGCCCGCCGCCTACGCCCGCGTCGTCGACGCGTTCGCCCACGACGGCGTGCTCGACGACCTCGACGGCCTCTTCATCACGGCGCACGACGGCACGTGGTGGATCTCGGTGCGGCCGTCGAACACCGAGCCGCTGCTGCGGCTCAACGTCGAGGCGGAGGAGGCCTCGACCATGGAGCGCATCCGCGACGCCGCGCTGGAGCTCATCCGCGCGTAGCGATGGATGCGCGCGACGCGTCCGAGCGCTCGGCGTCCCGGTCGCGACTGGACGGCACGGGTGCGAGGCGGCATCCGCCGGCTCGCTGCGTGCCGTGACGCCCCTGGCGCGTGCAGCGGTCCGCCGAGCGCATCCGCGACGCCGCGCTCGAGCTCATCCGCGCGTAGCGGATCCTGAAGGGTCGTCGCGAGCACGACCCGGGTGGGAGGATGGATGCCATGACCGTGGATGCAGCCAGCCGACTCGACTTCCAGGTGCGCGACCTCGCCCTCGCCGAGGCCGGACGCCACCAGATCCGCCTCGCCGAGCACGAGATGCCCGGCCTCATGGCGCTGCGCGAGCGCTACGCCGCCGAGCAGCCGCTCGCCGGCCAGCGCATCGCGGGGTCGCTGCACATGACCGTGCAGACGGCCGTGCTCATCGAGACGCTCGTCGCGCTCGGCGCCGACGTGCGCTGGGCATCGTGCAACATCTTCTCGACGCAGGACGAGGCGGCCGCAGCCGTCGTCGTCGGGCCCACCGGCACCGTCGACGCCCCCGCGGGCGTGCCCGTGTTCGCCTGGAAGGGCGAGACGCTCGAGGAGTACTGGGCCTGCACGCAGCAGATCTTCGCCTTCGGCGGCGGCCCCACGCTCATCCTCGACGACGGCGGCGACGCCACGCTGCTCGTGCACCGCGGCCGCGCCCTCGAGCAGGCCGGCCGCCTGCCCGAGACCGCCGACGACGCGAGCGAGGAGGAGCGCGTCGTCGACGCCGTGCTCACCGCATCCATCACGGCGGACGACCGGTACTGGTCGCGCATCGCCGACGGCCTGCTCGGCGTCACCGAGGAGACCACGACGGGCGTGCACCGCCTGTACGAGCTCGCGAGGGAGGGGGAGCTGCTGTTCCCCGCCATCAACGTCAACGACGCCGTGACGAAGTCGAAGTTCGACAACCGCTACGGCATCCGCCACTCGCTGCCCGACGGCCTCAACCGCGCCACCGACGTGCTCATCGGCGGCAAGGTCGCCTTCGTCGTCGGCTACGGCGACGTGGGCAAGGGCGCCGCGGAGTCGCTGCGCGGCCAGGGCGCGCGCGTGATCGTGTCGGAGATCGACCCGATCTGCGCGCTGCAGGCGGCGATGGACGGCTACCAGGTCGCGCGCGTCGAGGACGTGCTCGACCAGGTCGACATCTGGGTCACGACCACGGGCAACGAGCACGTGCTGACGACCGACCACCTGCTCGGCATGAAGCACCTCGCGATCGTCTCGAACGTCGGCCACTTCGACAACGAGATCGACATCGCCGGCCTCGCCGCGACGGGCGCCGAGCGCATCGAGATCAAGCCGCAGGTGCACGAGTGGCGTCTGCCGACGGGCCGCTCGATCCTCGTGCTGTCGGAGGGGCGTCTCATGAACCTCGGCAACGCGACGGGCCACCCGTCGTTCGTCATGTCGAACTCGTTCTCGAACCAGGTGCTCGCGCAGGTCGAGCTCGCGCAGCGCTCCGCCGACTACGCGACCGACGTGCACGTGCTGCCGAAGGTGCTCGACGAGGAGGTCGCTCGCCTGCACCTCGACGCGCTCGGCGTGCGGCTGACGACGCTCACCGACCGCCAGGCGCGCTACATCGGCGTGCCCGTCGAGGGCCCGTTCAAGCCCGACCACTACCGGTACTGACGCCGCGCGGCTAGGGGAGCGCGGGCCCCGGCTCGAGCCCCTCACCGACCGCCCGCAGCAGCCGCGCGAGGCGGCGGCGGTCGTCGTCGCCCATGCCGGCGAGCACGCGGTGCTCGGCGTCGAGCAGGGCGTCGAGCGCCGAGTCGACGCGGTCGAGGCCGTCGTCGGTGAGGCGGATGCGCGTCGAGCGGCGGTCGGAGTCGTGCGCGATGCGCTCGACGAGGCTGCGTGCGACGAGGTTGTCGATGCGGTTCGTCATCGTGCCGCTCGTGACCATCGTCTGGGCGATGAGCTCCTTGGGCGTGAGGGCGGCGTCGGCACGACGCAGGGCCGCGAGCACGTCCCACTCCCACGCCTCGATGCCCGCATCCGCGAACGCCGCCGCACGCACGCGCTGCAGCCGACGTGCGAGGCGCGTGAGCCGCGACAGCACCGCGAACGGGGCGACGTCGGCGTCGGGGCGCACGTGCACCCATTGCGCGATGATCTCGTCGACCTCGTCGGGCGTGGGCATGGGTCGAGTCTCGCACCTCGACCCGCGGGGCCTGCGCTGCCACGGCTCGCTATGGATTGCCACTGAACGCACGCCGTCGTCGGGATGCTGGCATCCTGCGATCGTCGACCGCCGTGTGGAGAGGGAAGCGCTTGGACATCAGCCCGCTCGTCTGGATCATCACCATCGCCGTGACGATCGCGTTCTTCGTGTTCGAGTTCTTCGCGCACGTGCGCAAGCCCCACGAGCCGTCCATCGGCGAGGCGGCTCGCTGGTCGGCCTTCTACATCGGCCTCGCCCTGCTGTTCGGCGTCGGCATCGGCCTGGTGTCGGGATGGGGCTTCGGCGGCGAGTACTTCGCCGGCTACCTCACCGAGAAGGCGCTGTCGGTCGACAACATCTTCGTGTTCCTGCTCGTCATGAGCGCGTTCGCCGTGCCGCGCGAGTACCAGCAGAAGGTACTGCTCATCGGCATCGTGATCGCGCTGATCCTCCGCGGCGGCTTCATCGCGATCGGCGCCGCGCTCATCGAGAACCTGTCGTGGATCTTCTACGTGTTCGGCGCCCTGCTGCTGTTCCTCGCATGGAGGCAGGCGTTCGGCTCCCACGACTCCAACCCGGCCGACAGCCGTGCGATGCGGCTCGTGCGCCGCATCCTCCCCGTGACCGACGAGTACGACCGCGACCGCCTCACCACGACGATCGACGGCAAGCGCTTCGTCACGCCGATGTTCCTCACGATCATCGCGATCGGCGTCGTCGACCTCATCTTCGCCGTCGACTCGATCCCCGCGATCTACGGGCTCACCGAGGAGGCGTACATCGTCTTCACCGCCAACGCCTTCGCGCTCATGGGGCTGCGCCAGCTGTACTTCCTCATCGGCGGCCTGCTGCAGCGCCTCGTCTTCCTCTCGCAGGGCCTGGCCGTCATCCTCGCCTTCATCGGCGTGAAGCTGCTGTTCCACGCGCTGCACGTCAACGAGCTGCCGTTCATCAACGGCGGCGAGCCGCTGCTGTGGGTGCCCGAGATCCCGATCTGGTTCTCGCTGACGTTCATCGGGGCGACGATCCTCGTCGCGACGGTCGCGAGCCTCATCGCGTCGCGGGGTCGACTGCCCGAGACGCCGGAGCAGCCGCACGCCGACGAGGTGGATGCGGGGTCGCACGAGCGCCCCTGACGCGCGCGCTTGACCGTGCCCCGAGGGCACGGTCTTCCATGGATGCATCGGGTGCGCACCGCACCCGCAGCATCCAGGAGGAGCACCCATGTCCACGCCCATCGACGGACTCGTCGCCGGCTTCCAGGACCTCGTCGCCCAGGTGCCCGAGGTCGTGCAGCCGCTCATCGTGGCGCTCGCGGGCACCGTGCCGTTCATCGAGGGCGAGGGGTCGGCCGCCATCGGCGTCATCGGCGGCGTGCACCCCGTCGCCGCGGGCGTCGCGGGCGCCGTCGGCAACATGCTCGCGGTCACCATCGTCGTGCTGCTCGGCTCGCGCATCCGCGAGGCGGCCGTCGCGCGTCGGCAGCGCGCCGTGGCGGCGCGCGAGCGCGAGCTCGTCGGTGCCGGCGGCGTCGCGGTCGACACGGTCGCCGAGCCGGCGAAGCCCGAGTCGAAGGGTCGCCGCCGCGTGCGGCAGTGGCTGACCCGCTTCGGCGTGCCCGGCGCGAGCCTGCTCGCGCCGCTGGCGCTGCCGACGCACTTCACGGCCGCGACGCTCGTCGCCTCGGGCGTCTCGAAGGGCTGGGTGCTGCTGTGGCAGGCGGTCGCGATCGTCGTGTGGACGACGCTCCTCGTGCTGCTCGCCTCGGGCCTGCTCGCGGTCGCCACGGGCTGACGGCGGCGACCGGCCGCGGCGCTCGCGATCGCGTCCTCCGCCTAGGCTGGAGGGCGCGATCCGCCATGGTGTAACGGCAGCACGCCGGCCTTTGGAGCCGTGCAGTCCAGGTTCGAATCCTGGTGGCGGAGCGCCCTGACGTACCCTCGCAGCATGCGCATCGTGGGGGAGTCCGGACCGGTCGTGCTGCTGCTGCCCGGCGGTGCCGAGGCCGTCGAGGGCTTCTTCCCCGGCCTCGTCGAGGGACTCGTCGCCGACCCGGGCTGCCGCGTGCTGCTGCACGACCGCCCCGGCGTCGTCGGCGCACCCGACGGCGACCTCGTGGATGCGGCCGATGCGCTGCACGCGGCGATCGCCGAGGCCGGGGTCGGCCCCGTGATCGCGATCGGGCAGAGCCTCGGCGGCGCCGTCGCGCTGCTGCTCGCCTGCGCCCACCCCGCGGACGTCGCGGGGCTCGTGCTGCTGGATGCGACGCCCGTCAACGACGCGCGACTCGCGACGATGGTGGAGGCGCGCGCGACGCAGGCGGCGCGCATGGCGCGCTCGCCGATCGTGGCGCGGGCCTTCGCCGGACTGCTGCGCGCGTCCGGCCGCCGGTCGGCGCGTCGTCACGGCGTCTCGTCGGCCGCACGCTCCGCGCTCGTGCAGCTCGCCGACACCGATCTGCAGCGCCTCGCCCGCGCCGCGACGGGCGTCGCAGCCGTCGGCGCAGCCTTCGACGAGTCGCGCATCCCCCGCGTCCCCGCCGCGGTCGTGACCGCCGACCGGGCGGCGACCGACCCCATCCGCGCCGCGCACCAGCGCCTCGCCGACCGGCTCGGCGTCCCGCTGCGGTCGTGGCCGGGCGCCGAGCACCCCGTGCACCTCACGCACGAGCGCGAGGTGCTCGAGGTCTGCCGCGCCGTCGTGCGTCGCGTGGCCGCCGCATGAGCGACGATGCCGTCGAGGTCGTGCGCGCGGCGATCGCGGATGCCGTGGGTCGCCTCGCCGCCGCGGGCGCGCGCGAGGAGTGGCTCGGCGAGGTCGTGGTGCCGCGGCGCGTGCTCGGCGTCGGCCGCCCGCCGCGCATCGACCGGCGCGGTCGGGTGTGGCGCGTCGGCACCCTGCTCATCGCACGCGACGGCGCGGTGCACGCGGTCGGCACGACGACGCGCGTCTCCGATCCCGGTCGGCCGCAGGGGCTCACGGCGTCGGTCGAGCTGCGACGTGCCGAGCGTGCGGCGGCGCTCGCGGGCGGCTTCGCGCTCGGCGAGGTCGTGAACCACGGCACCGCGCCGATCGCGATCGACGCATCCCTCGTCGACGCGCCCGCCGACGCCGTGCTCGCGATCCGCGACGGCGTCGCCTGGGTGCGCTGGGGCCGCACGGCCGCCGAGCGCACGCGCCTCGACGCGTACCTCGCCGACCAGCTCGACCTGCTGGAGCATCCGCCGCAGGGCGCCTGACCCGCTCGGCCTCCATCGACTGGTCACTCGTGGGGGCAACGAGTGACCGATCACCCCCACCGCTGACCAGTCGACTGCAACGAGTGACCGGGCGACACAACGAGTGACCAGTCACGACCACGAGCGACCGGTCGGCACCACGAGTGACCAGTCACCACCACGAGCGACCGGTCGGCCCGCGTGCCGAGGTCCGCGCGCGGAGCGGTACGGTGGAATCCGGTCTGACGAGGGAAGGTGCGGATGCCCGAGATCGCCGTCGTCGTGCTCGCCGCAGGCGCAGGCACGCGGATGCGCAGCGCGACCCCGAAGCCGCTCCACGCGCTCGCGGGACGCTCGCTCATCGCCCACGTGCTGCACACCGCGCACGAGCTGCAGCCCGCCCACCTCGTCGCCGTCGTGCGGCACGAGCGCGATCGCCTCGTCGAGGAGATCGCCCACCACGCACCCAGCGCGCGCATCGCCGACCAGGACGACGTGCCCGGCACGGGCCGTGCCGTCGAGGTCGCGATCGCGCAGCTGCCCGCCGACTTCGACGGCCTCGTCGTGGTGCTCTCCGGCGACGTGCCCCTCATCGACGCCGACACGCTGCGCGAGCTCGTGCGCGAGCACGAGACGGCGCAGAACGCCCTCACGGTGCTGTCGACGCGCCTGCCCGACCCGACGGGCTTCGGCCGCATCATCCGCAACCGGGCCGGCCACTTCCAGCAGATCGTCGAGGAGCGCGACGCCGACGCTGCGACGAAGGCGATCGACGAGGTCAACGGCGGCATCTACGTCTTCGGCGCCGCCCAGCTGCGCACGGCGCTGGCTGCCATCGGCCTCGACAACGACCAGGGCGAGAAGTACCTCACCGACGCCGCCCTCGGCATCCAGGCGTCCGGCGGCCGCATCGAGGCCGTGCCGATCGACGACCACTGGCTCGTCGCCGGCGTCAACGACCGCGCCCAGCTGAGCGACATCGCCCTCGAGCTCAACCGCCGCATCGTGCGTCGCCACCAGCTCGCGGGCGCGACGATCGTCGACCCCGCGTCGACGTGGATCGACGCCGACGTGTCGCTCGAGGAGGACGTCACGATCCTGCCGGGCACGCAGCTGCACGGGGCCACGAGCATCGCGCGCGGCGCGACGATCGGCCCCGACACGACCGTCACCGACACCGAGGTCGGCGAGGACGCCGTGATCCGTCGCTCCGACGTGACGCTCGCGGTCGTCGGCGCCCGCGCATCCGTCGGGCCGTTCTCGTACCTGCGCGCCGGCACGATCCTCGGCGCGGGCGGCAAGATCGGCGCCGCGGTCGAGACGAAGAACGCCGTGATCGGCGACGGCTCGAAGGTGCCCCACCTCTCCTACGTCGGCGACGCCGAGATCGGCGAGGGCGTCAACCTCGGCGCCGGCCTCATCACCGCGAACTACGACGACGTGAGCAAGCACCGCACGATCATCGGCGACCACGTGCACACGTCGTCGCACACCGTGCTCGTCGCCCCCGTCGAGCTCGGCGCCGGCGCGAAGACCGCCGCGGGCGCCGTCGTGCGCAAGGACGTGCCGCCCGGCGCCCTCGCGATGACCGTCGCACCCCAGCGCAACGTCGCCGGCTGGGTGCAGGAGAAGCGTGCAGGCACCGCCGCCGCCGCAGCGGCCGACGCCGCCATCGCCGCCGAGCAGGCCTCCCAGACCCCGGCAGACCCCGCCGGCCCCACCGTCGCAGACCAGCAGTAGGAGCATCGTGTCCTCGATCGTCGCCAAGAACCGGAAGCACCTCGTGCTCCTCTCCGGTCGCTCGCACCCCGCGCTCGCAGAGGCGGTCGCGCACGAGCTGGGCACCGACCTCTCCGGCATGGACGCCCGCACCTTCGCGAACGGCGAGATCTACGCCCGCATGCTCGACTCGGTGCGCGGTGCCGACGTGTTCGTGCTGCAGTCGTACGGCAAGCCCGTGAACGAGTGGCTCATGGAGCAGCTCATCATGGTGGATGCGCTCAAGCGCGCATCCGCGAAGCGCATCACCGTCGTCATGCCGTACTACCCGTACTCGCGTCAGGACAAGAAGGGTCGCGGCCGCGAGCCCATCTCGGCCCGGCTGATCGCCGACCTGTTCAAGACGGCCGGCGCCGACCGCATCATGTCGGTCGACATCCACGCCTCGCAGATCCAGGGCTTCTTCGACGGCCCCTTCGACCACCTGTTCGCGATGCCCGTGCTGCTCGAGCACTTCCGCGACACCCTCGACCCGTCGACGCTCACGGTCGTGTCGCCCGACATGGGCCGCGTGCGCGTGGCCGACGTGTGGTCGGACAAGCTCGGCGCGCCGCTCGCGATCATCCACAAGCGCCGCGACCCGCTCGTGCCGAACCAGGTGTCGGTGCACGAGATCGTCGGCAACGTGGAGGGCCGCACGTGCCTGCTCGTCGACGACATGATCGACACGGGCCGCACGATCCTCAAGGCGGCCGAGGCGCTGAAGAAGAACGGTGCGACGAACGTCATCGTGGCGGCGACGCACGCGATCTTCTCGGAGCCGGCTGCCGAGCTGCTCGGCTCGGGCGTCATCGACAAGGTGGTCGTCACCGACTCGATCCCGCTGCGCGACGAGCAGCGCTTCGAGTGCCTCGAGGTGCTGTCGATCGCGCCGCTGCTCGCGCGCGCGATCCGCGAGGTGTTCGAGGACGGCTCCGTCACGTCGATGTTCGACGGCGCCGCCTGATCGCGAGGTGCCGGTGGCGACCGTGACCCGCGTCGCGCCCGCGCCCATGGGGCCGGCGCTCGCGATCGTCGTCGGCGTCGCGGCGCTGACGCGCGGCGCACTCATCGTCGTCGGCCTGTGGCTGTTCGTCGGCGTGTTCATCATGGTGGGCGTCGAGGAGATCCTCGGCACGCTCCCCGGAGCCGTCGACGTCGCCGCGCGAGCGACGGTGGTCGGCCTCGGCGTGCTCGTGCTCGTCGGCGGCGTCGGCGAGACCGCGCGCGTCGTGGTCGAGCGCGCCCTGCGCCTGCGCACCGCTCGGAGGCTCGCGGCCGCGGGAGCGCCGATGCCGCCTGCGGTGGAGCGGGCGCAGCTCGTGCGCGGCGCCGTGGGTCCGCTGCGCGTGCTGGTGGGCGTGCTCGGAGGGTCGAGCCTCCTCGTCGCGCCCTTCCTGCTCGGGTTCGCGGATGGCGACGCGAACCTCGTGATCGCCGGGATCGCGACCCTCGTGGCCGGGCTGCTGCTCCTGCTGCTGGCGATCGTCGCACTCGCTCCCGTCTCGCGATGGTGGCGAGCGGAGCTCGAGCGGCTGGAGCGCGCCTGGCCCCGCTTCCGTCGCACCGACGAGCCCATCGGCGCGCGCATGACGCGTGAGCGTCGCGTGCACGTGGCGAAGGCGAAGGCGGGCGACCCGTCGGCACGCCCACGTCGTCGCTCGGCCGTGCAGCGGCTCGACGCGGCGCTCGCCTCCGGCACCGTCGTCGCGTTCCTGATCGTGGTGCTCGGCGTCTTCCTGCGACAGCAGTGCAGACGCTGCGAGCCCGTGCGCTACGACCCGTGGGGCGAGAGCCTCGTCGACGGGGTCGCGACCATCGGGCTCGTGCTCTTCGTCGGCGCGATCGTGCTGCTCGTGCTGCGCGGCATCGCATCCATCGTCGCGCAGGCGGTGCGCGAGGTGCTCGCCGCGCGTGCCGCCCAGGCGGGCACGCTGCGGCGGTCGGCGTGGCTCGACCGCGCCGTCGTCTCCGCGACGTCGGTCGAGGTCGTCGCGCTCGTCGTGGGGGTGCTGGGCATGGCGGCGACGGGCCTGGTCGTCGCGTCGGGCGTGGATGCGGACGTCATGGGCGAGCCGGAGGACCGCTTCGTCGTCGTGCGCGGCTGGGCATCGCTCGAGCCGCTGGCGGGTGCGCTGCTCGCGGCGGCGTTCGTGCTCGGCGTCGTGGGCGCGCTCACGACGCGAGCGTGGCGATCGGTCGTGTGGACCGACCTGCGGGGCGACCCGTGGAGGGGTCGCCTCGATGGCGGCGAGGGGAGCGGGTCGCACGGCGATGCCGGCGTGGGGATGGGCGTCGGCCACGACGGCGACCGCCACGGCAGCGATGGCGGAGGAGACGGCGGAGGCGGGGACTCGTGACCGCCGCGACGCCCCAGGCGACCCTCGACTGCGCCTACCACCGCGCGGGGCTGTGCGACTCGTGCACCCGCATCGACACCGGCTACGACGCGCAGCTCGCGCGCAAGCAGGCCGGCGCGGAGGCGGCGGTGCCCGAGGCGGCGTGGCTGCCCCCGCAGGCGTCGGCGATCGAGGCGTTCCGCAACAAGGCGAAGATGGTGGCGGGCGGCACGATGGATGCGCCGACGCTCGGCATCCTCGACGGCGAGCGCCGCGGCGTCGACCTGCGCGCGTGCCCGCTGCACGAGCAGCCGATCCGCGACGCGCTGCCGCACCTCGCCGAGCTCGTGCGCGAGGCGCGCATCCCGCCGTACTCGGTGCCGGATCGGCGCGGCGAGCTCAAGCACGTGCTCGTGACGGCGAGCCCTGACGGCGAGCTCATGGTGCGGTTCGTGCTGCGCTCGACGGAGGCGGTGCCGCGCATCCGCAAGCGCCTCGACCTGCTGCGCGAGCGCATCCCGGGGCTCGTGGTGGCGTCGGCGAGCATCCTGCCCGAGCACAAGGCCGTCGTCGAGGGCGACCTCGAGGTGCCGCTCACCGAGCAGCAGACGCTCACGATGCGCCTCAACGGCGTCCCGCTCGCGCTGCAGCCGGGCGGCTTCTTCCAGACGAACTCGGCCGTCGCCGCGGCGCTGTACCGCGAGGCGGCGGCGTGGATCGACGACGTCGACCCAGCATCGGTCGCCGACCTCTACTGCGGCGTCGGCGGCTTCGCCTTCCACGCCGCGCGGCCCGGGCGCGACGTCGTGGGCGTCGAGACGAGCGCCGAGGCCATCGCGGGCGCCATCGAGACCGCGGCGGCGATCGGCTCGTCGGCGCGCTTCGCCGTCGGGGATGCGACGGCCGCCGACGACACGGCGGTCGACGCGGAGGTGGTGGTCGTGAACCCGCCGCGCCGCGGCATCGGCGCGCTCGCGGGGCGGCTCGAGGCATCCGCCGCCCGCCACGTCGTGTACTCGAGCTGCAACCCGACGACGCTCGCGCGCGACCTCGCGGCCATGCCCTCGCTGCGGCCCGTGCGGGCGCGGATGTTCGACATGTTCCCGCACAACGACCACGCCGAGGTGCTCGTGCTGCTCACGCGGCGCTGACGCGCCTCGCTGGGAGTCGCGCGACACGTCGTCCTGCTACCGTGCGCGCGTGCCGACCCGCCCCGCGCCGACCAGCCCCGTGACCTCGTGACGACCCTCGAGCGACGTCTGGGCGTGCCCGGCGCCATCGTCGTCGGCCTCTGCGCGATGCTCGGCGCCGGCGTCTTCTTCGTGTGGACGCCCGCCGCCTTCGTGGCGGGGGAGTGGCTGTGGCTCGCGCTGCTGCTCGCGGCCGTCGTCGCGGTCGCGAACGCGCTCTCGACGGCGCAGCTCGCGATGCGGCATCCCGTGTCGGGCGGCGGCTACGCGTACGCGCGCGCCGAGCTGTCGCCGACGGCCGGCTTCGCAGCCGGCTGGCTGTTCCTCACGGGCAAGACGTGCTCGGCGGCGGCCATCGCGCTCGTCGCCGCATCGCACCTGTGGCCAGGATGGGAGCAGCCCATCGCGATCGCGGCGGTCGTCGTGCTCGCGCTGCTCAACGCGCAGGGCATCCGCACGACGGCGTGGGTGTCGTGGGTCGTCGTGTCGCTCGCCCTCGCGGGCATCGCGACGGCGGTCGTGTGGTCGGCCGTCGCCGGGCCGCAGGTCACGGCGTTCGGCTGGACGGCGTACGCGCCCCTCTCCGACGAGGTCTTCGTCACGACGGGCGGCCAGCCATGCTCGTTCGGAGGCATCGGCGGCTCGGCTGCGGCGGCGGCGTGCAGCGACGTGGGCGCCCTCGTCACGCCGCCCGGCCCGCTCGCGGTGCTGCAGGGCGCCGGTCTGCTCTTCTTCGCGTTCGCGGGCTACGCGCGCATGGCGACGCTCGGCGAGGAGGTGCGCGATCCGCGCCGCACGCTGCCGATCGCGATCCTCGGCGCGCTCGGCATCGTGCTCGCGATCTACGCCATCGTCGCGTGGGCGACGACGACCGCCTACGCCGACGCGATCGTCTGGCCCGACACCCCGGTCGCGTCGCTCGTGGGCGACCCGGTGCTGCATCGCGTGCTGCTGACGATCGGCGGCATCGCATGCCTCGGCTCGCTCATGGGCATCCTCGCCGGCCTGTCGCGCACGAGCCTCGCGATGGCCCGCGACGGCGAGCTGCCCGGCGTGCTGGCGCGCATCTCGCCGCGCACGCATGCACCTGCGGTCGCCGAGGGGGCGATGGCGGTGCTCGCGATCGTGCTCGTGCTCGTCGCGCCGCCCGTGCTGCTCGTCGCGCTGTCGTCGACGTCGGTGCTCGCGTACTACGCGATCGGGCACGTCGGGGCGCTGCGGATGCGGCGCTCGCTGCGAGCAGCTGCCGACGACGACGCCTGGCGACGCGAGGCATGGGTGCCCGCATGGGTCTCGGCGCTCGGGCTCGTGCTCTGCGCGCTGCTCGTCGTGACCCTGCCGTGGTACGGCGTCGTCGCGTCGGCCGCGTGGCTCGGCGCCGCGCTCGCGATCCGCGCCCTGCGGGCGCGCGGCGCGCGCCGCTGACGCGAGCGCCCGACCGACGGCTCGGGGGTCAGGCGGGCGGTCGCGCGCCCGGCACGCGGCGCCAGTCCGCACCGCGTCGCTCCACGACGCCGGCGGCCTCGAACGCCTCCAGCCAGCCGAGCATGGGCCACGAGCCCCATCGCTGCGCGTACCGGCGACCGTTGCGCAGGATGTCGTCGACGTGCTGCAACGGCGGCGACGAGGTCGGATGGTGCTGGTGGTACGCGTCGGCGCCGCCCACCCAGACGAGCGGTACGGCCGCCTGCTGCGAGCGCATGGCGTAGTCGGTGTCCTCGCCGCCGTAGCCGACGTAGCCGTCGTCGAAGCCGCCGATGCGCTGCCACGTCGCTGCCGTGAGGGCGAACGACAGCGACCAGAACAGCACGCGGTCGGCCTCGTCGGCGACGACGAGCGCGTCGGCCTCGGGGGCCGGGCGCGCGGCGTGCGGTGCCGTGAGCGCGGCGAGGTCGGTCGTGTCGTCGACCACGACCCCCTCGGCGAGGTACGTCACGGGCCCTGCGAGCAGGGCGCCGGGCATGGCGCGCATGCCCGCGACGTAGCGTCGGACGAGGTCGTCGCCCGCGATGCAGTCGGCGTCGAGGAAGACGAGCGCGTCGGCGCCCAGCGCGATCGCAGCGTCGGCGCCCGCGTTGCGTCCGGCTGCGAGGCGCAGTCCCGCGTCGGCGGGCGGCACGTGCACGAGCTCGGCGTCGATCGCACCGGCGGCGGGGAGCTCGTCGTCGAGCCAGACGACGACGCGCGCCGCGTCGGGCTCGCGCAGCCGCAGCCGATCCTGCTGCCGCTCCACGTGCGTGGCTCGCGCCGCCGAGGCGAGCGTGATCGTGGCGACCCTCATGCGCCGAGCCCTGCGGTGCGCTCGATCGCCGCTGCGGCGCGCGCCGCAGCTCCGTCGACGCGCCAGCGCGACCAGTCGGGGCGGGATGCGCTCGCACGCGCCAGCAGCGCCGGCCACGTCGTCGCCGACGCGTCGGCGACGACCGCGAGCCCCTCGGCCTCGAGCCGCGCCGCGGTCGCGTGCTGCTCGTCGAAGGGGCGTGGCCGCGGCACGACGACGGCGCGCGCCTGCGCGGCCGCGAGGTCGGCGATCGCGTTCTGGCCCGCGGCGCTCACGACGACGTCGGCAGTCGTCAGCGCGTGCCAGGGGTCGGCGAGCCAGTGCCCCACACCCGCGATCGACCAGCGCCAGCCCGGCGTGCTCGCCGCGGCGCGCTCGACCATCGCCTGCCACTCGGGATCGTCGGAGCCGCCACCGAGCGCGAGCACCGTCGCGGGCTCGCGGACGCCGGCGCCGCGACGTCCCTCGAACCTCGAGATCCCGCCGACGTGGTGCGGGCCGGCGGCGTCGTCGAGCGCGGGCCAGGGCGCGATGACGGCGTCGGCGAGCGCGCGTCCCATCGCGTGCGGCGCATCCGTGCGCTCGCCCGGCTGCGTCACGAGCGCCACGCGGCGCCCCAGCAGGCGTGCGAGCGCGGTGACCTCGACCGAGACGTCGACGACGACGGCGTCGGCCTCGGGCAGCACGGCCGCGATCGCGGCCATGCGCTGCGCATGCCCGGCATGGCCGAGCGGCGCCCAGTGCAGCCGCCCTCCCGCCGTCGGGTCGTTCGTCGCCGGATCGCCCGACGCCTCCACGGCATCGTCCGTGGGCAGCCGCACCCACCGGGTCCCCGCGGGCAGCGCCTCCGGCTCGGCCAGCGAGCTGAGCACCACGACGTCGTCGACGCGCACGAGCGGTCGCACCGCGAGCAGGCGCATGAGGTGCCCGCGGCCGTGGTGGTGGACGTACCAGGCGATCACGCCGGCGCCGCCGGCGCCTGCGAGCGCTCGCGTGCCAGCGCGACGAGATCGCCGAGGCCCATGTCGAGCGAGGCGAAGCGGCGTAGCGCGTGCTCGCGGATGCGCTCACGCTCGTCGGGCGTGGTCGCGAGCAGCTCCTCGGCGGCCGCGGCGAGCCCGACGACGTCGTCGGGCACGACGAGTCGTGCTCCCGGGAGCCCGTCGAGCACCTCGGGCACGCCTCCGCGCGCGAACGCCGCGACGGGCGTCCCCGTCATGAGGGCCTCGGCGAGCACGAGCCCGAACGGCTCGTCCCACCGCGGGGTCACGAGCGCGCATCCGCTCTCGCCGACGAGGTCGGCGAGCCGTTGCCGTCGGAGCGCGCCGAGGATCGTGACGTGCGCGGAGGCACGAGGGGCGACCTCGCGAGCGAAGTAGTCGGCGTCGCCGACGCGACCTGCGACCGTGATCGGGCGCTGGAGGATGGTCGCCGCGTCGATCGCGAGATGCGGACCCTTCTCGGGCACGATGCGCCCGAACCACACGAGACCCGGTCCGCCGGCGCCGAGCGGCCACGCGTGCGGGTCGACGGGGTTGGGTCGCACGGTCGCGGCGACGCCGTGCTCGCGCCAGCGCGACGCCGTGTGCGCGCTCACCGCGAGGTACGAGTGCCGCGCACCCGCGTGCGGCGCGACCGCGACGAGCTCCGGCAGCGGCGGCGTGTGCAGCGTCGTGACCATCGGGATGCCGTGCTCCCCCGAGCCGAGCACGGGCATGGGGTGGAGGCTGTGGTTCTCGACGAGGTCGTAGTCGTGCCGATGCTCGCGCAGATGGTCGAGCAGGCGCCGATGACGCATGTCGACGGCGTCGAGGTAGCCGGCTGGATACGTCTCGTCCGAGGCCGCCGCGCCACCCCACGACGCCGGGGGCATGCGGAGGCGGCGGGGCGTGCGGTCGAGGAAGTCCGAGCCGCGCGCTGCCACGAGGGTCACGTCGTGGCCGGCGGCCCGTAGGCGACGGACCCGATCCCACACCATGGCCTCGAGGCCGCCCGCATGGGGCTCTCGGATGGGGTATCGCGACGGAGCGACGACGAGGATGCGCTGGGGTGCGGGGACGAGGGGACTCGTCACCGGCGGGATCCTTGGGCCATCACCTCACGGTAGAGGGTCGCGTGGGCGTCGCGGACGCCCTTGCGTGCGACGCGTCGGGCGTGCATCCGCCCCGCGACGAGCGCGATGCGCTCGTCGGATCCCGCTCGCGTCGCCGCAGCGACGGCGGCGCGGACGGCGGACGCGGCGTCGGCGAGGTCGTCGAAGCCGTGGTGGTCGCTCGGGTGCTGCTGCGCCATCGGCAGCCAGGCGGGGCCGACCACCTGCACGCCGCGGTCGTGGCAGAGCTCGACCCATCCCGAGTGGGTGCCGTGGCCGTAGGGCAGCCAGGCGACGTCGAGCGCGTCGATCTCGTCGAGCAGCGCCTCGTCGTCGGGCCGCGGACGCTGCACAAGCGCGCAATCGGTCCGGTCGGCGACGAGGTCGGCGATCGCTACGACCGTCTCGGGGTCGCGCGTGCGGTCGTTGACGAGCACGCGCCCCCGTACCGAGATCCCCTCGCCGCGCAGCGCAGCGAGCGCGTCGAGCAGCGCGACGACGGTCGGCAGCGCGGCGATGCTGGGCCGCAGGTCGCGCAGGTGCGTGCCGACGACCGGGACGCCGACCGGCGTGGCCCTCGGGGGAGCGGCGTCGAGCAGCGTCGGATGCGGCAGCACGGTCGCCTCCCGCCCCCACGCGGCGAGGATGCGCTCGGCGGCGTCGTGCGTGAGGGTGACGAGCGCGCTCGCGCGCGGCACGATCGCGTCGAGGTCGCGCCGGTGGCGCGCCTGATCGTCGAGCTGCGGGTTCTCGAGGTCGTGCACGGTGTGCACGACGGGGATGCCGGCGGCCTCGGCGGCGTCGAGCGCGGCCCCGAGTCGACCCTCCGGCAGCGACTCCATGCCGAAGTGCACGTGGATGAGGTCGACCTCGCCCGCGTGGGCGCGGATCCAGGCGGGGTCGAGCACGGCGGGCGGCCACCACCGCCACGGCTCGGCGGCGTCGACGACGGGGTCCGGCAGCACGACCACCGAGCCGTCGTCGGGCGCGACTGCCGTGACGTACGGGTGCGCGGCCGGCACCGCGGCGACGCGGATCGGCGTGCCGGGTCGTGCGTGCATGCTGCTCCTGACGGGCTTCGCGGTGCGGCGATCCGCCGACGCGCAGCGCGCCGGGCGGCACCGTGGACCCTACTGGCATCCCGAGCTCGCGGCAGCCGCCTCGTCGACGGGCGTACTGTCGAGCCACCATGGGTGCGCGCGACGAGGACGAGGATGCCGCTCGTCGGCGTCACTTCGGCGACTTCTACGACGGCCCCGCCGACGCTGCCGCCTCGGACCCCGTCGGGGTCGTGCTCGGCAACTGCCAGGCCGAGTCGCTGCGCATCGCGCTCGACGGCTGCGGCGTGCGACTCGTGCGCACGCCGGCGATCCACGAGCTCGTCGCGGCCGACGTCGAGCCGTTGCGCCGGCTGCTGCGGCGCAGCGCCGTCGTCGTGTCGCAGCCGGTGCGCGACGACTACCACGGGCTGCCGATCGGCACGCGGCAGCTCCTCGCCGTCGCGGCGGACGCCGCGCACGCGATCGTGCCGGTCGTGCGCTTCACCGGGCTGCATCCCACCCAGGCGATCGTGCGGCCCCCCGGCGACGCCGGTGCCTCGCCGCCGATCGTGCCGTACCACGACCTGCGCACGCTCTCCGAGGCGGCCGGGCGCGGCGGCGGGCTCGACCGTCCGCTCACCGTCGAGGCCGTGCGCGCCGAGGCGGCTGCGTCGATCGCGTCGCTGCGCGAGCGCGAGGTGCGCCACGGCACCGTCGGGATCTCCGACGTGCTCGAGCAGCCGACCTTCGCGCACATGCGCACGATCAACCATCCCGGCAACGTCGTCGTCGAGGAGCTGGCCCGCCGCGTCGCGGCCACGCTGGGCCTGCCGGGCACGCCCGTGCCCGTCGGGCGGCCGCTGCTCGACGGCATCCACGCGCCGCGGTCACGGGTGGTGCGGGAGGCGTTCGGCCTCGAGGAGGCGGAGCGCGAGCACTGGGTCGTCGCTGGCGAGCCCGTCGAGGCCGCGGAGGTGCACGCGGCGCAGCTGGCCTGGTACGCGACGCGGCCCGAGGTCGTGGCCGCGGGGCTCGAGCGCCATCGCGACGCCCTCGATCGGCTCGGGCTGTGACGCTCGCGCTCGTCCATCGCGGCGACGCCGAGCACGGCGTCGACCGACTGGCGCGCACCGTCGCGGCCAGCGCGGCCGTGCGCGCCTCGGGAGCGGTGCTCGCCCTGCCGCACGAGGTCGTCGACGGCGCCCGCGCGCACGTGCACTTCACCGATCGGCTCTGGGGCGCCTCGCCCGAGGCATCCGCCGACGCGATCGAGGCGCTCGCGGCTCGTGCGACGCTCACGGTGACGCTGCACGACCTGCCGCAGGCGTCCGACGGCGCACGCAGCATGGAGCGGCGCGCGGATGCGTACCGTCGCGTCGTGCGCGCGGCCGCGGCGGTCGTCTGCACCAGCGACTACGAGCGCGGCCTGCTGGCGCGCGTCGTCGGAGTCGACGGGGCCGCCGCGTGCGCGATCGTGCCGCTGCCCTGCGAGCGCGCCTCCGACGCCGCCGAGCCCGTGCCGCTGCGCCGCGAGGTCGGCGTGCTGGGCTTCTTCTACCCGGGGAAGGGGCACGCGGAGGCCGTCGCCGCATCCGCGGCGCTCCCCGCGCCGCTGCCGGTCGTCGCGATCGGTCGGGCCGCGCCCGGGCACGAGGCCGAGCTCGCCGAGCTCGCGACGCACGCGCGCGACGTCGGCGTCGAGTGCACCAGCACGGGCTTCCTCGACGAGGAGGCGCTCGTCGCGCGCATGCGCAGCACTCTCGTGCCGGTCGTCGCGCACCGGCACGTCTCCGCCTCCGGATCGCTCGCCTCCTGGATCGGCGCCGGTCGTCGACCGATCGTCGTGCGCAACGCGTACTTCGAGGAGATGGCCGCGCTGCGTCCCGGCACGACCTGGCTCGTCGACGACGACGAGCTGCCGCACGCCATCGCGATCGCCGCCGCCGATCCCGCCAGCACGCACCTGGGCGCCGACGCATCCGTGCGTCCAGACCTCGACGACGTGGCCGCCGCCTACCTCGCCCTGTGGGGCTCGGCGTGACGGGGCCCGGCGCCCCCTTCGGCGTGCCGATCGTCGGCAACGACTGGAGCGCCGTGCCCGCCGTGCCGGCGCGCACCGTCTCCGTCGTCGTCGCGCACTATGCGCAGCAGGCCGAGCTCGACCGCACGCTCGCCGCCCTCGCGCGGCAGACGCATCCGCGCCAGCTGCTCGAGGTCGTCGTCGCCGACGACGGGTCGCCGACGCCGCCGACGGTGCCGCCCGGCGTGCGCGTCGTGCGGCAGGAGGATCGGGGCTTCCGGCTCGCAGCCGTGCGCAACCTCGGCGCGCGCCACGCGACCGGCGACGTCGTGTGCTTCCTCGACGCCGACACGGCGCCCGAGCCGGAGTACGTGGCGCGCATCGCGGCGCTGCCGTCCGCCGCACCCGACGTGCTCGCCGTCGGGCGCCGTCGGCACGCCGACCTCCGCGGCGTGCCCATGCGCACGCCCATCGAGCGCGCGGGCCCGGAGCACGCGCTGCCGGAGCCGCAGTGGCTCGCCGACGCGTACGCCCGATCCGGCGACCTGCTCGACGCCGACGCTCGCTCGTACCGCTTCGCGATCGGCGCCGTGCTCGCGTGCTCGCGGTGGCTGCTCGACGACGTCGGCGGCTTCGACGAGACCTTCGACGCCTACGGCGGCGAGGACTGGGAGTGGGCGGCGCGCGCCTGGCGTCGCGGCGCGGCGCTCGCGCACGTGCCGGACGCCATCGCCTGGCACGACGGCCCCGACTGGGCCGGGCGGGACGCCGAGGAGCGCGCGCGCCGGAAGGACGAGGAGACGCTGCGCCTCGTCGACGCCGTCGGCGGGCCCGGTCTCGCGCCGTCGGCCCTGCTCTCGGCGCGGGCCGACGTCGTGGTCGTGCTCGAGCGCAGCCCGTCGGTCGCTGCGGCGCTCGTCTGCGTCGACCGGATGCTCGCCCTGCTGCCGACGGCTCGCGTCGTCGTGCCCGCCGGGATCGCGGGCGCGTTCGCCGCGGACCCGCGCGTGCTGGCCGCGGCTCCCGAGCACCGCGCGACCGTGACGCTCGCGCATCCGATCGTGCTGGGCGATGCCGGAGCCGCGCGGCTGCTCGACGCCGTCGCGACGATCGGCGACGCCGACGTCGCCCGCATCGCGCTCGGCGACGCGATCGTGGTGGCGGCGCCGCGTGCCGCCGCGCGCGATCGCCGCTGGGGGAGGCCGACCGGATGGCGCGTCGAGCGCGAGCCGCTCGCCGACGTCCGACGCGTGCCCGAGCATCCGGACCTCGAGGCCCACCTCGGCGGGTGGTCGCGGGCTTGACGCGACGAAGGGCCCGGCGGTCGCCCGCCGGGCCCTTCGCCTCACGTGGAGCGGGTCAGCGCTGCACGCCTGCGCTCACGCGCACGGCCTCCGTCGCCGTCTGCGGGATCTCCGTGCCGGGCCCGTGCGTGTCCTCCATCGTCGCCTCGTCGAACGGATCGCGCTTCGCGAGCACGTTCGTCACGCGACCGTGGTCGATCTGCTTCGTCCAGGTGCCGATGAGCACCGTCGCCACCGCGTTGCCGGTGAAGTTCGTGAGCGCACGCGCCTCCGACATGAAGCGGTCGATGCCGACGATGACGCCGACGCCGTCGACGAGGTCGGGACGGTACGTCTGCAGGCCGGCCGCGAGGGTCGCGAGACCCGCGCCGGTGACGCCCGCCGCACCCTTCGACGCGATGATCATGAACAGCAGCAGGCCGATCTGCTCGGGGATCGACATGGGCACGCCCATGCCCGTCGCGATGAACAGCGACGCCATCGTGAGGTAGATCGCCGTGCCGTCGAGGTTGAACGAGTAGCCGGTCGGCACCGTGATGCCCACGACGGGCTTCGAGACGCCGAGGTGCTCGAGCTTCGCCATGAGGCGCGGCAGGGCCGACTCCGAGGACGACGTCGACACGATGAGCAGGTACTCCTTGCCCAGGTACGCCATGAGCTTGAAGATGTTGACGCGAGCGACGACCCACAGCAGCGTGCCGAGCACGCCCACGATGAAGACGACGCACGTCGCGTAGAACGCGAGCATCAGCGTCGCGAGGGCGCCGATGGCTGCCCAGCCGGTCTCGCCGACGACGCCGGCGATGGCGCCGAACGCGCCGATGGGGGCGAGCCACAGGATCATCGTGAGGATGCGGAAGACGAGCGTCTGGATGAGGCCGAGGGTCTCGAGCAGCGGCTTGCCGCGGTCGCCCATCTTCTGCAACGCGAACCCGACGAGCAGCGCGACGAAGAGCACGGGCAGCACGTGGCTGCCGGTGAGCGCCGAGACGAGCGTCGTCGGGATGATGCCGAACATCGGGCCACCCTCCTCGGCGGCGGGCGCCTCGTACTCCGACGAGGAGATGTTGAGGCCCTCGCCCGGGTGCACGAAGTTGCCGACGACGAGGCCGATCGCGAGGGCGAACGTCGACATGACGATGAAGTAGCCGAGCGCGAGGCCGCCGACCTTGCCGACCGTGGCGGCCTTGGCGATCGAGCCGATGCCGAGCACGATCGTGCAGAAGATCACGGGCGCGATCATCATCTTGATGAGGGCGACGAACGCCGTGCCGATGGGCTTGAGCGCGACGCCGACCTCTGGCCAGATGAGGCCGACGGCGGCACCGAGGATGACGGCGATGATGACCGCGACGTACAGGCCGTGGGTGGCGAAGCGCGAGTGACGCTTCGGTGTGCTGGTGGTGGGCGTCGTCGCCATGGTGCTCCTCCTGGGCGCGTCGCCACGATGCGACGCTGCTTCGGATGCGAGCATCCTCGCCGGGGCACGACGATGCCTCCTTTCGTGCTTAGTGTTCGCAGTCGTGCACCGCCCGCGCCGTCGGGCATGCTGGTCGCAGCGGACGACGGTCTGCGGCGAGGGGGAGCGGCATGCGCCGACGGTGGCGCGATGCGAGCATCGCGACGCGGCTGTTCGTGCAGTCGACCGTGCTGCTCGTCGCGAGCGCCGTCGCGGCGTTCGCGCTGCTCGCGTTCGACGCGCAGGCGGATGCGGAGCACGAGGCGACGGTGCTCAGCCGCGACGTCGTGCTGGCGCTCGCGACCGATCCGACGATCGAGACGGCGACGGCTGCCGCGTTCGACGAGTGGTCGCTCGACGAGGATGCGGCGGTCGCCCAGGCATCGGCGCGGCTGCAGCCCTACGCGCTCGAGGTCGTCGACCGCACGCGGCTCGACTACGTCACGATCATGCATCCGACGGGCATCCGCTACACGCATCCCGACCCCGACCAGATCGGTCAGCGGTTCCTCGGCTCGACGGCCGAGGCGCTCGCGGGCGGCGTCGTGACCGAGACGTTCGAGGGCACGCTCGGCCCGTCGGTGCGCGCGGTCGCGCCGATCGTCGTCGACGGCGAGGTCGTGGGCCTCGTGTCGGGCGGCGTCACGATCGCGCAGGTGTCGAGCGAGGTCGTGACGCGCCTGTGGGTCGTCGCGCTCGTGCTGCTCGGGGCCGTGGTGCTCGCGGCCGTCGCCGCGTGGCTGCTCGCGCGCAGGCTCAAGGTCGCGACGGGCGGCCGCGGCGTCGAGGAGCTCGCGCACCTGTTCGCGGCGCACGAGGCCGTGCTGCACTCCGTCGACGACGGCCTGCTGCTCGTCGAGGGCGAGGCGATCGTGCTGGCGAACGATCGCGCGCGCACGCTGCTCGGTCTCGGCGACGTCGCGCTGCCGATCGCGGTCGCCGACGCCGCCCTGCCCCGCACGGTGCGTCGCGTGCTGGCGCAGCCCGGCGATGGCGTGGCGCCCGTGCTCGTGGGCAGGCGCTCGCTCGTCGTCGAGCGCGAGGCGGCCGACGTGCCGGGCGCCCGCCGCACGAGCAGCGCGACGATGCTCACGATCCGCGATCGCACCGAGCTGAGCCGCATGGCCGGCGAGCTGGATGCGGTGCGCACGCTCGCGACGGCGCTGCGGGCGCAGACGCACGAGTTCGGCAACCGCATGCACACGATCGCCTCGCTGCTGTCGCTCGGCGAGCCCGAGCGCGCCCTCGAGGTGGCGGCGGCGGAGCGCGACCTCGGGCAGCGGCTCGCGGATCGCGTCGTCGGCGCCGACGAGGAGCCCGTGATCGCGGCGCTGCTGCTGGGCAAGACGGCGCAGGCGCGCGAGCGCGCCGTCGACCTGCACTTCGAGACGCGCCTCGACCCGGGCACGCACTGGGTCGATCCGATCGACTTCGTCACGATCCTCGGCAACCTCGTCGACAACGCCATCGACGCCGCCGCATCCGCCCGTGCGCGCACGGGGGCGACGTCGCGCGAGCTCGGCGAGCGCTGGGTCGCCGTCTACCTCGGCGCCGACGACGACGGCGCGATCGTCATGCAGGTCTCGGACTCGGGCGAGGGCGTGCCCGACGACGCGCGCGAGCTCGCGTTCGAGCAGGGGTGGACGACGAAGGAGCACGGCGGCGACGGCCGCGGTTTCGGCCTCGCGCTCGTGCGGCAGACGGTCGAGCGGCTCGGCGGCACCATCGAGCTGGGACGCGAGCTCGGTGCCGTCGTGACGGTCGTGCTGCCGCGTCCCGACGCCGAGCCGCCCGCCGACGCCGACGTCGACGTGCGCGCGTCGACCGATCGCAGCCTGCAGCCGCGGAGGCGCTCGTGATCCGCGTGCTCGTCGTCGAGGACGATCGCGGCACCGCCGACGCGCACGCCGCCTACGTCGGCAGGTGCGAGGGCTTCGAGCTCGCAGGCGTCGCGCATTCGGCGACCGCCGCCATCCGCGCGCTGCGCGATGCGCAGCAGGGCACCGCTCGCATCGACCTGCTGCTGCTCGACATGAACCTGCCCGACGGCCACGGCCTGCAGGTGTGCCGCGAGCTGCGCGCCGCCGGGCTCGTGGTCGACGTCATCGCGGTCACGGCGGTGCGCGAGCTCGACATCGTGCGCGAGGCCGTCGCCGTGGGCGTCGTGCAGTACCTCATCAAGCCGTTCGGCTTCGCGGTGTTCGCCGAGCGGATGCGGCAGTACCGCGCGTACCGCGACGAGCTCGAGGGCGCGTCGAGCCTCACGCAGCAGGAGGTCGACCGCGCGATCGCGGCGCTGCGCACCACGAACGCGCCGGGCCTCGCGAAGGGCCTGTCGGCCGAGACGCTCGAGGCGGTGTCGGCGCTGCTCGCCGACGCCGAGGCCGCCCGCAGCGCCACGGAGGTCGCTGCCGAGCTCGGCCTGTCGCGCGTGACGGCGCGCCGCTACCTCGAGCACCTCGCCGACTCGGGCGTCGCCGACCGCACGCCGCGCTACGGCACGCGCGGCCGTCCCGAGCTCGAGTACCGCCGCCGCGGCTGAGCGGCGCTGCCACCGGCGACACGGCTTCGCGTTGCGCGGAATCGAGACGCCGCGACACCTCACCGACACGTTCGCATGGCATCGTGGCCCGCTCCACGAGGAGGGAGCCGTGCCATGCCCGAGGTCGTGTCCGAGGAGATGACGCAGTCCATCGACCTGCTGATGAGCGTGGGCGTCGCCGCCGGGATCGCGCTCGTCGCCGCCGTCGCGGCGAGCCTCGTGCTCGTCGCGGTGGCCGCCGCCATCACGCGGTCGCGCACCCGCGTCGTCGCGATGCGCCGGCCGCTGCGGTGGCCGGTCGCGACGCTCGCCGGCACCATCGCGTTCGCGATCGCCTTCGCGTCGCTCGGCGTCCAGGCGTCGCTCGGCGCGGCCGGCGACGTCATCGCGCACGCGCTGCTCATCGCCGCGATCGCACAGGGCGCTTGGCTCGTCGTGCGCATCCTGGCCGTCGCCGGCGACGCGGTGCTCGCCCGCTACGGCGCGACGGAGGGCGATCGCCACCGCCGCAAGGTGCACACGCAGATCGCGATCATGCGCCGCGTGCTCGTCGTCGTCATCGTCGTCATCGCGATCGGCGCCGCGCTCTTCACGTTCGAGGGTGCCCGCGTCGCGGGCACGAGCCTGCTCGCCTCCGCGGGCGTCGCATCCCTCGTCGCGGGCCTCGCGGCGCAGTCGGTGCTCGGCAACGTCTTCGCCGGCCTGCAGCTCGTCGGCTCCGACGCGCTGCGCGTCGACGACGTCGTCGTGGTCGAGGGCCACTGGGGCACGATCGAGGAGGTCACGCTCACGTACGTCGTCGTGCGGATCTGGGACGACCGCCGCCTCGTGCTGCCGTCGACCTACTTCACGTCGACGCCGTTCGAGAACTGGACGCGCACGTCGAGCGAGCTGCTCGGCGCCGTCGAGCTCGACGTGGACTGGCGCGTGCCGGTCGATCGGATGCGCGCCGAGCTCGTGCGCATCGTCGAGGGCAGCGAGCTGTGGGATCGGCGCGTGCAGGTGCTGCAGATCACCGACGCCGTCGGCGGCATGGTGCACGTGCGCGTGCTCGTGTCGGCGGAGGACTCCGCGGCGCTGTTCGACCTGCGCTGCCTCGTGCGCGAGCGCCTCGTGGACTTCCTGCGCGCCGAGCATCCCGAGGCGCTGCCGCTGCAGCGCGTCGAGGTGGCGCAGCAGCGGTCGCCCGAGCCGCGTCGGCCGCACCCGGCGACGGGCGACGTGCCGGGCCTGTTCTCGGGCGACGCCGAGGCGGAGGCGCGGCGCGAGACGTTCACGCATCCCATCGAGATCGTGCGCCCCGACGACGCCGACGCCGACGTCAGGCGGTGACCGGCGGCTCGGCCGACCAGGGGAACACGATCCACCGGTCGGTGCGGCGCCACACGAAGTCGGGGTCGACGACCGACGTCGGCTTCGCGTAGAGCACGGCCGAGCGCGCCTCGGCGCCCATGCCGCGCAGCAGGTCGAGCACGAGCGCGAGCGTGCGGCCCGAGTCGGCGACGTCGTCGACGACGAGCAGGCGGCGGCCCCGGATCGCCTCGGCGTCGAGCATGGGCTCGAGCAGCACGGGGTCGGGCAGCGTCTCGTGCACGTCGGTGTAGAACTCGACGTTGATGGCGTCGGCGAGCTTGAGGCCGAGCGCGTACGCGAGGTGGCCGGCGGGCAGCAGGCCGCCGCGCGCGACGGCGATGACGATCTCCGGCTGGTAGCCGTCGGCGGCGATCGTGGTCGCGAGCTCGCGACCGGCGTCGCCGAAGCCCTGCCAGGTGAGCACCTCCTTGTCGGGTGCCGCGAGGTCGGATGCGTCGGCGTGGAAGGCGCTCATGCCTCGATCGTGCCACGCACCCGGACGCGCAGACGGCGCGCCGCCCGCGAGGGGCGACGCGCCGTGCCTTCGAGCGTCAGACGCTCAGTGGGTGTCCTCGGCCTCGATCTCCGAGCGGTCGCCCGACCACAGCGTGTGGAAGGTGCCCTCGGCGTCGATGCGCTTGTACGTGTGCGCGCCGAAGAAGTCGCGCTGGCCCTGCACGAGGGCGGCGGGCAGACGCGGGGCGCGCAGGCCGTCGTAGTACGCGAGCGACGAGGCGAACGCGGGGATCGGGATGCCCGACTGCGCCGCGCCGGCGACGATGCGACGCCACGAGTCCTGCGCCGTCGCCATGACGTCGGCGAAGAAGGGCGCCGTCACGAGCGCGACGAGGCCGGGGTCGGCCGCGTACGCCTCGGTGATGCGGTTGAGGAAGCGGGCGCGGATGATGCAGCCGCCGCGCCAGATCTTCGCGACCTCGCCCTTGTCGATCGCCCAGTCGTGGTCGAGCGCGCCCTGGATGATGGCGTCGAAGCCCTGCGAGTATGCGATGACCTTCGATGCGTAGAGCGCGAGGCGCACGTCCTCGACGAACGCGTCGGCATCCTGCACCGACCACGGCGACGACGGACCCGGCAGGGCGGCGCCGGCCGCGCGCTGGGCCGGCTTCGACGACAGCGAGCGGGCGAAGACGGCCTCGGCGATGCCCGACACCGGCACGCCGAGGTCGAGGGCGGTCTGCACCGTCCATGCACCCGTGCCCTTGGCGCCGGCGGCGTCGAGGATGACGTCGACGAGCGGCTGGCCGGTCTTCGCGTCGACCTGCCGCAGCACCTCGGCGGTGATCTCGATGAGGTACGACTCGAGGTCGCCCTCGTTCCACTCGGCGAAGATGTCGGCGATCTCGGCCGGCGACTTGCCCGTCGCGTGGCGGATGAGGTCGTACGCCTCGGCGATGAGCTGCATGTCGGCGTACTCGATGCCGTTGTGGATCATCTTCACGAAGTGGCCGGCGCCGTCGGCGCCGATGTGCGTCACGCACGGCTCGCCCTCGGCGACCGCGGCGATCTTCTCGAGGATGGGGCCGAGGGTCTCGTACGACTCCTTCGTGCCGCCGGGCATGAGCGACGGGCCGTTGAGCGCGCCCTCCTCGCCGCCGGAGATGCCGCAGCCGACGAAGTGGATGCCCGTCTCGCGCACCTTCCTCTCGCGCGCGATCGTGTCGGTGAACAGGGCGTTGCCCCCGTCGACGATGATGTCGCCCGGTTCGAACACCGAGACGAGCTCGTCGATGACGGCGTCGGTGGGGCGGCCGGCCTTGACCATGATGATCGCGGTGCGGGGCGTCTGCAGGCTGTCGGCGAGCTCCTGCATCGTCGCGGCCTTCACGAACCCGGCCTCCGGGTGGGCCTCGAGGAGGGCGTCGGTCTTCGCGGTGGTGCGGTTGTACACGGCGACCGTGTTGCCCTCGCGGCTCGCGAGGTTGCGCGCGAGGTTCGACCCCATGACGGCGAGTCCGACGACGGCGATGTTGGCGGTGGGCATGCTGCTCCAGTCAGATCGAGGGGATGCCCTTCCAGGCTAGTCGCGCCCGCATGCGGGGTGCAGGGGCTCGTCCGCGTGCGCGCGGCTCTGGTTGCATCGAGGCATGACGACGACGCCCGCCTCCGCGCCGCCCCCGATCCGCGACCCGTCCGACCTGCTCGCCGCCGACGCGCGCGTCGAGCGCATGGCGACGGGCGCCGGGTGGAGCGAGGGGCCGTTGTGGATGCCGGACACGCGTCGGCTGCGCTGGTCGGACATCCACGGCGACCGCATCCTCGAGGTCGACGAGGCGGGCGAGCTGCGCGTGCATCGCACGGACGTCGAGTTCACGAACGCCCGCATCCACGCACGCGGCGGCGTCGTGCAGTGCTCGCACGGACGACGTGCCGTCGAGCTCGAGCGCGACGGCGCGGTGACGGTGCTCGTGGACCGCTTCGGCGAGCACCGTCTGAACTCGCCGAACGACCTCGTCGAGCACCCCGACGGGTCGATCTGGTTCACGGATCCGCCCTACGGCATCGAGCAGCCGAAGGAGGGGCACGCGGGCGAGCGCGAGTACGGCGGCTGCTTCGTGTTCCGATGGAGCGAGGTCGACGGCATCCGTGCGGTCGTGACCGACATGGCGAAGCCCAACGGCATCGCCTTCAGCCCGGACCACGCGACGCTGTACGTCACGGAGTCGGCCGGTGCCGACGTCACCGACGAGGTCGCCACGATCCGCGCCTACCGCGTCGTCGGCTCGGGTGGCGACGCGGTCGCGATCGAGGGGCGGCGGTTCGTGCGCGTCGAGGGCGGCACGCCCGACGGCATCGCGGTCGACGTCGAGGGTCGGGTGTGGTCGTCGAGCGGCGACGGCGTGCACGTCTTCGCGCCCGCCGGCGAGCGGCTCGCGTTCGTGCCCGTGCCCGAGACCGTCGCGAACGTCGCGTTCGGCGACGACGGATGGCTGTGGATCACCGCGACGACCAGCGTCTACCGCGTGCGGACCACGACCCGGCCCGCGTAGCAAGCCGGCGCGCTGCCGTCCACCCGGTCGCGGCAGCGGACGCGTGCTGCGACCGTGACGGCATGCAGATCGGATACAAGCTCTTCGCCGAGGACGTCGCTCCGAAGGAGCTGATCCGCAGAGCCGTCGAGGCCGAGCGCGCCGGGTTCGACTTCGTCGAGATCAGCGACCACTTCCATCCGTGGCTCCCCGAGCACGCGCACTCGTCGTTCGCGTGGGCGATCCTCTCGGCCATCGCGGCGCAGACCACCACGCTGCGATTCGCGACCGGCGTCACCTGCCCGTCGATCCGGTACCACCCGGCGATCGTCGCGCAGGCCGCCGCGACCCTGCAGATCATCTCCGACGGACGGTTCACGCTCGGCGTCGGAGCGGGGGAGCGGCTGAGCGAGCGCATCGTCGGCCAGGGATGGCCGGAGGTCGGCGATCGCCATGCGCGCTTCCGCGAGGCGCTCGAGATCATCCGTCTGCTGTGGTCGGGCGGCACGCACTCCTATCGCGGCGAGCACCTCCGCCTCGAGGACGCGCGCGTCTACGACCTGCCCGAGCGACTGCCCGAGATCGTGGTCGCGGCGGGTGGGCCGCAGGCCGCGGCGCTCGCTGCCGAGCTCGGCGACGGCATCTTCTCGACCGACCCCGACGCGTCGCTCGTCGACGCGTGGACGTCGGCGGGCGGCAGCGGGCCCCGCTACGCCGAGGCGCCGACGGCCTACGCCGCCGACGCGCGCGCGGGCGCCGAGGCCGCGCACCGACGCTTCCGCTTCGGATCGCTCGGCTGGAAGGTGCTCGCGGAGCTGCCCGACCCGGTCGCGTTCGACCAGGCGACGCAGGCCGTGCGCGTCGAGGACATGGAGGAGGCGTTCGCGTGCGGGCCCGACGTCGAGCGGCACGTCGAGGTGGTCACGCAGTTCGTCGACGCGGGCTTCGACCACGTCGCGCTCATGGACGCGAGCGAGGACCCCGACGCGTTCATGACGTTCTTCTCCGACGAGCTCGGCCCGCGGCTGCGCTCGCTGTAGCGGGCACCGCGCGGTCCGGCCGCGCGAGTCAGCGCTCGGCGACGAAGCGGCGTGCGACCGAGAGGTCGTCGTCGCCGAGGCCCGCCTCCACGAGCTCGACGTAGGCGGCGCGCAGCGCGGGCAGCAGCGTCGCGTGCGTGCTCGTGGCGTCGGCGACGTCGGTGGCGAAGCCGAGGTCCTTCACCATGTACCTGGCGAGCCCGCCGGGCTCGTAGTCCTCGTCGACGAGCCTGCGGTGGTTGGCGCGCAGCAGGTTCGACCCCGCGTAGCCGCCCTGCAGCAGCGTCCAGAGGCGATCGACGTCGATGCCGGAGCGCTCGGCGAGCACGGTCGCCTCCGCGATCGCGAGCATCGTCGCGCCGACGACGAGCTGGTTCGCCGCCTTCGCCACCTGGCCGGCGCCGAGCGGGCCGAGGTGCACGGGGGTGCCGCACGGTGCGAGCGCGGCGGCCGCCTCGGCGGCGTCGGCCTCCGACCCGCCGAGCATGATCGAGAGCGTCCCGTCGGTCGCGCCGCCCACGCCGCCCGAGACGGGGCAGTCGACGACGCGGACCCGGCCGTCGCCGTCGCGCGCGAGCCGGTCCGCGAGCTCGCGCACGCGCGTCGGCGACGATGTGGAGGCGACGAGCAGCAGCAGCGGACGATCGGCGGCGAGGAGGCCATCGGGGCCGTCGAGCGCGGCCTCGAGCTGGGGGAGGTCGGGCAGCATCGACAGCACGACGTCGACGTCGGCTGCCAGCGCGCGCGGCGTGTCGACCCACGTGGCGCCCAGTGCCTCGAGATCCTCGTGGCGACGCGTGCGTCCCGTGATGACGAGGCGCCCGTGGGCGCGCAGGAGATGCTCGGCCATGGGTCGCCCCATCGCGCCGAGCCCGATCACGCCGACCGCGGCGTCGTGCTGGCTCATGCGTCCAGGATACGGGCGTCCACTGGGCAGAACCATGTCCACAGTGCTGAATGATCGATAGGCTGCACGCACGTGCCACCGATCGAAGGGGATGGGCCATGGATCGACTCCGCGTCGCGATCATGACGGGACTGCCGGAGGCGCTGTGCGCCAGGATCACCGAGCTCGAGCCGCGCGTCGAGCTCCTGCGCGACGAGCGGCTCGCGCCCCCCGCGCGATCGATCGGCGAGTGGGCTCGTCCGCGCTGGCCCGAGCGATCGGCCGCCGACCAGGCTGCCTTCGAGGCGATGGCGGGGGAGGCGGACGCCCTGTTCGGCATCCCGGACTCGCCTGCGACGCTCGCACGCGTGCTCGAGACGTCCGACTCGGTGCGGTGGGTGCACACGATGGCGGCGGGCGGCGGCGGTCAGGTGAAGGCCGCAGGGCTCGATGCCGCGACGCTCGAGCGCGTGACGTTCACGACGAGCGCGGGCGTGCACGGCGCGCCGCTCGCCGAGTGGGCCGTGCTCGGCGTGCTCGCCGGTGCGAAGGACGTGCCGCGCCTCGAGCGGCAGCGACGCGAGCGCAGCTGGGACGACGGCTGGGCCATGCGGCACGTCGAGGACATGACGGTGCTCGTCGTGGGCCTCGGCGGCATCGGCCAGCAGGTCGCCGCGAAGCTCGGTGCGCTCGGCGCGACCATCTGGGGCACGACGCGCTCGGGCGAGCCGGTGCCGCACGTCGATCGCCTCGTGCCGGCCGACGACCTCGCGGCGGCCGCGGCGCAGGTCGACGCCATCGTGCTCACGCTGCCGGGCACGGCCCTCACCGAGCGCCTCGTCGGCGACGCCGTGCTCGCGGACGTGCGCCCCGGCACGATCCTCGTGAACGTCGGCCGCGGCACGGTCGTCGACGAGGACGCGCTGCTGCGCGCGCTCGAGGACGGTCGCATCGGCTACGCAGCGCTCGACGTCACCGCCGTCGAGCCGCTGCCGACCGAGAGCCCGCTGTGGAGCCACGAGCGCGTGCTGCTCAGCCCGCACACCGCTGCGCTGCACGAGGACGAGCCCGCACGCATCGCCGAGCTCTTCGCCGAGAACGCCGGGCGGCTGCTCGATGGCGAGCCCATGCGCAACGTCGTCGACACGGTGGAGTTCTACTGATGGCCGGCGGCGGCGCCGAGCAGCGCGATCCGGCCCCTGCGGTCACGCGCGGCCTCGGCATCCTCGGGCTGCTCGCGGCATCCGACGGCCCCATGACGCTCACGGAGCTGTCGAAGGCCCTCGGCATCGCGAAGTCGTCGGCATCGAACCTGTGCCTCGCGTTGGAGGCCGGAGGCGTCGTCGAGCGCGTGCCGCTCGGCTTCCGGCTGGGACGGGGCATCGCCGAGCTCGGCGCGGCGTACACGTTCCAGTTCAACCAGGTGCGCGAGCTGTTCTCGGTCTGCGAGCGCTCGACGGTGCTGCGCCGCGAGGTGGTGCAGATCGCGATGCTCGCCGAATCGGACGCGCTGTACCTGGCGAGGCACGAGGGGCGCGCGCACGGCCGCATCGGCACGCCGCTCGGCTCGCGGCTGCACGCCGGCCTGTCGGCGACGGGCAACGCGTTGCTCATGGCGCTCGACGACGACGAGGTGCGGGCGCTCATGCTCGCCGACCCCGCGCCGCGGCTGACGGCACGATCCGCGGGCGACGTGGATGCGGTCGTCGCGAAGGTGCGCCGCGCGCGCGAGCGCGGCTACGCCGTCGACGAGGGGCAGTCGTTCGAGGGGATCACGGGCGTCGCGGTGCCGCTGCCTGCCTGGACGCCGAGCGACCCCGCGCTCGCGATCGGCGTGGCGCTGCCCGCCGACGCCGCGACGCCGGAGCACGTCGCCGCGGTCGGGCTCGCGCTGCAGGAGGCGGCCACGGCGCTCACCAACCCCCTCGGACGCCCCGCGCACTGATGCGTTCAGCGGGTTGGACTCCGTTCATCATGCTGGTACCGTGACCTGCACGAGCGTCCCCGAAGCGGGGGACGCGGGCTCGAAGGAGAGATCGTGACCGACGCGCACACCTCGGCGCAGGCGGACCCCGCCGCCCGTCCCAGCGACGACCCGGACTACGCCGCCAACCTGCGGCGCGCGACGCTCGCCTCGAGCGTCGGCAGCGCCCTCGAGTACTTCGACTTCGCGCTCTACGGCCTCATGACGGCGCTCGTGTTCAACGTGCTCTTCTTCGACCAGTCCGACCCCGCCATCGGCCTCGTCGGCGCATTCGCGATCTACGGCGTCGGCTTCGTCGCTCGTCCCATCGGCGGCCTGGTCTTCGGCATCCTCGGCGACCGCCTCGGCCGCAAGTGGGTGCTCGTCGTCACGATCGTGCTCATGGGCGGCGCCTCCACCGCCATCGGCCTCCTGCCGACCTACGAGCAGGTCGGCATCCTCGCGCCGATGCTGCTCGTGCTCATGCGCATCCTGCAGGGCTTCGGCGCCGGCGCCGAGCAGGCGGGCGCCACCGTGCTCATGGCCGAGTACGCGCCCGTCGCGCGTCGCGGCTTCTTCTCGGCGCTGCCGTTCGTCGGCATCCAGGCGGGCACGCTGCTCGCCGCCCTCGTCTTCTCGGGCATCGCGCTGCTGCCCGAGGATCAGCTGCTGTCATGGGGCTGGCGCGTGCCGTTCCTCGCCTCGTTCCTGCTCATCCTCGTCGCGCTCTTCATCCGCCTGCGCCTGCGCGAGACGCCGACGTTCGTCGAGCTCGAGAAGCACGAGCAGGTCGCCGAGCGCCCCCTCCGCGAGATCTTCACGCGCGGCCTGCCCGGCGTCATCACGGGCATCGGCCTGCGCATGGCCGAGAACGGCGGCTCGTACATCTTCCAGAACGTCACGCTCGCGTTCGTCGCGACCGCGGGCGCCGGCGCGTTCCTCGCGAACCCCATCGACCGCGGCGTCGCCACGTGGGGCGTCACGGTCGGCTCGCTCATCGGCATCTTCTCGGTGCCGCTCACCGGGCATCTCTCCGACCGCTTCGGCCGCAAGGCGGTGTACCGCTTCGGCGCCGTCTTCATGCTGCTCTACGCGTTCCCCGCCTGGTACGCGCTGTCGCTCGGCATCGGCTGGCTCGCGATCGCGGTCATCGCGATCGGCATCGGCGTCGCGGTCAACTCGATGCTCGGCCCGCAGTGCGCCATGCTGCCCGAGCTCTTCGGCAACCGGCACCGGTACCTCGGCGTCGCGATGGCGCGCGAGCTCTCGGCGGTGCTCGCCGGTGGCCTCGCGGGCGTGCTGGGCGTGTGGCTGCTCACGCTCACCGACGGCACGTGGCAGGTCATGGCCCTCTACGTCGCGACGCTCGCGGCCATCACGACCGCGGCGACCTTCCTCGTACCCGAGACTCGAGGCAGGGATCTGCTCCGCACCGAGGATGCCGTGCGCATCTCCACGGACGAGGAGCACACGGGCGTCATCATCACGGAGGCACGCGCATGACCGCAGACCACGACCGACCGGCGGGGCTCGCCGCCTTCGACCTCACGGGACGCGTCGCGCTCGTGACGGGGTCGAGCCAGGGGATCGGGCGCGCGCTCGCCGAGGGGCTCGCGGGGGCGGGCGCCACGGTGGTCGTGCACGGCCGCGATCGTGCCAAGGCCGAGCGCGCCGCCGCCGAGATCGCGCAGGCGACGGGGGCGCCGACGCACGTGTCGACCTTCGACGTCACGGATGCCGCGGCGGTGGATGCGGGCATCGGAGCGCTCGAGGCCGAGCTCGGCACGCCCGACGTGCTCGTGAACAACGCGGGCATCCAGCGCCGTGGGCCGATCGCCGAGTTCGCCGACGACGACTGGCACGACCTGCTCGCGACCAACCTCACGAGCGCCTTCCTGCTCTCGAGGCGCGTCGCGCGCGGCATGATCGCCCGCGGCTCGGGCCGCATCGTGTCGATCGGCTCGGTGCAGTCGCTGCTCGCGCGGCCATCGATCGCCCCGTACTCGGCGACGAAGGGCGCGATCGTCATGCTCACGAAGGGCCTGTGCGCCGACCTCGCGCCGCACGGCATCACCGCCAACGCGATCGCGCCCGGCTACTTCGCGACCGAGCTCACGGCGCCGCTCGTGGCCGACGAGCAGTTCTCGTCATGGGTGCGCGGCCGCACGCCCGCCGGCCGCTGGGGCGACGTGCGCGACCTCGTGGGCGCCGCGGTGTTCCTCGCCTCCGACGCCTCGGCGTTCGTCAACGGGCAGACGCTGCACGTCGACGGCGGCATGACGGCGGTGGTGTGATGCGCATCGCACGCACGCTCGTCGACGGCGTCGCCACCTGGATCGGCGCGCCTGGGCCGGATGCGCCGTGGCGACCGATCGCCGATCCGTACGTCGCGTTCGGGCTCGGCGCGGATCCTGCACCGGTCGGCGATCCGCTCGTCGATCCCGTGCTCCTCGCGCCGTGCGCGCCGCTGACGATCGTCGGCATCGCGCAGAACCGCGGGCAGAACGATCACCCGCTGCCCGTGCAGGCATGGCTGAAGTCGCCCCGGACCGTCGTCGCGAGCGGCGTGCCCGTCGACGCGCGCCGCGATGCGGGTCGCCTCGTCGTCGAGGCCGAGCTCGCGCTCGTCGTGGGTCGCGACCTCTTCCAGGCGAGCGTCGACGAGGCGATGGCCGGCATCCTCGGCTACACGGCCGTGAACGACGTGTCGTATCCCGACCGCTCGCTCGTCGACCAGCGCAACTTCGAGGCCAAGGGCGGCGTCGGCGCGACGCCGCTCGGCCCCTGGATCGAGACGGGTCCCGTCGGCGACGTGCCGATCCGGATGACGGTCGGCGGCGCCGACGTCGTCGACACGACGAGCGACGCGCTGCCCGTGTCGCTCGCCGAGTGCGTCGCCTACGTCTCGCACTGGGTGCCGCTGGGGCCGGGCGACGTCATCATGACGGGTGCGCCGTTCTCGAACGCGCCTGCGCAGCCCGGCGACCGCGTCGACGTCCGCGTCGGCGACCTGCTGCTCACGACGCCGCTGCGCTGACACCCCCGCCCACCCCCACCCGAGAGCAGGAGCCATGGCATCCATCGCCGTCGTCGCCCACGCCGCATCCGACGTCCGCGTCGAGGAGGTGCCCGATCCGACGCCCGCGGCCGACGAGGCCGTCGTCGCCGTCGCCTACGGCGGCATCTGCGGCTCCGACCTGCACTACTGGCAGCACGGTGCCGCGGGGGAGTCGATCCTGCGCGAGCCCATGGTGCTCGGCCACGAGGTGTCGGGCGTCGTCGCCGTCGCGGCCGCGGACGGCTCGGGGCCTGCGGCCGGCACGCCCGTGACGGTGCATCCCGCGACGCCCGACTCGTACCTCGGCTCCGCGGCGCGGCTGCCGCACCAGGACGGCGCCTTCGCGACGTCCGTGGCGCTGCCGACGCGGATGCTGCGCGCGCTGCCCGATGGCCTCGACCTGCGCACCGCGGCGCTCGCCGAGCCCGCCGCTGTCGCGTGGCACGGCGTGGGGCAGGCGGGCGACGTGCGCGGCCTGCGTGCGCTCGTGATCGGCTCGGGCCCCATCGGCGCCCTCGCGGTCGCAGTGCTGCGGCACCACGGCGCCGCAGAGGTCGTCGCGAGCGATCTGCACGAGCTGCCGATGCGCATCGCCAGGGAGGTCGGCGCCGATCGCACGATCGACGCGCGCGACGCCGAGGCGCTCGCCGCCGTCGAGGCCGACGTCGTCGTCGAGTCGTCGGGCACGCTGCCGGGCCTGCACGCCGCCATCCGCGCGGCCCGCCGCGGCGGCACCGTCGTCATGCTCGGCCTCCAGCGCTCCGGCGAGGTGGCCGTGCCGATCGCGACGGCCATCACGCGCGAGCTGCATCTCGTCGGCTCGTTCCGGTTCGTCGACGAGATCGACGACGTCGTCGCCGCGCTGGCCGACGGCTCGCTCGCCGTCGATCCCGTCGTCACGCACGTGCTCGACGCCGTCGACGCGCTCGACGCGCTCGAGGTCGCGCGCGATGCGTCGGTATCGTCGAAGGTGCTGCTGCGCTTCGCCGCCGCCGACACCGCTGCCGACGACCCGAGAGGCTGACATGGCCGTCACGTATCCGCCCATGATCGTGATGGGAGCGCAGGGCACCGGCAAGTCCACGATCGGCGCCGCGCTCGCGGCCCGCCTGAACGTGGCCTTCATCGACGGCGACGACCTGCACCCGCCCGCCAACAAGCAGAAGATGGCGGGCGGCACACCGCTCACCGACGAGGATCGGGTGCCCTGGCTGAAGATCATCGGCGAGCGCATCGCCGAGGAGCGCGCCGCGGGCCGCATCGTCATCGTCGCGTGCTCGGCGCTCAAGCGCTGGTATCGCGAGCTGCTGCGCTCGAGCGTGCCCGACCTGCTCTTCGTGCACCTCGTCGGCGGCCGCGACCTGCTGCAGGAGCGCCTCGCGGGCCGCGACCACGAGTACATGCCGACGACGCTGCTCGACAGCCAGCTCGAGACGCTCGAGCCGCTGGCCGACTGGGAGGACGGCGTGGGCGTCGACATCGAGCGCACGCCCGAGCAGATCGTCGACGACCTGCAGCGCCTGCTGCAGCGCCGCGCCCGCAGCGACTGACCCCGGGCGCCCTCGCAGCCGCCCACGTACGACCCGACACGCACGACACGACACGGAACGAGCGACGCCATGGACGACCTGACCCTGATGTGGGACCTCGGCACGGGAGGGCTGCTGCTGCTCGCGGCCGGCGCCGTGGCGCTGCTGCTCGTGCTCATCATGGCGTTCAAGGTGCACGCCTTCCTCGCCCTCATGCTCACGAGCATCCTCACGGCCATCGCGGCGGGCATCCCGTTCGAGCGCCTCGTCGAGGCGCTCGGGTTCGGCTTCAACCCCACGCTCGGCAGCGTCATGCTGCTCGTCGCGCTCGGCGCGATGCTCGGGCGCATGATCGAGGCATCCGGCGGCGCGAAGGTGCTCTCGGATGCGATGATCGCGCGCTTCGGCGAGCAGCGCGCCGGGCTCGCGCTGTCGATCGCGAGCCTGCTCATGGGCTTCCCGATCTTCTTCGACGCGGGCCTCGTCGTGATGATGCCCATCATCTACGCCGTCTCGCGCCGCGTCGGCGGCTCGTTCCTGTCGATCGCGTTCCCCGCCGCCATCGCCTTCTCGGCGATGCACATCTTCGTGCCGCCGCACCCCGGCCCGGTCTCCGCAGCCGCGATCTACGGTGCCGACGTCGGCCTCGTGCTCGTGCTGGGCCTCGTCGTCGCCATCCCCGTCTGGTACGTCGCCGGCATCCTCGTCGGCTCGCGCATCGGCACGCGGTTCGACATCCCCGTGCCGACGATCCTCGACGGCAAGGCGGGCGACGAGGACGTGGAGGCGTTCCGCTCGTCGCCGTCGGTCGGGCGCATCATCGCCCTGCTGCTGCTGCCGCTCGTCCTCATCCTGCTCAACACGGGCCTCAACATGGCGGCGTCGTTCCAGCCCGACCCCGACGCGTTCAAGGCCGAGCCGTGGGTCGCGGTCCTGCGCACGCTCGGCGAGACGCCCGTCGCGCTGCTCATCACGGTCTTCGTGTCGATGTGGGTGCTCGGCTGGGGCATGGGCAAGCCGGGTGCCCTCGTCGAGCGGCTCGCGGACTCCGCGCTCGGCCCCATCTGCTCCGTCGTGCTCGTGACGGGCGCCGGCGGCATGTTCGGTGGCGTGCTGCGCGCGACGGGCATCGGCGACGCGGTCGCCGAGTCGCTCAACGGCGTCGGGCTGCCTGCGATCGTCGCCGCCTTCCTCATCTCGCAGATCGTGCGCATCGCGCAGGGCTCGGCGACCGTGGCGCTCACGACGGCCGCCTCGCTCATGACGGGCGTCGTCGCGGCCGGCGACTACAACGCGATCGAGATCGCGGCCATCGTGCTCGCCACGGCTGCCGGATCCGTCGGCTTCAGCCACGTCAACGACTCCGGGTTCTGGCTCGTCAGCCGCTTCTTCGGCATGGACATGAAGCAGACGCTGTCGACGTGGACGCTGCTGCAGGGCCTCATGGCCGTGCTCGGCTTCGGCCTGTCGCTCGCGATCTACGCGATCGGCGGCGTCCTGGGGTAGAGGATGAGCGCATGACCTCTCCCTCCGCGGCGCACGCGCGCGGCGTCCTCGCGCTCACGGGCGTCACCGGCACGCTCGGCGGCCTCGTGCTCGAGCAGCTCGCCGACCTCGCGCCCATCGCCGTCGTGCGCGACGCGGCGCGCGCGCCGGCCGGAGTCGAGGTGCGTGTCGCCGCCTACGCCGACGCGGACGAGTGCTGCGCCGCGTTCACGGGCGTCGACACCCTGCTGCTCGTCTCCGCATCCGAGTCGCCGACGCGCCGCCTCGACCACGCGACCGCGATCGCCGCCGCGGCCGAGGCGGGCGTCGGCCACGTCGTCTACACGTCGTTCCAGAGCGCGGCGCCCGACGCCACGTTCACGCTCGGTCGCGACCACCACGAGGCCGAGCAGGCGCTGCGCGCGTCGGGGATGCGGTGGACGTTCCTGCGCGACGGGCTGTACCAGGAGTCGCTCGTGCGCTTCGCCGACGCCGACGGCGTCGTGCGCGGCCCCGCGGGCGACGGGCGCATCGCCGCCGTCGCGCAGCAGGACATCGCCGACGTCGCCGCCGCCGTGCTGCGCGATCCCGCGCCGCACGCGGGCGAGACGTACACGCTCACGGGTCCGGAGGCGCCGACGATGGCCGAGGCCATCGCACGCGGCGGCATCGCGACGGGGCGCACGCTGCGCTACGAGGACGAGACGGTCGAGGATGCGTACGCGTGGCGCCGCGACGCGTGGGGCGCCGAGGACTGGCAGCTCGACGCGTGGGTCTCGACCTACACGGCGATCGCCGACGGCTCGCTCGGCACCGTGTCGCCCGACGTCGAGCGGGTGCTCGGGCGGCCGGCGCGCTCGATCGAGCAGACCTTCGCGAGCTGATCCCGCACCCGCGTGGCCGACTCGCGACACGCCCGGCACGCCGACGCTGGTAGCATCGTCGGTCGAGACCTCGGCGAGGGGCGCCTGGCGTGCCCGTGATCGACGCGGTGGCGTGCCACAGGCTGCCTCCCGCGTGCGAGTCGAGGACCGACGACCACCCGGCCCGAAGGGCCGAAGACAGGGAGCATCACCATGAGCAGCGACGACAACACGCTCGCCACCGAGATCCGCACGCAGTTCGGCAAGGGTGCGGCCCGCCGCCTCCGTGCCGCCGGCAAGATCCCCGCGGTCCTCTACGGCCACGGCACCGAGCCGCGCCACCTCGCGGTCGACGGCCACGCCGTCTTCCTCCTCGTGCGCAAGGCGAACGCCGTGCTCGACCTCCAGATCGAGGGCGAGTCGCAGCTGGCGCTCGTGAAGGACATCCAGCGCAACCCCGTGCTGCAGGGCATCCCCGCCCTCGAGCACCTCGACCTCATCGTCGTGCGCCGCGGCGAGAAGGTCCAGGTCGACGTGCCGGTGCACGTCGAGGGCGAGTCGGCTCCCGGCACGATCCACAACCTCGAGAACACGACGCTGCTGCTCGAGGTCGAGGCGCTGCACATCCCCGAGAACGTCGTCGTCTCGATCGAGGGCCTCGAGGAGGGCGCGCAGATCCTCGCGTCCGAGGTCACGCTGCCCAAGGGCGCCGAGCTCATCACCGACCCCGAGACGCTCGTCGTCGGCGTGTCGGTGCCCCCGGCCCCCGTGCTCGAGGACGAGGACGCCGAGGAGGCTGCCGAGGGCGAGACGGCCGAGGCTGCCGACGAGGCCGGCGAGGCGTCGTCGGACGACGAGTAGCACTCGTCTCGCACGACGCGCATGGCTGACGCGTGGCTGGTGGTCGGGCTCGGGAATCCCGGGCCCGACTACCAGCGCACGCGCCACAACGTGGGCGTCGACGTGCTCGACGAGCTGTGCTCGCGAGCCGGCGTCACGCGGTCGCGGCACCGCAAGGCCGTCGCGAGCGTGGGCGAGCGCCGCATCGTGGGAGGGCCGAAGGTCGTCTTCGCCTTCCCCGAGACGTACATGAACCGGTCCGGCGGCCCCGTCGCGTCGCTCATGGACTACTACTCGGTGCCCATCGAGCAGGTCATCGTCGTGCATGACGAGCTCGACCTGCCGCTCGGCACCGTGCGCCTCAAGCGCGGCGGCGGGGCCGGCGGCCACAACGGCCTCAAGGACGTCATCGCCGCCCGCGGCGCCGACTTCATCCGGGTGCGCGTCGGCATCGGCCGCCCGCCCGGCAGGCAGGATCCCGCCGACTTCGTGCTCAAGCGCTTCAGCGGCACCGAGCAGCAGGAGCTGCCGTTCATGGTCGACGCCGCCGCCGACGCCGTCGAGCACGTGCTGCGCGACGGCCTCGTGCCCGCGCAGCAGGCGCTGCACTCGCCGTAGCGGCGGGCGCGTCGTGGCCGCATGGCGGTCGCGACTAGCATGGAGCGTCGACCGGGAGGGGATCGGATGCGTCTTCGACAGCGTGCGGTGCGCGGCATCGCCGCGTCCGCAGCCGCAGCGGCGCTCGTCGTCGGGCTGGCCGGCTGCGTGGGCGGCGACGCGAACGACGGACCCACGGGGCCCAACGGCTACGACCTCGGCGCCACGATCGGCGACGACGTGCGCGCATGGGTCGACGTGAGCGAGACGACGAGCACGCTCGACGTCATCCTCGAGCAGGCCGGCGCGTCGCAGCCGCTCGGCGTCTGCCTCGGCTCGGGCGGCACGGTGTGCGTCATCGGCGACGTCGCCACGCAGCCCTACGTCGTCTTCATGGGGCCGGCGGGCGAGGGCACGACGACCCTCACGTGGTACGGCACGCCGCTCGAGATGACGCACCTCGAGCACGTGCCCGGCGAGCTCAATCAGGTCTACGTCGCGGCGCCGCCGCCCGGGGACCCGAACGCGCTGTCGTACTCGTTCTCCGTCGCCGACGCCTCGGGCGCCGTGATCTACACGCAGTGAGCCTCGCGCCGCTGCTCGCCGTCCTCGAGGAGACGGCGCTCGCCGACGCGCGTCGTCGCATCGCCGTCGGTGGTGCGTTCACGGTCGCGGAGGGCATGCGCTCGCCGCTGCTCGCGGCCATCGCATCCACCGACCGCCCGCTGCTCGTCGTCACGTCGACGAAGCGCGAGGCGGATGCGCTCGTCGCCGAGCTCGGCGCGTGGGTGCCGGGCGCGACCGTCGTGGGCTTCCCCGCGTGGGAGACGCTGCCGCACGAGCGGCTGAGCCCGAGCCCCGAGACGGTGGGCCAGCGGTGGCGCGCGCTGCACGACGTGCGCACGCGGCCGGCCGGCACGCCCGCGATCGTCGTCGCCTCCGCCCGTGCGGCGCTGCAGCCGACGCCCGTCGGCCTCGCCGACACGCAGGCGATCACCCTCGAGTCCGGCCAGCGCGGCGTCGACCTCTCCGACCTCACGCGCGCACTCGTCGCCCACGCCTACCAGCGGGTCGACATGGTCACGCGGCGCGGCGAGTTCGCGGTGCGCGGCGGCATCCTCGACGTGTTCAGCCCCGCCGAGGAGCATCCGATCCGCGTCGACCTGTTCGGCGACGAGGTCGAGCAGCTGCGGTGGTTCCGCGTCGCCGACCAGCGCTCCGACCCCGACCTCGTGCCGCGCATCGACCTGCCGCCTGCACGCGAGCTGCTGCTCACCGACGACGTGCGAGCGCGCGCCGAGCGGCTGCAGCACGAGCTGCCCGCGATGGAGGGGATGCTCGAGAGGATCGCGAACGGCATCGTCGTCGAGGGCATGGAGTCGCTCGCGCCGCTGCTGCTGCCGCAGCTCGTGCCGCTCACGCACCACCTGCCCGACGTCGCGGTCGCGGTCATCGGCCCTGAGCGCGTGCGCGACCGCGTCGCGATCCTCGACGACACGAACCGCGAGTTCCTCGAGGCGGCCTGGTCGGCCGCCGCAGCCGGTGCGCAGGTGCCCGTCGACCTGGCCGCCGGCGGCTTCCTCGAGCTCGGCGAGCTGCGCGAGGCCGCCGACGGTCCCTGGTACGCGCTGTCGTCGTTCGGCACGGATCTGACCGACGACGGTGCCGAGCTCATCTCGAGCCTGCCGAACCCCATCGGCCAGGGCGCGGATGCCGCGGTCGAGGCCGTCGTCGCGCTCGCGCGGGAGGGCTGGCGCGTCGTCGTGACCGCCGCGGGACACGGCATGGGGGAGCGCGCCGCCTCCGTGCTCGCGGAGCGCGGCGTCGCGGCCCGCCAGGCCGACGACCTGCCCGCCGAGCTCGAGGCCGGCGTCGTGCACGTCGCGAGGGCGAACGTCGAGCACGGCTTCCGCGTCGAGCAGGGCCGCGTCGCGCTCGTGAGCGAGGCGGAGCTGTTCGGCCGCGCCGTCGGCGTCGACTCGCGCGCTCCGCGCCGCCTCGCCACGCGACGCGGCACCGTCGTCGACCCGCTGCAGCTGAAGCCCGGCGACCTCGTCGTGCACGAGACGCACGGCATCGGCCGCTTCATCGAGCTCACCCAGCGCACCGTCTCCTCCGGTGGCCGCAACGCGACGCAGACCGTGCGCGAGTACCTCGTGCTCGAGTACGCGGCCTCGAAGCGCGGGCAGCCGGGCGACCGCCTGTCGATCCCCACCGACCAGCTCGACCAGCTGTCGCGCTACGTCGGCGGCGAGAGCCCGCAGCTGTCGCGCATGGGCGGCTCCGAGTGGCAGGCGGCGAAGTCGAAGGCTCGCAAGGCCGTGCGCGACATCGCCGTCGAGCTCGTGAAGCTCTATGCGGCGCGCATGGCGTCGAAGGGCCACGCGTTCGGACCCGACACCCCCTGGCAGCACGAGCTCGAGGATGCCTTCCCGTACGCCGAGACCCCCGATCAGCTGACGACGATCGACGAGGTCAAGCGCGACATGGAGCGCGAGGTGCCCATGGATCGCCTGCTGTCGGGCGACGTCGGCTTCGGCAAGACCGAGGTCGCCGTGCGTGCGGCCTTCAAGGCCATCCAGGACGGCAAGCAGGTGGCGATGCTCGTGCCGACGACGCTGCTCGTGCGCCAGCACCACGAGACGTTCACGGCGCGCTTCGCGGGCTTCCCCGTGCAGGTGGCGGCCCTGAGCCGCTTCCAGTCGAACGCCGAGGCGAAGGCCACCGTGCAGGGCCTCATCGACGGCACCGTCGACATGGTCGTGGGCACCCACCGCATCCTCACCGACGACGTGCGGTTCAAGGACCTCGGGCTCGTGATCATCGACGAGGAGCAGCGCTTCGGCGTCGAGCACAAGGATCTGCTCAAGCAGATGAAGACGAACGTCGACGTGCTGTCGATGTCCGCCACGCCCATCCCGCGCACGCTCGAGATGGCCGTCACGGGCATCCGCGAGATGTCGACGCTCGCCACGGCCCCCGAGGCGCGCCACCCCATCCTCACGTTCGTCGGTGCGCACTCCGACCAGCAGGTCGCCGCGGCCATCCGCCGCGAGCTGCTGCGCGAGGGTCAGGTCTTCTTCGTGCACAATCGCGTCTCGTCGATCGCGCGCACGGCTGCGCGCATCTCGGAGCTCGTGCCCGAGGCGCGCATCGCGATCGCGCACGGCAAGATGAACGAGCACCAGCTCGAGCAGGTCATCGTGGACTTCTGGGAGCGGCGCTTCGACGTGCTCGTGTCGACGACGATCGTCGAGACCGGCCTCGACATCCCCAACGCCAACACCCTCATCGTCGACCGTGCCGAGCGGTACGGCCTCAGCCAGCTGCATCAGCTGCGCGGTCGCGTGGGCCGCGGTCGCGAGCGCGCGTACGCGTACTTCCTCTACGACGCCGAGACGCCGCTGTCGGAGACCGCGCACGACCGCCTCGAGACGATCGCGGTGCACAACGAGCTCGGCGCCGGCATGCAGGTGGCGATGAAGGACCTCGAGATCCGCGGTGCGGGCAACCTGCTCGGCGGCGAGCAGTCGGGCCACATCGCGGGCGTCGGCTTCGACCTGTACCTGCGCATGGTGGGGGAGGCGGTGTCGACGTTCCGCGGCGACGCCGAGGACGCACCGCGCGAGCTGCGCCTCGAGCTGCCCGTCGACGCCGTCATCCCCGAGTCGTACCTCGACGCCGAGCGTCTGCGCCTCGAGGCCTACCAGAAGCTCTCCGCCGCGGCGTCGTCGCCGTCCGACACGGCGATCGACACCGTCGCCGACGAGCTGGAGGACCGCTACGGTCCGCCGCCGCAGCAGGTCACGACGCTGCTCGCCATGGCGCGACTGCGCCGCCAGGCCATGCAGGCACGGCTGTCGGAGGTCATCTCGGTGGGCCCGAACCTGCGCGTCGGCCCGGCCGACCTGCCGGAGTCGCTGCAGCTGCGACTGCGTCGCATGTACCCGACGGCCAAGTGGAACGCGTCCGCGAGGTCCCTGCTCGTGCCGGTGCCGACGGCCGGCGGCGGTCGCCTCGCGGGCACGCAGGCACAGCCGCTGCCCGACGCCGAGCTCATCGCGTGGGTGTCGCAGCTGCTCACGGCGCTCTTCCCGCCGCCCAAGCCCGACGAGCCCGCACGGCTCGACGCCGACGGGCATCCGATCGCCGCCCAGGCGGGCTGACGTGGTCGACGACGCGACCAGGGATGCCGTGCCCGGCTCCGGCGACGCGTTCGGCGAGCTCGTCGACGTCGTCGCCAGGCTGCGCAGGCCCGGTGGCTGCCCGTGGGATGCGGAGCAGACGCACGAGAGCCTCGTGACCTACCTCGTCGAGGAGGCGTACGAGCTCGTCGACGCCATCGAGACGGGCGACGTCGCCGGCATCCGCGAGGAGCTCGGCGACGTGCTCTACCAGGTGCTGTTCCACGCCGACATCGCCGCGGTCGAGGAGGGCTTCGACGTCGCCGACGTCGCGCGCGACACGGCCGAGAAGATGCGCTCGCGCCATCCGCACGTCTTCGGCGACGCGCAGGTGTCGGGCGTCGACGACGTCGTGGCGTCGTGGGATGCCCTGAAGCGGGTCGAGAAGTCGCAGCGCGAGAGCGCGCTCGACGGCATCCCGCCGGGCCTGCCGGCGCTGGCGCTCGCGCAGAAGACGCTGCAGCGCGCCCGCAAGGGCGGGCTCGTGACGCCGCCCGAGCCCGACGCGTCGGCGCCGGCGACCGAGGCGGAGCTCGGCGCGGCGCTGCTCGCGCTCGTCGAGCAGGCCGGTGCGCACGGGCTCGACGCCGAGCGGGCGCTGCGGCTCGCGGTGCGCGAGCGCGACACGGCCCTGCGTGCGCAGGAGCGCGACGCGGCGCTGCGCGCGCAGGGGCGCCACGCGAGCGGCGCCGCCGGCGCATGACGCCGCGACGCGCGCGAGCGCTCACGGCGCGTGCGCACGCGGCGTTCGTCGTGTGGCTCGCGACGTGCGGCGTGCTCGTGCTCCTCGCGCTGCTCATCGTCGCCTCCGTGCTCGCCGGATCGGTGCACACGCCGCCTGCGACGGTGCTTGCCGTGCCGGCGCTGCTCTGGATCGCGATGTGGCTGGGCCTCACGTTCGGCACCGTGTGGTGGTACCGCCGGGGCATCGCCGCCGCAGCGACCTCGCCGGACCTCGAGACGCGCGAGCGCGCGGGCCGGCTCATGCAGGTGCGACCGATCTTCATCGGCAGGAACCTCGCGGGCGTCGACCTCGCGGGGCTGCCCGAGACGCGCGTCGCACGGTGGCTGCACTCGTGGCGCCCCATGGCCTGCCACCTGCTCGCGCTGGCGTTCGTGCTGCTCGCGGCGGTCGGCTCGCGCTGACGGTGCCCAGCCGCGCTCGCTAGGGTCGCTGCACCGGGCGTCGGCTCGGGGATCGTGGGGCGCGGATGGTGTGGCTGGAGCTGCTGCTCGCCGGCGTCGCGGGGATCGTGCTCGGTGGCCTGCTGCTGCTCGGGCGCACGCGCATGCCGAGCACCGCGATCGCGATGGTGTGGATCCTCGTCGCCGCGGCATGCGCGGTGCCGGTGTACGCGCTCGCGACGGAGCCCCTGCTCGTGCTGCTCGTCGGCACGGTCGTGGCCGTCGTGGTCGCGCTCGTCGGCACGCCGTGGGTCGCGGGCGCGACCGATCCGCACGTGCGCGAGCTGCCGTACTGGTCGCGACTGCGCGCGGATGCGCGTCTCCGCGCCGACGAACGGCGCCGCGAGGCGCGTCCCGCGCACGAGGCGCCCGAGCACCGCGACCTCTCGACGCCGGAGGACTGAGCCGGCGCGGGGACACGATCCCCTGCGCCGCGGTGCGGACCGCGCCGAATCCGCACGTCAGCGGGGCCTCGGCTGCAGTGGGCGCCTCAGGTGCCGCTCGCGTGCGGATTCGACGACCCGATGCGCGGCGCCGGCCGCTCGAGCCCCTCGCGCGGCCGCCATCGCGCTCGCCCGACGATCGCGACGAGCGCGATGCCCACCACGAACGCGAGCAGCACCTGGCCCGTCGGCACGACGAGCCCGCCGACGCCGCCGTGCACCGCGGGGTCGAGGAAGGGGTAGGGGATCCAGCCGTCGAGCAGCCCGCCGCGCACCCAGGAGATGGCGAGGTAGGCGATCGGATACGCCATCCATGCCGGGATGCAGCGACCGACTCGCAGCGGTCGCGCGGTGGGCACGAGCAGCCAGTCGAGGGCCATGAGCACCGGGATGAGCCGGTGCTGCACGAAGCTCGGGTACTCGACCGTGAATCCGAGCGCCTCCTCGGGCGACGCGAGCAGCACGGCCCACACGAGCCCCGTGAGCACGATGTACGCGGTCGTCGCGCCGCGCAGCGCGTCGAACCAACGCGGCCGGCCGTCGGGACGCAGCAGCATCCAGACGACGACGCCGAGCACGAGCACGTTCGACTGCACCGTGAAGTAGCCGAGGTGCTCGCTGATGCGGTCGCCCTCGCCGGCGACGGTCACGAGGTTCCAGGCCTCGGCCGAGATGCCGGCGAGCAGCACGACGGTGCGGAGCGCGACGACGAGCGTCGAGCGATCGGTGAGTCCTCGCGACGTCGGCGTCATGCGCTCATCGTGGCACGCGCGGCATGGCACCCCCTGTCACGCGCACCCCGAGTGTCGCCTATCCCTGCCGGCCCTTCATGCGCGGGTTGCGCCTGTTGATGACGAAGACCTTGCCCCGCCGGCGCACGACCTGCGCGCCTGGCTGCCTCGCGAGCGACTTCAGCGATGCGCGGACCTTCATGGTGCCTCCGATTCCGTGACATGATGAGAACGGTTCTCAGTAAAGCAGATGGAGTCGACATGCATCCCGACGTCGCCGTGATGGTCCTCGGTGTGAGCGACGACGTGCGCGCGCGCCACGCCACGCGCCTCGCCGCCGCCACGAGCGCCCCCCTCGTCCCGGCCGGCGCCATCGCCCACGCGGCCGTCGACGGCATCGCCGAGGCGCTCGAGACCGGCACGGGCGTCGTCGTCGAGGTGCCGGCAGACGTGCAGCCCATGCACGTCGTGGGGATGCTCGCCGACGCCGGGCAGCCGGGCGCGATCGAGTGCGTCGTCGACGCGGCGACGCTGCTGCGCCTCCTCGGGCTCGACGGCGCGCCGCCGTGCGGCTGCGGCCGCGCGCAGCGGCTGATCGAGCAGCTCGAGCAGTCGACCGTCGCGACCATCGTCGGCTGGCATCCGGTCGACACCCCCACCCTCAGCGCCCTCATGGCGCTCGTCGCCCACGTCGCACCGAAGGCGCGGCTGCGCCTCGATCGCGGCGTCGTCGACCCGCCGGCAGGGCGACGCATCCGCGCCGTGCACGACCACCCGGGCTGGACGTGCGTGCTGAACGGCGACCACGACCCGCACATGACCGACCCGCGCGTCACCGCCATGCGCTTCGAGCACGTGCGCCCGCTGCATCCCGCACGCCTGGTCGCGGCGCTCGAGGCGCTCGGCAGCGGGCGGCACGGGGTCGTCGTGCGCTCGGCGGGCTTCGTGGCGCTCGCGACCAGGCCGGGGCGCACCGGCTGGTGGGATCACGCGGCCGGCTCGTTCGCGCTGCATGCGCTCGAGACCGACCCCGACGATCCGCTCGCGGTCGGGCAGGATCTCGCGATCATCGGCGTCGACCTCGACCACGCGGCGATCGCGACGACGCTCGCGGCGGCCGCGCTCACCGACGACGAGCTGGCCGCGGGCCCGGATGCGTGGGTCCGCTACGCCGATCCGCTGCCGGCATGGACGCCGGCCGAGACCGGCTGAGCCGCCTCGGCCGCCTGATCCTCCGGCGGCACGGCCGGGCCGGCATCCCGGGTGCGCAGCCGCGTCGCCGGCCCCGAGCCGGCGGGCCCGAGCAGCGCCACGAGCACGACGAGCGCCATGAGGATGCCGAGCACGCCCGTGGTCTGCACGGCGACGCCGAACCAGCCGTCGGCCGCGACGGGGTTGAGGAACGGGTAGAGCCACGCGCCGATCTGCTGCGCCACGATGACCGCGACGACGGCGTACACGGCGGGGTAGATGAGCCACGTCCAGGCGCGGCGACGCCGCGTGCGCGTGCGGCCGGGGGTCAGCGCCCAGTCGAGCACCATCGCGAGCGGCACGAGCTGATGCTGCACGAGGCTCTGGAACGGCTCGGCGGGATTCAGGAACGACCCGGGCTCGAGCACCGTCACGTACGTCACGCCCGCGAGCAGCACCCACGTCGTCACCGCAGCGCGCAGCCAGTCGAACCACGCGGGCCGATGCGTCGCGGGCTGCGCCACGAGCCAGATGGCGACGACGCCCGAGAGCACGCTCGCCTGCGTCGTGAAGTACGAGAAGTGCACGATGAGCGACGCGCCGAGGTCGAGCAGCACGCCCACGCGTCGTGCCTCCGCCGCCACGACCATGCCGACGATCGTGAGTCGCAGCAGCTGCGACGCGACGCCGTGGTCGCGCAGGAGCGGTCTGCGAAGGCGGGATGCCACCCCACCATCCTGGCAAGGACGCGGACGCCTCGCTGACGCGCGGCCCCGGTTGCGGGATGCGAGAGGATGGAGCACGTGGCATCCCAGGTGAACCCTCCCCGCGGCATGCGCGACATGCTCCCCGCCGAGCAGCGTCGCCGTGCGCACGTCGCCGACGTCATCCGGGGCGCGTTCGCCGACCACGGGTTCGAGGAGATCGAGACGCCCGTCGTCGAGCTCGCGGAGCGCCTGCACGCGGGCCTCGGGGGCGACAACGAGAAGCTCGCGTTCGGCATCCAGCGCCGCGGCCTCACGGTCGACGACCTGCGCAGCGCCGACAGCCCGGCGGACCTGAACGACCTCGGCCTGCGCTTCGACCTCACGGTGCCGCTCGCCCGCTACTACGCGACGAACCGCGCCGAGCTGCCCACGGTCTTCCGCTCGATCCAGATCGCGCCCGTGTGGCGCGCGGAGCGCCCGCAGGCCGGTCGCTACCGCCAGTTCGTGCAGTGCGACATCGACATCGTGGGCGAGCCCGGCATCCAGGCCGAGCTCGAGCTCGTCGCCGCGACGGGCGACGCGCTGCAGCGCCTCGGCCTCGCCGACGCGTTCGTGCGCGTGAACGACCGCCGCATCCTGCACGCGATGCTCGAGGCGGCCGGCGTGGCCGACGATGCCCGCGACGGCGCGCTCATCACGATCGACAAGCTCGACAAGATCGGCCGTGACGGCGTCGCGGGCGAGCTCGACGGACACGGCATCGACGGCGCCGCCGTGCTGGCGCAGATCGACGCCGTGGCGGCGGGGGACTGGTCGCTGCTGCCCGACGAGGCGACCGAGGCCGTGCGCACGCTGCTGGCCGTCGACCCGGCCGACGTCGGCGTGCGACTGGAGCTCGACCCGTCGCTCGTGCGCGGCATGGGCTACTACACGGGCGTCATCATGGAGATCGCGCACCCGGCCGTGCCGTACTCGATCGGCGGCGGCGGCCGCTACGACGGCATGGTGGGCCGCTTCCTCGGCACCGACGTGCCCGCCGCGGGCATCTCGTTCGGCTTCGAGCGACTCATCGACCTCGTCGACCTGTCGGCCGACGCGGATGCGGAGGTCGTGGGCATCCTGCACGACCGCGACGTCACGCCCGCGCAGCTCGTCGCCGCCAAGCGGCGCATCGTCGCCTCCGGACGTGCCGTGCGCGTCGCGAGGCGCACGAAGAACGTGGCGCGCGTGCTCGACGCGCTCGCCGCCTCCGGCGCGACGCACGTGCTGACGCTGCGCGCCGACGCCGACCCCGCGAGCGCGCTCGACGTGCAGCCGCTGCGCCCCGCAGACCCGACGACGTAGGCTCTCATCGGGTCACGCGCAGGCTGGCGCACGACCCGCGAGAGAGACACCACCACCCCAAGCAAGGAGTCCCACGTGGCATCCATCGACGCACTGCTCGCCCGCGAGATCCTCGACTCGCGCGGCAACCCGACCGTCGAGGTCGAGGTGCTGCTCTCCGACGGCGCCGTCGGCCGCGCCGCCGTGCCCTCCGGCGCATCCACGGGCGCCTTCGAGGCGTACGAGCTGCGCGACGGCGACAAGGATCGCTACCTCGGCAAGGGCGTCGAGCAGGCCGTCGCCGCGGTGAACGGCGAGATCGCCGACGCCATCGAGGGCCTCGCGGCCGACGACCAGCGCATCGTCGACCAGACGCTCATCGAGCTCGACGGCACCGACAACAAGTCGCGCCTCGGCGCGAACGCCATCCTCGGCGTCTCGCTCGCCGTCGCGAAGGCCGCCGCCGACTCGGCAGCGCTGCCGCTCTTCCGCTACCTCGGCGGCCCCAACGGCCACGTGCTGCCCGTGCCGATGATGAACGTCATCAACGGTGGCGCGCACGCCGACACCGGCGTCGACATCCAGGAGTTCATGATCCTGCCGATCGGTGCGCCCACGTACCGCGAGGCGCTGCGCTGGGGCACGGAGACCTACCACACGCTCAAGAAGATCCTCAACGAGGAGGGCCTGTCGACGGGCCTCGGCGACGAGGGCGGCTTCGCCCCCGACCTGCCCACGAACCGCGCGGCGCTCGAGCTGCTCGTGCGTGCGATCGAGCAGGCCGGCTTCACGCCCGGCACCGACATCGCCCTGGGCCTCGACGTCGCCGCGAGCGAGTTCTACGAGGATGGCGCGTACCAGTTCGAGGGTCAGTCGCGCACGAGCGCCGAGATGGCCGAGTACTACGCCGACCTCGTCGCGTCGTTCCCGCTCATCACGATCGAGGACCCGCTCGACGAGTCCGACTGGGACGGCTGGACGAAGATCACCGAGCTGCTCGGCGACAAGGTGCAGCTCGTCGGCGACGACCTGTTCGTCACGAACCCCGAGCGCCTCGCCGACGGCATCGCGAAGGGTGCGGCCAACGCGCTGCTCGTGAAGGTCAACCAGATCGGCACCCTCACCGAGACGTTCGACGCCGTGCGCATCGCGACGGCAGCCGGCTACAAGTCGGTGCTGTCGCACCGCTCGGGTGAGACCGAGGACACGACGATCGCCGACATCGCCGTGGCCCTCAACGTCGGCCAGATCAAGACGGGCGCCCCCGCGCGCTCCGACCGCGTCGCGAAGTACAACCAGCTGCTGCGCATCGAGGAGGACCTCGCCGAGGCCGCCGTCTACGCCGGCGCCGCGGCGTTCCCGCGCTTCCAGGGCTGAGGCTCGTAGCCTGATCCCCATGGACGACCGGCCCGGCGGCATCCGCGGCCTCGGACGAGCCCTCGCCTCCACGGCGAGGGCTCGCGCCGAGCGCCGCGGCGCCGAGCCGCGTCGCACGTCGGATGCGCAGGTCGGGCGCCTGCGCGTGTCGTGGACGCTGCTCGTCGTCGCGAGCCTCGTCGTCGTCGGCGCCTTCACGCTCGCGCCGTCGATCGGCCTGCTGCTCGAGCAGCGGCAGACGATCGCCGACCTGCAGCAGCAGGTCGCCGACCAGCAGGAGTCGGTCGACGACCTGGGCGACCAGGTCGCGCAGTGGGACGACCCCGCGTACATCGAGGCGCAGGCGCGCGACCGCCTCTTCTACGTCTACCCGGGCGAGACCGCCTACGTCGTCATCGACGACCGCGGCCCCGCCGAGTCCGTCGAGCAGGCGCCGGCGTTCACGACCGACCTCGTCGAGTCCCAGGGCGACTGGGTGCAGGCGGGCATCGCGTCGGTCGTGCTCGCGGGCCTCACCGACGCCGACGCCGACGACCTCTCGTCGGGCGCGCCGCTCGACGCGCGCTGATCGGCGCACCCCCCTCTTGGAGCACCCAGTGATCGAGCACGCCACCGAGGCCGACATCCAGGCGATGACCGAGCAGCTCGGCAGGCCCGTGCGCGACGTCGTCGGCGTCTCCGCGCGCTGCGGATGCGGGCAGCCCGCGGTCGTCGTCACGAAGCCGCGACTCGCGAACGGCACGCCGTTCCCCACGTTCCACTACCTGACGCATCCCGACGCGACGATCGCGATGTCGCGCCTCGAGGCGGGCGGCGCCATGGTCGAGCTGCAGGAGCGGCTCGCCGACCCCGAGGTCGCCGCCGCCTACCAGCGGGCGCACGAGGCGTTCCTCGCCGAGCGCGCCGAGCACGGCGACGTGCCCGAGATCGAGGGCATCAGCGCCGGCGGCATGCCCACGCGCGTCAAGTGCCTCCACGCGCTCCTCGCCCACAGCCTCGCTGCGGGTCCGGGCGTGAACCCCATCGGCGACGCCGCGCTCGCGATGAGCGACTGGCAGCCCGAGACCTGCACGTGCAGCCGGCCCACGGCGACGCCCGAGGCGGATGCGGTAGAGGGCGGGTCCTGACCCGCATCCGAGCGGGGGTACCATCGAAGGTGCTGTCGCACACCCCACACGAGCAGAGAGCCCATTCATCGTGACCACTCGCATCCTCATCGTCGGCGGTGGCTACGCCGGCTTCTACACCGCGCTCGGCCTCGAGAAGATCCTCGGCCGCGGCGAGGCCGAGGTGACCGTCGTCGACCCGCTGCCGTACATGACGTACCAGCCCTTCCTCCCCGAGGTCGCGGCCGGCAGCATCGAGGCCCGCCACGCAGTGGTCTCGCTGCGCAAGCACCTCAAGCGCAGCGCCGTCATCACGGCCCGCGTCACCGCGATCGACCACACGGCGAAGACCGCGACGGTCTCGCCCGAGGACGGCGAGCCCTTCGACCTCGAGTACGACGAGCTCGTGCTCACCGCCGGCGCCGTCTCGCGCACCTTCCCGATCCCCGGCGTCGCCGACGTCGCGATCGGCATGAAGACGATCGAGGAGGCCGCCGCCGTGCGCGACCGCCTCATCGCGAACTTCGCCCGCGCGTCCGTGCTGCCCGAGGGCGCCGAGCGCACCCGCCTGCTGACCGTCACGGTCGTCGGTGGCGGCTTCGCCGGCATCGAGGTCTTCGCCGAGCTGCGCTCGCTCGCGACGAGCCTCGTCGAGCTGTACCCGTCGATCGTCATGGACGACATCCACTTCCACCTCATCGAGGCGATGGGCCGCATCATGCCCGAGGTCAGCCTCGAGACGGCGAAGAAGGTCATCGCGCAGCTCGAGGCGCGCGACGCGCACGTGCACCTCGACACGCAGCTGAAGTCGGCCGTCGACGGCGTCATCGAGCTCTCGACGGGCGACACGTTCGAGTCCGACCTCATCATCTGGACGGCGGGCGTCATGGCCAACCCGATGGTGCGCAAGACGGGCCTGCCGCTCGACGAGCGCGGTCGCGTCTCGGCGAACACGCGTCTGCAGGTCGTCGACGGCGACGAGGTCGTGCCGAACGCCTGGACGGCAGGCGACGTCTCGGCCGTGCCCGACGTCTCGAAGACCCCCGGCCCCGGCGGCTTCTGCGTGCCCAACGCGCAGCACGCCGTGCGCCAGGGCAAGCTGCTCGCGAAGAACGTCGCCGCGTCGCTGCGCGACGAGGCGCCGCGCGAGTACATCCACGCGAACCTCGGCGCGGTCGCGGGCCTCGGCCTCGGCCAGGGCGCGTTCCAGAAGGGCAAGATCGGCTTCACCGGTCCGCTCGCCTGGATGGCGCACCGCGGCTACCACGGTCTCGCGATGCCGATGTGGGAGCGCAAGCTGCGCGTCTTCGGCGACTGGATGGGCGGCTTCGTCCTCGGTCGCGACGACGTGCAGCTCGCGATGCGCGAGACGCCGCGCGAGGTCTTCGAGGAGTTCGCCTCGCGACCGAAGCCCGCGGCCGACGCGGTCGAGGCGCCGAAGGCGGCTCCGGTCGCCGAGCCCGCCACCGCCGGCGAGCAGAAGGTCGCGGCCGAGGCCGCCGACGAGAAGGCCGAGTCGAAGGCCTGATCCGCTCCTGACGACGAGGGCCGGCACCGTGATGGTGCCGGCCCTTCGTCGTGCCGCGTCCGCTCAGCGCCGCTGCTCGGCGAGGAACGAGGCGACGATCGGCAGGTAGCCGGGCGCGAGCTGCGCCCGGCGGTCGACGCCCTCGATCGGCTCGGCCACGAACAGGCCGTGGTCGGCGTCCGGCAGCACGGCGGCGCCGGAGCTCGCGTTCGGCGGCAGCAGCCGGGAGTAGCCCTCGATGCTCGCGCGCACCGGGATGATCGGGTCGGCGGCGCCGAGCAGCACGAGCATCGGGCAGCGCACGTACGGCAGCACGTCGGCCGGATCGAAGTCGAGCATGCCGCGCAGGAACCGCAGCGACGGCGCGTCGTCGTAGGGGTGGAGGGTCGCCGCGTACCAGGGCTCGCGCGCGTGGGTCCGCTGCACCGCGAGGACGTCGGCGATCGGCACGTCGCTCGTGACGAGCCGAGCGCGCTCGTCGACCCACGCCATCGCGGTCTCGAGGCGATGCCCCTCGAACCCCTCGCGTCGCAGCGCGCGCTCGAGCCGGTCCCGCTCCTGCGCGGCGGGCGTCGTCGCAGGCGTGGACTGCACGATGACGAAGTCGACCGCCGACGGCTCCAGCATGGCGGCGAGCATCGCGACCCAACCGCCCTGGCTCACGCCGTAGAGCCCGACGGGCTGGTTGGCGGTCGCGGGGCGGCCGCGCAGCGTGCGCACGGCGTCGAGCGTCTCGCGAGCGCGATCGTGGAGGGTCTGCGCCATCCAGTCGCCGGGGGAGCCGCCGCAGCCGGGCTTGTCGTGTCGCAGCACGACGGCGCCGGCGTCGGCGAGCCAGATCGGCCGCCCACCCCACGCGTTGCGATCGCCGTCGCCCGAGCCGTCCACGAGCACGAGCCCGGGCAGCGGCGTGCCATCGGGCACGCGCAGGATCCCGTGCAGGTCGCCCATCTCGGTGGGTACGACCGTGTGGACCTCCTGGGCGTCGTCGACGACGCTCGCGCTGGCGAGCATGATAGGGACGCTATCAGCACCGCCTGCCCGCTCCCAGCGGCCGGTCGGCACCGTCCCCCGGCGCGATGCGCACCCGTCAGCCGCGGCCGCCGCCCGAGCCGGGCGCGACCTCGTCGGGCGTGACGCCGCCCTCCGCCTGCTGCACGAGCGACAACGGCGACGTGACGTCCTCGAGCGATCTGCCCGCCGCGCTGACGCCGAAGATGCCGCAGATCACGCCGCCGGCGATCATGACGCACGACCCCAGCACGTAGCCCCAGAACAGCGGCTCGCGATCGGTGCCGTCGCCGATGAGCGCGCCGTACAGCGCGGGCGCGGCGGCGCCGACGAGCTGGCCGATCGAGAACACGTACGAGATGACCTGGCTGCGCAGCTCGAGCGGGAAGATCTCCGACACCGTGAGGTAGGCGGCGGATGCCCCGGCCGACGCGAAGAAGAACGAGGCGCACCAGAGGATCGTGTGCGTCGTCGCATCGAGCGTGCCCGCGCGGAACAGGAACGCCGACACGAGCAGGATCAGGCCCGCGAGCACGTACGTGCCGAACAGCATCCGCCGACGCCCCCAGGTGTCGAAGAGCCGACCGAGCACGAGCGCGCCGGTGAGGTTGCCGACCGCGAAGGCGATGAAGTACTGCGACGCGGTCGCGGGCGGGGTGTCGTAGAAGTTCTCGAGCACGAGCGCGTACGTGAAGAAGATCGCGTTGTAGAGGAACGACTGCGTCACCATCATCGTCACGCCCACGAAGGTGCGCCTCGGATACTCGCGGAACAGCACCTTCGCGATCGTCAGGAAGGGCACGCGCCCGATCTCGCGCACCGTGATGGCCTTCGACTCGTCGACGGGCGGGATCTCCTTGCCCTCGGCGCGGATGCGCTCCTCGATGTCGTCGACGCCGCGCTCGGCCTCCTCCTCGCGCCCGTGGGTCATCTGCCAGCGCGGGCTCTCGGGGATGTGGCGGCGCAGGTAGATGAGCGCGAGGCCCAGCAGGGGGCCGATGAAGAACGACAGGCGCCAGCCGAGGTCCTGGTCGAAGTACTCCGTGTTGAGGAAGAGCGACGACGCGACGGCGCCGAGCGCCGCACCGCCCCAGTACGTGCCGTTGATGGCGATGTCGACGCGACCGCGGTACCTCGCCGGGATGATCTCGTCGATCGCCGAGTTGATGGCCGCGTACTCGCCGCCGATGCCGGCGCCCGCCACGAAGCGCCACAGGTAGAAGAACCACGGCGCGAACGAGAGCCCGGCGATCGCGGAGCCCAGCAGGTAGACGGCCAGCGAGACGAGGAAGAGGTTCTTGCGGCCGAGTCGGTCGGCGAGCCTGCCGAAGAAGAGCGCGCCGAACACCTGTCCCAGCAGGTAGAAGGTGCCCGCGAGGCCGACCTGCGCCGCATCCATGCCGAGCGTCTGCGCGTAGCCGTTCGCGGCGACGATCTGCACCTCGAGGCCGTCGAGGATCCATGAGAACCCGAGGCCGACCACGATCATCCAATGGAATCGCGACCATGGCAGCCGGTCCATCCTGGCCGGCACCAGCGATCGGTGCTCCTTCGGCTTCGCAGTCGTCGACGACATCGTCTCCCCGTCCACTCGGCGGGCGTCGCCGAGCAGCGGCGTCCGCAGACGTTCCTACCCGTCGGGCGAGGATGCCGTCGCGGGCGTTGACCGAACGCGCGTCGAGGAGTACAGGGGCTCAGCCGTCGGCGGCCTCGAGGCCCGCGACCATCGCCTCGACCGCTGCGAGCGCGCCGTGCAGCCGCTCGGGGCCGAGCGGTCCGAGATGACGCGCCGCGGAGAGCAGGCCGAGCGTCGTGCTCGACAGGGCGAGCGCGAGGTCGTCGGGGTCGATCGTGGCCGTCATGCGCCCCGATGCCTGCAGGTCTCGGATCCAGGCGGCGACGGCGTCCATCCGCGCCCGGTAGCGGCCGTCGCGCACCCGCGCGAGCCGCGCGCCGAGCACGTCCGCGTCGTCGAGGAACGCGGCGGACATGAGCGCGTCGCCGAGCAGCACCTCGGCGCCCACGCGATAGGCGGCGGCGAGGCTCGGCGGAGCGTCGCCGAGCCGCGCGGCGCTCGCCTGTCGCATGCGCTGCATGCCGCGCTCGAGGAGCGCGTCGAGCAGCGCATCCTTGCCCGCGACCTCCCGGTAGATGGCGCCCTTCGCGATGCCGACGTCCTCGGCGATCGACGCGACGGAGACCGCGTCGAACCCTCGCTCGAGGATGGCGCGCTCGGCGGCGTCGAGGATGCGCTCGCGCCGGTCGGGGATGCGCGGGCGGGGCATCAGGCGACTCGCTCGACGAACGCGAGCATCGCGGGATGCACGAGGTCGGGTCGATCCCGCTGGATCCAGTGCCCGCCGTCGTCGACGACCAGCAGCGTCGCGTCGGGGATGCGCGCGGCCGCCGTGCGGGCGTGCTCGACGGCGACGCCGACGTCGTGGGTGCCGTGCACGAGCAGCGCGGGCACGGCGAGGCTCGCGAGCAGCGGGGTGTGGTCGGTGCGCTGCCGCGTCGGGAGCACCTCGGAGCGCTGGAACGCCGAGGTGATGCGCAGGCTCGTGCCCTGCACCCCCTCGGCGACCGCGTCGGCGACGAGCGCGTCGGTGACGTTCGCGGGCGTGCGCACGATCTGCGCGATGCTGCGCCGCATGCGGCGCTCATCGCGCGCGTACCAGCGGAACAGCCCGTCGATCGGGCCGGTGCGCGTCATGGCCCACATGAGCAGCTGGGTGGGCAGCGCGAGCGGGCCGGTGCGCAGCCGCGGCATGATGCCGTAGCTGCCGAGCGCCATGACGCCGCGCAGACCCGCGGGCCGCTCGAGCGCGTAGCCGAGCGCGATGCCGCCGCCGAGCGACAGGCCGCCGACGACGTGCTCGTCGAGGTCGAGCGCCTCCACGACGTCGGCCGTGTGACGGACGAGGCTCGCGAGCGAGCCGTCGAGGTCGGAGGGCGGGCTCGCGCCGAAGCCCGGGAGCTCGGGTGCGACGACGCGGCATCCGGCCGCAGCGAGCGCGGCGCCCGTCTGCGCCCACGAGAGCGTGGCGTTGTCGTAGCCGGCCCCGTGCAGCAGCACGACCGTGGTGCGCGGCTCGCCATCGGGCAGCCACTCGAGGGCCGACACCCAGCCGTGCGGCAGGGCGATCCGGCGTCGGGTCGGCATGGATCCTCCTGTAGTGACCAAGGTCGCATCGTCGGTCACTACGATGGCAGCGCGGGCACGCGACGCGCCAGGGAGCGCACGCGAGTGCGGGCGTAGGGTCGCAGCGTGCTCGACCTCGCCTCCGCATCGTCCTTCGACGCCGCCGCGCACTGGCCCTCGATGGACGCAGCGACGCGCGAGCTCGACGCCCCGCTCGCCGCCCTGTCGCTGCCGGCGCTCGCCGCAAACGCGGCCGACCTCGTGCGCCGCGCATCCGGCGTGCCCATCCGCGTCGCGTCGAAGTCGGTGCGCTGCCGAGCCGTGCTCGACGCCGTGCTCGCGCAGCCGGGGTGGCACGGCATCCTGGCCTACACCCTGCCCGAGGCGCTGTGGCTCGCCCAGACGTGCGACGACGTCGTCGTGGGCTACCCGAGCGTCGATCGTGCGGCGATCGTTACGCTCGCCGCATCCGAGGCGCTCGCGCAGCGCGTCACGATCATGGTCGACGACCCCGCGCAGCTCGACCTCGTCGACGCCGTCGCGTCGCCGAGCGCACGGGCGACGATCCGCGTCGCGATCGAGCTCGATGCGTCGTGGCGCGGCCCGCTCGGCCACGTCGGACCCCGCCGCTCGCCCGTGCACGCCGCCGCCGATCTCGAGGCGCTCGCCCGCGTCGTCGTCGACCGGCCGGGCTTCGACCTCGTCGGGCTCATGGCCTACGAGGGTCAGATCGCCGGCGTGGGGGATGCGGGCAGTCGGCTCGTGCGGGCGATGCAGCGTGCGTCCGCCGCCGAGCTCGCCGAGCGCCGAGCCGACGCCGTCGCACGCGTGCGCGCCGTCGCAGCCCTCGAGTTCGTGAACGGCGGCGGCACGGGCTCGCTCGAGCGCACGAGCGCCGAGCCCGCCGTCACCGAGGTCGCCGCCGGATCCGGGCTGTTCGGCCCGGGCCTCTTCGACGGCTACCGCGGCTTCCAGCCCGCGCCCGCGCTCGCATTCGCGCTGCCCGTCGTGCGGCGCCCGACCGCCGACGTCGCCACGCTGCAGTCGGGCGGCTGGATCGCATCCGGCCCCGTCGGCGTCGACCGGCAGCCGACGATCGCGTGGCCCGAGGGTCTGCGGACGCTCGCCCGCGAGGGCTTCGGCGAGGTGCAGACGCCCGTGCAGGGCGCTGCCGCGCGCGACCTGCGGGTGGGGGACCGCGTGTGGCTGCGGCACGCGAAGGCCGGTGAGGTGGCCGAGCACGTGGATGCGCTGCACGTCGTCGAGCGCGGCGCCGTCGTCGACGCCGTGCCCACGTATCGCGGCGAGGACCGCACGTTCCGGTGAGGCTCGCGTGACGTGGCGCAACTGGGGCCGGTCGCAGCGTGCGACGCCCACGGCCGTGCTCGCGCCGGCCGACGCCGACGAGATCGCCGGCATCGTGCGCTCGGCGCACGAGCGCGGCGAGCGCGTGAAGGCCGTCGGCGCCGGCCACTCGTTCTCGGCCGTCGCGGTCGCGCCGGGCATCCAGCTCGACCTCGCGAGCCTCACGGGGCTCCTCGCGATCGATGCGACGACGCGCGAGGCGACGTTCGCAGCCGGCACGCCGCTGCACGCGGTGGGCGACCTGCTCGCGCCGCACGGCCTCGCGCTCGAGTCGATGGGCGACATCGACCGCCAGACGATCGCCGGTGCGGTGGCGACGGGCACGCACGGCACGGGCCTCGCGTTCGGCTCCATCGGCTCGACCATCACGGCTGCGACGCTCGTGACGGGCACGGGCGACGTGCTGCGCGTGAGCGCGACCGAGCATCCCGACCTGCTGCCCGCCGTGCGGCTCGGCGTCGGCGCGCTCGGCGTGCTCGTCGACGTCACGCTGCGGTGCGCCCCCGCGTTCACGCTCCACGCGGTCGAGCGCGTCGAGCCGCTGGATGCGGTGCTGGATGCCTGGCGCGAGCGGGCGGGCGGCGCCGACCACGTCGAGTGGTACTGGTTCCACGGCACCGACGCCGCCATCACCATGACGCGCACGCGCGGGCCCGCCGACGCCCCACCCATCGGGCCCGGCCGCATCCGTCGGCTCGCCGAGCGGGAGCTGCTCGCCAACGGTGCGTGGGCTGCCCTGTGCGGCGCCGCGTCGGCGGTGCCCGCGCTCGCACCGAGCATCGCCCGCGCGGCATCGACGCAGTTCGCCGGACCCGAGGTGCGCGACCGCTCCGACCGCGTCTTCGTCGCGCCCCGCCGCGTGCGATTCCGCGAGATGGAGTACGGCATGCCGCTCGATGCCGTGCCGAGCGCCTTCCGCGCGATGCGCGCCCTCGTCGAGCGTCGTGGCTGGCGCATCACCTTCCCCGTCGAGGTGCGCGCCGTCGCCGCCGACGACGCCCTGCTGTCGACGGCGCACGGCCGCGAGACGGGCTACGTGGCCGTGCATCGCTACTGGCGGGAGGATCCGCGCGCGCACTTCGCCGAGGTCGAGCGCATCATGCTCGACCACGACGGCCGCCCGCACTGGGGCAAGCTGCACACGCAGACCGCCGCCGACCTCGAGCCGCGGCTGCCGACGCTCGCGGACTTCCGCGCCGTCCGCGATCGACTCGACCCCGATCGCACGTTCGACAACCCGTACCTGCGCCGCACGATCGGCTGACGCGACGCCGGTAGCGTGGGAGCCATGCCGCTCGACCCCATCGTGCTCGCCATCGTCGCAGCCGTCGCCGTCATCGTGCTCGCCATCGTCGTCTGGCAGGTGGTGGCCGTGCGACGGGTCTCGAAGGCGCGGGACACGATCGTCGACGCACGCGCGCGCCTCGCGACGGCGCGCGCGGCCGTGGAGGAGTCGAAGGCCGCAGGCGATGCCGCCGACGTCGCCGAGTCGAACGACTGGGTGCAGGAGGAGCGCCGCGCCGTCAATGCGGCGACGCGCGAGGGGGAGGCACTGCGCAAGCGCTTCCCGACGTCGCTCTACGCCGGGCGCATCCCCGCGCCCGAGTACGAGGAGGCGGGCGGCGGCACCGCCGAGCCGCCGCGCATCGCCTTCTAGCCCGACGGGCTCGCCGTCAGCGCCGTGCGCACGTCGGCGGCCCACGTGCCCGGCCCCGTCACGGCGACGGCGTCGAGCCCCTGCCACGCGGCCGCCTCGTGCACGCGCGGCGCGATCCGTGCCGCGAGCTCGCCCGCGCGATCCGCGAACGCCGGCTCCACGTGCGCGTGCTGCACGCGCAGCACGCCCGCGCGCCGATCGCTCTTGAGGTCCATGCGGCCCACGATCTCGTCGCCCACGACGACCGGCAGCACGTAGTAGCCGTGCTCGCGCTCCTCGGGCGGCGTGTAGATCGAGATCCGGTAGTGGAAGTCGAACATGCGCAGCGCGCGCGGGCGATGCCATGCGATGGGGTCGAACGGCGACAGCAGCGCAGTCGCATCCATGCTGCGCGGGATGCGCTGGGCCGTGTGCAGGTAGGCGGGCGCACCCCATCCGTCGACCGTCACGGGCAGCAGCTCCCCGGCGTCGACGAGGGACTCGATCGCGCGCCTCGCATCGGCGAGGTAGGCGAGCCGATGGTAGTCGCGCAGGTCGTCGACCGTGCCGACGCCGAGCGCGACCGCGGCTCGCCGCACGAGCTCGACCGTCGCCTCCTCCTCGGGCACGACGTGCTGCAGCGACGCGGGCAGCGCGCGCTCGGCGACGTCGTACACGCGCTCGAATCGCCTGCGGCCCAGCACGACGAGCTCGCCGGCGCGGAACATCGCGTGCACCGCGTGGTACGCGTCGCCGCGGTCCCACCAGCCGCCGGTGCCACGCACGTTCGCCGGATGCTCGAGCTCGCCGACGGTCGACGGGCCGCGGTCGCGGATGATGGCGTGCAGCTCGGCGACGAGCGTCGCGTGCGCGTCGAACCATGCCGCGTGCTTCGCGCGGAACCGGTCGGCGCGGAAGCGCAGCAGCGGCACGTCGTCGACCGGCACGATCGCCGCCTCGTGCGCCCACAGCTCCGTCGTGCGCCCGAGCACGCGTGGTCGGCGGTCGTGCGTCACGAGCCGATCGAGCAGCGCGCGGTCGTAGGCACCGAGGCGCGCGAGCATCGGCAGGTAGTGGCTGCGCTCGAAGACGTTGACGGTGTCGAGCTGCAGCAGCCCGAGGCGCGCGAACGCGCCCGAGAGCTGTCGCGTGCCGACGACCGGTGGGGGAGCGCCGAAGCCCTGGGCCGCGAATGCGATCCGCCGTGCCTCCGCCGCCGACAGCCGTGCTCGAGCCATGCATCCGACCCTACGGCGACCCTCCGACGCGCATGCGCGCGAGGTCGGGCGACGATCGGCACACGCCGCGAGGAACCGCGGCGCGTCCCCATCGCGCGCGCACAGCGGACGCATGTGCCGAACAGGGCACGCGCGTCGCTAGGCTCGTGGGCCATGAGGCTGTTCGGCGGGCGCGATCGACGGGTCGCCGAGCCGCGCCCGGTCGCCGACTCGCGCGAGGTCGCCGAGGCCGTGCCGCCCGCGCTGCGCATCGCCGGCGCGTGGTCGTGGCGGCTGCTCGTCGTCGCCGGCGCGCTCGCTGCGGTCTTCTTCCTCGTCGCCCAGCTGCGCATCATCGTCATCCCGCTCATGGTGGCCGCGCTGCTCACGGCGCTCACGATCCCGCTCGTCGAGTGGCTGCAGCGCCGCCGCTGGCCGCGCGGCCTCGCCGTCGCGGTCGCCATCGTGCTGCTGCTGTCGGCCGTCACCGCGCTGTTCTGGCTCGCCGTCGCACAGATCCGCGACGGCTACCCCGACCTGCAGCGGCGCGCGATCGACTCGTACGACGGTCTGCGACAGTTCCTGCTCGAGTCGCCGCTGCACCTCACCGAGGCCGACATCTCGCGGTACACCGACACGCTCGTGCAGGCGATCCAGCAGGACACGCAGCAGATCCTGTCGGGCGCCCTGTCGGTCGGCTCGTCGCTCGGCCATCTCGTCGTCGGCCTGCTGCTCACGATCTTCGCCACGATCTTCCTGCTCTTCGACGGCGCCCGCATCTGGCGCTGGATCGTCGGCATCTTCCCGCGCCGAGCCCGCCCCGCCGTCGACGGCAGCGGCCGCGCCGGCTGGGTGACGCTCGGCAACTTCGTGCGGGTGCAGCTCGTCGTCGCCGCGATCGACGCGATCGGCATCGGCCTCGGCGCCTTCATCCTCGGCCTCTTCTACGGCGGCATGCCGCTCGTCGTGCCCATCGCCGTGCTCGTCTTCCTCGGCTCGTTCATCCCGGTCGTCGGCGCCGTGACGACCGGCGCGATCGCCGTGCTCGTCGCGCTCATCGCGCTCGGCCCCATCCCGGCGATCATCATGCTCGGCATCGTGCTGCTCGTGCAGCAGATCGAGGGGCACGTGCTGCAGCCGTTCATCATGGGCACGGCCGTGAAGGTGCATCCGCTGGCCGTCGTGCTCGCCGTCGCCGGCGGCTCGATCGTCGCCGGCATCCCCGGCGCGCTGTTCGCCGTGCCGGTCGTCGCGTTCCTGAACGTGGCGATCAAGACCGTCGCCACGGGCTCGTGGCGCACGAATCCTCGCCCGGACGGGCTCACGGAGGTCCCGGTCGCATGACCTCGCTCGACGCCCTGGGCACGATCCCCGGCCCCACGCTCGCGGAGTTCCGCGAGGCCCAGCGCACGGTCGCAGCGGTGATCCAGCGCACGCCCGTCGAGCTCTCGCGGCACCTGTCGGGGATGCTCGGCTCGACCGTGCACCTCAAGTGCGAGAACCTGCAGCGCACCGGCGCCTACAAGCTCCGCGGCGCCTACAACATGCTCTCGAAGCTCACCGCCGAGCAGCGCGAGCGCGGCGTCGTCGCCGCATCGGCGGGCAACCATGCGCAGGGCGTCGCGTTCGCCGCGTCGCAGCTGGGCATCCAGTCCACCATCTTCATGCCCATGGGCGCCGCGCTGCCGAAGGTGCAGGCGACGCGCGACTACGGCGCACGCATCGAGCTGCGCGGCCTCGACTTCCAGACGGCGCTGCAGGCGGCCATCGCGCACGTCGCCGAGACCGGCGCGACGTTCGTGCCCCCGTACGACCACCACGACATCATCGCCGGCCAGGGCACGGTCGGCCTCGAGATCCTCGACGAGCAGCCCGACGTCGAGACGATCCTCGTGCCGATCGGCGGCGGTGGCCTCGCGGCCGGCGTCGCGTCGGCCGCGAAGCAGCGCGCCGCGGAGCTCGGCCGTGAGATCCGCATCGTCGGCGTGCAGGCGAGCGCCGCAGCCGCCTACCCGCCCTCGCTCGAGGCCGGCGCTCCCACGACGATCCAGACGTTCCCCACGATCGCCGACGGCATCGCCGTCGCCCGCCCCGGCGAGCTGCCGTTCGAGATCATCCGCGCCTGCGTCGACGAGGTGGTGACGGTCACCGACGACGACATCGCCCGCGCCATCATCGCCCTGCTCGAGCGCGCGAAGCTCGTCGCCGAGCCCGCCGGTGCCGTGACGACCGCCGCGATCATGACGGGTGCCGTGCGGGATGCGGGATCGACCGTCGCGATCCTCTCGGGCGGCAACGTCGACCCCATGGTGCTCGAGCGCGTCATCGGCCGCGGCCTCGTCGCGTCGCAGCGCTACCTGCGCATCCGCATGGACCTGCCCGACCGTCCCGGGCAGCTCGCGATCATCGCGCAGATCCTGTCCGACGAGCAGGCGAACGTCGTCGAGGTGCTGCACACGCGGCACAACGAGTGGACGCAGATCAACGCCGTCGCGATCGAGCTGTCGGTCACGACGCGCGGCCCCGACCACGCGCAGCGACTGCTCGAGGCGCTGCGTCGCGCCGGCTACGAGCCGCACGAGGTCTGACCCGCAGATCGACGAAGGGCCGCCCGCGATGCGGGCGGCCCTTCGTGCTGCTGCGTGCGCTGCCGGTCGGCGTCAGGCGCTGCGGTACGTCTCGACGTCGAGGATCTCGACGGCGATCTCCTTGCCGCTCGGCGCCGTGTAGGTCGTCGACTCGCCGATCTTGAGGCCGAGCACGGCCGCGCCGATGGGGCTCGACTCCGAGTACACGTCGAGGTCGTCGCCGGTCTCGTGGATCTCGCGGTTGCCCACGAGGAACGTCTGCTTCGCGCCCGCGATCGTCGCCTTCACGACGGTGCCGGGCTCGACGACGCCGTTGGCTGCGGGCGCCTCGCCGACCTTGGCCGTGCGCAGCAGGTGCGTGACCTGCGCGATGCGCGCCTCGATCTGCGCCTGGTCGTCCTTGGCGGCGTGGTAGCCGCCGTTCTCCTTGAGGTCGCCCTCGTCGCGAGCCTCCTCGATGCGCTTCGCGATCTCGACGCGCACGGGCCCCGTCAGGTTGTCGAGCTCGGCCTGGAGGCGGTCGTACGCCTCCTGCGTGAGCCAGGTCTCCGTCGTGTCGGGCATGAGGTCTCCTGATATGCGGGAAGCCGGCCCGAGCGGACCGGCAGTGCCCGCGAGCCTAGCGCAGCCAGCAGCGGTAGACCAATCCGCCGATGGCCTCGTCGGCCGTGCGCACGACCACGCTCTGGGGCGTCGTCCACTGCTCCGACGGCTCGACGTCGAGCTCGACCCAGCCCACCGTCGAGTGGTGGCGATCGAAGGCGTTCACGGCGCAGCGCACGGGCGTGCCTGGCTCCACCGTGACGGTGAAGTCGATCTGGATCGAGCGCTCGTCGATGCGCGTCGAGCCGGTGTCCTGCGTGTCGATCGTGCCGCGCGGGTCGGCGAGGCCGCCCCAGATCACCCACGCGAGCATGACGACGACGATGCCCGCGGCGACCGAGATGCCGATGATCCGGTCACGCCGCCGCCGCTCGGGCGTGCGTCCGTAGCGGGCGGCGAGGTCGGTCATGTCGGCGGTTCCGTGGGAGGATCGAAGGGTCCCGAAGACCAGCCTACTTGCGACCGGAGGAGCCATGCGCCGCCTGCTGAGCGTGCACGCGCATCCCGACGACGAGTCGAGCAAGGGCGCGGGCACCGTCGCGAGGTACGTCGCCGAGGGCGCGCAGGTCACGGTCGTCAGCTGCACCGGCGGCGAGTCGGGCGACATCCTCAACGAGTCCTTCGTCGACACCGTGCATGCCGCGCGCGACATGGCGGGTCTGCGCCGCGTCGAGATGCGTCGCGCGCAGGAGGCGCTCGGGGTCGACCACCTCTGGCTCGGCTACCTCGACTCGGGCCTGCCCGACGAGGGCGAGCCCGTGCGGCCGCTGTCGTTCGCGACGATCCCGATCGAGGTCTCGGGCCGCGTGCTCGCGCGCGTCATCCGTCGTCTCCGACCGCAGGTCGTCGTGACGTACGACGAGCGCGGCGGCTACCCGCACCCCGACCACATCCGCTGCCACGAGATCACGATGTGGGCCGTCGAGCACGCCGCGCGCGACGAGGATCCCGAGCTCGGCGCGCCGTGGTCGGTGTCCAAGGTCTACTACGACCGCATGTCGTCGTCCGACAAGGTCTCGGCCTTCCTCGCCGACTACGAGCTGCACGACCCGCACTCCGACCGCATCGAGGGCATCCGCGAGATGGCGGAGTGGATGAAGGGGCGCACGCCGCGCATCACCACGCGCGTCGACGTCAGCGACCACCTCGACGCCCGCGATGCCGCGCTGCGCGCGCACGCGAGCCAGGTCGCGCCCGACACGCCCTACTTCTTCTGGCCGCACGACGTGGTCCGCCGTGCGTGGCCCACCGAGGACTTCGAGCTCGTGCGCTCGAGCGTCGGTGAGCAGCTGCCCGAGACCGACCTGTTCGCAGGGATCGACGAGGAGTGACCCCGATGCTCGCCATGCTCGCGCAGAGCGCCCCCGCGTACGACCCCGAGTCGGTGACGCCGGGCGTCATCGGCTTCGCGGCCACGGCCGTCGTCGCGATCGCGGTCTGCTTCCTGCTCTTCGACATGAACCGCCGCGTGCGCCGCCTCAAGTACCGCGAGGAGGTGCGTGCCGAGATCGCCGCGGAGCAGACGGCTGCGGCCGACGGCACGCCCGTGGATGCCGCCGCGGAGCCGACCGCGACCGACACGGCGGGCGGTGCCGCGACGCCCACGGCCGAGCCGGGCGACCAGCGGCGCTGAGCGTCGCCGGGCTCGATCAGAGCACGTGCACCGCGGTGGCTCGCCACCGGTCGTCGAGGCCTTCCAGGCGCATCGCGACCGCACGCGTGCGGCCTGGGGAGCGCACGATCGCCGTCGCCTCGACGATGCCGTCGGCGGGATGCGTCACGACGAGCGGCCCGATCTCGTAGTGCGCGCGCACCGGCTGCTGCCTGCGCAGCGCTCGCGTGCGCCGCGCGGCGATCGACCGGCGGGCGAGGTGCAGGTAGGTGTCCTCGGTGACCCAGCGGGCGACCTGCTCGACCTCGCGGGTGCCGAGCAGCACCTCGATGACGCACCGCGTGAGGTTGTCGACGAGGGGCGTCGGGTCGGGCAGGTCCATGGTGGAGCACGGCTGGTAGTCGAAGTACTCGTCGACCTCGGCGGTCGACATCCTCGCGCGTGCCATGGCCCTGTGCTCCTGTCCCGATGCGTGGCGGCAACGGTAGACCGGTGGGTGCTCGCTGGGAATGGGCAGAACTCCCCATCTGTGGAGAACGTCGACCTGTGGCATGCGGTGCGGCTGTGGACAGCGTGCGGGCGTCGCTCCCTCGTCGGGCTAGCGTCGGCGCGTGCGCTTCGACGACCTGTTCGACGACCTCGAGAGCCAGCTCGAGGCCGAGCTGGGTGCGCACGAGCGCGACACGCTCGCCGAGGAGGAGCGCTTCCGCGTCGGCAGGCTCGAGCTGCATGAGCGGCTGCGCGCGGCACCGAGGTCGCTCGACCTGCGACTGCGCTCGGGGGAGCGGCTGCGCATCGAGCGGCTCGCGATCGGCAAGGACTGGCTGAGCGGCACCATCCGTGACGGCGCCGCCGACGGCGCGGGCTGCATCGTGCCGATGCGCTCGATCGCGGGCGTGCGGCTCGACGAGGATGCGGTCGTGCGGTCCCTCGAGGCGGAGGAGCCACGAGCGGGCGGCCAGCCGTCGCTCGCGGCGCGCCTGAGCCTCGGCTTCGCCCTGCGCGATCTCTCGCGACGCCGCGCTCCCGTCGAGCTCCGCTGCCCAGCGCCGCTGCCCGGCACGATCGACCGCGTCGCGCGCGACCATCTCGACCTCGCGATCCACGAGCCCGGCACGTCGCGGCATCCGCGGCACGTCGTGGGCGTCGAGCTCGTGCCCTTCGCGGCGATCGACTGGGTGCGGCTGCCGTAGCGGCCGGGCCCCGCGCGCCGCGGACTCAGCGGCGCTTGAAGTGGCCGAAGAGATCGGCGATCGACGCCGTCTGCGACTCCTGCCACAGCGCGCCGCGACGCTGCGCCTCGTACTGCTCGTCGATCCACGACTGCAGCACCGCGAGCTCGATCCGCCAGCCGCCGGCCACCCGGATGCCAGGCAGCGAGCCGGAGTCGACGAGGTCGACGACCTCTCGCGGCTCGACGCCCAGCACCTCGGCGGCGTCTGCCGCGCTGAGGAAGCGTCGCTCGTTCACGGGGTCCATGATGCTCTCGGTCGCCGTGAGCGCGATCCCTGCCTGTGGAGAGTCGGTCTCCTGTGGAGAGCGGGGGCCGCCGCCGCGCGGCATCTGGCACGGTACCTGCACGCACCCGGCCGGGTGCCCCCGATTCCCAGGAGGTTCGGATGCGACGCGCGTGGCTCGACCCCAGGCTCGCGATCGGCGCCGTGCTCGTCGTCGTGTCGATCGTCGGCGTGTGGCTCGTGATCCAGTCGACCAGCCGATCCACGACGGTGTGGGTCGCGAGCGACACCCTGCTGCCGGGCGACGTGATCGGCGCCGGCGACGTCGAGGCCGTCGAGCTGCGGATGGAGGGCGCGACGGATGCGTACCTCGCGGGCGAGGCGACGCCCGAGGGCCTCGTCGTCGTGTCGCCGGTCGGTGCGGGGGAGGCGCTGCCCCTCACGGCGCTGGGCGACGCCGACTCCGTCGACCTCGCGACCGTGGTGCTCGCGCTCGACGGCGGCATCGCCTCGACGGTCGTCGAGGGCAGCGTCGTCGACGTGTGGGCCGCGCCGCCGGGCGAGCAGGGCTCGTTCGAGGCGGCCACGGTGCTCGTGGGCGACGCGATCGTCGTCGGCCTCCTGGCCGACGAGGGCATCATCGCCGACGACGCCGTGCGCCTCGAGGTGCTCGTGCCGCGCGAGGACGTCGCAGGCGTGCTCGACGCCGTCGCCAACGCCCACGCGGTGCACGTCGTGCCCGTGGCGACCCCGGTGGCGCCGTGACCGTCTTCGCGATCTCGGCGCCGCTCGAGCGGGAGGATGCGCTCGCCGACCTCGCGCAGCGGCACGGCCACCGCATCGCGGTGCGTGCGGCACGGGCGAGCGAGCTCGTGCAGCGCCTCGCGCACGTCGAGGTCGATGCCGTGCTCGTCTCGCCCGACGAGCCGCATCTCGACGCCGAGCTCGTGCGGGTCTGCGACGCCGCGGGCGTGCGCGTCGTCGCGGTCGTCGACGACGCGGCGCAGGCGGGCAGGGCTCGCGCGCTCGGCGTCGAGTCGGTGCGCTTCGCCGACGGGTTCCCGGCGATCGAATGGGCGATCGTCACGCCGACGGCCGCCCGCGAGCAGCGTCCCCGCGGTCGCGTGCTCGCCGTCTGGGGTCCCGCAGGGGCTCCTGGGCGGACGACGGCGGCGATCGGCCTCGCGACGGAGCTCGCCGCCCGCGGGCAGCGCGTCGCGATCGTCGACGCCGACAGCCACGCCGCATCCGTCGCCCCCGCGCTGGGCCTGCTCGACGAGGCGCCGGGCTTCGCCGCCGCCGCGCGCCTCGTGCGCACGGGCAGCCTCACGGTCGACGAGCTCGACCGCGTGGCGCAGACGGTCGAGTCGTCGGTGGGCGCCCTGCGCGTGCTCACGGGCATCACGCGCGCGGGCCGCTGGCCCGAGCTCGCGGCCGATCGCGTCGCGGGGGTGCTGGAGGCGTGCCGCGACTGGGTGGACTGGACGGTCGTCGACGTCGCTGCGAGCCTCGAGCGCGACGAGGAGATCTCGAGCGACGTCTTCGGCCCGCGCCGCAACGCCGCGACCATCGCCGCGTTGCGTGCCGCCGACCGCGTCGTGGCGCTCGCCGGCGGCGACCCGGTCGGCATGATGCGGCTGCTGCGCGCTTATCCCGACCTCGTCGACGTCGTGCCGTCGGATCGCGTCGCCGTCGTCGTGAACAAGGTGCGCACGGGTGCGTCGGGCCTCGCACCCGAGACGGGCGTCGCGCAGACGCTGCAGCGCTTCGGCGGCATCGCGCCTGCAGCGCAGTGGCCGCTCGACCAGGGCGCTGCCGATGCGGCGCTGCTGTCGGCGAGGCCGCTCGTCGACGTCGCGGGTCGCTCGCGGCTGCGCAGGGCGATGCAGGCGACCGCGCTCACGCTGCTGCCCGCCGAGCCGACGCGCGCGGCGGCGCGTGCCGCGTCCCGAGCGACGCGCAGGAGAGGCCTGCGGATCGCACTACGCTGACGGGGGTGACCACCCTCGCGACGCTCGTCGAGCAGCACGCCCTCGCCGATGCTCCGGACGTGCCCTGGTTCCACCGACTCGTGGGGGACTGGCAGCTCATCGCCGACCTCGCGTTCGCCGACGTCGTGCTCTGGCTCCCCACCGAGGGCCCCGATGGCTTCATCGCGCTCTCGCACGCGAGGCCGTCCTCGTCGGGCACGCTGTTCTACCGCGACTTCATCGGCCAGCCGGTGCGCAACGCGTGGCGCGGGCAGGTCGACGACGCGTTCTCGTCGCACCGCATCGTCGAGGGCACGCATCCCGAGCCCGGCACGGACGGCGACACGCGCGTGCGCGCCGTGCCCGTCGCGCGCCGCGTCGGCGGCGATCTCGAGACGGTCGCGGTCATCACGACCCACTCCAACGTCGCCGAGCGCACGCCGAGCCGTCAGGAGCTCACCTTCAAGCAGTGCGCCGACGACCTGCTGCGCATGATGACGGTCGGCGACTACCCCGACGAGTCGGCGCCCACGGGCCCGCGCCGCGGCGCGCCCCGCGCCTCCGACGGCCTCATCCGCCTCGACAGCGCAGGCAACGTGACGTTCGCGAGCCCGAACGCCCTCTCGGCGTTCGTGCGCCTCGGCTTCCGCGAGGAGCTCGAGGGGCGGTCGCTCGCCGAGGTGACGACCGAGCTCATCGACGAGTCGCACGACGTCGACGAGACGCTGCCGCTCGTCGTCACCGGCCGCGCGCCGTGGCGCACCGACATCGAGACGCATGCCGTGACGATCTCGCTGCGCGCCGTGCCGCTGCGCCGGGGCGGCGACCGCATCGGTGCGATCGTGCTCGCGCGCGACGTCACCGAGCTGCGGCACCAGGAGCAGTCGCTCATCACGAAGGATGCGACGATCCGCGAGATCCACCACCGCGTGAAGAACAACCTGCAGACCGTCGCGGCGCTGCTGCGCATCCAGGCGCGCCGCACGCACTCCGACGAGGCGCAGCAGGCGCTCGTGAACGCCGAGCGACGCGTCGCGTCGATCGCGGTCGTGCACGACACCCTGTCGGAGGGGCTGAGCCAGTCGGTCGACTTCGACGCCGTCTTCGATCGCACGCTCAAGCTCACGAGCGAGGTCGCGTCGATCCACAACGCCACCGTGCGCACCGAGCGGCGCGGGTCGTTCGGCGTGCTGCCGTCGGCCTACGCGACGCCGCTCGCCCTCGCGCTCACGGAGCTCGTGACGAACGCCGTCGAGCACGGCCTCGAGGGTCGGCGCGACGGGCTCGTGCGCATCAACGCCGACCGGGACGACGACACGCTCACCGTGCGGGTCTGCGACAACGGATCGGGTCTGCCCGCGGGACGCGTCGGCTCGGGCCTGGGCACGCAGATCGTGAAGACGCTCATCACGGGCGAGCTCTCGGGCGCGATCGACTGGGGCCAGCGCGTCGACCAGGGCACCGAGGTCACGATCTCGGTGCCGCTGCGGTTCCTCGACCGCGACTAGTCGCCACGAGCGGGGGACGCGCGGCGCGCGTCGCGGTCGACGACTGTGCGCGTGCCGGCGCCGGACGCGACGACGGGCCGACCCCCGTAGGGGTCGACCCGTCGGTCGTGGGAACCTCGCGTCAGCTGGCGCGGCGGGCGCGGGCGGCGCGGCGCTTGAGGGCGCGACGCTCGTCCTCGCTCAGACCGCCCCACACACCCGAGTCCTGGTTGGTCTCGAGGGCGTACTGGAGGCACTGCTCCGTCACGGGGCAGCGCGCGCAGACGGTCTTGGCCTTCTCGATCTGATCGATCGCAGGACCCGTGTTGCCGATCGGGAAGAACAGCTCCGGGTCGACCGTCAGGCATGCGGCGTCATCGCGCCAATCCATAGAGGCACTCCTTGTAATGTGGTGAGAGGTAGAACTCGTGCAACGAGTGCACGACAAGACTCAGATGGGGCGGCGTCCTCGCCAGCGACCCAAGGAGCGATTCTCCCACACGGGTCGAAGGCAGGGCAAGAGGTCTGATGGATGCAGCGATGAGCGAACGCCCGAGAGCGGCGGGGATCCTGGCGATCATCGTCTTCCTCGAGGCGGTCGCGGTGCTCGGCGTGGCGATCTGGTCGGTGGTCACGGTGATCGGCGGCGAGGCCCGCGAGGTCACGGCAGGGCTGTTCTGGGGCGCGTGCCTCGTCGGCCTCTCGTTCTTCCTGCTGCAGGCCGGACGGGGCGTGCTCGATGGCCGCTCGTGGTCGCGTGCCGCCGTCGTCGTGTGGCAGGTGCTGCAGCTGGGCATCTCGTTCGGCACGTTCAACGGCGCCGAGGGCCCCGTGCCCCTCGCCCTCGCGATGTTCGTGCCTGCGCTCGCCGCGCTCATCATCGTGTTCCGCAAGCCGACGCGCGAGTGGCTGGCGCGCGAGCGCCAGGAGAAGCTCGACGGCGACGCCGGATGAGCGCGCGCCTCGTCGCGAAGGAGCTCGCGGGCGGCCACGGCCACCGCACCCTCTTCGAGGGTCTCGACCTCACGGTCGCGCCCGGCGACGTCGTGGGCGTCGTCGGCGCGAACGGCGCCGGCAAGTCGACCCTGCTGCGCATCCTCGCCGGCGTCGATGCGCCGCAGGACGGCTCGGTCATGACGGATCCGGCGGATGCGTTCGTCGGCTGGCTGCCGCAGGAGCACGAGCGCGTGCCCGGCGAGACCGTGGCGCAGCACGTCGGGCGGCGCACGGGCTGCGCGCAGGCGACGGCCGAGATGGACGAGGCCGCTGCGGCGCTCGGCGACGCGTCGCCGCGGGCGGACGGCCGCGACCCCAACGACGTCTACGCCGTCGCACTCGATCGATGGCTCGCCTCGGGCGCCGCGGACCTCGACGAGCGGCTGCCCGAGGTGCTCGCCGACCTCGGCCTCGCATCCGGTGCCGGCGTCGGACCCGACTCCCTCATGACGGCGCTGAGCGGTGGGCAGGCGGCGCGCGTGGGCCTCGCGGCGCTGCTGCTGTCGCGCTTCGACGTCGCGCTGCTCGACGAGCCGACGAACGACCTCGACCTCGACGGCCTCGACCGTCTCGAGCGCTTCGTGCAGGAGCAGCGCGGCGGCATCGTGCTCGTGAGCCACGATCGCGAGTTCCTCGCGCGCTGCGTCACGAAGGTGCTCGAGCTCGACGTCGCGCAGTCGACGAATCGCGTCTACGGCGGCGGCTACGACGCGTTCCTCGAGGAGCGGGCGACGGCGCGCAGGCACGCGCGCGAGGCGTACGACGAGTTCGCCGACAAGAAGGCCGACCTCGTCGCGCGGGCGCGCACGCAGCGCGAGTGGTCGAGCCAGGGCGTGCGCAATGCGATGAGGAAGGCGCCCGACAACGACAAGATCCGACGCAAGGCGGCGTCGGAGTCGAGCGAGAAGCAGGCGCAGAAGGTGCGCCAGATGGAGTCGCGCATCGCACGGCTCGACGAGGTCGAGGAGCCGCGCAAGGAGTGGCGGCTCGAGATGTCGATCGCCGCGGCGCCGCGCGGCTCGAGCGTCGTGTCGACGCTCTCGGGTGCCGTCGTGCGACAGGGATCCGGCGACGACGCCTTCGAGCTCGGCCCGCTGTCGCTCGAGGTGCGCGCGGGCGACCGCATCGGCATCACGGGACCGAACGGCGCAGGCAAGTCGACGCTCCTGCGCCTGCTGCTCGGTCGTCGGGAGCCGGATGCGGGCTCGGCGTCGCTCGGCGCGTCCGTCGCGATCGGCGAGATCGACCAGGCGCGCGCCGTGCTCGCCGGGTCGACGCCGCTCGCCGACGCGTTCGAGCGCCAGGTGCCCGACTGGTCGCAGGCCGACGTGCGCACGCTGCTCGCGAAGTTCGGCCTGCGCGCCGACCACGTCGGTCGTCCCGTCGACGAGCTGTCGCCCGGAGAGCGCACCCGTGCCGGCCTGGCGCTGCTGCAGGCGCGCGGCGTCAACGTGCTCGTGCTCGACGAGCCGACGAACCACCTCGACCTGCCGGCGATCGAGCAGCTCGAGCAGGCGCTCGAGTCGTACGCCGGCACGCTGCTGCTCGTGACGCACGACCGCCGCATGCTCGACGCCGTGCACGTCGATCGTCGCTGGCACGTCGAGGCCGGCGCCGTCGCCGAACGGTGATCGGCGCCATGGACCCCGAGCGACGCGCAGAGGCGACGGCGGTGGCGGGTCGCCGCGGCGCCGCGACGATCCGGCCGCGGGTCGTGGCCGACGTGTCGCCGCTCGTCGACCTGCTGTGGGCGCAGCAGCCCGCCACCCGCTACCCGGTGCGCGACTCGCTGCCCTTCCCGGTCGAGGACTTCCTGCACGTGCACGACGCCGCGGCAGCCTGGACGGCGGAGCTGGACGGGCGCGTCGTCGGCCACGCGTGCTGGCTGCGCACGCCGCCGTCGGCAGCCGCCCAGCGCGGCGTCGAGACGAGCACGGGCGCGACGCGCACAGCCGCCGAGGCGTGCGCGTCCGCGCACGGCTGCGACGAGGACGAGCTCGCCTGGGTGTCCGCGCTCTTCGTCGACCCGGCAGCACGCGGGCAGGGGCTCGGTCCGCGACTGCTCGCGACCGTCGTCGACGGCATCCGCGGCGCCGGACTGCGCCCGTGCCTCGAGGTCGTCGACCTCAACCCGGCAGCGCTGCGCCGCTATCGCGCCGACGGGTGGCAGACGGTGCTGCGTGCGACGCCGGACTGGCTGACGGCCGCGACCGACGATCCATCGCTCGGCACGACGACGATGGTGCTGCCGCCTGCAGCGCGCTGAGGCGGCTCAGTCGGTCGCGACGGACGCGAATCCGAGGCGCTTGCGCAGCATCTCGACGTGGTTCTTCGCCTTGGTGTTGTAGAAGGCGTGCTCGATGCGGCCCTCGGCGTCGACGACGAGCGTCGTGCGCCGCACGCCCTGCACGGTCTTGCCGTAGAGCTGCTTCTCGCCGAACGTGTCGTACGCGAGGTGCACCTGCAGGTCCTCGTCGCTGAGCAGCGGGAAGGGGATCGCGTCGCGCTCGGCGAAGCGCGCCAGGCGCTCGACCGAGTCGCGCGAGATGCCCAGCACCGTGAGGTCCTCGGCGGCGAGCGCCTCGATGGAGTCGCGGAAGTCGCACGCCTGCTGCGTGCAGCCCGGCGACATCGCCTCGGGATAGAACCACAGGATCACGCGCTGACCGCGGAGGTCGGACAGCCGCACCTGCGAGCCGTCGTGGGCGGGGAGGACGAAGTCCGGAGCGAGGTCACCGACGGCGAGAGGCATGCGTCCATCATCGTGGTCCGACACGCCCTCCGCGTCGTGCTAGTGTGGTTCCTCGGTTCGCAGTGATGCGCCGAGCACCTCTAGCTCAATTGGCAGAGCAGTTGACTCTTAATCAATTGGTTCCGGGTTCGAGTCCCGGGGGGTGTACCACCGAAGAGCCGTCGCCAGCAGGCGGCGGCTCTTCGCCGTATACGACGGCGATCGAGACGCCCAGGGCGTCAGCGATGCGCCGCAGCTCCTCGGCCTTCCATGCGATCGCGCCGCGCAGGCGCTTGCTCACGTCGCTCTGCCCGAGCCCGAGCACCGCGCCCAGTTCTGCCTGAGTGGCGCGCCCTCGGATGAGGTCGCGAACGCGCCGGCCGATCACGGCATCGAAGTGCGCTGGCTCTGGAGGTGCCAGGGGGAACACGTTGGTCATGGGATGCATCGTATGCCATTCCATGTCATTCGTCCCTAGACGCGCGCTGTGAATCCTCAGTAGTGCGCCACGGCATGCTACGGTCTGCCGTATGCAGTCAGACACTACGCAGGACGAGGTGCACTACCTCACCGCGGCAGACGTCCGGCAGCGCCTGAGGATCAGCCAGCGCACGCTCGACCGCTACGTCGCCGACGACGTGCTGAGCGCGCAGTACCTGCCCAGCGGGCACCGGCGATTCCTCGCGGCCGACGTCGACGCCCTGCTCACCCCGGAGCCGCGATGAGCGTCGAGGCCATGGTGCTCGCGCTCCACCACTCGCGCGCCACCGGCACGACGAAGGTCGTGCTCATGGGCATTGCGAACCACCACGGCGACGGCGGCTCCTGGCCCGCGATCGCGACCCTCGCCGACTACGCAAACGTCACGCGCGACAGCGCCCGCAAGCACATCGCGAAGCTCGAGAGCATGGGCGAGATTCGGCGCCAGATCCAGGGTGGCGGCACCCGCTCCATGGCCGACCACGAGCGCCCCAACCGCTACGACATCCTCCTGCGCTGCCCCGCCGACTGCGACGGCACCACGGCCCACCGCACGCGCCGCAAGGCCGCTCTGCGAGGGCCTGCACCCCTCCTCAATCTTGAGGGGGGGTCGGAATTGAGGGGGGCCTCGGATCTGATGGGGGACCCCCCCTCGGAATCGACCCCCGAACCGTCCTCTCAACCTTCTACCCACACACCTCCTGCATCTCACGTTGGGAACCGTGTGCGCGCGCGTCGGGGCGACGGCACGACCTGCTGGGCGATCTTCCACACGCCCACCTGCTCGGTGCGCTACCCGAGCGGCCAGCCCCACCGCTACAGCGAGCCCATGGGCTGCTGCCCCGACTGCCGAGAGCAGCCCATCGAGAAGAGCGCAGCATGAGCCGCATCGTTGTACTCGCGGCCACGCTCGCGGACGCTCGCGACGCGCAGCTCTACTCCCACGACCGCATCGCGGCCGTGGTCACTCCTCGCAGTCCCTACCGAGCACGCGGTGTCGTGGCGACCCACCTCGCCACGACGCCCGCGTGGGATCACCTCGCAGACGAGACGCGTGCCAAGGCGCTCGAGAGCACCATTCCCGCGCTCGAGTGCCGCCACTGCGTCGGGGAAGCGCTCGCAGTCCTTGAGCGACTCGCAGACCACAGCAACCGACCCAGCGTGCTCACCCGAGCAGGCCAGGACCACGACAGGAGCAACGCATGAGCCGCTGGCACGTCACCATCGAGGTGCACCAGGAAGCCCTCACCAAGGTGCTCGCGCTCGCCGAGCAGACCCTGCGCACGCAGGGCATCGACGACACCGACGAGAGCCGCGACGCCTGGAACGCCCACACCCACGTCACCGAGGCGCTCCTCGAGAAGGCGCTCGAGCGATGAGCGGCAAGCACGCCCGCCCCTACGACAACGAGCTCGAGGCCGCGCGCATCCTGACCCCGGGGGGCGGCACCACAGCCCACGGCCGGCATCGCCGTGTCGACGAGCCCTGCTGCATCGTCGGCGCGGTCGCTCGCCGGGAACTGGGCAACTCCGAGAGGAGCGATCGTGCCTGAGATCGAGTACGAGTACGGCTTCGAGGCACCCGGGCCGGTGCCCGGGCTCATGTACGTCACGCGCAACGTGCTGCTCGCGGAGACGATGCACGCAGCGCGCCCGTCGTCGCCCATGTTCATGCGCCCCGTCACGCCGTGGCGGCCGGTCGACCCTGAGTCGAGCAGTTCCGAGGGGAGCGACCGATGACGCACGACGAGCTTCGCGACGAGATGCAGGGCTTCGCAGACAGCACGGATGCCCACGTGACCGCCGAGGACGTGCTCGTCGCCCTCGGCCAGCTGCTCGAGCGCATCGAGCGCGAGGGCCTCGGCCCGAAGTCGAGCAGCTTCGGGTCCGAAGGGAGCGATCGATGAAGGGCGGGCAGCACGAGCCGCGCGAGGTGGTCATCCCGTCGGTTCCGTTCGGGCCGATCGGCGTGCCTCACGCGCGGGCCGACGCGAACTACTACCGGCTCGCCGCACGCAACATCCGTTCGGCGGCGGCGCGAGGCGGTGGATTCGCGGGGTCGAACCTGACGGAGACGGTCGCCCGCCTCTGCGAAGCCGCGGCAGAGGCCCTGTACCCGAAGTCGGGCGGCATTGGGGAGGGTTCCGATGCCTGAGCGCTGCAAGCAAGCGTGGGCCGGCGGTCTGTCGCCCCTCATCGTCAGCCTCACGGGCGGCATCCTCACCGAGTGCAAGCACGACGCTGGGCACCGCGGCAAGCACCGCAGCGAGGACGGCGCGACGGTCTGGTGGGGCGGGAAGCTCACCGACGACGAGATGGCGGTCGCCGACCGTCTCCGAGAGTCCGGTGATTCCCGTGCCTAGGCTCCTGGACCTGTTCTGCTGCGAGGGCGGCGCCGGCATGGGCTACCACCGCGCTGGCTTCGAGGTGGTCGGCGTCGACATCAAGAACCAGCACCGCTACCCGTTCGAGTTCGTGCAGGCCGACGCGATCGAGTACGTGCTCGAGCACGGGCACGAGTTCGACGCGATCCACGCGAGCCCGCCGTGCCAGGCATACAGCATCACGAAGCACGGACACTCCGTGCAGTACCCCGAGCTGGTCGAGCCCACGCGCGCCGCGCTCGTCGCATCCGGCAAGCCGTTCATCATCGAGAACGTCGTGGGAGCTCCTCTGCTCGACCCGCTCAAGCTCTGCTGGTCCATGTTCCACGAGCCCGGCTCTGTGCTCGACGACGACGGCACGCCACTGCGGATGCAGCGGCATCGCCTGTTCGAGTCGAACGTCGCCCTGCTCGCTCCGCGGCCCTGCCGCCACCCGAAGATGCAGGTTGCGGGGTCCTACGGCGGCGCGCGCCGCGACAAGGTGGAGGCGCGCACGATCCGCAAGGGCGGCTACGTCCCGTCCCGAGCCGTGCAGCAGCGCCTGCTCGGGATCGACTGGGCCACCGAGAAGGGCATGCACGAGAGCCTCCCGCCCGTCTACACCGAGCACCTCGGCGCACAGTTGCTCGCAGCGATGGAAGCCGGAGCGGACCGATGAGCGGCTGGCTGGAGTGGGTGCCGCTCGCGCAGGACGTGGCGCTGCTCGTCTGCCTCGTCGTCACCGGAGCCATCGCCGTGGTGGGCCTGGTCTACCTCAACGACAGGAGCGAGCCATGAGGGCGCCGAGCACGCTGCGCGGCAAGCGCATGGACCTGGACGAGTCCGACCGCTCGATCGTCGTGGTGTGCCACGTGTGCGGCACGCAGTTTGGCCCGTTCATCGGCCACCTGCGCCGATCCGAGGCCCAGATCCGCGCGCTCGCACACTGGTCGACGTTCCACCACGAGCACGACACCAGCGGCTGCAAGTACCCGGCGTGCGAGCGGCCTCACAAGGCGCACGGACTGTGCGCCACCCACTACAAGCGCATGGTCCGTCGCGGCGACCCGAGCGTGACGATGAAGGCAGGACGCCGAGCATGATGACCACCACCACCCGACGCCTCATCGAGACGTCGATCGCCATCCTCGACCAACGCATCGACGAGGTGCAGGCCGGCATCGAGAAGCAGACTGCGACGCTCGACGACCTCGTGCGTCGGCGCACTGCGCTGCGCGACCAGCGCCGCCACCTCGAGGTCGACCTCGGCCACGCGGACCGACCCGAGTAGACCGTGACCGACTTCCACCGCGGCTCGGCATGGCAAGCGTTCGCGAAGGCGATGCGCAAGCAGATGCAGCCCACCGTCGACGCAGGCTCAGCCGTCTGCATCGACTGTGGGCAGCCGATCATGCCGTGGCAGAAGTGGGAGGTCGGCCACCGCCTGCCGCGCCGCACGCACCCGCAGTACCAGTACGCCGCGTGGAACGTCGGGCCCAGCCACAACGACCGCACCGCGCGCTGCAACCAGCGGGCAGGCGGGAAGCTCGGCAACAAGATCGCCCGCGAGAACCGTGCCCGACGCAAGGGGATGATCTCGCTGTGATGCCCGACGCCCTGCCGGCAGAGCTCGACCTCGGCCTCGCGCCCGTGCCACTGCGTTCCGCTGCTCGCGGCTCGAGCCGCGCCCGTCGAGAGCGCACCGACCCGGCGTTTTTGGATGGCGCTCACTACCCGCCGCAAGCAGCCTCTCCCCGCGCGCGACAGCGCGCCGGGGATCGACCCGGCGTGGATCAGCCCAACGGACGGCTTCGAGCCCTTCGAGAGCGAGTTCATCCTCGGCATGTTCGTGCTCGGCTTCGAGAAGATCGCGCCGCAGCAGTGGCGAGTGTTCGAGGTCTGCGAGAGCCGCGACTCGTTCGGCCGCCACCTCTACGGGCAGGTCGCCGTCGACGTCCCCAGGCGCTCGGGGAAGTCCGAGTCCACGACCGCGATCGCCATCGGGCGCTGCCTCGAGCGTCCCGGCTACCGCGTCGCCATCGTGTTCGCCTCGACCGGCACGAAGCTCGCAGCCCGCTGGAAGATGGACGTGTTCGAGCGCATCGAGGGCTGGGCAGACCAGCACTGGCCGACGCTCAAGATCACGCGCTCGAACGGGCACGAGGCGATCGACTTCGGCAACGGCTCGCAGATCATGCTCCTGCCGCCCAAGGCCTCGTCGTTCCGATCCGAGGCGTTCGACCTGATCATCATCGACGAGGGCGGCGAGGCGTCGGTGGCGCTCACCTCGGTGCTACTGCAGTCGGCAGGCCCGACGATGGACACCCGCCCCGACGCGCAGCTGATCATCGCCGGCACGCCCGCCGACTTCCGCGCCGGCAACCTGCTCTGGGATGCGCTCGAGCAGGGCAAGGCCGACATCGATGCCGACCGCGCCGAGGTGCTCGACGACGACGAGTCGATCCTCCACGGCATCGTGAAGTACGGCATCCGTGAAGAGCTCACCGTCGAGGATGTCGAGACGTGGGACCTCGTGCGCCCCCTCGTCGAGCGCGGGCACCCCGGCGTCGGCACGCTCACGACCATGCGCGCGATCAAGCAGAACTACGACCGCATCGGCGGCGAGCGCTTCGCCCAGGAGTACCTCGGCCAGTTCGGCCGCGACGCCACCACGGCCGGCATCATCAATCCCGGGAAGTGGAATGGCGCCGAGGTCGACGGCGACCTCGAAACCGTGCGCCCCGACCACTTCGCGCTCGGCGTGGCGGTGTCGTTCGATCAGTCGTTCTCCGCGATCGGCATCGCCTGGCGCGTCGACGGCGTGGCGCACGTCGGCCTCGTCGCGTACGAGCGTGGCAGCGACTGGCTCGTCGAGCGCGTCAACGGCATCGCCGCGAAGTACCCGCGCGCCCCCATCGTCTACGACGCGAAGGGGCAGATCAACGTCGAGGTCGAGAAGATCACGCAGGCTCGAGCTCGCACGCGCCTGCAGCGACAGTCGTGGCTCGAGGTGCAGACTGCGGCCGCGCTGCTCGTCCGCGAGGTGCACACGGCCAGGCTCAGGCACTACGGCCAAGAGGCGCTGACGCAGGCCGCTCTCATCGCCTCGCGCCGCGGCGACGAGCGCTCGTTCGCGTTCGGCAGGCCGACGCCCGAGGCGCAGATCGTCGCGCTCGAGGCCGTCTCCCTCGCGCTGCGCGTCTACGACGAGACGCCTGCCAAGCGCGCCCCCATGCGCTACGTCGCCTGATATCTGTCCCCTTCGCGCAGGGCTGCTGCTTGCATCCCTGCCGTGGACCTCCTCAGCATCCTCGGCGGCAAGGGCAGCAGCACGCTTCCCGTCGTCGCCCCTTGGCAGGACGCCTCCACGCTCAGCCCTGCGATCGCCGCGGCCGAGGCGCTCGGCATCGCTCTGTCGAGCGCGCCGCTCAACCGCGCCGCGGCGATCCAGGTGCCCGCCGTCGCCCGCAGCCGCAACCTGATCGTCGGCGCAGGCGCACCGCTGCCGCTCCGAGCCCTCGACGCCAACGGGGTCGCCCGCACGCAGCCCACGTTCCTCTACCGCTCGAACAGCCTCGAGAACCCCTACGACCGAATGGTCTGGACGCTCGACGACCTGCTCTTCCACGGCCTGTCGCTCTGGGCGCTCGAGCGCGGCGCGCGCACGTCCGGCTCGGCGCACGGCCCGATCCTCGACGCCGTGCGCGTCCCGTGGGATCGCTGGCAGATCAGGAACGGGCAGATCGAAGTCGTCGTGAAGCCTGGCGGCGGCATGGAGGTCGTCGACGCCGAGGACGTGTTGCTGTTCAACGGACCGACGAATGGACTCCTCAACGACGCTCGCGACACGCTCCGAGCTGCGCAGGCGATCGAGGCCGCGTACGTCGACCGCGCGCAGAACCCCATCCCGATCACCGTGATCCGCCACCAGCAGGGGTCCGAGGTCGTGCTCGAGCAGGATGAGGTGACCGGTACCGATGGCGTCCTCACGCAGTGGCGGGAGGCTCGCCGACAGCCGGGCGGCACGATCGGCTACCTGCCCCCGGGCCTGCAGATGGAGACGCCCGGCCACGACGCGCAGGCGCTGCTGCAGGACGCGCGCAACGCCGTCCGTATCGACGTCGCCAACCACGTCGGCCTCCCTGTCGCGCTGATCGACGGTGGCGTCGCCGAGGACTCGATGACCTACCGCAACGCGCAGGGCGAGGTGTCCCGGTTCTACGGCGATCTGAAGTTCTGGCTCGACCCCATCCAGCACCGGCTCTCGATGGACGACGTGGTGCCGCGCGGGCAGCGCGTCCGCTTCGACCTGTCCGAGTTCGACACGCCGGCCCCCGAGCCGACCGGCGTCCCCACGGAGGACTGACCATGACCGACACGACCACCACCCAGGCTGGCCTCTTCGCGGCCGTCGCCGAGAAGCCGCGCACAGTGCGTGGCCTGCTGCTGCCGTACGGCGAGGAGTCCCGTCTCAGCCAGTCCGGCACTGCGCCGATCACCTTCCCCGAGGGAACGGTGCGCCTGCCGCGCGACCCCTCCGTCGTGACGGTGAACCTCGAGCACGACCGGTTCCAGCCGCTCGGTCGCGCCACCTCCCTCGAGTCGGTGCCCGGCGTCGGCATCGTCGCGGAGTTCGCGATCGCTGACACCGACGAGGGCGACGCCTACCTCGCGGACCCGTCGCGGCGTCGACTGTCCGCCGAGCTGCGCGACATCGTGCGCGCCGGCGCGGTCGCAGTCGGTGCCGCTCTCACCGGTGCCGCCCTCGTCACCGAGGGTGCGTTCGCGTCGGCCGGCCTGTTCGCGCTCGGCGACGTGCAGGAGGGCGACGAGGAGCCCGAGGCCGAGGTCGAGTCCACGACTGGAGACGGCGACCACGTGCAGCTCACCGCCGACACGAAGCCCGAGGACGTCACCGTGACGACCCCGGACGGACAGACCACCACCTACGTCCCGGCCGACGCCGAGGACGAGCAGACCACCGAGGCCGCCCCGGCGGCAGGAGAGGAGGCGACGATGGGCAACGCCGTCGCGCCGACGACCGCCACCGAGGCGGACGTCCAGAAGGCGGAGGAGCTCGGCGCCAACGCCGTCTTCGCCGCCATGACCGCCGTCATGCACGGCCACGGTTCGGAGAAGGCGCAGGCCGAGCAGATGCTCGCCGCGCTCTCCGACATCAAGCACACCGGCTCGGGCGCTCTGCCCGCCACCGGCGTGCTGCAGCCCGCCTGGATCGGCGAGGCGTGGAAGGGCCGTGCCTACCAGCGGAAGTACATCACCCTCGGCACCCAGGGGACCATCGCCGCGATGGACGCCAAGGGCTTCGTGCTCGACCAGGGCACGGCGCTCGTCCAGGAGTGGGCAGGCAACAAGACGCAGCTGCCGACCGGCACCGCGTCCACGTCGCTCGTCGCGAGCGTGCTCACGAAGTACGGATTCGCGGCCGACATCGCCCGCGAGTTCTTCGACCTGCCGGGCGGTGAGGAGGTCATCGCCGCGTTCTGGCGGGGCGTGCTCGAGTCGTACGCGCGGATCACGGACCGCAAGGCCCTGTCGTTCATCGTCCAGGCAGCGGGCGCGCCCGTCGCCGCCGCGACCTACCCGACCGACTACCCCGCCGCGCTCGGCATGCTCATGCAGGGCATCCTCGCGATCGAGGACGCCGAGGACACCCCGACGTTCGCCATCATGAACACCGCCGCCTACCAGCAGGCGCTCTTCACCGGCCACGAGAAGATCCCCGAGTTCGTGAACTTCGACTTCGGCACGAAGGGCGAGGGCACGGCAGACGGCTTCCGCGTCGTCCGCGGCGACATCGGCATCGAGAACACCCCGGCCGTCCTCGTCGGGTCGAAGCAGGGCATCCGTTTCAACGAGATCGGCGAGACGCCCATCCAGGTCGACGCGCTCGACGTGGCCCGGGGCGGCGTCGACCGCGCCGCGGTCGGGTACCTCCAGACGCTCATCGAGCGCCCCGCGTCGTTCGTGCTCATCGGCACGGCCGACAGCTGATCCCACACGAGACGACGGAGGCAGGCTCATGCACTTCACCATCGGTGACCACCCGGCACCTGTGGCGATCGAGCCTGCCTCCGTCGACCTCGACGACTTCACGGCTGCCGATGCCGAACTCGTCCAGGAGAACGGCGTCACCATCCCTGTCGGCGCCGCGCTGCTCGGCGAGGTCGTCGAGGTCGATCTGCCGCTCCTCGGCGTCGCCGGCCGCCACGAGCTGCGCGTCGTCATGAGCGCCCCCGGCGTCACGCAGTCGCTCCTTCCGCTGCCCGTGATCGTCGAGCACGAAGACGGCGGCGGCTGGTACACGATCGCCGCCGCACGCCACGACTGGTCGGGTGCCCCGTCTGACGACGGTCGACTCCACGATCTGCTCGTCGTCGCCCGGCACCAGTGCCTCGAGTACGCACCGACGCTCGCCGCCGACGCGCCGATCCCGACCCGCTACCGGCAGGCGCAGCTCATGCAGGCCCGCAACATCTGGAACGCCAGCAAGACGGACCCCGGCGCGACGACCCTCGGCCCCGAGGGCTTCGCCGCACCCGTGTTCCCCCTCGACTGGTCGGTGCAGCAGATGCTCCGGCCCCGCCGCGGGAAGCCGGTGATCGGATGAAGGCCGCACGCGAGTACGTCGCGGCCACGCTCCGCGACCACCTGCCGAAGTCGTGGCTCGTGATCGATGTCGAGAGCGCACCCGACACGCTCGACCGCACCATGGTCCGCGTCCGCAACGAGCGCGTCCGACGCGCGGCCGACGCTCCCCTCGGCGCGTACGACCACACCCTCCTCGTGCGCATCACCTCGCACCACGACGACCAGCCCAAGGCCGAGCGCGACCTCGAGGACTCGCTATCCGACCTGCTCGCCGTGATCGAAGACCACCTCGGCTCCGCTTGGGACGAGGCCGAGAAGGTGCTCGACCCCGACACCAACACGCTCGCATGGGACGTTCCCGTGCACGTCATCACCACCAGAGAGGACTAGTCCCATGGCACAGATCAACGTCAAGCCGCTGCGGCTGTCGAACGTGAAGCTCAACATCAAGTCGGGCGCGACCGACGTCGGCGACTTCGAGAAGCACGTCTCGCAGGTCGAGCTCACGCCCTCGAGCGGCAGCGTCTCGTGGAAGGGACTGAACCCGGATGCCGTGTTCAACTTCCCGACCGGCACGACGTGGGCATGCACCCTCGCGTACGCGCAGGACTGGTCGCAGGCGACGAGCCTCAGCCGCTACCTCTTCGACAACGACGGCGCCGAGGTCGTGCTCACGTTCCTGCCGAACAACGGCGCCGTAGTGTCGGCGACGAACCCGGCGTTCCGCGTCACCGTCACGCTGCAGGCCGGCGCGGTCGGCGGCACGGTCGACAGCGTGGCGGCGGCCACCGTCACGCTGCAGGTGCAGGGCAAGCCCGTCATCGTCACGACGGCCTCCTGACCGATGCCGGGGCGGATCGACGTCGAGGGATCGCGGCTGCTACAGGCCGCGATCCTCTCGCTGCGCGTCGCCCCGACCGAGGTCCGCAAGCAGGTGCGCCAGGTGTCGAAGCGGGCGCTCGAGCCCGAGTTCACGAAGCAGATCGCAGAGCGTGCCGCCATGTCGAACCAGCCGCGGCTCTCGTCCGCGGTACTCGTGCGCGGCGCTCGCATTCAGGTGTCGGACCAGAACGTGCGAATGCGCACCGCTGCGTCGACGCGCGCGCTCAAGGGCGGGCTCGTCCCGAACGCCTACGGCAAGGCGATCGAGTTCGGCGCGAACGCCGGCAAGGTATCGACCTACACGCGCCGCAGCCCGAAGGGCAAGCCGCATCAGGTCAAGCGCCACACCACGCGCCAGTGGCCTCGTGTGCGGCGTCAGGGTTGGGCGTTCTACCCGACCGTCGAAAACCTGCTGCCGCGCTTCGCGGCTCTCTGGACGCAGACCGCGATCCGAACCGTTCACGAGGCCCTCGAGGGGAGGCGATGACATGGCGATGGAGGTCGACCTCGCGCTGAACGCGCGCCGCTTCCAGGCCGGCACGAAGGATGCCGAGCGTGCCCTCGAAGACCTGCAGGACGTCGTGGAGCGATTCACCGATGAGGCGTCAGACGCGGGCGAGGAAGCTGCTGACTACTTCAGCATCTTCTCGGACATGCCCGGCGACGCGAAGCGCGAGGTCGACAGGCTGAACGATGCCGTGGGCGACGCCGAGCGGGAGTTCGAGGATGCGGCACGCGCCGCGAAGGACTTCGGTCGCGACGCGGAAGACGCAGGTGACGACGCGCGCAAGGGGCTGGATCGAGCTGGCGAGGGACTCGACGACTTCAAGTCTGAGGCGGCATCATCTGGCCGCGAGGCCGCGGCTTCGTTCTCGGGCGAATTCGACGACGTCTCCGACCTCGTGCAGGAGATCGCCGCGAACGCCTTCGGCGGCTTCGGTCCTGCCGGCGCTGTCGCGGGCCTGGCAGCGGCCGCGGGCATCGGTCTGGCTGTCGCTGGCTTCGAGGCTGTCGAGGAGCGCCAGGAGCGAATCAACGAGCTCGCGGCCGAGTGGGCCACGTCGTACGCCGAGTCCGGCCAACGGGTGCTTACGACGACCCAGGAGATCGCTGCACTGCAGCAGGTCTACACCGAGTCGTACCAGGACTTGCAGGACAACGCCGCTGAGTGGGGTGTCTCTCAGGAAACTGCGGCGCTGGCGATGATCGGCAACGAGGCGGCGCTGCTCGCGTCGCGTGAGTCGCTCAACGCCCGCATGGAGGAGACGAACGCCGTTGCCGCGGCGAACACCTCGGCGTACGGTGACGTGTCGCTCGCGCAGCAGGGCGCGAACCAGGAGGTCATCAACGGCAACGCCGCGCTCACCGAGCTCGAGGAGTCGTACGCGCTCGCGCAGGAGCAGGCCTCCGCCTACAACCAGCAGCTGGTGAACCTCGCGACGACGACGGCCGGTGCCACTTCGGAGGTCAACGCCTTCGGTGACAGCGTTTACACGCTGCCCGACGGTGCGCAGATCATCATCGACGCCGAAACGGGGCAGGCGTCCACCGACATTGAGAACGTCGCCTACCAGACGAACCAGCTCGACGGCTCGACCGCCACGGTCACGGCGCAGGCGATCGTCGGCCAGGCCGAGACCATCCTCTCCAACCTCGTCCGCAACCGCTCGGCGACCATTCTCGCCCACGTCCGCACGCAGGCCGGCGTGCCGATCCCGTTCTAGGAGACGCCATGCCCACCTCCGACGGAATCCTGTACCGATCCGGTACGCCCAACGTCACGGTCGCGACGGTCGACGCCGTGCTCCAGTTCGAGGGGCAGCGCGAATCGCGCAGCGTCGTGCAGGCAATCCCGACAGGCGGCGTCGCGATCGTCATCCGCGCACACGGCCCGCGGACCGGCATCTTCCAGTTGATGTTCGCTGGCACCGATGCGCAGACGCGCGCGAAGGCCGCGGAGGCGTCGCTGGCGAACGGCACCCGCCACTACCTCGCGGCGAGCATGGGCGAGGCTGGCGCGTTCACCTGGCTGACCACTGGAGCGCTCTCGATCGAGCGAGTGCACGACGTCAACGGTGCGGTGTGGATCGTGTCAGCGGCTTGGACGGCAGCATGAGCGGCCGCATCTGGGACTGGTTCGTGACGCCTGCCGGCGCCACCACGAGCACGGTGGTGCTCGACGGCTCGATCACGGTCGACTCGACGCGCAACCCACAGGTGTCGGCGTCACTCAAGGTGCCGTTCACGACTTGGACGGCGGCGAAGCTGTTCGACCCGTTCACCCGTGCGCACGCGATCATCGAGGTTCGCTACAGTGCCGTCGCAGCCGGGCCGCTCTCCGCATTCGGTGCAGGCTCGGCGCCGGGCACGCTCGCATCCCTCGACTGGTCCAACAAGGCCTCGAATCCGCAGTCGCTTGGCGGCGACGCGACGCCGATCGGGCAGCGAGTGCGGCGCATCCACCTGTACGTCACCGACGTCACCGTAGACGAGACGGCCGGCACGATGAACGTGTCGCTCGCGTCAGCCGACTTCCTGCTCACCGAGCTCATCAACTTCGGCTCCGACTGGATGCCGCGCCCGGGCGGTTCCCCAGGCGGAGTGTTCCAGTGGTCGCTCGATGACGTGTGGGGCGAGTTCTTCCGCACCTTCCTCGTGCCGCTAAGCCTGCAAGCAGCGCTCCAGAGCCCCACGACTGGCATCGCCTGGCGTAACGAGATGGAGCCCTGGCGCACAGGCGAGAACGCATGGTCCTGGCTCAACGCGGTGCGCACCCATGTGCCGGGGCAGCGCTACCTGATCGACACGAAGATGAACCAGGTCGACTTTGCTGACCTCCCGCTTCCGCGGATAATCCCGCAGCGCAATGGCTCGACGTCCATAGCCGCCCGTCGCTCCGTCGAGGGTTTCGCCGAGGGGCAGAACCAGTACGCCGACGCGGTGATGATCCGCTACCGGGACCGCACCGACGCCAATCGGCCCGATCGGCTGTTCTTCGCGAACGCCCACGGCGACTGGCGACTCATGCGCCGCGCGTACATCGAAGAGCGTGACCTGCCCACCGCTTGGGAACCTCCCGACCTCGCAGAGGCGCGCGTCGGCTTCATGAAGAACTTCCAGCGGGTCACGACGATTCGACGCCCCATCGACATTCGCCACGCCCCGTTCCGAGACCTGTTCGACATCGCCGATCGTGTCCCGGTGCAGTCGATGGTCTACAACTACGGCGCCGCCGACGTGACCACCACCTACCTCGAGACGGACTGACCCATGGCAATCGACGCGAACGGCATCTACCAGTACGACGGCAGCGAGCCCGACTTCCCGATGGTCGACACGCTCAACCTCGGACAGTCGGCGACGTCGACCGCGATTGCGAGCGTGCGGTCGCAGATGAGCGCGCTGGACCTGAACGCCCGTCAGAGCATGCGGAAGTTCGCGCTGACTCGATCCTCGATCGCCGACAGCCCAAACCGCTACTTCCTGGCGCTCACGTCCGAGGACACCGCAGCAGCATCGCCCAACCCGTTCCCGTACACCTACACCTCGAGCGGCACGCTCAACGGCGGCTTCCTGCTCCCAGCGGGCACGTACTCGTTCGACCTGTGGGGCACGCTCACGAGCAACACCACCGGCCGCTCGACCATGAGCATCTGGACCGGCCTCTCCTCCGGCGACGCGGCCAGCGGCGGGTCGATGCTGCGCGACTCGTCGTGGGGTGGCGTGGGTTCGTTCACTTTCCCGATGGTCGTGCAGCGCATCAAGTTCGCAGCCGCCACGCGCATCTGGTTCCGCGTCGAGAAGCAGACGGGCGGCTCGAGCAACGCGTCCGCCGAACTCATCATCACCCGCTGGGAGGGAGTCTGATGGTCACCATGACGTGCGCCGTGTGCGGCGAGGAGCAGGAGTGGGAGGCGGGCTACGAGCTCGTCCACTTCGGCGGCGACGCACCCGGCTACTTCCACATCATCACACTCACCCCCGAGCCGGTGGAGTGATGGCCCGCCTCAGCCCCGAGCGACTCGTCTACACGAGCGCGTTCGGCGACCGCGACCCGATCAAGACGAACGCCGGCAGCACGCCCTCGTTCCACTGGGGCGTCGACTACGGCCCGGAGCAGCGCGGCAAGCAGGGCGTACTCCTCCAGGCCGTGATCGGCGGGCCTGTCGTCCGCGTGCGCGACCAGTACGGCGCGCTCGGCGTGTTCGTCGGCGACAAGGCGTCGCTGCGCATCGACCTCTGGCATCTGGCCTCGTACGCTCCCACGCTCGGCAAGACCGTCGCCGAGGGCGACGTGCTCGGCGTCATGGGATCGACGGGCCTCTCGACCGGCGTGCACGTCCACGTCGAGCTGTGGGTCCAGGACCGCCGCGTAGACCCCAAACCGTTCCTCGACGCACAGGCTTCCAAGGCGATCGCATCCGCGCCCGCCGACTACCCGCGACCCATCCGACGAGAGGCACCTGACATGCTCTTCATCCGCATTGAGGAGCCGGGCGATCCCGAGCACTTCGCCGAGTACACCGCCACCGACCGAGGCCAGAAGAGGATCGGCTCCGTAGCCGACCGTGAGGCGCTCCTCGACGCGTTCGAGACGTGCCACGGCTACCGCCCCGGCATCCGCAGCATGCGGAAGCTGAAGGCGTACCGCCTCTTCGACGACATGCGCCGCTGACCCCCCCCCACAAGGAGCCCCCTCATGAACAAGACCGTCGCCTACGCGATCGGCGCGGCCGTCGCCGTCGTCGGCCTGCTCGGCATCGCCTACATCACCGTCGAGCGCCCCGACGCGACCGCCACCTTCACGAGCACCACGGTCCTCGTGATCGGCATCGTGACCACGTTCTTCGTCACCGTGAACGGGCAGGCGAAGGTGGCCGACCGACTCGAGAACGTCGAGCGGAACACGAACGGCCGACTGGGCGCGAAGGACAACGAGATCACCGAGCTTCAGCGCAAGCTGCTCGCCGCTGGCCTCGACCCGCAGACCGGGCAGCCTGTGACCGGCAGCGTCGCGCAGCCGGACGCCCAGCCTGACCCCCAGCAGCCTGGCTAGGATCCGCGCATGAAACCCCTACATCACACCTCAGCCCTGGGCTGGATCATCGCCCTATCCGCGGTTGGTTGGCTCGTCGCCGGCCTCATGGTGATCGTGAGCCTGCCAAGGCCGGAGTCGGGAGGGTTCGCCCTCGCGGTCGGAACCGCTGGGTTCTTCCTCGCGATCCTGGTCCCGAGCGTCGTCGGTGCGATCGTGCTGCACGGCGTCAAGCAGATGCTGACGCAGGTGCGCGATCCCGAGCCACTGGTCGAGCGCCCTACTGCTCGACAGGTACGTGAGGCCCGCGAGAGCGAGCGGGTACGTTCGCTTCAGGATCGTGCGGAAGAGTCACGCAGCAGCCGCGAGGGCGGCGCTGCGCAGGGCCCCATCGGGGACGCGGGTGTAGACCTGCGTGGTGGCGACGGAGGCGTGCCCGAGCAGCCGTTGGACCGCTAGTAGGTCGCGTTCAGCCGCGTATGCGCGCGTCGCGTACCGGTGGCGCAGCATATGCGCCGTCACGCCCTCGGGGAGCGCCTGCGAAACGAGCTTGGAGACGTACGCCGCGGAGAGGTGCCCGTCGATCTGGCCGGGGAACAGCCACTCGCCGTCGTGGTTCCGCACGATCGCGGCGAGGTCGTCGGGCAGTGGCACGAGGCGCACGCGCGAGCCCTTGCCGACGACGCGCAGGCTCGAGCCCACCATGTCGGTCTCGACGTCTCGCGGCCGCACGGCGGCGATCTCGACGCAGCGCAGGCCCGCGTGCGCCGCGAGGCGGATCATGAGCTCGACGCGGCTGTCAGCCCACCGCAGCCCCGACTTGAGGGAGTGGTCGGGCGCCGGCCGCGGCGTGCCCGTGGGGACGCGGACGCTCGGCAGAGCCGCGGCCGGGTCGGACTCGACGAGCCCGCGCACGAGCGCCCAGGCGAAGAACACCCGCAGCGCCGCTCGAGCGTTGCGTCGCGTCGACGGCTTCCAGGCCGCGTGCCCGACGTAGCGCTCGAGGCGCTCGTAGGTCACCTCGTGCGGCGCGCACGCGAGCCAGCGTGCGGCGCGGCGCAGCTGGTGGTGACGCAGCTGCCTGGTGGATCGGGCGATGCCGGCAGACGAGAGGTAGCGGTCGAAGCGGCGCAGCGGATCGGTCCAGTGATCGGTAGAGGCGTTCTCAGTCATGGCCCATTCTGGGCGCGCTCGCCTGTACGTCACGTTGCGCTGCGCTGCCGAATCTCGTACCGGGCGAGCAGAGCGTCTGCGACCGAGTTGGCGGTCGAGTCGATCCACCACACCTCGTGATTGGTTGCCTCGCGCATGACTTCGCGCAGCCATTCGGTGAACGCTGCGCGCTCCTCATCGTTCAAGCGGCTTCCCCCTTGTCGCCGAGCGTGAGGACAGGTTCACGCACGCTACGAGCGTCGTCGATCGACGTCACCTGCGCAAATCGTCCCGCATGCCAATTGGTTCCGGGTTCGAGTCCCGGGGGGTGTACCACCGAGAGAGGGCCTCGTCGCAGCAGCGACGAGGCCCTCTCTCCATCTCGGCCCGGTAGAGCGGTCGACTCTTCATCCATTGGTTCCGGGTTCGAGTCCCGGGGGGTGTACCACCGAGAGAGGGCCTCGTCGCAGCAGCGACGAGGCCCTCTCTGCGTCTCGGCTCGGAGTTGAGGGTTTCGACCCGAAGTGATCTCCCTTCGGGCCGAAACCCTCGACTCTGGCGGATGCTGGAGGGGTGCGGAGCGTTCGAGCGGGTGTCGCGGTCGCGATGGCGGCGGTGCTCGCGGCGTGCGCGCCTGTCGGCGGCGGCGCTGCAGGGGAGGGCGAGAGCGCGAGCCCCAGCAGCGGGCCGCCCGCGCTGAGCGCCGAGATCGTGCAGGGGCGCGGCGACGTGCGCGACGGGGTCGTGGGCATCGTCGTGACGAACGAGTCCGACGTCGAGGTCGTCGTCGACCACGCCGAGTACCGCTCGTCGGCGCTCGTCGAGCCGCTCGTCGGCGGCGACGACGCGACCATCCCCGCCGGCGCGTCGCGGGCGCTGCGCGGCGAGCTGCCCGAGCCGACGTGCGACGACGGGCCGATCGTCGACGAGGTCGTCGTGGTGCTCGACGACGGCACCGAGGTGACGCTCGACCCTGGCGACCCGTACGACCAGATCGCGACGCTCACCGACGCGTCCTGCACGCGGCTCGCGGTCGAGGCCGTCGTCGACGTCGAGTGGCTGCCGATCGACGTCCCCGAGCCGGCGCTCGGAGCCGACGCGACCGTCTCCCTGCGGCTCACGCCGACCGGCGGCGGCGAGCTCGAGGTGCAGTCGGCCGCGGCGACCGTGCTGCTCGCGCTCGTCGACGATGCCGGGGCACGCGCGACGTCCGTGCCGATCGGCGTCACGATCACGCCTGACGGCGACGCGCAGACCGTCGCATTCACGGTGCGCCCCGGCCGCTGCGACGCGCATGCCATCGCCGAGGACAAGCAGGGCACGATCTTCGTCTTCCAGGTCGTGCTCGACGGCGAGGCGCGCACGCTGCAGCTGCCGAGCGACGACGCGACGCGCGCCGACCTGCTCGGCTACGTCGCCGCATCCTGCGGGCTCGGCTGAGCCCCCACGACCCGGCGACGCGCTACTGGCGGTAGGAGGCCAGGAAGTTGCCGATGCGCTCGACCGCGACCGTGAGGTCGTCGGCGTACGGCAGCGTCACGATGCGGAAGTGGTCGGGCTGCGGCCAGTTGAAGCCGGAACCCTGCACGACGAGGATCTTCTCGCGCAGCAGCAGGTCGAGCACGAGCTGCTGGTCGTCGTGGATCTGGTGCACCTCGGGGTCGAGGCGCGGGAAGACGTAGAGCGCGCCGCGAGGCTCGACGACGGAGACGCCCGGGATCGACCGCAGGCCCGTGACCGTCGCGTCGCGCTGCTCGAGCAGGCGTCCGCCCGGCTCGATGAGGTCCTCGATCGACTGGTGGCCCGTGAGCGCCGTCTGGATGCCGTACTGCGACGGCACGTTCGGGCACAGGCGCGTGGAGGCCAGCAGGTCGATGCCCTGCAGGAAGCCGGTCGCGTGGTGCTTCGGGCCCGAGATCACCATCCAGCCGGCGCGGAACCCCGCGGCGCGGTACGTCTTCGACAGGCCGTTGTACGTGATGCACAGCAGGTCGGGCGCGAGCGATGCGAGCGACGTGTGCTGCGCGTCGCCGTACAGGATGCGGTCGTAGATCTCGTCGGCGAGCAGCAGCAGCGAGTGCTTGCGCGCCAGCTCGACCATGCCGCGCAGCACCTCGGGCGTGTAGACGGCCCCCGTGGGGTTGTTGGGGTTGATGACGACGAGCGCCTTCGTGCGCGGCGTGATCTTCGCCTCGAGGTCGGCGAGGTCGGGCTGCCAGCCGTCCTGCTCGTCGCACAGGTAGTGCACGGGCGTGCCGCCGCCGAGGCTCGTCATCGCCGTCCACAGCGGGTAGTCGGGGGCGGGGATGAGCACCTCGTCGCCCTGGTCGAGCAGCGCCTGCATCGTGATGGTGATGAGCTCGGAGACGCCGTTGCCGAGGTACACGTCGTCGACGGTGAGCTGCGGGAAGCCCGGCACGCCCTCGTAGCGGGCGACGACGGCGCGGCGTGCCGAGAGGATGCCCTTCGACTCCGAGTAGCCCTCGGCGTTGCGGATCTCGGCGATCATGTCCTGCACGATCGTCTCGGGCGTCTCGAAGCCGAACGGCTTGGGGTTGCCGATGTTGAGCTTGAGGATGCGGTGGCCCTCGGCCTCGAGTCGCGCGGCCTCCGCGTGCACGGGTCCTCGGATCTCGTAGAGGACGTGCTTCAGCTTCGACGACTGGTCGAGGGACTTCAGAGCCATTGCACCATGCTAGGTCGGCGCGGATGGGCGGATGCGCGACCACTGGTGGGTCGGCGGACCGGGGTGCGTCGGCTCAGCGGTGCGGCAGCTGCAGCAGGCCGCCCTCGACGCGGCAGGTCGCCGCGGCGATCGCCATCGCGTCGTCGAGCACCTCGCGCCACCAGTCGGCGCCGACGTCGGTGCCGGTGATCTCGGCCTCGGCGAGGGCTGCGGCGACGGCGGCGATCGTCGCGTCGCCCGCGCCGATCGTGTCGACGATCGGCGCATCCATGGCGTGGATGGGGGCGTGGATGCTCGCGGTGCGCGCATGCGCCGTCGCGCCGTCGGGTCCCTCGGTCACGAGCACGGCCGCGGCGCCGAGCGACAGCAGCCGTGACGCGACGGCGTGGGGCTCGGTGCCCCACACGAGCTCCGCATCCTCGTCGCCCACCTTCACGACCCTCGACCGGGCGCCGATGCGCTCGACGGCCTCGCGGAAGCGCACGACGTGCTCGGGCGTGGGCAGGTAGCCGGGGCGCGGGTTGGGGTCGACGACGAGGCGACGCTCGGGATCGGCGATGCGCAGCAGCGGCTCGGCTTGGCGCTCGTCGTCGAGCGCCATGCACGACACGACGACGAGGTCGGCGGCGTCGAGCAGGGGGAGCAGCGGCGCCACGTCGACGTGACGGCGTCTGCCTGCCTCGTTGAAGGCGTACCGCATGGTGTCGCCGTCGCGCGTCGCCGTGGCGGTGGCGGTGCCGAGCGGCGCGGGCGTGGGGGCGAGGCGCACGCCGTGGGATGCGGCATGCGCTGCGAGCAGGCGGCCGGGCTCGTCGTCGGCGACCATCGCGACGAGGTCGACGTCGGTGCCGAGCCGCGCGAGGCCCACCGCGACGTTGAGCGCGGCGCCGCCGGCCACGCGGCGGCCGTCGACGACGTCGACGAGCGCGTCGCCGACGACGGCGATGCGAGTCATGGCGCAGGCCCTACAGGCCCAGCGAGCGGTCGAGCTCCTCGGCGCGCACGCGCTTGTCCTCGTCGATCACCGACCCGACCGCGAGGGCGACGCCGATGCCCCAGGAGGCCCAGAGCAGGCCGAGGCGCCAGTCACGAGGCCCCTCCCGGGTCATCTTGACGACGCCGATGCCGCTCGCGAGAGCTGCGAGGAAGCCGGGATTGAGGATGAACTTGCGCACGCGCTCACGCTACCGAAGGCGGCGGGCTCGCACACGGGGTCGACACGGCACCCGCGTCGCGTCAGGCCTGGCCCAGGTGCTTCCGCGCGAAGTCGATCGTCTCCTGGATGAGCGCACGCCGATCCCGCTCGGTGCGCACGCCACGCGTCTTGATCTCGGCGATGATCTGGCCGCCGAAGTCCGTCGCGGCGAGCATCTGCAGCACCTCGGCGACGGGCTCGTTGCCGCGACCGGGCACGAGGTGCTCGTCGGACGTGCGGTTGCCCTTGCCGCCGATGCCGTCGGTGAGGTGCAGGTGGCGCAGGCGCGAGCCGAGGTCGTTCGCGAGCTCGAGGGAGTCCCGCCCGGCGAGCGCGCAGTGCGAGAAGTCGAGCGTCGCGTGGCGCACGTCCATGAGGCTCGGGTCGATGCCCGGCAGATACGCCTTGCGGTCCTTGCCGCCCGTGCGCCAGGGGAACATGTTCTCGACGGCGATCGCGACGTCGTACTTGTCCTCCGTGCGGCGCACCGACTCCTCGAACGTCGCGGCGTACTTGCCCTGCCAGCGGAACGGGGGATGCACGACGACGGTCTCGGCACCCGTGTCGACCGCGAGCTGCGCCGAGCGCTCGAGCTTGACGAAGTGGTCGTTGCCCCACACGAACGACGTGAGCAGCAGCGTCGGCGCGTGGATCGCGAGGATCGGCTGGTCGTACGCCTTCGCGAGCACCTTGAGGCGGTCGGCGTCGCGCGTGCGCGCATCCGTCGTCACCATCACCTCGACGCCGTCGTAGCCGCACTCGGCGGACAGCCGGAAGCCGTCCTCCAGGGGTCGCGGGAAGACGCTGATGGTGCTGAGTCCGACGGGGATCACTCGCGCCACGCTAGCGGCATCGTGCGTCGCGCGCGTTGCGGCGAGGCGACGGGCGGATGCCGTGGAGGGTGCGCGACGCTCCTAGACTCAGGTCTCATGGCGATCGACATCAAGCCGCGCTCGCGCGCGGTCACGGACGGCATCGAGGCGACGACGAGCCGAGGCATGCTCCGCGCCGTCGGCATGGGCGACGACGACTGGGAGAAGCCGCAGATCGGCATCGCGTCGTCGTGGAACGACATCACGCCCTGCAACCTCTCGCTCGACCGGCTCGCGCAGGGCTCGCGCGAGGGCGTGCACGCCGGCGGCGGCTACCCGCTGCAGTTCGGCACCATCTCCGTCTCCGACGGCATCTCGATGGGTCACGAGGGCATGCACTTCTCGCTCGTGAGCCGCGAGGTCATCGCCGACTCCGTCGAGACCGTGGTCATGGCCGAGCGCCTCGACGGTACCGTGCTGCTCGCCGGCTGCGACAAGTCGCTGCCCGGCATGCTCATGGCAGCCGCCCGCCTCGACCTCGCCTCCGTCTTCGTCTACGCCGGCTCGATCGCGCCGGGCTGGGTCAAGCTCTCGGACGGCACCGAGAAGGAGCTCACGATCATCGACTCGTTCGAGGCGGTCGGCGCATGCAAGGCCGGCACGATGAGCGAGGAGGACCTCAAGCGCATCGAGTGCGGGTTCGCACCGGGCGAGGGCGCCTGCGGCGGCATGTACACCGCCAACACCATGGCGTGCGTCGCCGAGGCGCTCGGCATGAGCCTGCCGGGCTCGTCGACGCCGCTGTCGGCCGATCGCCGCCGCGACATGTTCGCGCACCGCTCGGGCGAGGCCGTCGTCGAGCTGCTGCGCAAGGGCATCACCGCCCGCGACATCCTCACGCGCAAGGCGTTCGAGAACGCCATCACCGTCGCCATGGTGCTCGGCGGCTCGACCAACGCCGTGCTGCACCTGCTCGCGATCGCACACGAGGCGGGCGTCGAGCTGACGCTCGAGGACTTCCGCGAGATCGGCGCCCGCTCGCCGCACCTCGCCGACGTCAAGCCCTTCGGCCGCTTCGTCGCGCAGGACTTCGACCGCGTCGGCGGCATGCCCGTCGTCATGGCAGCGCTGCTCGAGGCGGGCCTGCTGCACGGCGACGCCCTCACCGTGACCGGCAAGACCGTCGCCGAGAACCTCGCCGAGCTCGCGCCGGCGCCGCTCGACGGCACGGTCGTGCGCGCGATCGACGACCCCATCCACGCCACCGGCGGCCTCACGGTGCTGCACGGCTCGCTCGCGCCCGAGGGCGCCGTCGTGAAGACCGCGGGCTTCGACGCCGAGGTGTTCGAGGGCCCCGCTCGCGTGTTCGAGCGCGAGCGCGCGGCGATGGATGCGCTCACGAACGGCGAGATCCAGAAGGGCGACGTCGTCGTCATCCGCTACGAGGGACCCAAGGGCGGACCGGGCATGCGCGAGATGCTCGCCATCACCGCGGCCATCAAGGGCGCAGGGCTTGGCAAGGATGTACTACTGTTGACGGACGGACGATTCTCAGGCGGCACAACCGGCCTGTGCATCGGACACATCGCGCCCGAGGCCGTGGACTCCGGTCCCGTCGCCTTCGTTCGTGATGGCGACACCATTCGCGTCGACATCCCGGCTCAGCGCATCGACCTCCAGGTCGATGCGGAAGAGCTCGAAGCCCGCCGAGCAGGCTGGGCCCCGCTTCCGCCGCGCTACACGCGGGGAGTCCTCGCAAAGTACGCCCGCCTCGTGCGCTCTGCCGCACAAGGCGCCGTCACGGGCTGACGCCCGCCTGAGCGTCACCCAGGGAGATCGCCATGACCATCGCGCCACGTCCGACGCCACCGAGGGTGCAGGGGCCTGAGGTCCTCACCGGCTCGGGGGCCATCCTCCGCTCGCTCGAGCTGCTCGGCGTCACCGACGTCTTCGGGCTGCCCGGCGGCGCCATCATCCCCTTCTACGACGAGCTCATGCAGCAGTCGGCCGTGCGCCACGTGCTCGTGCGCCACGAGCAGGGCGCCGGCCACGCCGCCGAGGGCTACGCCTCGGCGTCGAACAAGGTCGGCGTCGCGATCGCGACGAGCGGCCCCGGTGCCACGAACCTCGTCACCGCGATCGCCGACGCCTACATGGACTCGGTGCCGTTCGTCGCCATCACGGGGCAGGTGTTCAGCCACCTCATGGGCACGGACGCCTTCCAGGAGGCCGACATCACGGGCATCACGATGCCCATCACGAAGCACTCGTTCCTCGTGACCGACCCGGCCGACGTGCCGAGCGTGCTGCAGGCCGCGTTCCACATCGCCTCCACGGGCCGTCCCGGCCCCGTGCTCGTCGACGTGACGAAGGACGCGCAGCAGCAGTCGGCGCCGTTCGTGTGGCCCGACCGCGTCGACCTGCCCGGCTACCGCCCCGTCACGAAGGCGCACGGCAAGCAGATCCAGGCCGCGGCCGCGCTGCTCGCGCAGTCCGAGCGCCCCGTGCTCTACGTCGGCGGCGGCGTCATCCGCGCCCAGGCGGCGCAGGAGGTGCGCGAGCTCGCCGAGGCGATCGGCGCGCCCGTCGTGACGACCCTCATGGCCCGCGGCGCGTTCCCCGACTCGCACCCACAGCACCTCGGGATGCCCGGCATGCACGGCACGGTGCCCGCGGTGCTCGCGCTGCAGGAGGCCGACCTCCTGCTCGCCCTCGGCGCGCGCTTCGACGACCGCGTCACCGGCAAGGCATCCGAGTTCGCACCCGGCGCCAAGGTCATCCACGTCGACGTCGACCCCGCGGAGATCTCGAAGATCCGCACGGCCGACGTGCCGATCGTGGGCGACGTGCGCGACGTGGCCTCCGACCTGTCGGTCGCGTTCCAGGACGCCGTCTCGGACGGCCGCCCGGATCTCACCGACTGGTGGGAGCGGCTGCACGGCCTGCAGCAGGAGTTCCCGCTCGGGTTCGCCCCGACGACCGACGGCAAGCTGGCCCCGCAGCAGGTCATCCAGCGCATCGGCGAGCTCACGGGCCCCGAGGGCGTGTACGCGGCGGGCGTCGGCCAGCACCAGATGTGGGCGGCGCAGTTCATCAAGTACGAGCGCCCCAACGCATGGCTCAACTCCGGCGGCGCCGGCACGATGGGCTACGCCGTGCCCGCGGCGATGGGTGCGAAGGTCGCCGAGCCCCAGCGCCACGTGTGGGCGATCGACGGCGACGGCTGCTTCCAGATGACGAACCAGGAGCTCGCCACGTGCGCGCTCAACGACATCCCCATCAAGGTCGCCATCATCAACAACTCGTCGCTCGGCATGGTGCGCCAGTGGCAGAACCTCTTCTACGAGGGTCGCTACGCGTTCACCGACCTCGAGACCGGCGACGACGCCCGCATGATCCCCGACTTCGTGAAGCTCGGCGAGGCGTACGGCTGCCTCGCCATCCGCGTCACGAAGGAGGACCAGATCGACGACGCGATCCGTCTCGCGCTCGAGACCAACGACCGCCCCGTGGTCATCGACTTCATCGTGTCGAAGGACGCGATGGTGTGGCCGATGGTGCCGCAGGGCGTCTCGAACTCCTTCGTGCAGTACGCCAAGGAGCACAGCCCGGAGTGGGGTGACGAGTGATGACGACCCACGTGCTCTCCCTCCTCGTGGAGGACAAGCCCGGACTGCTGACGCGCGTCGCAGGGCTCTTCGCCCGACGCGGCTTCAACATCGACTCGCTCGCGGTCGGCAAGACCGAGATCCCGGGGCTCTCGCGCATCACCGTCGTCGTCGACGTCGACGAGCTGCCGCTCGAGCAGGTGACGAAGCAGCTGAACAAGCTCATCAACGTCGTGAAGATCGTCGAGCTCGAGCCCGCGGGCTCGGTGCAGCGCGAGCACATGCTCATCAAGGTGAAGGTCGACCACTCGACCCGCTCGCAGATCCTCGAGGCCACGAACCTGTTCCGCGCGCGCGTCGTCGACGTGACGACCGACGCGCTCGTGATCGAGGTCACCGGCGACTCCGCGAAGTGCCAGGCGCTGCTGCGCCTGCTCGAGCCGTACGGCATCAAGGAGATCGCCCAGTCGGGCCTCCTCGCCATCGGCCGCGGCGGCAAGTCCATCTCGGAGCGCGTGCTGCGCGCCTGAGCGCTGCGCGCATCCACCCAGACCATCCAGAACCCCCACACATCAAGGAGCGATCCCTCATGACCGAGGTCATCTACGACGACAAGGCCGACCTGGGCCTCATCCAGGGCAAGAAGGTCGCCGTCATCGGCTATGGCTCGCAGGGCCACGCCCACGCGCAGAACCTGCGCGACTCGGGCGTCGACGTGCGCATCGGCCTCAAGGCGGAGTCGAAGTCGCGCGCCAAGGCCGAGGAGGCCGGCTTCACGGTCGGCACGAACCGCGAGGTCGCCGAGTGGGCCGACGTCATCGTCATCCTCGCCCCCGACCAGCACCAGCGCGGCATCTACGCCGACGACATCGCCCCCGTGCTCACCGAGGGCAAGACGCTGCTGTTCAGCCACGGCTTCAACATCCGCTTCGACTACATCCAGGCGCCCGAGGGCGTCGACGTCGTGCTCGTCGCCCCCAAGGGCCCCGGCCACACCGTGCGCCGCGAGTACGAGGCCGGCCGTGGCGTGCCCGTGATCGTCGCCGTCGAGGTCGACGCGACCGGCACCGCATGGGACCTCGCCTGGTCGTACGCCAAGGCGATCGGCGGCCTGCGCGCCGGCGGCATCAAGACGACGTTCACCGAGGAGACCGAGACCGACCTGTTCGGCGAGCAGGCCGTGCTCTGCGGCGGCACCTCGCAGCTCGTGCAGTACGGCTTCGAGACGCTCATCGAGGCCGGCTACCAGCCCGAGATCGCCTACTTCGAGGTGCTCCACGAGCTGAAGCTCATCGTCGACCTCATGTGGGAGGGCGGCATCGCCAAGCAGCGCTGGTCGATCTCCGACACGGCCGAGTACGGCGACTACGTCTCGGGCCCGCGCGTCATCAGCCCCGACGTCAAGACGAACATGCAGGCCGTGCTCGCCGACATCCAGTCGGGCGCGTTCGCGAAGCGCTTCATCGACGACCAGGACGCCGGCGCGCCCGAGTTCAACCGCCTCCGCGAGCAGCAGGCGGGCCACCCCATCGAGGCGACCGGCAAGCAGCTGCGCTCGCTCTTCGCGTGGGAGCAGCCGGACGCCGACTACACCGACGGCTCGGCGGCTCGCTGACGCTCGCTGCCGACCCGTCGGCGAGGCGGTGCCGGTCGCGCCGGATGCGCGAGCGCATCCGGACGGCCGGCTCGGCGGCTCGCTGACGCTCGCTGCCTCTCGGTAGAGAACCTTTGGAGGTTTTCGGCCGCTTTTGATGTCAAAAGCGGCCGAAAACCTCCATCGTCTTTGTGGTGGGCGCCCGCTCAGCGGGCGAGGTGCGCGTCGACGAGGGCGGGGGAGAGCACGTGCTGGCGCACGAGGATCGCGGCGCCGCGCGCTCCTGCGAGCGCACCGCCCTGCGACTGCACGATCGACAGGTGCTGCGTCGCCAGCGGGATCGAGCGCCGGTAGACGACCTCGCGCACGCCGGCGAGCAGCTGCTCGCCCGCGCGAGCGATCGAGCCGCCCAGCACGATGACGGCTGGGTTGTGCAGGCTCACGACGAGCGCGAGCGCCTCGCCGAGCACGCGGCCCGCCTCGCGCGTGATCTCGAGCGCATCCGCATCGCCGGCGCGCAGCAGCGCCACGACGTGGTCGCTCGACGTCGCCGCGATGCCGCGGGCGACGAGCGCCTCGGCGATCGCCGTGCCGCTCGCGATCGCCTCGAGGTCGCGCTCGTCCTCGGGCGTGCGCAGCGGTGACGGGCTGTAGGGCACGCGGATGTGGCCGAGGTCGCCGGCTGCGCCGTCGGCGCCGCGCTGCAGCACCCCGCCAGCGATGATGCCGGCGCCGATGCCCGTCGCGACCTTCACGAACACGAGGTCGCCGTGGCGTCCGCCGCCCGCGGCGTGCTCGCCGAGGGCGAGGATGTTGACGTCGTTGTCGACGAGCACGGGCACGGGGAAGGCACGTTGCACGTGCGCGGGGATGTCGAAGCGATCCCAGCCGGGCATGATCGGCGGGTTCACGGGGCGCCCGCTCGCGTGCTCGACGGGGCCGGGCACGCCGATGCCGACGCCGACCACGTGGCTCGCGTCGCGGCCGGCCGTCTCGAGCAGCGTCCGTGCGTGCGTGCAGGCGGCGTCGAGCGCGGCGACCGGCCCGTCGGCGATGTCGAGCGCGAGCGACACCGAGGCGACGACCGTCGCGGCGAGGTCGGTGATGGCGATGTTCGCGTGCCGAGCGCCGAAGTCGAACGCCACGATCGTGCCGCCGGAGGGGTCGAACGCGAGCATCGACGGCGGGCGCCCGCCCGTGGAGGTCGTGGCGCCGGCGGCGCGCAGCAGGCCGGCGGCGACGAGCGCGTCGATGCGCGCGGCGACCGTCGCGCGGCCGAGGCCCGTGGCCTCGACGAGCTCGGCGCGCGTGCGCGCCCGGCCGTCGAGGAAGTGCTGCAGCAGCACACCCGCGCTCGTCGGATGCGGTGGGGTCGCCAGCGACATCGCGGCCTCCTCGCCTGGCGCCGCGGGGGTGCGGCGGGCTTCCACGCTACTGCACACGACTTGAGTACATGTCATGTTCGACTTTTGCTTTGTTGACAGCAGAAGTGCTGCTACGTTCGTCGCGAACCCGGAGCAATCTCGATGAGGAGACCCGAGCCGATGAGCGACATCGCACTGCAGCTGTACTCGATCCGCGAGCGCATCGAGAGCGACGGGCTCGCCCCGTCCCTCGCGCACGCCGCGTCCGCGGGCTTCGACCGCATCGAGCTCTTCAACCTCATGGGCTGGGCCGACGAGCTGCGCACCGAGCTGCCCGCCAACGGCCTCGCCGCCCCCACGGCACACGCGCGCCTGCTGGGCGAGGACCAGTCGGCGATCTTCGCCACCGCCGCATCCCTCGGCGTCGAGACGATCATCGACCCCTTCACCGAGCCGGCGCTCTGGACGACGCGCGACGACGTGCTGCGCATCGCCGACCACCTCAACGCGTCGGCGGCGGGCGCCCGCGAGCACGGCCTCGCCCTCGGCTACCACAACCACGCATGGGAGGCCGCGCCCCTCGGCGACACGACCGCCCTCGAGGTGCTCGCCGACGCGCTCGACCCCGAGGTCGTGCTCGAGGTCGACGCGTACTGGGCCGCCGTCGGCGGCGCCGACGTGCCCGCGCTGCTCGCGGCGCTCGGCACCCGCGTCGTCGCGCTGCACCTCAAGGACGCGCCCCTCGTCGACGGCGCGCTCTCGCAGGACCGCCACGACCAGCTGCCCGTGGGCGAGGGCGCGATCGAGTGGACGTCGATCCTCGACGCCGCACCCACCGCCCGCCTCCTCGTCGTCGAGTTCGACGAGTTCCGCGGCGACATCTACGACGGCGCAGCCACGAGCCTCGCCGGCATCCGCACGCTCACCGCCGTGCGCTGACCCCACCGACCCATCCCCACACCGTCGGCTCGGCCGACACCCGCCCACCCGGCTGCGTCGCCGGGAGGGATGCACGCACCACAGGACGAAGGAGTTCCGATGACGCGCATGAAGACCATCGCGGGGGCGGCTGCCGCCGCAGCCGTCGTACTCGCCGCGAGCGGCTGCTCGGCAGGCGGCGACGCCGGCGCCGAGGGCGGCTCGATCACCTGGTGGGCCACCCAGCAGACCGCCACGATCGGCGACTCCGAGGCCGCCTACCAGGCTGCGATCGACCGCTTCTCCGACGAGACCGGCATCGAGGTCGAGTTCGAGGTCATCCCGTGGGCCGACCTCTACAACCGCATCCTCACCGCCGTCTCCTCGGGCACCGGCCCCGACGTGCTGAACATCGGCACGACCTGGACGGGCTCGCTGCACGACACGGGCGCGCTCGCGACCATCGAGGGCGAGACGCTCGACTGGCTCGGCGGCTCCGACCGCTTCGTGCCCGCCGTCTACGAGGCCGCGCAGGTGCCCGGCGAGACGCAGGACGCCGTGCCGTTCCTGTCGAACGTGTACTCGCTGTACTACAACCCCACGCTGTTCGCGGCCGCCGGCATCGCCGAGCCGCCCGCCACGTGGGAGGAGTTCGTGTCGGTCGGCCAGCAGCTCACCGTCGACACCGACGGCGACGGCGCGATCGACCAGTGGGGCTACTCGGGCGCCGCGGCGAACGTGCAGCAGAACGCGCACATGGCCTTCATCCTCGGCCAGCAGTTCGGCGGCGACTTCGTCGACGACGAGGGCGAGTCGACGCTCGACAGCGACGAGCAGGTCGAGGCCGTCGAGGCCTACGTCGGCCTCATGACCGACTCGCAGATCATGGCCCCGTCGAACGCCGAGATCGACCTCGGCGCCGACGCCGTCGACCAGTTCATCAACGGCGACGCCGCGATGATCCTGCAGCAGAACCCCATCGAGCAGTTCACGTCGCGCGACTTCTCGGACTGGGCCATCGCGCCCACGCCCGTGCTCGCCGACGGCGAGGACGTGGAGTCGATGATCGCCGGCACGAACATCACGGTGCTCGTCGACTCGCCCAACCAGGAGCAGGCCTTCCAGTTCGTCGAGCACATGACGAGCGTCGAGGAGCAGGCGGAGCTCGCCTCGGCCTTCGGCCTCCTGCCCGTCGTCACCGACGCCTACGACGAGCCGCTGCTGGCCGACTCGGGCGACACGACGCTCGAGGTGCGCCGCGACGCGCAGGCCGACGCATCCGCCCCGTTCCCGCTCGTCGGCAACATCGGCGAGATCGAGGCCGCCGTCGGCAACGCCGTGCGCGAGTCGTTCCAGGCGTACGCGACCGGCGGCGACGCCGACGTCGCGGGCCGCCTGGCAGCGGCGAACGGCCAGGTGCGCTGACACCACCCCGCCGGGGCCGGCGCGTCAGCGTCGGCCCCGACCGGGAGGTCCACACCATGACCACCACCGCCACCCGCCCCGACACCGCGGCGCCCTCGCCGGCGCCCGCGCGGTCGCAGCTGCCCCGCCGCGGCACCCAGCAGCGCAAGGACCGCAGGCTCGCGTACCTGCTGATCCTGCCCGCCGTGCTGCTCGAGCTGCTCATCCACATCATCCCGATGGTCCTGGGCGTGTGGATCGCGTTCATCGAGCTCGACCAGCGGAGCCTGCGCAACTGGCTGCAGGCGCCCTTCATCGGCCTCGACAACTTCGCGCGAGGCCTCGACCCGACGAGCGCCATCGGCTCCGAGTTCCTCGGCTCCGTCGGCCGCACCGCGGTCTACGTCGTGCTGACGCTCGGCGTCTCGTGGGTGCTCGCGATGGCCGCCGCCGTGTTCCTCACGTCGAGCTTCAAGGGCCGCGGCCTGCTGCGCACGCTCTTCCTCGTGCCCTACGCCATCCCCACGTACGTCGGCACCCTCGCCTGGGGCTTCATGCTCAACCAGCAGGACGGCGTCGTGAACCAGGTGATCGTCGACGTGCTCGGCCTCACGAACGATCGGCCGTACTGGCTCATCGGCGACAACTCGTTCATCTCGCTCGTCGTCGTGTCGATCTGGTCGATGTGGCCGTTCGCGTTCCTCATGCTGCTCGCGGCGCTGCAGAACGTGCCGACGGAGGTCTACGAGGCCGCGTCGCTCGACGGTGCCTCGAACTGGAAGCAGTTCTGGACGATCACGCTGCCGATGATCCGCCACGCCAACGCGGCGCTCGTGCTCATCCTCGGCCTCTGGCTCTTCAACCAGTTCAACATCCCGTACGTGCTGTTCGGGCCGCAGTCGCCCGGCCAGGCGCTGCTCATCTCGCCGCTGATCTACCAGAACTCGTTCCTGCTGTGGGACTTCGGCGCCGGCGGCGCCATGAGCTTCCTGCTGCTGCTCGCGCTGCTCGTCGTGTCGGTGTTCTACATCCGACTCGTGCTGCCGAAGGGAGGCGAGCTCGATGATTGAGACTCGCGGATTCAAGGTCGCGCGGGCGATCACGCTCACGCTGCTGTCGATCTTCGTGCTCGTGCCGCTGTGGGTCATCGTGACGACGGCGTTCAAGCCCCTGTCCGACGTCTCCGGCTCGTTCATCTGGTTCCCGTCGGAGTGGACGATCCAGCCGTTCATCGACATGTGGTCGACGGTGCCGCTCGCGCGCTACTTCACGAACTCGCTCGTCGTCACCGTCGTCGCCACGGCGTTCTCGGTGATCGTGTCGATCCTCGCGTCGTACGCCCTCGCGAGGCTGTCGTTCCGCGCCAAGCGGCCCTTCAGCCTCGTCATCCTGTCGACGCAGATGTTCCCCGGCATCCTGTTCCTGCTGCCGCTGTTCCTCATCTTCACGCAGATCCAGCGCACGATCGGGCTGCAGCTCACGGGCAGCCTGCTCGGCATGATCGTCACGTACATGACGTTCACGCTGCCGTTCTCGATCTGGATGCTGACGGGCTACATGCGGGCGATCCCGGCAGCGCTCGAGGAGGCGGCGATGATCGACGGCACCGGCAGGCTCGGCGCCCTGTTCCGCGTCATCCTGCCCGTCGCACGGCCCGGCATCGTCGCGGTCGCCGTGTACTCGTTCATCACGGCGTGGGGCGAGGTGCTCTTCGCCGCGGTGCTGTCGAGCAACGCGACCCGCACCCTGCCCATCGGCCTCCAGGCGTACTCGTCGGAGTCCGACGTGCTCTGGAACCAGCTCATGGCGGCGTCGATCGTCGTCTCGATCCCCATCCTGGTCGGCTTCCTGCTCGTCCAGCGGCACCTCGTCGCCGGACTCTCGGCAGGAGCCGTCAAGTGACCGCAGAAGGAGGCAGCGTGACGCTGCAGACCCCCGTCGGCATCGGCTTCATCGGTGCGGGCATGATCAGCGAGCAGTACCTGACGAACCTCGCGCAGTACCCCGACGTGCGCGTCGTCATCCTCGGCGACCTCGACGTCGACCGTGCGCGAGCGCAGGCCGACAAGCACGGCGTGGCCGAGGCGGGCACGCCCGCCGAGGTGCTCGCGCACCCCGACGTGCAGCTCGTCGTGAACCTCACGATCCCCGCCGCGCACGTCGAGGTGTCGCTGCAGGCCCTCGAGGCCGGCAAGCACGTGTGGAGCGAGAAGCCCATCGGCGTCGACATCGCGTCGGCCCGCGGGCTGCTCGCACGCGCCGACGAGCTGGGCCTGCGCGTGGGCATCGCGCCCGACACCGTGCTCGGCCAGGGCGTGCAGAGCGGCCTGCGGGCGATCGAGCGCGGCGTCATCGGCACGCCGATCGGCGCCACGACCGTCATGCAGTACGCGGGGCCCGACCTGTTCCACCCGAACCCGGAGTTCCTCTTCGCACCCGGCGCGGGACCCGTCTTCGACATGGGGCCGTACTACCTGACGACGCTCGTGAGCGCCCTCGGCGCCATCCGTCGCGTCTCCGCCGTGGGGCGCACGCCGCAGACGACCCGCACGATCAAGGTCGGCGACCGGGCGGGGGAGTCGTTCCCCGTCGACGTGCCCACGCACGTGCACGTCAACATCGAGCTCGAGCGCGGCGTCGCCCAGTCGACGTTCTCGTGGGACACCGCCTACCGTCGCGCGGGCATCGTCGAGATCTCGGGCTCCGAGGGCACGCTGCGCATCCCCGACCCGAACATGTTCGAGGGCGACCTCGAGGTCACGAGGGTCGGCGACGACTTCCGCGCCGACTCCGCGTGGGAGGCCGTCGAGACCGAGGGTGCCGTCGGCGGCCGCGGCATCGGCATCGTCGACATGGTGCGCGCCATCCGCGAGGGTCGCCCGCATCGCGCGTCGGGCGAGCTCGCGCTGCACGTGCTCGAGGCGATGATCGCGATCGACGAGTCCATCCGCACCGGCCAGCCCGTGACGCTCGACTCGTCGGTCGAGGCCATGGTGCCCGTCGAGACCGACTTCGACCCGACGACCGCGCACGAGGCGGTGCGGGCGTGAGCGTGCCGCGCTCGCCGCGCGTCGGCATCCTGGGTGGCGGGTTCATGGCGCGCGTGCACGCGCACGCCGCCCGCTCGGCCCGCGCGGAGCTCGTCGCGATCGCGTCGTCGTCGGCGGCGCGCGCCGCCGAGGCGGCGGACGCGCTCGGCGTCGCGCAGGCGCTGCCGGATGCCGCATCGCTCGTGGCCGCCGACGTCGACGTCGTGCACGTGTGCACGCCGAACACGACGCACGCATCCCTCGCGGCGCAGGCCATCGCGGCCGGGCGCCACGTGGTGTGCGAGAAGCCGCTCGCGACCTCGGTCGCCGAGGCGCAGGCGCTCGTCGACGCGCTCGACCAGGCGGGCCTCGTGGGCGCCGTGCCCTTCGTGTACCGGTACCACCCGATGGTGCGCGAGGCGCGGGCGCGCCTGGCAGCCTCGGGCGAGGCGCTGCTGTCGGTCGACGCCGCCTACCTGCAGGACTGGATGCTGCTGCCCGGCGACGAGAACTGGCGCGCGGGCGCAGAGCTCGGAGGCCCGTCGCGCGCGTTCGCCGACATCGGCTCGCATCTGCTCGACCTCGTCGAGTTCGTGGCGGGCCAGCGCATCGTGTCGCTGTCGGCGACGACGCGCACGGTCTTCGACCAGCGCGGCGACGCGTCGGTCGCGAACGAGGACATCGCCGCCGTGCTCTTCCGGCTCTCGGGCGGCGCCGTCGGCACCGCGCTCGTGACCCAGATGGCGCCCGGCCGCAAGAACGCCCTCACGATCGAGTGGCATGCGGCCGACGCGAGCTACCGCTTCGAGCAGGAGCGACCCGACGAGCTGTGGATCGGCGAGCGGGCCGGCTCGCGGCTGCTGCAGCGCGATCCCGAGTCGCTCTCGCCCGACGCCGCGCGCCTGTCGCGCGTGCCCGGCGGCCACCCCATGGGCTACCAGGACGCGTTCGACGCGTTCGTCGCCGACGCGTACGCTGCCATCGCAGGCGCGGCGCCCGACGGGCTCCCCACCTTCCACGACGGCCTCCGCGCCGCCGTGCTCACGGACGCGGTGCTGCGGTCGGCCGCCTCCGGCGAGTGGATCGACACGACCGTCACGACGCTCCGGAGCGTGGCCGCATGACCCAGGGAACCTTCCAGGCACGACACCCCGTGACGCTGTTCACGGGCCAGTGGGCCGACCTGCCGTTCGAGGAGGTCGCCCGCCTCGCCGCCGAGTGGGGCTACGACGGGCTCGAGATCGCCGCATCCGGCGACCATCTCGACCTCGCCCGCGCCGACGAGGACGACGCGTACGTGCAGTCGCGCCTCGACATCCTCGACCGGCACGGCCTGCAGGTCTTCGCGATCTCGAACCACCTCGCCGGCCAGGCGGTGTGCGACGACCCGATCGACTTCCGTCACCAGGCGATCCTGCGACCGTACGTGTGGGGCGACGGGGAGGCGGAGGGCGTGCGCCAGCGCGCCGCCGAGGACATGCAGCGCTCGGCGCGCGTCGCCCGGAGGCTCGGCGTCGACACCGTCGTGGGCTTCACGGGCTCGTCGATCTGGCAGTACGTCGCGATGTTCCCGCCCGTGCCCGCCGAGCGCATCGACGCCGGCTACGAGGACTTCGCGCGCCGCTGGAACCCCATCCTCGACGTCTTCGACGGCGAGGGCGTGCGATTCGCGCACGAGGTGCACCCGAGCGAGATCGCCTACGACTACTGGACGAGCGTGCGCACCCTCGAGGCGATCGACCACCGGGAGGCCTTCGGGTTCAACTGGGATCCGTCGCACATGCTGTGGCAGGGCGTCGACCCCGTCGCGTTCATCTGGGACTTCCGGGACCGCATCTTCCACGTCGACTGCAAGGACACGCGCCTGCGGCCGCAGAACGGCCGCGCCGGCATCCTCGGCTCGCACCTGCCGTGGGGCGACCCGCGGCGCGGCTGGGACTTCGTGTCGACGGGCCACGGCGACATGCACTGGGAGGACGCGTTCCGCGCCCTCTCGGCGATCGGCTACGACGGACCCATCTCGATCGAGTGGGAGGACGCCGGCATGGATCGCCTGCACGGTGCGGCCGAGGCCGTGACGCGCATCCGCGAGCTGCTCTGGCGCCTGCCCGACGCATCCTTCGACGCGGCGTTCTCGAACCAGTAGGTCCCTCCACCGACCAAAGATGTGAGGTTTTCGGCCACCTTTGACATCAAAAGTGGCCGAAAACCTCAATAGTCTGCAGGCGTGGAGGACGAGACTGCCGAGGCGGTCATCGCGACGCGGTGGCTGCGCTTCGCCGAGGTCGAGGGCGACCTGCGGTCGCCGCGCTACGCCGACTGGGCCCGTGGGCTCGCGGGCGACGTCGACCTGCTCGCCCGGCTCGCGCCGCTGACGCGCATCGAGCAGCAGCCGAACCTCGTGCTCTCGGCCATGCGCTTCGCGGGCGTCGACGCACGCCTGCCATGGCGCGAGGCGCAGGCGATCGTGCACGAGCGGTGGGATGCGATCGAGGCGTGCGTGCGCACGCGGCGCACGCAGACGAACGAGGCGCGCCGCCTCGCGACGCTGCTGCCGGCGTTCGCGTCGTTGCCGCAGCCGCTCGCCATCGTCGAGGTCGGCGCATCCATGGGGCTGTGCCTGCAGCCGAGCCGCTGGTCGTACGCGTACGAGACCGCGGCGGGGGAGCACGTGCTCGGCGACCCGGCCGCGCCACGACTCGAGGCACGCCTCGACGGCCCCGTGCCGCGCATGCCCGAGATCGCCTGGTCGGCCGGCCTCGACATCCACCCGCTCGCCGCCGCGAGCGACGACGACGTGCGCTGGCTCGAGACGCTGATCTGGCCGATCGGCGACGGCGAGCCCCACCGCGAGCGCCTCGAGCGGCTGCACGCCGCCGTCGCCATCGCGCGCGAGCACGGGCCCACCGTGCGCGAGGGCGACCTGCTCGACGGCACGACGGCGCTCGTCGACGAGGCCCGCGACCGCGCCGCGACGACCGTCGTGTTCCACACCGCCGTGCTCGCCTACGTGACGGCCGAGGGACGCGCGGCGTTCGCCGAGACGATGCGCGGCAGCGACGCGAGGTGGATCTCGAACGAGGGCCTCGGCGTGCTGCCCGACGTGCGCGCCCGGCTCGACGCCCTCGACGCGAGCCCGGGCGCCGCCGACTTCTGCATCGCCGTCGACGAGCGGCCGTTCGCGCTCGCCGACGCGCACGGCGGATGGGTGCGGCTGCTCGAGTGCTGAGCGGCGGTCGGGCATAGGCCCGGGCGGTAGGGTTCCCGCGTGCCTGACGACGACCGCGATGCCCTCAGCTGGGAGGGTGACGCCGACGACGAGACGCTCGTGACGAGCGATCCCGAAGGGCCCGCAGCGACCGCGGCCGCGACGACCGCCGGGCCTGCATCCGTCGCCGTCGCCGTCGATCCCGCGCAGCGGACGCGTGCCATCGCTGGCGTGCTCTTCCTGCTCATCGCCGTGGCCTCGGCGGTCGGCTGGGTCGTCGTGATGCTCGCCAATCCCGCGCAGCAGCAGACGATCCTCGGCCTCGCCATGTACCAGCTCGGCGAGCTGCTCGCCGTGCTCGCGCCCATCGGCTGGTGGCTCGCCGCCCGTCGCCTCGCGGCGCAGCCGGTGCCGTGGTGGATCGCCGGCGTCGTCGTGACCGCGCCCTGGCCGCTGCTCGTGGGGGTGCTCGCATGACCGACCGCGCCGAGACGAACGAGCCCGAGGAGAGCCGGGCCGTGGAGCCCGAGTCGCCCGTCGCCGACGCGTCCGACGCGGATGTCGACGCGGCCGACGAGCCGACGACCGCCGACGAGCGCGTGGAGGACGACGAGCCCACGGAGCGCGTCGAGCGTCGCAGCGACGTCGTGATCGTGACGCTCGTCTTCGTGGTGCTGTTCGGCTACCAGCTCTACGCGGCCGTCTCGAACCTCGTCGCGCTGCCGGAGGTCTACGCAGCGGCCGGCATCGCCGACGCCGTGCCGTGGGCGATCCTGATCGCGAACGTCGCCGCGCCGGCCGTGGCCTTCGCGGCAGCGTCGGCCGTCGCCCGCGGCCGTCGGATCGCCGCCCGCGCGGGCATCCTGCTGCTCGGCTTCGGCGTGGGCGCGCAGCTGAGCCTGCTCTGCGAGGAGCTCGCGCGCCAGGCGGCGATCGCCGCGTTCGCCTAGACGCGGGGCGTGCCCGTGATCGCCGACGCCCTCGCCTGAGGGCGACGCCTACCGATCGAGCCTGACGATCTCCTCCGACACGGAGAGAGGATGCTCCGCGGGTCGGCTCGTGACCAATGCGACAGCGTCGGATCCACTCGCCGGGCGGACGCGCACGGGCGTCAGATCGCGGCGACCAGCACGAGCGCGGCCAGCACGACCTGGCCGATGGCGCGGGGCACGAGCGGCACGGCCATCGGGCCGAAGCGATCCGGGTGGCGCGCGGCGTAGGCGTTGGCGGGGAAGACCGCGACGAGCAGCGCGATGAGGCCGATGGCGGCGGCGAACCGCACGGGCATCCATGGCGCGAGCAGCCCGATGCCGCCGAGGATCTCGGCGACGCCCGAGATGATGACGAGCGATCGCGCCGACCGGATGCCGGTGCCCTTGATGCCGGGAGGGATCATCGCGCCCATGCCGCGCGCGACCTTCGGCACGAAGTGCAGCGCGCCCATGGCGACGAAGACGACGGCGAGCACGATCCGCAGCACCCACTGCGCGACTTCGAAGGCATCCATCGCCTCCATCCTCCCGCACACGGGAGGACGCCCCGACCAGCGGAGGCGTCAGCGCGGCGGCATCGGCGCCCCGGGAGCGCCGGGCGGCGGCCACGGCACCTGGCCCTGCACGGGCGGCACCATCTGCGGGGCGCCGTAGCCCTGCGCGGGCGCCTGCGGCTGCAGCTGCGGCACGGGCTGGGCCGACAGCTGCTGCGACTGCGCCGTCGAACCCGGGCCGTCGGCGATCGGCTCCACCGTCACGGCCGTGCCGTACGCGCAGATCTCGGTCCACGCGCTTGCGATCTCGTTGGCGTCGAAGCGCATCGCGAGGATGGCGTTCGCGCCGCGGCGCTGCGCCTCCTCGACCATGCGGCCCATGACCTGCATGCGCGACTCCACGAGCATCTGCGTGAACTCGGGGATCTCGCCGCCACCGATCGCACGCCATCCGGCGACCCAGTTCGTGGCGGCGTCGCGGCTGCGCACCGTGAGGCCCATGACCTCGCCGTGCACCGCGAGCACGCGGAAGCCGGGGAGGTCGTTCGTCGTGACGATGATCATGGCGCCGAGCCTTCCGCATGACGCTGCGAGTCCGCCATGCCCCGGCGGGCCGCGGATGCTCGGTAGGCTCGTCGAGGCACCGCGACGTGCCGAGCCCCCGCCACGCAATCGAGGAGCATCCGCGTGTCCAAGCCCGTCGTCCTGATCGCCGAGACGCTCTCGAGCGCCACCATCGACGCCCTCGGCCCCGACTTCGAGGTCCGTCACGTCGACGGCACCGACCGTCCTGCGCTGCTGTCGGCCCTCGCCGACGCGAACGCGCTGCTCGTGCGCTCGGCGACGCAGGTGGATGCGGAGGCGCTGGCCGCCGCGCCGCGCCTGCAGGTCGTCGCCCGCGCCGGCGTGGGCCTCGACAACGTCGACGTGCCCGCCTCGACGAAGGCCGGCGTCATGGTCGTGAACGCGCCGACGTCGAACATCATCTCGGCCGCCGAGCTCGCGATCGCGCACATCCTCGGCCTCGCCCGCCACCTGCCCGAGGCGCACGCCTCGCTGAAGGCGGGGGAGTGGAAGCGCAGCCAGTTCACCGGCGTCGAGCTCTACGAGAAGACGATCGGCATCGTCGGCCTGGGCCGCATCGGCGTGCTCGTGGCCGAGCGCCTCGCCGGCTTCGGCGTCAAGCTGGTCGCCTTCGATCCGTACGTGAGCCCCGCGCGCGCCGCGCAGCTGGGCGTCGAGCTGCGCACGCTCGACGAGCTCATGGCCGAGTCGGACTTCATCACGATCCACATCCCGCGCACGCCCGAGACCACGGGCCTCATCGCCGCGCCGCAGCTCGCGCTCGCCAAGCCCACGCTGCGCATCGTCAACGCGAGCCGCGGCGGCATCGTCGACGAGGCTGCCCTGGCGGATGCCCTGCGCGAGGGCCGCATCGCCGGCGCCGGCCTCGACGTCTTCGTGTCGGAGCCGCCGAAGGACGACGCGCTCACGTCGCTGCCGACCATCCAGGTCACGCCGCACCTGGGCGCCTCGACCGACGAGGCGCAGGAGAAGGCGGGCGTCGCCGTGGCGAAGTCGGTGCGCCTCGCGCTCGCCGGCGACCTCGTGCCCGACGCCGTCAACGTCGCGGGCGGCATCATCGACCCGTACGTGCGCCCCGGCATCGGCCTGGCCGAGCAGCTCGGCCAGTTCGCTGCGGGCCTCGCGGCCGGCCCCGTGGAGTCGGTCGACGTCGAGGTGCACGGCGACCTCGCGCAGTACGACGTGAAGGTGCTGCGCCTCGGTGCGCTGAAGGGCTTCTTCTCGCGCATCGTGAGCGAGCAGGGCGTCACGTTCGTGAACGCGCCCGTCATCGCGCAGGAGCGCGGCGTGACGAGCGAGCTCACGGTCGACGAGCGCAGCGACGAGTACCGCAACACGGTCTCGGTGATCGCGGCGACGAGCGACGGCCAGCGCGTGTCGGTCACGGGCACGCTCACGGGCCCGAAGCAGGTCGCGAAGATCGTGGCGATCAACGGCCACGACGTCGAGGTGCCGTTCGCGTCGCACCACGTCGTCATGACGTACGAGGACCGACCCGGCATCGTCGCGATCTACGGTCGTGCGCTCGGCGAGGCCGACATCAACATCGCCGGGATGCAGATCGCACGCACGAACGCCGGCGGCAAGGCGCTGTCGATCCTCACGATCGACCAGGCCGCGCCCGAGGCGCTGCTCGCGGAGATCGGCGAGGCCATCCAGGCCGACTCGATCCGCGAGATCGACATCGTCGAGCTCTGACGCTCGCCGCGCCTGGCGCGGTGTCGGAGGTCGCGGCTAGCGTCTCGTACATGACCTCGACGCAGACGGATCAGGCTCGCATCGTGCTCGTCCCGGGCTTCTGGCTCGGGGCATGGGCGTGGGACGACGTCGCCGAGCGGCTGCGCGCCGCCGGCCACGACGTCGCGGCGCTCACGCTGCCAGGGCTCGAGCCGGGCGCCGACGTGGCGTCGGTGACGCTCGAGAGCCACGTGGAGGCGATCCTGGCGGCGATCGGCGACGGCCCGGCCGTGCTCGTGTCGCACTCGGGCTCGGCGGGTGCGGCGACGATCGCCGTCGATCGCGCTCCGGATGCCGTGCGCCATGTCGTCTGGGTCGACACGAGCCCCGTCGCCGACGGCTACGCGATGAACGCCGACGTCGACGATCCGGGCTTCCCGCTCGATGCGGCGTGGGACGAGGAGCTCGAGGGCGGCTCGATGCGCGACCTCACCGACGAGCAGCTCGCGACGTTCCGCGAGCGCGCCGTGCTCGAGCCCGCGGCCATCCTGCGCACGCCCGCCGAGCTGCGCGACGAGCGCCGTCTCGACGTGCCGCAGACGCTCGTCGCGACGGCGTTCTCGAGCGAGGACTACCGTTCGTACGCCCAGCAGGGTGCGCCGTTCCTCGGCGGGCTGGGCGAGCAGCGTGCGCTGACGTTCGTCGACCTGCCGACGGGCCACTGGCCCATGTGGTCGAAGCCCGCGGAGCTCGCCGCGATCATCGCCGAGCGCGCCTGACGTCTCGACGACGGTCGGGTCGCGTCAGTCGCGGGCGCGGCGCACGATGTCGTCGACGGCCGCGATGATGCGCTCGACGTCGTCGGCGCTCGGTGCCCACGCGGGGTCGAGGCCCGAGCGCAGGTAGATGCCATCGCTCATGAGCGCGACGACGGGCGCGAGGTCGTCGCCGATCGCGTCGGCGAGGACGCCGCGGTAGCCGTCGTCCACGCGCTGCAGCGCCTGACGCAGCGACGGATGCTGCTCCGACTGGATGAGGCGGAACGCTGCGACGAACGCGCGGTCGATCGCCGTCTCGCGCACGATCGAGCCGCGGATGAAGCGGGCGACGGGATCCGCCTCGCCGCGCAACGCCTCCGCATCCTCGGCGCCCAACGCGTCCAGCCGCTCCGCGAGTCCCTCGACGAGCGCCTCACGCGAGCCGAAGTGGTAGAGCAGGCCGCCCTTCGAGACGCCCGCGTGCTCGGCGACGGCCTGCAACGTGGCAGCGCGCTCGCCCTGCTCGACCACCACCTCCACGAAGGCGTCGAGGATCGCTTCGCGGGCGGTGGGTCGCTCGGGCATGCCTCCAGCATACGTTGCCGACTGTACCGTCCAGACGGTACAGTGAATGCCATGTCCACGATCCAGACCCATGCCTCGAACACGGGGGCCTCGCGCGCCGGAGCGCGCGAGTGGATCGCGCTCGCCGTGCTCATGCTGCCCGTGCTCCTCGTCGCGATCGACAACACCGTGCTCGCCTTCGCCCTGCCGCAGATCGCCGGAGCCCTCGAGCCCACCGGCGCGCAGCAGCTCTGGATGGTCGACGTGTACCCGCTCGTGCTCGCGGGTCTGCTCGTGCCGATGGGCGTGCTCGGCGACCGCTTCGGCCGCCGCCGGCTGCTCATGATCGGTGCCGTCGGCTTCGGCGTCGTGTCGGTGCTGTGCGCCTTCGCGCCGACCGCGGAGTGGCTCATCGCGGGCCGTGCGCTGCAGGGCCTCTTCGGTGCCACGCTCATGCCCTCGACGATGTCGCTCCTGCGCAGCCTCTTCCTCGACCGGGTGCAGCGCCGCCTCGCCATCGCGATCTGGGCGACCGGCTTCTCGGTCGGCTCCGCGGTCGGCCCGTCGGTCGGCGGCCTGCTGCTCGCGCACTTCTGGTGGGGCAGCATCTTCCTGCTCGCGATCCCGCTGCTGCTGCCGCTGCTCGTGCTCGTGCCGCTGCTCGTGCGCGAGAGCCGCGACGCTGCGGCCCCGCGCGTCGACCTCATCGGCATCGTGCTCGCGATGCTGACGCTGGCACCGTTCGCCGCCGCCATCAAGCACCTCGCGACCGACGGCATCGACGTCGTCGCCATCGGCCTCGTGGCGCTCGCCGCCGCGTCGGGCGTGCTCTTCGTGCGCCGCATGGACCGCGCCGAGCACCCCATGCTCGACCTCGCGCTGCTGCGCGACCGCGCGTTCTCGACCGGCGTGCTCGTCAACCTGCTGTCGGTCGTGGCGCTCGTCGGCTTCCTCTTCTTCCTCACGCAGCACCTGCAGCTCGTCGTGGGCATGTCGACGCTCGAGGCGGCCCTCGTGCTGCTGCCGGGCACGGCCGCCATGATCCTCGCGGGCCTCGGCTCGGTGCGGCTCGTGCGACGCATCCGCCAGGAGGTCGTCATGGTGGGGGCGCTCGTCGCCTCGACGATCGCGTACGTGACGGTCGCGGTGCTGGGCGCCGACATCTCGGTCGCGGCGATCGCCGCCGCGTTCGCGCTGCTCGGGGCCGGCATCGGCGCGGCGGAGACGCTGTCGAACGACCTCGTGCTCGCGAGCGCGCCCGTCGACAAGGCGGGCGCGGCCGCCGGCGTGTCCGAGACGGCCTACGAGCTCGGTGCGGTCCTCGGCACCGCGGTGCTCGGAGGCATCCTCACGGCCGTCTACCAGGCCACGCTCGTCGTGCCCGCCAGCATCGGCGCCGCGGATGCGGCCCGCGCCGAGGAGACGCTGAGCGGCGGCATCCACGTCGCCGACGCCGTCGGCGGCGAGGCGGGTGCCGCGCTGGCCGAGGCCGCTCGCCACGCGTTCGATGCCGGCGTCGTGTGGACTGCGGGTGCGGGCGCGCTGCTCATCGCGGCTGCCGCGTTCCTCACGTGGTGGCGCCTCGTGCGCGGCCGCGACGGGCGCCCGTCGACGGCTGCGATCGCCATCGCCGAGGCTGAGCGCTGACGACGACGCCCCGCGGCATGCGTGCCGCGGGGCGTCGTCGATCGGTCGCCTGCGTCGGCGTCAGGCTCCGACGAACAGCTCGAGCGCGACCCCGTCGGGGTCCTTGATGCTCAGCGCCGAGCCGTACTCGACGTCGACGATGCCGTCGTGGGCGATGCCCTCCGCATCGAGGTGGTGCACCCACCGCACGAGCTCGTCGCGCGACTCGACACCGAGTCCGAGGTGGTCGAGGCCGGGGCGGAAGGGGCTGAAGTCGTCGTCGGGCGGCACGTCGTGCTGCGTGAGCCCCAGGTTCGTGCCGCCCGGCAGGGCGAACAGCCTGCGTCGCAGGCCGTCGCCCTCGAGCGATGCGGCCGGTGGTGCGCCGAGCAGTCGCTCGTAGAAGGCGACGCTCGCGTCGAGGTCGCGCACGGTGATGGCGACGTGGTGCACGCCGCCGATGGTCGGCGCCGCACGCTCCACGCTCGACGCCATCAGACGATGTCGTCGCGGCGCTCGACGCGGTCGACCCGGGTCCCCGTGCCGGGGTCGACGCTCGTCGAGCGCACGGTGCGCGAGCCGCTGCGGCGAGCCATCTGCACGGCACCGGCGATGGTCACGAGCAGTCCGGCGCCGAGCAGGATGTAGCCGATGAGCATCCAGTCGACGCCGGGGACCTGCCAGAGGCCGGGGACGGCGAAGGCGACGATCGCGCCGACGGCGAGCAGGAAGATTCCGAATCCGAGCATGAGCGACTCTCCATTCTCGTCGAGCTGGGGATGGGGGAGCGCTCGACGATCGTCGCCCGACGGTAGCCCGAGCCTGGCGCGCGAGTCCGGCCCTGGACACCGCCGCATCGCTGTGCTTCCCTCACCGCCACTCGTCGCCGGGCGGCGTGCTCGCGCAGGCGCACGCCGCCGATAGGGTCGGAGGTCGGGAGGTACGTGTGGAGCAGCTGCAGCTCGCCGTCATCGGCGGCGATGGCATCGGACCCGAGGTCACGGGCGAGGCGAGGAAGGTGCTGCGCGCTGCGCTCGCTGGCACCGTCGACCTCGTCGAGACGGAGTTCGCGCTCGGCGCGGCCCACTACCTCGAGACCGGTGAGATCCTCACCGAGGACACGATGGCCAAGATCGCGACGCACGATGCGATCCTCCTGGGCGCCGTCGGTGGCGATCCCACCGATCCGCGGCTCGCGGGCGGCATCATCGAGCGCGGGCTGCTGCTGCGGCTGCGCTTCGCGTTCGACCACTACGTCAACCTGCGCCCCACGGTCGTGCACCCCGCGGTCGAGAGCCCGCTGCGCGATCCCGGCGACGTCGACTTCGTCGTCGTGCGCGAGGGCACCGAGGGCCCGTACGTGGGCAATGGCGGGTCGATCCGCGTCGGCACGCCGCACGAGATCGCGAACGAGACGAGCGTCAACACCGCGTACGGCGTCGAGCGCGTCGTGCGCTTCGCGTTCGAACTCGCCGAGACCCGGTCCAAGCGCGTCACGCTCGTGCACAAGACCAACGTGCTCGTGCACTCCGGAGGCCTGTGGCGTCGCATCACCGACGCCGTCGCCGCCGAGCACCCCGACGTGGCCGTCGACTACCTGCACGTCGACGCCGCCACGATCTTCCTCGTCGACCGGCCCAGCCGCTTCGACGTCATCGTCACCGACAACCTGTTCGGCGACATCCTCACCGACCTCGCCGGCGCGATCGCCGGCGGCATCGGGCTCGCAGCCTCGGGGAACATCAACCCCGACGGCACCTTCCCGAGCATGTTCGAGCCCGTGCACGGCTCCGCGCCCGACATCGCGGGCACCGGCACGGCCGATCCCACCGCGGCGATCCTGTCGGCAGCCCTGCTCGCAGAGCACCAGGGCTACGCCGACGCCGCGAGGCGCATCCGCGACGCCGTCGACCAGGACGTCGCGAGCCGCCCGGCATCCACCACCACCTCCGCGACCGGCGACCGCATCGCCGCCCTCGTCGCAGCAGCGTAAGGAGCCACCATGGCCCTGCAGTTCACGACCACCGCATCCGCCAGCCCGAAGACCGAGGCCGAGCGCGCCGCCGTGCTCGCCGCCCCCGGGTTCGGCAAGCACTTCACCGACCACATGGCCGTCATCGACTGGACGGTCGAGGACGGCTGGCACGACGCGCGCATCCAGCCGTACGGCCCCTTCGCGGTCGATCCGGCCTCCGCCGTGCTGCACTACGGCCAGGAGATCTTCGAGGGCCTCAAGGCGTACCGCCGCGAGGACGGCTCGGTGTGGACGTTCCGCCCCGACCAGAACGCCGCGCGCATGCAGCGCTCGGCCCAGCGCCTCGCGCTGCCGCAGCTGCCGACCGAGGACTTCGTGGAGTCGCTCGTGCAGCTCGTGGGCATCGACGAGGCGTGGGTGCCGTCGGGCGGCGAGGACTCGCTGTACCTGCGACCGTTCATGATCGCCAACGAGGTCTTCCTCGGCGTGCGCGCCGCGCAGACGGTGCTGTACTCGGTCATCGCGAGCCCCGCGGGCCCGTACTTCCCGGCCGGCGTGAAGCCCGTGTCGATCTGGCTGTCGCGCGAGTACGCACGTGCGGGCAAGGGCGGCACGGGCGCCGCGAAGTGCGGCGGCAACTACGCCGCGAGCCTGCTGCCGACGCAGGAGGCGTTCGCGAACGGCTGCGCGCAGGTGCTGTTCCTCGACGAGTCGGGCGACGCGAACCTCGAGGAGCTCGGCGGCATGAACGTCGTGCTCGTGAAGGCCGACGGCACGCTCGTGACGCCGAAGTCGGAGTCGATCCTCGACGGCATCACCCGCAACTCGCTGCTCGAGATCGCGCGCGACCTGGGGCACACGGTCGAGCACCGCACCGTGACGCTCGCCGAGTGGCGCGACGGCGTCGCCTCCGGCGAGATCGTGGAGGCGTTCGCCTGCGGCACCGCCGCCGTCATCACGCCCATCGGCGCCATCAAGGCGAAGGACGAGGCGGATGCGTTCGGCGACGCCGAGGCGCCCGCGGGCCCGGTGACGATGACGCTGCGCGCGGCGCTCACCGACCTGCAGTACGGCCGCGCCGAGGACACGCGCGGCTGGATGACGCAGCTCACCGGGGCGCGCTGATGCGGATCGTCCGCGCCAGCCACGACGGCCGCATCGTCTTCGGCGTCGTCGACGAGACCGACGTCGTCGTGCTCGCCGGCGACCCGCTGTTCGCGGGCTTCGACACGACGGGGGAGCGCATCCCGCTGTCGAAGGTGCAGCTGCTCGCGCCCGTGATCCCGCGGTCGAAGGTCGTCGGCATCGGCCGCAACTACGCGGCGCACGCCGCCGAGCTCGGCAACGACGTGCCCGAGTCGCCGCTCGTGTTCCTGAAGCCGAACACCTCGGTGATCGGCCCGGGCGACCCCATCGTGCTGCCGCCGGAGTCGTCGAACGTGCACTTCGAGGGCGAGCTCGCGCTCGTCGTCGGCCGCGTCACGCGACGCGTGGCCAAGGCGGATGCGCTCGACCACGTGTTCGGCTGGACGATCGCGAACGACGTGACGGCGCGCGACCTGCAGCAGTCCGACGGGCAGTGGTGGCGAGCGAAGGGCTTCGACACGTTCTGCCCGCTCGGGCCGGGCATCGAGACCGACCTCGACGTCGCCGACGTGCTCGTCGAGACGCGGCTCGATGGCGAGACCAAGCAGTCGGGCTCGACGAAGGACCTCATCTTCGACATCCCGACGCTCGTCGAGCACGTCTCGGCGGCCATGACGCTGCTGCCCGGCGACGTCATCCTCACGGGCACGCCCGCGGGCGTCGGACCCATGGCGGCCGGGCAGACCGTCGAGGTGTCGATCGCGGGGCTCGGCACGCTGCGCAACCCCGTCGTGCAGGGCTGACCCGCCCCGTGGCGCTCGTGCCGCGGTCGGCGCTCGCCGGCGTCGCCGCGTGCGTCGGCATCGCGCTCGCGGGCCTCGGCATCCACCACGCCCTGCTCGCCGCCGGCGTCGACGTGCCATGGCTCACGCTGTCGGTGCTGCTCGGCCTCGCGCTGGGGCAGACGCCGCTCGCGGCGGATGCGCGGCTCGTGCCGGGCGCGAAGGTCGCGGGCCGCACGCTCATGCGTGCGGGGATCGTGCTGCTGGGGCTGCAGGTGGTCGTGGCCGACGTCGTGGCGCTCGGCCCCGTGCTCATCGTCGCGGTCGTGGCGCTCGTGGGCGTGGCGTTCGCGCTCACCTGGTCGCTCGCGCGCCTCGCGGGGATGTCGGCGGATCAGCGGGTGCTCATGGCGGCGGGCTTCTCGATCTGCGGCGCCTCGGCCATCGGTGCCGTCGCGCAGGCGCGTGGCGCGTCGGAGCGCGACCAGGCGACGCCGGTGGCGCTCGTGACCCTGTGCGGCACGGCTGCGATCGGCGTGCTGCCGCTGCTGCGCGTGCCGCTCGGCCTCGACGACGCGGCGTTCGGCGCGTGGACGGGCGCGAGCGTGCACGACGTGGGCCAGGTGGTGGCGACGGCAGCCATCGCCGGCCCGGGCGCCCTGGCGCTCGCCGTCGTCGTCAAGCTCGTGCGCGTCGTCACGCTCGCGCCCATGACCGCGCTCGTCGCGGCGCAGCGCCGCCGGTCGGGCGACGGCGCGGGGGAGCGCCCGCCGATCGTGCCGCTCTTCGTCGTCGGCTTCCTCGTGGCGGTCGCCGTGCGCGCGCTCGTGCCGCTGCCCGACGCGGTGCTCGACGTCGTCGGCTTCGTGCAGCAGCTGCTGCTCGCCTCCGCGCTCGTCGGCCTGCTCTCGCGCGTGCGCATCGTCGACCTCGTGCGGCAGGACTGGCGCGGCGTGCTCGTGGCGGTCGGCGCATCCACGGGCATCGCGGCGACCGCGCTCGCGATCGTGCAGCTCGTCTAGCCTCGCCTCGATGCCGCGCGGCCTCGGGCGTCAGGGCCGGGAGTCGCGCTCGCGCACCACCTGCGCCTCGGGGCCGTCGCCGACGTCGATCACGCCGGCGTCGCCCGTCTCCAGCATGTCGTCGGGATCGACGAAGGTCACGGAGTGGCCGTCGAGGGCGAGGCGCCGGGCACCCTCGAGGAGCATGCGGCGGCCGACGTCGCGCACCTCGTGCACGCGGGCGAGGTCGAGCACGATCTCCCGCTCGCCCTCGTCCTCCTTCTCGAGCTCGGTGAGCAGCCGCTCCATGCCGATGAAGTCGACCGCGCCCTGCAGCTCGTAGATCGAGTCCGTGTCGCCGTCGCCGTCGCCGTCCTTCGCCGCGTGCCCGTGCGTCAGCGGACGAGCCGCGGGCGGCACCTCCATGAGGTGCATCGCCATGTCGCCGGACAGGCGCTCGAAGATGCGCACGCCCCGCGTGGAGTTGCCGTGCGCGTCGAGGCGCGGGGAGAACGCCGCGAAGCCGCCCTTGCCGGGCAGCGCTCCGATGACGCCGCCCGAGACGCCCGACTTCGCGGGGATGCCGACGAGCGTGAACCAGTCGCCTGCCGCGTCGTACATGCCGCACGTCGTCATGACCGAGAGCGCCTGCCTCGCGACCCATCGCGGCACGACCTGCTCGCCCGTCACCGGATGCGTGCCCGCGTTCGCGAGCGTCGCGGCCATGACGGCGAGGTCGCCGACGTCGACGAGCAACGAGCACTGCCGCGTGTAGCCCTCGACGACCGCGTGAGGGTCGGCGTCGATGATGCCGTGGTTGCGCAGCATGTACGCGATGGCGTGGTTGCGGTCGGCCGTCTCGAGCTCGGAGGCGAAGACCTCGTCGTCGACCTCGAGCTCGCGACCGGCGAAGGCCGCGAAGCCGGAGGCGACGCGCTCGTCGGAGAGCAGCGAGTGCACCGTGATCGCGCCCGCGTTGATCATGGGGTTCAGCGGTCGGTTCGTCGTGGGATCGAGCGAGATCTCGTTGAACGCCTCGCCCGAGGGCTCGACGCCCACGTGCTCGAGCACGGCGTCGAGGCCGTGGTCGACGAGCGCGAGGGCATATGCGAACGGCTTCGAGATCGACTGGATCGAGAAGCGCAGCTCGGCGTCGCCGACGGCGTAGCGCGTGCCGTCGGGGGTGGCGAGCGCGAGTGCCAGCCGATCCGGGTCGGCGTCGGCGAGCTCGGGGATGTAGGAGGCCGTCTCGCCGTCATCCTCATCGGAGCAGGCCTCGAGGACCTCGGTCAGGTAGTCGGACAGCGGTGAGCGCATGCGTCCACTCGACCACAGATCCACCACGCACGGGCACGGGCACGGTCGCGTCGCACGAGACGGGCGTAGCCTGGCCGCGCGCTCAGGGCTGAGCAGCCCGGCGCGGAGAGGTGGCGATTCGTGTCCGAGATCCAGGAGCTCATGGCCCAGCTGCCCGTCGCGCGGATCGCGCGGCAGGCCGGCGTCGACGAGGCGGATGCGCGGCGCGCGATCCAGTCGGTGCTGCCCGCGCTCGTCGGCGGGATGCAGGCGAACGCGCAGGACGAGGCCGGCGCGGCGTCGCTCGAGCGGGCGCTCGGCCAGCATGCCGGCGCGCTCGACGCTCGCCTCGGTGGCGACGTCGACCCCGACGACGGCGAGCGCATCGTGCAGAACGTGTTCGGCGGGCAGGCCGATCAGGTCGCGGCGGCCCTCGGTGGCGCGAGCGGCGGCGGCGCGATGGGCGACATCGTGCGGAGGATCCTGCCGATCGTCGCGCCGATCGTGCTCGCGTGGCTCGCGCAGCGGCTCTTCTCGGGCGGCGGGCAGGCGCCGACCCAGCCCTCGGGCGGTGGCGCGGCGCTGCCGACGCGCCGCGACAACCCGTTCGCGAACTCGGGTGGCGGTGCTGGCGGCACGCTGCCGACGACGAGCGGCCGGACGCCGTCGCCCTCGCCACAGGCGCAGCAGCGGCAGTCGGGCGGCGGCGGGCTCGGCGACCTGCTCGGCGGCATCCTGGGTGGTGGCGGCGGAGGGCAGCAGCAGGCCGGTGGGAACGTCCTCGGCGACCTGCTGGGTGGCCTGCTGGGTGGCGGCCGCCGCTAGCGAGCACGGCGCGGCTGCGCGCGGAGCGCGGTCGCCACCGTGCCCGAGGTCATCCGCCGCTGCGCCGACCCTCTCGGATGCGCACGATCGACTCTGCGGCACCGACCGCGACGAGGATGAGGGTCGCGACCACGCCGAGCGCCACCGGCGGCACGAACGGCGCCAGGGCGCCGGCGGCGGCGAGCGCGCCGATCCCCGCGAGCTGCGTCGGCAGCCAGCGGTGCTCGAGCACGTACCGGAACAGCACGGTGCCGACGAGGAACAGGGCCGGGCCGCCGAGGATCGCGAGCGTTCCCGCGAGCCCAGCCTCGTCGGGATGCGACAGCATCTCCTTGTCGGCGACGCTCATCACCACGATGCCGGCGATCACCGCGAGGTGCACGTAGGTGTACGCGGTGCGCGCGAGCCGGCCGGGGGCCTTCGATCGTGCGATCGCCTCCGAGCCCATCCGCTCGCCATGGTCGAAGTAGATCCACCACATCGCAGCGGCCGCGACGAACGCGCTGATCATCGTGACGACGGATGCGACGCTCGTCTCCTTCGCCACGAACGCGAACCCCGTCACGAGGAACGACTCGCCGAGGGCGATCAGCACGAACAGGGCTGCGCGCTCGGCGATGTGCGGGCCGGTCAGGTCCCAGCGCTCGATGGGCGCCGCGCCGAGCCCAGGCGTGCGGAACCCGGTGCTCGCCGAGACGTAGTCGACGACGAGCGCCGCGCACCACAGCGGCAGCTGCGCGGGCAGCGGCAGCAGGGCGCCCGCGATCCAGAAGACGGCGCCGACGCCGAGCCAGAAGAGCAGCCGCAGCACGAGCTCCGCGAGCTCGCGGTCGTGGCGCCACGCCGCCCACGCCATGAAGACGGTGCGGCCCAGCTGCAGCACGACGTAGGCGATCGCGAAGGCCCACGCCCGGTCGCCGAACGACTCCGCGATCGACACGCTCAGGATGAACGCGACGAACGCGAGCGCGACGACCGCGGCGCGCACGGGCAGATGCTCCGGGTCGAGCCAGTTCGTGACCCAGGTGGTGGAGATCCACACCCACCACAGCGCGCAGACCATGATCGCGCCCTCGAACGCGCCGAGCAGGTCCTGGTGCTCGTACAGGTACGCGGAGAGCTGCGTCAGCGCGAACACGAACACCAGGTCGAAGAACAGCTCGATGAACGTCACGCGATCGGGGTCGCCCGATCCGTCCTGCCGCAGCACGTTGCGCCGCATCCCGAACCGCGCATCCGCCATGTCGCGATGATGGCAGACCTCTCGACCGACGAGCAGTCCGTTCCCGGCCCGCCGTGGCAGCCTGGGCGCATGGCGTGGAGCACGAGGGAGCTCGCGGAGCTCGCAGGCACGACCCTCAAGACCGTGCGGCACTACCACTCGGTCGGGCTGCTGCCCGAGCCGGAGCGGCGCATGAACGGCTACAAGCAGTACGGGGCCGCGCATCTGCTGCGCCTGCTGCGCATCCGCAGGCTCGTCGACCTCGGCATCCCGCTCGCCCGCATCGGCGACATGATCGACGATCCGAGCAGCGGCACGGATGCGCTGCGCGCGCTCGACGACGAGCTCGGGGTGCAGATCGCCAGGCTGCAGCGCGTGCGCGACGAGGTCGCGTCGATCGTCGAGCACGGTGCCCCTGCCGACCTGCCGGAGGGCTTCAGCGAGGTCGCGAGCCAGATGAGCGCAGCCGACCGGGCGCTCATGCTCGTGTACTCGCGGATCTACGACGACGAGGGGATGCAGCGCATGCGGGAGATGATCGGCGAGCTCGGTCGCACGCCGCTCGACGAGGAGCTCGAGGCCCTGCCCGAGGATGCCGACGAGGCGACCCGGCAGGCGCTCGCCGAGCGATTCGCGCCCTACCTGGCCGAGATCCGTGCGCGGTGGTCGTGGGTCACCGACCCGATGGGGCACGGCTCGCGCAGTCCCGCCGAGATGCAGGCGACGGTCGTGCGCACGATGCTCGAGCTGTACTCCGTGGCGCAGCTCGACGTCATGGCGCGCGCCGACGCGATCCTGGGCGCGCAGCAGGAGCGGCAGGGCGACGAGCCCGCCTGAGGAGGCATGGCTGCCGCGGCACGGCCGCCGCCTAGGATGGGACTCGCCATGAGCGTCCCCTTCTCCACTGCCACGGGCGCCGACGTGCGCGTCCGCTTCTGCCCCTCTCCGACCGGCACCCCGCATGTCGGCCTCATCCGCACCGCCCTGTTCAACTGGGCGTACGCGCGGCACACCGGCGGCAGGCTGGTGTTCCGCATCGAGGACACCGACGCGGCCCGCGACAGCCAGGAGTCGTACGAGCAGCTGCTCGACGCGATGCGCTGGCTCGGCATCGACTGGGACGAGGGCGTCGAGACCGGCGGACCGCATGAGCCGTACCGCCAGTCGCAGCGCGGCGACATCTATCGCGGCATCATCGACCGTCTGGTCGAGGCCGGCCACCTCTACGAGTCGTACGCGACCGCGGAGGAGATGGAGGAGCGCAACCGCGCCGCCGGCCGCGACCCGCGCCAGGGCTACGACAACCACGAGCGCGACCTCACCGACGAGCAGAAGGCCGCCTTCCGCGCGGAGGGCCGCCAGCCGAGCCTGCGCCTGCGCGTGCCCGACGAGGACCTCTCGTTCGACGACCTCGTGCGCGGCGAGATCACCTTCCCCGCGGGCTCGTCGCCCGACTTCGTCGTCGTGCGCCCCAACGGCCAGCCGCTGTACACGTTCGTGAACCCCGTCGACGACGCGCTCATGGGCGTCACGCACGTGCTGCGCGGCGAGGACCTGCTGTCGTCGACGCCCCGCCAGATCGCGCTCTACCGTGCGCTCGCCGACATCGGCGTCGTCGATGCCATCCCGAACTTCGGCCACCTGCCCTACGTGATGGGCGAGGGCAACAAGAAGCTGTCGAAGCGCGACCCGCAGTCGAACCTGTTCCTGCTGCGCGAGGCCGGCTTCATCCCCGAGGGCCTGCTCAACTACCTCTCGCTGCTCGGCTGGGCGCTGTCGGCCGACCGCGACGTCTTCACGCGCGACGAGCTCGTCGCCGCGTTCGACGTCGCCGACGTGCTGCCGAACCCGTCGCGCTTCGACGCGAAGAAGGCCGAGTCGCTGAACGGCGACCACGTGCGCGCGCTCGACCCCGCCGACTTCGCCCAGCGCCTCGTGCCCTACCTCGGCGACGCGCTCTCGACGCCGCCGACCGAGGCCGAGCTCGCGCTGCTCGCCGAGGCCGCACCGCTCGTGCAGGAGCGCATGCAGCTGCTCGGCGAGGCCGACGGCATGCTGCGCTTCCTCTTCCTCACCACCGACGAGGTGCACTACGAGGAGGACGCGCTGGGCTCGCTGCGCGACGACGCGCACGCGACGCTCGCCGCCGCATCCGCTGCGCTCGCCGACGAGGCGGTGCCGTTCACGATCGAGGACGTCGAGCGCGTGCTGCGCGAGGTGCTCATCGACGGCCTCGGCCTCAAGCCGCGCCTCGCGTTCGCGCCGCTGCGCGTGGCCCTGTCGGGTCGCCGCATCTCGCCGCCGCTGTTCGAGTCGATGGTGCTGCTCGGCCGCGACGAGACCGTCGCGCGCCTGCAGCGCCTCATGGGTCGCATCTGAGCGTGGACGTCGACGTCGTCGTGATCGGCGCCGGGCCCGCGGGGCTCGCGGCGTCGCTCAACCTCGCGCGCGCCCAGCGCCGCGTCGTGCTGCTCGACTCCAACCGTCCGCGGCACGCCGCGACGCTCGTGAGCCACGGCTTCCTGAGCCGCGACGGCATCTCGCCGCTCGAGCTGCGCACCCTCGGCCGCGACGAGGTGCTCGCCTATCCGACCGTGACGTACGAGCGCACGATCGTGCACTCGATCTCGCCGGTGCCCGGGGGCTTCGTGACCGTGGCGAAGCGGCCGGGCAGCGATGAGCAGACCGAGGTGCACAGCCCCGCGGTGCTCGTCGCGACGGGTCTCACCGAGGCGCTGCCGCTGCCGTCGATGGTGCGCCCCTGGTACGGCACGAGCCTGCACTCGTGCATGGACTGCGACGGCTACGACAAGCGCGGCCAGGCGCTCGCGCTCATCGGCGAGACCGACGACCTCGCCGAGCGTGCGCTCGTCATCCGCAGGCACACCGACGACCTCGTCGTGTTCACGAACGGCGTCGGCGACGTCTCGGCCGACGACGAGGCGCGCCTCGCCGCCCTCGGCATCCCCGTGGAGCGCACGCCCATCGCGGCGATCGAGGGCGACCGCGAGGGGATGCAGGCGATCGTGCTCGACGACGGTCGCCGCTCGACGCGCACGGCGGGCTTCGTGCGCCCGCGGTGGCACGCGAGCATCGGCTTCGCGGACCTGCTCGGCCTCGAGCGCGACGACGAGGGCCTCGTCGTGGTCGACGGCTCGCAGCGCACGAGCGTCGCCGGCATCTACGCGGCCGGCGACATCACGCCCGGATTCCGCCAGCTCGCCGTCGCGGCGGGCGAGGGCACGATCGCGTCGTCGGTCATCAACCGCGACCTCATCGCCGCCGGACGCTAGCCGCGCACGCTCGCCCGGGCGCTAGCCGCGCCGCTGCAGCGCTGCCGCGACCTCGCTCGCGAGCAGCGGTCCGTACGCGGTGGACAGCATCCAGGACAGGTGGTTGCCGTCGGCGGTCACGAGCATGCCGTCGATCGTGACGGGGCAGAGGCCGCTCTCGAGCGAGCACCACCACCCGGTCTGGTCGGCGACGCGGATGGCGGGCACGTCGGCCGCAGCCGCCGTGAAGGCGACGACTCGCGCCGCCATGAGCTCGACGCGGTCGACGGTGCAGCGTGCATCGATCGACTCGATCGCGAAGGGCACGGCGCACGACGCGTACGCGGAGTTCGGTGGAGCGCCGTCGAGCCACAGCACGGGCACGCCGGCGTCGGTGACGGGCGCGAGCCGCTCGACGGTGCCCGCTGCCAGGCGCTCGAGGGTGACGGACGGCTCGAGCACCTCGACGCCGTCGTCGGTCGCGCCGCTCAGGCTGTGCTGGCCGTTGGCCACGATCACGAGGTCGGGCTCGTCGGCGAGGATGCGGTCGGTCGCCCAGTCGGCGTGGTCCTGGCACATCCGCCAGTGGTCGGGATCCCCGAGCGTCGTCACGGTCGAGAACGTGCACATGCCGCGCGTGAGCACCTGGATGCGGGCGTCGGGCAGGCCGGCGCGCAGGCCGGGCAGCCACGACACGGCGTGCGAGTCGCCGACCACCGCGATCTCGAGCGCTGCATCCTCGGGTCCGTAGATGCAGCGATCGACGCGGTCGTCTCCGACGTCGAGGCAGTCGTCCTCGACCCACTCGGGCGCCTGCGCGGCCTCGCCGAGCCATTCGGTGCCCGCGTAGTCGGAGGCGGCGATCGTCGCCTCGATCTGCGCCTGCGCCTGCTGCACGCTCGCGATCGAGCCGATCGTGGGCGGGGTCGTGGGCAGCGTGCCCGCCGTCGCCGCGAGCACGACGGCACCGGTGGCCACGAGCGGCAGCGCGAGCCGCGACGGTCGCCACCTGGCGGCGCGATCGAGGGCCGCGATGAGGCGGCCCGACGCCCACGACAGCGCACCGGCCGCGACGATGAGCAGCAGGCCGTCGACGATCGGATGCGTCGCGGCACGTTCGGGCGCGACGAGGCGGTAGGCCATGAGCAGGGGCCAGCACCACAGGTACAGGCCCCACGAGAGCCCGCCGATCGCGACGAGCGGACGCCACGTCAGCATCCGGGTCGCGATGCCGCCGGGGGCGGTGCCGGCGACGAGCAGCGCGACGGCGCCGGCGACGGGCACGAGCGTCACGACGCCGGGGTGGTCGCCGAAGCGCGACAGTTGGCCGGCGGCGAGCACGAGCACGAGCCCCGCGACCCCGAGCATCGTGCGTGCGCCCGCGGTCGGTCGGATGCGGGTCGCACCGATGCCCGCGAGCGCGCCGACGCCGAACTCCCACAGTCGTGCGGCGCTGTCGAAGTAGGCCGCATCGGGTTCGGCGAGCACGTGCAGCAGCGCCCACCAGAACGACAGCACCGTCGCCGCGGCGAGCACGATCAGCGGCAGGCGCGGCTGGGCGAGCCGGCGGCCGAGCAGCGTCGCGGCCAGCACGAGCAGCACGAGCACGACGACGACCTGCACGTGCACCGACGTCGCCCAGAAGTGCTGCACGGGGGAGGGGATGATGCCGGCGTCGAGGTAGCTCGTGGATCGGTCGACGAGCAGCCAGTTCTCCCACCACGTCGCCGACGCGACCACGTCGACGAGGATGCGGCGATGCACGTAGGCGGGCCACGCGACGAGCACCGCGACCGTCACGGCCGCGAGCACGATGCCGCCCATCGGCAGCTGGCGCGACAGCGTGCGGCCGATGGCGCGCGCGGCCGCGCGCGGCCCGCGGTGGGCGATGGCGTCGACGACGCCGGGCACGACGAGGAAGCCCGTGATGACGAAGAACACGTCGACGCCGCCCGAGACCGCGCCGGGCCACACGTGGTAGGCGGCGACGAGCAGCGATGCGATGGCGCGCAGGCCTTGCACGTCCGCGCGTCTGCGGGCATGCGGCAGGGTCTGGGCCATCGGGGACTCCGCCGGTCTCGATGCTGGCGCGGGCGTCGGCAGCCTATCCGCCCCAGGCGGCGCGCAGGTGTCGCTGGTACCGTTGGCAGCGCTGGGGAGGTGCGGCGATGACTCTGCTGGACGAGCGCGAGACGAACGCCTCGAGCGACGGCGCGCTGAGTCCGCAGGAGCGCAAGGCGCGCCGCGCCCGCATCCGCCGCTGGATCTTCCCGATCGTCGCGCTGGTCGTGATCGTGGGCGTCGTCCTGACCACGGTGCTGCTCATGAACAGCGGCATCACCGAGGATCGTCCGCCGACCGCCGACGAGATCTCGGCCGACAACACGTCGCAGATGACGGATGCGGGGCTCGCGTACATCGCGCAGCGGCAGACGGCGTCGTTCAACCTCTCGGACCTGCCACTCACGGCAGACGAGGTGGGCATGGCCGACGACGAGTCGGTCGTCGCGTCGAGCAGCATCGGCCTCATCCAGACCACGTTCTTCGTCGGTCGCGGCGGCGGCATCGATGACGAGGGCTACTTCCGCTCGCTCATGCGGCAGATGACGGTGACGACCGAGGGTGGCGTCGTGACGAGCATCGCCGCCGAGCTCGACACGTTCGGCTGGGCGGAGTTCCCGGCCATCGTGCGCGCGATGCAGGACGGCACGACCCAGTTCGGCTGGGCGTTCACCCCCGAGATGCAGGCCACGCTCGAGGACGAGGTCGGCGCCGCGGTGCGCGACGGCGAGCCCTACGACACGACCTTCGACGCGGGCACGGCCATGGGCATCCCCGTCGGCGCCGAGGTCGCGTGCGACGGCGGCGGCAGCTGCAGCCTCACCTACGTGCTCGAGCCGACCGAGGTGGCGACGGGGTCATGACCGTGCTCGCGCCTCCTCGGCCACCTGTCGTGGCGGAGGAGCGGCGCGGCCTGTCGGCACCCGAACGGCGCACACGCCGGCGGTTCGTCGTGCGGTGGGTGTCGATCGGCGTCGGGCTGCTGCTCGTGGCGGCGACGCCGATCGTGACGAGCATCCTCGCGAGCCATGCGCTGCAGGAGGCGTCGGCGCCACCGTCGCTCGCCGAGGTGTCGCGGCTGGGGCAGACCCAGATGACGCCGGCGGGCATAGCCTACGCGCAGCTGCACAGCCAAGCATCGTTCAACCTTCTGCACCTGCCGCAGCCCGCATCCGAGCTCGGCATGCAGGAGAACGCGACCGTCGTGCTCGAGCCGTCGGCCGGCGGCATCCAGACGACCGTCGTGGGGCCGGCGGGCGGCGTGGAGGCGTGGGCGTCGAGCATCACGGCGACCACCGAGCGCGGCGACTGGGTGCGGCTCGAGGTGACGGAGGACGCGCTGGGATTCGGCGACTTCACGCGCCTCATGCAGCGGGTCGACGTGCTCGCGCAGATGCTCGACTGGCGCTGGTCGGATCGACTGGCGGATGCCGCTGCGTCGGCGGTCGCGGAGGGTGTGCGCACGGGGGAGACCACGCTCGTGCAGGTGGACGGCAGCGACGCGTTCGGGATGACGACCTCGGGCCGCATCGAGTGCACCGCCGAGGGCGCGTGCACGTTGACGACCGTGTTCGAGGTCGGCTGACGCGCGCCACGCGGCGTCGGCGCCGATTCGCGCGAGGGCCGTGGGTCGGCTATGCTCGATCACTGGCCCGAGGGCCATTGGGGTATGGTGTAATTGGCAACACGGCGGTTTCTGGTTCCGTTGTTCTTGGTTCGAGTCCAGGTACCCCAGCAAGCGAAGCGTCACCCGGAAGGGTGGCGCTTCTCTCGTTCTCCCTTCCTTTTGGAGCCAGCTTCACACGGCGTCCGGGTCGAGCGCGCAGTGATCCCGGGACCGGGCATCTCGCAACATCCTGCGTCGGTGCGGAAACGGACGTCGCTCATAACAGCGTGTCTGCTCCGTTCGCTAGCATCCACCTAACGCATCCCCGTGTAGCGAAGAGCGACCAATCGTTCAATGCGACTTGCTGGTTGCGCAGTTGAGAGAACGGATTGTCGTGTCGCGACGCTCAAGTTCCAGTCGTTGGTCGAAGCCAGCGACGCGCAAGCAGATCGCATCGTTGAAAGCCCGCGGAACGTACGACGGCAAGTACTACTCGATGGGACGCGCAAGCCAGACCATTGCGAAGGGATCGTCGGCCCCTGTGCGTTCGCGTACCTACCTGGCTGGCGCTGCCTCGCCGTTCGGAAGCGAGCCCGCTGCGGAGCTGCCCCCCTTGTGGGCTTTCGACCTGGTCCCGCGCTTGGAAGTCGAGCTACCTGAGCTCGCTGTCAAGTTGAAGCCCGCTTTCCAGCGCCACGCTCGAACGGTTTCAGTGTCCGATACCAGCAACCGACTCGACGTCATCACGGAGTTCCTCGAAGTTCCCAACGATCTCGATTCGCTAGTCCGCGCAGCACTCGAACGCGAGGATGCGTCACGGAATGACACTGACCCGGTCGAGTCTGTCGCGTTTACCGTACGTACGCACGAGTCAGATTCCGACTCTTCGAATGTCGTCGTCGAAGTGGAGGTCGTGCGGAGCGCCGACTTCGAGGGGAGTCCTTCCGTTCACCTGCGATTTGTTGAGGCCCAGCGGGGGTCGCCGGCCGGCAATCGCGACCGGGACGTCCTTACGACGCTGTTCTACCGACCCAGCTGGAGCCCTGAGCTCGTCGAGACGCCTAGTGAGATGGCGCAACAGATGCGCGTGCATTGGCGTGCTGCGGTTGAGGAGCTAGAGAGGGGGGTAGACCCTCGAGCGATGACCTTCCTGGCTGCAGCAGGAGGGATGGAAACGGCCATCGCGATTCTGAATTCACCTCAGACTGTGACCTCGAAGTTCATCCAACTACAAGGCGTCCTCGATCCTGACGGAGACGTGGAGTTTCAGGGCATCCGACTGGATGCGGAGTCGATCGCTCAACAAATTTGCCAGGCAAATGAGGGCGACCCTGAATCGCTTGAGTGGCTCGGTGTGGTTGAGGGGGACCATGTCCTCACCTCGCTGGCTGAAGTCACCGGGCTGAGGTTCGCAGCGCAGGCCGACTACCAATTGGAGCGATGGCGAGCGCAGGCTGATGCGCTGATTGTCACCGTGACGTCGGAGGCGTCCCGAGAGGGAGTCGACCTTTCGTCGCTACGCTCGGAACGACTGGAGTCAGCAGCCCTACTTGGACCTCAGGCATCCGGCCCAGACGACGCCGAGCTTCAACGCTTGCGCTTTCTCATCGCCCTTCGGAAGGCGGCGGGGCTCTCTGGACTTGCGGAAGACTGGTTTCTTGAGGACGTGCGCGCGGTGCTTCGAGCGCGCTTTGAAGGGTCGCTTCCGAACCGGTTCGCCCTTGCGTTGACCCCGGCGGAGGACGAGAACGAGATCCGTGAGGCGGTCGCGAACGAGGCCCGAAGATTGGCGGCGGAGTCATCTAGCGCGCTTAAGGATCCCGCATTTGCCCTCCTCTCGAAGCCCGGGTCGCCTCGCGATCGGTCGTTCTTCAGCCTCGGCGGGCCGGACCCTCGTCGACCGTTCGCGCACCGACTCGAGCGGTTCGCACAGGCCGTCCAGGCCGCTGTTCGCGCCGTGAGTGAGGCGGCGGACGATGACCTCGGTTCGCTCCTCGCTGCTCGAGAGGTCCTGGCATACGCGGAGTGGAGGCATTCAGTAGTCCGAGCCTCTTCGGTCGCCTCCGAGCTTTATGACCGCAACGAGGCGAGTCAGGTTCGCGCCAAGCAAGCGGCCAAGCGCGCTGACCAGGCAAAGAAGCGACGTCGTGCGCGTCAAGCGCAATCGGATCTCGTCCGCGGCATCGATGCGTCGGTCGAGGCGCTGAAAGAGAAATTTGCGAGCACGACGGCTTCAATAACCATCGGCGAACCGTTGCCAGAACCGACTTTGGCAGCGGCGGAGTCACGTCTGGCGAAAGCCGTTGAACGAGGATCCGTTGCGGAAAAGTGGCTCGCTGATGCACACGACGATGAGCGCTGGTACATCAGCCAGTTGGGGCAATCGCAACTCCCGACGTTGCAAGCATGGATTGAGGATGCGCACGATTCGGCCGTCAAAGAGCAAGCGCGCGCACGTGGCGAGCAGCAAGAGGCGGCACGGGAGCAATCGGAGGCGAGCCGCCACCTGCGAGACGTCCTGGCCGCGCGAGAGCGGTTTCTAGCAGGTGTCCGCGACGTCGTGGAGACGAACGAGTTGCGGCGGACCCGCGAGATGGAGATGCGCCGCGCGGCTGCTGCCGCCCAGGAGCGTGAGCGGCAGATACAGAGGCAGATTGTAGAAGAGGAGCGGGCGCGTCGTGCCACGGCGGAAGCTCAACGGAAGCACACAAACGAAAAGCGGTCCGCTCGCAACAGAGTTGCGAAAGTCACCATCACCAAGCTGATATCGGAATTGCTGAACCTTCCGGCAGCCGCGCCTTTCTGGCGTCGCAGAGCCCTCTCCTCACGTCGTGCCGAGATCATGGCACAGCTCCGCGAGGCTCAGGCGGAGATCGCGATGTTGTTGGGATCCGACCGCGAAAGACCTCATCCGCGCCTCGTTCTGTCGCCATTGGATCGCTACCTTGGCGAAGTGCGTAAGCGAGCCGACTATGGCCTCTTCGTCAAGCTGCCCGCGGGAACGGACGGTCTTCTTCGGGGTGCAGAAGCAGATGGGCTGAATATTGGCGAGTTCGTGGTCGTCGAGATTGTCGAGATCCCGCTGGCCAAACCAGTCGTGCTGAGACGCCTGCGCTCATGACCGTATCCGTGCGCTGATGTCGCCGCGCTGAGTCGCACTCGGCGGCCGTCATTGGGAAGGCGTCAGTGCTGGCGGAGGAGGACCTGCTTCGCTGCCACGTCGGCGCCCGCCAGCAGGGGTGAGGGCTTGCCGGGGGTCGCGCCGATCGCCGAGCCGGGCTGGGTCGTCGAGGCGGGGATGCCGAGGACGACGATCGACGGGTCAGCGGTCCCGTCGGCCGCGACGAGGTTGTGGCCTGATGGCGACGCCTCGTCGACGTCGGCGGGGGAGGTGTCGAGGCCGTCGCCCTGCACGCCGGAGAACGCGTGCAGGCGAGCGGCGCCACGGCCGAGCAGCGACTGCAGCAGCGGGTCGGAGGTCGAGCCGACGCGGCCCTTCGACATGCGCGTCTCCACGAGCACCGACGCCGACTCGCGACGACCCGAGATCGGCGAGGAGGCGACGAAGCGTCCAGAGGCCTCGTCGCGCTCGATCGTCAGCTCGGGGCCGAGCAGGTCGAGCACGCCTGACTCGATGAGCGCGAGCACCTCGCGCGTGCGGCCGGCGGGCGGGCCTGACGCCAGGAAGAGGCCGTCGCCGTCGAACCAGCCGAAGACGTCGTGCACGGCCGACTTTCCCGTGAGGGCGCCCCGCAGCGCGAGGCGCACGACCTGGCCGCGCAGCGCCTGCATCATGCGGTTGACCGCCGCGCGCGGGCTCGTCGTCGACGTGCCGCTGCACGATCTCGGCCCAGGCAGCCGCATCCACGGGCGCGCCGCGCGTGGGGCGACGCAGCCAGTCGACGTGCCACCGCTCGCGCTCGTCGAGGATCCACTCGCCGAGCACGCGCTCGATCGACGGGAGGTCGGTCGCCGCGTCGAGCGCGTCGAGCCAGCCGGGCGCGACCGCATCCGGGCGTGCGCGAGCGAGCGCGTCGAGATGCGCGAAGGCGAAGTCGCGTGCCAGCACGGGCCACACGTCGCGGCGCAGGTCGAAGCCTGTCGACGCCTCCCAGCGCGCGAAGCGCTCGGGCGTGGCGTACCGAGGCGTGCCGGGCGCGACCAGGCCGCCGTCGGGCTTGGCGCGGTAGGGGAGGCCGCGGCCCGAGCCTGCGACGAGGCGCGGCTCGCGGCCGCTCGGCGCGTAGCGCAGACGGCCGTGCGGGTCGCGCGGCACGGGCTCGAACGATCCGCCCCACCGGCTCACCAGGTCGCCGACGACGTCGAAGAACGTCGCGCCCAGGCCGCGCACGAGCACGACGGGCGGCTCGGAGCCGGTCGCGGCGGAGGGCACGAGCGACCAGTCCTGCTCGCCAGGCATCCCCGGCCCGACGTAGGCGAGGCCGTGCCGCTCGGCGAACGCCGCGAGCGCGGCGACCTCGGTCGTCGGCTGCGCCTGCACCATGCCCTGCGCGAGCACGACGGTCGGCGCCGACAGCTCGCGCCCATCCTCGAGCACGACCGTCGCGCCACCGTCGTGCGAGCGCACGTCGATCGCGAGGCCGATCGTCTCTTCTACGAGCACGCGGCCGGATGCGATCGCCGCCTCGAGCTGGTCGCGGAAGTACGCGCCCTGCAAGCGCCTGGTCGGGAAGTCGTCGCCGCGCAGCGTCGCAGCCTCGTCGACGACCCACGCGCCCATGGGGTGCTCGCCGGCCGCGACGACCTGCGCCGCCCACGCGACGAGGTCGGGACCCGGCGCCGCCGGTCCCGACATGGGCGTCGAGTCGTCGGGGTGGATCGTCGTGGCGGCCGCCGTCGTGTTGTTGAGGTACGCGGCCGGCTGGTCGGTGCGCCACGTCGCCCCGGCACCGATCTCGACGGCGTCGACGATCGCCGCGCGCACGGGCGGCGCATCCGCCCCGACGCGCGCCGCGAGCCGCAGCACCGTCGCGACGCCGCGCGGGCCACCGCCGACGATCACGACGTCGAACGCCCCAGACGACGCGGCCATCAGATCCGGTACTCGATGGCGTCGTCGACCGCCGGCCGCACCTCCACCGAGCCGTCGCGCTGCTCGACCGTGATCGGCAGCCCGTAGACGTCGCTCAGCGCATCCGCCTGCAGCGCCTCCTCGGGGGTGCCGTCGGCGACGATGCGGCCGCCGTGCAGCAGCACGATCTGGTCGCAGTAGCGGGCGGCGTGGTTGAGGTCGTGGATGGCGATGAGCGCCGTGACGCCCTTCTCGCGCGTCAGTCGGCGCACGAGTCGCAGCGTCTCGATCTGGTAGCGCAGGTCGAGGGCGCTCGTCGGCTCGTCGAGCACGATCACCGGGGTGTCCTGCGCGACGGCGCGGGCGATGAGCGCGCGCTGCGCCTGGCCGCCCGACAGCTCGGAGACGTTGCGGTCGACGAGGTCGCCCAGGTTGAGCAGGTCGATCGCCTCCTCGACGTGGTTCCAGTCGATCGCACGCGGTGCGAGCCCGAAGTGCGGGGTGCGGCCCAGCAGCACGGCCTCGCGCACCGTGAGGTCGAACGGCGCCTCGCCGCTCTGCGGAACGTACGCCACCGTGCGGGCGTGGCTGCGGCGGTCGAGGCTCGACGCATCCGTGCCGTCGAACGCGATCGACCCGCCGGATGCGCGATGCACCTGCGCGAGCACCTTCACGAGCGTCGACTTGCCGGATCCGTTCGGGCCCAGCAGCGCGCAGAACCTGCCTGCGGGCACCTCGAACGAGACGCCGCCGAGCACCTCGCGCTTGCCGTACGAGAAGCGGACGTCGGAGATCGTGAGGGTCATCGCAGCGACGTCTTCCTCGTGAGGATGAGGTTGATGAAGATCGGTGCGCCGATGAACGCCACGACGATGCCCACGGGCACGACGGCCGGCGCGAGCACGGTGCGGCCGGCGGTGTCGGCGACGAGCAGCAGCAGGCCGCCGGTGAGCACCGAGAACGGCACGAGGGATCGGTGGTCGGCGCCGATGACGAGCCGCGCGATGTGCGGGCCGACGAGGCCGACGAAGCCGATGACGCCGCAGAACGACACGATGACGGCGGCGAGGATGACCGCCACCACGATGAGGCCGACGCGCAGCTGCGTCACCTTGACGCCGAGCGAGCGCGCAGCGTCGTCGCCGGCGAAGGCGATCGCGTTGAGGTCCTTCGCGAACCACAGCGTGATCGGCACCGCGAGGGCCACGATGATGCCGACGACGCGCACGTCGTCCCAGTTCGCGTCGTTCACCGATCCGAACGTCCAGCGCACGATCGCCTGCAGCGTGTTCTCGCTCGCGAGGAACTGCAGGCCGGCGGTCATGGCCTCGAACAGCTGCGTCACGGCGATGCCGAGCAGCAGCAGCGTCGCGACCGCCATGCGCTTGATCGTCGCGACCGACAGCACGATGGCCGACACCGCCAGCGACACGACGAGCGCGCTCGCGATCGTGGCGATCGGCGGCAGCGTCGTCGTGCCGGCGATCGTGATGGCGAGGGCCGCGCCGAACGCGGCGGCGGGGGAGACGCCGAGCGTGAACGGGCTCACGAGCGGGTTGCGCAGCAGCCCCTGCATGATGACGCCCGACACCGACAGGCCTGCGCCGGCCAGGAACGCCAGCAGCACGCGCGGCAGACGCAGCTCCTGGATGATCGGGTAGTACGTGATCATCTCGCCCGAGATCGAGCCGCCGACGATGCTGAGCCACACCGTCTGCGCCACGTGGCCGAGGTTGGCGCCCGACGTGCCGATGATCACGGCCGTCGCGAGGGCGAGCACGCTCACCGCGGTGCCGCCGATGAGCAGCGCCGCCTTCGCGCCGCCCCGTCGCCGGGCGTCGGCGACGAGATCGTCGTCGACGCCCGGAGCGGGAGCGGCGGAAGCCGCCTGGTGCTTCGTGGAGCTGGAGGTCACTGGCCGAACGGTCCCTGCACGTAGGCGTCGGCACCCTCGAACTCGGTGTCCTGGAACTCGGTGACCCAGCGCTCGAGGTACGCGTCGGCATCCACGTCGGCGAACGCCTCCGGGTGCAGCCACGTCGCGAGGTACAGCGCGCCGATCGACTTCGCGATCGCGCTCGTCGCCCAGCCGTTCGTCACGTAGATCTGGCCGTCCTGCACCGCCTGCACGCCCGCGAAGCCAGGGCGCGCGACGATCTCGTCGGCGAGCGCCTGGAAGCGGTCGACGGGTGCGGCGCTCGGCTCGAACTCGTGCAGGATCACCGCCGGGTTCCGCGTCACGATCTCGGCCGGGTCGACCGTGATCTCCTCCTGCGCGTCGCCGCCGGCGGCATCGGCGAACACGTTCTCGCCGCCCGCGGCCTCGATGAGCGCGTGGAAGCCCGATCCGGGCAGCACGCTGAGGTACGGGTCGACCGTCTCGAGGTACACCGACACGGGCTCGAGGCCCTCGGTGCGCTCGGTGAGCAGGTCGTCGATCTCGGTGTGGAAGTCGAGCAGCTCCTGCGCTCCCTCCTCGGCGCCGAAGACCTGTCCGAGCAGATCGACGGTGTTCTCGAAGGCCGCGTAGTCCCACGCGGTGGCGACGACGACGGGGATGTCGAAGCCCTCGAGCTGCTGCGCGGCCTCCTGCCAGACGGCGTTGCGCGGCAGCACGACGACGTCGGGGTCGAGCTCGGCGATCGCCTCGTAGTTCAGCTGGTCGAGGCCCTCGGCGATGACCGCCGAGTCGTCGACGGGCAGGTAGGGCAGGCGGGTGAGCGACGTGCGGTCGACGCCCACGACGGTGTCGCCGGCGCCGATGGCGCGCACGAACTCGTTGGCGTAGCTGTTGAGCACGACGGCGCGCTCGACGGGGCCGGCGATCTCGACCTCGCGGTCCTGGTCGTCGACGACCGTGAAGGCGCCGTCGGCGTCGCCGGCCGGCTCCTCGGCGGTGACGGTGCCGCAGCCCGTGAGGACGAGGGCGGCGGCGGTGAGGGCCGCGAGGGCCGGGATGCGTGGGCGTGCGTGCATGGTGCTGCTCCTGGTGGGAGGGATGGTGCGGATGGGAGGGTCAGGCTGCTGCGACGGCCGCGGGGAGCGCGGGCTCGCCCAGTGTGAGCATGAGGCGGTTCGCCCAGGCGAAGAACGCCGTCGCGTCGACGAGGTCGCCGAGCGCGGCATCGTCGACGCCGAGCGCGCGGAGGCGGTCGAGGTGCGCGGGCGCGAGGGAGGGGCGCAGCGTCGACAGGTGCGCGGCGGCGTCGACGATCGCGGCCCAGCGCTCGTCCTGCCCGGCGCTCAGCGGCGCGAGGTCGACCGGCTGCCAGTCGGCGTCGCGCTCGAGGTCGGCGGCGAGCAGCGCGTCGACGTCGTCGGAGCGCTTCGACTGGAAGGTCGCCTTGCGCGCGTGCACCGACGCGCAGTAGATGCAGTCATTGACCTTGCTCGCGACGGCGGCGGCGAGCTCACGCTCGGCGCGCGGCAGCCCGTGGTCGCCCAGGAAGACGGCGTTGTCGATCGCGCTGCGCGCTTTGAGCACGGCGGGCACGCGAGACAGCAGGCGGAAGTAGACGCTGTTCGTCGTCGCCTTCGCGGCGAACGAGTCGATCTGCGCAGGCGTCAGGTCGGCCTCCTCGGGGGCCGCGACCCACGGGATCCATCGCAGCTGCTCCTGCGTGTACTCCGTCGGCTTCGGCTCGCCGCCGATCGTGCGGCCGCCGAGGTCCTTCTCGCGACCGCGCGTGTGCGGCGTGCGAGCGGGCGCCGCAGCCTCCGGCGGCGTGCGTCCGTCGATGGCGGCGTAGCCGGCGAGCACGCGGACGACGTGGCTCGTGGCGGCGACGAGCTGGCTGATGAGCACGATCTCGTCGGGCGTGATGCCGCCGATCGCCAGCACGTGCTGGTCCTCGTGGGTGCCGAGCGCCGGCGCGACGGTCACGATGTCGAGGTGCTCGACGAGCAGGCGGAGGCGGGAGTCGGCGGGCAGGTCGTCGCCGAGCAGCGCCGGGTCGGCGCCCTGCGCCACGTGCCAGTTGGCGAGCGGCGCGCTGCCCTGCCAGCGGGCCACGATCGCCGCGAAGGCGTGCAGCGTCGCGGCGGGCAGCACCTGCGGCTCGACGAAGAGCGCGTCGTAGGCGGCCTGCGTCTGCGCCACGACCTCGGGTCGGGCGGCACGTGCGGCAGCGGTGGAGGGACTCGCGGCGAGCAGATCGCCGAGGACGTCGCGAGAAGGCATGGTTATAGGGGCTCCAAGCAGGGGTTTGACCCGAGCCTAGTCGACCGTCGACAGTGCCTCCTGCCGCATGACGCCTCGTGACGATGGTGCGCGGATGCCGCCGCGTCTGGAGCGCCGAGCCGTTGCAAGGTGCGCTGCTCGCGTCGAGGTGCGGCTACGACCGCACCTCAACATGAGAGGCGCACCTCGGAATCGCGAACGGCAGCCCCGATACGAGAAGCGCACCTCGCAACGAGAAGCGCACCTCGCAACGAGAAGCGCACCTCGCTCTGGGCTACGCCTCCGGGATGGGGCGCAGCATCTCGGGCGTGAACTCGCGCTCGGGCTCCGGACCGCTCGGCGCGCCGGTGTCGAGCGCATCGATGCTCGCGAGCTGCGCATCCGTCAGCGCGAACCCGTCGACGTCGAGGTTCTGCCGGATGCGCTCGGGGTTCGTCGACTTGGGGATCGCCTGCCGCCCCTGCTGCAGGTGCCAGCGCAGCATGACCTGCGCGGGCGTGACGCCGTGCTCGGCCGCGATCGCCTGCAGGGTCTCGTCGTCCATGACGCTGCGCCGGTCGCCCCACGGTCCGGGGTAGAACGTGATGCCGCCGATGGGCGACCACGCCTGCGTGAGGATGCCGTGCTCGCGGTGGAACGCCTGCAGCGCAGGCTGCGAGTGGTACGGGTGCAGCTCGACCTGGTTGAGGTGCGGCACGACCTCGGTCGCATCCATGAGCTGCTCGAGGCGGTGGATGGGGAAGTTGCTGACGCCGATCGCCCGCACGCGACCGTCGGCGAGCAGCCGCTCGAGCGCGCGGTACGACGCGATCGTGCGGTCGAAGAGGTTGGCGGCGACCTGGTGCAGGATCAGCACGTCGAGCTGCTCGAGCCCGAGCTTGCCCGTTGCCTTGTCGAAGGCGTGCAGCGTCTCGTCGTAGCCGTAGTCGGTCGCCCAGACCTTCGTCTCGACGACGACGTCGGCGCGGTCGACGCCCGAGGCGCGCAGCCCCTCGCCGACCTCGCGCTCGTTGCCGTACGCGGCGGCGGTGTCGACGTGGCGGTAGCCGGCTCGGAGCGCGACCTCGACGGCCTCGGCCGTCTCGGCCGGGCTCGACTGGAAGACGCCGAAGCCGATGGCTGGCAGCGCGACGCCGTTGGAGAGCGTGAAGGTGTCCATGTCGTCGACGCTACGTGCGCGCGTCAGCCTGGGGGAGGGTGCAGCAGGGCCGGTCTCGGAGGGAATGGATGCGCCGACTACGCGGGTGCGGGGAGGTCGGTGCCGGTCTCGCGCACGCCGAACGCCCACACCGCCTCGGCCGCCTCGTCGTCCATCGCGAGGTCGCTGAGCCGATCCGGCGCTGGTCGTCCTCGCCAACGCCGGAATCCGTCGGGTCCCAGGTAGGTGAGCGGCGGCAGGTCTCGCGTGGCGGCGGCGAGGATCGGCAGTGCCCCGTCGGCCGCCGACTGGGCGACGAGCGACGTGACGGCGGTCACGACCCGGTCGAGCGCAGGCATGCCCGTGACGTTCTGGATGTTCGTGAGTGCCCAGCCCGGATGCCCCAGCTGCACGCGCACTCCGGGCGTCGGTCCGTGGGCGAGGCGCCGCTGCAGCGCGCGCGCCCACAGCGTGTCGAAGAGCTTCGACTGGGCGTAGGCGGCCGGAAACGTCCAGCGTCGCGTTCGGCGGTGCGGATCGACCAGGTCGACCGTGCCGGCGCGGTGCGCGTTCGAGCCGGTGATGACGACCCGATCTCGTACGTGGCTGACGACGAGGTTCGTGAAGGCGAAGGGGCCGAGGAAGTTGGTGCCGAGCACGAGCTCGAAGCCGTCGGCGGTCTCGCGGCGGCGGGGGCTCGCAGCGCCCGCGTTGTTCACGAGCACGTCGATCGGTTCGTCGATGCCGGCAGCGCACGAGCGCACCGATGCGAGGTCGGCGAGGTCCATCGTCGGCGTCGCGACCTCGGCGCCGAGGGCGCGCAGCTCGTCGGCCAGCCCGGCGGCGCGGCCGGCGTCGCGCGCGGGGAGGATGAGCCGCGCACCCGCTCGGGCAGCCGCGATGGCGATCTCGCGGCCGATGCCGTTGGTCGCTCCGGTGACGAGCCACGTCCGTCCGGTCTGATCGGGCACCTCGGACGCTGGACTGGTGGATGCGGTGCGCATGCGAGCAGCCTCGCACGAACGCGGGGAGGTGCGTCGCCCGCCGGCCGGCTGCCGCACCGGATGAGACTAGGGTCGGGATCGCGCCAAGGAGGCTCCATGATCGTCGTCGCCGCCGTGCTCGCCGCCCTCGCGGCCCTCGTGCACGTCTACATCTTCGTGCTCGAGACCATCCGCTGGCAGGAGCCCGCGACGCGGCGCATCTTCGGCACGACCGAGGAGACCGCGGCGATCACCAAGGGCCTCGCCGCCAATCAGGGCGTGTACAACCTGCTGCTGGCGATCGTCGCGGCCGCAGGCGTCGTGCTCGTGCTCGTCGCCGACCCGACGTCGGGGGAGCGCGCGGCGGGAGATGCGCTGCTCACGGCCGGGCTCGGATCAATGCTCGTCGCCGCGCTGTACCTCGTGACGACCGACCGGTCGAAGCTGCGTGCGGCGACCGTGCAGGGCACGCTGCCGCTGCTGGGGCTGCTCGCCCTGCTCGTCGCCACCGTCACGGCGTAGCCCGCAACCCGCTGCGGTCGCAGGTGGCGTGCGGCTAGCGTGGCCGCATGCGTCGCGCCGCCAAGGTCCTGCTCGGTCTCGCCCTCGTCGGAGCGGGCATCAGCCACCTCACGGTGGCGCGCAAGGAGTTCCAGGCGCAGGTGCCCGCGGCGATCCCGCTCGACGCCGACGACGTCGTCGTGTGGTCGGGCGTCGCCGAGATCGCGCTCGGCAGTGCGCTCGTGCTCGCCCCGGCGCGAGCGGAGCGCACGGTCGGCAAGGTCGCGGCGGCGTTCTTCACCGCGATCTTCCCCGGCAACGTCGAGCAGTTCGCCGACGGCCGCGACGGCTTCGGGCTCGACTCCGACCGCAAGCGGTTCGCGCGGCTCTTCTTCCAGCCAGTGCTCGTCGCGTGGGCCCTCTGGTCGACGCACGGCGCGCGCCGGTGACGGGCGGCGGCGCGACCGTCGACCACCGCGAGCGCTGGACGAGCGACGCGTGGCGCGCCGACATGCACGCGTGGATCCGCGAGTCGCTCGCGGCGCGCGACGAGACGGTGACGCGCATCGACGAGCACCGGGTGCGCATCTGGTCGGCGGTGCTGCGCATCGAGACCGATGCCGGCGTGCGGTGGGCGAAGGAGAACCATCCCGGGTCGGCGAGCGAGATGGCGGCGACGTCGATCGCGCACCGGGTCGCGCCGACGCTCGTGCTCGAGCCGCTCGCGCTCGACGTCGCGGCGGCGCGGATGCTCACGGCGAATGCCGGGCTGCTGCACGAGGACGGCGAGGCCCCGATCGCGACGCGCATCGAGCTCGCCGAGACCGCGGCCGCGTTGCAGCGCGCGCTCGTGCCGCATGCCGACGAGCTCGTCGCCGCCGGCGTGCCCGACATCCGACCCGAGCGGCTGGTCGACCATCTGCGCGAGCGCGTGGCGCAGGCGGGCACGCTGCCGCCCGAGCATCCGCTGCACCTCGGCCCCGACGCCCGCGCCGGCATCGCCGCGCTCGAGCCGCGCATCCGCGAGCTGCTGGCGGTGCTCGACGACGCAGGCGTGCCCGCGAGCCTCGAGCACGACGACCTGCACCTCGGCAACGCGTTCGAGGTCGATGGCCGCATCCGCATCGGCGACCTCGGCGACGCGGTGGTCGCGCATCCGTTCGGCACGCTGCGCGTGCTGCTCGGCAGCGCCGGCGCGCGCGGCGTCGCAGCGGCGCACGTCGCCCGCATCCGCGACGCCTACCTCGACGGATGGTCGACGCACGCCGACCGCGCGACGCTCGCGCGTGCCGCCGACGCCGCGATCGCGCTGTCGGGCGTGCAACGGTGGGAGGCGTGGTGGCGCCTCACCCGCGACGCCCCGGTCTCGGCGATCGACGAGTACCGGCCGTACGTGCAGCCGCTGCTGCGCACGCTCGGCGACGTCGAGGCCGCCCTCATCCACGTCTGACGCGAGCGACGCACCTCAGCCGACTGCCAGCGCGTCCCCAGGATGCGGTGCCGAGACGGCATACGCTCGCGACCGTGACCGACTCCCAGCAGTACGACCGCATCACCGTCCGCCAGAGGCTCAGCCTCACGGTGAACCGCTTCGAGATCCGCGGAGGCGGCAAGGACGGCCCGATCCTCGGCGTCGCCCAGCAGAAGCGCCTCGCGCTCAAGGAGCAGGTGACCTTCTTCGCCGACGAGGCGCGCACGCAGCCCGTGTTCGCGTTCAAGGCCCGCCAGATGATGGACCTCGGCGCCACCTACGACATCACCGACGGCGCCGGCAACCCGATCGGCTGGTTCCAGAAGGACTTCGGCAAGAGCCTGCTGCGTTCGACGTTCAACGTCGGCGTGCCGAGCCAGGGCCTCGAGGGCTCGGGCCACGAGCGCAACCAGGTGCTCGCGATCCTGCGACGCGTCGCGGACATCGGCTGGCCCATGCACTTCGACTTCACCGCCAACGACGGCACGCCCATCCTCTCGGTCGAGCGCGCGTGGGCGGTGCGCGACTCGTACGACGTGCACATGCCCGCTGCACCGAACGGCGCTCGCCTCGACTGGCGCGTCGGCGCCGCGCTCGCGGTCGGCCTCGACGTGCTCATGCAGCGCTGACGGAGCCCCGGCCCACGACGGCACCAGCGCCTCGGCGTCGACCTCTGCGAGGATCGACGGCATGAAGGTGCTGGTGCCGTCGTCCGTCTCGCTCGATCTGCCCGACCACGAGGTCGTCGTCTTCGATCCCGCCGAGCCCATCCCTGCAGAGCATCGGGATGCCGAGGCGCTCGTCGAGTGGGTGCTGCCCGCCGACCGGCTCGCCGACGCCGCTCGCGACCTGCCGCGCCTGCGGCTCGTGCAGACGCTCTCCGCCGGGCCCGACGCCATCGCGGCCGCGGGCTTCGCGCCCGACGTGACGCTCGCCTCCGGCCGCTCGCTGCACGACGCGACCGTCGCCGAGCACGCGCTCGCGATGCTGCTCGCGCTCGTGCGCGACCTGCCGCGCCTCGCGGCGGCGCAGGCCGAGGGGCGATGGGATGACGCGTACCGCGCCGACCAGGCCGCCCCCGAGACCGGCGGCTGGTTCACGCTCGACGGCGCGCACGTCGCGATCTGGGGCTTCGGTGGCATCGCGCAGCGCTTCGCGCCCATGCTCGAGGCGCTCGGCGCCCGCGTGACGGGCGTCGCTCGCTCGACGGGCGAGCGCGGTGGCTACCCGGTCGTGTCGCACGACCTCCTACCCGAGCTGCTGCCGCGCGTCGACGTGCTGGTGTCGATCCTGCCCGCCACCGACGCGACCGACGGCGTCGTCGACGCCGGCATCCTCGCGGCGCTGCCCGACCACGCGCTCTTCGTCAACGTGGGTCGCGGTGCCGTCGTCGACGAGCCGGCGCTGCGCGCCGCGCTCGAGCAGCGCACCCTTCGCGCCGCGGCCATCGACGTCACGCGCGTCGAGCCGCTGCCCGCGGGCGACCCGCTGTGGACGACGCCGAACCTGCTCATCACCCCGCACGTCGCCGGTGGCCGCCCGCGCGGCGCCGCGGCGCTCGTGCTCGAGAACCTCGCGGCGATCGCCGCCGACGAGCCGGTGCGCAACCGCGTCGAGCGATAGGCGCAGAGAACCTGCACGTGACAGGGCCCTCAGGTGCACCATGCACCTGAGGGCCCTGTCACGTGCAGGTTCGACGCGTCAGTAGGTGCCGGTCTCGCCGTCGGTCGGCACGAGGCGGCCCACGGCGGCGCGGGCGCTCGCGGCGAGCAGCGTCACGTCGGCGGCGACGACCACGAACGCGGCGCCTGCCGCCAGGTAGTGGTCGGCGTCGGCGGGCGCGAAGGCGTTGACGCCCACGGGGGTGCCCGCGGCGCGGCCCTCCTCGATGACCGAGACGACCGCATCCCGCACCTCGGACGCGGGCGGGAAGCCCATCGACCCTGCGAGATCGGCCGGCCCGACGAAGATCGCGTCGACGCCCTCGACGGCGGCGATGGCCGAGGCGTTCGCGACGCCCTCGACGGTCTCGATCTGCACCGCGAGGGCCACGAGCTCGTGCGCCGTCGCGACGTAGTCGGGCACCGCCGACCACCGCGACGCGCGTGCGAGCATCGAGCCGATGCCGCGGATGCCGCGCGGCGGGTACCGCATGGCCTGCACGGCGGCGACGGCCTCGTCCGCCGTCGACACCATCGGCACGACGAGGCTCTGCGCACCGGCGTCGAGCACCTGCTTGATGATGACGGCGTCGTTCCACGGCACGCGCACGACCGCGGTCGCGTCGTACGGCTCGATCGCCTGCAGCACGCCCACGAGGCCGTCGATGCCGATGGGCGAGTGCTCGCCGTCGACGAGCACGACGTCGGCGCCCGAGCCGGCCATGATCTCGGCCGCGATCGGGCTCGACGCTGCCGTCCACACGCCCACGAGCGCTCGGTCTGCGCTCGTCAGGCGATCGGCGAACGTCGGCTTCAGTCGAATCGGCACGTGATGACTCCAAGATCGCGGTAGTCGCAGGCGATCTCGTCGCCGCGCTCGACCCACATGGGCTTCGTGAACGATCCTGCCAGCACGATCTCGCCGGCCTCGAGGCGGTCGCCGTGCGCGCCGACCTTGCCCGCGAGCCAGGCGACGCCGCGTGCAGGATGCCCGAGCACGGCGCCCGAGACGCCGGAGTCCTCGATCTCGCCGTTGCGCGAGAGCATCGCGCCGACCCAGCGCAGGTCGACGTCCGCCGGTCGCACGCGCGTGCCGCCGACCACCATGGCGCCGAGCGCCGCGTTGTCGCTGATGGTGTCGACGATCGTGCGCCCCTCAAGCTGGATGTGCGAGTCGAGCACCTCGAGCGCGGGCACGACCCACTCGGTCGCGGCGAGCACGTCCGCCTCCGTCGCGCCCGCGCCGAGCGGAGCGCCGAGCACGAACGCGAGCTCGACCTCCACGCGCACGTTCGCGTACCGGTCGAAGTCGAGCGTCGAGCCCGACTCGAACACCTGGTCGTCGAAGATCACGCCGTAGTCGGGCTCGGTGATGCCCGTCGCGACCTGCATGACCTTGCTCGTGAGCCCGATCTTGCGCCCCACGACGCGGCGGCCGTCGGCCTCGCGGCGCGAGCGCCAGATGCGCTGCACCGCGTACGAGTCGTCGACCGTCATCGCGGGATGCCGTGCCGAGAGCCGCTCGACGGTGCCGCGCGAGCGGGTGGCCTCGGCGAGCTCGTCGGCGAGCGCCGTGACCGTCGCATCGTCGAGGCCGCGGCCCGAGGTGGAGGTCGTCACAGCTGGTTGCCGATCTTGAAGCCCTTCGACGCCTGGCCGCGGTACGTGCCGTCCTCGTCGTCGGCGCGCGTGTACGAGAAGCCGTCGGCGCCGATCGTCACCTCCATCTCGGACGAGTCCGTGCGCTCGACCGTCTCGACGACGTTGCCGTCGAGGTCGAGCACGAACGACGCCTCGGTGTACCAGGAGGGCACGACGGGGTTGCCCCACCAGTCGCGGCGCTGGTTGTCGTGCACGTCCCACGTGATGACGGGGTTGTCGGGATCGCCCGTCCAGTAGTCCTGCGTGTAGATCTCGATCCGGTGCCCGTCGGGGTCGGTGATGTACAGGTAGAACGCATTCGAGACGCCGTGGCGGCCTGGACCGCGCTCGATGTGGTCGCTCATGCGCAGCGCGCCGAGCTTGTCGCAGATCTGGATGATGTTGTGCTTCTCGTGCGTCGAGAACGCGACGTGGTGCATGCGCGGCCCGGCGCCGCCGGTGAGCGCGGTGTCGTGCACGGTGCCCTTGCGGTGCATCCACGCGGCGTACGTGACGCCCTGGTCGTCCTTGATGTCCTCCGTGACGCGGAAGCCGAGGTCCTCGAGGTAGCCGCGGCCGCGCGGCACGTCGGGCGTGACCTGGTTGAAGTGATCGAGGCGCACGAGCTCGCCTGCCGAGTACAGGTCGTAGCGCATGTGCAGGCGCTCGACGTGCTCGACCTCGTGGAAGAACTCGTACGGGAAGCCCAGCGGGTCCTCCACGCGCACGCTGTCGCCGAGTCCCTTGACGAAGCCGTCGCGGCGGCGCTCGGTGCGGCAGCCGAGCTCCTGGAACCACGCCTCCGCCCTGTCGACGTCCTCCGGCGTGCGCACCCGGTACGAGAACGCGGCGACGGCCGCGACGGGACCCTTTCGCAGGATGAGGTTGTGGTGGATGAACTCCTCGAACGAGCGCAGGTAGATGACCTCGTCGTCCTCCTCGGTCACGTGCAGGCCGAGCACGTCGACGTAGAACGCGCGGGAGGCGACGAGGTCGGTGACGACGAGCTCCATGGATGCGCAGCGCACGATGTCGGGCGCGGGCGACGTGGGCGTGGGGATGGGGTTCGGGTTGACGGTCGTGGTGGTCACGGTGGGCTCCTCGTCGAGCTGGATGTCGATGGTCAGTGGGCGCCGAAGCGCGCGGTGTGCACGTCGCCGAGCGTGATGTGCACGGCCTGCTGGTCGGAGTAGAAGTCGAGCGAGCGGTAGCCGCCCTCGTGGCCGAGGCCCGACGCCTTCACGCCGCCGAAGGGGCTGCGCAGGTCGCGCACATTGTGGCTGTTGAGCCACACCATGCCCGCCTCGATCGACTGCGCGAACGTGTGGGCGCGGGTGAGGTCGTTCGTCCACACGTAGGCGGCGAGGCCGTAGCGCGTGTCGTTCGCGAGGGTCAGCGCCTCCTCGTCGGAGTCGAACGGCGTGATGCCGACGACGGGGCCGAAGATCTCCTCCTGGAAGATGCGCGCCGTGGGCGGCACGTCGGCGAACACCGTGGGGGCGACGTAGTTGCCGGTGTCGAGCCCGTCGGGGCGGCCGCCGCCGGCGACGAGGCGGCCCTCGCCCTTGCCGATCTCGACGTACGACATGACCTTGTCGTAGTGCTCGGGGTGCACGAGCGCGCCGACCTCGGTCGCGGGGTCCGACGGGTCGCCGACGACGATGCGCTTCGCGCGCTCGGCGTAGCGCTCGACGAACTCGTCGTACACGGCGCGCTCGACGAGGATGCGGCTGCCGGCGGTGCAGCGCTCGCCGTTCAGCGAGAAGACGCCGAAGAGCGTGGAGTCGATCGCGGCGTCGAGGTCGGCGTCGGCGAAGACGACGGCGGGCGACTTGCCGCCGAGCTCCATCGACATGGCCTTGAGGTGCTCGGCGCAGTTGCGGAAGATGAGCTGGCCGGTCGACGACTCGCCCGTGAACGAGATGAGCGGCACGTCCGGGTGCTTCACGAGCGCGTCGCCCGCATCCTCGCCGATGCCGTTGACGAGGTTGAAGACGCCGTCGGGCAGGCCCGCCTCGGCGAAGATGCCCGCCCACAGCGATGCCGACAGCGGCGTGAACTCGGCGGGCTTCAGCACGACGGTGCAGCCGGAGGCGAGCGCCGGCGCGAGCTTCCACGACTCGAGCATGAAGGGCGTGTTCCACGGCGTGATGAGGCCCGCGACGCCCTTGGGCTTGCGGTTGACGTAGTTCAGCTGCTGACCGGGCACCTTGTAGGCGTCGTCGCGCTGGGCGACGATGAGGTCGGCGAAGAAGCGGAAGTTCTCGGCGGCGCGCTGCGCCTGCCCCTTCGCCTGGGTGATCGGGAGTCCCGAGTCGAACGACTCGTACTGGCTCAGCTCGTCGTCGCGCGAGGCGACGACGTCGGCGATGCGCATGAGGATGCGGGCGCGCTCGCGCGCCTTCATGCGCGGCCACGGTCCCTCCTCGAACGCGAGCGTCGCGGCGGCGACGGCGGCGTCGACGTCGGCCTGCTGGCCGGCGGCGGCGGTCGCGTACGGCTCGTTGGTGACGGGGTCGATGACCTCGAAGGTCTCGCCGCCGATCGAGTCGACGGCCTGGCCGCCGATGTGGTGCTGCAGGTGCGTGGGCAGGTTCGCAGGACGCTTCGTCATGGGTTCCTCTTCCGTGAGGGGGTCAGTGGATCTCGGCTGCGCGGGCGTCGTCGCTCGTGCGGTCGAGGTAGGCGTGGAGGGATGCGAGGCGGTGCTCGCGCACCGCCAGCTCGACGTCGTGCGCGGGGGCGCCGGTCTCGAGCAGGTGCAGGATGCGCTCGTGCTCCTCGACGGAGTCGCGGGCGCGGCCGGGCACGAAGCCGAACGTCGACTGCCGCAGCCTCGAGAGGCGCCGCCAGCCGTCGTCGACGAGGCCCTTCAGCTGCTCGTTGGGGCACGGGTCGGTGAGGGTGCGGTGGAAGGCCTCGTTGAGGCGCGTGAGCCGCACGGGGTCGAACGCGGCGAGGCTCTCGCGCATCTGGTCGTTGAGCGAGCGCGCCTCGGCGACGTCGTCTGCCGACAGCGACGGCACGGCGAGGCCGATCGCGGCGCCCTCGACCATCGCGAGCGTCTCGGTGGTCTCGTGGAGGTCGGCGGGGTCGATCTCGGTGACGCGGGCGCCGACGTTGCGCTCGAACGTCACGACGCCCTCGGCCTCGAGGCGCCGCAGCGCCTCGCGCACCGGCACGACGCTCATGGCGAGCTCGCGCGCGATGGCGTCGAGCACGAGGCGGTAGCCGGGGCCGTAGACGCCGCGCTCGATGCGCTCGTGCAGGTGCTCGTACGCGCGCTGCGACTTGCTCGACCCGCTCACGCGTCGGCTCCCTCGGCGCTGGTCCGCTCGGCCTCGAAGCGCGCGCGCCACGACGCATCCATGGGGAACAGCCCGTCGACGGGATGCCCCTCCTCGACCATGCGCGCGATGAACGCCTCCGCGGCCTCCTGCACCTCCGCCTCGTCGACGAGCTCGCGCACGATGGCGGGCGGGATCACGAGGATGCCGTCGTCGTCGGCGACGATGACGTCGCCGGGCTGCACCGTGGTGCCGCCGCACGCGATCGTCTCGTCGACGCCCCACGGCACGTGCCAGCGGCCGAGCACGCTCGGGTGCGCGCCCGAGTGGTACGTGGGGATGCCGATCTCGGTGACGGCGCCGAGGTCGCGCACGCCACCATCGGTCACGATGCCGGCGGCGCCGAGCGTACGGGCGCGCAGCGCGATGATGTCGCCGAGCGTGCCCGATCGGGTCTCGCCGCGCGCATCCATCACGAGCACCTCGCCGGGCTGCAGCGAGTCGACGGCGCGCTTCTGCGCGTTGTAGCCGCCGCCGTGCGTGCGGAAGAGGTCCTCGCGGTTCGGCACGTAGCGCAGCGTGCGGGCGACGCCCGTCATGCGCGTGCCGGGCTGCGAGGGCTGGAGGCCATCGATCGTGGCGTTGACGATGCCGCGCTTGCGCAGGAGCGACGACAGCGTCGCCGTCGCCACGCGCTCGATGCGCGCGATCAGCGCCTCGTCGAGCACGGGCTCGGCAGGAGCCTGGAAGTCGGCGACGGGCCGGCCGGATGCATCGGCCCACTGCTCGGGCGTCGGCTTCGGCTGCGCCGAGTACGGCGGCAGGGGAGCGGTGCCCTGCACCGCGGTCGTCGCGAGGCGACCGGTCGAGCGGCCGGCGCCCGTGACCTCGACCTCGATCGTCTGGCCGGGCGCGAACGTCGATGCGCCGGCGGGCGTGCCGGTGAGGATGACGTCGCCGGGCTCGAGGGTCATGAGCTGCGAGAGGTCGGAGACGATCCGGGGGAGCGGGAACAGCAGCGTCGACGTGTCGTCGGCCTGCACGAGCTCGCCGTCGCGCCAGACGCGGATCTCGATCGCGTGCGGGTCGAGGTCGGCGGCGGGCAGCAGCGCGGGGCCGACGGGCGTGAAGCCGTCGCCGCCCTTCGAGCGCACGTTCGCGCCCTTGTCGGCCCAGCGCAGGTCGAAGACGCCGAGGTCGTTCGCGGCGGTGACGAAGGCGACGGCGCTCCAGGCGTCGTCCTCGGAGACGCGGCGCACCTCGCGACCGATGACGAGGGCGATCTCGCCCTCGAACCCGAGGATCTCGCAGCCGGCGGGCAGCTCGACCTCGCCGCCGGTCGTGAGCGACGTCGCGGGCTTGAGGAAGTAGCCGGGCGCCTCGGGCGTGCGACCCTTCTGGGCTGCGCGCGCGGCGTAGCCGATGTGCATCGCCACGACCTTGCCCGGCTTGGTGCCCAGCAGGTCCCATGCGGCGCCTGCGGCAGCCGCGCTCGTCGTCGAGTCGCTCATGTCCGTCATCGTATACGATCCGGGACGTCGCGCAACAGGCAGCGCGTCGCGGGGGTGACGATGCGTGCGAGGTGCTTGACGGATCGTGCACGCGATCGTATATGCTCGCGCCGTCGGGCCTCGGCTCGGCGCAAGGACGAGGGCGTCACGAGCGATCGGGTCGCCACTCGGCATTTCCTGACCGATCGTTCGGGAAGTGGGCTAGGCTCCCACCTGATCGATGACGATCCCTCACGGACGAAGGAGTCCACGTGTCCAGCACATCCCACGCGCGCACCTCAGCGCGTGAGCGCAACAAGGTCCTCGGCGCCGTCGTGGTCGGCACCACCATCGAGTGGTACGACTTCTTCATCTACGCCTTCATGGCGAACCTCGTGTTCGCCCAGCTGTTCTTCGAGCCGGCCGGCCCCGGCCTCGCGTCGATCCTCTCGCTCGTCACGATCGGCATCTCGTTCCTCTTCCGCCCCCTCGGCGCGTTCCTCGCCGGCCACTTCGGCGACCGCATCGGTCGTCGTCCCATGCTCGTCATCACGCTGCTCCTCATGGGTCTCGCGACGACGCTCGTCGGCGCGCTGCCGACGTTCGAGCAGGCCGGCTACCTCGCACCGATCCTCCTCATGCTGCTGCGCATCCTGCAGGGCCTGTCGGCCGGCGGCGAGTGGGGCGGTGCCGTGCTCATGGCCATCGAGCACGCGCCCGCCAACCGACGCGGCCTCTACGGCTCGTTCGTGCAGGCCGGCGTGCCGCTCGGCCTCATGCTCGCGACCGGCATCCTCGCCGCCATCCGCGCGCTCTTCCCGGGCGACGCCTTCCTCGAGGTCGGCTGGCGCATCCCGTTCTTCGTGTCGATCCTGCTCGTCGTCATCGGCTTCGTCGTGCGTCGCTCGGTCGACGAGTCGCCGGTCTTCCAGGAGATCAAGGAGACGGCGCAGCGTCAGTCGGCGCCGATCGTGCAGGTGTTCAAGAAGTACGGCCTCGTCGTGGTGACGTGCGCCATGATCTTCTGCGCCAACAACGCCGCGGGCTACATGACGACCGGTGGCTACGTGCAGGGCCTCGCCTCGCGCCCCGTCGACGGCACGCCGCCCGGCCTCGGGTTCGACCCCGTCGGCGTGCAGCTCGCCGCCTTCGCGGGATCGTTCACGTGGCTCATCTTCACGTTCCTCGCCGGCTTCCTCTCCGACCGCTACGGCCGCAAGCGCATCTACCTCGTCGGCTGGGTCGTGCTCGCGCTCGGCATCGTGCCGCTGTTCCAGCTCGTCTACACGGGCGTCGCAGGCGTCGCGATCGCCACGATCCTGCTCGGCGTCGGCCTCGGCCTCACGTACGGCGCGCAGGCGGCCTGGTACGCGGAGTCGTTCCCCGCATCGGTGCGCTTCTCGGGCGTCTCGATCGCCTACGCGATCGGCGCGATCATCGGCGGCGCGTTCGCGCCGACGATCGCCCAGGCGCTGCTGCAGTCCACGGGCACGACGTGGGCGATCGTGGGCTACCTGCTCGTGACCGTCGTCGTCTCGGTCGTGGGCACCCTGCTCACGAAGGACCGCACCGGCGTGCCGCTGTCGGTCGAGTTCGAGCAGTCGGGCAAGTGGGACGGCTGGCGCCGCGGCGACGCCGTCGACGCCTCCGACCTCTCGGCCGTCGACCGCGATGCCATCGCACAGGCGGAGGCCGTCGCGGCCGCGAAGCGGTAGCTCGACCCACGCATGACGAGCGCCCCGTCGACCTCGGTCGACGGGGCGCTCGTCATGCCTGCTGCTCAGTCCTCCTGCAGCGACTCCATCGCATCCTTCGGCAGGCGCTTCACGCGCTTGCGACGCTTGGGGCGCTCGGGGATCATCGAGCGCATCTCCTCGAGCCGGCCGAAGCACAGCAGCCGATCCTCGGCCTCCAGCACCTCGCGGCCCTTCGCGTTCGGGATGACGGAGGTGCCGCGGTGCACCGTGAGCACCGTGATGTCGCGCTCCCAGAGGCCCGACTCCTTGATCGTCCTGCCCACGAGCTCGGCGTCGCCGTGCACGACGAGCTCCGCGACGCCGTAGCCGGTCGAGATCGACAGACGCTCGCGCACGTCGATCTGCGGGAACGCCACCTGGTCGCCGATGTAGTCGACGATCGCGCCGGCGATGTCGAGGTTCGTCGCCCGCTCGATGCCCTCGAGGCCGGGGGAGGAGTTGACCTCCATGACGAGCGGGCCGTCGTTGCCCTCGAGCATGTCGACGCCGGCGACCTTGAGACCCATGATCTGCGCGGCGCGCACGGCGACGCGCTCGTACTCGGCGTCGAGCGTCACCGCCTCGACCGATCCGCCGCGGTGCACGTTCGAGCGGAACTCGTCGCCCTGCGCCACGCGGCGCATGGCCGCGACGACGCGGTCGCCGACGACGAGCGCGCGGATGTCGCGCCCCTTCGACTCCGACACGAAGCGCTGGATGAGCACCTGCTGCCGCGTCGACTGCAGCGTCTCGATGATGGCCTCCGCCACCTTGATCGTCGGCGCCAGGATCACGCCGATGCCCTGCGTGCCCTCGAGCAGCTTCAGCACGACGGGGGCGCCGCCGACGCGCTCGATCGCGGGGATCACGTCGGCGCGATCGCGCACGAACGTGGTCGCGGGCATGCCGATGTCGTGGCGCGCGAGGATCTGCGTCGCGCGCAGCTTGTCGCGCGAGTTCGTGATGCCGTTGGCCGTGTTCGGCGTGTAGACGTCCATCTGCTCGAACTGCCGCACGACGGCGGTGCCGAAGTACGTGATCGAGTTGCCGATGCGCGGCAGGATCGCGTCGTAGTCGCGCAGCTGCCGACCGCGGAACTGCAGGTCGGGCGCGTCGCCGGACAGGTCGATCGAGAAGCGCAGCGTGTTGAGCACCTTCACGTCGTGCCCGCGATCCACGGCCGCCGCGCGCAGGCGTCGGGTGCTGTACGAGCGCGGGGCGCGGGAGAGGATGGCGAGCCTCATCGAATGTCCACCTGGCTTCCCTGGTTGGATGGATGCATGACCGCCGACCATCCTGCCAGCCCCGTCGTGGCCGGCTGGCGCGAGTGGGTGGGCTTGCCGACGTTCGGCATCGAGCACGTGAAGGCGAAGCTCGACACCGGCGCCAGGTCGTCGGCGCTGCACGCGTTCGACGTCGAGGAGCACGAGGTCGACGGGGTCGCGCGCGTGCGCTTCGCCATCCATCCGTGGCAGCGATCGACCGCCGACTCCGTCGACGTCGACGTGCCGATCCACGACCGTCGCGTCATCCGATCGTCGAACGGCACCGAGCAGGAGCGCATCGTGATCCTGGCGCCCATCCGTCTGCTCGGCCGCACGATCGACACGGAGATGTCGCTCACGCGCCGCGACGAGATGGGCTTCCGGATGCTCGTGGGTCGCGAGGCGCTGCGCCAGGGGTTCCTCGTCGACTCGGCCGGCTCGTACCTCGGCGGGCGCCCCTCGCGCGACGTGCGCTCGCGGAATCGGAGGCGCGAGGGTGCGTGAGTCGTTCGCGATCGGCACCGTGCGCGTGCGGGCCGGGCAGCAGCAGGACGTCGAGCTGCCGATCACGCGACTCGTGACGGGTGGCGACGCGACGCTGCCGGTGCGCGTCGTGCACGGCCGCGAGCCCGGCCCGACGGTGTGGGTCGACGCGGCCATCCACGGCGACGAGGTGCTCGGCGTCGAGATCGTGCGCCAGGTGCTCGCGCAGGTGTCGCCGAGGACGCTGCGCGGCACGCTGCTCGCCGTGCCCGTCGTCAACGTGCTCGGCTTCATGACGGGCGACCGCTACCTGCCCGACGGTCGCGACCTCAACCGCTCGTTCCCCGGCTCGGCACGCGGATCGCTCGCGAGCCGCATCGCCCACCTGCTCATGACCGAGGTCGTCTCGAAGTGCGACGTCGGCATCGACCTGCACACGGCGGCCGCGCGACGCGGCAACCTGCCGCAGATCCGCGCCGACCTCGAGGATGCCGAGACGCGCAGGCTCGCCGAGGCCTTCGGCGCGCCCCTCATGCTGCACGCGCGGCTGCGCGACGGCTCGCTGCGGCAGGCGGCGCGCGAGGCGGGCGGCACCGTGCTGCTCTACGAGGCGGGCGAGGCGATGCGCTTCGACGACGAGTCGATCGCCGTCGGCGTCGCCGGCGTGCTGCGCGTGCTCGCGGCGCTCGACATGCTCGACGGCGAGGGCGTCGACGACGAGGCGCCGCTCGCGAGCTTCTCGAGCGGCTGGGTGCGGGCGCGTGGCTCGGGCATCCTGCGCATGGAGGTCGACCTCGGCGCGCTCGTCGAGGAGGGCCAGCGGCTCGGGCGCATCGCCGACGCGTTCGGCAGCAACGGACGCATCGTGCGCGCCGATCGCGACGGCATGGTCATCGGGCTCACGCGAGCGCCGATCGTGCATGCCGGCGACGGACTCGTGCACATCGCGGCGCTGGGAGAGTGACCGTGACGCCCGGCCCGCTGCACCACGTGCGCGGGGTGCTCGGCGAGAGCGTGCGCGTCGGCCCGGCGCCGGGCGCGCACCGCGTCGCGATCCGTGGCGCCATCGTGCTCGCGGTCGCGCTCGGCACGCTGCTCGCGGTCGACCGGCTCGACCTCGGCATCGCGGCGGCGTTCGGCGCGTTCGCGTCGATCTACGGCGGTCGCAGGCCGTCGCGGACGCGATGGCGCACGCAGGCGTGGATGGGCGCGCTGCTCACCGCGACCGCCGCGATCGGCGCGCTCGTCGGCATGACGCCGTGGAGCGCGTGGCTCGCGATCCCGCTCGTCGCCGCCGTCGCGGGGCTCGCGACGTGGGCGTCGGATGCTCGGGGCTGGCGTCCGCCGGGTCCGTTCTTCCTGGTCTTCGCCGCCGGAGCCTGCGCCTCCGTGCCGTTCGCGCCCGCCGACGTGCCGCTCGTGCCGCTCGTGTCGGCGGCGACCGCGGCGCTCGCCGTCGGGCTCGGCGCGCTCGAGCAGGCCGTGCTGCCGACCCGCAAGGCCCCACCGCCCGCGCCGCCGCGCGACCCCGCCATCCGCTGGCAGGTCGCACGAGCGGTCGTCGGCGTCGGCGCGGCGGGCGCGCTCGCAACCGCGGTCTCGGGCTGGCTGCCCGGCGGCGACCATCCGTACTGGGCGATGCTCTCGGCCGCCGTCGCGTTCGCGGTGCCGCACGTGCACGGCCAGCTGGCGCGCGGCGTGCAGCGCGTCGTCGGCACCTTCGTGGGCCTCGGCGTCGCGTGGCTGCTGCTGTCGGCGGGCCTCTCGCCGCTCGCGACGATCGCGGTCGTCGTCGTGCTGCAGTTCGTCATCGAGCTCGTGATCGGCTGGAACTACGCCATCGGACTCGTCGCGATCACACCGCTCGCGATGCTGCTCGTGCACCTCGCGGCGCCCGTGCCGATCGACGCGCTGCTGCTGTCGCGCCTCGTCGAGACGGCGCTCGGCGTCGCGGTGGGGTCGCTCGCGATCGTGGCGATCCGCCCCTGGGGCCGCGCGTCCTGATCCGATTGGCCAGTTCTGACGCTCGATTGGGCAACAGTGGTTGGCGACACGCCGGTGCGCGAACCACTGCTGCCCAATCGACTCAGGAGCCGGCGAGCACCGGGGTGGATGCGGTCGGCGGCTGCGTCGGGTCGAGATCCGCATTCGGGTGGCGCGCCGCCTCCACGATGGGCGCGCGCAGCACGACGACGATGGCGACGACCATGATCGCGGCGCCGAGCGCGTAGGGCGCGGCGTGGGCGACGCCGGCGTAGAGCGCGCCGGCGAGCAGCGGCGCGATGGCGCCCATGGCCGCGCTCACCGACTGCGTCGAGCCGCCGAGCCATCCCTGCTCGTCGTCGCCGACGGCGTTCGACATCGCGCCGTCCATCGTCGCCTGCGAGGCACCCTGGCCGGCGGCGAGCGCGAGGGCGCCGAGGATGAAGAGCCACGGCTCGGACACGGCCGACGCGACGATCGCGAGTGCAGCGAGGCCGAGCGTCTGCGCGACGATGCCGGCCACGATGACGCCGCGCTCGCCCATGCGGGGCAGCAGCAGGCGCAGCAGCACGCCCTGCACGGCGACGTCGATGATGCCGACGGATGCGATGAGCAGGCCGATCGCCGTCGGGCCCCACGAGATGGCGTCGAGCGCGAGCACCGAGAAGGTGTTGACGAAGAAGCCGAACGGCAGCGCGAGCAGCGCGAACGCGAGCATGAGGCCGCGGAGCTCGGGGCGGCGGAACGCCATCGCGACGGCGGCGAGCGGGTGCACGTCGCGCAGCGCGATGCGCTCGATGCGCTTGGCGGCGGGCAGCGACTCGGGGAGCAGCACGAGGCTGAGGATGGCGATGACGAGCGAGATGCCTGCCGTCACGAGCACGGGCAGCTGCACGCTGATCGCGGCGAGCAGGCCGCCGACGGCAGGGCCGACCATCGTGCCGATGCCGGCGAGGGCGCCGAGCAGCCCGAAGCGCTTCGCGCGGTCCTCGGGCCTCGTGATGTCGGCGAGGTACGCGAAGAGCGCGGGGAGGTCGCCCGCCGTCAGACCCTGCACGATGCGGGCGAGCAGCAGCACCCACAGCGAGCCGCCGAGCCCGAAGAGCGTCATGGAGGCGGCGGCGCCGAAGGCGGCGACGACGATGACGGGGCGGCGGCCGAAGCGGTCGGAGAGGCGGCCGAGGAACGGCGCGACGAGGAAGGCGGAGAGGCCGTTGACGGCCTCCAGCACGCCGACCCAGACGGCGAGCTCGTCGCCGTTGCCGACGTGCTGCAGGACGACGAAGGGGAGCACGGGCAGCACGACCGTCATGCCGGCGGTCGTAAGCGTGGTGAGCACGATGAGCATGGTCCAGGCGCGGCGGGCGTCGCGCGGGGCGAGAGTCTGCGGTGAAGTCACACCGAAACTGTACTCACTACAGTTTCAGTGTCAAGCCATGATCGAACCGGATCCGGATAGGATGGCCCGCATGAGCACGACGGAGCCCCTCGGCAGGCGCGAGCGCAAGAAGGCGGCGACGCGCAAGGCGATCTCCGACGTCGCGACGCTCATGTTCCTCGAGCACGGCTTCGACGCCGTGAGCGTCAAGCAGGTCGCCGACGCCGCCGACGTGTCGCCCACCACCGTCTTCGCGCACTTCCCGCAGAAGGAGGCGCTCGTCTTCGACGAGGACGACGAGCAGCGCGAGCAGCTCGTCGCAGCCGTGCGCGACCGCGAGCCGGGCACGAGCATCCACGACGCCCTCCGCGCCTTCTACGCGCGCGAGATCCGGATCAACCTCGACGAGCACCGCGACGACGCCACGAGGCGCTTCCTCGCGATGCTCGACGCGACGCCGTCGCTGCGCGACTACGGCGCCCGCATGTGGCTGCGGCACGAGGATGCGCTCGCCGACGCGATCGCCGAGGCGCTGGCTGCGGAGGCACCGAGCGACGCCGTGCGGGTCTACGCCCGCTTCGTGCTGCAGATGCAGACGCTCGTGTCGGGCGCCGACGACCCGCTGGCCGTGCTCGCGGCCGGCTTCGACCTGCTCGCGCCGGGATGGGCGGCCGTCGAGGCTGCCTGATCCCTCAGCGCGGTCGCTTCGCCGCGACCTCCGCGGCCTGCAGCGCGAGCGCGTCGTCGAGGGGCGCGAGCTCGGCCGCGTCGCCGCGGCGCTCGAGCGCACGGCGCAGCAGCTCGTCGGCGAAGCGCGGCGACTTCGCGAGCACGGGGCCGTGCAGGTACGTGCCGAACACGTTGCCCTGCACGCATCCCTCGGTCGAGTCCTGCCCGTCGTTGCCGCGGCCCGGCACCGTGCGGGCGAGCGGCGTCGCGGCAGGGCCGAGCGTCGTGAGGCCTGAGTGGTTCTCGTAGCCCACGAGGCGACCCCACTCGGAGTCGACGGCGTGGTTGCCGATGAGGCGGGTGTCGGAGCCGTTCGTCACGACGTCGAGCACGCCGACGCCGGGGATGCGGGTGCCGGCGGCGGTGTTGAACTCGTGCCCGAGCAGCTGATACGCGCCGCAGATCGCGAGGATGACGACGCCGTCGGACGCCGCCGCACGCAGCTCGGGCCCGCGGCGCTGGAAGTCCTCGCCGATCTCGCCCTGCGCCGCATCCTGGCCGCCACCGCCGAGGATGAGGTCGACGTCGCTCGGCAGGTCGTCGCCGACGCCCACCGGCACGATCTCGACGGGCAGGTCGCGCCACTCGAGGCGCTTGCGCAGCACGACGACGTTGCCGGTGTCGCCGTAGATGTTCATCTCGTGCGGGTACAGGTGCACGATGCGCAGCGGCGTCACGCGCGCACCTCCTTCGCGCGGGCGACGAGATGACGGTGGAGGCCCCACATCGCGGTGTAGGTCGAGAAGATCAGCAGGCGCTCGCCCGGCGCGGTCGCGGCGAGCGCGCGGTCGACGGCGGGTGCGAGCGCGGCGTCGACCGCGGCCGCCTCGACGCCGTCGTAGCGCAGGCGCACGGCCATGTCGGCGGCGCGCACGCCGGCAGTCGACACGGGCACGCCATCGGCGAGGCCCGTGAAGTCGACGTCCCACAGCCACGACACGTCCCGGCCGTCGGCGTCGTCGTCGTTGATGACGATGCAGATGCGCGCCGGGTCCTCGACGCGGGCGGCAGCGAGCGACTGGCGGAAGCCGGCGGGGTTCTTCACGAGGTGCAGCGACACGTCGCGCCCGTCGATCTCGAACGACTGGCCGCGCCCGAACGCGGGCTCGACGGCGCGCAGGCCGCGGAAGATCTCGTCGGGCGTGAGGTCGAACGTGCTGGCGATGGCTGCGGCGGCCGTGGCGTTCTGCGCGTTGTGGGCGCCGGATGCGCGCAGCGGGAACGACTGCTCGGCGTCGCCGATGCGGATGGTCGTGGCGTTCGCATCCCACGCGACGAGCTCGGCGGCGGCGCCGTCGGAGTCGCGGGCCGCGCGCGAGGCGCCGCCGTACAGCTCCTCGTCGGTGGGGAACAGGTGCCGCAGGTCGTCGGCCACCTGGTACCAGACGGGCTCGGCGTCGATGGTGCCTGCGATGGCCGCGATGCGGGCGTCGTCGCGATTGAGGCCGACGGCGACCGTCGCCTGCGACGCGACCTGCTGCAGCAGGCGCGCGGTGTGGTCGATCTCGCCGAAGCGGTCGAGCTGATCGCGCATGACGTTGAGCAGCAGCACGCGCTCGGGCTTGTACCGCTCGACGAAGCGCACGGCGTGGGCCTCGTCGAGCTCGAACACGGCGACGTCGGCGTCGAGCCGGCCGGTCCAGGTCGACGACGAGACGGCGGCGCCGATCGTGCCGCGCACGAAGTTCGAGCCGGTGTCGTTCGTGAGCACGCGGAAGCGCTCGGCGAGGATCGCGGCGACCATCTTCGTCGTCGTGGTCTTGCCATTCGTGCCCGACACCACGACGACGCCGTGGGGGAGCGCGCTCAGCGTCTTCGCTAGGTACCGCGGGAACAGCCGCTCGACGACGAGGCCGGGCAGCGCGTTGCCGCTGCGACCGAGCAGACGCAGGCCCGCGAGGGCGAGCTTGCCGGTCATCACGGGGAGCATCGCCATGGTGCTCGAGTCTACGAGGCGTCGGCGGCGTCGCCCGCGGTGCTCGGCCGTGGGTCGCGTGCGCGATGCAGCGCGGGCACGACGGCGAACGCGGCGACGAGCGTCGCCGCACCCGCCAGCAGCGCATGGTCGAGGTAGACGATGCCCTGCGCGAGTCCGATGAGCAGCACGGCAGCGGCGTTGAGCACGACGCCGACGGCGCACGCGACGAGCACCGCCACGAGTCCGGGTCGGCGTGCGCCTCGCCGCGCGCGCATCCCGAGCACGACGAGCGCGATCGACCAGACGCCGAGGCCCACGTCCATGAAGAGGAACAGCAGGCGCGCGCCCTCGAGGAAGCCCGCGACGCGGTCGTCGAGCACGACGGCGTGCCACGCCGTGAGCAGCACGAGGGCTCCGACGATCGTCAGCGCGACGTCGAGCGCCAGCGTGATCGCATGCCGCCTGGTCATGCCGGCGGCGTCGCTCGCAAGGGTCGCCATGGATGCCGAGTCTACGAACGCACGCCCCGTCGAATCCGCACCTGAGCGGAGTCTCAGGTGCTCCCTGCACCTGAGACGGCCGTGGCGTGCGGATTCGACGCGCAGGCACGACATGGACGGCAGGTGACCGGCAGGTGACCGGGCGGTTCTCCGCCCGCGCGTGGGGAAGGATGGGCACGTGAGCAGCCCGAGCATCCCCGACGCGTTCCTCGCATCGCACCTCGCGGCTCCCGAGCGCACGCTCGCCGACGTCGTCGCCGCGACCGCCGAGGCGCATCCCGATGCGCTCGCGCTCGACAACGGCTCCGAGCAGCTCACGTACGCCGAGCTCGTCGATGCCGCGCAGGCCTTCGCCGACCGCCTCGCCGAGCAGGGCGTGGGCCGCGGCGACCGCGTGGGCATCCGCATCTCGTCGGGCACGACCGACCTGTACGTGGCGATCCTCGGCACGCTGCTGGGTGGCGCCGCCTACGTGCCGGTGGATGCCGACGACCCCGATGAGCGCGCCGCGACCGTCTTCGGCGAGGCGGCCGTGCAGGCGATCGCCGCGACGGGCCTCGGGGTCGCGCTCACCGAGCACGCCCGCGCCGAGGGTCCCCGCGACGTCGCGCCGCCGACGCCCGACGACGACGCGTGGATCATCTTCACCTCGGGCTCGACGGGCACGCCGAAGGGCGTCGCCGTGACCCACCGCTCGGCAGCCGCGTTCGTCGACGCCGAGTCGCGCCTCTTCCTGCGGCACGAGCCCATCGGCCCGCACGACCGCGTCATGGCGGGCCTCTCGGTCGCGTTCGACGCGTCGTGCGAGGAGATGTGGCTCGCGTGGGCGCACGGCGCGTGCCTCGTGCCCGCGCCGCGCTCGCTCGTGCGCTCGGGCGTCGACGTGGCCCCGTGGCTCGTCGCGAACGGCATCACGATCGTGTCGACGGTGCCGACGCTCGTGTCGCTGTGGCCCATCCAGTCCCTCGACGCCGTGCGCATGGTGATCCTGGGCGGCGAGGCGCTGCCGCCCGAGCTCGGCCAGCGCCTGCAGCGTCCGGGCCGAGAGGTGTGGAACACGTACGGCCCCACCGAGGCGACCGTCGTCGCCTGCGCCGCGCTCGTCGACGGCACGGATGCCGTGCGCATCGGGCTGCCGCTCGACGGCTGGGACCTCGCGGTCGTGGATGCCGAGGGGCGACCGGTCGCGGAGGGGGAGACGGGCGAGCTCGTCATCGGCGGCGTCGGCCTCGCCCGCTACCTCGACGCCGCGAAGGACGCGGACAAGTACGCGCCGATCCCGTCGCTCGGCTGGCAGCGCGCGTACCGATCGGGCGACGTCGTGCGCAACGATCCTGCGGGTCTCGTCTTCGGCGGCCGCGCGGACGACCAGATCAAGCTCGGCGGCCGCCGCATCGAGCTCGGCGAGATCGACGGCCAGCTGCTGCGCGTGCCCGGCGTCGTCGGCGCCGCCGCCGCGGTCCGCTCCACGTCGGCCGGCAGCCAGGTGCTCGTCGGCTACCTCACGGTCGACGAGACGTACGACGCCGGCGTCGCGATGACGGTGCTGCGCGAGCGCATGCCCGCCGCGCTCGTGCCGCGCCTCGCGATCGTCGACGACCTGCCCACGCGCACCTCGGGCAAGGTCGACCGCGACGCGCTGCCGTGGCCGCTGCCGTCGGCCGCGACCGCGCACGACGGCTGGAGCGAGACGCAGACCTGGATCGCCGCCATCTGGCGCGACGTGCTCGCGGCCGACCCCGAGCGGCTCGACGCCGACTTCTTCGACCTCGGCGGCGGCTCGCTCACGGCGGCGCAGGCCGTCGGCCGCATCCGCGAGCGCCACCCCGAGGTCGTCGTCGGCGACGTCTACCAGCACTCGACGGTCGGCGACCTCGCCGGCCACCTCGACTCGCTCGGCGCCTCCGCCGCACGCACGAACGCCGAGACCCACCCCATCCGTCGGCGCACGCAGGTGGCGCAGGCGCTCGCCGCCTACCCGCTGCACGCGCTCGCCGGCGCGCGCTGGATCGCGTGGCTGCTGCTCGCGAGCGCGGTGCTGCATCCGCTCGCCGCGTGGCTGCCGACGCCGCCGTGGCCGCTCGTCGTCGCGATGGTGGCCGTGTTCGTCGCGCCGCCCGGCCGCATGCTGCTCGCGGCCTCGATCATCCGCGTCGCCCTGCGCGGCGTCGCGCCCGGCACGTACCCCCGCGGCGGCCGCGTGCACCTGCGCATCTGGCTCGCCGAGCAGGTGCAGTCGCAGCTCGCCGCGACCTCGCTCGCCGGTGCCGCGTTCATGCCCTGGTACGCGCGCCTGCTCGGCGCGAGCATCGGCCGCGACGTGCAGCTGCACGCGCTGCCGCCCGTCACCGGGTTCCTGCGGCTCGCCCGCGGTGCGTCCGTCGAGTCGGAGGTCGACCTCTCGGGCACGTGGATCGACGGCGGGGTCGTGCACGTCGGCGCCGTGCGCATCGGACGGGATGCGCGCATCGGCGCGCGCTCGACGCTCGGCCCGGGCGCGCGCGTCGCGGCGGGCGCCGAGGTCGCTCCCGGCTCGTTCGTCGGCGATCGCGTGAAGCCCGGTGCGCTCGTGTCGGGCTCGCCCGCCGTGCGCGTGGGCAAGGCGCGCGGCGCATGGGAGGGGCGCCACGCGGCGGGTCCGCGGCGCTGGGCGGCGTCGTACGCGCTCGCCGGCACGCTCGTCGCTGGCCTGCCGTGGATCGCTGCCGCGATCGGCGCGCTCGTGGCCGTGCCCGCGCTCCTCGAGGCCGAGACCGCGACGGATGCGATGCTCGCCGCGGCGCCGTGGCTGCCCGTCGCGGCACTGATCGGGTACGTCGCGCTCATGGTGCTCGTGCTGGCGATCGTGCGGCTGGCGGCGCTCGCGATCCGCTCCGGCCCCGTGCCCGTGCGGTCGGCAGCCGGTCTCGCCGCCTGGCTCACGGTGCGCGTGCTCGACGACGCCCGCGCCTGGCTCTACCCGCTGTACGCCGGCGCGCTCACGCCGTGGTGGCTGCGCGCGCTGGGCGCGAAGGTCGGTCGCGGCGTCGAGGCGTCGACGGTCGTGATGATCCCGTCGCTCACCGAGATCGGCGACGAGGTCTTCCTCGCCGACGACACCCTCGTGGGCGGCTACGAGCTCACGGGCGGCTGGCTGCGCGCCGAGCGCGTCAAGGTCGGCAAGCGCGCCTTCCTCGGCAACTCCGGCATGGCGGCACCCGGCCGCCGCATCCCCAAGGCATCCCTCGTGGCCGTGCTCTCGGCGGCGCCGCAGCGCGGCACGGCCAAGGCCGGATCGTCGTGGATCGGCAGCCCGCCCACGCAGCTGCGGCGCACGGCCGACGAGGTGGATGCGAGTCGCACCTACGCGCCCTCGACGCGCCTCAAGGTGCTGCGCGGCCTCGTCGAGACCGCCCGCGTCGTGCCCATGCTGCTCGCCGTCGCGCTGCCGTTCGCGGCGGTCGCGGCGCTCGTCGCGCTGCTCGGCGACGCGTGGACCTGGGTTGGCCTCGTCGCCGCCGCGCTCGTCGCGCCGCTGCTGCTCCTGGCCGTCGGCATCGTCTCGGCGCTCATCGCCGTCGCCGCCAAGTGGGCGCTCGTCGGCCGCATCCGCGAGGGCGAGCATCCGCTGTGGAGCGGCTTCGTGTGGCGCAACGAGCTCGCCGACACGTTCCTCGAGCTGCTCGCCGCCCGCTGGTTCGCGGGCCCCGCATCCGGCACCGTCGCCATGGTCGTGTGGTTGCGGATGCTCGGCGTGCGCGTGGGCCGCGGCGTGTGGTGCGACACGTACTGGCTGCCCGAGGCCGACCTCGTCGTGCTGGGCGACGGCGCCACCGTCAACGCCGGGTGCGTCGTGCAGACCCATCTCTTCCACGATCGCGTGCTGTCGCTCGGCACCGTGCGCGTCGACGCCGGCGCGACCCTCGGGCCGAACTCCGTGATCCTCCCCGCCGCCACGCTGGGCCGTCACGCGACCGTCGGGCCCGCCTCGCTCGTGATGCGCGGCGAGCTCGTGCCGAGCCGCACGCGGTGGCTCGGCAACCCCATCGGTCCCTGGGAGGACTGAGGCAGGGGCATGATGGTGGGGATGCAGCAGCACGCCGACCCGTACATGCCGGGCCACGGCGACCTCTCGTACGACGTCGAGCACGTCGTCGTCGACCTCGACTACCGGCCGTCGTCGAACCTGCTCGAGGGCTCGGCCACGCTCGCGATCGTCCTCGCCGAGCCCGCGCGACGCATCCGCCTCGACCTCGCGCACCTGCGCGTGAGCCGCGTGCTCGTCGACGGCACCCGCGCGAAGCACGGCCACTCGGGCACGCACCTCACGGTCACGCTGCCCGCCGAGGCGCCGGCCGGCACGCGCCTCGCCGTGCAGGTCGACTACCGCGGCAACCCCAGGCCGCTGCGGATGCGCGCCTTCGGCGAGGCGGGGTGGGAGGAGCTCGAGGACGGCGTCATCGTCGCTGCGCAGCCCCACGGGGCCCCCACGTGGATGCCGTGCAACGACCGCGCGTCGTCGAAGGCGACCTACGACCTGTCGGTGAAGGTGCCGTCGGAGTACGTCGTCGCGTGCTCGGGAGAGCAGACCGGCGTCGAGCGGCGCGGCGCATCCCGCACCTTCCGCTTCGCGCAGCGCGCGCCCATGGCGCCGTACCTGGCGACGGTGCAGATCGGCCGCTACCAGGAGGTGCGCCAGCGGGCTTCGGTACCCATGCGGGTGCTGCGCCCCACGGGCATGACCGGTGCGGCGTACGAGGCGTCGTTCGGGCTGCAGCCGCAGATGCTGGCGTGCTTCGAGCACGAGTTCGGCCCGTACCCGTTCGACGACTACACGACGGTCGTGACCGACGACGAGCTCGAGATCCCGCTCGAGTCGCAGAGCCTGTCGACGTTCGGCCGCAACTTCTGCCGTCCCGAGTGGGATGCCGTGCGGCTCATCGCGCACGAGCTCGCGCACCAGTGGTTCGGCAACGCCGTGACGGCCCGCACCTGGCGCGACATCTGGCTGCACGAGGGCTTCGCCTGCTACTCGGAGTGGGTGTGGTCGCAGGCCGCAGGTGGGCTCTCGATCGACGAGCAGGCGGCGCTGCACCACGCGCGCCTCACCGGCCTGCCGCAGGACCTCGTGCTGTCGGATCCCGGGGCCGCCGACATGTTCGACGACCGCGTCTACAAGCGCGGCGCCCTCGCGCTCGTCGCGCTGCGCCGCACGATCGGCCCCGACGCGATGCGCACGCTGCTGCACGCGTGGGTCGACGAGCACTCGGGCGGCACTGTCGAGACCGCCGACCTCGTCGCGCTCGCGACCCGCGTCTCGGGGCAGGACGTCGCGCCGCTGCTGCGCGCCTGGCTCGACGAGCCGGCGCTGCCGGCGCTCCCGCCCGTCGCGCGCTGACCGCATCCCGCCGCCTCCGCGCTTGCGTTTCGCAGGCGATCCCGGGTCCTGAGGGGAATGCTCCCTTCGGAGGCGGAATCGCCTGCGATACGCACAGAGTCGGGATGCAGCGGTTGCGTTTCGCAGGCGATCCCGGGTCCTGAGGGGAATGCTCCCTTCGGAGGCGGAATCGCCTGG
>NZ_VEFR01000001.1:0-1011829 GCF_007679035.1 Agrococcus jejuensis | reverse complement strand
CCTGCAATACGCACAGTGTCGGGGTGCAGTGGTTGCGTTTCGCAGGCGATTCCGGGTCCTGAGGGGAATGCTCCCTTCGGAGGCGGAATCGCCTGCGAAACGCGAGTGGCGGGCCTCAGGAGGCGGTGCGCCCCGTGCAGACCGCCGCCACGAGGCCGGCGGGGGCGGGGATGCGGTGCACCGCGAAGTCGGTGACGCGGATGGTCGCGGGGTCGGTGCGCAGGCCGGTGCCGAGGTGCTTGAGGATCGCCTCCTTCGCGACCCACGCCCAGAGAGGATCGAGGTCCGCCTCCCAGGGGTGCAGCACGACCGAGGCGTCGACGGGCGAGCCCACCGCCTCGACGTCGACGCCGATCGGCGCCGATCCGGGGCGAGTCGCGAGCACGAGGTGCGAGCCGGCACGCGACGCCGACGCGGCCACCGCCGCGCCGCCGCGGCGCGCCCATGGCCGTCCGTGGTCCGCGCCGCCGCAGCGCGGGCACGCGTGGCCGGCGGCATCCGCGCCCGCGGCGCGCAGCGCATCCACCGTCGAGACGGTCGACGACAGCCACGCCACCGCGAGGTCGTCGGCCAGCGGCGGCGTCGCCGTCACGCCGACGGCTCGGGGAACGTCAGCGGCTGCCACGACGCGCGCAGCCAGTCGAGGTCGCCCGGGAAGCCGGTGACGCGCGCGAGCAGCCGTCCGAGGCGCTCCTCGTCGAGCGGGCCGGCGACCTCCTCGGGCAGCGGCGCGCCCGTCTCGTCGGCGACCTGCCCCTGGCTCCACACGATGCGTCGCTGGGCCGAGCCGGGCATGTCGAGCTGGAAGAGCCACGTGTCGCTCGTCGATCCGAACAGCGCCGTCGCGACCGGGCGGCCGATGCCGCTCGCGACGCGCTCGCCGAGGTCGATCCACGCGTAGCCGGCATCGAGCAGCACCGCGTGGGCGTCGTGCTGCAGCGCCGAGAGCTCGGCGCGCGACGACGCGGCGACGTCGCCGGGGATGGGCATGCCCGTGGGGCGGTAGCCGAGGGGCGCAAGGTCGGCGATGCGCGCGCCGCGCACCACCATCACCGCCAGGTTCACGCCCACGGCGCCGACGGTAGCAGCGGCGCCGCCGCGCTCGCTGGGCGCGGCGCGAGGCGCGTCAGGACGCGAGGCCGACGATGCCGGTCACGAGCACGGCGATGCCCGACAGCAGCGAGAACACGATGACGGCGCGGCGGGCCACCACCTGGTCGATGCGCGCGGCGATGCGCTCGCCTGCGAGCACCCCGACGAGCACGGGCGCGATGGCGACGAGCCACATCCACCACTCCCACGGCGGTGCGCCGCCGGGGGCGACCACCTGGCGCGAGACGACGGTCGAGAGGCTCAGCAGGATCCAGAACGGCTGCATCGTCGCGGCGAAGACGCGGTGGTCCCACTTCGACAGGATCGCGAACATGCCGATGACGGGGGCGCCGAGGCCGACCGACGAGTTGAGCGCACCGACGAGCGCGCCCGACGCCATGCGCAGCGGCGGGCCGTCGAGCGACCGCTCGGTCCTCGCGAAGCCCGCCGACACCACCACGCCGACGAGCGCCAGCACGCCGACGGCGACCTTGAGCGCATCCGAGTCCGCCGCCTGCGCCAGCAGGATGCCGGGGATCGTGAGCGCGATGGCCGGCAGCACGAGCCAGGCGAGGCCGCGCCAGTCGATGTCGCGCCAGACGCGACCGATGATCATCGCGCACGCGACGACGCCGAAGACGTTGACGACGAGCACGGCCTCGACCGGCCCGACGGCGAGCACCATCGTGGGCGTGACGACGAGCCCGAAGCCCATGCCGACGGTGCGCTGCGCGAGCGCCCCGATCGCGAGGGCGACGAGTGCGACGACGAACGACCACTCCACGCGCGGCTCAGCCCAGGTCCGCGGCGATGGCGCGAGCCGCGTCGGCGGACGCAGCGCCCAGGGCGTCGAGGTCGGCGGCGCCGACCGTGACGACGCCGACGGCGGCGCGCGGCGGCAGCGGATGCCGGATGGGCGCGGCGACGCCAGAGAGGCCGGGCACGACCTCGTCGGTGCTGGTGGCGTAGCCGCGCTCGGCGGCGACGGCGACCTCGGCGCGCATGGCGTCGTCGTGGCCGAGCGCCGCCCACTCGCGCGCCGAGAGCAGCGTCTGCAGTGCGATCCCGGGCGCGCCGAGCGCGAGCGGGTGCCGCGTGCCGGGTCGCTGCGCCACGGATGCTCGGGCGCCGCGCGACTCGACGCTCACGAGCGTCACGACGTCGTCGCCGTCCTGGACCGCGACGAACGCCGTGCATCCCGTCGCCTGCGCGAGCGCCGTGAGGTGGGGGAGCGCCGCGCCCCGCAGGTCGCGGTCGACCGACTGCGCGAGCACCGCGAGCTGCGCGCCGAGCTCGAGCCGGCCGCCGGCATCCCGCACCACGAGCCGGTGCGCCTCGAGCGTGCGCACGATGCGGTACGCGATCGATCGGTGCACGCTCAGCTCGTCGGCGAGCTGCTGGATCGTCAGCGGCGAGTGCTCGGCGAGGATCTCGAGCGCGCGGATGCCGCGCGACAGGGTCTGGGCTCCTGCGAGCTGCTCGGCCACGAATCCTCCGTCGATCGTCCCGCTCGAGCATAGGACGCGACGTTCACATGGCGAACGTGCCGAGTAGTCACGACGGTCGCTCGAGTGGGCGGCAGTGGCGCGCGACACGCCGTGCGGTGAACCACTACTGCCCGATCGCCGCCTCAAGTGGCGGGCAGCAGGCGCTCGACGAGGGCGTCGACCGCCGCGTCGATGGAGATCGTCGGGTCGATGGAGGTCGTGAGCCGGTCGAGCATGAGGCCGTCGACCGCGTAGTGCAGCAGCGCGATCTCGAACGCGCCGCCCGGCAGCCCCGCGGCCTCGTTGAACGCGACGTCGCCCGCGAAGCCCTCGCGCATCCATGCGCCGAGCGTCTCGGCGACCTCGGGGCGGCGGGCGGCCTCGAGCCGCAGCTCGAGCAGCGCGAGCGTGATGTCGCGGGATGCCGTGAGTCGCGCGACGATCTCGCGGATGTGCGCGGCGAAGCGCTCGCGATCGGGCACGCGCGTCGCGAGCTCGGCCTGCACTGCCGGGTCGGGCGCGAGGCGCTCGCCGATGCGGGCGACGAGCAGCGCCACGAGGTCGGCGCGCGTGCGGCAGTAGTTGGAGGTCGTGCCGGCGGGCACGCCGGCCTCGGCGTCGACGGCGCGGTGCGTGAGGCCGCGCGCGCCCTCGCGGGCGAGGATCGCGAGCCCGGCGTCGCCGAGCGCGCGGCGGCGGTCGTCGTTGCGTGCCATGTCGCGAGGCTAGCGCATCCACGACTCCTGTCGTAGTCTCATCTCCAACCACGACAGCCATAGTGAATGGAGCGACCATGCGCGAGGTCACCTACTACGTCGCCACGACCCTCGACGGGTGCATCGCCGCACCCGACGGGGCGTTCGACGCCTTCCCGATCGAGGGAGACCACATGCACGTGCTCATGCACGAGTACGCCGACGCCATCCCCGTGCACGTGCAGCAGGCGGTGGGCGTCGAGGCCGATCGCTCGCGCTTCGACACCGTCGTCATGGGCTGGCGCACGCTCACGCCCGCGCTCGACGTCGGCATCCCGAGCCCGTACGCGCATCTGCGCCAGATCGTCGCGACCAGGCACGAGCGCGAGGTCGATGCGTCGATCGAGCGGACCGCGGATCCCGTCGCCACCGTGCGCGCGCTCAAGCGCGAGCCGGGCAGCGGCATCTGGCTGGCGGGCGGCGGCGAGCTCGCGGGCGCGCTGCTGCCCGAGATCGACCGGCTCGTGCTGAAGGTGCATCCGCTCGCCTTCGGCTCGGGCATCCGCCTCTTCGGCGACGCCGGCTACGACCCCACGGCGTTCGTGCGCACCGCGGTGCGCCCCTTCGAGTCGGGCGTCACGATCCTCGAGCTCGAGCGTCGTCGCTGAGGCGTCGATCGCGCAGCAGTGGTTCGCCGCACGGCGTGTCGTCTGCCACTGCTGCCCAATCGAGCGACAGAAGTGACCGATCGGCGAGCCGTCAGACGGTGAGCACCGAGCCGGGCTCCACCACGTGGTGCGTGCCGCCACCCTGCTCGACGGCCCAGCGGATGCGGTCGTTCGCCATCTGGCGGCCGAAGTCCGAGATCGTCTGCTCGTGCGTCGCGAACGTGGCACGCGGGGCGACCTCGAGCACGAAGTCCATCGCCTCGCCGATCTTCAGCCACGGCGCTCCGCAGGGCGTCGCGAGCAGCGCGACGGGCCGGTCGGGCATCGCGTACGAGTCGCCCGGGTAGTAGAGGGCGTCGTCGACCATGACGCCCACGTTGTCGACGAGCGGGATCGACGAGTGGATCTCGGCGTGCGTGCCGCCGAAGAACCGCAGCGCGAACGACCCGAGCGTGCGCTCGTCGCCCGCGTCGACGACGTCGACGTCGAAGTCGGATGCGGCTGCCGCGACCCCGGCCGGGCCGACGATCGGCACGCCCCCGGAGGCGTCGAGCAGCCGCCGCAGGTGCTCGGGGATCCAGTGGTCGGCATGCTCGTGCGTCAGCACGATGCCGACGAGCCCCTCGGCGTCGAAGTCGGGCGTCAGCACGCCCGGATCGATCACGAGCGTCTCGGCGCCCTTGCGGATCGTGAGGCAGGCGTGCACGTGCTTCGTGATCTCCATGCTCGTCACGCTACGCCTGCGTCATGTCCCGCCGCATAGGCTCTGGCCGTGCTCGTCGTCGTCGCCTCCAACCCCCGGGCTCGCTTCGGCCGCTCCGGGCCCGTGGGGGAGCGCGTCGTGCAGGCGCTGCGCGCCGCCGGGCACGAGGTCGTGCACCGCACGGCACCCGACTTCGCGGCGCTGCAGCGCGCGACGCGTGCTGCAGCACAACGGGCTGACGCGCTCGTCGTCGTCGGCGGCGACGGCATGGTGCACCTCGGGGTCAACGCCGTCGGCGGCTCGTCGACGCCGCTCGCGATCGTGCCGGCGGGCAGCGGCAACGACTTCGCCACCGAGATCGGCATGTCGGGCATCGAGGAGGCGATCGCGGGACTTCCCGCGCTGCTCGAGACCGAGCCGGCGCGCTGCGACCTCATCCGCATCCGCCATCCCGACGGCGAGGCGTTCGCGGCCGGCATCGTCTCGGTGGGGTTCGACGCCGACGTCAACGTGCGCTCCTTCCGCATGACGCGCGTGCCGGCGCGCCTGCGGTACCAGGCGGCGATCCTCGCGACGCTCGCAAGGCTCCAGCACCGCACGTTCCGCATCCGCATCGACGGGGGCGAGGAGCGCACCTGGCGCACGGTCATCGCGGCGATCGCGAACCATCGCGTGTTCGGCGGCGGCATCCCCATCGCGCCGACGGCGTCGACGATCGACGGACGACTCACCGGCATCCTCGCCGACGAGCTGTCGCGGCCGCAGTTCCTCGCGCTGCTCGCGAACGCGCTCAAGGGGCGGCACATCGGCGACCCGCGCGTGCACGTCGAGGACATCGGCACCGTGACGATCGCGAGCGACGACCCGGCGGTGCTCGCGTGCGCCGACGGGGAGATCGTGGGCAGGCTGCCGATCGAGTGCAGCGTCGCGGTGGGGGCGCTGCGCGTGTTCGGCACGCCTCGCTGAGCGCGGCTCGTCGGGCGCGCGAGACCCCGTCATCCCGGGGCGACACGCCGAGTCGGCCGCCGAGCATGCCTCGTTTTGCATCGCAGCCGAGGCGTGTGGCATCCTTGTCAGGTTGCAATGCGGCCCCATCGTATAGCGGCCTAGTACGTCGCCCTCTCACGGCGGTAACGCGGGTTCGAATCCCGCTGGGGTCACCAACACATCCGAAGGCCCGGGCTCCCATGCCCGGGCCTTCGTCGTGTCCGGGGTGCACGCATGCGTCAGGTGCCCCCGTCGACATAGGTCGTGCATGGGATGCCCCGTCACGATGGCCGATGGTCCGCATCCGGGCCCCGAGAGGAGACCCTCATGCAGTGCCCCACCGACGGCGCGACGCTGGTCATGAGCGAGCGCAGCGGCATCGAGATCGACTACTGCCCCGACTGCCGAGGCATCTGGCTCGACCGTGGCGAGCTCGACAAGCTCATCGAGCGCTCGTACGGCGAGCCCGGCATGGCTGCCCCTGCAGACGCGGGGCAGCAGCGCCAGACGCAGCAGCAGTGGCCCGGCCAGCCCGTCATGGGCGGCCAGCAGCACGGGCACGGCGGCCAGCAGGGCTACGGCCAGCAGGGCTACGGTCAGCAGGGCTACGGCCAGCAGGGCGGCGGCCAGGGCGGCACCGCGGCCATGGTGGGCAAGGTCGCCGACCAGGTGATGAAGCAGGTGCAGAAGCGCTCGGGCGGCCAGCAGCAGGGCTACGGCAACCAGCAGGGCTACGGCCAGCAGCAGGGTCGCCGCAGCTGGCTCGGCGACATCCTGCGCTGACCGGCCACGAAGCCAAGTGAGGTTTTCGGCCGCTTTTGACATCGAAAGCGGCCGAAGACCTCAATTCTGCGTCAGGGGCGGGCGAGCGCCGCGCCCTCGCCGATCGCCGCGAGCTTCGCCCAGGCGATCTCCGGATGCACGCGGCCGCCGAGGCCGCAGTCCGTCGAGGCGACGACCCGCTCGGGGCCGACGATGCCGGCGAGGCGCTCGATGCGGTCCGCGACGAGTCGCGGATGCTCGACGACGTTCGTCGCGTGGCTCACGACCCCGGGCAGCAGCCGCACGTGGTCGGGCAGCGACACGCGCTCCCACACGCGCCACTCGTGCTCGTGCCGCACGTTCGCCGCCTCGAACGAGATCGCGCCCGCGCCGATCTCGAGCACCTGGTCGACGATGTGCTCGAGCCCCAGGTCGGTGACGTGCGGCCCGTGCCACGAGCCCCAGCACACGTGCAGGCGCACGCGCTCGGCAGGGATGCCGCGCAGCGCGTGCCGCAGCGCATCCACGCGCACCTGCAGCCACGCGCGGTAGTCGTCGACCGACGGCTCTGGCGAGATCTGATCCCAGCTCTCGGCGAGCGACGGGTCGTCGACCTGCACCGTGAGGCCGGCGTCGACGATCGCGAGGTACTCCTCGCGCAGCACGTCCGCCCATGCCCACACGTGCTCCGCGTCGGTCGCGTAGTGGTCGTTCGCGACGCGAGCGCCGGAGCCGGGGGAGAGAGCCGTGAGGAAGCCGCCCTCGACGCCCGCGGCGTCGACCGCTGCGCGCAGGGCGCGCGCGTCGGCGGCCACCGCATCCTGCCCGACGTACCGCAGCGGTCCCATCGTCGCGGGGAACTGCACGGCTCGACGGCCGGCGAGCACGCCGTCGGGGTCGCCGTAGGCGCCCGGGAACGCGACGCGGTCGCGGCGGTGCGGGAAGGACGTGAGGCGGATGCGGCCCGGCTCGCTCTCGACGTGCGCCGATCGGTACACGTCGTCGTCGGTGAGCGAGAGCCCTGCGACGCGCTGGAACGCGTACGACCACCACGCGCCGTAGTCGACGGCCGTCGACATGGCCTTGCCGTACTCGCCGTCGTTCACGAGCCGGATGCCGGCGTCGCGCTGCCGCACCACGACGTCGGCGACGGCGGCCGCCACGAGGGCGTCGTGCTCGTCGGAGCGCTCGAGCGTGAAGCCGTCGTCGGCGACGCGGCGGGCGGCGTTCGCGGCGAGCAGCGCAGGCGTGCGCGGGAGCGAGCCCGCGTGGGTCGTGAGGATGTCGGTCATCCCCGCCAGCCTCGCACCGGCGTCGTGCCCCGCGCCAGCGTGCGTCGTCGCGCGTCAGACCGCGACGGGCTGCACGCGGCCGCGCGTGCCGACGACGACGGCGTGCGCGACGGCATCGAGCCCGGGCTGCATGCCGAGGGCGCTCAGCGAGAGCCCGCGCCTCGCGATGCGGCGGCGCTGCGAGTCCGGCAGCACGCCGACGATCGCGCCGGCGTCGACGTCGACCGTCATGCGATGACGGGGTCCGGTGCCCTGGATGCGCGCGTGATGCACCGCGTGCCACGGCACGTGCGCGTCGAGGCCGGGCAGGATCGCGCGCAGGCCGCCGTCGTCGGCGACGACGCGCACCTCGATCGCACGCATGCGACGCCACTGGCGCACGAACGTCACGAGCTGCAGCGTCGACGTGGTCGACACGGCGATCGCGATGACCACGATCGTCGCCGAGGACGACGGGAGGCCCGCGCCCGACGTCGACGTCGAGACCAGCAGGGCGACGAGCCCCACGAGGCAGAGGCCGATGACGCCGAGGCAGATCGCGATGGCGATGACGCGGGGGCGGAAGAAGCGGTCGATCGCGTTGCGATCGGTGCGGACGACGAGGGCGTTCGGAGCCGGCGCGTGCATGCCGTCCATCCTCGCCGGGTCGAGTGCGGGACTCCTGTGAGACGGCGCGGCCTCGGCGCGACCCATCGTCGCGCGCGCCGAGGCCCGTCGCGTCCGCCGGCCCACGCCGTCTCGGCGGCAGCGCAGCCGCGAACGACCGCCGGTCACCGCCTGCGACGCGAGCCGCGCCCACGGCAGGCGTCGCACGGCGGACCCCGACGGGGCCCGATGGGGTGCGGGCGTAGACTGGCGGACTGGAGCAGGAGGGAAGGGTCGATGGGCAGGACGCTGGCTGAGAAGGTCTGGGACGACCACGTCGTCGTCAAGGGGGAGGACGGCTCGCCCGACCTCATCTACATCGACCTCCACCTCGTGCACGAGGTCACGAGCCCGCAGGCCTTCGACGGCCTTCGCCAGGCGGACCGTCCCCTGCGCCGCCTCGACCTCACGGTCGCGACCGAGGATCACAACACCCCGACGATCGACATCGACAAGCCGATCCAGGATCCGACGAGCGCGAAGCAGATCTCGACGCTGCGCGACAACGCCGCCGAGTTCGGCGTGCGCATCCACTCGCTCGGCGACAAGGAGCAGGGCATCGTGCACATCGTCGGCCCCCAGCTGGGGCTCACGATGCCGGGCATCACCGTCGTCTGCGGCGACTCGCACACCTCGACGCACGGCGCGTTCGGCGCGATGGCGTTCGGCATCGGCACGAGCGAGGTCGAGCACGTCATGGCCACGCAGACGCTCCCGCTCAAGCCGTTCAAGACCATGGCGATCACGGTCGAGGGCGAGCTGCGCCCCGGCGTGACGGCGAAGGACATCATCCTGGCCGTCATCGCGCGGATCGGCACGGGCGGCGGCGCCGGCTACGTGTTCGAGTACCGCGGCTCGGCGATCCGCGCGCTCTCGATCGAGGGCCGCATGACGATCTGCAACATGTCGATCGAGGCCGGTGCTCGCGCCGGCATGGTCGCGCCCGACCAGACGACGTTCGACTACATCGAGGGCCGCGACCACGCGCCGAAGGGCGCCGACTGGGATGCGGCGGTCGAGTACTGGAAGACGCTGCCCACCGACGACGACGCCGTCTTCGACGCCGAGATCGTCATCGACGCGAACGAGCTCGAGCCGTTCGTGACCTGGGGCACCAACCCCGGCCAGGGCTCGCCGCTGTCGGAGGCCGTGCCGGATCCCGCGTCGTTCTCGGACCCGCAGGATCGCGCCGCCGCCGAGAAGGCGCTCGCCTACATGGACCTCGCACCCGGCACGCCCCTCAAGGACGTCAAGGTCGACACGGTGTTCATCGGCTCGTGCACGAACTCCCGCATGGAGGACCTGCGCGCCGCCGCCGACATCCTGCGCGGCAAGCACAAGGCCGAGGGCCTGCGCGTCATGGTCGTGCCGGGCTCGGCACGCGTGCGCCTCGAGGCCGAGGCCGAGGGGCTCGACCGGGTCTTCACGGACTTCGGCGCCGAGTGGCGCTTCGCAGGCTGCTCGATGTGCCTCGGCATGAACCCCGACCAGCTCGCTCCCGGCGAGCGGTGCGCATCGACGTCGAACCGCAACTTCGAGGGCCGGCAGGGCAAGGGCGGGCGCACGCATCTCGTGTCGCCGCTCGTCGCCGCGGCGACCGCGATCCGCGGCACGCTCTCGAGCCCGTGGGACCTCGCGCAGGACGACCTGCGCGCCGCAGAGGAGGCGGTGGCCTGATGGAGCAGATCTCGACCCTGACCGGCCCGATCATCCCGCTGCGGTCGTCGAACACCGACACCGACCAGATCATCCCGGCCGTGTTCCTCAAGCGCGTCACGAAGACGGGCTACGACGACGCGCTCTTCCACCACTGGCGCCAGGACCCCTCGTTCGTGCTCAACCAGGAGCCCTACCGCCACGGCGGCATCCTCGTGACGGGTCCCGACTTCGGCACGGGCTCCAGTCGCGAGCACGCCGTGTGGGCGCTGCGCGACTTCGGCATCACCGCCGTGCTCAGCCCCCGCTTCGGCGAGATCTTCCGCGGCAACTCGGGCAAGCAGGGCCTGCTCACCGGCGTCATCCCCGAGGAGGCCGTCGAGCGCCTCTGGGCTGCCGCGGAGGCGAGCCCGGGAATGCAGACCACCGTCGATCTCGTTGCTCGTACCGTGACGATCGGCGACGAGACGATCGACTTCCAGATCGACGACTACACGCGCTGGCGCCTCCTCGAGGGCCTCGACGACATCGCGCTCACGCTGCGCGACGAGGAGCGGATCACCGCCTTCGAGGCCACGCGTCCCGCGTGGATGCCGAGGACGCTGCCGGTGCAGACGGGAACCAAGTGAACGCCGACCAGCTCTCCGCGACCGCTGCGCGGACCATCGGCCTCGACGTCGACGCCCTCACGGTGCGCGGCGGCAAGCCGCTGCAGGGACGCATCGAGATGAAGGGCGCGAAGAACCTCGTCACGAAGGCGATGGTCGCGGCCCTGCTCGCAGACACCCCCTCCGAGCTCCGCTCGGTGCCCGAGATCAGCGACGTGCGCGTCGTGCGCGGCCTGCTCGAGATCCACGGCGTGGCCGTCGAGACCCTCGGCGACACCATGCGCCTCGACCCTGCGAACGTCGAGAGCGCGCACGAGACCTCGATCAACGCGCACGCCGGCTCGAGCCGCATCCCGATCCTCTTCTGCGGACCGCTGCTGCACCGGCTCGGCGAGGCGTTCATCCCCGACCTCGGCGGCTGCCACATCGGCGATCGCCCCATCGACTACCACCTCGAGGTGCTGCGCAACTTCGGTGCCGTCGTCGACAAGCTGCCCACCGGCATCCGCATGACGGCGCCCGACGGCCTGCACGGCGCCAAGGTGACGCTGCCGTACCCGTCGGTCGGCGCGACCGAGCAGGTGCTGCTGACCGCGACGCGCGCCAAGGGCCGCACCGAGCTGTCGAACGCCGCCGTCGAGCCCGAGATCCTCGACCTCATCGCGATCCTGCAGAAGATGGGTGCCGAGATCCAGGTCGACACCGACCGCACGATCCGCATCGAGGGCGTCGACCACCTCGTCGGCTACAGCCACACCGCGCTGTTCGACCGCAACGAGGCCGCATCGTGGGCCTGCGCGGCGCTCGCCACCGGCGGCGACATCTTCGTCGGCGGCGCCCGCCAGCAGGAGATGACGACGTTCCTCAACGTCTACCGCAAGGTCGGCGGTGCGTTCGAGATCGAGGACGACGGCATCCGCTTCTGGCACCCGGGCGGCGACCTCAAGCCCGTCGTCGTCGAGACCGACGTGCACCCCGGCTTCATGACCGACTGGCAGCAGCCGCTCGTCGTGGCGCTCGCGAAGGCCAAGGGCATCTCGATCGTGCACGAGACGGTCTACGAGCAGCGCTTCGGCTTCACGGAGGCGCTCGTCGACATGGGCGCGACGATCCAGATCCACACCGAGTGCCTCGGCAGCCACGCGTGCCGCTTCGGCCAGCGCAACTACCAGCACTCCGCGGTCATCGCAGGGCCGGTCTCGCTGCGCGGCGCCGACATCGTGGTGCCCGACCTGCGCGGCGGCTTCAGCCACCTCGTGGCCGCGCTGACGGCCGAGGGCGAGTCGCGCATCTCGAACGTCGGCATCATCGCGCGCGGCTACGAGCGCTTCATCGAGAAGCTGCAGGTGCTCGGAGCCGACTTCCGCGTCGACGGATGACCATGCCCCGCCGCAGCGAGCGCACGCCCGCGTTCCGGGTGCTCGCCGGCGCGGTCGTGCCGTTCATCACGGCCGTCGCCGACGTGCGCCTGCATCACGCGGAGCGACTGCCGCAGCGCGGCGCGTTCGTGCTCGCCCCGAACCACTACAGCGAGATCGACCCGCTCGTGGTCGGCACCGCCGTGTGGAAGGCGGGACGGGCGCCGCGGTTCCTGGCCAAGGAGAGCCTGTTCCGCGTGCCTCTGCTCGGCCGGATCATGCGCGCGACGGGCCAGATCCCGGTCGACCGCGGCGGCATCGCCCGCGGCGCCGACCCGATGGCGGCCGCGCGAGCCCTCGTCGCCGACGAGCTCGCCGTCATCATCTACCCGGAGGGCACGCTCACCCGCGACCCCGAGCTGTGGCCCATGCGGGGCAAGACGGGTGCCGTGCGCATGGCGCTGCAGGCCGGCGTGCCCGTCATCCCCGTCGCCCACTGGGGTGCCCAGGAGCTCATGCCCCGGTACGCCAAGGGCATCCGGCCGTTCCCGCGCAAGCGCATCGACGTGGTCTTCGGCGAGCCCGTCGACCTCGACGCGTACCGCAGGGGATCTCTCGACCAGGCCACGCTGCTGGGTGCGACCGAGGCCGTCATGCAGACGATCACGGGCATGCTCGGCGAGCTGCGCGGCGCCGAGCCGCCCGCCGAGCGCTGGGATCCCGCGAAGCGCGGGCAGAGCGAGACGGGACGGTTCGATGGCTGACGTCGCGGTGCTCGGAGCCGGATCGTGGGGCACGACGTTCGCGAAGGTGCTCGCCGACGGCGGCAACCGCGTGACGATGTGGGCGCGCAGGCCCGAGGCGGCGCGCGAGATCGCGGAGTCGCGGCGCAACACGCGCTACCTGCCCGGCATCACGCTGCCGGACTCGCTCACGGCGACGTCGGATGCGGCCGCCGCGGTCGCGGGGGCGCAGCAGGTCTACCTCGCCGTGCCGAGCCAGCAGCTGCGCGCCACGCTCGCGAGCCTGCTGCCCGTGCTGCCGGAGGGCGTGCCGCTCGTGAGCCTCATGAAGGGCGTCGAGGCGGGCTCGCGCCTGCGCATGAGCGAGGTCATCGCCGAGGCCGCGCACGTCGGCCCCGAGCGCGTCGCCGTCGTGTCGGGCCCGAACCTCGCGCTCGAGATCGCGCAGGAGCATCCCACCGCGGCCGTCGTCTCGTGCAGCGACATCGAGACGGCGAAGGCCGTCGCCCGCGTCGCCCGCAACGACTACTTCCACTCGTTCGTCAACGACGACGTCATCGGCACCGAGTTCGGCGGCGTGCTGAAGAACCTCGTCGCCGTGGCGATCGGCATCGTCGACGGCGTCGGCTACGGCGAGAACACGAAGGCGTCGATCATCACCCGCGGCCTCGCGGAGCTCACGGCCTTCGCCGTCGCGCACGGCGCGAAGCCCGAGACGATGCAGGGGCTCGCGGGCCTCGGCGACCTCATCGCCACCTGCGCGTCGCCCCTGTCGCGCAACTTCACCGCGGGCCGACTGCTCGGCCTCGGCTACTCGCGGCAGGACGTCGTCGCGCGCATGAACCAGGTCGCCGAGGGCCTGTCGTCGATCGCGCCCGTCGCCGAGCTCGCCGCCGCCCGCGGCATCCCGATGCCCATCCTCGAGCAGGTGCGGCTCGTGATCGACGAGGCGATGGATCCGAAGGACATCGCCCCGCACCTCACGACCGACGACGCCGAGCCCACCCTGGAGATGCTCTCGTGACCGACCGCATCCGCGTCGCCCTGCTCTTCGGCGGCCGTTCGAGCGAGCACGCGATCTCGTGCGCCACCGCAGGCAGCGTGCTCGCCCACATCGACCGCGACCGCTTCGACGTGGTGCCGATCGGCATCACCCGCTCGGGCGCGCTCGTGCTGCAGCCCGACGACCCCGAGTCGATGACGCTCGACCGCATGCCCGAGGTGGGCGACGGCGACCGCGTGCTGCTGCCCGCCACGACCGACTCGCGCGAGCTCGTCGCCGTCGATGCCGAGGGTGCGCTGCGCTCGCTCGGCGACGTCGACGTCGTGTTCCCGATCCTCCACGGCCGCTTCGGCGAGGACGGCACCGTGCAGGGCATGCTCGAGCTCGCCGGCATCCCGTACGTCGGCAACGGCGTGCTCGCGAGCGCCGTCGGCATGGACAAGCACTTCACGAAGACCGTGCTCGCGCACGCGGGCATCACGGTCGCGCCGTGGATCACGGTGCAGCGGCGCGAGTGGGAGTCCGACCCCGAGTCGATCCGCACGCGCCTGGGCGACCTCACGCTGCCGCTGTTCGTGAAGCCGGCACGCGCCGGCTCGAGCGTGGGCGTCTCGCGCGTCACGTCGCTCATCGACCTCGACGGCGCCATGCGCGAGGCGTTCGCCGAGGACTCCCGCGTGCTCATCGAGGCGGGATGCCCGGGCCGCGAGGTCGAGGTGGCCGTGCTGCAGGGCCGTGACGGGGCGATGCCCCGCGCGTCGCTGCCCGGCGAGATCGTGCTGCGGCCGGGCGAGTTCTACGACTTCGACGCGAAGTACGTCGACCCCGACCGCGCGAAGGTCGTCTGCCCGGCCGACCTCGACGAGCGCATGCTCGCCGCGGTGCAGCAGACGGCGATCCGAGCGTTCGAGGCCATCGAGGGCTCCGGGCTGGCGCGCGTCGACTTCTTCGTCTCCGACGAGCACGGCGTCGTCGTGAACGAGATCAACACCATGCCCGGCTTCACCACGATCTCGATGTTCCCCCTCGCGTGGGGCGCGACGGGCATCGGCTACGGCGACCTCATCACCGAGCTCGTCGAGCTGGGGCTCGCGGAGGAGCGATGAGCCCCTGGTGGGCGGTGGCGGCCTACGTGGTCGCCGCGTTCTCCGCCGGCGGCGCCATGCGGGCGTTCGTGCCCGACGCGACGGTGCTGCAGGCGTCGCTCGTGTGGCTCGTGCCGGCCTTCGCCGCAGGCGTGACCTGGCTCGTCGGCCGTCGCACCCTCGCGATCATGCTCCCGGCGCCCGTGCCGCGCCGGCAGCTCGTCGCCCACACGATCCTCGGCGCCGTCGCCGCGGCGGCGCTCGCCGCGCTCACGTGGATCGGGTGGCTGCTCGTGCCGGCGCCGTCGTCGGCGCCCGTCGACGTGCTGCCGCTCTGGCTCGCCGCGATCCCGCTCGCGTTCGCGCTCGAGCTCGGCTGGCGCGGCACGCTGCAGCCGCTCGTCGAGCCGCGACTGGGACGCATGGGTGCGAGCCTCGGCGTCGGCCTCGTCTGGGCGGCGTGGCGCCTCGAGCTCGACGATGGCGCGACGATCGTCGCCACGCTCGTGCTCTCGCTCGCGCTGTCGGTGCTGCTCGGCTACCTCGGCACCGGCGCCTGGTGGCAGCGGTGGATCACGGCGGGCGTCGCCCAGGCGGTGCTGTCGGTCGCGATCGCCGGGGCCGACGTCACGGGGCCGCGTGCGCTCGTGCTCGCGGGCGCCTCCGTCGTGGTGGCGGTCGTGTGGCTGCTGATGTTCCGGTCGGCGCAGCGGCGCCGGGCGACGCGAGCAGCAGGCGCCTAGCCCGCCACGAGCACGGCGATCGGCCCGTCGGCGTCGGCGATCGTCGCGCGTCCGTCGCGGTGCTCGAGCACGCGTCCGCCAGCTGCGACGATCGCGTCGAGTCGCGCGTCGAGCGCGTCGGCTGGCACCAGCACCTCCACGCGCACGCGCGGGCGCTGCGCTCGACGCTCGGTCTCGTCCGCATCCAGGTCCTGCAGGAAGAGCACGTGCCCGAGGCCGAGCGGGTCGACGAGGTCGGTGACGTGCTCGCGCGGGTCGCGCTCCGCGGCGAGCAGCGCTCGCCAGATCGATCGCGATCCCGCGACGTCGACGGCGTCGAAGCCCAGCTGCACGAAGCGCAGGTCCGCGGGCAGCGGCGTCGCGCCGAGGTCCCGCGCCGCCCGCTGCACGGCGGCGGCGAGCGCGACGAAGGCGGGGCGGGCGCCGTCGTCGTCCTCCCAGACGTCCTTGCCCCCGTCGAGCGTCACCGACCCCGGGCGCACGTCGATGCCGAGCCGCTCGCCCGCCTCGTCGGCGAGGGATGCAGCGCGCTCGGCGAGCACGACGGCCTGCTCGGGCGTCGTGGCGTAGCGGGCGACGGCGGCGAACAGCGTCCACCAGTCCTCCGCGCCCGCGAGCGGGTCGCCGGGCACGGCGTCGACCTCGATGCCGTCGGGATCCGCGTGCCGCAGCCCGTACGGGCCGGTCGCGGGGCCGACGGCGTCGACGATCGACTGGATCGCGGCGCTCGGCCGCACGACGTCGACGTGGATGCGATCGCGCAGCGGGCGCGCCTCGCGGTCGTGCTCGAGCACGAGCGGCAGGTCGCGGCGCCAGGGATCGCGCAGCACGGCGCCCTCGCGGTCGTAGCCGAGCGCGAGCGCCCAGAACGGCGCGACGCGGTCCGGGTCGGGCGTCTCGAGCACGACGCGCATGGCCTGCAGCGCGTGCGGCGCGGGGGAGAGGCCCAGCTCGTCGGCGGCGGCCGAGATGGCGGGCGAGAGGCTCGCATCCTCCCGATCGAGCCGCACGCGCACGCCGCCGGCGCGCACGTCGACGTCGACGACGCGCCCCGCGATCGCGACGATGCGTGGCAGCAGCGCCGCGCCTGCAGCGTGCGACGGCGCCGCGAACCACGCGTGCAGCCGGTCGTCGATCGTGCGCCACGCGTCCATGCGCGTCCTCCTTCGGTGGATCAGCGGATGACGAATCCCGAGGCTCCGTGCGGTTCCTCCGCGACGGCGTCGATGCCCGTGACCGACGCCGAGGGTGGTCCCTGCCGCAGCCAGCCGAGCATGTCGTCGACGGCAGCGTCGTCGCCCTCGACGACCACCTCGACCGAGCCGTCGAGCAGGTTGCGGGCCGAGCCCGCGACGCCGAGGCGCTGCGCCTCGTCCCTCGCAGCCCAGCGGAATCCGACGCCCTGCACGGTGCCGTGCACCCGGACCACCGCGCGCTTCGCCATGGCGCGACGCTACTCCCCGACCGGGGACGGGGGCGAGGGGGTCGTGGGGGCTCCGAGGGCGTGCGGCGTGCCGAAGCGCGTCGCGACCGTCGGCGCGAACAGCACGCTCTCCGGCGGTCGCTCGGCGATGCCGGGGAACCCCGCGGTCGCGAGCAAGGCGTCGTCGAGGTGCTCGAGGCGCGCGTGCTGCAGCGGCCACGGCTCGTGCTCGCTGCGGCACAGGATGGTGCGGCCGAGGTGGCGCTCGTGGAACGCCCAGCGACCGGTGAGGAACGTCGCGAGCGGGTCGTCCCGCAACGACGCATCCGCGTCGGCGGTCGGATCGGGGCGCACGATGAGATGCGATGCGGCCGCCGACGCCCCGTGGCGACGCGTGCGGTAGGCGACGAGGTCGCCCCTGCGACCGTGGCGCATCGACGCCCATCGGTAGGGCAGCCCGAAGAGCGCCTGCGCGGCGAGCACGGGCACGAGGTGCGCGGCATCGAGGCTGGCGAAGACGACGCTGCGGCGGCCGAGGCCGTCGACGGCGTAGAGGCGCACGTTGACCTCGGGGAAGTCGCCGAGCCACGGCACAGGTGGGCCGCCGAGGAACGCGCTGCGCGACATGCGGAAGGCGATGAGGCCGATCCACGACGTGCCGTCGTGGACGTCGGGCACGCAGCCGGGCGGGAGGTGCGGCGCCACGAGCTCGGGTGCGATGCGCCAGTGCAGGAAGACGACGTCGCTCCACCGTTGGCTGAGCACGCTGCGCCCACCCAGCGACGGCGCGTGCGTGCTGACGCCGAGCGGCTCGAGGGCGGTCACGTTCGCATCCTGCCACCGCTGGCGGGCGGCCGCGAGCGGTGCACGGCCCCGTTGCGGACCGGCCGCCGCTGCACGAGAGTCGAGCCAGGAGGTGGCTCCCATGCCCGACTACATCGAAGGCTTCAGCGGCTTCGCCGTGCCCGACATCGACGCCGCTGCGACGTTCTACCGCGACGTGCTCGGCCTCGTCGTCAAGGAGGAGCGCGGCATGCTCACGCTCGCGCTGCCCGGCGGCGGGCACGTGCTCGCCTACCCGAAGCCCGACCATGCGCCCGCCGCGTTCACGATCCTCAACCTCGTCGTGCCCGACCTGCCCGCCGCGATCGACGATCTCGTCGGCAGGGGCGCCGAGTTCCTGCGGTACGACGGGTTCCACCACGACGAGCGCGGCATCGTGCACGGCGGCGGTCGAGGTCCCGACATCGCGTGGACGACCGATCCGGCCGGCAACGTCATCGCCGTCATGGAGGGCTCGCAGGAGCCCGAGGGTGCGGCGTGAGCAGCATCCGCATCCCGGATCAGGCGGCCGACCTGCTCGACGAGCCCAACGTCGCGGCGCTCGCGACCATCGAGCCCGACGGCTCGCCGCAGGTGACGGCCGTGTGGGTGGGTCGCGACGGGGACACGCTGCTCATCCCCATGAAGCGTCACCTGCGCAAGACGCAGAACATCCGCCGCGACCATCGCGTGAGCCTGCTCATCACGTCGCGCGTCGACCCCGAGCACTTCCTCGAGGTGCGCGGCACGGTCGAGCTCGCCGACGACCCCACGTCGTCGCTCGCGACGCAGCTGGCCGTGAAGTACGACGGCGAGCCGCTGCCGCCCGACGACGAGGGGCACCTGCGCATGATCGCGCGCGTCACGCCGACGCGCGTGCGGGTGGGATAGCGCGTCGAATCCGCACGTGAGCAGGGCCTCGAGCGCAGGATGCGTCTGAGGTCTCGCTCACGTGCGGATTCGCGCGCGGGTCAGTCGAGGATGGTCGCGGGATGATGCGCAGCGGGCCGCAGAGGGAAGATCTCCCTCGGCGGCCCGCTGCGCGTCACATCGCGGCAGCGATCAGGCGCAGCCGTCGGGGCCGCACACCTCGCCGTCGGCGGCGCCGACGGTCTGCAGCGGCGTGCTCGCGGCGTACGCCTGCGTGAGGGCGTTGAGGAAGACCTCCGTCGGCTGCGCGCCCGAGACGCCGAACTTCCGGTCCAGCACGACCATCGGCACGCCCTGGATGCCGAGCGCACGAGCCTCGGCGATGTCCTGCTGCACGGCGGGGATGCGCGAGCCGGTCTGGAGCTCCTGCGTGATGGCGTCGGCGGGCACGCCCTCGGCGGATGCGACGCACTCGAGCATCCGCTCGTCGCCGATGTCGCGGCCCTGCTCGAAGTGGGCGGCGAGGAGCGCCTCCTTCACCTCGGACTGCACGCCGTGCTCCTTGGCGAGATGCAGGATCTGGTGCGCCTTCATGCTGTTGGCGACGACGAGCGCCTCGAAGTCGTAGGCGAGGCCGACGGTGCGGGCCTGCTGCGCGACGTGGGCGAACATCTGCTCGGCCTGCTCGACCGGGATGCCCTTGCGGCTGGCGAGGTACTCGGCCTCGGTGCCGTCGTAGTGCTCGGGGAGCGTGGGGTCGAGCTGGTACGACCGGTACGACACCTCGACGTCGTCGCGGTGGGGGAACTGCGCGAGCGCCTCCTCGAAGCGACGCTTGCCGATGTAGCACCAGGGGCACGCGATGTCGGACCAGATCTCAACCTGCATGCCGACAGTCAACTCGCGTCCACCTGCGAGCATTCCTCGCGATCCGATGTCGCAGGGCGTCCTCGATCAGGCGTCCTCGCCGGGCTCGACGGCGACGTCGGCGTGCCACGACTCCGTCTCGTGCGCCGTCGTCCAGCCCAGCGCGCGGTACAGGCCGTCGGCGCCCGTGGGGGAGTCGCGGTCGACCTCGAGCGCGACGTGCGCGCGGTCGCGATCGGCGGCATCCGCGACCACGGCTGCGAGCAGCGCCTTCGCCACGCCGCGGCCCCGCGCGCGGCGGTGCACGCCGATGTACTCGACGTACGTGCCGCGTGCACCGCTCGCGTCGGCCGCCATCGCCGAGGCGACGAGCGCGCCGCCCGGCAGCACGGCGCCGTCGTCCATCGCGACCTCCGCGATCCACCAGTGGTCCCAGCGGTGGCCCTGGTCCTCGCGGAGCCGGGCGATGAACTCGGGGAACGACTCGCGATAGGAGTTGAAGTGGTCAGCGAACGACTGCTCGAGCACGAGGTGCACGGCCTGCAGGTCGGCGGCGACGGGGATGCCGGATGCCGAGGTCGCGACGCGCCGCACCGTGACGCCCGGCCGCGGCTCGGGCGCGGGTGCGTCGGTGGGCGTCACGGGCCTCGACATCTGCAGCCAGGTGCGCACGTGCCGGTAGCCGGCGCGCTCGAGCCACCGGTGGCTGCGTGCGTCGGCGCTGTGGGCGCTCGCGTCGAGCTGCGTCCGCTCGACGCCGCGCAGCCGCGCGATGCCGATGGCCGCGTCCGCAGCCCAGGCGAGCATCGCGGCGGCCGCTGCGTCGGCGACGTCGGCGGCGACGCGGTCGGGACCCGCGACCTCGAGCGCGACGGTCGTGCGTCCGGCCGCGCGGTCGTGCACGGTCGCCCACGCTGCGGGCGCCTCGCCCTCGGGGCCGGCGACGAGCTGGCGTCTCGTCCACGAGCTCGGCCCCGCGACGAGCTCCTCGACGCGTGCCGTCTCGTGCGCGCGATCGGCCGGCGCGGGGCGGCCGGCTGCTGCGAGCGCGTCGTCGTGCAGACGCACGAGCGCATCGACGTCGCCGGGCTCCGGCGCTCGCGACGTCCAGTCGTCGGGCAGGGTCGGGGGACCGGGTGCGGCGCTCATCGCGCCATCCTCTCGCGCCGACCGCGGTCGGCGTCGAGGCGCGACTGGCCGGGCCGCCGCGGCACCGCCGGTAGGCTCGTTCCTCGTGGCACTCACGATCGGCATCGTCGGACTCCCCAACGTGGGCAAGTCGACCCTCTTCAACGCACTGACCAAGAACTCGGTGCTGGCGGCGAACTACCCGTTCGCCACCATCGAGCCCAACGTCGGCGTGGTGGAGCTGCCCGACCCGCGCCTCGAGCGCCTCGCCGAGATCCACGGATCCGCGAAGATCCTGCCCGCCACGGTGTCGTTCGTCGACATCGCAGGCATCGTCGCCGGCGCCAGCGAGGGCGAGGGCCTCGGCAACCAGTTCCTCGCGAACATCCGCGAGGCCGACGCGATCGCGCAGGTCGTGCGCGGCTTCGCCGATGGCGACGTCGTGCACGTCGCCGGTGCGGTGAACCCGGCGAGCGACCTCGAGACGATCAACACCGAGCTCGCGCTCGCCGACATGCAGACGCTCGAGAAGGCGATCACGCGCCTCGAGAAGGAGGTGCGCGGCAAGAAGGCGGACCCCGCCGTGCTCGCCGCCGCCCAGCAGGCGAAGGCCGTGCTCGACGCCGGCGAGCTGCTGTCGGCATCCGACGTCGACCTGACGCTGCTGCGCGAGTTCGGCCTCATGACCGCCAAGCCCATGCTGTTCGTGTTCAACGTCGACGAGGCGGTGCTCACCGACGACGCGCGCAAGGCCGAGCTCTCGGCGCTCGTCGCGCCCGCGAAGGCCGTGTTCCTCGACGCGAAGGTCGAGTCGGAGCTCGTCGACCTGGAGCCCGACGAGGCGCTCGAGCTGCTGCAGTCGCTCGGCCAGGACGAGTCGGGCCTCGACCAGCTCGCCCGCATCGGCTTCGACACGCTCGGCCTGCAGACCTACCTGACCGCGGGACCGAAGGAGTCGCGCGCCTGGACGATCCGCAAGGGATGGACCGCGCCGCAGGCGGCCGGCGTCATCCACACGGACTTCGAGAAGGGCTTCATCAAGGCTGAGGTCGTCTCGTTCGACGACCTCGACGCCGCCGGCACGATGGCCGACGCGAAGGCCAAGGGCCGCGTGCGCATCGAGGGCAAGGACTACACGATGGTCGACGGCGACGTGGTGGAGTTCCGCTTCAACGTCTGACCGAGGCGCCCATCGCCACGATCTCGCCGCGCAGCGACTCGACGAGCGACGCGTCTCGGGCGGCGAGCCTGCCGAACTCGTCGATGAGCGCGTGCAGCTCCTGCAGCTCGGTGACCGTGAGGTCGGTCTCGTCGACGAGCGGGGCGAGCCGGCGTCGTAGCGCCTCGTAGGGGCGCGGCAGCTCGAGCCCGAGCCCGCTGAGCAACCGCCACGCGTAGGCATCCGCGACGAACGCGGGCCGTTCGAACGCGTACAGGGCGATGACGTCGGCGGTCTCGGGGCCGACCCCCGTCACCTGCAGCAGCGAGGCGCGCAACGCCGCGTCGTCGTGATGCTCGAGCAGGCCGTGCTCGCCGCCCTCACGCACCGTCCACTGCGCGAGCGCGATGATCGCGCGGCCCTTCGCCATCATGAAGCCGCTGCGCCGCAGCATCGGCACGAGGTCCTCCGGCGACGCCGCGGCGAGGGCGGCGGCATCGAGCAGTCCCTTCTCACCCAGTCGACCGAGGCTGAGCGCGGCGTTCTCCCATCGGGTGTGCTGCACGAGCACGGCGCCGAGCATCATCTCGAACCGGGTCTCGGCGGGCCACCACCCCTGCGGGCCCATGCGGGCGAGCAACGCGTCGTGCAGCGCGCGCAGCAACGGGATGCGGGCGGGCGCGGGGCGGGCCGCCGGAGGTGCTGGAGTCGCAGGCATCGTCGTGTCGATCCTGGCATCCCCGCGCGCATGCTCTTTGCCGCGTCGAGGTCCAGCGCGGTCGTCGCAGCCTCGGCGCCGCGAGACTGGCGGCTAGGTTCGGTGCATGCGCGCCATCACCGTGACCGACGATCACCGCATGACGCTCGTCGAGGTCGACGAGCCGACGGCCGCGGCCGGCGAGGTGCTGGTCGACGTCGTCGCGGCCGGCGTCAACCGTGCCGACCTCGCGCAGGTCGCCGGCCACTACCCGCCGCCCGCAGGCGCCTCCGAGGTGCCGGGCCTCGAGGTGTCCGGCTACCGCCGCGACACCGGCGAGCCCGTCGTCGCGCTGCTCGCAGGCGGCGGCTACGCCGACGTCGTGGCCGTGCCGACGGCCCAGCTGCTGCCCGTGCCCCACGGCGTCGACCTCGTCGACGCGGCAGGCGTCATCGAGGTCGCGGCCACGGTCGTCTCGAACCTCGTGCTCGAGGGCGGCATGCGCATCGGAACGGCAGACGACGACGCCGAGGAGGCGCAGACGGTGCTGATCCACGGCGCGACCGGCGGCGTGGGCACCTTCGCGACGCAGTTCGCGGCCGCTGCCGGTGCCCGGGTGCTCGCGGTCGCGGGCTCCGCGGAGGGTGCCGAGCGCCTGCGCGGCCTCGGCGCGGCCGCCGCGTGGGATCGCCACGCCGTCGACCTCGTGCGGGCCGTCGGCGACGAGGGCGGCGCCGACATCGTGCTCGACGTGCTCGGCGGCGACGCGCTCGACGACAACGTGCGCATGCTGCGCGAGTTCGGTCGCGTCGTGGTGATCGGCACGATGCGCGGCTCCTCGGGCTCCCTCGACCTCGGCGCCCTCATGGCGAAGCGGGCGCGCATCATCGGCACGACGGTGCGCTCGCGGTCGGTCGCCGACAAGGGCCGCATCCTCGAGGCCGTGCAGCGGCTCGCATGGCCGCTGCTCGAGTCCGGCCGCATCGCCGTGCCCATCCACGCCCGCATGCCGCTCGCCGACGCGGCACGGGGTCACGCGATCCTGCGCGACGGCGGTCACTACGGGAAGGTCGTCCTGGAGGTCGCGCCTCCGCGATGACCCGACCCCGACGGCCCCGATGGATCCGTCGATCCGGACCCGGCGCGCGCCCGGCCTCAGACCTTCGCGTCCTGGATGGGCTTCAGCACCTTGCGGTAGATGATCAGCAGCGCAGCCGTGACGGGCACCGCGACGAGCGCGCCCAGCAGGCCGAGCAGCGTGCCGCCCACGAGGGCGCCGATGATGACGAGCACCCCGGGCACAGCGACCGTCTTGTTCATCACCCGCGGCGTGAGCAGGTACGCCTCGACCTGCATGTACACGAGGTAGACGACCGCGAACGCGATGCCGGCGAACGGGCTGATGGTCAGCGCGGCGAGCGACCCGACGACCCAGAAGAGCACGGTGCCGACGAGGGGGATGAGGGTCACGAAGAACGCGAGCGCCGCGAGCAGCGCCGCGAACGGCGAGCCCAGCGCGAGCAGCAGCAGGAACGAGGCGACGGCGTTCGCCGCGGCGAGCACCACCATGCCGCTCAGGAAGCCGCCCACGGAGCCCGCGACGTCCTCCGTGAGCTCGGCGACGCGCGGTCGGTCGCGGGCGGGCATCATGCCGACGAACGCGCGCTTCACGGTCGGCAGCGTCGCGAGGAAGTACAGGGTGAGCACCACCGCGATGAGCGTGTTCGACACCCCGGACACGATCGTCGCGCCGACGTCGAGGATGCCGCCGCCGATCTCCGCGAGGCGCTGCGGGTCGCCGAGGAAGTCCTGCGCCTGGGCCGTGATGTCGGAGATGCTCGTGCCGAACGTCTCCGTCGCCCAGTCGTAGACGGCGGAGTCGCGGAAGTCCTCGAACTCCGCAGGCAGTGCGCGCACGAATCGGCCGACCTGGTCGACGACGGTCGGCACGACGAGCGCGACGATGCCCGCCACGACGCCTGCGAAGGCCGCTGCCGTGATGAGCGTCGCCCATCCTCTGCGCATCCCGAGCCCGCACAGTCGCTGCACGACCGGGTCGAGCCCGAGCGCCAGGAACAGGCCGAGCGCGACGACGACGAGCACCGACGACAGCGACTGGGCGGCGATGCCGAGCAGGATCGCGAGGAGGCCGCCGATCGTGGCGAGGAAGCCGATCATGACGGGGTTCCGTCGTCGCGGTGCGTCGAGCGCCGCAGCGGCCTCGCGCGGCGACGCGTCGGGCGCGGCGGCCGTCGAGTCGCGAGTGGCGGCTGCGCGACGCAGCAGCCTCAGCACGAGGGCGCCCCTGCGCGGTCGAGGCAGCGCGCTCGGCACGCCCTGGCGGCCAGGGCCATCGATCGTCGCACCATCGTCTCCTCCGCGTCGGTCACCTGCCCATCCTCCTGGATGCGGCGACCGGCGCCCGACTGGCGGGCGATCCGCTACGTCGGCGAGGCGTACTCCTCAGGCTCGACGCCGTCGTCGCCGTCGCGCTCGGCCGGCGCGGACCCGTCGGTCACCGGCTCCTCCGTCTCGGGATCGGTGACGAAGTCGGGGTCGGCGCCGGTGGGATCGCCGATGCTGCCGCTGATGGTGTCGCTCATGCCCTCCACGATCCTCGGCCCGCGTCGTCTCCGCGACCCGTTGCGTCGCAGCACGGCAGCTGCGCGGGATGGGCCACGCGCCGCGTAGTCTCGGCCTTCGGCCGTCGCGCGATCGCTCGATCCCGCGCCGCAGCCGCCGACGGGGAAGGGTGGGGATGACCGCGGCACGCACGAGCGACACGTCCTCGGCGAGGGGTGCGCGCAGCATCCGCCGATTCCGTCGCGTCGCACGCTCGGGCTTCGCCCTCAACGGCCTCATCCACCTGCTGCTCGCCGGCATCGCCCTGCGCCTCGCGTTCGGCGACGCCGACGGCACCTCCGTCTCGCAGTCGGGGGTGCTGCACCAGCTCGCGAGCACGACGCTCGGCCGCGTGCTGCTGTGGGCGGCGGTCGTCGGGCTGCTGACCCTCGCCGCATGGCAGCTGACGCAGGCGCTCGTGCTCATCGATGCGCCGCGCCGACTCGTGCGGTGGGGGAGGCGCGTCGTCGAGGCCGCCAAGGGCGTCGTGTACCTCGCGCTCGGCGGCAGCGCGCTGCTCGTCGCGCTCGGTGCCACCGGCCCGAGCGGCGACGACGTCGCGCGCATCGCCGACGCGCTGCTGCGCACGCAGACGGGCGTCCTCATCCTGCTCGCGATCGGGCTCACCGTGCTCGGCTTCGGCATCGGCTTCGCGAGCATCGGCATCCGCGGCACCTTCACGAAGCTCATCCGCGTGCCCACGGGCGCCTGGCGACGGCTCGTGCTCGTGCTCGGCACGATCGGCTACGTCGCGAAGGGCGTCGCGCTCGGCATCGTCGGCGTCGTCGTGGTGACGGCGGTCGTGACCGGCGACACGCATCGCGCCACCGGGCTCGACGGCGCGCTGCGCTCGCTGCTCGACGTGCCGCTGGGCGTCGTGCTGCTCGTGCTCATCGCCGTCGGGCTCGCGACCTTCGGCGCCTTCCTGCTCGCGCGCACGCGCCTGGCGCTGCTCGAGCCGAGCTAGCCATCGGCGCCGCGCGAGCGTGCGCAGCCTACGCCGTCGCTCGCCGCGGAACCGGTGGGCGGCGGCGGCTGTCAGGCTGGAGGTGGCGTGCCGGCCACGAGCCGACCGCCGCGACGAGGGGCGAGGGACACCGTGGAGCAGCAGGCGCGACGCAGGACCGTCCCCGACCACGTCGCGGTGCGCGGCGCCAGGACGCACAACCTCGTCGACGTCGCCGTCGACATCCCGCGCGACGCGGTGGTCGTGTTCACGGGCGTCTCCGGGTCCGGCAAGAGCTCGCTCGCCTTCGGCACGATCTACGCGGAGTCGCAGCGCCGCTACTTCGAGTCGGTCGCGCCCTACGCCAGGCGCCTCATGAGCCAGGCGAGCGTGCCCGACGTCGACGGCATCGAGGGGCTGCCCCCGGCCGTCGCGCTGCCGCAGCAGCGGTCGGCGGGCAGCGCGAGGTCCACGGTCGGCAGCGCGACGACGATCGGCAACGTCGTGCGCATGCTGCTGTCGCGCGTCGGCACCTATCCCGAGGGCGCGCCGATGCTGCTCGCCGAGGACTTCTCGGCGAACACGGTGCAGGGCGCATGCCCCACCTGCCACGGCATCGGCCGGGTCTACGACGTGCCCGAGTCGCGCATGGTGCCCGACGACGCCCTCACGATCGCCGAGGGGGCGCTCGCCGCCTGGCCGACGGCCTGGCACGGGCAGCAGCTGCGCGACAGCCTCGTCTCGCTTGGCTACGACCCCGACGTGCCGTGGCGCGACATCCCGGCCGAGCGGCGCGAGTGGGCGCTCCACACGCAGGAGACGCCGCAGGTGCCCGTCTACCGCGGCCTCACGCCGCGGCAGGTGTGGGCTGCGGTCGAGGCAGGCGACGAGCCGTCGTACATGAGCTCGTTCGTCGGCGTGCGCCGCTACGTGCTCGACACCTTCGCGGGGTCGAAGAGCGCGCGGATGCGCGAGAAGGCGGCGGGCTTCATGGTGAGCGTGGTCTGCCCCGAGTGCGGCGGGCGGCGTCTGCGACAGGAGGCGCTCGCGGTCTCGTTCGAGGGCCACGACATCACGCAGATCGCCGCGATGCCCCTCGACGACGTCGCCGGGCTCGTGGAGCGAGCGCTCGACCCCGACTGGACGCCGTCGGACGAGCGCGGCCCGATGGCGCCCGAGCGCCGGCTCGCGGCGCAGCGGCTGGCGGGGGAGGCGCTCGCGCGCATCGCGCCGATCGTCGACCTCGGCCTCGGCTACCTGTCGCTCGACCGGGCGACGCCCACGCTCTCGTCGGGCGAGCTGCAGCGCATGCGGCTCGCGACCCAGGTGCTCTCGCGCCTCTTCGGCGTCGTCTACGTGCTCGACGAGCCCTCGGCCGGCCTCCACCCCGCCGACACCGAGGCGCTGCTCGGCATCCTCGCCGGCCTGCGCGACGCCGGCAACTCGGTCTTCACCGTCGAGCACTCGCTCGACGTGATCCGCGCGGCCGACTGGATCGTCGACATCGGCCCCGGTGCCGGCTCGGCCGGTGGCAGGGTCGTGTACTCGGGGCCGCTCGACGGGCTGCACGACGTCGAGGAGTCGGTCACGCGTCGCTACCTCGTCGGCGACGCCGAGGCGCCATCGCCCCGGACCCGGCGGACCGCGACCGAGCATCTCGAGCTCGTCGACGTGCACCGGCACACCGTGCGCGGCCTGTCGGTCGACATCCCGCTCGGCGCGCTCACCGCCGTCACCGGCGTCTCCGGCTCCGGCAAGTCGTCGCTCGTGACGCAGGCGATCCCCGACCTGCTCGGTGCCGACGACGAGGACGAGGCCGATGCGGAGGAGGGTGGCGACCTCATCCTCGGGCCGCCACCGTCGTCGACGACGGGGCGTGCGACGGGTCCGGAGGGGCGGCTGCGGCGCGTCGTGCAGGTGAGCCAGCGCCCCATCGGTCGCACGCCGCGATCCAACGTCGCGACCTACACGGGGCTGTTCGACCGCGTCCGCACGCTGTTCGCCGCGACGCCGGAGGCTCGCAGGCGGCGCTACGGCGCCGGACGCTTCTCGTTCAATCGGCCCGAGGGTCGCTGCTCGACCTGCAAGGGCGAGGGCACGATGGAGGTCGAGCTGCTGTTCCTGCCGACGGTGCACGCGCCGTGCTCGGCGTGCGGTGGCACCCGCTACGACCCCGAGACCCTCGAGGTCCAGCTCGACGGACGGTCGATCGCCGACGTGCTCGCGCTGAGCGTCGTCGACGCGCGCGCGGCGTTCGACGATCCCGAGGTGGTACGGCACCTCGATGCGCTGCTCGACGTCGGCCTCGGCTACGTCGCCCTCGGGCAGCCGGCGACCGAGCTGTCGGGCGGCGAGGCGCAGCGTGTGAAGCTCGCAGCCGAGCTGCGTCGCGCTCCCAGCGGCGACACGCTCTACCTGCTCGACGAGCCGACGTCGGGCCTGCATCCGGCCGACGCCGATCGCCTGCTCGAGCACCTGCAGCGGCTCGTGGACGGCGGCAACACCGTGATCCTCGTCGAGCACGACATGCGCGTCGTGGCCCAGGCGGACTGGGTGATCGACCTCGGGCCGGGCGCCGGCGAGGCGGGCGGCACCGTCGTCGCCGAGGGCGTGCCCGAGCACGTCGCGACGTCGACGACGAGCGCGACGGCGCCGTATCTCGCCGCTGCCCTCCGCCGGGGTCGCGCGTCCGGCTGAGAGGCTCCGCCACCCGCCCTCATCGGTGCGGAGGGCGTCAGTCGAATCGGCTAGCCGGAGGGGTTCTCGACCGGAGCGTCGTCGTCGTCGGTCCCGGTCTCGGGATCGATGGTCTCGGGATCCGGCAGCGACGCGTCGTCGGCTGCGGCGCGGGCAGCGCTGGGCGTGCGGCCATCGTCGTCGCGGCTCATGCTGCGCTCCCGGTGCCGGGGCGCTGCGCCTCGAGCACGCGGACGATGGCGTCCGCGCTCGGCTCGGCGAGGCCTGCGCGGCCGACGAGGAACGCGCGCACGGGCGCGGGGTCGCCCGCGCGCCACTGGACGTACGCGTCCTCGGCCTCGGCCGCCCCAGCGCGGGCGTCAGTTGTAGCCCGGGATGCAGATCGTCTCGGTGGGCGGCTCCGCGCCGACCGTCAGCGGGCCGGTGCGGGTGTCGAGCAGGGCGTCGAGCTGGTCGAGGTCCATCGGCATGCATCCATTCCTTCGCGTTCGCGCTCCGTGGTCGTGCGCCGAGTCTGCAGGGCGGCGGCACGCCAAGCCTCCAGCCTCCCCGGCGAGTCTCGGTCGACCACCCGATGCGCCTGTGGACCACCTAGGAACGTCGCGACCCTCCGGTAGCGTCGCAGCGGGGAGCCGTCCCCGTCCGAGCCCGCCATGCCATCCAGCCTCCTCGCCGCCGCCGACAGCGAGCTCGTCGTCAAGCGCAGCCGCTTCCTCGGGCGCATCGAGCCCGTCGCCGGGCGCGACGAGGCCGTGCGGATCGTCGCCGAGCTGCGGGCGCAGCATCCGGATGCGGCGCACGTGTGCTGGGCGCTCGTCGCCGGTGGCGAGTCGGCGGCGGTCGACGATGGCGAGCCGTCGGGCACGGCCGCGCGGCCGATGATGGACGTGCTGCGGCACAACGACCTCGAGGGCGTCCTCGCCACCGTCGTGCGGTACTACGGCGGCATCAAGCTGGGCGCGGGCGGCCTGGTGCGCGCGTACTCGACGGCGGTGTCGACGGCGCTGCAGCAGGCGACGCTCGTGCCGATGCGGCGCACGGTCGATCTCGCCGTGACGGTGCCCTACGCGCTCGAGGGCGCGGTGCGGCGCGAGCTGGACGCGTGCGACGCGACGCTCGGCGGCGTCGAGCACGGCGCCGACGTCACCATCGCCTTCACGATCGACGAGGAGGCTGCGCCCGTGATCACCGCGAGCATCGACGACCTCGCGCAGGGCGGAGCCATCTGGGGGAGTCAGCAGGCGAGGGACTGAGACGCTAGTCCAACGTCGGTCGGCCGCGACCGCGCTTCGTCTCGGAACGCTGCCGCTTCTCCTCGAGCCTGCGGCGCTGGGAGCCCCTCGTCGGCCGCGTCGCTCGCCGAGGCGTCGCGGGCATGATCGCCTCGCGCAGCAGCGTCGCGAGGCGCTCGCGCGCGGCGACGCGGTTCTGGCGCTGCGACCGCTGCTCGGCGGCCGCGATCGTGAGCACCGTGCCCGCCAGTCGCGGTGCGAGCCGCGCGAGGGCGCGGGCTCGCTGCGTGTCGGTGAGCGCCTCCGTCGTGGCGAGGTCGATCGAGAGCTGCACGCGCGAGTCGGTCGTGTTCACGCCCTGCCCGCCCGGGCCGGACGCGTGGGAGAACTGCTCGCGCAGCTCGGCCGAGGCGATGCGCAGGCCGTGCGGTGCGCCCGGGCCGGGCGGCACGTGCAGATCGTCCATGGTTCGAGCATGCACCACGCGCGCCGCGGCCCGCCGGCGCGCACCGTGCGGTCCGCTAGACGGCGCCGACGAGCTCGTGCGGGTAGGCGGCTCGGCGCCCCTGGAAGTCGAGGATGCTGGGGTTCACGACCACGCCGTCGCGGATCTCGATCGCCCGCGCGATCGTGCGATCCTCCGCCCACCCCTCCGGACCCTCGAGCACCGTGCGCAGGAACGGCAGCAGCGCCTCGCTGATCTCCCACGTCGCCGAGCTCCACAGGTACGACGGGCTGTGGTCGACCGCGTAGTAGTGCACGCCGTGGCCGACGGTGAGCATCGGTGCATCGAACGTCGTGGGCGTCGCCCACTCGAACCCCATGCCCTCGTCGCACGACACGTCGACGATGAGGCTGCCGGGCGCGAATCCCGCGAGATCCTCGGTGCGCAGGTAGGTGAGGGGTGCGGCGACGTCCTGCAGCGTGCAGTGCACGACGATGTCGTGCGACGCGAGGAACTCGGGCAGCAGCACCTGCCCGTCGGGCGTCAGCACCGAGCTGCGATGCAGCGGGCCGTCGTCGGCGTGCAGCTGCACGATGTTCGCGGCGTGGATGGGCGAGCTCACCGCCGCGATCTCGCGCTGCGTCAGCACCTGCACGTCGTGCACGCCGCTCGCGCGCAGGGCCGTGACCGCCCCGCGAGCCGTCGCGCCGAAGCCGATCACGACGGCGCTGAGGCGCGGGCCGTAGTCGCCTGTCGCGCCGACGAGCTGCATGGCGTGCAGCACCGAGCAGTAGCCGGCGAGCTCGTTGTTCTTGTGGAACACGTGCAGGCCGAACTCGCCGCGCCGAGTCCAGTGCTGCATCGCCTCGAACGCGATGAGCGTGAGCCTGCGGTCGATCGCCGTCTGCGTCACCACGGCGTCCTGCACGCAGTGCGGCCAGCCCCACAGCACGCGGCCCTCGGGCAGCGCGGCGACGTCGGCGGCCTGCGGCTTCGGCAGCAGCAGCACGTCGGCGGCCTCGAGCACCTCGGCGCGCGTGCCCATGCGGCCGACGCGCGACGCGACGTGGTCGTCGGCGAGCTGGAAGTCCGCGCCGTAGCCGTGCTCGACGATCATGGCCGCGCGCACGTCGGCGTCGATGCGGTCGAGATGCTGCGGGTGGATGGGCAGCCGCCGCTCGTGCTCCATCGACGACGTCGCGAGCAGCCCGAGGGTGCGCAGGGCGGAGGCGGATCGGGTCGAGCCGGGCATCCGGGCTCCCATCGTCGGGGAACCTCGTGGACCAGCTCCTGTCTGCAGCGTACGCCCGAGGGCGTCGGTGGGCGGCCGGTCAGGTGCGGCTGGGATGCTCGGCGCATGGCGATGCTGTGCGCGCGGTGGAGGATGGCGATCCAGACGATGGGCGCCATCGTCGCGGCGCTCGCGATCGTGGGGATCGCGCTCGACGTGCTCGGCATCGGCCCCGACCTCGGGTTCGGGGGTGCCGCCCTGGCCATCGCGGCCGTGGCGCTGCTCGCGATCGCGTACGCCATGACGCTCGCCGCGCCGGCCGCGGGCGGCGAGCCGCTCGAGCTCGACAGCCCCGTCGCGGGGGCGTGGATGGCGATCAACTCGCCGACGTCGACGGTGCCGAGCCATGGCACGCACGGCTACGGGCAGACGTACGCCGTCGATCTCGTCGCGGTGCCCGAGGGCGTCGAGCGCCCGGTGTTCGGCCAGGCGGGCGGGGCGTTCCTGCGGCCGGAGCGGTTCCCCGCGTTCGGCGAGCCGGTGCACGCGCCCGCCGCCGGCGAGGTCGTCCGCGTGGTCGACGACATCCGCGACCACCGCAGCCGCTCGTCGTGGCTCGGCTTCGCGTGGTTCGTGCTCGAGTCGATCCCGCGCGAGCTGCGTGGCGCGCGCGGCATGCTCGGCAACCACGTCGTGCTGCGGCTCGGCGATGGCACGCACTTCGCCATCGCCCACCTCCGACGGGGCAGCGCGGTCGTTCACGTGGGCGACTTCGTGGTCGCGGGAGCCGTGCTCGCCGCCTGCGGCAACTCGGGGAGCTCGACCGAGCCGCACGTGCACTGCCAGCGGCAGGACGTCGTGAGCACGTCGCGCGCGCTCGGGCTGCCCTGGACCATCCGCGGCACCGGCATCCCTGCGAACGAGCAGACGGCGGACCTCGCGCCCGCGTCGTCTCGCTGACGGCGGGGGACGGGGACGCGGTCGGCGCCACCGTCGCGACCTGTCATGCTTCGCAGATGGGCGACCACTACGACACACGCGAGCAGGCAGTCGAGGCGCTCCACCGGCAGCTCGCCCGTCTGGGCTTCGACCACGCACGCATCGACCTGACCGCGCTGGAGTCGGAGGTGCTGCGCACCGACGTGCGACGCCCGGCTCGCACGCCGGGGTGGACGTTCGACCCGACGCGCGGCGAGCCGCTGCGCCGCGTCGCCGATCGGCACCGGCACCGACGCTGACGCGCGCCGCGCGGCTCAGTCGCCTCGGCCCTCGCGATCGTCCTCGCGCATCGCCTCGAGGTCGGGCATGATGCCCTGGGCTCGCAGCGCCTCGGCGCGCTCGTCGACCGCGGCATCCTCGGCGCCGCCGAGTCGCGCGTCGTCGGGGTCGTGCTCGGGCTCGGTCGGTCGTGCATCGGTGGACATGCGACGACCGTAGGGGAGTCGCGACGCCCTGCGCGCGGGGTGGACAGGCAGCGGATGCGCCCTCACGAGGCGCATGCGACGCACGTGCGCGCATGCGGACGCGCCGCGAGCCGACCCGCGGGGATCACGGCACCGCAGCGCACGCACGTCGGCACCTCGCCACGTGCGGCGGCACCGGCGGCGGCATCCAGCTCGGCGAGCGTGCGGACCGCCGCCTCGCGCAGCCCCTCGAGTCGCGACCACTCCTCCGACAGCGGCACGCCGTCGGGGTCGTGCTCGTCGTCGTCGGACTCGCCCGACCGCAGCGCGCGCAGGTCGACGAGCTGCTGCTCGAGCGACGCGAGTCGCTCGGCCGCCGCGACGCGCACGGCGGCGATGCGCTCGGCGTGCGTCGGCTCCATCACGGCAGCGAACCACGCACCGCCGACATCCGTCGACCCGTCAGACGTCGACGACGTCGGCGTGCGCGATCTCCGCACCCGACGCGGCGCGGATCTCGACGGCGGCGACGTCCTCGCGCAGCACCGCCGCGTTGAGGCGGCAGTCGATCGTCACGTCGCTGCCGAGCATCGCGCCCGACGCGTACTCCGTGCCGTCCTCGCCCACGACCACGACCGTGAAGGCCTCGCCCGTCGGCAGGCCGTCGATCGTCAGCACCGTCTCCGTGCCCCACGTGTGCGCCACGAGCGCCCCGGTGATCGCGAGCCCGGCGGGGGCGTCGACGAATGCGACGTCCTCGACGGCGCCGAGCGTGCCGGGCGGGCCCTGCACGACGGGCACGGGGCGCTCGCCGAACGCCGCGGCGCCGATGCCGACCCCGATCGCGAGGCACGCGGCAGCACCCGCAGCGAGCGGGAGCAGCAGGCGGCGCCGACGGCGACGGGCATCGAGCGACGCGGGCGCAGCCGCCGTGGCCGGCGCGGGAGCACCGCCGAGCCCTGCGTCATGCACGCTCGAGACGACCGGCGCGGGCGCTGCCGGCGCAGGCACGGGCGCGCCGTCCGCCTCCGCGTCGGCGATCCGCGCCGCGAGCTCGTCGGACGGCTGCACGTCGTCCCAGGCGTCCACGCCCTCGAGGCGCGCGACGAGCGCCTCCATCTCGGCGCGCTCGGCGACCATGTCGGGATGCGCGGCGTCGAGCGCCGCGAGCTCGGCCTCCTCGGCGGCCGTCAGATCGCCGGCGAGGGCTGCGGCGACGAGCTCGGCGTGCCGGTCTGCGGTGTCGTCATGCATCGGTCGTGTCCACCTCGTCCAGGATGCCGCGCAGCGCGCGGAGTGCGTAGAAGACGCGCGTGCGCAGCGTGCCCACGGCGACGCCCGTCGCGGCTGCGTGCTCGGCGTACGAGACGCCGTGCAGGTGGATGGCCACGATGGCCTCCCGCTGCGGCGCGCTCAGTCGCGCGAGCGCCTCGACCATGCCGAGCCGCTCGAGCGGGTCGGTCGTCTCGGCGATCGGCTCGGGATGCTCGTCGTGCGGCACGAGCCGCGGCGTGCGAGCGCGGGCGCGGTGCACGTCGATGACGACGCGGCGCGCGATCGCGAACAGCCACGTGCGCTCGCTGCCGCGCGCGCCGTCGAACGACGCCCGCGCACGCCACGCGCGCAGGAACGTCTCCTGCACGCAGTCCTCGGCGAGCGGGCGATCCTGCAGCGCGTTCACGGCGAAGCCGAGCAGCGCGCCGCCATGCGCCGCGAACGCCTCGCGGGCGTCGAACCCGGCGCCGGCAGCAGCGTCCGCGGGCACGGCGTCGGCGGGTCGCTCGCGCATGCGCCCCCATCCGACCGTCCGTCGCGGCATCGCGATCGTCATCGCCGCCTCCTCACAGGGTGCCACGCCGTGCAGCACGTCCGCAGGGGGATACGACGCGCGCACCGCGCGCGTTCACGACGGATCCGAGATCGCGATGAACGCATGCGCATCCGCCGTCGTATCCCCTCGCGAGGGCCGCATCCGGCGGCCCCGAGTCGAGGGAGCACGGCATGTCCGACCGCAGACCCATCCGCGCGATCGCGATCGGCGGCATCGCCGCCGCCGCGCTCGCCATGACGACGCCCGTCGTGGCGCAGGCGGCGACCGACGTCGACGAGCCGAGCGAGTTCACGAGCGCGTTCGTCGTCACCGCGACGCCCGCGACCGTCATCGCGAACGACGGTACGCCCACGCCCGGCCAGGAGGGCGCGACGGGCAGGTTCGAGTACCGCGTCAACGCCGACGAGGAGATCATCTGCTTCGCGATCCGCCTCACGGGCGTCACGGGCGACTACCAGAGCCCCGCGCTCACGGCGACGCACATCCACGAGGCCGAGGCGGGGCAGCCCGGTCCGCCGCGCATCGCCTTCCCCGACCCGGTCGACGATGGCACGGGCGTGCGCGTGAGCGAGGGATGCCTGCAGGGCCCGTTCGAGACCGGCGTGCTCGACCACGCGGGCGTCGACACCGGCGAGGGCTTCTCGCTCGCCGAGCTCGAGGCGAACCCCGCTGGCTTCACGAGCGACTCGCACACGGTCGACTTCCCCGCGGGCGTCGTGCGCGGCCAGCTCGCGCAGGGCGCGCTCGAGGTCGCGGAGCCCGATGCGTTCACGAGCGCGTTCTCGGTCTCCGCGACGCCGGATGCGGTGATCGCGAACGACGGCACGGCCGCGCCGGGCGAGCCCGGTGCGACGGGCGACTTCCAGTTCCGCGTCAACGCCGACGAGGAGATCATCTGCTACGCCATCACCCTCACGGGCGTGACCGGCGACTACCAGAGCCCCGCGATCACGGCGACGCACATCCACGAGGCCGCCGAGGGCGCCTCGGGTCCGCCGCGCATCGCCTTCCCGAACCCCGAGGGCTCGGGCGACACGCGCACGAGCGAGGGCTGCCTGCAGGGCCCCTTCGCCACGGGCGTGCTGAGCCCCGAGGGCGTCGACACCGGCACGGGCTTCTCGCTCGCGCAGATCGAGGCCGATCCGGCCGGCTTCACCGGCGACTCGCACACGGTCGACTTCGTGCCGGGCGTCGTGCGGGGTCAGCTCGCCGAAGTGGACCTCGAGGAGGCGGCGCCCGCGCCGTCCGAGGCCGAGGACGCGCTCGACGAGGCTGCCGGTGCCGACGCCGACGCCGCCGGTGCGCCGATCGGGATCATCGTTGCGATCGTCGCGGCGCTCGCCGCGATCGCGGCGATCGTGATCGTCGTCATCCGCCGCAGGGGTGCGCGCGGCTGACGCACGACGCGTCGAGTCGGGGGGAGTCCGCCGCGAGGCGGGCTCCCTCGTGCGTTCGCGGAGGCTCGGAGGGGTCAGGCGCCGCAGCGCCGCCGGATCGCCCGTTCGGCGCCGGCGCTCGGCCGCACCCGTCGCGGCTCCCGCGGCAGATGCAGCACCTCGGCGAGGTGCCCGGCCACGGCGGCGGTGGCGACGGCATCGTGCTCGACGCTCGCCAGGCGCACGGGCAGGGAGCGGACGAGACGCTCGAGATCCTCGCGGGCCGCCGGGTCGACGTCATCGTCGTCGAGCGCTCGCGAGAGCAGCTCCACAGCGTCCCAGAGCCCTGCGAGGGCGTACGCGACGGCCTTGTCGGGGTCGCGCTCCGCACGCATGCGCCCCATCGAGCGCTCGCGGATCTCGCGAACGGTCAGCCGGGTGCTCATCGGAATACCTCCTGCGACATAGGGTTTTCCGTTGCGCTCGATGCTACGCCCCTCCCTCCGTCAGGGCATTCGGCGCACGTCCAGGCGCGAGGATCCCGACCCGGTCGCAGACGCGACGACGCCCGGACCGCGAGGGTCCGGGCGTCGTCGGAAGGCGGGTCAGGCCGCGAAGCGCTTGCGCACGCGGTCGGCATCCTCGGGACCGAGGCTCCAGTGCTTGTGCTTCGTGTGGCCGAAGGAGGGGCCGCCGTCGTCGGGCTCCCGCAGGAAGGCGCGGATGCGACGGTCGGGCTGGCCGAGCTCGCGTCCGAGCTCGCGAGGCGTGATGCCGTCGCCGGAGGATGCGCGTCCGCGCGAGTCGACGGCGATCGCGATCTCGTCGAGCGCGGCCCAGATGCCGCGCATCGCCTCGGTCATCTCGTCGGATGCCTCGCCGCGCAGCGCGCGTGCAGCCGTCTCCTCACGGATCGCCTGCAGCTTCTTCGCCGTGGACACTTCGTCTCCTCACGTGGACCATTCGCCCTGCCTGAGGTGATCGTAGGAGCACAGGGGTGAGAGGCCCGCTACCAGTTCTCGCAGCGCGTGTCGTGGTGTATGGCCATGTCATGCCCGGGACGCCTGGCGACGTGTGCGCGCGACCGTCTCCGGCTCGCCCGCGGCCGGCGGCGGCTTCATCGGCACGATCGGTGCGGGCGCCTCGGTGCCGAGCGATCGACCGGTGCGGCGCTCGAACAGCGCGAGCACGCCGCGATGCGCCTCGTCGGGCGACGCCCAGTAGCCGATGAGCGTGCGGCGCGACCGGTCGGGCTCGGGGGTGACGGCCCGTGCGTACCACTCGCGTCGAGGCCCGAGCGCGACGACGCGGAGGATGGCGATGAGGTCGCCGGAGACCGGGTGCCGGATCTCCCATTCGACGGGCCGCATCGTCATGGCCGCGAGCGTAGGTGCAACCCTCGACATGGCCGGAGGCCCGGCGATCGCACGATCGGGTGCGGGATGCGCGTCGCGCGCATCCCGCATCCGGGGTCGCTGCCGAACGGCGTCAGGCGATCGCGCGCAGGCCCTCGACGAGGGGCGTGGTCGGGCGACCGATGAGCTGCGAGAGCGTGCGATCGGACGAGTCGAGCCCGCCCTGCGCGATCCCCGCGTCGAGCGCTGCGACGAAGCCGGCCGTGCCGGCATCCAGGCCCGCGGCCTGCAGCGAGGCGACGTGCTCGTCGGTCGTGAGGTGCACGTACGTCACGTCGCGGCCCACGACCTCGCCGATCGCGACGGCGAGCTCGTCGAACGTCCAGGCGACGTCGCCGGCGAGCTCGTAGGTGCGACCGGCGTGCGCGTCGTCGAGCGCCACGACGGCCGCGGCGTCCGCGTAGTCGACGCGGCTCGCGCTCGCGACGCGACCCGTGCCTGCCGAGCCGGCGATCTCGCCCGTCTCACGGGCGCGGGCGACGTCGGCGGCGTAGTTCTCGGTGTACCAGTCGTTGCGCAGGATCGTGGCGGGGATGCCGGAGGCGGCGAGCAGCGCCTCGGTCTCGACGTGCTCGGGCGCGAGGGGCAGCGGCGAGGCGTCGCCGCCGAAGATGCTCGTGTAGACGATGCGGCCCACGCCTGCGGCGACGGCGGCGTCGATGACGGCGCGGTGCTGGGGGACGCGCTTGCCGGGCTCGGAGGCGGACACGAGCACGACGGTGTCGACGCCCTCGAGCGCCGGAGCGATCGTCTCGGGGCGGTCGTAGTCGACCACCGCGGTGCGCACCCCCTCGGGTGCCTCGACGCGCTCGGGGGAGCGTGCGCCGGCGACGACGTCGGCGGGGGCGGCTCCGCGTGCGACGAGCCGCTCGACGATGAGGTGGCCGAGATGTCCGGTGGAGCCGGTGACGAGGATGGTCATGGGAAGTCCCTTCGATGAGGCGATCGCGCGGTCCGCGTGCGGTCATCGACGTGCAGCGACGTGACGGCGATCAGCATTCCCGATCGTCGGTACCCACCTTCTGGTACGGTACTGACCTGATGGTGAGTCTTGCGGAGATCCGGGCCGAGCGGCCGGGCGCGTTCACGCATGCGTGCCCGACGCGGACGGTGCTCGACCACGTCATGAGCCGGTGGGGCGTGCTCGTGCTGTGCGAGCTCGGCGAGGGCACGCGACGCTGGAGCGAGCTGCGCCGCGAGGTCGACGGCATCAGCGAGAAGATGCTGGGCCAGACCCTGCGCGTCCTCGTCGCCGACGGGCTCGTCGAGCGCGAGTCGCGGCCCACGGTGCCACCGCACGTCGACTACCGACTCACGCCGCTCGGGCGCGAGCTCGTCGATCGCATGCTGCCGCTGCTCGCGTGGATCGGCGACAACGCCGACGCGATGCTCGTCCCCAGCCGAGACTGATCGCGCCCTGCGCCGCCGCGGCGCTGCGTAGGCTCGCACGCATGGACGAGCGCATCGTGCACGCGTCGCGCGTGGTGCACGCACCGGCGGCGACGATCTTCGAGCTCATCGCGGATCCCGCGCGCCAGCCGGGGTGGGATGGCAACGACAACCTCGCCGTCGCGGCGCCGGGCCAGCGCGTGCACGCGGTCGGCGACGTGTTCGTCATGACGATCACGAACGGTGCCGAGCGCGAGAACCACGTCGTCGCGTTCGAGGAGGGGCGCACGATCGCCTGGCGGCCGTCCGAGCCGGGCGCCGCGCAGCCCGGGCACGAGTGGCGATGGGACGTCGAGGATCTCGGCGACGGCACGTGCCTCGTCTCCCACGCGTACGACTGGACGGACCTGCACGACGAGCAGCGCATCCCTCGGGCGGAGGCGACGACGAGCGAGCGTCTGCTCGCGTCGATCGAGCGGCTCGCGGCGCTCGCGGAGTCGATCGCGGATGCGGACGCCTCGGCGTGGACGGACGGCGCCTCGAGCGGCCCCGCGACGCTCGCCCGCATCGTCGTGCTCGTGCCCGCGCACGACGCCGACATGGTCGACGTGCTCGTGCCCGAGCTGCTCGGCACGGCCGAGGGCGCCGAGCTCGACCTCGAGATCGTCGTGGTGCCGTCGTCGTCGATCGTCTCCGCGGCGGCGAGCGCGTACGCGGCCGACGATGAGCGCGTCGACGTGGCACCCGTGCCGGTCGCGTCGGTCGCGGCGTCGACCCTCGCTCGTGCGCTGCGCGAGGCGGCGCCGCGAGCCGACGTGGTCGTGACGGTCGGCGCCCACGGCCGCAACGATCCCGCCGAGCTGCCCGCGCTGCTCGTGCGGCTCGACGAGGGCGACGTCGACGTGGTCGTGGGTCGCGGCCTGGCGCGCGCGGCCGCGCCCGGCTACGTGGCGATGCGAGCGCCGGCGGCCGCTGCGATCGCGAGCCGCGTCTCGGGCGGCGTCGGACGCATCCCCGTCGTCGCCGCCTCGCTGGGCCTCGCGGTCGCGAGCGTCGACGTCGAGGATCGGGGCGCCGGCGCGTTCGACGGCGTCGTCGACGGCTGGCACGAGTGGCACGACCGCGTCGTGCTGGGCCTGCTCGACCGGCGCGTGCTGCGCAGCGTCGCCGCGGTCGGCGTCGCGGTGCTCGTCGCCGGCGTGCTGCTCGGCCTCGCGCTCGTCGTGCCCGCGATCATCGGGCTCGGGGTGCTGCACGGCGTCGTCGTCGCCGCGACGCTCGCGGTCGTCGGCATCGTCATGACGGCGACGGCGCTCGGGCTCGACGCGATCCGCGTCGCCGGACGCATGCGCTCGCGCGACTCCTGACCGACGGCTGCGGGCATTCGGCGCCGCGAGGCGCTAGCATGGGCGGCAGCACCGGCGTCCGGCCGGTCGTCGCCGTCATCTCTGGCACGACCGATCCCGCCCCTCGTCCGTCGCAGCACTCGCCGATCCGCTCCTCGCGGATCCGCCGGGCGCCGACGGCGATCTCGACGCCCAGTGCGGATCACGACGACGCACGCGCGTCGAGAGGAGAGCAGTGGCAGACAGCCAGGGCGCAGGCACTGCGACGGCCGAGCGGCCGGAGCAGCGTCAGCAGCAGCAGCAGCGCCGCGAGGGCGGCATCATCCCCAGGCTCGCGCGCGCCGCGCGCGAGGTCGAGGGCAGCGTGCAGCGCGGCGCGGCCAGCCGCAGCGCTCGCGCGAAGCTCCAGGCCGCCGCGATGCTCGTGCGCGAGGAGCGCGCCCGGGTCAAGGCGGATGCCACGCTCGGCCACGAGCGTCGGGCGGAGGAGCTCAAGCGCCTCGACGGCGTCGCGCTCATCCTCGGCAAGGCCGCCTCGCGCGACCCCTCCCTGCTGCCCCTGCTCGGCGAGGGCGCCCCGCCCTCGGCCGCTGCGCAGGACGCCCGCCGCACGATGCTGCAGGCCGCAGGCATCGAGGTCGAGCCCGAGCCGCAGCCCGAGCCCGACCCCGTCGTCACGATCGAGCTCGAGCGCCAGGTGGTGCCGGCGTCGGTGACGGCGCAGCAGCTCGCGAACCCGTTCCTCGCCCCTGACCTCGACTCGCCGCGTCGGGCGCCGAAGCCCGATCGCCTCGCGGGCTTCGACCTGCTCGACCCGCTGTTCCACTCGTTCGAGTACGGCGCCGACGGCACGGCCGCGACGATGGAGCTGCCCGACCGCGTCGACCGCTTCACGCCCCGCGGCCTCGAGCTCATGCAGCACCAGGCGCAGCTCATCGGCGCCGTGTCCGACGGGCACCGCTCGTTCCTGCTCGCCGACGAGCCCGGCCTCGGCAAGACCGCCCAGGCGCTGCTCGCGGCGGAGGCGGCGAACGCGTTCCCGCTGCTCGTCGTGAGCCCCGCCGTGGTGAAGATGAACTGGGCGCGCGAGGCGGAGCGCTGGATCCCCGGCCGCTCCGTGTCGATCGTGCAGGGCGACGGGCGAGCGCTCGACGGCTTCGCCGACGTCATCGTCATCAACTACGAGGTGCTCGACCGCCACGTCGGCTGGCTGCGCAAGCACGGCTTCCGCGGCCTCGTCGTCGACGAGGCGCACTTCATCAAGAACACGACCTCCAAGCGCTCGCGGCACGTCCTCGACGTCGCGTCGTCGATCCGCGCCCGGCACGCGAACCCGCTGCTCATGGCGCTCACGGGCACGCCGCTCATCAACGACATCGAGGACTTCCGCGCCATCTGGCAGCTGCTCGGCTGGATCGACGGTCGCCAGCCGAACGCGCAGCTCACCGACGCGCTCGAGGCCACGCACCTCACGCCGATGGACTCGGCCTTCTACCGCGCGGCGCGCCACGCGGTCGTCGACATGGGCATCGTGCGTCGCCGCAAGGTCGACGTCGCCTCCGACATCCCCGCCCGCACGATCGCCGACCTGCCCGTCGAGCTCGACGCCGCGGCCGCGCGCTCGATCCGCGAGGCCGAGCGCGAGCTCGCCGCGCGCCTCGTGCAGCGCTACGACCGCGCGGTGGCGAACCGCACCGAGCCGACCTTGGGGATCGACCACGACCTCGTGCGCCGCATCGCGACGAGCGAGGTCGATGGCGACGACGGCGCGGGCACCGGCGAGAACGTCTTCCGCCTCGTGCGCCAGATCGGCACGGCGAAGGCGGCCCTCGCGGCCGACTACGCCGCGCAGCTCGCGCGCAGCGCCGGCAAGGTCGTGCTGTTCGCGAAGCACGTGGATGCCATGGACATCGCCGAGCGCACGCTCGCCGAGCGCGGCCTCAAGACCGTGTCGATCCGCGGCGACCAGACGCCGACGGCCCGCCAGGCGGCGATCGACGCGTTCGTGAACGACGACTCGGTCTCGGTCGCGGTCTGCTCGCTCACGGCCGCCGGCATCGGCATCAACCTGCAGGTCGCGTCGAACATGGTGCTCGCCGAGCTGTCGTGGACCGATGCCGAGCAGACGCAGGCGATCGACCGCATCCACCGCATCGGCCAGTCGATGCCCGTCACGGTGTGGCGCATCGTCGCCGCGCACACGGTCGACACCCGCATCGCCGAGCTGCTCGACTCGAAGGCCGGCCTCGCGCAGGCGGCCCTCGATGGCATCGAGCAGGACGCGACGAGCGTCGACATGCGCCTCGAGACGCTCGTGGGCCTGCTCGAGCAGTCGCTGCGCGAGCGCGGCGACGCCTAGCCGCAGCCGCCTCGCTGCTCAGGGCTGCGCACCGCAGCCCTGAGCAGCGCCGGCTGGATGCGCCCGATCGGCCCGCGCGAGCGTGGACGCATGGCAGACGCATCCAATCCCGCATTCTCGCCGCAGCTGCGCGCGCAGCTGCTCTCGCGCCGCGTGCTCGTGCTCGACGGCGCGCTCGACGACGACGACGGCACGGCGCTGCAGGCGCAGCTCCTGCAGCTGGCGTTCGACGACGCCCGCGCCGACATCGCCCTGTGGATCCACTCGCCGGGCGGCTCCGTGCCGTCGATGCTCGCGATCCGCGACCTCATGCGGCTCGTGCCCAACGACGTCGCGACCGTCGCGCTCGGCCTCGCATGCTCGGCCGGGCAGTTCCTGCTGTCCGCCGGTGCGCCGGGCAAGCGCATGGCGCTGCCGCACGCGCGCATCCTCATGCATCAGGGCTCGTCGGGCATCGGCGGCTCGGCGGCCGAGGTCGACGTGCAGGCCGACGACCTGCGGCACATCCGCGACACCGTGCTCGCGTGCATCGCCGACGACACGGGCCAGCCGATCGAGCGCATCTTCGAGGACTCGCTGCACGACCGCTGGTACACGGCGCAGCAGGCGCTCGACTACGGCCTCGTCGACCGCATCGTGACCTCGATCGACGAGCTGCGACCCGATCGCGCGCCCATGGGCATCGGAGGCGCTCGATGAGCTCCTCCGCGATCCCCAACGTCATCGCCGAGAGCCCGCGCGGCGACCGCGTGCTCGACGTCTACTCGCACCTGCTCGCCGAGCGCATCGTCTACCTCGGCACCGGCATCGACGCGGGCGTCGCGAACGCGCTCATCGCGCAGCTGCTGCACCTGGATGCCGTGGGCGCCGAGCGCGAGATCCAGCTGTACGTGAACAGCGAGGGCGGCGACCCCCAGGCGGCCCTCGCCGTGTACGACACCATGCGCTTCGTGCGCTCGCCGATCGCGACGACATGCGTCGGTCAGGCCGTCGGCCCCGCGGCCGTGCTGCTCGCGGCCGGCACGCCCGGCCGGCGCGCGGCCCTGCCGCATGCGCGCATCGTGCTGCACCAGCCGGCGACGAGCGCACGCGGCACGATCCCCGACCTCATCCTCGAGGCCGACGAGCTCGGCCGAGTGCGCGGCGACCTCGAGGCGATCCTCGCCGAGCACACGGGTCGGGATGCGGCGGCGCTGCGGCACGACACCGACCGCGACCGCGTGCTCACGGCCGAGCAGGCCGTCGCATACGGCGTGCTCGACCGCGTCGTCGAGCGGCAGCCCGTGCGCGGGCTCGAGGGGTAGCGCTCGAGCCGGCCGTCGTCAGGCGGCGAGCGCCAGCACCGCACCGCCTCTCGCCTGCGGCGGCGCCGCGATCGGCGGCAGCGCGCGCACGGGGCGGGCGGCGAGGTCGAGCACGACGGCGCCCGCCCGATCCGCCTCGAGGCTCCTCGCGACCTGCACCGTGAGATCGAGCAGCGTGACGCCGAGCGCGCCCGCGATCGCCGCGACCATCTCGCTCGACGGGTCCTTGCGGCCGCGCTCGACCTCCGAGAGGTACTGCGGTGCGATGCCCGCGCGGGCGGCGACGTCGGCGAGCGTCGCGCCGCGGCGGATGCGCAGCGCTCGCAGACGCGCGCCGAGCACCTCGCGCCAGAGCTGCTCCTGCCTGGGAGCGTCGTCGGTCGCGGTCCGCGGGAGGAGGTGCGCGCTCATGCGCTCATCCCACCAGCGCGCGTGCGTGCTCGACCAGTGCATCCGCTCAGAGCAGAACGGGTGGCAGCGAGGGCTCGCGTCAGGGCATGCGAGCGAGGAACTCGCGCGTGCGCGCCTCGCGCGGGGCGCCGAGCACCTGCGCGGGCGGGCCCTGCTCCACGACGACGCCGCGGTCGAGGAAGACGACGCGGTCGGCGACGTCGCGCGCGAACGCCATCTCGTGCGTCGCCATGAGGATGGTCGAGCCACCATGCGCGAGGTCGCGCACGAGGTCGAGCACCTCGCCGACGAGCCACGGGTCGAGGGCGCTCGTGATCTCGTCGAGCAGCAGCACCTCGGGGCTCGTCGCGATGGCGCGGGCGATGGCGACGCGCTGCTGCTGGCCGCCGGAGAGCCGGTCGGGATGGTCGCGGGCGCGGTCGGCGAGCCCGACGCGGTCGAGCACCTCGAGCCCGCGTCGCTCAGCCTCGGCGCGCGGCGTGCGATGCACGCGCCGCGCCGCGAGCGTCACGTTGTCGAGCACCGAGAGATGGGGGAAGAGGTTGAAGTGCTGGAAGACGACGCCGAAGCGCGCCCGCGCACGGTCGGCGTCGACGCGCGGGTCGCTGATGTCGGTGCCGCCCAGCAGGATGCGGCCGTCGTCGATGCGCTCGAGCAGGTTCGCGCAGCGCAGCAGCGTCGACTTGCCCGAGCCGCTCGCGCCGATGAGCGCCACGACCTCATGGGCCGCGAGGTCGATCGAGACGCCCGCGAGCACCTCGGTGCTGCCGTACGACTTGTGCACGTCCTCGAGCGCGAGCGCCGGCACGCCCGCCTCCGCGCGCTCGGCGGTCATGCGAGCACCCCGATCTGCTCGCGCGCCCGCAGGCGGGCCGCGTACCAGTCGGTCAGGCGGATCATCGGCAGCGCCAGCAGCACGAACAGCAGGCCCGCGACGACGTACGGCGTGAAGTCGAACGCCGCGGCCGTCTCGATCTGCGCCGCCCGCACGGCGTCGACGCCGCCGAGCACCGAGATGAGGCCGACGTCCTTCTGCATCGCCACGAAGTCGTTCATGAGCGCGGGCGTCACCTTGCGCACGGCCTGCGGCAGCACGACGATGCGCAGCGCCTGCCCGCGGCGCAGGCCGAGCGAGCGCGCCGCGAGCTGCTGCGAGGGATGCACGGCCTCGATGCCGGCGCGCAGCACCTCCGACACGTACGCGCCGTACACGAGCACGAGCGCGATCGTGCCGAGCACCTCGAACGGGATGCGCCCCTCCGTGAACCGCAGGCCCGGGATGCCGAAGCCCACGAGGTACAGCACGATGATGAGCGGCATGCCGCGGAACAGGTCGGTGTAGCCGGCGGCGAGGGCGCGCAGCGGGAAGAACACCGCGCCGCGCAGCGTGCGCAGGGTCGCGACGAGCAGGCCGACGAGCAGCACGCACACGGCGGCGACGACGAGCACGCGCAGGTTGACGAGGAAGCCCTCCCACACGCGCGGCAGCGCCGCCGCGGCGGTGTCGAGGTCGAAGAACGTCTCCTGCACGCGCGCCCAGCCCGGCGTGTTCACGATCGTGAGCCAGACGACGACCGCGAACACGACGGTCGACGCCGCGGCGACGGCGACGGATCTCGCCGTCTGCCGTCGCCGGAACGCGCGCCGATCGAGCTCGATGGCGCTGGGGGTGCGGGTCACCTCGCTATTCGAGCACAGGCGCGCCGGCGTCGGCGCCCAGCCACTCGGCGGCGATCGCGTCGAGCGTGCCGTCCTCGCGCAGCGCGTCGACGGCCGCCGACACCTCGTCGGTCAGCGGGCTGTCGAGCTCGAGCACGAAGCCCCACTCGTCGCTGATGCCGGCGTCGGCGGGCAGCTGCCCCACGAGCACGCCGTCGTCGAGCTGCACGCCCGAGAGGTAGAAGGCCGTGGGCAGGTCGACGACGATCGCGTCGACCTGGCCGCTCTGCAGCGCGAGCACGGCGTCGTCGTTCGTCGTGTACGGCTGCACGGGCTGCGTCGGCGCGATGACCGACTCGACGGTGCTGAGGCTCGTCGTGCCCACCTGCGCGCCGAGCACGACGTCCTGCAGGTCGGCGATGCTCGCGGCGTCGGCGGCGGGGGAGCCCGCGATCGTCACGACGGCCTGCGGCGTCGCGTAGTACGGCGACGAGAAGTCGACGCTCTCGGCGCGGTCCTCGGTGATCGTGAACTGCTGCAGGTTGACGTCGAAGTCCTTCGCGCCCGGTGCGATGGCGGACTCGAACGTCGATCGCACCCACACGACCTCGTCGGCGTCGAAGCCGAGCTCGGCGGCGACGGCGTAGGCGACGGCGGCCTCGAAGCCCTCGCCCGACTCGGGGTCGTCGTCGATGACGTACGGGAAGTAGGCGGGCTCGCCCGTCGCGACCGTGAGGACGCCGTCGGTGACGTAGTCGCCGCCGCCCGAGGCGTCGCCGCCGGCGTCGGTCGCCGAGGCGCACGCGGCGAGCAGGAGCAGGGGAGCGGCGAGGGCTGCGGCGCGGATGGCGCGGGATGCGGACACGAGGGCCTCCAGGGTGCTGTGCTCGCAGTCTGACGCACGCATGGGCGCGCGGTCTCGTGCGTTGCGCCGCGTGACGAGCCGCCGTCGTGGGCGGCATGCGGCATCCTCGACGCATGGACGACGAGAAGGCCACGCTGCACCGCTACCTGCGCACCCATCGCGACGCGATGCAGTGGAAGCTCGAGGGCGTGTCGGAGCGCGACGCCCGCATGCCCCGCACGGCGACGGGCTCGAACCTGCTCGGCATCGTGAAGCACGCGGCGTCGGTCGAGGCCGAGTACCTCGGGCTCGTGTTCGACCGGGCGTGGCCCGAGCCCATGCCCTGGATGGACGGCGGGCCCAACGAGGACATGTGGGCGACGGCCGAGGAGACGATCGACGTCGTCGTCGAGCGCTGGCGTCGCATCCACGCGCACGCGGACGCCACGATCGACGCCCTGCCGCTCGACGCGGTCGGCCACGTGCCCTGGTGGGGCGACGGCGGCATGGACGTGACGCTGCACCGCATCCTCGTGCACCTCACGTGCGAGCTGGCGCGGCATGCGGGCCACATGGACATCCTGCGCGAGGAGATCGATGGCGCTGCCGGCTTCCGCGTCGACGCCCCCAACCTGCCCGGCGAGGGCGCCGACTGGTGGATCGGCTACGTCGCCCGCCTGCGCGAGCTCGCCGAGGCTGCGCCCGAGCGGCCCCGCGCGTAGCGAGCGTCAGGCGTGCACGAGGCGCGCGGCCTCGATGCGCTCGCGCGCGATGGTCTCGGCGGCCTCGAGCGGCGTGATGCCGCGCTCGCGCGCCGTCGCGAAGACGCGCCGCGTCGTGTCGCCGATGCCGAGCAGCCGCTGCTCGACCTCGGCTGCCGGTGCGCCCGCGTCGAGCAGGGTGAGGTGGATGACGCCGCCCGCGTTCACGACGAAGTCGGGGGCGTAGGCGATGCCGCGCTCGGCGAGCTCCAGCGCGCCGACGCGCTCGTCGAGCGGGTTGTTCGCGGGGCCCACGACGGCGCGCACGGGCAGCGTGCGGATGGCCGAGGCCGTGAGCACGCCGCCGAGGCCGGCGGGCACGAAGACGTCGGCCGGCGTCGTGAGGGCGTCCTCCGGCGCGATCCAGCGGGCGCCGAGCTCGTCGGCGAGCGCACGCTTCGTCGGCACGACGTCGGTGACGATCAGGTCGGCGCCGGCGTCGGCGAGCATCCGTGCGAGGCGGCCGCCGACCTGGCCGAGGCCCGAGACGACGAACGAGCGGCCCGCGATCGTCGCGTCGCCGAACGCCTCCTCGAGCGTGGGCGCGACCGATGCGAGCACGCCGAGCGCCGTGCCGACGGCGGGCTCGCCGACGCCGCCCGCCTCGGCGGGCAGGCCCACGACGTGCGCGGTGCGCTCGCGCACCACGAGCATGTCGTGCTCGGTCGTGCCGACGTCCTCGGCCGTGCGGTAGCGGCCGTCGAGCGTCTCGACGAGGTCGCCGAGGTCGAGCAGTGCCGCACGGCGCAGGTCGTCGCCCAGCACCGTGCCCATGGGCAGCGCGATCACCGACTTGCCGCCGCCGGCATCGAGGCCCGCCGCGGCGTTCTTCAGCGTCATCGCGGCCGACAGCCGCAGCGCATCCGCCTGCCCGTCGGCCCACGTCGGGTAGGTCCACATGCGGCAGCCGCCGAGGGCGGGGCCGAGGACCGAGGAGTGGAGGGCGACCGTGATGGCCAGGCCCGACCTCGATCCGGATGCGGTGACGACGTGCTCGTGGGCGAGCTCGGGGATGGCGCTCATGGCGTTCGCTCCTGGTGCTTCGGGTCGCCGCGGATCGCGCGGCGTGCACCCATGGTGCGCCCGCCGCGCCATGCGCGCAATCGAGGCGCGCCGCAGTGCGCAGGATGCGTCGCGGCCTCGACTGGGTGACGCATCCTGCGCACCAGTCAGCGAATCGAGACGGCCCCCGCGTCGTGCACGACCTCGCCGCCCACGATCGTCGCGCCCACACGCACCTCGGAGAGGCGAGCGGGGTCGACGGCGAGCAGATCGTCGCTCAGCACCGCGAGGTCCGCGAGGCGGCCGCGCGCGATCGTGCCGCGGTTGGCCTCGTCGCGCGTCGCGTAGGCCGAGCCGTACGTGTACGCGCGCAGCGCCTGCTCGGGCGTCACGGCCTCGTCGGGCGCGAGCGGCGAGCCCTGCGCCGTGCGGCGCGCGACCATGTCCTGGATGCTCCAGATCGGGTCGGGGTGCACGACGGGCGCGTCGGTCGAGCCGGGCAGCACGACGCCGCGGTCGAGCCAGGAGCGCATGCGGTACACCCAGGCCATGCGCTCGGGGCCGACGGCGGCGAGCAGGCCGTCACCCGTCTCGGACACGAAGCGGCCCTGCGGCGACGGGATGAGCCCGAGATCGACGACGCGGCTCAGCTGGTCGGGGCGCGAGATGCCGCAGTGCTCGATGCGGTGGCGCGGATCGTGCCTGGGGGCGACGCGCTGCGCCTCGGCGACGGCGTCGAGCACGGCGTCGAGCGCGCGGTCGCCGATCGCGTGCGTCGCGACCTGCCAGCCGTTCGCGTGCGCTGCGACGATCGTGCGCGTGAGGTCGGGCACCTCGTCGATCAGGAAGCCCCTGTTGCCCGGATCGTCGTCGAAGTCGCAGCACATCGCCGCGGTGCGACCGATGAGCGAGCCGTCGGAGAGCACCTTGACGCCCGCGATGCGCAGCCGATCCCCGCCGAAGCCCGAGCGGATGCCGAGGTCGAGCCCGAAGCCCGAGTCGCCGCCGCCGATGGGGCCGAGGTCGTGCAGCACGCGGTGGTACGGCATGGCGTCGATGCGCAGGCGGATGTCGCCCGCGTCGATGCCGTCCTGGTAGGCGCGCAGCTCGACCGGCGTCTGCCCCACCTGACCGGGTGCGCCGATGCCGGGCTCGGTCACCGACGTGATGCCCATCGACAGCAGGGATGCGGAGGCGAGGCGAGAGCCCGCGCGATGCGTGTCGAGGTCCACCGGCAGGAACCGGTGGTTCACGAGCTCCTGCGCGCGCTCCTGCAGCAGCCCCGTCGGCATGCCGGCCGCATCCCGCTCCACGTGCCCGCCCTCGAGGTCGGGCACGCGCAGCAGGTCCGCGTGCCCGGCGTCGCGGAGGCCGGCGGAGTTCGTGACGCCCATGTGGCCCGACGTGTGCTCGAGGTACACGGGGTGCTCGGGCGCGATGCTGTCGAGCACCGCGAGCGTCGGGTGGCCGCCGAGCTTGTTCTGGTCGTGGCCGCGGCCGAGGATCCACGTGCCGGCCGGCGCGGCTGCGACGGCGGTGCGGACGGTCTCGTAGACGTCGTCGAGCGTCGGGCAGGCGGGTGCCGACAGGTCGAGGCGCAGCAGCTTCTGGCCGTAGAGCGAGAAGTGCAGATGCGCGTCGTGGAATCCGGGCACGACGGGGGCGCCGCCGAGGTCGACGACGGTGTCGGCCGTGAGCCCGTCGAGCTCCTCGTCGAGGCCGACGACGCGGCCGCCGATCACGCCGATGCGCGACGCGGTGGGGCGGTCGGCGTCGCCGGTCCAGATGCGTCCGTGCTCGAGGATGGCGTCGAGCCTCATGCTGCGACCTCCGCGCGCTCGGCGCGCTCGGACGCCGCCGAGAATCCCGACAGGCGGCCGACGCCGACGACGCCGACGAGCGTCACCGAGATGAGCACGACGTAGAAGATCGCGATGCCGACCCAGCTGCCACCCGCGAGGTTGAGCGAGAGCTGCGCGAGCAGCGGCGTCGTGCCGCCGATGAGCGTCGCGCACAGCTGGTACGAGGCCGAGATGCCGGTGTAGCGGATCTGCACGGGGAAGGCCTGCGCGAGGAAGCCGGCGAGCACGGCGTAGTAGCCGGACGTCGGCAGCATGACGGCGCACAGCACGACGAGGATCGCCCACGTCTGACCGGTCGAGATGAGCAGGAAGGCCGGGAAGGCGATCGCGATGGCGATGAGCAGCACGGCGACCATGAAGCGCGTCGTGCCGAAGCGCTCCGCGAGGCGGGCCGCGATCGGCTGCCACGCGAACTGCACGAAGACGGTCCCGAGCAGGATCATGAGCATCGTCTGGCGGTCGACGCCGAGCTCGGTCGTCGTGTACGACAGCATGAACGTCGACGTGAAGTACGCGCCGCCGATGCCGAGGCCGCACGCGAGCGTGCCGACGACGAGCATGCGCCAGTGGTGCCGCAGCAGCTCGCCGAGCGGCAGGCGCGGCACGACGTGCTCCGCTGCACGCTCCTCGAACTCGGGCGACTCCTCGACCTTGAGGCGGATGAGCAGGCCCACGACCACGAGCACGGCCGAGAGCAGGAAGGGGATGCGCCAGCCCCACGACAGGAACGCATCCATGTCGAGCGTGCCGACGGCGAGGAACGCGAGCGTCGCGAGGATGTTGCCGACGGGGGAGCCCTGCTGCACCCACATGCCCGAGCGCACGCCCGAGCCCTTCTCGGAGCTCTCGGACGCCATGAGCACGGCGCCGCCCCACTCGCCGCCCACCGCGATGCCCTGCGCGGCGCGCAGCACGATGAGCAGCACGGGTGCGGCCATGCCCCACTGGTCGGCGCCGGGCAGCAGGCCGATGCAGAAGGTCGCGACGCCCATGATCATGAGCGTGATGACGAGGGTGTGCTTGCGGCCGAGACGGTCGCCGAAGTGGCCGAAGACGAGGCCGCCGATCGGGCGGGCGAGGAAGCCCGCCCAGAACGTCGCGAACGACGCGAGCAGGCCCGTGGCGGCGTCGGCGTTCGGGAAGAACACCTGGGGCAGCACGAGCGCAGCGGCGGTGCCGAAGAGGTAGAAGTCGTACCACTCGATCGCGGTGCCGACGAAGGAGCCGAAGCGCGCACGGCGAGCCCGCGTCTGCGGGTCGGTGGCTGCTGCCGTCGTGGTCATGGGAGTCCTCTCGATGACGCAAGGGATGCGTCCTGCCATGGTGCGGCGGGTCCGTTCGGTTGTCGAATGCATTCTGGGAACGGTTCTATGCTCTGGAGGCATGCCGGACCTGCGCGTGCTCGCCTCCTTCGTCGCCGTCGTGCAGGAGGGGTCGGTGTCGGGAGGCGCCCGCCGCGTGGGCATCACGCAGCCCGCGATGTCGCGGCAGATGCGATCGCTCGAGGACGAGCTCGGCGTCGCCCTGCTCGTGCGGGGCGCGGGCGCGCTGCGCACGACCCCCGACGGCGCGAGATTTTACGATCGCGTCTCCGATCTGCTCGCGCAGGCGGAGCAGGTGATCGGCCGCACGAAGCAGGAGGCGGAGCAGCGTCGCACGAGCCTGCACGTCGTCGCGCCGTCCGCGACGATCGACTCCGCCCTCGTGCCGTTCCTCGCCGCCGACGGCGACGGGCTGCCCGTGCTCGACTGCGAGGTCGCCGACCCGTTCCGCGTCTTCGACGACGCCCGCGCGCGCGGCGCCGACCTCGGCGTCTCGACGAGGCCGCCCGCGCCGGGCTGGGTGCATCGGCGCTTCGCCGACGGCATCGTGCGGGCGCACATGCCCGCGGCGCACCCGCTCGCGGGCAGGGCGGGCGTCGAGCTCGACGACCTCCTTGCCGAGCACCTCGTGCTGCTCACGCCCAACAGCGCGGCGCGCCGCGTGCTCGACGAGGCCGTGCATGCGCGCGGCGCGACCTACGGTGAGCACGTCGTCGTGCGGCATCCCTCGATCGCACGCGTCCTCGTGCGCACGGGGCACGGCGTCGCGGCGCTCACCGACGATCCGTTCCCCGGCTGCGTCGCCGTGCCGATCGTCGTGGAGCGCGAGCCGCTCACGTTCCCGCTCTTCGCGGGCTGGGATCCCGCGAACCCGAACGCCGAGATCATCGAGGACGTCGTCGCGAGGTTCGGCAGGCACATGCGCCGCACGACCAGGCGACGGCTGCAGCGCGTCGCGCGCGCGCTCGAGGACTGAGGGTCAGTGCGTCGCGGCGCGGCGGGCCTTGCCCTGCCGCACGGCCGAGATGCTGTAGCCGACCGTCGAGATGACGTGCAGCACGAGGCCCACGACGAGCAGCACGTACGCGGGGAGCAGCAGCCACGGCAGCACCGTCACGGCCGCGACGAGCAGCACGAGGCCGAAGAACAGCACGGCTGTGCGCACCTTGCCGATCCACGTCACCGGCAGGCGGCCCTCCGCGGCGGCCTTGACGCCGAGGACGGTCGCGAGCAGGTCGAAGGCGATGAGCACGGCGAGCATCCACCACGGCAGCGCGCCGACGACGGCGAGCGTCACGGCGATGACGGCCGTGCCGAGCCGGTCGACGAACGGGTCGAGCTTCGCGCCGATGACCGAGACCTGGTCGAGCCTGCGGGCGAGCTGGCCGTCGATCCAGTCGGTCGACGCCCACACGCCCAGCAGCACGACCGGCAGCCAGTCGCCCTCGCCGCCCTGCAGCAGCACGACGACCACCGGCACGATGAGCAGGAACCGCAGCACCGTGACGAGGTTCGGGATCGTGGCCCAGCCTGCATCGCGCGGCGTCGACTCCATGCGGTCAGTCTGGCAGCATGGGGCACCTGCCTGCGGCACGCGCCGCGGACCGTGTCGCCCGATCCGTGCGACAGGGGAATGCTCGCCGTCGACGGCGCGTTGCCCCACCCGTCGCCGCCCGCGTCCCGGTGCGCCGACCCCACGCATCCGACGCACGTCGTCGCCCGGCCCCGCGGAGCATCCATGGCATCCACCGACGCCCCCGTCATCGGCTCGCAGTCGACGCAGACGCGGCTCGACCCCCGCGACAAGGTCACCATCACGGTGCTGCTGCTGTCGGCGTTCGTCGTGATCCTCAACGAGACGGCGATGAACGTCGCCCTCGACGCGATCATCGACGACCTCGGCATCACCGAGCGCCTCGCGCAGTGGCTCACGACGGGCTTCCTGCTCACGATGGCCGTCGTGATCCCCATCACGGGATGGCTGCAGCAGCGGCTCACGACGCGGCAGACGTACGCGCTCGCGATGGGCCTGTTCGTGCTCGGCACGATGATCGCCGCGTCGTCGTTCGGCTTCTGGATGCTGCTCGCGGGCCGTGTCGTGCAGGCCGCGGGCACGGCGATCGTCTTCCCGCTCATGATGAAGACCGTCATGGACCTCGTGCCGCCCGGCCTGCGCGGCCTCGTGATGGGCAACGTGTCGATGGTCATCGCGTGCGCGCCCGCGCTCGGCCCGACGCTGTCGGGCGTCATCCTGCAGCACCTGCACTGGCGCTTCGTCTTCATCGTCGTGCTGCCGATCGCGATCGGGTTCGCCATCGCCGGCCTCGCGCGCCTGCGCGACGTCAACGAGGTGCGTGCGGCTCGGCTCGACTGGCCGTCGGTGCCGCTCGCGGCGCTCGGCTTCGGCGGCACGGTGTACGCGCTCGCGCTCATCGGCGACGCCGAGGCGCCCGCGTGGGAGCTGCCGGTCGCGGTCGTGGTGGGCGTCGCGTCGCTCGTGGCGTTCGTGCTGCGTCAGCGTGCGCTGCAGCGCACCGACGAGGCGCTGCTCGACCTGCGCACCTTCCGCTACCCGCTGTTCACCCGCGCCCTGCTCGTCATGGCGATCGCGATGATGGCGATGTTCGGCGCGATCATCGCCCTGCCGCTCGTGCTGCAGCGCGCGCTGGGCTTCGATCCGCTGCTCGTCGGCCTCATGACGCTGCCGGGCGCCCTGCTCATGGGTCTGCTGGGACCGATCGTCGGCCGCATCTACGACCGACGCGGCCCGCGCGTGCTGCTCGTGCCCGGCTCGCTCGTCGTGCTCGCGGCCCTCGTGGGCTTCGCGATGCTCCTGTCGGTCGACATGCCGCTGTGGATGGTGCCCGCGCTGCACGTCACGATGAGCCTCGGCTTCGCGGCGACGTTCCCCGTGCTGTTCACGGTGTCGCTCGGCGCGGTGCCGCGCCGCCTCTACGGCTACGGGTCCGCGATGGTCTCGACGTTGCAGCAGGTCGCGGGCGCGGCGGGCACCGCCCTGTTCGTGACGGTGCTCGCGAGCCAGTCCGCCGCGCTGCAGTCGACCGGCACGCCGTTCGACGAGTCGTTCGTCGCCGGTGCGCGCATGGCGTTCCTCGGCGCCGCGGTGCTGTGGGTCGTGGGCGTGCTGCTCGCGACGACCGTGCGCCGACCCGACGACGTCGTCGTCGACCTCGACCATCCCGCCGAGGAGCCCGTGCGGGCGTAGCGCCGGGGCATCCGTGGAGGCTGCGGGGCTAGGGTCGGCGGCGTGGATGGCTTCTTCGACTTCCTCGGGAACTACTGGTGGCTCGTGTTCCCGTTCGGCGGGTTCATCTGGGCGGGCATCGGCGGCGTCGGCCACTACCTCGAGCGCGGGCGTCGCGAGCGCCACGAGCTGCGCATGGAGCGGCTGCGCCTGCGGCACGGCGTCGCCCCGGGCGCGCCCGTGCCCACCGTCGGGGTCGCGAGCGCGTCCGCGCCAGCGCCGGACGGTGCGGCGCGCGAGCTCGAGCGCGTGGTGGCGCAGCACGACGCCGTCTCGCGCCGCTGGCTCGACCACGAGCTCGACGCCGCGAAGGTCATCGACTTCCCGCTCATGACCGACATGCGCGAGCCGCTCACGCGCGACTTCCATCGCGCGAAGCGCAAGGCGGATGCGCTGCGCCCCGAGGAGGGCGACGCGCTCGACCCCACGCAGGTGGCCGAGTACCGCGACGCCGTCGAGCGGTTCGAGGATGCGTTCGAGGTCGCGCTCGCCGAAGCGCGCAGGCGCGCCCAGCACGACTTCACCGACGTCGAGCGCAAGCGGCTGCAGACCGCGCGGATGCTCGTGGGCATCGCGATCGACGAGGCTGCGTCGTCTGCCGAGCGGCAGAGCGCCTACCGCCGCGCTCGAGCGGAGCTCGACGGCCTCATCGTGCTGCCCGACGCGACGGCGGCCGACATCGAGCAGCGCATCGCAGGCTCGATCGAGCGCGGCACGACGACCGCCTGACGTCCAGCCTCAGCGCTCCAGGCGCAGCAGCGTCTCGACGGCCTCGTCGACCGTGTCGACGAGCGCGATGCCCTGCGCCCCCGGGCGGCCGCGCATGACGGCCTCGAGCAGCTGCCACGCGGGGTAGCGCTCGGTCCAGTACGCGCGGCCCACGAGCACGATGGGCGTCCAGCCGGCCTCGTCGGCGTACGACACCTCGCACGCATCCTGGAAGATCTCCTGCACCGTGCCGCCCTCGCCGGGCAGCACGACGACGCCCGCGGTCGCGACGCGCAGCAGCAGGTCCTCGCGCACCGAGTTCTGGAAGTACTTCGCCGCCGCCGTCTGGAAGACGTTGGGCGGCTCGTGGCCGTAGTGCCACGTCGGCACGCCGAGCGTGTCGGATGCGGGCTCGAGCAGCGCTCGCGCCTCGAGGCCCGTGCGCAGCCAGGCCGCCATCGCCCCCGCGTACGTCGGCACGGTCGCCACGATGCCGAGCGCCTCGGCGAGCACCGCAGCGGAGACGCCCGCGGCGCGGGCGCCGAGGTTCGCCGCCTCCATCGCGCCGGGCCCGCCGCCGGTCGCGACCGTGCGCCCGGCGAGCGTGAGCGCCCGCCCCATGCGCGCCGCATCCGCGTAGGCGGGCTCGTCGCGCTGCACGCGATGCCCGCCCATGACGCCGACGACGCGGCGACCGCGCACCCACGCCGCGAGCGCGTCGTCGATCGCGTGGTCGTGCATCGCCGCCGCGAGCGTGTGCGCCACGTCGCGCGACCGCTGCCGCGACCACACGTACACGCGCGCGTCCAGGCTGCGCTCGTGCTGCTCCGGCGGCACGTCGAGCAGCTCGTCGGGCGAGTACAGCGTCGACCGGTACGCGTTGAACGGGGTCTCGGGCACGTCGCGGAACACGAGCGCGCCGCCCGTGACGAGCCAGGCCTCCTGCTCGGGCGTCAGGTCGCACCCCAGCAGCACGGCGCCCTGCGGATCGAGCTGCCGCAGCTGCTCGTCCCGCTCGCGCAGGTCGAGGTCCTGCAGCCGCCATCCCGTCATGGCGCGGGCCCCGCGCACGAGCAGCCGATCCAGCTGGTCGAGGGAGTCGACGTCGACGATCCGTCCGTGCTCGGCGCGCATGGGCGCGAGCCTAGCGATGGGGGACCGCGCACGAGCCGAGCGTGCGCGGGGCGGTCGAGGGTGCAGAATCGCACCACGAGCGAAGGAGGCGCCATGTCGGCATCCGACGAGGCCACGAGCGCAGCGGCCCCGGCCACGCAGCCCGAGCGCAGCGGCAAGGGCCTCAAGGCCAACGCCATCGGCTTCTGGGACGGCCTCGCCATCGGGCTCGACTCCACGGCGCCCGCCTACTCGCTCGCGGCGGTGCTCGGCTCGATCGTCGTCATCGTCGGCGTCAAGGCCCCCGCGGTGCTGCTCGTGTCGTTCATCCCCATGTTCCTCATCGCCGGGGCGTTCTCGTACATGAACCGCGCCGACCAGGACTGCGGCACGACGTTCTCGTGGGTCACGAGGGCCATGGGTCCGTGGGTCGGCTGGATGGGCGGCTGGGCCATCTTCACGACCGGCGTGCTCGTGATCGGCGCGCAGGCCGACGTCTCGGCGTACTACCTGCTCGACATCGTCGGCCTCCACGACCTGCGCGACACGCGGTGGATCGTCGTGGCGCTCGCGGTGGTGATCATCGTCGTCATGACGCTCATCTGCGTCATCGGCACCGAGCTGTCGGCGATGGTGCAGCGCGTCATGGTGCTCGCGCAGGTCGGCGCCGTGCTGCTGTTCGCCGGCCTCGGCATCGCGGCGATGGCGACGGGGAACGTCGCCGCCGACGCGCCCACGTTCTCGCTCGACTGGCTCAACCCCGTCGGCGTCGAGCCGAGCGCGCTCATCGCCGGCATGCTGCTGGGCGTCTTCATCTACTGGGGCTGGGAGTCGGCGGTCAACCTGTCGGAGGAGTCGAAGGACTCCGCCACGGCGCCGGGCCTCGCCGGCATCGTCTCGACGGTGCTGCTGCTCGTGACCTACCTCACGACCGCCATCGCGATCATCGGCGTCGCGGGCCTCTCGGCGGTCGAGGCGTACGACGACGACGCGGGTCTCTTCGGCGCCGTCGCCAGCCAGGTCATGGGCCCGTTCGGCTGGATCCTCGTGCTGTCGATCATCATCTCGGGCCTCGCGTCGACGCAGACGACGATCCTGCCCGCATCCCGCACCTCGCTGTCGATGGCCGTCGCGGGCGCGTTCCCGAAGGCCTTCGCGAAGGTGCACGAGCGCTTCGAGACGCCCGCGTTCGGCACGTGGGTCATTGGCGTCGTCGCCATTGTCTGGTACGTCGTCGCGTCGATCGTGAGCGAGAACTTCCTGTTCGACTCGCTCACGGCGCTGTCGATCGTCGTCGCGTTCTACTACGCGCTCACGGGCATCGCCTGCGTCATCTACTGGCGGCACGCGTTGCTGAAGAGCGTGCGCGGCTTCCTGCTGGTGGGGGTCGGCCCCGCGGTCGGGTCGGTCGTGCTGCTCGTGCTGCTCGTCGCCGCCGCGATCGAGCAGGCCGATCCCGAGGCGTCCTACTCGGGCACCCCCATCCTCGGCGTCGGCGCGCCGCTCGCGATCGCGATCGGGCTCTTCCTCGTCGGCATCGTGCTCATGATCGTCTGGTACCTCACCGAGGGCCGCGCGTTCTTCGCGCGCAGGGGAGGGGAGGCGGTGTCGCAGGAGGTCGCGACCGCCGCGCTCGGTCCCATCGAGCTCGCCGTGCCTGCCACGCGCGATCGCGCATAGGCGACGCAGAGGAAGCGGGAGCAGGCTGGCGCCATGACGACGATCGCCGACTTCAGCATGACCAGGAACGACGGCGCCGAGCAGTCGCTCGCCGACTACGCAGGGCAGGTGGTGCTCGTCGTGAACACCGCGTCGTCGTGCGGCTTCACGCCCCAGTACGAGGGCCTCGAGGAGCTCTACCGCACGTACGGCGAGCAGGGCCTCGTCGTGCTCGGCTTCCCGTCCGACCAGTTCAAGCAGGAGACGGGCGACGACTCCGCGATCGCCGAGTTCTGCCAGGTGAACTACGGCGTCACGTTCCCGCTCTCGACGAAGGTCGCGGTGAACGGCAAGGACGCCGACCCGCTGTTCCAGTGGCTCCGCAAGGAGAAGGGCGGCATCCTCGGCGACGCGATCAAGTGGAACTTCACGAAGTTCCTCGTCGGACGCGATGGCGCGGTCGTGAAGCGCTACGCGCCCACGGTCGAGCCCAAGGACATCGCGGCCGACGTCGAGCGCGCGCTCGCGGCCTGACGCGCGCCCGACCTTCACTCCGAGAAGGGGAACTCCCGCACGTCGTCGCCGAAGCGCGAGATCACGACGAACGACCCGCTCGTCGTGCCCGTGGGCACTGCGACGATCGCGCGGCCCTCGGTGAACGACTCGCTGAGGAAGTAGGTGTCGTTGACGGCGGTGACGCCGGCCGAGGCCTCGTCGCCCGAGCTGTACGTGCCCGACGCCGTGACGACCTGCACCTCGAAGCACGTGTTGAACGACGCGGAGCCCGCGTCGTGCGTCGCGTCGATGATGAGCGACACCGCCTCCATGCCCGCCGGCACGGATCCCGACTCGATCTGCGTCGGCAGCTCGTAGCCCGTGACCGTGTAGGTCCACGTGTCGCCGGCGCCGTCGTCGACGGTGAAGGGACCGAGGCCGCCTGCGCCGGGATCGGGCTCCTCGGTCTCGGTCTCGGTCGGCGTGGGCGCGGCGGAGGTCTCGGGCGCGCTCGACGTCGGCGCGGCCGAGGTCGGTGCCGGCGATGACGCGACGGGCGCGACCGTCGGCAGCTGGATGCAGCCGGCGAGCGCCGCAGCGAGCACGGCTGCGAGGCCGACGGCGAGGACACGGCGCTGGGACATGGCGCCTCCTTCCACGCGGATGAGCGAAGCGTAGGACCGCGGTGCGCCGGTCGCACAAGGGGTGGCGGAGCAGCACGTCCCCCGGCGCCGATCGCACACGAAGGCGGCGTTCGCCGTCGGCGAGCACCGATGCCCCGGCTGTCGACGCACTTGCATGCCGCTGACGGTATGCTGGGAGGACACTCCGACCCCATCCGTGTCGTGCAGACGCGAGAGAGGCCGCCGTGCTCGCACTCGTCGCCGCCTACGCCATCGTGGCGTTGCTCTCCAGCGTGCTCAGCGCACGTCTCGGTCGACGGGTCTTCCTCATCCCCGCCGCGCTCAGCGCGGTCGGCGCCGTCTGGTTCGCGCTCCAGGCGCCCGCCGTCGCCGACGGGCAGCTGCTGCAGGAGCGGCTCGAGTGGATGCCGACGCTCGGCGTCGCGCTCGACCTGCGACTCACGCCTCCCGCGTGGCTGCTCGCGATGGTCGTGACGGGCGTCGGCGCCCTGATCTTCGCCTACTGCGCGTGGTACTTCCGCTCGAGGTCGCTCGCACCGCGCACCGTCGGCCTGCTCACCGGGTTCGCAGGCAGCATGCTCGGTCTCGTCCTCTCCGACGACCTCGTGCTGCTCGTGGTGTTCTGGGAGCTCACGACGGTCTTCAGCTACCTGCTCGTGGGCCTCAACCACCACGTGCGCAAGACGCGCATCGCCGCCCACTCGGCCCTCGTGGTCACGACGATCGGCGGACTCTCGCTGCTCGTCGGCGTGCTCATGGTCGGCCACGAGGCCGGGTCGCTCTCGCTCGCCGCCGTGCTCGCGGACGCGCCGCAGACCGCCGTCGCATCGATCGGCATCGCCCTCGCCGTCGTCGGCGCGCTCGCGAAGTCGGCGATCGTGCCCTTCCAGTTCTGGCTGCCGGGCGCCATGGCGGCGCCGACGCCCGTCTCCGCCTTCCTGCACGCCGCCGCGATGGTGAAGGCCGGCGTCTTCCTCGTCGCCGTGCTCACGCCCGCCTTCGCGGACCTGCCGTGGTGGCGTCCCTCGCTCATCGTGCTCGGCGCCGTGACCATGCTGCTCGGCGCCGCGCGGGCGTTGAAGCAGACGGATGCGAAGGTGCTGCTCGCCCACGGCACCGTCAGCCAGCTCGGCCTGCTCATCACGATCCTCGGCATCGGCACCGCGCAGGCGATGCTCGCGGGTCTCGCGATGCTCGCGGCGCACGCGATGTTCAAGGCGGCGCTCTTCATGGTCGTCGGCGCCGTCGACCGCACGTACGGCACGCGCGACCTGCGCAGGCTCGGTGGCGTCGGTCGCGAGCATCCGGTGCTCGCCATCGCGGCGTTCGTCGCGGCCGCGGCGATGGCGGGCGTGCCCCCGGCCTTCGCGTTCGTCGCGAAGGAGTCGGGCCTCGCCGCCGCCGAGCACGCGGCGCACATGGACGGGCTCGACCCGTGGGTCGGCTACGTCGCGCTCGTCGCGCTCGCCGTCGGCGCCGCGATGACGGTCGCGTACACGCTGCGCCTCACCGTCACGGTCTTCCTCGGCCGCCGCCGCGACGAGGCCACCGCGTCGGGCGACCTCGCGTGGCCGATGGTCGCGTTCCCCGCTGCCCTCGCGGCCGCGGGCCTCGGGCTCGGCTTCGCGGGCGAGGCCGTGACCCGCGTGCTCGAGCCCGCGTTCCAGCCGGCGCTCGGCGCCGACGACATCGAGCGCCTCGCGCTCTGGCACGGCGTCACCGTGCCGCTGCTGCTCACGCTCGCCGCGCTCGTCGTCGGCACCCTCGTCTGGCTCAGCCTCGGTCGTCGCCTCCGCGACCACGAGCTCGTCGACCCGTTCGAGCGCGGCTTCCGCGGGCTGATCCGCGGCATCGACCGCCTCGCCGTCGAGGTGACGGGCCGCACGCAGACGGGCTCGCTGCCCCTGCACGTCTCCACGATCCTCGCCGCCGTCGTCGCGCTGCCCGGCGTGGTCGTGCTCGCCACGGGCTCCTTCATCCAGCCCGTGCGGCTCGCCGACAGCCCGGCGCAGCTCGTCGTCGTCGCCGCCGTCGCCGTCGCGGCGATCTTCGCCGCCAACACCCGCGGTCGCCTCAAGACGTTCATGCTGCTGTCGGTCGTCGGCTACGGCGTCGCGCTGCTCTTCCTGCTCCACGGCGCCCCCGACCTCGCGCTCACGCAGGTGCTGTGCGAGACCGTGCTGCTCGTGCTGCTCGTGCTCGTGCTGCGCAGGCAGCCGAAGTACTTCACGAACCGTCCGCTGAAGTCCGGGCGCTGGCTCCGCGCCGCGCTCGCCGTCGGCGTGGGCGCCGTCGCGTCGCTCATCGCCGTCGCGGCCGCAGGCTCGCGCATCGACACCCCGATCTCCGACCGCTTCTACGAGCGCGCCTACGACTTCGGCTACGGCTCGAACATCGTCAACGTCACCCTCGTCGACATCCGCGCCTGGGACACGCTCGGCGAGATCGCCGTGCTGCTCGTCGCCGCCACGGGCGTCGCGAGCCTCATCTTCATCCGCACGCGCTCCGCCGATCCGCGCGGCACGCTGCGCGGCGACCGCGGCCGACCGGACGCGAGCGGCGGCCGATCCAGCGCCTTCCTGCGCGGCGGACGCGGCATCGACGCGCCCGAGGCCGCGCCCGTGCTCGAGATGATGACGCGCCTCATGTTCCCGGTCATGATCGTCGTCTCGATCTACCTGCTGCTCGTCGGCCACAACCTGCCCGGCGGCGGCTTCGCAGGCGGCCTCGTGGGCGGTCTTGCCATCGCGCTGCGGTACCTCGCGGCCGGCCGCGACGAGCTCGCGAACGCCGCGCCGTTCGACGCGGGCCGCCTGCTGGGCGTCGGCATCGCGACCGCTGCCGCGAGCATGCTCTGGCCCGTGCTGGTCGGCGGACGCATCGGCGAGTCGTACCGCATCGACCTCGACCTGCCCGTGCTGGGCGAGTCCTACCTCGTGACGACCGTCGTGTTCGACGTCGGCGTCTACCTCATCGTCGTCGGCGCCATGCTCGACTTCGTGCGCAGCCTCGGCGCCGGCATCGACGTGCAGGTGCGCCAGGGCGTCGCACCCGTGCCCGTCGCATCGTCCGACCGAGCCCGGACGGGGGAGTCGTCGTGATCCCGAGCCTCGCCCTCGTCGTCGCAGGCGGCATCCTCATCGCCTGCGGCGTCTACCTCATCCTCGAGCGATCGATCCTGCGCATCATGGCCGGCGTGATCCTCGCGTCGAACGGCGTCAACCTGCTGTTCCTCGTCGCCAGCGGTGCCGCGGGGCGCGCGCCGATCATCGGCGAGGGCCGCGAGGAGATCGCCGACCCGCTGCCGCAGGCGTTCGTGCTCACCGCCATCGTCATCTCGCTCGCCGCGAGCGCCTTCATGCTCGCGCTGTCGTACCGCTCGTTCCAGCTCGACGGGCACGACGAGGTCGCCGACGACGTCGAGGACGCGCTCGTGCGCCGTCGCGCCGAGGCGGACATGACGTCGGCATCGTTCGCGGAGCGGCCGGGCGTCGACGACGACACCGAGTCCGGCGGCGTGCAGGCGCCCGACGCCGTGCCGGAGGCCGCCCTGCCCGACGACGCCGCGCACGAGCATCTGCCGGCGCCCGGCGCCGACCACAGCGACAGCGAGCAGACGATCGATCCGGAGGGGAGAGGCTGATGGACGCCGTGAACCTCATCCCGCTGCCGGTGCTGCTGCCGCTCATCGGCGCAGGCATCGCCATGTGCTTCCCGCGCAGCCCGCGCGTGCAGCGCATCGTGTCGGCGACGTCGCTGACGCTCGTGCTCGTCGTGGCCGCGCTGCTCGTGTGGCAGTCCACCGAGGGCCCGCAGGCGCTCTGGGTCGGGGCATGGCCCGAGGGGCTCGGCATCGTGCTCGTCGCCGATCGGCTGTCGTCGCTCATGGTGCTCGTGTCGAGCATCGTGACGATCACGGTGCTCGTGTTCGCGACGCGGCAGGACCAGGATGCGGGCACGTCGCAGGCGCCCGTGTCGATCTTCCACCCCACGTACCTCGTGCTCTCGGCGGGCGTCGCGAACGCCTTCCTCTCCGGCGACCTCTTCAACCTGTTCGTCGGCTTCGAGATGCTGCTGTTCGCCTCGTACGTGCTGCTGACGCTCGGCGCGCCCCGAGAGCGCGTGCGGGCCGGCAGCACCTACATCGTCGTGAGCATCGTCTCGTCGACGCTCTTCCTCATCGCGATCGCCGTGGTCTACGCGGCGGTCGGCACCGTGAACTTCGCGCAGATGTCCGAGCGGCTGCCGCAGCTCGGCGAGGGCATCCAGCTCACGATCCAGCTGCTGCTGCTCACGGTCTTCGCGATCAAGGCGGCCATCTTCCCGCTGTCGTCGTGGCTGCCCGACTCGTACCCGACCGCGCCGGCCTCGGTCACGGCGGTGTTCGCGGGCCTGCTGACGAAGGTCGGCGTCTACGCGATCATCCGACTGCAGACGCTGCTGTTCCCCGACAGTCCGCTCACCGACCTGCTGCTGTGGGCCGCGCTCGCCACGATGATCGTCGGCATCCTCGGCGCGCTCGCGCAGAACGAGATCAAGCGACTGCTGTCGTTCACGCTCGTGAGCCACATCGGCTACATGGTGCTCGGCATCGGCCTCGCCAGCGAGGCCGGGCTCGCGGGCTCGATCTTCTACGTCGCCCACCACATCCTCATCCAGACGGCGCTGTTCCTCGTCGTCGGCCTCATCGAGCGCGCGGGTGGGTCGACGTCGATGTCGAAGATCGGCGGCCTGGCAGCCGTGCCGGTGCTCGCGGTGCTGTTCTTCGTGCCGGCGATCAACCTGGCCGGCCTGCCGCCGTTCTCGGGCTTCCTCGGCAAGGTCGCGCTCTTCCAGGCGGGCATCGCCGAGGGCACGCCGCTCGCGTACGCGCTCGTGTTCGGCGGCATCGCGACGAGCCTGCTGACGCTGCTCGCGATCATCCGCGTGTGGCACCGCGCGTTCTGGGAGCCGGAGCGCGAGGAGCACCCGGAGCATCGCAGGCTGCCCGCGTCGTGGCTCGTGACGGCCGGTGCGCTCGTCGCCATCACCTGCGCGATCTCGGTCGTCGCCGGCCCGCTGTCGACGTTCGCGACGGATGCGGCCCACGACCTCCGCGACCGCACCTACGTCACCGCCGTCGAGGAGGCGATGCCCTGATGCGACGCGTGCACCGGCGCCTGAAGGCGCGACTGTCGTGGACCGCCACGATCGGCCTCACGATCGTGTGGATGGTGCTGTGGGGCGACCTGTCGATCGCCGCCGCCGTGCTCGGGCTCGTCGTCGCGCTCGTCGTGCAGATCGCGTTCCCGCTGCCCGACGTGCCCGAGATGGAGCGGTTCCGTCCGTTCGCGCTGCTGCGGCTCATCGCGTGGGCCGGCTGGGGGCTGGTGCGCGCGAGCGTCGTCGTGTCGATCGGCGTGCTCGCGGTGCGGCGACCCGTGCAGCACGCGCTGATCCGCGTGGCGCTGCGCAGCGACAGCCCCTTCGTGAAGGCCATGACCGTCGAGGTCGTCACGCTCATCCCCGGCTCGGTCATCGTCGACCTCGATCGCCACGAGCTCGTCATGCACGTGTTCGACGCGTCGACCCCCGAGTCGATCCAGCGGGCTCGCGACGAGGTGCACGAGGCCGAGCGGCTGCTCGTGCGCGCGTTCGCCTCGCGCGAGGAGCGCGCACGCTACGAGGAGGTGACCGCATGAGCACATGGGTGCTCGTCGTCGCGGGCGTGCTGCTCGCCATCGCGGCCGTCATGGCCATCATCCGTCTCGTGCGCGGTCCGTCGCCCATCGACCGCGTCCTCGCGACCGACGTGCTCATCGCCGTCGTCGTCGGCGTGCTCGCCATCGAGGCCGCCGTGTCGCAGCACTCGTACACCGTGCCGGTCATGCTCGTGCTCTCGCTCGTCGCCTTCGCGGGCACGGTGGCGATGGCGCGGTTCGTCGCCGGTCGGGCGGCTGCCGTGCGCGGCCACGAGGAGGACGACGCATGAGCCCGCTCGACACCGTCCTCACCGTCGCCGGTGCCGTGCTCATCCTGCTCGGCGCCGTGCTCACCGTCGTCGCGGCCTTCGGTCTCCTGCGGCTGCCCGACGCCCTCGGTCGCATGCACACGGCGTCGAAGCCGCAGACCCTCGGCATCGCCCTCATCGCCATCGGCCTCGCCCTCGAGCTGCGGGACCCGCTCGCGACGGGGATGCTGCTGCTCGTGGCGCTGCTGCAGCTGCTCACGGCCCCGGTCGCGAGCCAGATGATGTCGCGCTCGGCGTACCTCGCGGGCCAGTACCGCAAGGACCTCCTCGTCGAGGACGAGACCGACGACGAGCGCTGACTCCTCGTCGAGCCGACACGGCGGCGTCCCGCCGTCTCCGTCGGCTACGATCGGAGCACAACTGCAGAACCGGCCGTCGCAGCCCATGCGGAAGAGTCGCCTCGCGCGACACCGAAGGAGCAAGCACTCCCCGCCAACCTCTCAGGTCCGAAGACCGCATGCGCAGGCCGCTCAGGAGCATCGTCGAACGATGCGACTGAGGGGGAGTCCCGACCCTTCACGACCCGAGGACTCATGCCCGAGATCTTGCACACCCCGCTCGAGGCCCGACACGCGGCCGCCGGCGCGCAGCTCACCGAGTTCGGTGGCTGGATGATGCCGCTGCGCTACGGCTCCGACCTCGCCGAGCACGCCGCCGTGCGCGAGCGCGCCGGCCTCTTCGACCTCAGCCACATGGCCGAGCTGCGCGTGCGCGGCGCCGAGGCCGGGGCGTTCCTCGACCACGCGCTCGCCGGTCGCCTCTCGGCGCTCGAGCTGGGCCAGGCGCGCTACACGCTGCTGCTCGCCGCCTCGGGCGGCATCCTCGACGACCTCATCGTCTACCGCCTCGGCACCACCGAGTGGCTCGTCGTGGCGAACGCCGGCAACCGCGCGGTCGTCGTCGAGGCGCTCGCCGACCGGGTCACCGGATTCGACGCCACCGTCGTCGACGAGACCGACGACACGGCGCTCATCGCCGTGCAGGGGCCGGCGTCGCAGGCGATCGTCGAGGCCATCGGCCTCGAGTCCGAGCCGCTCGACGACCTCGGCTACTACCGCATCCTCGAGGCGATCTTCGAGGGCGAGGACGTGCTCGTGGCCCGCACGGGCTACACGGGCGAGGACGGCTTCGAGCTCTACGTGCCGAACCACGCCGCGGAGGACCTGTGGGATGCGCTCGTACGCGTCGGCACGCCGCTCGGCCTCGTCCACGCCGGCCTCGCCGCCCGCGACACGCTGCGCCTCGAGGCGGGCATGCCGCTGTACGGCCACGAGCTGTCGACCGAGACGCTGCCCGCGCAGGTCGGCGTCGGCCGCTCCGTCGCGCTGAAGACCAAGGGCGACTTCGTCGGCCGCGCCGCCGTCGAGGCAGGGCCCGCCGCCGACGCCCCCGTGCTCGTGGGCCTCGTCGCCGAGGGGCGCCGCGCCGGCCGTGCGGGCTACGCCGTGGTCGACGGCGACGCCGAGGTGGGCGTCGTCACGTCGGGTGCGCTGTCGCCCACGCTCGGCCACCCCATCGCCATGGCGCTCGTGACCCCCGGCCACTCGGGGTCCCTCGCGATCGACGTGCGCGGCACGCGCATCCCCGTCACCATCGTCGACCTCCCCTTCTACCGCCGTCAGGAGCGAGCATGACCACGCAGTACACCGCAGACCACGAGTGGGTGCGCGCCGAGGGCGACGTCCACGTCATCGGCATCACCGAGCACGCGCAGCAGCAGCTGGGCGACGTCGTCTACGTCGACCTGCCCGAGGCCGGCCGCACGTTCGCGGCGGGCGAGGCGATCGGCGAGATCGAGTCGACGAAGTCGGTCGGCGAGCTCTTCGCCCCCGCCGACGGCGAGGTCGTCGAGGCCAACGACTCGGTGTCCGACGACCCCACGCTCGTCAACCAGGACGCCGAGGGCACGGGCTGGCTCGTGAAGGTGCGCTTCACGTCGGAGCCCGAGCTGCTCGACGCCGCCGCCTACCAGGCGACGCTCGGCTGATGCGGGCGTTCCGCGACCGCCACATCGGCACGGGAGCGGCGGCGCAGCAGACGATGCTGCAGCTGCTCGGCCACGACTCGCTCGAGGCGCTCATGGACGCGGCGGTGCCTGCAGGCATCCGCTCGACGCCCGAGGGCATCGGTGCGGCGCTCACCGAGCGCGAGGCGACCGAGCGGCTCAAGGAGCTCGCGAGCCGCAACACCGTGCGCCGCAGCGCGCTCGGCCTCGGCTACCACGGCACGATCACGCCCGCGCCGATCCGCCGCAACATCCTCGAGAACCCGTCCTGGTACACGGCGTACACGCCGTACCAGCCCGAGATCTCGCAGGGGCGCCTCGAAGCGCTCATCAACTTCCAGACGATGGTCTCCGACCTCACGGGCCTCGACACGGCGAACGCGTCGATGCTCGACGAGTCGACGGCGGTCGTCGAGGGCATGCTCCTCGCCCGCCGCGTGTCGAAGTCGAGGTCGAACGTCTTCCTCGTCGACGCGGATGCGCTGCCGCAGACGAAGGCGCTGCTCGCGCATCGTGCCGAGGCCGTCGGCATCGAGCTGCACGTCACCGCGTTCGGCGACGACGTGCCGGAGTGCTTCGGTGCGTTCGTGCAGTACCCGGGCGCCTCGGGGCGCGTGTGGGACCCGCGACCCGTCATCGACGAGGTCAAGGCCTCGGGTGGCGTCGTCGTCGCCGGGGCGGACCTGCTGGCGCTCGCCCTCATCGAGTCGCCCGGCGAGCTCGGCGCGGACATCGCCGTGGGCTCGACGCAGCGCTTCGGCGTGCCGATGGGCTTCGGCGGCCCGCACGCCGGCTACCTCGCGGTGCGCTCGGGTCTCGAGCGCCAGATGCCCGGTCGTCTCGTCGGCGTCTCGAAGGACGCCGACGGCTACCCCGCCTACCGCCTCACGCTGCAGACGCGCGAGCAGCACATCCGCCGCGAGAAGGCCACGAGCAACATCTGCACCGCGCAGGTGCTGCTCGCGGTCATGGCGTCGATGTACGCCGTCTACCACGGTCCGGAGGGGATCCGACGGATCGCCGAGGACGTGCACCTGGCGGCCCTGCGCCTGCAGGCCGCGGCCCGTGCCGCGGGCGTCGAGGTCGTGCACGACGACGTCTTCGACACCGTGCGGCTGCGCGTCCCCGGCCGCGCGCGCCAGATGGGCGAGCAGGCGCGCGCCCGCGGCGTGCTCGTGCACGTCGTCGACGAGGACACGCTGCAGGCGTCGGTCGACGAGGTGTGGGCCGAGACGGGCATCGGCGACCTGCTCGCCGCCCTCGACCTCGAGGACGCGGGGGCCGTCGCGCCGTCGATCGCCATGCCGCGCACGACCGAGTACATGACGCACGAGGTCTTCGCGACGCACCGGTCCGAGACGTCGCTCATGCGCTACGCCAAGCGCCTCGCCGACAAGGACTACGCGCTCGACCGCGGCATGATCCCGCTGGGCTCGTGCACGATGAAGCTCAACGCGGCCACCGAGATGGAGCCCGTGACGTGGCCGGCATTCGCCGAGCTGCACCCGTATGCGCCCGTCGGGGATGCCGCGGGCACGCTCGCGATGATCGACGAGCTCTCGTCGTGGCTCGCGTCGCTCACGGGCTACGACGTCGTCTCGCTGCAGCCCAACGCGGGCAGCCAGGGCGAGCTCGCCGGATTGCTGGCGATCCGCGGCTACCACCGCTCGCGGGGCGACGAGGCGCGCGACGTGTGCCTCATCCCGGCGTCGGCGCACGGCACGAACGCCGCCTCGGCGGTGCTCGCGGGCATGCGCGTCGTGGTCGTGGCGACCGACGAGGCGGGCGACGTCGACCTCGCCGACCTCGAGGCGAAGGTCCAGGCCCACGCCGAGCATCTGTCGGCGCTCATGATCACGTACCCGTCGACGCACGGCGTCTACGAGGCGAGCGTGCGGCGCGTGTGCGATCTCGTGCACGAGGCGGGCGGCCAGGTCTACATCGACGGCGCCAACCTCAACGCGCTGCTCGGCCACGCGTCGTTCGGCGACGTGGGCGGCGACGTGAGCCACCTCAACCTGCACAAGACGTTCTGCATCCCGCACGGCGGCGGCGGCCCGGGCGTGGGCCCCGTCGCGGCGAAGCAGCACCTCGCGGAGTTCCTGCCGCGCGACCCGCGCGAGGCGCCGATCACGGTCGACGGCCTGACGCTCGGTGCGCAGCCGGTGTCGGCGGCGCCGTGGGGCTCGGCGTCGATCCTGCCGATCTCGTGGAGCTACGTGCGGATGATGGGCACCGAGGGTCTCACGGCGGCGACGGGCGCGGCGGTGCTCGCGGCCAACTACGTCGCCGCACGTCTGCGCGACCACTTCCCGGTGCTCTACGCGGGCCCCGGCGGGCTCGTGGCGCACGAGTGCATCCTCGACCTGCGTCCGCTCAAGGAGGCGACGGGGGTCACGAACGACGACGTCGCGAAGCGCCTCGTCGACTACGGCTTCCACGCGCCGACGATGTCGTTCCCCGTCGCGGGCACGCTCATGGTCGAGCCGACGGAGTCGGAGGACATCGGCGAGCTCGACCGGTTCTGCGACGCCATGATCGCGATCAAGGCCGAGGCCGAGCGCGTCGCGGCGGGCGAGTGGGACCTCGAGTCGAGCCCGCTGCGCCGTGCGCCGCACACGGCGGGCTCGATCGTGCGCGACTGGGACCGTCCGTACACGCGCGAGCAGGCGGTCTTCCCCGTGCCGGGCGTCGAGCACGCCAAGTACTGGCCGCCGGTGTCGCGCATCGACCAGGCCTTCGGCGACCGCAACCTCGTGTGCGCGTGCCCGCCGCCGGAGGCGTTCGCCGACTGACGCGCAGCGCGCCCGGCCGGGGTGCGTCCGCCGCATCGCGGATGCACGCCGGCCGGCTGCGCGCCAACTGGCAGCGACCGTCAGGGTGCGTCCGTAGGATCGTCGGCGCACCCCGGCTCCGCATGCCCGAGGTGCCATCGGACGATCCGGAGGTGGCCATGCGCCGTGCGCGCCCGCTCGTCGCCGTCGTGGCGGCGTCCCTGCTGCTCACGGGATGCGGCGCGTCGCTGCCGCCGTCGGTGATCGCAGGCTCCGAGATCTCCATCGGCTGGCAGGGCGAGCTCACGAGCGTCAACGCGGCATCGCGCGAGGGCGCGACCGCGGCGAACCTCGACGTCGCCGCCGCGACGCGGTCGCAGTTCGCCTCGATCGGGAACGACGGCACGCTCGCGCCGAACCGCGACCTCGGCGAGGTCGAGATCGTCGACGACGAGCCGTTCACCGTGCGCTACGACCTGGCCGACGACGTCATGTGGTCGGACTCCGTGCCGCTCGATGCCGCCGACCTGCTGCTCGCGTGGGCGGCCGGCTCGAACGCGCTCGCGCCCGAGGGCTTCGACGCCGACGCGGCCCTCGACGACGCGGGCGAGCTCGCCGTGCCCGACGGCGTCGCATGGTTCGACGTCGCCGACCCCGGCGGCCTCGCGCTCGCCGACGGCCTGCCCAGCGTCGACGAGTTCGCTCGGGCGATCGAGGTGCCGCTGTCGGCATCCGTCGCCGACTGGCAGACCATGCTCGACGTCGCGGTGCCCGCGCACGTCGTCGGACGCCTCGCGCTCGGCATCGAGGACCCCATGGAGGCGAAGCAGGCGGTGCTCGAGGCCATCCGCATCGGCGACCCCGAGCGCCTCGCCGCGATCGCCGATGCGTGGAGCACGGGCTTCGCGGTGTCGGGATCGACGGATGCGTCGCTGCTGGTGTCGAGCGGCCCGTACGTCGTCGACGCCGCCGACGAGGGCGGGGTGACGCTCGTCGTCAACCGGCGCTACTCGGGCGCGACGCCGACGATCGAGACCGTCGAGCTCGCGGCGCTGCCCGCCGATCGCCTGCTCACGGCTGTCGGCTCCGACGTGGAGGTCGTCGAGGTCGTGCCGACGGAGGAGAACTGGGAGGTCGTCCGCGACCTCACGCGCGACGACTTCGTCATGACGGCGACGCAGACCGGCAGCATCTGGACGATGCAGTTCCGCGGCGATCGGGGCGTGCTGCAGTCGACGCTGGCACGGCAGTCGCTGCTGCACGCGATCCCGCGCTCCGACGTCGTGGCGGCCGCGACGGGCGCGTGGAGCGCCGAGATGTCGTCGACCGACTCGGTGCTCTTCCCGACGAGCAGCGACGGGTACGCGATCTCGCTGCAGGACGCCGGCTTCAACGCGCTGTGGGGCTCGCCCGACGCGGAGCTCGCGGCGGTCGAGCGTGAGCAGGCGGGCGTCGCGGCGGGCACGGCGGTGTGCGTCGTCTACGACCGGGGCGAGCCGTACGCGGTGCGCGCGTTCCAGGCGCTCGCGACGGGCGTCGCCGAGTCCGGCTGGGCCGTGACCGACTGCGGCACCGACGATCTCGACGCGCGGATCGCGGAGGGCGGCTGGGATGCCGTCATCACCCAGGTCGCGCTGCCGACGAGCGCCGCCGAGGCCGCTGCGCAATGGGGCACGGGTGGCGCGGCGAACCTCACGGGCATCGGCGATGCGGCGCGCGACGAGGCCATCGCGGCCTCCGGCGCTGCGGTGGAGGCGAACGACGTCCGCGACCAGCTCGTGATCGCCGAGACGTCGATCGTCGCGCAGGGCGTCGTGCTGCCGCTGTCGACCGTGGTCGTCGCCGACGTCGTCGCCCCCGGCATCGATGGCGTGCAGCCGCGCAACGGGCCCGACGCGCGCCTCACGTGGCAGCTGCCGGCCTGGGCGCTGCCGGAGGAGTAGGTCGGCTCAGTCGAGCCCGAAGAGCGCCGGCCACGCCCCAGCGGCGAGCGGGTAGCCGACGAACGCGACGACGTCGATGAGGATGTGCGCGATCACGAGCGGCAGCAGGCGGCCGAAGCGCGTGTAGAGCCATCCGAACAGCAGGCCGAGCAGCAGGTTCGAGAAGAACCCGCCCACGCCCTGGTACAGGTGGTAGGTCGCGCGCAGCACGGCGGCGCCGACGATGATCTGGTACCTGCCCCATCCGAGGCTCCGCAGCCGCTCGAAGAGATAGCCGATCACGATGACCTCCTCCGTCACGCCGGCGCGGAACGCGGCGATCAGCAGGATCGGCACCGTGAACCACTGCGCGTCGAGGGGGCTCGGCGCGAGGGCGGCCGTGACGCCGAGCGCGCGCCCGGCTGCGAAGATCGCCAGGCCCGGGATGCCCACGACGAGCAGCAGCACCGCGGCCCAGCCGAGGTCGCGGCCCGGGCGGTCGAACGTGATGCCGAGACGCGCGAGGTGCGGGCGACGCGCACGCCACAGCAGCCAGCACACGAGCACGACCGGCACGAGGTCGAGCAGGTGGCCAGTGAGCTGGTACGCCAGGTCGAGCCACGCACGATCGCTGCGCGAGGGGTTGAGCGCGACGACCTGCTCGCCGATCGGATCGGGCCTCGTCGCGAGGTCGGCGATCTGGATGATGGCGTAGATGGCGCTCGCGCCGAGCGACACGAGCAGCACGCAACCGATCTCGACCCAGCGCGAGCGACGCGAGCCGACGAGCGGGTCGACGGCGGGGAACCACGTGCGCGCGGCCGTCGTGGTCACGCGTCATCCCCGATCGCGCCGGGTGCGGGGAGGGCGCACGCGGGGGTGCCTCCCGGCAGCCGGTGCCGGTGCGTCGCGACCCAGTCGTAGCCGAGGCCCGCGAGCACGCGCACGCCCGGCGCTGCCAGCGCGGCGCCCGCGAGCCGGGGGAGCACGCCGCGCTGCCCGAGCAGCAGCGCCGCGAACGTCTGCGCGCCATGCCACCGACGGCCGGATGCGCGGTCGATGAGCCACGCGTACGTCGTGACGTCGTCGATCGTGAGGTCGAGCGACGCGAGGTCGAGCCGCTGCCAGGGCTGCGCCTCGGGGAAGCGGGGGAGCACGGCCCGCAGGCGGTCCACCGCGGTCGTGCAGAAGCCGCAGTCGCCATCGAACACGAGCAGGGCCGGGGTCACGATGGCCAGTCTAGGCGCGTCCCTACGCGCGCACCCTGATGCATCCAAGCATCGCGAATGCGAGAAACGCGCGTGAAGACTGCGTGCTTCGCAACGATCGTGCATAGTCGCTGGAAAGGCTGCACCCGTTCGGATACGCCTTGGTAACGATCGCGCGACTGTGACGCAGCGGTCAGTCACCCATCCCTACGCTTGGGGCATTCATGGACGCACGGCCCCGGTCGTGCGCCCACCCTGCACAGGAGGAACAGTGAGAATCAACCGATTCGCAGTGGGCGGTGCCGCACTGGCCGTCGGCGCACTGGCGCTCTCCGCCTGCACCCCCACTCCCGGGGGTTCGGGCGAGGAGATCGTCGAGGGCTCGTCGATCACCGTGGCGTGGAACCAGCCGTTCTACTCGGCGAACGGCAACACGTCGTTCGGCAACGCCACCGCCAACAACAACATCAACTACATGACGTACGGGGGGTTCAACTTCTACGACTCGACCCCCGAGCTGCAGCAGGACGAGTCCTTCGGCACGTACGAGCTGCTGTCCGACGACCCGCTCCAGGTGCAGTACACGATCAACGAGGGCGTGCAGTGGTCCGACGGCGTCGCCGTCGACTCGGCCGACATGCTGCTCAACTGGGCCGCGCTGTCGGGCTTCTACAACACCGAGGACTTCGACGCCGCGGAGTTCCAGGACCCCGAGACCGGCGAGTTCACCACCGAGTTCCCCGAGAACACGGTCTTCTTCGACTCCGGCGCCTCGCCGACCGAGGGTCTCGGCCTCGTCCAGGAGGTCCCCGAGGTCAACGAGGACGGCCGCGGCGTGCAGCTGAACTACTCCTCGTTCTACGTCGACTGGGAGCTCGCCTTCCAGGCCGGCCTGCCCGCGCACGTCATCGGCCAGCAGGCACTCGGCATCGAGGACCCGCAGGAGGCCAAGGACGCCGTCGTGACGGCGATCCAGGACGGCGACACCGAGGCGCTCTCGGCGATCTCCGCCTTCTGGAACAACGGCTTCAACTTCACGGAGATGCCCGAGGACGAGTCGATCCTCGTCTCGAGCGGCCCGTACCAGATCACGGACTTCGTGCTGAACGACTACATCACGCTCTCGGCCAACGAGAACTACGTGGGCGACCACCAGCCGCAGGTCGAGCAGGTCACGGTGCGCTTCATCACCGACCCGCTCGCCGCCGTGCAGGCGCTCCAGAACGGCGACGTCGACGTCATCGCACCGCAGGCCACGGCCGACGTGCGCCAGCAGCTCGACTCGCTCGACGGCATCACCGTGCAGTACGGCGATGACGCGACCTACGAGCACGTCGACCTGCAGTTCGACCAGAGCCGCAACCCGGGCGTCTTCTCGACCCTCGAGGCGCGTCAGTCGTTCCTGCACACGATCCCGCGTCAGGAGATCGTCGACACCCTCATCGTCCCGCTGAACCCCGAGGCCACCACGCGTGACTCCGCGGTCTTCCTGCCGGGCGCAGAGGGCTACGACGACTCGGTCGCAGCATCGGGCGTCGACGCCTACGCGGAGGTCGACATCGAGCAGGCGATCGCGCTGCGCGAGCAGGCCGGTCTCGCCGAGGGCACGGAGGTCTGCCTCCTGTTCGCATCGACGAACCCCCGCCGCGTGCAGGAGTTCCAGCTCATGCAGCAGTCCGCTGCGCTCGCCGGCTGGAACCTGACCGACTGCTCGAGCCCGGAGTGGGGCGGCCTCCTCGGTACGCCCGGCGCGTACGACGCGTCGCTCTTCGGCTGGCAGTCGACGTCGCTCGGCGTCGCCGCAGCAGGCCCGAACTTCTCCACCGATGGCATCAACAACATGTCGTTCTACTCGAACCCCGAGATGGACGAGGTCATCACGCAGCTGAACGGCGAGGCGGACCCCGCCGAGCAGCTCCGCCTGCAGCAGGAGATCGACCGCATCCTCATCGAGGACGCGTTCGGCATCACCATCTTCCAGTTCCCGGCAGTCTCGGCCTGGAGCGACCGCATCACGGGTCTCGACCCGTCGCCGCTCGCCCCGACGATCTTCTGGAACATCTGGGACTGGGAGCCGACCGAGACGAACGTCACGGAGTCCTGACCCACGTAACACCACCGGCGAACGGCCCTGCTAGGGTCTGACGCCTACAGGGGAGGCGCCGGGCTGCTATCCCGCAGCCCGGCGCCTTCTCGCGTGAACTACCCGAAATCTCTCCAACAGAGAGGCCTTCATGGCGACCTTCATCATCCGGCGCCTCATCGCAGCGATCCTCATCCTGCTCGCTGCAACGTTCCTCGTGTACAACATGGTCGCCCTCTCGGGAGACCCCCTCGAGGACCTGCGAGGCAGCCAGGCGCCGAACGTCCAGCAGCTCATCGAGGCGCGCATCCGCCTCCTGCATCTCGACGTCCCGCCGCCCCTTCGATACTTCATCTGGCTCAGCGGCATCGGTGGATGCTTCATCGGCCAGTGCGACTTCGGATTCACGATCCAGCAGCAGCCCGTCGTCGTGCTGCTCGAGGCTGCGATGGGGCAGACCATCCAGCTCGTGACCATCTCGAACGTCGTCGCGATCATCCTCGGCATCGTGATCGGCATCACGACCGCCCTGCGTCAGTACAGCGCGTACGACTACGGCATCACGTTCGTGTCGTTCCTGTTCTTCTCGCTCCCGATCTTCTGGGTCGCGGTGCTGCTCAAGGAGTTCGGCGCCATCGGCCTGAACGACTTCCTGCAGGACGGCGGCACGGTCTCGCCCGTGTTCATCGTGGTGTTCACGGTGATCACCGGACTGATCTGGGCCTCGCTCATCGGCGGCGACCTCAAGCGCAAGGCGGCGACCTTCGCCATCTCGGGCGTCGCGACCGCCGGCGTGCTCGTGTACATGAGCAGCACCGGCTGGTTCCTCGACCCGCGCTTCCGCATCGGCGGGGCCGACCTGTCGATCGTGATCGTCGGCGCGTTCATGATCGCCGCGGCCGTCGGCGTCACCGCGATCCTGTCGGGCTTCAAGCGCAAGCGGCCGCTCATCATCGGCCTCGCGGTGGCCCTGCTGGGCATCGTGCTCTACGTCCCGCTGCAGTACACGCTGCTCAACCCGTCGGCCTTCGTCATGTCGATCCCGTTCCTGCTGCTCCTCGCGGTCGTCACGGTGCTCGTCGGCGTCGGCATCGGATGGCTCTTCGGCGGCGAGCAGCGCTCGCAGGCGATGAAGATCGGTGGCTGGGTCGCGTTCCTCTCGGGATTCGTCATCATCGTCGACCGCATCCAGCAGGTCTGGATGCCGTACTCCGAGTCGGGCCGCATCCGCGGACGCCCGATCGCGACGATCGGCGCCACGACCCCGAACCTCGACGGCTCGTTCTGGGTGCTCAGCCTCGACACGCTCACGCACCTGCTGCTGCCGTCGATCGCGCTCCTGCTCATCTCGTTCGCCGGCTTCACGCGCTACACGCGCGCGTCGCTGCTCGAGGTGCTGAACCAGGACTACATCCGCACGGCGCGCGCCAAGGGCCTCACCGAGCGCACCGTCGTCGTGCGCCACGCCTTCCGCAACGCGCTCATCCCCATCGCGACGATCATCGCGTTCGACATCGCCGGCCTCATCGGCGGCGCCGTCATCACCGAGCGCGTCTTCGGATGGAACGGCATGGGCACCCTCTTCCAGACAGGGTTGGACAGGACGGATCCGAACCCCGTGATGGCGTTCTTCATCGTCACGGGTGCGCTCGCGCTCCTCTTCAACCTCATCGCCGACCTGGCCTACGCGGCCCTCGACCCCCGGATCCGGGTGAGCTGAGCCATGACACTCCAGACCCAGCCCAACGAGCCCCACGCCACCGACGCCGAGTCGAACCTCGAGCTGAAGGAGGTCGAGGGCCTCAGCCAGGGGCAGATCGTCCGCAAGCGGTTCTTCCGCCACTTCGGCGCCGTCGCGGCCATGGTCGTGCTCGCGCTCATCATCGTGCTCGCCTTCACGTCCGTCGGCATCTCGCTGTGGGGCATCCGCATCCCCGGCTGGTGGCAGTACAGCTGGAACGACATCCCGCCCGTCGTCGACGGCGGTCGTCCGTCCGCGCAGCACCCCTTCGGTCAGGACACCGTCGGCCACGACATCTTCGCGGTCGTCATGCGCGGCACGCAGCAGTCGCTCATGATCATGGTGATCGTCGGCATCATCGGCGCCACGATCGGCATCGTGCTCGGCTCGCTGTCCGGCTTCTTCCGCGGCTGGGTGGACTCGCTCATCATGCGGTTCACCGACGTGATCATCACGATCCCGTTCATCATCGCGGGCGCGGTCATCGGTGCCACGTTCGGCAACCTGGGCGCCGCGATCCTCGGCCTCGTGCTCGGACTGTTCTCGTGGACGGGTCTCGCGAGGCTCGTGCGTGGCGAGTTCCTGACGCTGCGCGAGCGGGAGTTCGTCGACGCCGCGCGCGTCGCCGGCGCCTCGAACGGCCGGATCATCTTCAAGCACATCCTGCCGAACGCCATCGGCGTGATCATCGTCAACACGACGCTGCTCATGGCCGGCGCCATCCTCGCCGAGACCGCCCTGTCGTACCTCGGCTACGGCGTGCGCGCACCCGACACGTCGCTCGGCCTCGTCATCTCCGACAACCAGACCGCGTTCCAGACGCGCCCCTGGCTGTTCTGGTGGCCCGGCCTGTTCATCATCATCATCGCCCTGTGCATCAACTTCATCGGCGACGGCCTGCGCGACGCGTTCGACCCGCGTCAGAAGCGCATGCCCTCCGAGCGGGCGATGCGTCGTCGCGCGAAGGTCGCGGCCGACGCCGCGGTGCTGCGCGGTCACGAGTCCGACGACCCGGCGCACGCCTCGGTCGCGGAGTCGGTCGTCGACGAGACGCCTGCCGAGGCTGGCGGCGACGACGGCGAGCCGCCGATCGTGCGCGGCGACGACCCCGCGACGGGTCGCTAGGAGCGGATCAGTGGACCAGCTGACCGACGAGCGCGAGCACGCCGAGACCGGCGAGCGCGGCGATGATGCGCGGATGCCACGTGCGCGTCGCCCGCTCGCCCTCGGCGAGCTCGCCCGCGTCGCGCAGCTCCTCCCAGTGGGTGCGCGTCACGTGCGCGGCCGCGCCGGAGATCGACTCCACGGAGTCGCCGGGGCGGATCGACTCGCCGACGAGCGACGACTCGCGCGCGAGTCGGATGTCGTCGCGCGTGACCTTGGCGACGCCGTAGCGGCTCGGGGCGGGCGCGGCGAAGGCCGTGACGCGGCCCTGCTCGGTCGTGAGCTCGAGCGCCCACTTCGTGTCGATGCGCTGGATGGCGCCCCACGGCACATGCCACGTGGACACCAGGTTCACGACATCCACGCCGCCGTGGTCGACGACCACGTGCGGACGCCACATGATCGCCCACGTCAGGACCGCCGCGAGGATGGGCGTCCAGACGAGGCACACGATGCCCCACAGGTCGTTGGTCGCGACGATCGCGCCGACCGCCGCTGCCATGAGCACGGCCATCACGACCGTCATCACACGTCCGAACACCGAGCGGAACACCGCTCTCGAGTAGGCCATGCCGTCGAGTCTCCCAGAGTCGCGACGACCCGCCTGCCAGGCATGGAAGGAGCACGGCTGTGACCCAGTCCGTCCCCACCGCATCCGCACCGACGCCGACCGAGGTCGTGCTCGAGGCGTCGAACGTCAACGTCGACTTCTGGGTCGACGGCACCTTCTACCCGGCTGTGAAGGACGTCTCCTTCGAGGTGCGCCGCGGCGAGGTGCTCGCGATCGTCGGCGAGTCCGGCTCCGGCAAGTCGACGACGGCGATGGCGCTGCTCGGCCTGCTGCCGTACAACGCGCGCGTCTCGGGCTCCGTGCGGCTGCTCGGCCGCGAGATCCAGGGCATCGACCCCAAGGAGCTCCGCAAGGTGCGCGGCAACGAGATCGCCGTCATCTTCCAGGAGCCCATGACGGCGCTCAACCCCGTCTACACGATCGGCTTCCAGATCGTCGAGGCGCTGCGGAGCCACTTCGACCTGAACCAGGCGCAGGCCAAGGAGAAGGCGATCGAGCTCATCACGGCCGTCGAGATCCCGGACCCGCCGACGGCGTTCAACAAGTACCCGCACCAGCTCTCGGGTGGCCAGCGGCAGCGCGCCATGATCGCGCAGTCGCTCGCGTGCGACCCCGTGCTGCTCATCGCCGACGAGCCGACGACGGCGCTCGACGTGACGGTGCAGGCCGAGATCCTCGAGCTCATGCGCAAGCTGAAGGACGACTTCGGCTCCGCCGTGATCCTCATCACGCACGACATGGGCGTGGTCGCCGACCTCTCCGACCACATGATCGTCATGAAGAACGGCGCCGTCGTCGATCGCGGCACGTCGCTCGACATCTTCCAGCGCCCGACGCACGAGTACACGAAGGAGCTGCTCGCCTCGGTGCCGTACCTCGGCATCGACGAGGACCGCACCGGCCGCGTCGTCGAGGCGACGAAGGAGGTCGAGGGCGTCGAGCCCGTGCTGCACTTCGACAACGTCGTCATCGAGTACCCCAAGCGCGGCCGCGTGCCCGCGTTCCGCGCCGCCGAGGACATCGACCTCAAGGTCTTCCCCGGCGAGATCGTCGGCCTCGTCGGCGAGTCGGGCTCGGGCAAGACGACGCTCGGCCGTGCCGCGATCGGCCTGCTGCCGATCACGTCGGGTCGCCTCGTCGCCGCCGGCGTCGACATCTCGGCCGCGACGATGAAGGAGCTGCGCCCGCTGCGGCGCCGCACCGGCATCGTCTTCCAGGACCCGTCGTCGTCGCTCAACCCCCGCATGCCCATCGGCGAGTCGATCGGCGAGCCGCTGCTGCTCGCCGGCGAGCTGAAGGGCAAGGCGCTCTCCACGCGCGTGGAGGAGCTGCTCGCATCGGTGGAGCTGCCCCGCTCGTACCGCAACCGCTACCCGCATGAGCTCTCCGGAGGCCAGAAGCAGCGCGTCGGCATCGCCCGCGCGCTCGCGCTCGCACCCGAGCTGCTCATCGCCGACGAGCCCACCTCGGCGCTCGACGTGTCGGTGCAGGCGCGCTTCCTCGAGCTGCTCACCGGCATCCAGCAGGAGCTGCAGTTCGCCTGCCTCTTCGTGACGCACGACCTCGCCGTCGTCGACTCGCTCGCGCACCGCATCGCGGTGATGCGCAAGGGCCGCATCGTCGAGCAGGGCACGCGCGACGACATCCTGCGTCGCCCGCAGGACCCCTACACGCAGCGCCTCATCTCGGCCGTGCCGCTGCCCGATCCCATCGCCCAGCGCGCCCGCCGCGAGGACCGCATCCGCGCCAAGGGCTGACGCCCCGCGCGGCCATGCCCTGCATCCCTGCCTCGACGCGGTAGCATCGAGGCAGGGATGCGTGCGTCGGCGCGCCGTCCCGACATCCGTCCCGCAGCGACTTCCGCGCGGCGGTGCCGCTCGCGACCTGCGTCGCGACGGTGCCCTGCGAGCCGCATCCCGAGCCCGAGAGGCTGAGCATGGCCACTGCCACGCGTCCAGACATCCGCAACGTCGCCATCGTGGCGCACGTCGACCACGGCAAGACGACCCTCGTCGACGCCATGCTCAAGCAGACGAACTCCTTCGCCGCTCACGGCACGGTCGACGACCGCGTCATGGACTCGAACGAGCTCGAGCGCGAGAAGGGCATCACGATCCTCGCCAAGAACACGGCGGTCCGCTACGCGGGCCCGTCGTCGGACGGCTCGCCCGTGACGATCAACGTCATCGACACCCCCGGCCACGCCGACTTCGGCGGCGAGGTCGAGCGCGGCCTGTCGATGGTCGACGGCGTCGTGCTGCTCGTCGACGCCTCCGAGGGTCCGCTGCCGCAGACGCGCTTCGTGCTGCGCAAGGCGCTCGAGGCGTCGCTGCCGGTCATCCTGCTCGTCAACAAGACCGACCGTCCCGATGCGCGCATCGACGAGGTCGTCTCCGACAGCCAGGACCTGCTGCTGGGCCTCGCATCCGACCTCGCCGAGGACCGTGCGGACCTCGACCTCGACGCCGTGCTCGACGTGCCCGTCGTGTACGCGTCGGGCAAGGCCGGCCGTGCGTCGATCGAGTCGCCCGGCAACGGCAACCTGCCCGAGAGCGAGGACCTCGAGCCGCTGTTCGCGTCGATCCTCGAGCACATCCCGGCGCCGACGTACGACGACGAGGCGCCGCTGCAGGCGCACGTGACGAACCTCGACGCATCGCCGTTCCTCGGCCGCATCGCGCTGCTGCGCATCTTCAACGGCACGATGCGCAAGGGCCAGACGGTCGCGTGGGTGCGTCACGACGGCTCCGTGCAGTCGGCGCGCATCACCGAGCTGCTCGTGACGAAGGCGCTCGACCGCGTGCCCGCCGAGTCGGCGTCGGCCGGCGAGATCGTCGCCGTCGCGGGCTTCGCCGACATCACGATCGGCGAGACGCTCGCCGACCCGGAGGACGTGCGTCCGCTGCCGCCCATCTCGGTCGACGACCCCGCGATCTCGATGACGATCGGCACGAACACGTCGCCGCTCGTCGGCAAGGTCAAGGGCTCCAAGCTCACCTCGCGCATGGTGAAGGACCGCCTCGACCGCGAGCTCATCGGCAACGTGTCGCTGCGCGTGCTCGACATCGGCGAGCCCGACGCGTGGGAGGTGCAGGGCCGCGGCGAGCTGGCCCTCGCCATCCTCGTCGAGCAGATGCGCCGCGAGGGCTACGAGCTCACGGTCGGCAAGCCGCAGGTCGTCACGCGCCAGGTCGACGGCCACACGCACGAGCCCTTCGAGGACCTCACGATCGACGTGCCCGAGGAGTACCTCGGCGCCGTGACGCAGCTGCTCGCCGCGCGCAAGGGCCGCATGATCACGATGTCGAACCACGGCACCGGCTGGGTGCGCCTCGAGTTCCTCGTGCCGAGCCGTGGCCTCATCGGCTTCCGCACCGAGTTCCTCACGATCACGCGCGGCACGGGCATCGCGAACGCCATCTCGGCGGGCTACGAGCGCTGGGCAGGGCCGATCGTCGTGCGCAGCTCGGGCTCGCTCGTCTCCGACCGCTCGGGCGTCTCGACCACGTTCGCGCTCATGTCGCTGCAGGACCGTGGCGAGTTCTTCATCCAGCCCGGCGACGATGTCTACGAGGGCATGGTCGTGGGCGAGTCGTCGCGTGCCGACGACATGGACGTCAACATCACCAAGGAGAAGAAGCTCAACAACATCCGGTCGGCGACCGGTGACGAGCTCGAGCGCCTCACGCCTCCCCGCCAGCTCTCCCTCGAGGAGTCGCTGGAGTTCGCCCGCGACGACGAGTGCGTCGAGGTGACGCCGACGGCGGTGCGCATCCGCAAGGTCGAGCTCGATGCGACGCTGCGCGCGCGTGCGGCCTCCCGCCTGAAGAAGCAGTCCCAGTCCTGACCCGATTGGTCACTTCTGTCGCTTGATTGGGCAGTAGTGGTTCGCGACACGCCGTGCTGCGAACCACTGCTGCCCAATCGGCGTTCGCGCCGTGACGCGGTCGCGCAGGTTCCACATCCGATGACGCTCCACAGGCGCCGAGGTCACGGGTCCCTGACGTCGGATGCGACGTGGATGGTCCGCCGATGGACCTCGATCACACCTCTGACCCGTTCTCCGTCGCGGACGCGATCGCTGCGGGCAGCACGCGCGGCGACCTGCGCTCGCCCGACCTGATCGCCCCGACGCGCGGCGCCCGCGTCGGCGTCGCGCAGCACGCCGTGGATCCGCGCGCCGCGTTCCTCGGCTCGCTCGAGGAGCTCGCGCGAGGCGATCAGTTCTTCTCCCACGTCACGGCCGCCCGCATCCACGGGATGCCGTTGCCGGCGCGGCTCGACGACGGCCCCGTCCATCTGGCCTCGCCGTCCTTCACGAGTCGGATGCGGCGAGAGGGCGTGGTCGGGCACCGCATCAAGGCGACGGTCGTCGAGGTCGCCGGCCACCGCGTCGAGAGCGTGCCGGACACCTTCGTGCATCTGGGCACGTCGTCGCTCTCGCTCGACGAGCTCGTCGAGGTCGGCGACTGGATCGTGAGCCGACGGCGCGACGTGCGATGCTCGCCGAGCGACCTGCGGGAGCACGCACGCGACTTCACGGGTGCGCGCGGCATCGCGAGGGTGCACAAGGCCATCCCGCTCATCCGCGTGGGTGCCGACTCTCCTGGCGAGACCCGTACCAGGCTGCTCCTCCGCCGAGCCGGATTGCCGGAGCCCGTGCTGCAGCATCAGGTTCGCGACGGTGGAGCGCGTGCGATCGCGACGCTCGACCTGGCCTACCCGGAGCTGCTCGTCGGGATGGAGTACGACGGTGCCTACCACCGTCTCGACGCGGAGCAGTTCGGCTACGACATCCGCCGTACCGCGGCTCTCGACGCGCTCGGCTGGCGCATCATCCGCATCGCGCACGCCGACATCCTCGATGGTGGTCGCCGCATCCTCCCGCTCATCCGCGCGGCTCGCAGACGATCGATTGGGCAGTAGTGGTTCGTCCCACGGCGTGTCGCGAACCACTACTGCCCAATCGGGCGGCAGAAGTGACCAATCAGGTGGGGGAGGAGCCGGTGGCGGCAGGGGCGAGGCGGTAGCGGGCCGCGCGGTGGGTGGCCGGGACGCGGGGGCCGGCGCCGTGCAGCTTCTCGCGGAGGGTGCCGGGGGCGTAGGCCTCGGGGTAGGCGCCTCGGGCGCGGAGGACGGGGATGACGTGCTCGATGACGTCCTGCCAGGTGCCGGGGGTGACGGCGTACGCCAGGTTGAAGCCGTCGACGTCGGTCTCGTCGACCCACGACTGCAGCTCGTCGGCGATCTCCTCGCCCGAGCCGACGATCGTGGGGCCGAGGCCGCCGATCGCCGCGTGCCGGCCGAGGTCGCCGACCGTCCACTCGCGGCCGAGCGCCGCCTCCTCCTGCAGGTGCTGCACGGTCGACTGGATGGCGTTCGACTCGACGTCGCCGACGGGCTGGTCGGACTCGTAGGCGGCGAGGTCGACCCCCATCCAGCCCGACAGGAACGTCAGCGCACCCTCCTCCGACGCGTACGAGCGGTAGTCGGCCTCCTTCGCCACCGCCTCGTCGTGCGTCGCGGCGGTGATGACCGTCAGCAGCGTGTAGATCCTCGCCGAGTACCGGTCGCGTCCCTCGGCCTCGAGCGCGTCGCGGATGCGCGACACCGTCGATGCGAGCACCTCCTTCGAGCGGGCGGCGACGAAGATCGCCTCGGCGTTGCCGGCCGCGAACCGGATGCCGCGCGGCGACGCGCCCGCCTGGTAGATCACGGGCGTGCGCTGCGGCGACGGCTCGGAGATGTGGATCCCCGGCACGCGGAAGTGCGTGCCCTCGTGCGCGATGGGGTGCACCTTCGCCGGGTCGGTGAAGATGCCGCGCTCGCGGTCCTCGACGACGGCGTCGTCCTCCCACGACCCCTCCCACAGCTTGTAGAGCACCTCGAGGTACTCGTCAGCGTGGTCGTAGCGGTCGTCGTGCGCGAGCTGGTCCTCCTGGCCCATGTTGCGCGCCGCCGACGGCAGGTAGCCGGTGACGACGTTCCAGCCGACACGGCCGCGCGTGAGGTGGTCGAGCGTCGTGAGCCGACGCGCGAACGGGTAGGGGTGCTCGAAGGCGGTGCCGGCGGTGATGCCGAACCCGAGGTGCTCGGTCACGGCGGCCATCGCCGACACGAGCAGGATCGGATCGTTCACGGGCACCTGGGCGCCGTTGCGGATCGCGGCCTCGTTCGTGCCGCCGTACACGTCGTAGGTGCCGAGCACGTCGGCGATGAAGATGCCGTCGAACGTGCCCGACTCGAGCAGGCGCGCGAGGTCCGTCCAGTACTCGAGGGTGTTGTACTGCCGCGAGCGGTCGTCGGGGTGGCGCCACAGGCCGGAGGACTGGTGGGCGACGCAGTTCATGTCGAACGCGTTGAAGCGGATCTGCCTGGTCATGCAGGCATGCAATCCAGGTGCCGCTCGCCTGTCGAGCCCCGGCCGACGCACGACGCAATGCGTCGTCACACGACGCAACGCGCGCGCATCCGAGCGGTGCGCCGACCTAGCCTGCCTGCATGAGCGACCTCCCCGAGACCCCGCTGCGCGTCGTCGGCGTGAACGGCAGCCTGCAGACCGCGTCGAAGACCGGTGCGCTGCTCGACGCCGTGCTCGCGACGATCGGCGACCGCACGCCTGCGGAGCTGCACCGCATCGACCTCGCGACGATCGCGTCGGGCTTCGCGGGCGCCGTGGATCGCACGCAGCTGTCGGTGGAGGTCGAGGATGCGCTCGCCGCGGTCGAGCAGGCCGACGTGCTCGTGGTCGGCACGCCGGTGTACCGGGCGTCGTTCACGGGGCTGTTCAAGCACTTCTTCGACTTCGTCGAGCAGCGCGCGCTCGTCGACACCCCCGTGCTGCTCACGGCGACGGGCGGCAGCGAGCGGCACACGCTCACGATCGAGCACCAGCTGCGGCCGCTGTTCGGGTTCTTCCAGGCGCTGACGCTGCCGACGGGCGTCTACGGCTCGTCGGCGGACTTCGCCGAGGGCCGCGTCGCCTCGCGCGACCTCCTCGCGCGCATCGACGCGGCGGTCGACCGCTCGCTGCCGTTCGTGCTGCAGCGGGTGCGGCCCACGGTGCCCGCGCGCTGGTAGGCGTGCGCGATCGCATCCCGCCCGGATGCGAGGATGGTGCGATGGACCTCGGCGAGCACGTGCTCTTCGTGCATGCGCACCCCGACGACGAGACGCTCTCGACCGGCGCGGCGATCGCGACGATCGCGCAGGCCGGCATCGCATCCGTGCTGACCCTCACGTTGGGGGAGCGCGGCGAGGTGCGACCCGAGCGCGACGCAGCGCTCGTGGAGGCGGGCAGCCTCGCGGCGCTGCGCAGCGTCGAGCTCGACCGCGCGATCGTGGCGCTCGGCGCCACCCGCGTCGAGCCGGATGCGCGCTTCGAGGACTCTGGCATGGCGTGGGTCGACGGCGTCGCGGCGCCGGCCGCCGACGTCACGGTGCGCGCGCTCACGTCGCAGCGCGAGAGCGACGTCGAGCTGCTCGTGCTCGACGCCGTGCAGCGCGTGCGCCCGGATGCGCTCGTCACGTACGACGAGGACGGCGGCTACGGGCATCCCGACCACCGCGCCGTGCATCGCGCGGTCGTCGCGGTCGGGCGCGACCTGCGCATCCCCGTGTACGTCCGCTCGCAGGAGCCGGCCGACGTCGCCGTGCCGCTCGCGCCGGTCGCGGATCGCGTGCACGCCGCGCTCGCGGCGCATGCGAGCCAGCTCGCCGTCGACGGCGACGCCGTCGTGCACGTGGGCGGCCAGCGGGAGGCGATCGCGCAGGTCGAGCACTACCGCGCCGTGCGCGCCTCGACACCCCTCGGCTGGGGCTCGACGATCGTGGTGGGGCTCGTCGGCCTCGTGATCGGCACCGTGGGCACGTTCGCGTTCCGCGCCGTCGAGCCGTGGGGGCTCGTGCTCGCGCTCGCGGCTGCGGTCGGCATCGTCGTGGGTCCGCGCCTGCTCGGCTCGCGCGTCGCATCGATCGCGTCGTCGTTCGGCGTGCTCCTGCCGATCGTGGTCGTGGCGCTGGATCCGTTCCGCACGGCGGGCAGCGCCGGGCTGCTCGAGGCGGGTCTCGCCGGCTGGCTGTGGGTGCTCGTGCCCGCCGCCGCGGCGCTCGTCGCGATGGCCTGGCCCACGAAGGCCGGCATGGCGCGCATCCGCGAGGCCGCGCGCGGCTGAGATCCCGCCACCGGCCGCGACACGGTGCGTCGCGACGGGCATGGTCGGCGAGGGCATGCGTCGCGGGTAGTCTTGGATGGTCGGAAGGACCCCCTCGTGACCTACGTGATCGCGCTCCCATGCGTCGACGTGAAGGACCGCGCGTGCGTCGACGAATGCCCCGTCGACTGCATCTACGAGGGCGAGCGGATGCTGTACATCCACCCCGACGAGTGCGTCGACTGCGGCGCGTGCGAGCCCGTGTGCCCCGTCGAGGCCATCTACTACGAGGACGACGTCCCCGAGGAGTGGGCCGAGTACTACGACGTCAACGTGCAGTTCTTCGAGACGCACGGATCGCCCGGTGGCGCAGCGAAGGTCGGCGTGATCGCCGACGACCACGCCGTCGTCAAGGCGCTGCCGCCGCAGGCCTGACCCCGCACCGAAGGACCTCGTGGACCAGCTGCCCGCCTTCCCCTGGGACTCGCTCGCCGGCGCGAAGGCCGTCGCCTCCGCGCATCCGGGCGGCATCGTCGACCTGTCGGTCGGCTCGCCCGTCGACCCGACGCCGCAGCTGATCCAGGACGCGCTCGCCGACGCGACGGACGCCCCGACCTATCCGACGTGCTGGGGCACCCCGGCGCTGCGCGACGCGATCGTCGACTGGTTCGCGCGCGTGCGCGGCGTGCCCGGCCTCGGCCACGCCAACGTCATGCCGACCGTCGGGTCGAAGGAGACCGTCGCGGGCCTGCCGCTGTGGCTGGGTCTCGGGCCCGGCGACGTCGTCGTGCACCCGACCGTCGCCTACCCGACGTACGACATCGGCGCGCGCGTCGCGGGCGCCACGCCCGTCCCGGCCGACGACCCCGACGACTGGCCGGAGGGCACGCGCCTCGTGTGGGTGAACTCGCCGTCGAACCCGACGGGCGACGTCGCCGGCGTGGACGCGCTGCGTCGCATCGTCGAGCGTGCCCGTGCGATCGGCGCCGTCGTCGCGAGCGACGAGTGCTACGCGCTGCTGCCGTGGGACGTCGACGACGTGCCGTCGATCCTCGACCCGCGCGTCGCCGGCGACACCCGCGCGAACCTCCTCGTCGTGCACTCGATGTCGAAGCAGTCGTCGATCGCCGGCTACCGCGCCGCGTTCGTCGCGGGATGCGCGGACGTCGTCGCTCGCGTGCTCGAGGTGCGCAAGCACGTCGGCCTCATCCCGCCGGCGCCCGTGCAGCACGCCATGACCGTCGGCCTCGCCGACGACGCGCACGTCGCCGAGCAGCGCGAGCGCTACCGCGCCCGCCGCGCCATGCTCAAGCCCGCGCTCGAGGCCGCCGGCTTCACGGTGCGCGGCGAGGCGGGCCTCTACCTGTGGTCGACCGACGGCCGCGACGCGCGCGCGCAGGTGGATGCGCTCGCCCAGCACGGCATCCTCGTCGCCCCCGGCGACTTCTACGGCGACCCCGACCACGTGCGCGTCGCGCTCACGGCATCCGACGATCGCATCGCCGAGGCCGCACGACGTCTCGCCGGTTTTCGACGCTGACTGCGTACGCCATAGGGTGTGAGGGTGACCCACGCTGACGAGACGCCCAAGACGGCGAACCTGACGGTCGATGGTCGCACTGTCGAACTGCCGATCCTGCCCTCCACCGAGGGACGGTCGAGCATCGACGTGTCGAAGCTGATGCGTGAGACGGGCCACACCACCCTCGACTACGGCTTCGTGAACACGGCGGCGACGCGGAGTGCGATCACGTACATCGACGGAGACGCAGGCATCCTGCGCTACCGCGGCTACCCGATCGAGGAGCTGGCGGAGCAGAAGACGTTCCTCGACGTCGCCTACCTGCTGATCTACGGCGAGCTGCCGAGCGCCGACGAGCTCGGCGAGTTCGACACGCGCATCCGTCGCCACACGCTGCTGCACGAGGACCTGCGACGGTTCTTCGACTCGCTGCCGCGCGACGCGCACCCGATGAGCGCGCTCTCGTCGGCGGTCTCGGCGCTGTCCACGTACTACGCCGCCGACCACGACCCGCACGACCCGCGTCGCGTCGAGCTGCAGACCATCCGTCTGCTCGCGAAGCTGCCGGTGATCGCGGCGTACGCGCACAAGAAGTCCATCGGCCAGGCGTTCCTCTACCCCGACAACTCGCTGTCGTTCGTCGAGAACTACCTCAAGCTGAACTTCGGCCTCATGGCCGAGGAGCACCAGACGAACCCCGTCATGGTGAAGGCGCTCGAGCGCCTGCTCATCCTGCACGCCGACCACGAGCAGAACGCGTCGACCTCGACCGTGCGCCTCGTGGGCTCGACCGAGGCGAACCTGTTCGCGTCGGTGTCGGCGGGCATCCACGCGCTCTCGGGTCCGCTGCACGGCGGCGCCAACGAGGCCGTGCTGTCGATGCTCCGCTCGATCCAGGAGTCGGGCGAGGGCGTGCAGCGCTTCGTCGAGCGCGTGAAGCGCAAGGAGCAGGGCGTGCGCCTCATGGGCTTCGGCCACCGGGTGTACAAGAACTACGACCCGCGCGCGAAGCTCGTGAAGTCGTCGGCCGACGAGGTGCTCGAGGCGCTCGGCGTCTCCGACCCGCTGCTCGACATCGCGAAGGAGCTCGAGCAGGTCGCGCTCGAGGACGACTACTTCATCGAGCGCAAGCTCTACCCGAACGTCGACTTCTACACGGGCGTCATCTACAAGGCGATGGGCTTCCCCGAGCGGATGTTCACGGTGCTGTTCGCGATCGGACGCCTGCCGGGCTGGATCGCGCACTGGCGCGAGATGATCGACGACCCGCAGACGAAGATCGGTCGCCCGCAGCAGCTGTACGTGGGCCCGGGCGAGCGCCACATCTAGCGACCACCCACCGCAGCGACGCGGTCCGTTCCGAGGAGAGACACCATGGCGCGCACCGCGATCGCTGCGAGGCTCGACGGCTACTTCAAGGTCGCCGAGCGCGGCTCGACGATTCCGCAGGAGGTCCGCGGCGGCCTCGTGACGTTCTTCGCGATGGCGTACATCATCGTGCTGAACCCGCTCATCATCGGCGGCTTCTCCGCCGACCAGGCGGCGGTCGACGTCGAGGGCGGCTGGCTGCCGAACTCGCAGGTCGCGGCCGTGACTGCCCTCGTCGGCGGTCTCATGACGATCGCGATGGGCGTCGTCGCCAACGTGCCGTTCGGCCTCGCGGCCGGCCTCGGCATCAACTCGTTCCTCGCGTTCACGCTTGTCGGCGAGCTTACGTGGCCCGAGGCGATGGGACTCGTCGTCATCAACGGCGTCCTCATCGTCCTGCTGAGCGTCACGGGGCTGCGACAGCGCATCTTCGACGCGATCCCCGCGGAGCTCAAGAGCGCCATCGCCGTGGGCGTCGGCCTCTTCATCGCGTTCATCGGCTTCGTCGACTCGGGCTTCGTGCGTGCGACGGGCAACGCCTCGCCGCCGCTGCAGCTGGGCGAGGGCGGCTCGATCGTGTCGCTGCCCACCGGCGTCTTCCTGCTTGGCGTCGTGCTCATGGGCATCCTCGTCGCCCGCAAGGTGCGCGGCGCGCTGCTCATCGGCATCGTCGCGACGACCGTCATCGCGATCGTGCTCGAGGCGATCTTCCAGGTCGGGCCGTCGCTCGGCACGAACCCGAACGCGTGGAACCTCAACCCGCCCGCGCTGCCGTCCGCGCTCGTGTCGCTGCCCGACCTGTCGCTCGTGGGCCAGGTGGACCCGTTCGGCGCGTTCGCGCGCATCGGTCCGGTCGCGGCGTCGATGCTCGTCTTCACGCTGTTCTTCCTCAACTTCTTCGACGCCATGGGCTCGATGACGGGACTGGCGAAGCAGGCGGGCATCGCGGCGCCCGACGGCACGTTCCCGGGCCTCAAGCGCGCGCTCATCGTCGAGGGCGTCGGCGCCGTCGCCGGTGGTGGCGCGAGCGCCTCGTCGAACACCGTCTTCATCGACTCCGCCGCCGGCATCGGCGAGGGCGCCCGCACGGGCCTCGCGTCGGTCGTGACGGGCGTGCTGTTCCTCGCGGCGATGTTCCTGACGCCGCTCACGCAGATCGTGCCGCTCGAGGTCGCCGCGGCGACGCTCGTGATCGTGGGTGCGCTCATGATGAGCCAGATCCGCGAGATCGACTTCTCCGACTTCCGCGTGGCGCTGCCGGCGTTCCTCACGATCGTCGTCATGCCGCTGACGTACAACATCGCCAACGGCATCGGCGTGGGCTTCATCGCATGGGTGCTCGTGCACGCCGTCTCGGGCCGGGCGAGGACGATCAGCCCGCTGCTGTGGGTCGTCGCAGGCCTCTTCGTCGTGTTCTTCGTGCGCGGTCCCATCGAGGCGCTGCTGGGCCTGTAGGGCACGCCCGACGCGTCAGGTCGCCCGGCGACAGGCGTTCCCGGCGCGTCAGGCGGGGATGCGCTCCCAGCGCCCCTCCGACACGACCTCCACGGCGCCGTCGGCCACGACGACCGCGGTCGCGTCGTCGATCGCGTAGGCGTCGCACGGCACGTGCTGCGCCCAGGCGCGGATCGCGTCGATGCGGGTGTCGTCCATGTCGGGGTCCTCGAGGTGCGGGTACACCGCGAGGTCGACGAGGCCCAGCGGAGCCTCGGGTCCCGCTGGGTCGAGATCCCGGTCGTTGTACGCCGAGCCCAGGCTCGCGCCCACCGCCTGGCTGCCGGCGGAGAGGCCCACGTAGACGACGGCGTCGCCGAGGCTCGGCAGGGCGGCGGCGAACCCCGAGCGGCGCATCCATCCCGCGAGGTAGGTCGGGTCGCCGCCGCCGACGAGCAGCACGTCGGTCTCGCGCAGCCGCGGGAGCCACGCGTCCTCGGGGATCGTCGGCAGCGCCGTGAGCTCGAGCACGCCGATCGACCGCCAGCCGAGCGTCGTCATGCGCCCGCCGCGCGCATCCGTCAGCAGGTTCGCCGCGATGCTCGCATCGAACCAGTGGCCCGCGGTGGGGATGACGAGGGCCGAGCACTCGGCGATCGGTCGGGGGAGCAGCCGCTCGAGCGCGTCGTGGATGCTCGGGGTCGTGACGCCGCCGGAGGTGAGGAGGAACCGCATGCCCGGCACGCTATCGGGCACCGCCGTCGGCGTCGTCGGTGGGGCGTCGTACCCTTCGGGCATGGACATGGACGCGCGCGTGACCGACTGGCTCCTCGACGCGGACCCGGCCATCCGCTGGCAGGTGCTCCAGGACCTCCTCGACGCCCCTGCCGACGAGGTCGCGGCCGAGCGCGCACGGGTCGAGCACGAGGGCGTGGGGGCCGCGCTGCTCGCCGCCCGCGGCGACGACGGGCTCTGGGCGGGCGGTGCGTGGGCGCCGAAGGGCTGGTCGTGGGACGATGGCGCGCCGCAGCCGTGGACGGCGACGTCGTGGGTGCTCGAGTCGCTGTGCGACGTCGGCATGCCCGCCGACGCGCCGATCATGGCCGAGACCGTGGCGCTCATCGCCGCGAACGGTCGCTGGGAGTACCACGACGGGCCGTTCTGGCAGGGCGAGGTCGACTCGTGCATCAACGGCCGCACGATCCGCGCCGGCGCGCGCTTCGGCGCCGACGTGTCGGCGATCGTCGCCTACTGCGCCGAGGATCAGCAGCCCGACGGCGGCTGGAACTGCTTCCGCCTCGAGGACGAGGGCTCGTCGCGCTCGTCGTTCGCGAGCACGCTCTCGGTGCTCGAGGGGCTCCTCGAGCATGAGCAGCGCACGGGCGTCTCCTCCGCCGACATGCGTGCGCGCGGCGTCGAGTACCTGCTCGAGCGCTCGCTCATGCGCGGGCTGCGCTCCGGCGAGATCGTCGACGAGCGCTACCTGCGCTTCCCGTTCCCCCCGCGCTTCCGCTACGACGTGCTGCGCGCGCTCGACCACCTCCGGCTCGCGGGCATGGCCCCCGAGCCGCGCATGGCCGAGGCGATCGACGTCGTGCGCGCGAAGCGGCAGGACGATGGGCGGTGGCTCGCCGAGGACGACGATCCCGGCGCCGAGACGCTGCGGCTCGACGCGCCGTTCGGCGAGCCGAGCCGCTGGACCACGCTGCGCGCCCTGCGCGTGCTGCGCTGGGCCGACGCCGCCCGCTGAGGCGCGCCGGGCTCAGTCGTCGCTCGAGATCGCCGCGAGCACCTCCGGCCATGCGCGGTCGAGGCGATCGCCGCCGATGCGGATGCCGAGCCAGACGGCGAGCGCGCCCACCGCGAGGCCGACGGGCAGCGCGACCCAGCCGAGCCACGGCATCCACACGACCGCCGCGATCGCGAGGGCGATGGCGGGAGCGGAGGCGACGAGCACGATGGGGGCCATGATGGCGAGCGCGGCGAGCGACTGCGCGCCGCCCGACGACCCGCGACCGAAGGGCCCCTGCTCCGGCGAGGGTGCGCGGCCGGGCAGGAACGCGCCCACGGCGATGCCGGTGCCCGCCGCGACGAGCGACGTGCCGAGCGCCGCGCCGAGACCGGCGGGCAGCAGCGCCCAGCCGTCGGTGAACGCGGCGACGAGCACGCTCGCCAGCACGACCATGGGGGCGATGACGATGCCGACGCCCAGCAGGCGCCCCGCCCGGTCGGCACGACCGGAGACGCCCGTGAGCACGTGGAGCGCCAGCGCGTCCTTGTCGTAGGCGAGCGAGAGCTGCGCGATCTGCAGCACCATGAGCGCCATGATCAGCGGGAGGAACAGCGCGAGCCCGGGCGCGAGTCCTCCGGAGGCGAGCTGCGTGCCGACGAGGATGAGCGGCAGCACGAGCGTCGCGATCGCGTTGAGCAGATGCCGCGGGTCGCGGCGCTGGAACCGCAGGCCGCGCGCGGCGATCGCGCCGACGGGGCTCGCGGGCAGGATGCGGTCGACGAGCCCACCGGAGTGCACGCGCCCGCCGCCCGATGCCTGCACGGGCGCGACGAGGCGCGCGGAGAGCTGCGCCCCCCACGCCCACCACAGCAGTGCGACGGTGCCGAGCGCCACGACGAGGCGGATGCCCGCCGCGAGCCAGTCGCCGCCTGCGACCGCGGCCGGCACGCCCGCGGTCGCGCCGATCGGCGTCCACGCCAGCACGCCCGAGACCGACTCGAGCACGCCCTGCAGCGATGCGGACGACGCGACGGCCTGCACGCCGAGGTTGAGGATGAGGCCCGACGAGATGAGCAGCAGCATGAGCACGACCGCCGTGACGTCGCGCGAGCGACGCGATGCGAGCGTGCGGGCGAGCAGCCCGGCGACGACGCGTGCGGCGAGCATGCACGTGAGCAGCGCGACGGGCAGCATGGCGATCGCGGCGACGAGCGTCGCGACCGACGTGCTCCAGGCGATGAGGAGCAGCGCGAGCGAGAGCGCCGTGGCGATGCCGCCGATGCCGAGCAGCTGCGCGAGGGCGAGCCCGGGCAGCAGCTGCCGGGCGCGGACGGGCAGCAGCGCGAAGCGCTCGGGTGCGAGCGACTCGTCGGCGCTCGTGAGGATGGCGCCGACGACCCAGCCGACGACGAGCACGCTCGTGACGAGCACGAGCACGAGGGGCACGGCCTGCGGTGCGCCGACGCGCAGCCCGATGGCGGCGACGGCGACGAGCGCGAGGATCGACAGGGCGCCGAGGACGCCGAAGACGAGTCCGACGATGTGCCAGGGGCTGCGGGTCAGCGACCGCCCCAGCTGCTTGAGCCGGAGGCCTACGAGGAGCGCAGCCACGACAGCGTCCCCTCTCCGAGCTCGTGGACGCCGACGAGCTGCAGGAACCGCTGCTGCAGCGACTCGCCGGCGCGCACCTCGTCGAGCGTGCCGTCGGCGAGGATGCGGCCCTCGGCCACGATCGCGACGCGGTCGCAGATCGACTCGACGAGCTCCATGACGTGGCTCGACAGCACGACGGTGCCGCCCGAGCCCACGAAGCCGCGCAGGATCGAGCGGATCGCCTCGCCGGACACGGGGTCGACGGCCTCGAACGGCTCGTCGAGCACGAGCAGGCGCGGGGCGTGGATGAGGGCGCACGCGAGCCCGATCTTCTTGCGCATGCCCGCGGAGTAGTCGACGACGAGCGTCGAGGCGGCGGTGTCGAGGCCGAGGGCGGCGAGCAGCTCGCCTGCGCGGGCGGTGACGTCGGCCTCGGCCATGCCGCGCAGGAGGCCCGTGTAGCGCAGCAGCTCGGCGCCCGTCAGACGGTCGAACATCCGCACGCCGTCGGGCAGCACGCCCATGCGCGCCTTCGCAGCGACGGGGTCGCGCCACACGTCGGCACCGAGCACGTGCGCCGAGCCGCCGTCGGGGCGCAGCAGGCCCGTCGCCATCGACAGCGTCGTCGTCTTGCCCGCGCCGTTGGGGCCGAGGAGGCCGAGCATCGAGCCGGCCGGCACGTCGAGCGAGAGCGCCTCGACGGCCACCTTCGGCCCGAATCGCTTGTGCAGGGATCGCAGGGACAGCACGGGTTCGGTCATGCATCCATCCCATCAGCGACACCCTGGACGAGTCATCCGTCGCCAGGGGGACGCCGTGCGGGGGAGGGCGGCCCTAGTGCAGCGCGGCGTTCAGCGCGACGCCCGCACCCGAGCGCGGCAGCACCTCGACGGCGCCCGTCACGGAGTTGCGGCGGAAGAGCAGACCGGGCACGCCCGAGAGCTGCGCCGCCTTCACCTGCTCGTCGGCGCCATCCGGGCCCGTGCCCAGCACGGTGACCTTCGTGCCCGCCGTCACGTAGAGGCCGGCCTCGACGATCGAGTCGTCGCCGATCGAGATGCCGACGCCCGCGTTCGCACCGAGCAGCACGCGCTCGCCGATCGTCACGCGCTCCGTGCCGCCGCCCGAGAGGGTGCCCATGATGGATGCGCCGCCGCCGACGTCGGAGCCGTCGCCCACGACGACCCCCTGCGAGATGCGTCCCTCGACCATCGACGTGCCGAGCGTGCCGGCGTTGTAGTTCACGAAGCCCTCGTGCATCACGACGGTGCCCGGCGCGAGGTGGGCGCCGAGCCGCACGCGCGACGCGTCGCCGATGCGCACGCCCTCGGGCAGCACGTAGTCGGTCATGCGGGGGAAGCGGTCGATCAGCTGCACCTGCACGCCGGCGGCGCGCAGCGCGGGCACGTTGGCGCGGGCGTGCTCGGGCGTCGTGGGGCCGTGCGTCGTCCACGCCACGACGGGCAGCAGGCCGAAGACGCCGTCGAGCACGATCGTGTTCGGCTGCACCAGACGGTGGCTCAGCAGGTGGAGGCGCAGGTGCACGTCGAGCGCGTCGGCGGGGGCGGCATCGAGGTCGATCTCGCACGTGACGACGCGACGCTCGACGCCGAGCTCGGCGACGGGGCCCGCGTGCTCGTCGAGCGTGCGCGCTGCGAGCCAGCGGGCGTCCCCCTCGGGGGCTGCTCCGAGGGCGGGTGCGGGGAACCAGGCGTCGAGCAGCTGGTCGCCGGCGAACGTCGCGAGGGCATGGCCGTGGGCGAGGCGGGTCATGCCCTCCAGCCTAGGCTGGGAGCCATGGCTGCCCTGACGCTCGACCTCTCCGCATCCGCCGTGGATCTCACACGGCAGCTGCTCGACATCCCCTCCGTCTCCGACGACGAGGGACCGCTCGCCGATGCGATCGAGGCGGCGATGCGCGACGTGCCGCACCTGCACGTCACGCGCGTGGGCGACACGGTCGTCGCCCGCACCGAGCTCGGGCGCGATCGCCGCGTCGTCATCGCGGGCCACATCGACACCGTGCCGATCAACGACAACGTGCCGTCGCGGTTCGAGACGCTCGGCGCCGTCGAGTACCTGTGGGGCCGCGGCGCCGTCGACATGAAGTCGGGCGTCGCCGTGCAGCTGCTGCTGGCGGCGCAGCTCGCGGAGCCCGCGCTCGACGTGACGTGGATCTGGTACGACCACGAGGAGGTGGGGGAGGACCAGAACGGCCTGCGCCGCCTCGCCGCAGAGCGCCCCGACCTCATGCAGGGCGACTTCGCGATCCTGGGCGAGCCGTCGAACGGGCACATCGAGGGCGGCTGCAACGGCAACCTGCGCGTCGAGGTGCGCACCCGCGGCGTGCGTGCGCACTCGGCCCGGTCGTGGGTGGGCCACAACGCCATCCACGACGCCGCGCAGGTGCTGCAGGTGCTGCAGGACTACCGGGCGCGCGATGTCGACGTCGACGGCCTCGTCTACCGCGAGGGCCTCAACGCCGTGGGCATCGCCGGCGGCGTCGCCGGCAACGTCATCCCCGACGAGTGCCGCGTGCACGTGAACTACCGCTTCGCGCCGTCGCGCACCGTCGCGGAGGCGGTCGAGCACGTCACCGAGCTCTTCGAGGGCTTCGACGTCGAGGTGCTCGACTCCGCCGAGGGCGCCCGCCCCGGCCTCGACGCCGCGCTCGCGAGGGAGTTCGTGGAGGCCGTGGGTGTCGAGCCGCGACCCAAGTACGGCTGGACCGACGTCGCGCGCTTCTGGAGCCTCGGCATCCCCGCCGTGAACTACGGCCCCGGCGACCCGCTCAAGGCGCACGCCGACGACGAGCGCGTCGAGCTGCAGCAGATCGTCGACGTCGAGCGCGGCCTGCGGGCGTGGCTCACGGGCGCCACCGGCTGAGCGACTCGTGGCCCCGGGGCGCGCCGTGACGGCCGGTCGCACCGCGCGACGGAGCCGCACCGCGCGCGCCCTATGGGCGCGCCTGCCGTGGTGGGGGCGCGCGCTGGCGATCTGGGCGGCGAGCCGCGTCGTGTCGACGGCGCTGCTCGTCGGGTTCGCCGCCGCCCAGCCCGCGAACGTCTACACTGACGCCGCACCCTCCCTCGTCGACTTCTCGACGATGTGGGATGCGCGCTGGTACGAGCACGTCGCCACGCACGGCTACCCCGACGCGCTGCCCCGGGACGCGTCGGGCGCGATCGACGACAACGCGTGGGCGTTCATGCCCGTGTACCCGATGCTCGTGCGCGCGCTCGTGCGCGTCGGGCTCGACTGGCAGACGGCGGCGCTCGCCATCGCATGGGTCGCGTCGGCGGTCCTCGCGGTGCTCGCGTACCGACTGCTGCGCGAGACGATCCCGCAGCACGCGTCCTTCGCGCTCGCGCTCGTGCTGCTCGGGCCCCTCTCGCCGCTGCTCCAGGTCGGGTACGCCGAGTCGCTGCATCTCGCGCTGCTCGCGGGCGCCCTGCTCGCGCTGCGACGCCGACGGTGGGGGATGCTCGCGGCGCTCGTGCCCCTCATGGCCCTCACGCGGCCGTCGGGCCTCGCGTTCGCGCTCGCGCTCGGCATCGTCGTCGCGTGGGCCTGGTGGCGCGATCGGCCGGCGTGGTCGGCGCGCGACCTGCGCATCCTCGTCGCGACGGCGGCGTGGGCGCTCGCGTGGGGGCTGGCGTGGCCGGCGTATGCCGCGATCCGCACCGGCGAGCCCGGCGCGTACGTCGCGACCGAGCTCGGCTGGCGCGCGCCGTACGTCGGCCGGATGCAGCTCGTGCCCGGCACGGGCTGGGTCGCGGGCGCGCAGTGGTGGCTCGGCGGCGTCGGCCTCGGGCTGCTCGTGCTCGTCGTCGGCGGGCTCGTCTGGGTGCTCGCGCGTCGCGCGAGCCGGGAGGCGATGGGCCTCGAGGCATGGGCGTGGACGATCGCGTACCTGCTCTACCTGCTCGCGGTGTGGTTCCCGCAGTCGTCGACGTTCCGCATCCTGCTGCCGGCCTTCGCCCTCGTCGCGGTGATCGCGGTGCTGCCCGGGCGCTGGTGGCGACCGCTGGCGCTCGCCCTCGGCGTCGCCGGGCAGGTGGCGTGGCTGTGGGCGTGCTGGTGGCTCATGGGGGTCGACTGGACGATCCCGTAGGTCCGTCGGGGGCCTCGCTGGTCACGGTCCGCCATCGATTCCGTGACGATCATGTTGCGAACCCAGGGTCCGTTCCTCGGGACATGGGATACTGGGGATCTTGGGAACGAGAGGGGAACCCCTGATGGCTGCGATGAAGCCTCGCACTGGTGACGGTCCGCTGGAGGCAGTGAGGGAGGGACGGCTCATCGTCGTGCGCGTCCCCCTCGAGGGCGGCGGTCGACTGGTCGTGTCCGTGAACGATGCCGAGGCGGCGGAGCTGCACGCTGCGCTGAGCGGAGTCGTCGTCTCGGCGTGACGCGTCGAACGCGAGGAAGGGCGGGCCTGCGGGCCCGCCCTTCGTCGTTCGTCCAGGGTGCGGCACGGCCGCACGCCGCCTACGGCTCGGGCAACCGCGTGACGTGCAGCAGGCCGTCGCTCGCAGGGCTGACGGCCATCGCGACGGCGTCGGACTGGCTGAGCTCCTTGAGCAGCGCGCGAGCGTCGGCGACGACGTCGCCGCGCTGGGCGGGGTCGGCGACGCGGCCACCGAGCAGGGCATGGGCGACGAGCACCGTGCCGCCGACGCGCACGAGGCGCAGGGCGTGCTCGACGTGCTCGATGCGGTCGGCGGGATCGGCGTCGACGAGCACGACGTCGTAGCTGGCCTCGTTCATGCGCGGCAGGATCTCGTTCGCCGAGCCGGTGATGAGGCGCACCTTCGCCTGCGCGTAGCCGGCGCGCGTGAAGGCGGCGCGCGCGTGCTGGTGGTGGTCGAGCTCGGTGTCGATCGACGTGAGGGTCGCGGCGGGGGCGCCCGCGAGCAGCCAGAGCCCGCTCACGCCCGTGCCCGTGCCGATCTCGAGGATCGCGGATGCGCCGAGCGTCGCGGTGGTGAGCGCGAGCAGCGCACCGACCGAGGGGGCCACGCACGTCACGCCGAGCTCGTCGGCGGCGTCGCGCGCGCCGGCGACGATCGCGTCCTCGATCGCGAGCTCGTCGATGTACTTCGACGTCAGTGCAGTCTCCACGTGGGCCCTCCGGGTCCGAGGCTAGCCGCGCGCATGACGCCGGGCGTCGCGCCGCGCCGCGCACCCCGCGGGCGCAGGTACGCTGGAGGCCCGTCGAGAGGAGAGGTTCGTGACGTTCCTCGGGTTGACCCTCGACAAGCTCATCGTCATCGGCGTCATCGCGGCGATCATCCTCGGTCCCGAGCGCCTGCCGGCCGCGGCCGAGCGCCTCGCGGGCCTCGTGCGCAGCGTGCGCGACCTCGCGAACGGCGCGAAGGACCGCATGCGCGAGGAGATGGGGCCGGAGTTCGACGAGGTCGACTGGCGCAAGCTCGACCCGCGGCAGTACGACCCGCGACGCATCGTGCGCGAGGCGCTGCAGGACGACGCGCCGAAGGCTGCGGCGGCGGCGAGCACGGTCGCGGCGACCGCTGCGGCGGGCCGCGCGCGGAGGCGCGCGGCGCCGCGCGATCCGCTGCTCGACGGGGCGCCGTACGACGCCGAGGCGACCTGACCGGGGCGCCCCGCGCATCACGGATCGTCCACAGCGACTCGATGTCGTGACGATGTCTCACCTTTTGCCGTAGAGTCACCTCCATGCCGCAGGACCGGATCCCCACCTCCACGGTCGTGCGCTACTCCACGGGAGCGCTCGGCACGGGGGGCTTCAGCACGCTCCCCGGGCTCGTGCTGCTCTACTTCATGACCGACACGCTCGGCATCGCCGCGCTCTGGGCCGGCCTCGTGATCGGCGTCGTGCGCGTGTGGGACGTCGTCGCCGACCCCGTGATCGGTGCGCTCTCCGACGACGACGACGCCCGCACGGGCTCGCGCCGGCGATGGATGCTCGTCGGCGGCATCGCCCTGCCCGTGCTCTTCGTGCTCATGTTCGCGGTGCCCGCGGATCTGCCGCCCATCGCATCCGTGCTGTGGGTCGGCATCGCCTACCTCGGGGCCGCGACCGCGTTCAGCGTCTTCCAGGTGCCGTACATGGCGCTGCCCGCCGCGATCTCCCACGACTACGACGAGCGCACGCGCCTGCTCACGGCCCGCGTCATCGTGCTCACGATCGCGATCCTCGCGTTCGGCGGCGGCGGTCCCGCGCTGCGCGGCATCGTCGACGACGCGCACCTGGGCTACCTGCTCATGGGCGTCGTGTGCGCCGTGCTGCTCGCGATCGGCTGCCTCGTCGCCGTGCCGAGCGCACCGCGCCACGCGCCGTTCGCCGCGCCGCGCCGCTCCATCGCCGCGATCTACCGCGAGACGTGGGACGTGCTCGCGCACGGACCCAGCCTGCGCGCGCTCGTCGTGCCGTTCTTCCTGCAGGCGCTCGCGACGGGCCTCATGCTCGCGGGCGGCCAGTACGTCGCGACGTACATCCTGCAGGACGAGGACGCCATCACGTTCCTGTTCGTCGCGCTCATCGCGCCCGCGATCGTCGCGGCGCCGGGCTGGCAGTGGCTCTCGGCACGCACGTCGAAGCGATTCGCGTTCCAGCTCTCGTCGATCGTGTTCATCGTCGGCGGCGTGCTGCTCGTGCCTGCGCTGCTCGTGCCCGACGGCCTCGTCTACGCACCCGTCGCGCTCGCCGGCCTCGGCTACGCCGGCATGCAGTCGCTGCCGATGGCGATGCTGCCGGATGCGATGGCGCACGACCGCAGGCGCACGGGCGTCGACCGCTCGGGCGTCATCGGCGGCGTGTGGACCGCGATGGAGACGACGGGCTTCGCGCTCGGCGGCCTCGTGCTCTCGCTCGTGCTCGCCGCGACCGGCTACGTCGCGAGCCGCGGCGGCGCGGAGCAGCCCGAGGGCGTGCTCGTGGGCATCGCCGTCGCGTTCAGCGTGCTCCCGGCCCTCGTCGTGCTCGTGTCCCTCGTGCCGTTGCGCGGCTACCGCCTCACCCGAGCGGTCGTCGACGCCGACGTCGCACCCCGACAGGAGACGCAGGCATGATCTTCGCCACCCAGCCCGAGGAGGTGCTCGCGCGGCTGCGCTCGCTGCGTGCCGAACGCGACGCGCCCACCAAGGGGGGCCGCGTGCTGTCGTACGTCTACGACCCCGGCGTGCCCGAGCTGCACCGTCTCGTCGAGGAGGCGGCGCTCGAGGTGCTGCACCTCAACGGGCTCGACCCCTTCGTGTACGGCTCGCTCGCCGTCGTCGAGCGCGAGATCGGCGCGACGATGAAGCAGCTGCTGCACGGCGGCGACGACGTCGTGGCCACCTGCACGTCGGGCGGCACGGAGTCCGTGATCCTCGCCGTGCTCGCCGCCCGCGAGGCGAATCCCGGCAGGCGCCGCATCGTCGCGCCCACGACGCGGCACCCTGCGTTCGCGAAGGCCGCGCACCTGCTGGGCATGGAGCTCGAGGTCGTGCCGGTGACGCCCGACGGGCGTGCCGACGTGGAGGCGTTCGTCGCGGCGCTCGGGCCCGACGTCGCCCTCGCGGTCGTGTCGGCTCCCAGCTACCCCCACGGCGTCGTCGACCCCATCGCCGACGTCGCCGCCGCGTGCGCCGAGCGCGGCATCGACGTGCACGTCGACGCGTGCTTCGGCGGCATGGTGCTGCCGTTCCTGCCCGACGTGCCCGCGTGGGACCTCGCGGTGCCCGGCGTGACGTCGGTGTCGGCCGACCTCCACAAGTACGGCTACGGCCCCAAGGGCGCCTCGGTGCTGCTGCAGCGGGGCCCGGACCGGCAGCGCGGCATGATGTTCGCCGATGCCGACTGGCCCGGCTACCCCGTCGCGACGTCGACGCTGCTCGGCTCCCGCCAGGCCGCCGGCCTCGTGGCCGCGTGGGCCGTGCTGCAGGCGCTCGGCACCGCGGGCTTCGGCGAGCTGCAGTCGCAGTGCAAGCGCATCTGCGACGCGATCCGCGCGACCGTCGAGGGCATCGACGGCCTGCGCGTCGTCGGCGACCCGGTGGGGGTCGCCCTCGCGATCGCGTCCGACGCCGCCTCGTCGACGGTCGTCGACCCGCTGCGGCTCGGGGACGCGCTCATCTCGCGCGGCTTCCTCGCGCAGGCGCAGCCCGGGCTCGTGCAGCACGGCCAGCCCGACCTGCCCACGACGCTCCACCTCACGGTGACGCCCGCGCTCGGCCAGCATCTCGACGCGCTGCTCGAGGCACTCGTCGAGGCGGCGGAGGAGGTGCGCGGCGTGCCGAAGGCGACGGGCGAGGCTGCGGCGCCGCTGCAGGCGCTCGACGGCGTGCCGCTCGACTCGGCGACCGCGGGCGCGATCCTCGCGCAGGTCGGCGCCGAGGACCTCGGTGCCGAGCGCGCCGAGCTCATCGCGGTCATCGAGGCGACGCCCCGCAGCGTCATCCACCGTCTGCTCGTGGAGCTGCTCGCGCGCGAGCTCGGCGACTGACGCCGCGCCGCGTCAGGGCGTCGAGAACGGCAGCGAGCGGCCCGCGAGGCCCCGCCCGCCGCGCAGTCGCTGCGCGAGCGCCGTGATCGCCTGCGCCGCGGGGTCCTCGGGATGCGCGACCACGACGGGGCTGCCGGCATCCCCGTCCTCGCGCAGCGCCATCGACAGCGGCACGCTCGCGAGCAGGTCGACCTCGAGCCGTGCGGCAGCCTCCGCTCCGCCGCCCGAGCCGAACAGCTCGAGCACCGAGCCGTCGGGCTGCACGAGCCCGGCCATGTTCTCGACGACGCCGACGACGCGCTGCCCCGTCTGCCGAGCGACCTCCGCAGAGCGCTCGGCGACATCTGCCGCCGCGCGCTGCGGGGTCGTCACGACGACGACCTCGGCGTGGGGGAGCAGCTGGCCCAGCGAGATCGCGACGTCGCCGGTGCCCGGCGGCATGTCGACGAGCAGCACGTCGAGGTCGCCCCACCACACGTCGGTGAGGAACTGCTGCAGCGTGCGGTGCAACATGGGCCCGCGCCACGACACCGCGCGGTTGCCCTCGACGAGCATGCCGATCGACACGACGTGCACGCCGTGCTTCGTCGGCGGCATCATGAGGTCGCCGACGCGCGTGGGCACGTCGGCGACGCCGAGGATGCCGGGGATCGAGTAGCCGTGCACGTCGGCGTCGACGAGCCCCACGCGCAGGCCCGACCGCGCGAGCGCGACGGCGAGGTTCGCGGTGAGCGTCGACTTGCCGACGCCGCCCTTGCCGCTCGTGATCGCGAGGATGCGGGTGAGGGAGTCGGGGCCGAACGCCATGGTGCGCCTGCCACGCAGCCGCTCGACGAGCGCCTGCCGCTCCGACGGGGTCATGACGCCGACGGCGACGTCGACGGCGTCGACGCCGGCGACCGAGAGCGTCGCGGCGCGCACGTCGGCCTCGATGCGGTCGGCGGCGGGGCATCCGACGATCGTGAGGCGGAGATCGACATGCGCCGCGCCGTCGACGAGCGTCACGTCGCCGATCATGTCGAGCTCGGTGATGGGCCTGCGGATCTCGGGGTCGACGACGCGCGCGAGCGCCGCGCGGATCGCGTCGGCGGTCACGGCCTCGGCTCGGTCGCGGCGTCGGGCTCGCCGGCCGCCGTCTGCGCCTCGGCCCTGCGCTGGTCCTCGATGTCGTCGAGCAGGCTCTTGAGCTCGGCGCGGATGAAGTCCTTCGTCGCCATGTCCTTGATCGCGAGGCGCAGCGCGACGACCTCGCGGGCGAGGTACTCGGTGTCGTTGAGGTTGCGCTCGGCGCGCACCCGATCCTGCTCGATCTGCACGCGGTCGCGGTCGTCCTGGCGGTTCTGCGCGAGCAGGATCATCGGCGCCGCATAGGACGCCTGCAGCGACAGCGCGAGCGTCAGCAGCGGGAAGCCCTGGTCCTGCGGATCGAACTGCGCGTCGTGCGGCGCGATCGAGTTGTAGCCGAGCCAGATGCCGACGAAGATCGTCATGCCGACGAGGAACCATGGCGTGCCCATGCCGCGCGCCATCGCCTCGCTGAAGCCGCCGAAGCGATCCTTCGACTCGCGCTTGCCGCGACGGGCGCCCAGCAGGCCGCGCCCTGCGCCCTTCGGGGTCGCGAGACGGTCCTGGCGGTCGTCGCGGTCGTCCCGGCGATCAGCCACGGCGCACCTCGTCCTCGTCGCGGCGCCAGTCGTCGGGGAGGATGTGGTCGAGCACGTCGTCGACGGTCACGACGCCTACGAGCCGCGAGGCATCGTCGACGACGGGCACCGACACGAGGTTGTAGGTCGCCATCGTGCGCGTGAGCGCCGCGGCCGACTCGTCGACGCGCACCGGCTCGATCGCGGGGTCGAGCAGCGTGCCGAGGCGCTCGTTCGGCGGGTAGCGCAGCAGGCGCTGGAAGTGCACGACGCCGAGGAAGGCGCCCGTCGGGGCCTCGTACGGCGGCAGCGTCACGAAGACGGCGGCAGCGAGCGCCGGCGCGATCTCGTGCTTGCGGATGGTCGCGAGGGCCTCGGCGACCGTCGCGTCCGACGCGAGGATCACGGGCTCCGTCGTCATGAGGCCGCCCGCGGTGTCCTGGCCGTACGCGAGCAGCATGCGCACGTCCTCGGCCTCCTCTGGCTCCATGAGCTCGAGCAGCGCCTCGCCGCGCTCGGCGGGCAGCTGTGCGATGAGGTCGGCGGCGTCGTCGGGCTGCATCTGATCGAGCACGTCGGCGGCGCGGTCGTCGCCGAGCGCGTCGAGGATCGCGACCTGGTCGTCCTCGCCCATCTCCTCGAGCACGTCGGCGAGCCGGTCGTCCGGCAGGTCCTCCGCGACCTCGAGCATGCGCTGCGAGGGCAGGTCGAGCAGCGCGGTCGCCGCATCGGCCGCGTTGAGGTCCTGCAGCTGCGCGAGGATGTGGTCGGACTCCTGCTCGCCTGCGGGGTCGTGCACGACATCGGTCCACCGGGCGAGGGTCGTGGGGCCCTTGCCGAAGGGCGACGTGCGGGGCTTGCGCAGGAAGACCTGGTCGACGAGCCACTCGCCGGGCGCCTGCTCGACGACCGACAGGTCCTCGAGGCGCGCCTCGGTGCCGTCGCGCAGCGTGACGCTGCGACCGAGCACCTGGGCGAGCACGAGCTGCTCGCCACCGCGCTGCTCGAAGCGGCGCAGGTTGATGAGTCCCGTGGTGATGAGCTGGCCGCCGCCGATCGCCATGACGCGCCCGATCGACAGGAAGACCCGGCGCTTGCCCGTCACCTCGACGACGAAGCCGACGATGCGGGGCGCGGCGCTCTCCCGAGGCACCATGACGACGTCGCGGACCCTGCCCACCTTGTCGCCCTGGGGGTCGAAGACGGGGCAGCCCACGAGCCGTGCGACGAACGCCTTGCTGCTCACGGTCCAACGCTACCTGTGGGCTTCGCGGGTCGCGAACGCCCCACGCGGACGAGGGTCGACGTGGGACGATGGAAGCGTGAGCATCCTCCAGCCCTCCGATCGCGGCGAGCAGCGTCTGCCCGATGGCGTCGTCGTGGCGTCGTTCCCCACCTACGCCGAGGCGCAGGCTGCGGTGAACAAGGTTTCGGAGGCTGAGGCGGAGATCCGCGGGCTCGCGATCGTCGGCAACGACCTCAAGCTCGTCGAGCGCGTCATGGGGCGCCTCACGTGGGGCAAGGTCGCGTTCAACGGCATGGTGCGCGGGCTCATGTTCGGCGTCTTCTTCGGGCTGGCGATCTACCTGCTCATGCCGGAGTCGTTGCAGTCGGCGTTCATCCTGCCGCTGCTGGGCGCCGCGATGGGCATCATCCTCGCGATCGTGACGCACGCGATGACGCGCAAGCGCCGCGAGTTCTCGAGCGTGCAGCAGGTCATGGCGACGCGCTACGACATCGTCGCGCCGCAGGAGATCGCGGGCAAGACGATGCACGTCATCGGCCAGCGCGCCGCGGCTGCGCCGGTCACGACGCCCGCCGAGGTGCCCGTGGCCCCGGCGCCCGAGTCGCCGCAGGCGTAGCGACGATGTCGGTCGCCTCCTTGGCGGCCGCGACGACGGCGTCCGTGATGGCGTCGAGCAGCGTCGACGACAGGTTCCACCGCTGCCAGTGCAGCGGCACGTCGATGGGATCGCCGTCGAGCGCGACGAACGCGCCCGACTCGAGCTGCGACGGCAGCAGCATGCCCCAGCCGAGGCCCAGCTCGATCGCGTGACCGAACTCGGCCGATGCCGACACGAGGTGGCGCGGCGGCGTGCCCGTGACGCCGCGCGCGGCGAGGTGCCGCGCCTGCAGCACGTCGGAGTCGTCGAAGTCGACGTAGGGCGCGCGCGCGAGCTCGGCGGCCGTGCCGCCGTCGGGCAGCCAGCGCTCGGCGAACGCAGGGCTCGCGGCGGCGACGTAGCGCATGCCGCCGATGGGGGAGGAGACGCAGCCGGGCACGGGCTCGCGCTGCGCCGTCACGGCACCCATGACGGTGCCGGACTCGAGCAGGGCCGCCGTGCGCTCCTGGTCCTCGCGGTGCAGCTCGACGACGACGTCGTGGTCGGATGCGACTGCCGCGACGGCGGGCAGGAACCAGCTCGCGAGCGAGTCGGCGTTGACGCCGAGCCGCATGGTGGCCGTGCCCTGCTCGGCGCCGAGCTCGGCGAGCGCCTCGTGCTCGAGCAGCGCGAGCTGCCTGCCGAGCCGGAGCAGCACGGTGCCGTCGGGCGTGGGCCGCACGGGGCGCGTGCGGGTGAGCAGCACGCGGCCGAGCTGGCGCTCGAGGGCGCGGATGCGCTGGCTGACCGCGGAGGGCGTGAGGGCGAGCGCGTGCGCGGCGCCGTCGAGCGTGCCGGCGTCGACGGCCGCGACGAGGGTGCGCAGCAGATCGCGAGGCAGCTCCATGGCTCGACGCTACCTGAAGCGCCGCTTCAGGTCATGCAGGAACGTGCGCTGGTGCTGCAGGTCGAGCGGCCGTAGCGTCGACGCGTGCTCTCCTTCGCCGCCTTCCTCGCCGGACTCGCCATCTGCCTCGGGCTCATCATCTCGATCGGGGCGCAGAACTCCTACGTGCTGCGCCAGGGCATCCGCCGCGAGCATGTCGGCGCCATCGTCATCGCATGCATCGCGAGCGAGATCGTGCTGCAGACGGCGGGCGTCGCGGGCGTGGGCGTGCTCGTGACGCACGTGCCGTGGCTCGACGGCGTCGCCCGCTGGGCGGGCGCGATCTTCCTCGTCGGCTACGCGTTCGTCTGCGCGCGTCGCGCGTGGCGGGGAGGGGGCTCGCTCGTCGCGGCACCCGACGAGACGGCAGCGGGCGCGGGCGGCGTCGCCGTGCGGCAGCGCACGTCGCGCCGCACGGCCGTGCTCACGATCCTCGCGCTCACGTGGCTCAACCCGCACGCGCTCATCGAGACGACGCTCGTCATGGGGTCGATCGCCGCGACGCACGGCGACGCGCGATGGTCGTTCCTCGTCGGCGGCCTCGTCGCGTCCGCCATCTGGTTCGTCGGCTTCGGCTACGGCGCCAGGTTCCTCGCGCCGATCATGCGCACCGAGCGCGCCTGGCGCATCCTCGACGCCGGCATCGCCGTGGTCATGCTCGTGATCGCCGTCGCGCTCGTGACGCTCTAGCGGTCGCGGGTCACGCGCGCAGCGACGCCATCCACGCCTCGACCTCGTCGACCGTGCGCGGGATGCTGCCCGAGAGGTTGCGCACGCCGTCGGCGGTCACGACGACGTCGTCCTCGATGCGCACGCCGATGCCGCGCAGCTCCTCGGGCACCGTGAGATCGTCGGGCTGGAAGTAGAGGCCGGGCTCGATCGTGAAGACCATCCCCTCCTCGACGATGCCGTCGTGGTAGAAGTCGCGACGCGCCTGGGCGCAGTCGTGCACGTCGAGGCCGAGGTGGTGGCTCGTGCCGTGCACCATCCAGCGGCGGTGCAGCTGGTTCTCGGGCTCGAGCGACTCCTCGGCGCTCATCGGCAGCAGGCCCCACTCGGCGCTGCGGCGTGCGATGACCTCCATGGCCGCGGCGTGGATCTCCTTGAAGACGATGCCGGGCCGGGCGACGGCGAAGGCGGCGTCGGCGGCCTCGAGCACGGCCTCGTAGACCTTGCGCTGCACGGGCGTGAAGGTGCCCGAGATCGGCAGCGTGCGGGTGATGTCGGCCGTGTAGAGGCTGTCGACCTCGACGCCGGCGTCGAGCAGGATGAGGTCGCCGTCGCGCACGGCGCCGTCGTTGCGCGTCCAGTGCAGGATGCACGCGTGCGCGCCCGACGCCGCGATCGTGTCGTAGCCGACGGCGTTGCCGTCGATGCGCGCGCGGCGGTGGAACGTGCCCTCGACGACGCGCTCGCCGCGCGCGTGGGCGCGGGCGGCGTCGAGGTCGCGGATGACGTCCTCGAAGCCGGCCTTCGTGGCGTCGACGGCGCGCTGCACCTCGGCGATCTCCCACGCGCTCTTCACCAGGCGCAGCTCCGCGAGGTCGCGGCCGACGACGTCGATGCCGTCCGCGGAGGCGTTGGCGTACTCGCCGAGCCTCCCCGCCACCTCGGGGTCGCCCTCGCTCGTCACGAGCACGGGCACGGAGGCGTCGTCGAGCACGGCGTCGAGGTCGGCGAGGTCCTTCGTCGCGACGCCGAGGTCGGCGGCGACGTGCGCGAGCGACGGGCGTGCGCCGATCCAGAACTCGCCGATCTCGGCGTCCGCGAAGAACTCCGTCGTGTCGCGGCCGGCGGGCTGCCGGAAGTACAGCGTCGCCTCGTGGCCATCGTCCGTCGGCTCGAGCACGAGCACCGAGTCGGGCTCGGCGTCGGCGCCCCAGCCCGTGAGGATCGCGAAGTCCGGGGCTGCGCGGTACGGGTAGTCGGTGTCGTTCGAGCGCTGCTTGCGCGGGCCCGCTGGCACGACGATGCGGGCGCCCGCGTGCTTCGCCGAGAGGGCGGCTCGGCGGGCGGCGGCCTCGGCGGCGGCGGCACGCGGCTCGGGCAGTACCTCCTCGCGGTCGGCCCAGCCCTGCTGCACGTGCTCGACGAATCGGCTCGACAGCGGCGTCGTCGACCGGCCGGCGTTGCGCTCGCCGGCCTGCGGCTCCGCGGTGGTCTCGGCTGCGGTCGTCTGCGTCTCGCTCATGGCATCCATCCTCGCACCGCATCGTGCGCGACGCCCATCTACGATCGGGGCGTGGGGGATCGACTGCGGGCGGGCAGGCGTGCGTGGCGCGCCGAGAGTCGTGGCCGACGGGGCGCGACCCGCAGCGAGCATCGCCGCGGCGAGGACGACGCCGTCGCGATCGACGTGCCCGGCTTCGGGGGGTCGCCGGATCCGACGCGACAGGCGTCGATGCCCGAGTGCGCCGATCACGTCGCGGCGGTCGTGCGCGACCTCGGCATCGCGTCGGTCGTCGCGGTCGGCCACTCCATGCGCACGCAGGTCGCCGCCGAGCTCGTCACGACCCGGTCGGACGCCTGATGCGTCGTCTGCTCGGTCGTGCTGCGACGTGGGCGCGGGACTACCTGGATGCGACGCGCGGACAGGCACGGGCGTTCGTGCGCCGCACGACGCCGTTCGACGTGCCGGCGCCCTCCGGCGGGGTCACCGTCGTGCTGCTCCCCGGCGTGTGGGAGCCGTGGCGCTACCTCGAGCCGCTCGCGCGCCGACTCGCGGCGCGCGGCCTCGGCGTGCGCGCCGTGCCCGCGCTCGGATGGAACCTCGCGCCCTTCGTCGACGCCGTGCCGCTCGTGCGGGCGGCGATCGACGACCTCCACGGCGACGTCGTGCTCGTCGCCCACTCGAAGGGCGGGCTCACGGGCAAGCAGGTGGTCGTCGACTGGGCGCGCGACGCCATCGCAGGCACGACGCCCGCCGGCGCGCGGCTCGTGGGGCTCGTGGCGATCGCGACGCCCTTCGAGGGCACCACGAGGGCTCGGCTCGTGCCGTGGTGGCGGTCGCTGACCGAGCTGCGCGACGGCTCGCCCGCGCTCGTGGCGCTCGCGGCCGAGACGGCGGCGAACGCGAGCATCGTCGAGCTCGTGCCCGCATGGGACCCCCACGTGCCGGCGCACGCGCCGCTCGTGGGCTCGGAGGTCGTGCGGCTGCGCGCCGCCGGCCACTTCTCGAGCCTCGAGTCCCGCGAGACCCTCGACGAGGTGCTCGCGGCGATCGACCGCCTGCGCGCCCGCTGACCGGACGCGCAGGCCGAGCCCTCAGTCGGCGACGATCGCGCCCGGGTTGAGGATGCGCTGCGGGTCGGAGGCGGCGAAGAGGCCGCGCATGACCGTGACGCCCTCCGCCGAGATGTCCTGCTCGAGCCACGGCGCGTGCTCGAAGCCGACGCCGTGGTGATGCGAGATCGCGCCGCCGTGGTCGACGAACGACTGCTGGATGGCCGACTTCACCGTCTCGTACTCGGTGATCTCGTCGCCGCCCGCGACCCACGCGAACGTGAAGTACAGGCACGCGCCCGAGTGGTACGAGTGCGACAGGTGGCACATGATCCAGCCGGGCTGGCCGATCCGCTCGTAGGCGGCGTTCGCCGACGCGACCGTCGCGTCGTAGAGCTCGAGCAGGCGCGACCAGGGCGCGACGGTCTCGGAGACGTCGGCGACGGCACCTCGGTCGAGCAGGAAGTCGCGCAGGTAGGGCGTGTCGAACTTCTTCTGGTCGTAGAGGACGCCGGGGCCGGTGCCCACGCCCATGCCGCCGTACGCCTTGACGATCTTCTCGACCGCGGCGCGCTGCCTGCGCACGTGGGCGGGGGAGCCCTCGTAGCCGATGAACGACATGCAGATCTCGTCGAGGTCCCAGCCCTTGGACTTCATGATCCTGGGCAGCACCTCCTCGGCGAGGATGCGCGACGTGCCCGTGCGCACCTTGCTCGTCGACATCGAGAACGCCGTCTCGCGCGCATCCGACACGCGCGTGATCGACGGTGCCGCGTCGGACGCCGCGATGGCCTGCATCGCGCCGAGCGCCACGTTCCACCTGGGGAAGAAGTACGCGTGGATGACGCGCTCCTCGGGCACGCGGTGCACCTGCACCGACACCTCGGTGATGATGCCGAGGCGGCCCTCGGAGCCGAGCACCATCTCGCGCACGCTCGGACCCGTGGATGCGTTGGGCATCGCACGGATGACGAGGGTGCCGTCGGGGCGCACGACGCGCAGGCCGCGCGTGATCTCGGCGATGTCGCCGTACTTGTCGGACTGCATGCCGCTCGAGCGCGTCGCGACCCAGCCGCCGAGCGTCGAGTGCGTGAACGAGTCGGGGAAGTGGCCGAGCGTCCAGCCCTTGGCGTTGAGCTGCGCCTCGAGGTCGGGCCCGAGCGCGCCCGCCTGGATGCGGGCGATCTGCGCGGGCTCGTCGATGTCGACGAGCAGGCGCATGCGCCCCATGTCGACCGAGATGATCGGGCGCGTCTCGGACGCGGTCGGCTCGAGGCTGCCCGCGATGTTCGAGCCGCCGCCGAAGGGGATGAGCACGGCGTTCGCGGCGCTCGCCACCTGCACGATGCGCGTCACGTCGTCCTCGTCGCCCGGGTAGGCGACGACGTCGGGGATGCGGGGCAGGATGCCGGCGCGCACGCGGATGAGGTCGCGGATCGACTTGCCGTAGGTGTGCACGACGCGGTCGAGGTCGTCGAGCACGACGTGCTCGTCGCCGATCGCGCCGCGCAGCTCGCCCAGGAGCGCGTCGGGCGCCTGCGACGCGGGCACGTCGATGTCCTCGAACGACGGCACGTCGACGGCGGGCGCCGAGTGCAGGTCGAGGCCGACGGCGTGCTCGACGAACGGCGCGAACGCGGGCTTGTCCTCGAAGTGGAATCCGACGCCCTCACGGCCCCAGCCCCACCACTTCATGTGCTCGACGGTCATGCGGGCAGCTCCTTCGCGTCAGGACCGCCATGGACGGTCACGAGTCTCACGACCTCCGCCTGCACGCGGGCGGTGAGGTCACGGGCGTTCTCGCCCTCGATGGGTGCGATCGGGTCGCCGAAGACGACCGTCACGGGCAGGCGCCCCGGCTTCGGCCACGACGAGCCGCGGGGATGCGCGTGATGCGCGCCGATGAGCGCCACCGGCAGGATCGGCACGCCGAGGGTCGTCGCGAGCGCGGCGGAGCCGGGGCGGAAGTGCGCCATGCGGCCCGACTTCGAGCGCGTGCCCTCGGGGAACAGCAGCACGGGGATCCCGCGCTCGAGCAGGCTGCGCGCCGAGACGACCTGCTTGCGGCGGCCGGAGCGCTGCACGGGGAACGCGTTGAAGAACAGCGCGGTGAGGCCGCGGCGCCACCACACGTCGAAGAAGTAGTCGGCGGCGGCGCCGATCGCGAGCGTCTTGGCGATGCGCCAGGGCAGCGCCGAGAGGATCGACGGCGCGTCGAGATGGCTCGAGTGGTTGGCGACGAGGATGAAGGGCTTGCCCTCGAGGGCTGCGGCCTTCTCCGCGTCGACGGCCGTGAGCGTCACGGTGGCGTGCACGGCGGACTTCAGGACGCCGCGTTGCGCGCCGAAGCGAGCGACCTCATGCGCCTTCGAGTCGAAGCGGTCGCGATGGTGCGGGGCGTCTGCCACCCGTCGACCCTACCGATCGCGCCGGGATCGCAAAGCACGCGACACTGCCCGCACGCCGGACCTCGGCATGATCCGCAGCAATCCCGCGAAGGCCTTGTACCGAACGCTGGGTATGGAGAGCACCTTGCCGCGATCGACGTCGCGCAGACATGCGGCCACGACGGCGTCGGGCTCGAGCCACAGCACGTCGGGCAGGCCGGAGGCGGCCATGCCCGCGCGCTGGTGGAACTCGGTGCGCACCCAGCCCGGCAGCAGCGCCGTGACGGTGACGCCCGAGCCGTGCAGCTCGTTCGCGAGGCCCTCGGTCATCGTCGTGACCCAGGCCTTGATCGCGGCGTACGCGCCCATGGCCGTGAGGCCGGCGGTCGAGGAGACCGTGACGATCGCGCCCTCGCCGCGCGGTCGCATCGTGCGCGCCGCCGCGGCGGCGAGCCGCTGCGTCGCGCGCCCCATGACCTCCCACGCGCGGTCGTGCTCGGCGGGGTCCTCGCTGAGGATCTGCGCGTGCATGCCGAATCCGGCACACGTCACGACCATGCCGATGGGGGAGGCCTCGGAGGCGATGCGATCGGCGACGCGCTCCTGCTCGTCGCGCAGCGCGAGGTCGGCGGGCAGCACCTCGACGTCGACGGGCAGCTCGGCCGCCATGGCCTCGAGCCGCGATCGGTCGCGAGCGACGAGGACGAGATCGTGACCTCGGGCGGCGAGGGCACGCGCGAAGGCGGCTCCGATGCCGGAGGACGCACCGGTGACGAGCGCACGCATGCGCCCCACCATATCCGCGGCGACGCGCGGCGCGGCGCAGCACCGACGGGCCATGCGCACGCCGGTATCGTCGAGACGATGAGCCGCACCACCGCCCCCGAGCGGGCCTTCGACGTCCGTGCCTTCGCGCGCGACGCGCGCGGCAGCCACCGCGACGCCCTCGACCTCGCCGCCTTCGTCGACGCACCCCTCGACGACGTCTCCCTGCGCCTCGTCGCCGTGCTGCACCACGTCGAGGCCGCGACGATGGGCCGGCTGCGCGACATGCTCGTGACCGCGACCCACAAGGACGCTCGCGTGACGGCGTTCCTCGTGACGTGGGCGTACGAGCGCTTCTGGATCGCCGACGCGCTGCGCGCGATCCTCGACGCCCACGACCACCCGACCGAGCTGCACGGCAGAGCGCGCTTCCGTCCGCGCGAGCTCGCCGAGCGTCGGGGTCCCGTGCGCCGAGCGATCATCGCGAACCTCACGGGCACCGACGTCATCGCGGTGCACGCATCCACCGGGCTCGTCGACGAGTGGATCATCGGCGAAGCCTTCGGCGCCCTGGCGCGCCACGCGAGGCACGCGACGATCGACGTGCTCGCCGGCATCGTCGACGACGTGCAGTCGCGCCACCTCGACTTCCTCGGCCAGGAGGCCGAGCGCCGCCTCGCCGAGTCGGCGCGCGCTCGCCGCCTCTCGCGGCGCGCGATCCTCGGCGGCGCATGGCCCATCGGCGCCATCCACGTGCCCGCGCGCGCCCGGCACCTGCTCGAGCGCCTCACCTTCGCCGGCGCCCAGGGACGCCTCGCGCTCGAGCGCGTCCGCGACCGCGTCGCCGCCCTGCCGGGCATGGATGCGACAGCGGACCGTCTGGCTGCCAGGCTGGTCGCATGACCACCACGAAGCCGCACGACCTCGGTGACGCCCACGTCCTCCTGACCGGAGCGACGGGATTCGTCGGCCAGGCCATCCTCGAGCGACTGCTGAGCACGTTCCCCGACACGACGATCGCGATCCTCGTGCGCGGCAAGGGCGCCGAGACCGCCGAGGACCGCGCGGCAGCGCTGCTGCGCAAGCCCGTCTTCGACGCCTGGCGTGCGAAGGTCGGCGACGAGGTCGCGGATGCCGCGATCGGCACGCGCATCACGGTCATCGACTCGGGGCTCGACGAGGTCGCGCCGCTGCCCGCGGGGCTCGACGTCGTCATCCACTCCGCGGCGAGCGTCTCGTTCGACCCGCCGATCGACGAGTCGTTCGACACGAACCTCGGCGGCGCCGTGGGCCTGTACGAGGCCGTGCTGGCCACGGGCGCCGACCCGCACGTCGTGCACATCTCCACCTGCTACGTCGGCGGCCTGCGCAAGGGCGTCGCGCTCGAGCAGAGCCTCGAGCACGACGTCGACTGGCGTCTCGAGCACAAGGCGGCTCGGCAGGCGCGCGAACGCGTCGAGCTGCAGTCGCGCATGCCCGAGCTGCTCACGGGCTTCCTCGACGCGGCGCGCGCCGAGCACGGCAAGGCCGGTCCGCTCGCCGTCGCCTCCGCGAGCGAGGAGGCGCGACGCGCCTGGGTCACCGAGCAGCTCGTCGAGGCCGGTCGCACCCGCGCGCAGAGCCTCGGCTGGACCGACGTCTACACGCTCACGAAGGCCTTCGCGGAGCGGGCCGCCGAGCAGCTGTGGGGCGCCCAGCGCCGCCTGTCGATCGTGCGCCCGTCGATCATCGAGTCGGCCGCGCAGCACCCGTACCCGGGCTGGATCGACGGCTTCAAGGTCGCCGACCCGCTCATCGTCGCCTACGGCAAGGGCCAGCTGCCCGAGTTCCCCGGCTCGCCCGACTCGGTGCTCGACGTCATCCCCGTCGACCACGTCGTGAACGCGGCGATCGCGGCGGCGACGCAGCCGCCGCCCGCCGGCAGCCCCGCCTACTACCAGGTGGCGTCGGGCCGTTCGAATCCGCTGCCGTACCACGAGATCTTCGAGGCCGTGCGGACCTACTTCACGGCGCACCCCATGCAGCAGGGCGACGCTCCCGTGATCGTGCCCGACTGGACGTTCCCGGGCGGCATGCGGGTCGACCGCCGTCTCGCGCAGCAGCAGCGCCTCGTGACGGCAGCCCAGAGCGCCCTCGGCGTGCTCCCGACCACCGACCAGACGCGTCGCTGGAAGACGTCGACCGACAAGGCCGTGCGCGACATCGGTCGCCTGCGCCAGTTCATCGCGCTCTACAAGGTCTACGTGCAGTCGGAGATCATCTTCGACGACGCCAACACCAAGGCGCTGCACGCCTCCCTGCCCGCCGAGATCGCCGCCGACCGCGGGTTCGACATCACGGCGATCGACTGGGACCACTACCTGCAGGACGTGCACCTGCCCGCCGTGACCGAGCTCGCGACCTCGTTCTCGGCCCGCCGCCGCGAGCAGGCGAAGGCTGCGATCGTCCAGGCGGCCGCCGGCCTGCCGCAGCGCTCCGACGTGCTCGCCGTGTTCGACCTCGAGGGCACGCTCGTCGACTCCAACATCGTCGAGCAGTACCTCTGGGTGCGCACGAACGGCGTGCGCCGCACCGCGTACCCGGCCGAGGTCGTGCGCATGCTGCGCGACGTGCCCCGCTACCTCGCGGCCGAGCGCCGCGACCGCGGCGAGTTCATCCGCGAGTTCATGCGCCGCTACGAGGGCGTGTCGGTCGAGCGCCTCGAGCGCATCGTGCAGGGCAGCGGCTACCGCGACCGGATGCTGTCGCACGCGAGCGCGGACGCGATCGAGCGCGTGCTGCAGCACCGCGCCGCCGGCCACCGCACCGTGCTCGTCACCGGCTCGTTCGACCGCCTCGCCGCCCCTGTCGCAGCGCTGTTCGACGAGGTCGTCGCCGGCAGCATGCACGAGCGCGACGGTCGCCTCACCGGCTACCTCGCGACGCCGCCGCTCGTCGACGAGGCGCGCGCGTCGTGGCTCGCGCAGTACGCCGACGAGCACGGCGCCGACCTGTCGGCGTCGTACGGCTACGGCGACAGCCACGCCGACCTGGAGTGGCTGCAGCTCGTCGGCTCGCCGACGGCCGTCAACCCGGACTCGCGGCTCGCCACCGAGGCGGATCGTCGTGGGTGGACGTCGGTACGCTGGCGTCGAGGTCCGGCAGTCCGTTCGCGGTCGCTGCTCCGAACCATCCCGGAGGCGTCCGCGTAGCGCGGGCACCGCATCATCTAGAGGGGAACGGGCGAGACCGCACATGGCCTTCGACATCGACAGGTACACGAAGCAGTCCGAGGGCGTCGAATGGGGCGACCTCGATCTCGACGTGTTCGACGAGCAGCCGCTCGACGAGCCGACGCTGCGCACGCTGCGCTACATGTGCGACGTCGAGTACCACACGGTCTGCTATCTGCGAGACCTGCTCACGACGCCGTCGCACAAGGAGCCCGAGGTGGGCGCCTTCATGACGATGTGGAACCGCGAGGAGTTCTGGCACGGCGAGGCGCTCGCCGCCGTGCTCGCGAAGCACGACATCACGGTCGACTACGACGTGCTCAAGGCTCGCCGCGTGAAGCTCGGGTGGAAGGACCGCCTCGACCCCATCAAGCAGTCGCTGCTCGGCAACGTCGTCGGCCACGACTTCGTCGCCGTGCACATGACGTACGGCGCCGCCAACGAGTACTCGGCGAACGCCGCCTACCACCGCCTCGCGAAGATGGTCACGCACCCCGTGCTCACGCCGCTGCTGAAGCGCATCGCGATCCAGGAGTCGAAGCACATCGCCTTCTACGCCACGCAGGCCCGCAAGCGCCTCGAGGCGTCGAAGAAGGCGCGCGTCATCACGCGCTTCGTCATGTCGAAGGTGTGGCAGCCCGTCGGCTCCGGCATCAACTCCGACGACGAGGTCACGCACGTGATGACCCATCTCTTCCGCGGCCCCGACGGCCGCAAGATCATCCGCGACCTCGACACGAAGATCTCGGCGCTCCCGGGCCTCGAGGGCCTGCAGATCGTCGAGAAGGCCATGGACGCGCGAGGCGTTCCGGCGTGACGCGCCTTCCGCGCGCGACGCCACGACGCTCGCGCGTCATGCGTCCCGCGCCTCGTCGGGCACGATGACCACCTTGCCTGCGACCGTGCGCGACTCCGCGAGCTCGACCGCGGTCGCCGCGTCGCGCAGCGGGATGCGGGCGGCGACCTGCGGCGCGAGCGCACCCGAGGCGAGCAGGTCGACGACGGCGGCGAACGCCGTGCGCTGGGCGCGATGGAACGCACCCGGTCGCAGCCTGCTGCCCGCCCACAGGTCGTAGAACCGCGCTCGGCGCCCGTTCGGCAACGCGTTCCACGCTGCGAGGCGTGCGAAGAGTCGCAGGACGGGTCCGCGGGATCCGCCGACGTCGTCGCGCGTCGATGCGGTGCCATACGACACGAGCGTGCCGCCGTGGCGGAGCAGCGCGAACGAGCGAGCGAGCCCCGGGCCGCCGACGTGGTCGAGCACGGCGTCCACGCCCCCGGGGGCGAGCTCGCGGATGCGTGCGTGGGCGGCACCCGTCGCGTCGGGGTCGTTCGCATCGACCGGCTCGGCACCCAGGCTCGCGACGCGCTCGTGATGCCTGGGTGCCGCGGTGCCGAGCACGCGCACGCCGGCGTGCCGCGCGAGCTGCACGAGCGTCGAGCCGACTCCTCCGTTCGCGCCGAGCACCACGATGGTGTCGCCGCGGCGCACGCGCGCGAGTTCGTGCAGCATCTGCCACGCGGTGATGCCGTTCACGACGAGCGTCTCGACCTCGGCGGCGTCGAGCCCGGCGGGCACGGGCAGGAGCGCACGCGCATCCACGTCGACGATGCTCGCCCACGCGCCGACCTTGGTGACGGCAGCGACTCGCCGTCCCACGAGCGCGGGGTCGACGCCGCCGCCGACGGCGACGACGGTGCCGACCAGGTCGTAGCCCGGCACGAAGGGGAACGGCGGCTGGTCGTAGTAGCGACCGCGCCGCATCTGCTGCTCGGCGAACGACACTCCCGTGGCTTCCATCCGCAGCCGAGCACGCCCGGCCACGACACCGCCGAGGGACGTCGTGCGGACGACCAGATCGCGGGGCGGGACGGCGCCGGGCAGCACGATCTCCTGACGGCAGCGGTCGGATCCTTCGGTGGCGAGCACGGCGCACCCCTCTCTCGGTAAACAAGTGTTTGTCGATGCGAGCGTAGCTCATCGGTGAACGCTTGTATAGTGATCGGCATGCCCTCCGCCTCGACGCCTCGATCCGTCAACCCGCGCGGTGAGGGTGCGCGCCTGCGTGACGAGATCCTGCGAGCCACCGACGCCCTGCTCGTCGATCGCGCCGCCGAGCAGGTGACGCTCCGCGCCATCGCGCGGCAGGCGGGCATCACGGCCCCTGCCATCTATCGTCACTTCGCCGACCGCGACGCGATCGTTCGCGCGGTCGTCGACGTCGCGTTCGCCGACCTGCGCGCCGCGCTCGAGGCCGGCCGCGCATCGCGAGACGAGCCGCTCGGCAGGCTCCGCGGCGCATGCGACGCCTACCTGGCCTTCGCCGCCGAGCACCCGCAGCAGTACCGGCTCATGCTCGGCGGCGTCTGGGATGCGGCCGCCGCGATGCGGGAGGGAGACCCGACCGGCCTGCGCGAGCTCGGGCTCGACGCGTTCCAGGTCGTCGTGGATGCCGTGCAGGAGTGCATCGATGCAGGCGCATCCAGCCGTGCGGATGCGCGCGCTGCCGCAGCGTCGCTGTGGGCGGGACTCCACGGGCTGGCGGAGCTGCGTCGCACCGCCACGCTCTTCCCGTGGCCGGACGACGTCGCACGCGACCTCGTCGACCGCCTCGCCGCCGTCGCCGGCGACTAGCGCTGGCGGAGCACCGCGACGACCGGGCGGTGGTCGGTGCCCAGGTCGTCGTAGCCCGTGAGCACCTGCGCGTCGACCGCGCGCCAGTCGGGGGAGGCCACGACGTGGTCGATCTGCGCGCCCAGCCACGCCGGCGCCCACGTCGGCCACGTGCCGATCGCCCCCGAGCCCGCGGCGCCCGCCGCATCCACGCACGTGCCCAGGTCGCCCGAGCCGACGCCGAGCGACGTCCAGTGGTCGAGCGTCGAGTTGAAGTCGCCGCCCACGATGATCGACTGCCCCTGCGTGCACAGGCTCGCGACGAACGCGAGGTCGTCGCGCCAGTTGCGCATCTGCGCCGGGATGGGGGCGACGGGATGCGTCGCCACGAGGATCGGCCCGTCGCCGTCGTCGGGGGTCGCGACGACGGTCGGCAGCGTGTTCGTCTGGCCGACGTCGACCGACGGCTGCGCCGTGTAGGTGCCCATCGACGTCGACACGAGCATCGTCGTGTTGAGCGCGCCGTACTCGGCGTTCGCGAAGTCGGTCGTGAGCGCGAAGAAGGGATTGCCCTCCGCGCCCAGCAGCACGGCGACCTCCGTGCCCATCTCAATGGTGGTCTCCGGCAGCATCACGACGTCGGCGCCCGTGTCGCGCACGACCCCGGCGATCGCCTCGGCGCCCGGCGCATCCCCGAGGGTGTTCCACGTCAGCACGACGACGTCGCCCTCCTCGGCCACCGCCGTCGAGTCGTCGACGCCGCGGCTCAGGTGGATGCCCGACGAGGCGACCATGAAGACGAGCAGCAGCACGACGACGGCGCCCGCGAAGCGACGGATGCGCCTCGCGCCGAGCATGAGCAGGAAGACGAGGGCGAGCACGGCGGCGATGCCGACGACGCCCATGCGCAGCGACACGACCTGCGCCACGATCGGCGCCTGCTCGAGCCCGAACGTCTGCGGCCATGCCGCGACGAGCAACGCGGCGGCAACCGCGATGCCGAGCAGCCAGCCGAGCACCTTCATGCCCTCCAGGGTAGGTGGCGCTCCTATGGATCCCCGGCTCCTACGATGGAGGGATGAGCGCCGCCGACACGCCCCGATCCGGGACGCAGTGGGGCCGCATCGACCTCCACGCCCACTCGACGGAGTCCGACGGCACCGAGTCGCCGCGCGAGCTCGTGCTCCAGGCGCACGCCGCCGGCATCGGCACCGTCGCGATCACCGACCACGACACCACGGCGGGCTGGGCGGACGCCGCCGACGCCGCGCGCGAGGTCGGCATCGGGCTCGTGCCCGGCGTCGAGTTCTCGTCGCAGCAGCAGTGGGCGAGCGTGCACGTGCTCGGCTACCTGCTCGACCCCGCGGCGCCGGCGTTCCTCACGGAGCGCGAGCGCATCCGCGTCGAGCGCGTCGAGCGCGCGCAGCGCATGGTCGAGCGCATCGGCGCCGACTACCCGCTGACGTGGGCGATCGTGCAGGACCACGCAGCACCGGGGGCGACGATCGGTCGCCCGCACATCGCCGACGCGCTCGTGTCGCTCGGCATCGTCGCCGACCGCTCGGCGGCGTTCGACGGCATCCTGCACTGGCGCGGCGGCTACTACCAGCCGCACCGAGCGCCGGCGCCGACCGAGGCGGTGCGCATCATCCGCGCCGCCGGCGGCGTGCCCGTCATCGCGCACCCCGCCGCCCGCGGCCAGGCGACGATGGACGAGCGCGTCATCGCGCAGCTCGTCGACGCCGGCCTCATGGGCCTCGAGGTCGAGCATCGCGACAACCCGCCCGAGGCGCAGGAGTGGCTGCGCAGGCAGGCGCGCATCCACGGCCTCATCACGACCGGCTCGAGCGACTGGCACGGCCGCGGCAAGCCCAACCTCTTCGGGGAGCACACGACGAGCGCCGAGGCGCTCGACGCCATCGTCGAGGCCGCGACGGGCGCCGAGCCGATCCTGCCGGCCTGAGGGCACGACAGCGCGCGCGGGGGACGAGCCCGACGCATCGCTCGATAGCCTTGCGAGCACCCACCCACCGAGAGGACCGCATTCGCACATGGACGACCTCCGAGCGGGCGACATCCACGCGCAGGCGCTCATGCGCCACCTCGCGCAGCATCTGGGCGAGCCGTCGACGGTGCTCGCCGAGGCCGTGCCCGACGAGCTGCGCATCGACCTCGTCGTCTTCCCGCCTGCCGAGGATCGGCCGTTCGTGACGCTCGCGACCGTCGGCATGTCGGCGCTGCCGATGCACGTGCCGTCGGAGCTCGAGGATCGTGCGCTGCAGGAGCTGCTCATCGGCGTGCCCGCCGATTGGCCGGGGCTCGCCGACGGCGTCGCCGACATCGAGGGCGCCTTGCAGGACGAGGGCGCATACTGGCCCATCCGTCTGCTCAAGGGCCTCGCGCGCTACCCGCGTCGCAGCAGCACATGGGTGTCGTGGGGCCACACGATCCCCAGCGGCGCACGCTTCCACGACGACGTGCCGTTCTCGACGGCGCTCGTCGCTCCGCCGCTCGGGCTGCCGCCCGCGGTCATGGCGGCGCACACGCCCGCCGGCCGCGTCTCGTACCTCGCGGTCGTGCCGATCACGGATGCCGAGACGCAGGTGGCGAAGTCCACGCCGCGCGGCTCCGACGAGCTCATCGACCGCCTGGAGGCGGCGGGCGTGACGATCGCCGTCGACCCGGAGCGAGCCTCCGTCGCCTGACGCCCCGGCGCGCGAGCCCGCAGCACGCACGAGACCCCCTCGACCGATGGTCGAGGGGGTCTCGTCGCTGGAGCGTCAGGCCTGCGGTGCCGCTGCGGCGCCTGCGCCGCCCGAGCCGCCGGAGCGACGACGACGACGCCTGCGGCGCGCAGGCGCCGCGTTGCCGTCGTGGTGCTCGGCGCCACCGCCGTCGTGCGTGCCGCGACCCTCGGCGGGCTGCGCCTCGCGTGCGGGAGCCTCGGCGCGGGGCGCGGCCTCGCGGCGCTCGCCGCCGTCGCGACCTCCGCGGCCGCCGTCGCGACCACCGCGTCCGCCGTCACGGCCGCCGCCGCGGCTCGAGCCGCCGCGTCCGCCGTCGCGCTTCGCACGCTCGCGGTCGCGCTCGACCTCGCGCTTGGCGATGCGGTCGGGCGGCGTCGCGCGCAGGCGACCCTTCGAGCCGGCCGGGATGGCCAGGTCCTCGAACAGGTGCGGCGACGACGAGTAGGTCTCGGCGGGCTCGGGGATGTTCAGCTCGAGCGCACGGTCGATGAAGACCCACTTGTGCAGGTCCTCCCAGTCGACGAACGTCACGGCGATGCCCGTGCGCCCGGCGCGGCCCGTGCGACCCACGCGGTGGAGGTACGTCTTCTCGTCCTCGGGGATCGTGTGGTTGATGACGTGCGTCACGTCGTCGACGTCGATGCCGCGCGCGGCGACGTCGGTGGCGATGAGCACGTCCTTCTTGCCGGCCTTGAACGCAGCCATGGCGCGCTCGCGCGCCTCCTGGCTCATGTCGCCGTGCACCGCCGCGGCCTCGAAGCCGCGGTCGATGAGCTCCTCGCACAGGCGCGACGCGGCGCGCTTCGTGCGCGTGAACACCACGGTCTTGCCGCGGCCCTCGGCCTGCAGGATGCGGCCGATGACCTCGTCCTTGTCGAGCGAGTGCGCCCGGTAGACGAGGTGGCGGATGTTCGCCTGCGCGATCGTGTCGTCGGGGTCGGTCGCGCGGATGTGGATGGGGCGCGACATGAAGCGGCGCGCGAGCGCGACGATTGGCCCCGGCATCGTGGCCGAGAACAGCATCGTGTGGCGCACGGGCGGCACGAGCGAGAAGATGCGCTCGATGTCGGGCAGGAAGCCGAGGTCGAGCATCTTGTCGGCCTCGTCGAGCACGATCTCCTGCACCTTCGAGAGGTCGAGGATGCGCTGGTTGGCGAGGTCGAGCAGACGGCCGGGCGTGCCGACGACGATCTGCGCGCCGGCCTTCAGCTGCTCCACCTGGCCCTCGTAGGCCTTGCCGCCGTAGATCGATGCGATCTGCGTGGGGCGGTTGGCGGTGATGAGCACCATGTCCTCGGTCACCTGCACGGCGAGCTCGCGCGTCGGCACGACGACGAGCACCTTCACGCCGGGCTCGGGGGTCGCCCCGATGCGCTGCGCGATCGGCAGGCCGAACGCGAAGGTCTTGCCCGTGCCGGTCTTGGCCTGGCCGATGATGTCCTGACCCGACAGACCGAGGGGGATGGTCTGCTGCTGGATCGGGAAGGGGTCGTGGATGCCGTGGGAGGCGAGGGCCTCGACCATATCGGCATCGATGTTCAATTCTGCGAACGTCAAGTCTGGTCCGTCTGTCGGGAAGCGTCGTATTCCGCGCCAGTCTACCGGCGGGTCGCCTGGATGCCCGTCGGCGGCGCCCGGGATGGCTAGGCTCGTCGCCGTGGTCCGATGGTTCGATCGCACGCCGCGCGAGGTGACGAGGTCGTTGCTGCGACCCCGCAAGGTGGTCGCCGAGGGCGATCGCGTGCTGCTGCAGGACCTCGAGCCGCGCCTCGACCAGTACCTCGGACAGCTGCTCGCGCTGCAGCTCGTCGTGCTGCAGCAGGCCGGCCAGGCCGTCGCCGAGGCGCCGACGCTCGCCGCGAAGGCGAACCTCGTCGAGGCGCTGCGCATCGTGTCGACCCGCTACCGCGACCTCGTCGAGCTGCTGCCGCGCGACGTCGAGCCGCTCGTCGCCATGGAGCCGTTCTACGCGTCGAGCGAGCGGTTCGCCAAGGAGGTCGCGGGCGCCGACTGGTACGAGCAGGTGCTGTCGCTGCACGTCACGACGGGTCTGCTCTCCGACTTCTTCGCCGCGTACGGCGGCGGCCTGCCCGACGACGACCGCGACGCCGTGCTGCGCGTGCTCACGCGCGAGACCGGGCAGCCGCTGCTCGCGCGCGAGCTGCAGCGCGCCATCCAGCACAACCCGCGCCTCGCGTCGCGCATGGCGCTGTGGGGGCGGCGTCTCGTGGGCGACACGCTGCTGCAGATGTACCTCGCGGTGCACGGCCCCGAGGACGCCTCGCCGGCGCCTGCGCAGCGGCTGGAGCCGGCGTTCAACGACATCGTGGCGGCGCACACGCGCCGCATGGATGCGCTGGGCCTGACGGCCTAGCGGTCCGCCGCACCGATCGCCCTCGGGCGATCCGCTGCGATCAGCGCGTCGCGAGCAGCTGGTGCAGGCGCTGCTCGTCGCGCGCCGGGCGCACGCGAGCGAGCACGAGGGCCGCGATCGTGCACGTCACGAGCGGAGCGACGAGCGCGAGGGTCCAGATCCACGGCTCGCCGAGGCTCCAGCCGGTGACGACCATGACGACCCAGGCGGTCGCGGTCGTGACGGCACCGAGCGCGGGGAGCAGCAGCAGGCCGTGCGTCTCGCGGCCGGGGATGACGTAGCGCAGGAGCGCACCGATGGCGGCGCCCAGCACCGGCATCCAGATGAGCTCCATCAGGCCACGAAACCGACGCGCCGCGTGGTCTCCGAGCCGATCTCGACGTAGGCGATCTGCGCGCTCGGCACGAGGTAGCGGCGGCCCTTGGCGTCGTCGAGCGTGAGGTGCCCGCCGTCGAAGGCCGTCGTGACGGCCTGCTCGACCTCGGCGACCGTCTGCGCGGAGTCGAACGCGATCTCGCGCGCGGTGTCCTTGATGCCGATGCGGATGTCCATGTCGAGAAGGATATGGGATCGGCTCGCGCCGTTCGTGCGCGTTCGCCGACAGCGCCGAGCGGCCTGCGACGCGTGCTCCGCGAGCCCGGCGCGCGTCCTGGCCATGTCGGCGGAGCGTCCTACGGTCGAGGGGTGCCCATGACCCTCGACGCCTCCCAGCGCGCCGTGCTCGACGTGCCCGACGACGCGAGCGCGATCGTGCTGGGCGTCGCGGGCGCCGGCAAGACGACGACGGTCGTCGAGCTCGTCGCCGAGCGGATCGCGCGGCCGGGATGGTCGGGCGGCGACGTGCTCGTGCTCGCGGGATCCCGTGCGGCGGCGACGCGACTGCGCGATCGGCTCGCGGCGCGCGTCGACGTCGTGACGCCCGGGCCGCTCGCGCGCACGGCGGCGTCGTTCGCCTACGCGCTGCTGGGCGAGCAGGCGCTCGCGCTCGGCGTCGATCGGCCGCAGCTGCTGTCGGGCGCGGAGCAGGACGGCATGCTCGCCGACCTGCTCGAGGGGCACGTCGACCTCGGCTCGGGCCCGGAGTGGCCCGAGCACCTCGGCCCGGGCGTGCGCGAGCAGCAGGGCTTCCGCACCGAGCTGCGCGACGTGCTCGCCAGGGCGAGCGAGCAGGGCCTCGACCGTGCGGCGCTCGAGGCGCTCGCGCGCGAGCACGACCGTCCCGAATGGGCCGCGGCGGGTGCGATGCAGCACGAGCTCGACCAGGTGCTCGCGCTCGCGCACCGCGACGGCGTCGGCGCGGTCGATGCCGCGAGCCTGCTCGCGCGCGCCGCCGAGATCGTCGCGGCAGGGGAGCGGCGGCTGCGGCTGCTCGTCGTCGACGACGCGCAGGAGCTCACCGAGGGCGCGACGCGGCTCGTCGCGGCGCTGCACGCGACGGGCACGGCCGTGATCGCGTTCGGCGACCCCGACACGGCCACCGACATGTTCCGGGGCGCCGACCCGTCGATCGTCGGCTCGCTCGGCGCTCGCCTCGGCTTCACGCGTCGCATCGACCTCGCGATCGACCACCGGCACGGCGCCGCGCTGCGGACGGCGATCGGCGACCTCTCCGCACGCATCGGCACGGCGCTCGGCGGCACGCACCGCGCAGCCGAGCCCGCGGGCGGCGAGGGGTCGATCGCGGTGCATCGCGTCGACGGCGCCGTCGAGCAGGCGCGGCGCATCGCGCGCATCCTGCGCCGTAGGCACCTCGTCGACGGCGTGCCGTGGGGCGAGATGGCCGTCGTGACGCGCTCGGGCAGGCTCGCGGCCGAGCTCGAGCGCTCGCTCGCCGACCTCGAGGTGCCCACGCTGCGCGAGGGCGGCGGCTCCGCCGTCCGCGGCTCGAGCGTCGCCGACGACCTCGTGGCGATGCTCGCGATCGTCACGGGCGTCGAGCCCATCGGGTCGGAGCACGCCAGGCGCATCCTCTCGTCGCCACTCGTCGGGCTCGACGCCGTGGGCCTGCGCAGGCTCCGCCGAGCCGTGCGGCACCGGGCGATCGCCGAGGAGCGCCTGCCGGGCTCGGGCGACGAGCTGCTCGCCGAGGCGCTCGCCGACGACGCGGCCCTCGACGGCGTCGGTGGCCCCGAGGCGCGCATCGCACGCGCCGTCGGCTCGCGGCTGCGGTACGCCGCGGAGCTCGCGGGCTCCGACGATCCCGACACCGCCGTCGAGCTGCTGTGGCGGCTGTGGGACGGCGCAGGGGTCGCGGATGCGTGGCGCGAGGCGGCGCTCGGCGGCGGCAGCGACGCCGCGTGGGCGCACCGCAGGCTCGACTCCGTGGTCGCGCTGCTCGACCACGCCGCCAGGCACGCCGAGCGGCACGCAGACGTGCGCGCCGACGAGTTCGTGCGGTCGTGGCGGTCGGCGGCGCTCGAGCTCGACTCGCTCGCCGGCCGTCAGGTCGCGGCGTCGGTGCGCATCGGCACGCCGTCGCAGCTCGTGTCGGTCGAGCTCGACACCGTCGTCGTCGCGGGTGTGCAGGAGGGGGCGTGGCCCAACCTGCGGCCGCGCGGCTCGCTCCTGGGTGCGCAGCTGCTGGGCGCGCACGCCATCGGCGGCGTCACGACCGTGACCGACGTCGCCGACGACGAGCTGCGCATGCTCGTGCACGCCGTCTCCCGCGCACGGTCGGTCGTGCACGTCGTGGCGATCGAGACGGAGGAGGAGAGGCCGGCCCGTTGGCTCGCCGTGCTGCCCGACGCACCGCCGGAGGTCGATGCGCGCGGCCGGACGCTGCGCGAGCTCGTCGGCACGCTGCGGCGCCTCCTCGTCGACGACCAGGCGTCGTCGGCGATCCGCGCCGATGCGGCGGCCGCGCTCGCACGCCTCGCGGACGAGGGCGTGCCCGGTGCCGATCCTGCGCAGTGGGCGGGCCTCGCCGACGCGACGACCGATGCGCCCCTCGTCGACGAGGGCGAGCCGATGCGCGTCTCGCCGTCGGCGCTCGAGGGCTTCGAGTCGTGCGCGGTCGACTGGGCCGTCAGCAGGCTCGCGCCCACGGGATCCGCGACGCCGCAGGCGATCGGCACGATCGTGCACGCCGCCGTCGAGCACACGGATGCCGCCGATCCCGTCGCGCTGCTCGCGGCCGTCGAGGCCCGATGGGCCGAGCTCGCCTTCCGCTCGCCGTGGGAGTCGGCGCGCGAGCGCGCGATCGTCGAGCAGATCGTCGTCGCGATCGCCGACTACGTGCGCACCGAGCGCGACCTCGGCTGGCGCATCGACGTCGGCGACCACGAGCGCAGGTTCGAGCTCGCGATCGGCGACGTCGTGCTGTCGGGCTCCATCGACTGGATCGAGCGGCGTGGCGACGAGGTGCGCATCGTCGACCTCAAGACCGGCAGGGCGAAGCCCAGCGGTCCCGCGATCGCCGAGCACGCGCAGCTGCGCGCCTATCAGCTCGCCGCCGATCGCGGCGCGATCGCGACCGTGGCGCCCGAGACGACGTCGGCAGGTGCGCGCCTGCTGTACCCGCGCGATCCGAAGCCCATCGGCGACCAGGCGGCGCTCGGGGCCGAGGAGCTCGCCGAGTTCGAGGCGCGCGTCGTCGACGTCGCGGCGCGCATGGCCGCGGCGACCTTCACGGCGGTGCCGCTCGAGCACTGCCTCAACGAGTTCGCGCACGGCCAGTGCGAGATCCACGTACGACGGCAGGTGACCGAGTGACCCACGACCTCATCACCCCCGCCGAGATCGCCGAGCGCCTGCACGAGGCGTCGGGCGCAGAGGGTGGCGCGCGCATCCCCACCGACGAGCAGGCCGCCGTCATCACGGCGCCGCTCGAGCCCGCGCTCGTCGTCGCCGGTGCGGGATCGGGCAAGACCGAGACGATGTCGATGCGCGTGCTGTGGCTGCTCGCGAACGGCATGGTCGAGCCCGAGCGCATCCTGGGCCTCACGTTCACGCGCAAGGCGGCGAGCGAGCTGCGCGTGCGCCTCGTCGAGCGGATCCAGCAGCTCGTGCGTGCCGGGCTCGTCGACGAGGCGGCCGCGGCGGTCGAGCCGACGGTGTCGACGTACAACGCCTTCGCGAGCCAGCTGTACCGCGAGCATGCGCTCGTGCTCGGTCGCGATCCCGATGCCGACCTGCTGGGCGACACCGCCGCCTGGCTGCTCGCGAGCGACGTCGCGCTCGCGAGCGACGACCTGCGCCTCGCGGCCCTGCGGTCGAGCGACGTCGTCGTCGACGGCCTGCGCAGGCTCGCGTCGGAGCTCGGCGACAACGCGCTCGAGCCGAGCGTGCTCGACGGCTTCGCGCACGCGTTCGAGCGCATCGCGCAGCTGCCGGTCGGCAAGGGCCAGATCGGCGTCGGCCGCGAGCGCGACAAGGACGTGCTGGCGATGCGCGCGCTCGAGCCGCTCGCGGCGCTCGCCGGCACGTACGACCGCCGCAAGCGCGAGCTCGGCGTCATCGAGTTCAGCGATCAGGTGCGCTTCGCGCTGCAGGCGCTGCAGGCGGCTCCGCGGCTCGTCGACGAGGTGCGCGCACGCCACGGCGTCGTGCTGCTCGACGAGTACCAGGACACGTCGGTGTCGCAGGTGCGGCTGCTCACGACGCTGTTCCGCGGCGACCCCGTCATGGCGGTCGGCGACCCGAACCAGTCGATCTACGGCTGGCGCGGCGCGAGCGCCGGCACGCTCGCCCGGTTCCACGAGGACTTCGGCGGCACGGAGCGCTTCGCGCTGTCGACGAGCTGGCGCAACGCCGCGGGCGTGCTCGACGTCGCGAACCGCATCGCGGCGCCGCTGCCGGCGCACGGCGTCGAGCGGCTCGCGCCGCGTCCCGGTGCCGCGGCCGGGGAGGTCGCGCTCGAGCTCTTCGAGACGCAGCACGACGAGGCCGAGGCGCTCGCGACGTGGATGGCCGAGCGCGGCGCGGGTCGTGTGCCCACGACCGCGGCCGTGCTGCTGCGCGTGCGCGGCCGCATGTGGACCTTCGCCGACGCGCTCACGAGGCGCGGCATCCCATGCCACGTCGTCGGCACCGGGGGACTGCTCGCCGAGCCCGAGATCGTCGACATGCGCTCGGCGCTCTCGGTGCTCGCCGACCCGCGTGCGGGCGGCCACCTGCTGCGGCTGCTCGCGGGTGCGCACTGGCGCATCGGCCCGCGTGACCTCGCGGCGCTGCGCGACCACGCGCGCGTCGTCTCGACGCGGTACGTCGCCGAGCGCGCGCGCCAGGCCGATCGCGAGTCGACCGATGACGACGCGGCGGCGTCGCTCGTCGACGCGCTCGACGACCTGCTCGACCTCGGCGCCGACGCGGCCGTCTGGCAGGCGCTGTCGGAGGCGGGTGCGGAGCGACTGCTCGCGGCCGCACGCACGTTCCGACGCCTGCGGTCGCAGCGTGCGCTGCCGCTCCCCGAGCTCGTGCGACTCGTCGAGCGCCAGCTGCGCCTCGACGTCGAGGTGCTCGCGAACCCCGCCCGCGCGCCGCGGCGCTCGCTCGACGCGTTCGTGGCCGAGGTGCAGCAGTTCGCGCTCACCGACCCGGCCGCGACGCTCGAGGCGCTCGTCGGCTGGCTCGAGCGCGCCGCCCGCGACGACACGCTCGACGCACCGGCGCCCGAGCCCGAGCCCGGCCTCGTGCAGCTGCTCACGATCCACGCGTCGAAGGGCCTCGAGTGGGATCTCGTGGCCGTGCCGTCGCTCACGGAGGGCACGCTGCCGATGCAGCGGCAGGATGCGCGCGGCTGGCTCTCGGTGGGTGCCGTGCCGTACGCGCTGCGCGGCGACGCGAGCGAGCTGCCGCGCTTCGACCCGCGCGGCGTCGCCGACCTGCGCGAGTACGGCATCGAGCGCGCCGCGTACGTCGACGGCCTCGCCGACCAGTTCCACGCGGAGGAGCGCAGGCTGGCCTACGTCGCCGTCACGAGGGCCCGCGCGTCGCTGTGGATGTCGGGTGCGTGGTGGATCGGCCGCAACAAGCGCATCGCGAAGCCCTCGCGGTTCCTGCGCGATGGCGCCGACGTGCTCGGGGTCGAGCTGCCCGAGGCGCCCGAGCACGCCGAGAATCCCACGGTGCTCGAGCTCGAGCAGTCCGTGTGGCCGCCCGATCCCCTCGGCGGCCGACGCGGGGCCGTCCAGCGCGCGGCCGACGCCGTGCGTGCAGCAGACGCGCGCGTCCCCACGCGCTTCGACGACGAGATCGCGCTGCTGCTCGCCGAGCGCGACGCGCCCGCCCACGCGGTCGCGCCGAGCCGCATCTCGGCGTCGACGGCGAAGGACTGGCTCGCCGACCCCGGGGCGCAGGCGCTCGCGCGCGTCCGCCCCATGCCTCGCCGCCCGTTCCGCGCGACGAGGCTCGGCACGCTCTTCCACCAGTGGGTCGAGCGCCGCGGCGGCACGGGACTCGCGGATCTCGTCGACGGCGACCTCGACGACGAGCTGGGCGGCGACCTCGTGGCCGTCGACGTCGAGCGGCTCGAGCGGCTGCAGCAGACGTTCCTCGCCTCGCCGTACGCGCGCATGGAGCACGTGGCCACCGAGCTCGAGGTGCACCTGCCGCTCGGCTCGACGTCGGTGGTGTGCCGCATCGACGCCGTGCTGCGCGACGGCGACGAGCTCGTGCTGGTCGACTGGAAGACCGGTGCGCTGCCGCGCTCGCGCGCCGACGTCGCGGAGCGAGGGCTGCAGCTCGCGCTCTACCGCGCCGCGTACGCCCTGCACGCGGGCGTCGACCCCGAGAGCGTGCGCGCCGAGCTGTACTTCGTCGAGCACGACGAGGTGGTGCGGCCCGAGCACGTGCTGAGCCTCGGCGAGCTGCGCGACGCGTGGGAGGCCGCCCGGGCGACGCTCGAGCAGGGCTGAGGGCTCGGGCCGGCCCGCCCGCGACCTACGGGCGTGCCGTCGACGGCAGGTCGGCGTCGATCTCGACGGTCTCGTCGTCGAACGCCGACTGGCCACGACGCGGCGACTCCTCGCGTGCGACCGAGGTGCCGCGCTCGTCGAGCATGTGCTGCACGTCGGCGAGGTCCATCGTGTGGAGGCGCTCGGGCTGCAGCGCCGTCGTCGAGTCGTCGTCGGCGACGCGGTCGGCGAGCCGCGCGAGCATGCCCTCGGCATCCGCCACGACCGTGTCGTCACCTGCGTCGACGCCGTGCAGCAGCCAGCGGGCGACGTCGAGCTCGGCGTGCAGCATCGCGCGACGGCGCAGCTGACGGTCGGCGCCGCGCACGCCGGCGTAGGCGACGAACGCCTCGTCGACCGACGAGCCGTGCTCGCTGCCGAGCAGCCATGCGAGGTCGACGGCGGGGTCGCCCAGCCCGAGCGCGTGCCAGCCGTCGATGCCCGTGATCGTGGCGTGCTCGCGGCGGAACGCGGGCGACTGCAGGTCGCCGTGCACGACGCGCGGCTGGAACTGCCACAGCGCGTCGTCCTCGAGCGCGACCTCCCAGCGGGCGAGCAGCGGTGCGGGCACGCGACCCGTGGCGGCGACGCGGTCGAAGACGGCCGTGAGCGAGTCGCGGATCTCGGCGGTCGAGCGGTGCGGCAGGCCCGCGTCGAGCACGATGCTCGTGGGCAGGTCGTGCAGCGCGGCGATGGCCTCGCCGATGGATGCTGCGAGGCCGACGTGCGCCGGCGACACGTCGCCGAGTCGCAGCGTCGCGCCGCCGAGCCTCGTCGACACGACGACGGCCGTGCGCTGCAGCGGGGCGGTGCCGAGGGTCTCGGGGACCTCGAACGGCAGGCGGTCGCGCACGGCATGCGTGAAGACGTGCAGCGTGACCGCCTGGTCGCGCAGGCGTCGCAGGGCGTCGGGCGTGCGGGGCACGACGACGCGCACGACGCGGCCCTCGGAGGTGCGTGCCGCGATGGCCTCGAGATCGTCGCCCGAGCCGTCGTCGACGGCCCCCACGACCTCGATGCCGGGCACGGCGGACGTCGCCAGCGCGGCTAGAGTGAACGGGTTCGCAGCCATGATGCGAGGGTACGGCGGGCATCGCCGCGTCCCGCGTCGCCACGCGCTGCGACGGGAAGGACGCTCGTGACCGACTCGCCCGCCATCCCGCCCCTCTCGCGCGCATCGCTCGACCGCGACCATGCGGCGCGCATGCGCGAGGGCTCGCTCGACGCGGCGCTCGCCGACCCGACGACGCGCGTCGTGCTCGTCGACGGCGATCGCACGCTCGTCGCCGACGGCGCCATCGTGCGCGTGCCGGTCGCGCGCGTGCCGCACGGCGCCCGCCTCGCGTGGCTCGGCCGCTCCGCGGGGCACCTCGATCAGCAGGAGGGCGCGGTCGTGCTCGCCGCGACGGTCGACGGCACGGTCGTCGACGGCGCCGGCGACGGCCGCGAGCTGGGCGACTGGCGCAGCCTGCGCGAGATCGGCGCCGAGCTCGACGCCGAGGACGCCGGCATCCTCACGCAGGCGGTCGCGCTCGCCAGGTGGCAGGCGCAGACGGCGTTCTCGGGCATCGACGGCTCGCCCGTCGCGTTCGAGCAGGGCGGCTGGGTCGGCATCGACGGTGCCGGCGCGCAGCACTTCCCGCGCATGGATCCCGCCGTCATCGTGCTCGTGACGGACGCGACCGACGAGCGCATCCTGCTGGGGCGGAACGCGGCCTGGACCGACCGCTTCTCGCTCTTCGCGGGCTTCGTCGACCTCGGCGAGTCGTTCGAGGCGACGGTCGTGCGCGAGGTCGCCGAGGAGTCGGGCGTCACGGTCGAGGATCCGACGTACGTCGCGAGCCAGCCGTGGCCGTTCCCGCGCAGCATCATGGTGGGCTTCGAGGCCGTCGCGCTCGACCCGGAGGCCGCGAGGCCCGACGGCGAGGAGATCGTCGAGGTGCGCTGGCTCACCCGCGATGACGTGCGCAACGGCGTCGTGGGCCTGCCGGGCAACGCGTCGATCGCGGCGTACCTCATCCAGCGGTGGCTGGAACGGTGACGCCCGACGCGATCCTCGACCGCCTCGACGAGCAGCAGCGCGAGGTCGCGCTCGCCGTGCAGGGCGCGGTGTGCGTGCTCGCCGGCGCCGGCACCGGCAAGACGCGCGCGATCACGCACCGCATCGCGTACGGCGTCGCCGTCGGCGTCTACGACCCGCGCCGCGTCATGGCCGTGACGTTCACGACGAAGGCGGCGGGGGAGATGCGCACGCGTCTGCGAGCGCTCGGGGCCGAGGTGCAGGCGCGCACGTTCCACTCGGCGGCCCTCGCGCAGCTCGCGCACTTCTGGCCGCGGCTCGCGGGCGGGCGGATGCCGGAGGTGCTGCCGACGAAGGCGCGCACGATCGCCGACGCCGCGCTGCAGCTGCGCCTCAAGGTCGACACGGCGCAGCTGCGCGACCTCGCCGCCGAGGTCGAGTGGCGCAAGGCGCGGGCGCTCACGCTCGAGCAGTACGCCGCGGGCGCGCACGGCCGGGCGCTGCCGGGCGGCATGCCGGTCTCGACGATGGTCGAGCTGCACGAGACCTACGAGCGGCTCAAGGACGACCGGCGGCAGATCGACTTCGAGGACGTCATCCTCGCGACGACGGGCATGCTCGAGCGCGAGCCGATCGCGGCCGACACCGTGCGCGGCCAGTACCGGCACCTGACGGTCGACGAGTACCAGGACGTCTCGCCGCTGCAGCAGCGGCTGCTGGATGCGTGGCTCGGTGGGCGCGAGGAGGTGTGCGTCGTCGGCGACCCGAGCCAGACGGTCTTCGCGTTCGCGGGCGCGAACGCGCGCAGCCTCCCCGAGTTCATCGGCAGGCATCCCGACGCGACGGTCGTGCGGCTCGAGCAGTCGCATCGCTCGACGGCGCAGGTCGTGGGCGCGGCGAACCGTCTCATGCGAGGCCGCGACGCCATCCACCTGCGCGCCGAGCGCACGGGGCCCGAGGTCGAGGTGTCGATGCATCCGTCGGACGCGGCGGAGGCGCGCGCGGTCGCCGAGCGGTGCCGTGCGCTGGTCGCGCGCGGTGCGAAGGCGTCGGACATGGCGGTGCTCGTGCGCTTCCACGCGCAGTCGGCCGGCATCGAGCAGGCGCTCGCCGACGCGGGCCTCTCGGTGCGCCTCGCGGGCTCGCAGCGCTTCTTCGAGCTGCCCGCCGTGCGGCAGGCGATGCTCATGCTGCAGCAGACGCCCGACGACGGCCGCCCGCTCTTCCAGGCGGTCATCGACGTCGTGCATCCCATCGGCTACTCGCACGAGCCGCCCGCGACGCAGGGGGAGGAGCGCGCACGCTGGGATGCGCTGCACGCGCTCGTGACGCTCGCGGAGGAGGCGCCGGCGGGTGCGACGGCCGCGGGCTTCGCCGGCGAGCTCGCGCGCCGTGCGGCGAGCGACCACGAGCCGGGCGTCGAGGCCGTGACGATCGCGACGCTGCACGCCGCCAAGGGCCTCGAGTGGGAGCACGTGCACATGGTGGGGCTCTCGGAGGGGCTGCTGCCGATCTCGTATGCGACGAGCCTCGATGCGATCGACGAGGAGCGACGCCTCTGCTACGTCGGCATCACGCGGGCGCGCACGACGCTGCACCTGTCGCACGCTGCCGCGTCGGGCCGGATGCCGCGGACGCCGTCGCGGTTCCTGGCAGAGCTCGACAGCCGCACCCGGGGTGCGGCGTCCACCGCTCGACGCTGAGCGCCCCCGAGTCGAGCGCGATGCTCGCGCCGACGCCCGCCTCGGCCAGGCCGAGCGCGTGCAGGTTCACGAGCACCGCGACGTGCGCGACGGTCTGCGCCACCGCGGCGGCGGGCACCTCGCGGATCGGCGGCAGCCCCTGCGGCACGGCAGCGTGGGTCTCGGCGAGATCGGCGCAGCGCGGGCACGCCCCCTCGCCCGGCACGGTCCACGGACCGACGACGATGCGCTGATCGCCGACGATCACGGGCACGTGGACGCGGTCGCGTCGCAGCAGGCGCTGGCGCTCGAGGTCGGGCAGCCGCCAGTCGGCGACCGAGACCGACACGTCGAGGCTGCGCTGCGCCATGCGGTGGCCGTCCTCCTCGAGCACGCGTCGCACGGTCGCGGCGACGGGGCCGGCGCCGCGCACCTCGACGCGCATCCGCGGGCGCTCGCGGTGGTCGAGCGCCGGGGCGAGCACTGCGAGCAGCGTCGCCGCGCGCTCGTCGCCCAGCACGACGGCGGGCTCGGTCGGCACGACGCCGCGTCGCATGCGATCGAGCAGCGCCGCCGTGTCGTCGTCGACGTCGTCGAGCGTCGCGATCGCCCGCTGCGCCCCGAGGCGCACGCTCCTGGGGGAGGTCCAGATGATGGGCAGGGCGGGGTCGAGGCGCAGCATGACCGAGAGGATGCCGTCGCCCGAGGGCGGCAGCGCGCGACTGTCCACAGCCGCGCAGGCTGCGATCAGCTCGCGGTGCCGTCCTCGCGCTCGTGCGGACGGTCGTCGCGGTCGTCGGCGAGCAGGTCCTCGAGCGCGCGGTCGACCTCGTCGGGCTCGGGCGTGCCGCCCTGCAGCGCGGCGATGACGCGCGACGGGTCGTCGATGTCGTCGCCGGTGGGCAGCAGGTCGGGGTGCGCCCACAGCGAGTCCCGTGCCTCGGCGCCCACGGCCTCCGTCACCCGATGCCAGAAGGCGGATGCCTCGCGGAGACGGCGCGGACGGATCTCGAGGCCCACGAGCGTGCCGAACGCGCGCTCGGCGGGACCGCCGGTCGCACGGCGACGGCGCACGGCCTCGGCGATGGCGTCGCGTCGCGGGAGTCGGGCGGTCGCCTCGGTCGTGACGGCGTCGACCCATCCCTCGACGAGTGCGATCGTCGTCTCGAGACGGGCGAGGCTCTGCAGCTGCTCCTCCGTCTTCGGCGGGATGAGCGAGCCCGACGACAGCGCCTCGCGCAGAGCCTCGGGGTTCTGCAGGTCGGACATGTCGAGGTCGGCGGCGAGCTCCTCGAGCCGCTCGACGTCGATGCGGATGCCCTCGGCGTACTCGCGCACCTGCGACAGCACGTGCAGGCGCAGCCACTTGGCGTGGTGGAAGAGGCGCGCGTGGCCGAGCTCGCGCACGGCGAGCCAGATGTGCACCTGGTCGGCGGGGATCTCGAGTCCCTCGGCGAGGCCCTGGAGGTTGACCGGCAGCATCGCCGCCTGCTCGTCGAGCAGCGGGAAGCCCACGTCGCCGCCCGAGAGCACCTCGCTCGAGAGTCGGCCGACGACCTGGCCGAGCTGCATGGCGAAGAGCGTGCCGCCGACGTTGCGCAGCAGCCTGCTCGCGCCCGCGATCATCTCCTGCGCCTCCTCGGGCGCCTGCTGCCGCATGGCGTCGGTGAGCGCGTCGGCGATCGACGACGCGACTGGCTCGCTCATCTCCTGCCAGACCGGCATGGTCGCCTCGGCCCACTGCTGCCGGGAGAGGAGCGTGATGTCGGAGATCGTGCCGATGTCGGTGGCCTCGTCGAGCCAGATGGCGCCGAGGCGGGCGGCCTGCTGCACGGCGTCGCGCTCCTCGGTCGAGACCGAGCCGGGGTCGCGGCTGATGACCTGCAGCGCCTGCTGGCGTGCGACGGACCAGTCGATGCCGTCGCCCGTGCGCTGCAGGGCGCTCTGCAGCTGCGCCATGAGCTGCTGGAGGAGGGCCGGATCGGCGGGGATGCCCGCGGCGGCACCGAGCTGCTGCGGGTCGATCTGCCCGCCGAGGAACTGCTGCAGCATGTCGCGCAGCTCGGCCTCGGGATCGCGGTCGTCGTCGCGGTCCGGGTCCTGGTCGGGGGACTGATCGGCCATGCGACTACGCTAGCGCCGGGCTCGCGCCGGGCGGGCCGATCGTGGGCATCGGAGCCTGCGCCGACGGCGAACAGGAGACGACGCGATGCTCTTCCCACGTCGACGCGACCGCGGTGCCATCGCCGGCTGGGCGGCCGTGTTCGTGGCACTCGGGGCGCTGCTGGGCATGGCGTTCCTGCCCTCGCCGTACGTCGTGGAGCAGCCGGGTCCGACCTTCGACACCCTCGGCGAGACCGATGCGGGTCCGCTCATCAGCGTGCCCGCCGACCTGGACCACCCCGACGCCGACGGCTCGCTCACGCTGCTCACGGTCTCGATCGCGGGCAACCCGCAGCGCCCGCTCACGTGGGTCGACGTCGCGGGCGCCTTCCTCGACCCCGCCGACGAGATCCTGCCGATGGAGAGCGTGTACGCGCCCGAGGAGACGATCGAGCAGTCGAACGAGGCCGGGCGCATCGAGATGGAGTCGTCGCAGGCGGCCGCGATCGCCGCGGCGCTGCTGCACGAGGGCTACGAGATCGACGCGGAGGTCACGATCGCGGAGGTGCTCGCCGACAGCCCCGCCGATGGCGTGCTCGAAGAGGGCGACCGCATCCTCGCCGTCAACGGCGACCCCGCCTACGACGTGTACTCGATCCGCGAGTCGATCGCCGCGGTGGACGGTGAGACGACGTTCGACATCGAGCGCGACGGTCAGCCGATGACGGTCGCCGTCGAGCCGATCGAGACGCAGGGGCAGCGCCTCGTGGGCATCGTGCCGCAGAACTCGTTCACCTTCCCGATCGACGTGTCGATCGAGCTGCCGAACGTCGGTGGCCCCAGCGCGGGCATGATGTTCGCCCTCGGCATCGTCGACCGTCTCACCGAGGGATCGCTCACGGGCGGCGTCGACTGGGCGGGCACCGGCACGATCTCGGCGACGGGCGACGTCGGTCCGATCGGCGGCATCGAGCAGAAGATGCACGGCGCCCTCGCCGCGGGGGCCGACTGGTTCCTCGCACCGGTCGAGAACTGCGGCGAGGTCGTGGGCAACGTGCCCGACGGCCTGCAGGTGGTCGCCGTCGACACGCTCGACGACGCCATGGCGGCCATCGAGACCGTCGCATCCGGCGGCGACACGAGCGCGCTGCCCACCTGCACGGCCGACTGACGCCGGCTCCGCACGGTCGACGAGGGCCCTGCGTCGCACTCGGATGCGCCGTGGGCGGACGCACCGGGGGAGGCCATAGCCCTCGCGGGTAGGATGCGTGGACCCCCCGTCGACCCTGGAGACTCGTGTCCGACACCGCTCGTCCTGCGCAGACCGCTCTGCGCCGCTCGCCCCTCATCATCACGCTCGCGGTCGTCGCGGCCATCGTGGTGGGCTTCATGCTCTTCTCCGGCTTCTACGCCGACATCCTCTGGTTCGACCAGCTCGGCTTCGTGCAGGTGCTGCAGGTGCGCTGGGTCGCGATGGCGACGATGTTCGCCATCGGGTTCTTCGCCATGGCGGTGCCGCTGGCGCTCGCGATGCAGATCGCGTTCCGCTCGCGCCCCATGTACGCGCAGCTCTCGAGCCAGCTCGACCGCTACCAGGAGCTCGTCGCGCCGCTGCGCCGCCTGGCCATGTGGGTCGTGCCCGCCGTGTTCGGCCTCTTCGCGGGCCTCGCGGCCGCGTCGCGCTGGGACACGGCGCTGCTGTGGCTCAACCGGCAGCCGTTCGGCGAGACCGACGCGCAGTTCGGCCTCGACGCCGGCTTCTACGTGTTCGAGCTGCCGCTGTACCAGGAGGTCGTGTCGTTCGCGCTCGCGGTGCTCTTCGCGTGCGGCCTCGCGACGGTCGCCACGGCGTACCTCTACGGCGCCGTGCGGGTCACGGGCCGTGAGCTGCGCATCTCGCGCAGCGCGCGCATCCAGATCGGCGTCGTCGTGGCGCTGTGGATGGCGGTCTTCGCCGTGAGCCAGTGGCTCAGCCAGTACCAGACGCTCACGTCGCCGTCGCTCGGCGGCGAGGTCTACACCGGCCCCGGCTTCACCGAGGCGAACGCCGGCATCCCCGGCATGCAGATCCTCGCGGGCATCGCGGCGCTCGTCGCGATCTTCTTCGTCGTGACGGCGATCATCGGTCGCTGGCGTCATTCGATCGTCGGCACGGCGCTGCTCGTCGTCGCCTCGATCATCATCGGCTTCGGCTACCCGGCGATCATCCAGCGCATCCAGGTCGACCCGTCGGCCGGCACGCTCGAGCAGCCGTACATCCAGGCGAGCATCGACTCGACGCGCTTCGCCTACGGCGTCGACGAGATCACCGAGGTCGACGTCGACATCGAGACGAACCCCGAGGCCGGCGCGCTCGCGCAGGACCAGGCCACGACCGCGAACATCCGCCTCCAGGACCCCGAGGTCGTCGGCGTCGCGTTCTCGGCGCTGCAGGGTCTGCGCCAGTACTACGCCTTCGAGGAGTCGCTCGACGTCGACCGGTACGAGATCGGTGGCGAGACGCAGGATGCCGTCGTGGCGCTGCGCGAGCTGAACCCCGAGTTCCTCAGCGAGCAGGACTGGTACAACCAGCACATCATCTACACCTACGGCTACGGCCTCGTGGGTGCGTACGGCAACCAGCGTGCGGCGGACGGGCGACCGGTGTTCCTGCAGTCGGGCATCCCGCAGACGGGCGAGCTCGGCGACTTCGAGCCGCGCATCTACTTCGGCGAGAACAGCCCGGAGTACTCGATCGTCGGTGGCGGCACGCAGGAGGACGAGACGGCGGAGGCCGTGATCCCCTCCGACGAGCCCGTGCCGTCCGACGGCGCCGCGGCGTCCGAGGACCCTGCAGCGTCCGAGGACCCTGCCGCGTCCGAGGATCCGGCAGCGTCGGAGGATCCGGCAGCCACCGAGGACCCGGCGGCGTCGCAGGCGCCCGACGGCGCCGACGGCAACATCGGCGCCGGCACCGTCACCCCGTACCAGGGGCAGGGCGGGCCGGAGGTCGGCGGATTCCTGTCGCGGCTCGTCTACGCGATCAAGTTCCAGTCCGAGCAGATCCTGTTCTCGAACGCGGTCGCCGACGACTCGCAGATCCTCTACAACCGCAATCCGCTCGATCGCGTGCAGCAGGTCGCTCCGTACCTGACGCTCGACCAGGATCCCTACCCGACGGTCGTCGACGGCGACCTCGTATGGATCGTCGACGGCTACACGACGACGGCGCAGTTCCCGTACTCGTCGCAGACGTCGGTGGCGGCGGCGATCCAGGACTCGTCCAACACGAACCCGACGCAGGGCGCCGGCGACACGATCAACTACATCCGCAACTCGGTGAAGGCGGTCGTGAACGCGTTCGACGGATCGGTCACGCTGTACGCGTGGGATCCCGAGGACCCGATCCTCCAGGCGTACGACCAGATCTACCCCGGCACGCTCCAGCCGATCAGCGAGATGTCGGGCGACCTGCTCGCGCACGTGCGCTACCCGGCCGACCTGTTCAAGGTGCAGCGCGCCATCCTCGGCGAGTTCCACGTGACGAACGCGAGCGCCTTCTACTCGGGCAACGACGTCTGGACGACGCCGGAGAACCCGACGAACGGCGACGGCGACGACTCGAACCAGCCGCCGTACTACCTCACGATGGCCGTCAACGGCGAGGACCCCGCGTACTCGCTCTACACGACGTTCATCCCGCCCTCGAGCGATCGCGAGCTGCTCTACGGGTACCTGTCGGTGAACTCCGACGCGGGATCGACCGACGGCGAGGTGGCCGAGAACTACGGCCAGCTCACGTTGCAGAACATCCCGGAGGATCAGCAGATCCCCGGCCCGGGCCAGGCGCAGAACAACTTCGACACGGATGCCACGGTCGGAAACCTGCTGAACATCCTGCAGCAGGGCCAGTCGCGCGTCGTCTACGGCAACCTGCTGACCCTGCCGGTCGGCGGCGGCATGCTCTACGTGCAGCCGGTGTACCTGCAGTCGACGGGATCGACGTCGTACCCGGTGCTCCAGCGCGTGCTGGTGTCGTTCGGCAACGAGATCGCCTTCGAGGAGACGCTGGATGCGGCGCTCGACGCCCTGTTCGGCGGCGACTCGGGCGCTCAGACCGGCGACTCGGGCATCGACCCGGTCGAGATCGATCCCGAGACGGGCGAGCCCGTCGAGGGCACCGGCGGCGGCGATGGCGGCACGGCTCCGACCGGCGACCTCCAGACCCAGCTGCAGACGGCGCTGCAGGAGGCCGCCACCGCGCTCGAGGAGCGCGAGGCTGCCTACGCGGAGAACGACCTCGTCGGCGCCGCGGAGGCCGACGAGCGGCTGCAGGAGGCCGTGACCGAGGCGAACTCGCTCATCGAGCAGCTCTCCGGACTGCCTGCCGAGGGCGAGGAGGCATCGCCCTAGGCGAACATCCACCCCGTGGTTCGAGAGGGCCTCGAAGCCGTGCTAGAGTCATATCTCGTGCCGCGGGGTGGAGCAGTTCGGTAGCTCGCCGGGCTCATAACCCGGAGGTCGCAGGTTCAAATCCTGTCCCCGCAACCATGTGAATCAGAAGGCCCGCCAGATGGCGGGCCTTCTGCATTGGCGGAGGGACCCTCGTGGGTCTCGGATCGCGGTCGAAAGGGGGGAGCGGATGAGCGACCACCGCCCGCCCGTGCTCGGCCCTGCGGTCGATGACGAGACCCGCTGCATCCACTGGTCTTCGCCGCTCGACGTCGTCGCGATGCGCTTCGCGTGCTGCGGCGCGTACTACCCGTGCGATGCGTGCCACGAGGAGGCTGCCGGCCACCGCATCGCGACATGGCCGGCGGATGCGCGCGACGAGCGCGGCGCGATGTGCGGCGTGTGCGGGCACGAGCTGACGATCGCCGAGTACGGCGTCGCAGCGGCCTGTCCGGCCTGCGCAGCCCCGTTCAACCCGGGCTGCGCCCTGCACTGGCACCGATACTTCGACGGCCCGCCTCCCGCCGCGTGAGCGGGGGAGACGGGCCGTCGATCGTGCTCGGTCGACTCAGCCGAACAGGCTGACGCCGCTCGAGCCTCCGCCGTTCTGACCCGTCGTCTGCGGGCGGCCCTCGGAGGGCTGCACGACGACGAAGCCGGGGCCGTGGAAGGCCAGCTGGAAGGCCTCGCCCGTGCCGCCGCGCAGCAGCGAGCGCATGTTCATCGAGTTCACGACCTGCGGCTGCAGGTTGGCCGACCAGCACACGGCGGCCTGGGGGTCGACGAACGTGGGCTGCTGCGAGCAGTCGAGCAGCAGCGGCTCGCCGTCGCACGTGACGGCCACGGTGCCGCTGCCGCCGATCTCGAGGTTGAAGAGGCCGCCGGCCATGAAGCCGCCGCCGCGCAGCATCTTGATGTCCCATTGCAGCGAATGGTCGAACGCGAGCAGGCTCTCGCCGTTGACCGTGAGGCCCTCGTTCTCGAGCGTGACGGTGAAGATGTTCTGCGCGTCGCGCGCGAGGAACACCTCGCCCTGGCCCTGCATGCGCATGAGCGGCGCGCCCTCGCCCGTGAGCGCCTTCTTCAGGAACTTCTCGACCGAGCCCGCACCCTCGTGGTGGAACTGGATCTGCCCCTGGTACGCGACCATCGAGCCCTTGGCGGCGATGACGTCGGTGCCCGTGACGTTGACGCGCATCATGCGGTCGGACTGCTTGACCCAGCGCTCCTGGGTCTGCTTCTCGTGGTACGCCTGCGCGAAGAGCTCGCTCTTCATCGGTCCTCCTCGTGTGCGGGCTCCTCGAGCGCCTGCTCGAGCCGGTCGACCTTGCCGTCGAGCTCTCCGGCCCATCCTGGCCGGATGTCGGCCTTCAGCACCAGCGATGCGCGGGGCGAGGCCTCGAGGATCGCGTCGGTCGCGGCCTTGACGACCGCCATGACCTCGTCCCACTCGCCCTCGATGGTCGTGAACATGGCGTCGGTGCGGTTGGGCAGGCCCGACTCGCGCACGATGCGCACCGCCTTCGCCACGGCGTCGTGGACGGATCCGTCGGGTCCCGCCGTGCCTGGCGCGACCGAGAATGCGACGAGCATGTCGCTCCCTTCGTCTGGTTCGCGCTCATCCTCTCGCGGCGAGCGCTGGACGCGCGCTGCATAGGCTGGGACGCATGGCCACGCCGTCGATCCTCCTCGCCGCCGCCGTCCAGTGGGCGCCCGGCGCAGACCCCGCAGCGAACCGTGCGGAGGTGACGCGGCTCGTCGCCGCCGCGGCGCAGCGCGGCGCGCGACTCGTCGTGCTGCCGGAGTACTCGCAGGCGTTCGACGCCGACATGGCGGCCCTCGCGCCGGCGGTCGCCGAGCCGCTCGACGGCCCGTTCGTCGTGACGCTGCAGGAGGCGGCGGCCACGGCGGGCGCCGTCGTGGTGGCGGGCATGGTCGAGCGCCTCGACGATGCCGACGACGGCACGCCGCGCGTCGCGAACACGGTCGTCGCGGTCGACGGCGAGCGCGTGCTCGCCGCGTACCGCAAGGTGCACCTCTACGACGCGTTCGGCGCACGCGAGTCCGACTGGCTCACGCCCGGCGACCCCGCGCAACGTCCCGTGATCGACGTCGACGGCCACGGCGTCGGCATCCAGACCTGCTACGACGTGCGGTTCCCCGAGCAGTCGAGGCTGCTGGTGGATGCGGGCGCCGACGTGCTCGCGATCCCCGCCGAGTGGGTGCGCGGGCCGCTCAAGGAGCACCACTGGGTGACGCTCGTGACGGCGCGCGCGATCGAGAGCACCGTGCACGTGATCGCCGCCGACCACGCGCCGCCGATCGGGGCGGGGCGCACGCTCGTCGTCGATCCGATGGGCGTCGCGCTCGCGCAGCTCGGCGAGGCCGAGGGCATCGCCGTGGCGCCCATCGATGCCGCCCGCACGGCGAGCGTGCGCGAACGCAACCCGTCGCTCGCGAACCGCCGCCATCGCGTCGTCGGCGGCTGAGCCCCGACGACCCGACCGGCTACGACGAGGGCGCCTGCGCGAGCCCGCGCAGCGCGCCGAGCCGGTCGACGGCGTCGCGCAGCACCTCGTCGCGCTTGCAGAACGCGAACCGCATCCACGGCCTCAGGTCGTGCCGCGAGGCGCGGGCGAACGGCGCGAGCGGCACGCCCACGACGCCCGCGAGCTCCGGCAGGCGCCTGGCGAGGTCGGTGGCGTTCGCGAATCCGAGGCCCGTCCCGTCGGCGAGCACGAAGTACCCGGCCTGCGCGTCCGGCACCGTGAAGCCCACCGAGCGCAGCCCGCGCGTCAGCAGGTCTCGCTTGCGGGCGAACGTGGCGGCGAGCGTGTCGAACGCCTCGTCGTCCATGCGCAGCCCCGCGGCGATCGCCGGCTGGAAGGGCGCGCCGTTCACGAACGTCAGGTACTGCTTCACCGACAGGATCTGCGTGACGCGCTCGGGCGTCGACACGAGCCAGCCGACCTTCCACCCGGTCGTCGAGAACGTCTTGCCGCCCGAGCCGATGGACACGAGCCGGTCGCGCGCGCCCTCGATGGCTGCGATGGGCACGTGCCGACCGTCGTACACGAGGTGCTCGTAGACCTCGTCCGTCACGATGAGCGCATCGCGGCGCTCGGCGCAGCGCACGATCTCTCGCAGCACGTCCTCGTCGAAGACGACGCCGGTGGGGTTGTGGGGCGAGTTCACGATGACCATGCGCGTGCGCGCGGTGAACGCGCGCTCGATCCGATCGATCTCGGGCTCGAAGGTCGGCGGCGAGAGAGGGATGGGCACGAGGCGCGCGCCCGCGAGCCCCGCGATCGCCGCGTAGGCGTCGTAGTACGGCTCGAAGACGACGACCTCGTCGCCCGGCTCGAGGTAGGCGAGCATCGTCGCGGCCAGGGCCTCGGTGGCGCCCGCGGTCACGAGCACCTCGGCCGTCGTCGTGCCGAGCCCGTACCACCGTCGCTGATGCTCGGCGACGGCCTCGAGCAGCTCGGGGTGGCCGCGTCCGGGCGAGTACTGGTTGACGCCGTCGCGGATGGCGCGCTGCGCCGCATCGAGCACGACGGCGGGTCCGTCGAAGTCGGGGAAGCCCTGGCCGAGGTTGATCGCGCCCGTGCGCGTCGCGAGCGCCGTCATCTCGGCGAAGATCGTCGGCGCGATCTCACCCGTCGATCCCAGCAGCCCTGCGGCTGCCGCCGTCCTCCGCCACGGTGCATCGGTCATGCCCCCACGGTAGCCGACGTGCAGGCGGCGCCCAGGTTCCGAATCCGCGTCTTGGACTCCGCATAGGGATCGCACTGACTCGAGGCGTGACATGGTGCACATGACGAACGACGAGCGCGGCCAGGTGCCGCCGGACCACGCGACCGGTTGGCCGCACGAGCCTCAGCAGGAGGCCGCCTGGGGGCAGGCCTCGCGCGAGGTGCCCCCGCCGCCGCCGGCGCAGCAGTCCGCGGCAGCACCCCAGCAGCCGGCGCAGCCCGCTGCCTCCGTGCCGCCGGTGCCCCGTGCGCCGCAGCAGCCGTCGAACCCGTGGCAGCAGTCGGCCGCCGCGCCGCAGCAGGCCACCGGGCAGCACGTGCCGAACCCGGCCGGCGCGCAGCAGCACCAGCCGGTGCACCACCCGACCGCGCCGCAGTCGACCTGGCAGCAGCCGGCGTCCACCAGCGCCTTCGGCCCCCAGGGTCCGCAGTCGTCTGCCTTCGCACACGCGCCCGGCACGGGCGGCACGGCACCGACCACGCGCCGCAGGCGCCGCCGCCCCATCGCGGCGCTCGCGCTCGCGGGCCTGCTCGGCGGCACGGTGCTCGGCGGCGCCGCGGGCGCCACTGCCGCGACGCTCGTCGCGCAGCACGGCGGCACGTCGTCCTCGTCGGCTGCGAGCGACGTCACGATCACGGGCGCCTCGGCGACCGACCCGCAGACGATCGCCGACGTCGCGCAGACGGCATCGCAGTCGGTCGTCACGATCTCGGCCGTCTCGTCCGCCGGCTCCGGCACGGGCTCGGGCGTCGTCGTGGGCGAGGGCGGCATCATCGTCACGAACAACCACGTCGTCACGCTCGACGGGGCGGCCTCCGACGCGACGATCACGGTCGAGACCTCCGACGGCCAGCTGCTGCAGGCCACGGTCGTCGGCACCGACCCCACGGTGGACCTCGCGGTGCTGCGCGTCGACGCCGACCTGCCCGTCATCACGTTCGCCGACTCCGACTCCGTGTCGGTGGGCGACACGGCCATCGCGATCGGCGCCCCGCTCGGCCTGTCGAACTCGGTGACCGATGGCATCGTGTCGGCCGTCGACCGCGGCCTGCAGATCTCGTCGAGCGCGACGCAGGATCAGGACTCGGCCCAGTCGCAGCAGTCGCCGTTCGGCTTCTGGAGCCAGCAGGGCGCGCAGGCGGCGCAGGAGACCATCTCGATCCCCGTGATCCAGACGGATGCGTCGATCAACCCGGGCAACTCCGGTGGCGCGCTGCTGAACGCGGCGGGCCAGCTGATGGGCGTCAACGTGGCGATCGCGTCGATGTCGTCGAGCGACTCGTCCTCGCAGGCGGGATCGATCGGCATCGGCTTCGCGATCGAGGCGTCGCTCGTGCAGCGCGTCGTCGACGAGATCGTCTCGACCGGCACCGCGACGCACGGCCTGCTGGGCGCGTCGGTGAGCGACGTGACGGATGCGAGCGTCGGCCACACGGGTGCGCAGCTCGCCGAGATCACGGCGGATGGGGCCGCAGCCTCGGCGGGTCTGCAGTCCGGCGACGTCGTGACGGCCGTCGACGGCACGCCCGTCACGAGCGCGACCGACCTCACGGCGCAGATCCGCGCCGAGGCGGGCGGCTCGACCGTCACCCTCACGATCCTGCGCGGTGGATCCGAGCAGGACGTCGACGTGACGCTGGGCACGCTCTCGTAGGGCGGCGCCACGAGACGACGCGGCGCGTCATCGCTGAGGCGATGACGCGCCGCGTCCTCGTATGCTTGCGACATCGCACTCCAGGTCTCGCGGCGCACGTTGCGCACGCTGCTCGCCCTGCCGGCCGTCGCGCTCGGCGCAGCGGCCTCGCTCGTCGTCCCGCGGGACCGACGCCGCTGGGTCGTCGGCTGCGGCTCGGGCGTCGGCGAGGGGGCGCTGCCGCTCGCGCTCGCAGCGCAGGCCCGCGGCGACGACGTCGCGTGGGTCGTGCGCACCGATCGGGACGCCGCCGACGCCGCCGCCCACGGCATCCGCACGGTGCGGGGCTGGGGCGCCTTCGTCGCGACGCTGCGCGCCGGCGTCGTCGTCGTCACCCACGGGTTCGGCGACGTGTCGCGGGCCGGCGTGCACGGCGCCTACGTCGTGCATCTGTGGCACGGCATCCCGCTCAAGCATCTGCACCGGGATGCGCCGGGCTGGCTGCGCATCGCGGGCGTGCCCGACGTCGCGCCCGTCCGCCGGCTGCTGCGCGAGGCGCATCGGCGATCGGCCTCGCGCATCCGGCTGCTGCCCGTCGCCTCGGAGCGTGCGGCGAGCCGCATGCGCTCGGCGCTGGGTCTCGGCGCCGAGACCGTGCGCGTGCTCGGGGATGCGCGCGTCGACGTGCTCGCGCGCGGCGACGAGCCCGCCGTGCGCGCCGCGGCGACCGCGCTGCTCGACCGCTCGGGCGCGCACGGCCGCGCGACGGTGCTCTACGCGCCCACGTGGCGCGACGGCAAGCCCGACCCCGCCGTGCCGACGGTCGACGAATGGCAGCGCATCGCGACGTGGCTCGACGCGCACGACGCGCGCCTCGTGGTGCGCTCGCACCCGCACGGCCTCGGCGACTACGCGGCGGGTGCCGCGTCGAGCGACCGGATCGGGCTGCTGGGCCACGACCGGCTCGCCGACGTCACGCCCGCGCTGCCGGGCGTCGACCTGCTCGTCACCGACTTCTCGTCGATCGCCTACGACGCCGCGACCCTCGACATCCCCACGCTGCTGCTCGCCCCCGACGTCGCCGCGTACGCGGTCTCGCGCGGGCTCTACGACGCCTACGCGACGTTCTCGGGCGGTCGGCACGAGCGCACGTGGGATGCGCTGCTCGCGTGGGCGAGCGACGTCGCGGAGCCCGGTGCGGCGCGCGACGAGCGTCTCGCGCACGCGCGCGTGCTCGTCGCCGACCACGTGACGGCGTTCGGCGGCTCGACGCAGCGCGTGCTGCAGGCGATCGACGCCGCGCTCGGCCACGGCGAGCCGCCCGCGGAGCCGACGGCACCCGCCTCGGTCGTCGCCGTGTGGCGCGACGGCGAGCGGATGCGGCTGCGCATCGACGCCGGGTCGACGACGCCGGTGGGCGTGCGCCTGCGCGGTGCGCGCGAGACGATCGACGGCGAGCTCGTCGTCGGCGACGCCGTCGAGGCATCCGTGCCGCTGACGCGCTCGCGCTGGGGTGGTCCGCGGCTCGTGCTGCCCAGCGACGCGTACGTCGTCGAGGTGCTCGACGCCGCGGGCGCGCGCATCGAGCTCGCCCCGCCGGCGTCGCTGCCGCGGCCCGAGCTCGCTCTCGACGCGCGCATCGCGATCGAGCAGCGCGAGGCATCGCTCGCGATCGTGCTCGCGCCGCCGCTCACCGACGCCGAGCGCGCGCCCGGTGCGCAGCGTGCGCTGCAACGGCAGCATCTCGGCAGCCCCGAGCCGCAGCGCGCCGTCATGCTCGAGGCGTTCTACGGCACCGCGGCGTCCTGCAACCCCGCCGGCATCGACCGCGCCCTGGCAGCGCTGGCACCCGACGTCGTGCGCGCCTGGTCGACGGTCGACGGCTCCGTGCCGATCCCTGACGGCACCGTGCGCGTCGTCGAGGGCACCGAGGCCTGGTGGCGCATCCGCGGCGGCGCCCGCGCGCTCGTCGTGAACGACTGGCTGCGCAAGCGGCACCGTCGCATGGCGCACCAGCGCGTCGTGCAGACCTGGCACGGCACGCCGCTCAAGCGCCTCGCGCTCGAGCGCGACGGCCAGGGCCTGCGCACGCGCATCGCCTCCATGCTGGAGGGACGGCGGTGGGACGTGCTGCTGGCGCAGAACCCGTTCGCGGCGGAGCACCTGCGCGCGGCCTACGCCTTCCGCGGCGACGTCTGGGAGCTCGGCTACCCGCGCGGCGACGTGCTGCGTGCAGGCGACCGCGTGGCCATCCGCGCCCGCCTCGGGGTGCCCGACGACGTTCGCGTCGCGCTGTACGCGCCGACGTGGCGCGACGATCGCGTCGCCGTCGTCGACCACGTCGACGTCGCGGCGCTCGCGGCACGACTCGGGGAGGGGTGGCGCGTCGTCGTGCGCGGTCACGCGCGCTCCCACGCGGGCGGCGGGCTCGAGCTGCGAGGTCGGGGCGTCGTCGACGCCACGACGTATCCCGACGTCGCCGAGCTGCTCGTCGCCGCCGACGTGCTCGTGACCGACTACTCCTCGGTCATGTTCGACGCCGCGGGCATCGAGCTGCCGACGGTCTTCGCCGTGCCCGACCTCGACGACTACCGCGACCGCCTGCGCGGCTTCACGTTCGACCTCGCCGAGATCGCGCCCGGCCCCTTCGCGCGCACGCTCGACGAGGTCGTGGACGCCGTGCTCGCCGCAGGCCCGGGCGACGGCTGGGACGAGCGGCGACGAGCGTGGCGCGAGCGGTTCGCCCCGCTCGACGACGGCCGCGCGGGGGAGCGGGTCGTCGAGCGGATGCTCGCCGAGGGCATCCTCTAGGCCGACGCAGCGTGCCGGTCGGTCAGCCGGGCAGCCCGCCCTCGCTGCGCGACGTGTCGCGGTTCGTGCCCGCGCCCCGCACGACGCCCTGCAGGAATCCCGCACCCCACGCGAGGTGCATGACGGCGACGACGCCCGCGAAGCGCAGACGCTCGCCGAGCGAGCCCGGCGTCGTGACGACGGCGCCGGCGAGCAGCACGAGGTACGCGGCGGGTGCGAGGCCCAGCAGCGCCGAGACGACGGCGAGCCACGTCGGCACCGTGGCGACGAGCGCGACGACCGCGGTCGCGAGGCCCACGAGCACCGAGAGCGCGACGGCGACGACGAGCGCGGGCGGCACGAAGAAGCGGACGCCGTTGCTCGCACCGATGCGGCGCACGAGCTCGCCTCGCCACACGCCCGTCGAGTGGAACTGGCGCGCGAGCTTCGGCCACGTCTCGCGCGGCCAGTACGTCACCTGCAGCGCAGGATCGAACCACACGAGGTGGCCCGCCTGCCGCAGGCGGTAGTTGAGCTCCCAGTCCTCGCCGCGACGCAGCGACTCGTCGTAGCCGCCGACCGCCTCGAGCGCGTCGCGCCGGAAGACGCCGAGGTACGCCGAGTCCGTCGGGCCGGCCTCGCCGCCCAGGTGGTACGAGCCGCCGCCGAGGCCGATGCGCGACCGGTAGCCGCGCGCCACGGCGCGCTGCAGGGGCGTGTCGCCCGTCGCGAGCATGAGGCCGCCGACGTTCGCCGCACCCGAGGTCTCGAGCGCGCGCACCGCGAGCCGCGTGTAGTCGGCCGGGATCTGCGTATGCGCGTCGACGCGCACGACGACGTCGTGGCGGCTCGCGGCGATCGCGAGGTTCAGGCCGATGGGGATGTCCATGCCCGGATTCGGCACGAGCCGGATGCGCGCATCCTCGGACGCGAGCCGCTCGGCGACCGCGTTCGTCCCGTCGGTCGAGGGCCCGAGGGCCAGCACGAGCTCGCGCTCGCCGGGGTAGTCCTGCGCCATGACGGTCGCGACGGCGCCGGCCAGGTAGCGCTCCTCGTTGAGCACGGGCATGACGTAGGAGACGCCGGGCCACGCATGCTCAAGACTCACCGAGCAAGCATGGCAGAACCGTCGCGCGCGAAGCCGTGCGCGCGACCGCCGTAGGCTGGAGACCATGCCGCTGCGCCGCGACCTCGCCGCTGCCCGCCGACTCCTCCGGAACGGGCTCACCTCCCGACGGAACCGGGCGGAGGTGGCGCGCACCCGAGCGCAGCACGAGACGACGCATCCCGGCGACGTCGAGATCGTCGTCTACTACGCCGACGGCCCCGTGAACCTCTATCAGCTGCGGCAGTGGTACGAGCCGCTGCGCGAGCTCGCGAAGACCCATCCCGTCGGCATCCTCGCTCGCAGCCCCGGCGCGGCGCTGGAGCTGTGGCAGGAGACGGACCTGCCGGTGTGGTCGGTGACGCAGGTGAGCGACATCGAGCGGTTCCTCGAGCACCGCGGGCCGCGGCTCGTGCTGTACGTGAACCAGAACGCCAAGAACTTCCAGATGCTGCGCTACGGGCGCATGTGGCACGTGTTCATCAACCACGGCGAGTCCGACAAGATGTACATGACCACGAACCAGTTCAAGGCGTACGACTACGCGCTCGTCGCCGGACAGGCCGCGCGCGACCGGCTCGGCGCGAAGCTGTGGGACTACGACCTCGAGCGCCGCACGCTCGAGATCGGTCGCCCGCAGGCGGACCACTTCCTCGGCGACGTGCCGTACCCGCACGACGACCGCCGAGTCGTGCTCTACGCGCCGACGTGGGAGGGCGACCGACCGGCAGGCGCCTACGGCTCGATCGCGTCGCACGGCCTCGACCTCGCGGCCGCCGTGCTCGCGAGCGAGCGCCATCGACTCGTCTACCGCCCGCACCCGCGCTCCGGCGTGCTCGATCCGGAGTACAAGGCGGCGCACGAGCGCATCGTCGCGATGATCCAGGCGGCGAACCGCCGCGACGCCGATGCCCAGCACGTCTACGACGACGGCCCGCAGCTCGGCTGGCAGCTCGCCGACGCCGACGTCGCCATCACCGACGTGTCGGCGATGGTCTACGACCGCCTCGCGGTCGGCAAGCCCATCCTCATCGCCCGCCCGGTCTCCCAGGAGGCCGACGTCGACGAGCGCGGCTACCTCGGCGCGTGCGAGTGGCTCGAGGCCGGCATCGCCGATCCGCTCGCCGAGATCGACCGCGTCGCCGAGGACGGCGAGGCGCTCGCCCGCCTCGAGCGGTGGAGCACGCACTACTTCGGCGACACGACGCACGGCAGCGCCACGACGCGCTTCCACGTCGCCATCGAGCGACTGCTCGCCATCTGGGCGGAGCATGCCGCGCGCCACCGCACCGACGCGTTCGAGGTCGAGGTCGACGACGACGCGCCGCCGGTCGGCGAGGAGGACGGCCCGACGCCGTAGCGCCGACCGGCCGCTCGCGGCCTAGGTGGTGGGCTCGCCGTCCTGCGGCTGCTCGCCGTCGGCTGCGCCGTCGTCCTTCGGCTTCCGCCGCAGGCGCTCGAGCGCACGACCGCCGAACCCGGGCCTCTGGTTCGCGTCGTAGCCCTGCTGCATCCGCTCGCGCGCGCCGCGGGGCAGGCGCTTGGGGCGCTGCGCCTTCGGCAGCGGCTCGAGGTCGGGGTCGAACCACGCGGGCGGCGGGCCGAAGGCGTCGCGCGCGTTGCGCACGATGTGGCGACCGAGGATGTGGTTGCCGACGCCGCCGACGACCGCGCCGATGCCGAACGGCAGGGCTCGGCCCAGCATCGACCTGCCGGTCTGCGCCGTCATGCGCTTGAGGAACGCGCGCTTGAGGTAGTCGACGATCGTGTTCGCGACGAAGCCCGATGGCAGCGTCGTCGTGATGAGCTGCCCCCAGAACGCGTCGTTCGCGGCGCCGCGGCCGAGCGACTGCTCGGTGACGCGCCGCACGAGCGACGAGCCCTCGGAGCCGAGCATGAGCGACATCACGAGCGCCTTCGAGCGCTCGGGGTCGCGCACGTGGAGGCCGTGCACCTCGGTGACGGCCTGCGCGAAGAACGCGCTCGCCTCGAGGAACGCCACCGTCTCGGCGACCGTGAGGCCGAGGGATGCGGCGGTGCCGACGCCCGGTGCGACGGCCGTCGCGCCGACGGCGGCGCCCGACGTCGACACGGCGGCGAGGTACTGCTTCTCGAGGCGCGCGATGAGCTGCTCTGGCGAGAGCTGCGGATTCTTCCTGCGCACCTCGCGCAGGTGGTTCACGACGAGCGGCCGCTGCTTCTCGACGACCGCGTCGATCGTCTTCACGAGCCATCCCATGTCCTGCTGGGCCTGCGGCTCCTGGTGGCGTCCTTCGGTCATGCCTTCCCCCCGTGCTCTCGTCCGTAGCGCTCCAGCACATCCTCGATGGGGCCGTCCAGGACCAGACCCCCCTTGTCGAGGTACAGCCCCCTGGTGCAGAAGCGCTTCAGGTCGCGTTCGTTGTGCGAGACGAGGAAGAGCGTACGGCCTTCGGCCAGCAATGCCTCGATGCGTCGGTAGCACTGCTCTCGGAATGCCTTGTCGCCGACCGCGAGCACCTCGTCGACGAGCAGGATCGGCTCGTCGAGGCGCGACACGACCGAGAACGCCAGGCGCACCTTCATGCCGCTCGACAGGTGCTTGTAGGGCGTGCCGACGAAGTCCTCGATGCCGGCGAAGCCGATGATCTCGTCGAAGGCCGCATCGATCTCGGCCTTCGTCATGCCGTGCAGGCCCGCGGTGAGGTACACGTTGTCCTTCACCGTGAGGTCCTGCACGAACCCGCCGGTGATCTCGATGAGCGGAGCGACGCCGCCGTGCACGTCGACGGTGCCCTCGTCGGGCAGCACGACGCCTGCCACGAGCTTGAGCAGCGTCGACTTGCCTTGGCCGTTGCGGCCGACCACGCCGATCGCCTCGCCCGCCTCGACGCGGAACGACACGTCGCGCAGCGCCCAGAACTCGCCGGGCCGCGTGCGCCGCGTGCGCCCTGCGAAGAGGTCCTTGAAGGAGCGCCTGGCGGACCGCGTGCGCTTGAACCGGATGCCGAGCCCGTCGACCTGGATGACGGCCATCAGACCTCCTTGAGCACCGCGCGGATGCTCCTGCGGAACACGAGCACGCCCACGACCAGCACGAGCACCGTCATGCCCGCGGAGATGCCGACGGCGGTCCAGTCGAGCGCCTCGGGGAAGAACGCCGAGCGGTAGATCGAGAGGATGCCCGCCATCGGGTTGAAGGAGCCCACGATCTGCAGCTGCGGGGGCAGGTCGTGGAGGCCGTAGACGATGGGCGTCGCGTAGAACGCGAACCGCAGGATGAGCTTCACCGCGCGCTCGAGGTCGCGGAAGAACATCGTGAGGGGAGCGACGATGAGCCCGATCCCGAGCACGAGCGCCGCCTGCAGCACGATGCCGAGCGGGAACAGCAGCGCCTCCCAGCCGAGCGTCGCGCCGGCGAAGATCGCGAAGAGGGCGAGCACCGGCAGCGACGCGAGGAACTCGATGCCCTTCGCCAGCGTGAGGCGGGCGACCCAGATCGTGGGCGGCACCTTCGTCGATCGGATCAGCCTGGCCTCCTTGATGAAGGCCCGGGTCGAGTCGGAGACGGCGCCGCTGAGCCACATCCACGGCAGGAGCCCGCCGATGAGGAACACGATGTACGGGTGGAAGCCCACCTGGCGCTCGAAGACGATCGTGAAGACGAAGAAGTAGATCGCGCTCATCGCGAGCGGATCGAGCACCGACCACAGGTAGCCGAGGAACGAGGTCGAGTACCGCACGCGCAGGTCGCGCGAGGTGAGCAGCCAGAGGCTGTGGCGGTATCGACGAGCCCGCGACCAGGAGTCGCGAGCGTGCGTCGGAGCGGTCACGCTCGTCATCCTAGGTCGCCGGACATGCAGCGACGCCGGTCGCCTCTTCGGCGACCGGCGTCGGATGCGATCAGACGTAGAGGTTCGCTCGGTCGAGGTCCTCGGCGAAGTCGACCTCCACCGCGAACAGGTCGGAGATGTCGAGCGGCTGGACGCGGATGCCGGCCTCGGCGATCGCGGTCTCGATGCCGCGCTCGAAGTAGTCCTGCGCGTCGCAGCGCTGCAGGTGACGGATGAGCGTCGCCTTGTCGGTCGACGAGATGAAGTTGATGCCGATCGCCTCGCCGAGACCGCCCTTGACGGTCTTCGACAACTCCTTGATGTCGCCGCGGGCGTCGAGCGTGTACTTGACCTCCTCGTCGGAGACCTTCGAGGTGTCGACGGCGACCGTCGACTGGTCGGCCACGACGCGGTCGGCGACGCGGGCGAGCAGGCCGGGGTGGAAGACGACGTCGCCGTTCATCCACAGCACGCCGCCGGGCTTCGAGGCGCGCAGCGCGCGCAGCAGCGACTTCGACGTGTTCGTGACGTCGTACTCGTCGTTGTAGACGTACGTGTTCTCGGGGAACGCATCGATGATGTGGTCGGCCTTGTAGCCGACGACCGTCGTGATGCGGGCGTCGTCGAACGCGGCGCGCACGTTCTCGACCTGCTGCTGCATGATGGTGCGGCCGTCGTTGAGCACCGTCAGGCTCTTGGGCAGCGAACGGCCCAGGCGCGAGCCCATGCCTGCTGCGAGGATCACGATCTGCGTGGTCATTGCCTTCTCCAATGCGGTGGTGGGGCAGCACCAGACTGGCCTGTTCCCCTGACGTTCACCCAGGTCACACCTGGGAGACACCTCACTGTGCCGTCCTCCAGAGTACCAAACGCTCGTTCTGCAGGTCCAGGGTGCGCGGATGTGGATCGAGCCGTGCGCTCGTGCGGGCCCTTGCGTACGCTCGATCCATGGAGCCGGTCGACGGGCAGCAGCACGGCGCGTCGCCCGCGCGCGGGCTGCGCGGCGCGTGGCGGTCGCTCGTGTCGGGGCGCAGCGGCGATGCGTCGACGAGCGTCCAGGTGGAACCCCATACGGTGGATGGCGTGGGTGCCGGAGATCAGAGACGACCGTTCGCGGAGCTGAGTCCGGAGGAGCAGGCGGAACGTCGCCGCGAGGCGGCGCGCAAGGCTGCGGCGACGCGCGCCCGCAACCGTGCGCGACAGGCGACGCAGGCCAAGGCGCAGGCGCACGCCGCCGCCCAGGCCCCGCCGGCTCCCGTCGAGGCCCAGCCCGAGCATCCCGAGCACGTCGAGCCCCCCGTCGAGCCGGCGGCGGACGTCGAGGCAGCGTCGAGCGTCGAGTCCGACTCCGAGTCCGAGATCGTCGTCGAGCAGGTGCAGACCGCCGAGCCGGAGCCGGCGCCCGCGCCCGAACCCGAGCCCGAGCCCGAGCCCGAGCCGATCGTGCAGCCCGAGCCGGAGCCCGAGCCCGAGCCGGAGCCCGAGCCCGAGCAGATCGATGAGCCGGAGCCGGTCGTGGAGCCCGAGCCCGAGCCGGAGCCCGCTGCGCCCGAGCACGGCGAGGCCCACGTCTCCGACGACGCAGTCTCCGACGACGCAGTCTCGGACCACGCAGTCGACGACCACGCCATCGACGACGACGCGACCGAGGAGCCCGTCGAGGTCGTGGGCGTGCAGTCGGCCGCCGACGAGCAGCCGGCCTCCGAGCCCGCATCCGCGAGCACCGCATCCGCCGATCCGGCCGTCGTGCTGCGTCTCGCGGGCGTCACGCGTCGGTTCGGGTCGACCCTCGCGGTCGACGACGTGCACCTCGAGGTGCGCGCGGGGGAGTGCCACGGCATCGTGGGCCCCAACGGCGCCGGCAAGTCGACGACCGTGTCGCTCGCGGGCGGTCTCATGCGCCCGTCGTCGGGCACGGTCGAGGTCGGCGGCGTCGACGTGCGCTCGCGCGGCGTGCAGACGCAGCTCGGCGTCGTGCCCGATCGCATGCGCCTCTTCGACCGCCTCACGGGTCGCCAGCTGCTCGTGCACGCCGCGCTGCTGCGTCGCGTGCCGCGCAAGGAGGCCATCGTGCGCGCTGCGACGCTGCTCGAGCGCTTCGACCTCACGCCCGACGCCGATCGCCTCGTCTCCGACTACTCGATCGGCATGCAGCAGCTCGTCGGCATCGCCGCCGCGCTCATCCACGCGCCGCGCGTGGTCGTGCTCGACGAGCCGTTCGAGTCGATCGACCCCGTCGCGACCGACACGATCCTGTCGATCCTCGGCGACCTGCGCCGTCGCGGCGGGGCCGTGGTGCTCACGAGCCACGACATGGCGCTCGTGGAGCGCGCGTGCGACCACGTGGTCGTGCTGCAGGACGGCGTCGTGCGCGCCTCGGGCCCCATCGACGACGTGCGCGACGGCCTGAGCCTCGAGGACCGCTTCACCCGACTCGTCGGCGCGTCGCCGCATCAGGAGCTGCCGTGGCTCTCGCCGTCGCTCGACTGAGGCTCGCCGCCGTCGCGGCGCTGCGGCACGATCCTCGCGGGGTCGTGCGCGCCGTGCTGCCGTGGCTCGTCGCGCTCGTGCTCGCCGCCGCCGCGATCACGCTCGCCGTGCGCAGCACGTTCCCCTCCGTGCTCGCGACGACCGTGATGGTCGTCGTCGCGGCGGGCGTCGGCCTCGTCGGCGCGAAGGACGCCGCGCTCGATCCCCGCGCGTTCCGCGGCATGGCGACGCCGGGCGCCGTCGCGCTCGGGACCGTGCTCGGTGCGCTCGTCTCGCCCCTCACCGTCGTGGCGCTCGGCGTCGGCATCGCGTGCGGCATCGACGAGGGCACCGGGCTCGCCGCGATCGCCGCGCCGCTCCTCGCGATCACCGTCGCGCTCGTGCGGCTCGTCGCCGACGTCGGCGCCGCTCGCGACACGTGGCCCTGGACGGCGGGCGCCGTGCTCGTCGTCGTCGCGCTCCTCGCGCTCGCGCCGTTGCTCGGCGGCATCGCCACCGGTCTCGCCGTGCTGGCGTCGTCGCCCTTCGCCGCCGCCACCGGATGGCTGCTGGTGCCCGAGCGCATCCTCGTGGCGCTCGGCACGATCGTGGCGCTCGCCGCCGCGTGGCTCGCGATCGTCGCGTGGCGCATGATCCGCGTGGGCCGCCCGCGCCTGCGCGACCACCTCGGGCTGCTGCGCGCGTCGCCGGCGCAGCCGTGGGCCGTCGTCGTCGCTCGCACCGTCACCGGCTGGGCGCGCGACCGCCGCTACCGGGCCAACGCCGTGCTCATCGTCGTGCTGCCCGTGCTGCTCGCGATCCCGCTGTGGCTCGCCGGGCTGCCGCGCGAGACGTGGACGCTGCTGCCCGTCGCCGTGCTCGCGCTGTTCGCAGGCTGGTCGATCCACGACGACACCGCCTACGACGGCTCGGCATGGTGGATGCACCTCGCCGCACGCGTGCCCGGCTGGCAGGACCGCCTCGGCCGCGTGCTCCCGCTCGCCGTGGTCGCCGCGGCGCTCGTCTCGGTCGCCGCCGTCGTCGGCGTCCGGCTGCACGGCGACCGCGAGCTGCTCGCTCCCGTGCTCGGCGCCGCCCTCGCGCTGCTCGGCTCCGCCCTCGCCGTCTCGTCGGTCGTGAGCGCCCGCTGGCCGTACGCCGTCTCGGGTCCCGAGGCGAGCGTCTTCCAGGCTCCCGCGGCGCAGACGTGGACGGCACCGCTCACCCAGGCGGGTGCGCTCGTCGCCTCGGTCGCGCTGTCGGCGCCCATCCTCGCTCCCGTCGTGCTCGAGGCGATCGACGCGCAGGCGACGGATGCGCAGTGGGGCTGGATGGGCGCGGGCTACGGCGTGCTCGTCGTCGTGGTCGGCATCGCGCTCGGCGGCTGGATCCTCGACCGCCGCGGGCCCGAGGTGCTCGCCGCGGCCATGCGAGACTGAGCACATGAGCGATCCCTCGACCCCTGGAACGCCTGGCGGCACCGACGTGCTCGACCGCGAGCTCGAGGAGCTGCTGCGGCAGGAGCAGGTGGACGACGGCGACCACGACCGCTTCTCGCACTACGTGAAGAAGGAGAAGATCCTGCAGTCGGCCATCACGGGCAAGGCCGTGCGGGCGCTGTGCGGCAAGAAGTGGACGCCGGGGCGCGACCCCGAGAAGTTCCCGATCTGCCCCACCTGCAAGGAGATCTACGAGGGGCTCAAGGGCGACGACTGACGCCCGACGCCGACGGCTCGTCGGCGCCCTCCCGCCTCAGCGGAACACCGTGGGGATGACCGGCTCGCCTCGTGCGAGACGGGTCGCGTCGCCCGGCAGCTCGGCGATCGCCGCCGCGCAGCGCTCGCGTGCGGCGGCCACGCCGGCAGCACCGCGATGCTCCTCGGCGATCGCGCCCTGCTGCACGAGCGGCATCTGCAGCGCACGCCCGATCGACGCATCCGGCTCGCCGCCCACGAACACGGTCTCCTCGGTGGCGACGCCGCCGACGAGCGTGCGCACGGCGGTCTTCTCGCCGCCGTGCGACGCCTTGCCGTCGGAGCGCTTCGCGACGTCGACCCACGAGCCGTCGTCGGCCTGGTGCGCGACGAGCTTGTAGACCATGCCTGCGGCGGGGGAGCCCGAGCCCGTCACGACGCTCGTGCCGACGCCGTACGCATCCACGGGGCTCGCGCCGAGGCCCGCGATGGCGTACTCGTCGAGGTCGCTCGTGACCGTGATGCGCGTGTCCTTCGCGCCGAGCGCGTCGAGCTGCGCACGCACGCGCTGCGCCGTCTCGACGAGGTCGCCCGAGTCGATGCGCACGCCGCCGAGGCCCGTGCCCGCGACGCGGATGGCCGTCTCGACGCCCTGCTCGATGTCGTACGTGTCGACGAGCAGCGTCGTGCCGACGCCGAGCGCCTCGATCTGCGCCGCGAACGCCTCCTCCTCGCTGTCGTGCAGCAGCGTGAACGAGTGCGCGGCGGTGCCCATGGTGGGGATGCCCCACGCGGCGCCCGCCGCGAGGTTCGACGTGGCGCGGAAGCCCGCGATGTACGCGGCGCGTGCGGCGGCGATCGCTGCATCCTCGTTGGCGCGGCGCGAGCCCATCTCGGAGAGCGGGCGGCCCTTCGCGGCTTGCACCATGCGCGTCGCCGCGTTGGCGACGGCCGAGTCGTAGTTGAGCACCGACAGCGCGACCGTCTCGAGCACGACGCACTCCGCGAACGAGCCCTCGACGACGAGCAGCGGGCTGCCGGGGAAGTACGCCTCGCCCTCGCCGTAGCCGCGCACGTCGCCCGTGAAGCGGTAGTCGGCGAGCCAGTCGAGCGTCGCGTCGCTCACGACCCGCTCGGATCGCAGGAACGCGAGGTCGGCGTGGTCGAAGCGGAACCGCTCGATCGCATCCAGCAGCCTGCCCGTGCCGGCGACGACGCCGTAGCGGCGTGCTCCTGGCAGGCGGCGCGCGAACGCCTCGAAGACGCTGGGCCGCAGCCCCCGCCCGCTGGCGAGGGTCGCGTCGATCATCGTCAGCTCGTACCGGTCGGTCTGCAGTGCCGTGGTCACGGAGCCAGCCTATGCATGCCTAGGCTGGATCGGTCATGGACGCCGCATCCTCCGCTCCGCCCCACGAGTCCGCAGACGCTGCCGCACCGGCCGCCGACGCCGTCCCCTCCGTCGTGACGCTCGACCCGGCCGACGCCGCCGCGTGGGCCCGCTTCGTCGCGATCGAGCGCGCCCGCACGTACGAGGGCATCGTGCACGACGGGTTCCTCGAGGGCCTGCTCGCGCATCTCGCCGACGAGGCGGAGGACATCCGCGCCGAGCTCGCCTCCGGCGTCGGCCGCTACGCCGTCGCATGGCGCGACGGCGCGATCGTGGGCGCGGCGTCGTCGACGGCGTCGCCCATGGCGTGGGAGGAGGGGCTCGGCTTCGGGCCCGCACCCGCCGAGCGCGCGCTCGACGCCCTGTACGTCGCGCCGTCGGCGCACGGATCCGGCCTCGCCGACCGGCTGCTGACGCTCGTGCTCGACGACGCCCCGACGATGCTGTGGCTCATCTCGGGCAACGAGCGCGCTCGTCGCTTCTACGAGCGCCGCGGCTTCGCGATGTGGGGCGACGAGCACTCGACGGGCCCGACGTGGAACCACGTGCCGATGCGACGGATGCTGCGAGCCGAGCCGCCCGCGGCCCGCGGCTAGGCTGGACGACGTGCAGCAGCGCCCGATCGGAGTCTTCGACAGCGGGCTCGGGGGGCTCACCGTGGCCCGTGCGCTCATCGACCAGCTGCCGAACGAGTCGATCACCTACATCGGCGACACCGCGAACGGCCCCTACGGTCCGCGGTCGCAGGACGAGGTGCGACGCCTCGCGCTCGCCGCGCTCGACACGCTCGTCGAGCAGGACGTCAAGATGCTCGTCATCGCCTGCAACACCGCATCCGCCGCGATGTTCGACGTCGCGCACGAGCGGTACGAGCAGGGGATGGGCATCCCCGTCGTCGAGGTGATCCAGCCGGCCGTGCGCGCGGCGATCCGTGCGACGCGCACCGGCGCGATCGGCGTCATCGGCACGGTCGGCACCATCGGCAGCCACGCGTACCAGCGTGCGTTCGCGACCGCCGGCATCCACCACGTCGACGCCGAGGCGTGCCCGCCCTTCGTCGACTTCGTCGAGTCGGGCGTCACGACCGGCGACGACGTGCTCGCCGCAGCCCGCACGCACCTCGAGCCGCTGCGCAGCGCCGGCATCGACACGCTCGTGCTCGGCTGCACCCACTACCCGCTGCTCGCAGGAGCGATCGGCTACGTCATGGGACCCGACGTGCGCCTCATCTCGAGCGCCGAGGAGACCGCATCCGACGTGTACCGCCGGCTGTCCGACACGGGGCTGCTCGCCCCGCCGACGACGCAGGCGACCTACGCCTTCGAGGCGACGACCGAGGCGCAGGAGCCGTTCCTGCGCCTCGCTCGCCGCTTCCTCGGCCCCGAGGTGACGCACGTCGAGTTCACGCAGACGGGGGTCATCGAGCTCCCGGAGAGGATCTGACGCATGGCACGCAAGGACGGCAGGACGGTGGACGCGCTGCGCCCCGTGACGATCGAGCGCGGCTGGTCCGCGCAGGCCGAGGGCTCCGCGCTCATCTCGGTCGGGAGCACGAAGGTGCTGTGCACCGCGTCGGTGCAGCCGAGCGTGCCGCGCTGGATGGCGGGCAAGGGCAAGGGCTGGGTCACCGCCGAGTACTCGATGCTGCCCCGGTCGACGAACGAGCGCATGGATCGCGAGTCGGTGAAGGGCCGCATCGGCGGTCGCACGCACGAGATCTCGCGCCTCGTCGGCCGCTCGCTGCGCGCCGTCGTCGACATGAAGGCGCTCGGCGAGCTGTCGATCGTCGTCGACTGCGACGTGCTGCAGGCCGACGGCGGCACGCGCTGCGCCTCCATCACGGGTGCGTACGTCGCCCTCGCCGAGGCGATCGAGTGGGCGAAGGCGCAGAAGCGCATCCCCGCATCCGCGAACCCGCTCATCGACTCGGTGTCGGCGATCTCGGTCGGCATCGTCGACGGCACGCCGATGCTCGACCTCGCCTACGTCGAGGACTCGAAGGCCGAGACCGACATGAACGTCGTCGTGACGGGCCGCGGCCTGTTCGTCGAGGTGCAGGGCACCGCCGAGGGCGCGCCGTTCGACCGCACCGAGCTCGGTGCGCTGCTCGACCTCGCCACGGGCGGCTGCGACGAGCTCGCTGCCCTCCAGCGCTCGGTGCTCGCATGAGCGGGGCGCTGGGTCGCGTCGTCGTGGCGACGCACAACGCGCACAAGGTGGCGGAGCTGCAGCGCATCCTCGCCGAGGACCTCCCGGGCGTCGTGCTCGAGGCGTACGAGGGCCCCGAGGCGGTCGAGGATGGCGTGACGTTCGCCGAGAACGCGCTCATCAAGGCGCGCGAGGCGTTCGAGGAGACGGGCGTGCCCGCCATCGCCGACGACTCCGGCATCGCCGTCGACGCCCTCCAGGGCGCACCCGGCATCTTCTCGGCGCGCTACGCGGGCACGCGCGACGACCGCGACAACCTCGAGCTGCTGCTCACGAACATGCAGGGCGTCGCCGACCGCGGCGCAGCCTTCGTGTGCGCTGCCGCGTACGTCGACGGCGAGCGCGAGCTCGTCGAGATGGGCGTGTGGCGGGGCTCGGTGCTCGAGGCTGCGGCCGGCGAGGGCGGGTTCGGCTACGACCCGATCTTCCAGCCCGACGACGCGCCCGTGTCGGCTGCGGAGCTCACGGCCGAGCAGAAGGATGCGCTGAGCCACCGCCGTCGTGCGTTCCGCGCGCTCGCGGCCGTGCTCGCGGCGCCCGCCGCATCCCAGGCTTAGCCTGTCGCCATGCAGACGACCGCGGTCGAGGACTACGTGAAGGCGATCTACGCCTACACGGAGTGGCAGCCCGAGCCCGTCACGCCCTCGCGACTCGCGACGAACCTCGGCCTCGCGGCGTCGACCGTGACGGAGATGGTGAAGAAGCTAGCCGCGCAGGGGCTCGTCGACCACCGGCCGTACGGCACGATCGCGCTCACCGAGGAGGGGCGTGCGCTCGCGCTGCGGCAGGTGCGCAGGCACCGCCTCATCGAGACGTGGCTCGTCGAGCAGCACGGCTACTCGTGGGACGAGGTGCACGACGAGGCCGAGGTGCTCGAGCACGGCATGAGCGACCGGCTCGTCGAGTCGATCGCGCACGCGCTCGGCGACCCCGAGCGCGATCCGCACGGCGACCCCATCCCGGCCGCCGACGGCACGACCCGCCAGCCGTCGGCGACGCTGCTCGCGGATGCGCACGACGGCTACGTGGGCACGGTCGTGCGGATCTCGGATGCCGACCCCGAGCTGCTGCGGTTCCTCGCCGACCAGGGCGTCGAGCTCGACGAGCGCATGCGCTACGTGGGCCGTGGCCGCTTCACGGGCGGGCTCACGATCGAGGTCGACGGCGCCGAGCACACGGTGGGCGACGACGTCGCGGCATCGATCTGGCTGTCGGCGCCGTGCCAGGAGACGACGCACCACCACGAGGGCTGACGTGGAGATCGTCGCGGGGCGGGACGCAGCTGCGACCGAGCGCATCCTGCGCTCGCTGCCGTCGTGGTTCGGCATCGAGGATGCGCTGCGTGCGTACGTGGCGCGGACGGCGATCGCGGACGCGTCGCTCGTCGCACGCATCGACGGCGAGGTCGTCGGCGTCGCGCTCGTCGAGCGCCGCCCGCCGGAGACGGCAGAGCTCGTGCTCATCGCCGTGCACGCCGACCACCGTGGCGACGGCATCGGTCGCGCACTCGTCGACGCGGCCGCGACCTGGGCAGGCTTCGCGGGTGCGTCGTCGCTCGAGGTGCACACGGTCGGGCCGTCGTTCGACGACGATGGCTACGCCGCGACGCGGGCGTTCTACCGCTCGTGCGGCTTCCTGCCCGTGCGCGAGGTCGACGGCCTCGACTGGGACGGCCCGACGCTCATCCTCGTGCTCCCGCTGGCGGCTTCCGTCGCGTGACGGAGGCGGTCGAGCGCCGACATCCGTAGCGTCGACCGCATGGACCCCGTCTCGATGATCATGGGCGGCGCGATCGCGTCGATCGTCTGGATCGCGATCTCGGCGAACCGCGCGAAGCCGGCACCCGAGCCCTGCGCGCGGGAGCACGTCGACGACTGAGCGGCGTCCGCGTCAGAAGGGCAGCTCGGAGTCGGGTGGGTCGGCCGCCGAATCGAGTCGCGGCTCGTGCACCTCGATGAATCTCGGCCCGACGGGTGGTGGTCGGTCGAGGTAGGCCTCGCCCAGTGGGGATCGCCAGTGCAGCACGCCCGGTGTCGGCTGGGTCACCGACCAGGCGGTGGCGTGCTTGAGGGTGTGGTGCCTGCGGCAGAGATGGGCGAGGTTGCCCAGGCTCGTGGTGCCGCCGTCCTCCCAGGCGATGGTGTGGTCGGCGTCGTCGTCGCGTGCCTTGGCGCCGCAGCCGGGGAAGCGGCAGTGCTGGTCGCGGGCTCGCAGGAGTCGACGCTGCGCCTCGGTGGGGCAGTAGGTGTCGACCTCGACCACCGTGCCGCGGACCGGGTCGGTCAGCAGCCGCTGCCAGGTCGCGGCGGCGCCGGCGAGGATGCGGGCGGTCTCCGCGTCGACGGGCTGGGCGCCGTCGAGCGAGCCGGGCGCGTCGGAGGTGCCGGTCATCGTCGTGACCGGCATCGTGACCTGCACGATCGGCGTGATCGTCGACAGAAGGCCGGCGTGCTCGATCTCGGCGCCGCCGGGCGTGCGCTCGATCGTCGGTGTGCCGGTGCCTGCGAGCAGCAGCTCGCAGAACGCGTCGGCCCGCCACTGCTGGATCGAGCGCGGGTCGTCCTTCGACTTGCCGCGCGCACCGGCGCGCAGGCGGTGGTCGATGCCGTGCGCGAGCACGGACGGCACGAGCGCGCCGAACCAGGACATGCCGTCGTCGACGTCCTCGACCGTCACCCGGCGCTGCTCACGTGCCGCGCGATGGCGGACGACGAGCGGCTCGGCGAGATGCGTGTCGGCCTCACGTCGGGCGACCTTGGACACCCGGGCAGGGGTCGTGGTTTCCGCGAGCGCGACCATCTGCTGCTCGAACGCAGCCCGCTGCTCGGGGGTGACGTCCGTGCTCGCGAGGACTCCGCCGGCCTCGGTGATCGCCCGCACGTGGCCTCGACCGATCCGCCCCTCGGCGAACGCGTCGAGCAGCACGGGCCAGGTGTCGACGAGCATCATCGCGTCGCCGATCTGGCGTTCGACCGAGCGGTCGGAGACCTGGGCCTGGGCTCCGATCTCGGCGGCGACGGTGCGCATCTCCATCGTGGAGCGCTCGCTGCTGGAGCCGCCGGCTCGGTGCAGGGCGAGATGGCCGAGCGCGGCGAGGACGCGCGTCTCGTGCGCCTCGAGGGCTTGCCTGCCGGTGCGGATCGCGGCGAGCTGGGAGAGCGCGTTGGCCTGGACGGCGTCGAGCGCGGCAGCGTCGGGACCCTGTCCCGTGCCTGCGATCTCCTGCGCCATGACCTGACTCTGCCAGCAACCACCGACATCGAAACCGGCGGTCGCGGGCGGGGTCGCGGAGGGTCCGGTGCCCCTTTCGAGGCTCGCTTCGCTCGCACCGCAAGGAGCGGTTGAGGAGGCGCGATCGAGAGGGAGAGAAGCGAACGGAAGGATTCGGTCGGTTCCCCAGCAGCTGGTCGAGGAGCGCGCGAGCCCGAAGGGCGAGCACGCGTCACGAGACCACGCGACCGCCGCTCCCGCTCAGCCACGCGCATGGCCGCGTCGAGCGGGCTCGTCCCGTGGTCTCGTGACGGCTCCTCGCTGCGCTCGGGGCCTCCTCGACCAGCTGCGAGGAGGCCCTTCGAGACCGCTACGCCGGCTGCAACACCCGCTCGAACAGGTGGTCGAACACCGCCAGACGGTCGAAGCGCATCGCGTAGGCGCGCGCTCGCACCGCGTGCGCCGCCAGCTCGGACTCCGACATCGACAGCGCCTGGTCGAGCGCCGTCGCGATCGCCGCCGACGATCCGGCCTCCACGATGATCGCCGTGTCGCCCACGGCCTCGAGCGTGCCGCCGCAGTCGGTCGTGATCACGGGTCCGCCACCGGCGAGCATCGACTCGACGAGCGTGATGCCGAACGTCTCGACGAACTGCTCCGTCGGCTTCGTCGCGAGCACGTACGCGGCCGACGCCGACATGATGTGCGGCTTCTCGGCATCCGACACGTCGGTGAGGAAGTGGATGCGCGACGCCGCCGGCGACGCGGCCGCGACGGCCCGCAGGTCGGCCTCCGACGGTCCGCGCCCCACGATCGCCAGGTCGAGCCCTGCGGCCGCCTCCGCCGACGAGAAGCCGGCGATGAGGTCGTCGATGCCCTTCGCGGGCATGAGGCGCGAGAGCGACAGCACGTACCGGCCGGCGGTGAGCCCGTGGCGCGCGAGCACGCGCTCGGTCTCGGCGGGGTCGAGCGCGAGCCACGACGTCGTGTCGATCGCCGGGTACGAGATCGAGATGCGGCGGCGGCACTGGTCCGCGAAGTCGGTGCCGTGACGCGCATCCACCGCCGCGGCCTCCTCGATGATGACGTCGCGCGTGTACTCCGAGACGGCCACCGGCACGTCCTGCGAGAGGTACGACGACAGCACCTGCGCCGCGGCGCCGAAGCGGTCGTCGGCGACGGCGGCGCGCACGACGTTCGTCACGTCGCTGCCGACCGCCTCCGCGATCGTCGCCAGCCGCACGGGCAGGCCCGTCGACTGCGCGATGCGCACGGCCTCGGCGACGCACAGCGTGTGCGGCGACAGGTACAGCGACATGCACACGGTGGGCACGCCATCCGTGAACAGCTCGACGAGCCGCCCCACGACGCCCGACGTGTAGCGGCCGTCGACGATCTTGTAGTCGCCGATCGGCGCGGGCCGCTCGACCGTGATGCCGGGCGAGTACGGCGAGATCGTGTCGAGCGGCTTGAGCGGCAGCCCCGCCGACTCGAGCAGCTCGATGGGCCACGTGACGATGCGCACGTCGTCGAAGCCGCGCTGCAGCGCGGCCTCGGCGAGGTTGCGGGCCTCGACGGAGTGGCCGCAGATCACGGGATCGGCGCGCACGACGATGACGAGGCGGCGGTGGGTCTGGTGCGACATGGGTTCCTCCTGTGGGTCGGAAGGAGCGGATTCGGGACGTGCGGGTGACGGGTCGAGCGGATGGGTCAGGCCGTGTCGGGTCTCGACGGCGGCCGGTGCACGGTGCCCCAGCCGTTCGGCTCGGGCCCGAGGTCGAGGCGCAGCCGACCACCGCGGTGGAGGGCGCGCGTGGAGATCGACGAGCCGCGCAGCTCGACCCCGTCGAGGTGCACCGACTGCACGTGCTGCGCGGGGGAGTCGCGGGTGGGCTCGACGAAGCCGGTGGTCTCGAGGTGCAGCGCGCCGCCCGGCATCTGCATCGTGGCCTCGCGCACCGACGGCGTCGACAGCAGCGTCACGTTCTGGCCGGCCACGGGCAGCAGCCCGAGCGTCGCCCACACGTACCAGGACGAGATGCCGCCCGAGTCGTCGTTGCCCGGCAGGCCGCCGGGGCCGGTGCCGAACTGGTGCTCGAGCGCCGCGTGCACGACCTCGGCCGTGCGGTCGGGGCGACCGGCGTAGTGGTACGCCCACGGCGCATCCATGTCGGGCTCGTTGTTGAGGCCCTCGAAGCGACCGAGCGCGTACCCGGCGAGCAGCTCGTCGGCGGCAGGGGCCACGCCCGGCTGGCGCACGGCATCCGCACCGAATCCGAAGAACCGGTCGAGCAGACCGACGAAGGGCTCGTCGCCGCCGGCGATCGCGATGCGGGCGGCCATGTCGTGCATGAGGCGGAACGAGTAGTTCCACTTGCCGCCCTCGTAGTACGTCGAGTCGACGGCGAGCCCCGTCTGCGGGTCGTACGCGTCGACCCAACGGGCAGCGACGTCGTCGAGCTCCTTCGCGAGGCGACGGTCGCCGCGCAGGCGCGCGACGCGGGCGGTGCAGTGGTAGCCGAACGCGAGGTCGAGGTGGTGCGTGATGGGATGCGCGACGCCGCCGCGCAGGAGATCCTCGCCGTAGCCGCGGCGCAGGTCGGCGAGCATGTGCACGATCGCCAGCTCCCAGTCGACGCCCTCGAGGCCCAGCTGGGCGAGGTCGGCGATGAACGTGTGCGCGAGCGCCGAGCCCTGCCTCGCGAAGCGGTCTGCGCCGCGCGCCATGCGGTAGCCGATGGGGAAGTTGCCCTCCTCCTCGGCGGTGACGATGAGCGAGTTCGCGAGGGCGATGGCGCGGTCGGGTGCGAGGGCCGTGAGCAGCGGCAGCTGCGTGCGGTAGATGTCCCACATCGTGCACAGGTCGAACACGAAGTCGCCGTCGCGCGGCGAGAACGGGTTCTCGTCCTCGGCGAAGGCGGGCTTCACGAGCGAGTGGTACAGCGCGGTGCCGAAGATCTGCTGGCGCCGCGGCGTGCCCGCATCGATCTCGATGCGGCCGAGCGCATCCGACCACAGCGTCTCCGTCGCGGCGAGCCGCTCGTCGAACCGGCCCTCGAGGGTCGTGCCGCAGTCGGCGTGGAGGTTGGCGCGCGCCTGCTCGGGACCACGCAGCGAGAAGCCGATCGCGACCTCGATCTGGTCGCCCTGCTCCGTCGGACCGGCCCACATCAGGCCGAACGGCCGCAGCGTCGTGGGGCGGATGGAGTCGAAGTCGAGCCGCGAGCCGCCGGGCATGAGGCGGCGGTCGTACCAGAGCAGCTGCCGCCACCGGGGGCTGCGCACCTCGACGTGCACCGCGAGCGGCGCGCCCTCGACCACGATCTCGCCCTGCGCGACGCCGGGCGCGACGAGCTGCAGGTGCGCGCGCAGCGGCACGGTCTCGCCGAAGGGGATCTGCAGGCCGCCGATGGAGCAGTCGATGACGACGCGCGCATCCTTGTGCCTGGGGAACGTGTACCGGTGCACGACGGACTTCGGCCCTGCGGTGAGCTCGGCGAGCACGCCGTTGTCGAGGCGTGCCGAGTAGCGGCCGGGGGAGGCCTGCTCGTCGAGCAGCTCGAACTGCCGGCCGAGGCCGTCGAGCGGCTCGGTGAGCGGCGTGACGCGGAAGTAGTTGTAGTACTTGCGGATCGCACCGGTGCCGGACTGCTGGAAGTGCGTGAAGCCGCTCGCGACGTGGTCGGGCCGGATGGCGGGCGGGATGCCCTCGGTCGACAGGTCGAAGCGCCCGTAGCCGGTCGGGTACGCGCCCGAGTAGGCGCACGCCGACACCATGCCGAGCGGGGCCGTGGCGCCCGGGTGGGTGTTGCCGATCTGCGGCTTCGGCCACCACCACGTCGCCGCGAGGCCCGACGGCGCGGGCAGGTCGGTGGGCGCGGTCCCGAGGAAGGGGTCGACGTCGGCGATGCGCACCATGGAGTCACTGTGACTCGTGGCTGTGTCGCTCGTGTTACGCGGGCATGACCATCTGGAGCGCCCGGCTCGCAGGCGCCTGTGGACCGGGTGGGAGGGGCGTCAGGCCCGCTGGTCGCCGGGCTCGTCGCGCTCGCGCCGCGCCGGATCGACGCGCACGTCGTCGCTGAGGTCGAGCGTCGACACGTGCCCCGAGTCGGTGCCGCTGCGACGCTCCGCCTGCACCTCGCGACGCGACTGGATGGCGTGCACGACGATGAAGCACAGCGCCACCGCCAGCACGCCGAGGATCACGAGGTCGATGTACTGCGTCACGACGTCGGCCACGCCGGGGATGTGGGCGATCGCCCAGCCGAGGAACGTGAGGCCCGCGCCCCACAGCAGGCCGCCGACGATGTCGTAGCGCAGGAAGCGGCGGTACGGCATGCGCCCGACGCCTGCCGCGACGGGCATGAACGTGCGCACGATGCCGATGAAGCGGGCCACGATGACGGCCCACGGGCCGTACTTCACGAAGAAGCCGTTCGTGCGTTCGATCGTCTTGTGCGAGAAGAGGCCCGACGATCGTCGTTGGAAGATCGGTGGCCCGGCCTTGTAGCCGATGTAGTAGCCCACCTGATCGCCGGCGACGGCGCACAGCCAGATCGCGAGCATGCACAGCCACACGGGCTGGTGGATGACGCCCGAGTACGACAGCACGCCCGTGATGATGAGCAGGGTGTCGCCGGGCAGCAGGAAGCCGACGAGCAGGCCCGTCTCGACGAAGACGATCGCGCACACGAGCACGAGCGCCCAGCCGCCGGCGCCCGTGATGAGGCCCTCGACGTCGAACAGCGCGTTGGCTGGCAGGTGATGCACCCCGACTCCTTCGACGTTGGATGCTGGCGCTTCGTGTCCGCGCGCTCGGGGCGAGCGGCGGTGCTGCGGCAGCCCGTGCGGGAGAGGGGACTCGAACCCCCACGCCCTCGCGGGCACAGGAACCTAAATCCTGCGTGTCTGCCAGTTCCACCACTCCCGCGGTGATGGCTCATCGTATCGGCGATCCCTCTGCCTTCCCTATGGCGGCGCGCGCTCGGCATCGGGCTGGTTCGATGGGCGGATGCGCTACACAGCCTTGGTCACGGGAGCGTCGTCGGGCATCGGGCTCGCGATCGCTCGAGAGCTCGCCCGCGTGGGCGTCGACGTCGTGCTCGTCGCCCGCGACGAGGCGCGGCTGCGCGAGGTCGCGGCGTCGCTCGACACGGCCACCGAGGTGCTCGCGGCCGACCTGCTGACCCACGAGGGGCTCGAGACGGTCGCGCAGCGCGTGTCGCTGCCGGATCGGCCGATCGACATCCTCGTGTCGAACGCGGGCTTCGGACTCGCGGCGCCGTTCCACGAGTCGTCGATCGAGGACGAGCGACGGCTGCACGAGCTGCTGTCGTTCGTGCCGTTGCGTCTTGCGCACGCGGCGCTGCCCGGCATGCGCGAGCGGGGTCGCGGCTGGATCCTCACGGTCGCGTCGTTCGCCGCGTTCATCCCGTACGGCTCGTACTCCGCGTCGAAGGCCCACGCCGTGAACCTGTCGCGCTCGATCCGCTCCCGCTACGCGCACGACGGCATCCGTGCCACGGCCCTGTGCCCGGGCTTCGTGCACACCGAGTTCCACGAGCGCATGGGCATCGACGAGGACGGCCCCGACTGGATGTGGGCGAGCGCCGACGACATCGCCCGCAAGGGCGTGCGCGGCCTGCGCCGCAACCAGCCGGTCGTGCACTCGAACGCCGCCTTCGCCGCGATCGCGAAGGGGCTGCAGCTCGTGCCCGACACGTGGCAGGGCTCGCTCATCAACTCGTATCGCGACTGACGCGACCGAACCATCTCGCGCGATCCGTCAAGGCCGCGCGGGGTGGTCGTCGAATCAGCCAGCGTGGAGGCATGGCATCACGCTTCGACGGCCTGCGGGCCCTCTACATCAACGGCACGCTCACCCCCTCGCCGGCCGAGAGCCACACCGACACTCTCATCGAGGCGAGCGCGCACGTGCTGCGCGAGCAGGGCGTCGAGGTCGACGTCGTGCGGCTCGTCGACCATCACGTGGCGCCGGGCGTGCAGCCGGACATGACCGAGCACGGCGCCGAGCGCGACGACTGGCCGCAGATCTGGCAGCGGGTGCAGGCCGCCGACATCCTCGTGCTCGCCGGCCCCATCTGGCTCGGCGACAACTCCAGCCAGACGCGCCTCGCGATCGAGCGGCTCTACGCGCACTCGGGCGAGCTGAACGACAAGGGCCAGGCCGTGTTCTACGGCAAGGTCGGCGGCGCGCTCATCGGCGGCAACGAGGACGGCCTGAAGCACTGCACCGGCGTCATCCTGCATGCGCTGCAGCACCTCGGCGTCGCCATCCCGCCGAACGCCGAGGCGGGGTGGATCGGCGAGGCCGGCCCGGGCCCGTCGTACGGCGACGAGCTCGACGACGGCTCGCGCGCGGGCTTCGACAACGACTTCACGAAGAAGAACATCACCTTCATGGCGTGGAACCTCATGCACCTGGCGGCGATCCTGCGCGACGCGGGCGGCATCCCCGCCGAGGGCAACCTGCCCGAGGAGTGGCAGCAGGGCTCGCGCTGGGGCTTCCAGAACCCCGAGTACCGCTGACGCCTATCCGCCCCGCCGCGGCTGGTCAAGGCCCCCGGGTCGACCAAACCCATGGCCTGCGCGGCACGAACCACCACCGACCCATCCCTCTCGGAAGGAGCATCACCATGACCGATGTCCGACTCCACATCACCGACTCCGGCGGCGAGGGCCGCCCTGTCGTGCTGATCCACGGCTGGCCCCTGTCGGGCGAGTCCTGGCAGGCGCAGCGTCGCGCGCTCACGGCGGCCGGCTACCGCGTCGTCGACTACGACCGCCGCGGCTTCGGCCAGAGCGACAAGCCCGAGGACGGCTACGACTACGACACGTTCGCCGACGACCTCGACTCGGTGCTCACGAGCCTCGACCTCGTCGACGTCACGCTCGTCGGATTCTCGATGGGTGGCGGCGAGGTGGCGCGCTACATCGCCCGCCACGGCGAGAGCCGCATCCGCTCGGCCGTGTTCGCCGCAGCGGTGACGCCGTACATGCACAAGACCGACGACAACCCCGACGGCCCGCTCGACGACGAGCTGTACGGGCAGCTGCGCGGCGGCCTCGTGGAGGATCGCGACGCGTTCTTCGAGGACTTCGTGCGCGGCTTCTTCTCGGTCGGCGACGACGTGAAGGTGGGCGACGGCGAGCTGAAGGCGGCCGTCGAGCTGTGCCAGCAGTCGTCGCAGACCGCGGCCGTGGGCGCGATGGACGCGTGGGCGACCACCGACTTCCGCCCCGACCTCGAGAAGGTCACGGTGCCGACGCTCGTCATCCACGGCGCCGGCGACGGCACGGTGCCCTTCGAGGGCTCCGGCAAGCGCACGCACGAGGCGATCCCGCACTCGGAGCTCGTCGTGATCGACGACGCCCCGCACGGCTTCAACGCCAGCCACGCCGACGAGTTCAACACGGCACTGCTCGCGTTCGTCAGCGACGAGGCACCCGGCGTCGACGCGTAGCGACGGCGGTTCGAGGGAGGGCGGCGACCTGCGGGTCGCCGCCCTTCGTCATGCCCCGCCTGTGGACAGATGGTGACGCGTGCGGCGCCGCTGTGCTGTGCTCTCGTGCCATGAGTCGAGCCGTGGTCGCGATCACCGAGATGGTGCGCGACCGCGTGCGACGCGATGGCGTCGACCTTCGATCGTGCGGCGACCTGGCCGATCGGTACGTGCGCGACGCCGTGCGGCACTACTCCGAGCGGGCGCTCGGCGGCGCGCATCCGCTGCTCGACGACGAGCAGGCGGCGACGCGCTCGGTGCTCGCCGCCATCACCGGCTTCGGCGTGCTGCAGCCCTATCTCGACGACCCGGCGATCGAGGAGCTGTGGGTCAACCAGGGAACCCGCGTCTTCGTCGCACGCGGCGGTGCGAGCGAGGAGCTCGACGTGCGCCTCACGCCGCAGGAGACGCGCGACCTCGTGGAGCGGATGCTGTCGACCACCGGCCGCCGCGTCGACCTGTCGATGCCGTTCGTCGACGCGTCACTGCCCGACGGCTCCCGACTGCACGTCGCGTCGGGCGACGTCGCGCGCGGCGCGATGAGCATCAACATCCGTAAGTTCTCCCGTCGGCTCGCATCCCTCGAGACCCTCGTCGAGCTCGGCACGCTCAGCCACCAGGCGGCGACGTTCCTGCAGCGGTCGGTGCTCGCGGGCGCGAACATCCTCGTCTCGGGTGCGACGCACTCGGGCAAGACGACGCTGCTCGGCGCGCTCATGGGTGCCGGGAGACCCCGTGACCGGGTCGTGACGGTGGAGGAGACGTTCGAGCTCGACCCGCAGGTCGCCGACGTCGTCGCACTGCAGTGCAGGCAGCCGTCGCTCGAGGGCACGGGCGAGATCACGCTGCGGCAGCTCGTGAAGGAGTCGCTGCGCATGCGGCCGGACCGGCTGGTCGTCGGCGAGGTGCGCGGCGCCGAGGCGCTCGACATGCTCATCGCGCTGAACTCGGGCGTCGCAGGCGCGGGCACCATCCACGCGAACACGGCGAGGGATGCGCTGCAGAAGCTCACGACCCTGCCGCTGCTCGCCGGCCGCAACATCGACGCCGGCTTCGTCGTGCCCACGGTCGCGGCGTGCGTCGACCTCGTCGTGCACTGCGCGATGGATGCGCGCGGCAACCGACGCGTCACCGAGATCCTCGCGCCCACCGGCACGACGCACGGGCACGTGATCGAGGCCTCGCAGCTCTTCCACACCGTCGGCGGGCTGCTGCGGCCCACGGGTGGGCATCCGTCGCGGCTCGCGAAGTACGAGGCTGCCGGCATCGACGTGCCGGCGCTGCTGGCGAGGGACGACGCATGACGTGGGTGCTCGGCGCGCTGCTCGGCCTCGCGCTCGTGCTCTGCGCGTCGCCGTGGCTGTGGCCGCGCACGCAGCGCGCCGACGCGGAGGAGCGGCGCTCGTCACGCGTCCGCGATCGGCTCACGCAGGCGGGGCTGCACGAGGTGCCGCTCGCCGCGCTCGTCGTCGTGGCCGCGCTCGCCGCCGTCGTCGCCGCGGGCGTCGCGCTCGCGGTCAGCCCCGTCGTGCCGATCGCGATCGCCGCCGGGGTGGCGGGTCTCGCGACGCCGTTCGTGGCTGTCGCCTGGCGTGCGCGACGCCGCCGACGCGCGCGATCGCTCGTGTGGCCCGACGTCGTCGACCATCTCGTCTCCGGCGTGCGCAGCGGGCTCGCGCTGCCCGACGCCGTCGCCGCGCTCGCGACCTCGGGCCCGGCGCAGACCCGTGATGCGTTCCGCGCGTTCGAGGCCGACCACCGCGCGACGGGCTCGTTCGCGTACGCGCTCGACCGCCTCAAGGATCGGCTCGCGGACCCCGTCGCCGACCGCATCCTCGAGACCCTGCGCATGGCGCGCGACGTCGGCGGCTCGGAGGTCGCGCACGTGCTGCGCGACCTCGCCGCGTACCTGCGGTCGGACCTCGCGGTGCGCAGCGAGCTCGAGGCACGGCAGTCGTGGGTCGTGAGCGCCGCGCGGCTCGGGGTCGTGGCGCCATGGCTCGTGCTGCTGCTCCTGTCGTCGCGCCCCGAGGCAGCCTCGGCGTACAACACGGCCGGCGGTCTCGTGATCGTCGCGGGCGGCCTCGTCGTCTCGGTCGTCGCCTACCGCGCCATGGTGCGGCTCGGCCGGCTGCCCGAGGACGGACGGTGGTTCGCATGACCGGCGAGGTCGGCCTGTCGCTCGTGCTCGGCGCCACGCTCGGGCTCGGGCTGTGGATGCTCGTGAGCCTCGTGCCCATCCTGCGCCGTCCGCGCCTGCTGCATCGCGTCGCGCCGTACGTGCTCGACGTCTCGGCCGGCGCTCGCGATCTCGTCGCCCGCCGCACGGTCGATCCGACGCGCGTCGTCGGCGTCGTCGCGGCACCCGTGAGCGACCGCCTCGCGCCCCTCGTCCACGCGATGCTCGGCACGCCCGCGACCGTCGCGGCACGCCTGCGCCGTGCACGCAGCCCGATCACGCTGGAGCGCTTCCGCGCCCGTCAGCTCGTGTGGGCCGCGACCGGAGCAGTCGTCGGCGGCCTCGTCGGCACCCTCGCCGTCGTGCGCGGGGCGTCGCCGATCGTGCCCATCGCGCTCGTCGTCGTGACCGCGGCGAGCGGTGCGCTGCTCGCCGACTGGCTGCTGCAGCGCGCCGTGCGACGCCGCATGGCGCGCATCTCGAGCGAGCTGCCGACGGTGCTCGAGTTCCTCGCGCTCAGCCTCGCCGCAGGAGAAGGACTCGCGGATGCGCTGCGTCGCGTCGCACGCATCGGCACGGGCGAGCTGGCCCGCGAGCTCGGCACCGTCGTCGCCGACGCCGCATCCGGCACGTCGCTCTCCGACGCGCTCGAGCGTCTCGGTGGCGAGCTCGACCATCCAGGCGTCACGCGCTGCGTCGACCAGATGCGCGGCGCGCTCGAGCGGGGCACGCCGCTCGCCCAGACGCTGCAGGCGCAGGCGCAGGACGCCCGTGACGGCGCTCGCCGCGACCTGCTGGAGGCCGCGGGCAAGAAGGAGATCGCGATGCTCGTGCCGCTCGTCTTCGGCCTGCTGCCGACGACGGTCGCGTTCGCGCTGTGGCCGGGCATCCATGTGCTGCAGGTGGGGTTCTGACGACCGCGCGACCGCGCGATCGAGGTTCGAGGAGAGGAGGCGGCGATGCGCCGCATGTGGAGCCGACTGGTGGAGGAGGAGCGCGGCGACGTGCCTGGCTGGGTGCTCGTCACGCTCATGACGGCCGGGCTGGTCATCGTGATCTGGGGCGTCGCGGGGCCCGCGCTCACGCAGGTGTTCCAGCAGGCCATGGAGCGCGTGACGGGGTTCTGATGCGTCCCGTGCGGTCGTTGCGCGACGAGCGTGGCTCGGCGGTCGCCGAGTTCACGATGGTCGTGGGTCTCCTCACGCTCGTCGTGCTGTCGGTGATGCAGCTCGCGCTCGGGCTGCACGTGCGCAACGTGCTGCAGGATGCGGCGGCCGAGGGTGCGCGCTACGGCGCGCTCGTCGGGTCGACGCCCTCTGCCGGTGTCGAGCGTGCGCAGGTGCTCATCGAGACGGCCATCGGCAGCGACTACGCGCAGTCGGTCACCGCCGCGACGACGACGGTCGCCGGGCACCCCGCGCTGCAGCTCACGGTGCAGGCGCCGCTGCCCGTGCTGGGACTCATCGGCCCGACGACGTTGGAGGTGCAGGGCAGTGCCGCGCTCGAGACGCTGGACTGACCTCGCGGCAGACGATGGCTCGGCGTCGATCGAGTTCCTCACGATCGGCATGCTGCTGACCATCCCGCTCGTGTACCTCGTGCTCGCGATGGCGCAGCTGCAGGCGGCGACGCTCGCGACCGAGGGTGCTGCGCGACAGGCGGCGCGGATGGTCGCCACGGCCGACTCGCATGGCGCGGGCCTCGCGGCGGCGGATGCGGCGATCGCGGTGGCCCTCGCGGACCTCGGTCTCGAGCCGACGGCGGTCGATGTCGCGTGCGCACCGACGCCGTCCGACTGCACGACGCGCGGTGGCACGGTGCAGGTCGCCGTCGAGGTGACGGTGCCGCTTCCGCTCGTGCCGCCCGTGCTCGATCTCGACGTGGGACTGTCGGTGCCGATCACGGCGCAGGCGGCGCAGCCCGTGTCGGAGCTGCGACCGTGAGCGGCGGATCGGTGCGCGCCCGCATGCGCTCGCTCGCCCGGGACGAGGAGGGCTCGACGCTGCTGCTCACGATCTTCTACGGCGCGCTGGCGCTGGCGCTCATCGTCGTGGTCGTGGGTGCGACGGCGTTGCTCGTCGAGCGGCGGCGTCTGTTCACGCTCGCCGACGGCGCGGCGCTGCACGCTGCGGAGGCGTTCGCGCTGTCGCAGATCGCGTTCGACGGCGAGCAGCCGTCGCCGCAGCTCGCCGACGACGCCGTCGAGCGGGCGGCGGCCGGCTGGATCGCGGCGTCGCCGACGCAGCTCGACGCCGTGCAGCTGGTCGACGCGCAGTCGCTCGACACGCAGACGGCCGAGGTCACGGTCGCGGCCGTGTGGCGCCCGCCGATCGTGTCGCTGCTGCTGCCCGACGGCATCCCGCTCGACGTGACGGTGACGGCGAGGTCGGTGTTCGTCGCCTGAGCCTCAGGCGGCCGAGGGCTACTGCAGCCGGATGAACGACGTGAGCCCTGCCGTCGTGATCGACAGCACCCCCTGCTCGAGCGTCGCCTCGGGCGCGAGCAGGAACTCCGTGAACGCGTACTCCTGACCCGCCACCATGGCCTCGACCTGATTCGAGCCCGGGATCGACGAGTCGATCACCGAGAAGAAGACGTCGCCGTCGGGCGCGACGTACGACGCCCACACGTCGCCCGTCGACGACTCGGCGCCCGTCGTCGACACCCGCACAACGGTGCTGATCCACCGCCAGCCGTCGGGAGCAGGCAGTCCGCCGCCCGCGACGACGGTGGCCTCGGCGTCGAGGTTCGCCGCCGAGACGACGACCGACCACTCGCCGCCGGTCAGGTCGGCCCCTGGCGGGAACGGGTTTCCGGTCGACCCCTCCTCGCCACCTGCCGTGATCGGACCGAGGTTGTCGTTCGGCTCGGGTGCCTCGGCGGTCTGCTGCTGCGTCGGCGACGGGCTCGGCTGCGTCGACACGTCGGGGCTGGGCTGCGTCGAGACGTCGGGGCTCGGCTGCGGGTCGGGGTCCTGGATGGCAGGCGGTGCGATGACGCAGCCGGAGAGCACCACGATCGCGGCGAGGGGGAGGAGCAGGAGGCTTCGACGCATGCGAGGAGCCTGCCCGATCAGGCTGGACGGTGCTGGGAGGCGACCGGCGCATCCTCTGGACCGACGCGTGCGCACGCAGCGGCCGGTCGTCGGTCAGGCGCCAGGTCTGCCGCGCGGCAGTGTCTTCACGAGCACGACGACGCCGACGGCGCACGTCGCCACGAGCGCGAAGCCGGCCGTCACGATCGACGACGCCTGGATGAGCGCCGCGATGCCGAGCGGCGCGATCGCGCCGCCCGCGTTCGTCGTGAGCCGCCACGCGCCGAGGAACGGTGCCGGGTTCAGGCGGTCGGCGAGGTCGGCGCCCAGCGTCATGAGGATGCCCGACGACATGCCGTTCGCCACCGCGAGCAGCCCGGCGCCCACGAGCAGGCCCACGAGCGCCGCCGAGCCGTCGTGCGTCGCCGCGAGCGTCGCGAACCCGGCAGCCATGAGGATGAGCGACGGCACGACCGCCCACAGGCGGCCGAAGCGATCCATCACGAGCCCGGAGACGAAGAACAGCAGGAAGTCGACCGCGCCGGCGATGCCCACGATGAGGCCCGTCGTCGCGGCGTCGACGCCGATCGACACGGCCCACAGCGGGATGATGACGTCGCGGCCCTTGCGCGCGAGCGCGAGCATCGCGGCCCCGACGCCGACCGTGCCGAGCGTCTTCGCGTAGCGGCGCAGCGTGTCGCCGAGGCGCACGGTCTCGCGCTCCACGGTCTCGGCGCCTTCGTGCCCCTTGCCCGACTCGAACGTCGTCTGCGGGTCGGGCAGGAAGAGCAGCACGACGACCGCGGCGAGGCAGCCGCCGACGAACAGCCAGATCGTGACCTGCACCGGCGCGCCGAGCGCGATGATGCCGGAGGCGAGCAGCGGGCCGATGAAGAGCCCGAGGCGGAAGGTGCCGCCGAGCGCCGACAGCGCCCGCGCCCGGTACCGGTACGGCACGTAGGTCGTCATGAACGCGTGCCGTGCGAGCGCGAAGATCGCCGTCGCGACGCCCGTCACGAGGATCGCGAGCCCGAGCATCCACGGCTCGGTCGCGAACCACGCGAGCGACAGCGCGAGGATCGTCGCGAGCCCGGCGTAGATCATCGTGGCTCGCTCGCCGAGCCGCCCCACGAGCATGCCGCCCGGCACGCTGCCCAGCAGCTCGCCGACGACCATCATCGCCGCGACGAGGCCTGCGACGGCGAGGCTCGCCCCGAGGTCGCCCGCGATCACGGGGATGTACGGGATGATCGCGCCCTCGCCGATCGCGAACAGCACGGTCGGCAGGTACGCCGCGACCGCGACCTTCTTGAAGGGGAAGCGCTCGGCGTCGGTCACGCGGCGACGCCCTGCGCGAGGGCGTGCGCGATCGACGCCGGCGTCACCCGGCTCAGCCGACGGCGGGGGAGAGCAGCAGGACGAGGCCCACGAGCGCCATGCCCGCGAGGTTCATGCAGATGCCGATGCGGATGGAGTGCTTCTTCTGCGTGTACGCCTGGTCGACCGTGTAGGCCATGACGGGGCAGCCCGCCCACATGAGCAGGCCGAGGCCCGCCGTCGCGACGAGCGTGCCGATCCAGAACACCAGCTCGATGCCGCCCGCGAGGTCGGCGGGTCGCCAGCCGGCGGCGACGAGCGGCCCGAGACCCAGCACGGGAGCGAGCATGCCCGCGGCCGTCCAGATCGTTCCCGTGCGCATGATGCGCTGCACCTCGATGGGCACGGAGTCGACGGATCCATTCGTCTGGCTCTGCTGCACGACCTGATCGCTCATGGACACACCTCGAAGGAGAAGGAAGAACTTGCAGTGACTGCATCATCCTACGCCTCCTCGACGGATGCTCATGACTGCCGCGCAGCCCCCTTGACGCGGGTCAGACGCGCTCGTACTTACGCGCGCCGCCCTCGACGCCCGCCATGCGGAACGGCCCCGTCGTGACGCGCGGCAGCGTGCGATCCTCGCTCGACGCGGAGTGCTCCGCGTGCAGGCGCTCGTACGTCGCGACGTCGATCGGCACGCGGCCGTCGATCGCACGGCGCACGCCGGCGTCGTGCACGCCCGCATCCGAGCGCACGACGCCCGTCATCCACTCGCCGACCGAGCCGGAGCCGTACGAGAACATGCCCACGCCGGCGCCCGAGCGGTCGCCCGACTCGAGCAGGCCCGCGAGCGCGCCCGGCAGCGACGCCGAGTACGCGTTGCCCAGCTGCGCGCCGACGTCGAGCGCGGCCTCGTCGAGCGCGCCGACCTCGCCGTCCAGCAGGTCGCTCAGGCGCGCGTGCGCCTTGCGGGCCATCTTCGTGAACGGCTGGTGGTACAGCAGGTGCGCGACGTCGGCGAGCGAGCGGCCGCCGCGTGCGACGAGGTCGCGCCACGCGCCCTCGAGCGAGTCGAGGTACGCCGAGGTCGACAGGTGCCCGTCGACGAGCGCGGTCGTGCGGTCGTTCGGACGCCAGAAGTCGTCGACGTCGAACGTGTGCAGGCCGCTCACCGCGTCGAGCTCGACGAGGCGGGGGTTCGCCGACACGAGCATCGCGACGGCGCCGGCACCCTGGGTGGGCTCGCCCGCCGAGGCGAGGTCGTAGCGGGCGACGTCGGTCGCGATGACGAGCGCGAGATCGTCGGGGCGGCGCGCCACCTGGTCGGCGGCGAGCTGCACGCCCGCGATGCCGCCGTAGCAGGCCTGCTTCAGCTCGACGACGCGCGTCGTCGACGGCAGGTCGAGCAGACGGTGCACGAACACGCCCGCCGCCTTCGACTGGTCGACGCCCGACTCCGTCGCGACGAGCACCGAGCGGATGCGCGACGCGTCGATGCGCTCCACGATCGGCGCGGCGGCCGCGGCCGCCATCGTCACGATGTCCTCGTCGGGGGCGAGCACGCTCATCGCGAGCTGCCCGAGCCCGATGGACAGCTTCGCGGGCTCGATGCCGCGCGCCTCCGCCAGCAGCGACATGTCGAGCACATGGTGCCCCGTCGCGATCTGGATGTCGTCGATGCCGACGCTCATGCGGTCCTCCGCTCTCCACGCTCCAGCACGCGATGCGTCGCCATGAGCTCTCCCGGATTGGTCTGGGCTGCCAGCAGCGACAGCTCGCCGCACAGCACGGTCGCGCCGATCAGCGCGGCGAGGCGTCGCGCGTCGGCGCCGGGCTCGCCGCCCGAGCGGCAGCCGATGCGCTGCAGCGCGTCCTCGACGACGGGCAGCCCGCCGCCCTTGCCGTTGCCGACGGTGCCGACGATGAGGTTCGGGATCGTGCACGAGAAGTACACGCCCGCCTCGCGGGCCTCGACGTAGGTGATGCCCTGCGAGCCCTCGACGATGTTCGCGGCGTCCTGGCCGGTCGCGAGGTAGAAGCCCAGCAGCATGTTCGCGTAGTGCGCGTTCGCCGAGCGCAGCGCGCCCGCGATCGTCGAGCCCACCAGGTTCTTGCCCGTGTTGAGCGCCTCGAGACGCTCGGGCGTCGTGCGCAGGCCCGTCTCGACGAGGTCGCGGGGGATGAGGATGTCGGCGACGACCGAGCGGCCGCGGCCGAGGATGCCGTTGACGGCCGTGGCCTTCTTGTCGGAGCACCAGTTGCCCGAGATCGAGCCGTACTCGAGCTCGGGCGAGAACGCGAGGATCGCCTCGATGAGCGACTCCGCCGCCGCGGTCGCCATGTTGTGGCCCGAGGCGTCGCCGGTCGAGAACGCGAAGCGCACGAACAGCAGGCTGCCCACGACCTCGGTGTCGACGTCGAGCAGCCGCGCGAACCGGCTCTGCGCCTCCACGACCATGCGCAGGTCGTCGATGCGGTCCTTGATCGAGCGCGACGCGGCGACGGCGGTCGCGGCGTCGTCGGCGCGCAGCAGGATCGAGCGCGTCATGCGCTCGTCGACGACGGTCACCTGGATGCCGCCCTCGACCTGCCGGGAGATGCGCGCGCCACGTCCCACCGAGGGCCACAGCGGCGACTCGTACGTCGCGAGCGGCACGGTGACCTCGTCGGTCACGGCGTTGCCCGAGATGCGGATGGGCCCGACCCACGACGTGGGGATGGGCGTGAAGTCGGTCATCGGAGCCTTCCGTCGACGGCGCGGCGGCGCGCCAGGGTCGTCACGTCGATGCCGCGCAGCTCGGCGAGCTCGCGCAGGCGTCCGCGCACGAGCACGTCGGCGTGCACCGCGTCCGCGGGTGATTCGGCGCCGACGAGCGCGAGGATCGCGCGCACGTGGTCGCGCCACAGGTGCATCTCGTCGACGAGCGCCTGCTCGCCGCCCTCGACCGCCACGGCGAGGAAGCGGCTCGCGACGCCCACGGCGCGCGCACCGAGCGCGAGGGCGCGCACGACGTCGAGCGGATGCCGGATGCCGCCGGAGGCGAGCAGCGGCAGCCCCGCGTCCTGCGCGTCGAGCAGGCACGCGGGCGTCGAGAGGCCCCAACCGCCGAGGTAGGCGAAGTCGCGCGCGGCACGGCGGTCGTTCTCGACGCGCACGAAGTCGGTGCCGCCCGTGCCGCCGACGTCGGCGACGTCGACGCCGAGGTCGCGCAGGCGTGCGACGGTGCGGCCCGAGAGGCCGGCACCGACCTCCTTCACGATCACGGGCACGTCGACGGCCTCGCAGATCGCCGCGATCGACGACGCCCACGTGTCGAAGCGCGTGGAGCCCTCGGGCATCACGAGCTCCTGCGCGGCGTTCAGGTGCACCTGCAGCGCATCCGCATCCAGCAGCGCGACGGCGCGACGCGCGTCGTCGGCCGAGCGGTCGGCGCCCACGTTCGCGAGCACGAAGCCGTGCGGGTGCTCGTCGCGCAGCACGCGGAAGTACGGCGCACGCGACGGGTCGTCGAGCGCGATCGACACCGAGCCGGACGCGATGGGCAGGTCGGCCTCGCGCGCCGCGATCGCGAGGATGCGATTGACGTCGCCCGTGTGCGCCGTGCCGCCCGTCATGCCGTTGACGTAGACGGGGGAGCGCCAGGCGAGCCCTGCCACGTCGACGTCGAGGCTCACCCGCGCCGGGTCGATGCCGTCGAGCGCGTGGTGCACGAGCTCGACGTCGTCGAGGTCGCTCGGCCTGCCGCGGCGGTCGCGCTCGTGCTCGAGCGCGATGCGCACATGGTCGTCCTTGCGCTCACCCATCGACGTCATCCCGCGGCGGCGTGACCGAGATCGTCAGGTGCCGCACGTCGTCGGCCTCCCACGCTCGGTGCATCGCCTGCACGTCGGCATCGAGCGGCGCGAGCGCGATGCCGCAGTCGCCACCACCCGCGCCCGACGGCTTCGCCGCGGCGCCCGCGCGCTCTGCGGCGTCGCAGAGGGCTCGCAGGCGATCGGTCTCGATGTCGATGCCGGCGGCGTCGCCGAGATCGCGCAGCAGGGAGCGGCAGGAGCGGATGGCGTCGAGCGCGGCGGGCACGTCGTCGGTCTGCAGCGCCGTGGTGAGCAGGCTCACCTGGTCGTGGCTCGCGGCGAGGAAGTCGCGATGCACCTGCGCGCCGGTCTCGCGCATGACGAGCACGCGGTCGACGAGGCGCTCGGTCGCGGCGGGCGCGCCCGTCCAGCCCACGAGCAGCCGCATCGAGGCCGGCGGCTCGATGCGCGTCACGCTGAGGCCGTCCCACGGCTCGTCGAGCAGCTCGCCGATCGGGGCGCCGCTGCGCAGCCGCCGCACGAGCGCGGCGCGGTCGGGCGAGGAGTAGCCGATCCAGCCGCCGAAGGTCGACGCCGCGAGGTCGCCACCCGATGCGGTCGGCACGACCGAGACGGTCGCGAGCATCGCGAGGCGGAAGCGCTGCATGGCCGTGAGGCGCAGGTCGTAGAACTCGTCGAGCGCCGCGACCGTCGCGACCGTCACGGCCGCCGACGAGCCGAGGCCGAACTTGCGGCCGCCGCGGTCGTCGAGCTCGCTCGAGATGCGCAGGTCGAAGAAGCAGTCGCGCCTGCCGAGCTCGGCCCGCAGCCGGTCGACGAGCGTGATGGTGGCGAGCACGTAGTCGTACGGCGTCTTGCGGTCGATCCGCACGCCGGTCGCGTCGCGCGTCCACGTCACGGGCAGCTGGCCGTACGCCTCGGAGTGCACCTGGCCGAACGCATCCGACTGGTCGACCGACACCGTGAGGAAGCGGTCGACGGCGACGAGCACCGACGGCTGCCCGGGCTCCACCACCGCGTACTCGCCCGCGACGAAGAGCTTGCCGGGTGCGCGCGTCGTGATCACGCGGTCGCCTCCACCAGATGGGCGCCGGGGCCGGGGCGCGCGACGACCGTCGAGGCGACGGACGCGAGGTCGTCGGCGATGCGCTGCGCCGCGGCGGGATCGCAGAGCACGACGACGTTGGGGCCGGCGTCGATGGTCGCGTAGGCGAGCACGCCGTCGGCGCGCAGCGCCTCGATGCGGTCGAGCACCGTGAGGCTCGCGCTCGTGAGGTAGCGGATGGGCGGATCGCACGACTGGATGAGCGCGTGCATGCGCAGCGCGTTCGTCTCGGCGATGCGCCCCACGAGGTCGAGGTCGCCCGCGGCGCACGCGTCGACCATGCGCTCGAGCGTCTCGGCGGTGCTCGAGACCCATGCGGGGTAGAACGGCGAGGTCTCGGCGGTACGCACCATGGCGACGCGGCTCGAGACGGGCTTCTCGCGCTCCTCGACCGTCGCGATGACCATCGCCATGTCGGGGGCGGCGGTGGCCTCGGCGAACGACGTCTCGTCGTCGTCGCCCGCGTGCCATACGGCGACGCCCGACACGATCGAGCGGGATGCGGATCCCGACCCGCGGCGGGCGAGGCGCGAGAGCTCGCGCGGCGACAGGTCGAGGCCGTACGCGGCCGATGCGGCGACGGCGAGCGCCGCGAAGCCCGAGGCCGACGACGCGAGGCCCGCGCCCGTGGGCACCGCGTTGGTCGTGACGACGCGCGCTTGCGCGCTCGCGCCCGCGAGCTCGCGCACGAGGTCGAGGAAGCGGGCGACGCGATCGAGCGGCGTGCCCTCGAGCGCACGACCGTCGAGCTCGAGCGCGTCGGCGGCGAGCGTCTCGTCGACCGTGACGGTCGTCGTGGTGGGGAAGACGTCGAGCGTCATCGACAGGCTGCCCGTCGCGGGCAGGTTCATCGTCGCGTCGCGCTTGCCCCAGTACTTCACGAGCGCGATGTTCGGATGTGCGACGGCCGTGGCCTGGGTCATGTCGTCTCCACGGTCGCGGTCCACGTCGCGCGCGCACCGGCGGCGCGCATCGCAGCCGCGATCGCGGGAGCGTCGTGCACGGTGGGGGCGAGCGCGAGCACGCATCCGCCACCGCCTCCGCCCGTGAGCTTCGCACCAGCGGAGCCCGCAGCCATCGCGGCCTCCACGAGGGTATCGAGGTGGGGCGTGCTCACGCCCAGGCCGCGCAGCTCGGCGTGCGCCGTCGACATCGCGGCGCCGAGCGCCGTCACGTCGCCCGTGGCGAGGCCGTCGGCGAAGTCGTGCACGACCTGCGTGAGGGTCGCGATCGCGGCGTCGAGGTGTGCGGGATCGGTGCGGCGCAGCTCGGCGACGTGCGCGACCATCTCGCGGGTCGAGCCGCGCGAGCCGGAGTCGGCGACGACGATCGTCACAGGTGCGCCGACGGGCAGCGGTCGGGATGCGCCCGACTGGAACCAGATGGGGCCGGCGGCCACGACGGTGCGGGCGTCGAGGCCCGACGGGCGGCCGTGCGCCACCTGCTCGGCCTGGTGCACGAGCGACTGCAGCGTGGCGTCGTCGAGGTCGACGTCGGCGCAGCGGGCGATGGCGCGCACGATCGCCGCGGCCGTCGCCGCGCTCGAGCCGAGCCCTGCCGACAGCGGCACCTCGTTGCGCACGTCGACGTCGAGCGGCGCGGCGTGCACGTGGTCCATCGCGAGGCGCACGGCCGCCACGGTCGGGGCGAGGCCGTCGGGCGCCTCGTCGAGCGAGCCCGTGTAGTCGTCGGTCGTCAGGGTCGTCGTGCCATCGGCGGCCAGCGATGCGGTCGCGGTGATCGTCAGGGCGTCGAGGGGCGTCGCGATGGCCGGCGCGCCGTGCACGACCGAGTGCTCGCCGACGAGGATCGCCTTCGCGTGCGCCGTGGCGGTGGCGGTGTCGCGGACCCCGCTCGAGACGTTCGTCATGCGGTGGCACCGACGACGGACGCGCCCGACGTGCTCCGGAGGGCCGGGACGAGGGCGACGCGGTCGCGGATGAGGTGGTCCATGCGAGTCGAATGGTAGCGCGCTGTGCATTGCCCATCGCATGTGCGCACGGCGGGTGCGACGCGTGCCAGGATGCGCCGCTCCACGATCTGCGCGAGCGCGGCGCACGCGCGGCGGCGAGCACGTGCCCTCGCGAGCGCGTGCGCGCGACCGCCGTGGCCGCACGCCCGTGCCAGCGCGAGTCGGATGCGGCCGCGGCTCGCTAGGCTGGACGATCATGGCCGACCTCGACATCGCCGGCGAGATCGCCGATCTGCGCAGCACCCATTCCGACATCGCCGCCGTCGCCGACCTCCCGCGCCTCGAGCGCGAGATCGCCGAGCTCAGCGAGCAGGCCGGCGCGCCCGACATCTGGGACGACCCGGCGAAGGCGCAGCAGGTCACGACCGCGCTCAGCCACCGCCAGTCGCAGCTCAAGCGCATCGGCGACGTCGCGAGCCGCATCGACGACCTCGAGGTGCTCGTGCAGCTCGCCAACGAGGAGGACGACGAGGACTCGCGGGCAGAGGCCCGCAAGGAGCTCGGCGCCCTGCAGAAGACCGTCTCCGAGATGGAGGTGCACACCCTGCTCGACGGCGAGTTCGACGAGCTGCCCGCCGTCGTCACCATCCGCGCGGGCGCCGGTGGCGTCGACGCCTCCGACTTCGCCGAGATGCTGCTGCGCATGTACCTGCGCTACGCCGAGCAGCACGGCATGAGCGTGCGCGTCTACGACACGTCGTACGCGGAGGAGGCGGGCATCAAGTCCGCGTCGTTCGAGGTCGACGCGCCCTACGCGTTCGGCAACCTGTCGGTCGAGGCCGGCACCCACCGCCTCGTGCGCATGAGCCCCTTCGGCGCGGCGGGCAAGCGCCAGACGTCGTTCGCCGCCGTCGAGGTCGTGCCGCTCTTCGACCAGGTCGACGAGGTCGAGGTGCCCGAGGGCGACATCCGCGTCGACGTCTTCCGCTCGTCGGGCCCCGGCGGCCAGTCGGTCAACACGACCGACTCCGCCGTTCGCATCACGCACCTCCCGACCGGTCTCGTCGTGTCGATGCAGAACGAGAAGTCGCAGATCCAGAATCGCGCCGCCGCCATGCGCGTGCTGCAGTCGCGCCTCATGCTGCTGCAGCGCGAGGAGGAGGCCGCGCGCAAGAAGGAGCTCGCGGGCACCATCACCGCATCGTGGGGCGACCAGATGCGCTCCTACGTGCTCGCGCCGTACCAGATGGTCAAGGACCTGCGCACGGAGCACGAGGTCGGCAACCCGTCGAACGTCTTCGACGGCGACCTCGACGGGTTCATCGCCGCAGGCATCCGCTGGCGCAAGCAGCAGCAGCAGGAGCGGGCCGACTCGTGACGCGCGGGCCGCAGACCGGAGCCGAGTACCTCGCGTCGCTCGGAGACGGTCGTGCGGTCATCCTCGACGGCGAGCGCGTGGATGCGGTCGCCGAGCACCCGGCGCTCGCCGGCACGGCGGCGACGATCGCGTCGCTGTACGACCGCCTGCACGGCCCCGACGCCGACGTGCTGCTCGCGACGACGCCCGAGGGCGTGCGCACGCACGCGTTCTCGACCATCCCGCGCTCGCGGGATGACCTGCGGGCGCAGCGCGAGGCCATCCGCGCCTGGCAGCGCGAGACCCACGGCTGGCTGGGCCGCACGCCCGAGATGATGGCCTCGGTCCTCACGTCGATGGCCGCCCACGCGTCGTTCTACGGGCCGCAGGCGGATGCGGTGCGCGCGACGCTCGCGGCGCATCAGCGCTCCGTCACCCACTACGCGCAGGCGCTCGTGAACCCGCCCGTCGACCGCGACCTGCCGCCCGACGAGGTCGGCGACGTCTTCCTGCACGTCGTGCGCGAGAGTGGCGACGGCCTGGTGCTGCGCGGCGCCAAGGCGGTCGTGACGGGCGCGGCGACCGCCCAGCGGCTCCTCGTCTCCCACTTCGGCGGCGAGGTGCAGACCGACGGCTTCGCCATCGCGTGCACCGTGCCGGTCGGTGCGCCGGGCCTGCGCCTCTACGCCCGCACGGTGCCGACGCGCGCCGACCAGCCCCTCGCGACGCGCTTCGCCGAGCACGACGCCCTCGTCGTCTTCGACGACGTGCTCGTGCCGTGGGAGGACGTGCTCATCCGCGACGCCGAGACCATGCTCGGCCACAACCGCGGCGCCGTCGGCTGGAACGCGCGACTCGCGTTCCAGTCCGCCACGCGACTCGAGGCGAAGCTCGAGTGGATCGCGGGGCTCGCGGTGCGCGCCACCGAGATCATGGGCACCGCATCGATCCGCAGCGTGCAGGCCGCGCTCGGCGAGACCATCGCCTTCCGCCACGTCGTCGCCGGCATGCGCGACGCCATGATCGAGCAGGCCGCGCCCGTGGGCGACGAGGACCTGCCTGGCGGTCGCGCGTGGGGTCCCGGCGTCGAGCCCGCGCTCGCGTTCTCGGCCTACGCTCCTGATGCCTACAGCCGCATGCGCGTGACGCTCGAGACCGCCGTCGCCTCGGGCCTCGCCCACCTCCCCATCCCGGCAGACGGCCTCGGCGCGCATCCCGAGCTCGCGCCGCTGCTGCGCGGCTCCAGCGGCGCCGACGCCGACGAGCGGCTCGCGGTGATGGGCGCGCTGTGGGATGCGATCGGCACGGGCTTCGGGGCGCGCCACGAGCTGTACGAGCGCAGCCATTGGGGCCAGCCCGAGCGCACGCACGTCGGCATCCTCGGGCTCGCGCAGGCGACCGGTCGCGTCGCCCACTGGCGCGCACGAGGCTGAGCGGTGCTCACGCACCGCATCCGCGCCGCGCCGGGGGAGTGCCGGGGTACGGCGCATCCCCGGTCGTAGCCTCGACGAGTGATCCGGTTCGACGCGGTCTCCAAGACCTACCCCCGCTCTGCGCGGGCGGCGCTCACCGACGTCTCGCTCGAGGTGGCGAAGGGCGAGTTCGTGTTCCTCGTCGGCGCCTCCGGGTCGGGCAAGTCGACGCTCATCCGCATGGTCCTGCGCGAGGAGCAGCCCTCGAAGGGCGAGATCCACGTGCTCGGCCAGCGGCTGCGCTCCATCCCGAGCCGCAAGGTGCCCTACTTCCGCCGCAACCTCGGCGTCGTCTTCCAGGACTTCCGCCTGCTGCGCTCGAAGACCGTCTACGAGAACGTCGCCTTCACGCTGCAGGTGCTCGGCAAGAGCCGCGGCTTCATCTCGGAGGCCGTGCCCGACGTGCTGAAGGTCGTGGGCCTCGCGGGCAAGTCGTCGCGCCTGCCGCATGAGCTGTCGGGCGGCGAGCAGCAGCGCGTCGCCATCGCACGCGCCGTCGTGAACAAGCCGCCGATCCTGCTCGCCGACGAGCCGACCGGCAACCTCGACCCCGCGACGAGCGCCGGCATCATGGCGCTGCTCGCCCGCATCAACGAGAGCGGCACGACCGTCGTGATGGCCACCCACGACTCGTCGATCGTCGACGCCATGCAGAAGCGCGTCGTCGAGCTCGACGCCGGGCGCGTCATGCGCGACGAGCTCGTCGGCTCGTACACCACGACGTCGCCCGTGCCCGTCGTCGACGAGCCCACGAGCCTGGGAGCCGCACGATGAGGGTCGCGCTCGTGCTGCAGGAGGTCTGGACCGGCCTGCGTCGCAACCTGTCGATGGCCGTCGCCGTCGTGCTCGTCACGTTCATCTCGCTGACGTTCGTGGGCGCCGCCGTGCTGCTGCAGATGCAGATCACCCAGATGAAGGGCTTCTGGTACGACCGGGCCCAGGTCGCGGTGTACTTCTGCAACGACATCGACCAGACCGAGACGTGCTCGCAGGCCGCGGCCACGCCCGAGCAGATCCAGGCCGTCGAGGACGCCCTCGCCGGTCCGGCGGTCGCGCAGTACGTCGACGGCGTGGAGTTCGAGGATCGCGACGCCGCCTACGCGCGCTTCATGGAGCAGTTCGGCGGTACGACGACCGCCGAGTTCGCGACGGCCGACACGATGAACGAGGCGCTGTGGGTGAGCCCCGTGACGCCCGCCGACGCCGACGTCGTCGCCGAGGCGACGGCGGGGCTGCCCGGCGTGCTCGAGGTGCGCGACCAGCGAGCCCTGCTCGAGCCGATCTTCTCGGTGCTCAACACCGCGAGCCTCGCGGCCGTCGGCATCGCCGTGCTCATGCTCGTCGCCGCCGTGCTGCTCATCGCCACGACCATCCGCCTCTCGGCGTTCTCGAGACGTCGCGAGCTCGGCATCATGCGGCTCGTGGGTGCATCGAACCGCTTCATCCAGACGCCGTTCATCCTCGAGGGCGTCGTCGCAGCGCTCGTGGGATCGCTGCTCGCCGCCGGCGCGATCGTCGCGCTCGTGCAGGGCGTGCTGCAGGGCTACGTCGCGCAGACGCTGCGCACGGTCGCGGTCGTCTCGCTCGACGACGCGCTGCTCGTGGCGCCGGGGCTCGTGGCGTTCGGCGTGCTGTTCGCCGGCCTCGCGGCAGCCGTCGCCATCCGCCGGTACCTCAAGGTCTGACCGGCAGCGAGCGCGCGTCCGCGTGCTAGGCTGACCGGCTGCGCACCAGTCGATTCGAGGAGGCGATCATGGCACGCGAGCAGGGCCAGAAGGTCGTCGCCCAGAACAAGAAGGCGCGGCACGACTACACGATCGAGGACCGCTACGAGGCGGGCCTCGTGCTCACCGGCACCGAGGTGAAGTCGCTGCGCGCCGGCCGCGCGTCGCTCGTCGACGGCTACGCCTACGTCGACAGGGGAGAGGCGTGGCTCGACGCCGTGCACATCCCCGAGTACGGCCAGGGCACCTGGACGAACCACCCGCCCCGTCGCAAGCGCAAGCTCCTGCTGCACAAGCACCAGATCGAGAAGCTGCAGGCTGCCGTGGCGCAGGGCGGCTACACGCTCGTGCCGCTGTCGCTGTACTTCCTCGACGGCAGGGCGAAGGTCGAGCTCGCGGTCGCGAAGGGCAAGCGCGAGTACGACAAGCGCCAGACGCTGCGCGAGCGGCAGGACAAGCGCGAGGCCGACCGCGCCATGCGCACGCGCAACCGGATGAACGAGTAGCCGACCCGCCCTCGCGTCAGCCGCGCACGGCCGACGCCGCGTCGCGAATCGTCTGCCCCTCGCCGCGCACGAGCGCGCTGATGGCCCCGAGCATCGTCGTCGCGCCCGTCGCCGTCGCCGTCGTGGCGGAGGCCGACGCGTAGGCGGACTCGTCGGTCGTGACGTAGGCGTCCAGCGCCGCGGCGGCGTCGGGCGCCGGGATCGTGTCGCCGCCGAACGCAGCGCCGCCCGTCACGTCCTCGTCGCGGTACGCGGCGCTCACCGCGGCGGCGAGCTGCGCGCCCTGGTCGTGCATCCCCGCCCACGCGTCGCACGTCGACTGCAGGTCGGCCGTGGGGCAGTGGTCGCGGTAGGACTGCGCCATCGACTGGTTGTACGTCACGAACGCCGCATCCCACGCCGTGGCGGCCGTGGCGCGTGCGGCCCGGTCGACGAACGACGCGCATCCCGTCGCCGCGTTGCAGGTGAACTCGATCCATCGCGACGCGTCGACGTCGTACCGCTCCGTGCCGCCCTGCGGCAGCGTGAGGGTCGCGAGGTAGTCGGCGTAGGCCGTCGCGAACGCGGCGTCGGCGTCGGCCTGCGCCAGCACGAGCGCGCAGGCCGACCCGATGACGTCGAACGGCGCCGCGACGGCGTCGGCGAGCCCGGCGGCGGCCTCGTAGCGGGGGCCGTCGACGGCCGTGGCCGCGAGCGCCTGCGCGTAGGCGTCGTTGCCCTCGCCGCCCTCGACGACGCGCAGGGCCGGCGCCGGCGCCGTGAGCATCGCGGCCTGGCCCGAGAGGCCCGCCATGGCGTCGCACGCGCCCTGCACGCCGCTCGCGTCGGCGGCGACGTCGTCGTACGAGCCCGAGCCCATGCTCGGCGCCGCCGTCGCGAGGCCGGCGTCGAAGGATGCGGTGTCGAGCTCGGCGAGCGGCTGCAGCGCCGCGTCGGAGTAGACCGACTCCCAGTCGGCGACCTGCGCCGCGTAGTCGTCGGCTGCCGACTGCGCATCGCGGTCGCGCAGCACGCCGGGCACGACGAGCGCGGCGACGACGCCGCCGATCGCGAGCATCGCGACCGGGATCGAGATGCCGAGGATGAGGCCCAGACGAGGGCCGCGGCGCTGGCCGGTCTGCGGCATGCCCTGCGGCGGAGCGAGCTGCGGGGCGGGCGGCTGCTGCATCCACGGCGGCGGCGGCTGCACGGGCATGGGCTGCGACGGCGTGCTCAGCGGCCGTCGCGGCTGGGGGTACGCCCCGCCGGGAGCGGATCCGTCGCTCGGATGCACCTCGACCGTCCACGAGCCGTCGGGGTTGCGCACGGGTGCGCCGGGCTGCGGCCCCTGCGGCCGCGCCGACGCGGGTCGGTCCTCGCCCGGCCCGCCCTGGGCGGGTGGCTGCTGGCCGCGCCAGGGGTCGTACGCCGGGCTCGGGCCTGGAGCGTGATCGTCTGCCATGCGGTCCCATCCGTGGTGCAGGGCCGTGGGAGCGGCCGATGTTCGCTCCCAGGCTAGGCAGGGGCGGCTGCGAACGCGATGGGGAGAAGTGCCCGTGCGCCGCCGGTTCGACACGCTCGCATGCGCAGGGTTGGATGGACCCATGCGCATCGGCATCCTCACCTCCGGCGGCGACTGCCCGGGTCTCAACGCCGTCATCCGAGCCGCCGTGCTCGGCGGCATCAAGCAGCACGGGCACGAGTTCGTGGGCATCCGCGACGGCTGGCGGGGCCTCGTCGCCGGTGACGTGCGCGTGCTCAACCGCTCGTCGGTGCGCGGCATCTCGCGCGTCGGCGGCACGATCCTCGGCACGAGCCGCACGAACCCCTTCGAGGGCGACCAGGGCGGCCCCGCGAACATCGCGGCGACGATGGAGCGGCTCGGCATCGACGCCGTGATCGCGATCGGCGGCGAGGGCACGCTCGCGGCCGGCAAGCGCCTGAGCGACGCCGGCATCCCGATCGTGGGCGTGCCGAAGACGATCGACAACGACCTCGACGCCACCGACTACACGTTCGGCTTCGACACGGCAGTGCAGATCGCGACCGAGGCGGGCGACCGCCTGCGCACGACGGGCGACTCGCACATGCGCTGCATGGTGCTGGAGGTCATGGGCCGCCATGTCGGCTGGATCGCGCTGCACGCGGGCATGGCCGTGGGTGCCCACGCCATCCTCATCCCCGAGCAGCCCCGGTCGATCGACGAGATCTGCGACTGGGCGCAGCAGGTGTACGACCGTCGCCGTGCGCCGCTCATCGTCGTGTCGGAGGGCTTCCGCCTCGAGGGCATGGAGGAGGCGCACTCGCACAAGGGCCTCGATGCGTTCAACCGGCCGCGCCTCGGTGGCATCTCCGAGCTCATCACGCCCGAGATCGAGGCCAGGACGGGCATCGAGTCGCGTTCGACCGTGCTGGGCCACATCCAGCGCGGCGGCGCCCCGACGGGTGCGGACCGCGTGCTCGCGACCCGCTTCGGCCTCGCGGCCATCGAGGCCGTGCACCAGCAGGCGTGGGGGCAGATGGTGTCGCTGCGCGGCACCGACATCGTGCGCGTGCCGTTCGCCGACGCCCTCGTGGGCCTCAAGGTCGTGCCCGAGGAGCGCTACCACGAGGCCGAGCTGCTCTTCGGCTGAGGGCGGACACGCCGTCGTTGCCCCGCGGGCGGCGAGCGCCGTACCATGGAGGGCTGCCGCGGACCGCGAGGAACGAGGCGGCTTGGCAACTCCACAGCGCGTGACACGCACCGCAGCACGGGGATGATCGGTTTCGACATCGCCTCAGTCGCTGCGGGAAGCGAGTCGAGGACCCAGGGTCATCTCGTCAACGATCCCTGGAAAACCATAGGTGCCAACGCAAAGCGCACCGACTTCGCCCTCGCTGCCTAAGCGAGCCTGAAGTCCGTCGAACCAGGTCTGCCCCCGCCCTGGACCTCGGCGTCATCTAGGGGGATTGCTGCGAGCCTGCGTCACAGGGACTCGTGGGACTTGCACTGTGACTGGGCCCGTCTACCTAGATGTCTGGGGCAAAGGTAGGGGCCGAGCAGAACGACCAAGCTCAGACTGCACTCGGAGAAGCCGCACGGTCCGAGCGATGGACGGGGGTTCGATTCCCCCCATCTCCACCACCGTCGGTGCGTGTCACGCGCAGGAGTCCACGAAGGGCCCGCAGACCTCGGTCCGCGGGCCCTTCGTCGTGCTCGGGGCCGGCGCTCAGCGGGCGACGTCGTGGCCGGCGGCGATCCACGCCGACGTGCCGCCGACGACGTTCGCGGCCGTGTAGCCCTGCGACTCGAGGTACTGCACGACGCGCGCCGAGCGTCCGCCCGAGTGGCAGATCACGGCGACGCCGTCGGGCACCTCCGAGATCCGCTCCACGATCTCGCCCATCGGGATGTGGATGGCGTGGGGCACGTGCCCCGCATCCCATTCGTCCTGCTCGCGCACGTCGACGACGGGCACGGCGGTGTCGGCGGCGATGGCGTCCACGGAGATCTCGCGCATGCCTCGACCCTAGCCGCGCGTCGCGCGCCGGGCGTACGCTCGCGAGCGCACGGGCGCGATCGCTCGGCATGCGAGAGGGGTCCACGATGACGCGAGTCGCGACGAGCCTGTGGTTCGACGGAGGCATCGAGGAGGCGGCGGCGCTCTACGTGTCGCTCATGCCGGGCAGCGAGATCCTGCACACGAGCAGGTATCCCGACGACGCGGCGTTCCCCGGCGGCAAGGGCGGGCAGGCGCTCACCGTCGACATGACGATCGGCGGCCACGCCGTGACGCTGCTCAACGGCGGACCCGAGTTCCCGCTGTCGGAGGCGGTGTCGCTCGTGCTCGAGGTCGAGGGCCAGGCCGAGATCGACCGGCTGTGGGATGCGCTGCTCGAGGGCGGCGGACGCGAGAGCCAGTGCGGCTGGCTCGTCGACCGGTTCGGGCTGTCGTGGCAGATCGTGCCGACGACGATGGGGCAGCTGATGTCCGGCCCGAACGCGGGTGCCGTGACGCAGGCGCTCATGACGATGGCGAAGATCGACGTCGGCGAGCTCGAGCGGGCGAGCGCGGGTTCGTGACGACCTTCCGCGGCGTCGGCACGGAAGCCGACGCCTCGGCCTCGACGTCCTTGGCCCTGCGCCACCGCCACCAGACGTAGTGCCCTTCGTCCTCCGTGACGTCGTAGCGCTGCCCGCAGGCCGCGCATGCGCAGATGCGTCGCGGTCGCCACGGGCGCCCGTGCACGACGACCGGGATCTCCTCGACGATCGCCACGTGACCGTACGCGGCCTCCTTCGCGGGGTCGTACATCTCGTGGTCGAGGTACGCGCGGCAGAGGCACTCGCCGAGCCAGTGCATGCGCACACGGTCGACCGCGTGCGTCACGTGCCGCCCGTTGAGTGCGAGCATGCCGCCGAGGTCGACCAGGTCGACCGCATCCTCGATCTCGGCGAGCCTCGCCCAGACGGCGCTCAGCGCGGCATCGTCACGCGTGCGGATGATCGCCCACGTCGCCCCGAGGATGCGCGAGCGCTCCCGAGACAGCAGGTCGTCGACGAGCGCGGGCCCACAGGGAGGCTCGCCCACCACGTCAGCGCGCCAGACGCCCGAGCAGCTCGTCGTGCAGCACGCCGTTCGTCGCGAGGGCCGAGCCGTGCCATGGGCCGGACTGCCCGTCGATCGACGTGAAGCGGCCGCCCGCCTCCTCGACGATCGGCACGAGCGCCGCCATGTCGTAGGGCTTGAGATCGAACTCGCCCACGACGTCGAGCGCGCCCTCGGCCAGCAGCATGTAGCTCCACGCGTCGCCATACGAGCGCGCGCGCCACACGTCGCGCTGCAGCGCCACGAGCTCGTCGAGGTAGCCGGCGCCGTCCCAGCCCTGGATGGAGTTGTACGAGATCGCGGCGTCGGCCAGCGTGGCGAGCGCCGACACCCGCAGGCGCTGCTCGCCGGGCGACGTCCACGCGCCCTCGCCGCGCGCCGCCCACCAGCGACGCCCGAGCGACGGCATCGAGCACACCCCCACGACGACCTCGCCGTCGACGACGAGCGCGATGAGCGTCGCCCACACGGGTGCGCCGCGCAGGAAGTGCGCGGTGCCGTCGATGGGGTCGACGATCCACTGGCGCGGGCTGTCGCCGGTCGTGCCGGTCTCCTCGCCGAAGAACGCGTCGCCGGGACGCTCGGCCTCGACGAGCTCGCGGATGCGCGCCTCGACGGCCTGGTCGGCGTCGGTGACGTGCGTCGCATCCGGCTTCGTCGTCACGTGCAGGTCGCTGGCGCGGAAGCGATCCATCGAGATCGCGTCGGCGGCGTCGGCGATGCGGAGGGCGAGGGCGAGGTCGTCGGCGTGGCTCACGGCATCCACGCTACCCGCGCGTGGGGCGCGTCAGCGGCCGGGAGGGCCGACGACGAGCAGCACGGTGAAGACGATCGCGACCACCACGACGGCGCCGAGGCCGAAGGCGACCGGATGGCGCAGCAGGGTGCGCACGAGGCGATCGAGCGGACGCCGGTCGCGGGGGTCGTCGGTGGCCTCGAGGCGCCATGCGCCGTCGAGCCGGCCGCTGCGTCGCAGCCAGCGCTCGGTCGGGATCGTCGCGTAGGGCACGACGGCGCTGACGATCGCGACGATCGCGGTGCCTGCGCTCCACCGCTGGTGGATCGTCATGAGCACCGCGGTCGCACCGTAGGCGAGGAAGACGAAGCCGTGGATGCCGCCACCGATCGAGACGCCGACGCCGACGTCGGTGAGGGCTCGCAGCAGCAGGCCGCCCAGCAGCAGCGTCCACGAGATCGCCTCGGCGATGGCGACGACGCGGTAGAGCGCGTGCGGGGTGGCGAACGGGGATCGGGATGCGGTGGGCACGGCGGCGGTCATTCCTTCAGTCTACCTGAAGGTCAGTGCTCGACGGGCGGCGGCAGGTCCGCCATCTGCGGACGCAGCTCGACGAGCGCGGTCGCCAGGGCCGGCTGCTCCGCTGCGAGCGTCGCGTCGAGCGCCGCGACGCGCTCCTGGGCCGCGGCGAGCACGGCACGACCGCGGTCGGTGAGGCGCAGCGTCGAGCGCGCGCCCGCGTGGGCCGTCGCATCGTCGACGAGCCCGTCGGTCGCCAGCTGGCGCACCGCCGTGTGCGCCGACTGCACCGTGATGCCCGTGCGCCGCGCGAGCTCGGAGAACGACAGGTCGGGCAGCGCGTCGAGATGCGCGAGCAGGCCGAGCCTGCGGGTCGTGAGGCCCAGGTCGCGCAGGGCGGCCGTGAGCCGTGCCTCCCACGATCCCGCCGCCGCGATCATCGCGACGACGGGGCTCGGACGCCGTTCGGTCACCAGCGGTCCTCGACCGTGAGCGTCGCCAGCAGGCCCTGCACCGACTCCACCCTCGTGCGGTCGAGCTCGCCGCGGTCGGCGGCCTCCTGGATGGCGCAGTCGGGCGCGTCGGCGAGGTGCGTGCAGCCGCGCGGGCAGTCGTCGCTCGCCGCCTGGATGTCGGGGAACGCCTTGAGGATCGATGCGACGTCGATGTGCCCGAGGCCGAACGAGCGCACGCCGGGGGTGTCGATGACCCATCCGGATCCGAGCCGGTACGACTGCGTCGACGACGACGTGTGGCGGCCGCGGCCCGTGACGGCGTTGACGTGGCCGACGGCCCGATGCGCGGCGGGCACGAGCGCGTTGACGAGCGTCGACTTGCCGACGCCCGAGTGGCCGACGGCGACCGTGACGTGGCCGTCGAGCCGCTCGCGCAGCGCCTGGGCGGGAGGGTCGTCGGAGCGCGAGCGCCACGTCTCGATGTCGAGGCCCTCGAAGTGCGCCAGCAGCGTCGCGGGATCGGCGAGGTCGGTCTTCGTCACGACGAGGATGGGCGTGATGCCCGCGTCGTAGGCGGCGACGAGGTAGCGGTGCACGAGGCGGGGACGCGGCTCGGGGTCGCGCGCGGCGACGACCATGAGCATGAGGTCGGCGTTCGCGACGATGACGCGCTCGAACTCGTCGGAGTCGTCGGCCGAGCGCCGCAGCACCGTCGTGCGGGGTTGGATGCGCACGATGCGCGAGAGGGTGCCCTCGTCGCCCGACGTGTCGCCGACGACGTCGACGCGGTCGCCCGCGACGATCGCCTGCTTGCGCAGCTCGCGGGCGCGCGTCGTCGTGATGATCGCCTCGTCGGGCTCACCGTCGCGCACGACGACGGTGTACCTGCCGCGGTCGACGGCCGTCACGAACCCGTCGACCGAGTCGGCGTGCTCGGGGCGGATCTTCGTGCGCGGCCGATTCGCCTTGGGGTTCGGACGCTCGCGCACCGAGTCGCCGTACTCCTCGTACGGGTCGTCGGGCTCGTCGCTCAGCCAGCTCATCGCATGTCCGTCACGGGGAGCCCGCCAGCATCCGCTGCCAGAGCTCGGGGAACTCCGGGATGGTCTTGGCGGTCGCGGCGATGTCGTCGACCTCGATGCCGGGCACCGCGAGGCCCAGCAGCGCGCCCGCCGTCGCGATGCGGTGGTCGGCGTACGCAGCCCATGCGCCGCCGTGCAGCGCGCCGGGCTGCACGGTGATCGACTCCTCGTCGCCCGACGCGGCGCCGCCGAGGCGGGCGAGGTCGTCGACGAGCGCGTCGATGCGGTCGGTCTCATGGCCGCGGATGTGGCCGATGCCGTCGATCGTCAGCGGCGCGTCGGCGAAGACGCCGAGCGCCGCGATCGTCGGCGACAGCTCGCCCGCGTGCGCCATGTCGATCGTGCCGCCCGCGAGCGGTGCGGCGGCGACGCCTGCGCCGCCGTCGACGGTGCAGCGGTCGCCGTCGATCGTCACGGATGCGCCGAGGCGTGCGAGCAGGGCGGGCAGCTCGGCGCCGACCTGCGTCGTCGTCGAGGGCCAGCCGGCCACGGTGACGCGGCCGCCCGCCACGAGCGCGGCGGCGAGGAACGGCGCCGCGTTCGACAGGTCGGGCTCGATCGCCACGTCGAGCGCCGCGATGGGACCCGGCGCGACGTGCCACACGCCCGGCTCGGGCGACGACGCATCCACGCCGCGGGCGCGCAGCGTCGCGATGGTCATGTCGATGTGGGGCAGCGACGGCAGGCGCTCGCCCGTGTGGCGCAGCGTGAGCCCCTCCTCGAAGCGCGGCGCCGCGAGCAGCAGCGCCGACACGAACTGGCTCGACGCGCTCGCATCGATCGCGAGCTCGCCGCCGCGCACCGAGCCCGTGCCGTGCACCGTGAAGGGCATCGTGCCCGTGCCGCCGTCCTCCACGCGCACGCCGAGCGCGCGGAGCGCGTCGATCGTCGTGGCGTTGGGGCGCTTGCGCGCGTGCGGGTCGCCGTCGAAGTCGACCGCGCCCGTCGCGAGGGCTGCGACGACCGGCAGGAATCGCATGACGGTGCCGGCGAGGCCGCAGTCGACCGATGCCGCGCCGAGCGGGCCCGGGGACACGCGCAGGTCGGGTCCGAAGGGTCCGGAGCCCACCTCCTCCACGCCCACGCCCATCGCGCGCAGCGCGTCGACCATGAGCGCGGAGTCGCGCGAATGCAGGGGAGCGCGCAGCAGGCCGGGCTCGTCGGCGAGCGCCGCGAGCACGAGCTCGCGGTTCGTCAGCGACTTCGAGCCGGGCAGGTGCACGGTCGCGTCGAGCGGGCCGGTGGCCACCGGAGCCGCCCACGCGCGGGAATGCGGCGCCTGAGTCATCGGTTCCATCCTACGAAGGGGAGGGTGCATGACCACGACCAGCGTGCTGACGCGCGTAGGATCGTCGCCGATGGCAGACGACTCCGACGCGTTCATCGACGAGGCCCTCGAGTACACCGACCAGCTGTACGCGGCCGCGATGCGCATGACGCGCAACCCGCAGGATGCGGCAGACCTGGTGCAGGAGACGTACGCGAAGGCGTACGCCGCCCGCGACTCCTTCACGCCCGGCACCAACCTGCGTGCCTGGCTGTACCGCATCCAGACGAACACGTACATCAACCAGTACCGCAAGAAGCAGCGGCAGCCCTTCGAGGCGCCGCTCGACGATCTCGAGGACTGGCAGATCGGCGTCGGCGAGTCGACGACGGCCACGAGGTCGCGGTCGGCGGAGGCCGAGGCCATCGACCGCATGCCCGCGGGCGTCGTGCGCGACGCCCTGCAGTCGATCCCCGAGGACTTCCGCATGGTCGTCTACTGGGTCGACGTCGAGGGCATGTCGTACGCCGAGACGGCGGAGATCATGAAGACGCCCGTCGGCACCGTGATGAGTCGCCTGCACCGTGGCAGGCGGCAGCTTCGCGAGCTGCTGGCGGACTACGCCCGTGAGCAGGGCATGACGGCAGGGGGGAAGCGCTGATGGGCGACTGCGGTTGCGACAAGGCCAAGGCCGAGCTCGAGGAGTACCTGCACGCGGAGCTGTGCAAGGAGGATGCGGCGGACATCCGCGCGCACCTCGACGGCTGCACCGACTGCGCCGACGAGCACACCGTGGGCGTGCAGCTGACGATGGCGCTCAAGCAGGCGTGCAAGGAGACGGCACCCGAGCAGCTCAAGGACCAGGTGCTCGCGCGCCTGCGCGCCGTGCAGGCGACGCACGGCTGACGCCGGACGCACGCGAACCCTCCACCTTCACGTCAGCGTCGAGACGTCTTCGCGCTGACCGCTTGCGGGCCCCTCGGCTCGCCTCCATGATGATCGAACCTCCCTTGAGGAGGCGCCCCTCGCCAGAAGGGCCCAGGCCTCGGCCAGGGCGCTGGAGACGGGGCGAAGGGCCCCGGCGACTCATGCTCACCGGGGCCCTTCTCCATGCGCGATGCTCGGCGGATCACGCCGCGATCGGCGCCTCCTCCGCGAGGGGCGACAGGTACCGCTCGGTGCCGGCGAGCGTGAAGAACGCCGGGTACGTCGGGCGGAGCGCCACCTCGTGGAACAGGCTGATCGCCTCGTCGAAGCGGTCGCCGTCGAAGCGCTCGAACGACGCCGACAGCTCGCGCACGATGCCCTTCACCCGGTCGCGCGAGATCGTGTGGCCCTCGGCGGTGCGCGCCTCGACGTGGATCCACTGCCACACCTGCGACCGCGAGATCTCGGCCGTCGCCGCATCCTCCATGAGCGAGTGGATCGCGACGGCGCCCTGGCCGCGCAGCCACGCCTCCATGTAGCGGATGCCGACCTCGACGTTGAGCCTGAGGCCCGCCTCGGTGATGTCGCCCGGCGTCGTCGACAGGTCGATGAGCGCGGCCTCGTCGGGCACGACGTCGTCGCGGCTGCGGCCCAGCTGGTGCGGCGCGTCGGCCAGCACGGCGTCGAACTCGGCCTGCGCCGTCGCGACGAGGCCGGGGTGCGCGACCCACGAGCCGTCGAAGCCGTCGGCCGCCTCGCGCCGCTTGTCCTCGGCGACCTGCGCGAGCGCCACTCGCGTCGCCTCCGGATCCTTCGCGCTCGGCACGAACGCGGCCATGCCGCCGATGGCGTGCGCGCCACGACGGTGGCATGCGCGCACGAGCTGCTCGGTGTACGCCCGCATGAACGGCGCCGTCATCGTGAGCGCCGAGCGGTCGGGCAGCACGAAGTCCGGGCCGCGGAAGCGGAAGGCGCGGATGATCGAGAACAGGTAGTCCCAGCGGCCGGCGTTGAGGCCCGACGAGTGCTCGCGCAGCTCGTAGAGGATCTCCTCCATCTCGAACGCCGCCGAGATCGTCTCGATGAGCACCGTGGCACGGATGGTGCCGCGCGGGATGAGCAGCATGTCCTGCGCCGCGACGAACACGTCGTTCCACAGGCGCGCCTCGAGGTGGCTCTCGAGCTTCGGCAGGTAGAAGTACGGGCCGCGGCCCGACGCGATGAGCGCGTCGGCGTTGTGCAGCATGTGCAGGCCGAAGTCGACGAGCGATGCGCTCATGGGCTCGCCGTCGACGAGGATGCGCCGCTCGTCGAGGTGCCAGCCGCGCGGCCGCACGACGATCGTCGGCGTGCGCTCGGCCGTGACGCGGTACTCCTTGCCCTGCGGGCTCGTGTGCGCGATCGTGCCGCGGATGGCGTCCTGCAGGTTCGCCTGGCTCGCGATGACGTTCTCCCACGTGGGGGAGGAGGCGTCCTCGCAGTCGGCCAGCCACACGCGTGCGCCCGAGTTGAGCGCGTTGATGGTCATCTTGCGCTCGATGGGGCCGGTGATCTCGACGCGACGGTCCTCGAGCCCGGGCGCGGGCGGCGCGACCTGCCAGGTGGCGTCGTCGCGGATGTGCCGGGTCTCGTGCAGGAAGGCGGGCGTGGCGCCGTCGGCGAGCGCCGCGCGACGCGTGCGGCGCAGGCGGCGCAGCTCGCGGCGGCGCCGCTCGGCGAGGTCGTGCAGCGACAGCAGGAACTCGAGGGCCTGCGGCGTGAGCACGCGCTCCTGGTCGGGGGCGTGCTCGGTGATGCGGATGCGGTCGGTCATGGGAGTCTCTCCAAGCGGGTGGGGCGGACCGAGGCGGTCCTGCGACGTCAGTGGAACTGCGCGGTCTCGGTGGAGCCGGCGAGGGCGAGGGTCCCCGAGTCGGGGTTGAGGGCGGAGGCGACGAGGTCGAACCATCCGGTGCCCACCTCGCGCTGGTGGCGCGTGGCGGTGTAGCCCTGCGACTCCGCGGCGAGCTCGCGCTCCTGCAGGTCGACGTAGGCGGTCATGTGCTGCTCGGCGTAGCCCTTGGCGAGGTCGAACATCGAGTGGTTGAGGGCGTGGAAGCCGGCCAGGGTGATGAACTGGAACCGGAATCCCATGGCGCCGAGCTCGCGCTGGAACGATGCGATCTGCGCGTCGTCGAGGTGCTTGCGCCAGTTGAACGACGGCGAGCAGTTGTACGCGAGCAGCTGGTCGGGGAACTCGTCCTTGATGCCCTCGGCGAAGCGGCGTGCGGTCTCGAGGTCAGGCTTCGACGTCTCCATCCACAGCAGGTCGGCGTAGGGCGCGTAGGCACGGCCGCGCGCGATGCAGGGGTCGATGCCGTTCCGCACCTCGTAGAAGCCCTCGGCCGTGCGGTCGCCGGTGAGGAACGGGCGGTCGCGCTCGTCGACGTCGCTCGTGATGAGCGTCGCCGCCTCGGCGTCGGTGCGGGCGACGATCACGGTCGGCACGCCCTCGACGTCGGAGGCGAGGCGCGCGGCGTTGAGCGTGCGCACGTGCTGCTGCGTCGGGATGAGCACCTTGCCACCGAGGTGGCCGCACTTCTTCTCGGAGGCGAGCTGATCCTCCCAGTGCACGCCCGCCGCGCCGGCGGCGATCATGCCGCGCTGCAGCTCGAACGCGTTGAGCGGGCCGCCGAAGCCGGCCTCGGCGTCCGCGACGATCGGCACGAGCCAGTCGTCGACGCTGCGCGTGCCCTCGGCGTGCTCGATCTGGTCGGCGCGCAGCAGCGCGTTGTTGATGCGGCGCACGACGCTCGGCACCGAGTTCGCCGGGTACAGGCTCTGGTCGGGGTAGGTCTGGCCCGCGAGGTTCGCGTCGGCGGCGACCTGCCAGCCCGAGAGGTAGATGGCCTCGAGGCCCGCCTTCACCTGCTGCACCGCCTGGTTGCCGGTGAGGGCGCCGAGGGCGCGCACGGGCTCGGGCTGCTGCAGGCGCTCGAAGAGCCGCTCGGCACCGCGACGGGCGAGGGTGCGCTCCTCGACGACCGAGCCGCGCAGGCGCACGACGTCGGCCGCGGCGTAGTCCCGGGCGACGCCGCTCCAGCGCGTGTCGGCGTCCCACTCGAGCTGCAGTGCCTCGGCTGCCTGCTGCTGAGTCTGCTGGTGCTGGTTCTCGGTCATCGGGGGCCTCCTCCATCGGGGTCTGGCTCCACTCTCGCCGCAGGAACGCACTCCTGGATTCGATTCCTCGTGTGAAGTTCTGCATTCCTGCCATATGCTGCAGCGATGACGATGTCGTCCTGGAACCGCTCGACGAGCGCCCCCGAGTCGCCGGATGCCGACGCGACGGATCCGCTGCAGCTCGGCAAGGCCATCCGCCACCATCGCAAGGCCGCGGGGCTCACGCTCGACGCCGTGCACGACGCCATCGGGCTCGCGCCCTCGCAGCTCTCGGCGATCGAGACGGGCAAGCGCGAGATCCGCTTCCAGACCCTGCAGCGCCTCGCCGGCCTGCTGGGCGTCTCGCTCGACGCGCTCACCGGCGAGGCGCCGCCGAGCGAGCGCGCCGCGCGCGAGCTGCGGCTCGAGCGCGCCATGCGGTCGCCGCTGTGGGTGCAGAAGCAGCTGCCCACGATGCGCGTCGGGCCGCGCACGCCCGACGACGTGCTCGAGACGATGCTCGCGCTCGTCGATGAGCTCGAGCGACAGGCCGAGGAGCGCATCGCGACGCCCGAGGAGGCGCGGCGAGCGAACGCGCAGCTGCGCGGCGAGATGCGTGCGCGCGACAACCACTTCCCCGAGATCGAGCGCGAGGCGGCCGGCATCCTCGCCGACGTCGGCTACGTGCAGGGGCCGTTGTCGCAGCACCTCATCGCCGCGATCACCGAGCGCCTCGGCTTCACGGTGCACCACGTCGGCGACCTGCCGCACTCCACGCGTTCGGTGACCGACCTCAAGCGCCGCCGCATCTACCTCTCGCGCTCGACGCGCGGCGACCACGACCCGCGCTCGGTGCTGCTGCAGGCGCTCGGGCACCACGTGCTCGGCCATGACGTGCCGAGCGACTACGGGGCCTTCCTGCGGCAGCGCGTCGAGACGAACTACTTCGCGGCCGCGCTGCTCATGCCGGAGGCGACGGCCGTCTCGTTCCTCTCCGCCGCGAAGGCCGAGCGGCAGCTCGCGGTCGAGGACCTGCGGGATGCCTTCGCCGTGTCGTACGAGATGGCGGCGCATCGGCTCACGAACCTCGCCACCGTGCACCTCGGCATCCCGCTGCACTTCCAGAAGGTGCACGAGTCGGGGATCATCTACAAGGCGTACGAGAACGACGGCGTGACGTTCCCCGCCGACCACACCGGCGCGATCGAGGGCCAGCCGGTGTGCAAGCGGTGGACGAGCCGCGAGGTGTTCGACGTGCCCGACAAGGTCAACGCGTTCGAGCAGTACACCGAGACGCCTGCGGGCACGTTCTGGTGCACGGCCATGACCGAGCGCAGCGCGCAGGGGGAGTTCTCGCTGTCGATCGGCGTGCCGTTCGCGCAGGCCCGCTGGTTCCGCGGCCGGGCCACGAAGGAGCGCTCGGCGTCGCAGTGCCCGGACCCGTCGTGCTGCCGCACGCCACCGACGGAGCTCGCGGATGCGTGGGCCGGCCAGGCGTGGCCGAGCGCCCGCGCCCACTCGCACCTGCTCGCGGCCCTGCCGCCCGGTGCCTTCCCCGGCGTCGACGAGACCGAGGTCTACACGTTCCTCGCGTCGCGCGACTGACCGGAGCGGTCCGCGAGACGCAGATCCGACTCGGCCGTGGCCACGTTTCGCAGGTGATCTCGCGACCGGAGGGGAATCTTCCCTTGGCTCGGCGAATCGCCTGCGAGACGCAACCGCCGAGCGGGGTCACCTCAGGCGAGCGTCGCCGTCGGCGGGGGATCGGTGGTCGGCATGCGCGACCATGGCCGCCGCGACGCCCCCGCGCGAGGACGACAGGTACAGCGTCGGCTCGTCGGGGCGCGAGTACCGGCCCGCCGAGCGCGACCCCGCGAGCGCCGAGTCGCGATGCGTCGGGTCGATCGCGCGATGGAACGTGCCCCGCACGTGCGAGAGCCCGCCGTCACCAGCGGTGACGACGGGCTCTCGACGCGGCACGGTCAGGCGCCGAGCGCCTCGTCGAGGATCTGCGCGAGCTCGGCAGCCGAGCGCTTCGGGGATCCCGTCGCGGGGCTCGCCGAGGCCGTGCGGCCGATGGCGCGGATCGTGCGACCGTGGTGCAGGTGGCGCGGCAGCGAGTAGTGCACCGACGGCCAGGCGCCCTGGTTGAGCGGCTCCTCCTGCACCCACACGAGCTCGGCGCCGTCGTAGCGGTCGAGCGCCGCGTTGATGGCGTCGACGTCGAGCGGGTACAGCTGCTCGAGGCGCACGAGCGCGACGTCGTCGATCTCGCGCTTCGCCATCTCGGTGGCGATGTCGTAGTGGATCTTGCCCGAGTGGAGCAGCACGCGGCGCACCTTCGACGAGTCGACCTTCGCGTCGTCGATGACGGGCTGGAACGTGCCGGTCTCGAAGTCCTCGACCGGGCTCACCGCGTCGCGCAGACGCAGCATGGCCTTGGGCGTGAACACGATGAGCGGACGACGCGGGCGCTGGTACGCCTGGCGACGCAGCAGGTGGAAGTACGACGCCGGCGTCGACGGCCGCGCGACGATCATGTTCTGCTGGGCCGACAGCTGCAGGAAGCGCTCGATGCGCGCCGACGAGTGGTCGGGGCCCGCGCCCTCGTAGCCGTGCGGCAGCAGCAGCGTCAGTGACGAGAACTGGTTCCACTTCTGCTCGGCGCTCGAGAGGAACTCGTCGAGCACGATCTGCGCGCCGTTCACGAAGTCGCCGAACTGCGCCTCCCACAGCACGAGCGCGTCGGAGCGCTCGACCGAGTAGCCGTACTCGAACGCCATGGCGGCGTACTCCGACAGCAGGGAGTCGTAGATCGACAGGCGCGCCTGCTCCTCGGAGAGGTTCGCGAGCGGCAGCCACTCCTGGCCGTTGACCTTGTCGTGCATGACGGCGTGCCGCGACACGAACGTGCCACGACGCGTGTCCTGGCCGGACATGCGCACCGCGGTGCCCTCGGTGAGCAGCGAGCCCAGCGCCAGCAGCTCGCCGAACGCCCAGTCGATGCCGCCGTTGCGGCTCATGTCGAGGCGCTTCTTGAGCACCTGCTGCACCTTCGTGTGGACGGTGAAGCCGTCGGGAGCGTTGGCGTGCGCATCGCCGATCGCCTCGATCGTGGCGCGCGAGATGCCGGTGTCGGCAGGCGTGCCGACCATCGTCGACTCGGGCGTCTGCGTCGGGATGGGCATCGAGCCCGTCGCGGCGGCGTGGGTCTCCATGAACGCCCGCTCGAGGCGGTCCTGGAAGTCCTTCTGCGCCTCCTCGTACTCGTCCTCGGTGATGTCGCCGCGGCCCACGAGGTTCTCGGCGTACAGCGTGCGCACCGAGCGCTTGCGCTCGATGAGCGAGTACATGAGCGGCTGCGTCATCGTGGGGTCGTCGCCCTCGTTGTGCCCGCGGCGGCGATACGTGATGAGGTCGATGACGACGTCGCGCTTGAACTCCTCGCGGTACTGGAAGGCCAGCTCCGCGACGCGCACGACGGCCTCGGGGTCGTCGCCGTTCACGTGGAACACGGGGGCGCCGATCGCCTTGGCGATGTCGGTCGAGTAGATCGACGAGCGCGACTCCGACGGCGGGGTCGTGAAGCCGATCTGGTTGTTGACGACGAGGTGCACCGTGCCACCGGTCGTGTAGCCGCGCAGCTGCGACAGCTGCAGCGTCTCGAAGACGACGCCCTGGCCGGCCATCGCGGCGTCGCCGTGCACGAGCACGGGCAGCACCGAGCGACGACCGTCGCCAATGCGGTCCTGCTTCGCGCGGGCGATGCCCTCGAGCACGCCGTTGACGGCCTCGAGGTGCGACGGGTTGGCGGCGAGGTAGACGGGGATCTCGGAGCCGTCGGCAGCCACGAAGGTGCCCTCGGTGCCGAGGTGGTACTTCACGTCGCCGGAGCCCTGCATGACGGCGGCGCCCTCGAACTCCTGGAAGATCTGGCCGTAGGTCTTGCCGGCGATGTTCGTGAGCACGTTGAGGCGGCCGCGGTGCGGCATGCCGATCACGACCTCCTCGAGGCTCGCCTCGGCGGCGCCCTGGATGAGGGCGTCGAGGAAGGCGATCATCGACTCGGAGCCCTCGAGCGAGAAGCGCTTCTGCCCGACGTACTTGGTCTGCAGGAACGTCTCGAAGGCCTCGGCCTCGTTGAGCTTGCGCAGGATGCGCATCTGCTCGTCGTGCGTCGGCTTGACGTACGGCACCTCGAGGTGGTCCTGGAACCACTTGCGCTGCGCCGGGTCGGCGATGTGCATGTACTCGACGCCCATCGTGCGGCAGTACGTGTCGCGCAGCACGCCGAGCACGTCGCGCAGCTGCGCCGAGCGACGGCCGCCGAAGCCGCCCGTGACGAAGTCGCGGTCCAGATCCCAGAACGACAGGCCGTGCTGCTCGATCTCGAGGTCGGGATGCGTGCGCTGCACGTACTCGAGCGGGTCGATGTCGGCCATGAGGTGGCCGCGCACGCGGTACGAGTTGATGAGCTGCGCGACGCGCGTCTGCTTCGACAGCTCGTCGGACTCGTGCACCGAGACGTCCTGCGCCCACGCGATCGGCTTGTAGGGGATGCGCAGGTCGGCGAAGATGCCGTCGTAGAACCCGTCCTGGCCCTGCAGCAGGCCGTGCACGATCTTCAGGTACTCGCCCGAGCCGGCGCCCTGGATGACGCGGTGGTCGTAGGTCGACGTCAGCGTGATCGTCTTGCCGATGCCCGCATCCGCGAGCCGCTCGACGCTCGCACCCTGGAACTCGGCCGGGTAGTCGAGCGCGCCGGCGCCGATGATGCATCCCTGGCCCTGCATGAGGCGCGGCACGGAGTGCACGGTGCCGATGCCGCCGGGGTTCGTGAGCGAGATCGTCGTGCCGGCGAAGTCGCCGGCCTCGAGCTTGTTGGCGCGAGCCTTCTTCACGAGCTGCTCGTAGGCGCCGATGAACTCCGCGAAGTCCATCGTGTCGGCCTGCTTGATGCTCGGCACCAGCAGGGCACGCGTGCCGTCGGGCTTCGGCAGGTCGATCGCGATGCCGAGGTTGACGTGCGGGTGCGCGACGAGCGACGGCTTGCCGTCGACCTCCGCGTACGACACGTTCTGGCTCGGGAACGCCTTGAGCGCCTGCACGAGCGCGTAGCCGATGAGGTGCGTGAACGAGATCTTGCCGCCGCGCGTCCTGCGCAGGTGGTTGTTGATCACGATGCGCTGGTCGATCATGAGCTTCGCGGGCACCGTGCGCACCGACGTGGCGGTCGGCACGGCCAGCGAGAGGTCCATGTTGTGCGCGAGGGCCTTCGGCATGCCGCGCAGCGGCGTGACGGTCGGCTCGTCGGCCTTCGACTCCTCGGCCTTCGCGTCGGCCTTGTCGCGGTCGGCGGGCACCGGCGCGGGCTTCGCGGGGGTCTTCGTCGTGCGCGCGGCGATGGTGCCGTCGGGGCGCTGGGCCGGCTTCGTCGGTGCCGGGGGAGCGGGCGGGGCGGACTGCGCGGGCGCCTCGCTCGCGTTGGCCGGAGCAGCGGGTGCTGCCGTGGGCGCGGTGGGGGCCGACGGTGCGGCCGGTGGCGGCGGGGTCGCCGGCTGCGCGGGTGGCGCTGCGGGCGTCTCAGCCACGGGCGGTGCCGTGGTCGTCGCGGTGGTGGTGCCGCCTCCCAGCTGCGCTGCATAGCGCTCCAGGATCGGCCACCAGGACTGGGCCACCTTCGACCTGTCCTGCTTGAAGAGCTCGTACTGCTCCTCCACCAGCCATTCGTTCGCTCCGAAGTCGCTGCTCGCGGCTGCCACGGATCCTTCGCCTCTTCTCACCGGGGGCATGCTTGCGTGTCGGTCATCGACACCGCCGTCCATCCTACGCGCCGAAGATGGCGCTGGACGCCTTCTGGACGTTCTGTCACCGAGCGAGGCCGAGCGCGACGAGGTCGACGCCGGCCGCCTCGACGGCGAGCATCACGACCTCGCGGCGCCAGACGACGCGCGGCTCGAACTGCAGCGGCATCGCCGCCTCCGCAGGCGTGCGATTGCCCTTGCGGCCGTTGCAGTCGACGCATGCGGTGATGGTGTTGAGCCACGTCGACGCGCCGCCGCGCGACGCGGGCTGGATGTGGTCGATCGTCGAGCCGGAGCCGCCGCAGTAGGCGCACCGGCGCCGGTCGCGCTCGAGCACGCCGCGCCGCGTCCAGGGCATGCGGTCGTACATGCGCGTGTGCGGCACCGCCACGTAGTCGTTGAAGACGACGACCTTCGGCACGGGCATCTCGAAGCTCTCGGAGCGGATCGTGCCCTCCGACGCGAGCATGATCTGCGCGCGCTCCTTCACCACGAAGGCGACAGCGCGCTGCAGGGAAGCGACGCCGATCGGCTCGAGCGTCGCGTTCAGCACCACCACCTGGGCCTGCATCGCGCCTCCTTGACCCCATCGTGCACCACGCGGGGTTCGGAATCACGGCATTGCGCGGATGCGTTCACGGCGTGTTCACCGGGCGTGTCCCCTCGCGGCGGTCGGGAGACGTGGGTGGCGCCGCCTAGCGTGAGGGTCGTGGATGCGGTGATCGCGCCGGTCGGCGAGGCATGGGAGGTCGCGGTCGTCGGCGACGACGGCGCCGTGCGCGACCGGCACGCGACCGATGCCCTGCCCGAGGCCGTCGCGGCGCTCGAGCCCGAGCGCCCGCGCTGGGTGTGGCAGGACTCGACGCGCGTCGCGCCCGTGCTGCTCGCGGCGGGGGTCGCCGTCGAGCGCGCCCGCGACCTGCGGCTGAGCCACCGCATCCTCGCCGACGCGGGGCGCATGCCGCTCGACGCACGCTGGCTGCGACGGCTGCGCGCGCCCGACGGCGCGCTGTTCTCGATGGACGAGGCGCCGGAGCCCGTCGATGCGCTCGTGGCCGAGCTCGCGCGGCAGGAGGCGGCGGTCGGCGACGACGCGTCGATGCGGATGCTGCTCGCCGCGGAGTCGACGGGCGCCCTCATCGCCGAGGAGCTGCTGCACGTCGGGCTGCCCTGGTCGCCGGCCGAGCACGACCGGCTGCTCGCCGACGCGCTGGGGCCTCGACCCATCGCCGGCCGCCCCGCTCGGCTGCAGGCGCTCGCCGACGACGTCGACCGCATCCTCGGCCAGCACGTGAGCATCGACTCGGCTCCCGAGCTCCTGCGGGCCCTGCGCGGCGCCGGCCTCGACGTGCGCTCGACGTCGCGGTGGGAGCTGCGCGAGATCGACCATCCCGTGGTCGAGCCGCTCGTCGCCTACAAGCGGCTCTATCGGCTGTGGACGGCGAACGGCTGGCAGTGGGCCGACGAGTGGGTGCGCGACGGGCGCTTCCACGCGGAGTACGTGCCCGCCGGCGTCGTGACGGGCCGGTGGGCGACGGCGGGCGGCGGCGCGATGCAGATCGCGAAGCAGGTGCGCGGCGCCGTCGTGGCCGATCCGGGCTGGCGGCTGATCGTCGCCGACGCCGCGCAGCTGGAGCCGCGCGTGCTCGCCGCGATGGCGCGCGACGAGGCCCTCGCCGAGGCCGCCGTGGGCGACCTGTACGAGGGCCTCGTCGACGACGGGGTCGTCGAGTCGCGCCCCAAGGCGAAGGTCGCGATGCTCGGCGCCCTCTACGGCGGCACCTCGGGCGACTCCGGCAGGCTCGTGCCCGCGCTGCGGCGGGCGTACCCGACGGCCATGCGCGTCGTCGACGACGCGGCGACGACGGGGGAGCGCGGCGGCGTCGTGCGCACGTGGCTCGGCCGCACGAGCGCGCCCATGCCCCCGGCGCGCTCGGGCATCGCCGACCGCGATGCCGTCTCGCGCGAACGGGCGTGGGGCCGCTTCACGCGCAACTTCGTCGTGCAGGGCTCGGCGGCGGAGTGGGCGCTGTGCTGGATGGCGCTGCTGCGCCGCAGCCTGCGCGCCGGCGGCGGCGAGCTCGTCTACTTCCTCCACGACGAGGTCATCGTGCACGCCCCCGCCGAGCGCGCGGAGGCGGTCGCGGACGAGATCCGCGCGGCAGCGACGGGCGCGGGTCGCATGCTCTTCGGCTCGTTCCCCATCACGTTCCCCGTCGACGCGCGCATCGTCGACGACTACGGCTCCGCGGGCGACTGAGCCGCGAGCAGCCCGAGGGCGATCGCGAACGCGCGGAACCGCGCGGCCATCGCATCCGGTACCTCGGCGATCGCGAAGTGGCCGCCCTGCTCGAGACGTTCGAACGTGCGAAGGTCGCGGTAGAAGCCGCGTGCCAGGGACTCGGGGTAGTCGGCCTCGTGGCGTTGCACGTGCACGGCGGCCGGTACCTCGACCGGCGCGATCGGACCGTCGTCGACCGACTCGAAGTAGGGACGGAACGACGTGCCGATCGACTGCCCGAACCAGTAGATGGACGCCTCGGTGAGCAGTCGCTCCCTGGCGATGCGTCGCTCGACGAGCCGCGGATCGCCGGCGGGCGTGTCGCTCCACTCGACGAGCTTCTCGACGATCCAGGAGAGCAGCCCCGCGGGCGAGTCGTTGAGCCCGACCGCGAGCGTGTCGGGCCGCGTCGCCTGCGCGTGCGCGTACGCGCTGGCGAACGGTGCGTCGGCGGCGAGCCGCTCGAAGAACGCGCGAGCGTCGGGGTCGACGAGCTCGGTGCGCTCGGCCTCGGTCGGGAAGTGCGCGTGCGTCGCGACGATGCCGGCGACCGAGCCCGGGTACGACGACGCGATGCGGTCGCTCACGTTCGCCGACACGTCCTCGCCGTAGGTGAGGAACGTGCGGTAGCCGAGCACGCGCGTCATGAGGTCGTGCATCGCGTCGGCGAGCCGTTGCTCGCCCATCGGACCCTCCGCGAACGGCGTCGAGAAGCCGAAGCCGGGCAGGCTCGCCACGACGACGTGCATGTCGGGCAGCCGCTCGGCGAGGTCGAGCTGCAGCGCGAACGTGTGCGGCCAGCCGTGCAGGACCAGCAGCGCCGGGGCGTCGGTGTCGGCTGCTCGCAGATGCGCGTGGTGGATGCGGGCGCCGTCGATCTCCGCGATCGCCTGCGGATGCGCGGCGAGCCACCGCTCGCGCTCGCGCCAGTCGAGCTCGAGCCACGACGCGACGAGCTCGGCGAGGTAGTCGCTCGTCATGCCGACGTGCGGTGCGCCCTGCTGGTCGGGCAGCAGCCGCGTCGCGCGCAGCCGCGCATGCAGGTCGGCGAGCTCGGCATCGGGCACGTGCAGGGTGAACGGCTCCATGCGGTGCACGCTACGACCGACCTCCCACGCTCGTGGCGGACATGCGCCGCCGCGCGACGGCGCGCGGCGTAGCGTGGAGGCATGCGCTTCCTGCAGCCGCCGCCTCCGCACGACCTCACCTACTCCGACGTGTTCCTCGTGCCGAGCCGGTCGGACGTCGGCAGCCGCATGGCCGTCGACCTCGCCCCCGACGACGGCACGGGCGCGACGCTGCCGATCGTCGCGGCGAACATGAACTCCGTCACGGGCCCGCTGCTCGCGGCGACGCTCGCGCGCCGAGGCGGCCTCGCGGTGCTGACGCAGGACCACGACCTCGACGAGACCATCGCGGCGATCGCGTGGGTCAAGGAGCAGCCCGTCGACCTCGCGTCGGCGCAGCTCGCGACCGAGGACGAGCTCGTGGCCGACGTGCTGCTGCGCGTGCCGGCCGTCGAGGGGCACGGCATCGTCGTCGTGCGCGACGGCGTCTACGTCGGCGCCATCGGCGCGCGGCGACTCGGGCACGCGCTGCCGGACGCCCGCATCGGCGACCTCCTGCACGGCACGATCGAGCCGCTGGCTCCCGCCGACGTCGTCGACGCCCGCACGGCGTTCGACGCCGTGCACGCGCGCGGCGTCGACTTCGCCGCCGTCGTCGACGACGGCCGCGTGCTCGGCACCGTGAGCCCCCGCACCGCGCTGCGCTCGGCGCTCTACCAGCCGGCCCTCGACGCCGAGGGACGCCTGCGCGTCGCCGTCGCCGTCGGCATCAACGGCGACCCTGCCGCGAAGGCGCGCGCGCTCGTCGACGCCGGCGCCGACGTCGTCGTCATCGACACGGCCCACGGTCACCAGGGCGGCATGCTGCGCGCGATCGAGGCGGTGCGCGGCGCCGTCGACGTGCCGATCGTCGCGGGCAACGTCGTCACGGCGTCCGCCGTGCGCGACCTCGTGCAGGCGGGCGCCGACATCCTCAAGGTCGGCGTCGGCCCCGGCGCCATGTGCACGACGCGCATGATGACGGCCGTCGGTCGTCCGCAGCTCTCCGCGGTGCTCGAGACGGCCGAGGAGGCCATCGGCCTCGGCGCACGCGTCTGGGCGGACGGCGGCGTGCGCTACCCGCGCGACGTCGCGCTCGCGCTCGCCGCCGGCGCGTCGAGCGTCATGATCGGCTCGTGGTTCGCCGGCACGATCGAGGCGCCCGGCCGCCTGCAGCGCGACGAGCAGGGCCGCCTCTACAAGGAGTCCTGGGGCATGGCGTCGACGAAGGCCGTGCGCGGCCGCTTCGGCGACCTGCCCGCCTTCGAGCTCGCCACGAAGACCCTCTTCGCCGAGGGCATCTCGTCGTCGACGATCCTGCTCGACCCGAACCGTCCGAGCGTCGAGGACCTGCTCGACATGATCACGTCGGGCGTGCGCTCCTCGGCCACGTACGCGGGTGCGTCGTCGATCGCGGAGTTCCGGGAGCGCGCCGTCGTCGGCGTGCAGTCGGCGGCGGGCTACGAGGAGGGCAAGGCGCTGCCGGTGTCGTGGTGATCGGCGTGCCCTCCACGCGGTGATCGCCCACGGCGAGCGCGCGGCGATCCGTGCGCCGCGCGGCTGTACGATGCTGCGGTGAGCGACGAGCACCATAGTCCTTGGGGCACCGGCCCGAGCCCTGACCGGCACCGCGGCACCCGCCCCAGCCCCTGTCACCATGCCCTGCTGCGCATCGGACGCCTCCGATGATCGAGCAGCTGCCCTGGCTCTTCATCCTGATCGGCGTCGTGCTCACGGTCGGCACCGGGTACTTCGTCGCCAGCGAGTTCTCGCTCGTGAACCTCGACCGCTCCGAGCTCGAGGCGCAGCAGGAGCGCGGCGAGGGCAGCCACCCCGGCGTCATCGCGGCCCTCAAGCAGACGTCGACCCACCTCTCGAGCGCGCAGCTCGGCATCACCCTCACGACGCTCCTCACGGGCTACACGATGGAGCCGGCGATCTCGCACCTCCTCGCGCCCGTGCTCGAGGGCTGGGGGATCCCCGACGAGATCGCGCCCGGCATCTCGCTCGCCATCGCCATCGTCATCGCGACGCTCCTGTCGATGATCGTCGGCGAGCTCGTGCCCAAGAACTTCGCCCTCGCGGTGCCGCTGCGGACCGCGAAGATCGTCACGCCGTTCCAGCGGGCCTTCACGTTCGTCATGAAGCCCGCCGTGCTGCTGCTCAACGGCTCGGCCAACGGCATCCTGCGCTCCATCGGCATCGAGCCGAAGGAGGAGCTCTCGGGCGCCCGCACCGCCGACGAGCTGTCGTCGCTCGTGCGCCGCTCGGCCATGGAGGGCCTGCTCGACGCCGACCAGGCGACGCTGCTCTCGCGCACGCTGCGCTTCTCGGAGCTCACGGCAGGCGACGTCATGACGCCCCGCCCGCGCGTCGAGGCCATCGACCGCGAGCGCACGGTCGCCGACGTGCTCGAGCTCTCGCGCACGACCGGCCTGTCGCGCTTCCCCGTCATCGACGACGACCTCGACCGCGTCGTCGGCATCGCCCACGTCAAGCAGGCCGTCTCGGTGCCGCGCGACCGCCGCGCCGACGTGCCCGTGCTCGCGATCGCCGAGGAGCCGCACCGCGTGCCCGAGACCGTCGGCCTGCCGCAGCTGCTCGCCGACCTCAAGGAGCGCGGCTACCAGATGGCGATCGTCGTCGACGAGTACGGCGGCACCGCCGGCCTCGCGACGCTCGAGGACCTCGTCGAGGAGATGGTCGGCGAGGTGAGCGACGAGCACGACCGACTGCGGCCCGAGATCGTGCGCGCGCCCGGATGGGTCGCGTTCCCCGGCCTGCTGCGACCCGACGAGCTGCGCGAGCGCGCCGCGGTCGAGATCCCCGACGACGGCCCGTACGAGACGGTCGCCGGCTACGTCGTCGCCGAGCTCGGCCGCCTGCCCGTCGTCGGCGACGAGGTCGCGATCGACGGCGGCGTGCTGCGCGTCGAGCGCCTCGACGGCCGACGGATCGACCGCATCCGCTACGTCGTGCGGACCGAGTCCGAGGAGGTGGCCCGATGAGCTCCGACTGGGTGGGCCTGATCTGGCTCGTGGTGCTGCTCGTCGTCAACGCGTTCTTCGTCGGCGCCGAGTTCGCCGTCATCTCCGCGAAGCGCTCGCAGGTCGAGCCGCGGGCCGAGCGCGGCTCGCGCGCCGCGAAGATGGCGCTGTGGGCGATGGAGCACGTCTCGCTCATGCTGGCGATGTGCCAGCTGGGCATCACGGTGTGCTCGCTGCTCATCCTGCTCGTGAGCGAGCCGGCGATCCACCACCTGCTCGCCGTGCCGCTCGGCGCCGTCGGCCTGCCCGAGATCGCCGTCGACGGCATCGCGCTGGGCCTCGCGATCCTCATCGTCACGTACCTGCACGTCGTGTTCGGCGAGATGGTGCCGAAGAACGCCGCGTTCACGCTGCCGACGGCGGCCGTGCTGCTGCTCGCGCCGCCGCTCGTGCTCATCTCGCGCGTCTTCAAGCCCGTCATCTGGGTGATGAACTGGATCGCGAACCACATCCTGCGACTGTTCCGCGTCGAGCCGAAGGACGAGGCGGCGAGCGCGTTCACCCTCGACGAGGTCGAGACGATCGTCGAGACGTCGAAGCGCGAGGGGCTGCTCGTCGACCCGACGGGCGCGATCTCGAAGATGTTCGAGTTCACCGAGCGCACCGTCGGCGACGTCGCGATCCCGCTCGACGGGCTCGTGACGCTCAGCGACGAGGCGACGACCGACGACGTGGAGGCGGCGGTGCGCGAGCACGGCTTCTCGCGCTACGTCATCGTCGACGAGGCGGGCGAGCCGACCGGCTACATCCACCTCAAGGACGTGCTGACGACCGACGACCCCGAGGCGCAGATCCCCGCGAAGCGCATCCGCCAGCTCGCATCGCTCTACGCGGGCGGCGAGCTCGAGGATGCGATCCAGCGGATGCGCTCGTCGGGCAGCCACGTCGCGCGCGCGTTCGACCAGTCGGGCGCGACGACGGGCGTGCTGTTCCTCGAGGACTGCATCGAGGAGCTCGTCGGCGAGGTCCGCGACGCCACGAGGCGGTTGAGCTGACCGTCCGCGCGCCGCTGCGCTCGCCCTGGATGCTGTGGGCCGCCTTCATGGCGGTCCACGGCCTCGTCGCGGCCTTGAACCACCCGGAGGTGTCGACGGCGTTCGGCGACGTGCGCGGCGTCTACCCCTGGTGGGTGTGGCGTGCCGAGCAGGGCGACGTCGTGGGCATCGACGAGCCGTGGGTGTACCCGATCCTCGCGTGGCTGCCGATCGCGGCGTCGGCGGTCGCCGGCGCCGCAGCCCTGCCGGGCACGTGGCTCGTCGTCGTGACGGTGCTCGACGGCATCGCATTCTGGCTGCTGCTGCGGCATCCGAGGGGCGTGGCGCCTGCGTGGACGTGGCTCGCGCTCATGGCGCTGCTCGGTCCCATCGTCGTCGGCCGCATCGACTCGATCACGATGCCGATCGCGATCGCGGGCGTCGTCGCGACGTGGTCGGGCAGGCACGCGCTCGCCGCGCTGGCGTTCACCGTCGGCGCGTGGACGAAGATCTGGCCCGGCGTGCTGTGGATCGCGCAGCTCGTCGTGCGCCCGGGCCGTCTCGTGACGCTCGCCGTCGGTGCGGGCGTGACCGCCGTCGTCATGCTCACGGCGCTCGCGCTGGGCTCGGGCGGCAACGTGCTGTCGTTCCTCACGTGGCAGGGCGAGCGCGGCCTGCAGATTGAGGCCGTGCTCGCGACGCCGTTCCACTGGGCGGGCGCACCGCTCGGCTACGACGACGTGCAGCTGACGTACGAGCTGCAGACCGAGGCGGCGGATGCCGTCGCAGCCGTCGCGACCCCCGTGCTCGTCGTCGTGACGCTGCTCGTCGCGGCGCTCGGCGTGCTCGCGGTGCGCCGCGGCGTCGATCGCGACGCGGCGGGCGCGTGGCTCGCGACCGCGATGGTCGCCGCGCTCATCGTGACGAACCCCGTCGGCTCGCCGCAGTTCGCCATCTGGCTCATCGCACCCGCCCTGCTGCTCGTCGGCATCCGCGCGTGGGAGGGCGTGGCCGTCATCGTCGTGCTGTGCGGCCTCACGCAGCTCTGCTACCCGTGGCTCTACGGCGAGGTCGTGGGGCAGGAGGCGATCGGGCTGCTCGTGCTCACGCTGCGCAACGCGGGCTACGTCGTGCTGCTCGCGCTCGCCGCGTGGCGCCTGGTGCGCCTGCCGCGGCAGGTCGCGCCGGCTCGCTGACCCCAGCTGGTCGAGGAGGCCGCAGCCGAAGGCTGCAGCCGTCACGAGGCCACGTGACCTGCTCGCTCGACGCGGCCGTGCGCGCGGCCGAGCAGGAGCGGCGGTCGCGTGGTCTCGTGACGCGTGCTCGCCCACGGGCTCGCGCGCTCCTCGACCAGCTGGTGGGCGCGTCAGCCGACGAGCGCTCGCAGCAGCGCGCCCACGGCATCCGTCTCGATGAGGAAGCCGTCGTGGCCGAACTCGCTCTCGAGCACGACCGGCGATGCGCCGGACACCGACGCCGAGAGCCCGGCGGCGATGCGCTGCTGGTCGGCGACGGGGAAGAGGCGGTCGGAGTCGATGCCGACCACGAGCGTCTCCGCCGTGATGCGGGCGAGCGCAGCCTCGACGCCGCCGCGGCCGCGACCGAGGTCGTGCGACGACATCGCGAGCACGAGCCGCACGTAGCTGCCCGCGTCGAAGCGGCGCGTGAAGCGGTTGCCGTGCACGTCGAGGTACGACTCCACCTGGTAGCGACCCCCGTGGTCGGGGTCGACCGACGACTGCCAGCCGCGGCCGAAGCGGCGATTGAGCTCGTCGGGGGAGCGGTAGTTCACCATCGCCATGCGGCGCGCGAGCGCGAGGCCCTTGTGCGGGCCCTGGCCGTCGGGCTGGTCGTAGAAGTCGCCGCCGAGCCAGTGGGGGTCGGCCTGCACGGCCTCGAGCTGCAGGCCGTTCAGCGCGATCTGGTCGGCGCTCGAGATCGGCGGCGCAGCGAGCACCGCGGCCTTCCCCAGGCGCTCGGGATGCGTCACCGCCCATTCGAGCACGTGCATGCCGCCCATCGAGCCGCCGACGACGGCGTGCCAGCGGTCGATGCCGAGGTGGTCGGCGAGGCGGCGCTGCGCCTCCACCTGGTCGCGGATCGTGACCCGGGGGAAGCGCGAGCCGAGCTCGCGACCGTCGGGACCGATCGTCGCCGGTCCCGAGGAGCCCTGGCAGCCGCCGAGCATGTTCGGGGCCACGACGAACCAGCGATCGGTGTCGAGCGGCAGGCCGGCGCCGACGACGCCCGCCCACCAGCCGCTCGTCGCATGGCCGGGGCCTGCGGCGCCGACGACGTGGCTGTCGCCCGTGAGCGCGTGGTTGACGAGGATCGCGTTGTCGCGCGCCTCGTTGAGGCTGCCCCACGTCTCGTAGGCGACGACCGTCGACGGGATGGTCGCGCCGTGCTCGGTCGTGAGGTCGCCGATGCGTGCGAACCGGCGCTCGCCGGGGTCGTCGCCCGGCCGCCACGCGCCGGTGACGGGCACGGGCGTGGGATCGAGCAGCAGATGCGCGGGGACGCGGGCCGACGGCTGCACGTCGTCGCTCAGCTGCCAGTCCATGCATCCATCCTTCCCGGTCGCGGGGGCGTGTTACGACATCCCTCACGAGCGTCGGCGGCGCGCACGACGGATGCCCCGAGCCCGTCGTGGGCCCGGGGCATCCGTCGTGGCGCTACGCGGCGGCGCGGTTCGTCGCCTGCACGGCCTCGAGGCCGGCGGCGAGGTCGGCGATCAGGTCGTCGACGTTCTCGATGCCCACCGACAGGCGCACGAGGCCGGGCGTGACGCCCGTCGTGAGCTGCTGCTCGGGCGTGAGCTGCGAGTGCGTCGTCGACGCGGGGTGGATGACGAGGCTGCGCACGTCGCCGATGTTCGCGAGGTGGCTGAAGAGCTGCAGCGACTCGACGAACGCACGGCCCGCGGCGACGCCGCCGACGAGCTCGAACGACAGCACGGCGCCGACGCCCTTCGGCGCGTAGCGGTCGGCGGCCCCCTTGTAGGGGCTCGAGTCGAGGCTCGCGTAGTTGACGCTCGCGACGGCCGGGTGCTGCTCGAGGAAGACGGCGATGCGCTCGGCGTTCTCGACGTGGCGCTCGATGCGCAGGCTCAGGGTCTCGAGACCCTGCAGGATCTGCCACGCGGAGTCGGGCGAGATGGATGCGCCGATGTCGCGCAGCAGCTGCACGCGGGCCTTGATGACGTAGGCGATCTCGTCGCCCACCGCCTGCGCGAAGACGGCGCCGTGGTAGCTGGGGTCGGGCTCGGTGAGACCGGGGAAGCGGTCGGACTCCGACCACCTGAAGCGGCCGCCGTCGACGATGACGCCGCCGATGACGGCGCCGTGGCCGCCGATGAACTTCGTCGCCGAGTGCACGACGATGTCGGCACCGTGCTCGAGGGGACGGATGAGGTAGGGCGTCGCGATCGTGTTGTCGACGATGAGCGGCACGCCGGCCTCGTGCGCGACCGACGAGACGCCGGCGATGTCGAGGATGTTGATGCGCGGGTTGCCGATCGTCTCGGCGAAGAACAGCTTCGTGTTCGGGCGCACGGCGCGGTGCCACTCGTCGAGGTCGTCCTGGTCCTCGACGAAGGTCACCTCGATGCCGAGCTTGCCGAGCGTGTACTTGAAGAGGTTGTACGTGCCGCCGTAGATCGACGTCGACGACACGATGTGGTCGCCCGCCTGGGCGATGTTCAGCACCGCGAACGTCTCGGCGGCCTGGCCCGACGACACGAGCAGCGCTGCCGTGCCGCCCTCGAGCGCCGCGACGCGCTGCTCGACGACGTCCTGCGTCGGGTTCATGATGCGCGAGTAGATGTTGCCGAACTCCGACAGGCCGAACAGGCTCGCAGCGTGCTCGGTGGAGTTGAAGACGTACGACGTCGTGCGGTAGATCGGCGTGATGCGCGCGTTGGTCGTCGGGTCGGGCTGGGCGCCCGCGTGGACCTGCTTGGTCTCGAATGCCCACTCGCTCATGGCTGCCTCCTCGGTGCCGTCGTGCTTCGACCGTAGGGATGGTGCACGCGGCGCCTCAACGCGCCGCGTCACCATCCGTCACAGTCGGGGCGGATGCTGGGGCTGCGGTCGCCTCGGATGCTGCCGCGCGCTGCGTCGGCATCGCGCCGGTGCGCGTCGCCTCGTCGTCCTTGTCGCGCCTGCGCATGAGCCACCGCACGTTCGGCTCGACGAGCCAGCGCGTCGCGACGCGCACCGGCTTCGTCGAGAGCAGCACCGTGATGGCGAAGCCCGCGACGAGCGTCGCAGGCAGCGCCCACCACTCGTTCGCCACGTCGCGCAGCCAGTCGAACTCGCGCGGCCAGTAGAGCACGAACGTGTGCAGCAGGTAGATGAACATCGTCGCGGCGCCCCATGCCGTGAAGAACGTCCGGCGGCGCGGCACGAGGACGAGCGCGGCGGCGATGAGGATCGTCGTGACCGCCATGATCGCGAGGCGCACGGTGCCGTAGTACCAGGCGACGCCGCCGTCGCCGATCTCGGGCACCTCGGCGTACGCGCGGTCGAGGAACAGCCAGTGGCGGATGGCGAGCTCGCGCCACAGGTCGGGCAGCAGCGCCACGACCGCCGCGACGATCGCGAACACCGCGACGGCGGCGACGCGCGGGCCGACGACGCTCGACCGGTCGAACCAGCCGCGCATGACGTCGCGCCTGCGCAGCTCCCAGCCGAGCACGAAGAACGGCAGCATCTGGATCGCGCGCATCATCGAGAAGGTCTGGTCGACGTCGTCGAAGTAGCCGATGACGATCGCGAGGAGCACGGTCCACAGCAGCGGCCAGCGCAGTCGTGCGAGCACGGGCAGCACGACGCGGAAGCCTGCGAGCGCCAGCAGGAACCACAGCGTCCACGACGGCGTCACGGGGTTGAACGACGGCGTGCCCGTGACGAGCGAGTCGATGACCGACCAGATGGTCTCGAAGATGAGGTACGGCACGAGCAGGTCGCCGATGACGCGGCCGTACTGCTTGGCCCCGGGCTTGTCGGTCGTGAAGTAGCCCGAGATGACGCCGAAGAACGGCATGTGGAACGCGTAGATCACGAGGTACGGCACGAGCGCGAGGTCGTTGTCGAGCGCGATCGGCTGGATCGTGTGCCCCACGACGACGAGCATCATCGCGAGCCACTTCGCGTTGTCCCAGTAGGGGACGCGTCGCTTGGGCTTCGCAGGGGCGGCGTCGGTCACGCAGTCATCCTGGCAGCGGTCGCGACGTCGGCTCGACCGCTTGCCACGCCGTGGTTGCATGGGGTCATGGAGCAGCGGATCGTCGTCACGGGAGCATCGAGCGGCATCGGACGGGCGGTGGCCGTGCACGCGGCACGGCGCGGCTGGCGCGTGCTGGGCGTCGCGCGCCGCGAGGAGCGTCTCGCGACGCTCGCCGCCGAGACGGGCTGCGAGACGCTCGTCGCCGACCTCACGAGCGACGACGACGTCGCGCGCCTCGTCGAGGCCGCGACGGCCTTCGGCGCCACCGGCCTCGTGCACGTCGCGGGCGGCGCGCTCGGGTCCGCGCCCATCCCGGCGACGACGCTCGACGACTGGCAGGGCATGTTCGACATGAACGTGCTGTCGACGAAGCGCGTGCTGACGGGGCTGCTGCCGCAGCTGCGCGCGTCGACCGCGGGCGGCACGTACGCCTCCATCCAGGTCGTGACGTCGATCGCCGCGACGACGCCCTACGTCGGCGGCTCGGGCTACAACGCGGCGAAGGCGGCCGAGAAGGCCCTCGTCGACGTGCTGCGCCTCGAGGTGCACGGCGAGCCCATCCGCGTGATGGAGGTGCGCCCAGGCATGGTGCGCACCGAGGAGTTCTCGCTCGTGCGCTTCGAGGGCGACCAGGCGAAGGCCGACGCCGTCTACGAGGGCGTGCAGGATCCGCTGACGGCCGACGACGTCGCCCAGGTCATGACCGACGCGCTCGCGCTGCCCGGCCACGTCTCGATCGACGAGGTCGTCATCAAGCCCGTCGCGCAGACGCACGCGTGGATGGTGCACCGGGGGCCGCTGCAGGCCAAGTCCTGACGGGTGGATGCCCGCGCGCGTCGGTGGTGCGCGGGACGATGAGCGGGTGACGTCGCCCTCCTCCTCCTCGGCCTCCGCTGCCGGTCGCCCGCTCGTGCTCGTCGCCGCGGCGGTGACGGTGCTGCTGTGGGCGTTCGCGTTCGTGGCGATCCGTGCCGTGGGCGACGAGCTGTCGCCCGGCCCGCTCGCGCTCGTGCGCCTCGCGTCGGCGCTGCCCGTGCTGCTCGTCATCGCCGCGGTCGTGCGACCCGCCTTCCCGCGAGGGCGCGGCCTCGTGCTCGTGGTCGCCTACGGCGTCTTCTGGTTCGCGGCCTACACGGTCGTGCTGAACTGGGCCGAGCATCACCTCGACGCCGGCACGGCGGCGATGCTCGTGAACGTCGCACCGCTCCTCGTGGCCGTCGTCGCCGGGTTCACGTTCGGCGAGGGCTTCCCCCGGCCGCTCGTCGTCGGCCTGGTCGTGGCGTTCGCGGGCGTCGTGCTCATCGCGCTCGGCTCGCGCGGCGCCCCCACGATCGACGGCCTCGGCATCGCGCTGGGGCTGCTCGCCGCCGTGCTCTACGCCGCGGGCGTGCTCACGCAGAAGGTCGCGCTGCGCACCGTCGAGCCGGTCGCGGCGACGTGGGTGGGATGCGCGGCGGGGCTGCTGGCGACGCTGCCGTTCGCGCCGCAGGCGGTCGTCGAGCTGCAGACGGCGTCGACGGGAGCGATCGTGGCGGCGCTCGCGCTCGGCATCGGCTCGACGGCCATCGCGTTCTCGACCTGGGCGTACGTGCTGCAGCACTCGGGCGCCGGCCCTGCCGCGGCCACGACGCTGGTCGTGCCCGCGCTCGCGACGCTCATCGCCTGGCTCGTGCTCGGCGAGGTGCCGACGCTGCTCGCGCTCCTCGGCGGCGCCCTCGCCCTCGGCGGCGTGACGATCTCGCGCATCCGCCCGCGGCGTCGCGCTCGCGAGGTCGTCGCGCCGTAGTCGGAGGAGCCGTGCGCGTCAGCGCGCAGGCGTCGCCGCGGGCGGCTCCTCCGCGGCGTCCGGCACGGGCTCGGGATCCGCGAAGGCGAGCCGCGGCACGGCCACGAGCGCTGCGGCCGCGACGAGCGCCGTGACGCCGCAGACGATCCACACGGTCACGTAGCCGCCGATCGACGCCGCCGTGCCCACGGCGCCTGCGGCGAGCACGATCGCGAAGATCGACGACGCGAACGAGCCGCCGATGGTCTTCGTCGTGTTCGTGAGCGCCGTCGCGACGCCGGTCTGGCCGCGTGGCGCCGCGGCGGCCGCCGCAGCGGGCATGGCGCCGACGAGCGCACCGCACCCGATGCCGGCGACGACGAGGCACGCGAGCACCTCGACGAGCGAGCCGTGGAAGGCGACGAGCGCGAGGTAGCCGACGCCGACGAGGGCTGCCGCCGCGATGAGCAGCAGCCGCGGGCGGATGCGGCGCGACAGCGCGGCGAGCAGGATCGCGCCGACGATGAGGGCGAGCAGGTACACGCCGATGACGATCGACCGGCCGCCCGCGTCGAGCCCGAGGCCGTAGCCGACCTCGTCGGGATCCGTGCCCGCGTACGTCGCGAGCGGGGTCTGCGCCCCGAGCAGGCTCACGCCCACGAGGCCGGCGGTGAGCTGCACGGGCCACATCTCGGGCTGTCGCAGCACGCGGAGGTCGATCGCGGGATCGGGGCGACGCAGCACCCACCTGCCGAACGGCAGCACGAGCAGCAGGCCCACGCCGACGAGGATCCACGGCACGGGGGAGCCGGCGCCCATGAGGCGCAGGAACGTGAGGCCCGACGTGACCGTGAGCAGCGAGAGCGCGAGCAGCGAGAAGCCGACGGCGTCGAGCGAGCGGTCGGGGAGCGGCTCGGACTCGGGCACGCCGAACCAGATCGCCGGCAGCAGCAGGGTCACGAACGCCGCGGGGACGAGCAGCGTCGGCACCATCGCCTCGCCGAACGCCGCGTGCGCGCGCGCCGCGCCGAGCGCGCCGAGGATCGCGCCGGTCTCGAGGCCCACGACGAGCAGGCCCGCCGCACGCCGCGTCTCCGACGCCGCACGACCCGTGCGGCGACCGCGGTCGAAGATCAGGGCGATCTCGAGCGGCAGCCAGACGGCGTAGATGCCCTGCAGCGAGAACGCGATCAGGTAGCTCCAGAAGTCGCCGGCGAACGCCATCCACCAGCTCGCGCCCGCGACGACGACCGTCGAGCCGAGCAGCACCTTCTTGTGGCCGTGCATGTCGCCGAGCTTCGCGAGCACCGGCACCATGAGCGCCGACAGCAGCAGCTGCCCCGCCTCGAACCAGTTGAGGTCGGGATCCGCGATCGACAGGTGGCGGGCGATCTCGGTCGAGATCGTGACGTAGTAGCCCTGCAGCATGCCGCTGACGAGCTCGACGCACACGAGCCAGCCGACGAGTGCCACCGGGATCGCGGTCCGCAGCGACGATCCTCGCAACGCCGTGCCCCTCACCATGCGCGCATCCTCGCACGCGCTGCCGTGGTGCACATGGAAGGGCGCGCGGCCTCGTAGGCTGGGACCGTGTCCGCACATGCAACGCCCTTCCAGATCGGGATCCGCGATCTCGTCGGCAAGCCGGGCCAGATGCGCGAGCACGCGATCGAGGCCGCATTCGACGACCGCGTCGGAGAGGGGCTCGCCGCCGTGGCGACCTCCGAGACCGTCGCGATCGACGTGCGCCTCGAGAGCGTGCACGAGGGCATCCTCGCCACCGGGGTCGCGAGCGTCACGGCCGATGCCGAGTGCTCTCGATGCCTGGTGCGATTCCGCCTGCCTGTCGAAGTCGACTTCATCGAGCTGTTCGCGTATGATCGCTCGGAGGATTCCGAGTTCCAGGTGGTCGATGACGCCATCGACCTGGAGCAGGTCGTCCGGGATGCGGTGGTGCTGGCACTGCCGTTCAACCCCGTCGACCGGCCTGACTGCGCAGGTCTCGACCCCATCACGGGGGAGCGACTCGCGCCTGGGACGGAATGGAGCCCGCCCGAGCAGCTCGACCCGAGATGGGCTGCCCTGGCTGGACTCCTCGATGACGATGAGGCCGCGCAGACGCGCGCGCCCGAGAAGGAGTAGCAATGGCAGTTCCCAAGCGGAAGAAGTCGCGTGCCAACACGCACTCGCGCCGTTCGCAGTGGAAGGCCTCGGTCCCCACGCTCGTGAAGACCGTCGAGAACGGCCGCACCGTCTACAGCCTCCCGCACCGCGCACGCGTGGTCGAGGACTCGGCTGGCACGGCGCTCTTCATGGAGTACAAGGGCCGCAAGGTCGCCGACGTCTGATGACGTCTGATCGGGTGGACGCCCACGCCGATCTGCACGCCAAGCTCGGGGTCGACATCGACCCCGAGCTCTTGGCGTTGGCGCTGACGCATCGCTCGTACGCGTTCGAGCACGGCGGCATCCCGACGAACGAGCGCCTCGAGTTCCTCGGCGACACGATCCTCGGGCAGGCGATCACGATCGAGCTGTTCGACCGGCACCCCGACGTGTCGGAGGGCGAGCTCGCGAAGCGTCGCGCCGGCGTCGTCTCGACCGTCGCGCTCGCCGACGTCGCGCGCACCATCGGACTCGGGCAGCACCTGCTGCTCGGCCGTGGCGAGGAGACGACGGGCGGTCGCGACAAGTCGTCGATCCTCGCCGACGCGCTCGAGGCGATCTTCGGCGCTGCGTTCCTGGCCCTCGGCCACGAGGCGTCGGCGCAGCTCGTGCTGCGCCTCGTCGGACCGCTGCTCGACGACCCCGAGCGCTCGGGCGCGGCACTCGATCCCAAGACGCACCTGCAGGAGCTGGCCGCGCGCCTCGAGCGCGGCAGCCCCGAGTACGCGATCGACGCGACCGGCCCCGACCACGCCCGCACGTTCACGGCGACGGTGAGCCTCGATGGCGAGCCGATCGCGACGGGCGAGGGCACGAGCAAGAAGGCCGCCGAGATGTCCGCGGCGCTCACGGCGTGGACGCAGCTGCACGACGCCGTCGACGCGTGAGCGGCCTCCGCCGTGCCTGAGGTGCGCCGTGCCTGAGCTGCCCGAGGTCGAGGTCGTGCGCGTCGGCCTCGCCCCCGCGGTCGACGGCGCGACCGTCGCGGGCGTCGAGGTGCTCGACGACCGCTCCGTCGCCCGCCACGACTCCGGCGCACGCGACTTCGAGGCGACGCTGCTCGGCCGCACGATGGCGACGCCGCAGCGTCGCGGCAAGTTCCTCTGGGTGCCGCTCGACGACGACCGCGCCCTCTCGATCCACCTCGGCATGTCCGGCCAGGTGCTGCTGCGCGAGCCCGGCGCGCCGCTCGATCGGCATACGCGCGTACGACTGCTGCTCGAGCATCCGCTGCACGGCACCCTCGCGGTGCACTTCGCCGACCAGCGCATCTTCGGCTCCATGTCGGTGCGTCCGCTCGTCGACGGCGTGCCCGACCACGCGACCCACATCGCGCTCGACCCGCTGCATCCCGACTTCGACGCGGATGCGGTCGTCGCCCGGCTGCGCATGCGTCGGCAGGGCGTGAAGGCGGCGATCCTCGACCAGCAGCTCGTGTCGGGCGTCGGCAACATCTACGCCGACGAGGCGCTGTGGCGCGCCCGCCTGCACTACCTGACGCCTGCGGAGCGCCTCACGCGGGGCCGGGCGCGCGAGCTGCTCGCCGAGGTGCAGGGCGTGCTCGAGCGTGCGCTCACCGAGGGCGGCACGTCGTTCGACGCGCAGTACGTCAACGTCAACGGCGAGTCGGGCTACTTCTCGCGCAGCCTGCAGGCGTACGGCCAGGAGGGGCGGCCGTGCGCGCGCTGCGGCACGCCGATCGTGCGCGAGTCGTGGTCGAACCGCTCGTCGTACCGCTGCCCGCGGTGCCAGCGGCGTCCGCGCGGCCTCGCCTGAGCCGACGCGCACGATCGCGCGAGGCGCGCGTCAGATGCGGAACAGCAGCCCGACGGCGCGCACGCGGTGCGACAGCCACGCGAGGGCGCCGGCGGCGAGCAGCGACGTCGCGACGGCGAGCACCTGCACGTCGAGCGGCACGAAGTCGGGCACGAGCCACAGCGGCCACACGAGCGCCATGAGCACGAACCAGTGCGTGACGTAGAAGACGATCGAGTCGCGGCCGATGGCGCGCAGCGCTCGCGCGGGCGGCGACGTCCACCGCAGCCGGATCGCGACGGCGACGAGGGCGAGCACCCCGGCGAGCACGAGCGGCGCGTACTCGGCCATCGTGTACGAGACGCGGATGGTCGGCGCGATCGAGAGCGCGACGAGCGTCGCCGCGGCCGCGAGCAGCGCCACGAGCACCCACGTCCGCCGCATCCACCGCTCGACGACGTCCCATCGCTCGCGCAGCGCCGCTCCGGCGAGGAAGTAGCCGAGCATCATGAGCATGCGCTCGGGCTGCAGGTGCATCGCCCACATCGGCAGGTCGACGAGGGCGACGACGCCGGCCGCCGCGAAGGCGCCGAGCGACGAGATCCACGTGGGCACGCGGCGCACGGCGAGCGCGACGAGGTACGCGATGAGCAGCGCGTGCAGGAACCAGAGGTGGCTCGACGGCGCGACGATGGCGTCGAGCAGCGTCGACCACGGCACGAAGTCGTACGCGAGCACGAGCAGCAGCGACCACACGGCGTACGGCCAGAGGATCGTGCGCGCCTTGCCCACGAGGTAGCGGCGCGGCCCCTTCGACAGCGAGGCCTGCAGCAGCATGCCCGACAGCAGCATGAGCAGCGGGATGCGGAACGGGTAGACCGCGACGTCGAACCACTCGAGGATCGGCGACGGGTTGATGCCGTGCATGCGCATGATCGCCGACGCGTGCAGCTCGACGATCAGCACGATCGCGAGGCCGCGCAGGCCGTCCATCCACAGGTGCCGCTGCTTGGCCCTCGCGCGGACAGGGGCAGCGGAGGCCGCGGTGGCGGGCGGGTGCTCGGCGTGCTGGATCATCGTGATGCGTGAGGAGGGCTCACGTCCACCGTAGCGCCATCGCCGGCGCGACTCATCGGCGCAGCAGCAGCCTGCGGATGACCTCGCGCTTCCCGTCCGTGATCGGAGGGAAGACGAGCGACAGCGTCTCGGGGTGCGTCGGCTTCGCCAGCACGGCCTTCGCGTGGCTGAACAGGTCGAACGAGCGGCGCCCGTGGTACGAGCCGTGGCCGCTCGCACCGACGCCGCCGAACGGCAGGCCGCGCACCATGACGTGCGCGACGGCGACGTTGCGGCCGAACGCACCCGACGTCGTCTCCCGCTCGAGACGGTCGAGCACGGCGCGGTCGCCGAAGGCGTACAGCGCGAGCGGCTTGGGGCGCTCGTGCTGCAGCGTGACGAACGCGTCCGCGCCTGCCAGCGGCACGATCGGCAGGATCGGGCCGAACGTCTCCTCCGTGACCGCTGGTGCGTCGAGCGCGACGTCGCCCAGCAGCGTCGGCGCGACGTAGCGGGCAGCGGCGTCGACCTCGCCGCCGACGATCGCCGTGCCGTCGCCGAGGCGCTCGGCGACGCGCTCGAGGTGCGCCTGCGAGACCATGCGGGAGTAGTCGGGCGAGGTGCGAGGCACGGGATGCTGCTCGGCGATGGCTGCGCGCAGCTCGGCGACGAGGGCGTCGCGCACCGACGCGTCGACGAAGACGTGGTTCGGGGCGACGCACGTCTGGCCGGCGTTGAGCAGCTTCGCCCACACGATGCGGCGAGCGGCGACGGCGAGGTCGGCGGTGCGGTCGACCCAGACGGGGCACGCGCCGCCCAGCTCGAGCACCACCGGCGTGAGGTGCTCCGCCGCCGCGTGCGCCACGATGCGGCCCACGCGCTCGCCGCCCGTGTAGAAGACGTGGTCCCACCGCTGCTCGAGGAGGGCGGAGGCGACGTCGGCGCCGCCCGTGACGACGCGCACGGCGCGCTCGTCGAGGTAGGCGGGCGCGAGCTCGGCGAGCAGCCGCGCCGTCGCCGGCGCGAGCTCCGACGGCTTCATCACGACGGCGTCGCCCGCAGCGAGCGCGCCGACGACCGGCGCGAGCTGCAGCTGCAGCGGATAGTTCCACGGAGCGATGACGAGGGCGACGCCGAGCGGCTCGGACCGCACGTGCGCGAGCGCCGGCTGCAGCGCGAGCGGCGCGAGCACGGGCTTGGCGCGCATCCACCTGGCGACGTTCGCGCGTGCGTGACGCGCCTCGTCGAGCACGAGCGCGACCTCGCTGACGTGCGCCTCGTCGGCCGACTTGCCCAGGTCCTGGGCGAGCGCGCGCTCCCACAGCGACAGGTTCTGCGTGAGCATGCGCACCAGGGCGTCGAGCTGGGCGCGACGCCATGCCGCCGGGCGGGTGCGGCCGCTCGTCACGGCCTCGCGCAGGTCGGCGGCGAGGGTCGGCGACACGGATGACGCGGCAGGAGCGGGAGCCTTCGGCATGGCGACGATGCTAGGCGTCGCCGCCCTGTGCAGCCTGTGTCCCGCCGGGCGTCGGTGCGACGCGGTCGCCGGCGGCACGCGGCGGCGCCGCCGTCTCGAGCACGTGGAGGTCGGCCATTGCGTCGAGCCGCACCTCGACCGTCACGGCGCGTCCGCTCGCACGAGCTGCCACGCGCCCTCGTAGCCGATCGCGCGGAAGCCGAGCGACTCGTTGACGCCGAGCATCGGCCGGTTCTCCTCGGCGTTCCATGTGAGGACGCGCGCGCCCCGCGGGATGCGCTCGGCGAGCGCCAGGAGGTTCGCGATCTTCACGAGCATGCCGAGCCGATGGCCGCGATGCTCGCCGTGCACGAGCGTGTCGTGCTGGTACACGGGGCGGTCGGGGCTCGCGACGACGAGCGTCGTGAACGCGACGAGCCGTCCGGTCGCCTCGTGGATCGCGACGGCGCGCAGCATCTCGCGTCCGCGCCGCTCCTCGATCTCCTCGATGCGCTCCACGCGGCCCGCATCCCACGCCTCCTCCTCGTGATCGAGGCCGGCGGCGGGCGCGTCGGTCGACATGCGCTGATGCAGCACGGCGAGCTGCTCGAGCAGCTCGGGCGGCGTGCGCCCCGTCCAGGTGCGGATGGCGTAGCCGCGAGCGTGGGGGAGCGCCTGGGTGCGCAGGCGCTCGAGCTGCTCGATCGCCTCGTCGAGGCGCAGCTCGCTCATGCGCTCGACCTGCTCGAGGCGGAAGCCGAGGTTCTCGAGGAACCGCACCTCGGATGCGTCGCGCGGCACGCTGCCGAAGCCCGTGGGCGCCTCGAGCACGGGTCCGTCGCCCGTGCGGTGGTCGACCCACGCCTGCACGGTCGTGCGGCCGTCGGCGTCGAGGATGCCCTCGATCGTGCGCCACAGGGCCGTGCCGACGCCGCGGCGTCGGGCGTCGGGCCGCACGAGCACGTCGACCCCGGCGATGTGCAGCGCCTCGTGCCGCGACAGCTCGACGAAGCCGCGCGCGACGAGCCTGCCGTCGAGCCAGCCGCCCAGGTACACGAGCCGCTCGTCGTCCTGGCTCGATGCCGTGCCGTACGCCTCGCGTGCCGTGATGGCGTGCGACGCATCGCCGCCCCACCGGTGCGCGAGCACGGCGTTGCGCACCTCGACCATCTCGGCGAACGTCGCCCACTCTTGCGTGCCGTCGTCGTACGCGGCGGGCACCGCGAGCTCGCGGACCTCGATCGTCATGGCTGCTCCTCTCGCTGCCGTCGCTGCCAGACGGCCTCGTACGCGATCGGCGCGAAGCCGACCGCCTCGTTCGTGGCCAGCATCGGCCGGTTCTCCTCGGCGTTCCAGGTGCTCACCCGGCGGTGGTGCGGATGGTGCGCGGCGAGCTCGGCGAGGTTCGCGAGCTTCAGGAGCATGCCGAGCCCGTGGCCGCGATGCTCGCGCACGACGAGGGTGTCGTGCTGGCGCGCGACGTCGCTGTCGCCGGCGAAGAGGCGCGAGAAGCCCACGAGCTCGCCGTCGGCGGTCGCCGCCGCGACGGTGCGGATCGTGCGCCCGCCGCGCGCCTTCTGCTCCTCGAACGCGGCGAGCCGCTCGTCGCTCCACGTCTCGGGCTCGAGCGCGAGGTCGCCGACGGGCGCGTCCGTCGACATCCGCTCGTGCAGGCCGCGGATCGCAGATCGGTGCTCGGGCGGCGTGGGCCCCTCCCAGGCGAGCACGCGGTAGCCCGCCGACCGCTCGCGGGCTGCCGCGAGCCGTTCGGGCAGGTCGGGCAGCGCGTCGAGGTCGACGAGGCTGACGCGGTACACCTGCTCGAGGGCGAAGCCCGCCTCGACGAGCGGCGCCGCCTCGGGGTCGGAGGGATCGGCGGCGCCGAAGCCCGTGGCGGCGGCGACGAGGGCGCTGCCAGGGGGCGCGGACGCGAGCCCGGGCGAGCCGCCCATCACGACCGTGCGGCCCTGCGCATCCGCCAGCGCGAGCACGTGCGCGACGAGCGCGCGATGCACGTCGCGCGCCTGCGCCGCCTCGAGCTCGGGGTCGGACGCCGTGCCGACGTCGAGCACGTCGGTCGACTCCGACAGCGGCAGCCACAGGTCGGCTGCACCGAGCAGACGGTCGCCGTCGACGGCCTCGAGCCGCACGTGGCGCTCGCTGGGCGACGACGCCCAGGCGGCGAGCCGCTCGTCGGGGCGCAGGTCGAAGGCGCCGGGCGCGTACCGGGCGTCGGAGACGCGGGTCGCGAACGCGTGATGGCGGCGGAAGCGGTCGCCGCGCTCGCCGACCTCGTCGGCGGCATCGGGGAGGTCGACGGTGCGCACCTCGACGGTCATGGTCGTGCCCTCTCGCCGCACCGCGGTCGCAGGGCAGCCTTGCAGCGTAGCCGCGGCCCGCCTGCGCGGCAACATGCCCGGTCGGCGCTAGGTTGGGAGCGATCCATCCACCCGGGAGCCGCGTGTACCTCAAGAGCCTCGACGTCAAGGGCTTCAAGTCCTTCGCGCGGTCCACGACGTTCCGCTTCGAGCCCGGCGTCACGGCGGTCGTCGGCCCGAACGGCTCCGGCAAGTCGAACGTCGTCGACGCCCTCGCGTGGGTCATGGGCGAGCAGGGCGCCAAGACCCTGCGCGGCGGGAAGATGGAGGACGTCATCTTCGCCGGCACGGCGACGACGGGCCCGCTGTCGCGTGCGCACGTCGAGCTCACGATCGACAACGCCGACGGTGCGCTGCCCATCGAGTACGCCGAGGTGCAGATCTCGCGCACGCTCTTCCGCAACGGCGGCAGCGAGTACGCCATCAACGGCGAGTCCTGCCGTCTGCTCGACGTGCAGGAGCTGCTGTCGGACTCCGGCCTCGGGCGCGAGATGCACGTCATCGTCGGACAGGGGCAGCTGGATGCGCTGCTGCAGGCGAGCCCCACCGATCGCCGCGGATTCCTCGAGGAGGCCGCCGGCATCCTCAAGCACCGTCGGCGCAAGGAGAAGACGCTCCGCAAGCTCGACGCGATGCAGCAGAACCTCACGCGCCTGTCGGACCTCGCCGGAGAGCTGCGCAGGCAGCTGAAGCCGCTGGGCCAGCAGGCCGAGATCGCGAAGGAGGCCCAGTCGATCCAGGCCGCCGTTCGCGAGGCGAAGGGCCGGCTGATCGCCGACGAGGTCGTGCGCCTGCGCGACTCGCTCGCGTCGGCGGCGCGGAGCGAGTCGGAGCGCAAGAGCGAGCGCATCGTGCTGCAGGAGCAGCTCGACCAGGCGCGCATGCGCGCGACGCGGCTCGAGGAGACGATGGTCGGCGACGACGTCGACCGCGCGAGGCAGGTCGTGCACGGCCTCGAGCGCGAGCGCACGCGCCTCAACTCCCTGTCGACGCTCGCGCACCAGCGGCTCGCGCTGCTCGGCGAGCCGGTCGAGGCGATGGATGCGTCGCGGCTCGTGACCGCCGACCAGGTGGAGGCCGTGCGCGCCGAGGCGCAGGCGCTCGTCGAGCGCGTCGGCACGAGCGAGCGCGAGCTCGGCAGCCAGGCGGCGAAGGTCGCCCTCGCGCGGGCGGCGCTCGACGCGCTCGACGACGAGATCGCCCGGCAGTCGGCACTCGTGTCGAGGCACGACCTCGAGCTCGCGGCGCACCGCTCGCGCGTCGAGGTCGCCGCCTCCACGCGCACGGCGCGCACGACGGAGGTCGAGCGGCGCGGCGAGGCGCTCGCCAACGCCGAGGCGCGCATCGTCGAGGCGCAGCAGGCGGTGGACGCACTGGGCGACGACGACGTCGAGGCCGGCGACGCCGAGACACTCGGCGCGCGCTGGCGTGCCGCCGACGAGGCCGTGTCGGGGCTGCAGGCCGCGCTCGAGCGGGCCCGTGACGCGCTGCACGCGCGCGAGCGGGAGCGCGAGTCGCTCGCTGCTCGCTCGACGGCGCTGTCGCTCGCCCTCGACGCGCAGAGCGCCTCGGCGGCGCTCGCGAACGCCGGCCTCGCGGGCGTCGACGGCATCGTCACCGACCACGTGCGCGTGCGCCCCGGCTACGAGGCCGCGATCGCCGCTGCGCTCGGCACCCTCGGCGAGGCGCTGCTCGCGTCGAGCCGCGACGCGGCGATCGCCGCCGTCGGTCATGCGCGCGACGGCGGCCACGGCCGCGTCGACGTCGTCGTGGGCGACGCGTCGCGCGATGCTGCCGGACTGCCGAACGTGGCAGGCGCCACCCCCGCGGTCGACGTCGTCGAGGCGCCTGCGGGCGTGCTCGGGATCCTCGCGCGCACCGTGATCGTCGACGACCTCGCGGCCGCGGCCTCCGGCCTCGCCGCCCTCGCCGGCGCCGACGGCCCGGTCACCGTCGTGACGCGCGACGGCGACGTCATGACCGAGCACCGGGTGCAGGGCGGCTCGAAGGATGCCGCGTCGCGCCTCGAGCTCATCGCAGACCGCGACGCCGCCCTCGAACGCCTCGAGGCGCTCAGCGCCGAGATCGAGCGCGAGGCGGGCGTCGTCGAGGAGCAGCGCCAGGCGCTGCAAGCCGGCCGCACCGACGCGCAGGAGGCCCTCGAGGCGCTGCGCGCCCACGACGCCGAGTCGGCGGCCCGCGGCCAGGAGCGCTCGCGCGTGCGCACGCGGCTCGAGGCTGCGACGGCCGAGCGCGAGCGTGCGCAGGCGGCCGTCGCCGAGGCGCAGGCGGGGCTCGCGGAGGCGGGCACCGCGTTCGAGGCCGCCGAGCGCCGGCTCGCCGACTTCCAGCAGACCCCGCGCCCGATCCTCGACGCGTCCGCGCGCGACGGCCTCGTCGAGGAGCTCGACGCCGAGCGCGGCATGGAGACCGAGCTGCGCATCGAGCTCGAGACGGCGCGCGAGCGCGTGCGCGTCGAGCGCGAGCGTGCCGCATCCCTCGAGCGCGAGATGGTCGCCCAGCGGCAGGCGGCCGAGGAGGCCGCGCGCCGCGCCGTGATCCGCGAGCGTCAGCGCGCCGCCGCCGAGCGCGTCGCCGGTGCGCTGCCGCCGGTGCTCGAGGCCGTCGACCGCTCGCTGTCCGAGGCGCGCCTGCGGCTCGCGGAGCGCGAGACGTCGCGGCGCGAGAACTCCGAGGCCCTCGGCACCCTCCGCCGTCAGGAGACCGAGCTGCGCGACCGCCTGCACGCCCTCACCGAGCGCGTGCACGGCCTCGAGATGGAGACGTACGAGCAGCGCCTGCACCTGTCGTCGCTCATCGAGCGCGCGGCCGCCGAGCTGGGCGTCGACGAGGACGTGCTCGTGGCCGAGCACGGGCCCGACGACGACTTCGACCGCGCGTCGTGGCAGCGGCAGCTCGCCGACGCTGAGCGCAAGCTCGCCCGCCTCGGCCGCGTCAATCCGCTCGCGCTCGAGGAGTACGCGGCGCTCGAGCAGCGCCACGCGTTCCTCACCGAGCAGCTCGCCGACCTCGCGTCGACCCGCAAGGACCTCGAGCAGATCATCGCCGACCTCGACGAGCGCATGGAGGGCATCTTCGCCGCCGCGTTCGAGGACACGAAGGCCGCGTTCGCCGAGATCTTCCCCGTGCTGTTCCCGGGCGGCTCGGGCAGCCTCGCGCTCACGGACCCCGAGGACATGCTCGAGACGGGCATCGAGGTCACGGTGCGCCCCGCAGGCAAGAAGATCGACCGCCTGTCGCTGCTGTCGGGCGGCGAGCGCTCGCTCGCGGCCGTCGCGCTCATGGTCGCGATCTTCAAGGCGAGACCGAGCCCGTTCTACATCATGGACGAGGTCGAGGCGGCGCTCGACGACGCCAACCTCGGCCGTCTGCTGCAGGTGTTCGAGCAGCTGCGCGAGACGAGCCAGCTCATCGTCATCACCCATCAGAAGCGCACGATGGAGATCGCCGACGCACTCTACGGCGTCTCGATGAAGCAGGACGGCGTCTCGGTCGTCGTCGGTCAGCGCACGACCCGCGAGGCAGAGCAGGCGCAGGCGTCCTAGCGGTCCCGCGCAAGCCCCCGCGGCGTGTGGGTGCTCGGCCGTAGCGTCGAGGCATGACCGACGAGCAGACGAACGAGACCGACGCGACGCAGGGCGAGACGCTCGGTGCGACCGACCCGCAGGATGCGGCCGTCAAGGATCCCAGCGACTGGGCGACGGGCGACGAGCCGATGACCGCGGCGCAGCGCAGCTACCTCGACACGCTCGCGCGCGAGGCAGGCGAGGAGATCTCCGCCGACCTCACGAAGGCGGAGGCCTCCGAGCACATCGACCGGCTGCAGGGGCAGACGGGGCGCGGCGAGTCCGCCTGACCGCCCGGGGCGCTACGCCTCGACGTCGGCCATGAGGCCCCCGACGTCGACGACGCCCGCGCCGTACCGCGCATCGAGGTAGCCCTGCAGCGAGCCATCCTCGTAGAGCACGGTCACCACGACGGCGTCGCCGAACGCCATCACGAGGAACGCGCGATCGCCGAGCTCGGCGATGACCGCGTCCTGCACCGCGATGAGCTCGTCGGTGGGCGGGGCGCCGAGGATCGGCGGCGGCCCGCCGTCGCCCTGCGGAACCAAGGGGTCGGGCAGCGCGGCGGGCTGCGTGAGCGTGAGCGTCGTGCCGTCGAATGTGCCTCGAAGGTCGAGGGTCTCCGCCCAGACGCCATCGAGCTCGTCGCCTCCCGCGACGGACGTCCGGTCGAAGCCCGCGACGAGCAGGTCGTCGCAGACGGCTCTCGGGTGCACCGCCGCGACGTCGCCGAGGCACATGCCGACGTCGGTGCCGTCGTCCGTGACCAGGCCGCGGATCGTCACCTCGCCGGCGGGGATCGCGGGCGCAGGCAGCATGTCGGTCGTGACCGTCGGATCGGGCTCGGGCAGCGGCGTCGCGCTCGACTCGGCATCGCCCACGTCGCGCAGCGCGCCCACGACGTGCACGACGTTCGGCCCGTAGACGGTGTCGAGGTGCTCCTGCAACGAGCCGTCGTCGTAGACCACCGACTGCTCGAGCCTGCCTTCCTCGATCCCGCTCCCGAGCGCGCGCTCGCCGAGCGCATCCGCGAGCACCTCCTGGATCTCGCCGAGCACGGCCTCGTCGGTCGTGCCGGCAGGCAGCGGCTCGTCCTCGATCGGCATCGGGTCGTAGAGCGCCAGGGCGATCGGATCGGCGGTGACCGCGATCCGCTCGCCGTCGAACGTGCCCTGCACGGCGTAGGCGCCCCAGCGCACCCCCGACACGTCCGTCCAGCCCGCGAACGCATCCCAGTCCCAGCCGTCGATCGGCGGTCCGTCGCACTGCGGCGGCGCCGACTCCGCGACGGCCTCGAGGCACAGCTCCGGGCCCGTGCCGTCGTCGAGGACCGTGCCCTGCCCGAGCACCTCGCCGAGCGGCACGGCGACGGGCAGCGTGCCGAGGTCGGCGCCGGGGTCGGCGGATGCCGACTGACCGGCGCCGTCGCCCGAGGTCGCCGAGCACGCGGCGAGCGCGAGCGCGGCGACGGCGACGAGGCTGCCGTGGAGGAGGGAAGGGCGTCGCATGGGGTGTCCTTCGATCAGGAGATGGGCTGGAGTGCGCTCACGACGTGCACGACGTCGGGGCCGTAGACGCCGTCGAGATGCTGCTGCACGGCGCCGTCGTCGAACACGACGGTCGCCTCGAGGCACCCGTCGGCGATCCCGCTCGCGAGCACGCGGTCCCCGAGGGCCTCGTGCACGACCTGCTGGATGCGCTGCAGCTCGTCGGCGGAGGTCGTGCAGGACGTCGGAGCCGGCGGGGCGATCGGCGCCGGGTCGAAGAGCGCGAGCGAGATGGGGTCGCTCGTCACCGTGAGCGACTCGCCGTCCCAGGTGCCCTGCACCGCGTACGAGCCCCAGCGCGTGCTGCCCCGCGACTCCCAGCCGTCGAGCGAGCTCCAGTCCCAGCCGATGAGGGGCTCGCCGCCGCACACGGGCGGGAGGGACAGCCCCACGTCGCCGAGGCAGAGGATCGGCGTGCCCGCGTCGAGCACGAGGCCCTGGCCAGCCACCTCGCCGTCCGGCAGCGGCTGGGGCACGGCGCCGAGCTCCGTCGTGGCGTCAGACGCTCCCGGGTCCGCGGTCGGCGGGTGGGAGGTGGTCGGCGTGACCGACGGCGGCGTTCCCGCAGCCGTCGCGCATCCGCTCGTCGCAGCAAGCGCCACCGCCGCGAGCGCCAGCGCTGCAGTGCGAGCGACGGGGAGCGTGCGGTGCATGGCTCGATCCTGCTCGCGACGTCGCGCGAGCGCGACACAACCGTCGTCGCGACTCGTTCGTCAGCCGCGTCGCGGAGCGTTCGGCGCGCGTCAGCGCGGCAGGCGGCTGGGATGCAGCACGTCGCCCCCGTGCGCGTCGCGCCATGCGTGCAGCTCGGCGATCGCCGCGGGCGGCAGCGCTCGCGAGAGCGGCCCGCCGGCGAGGAACGTCGGCAGCGTGCGGTCGTTCGTCACGGGCGCGAGCCGGTCGGCGAGGCTCGCGATCGCGGTGCGCTGCGGCTCGCCGTCGACGCCGGGCGGCATCGGCGCGATCGACGACACGATCCACGGCTCGGTCGGCTGCGGCACGAGCGACGGGCGCTCGGGCGTCGCCCCGCCGAGCAGCCGGACCTCGATCGCGACGACGGGCGCGAGCGCCGCGTCGGCGCGGGCGGCGACGAGCGCGTCGACCGTCGCATCGTCGAGGCGCGGCACGAGCGCCGACCAGCCCGCTCCGGCGCCGGGCTGCTCGGGGTCGTTCGCGATCGTGTGCAGCGCCCCGGGCGCGATGGGCCCGACGTCGTCGCGCAGCGGCTCGGCGACGGCGCGCAGCGGCGCGAGCACGGCGGCGTCGACGTCGGCGAGCACGACGTGCACGCTGCACCAGCTGCGGCCGCGGATGGCCTCGGGCAGCACGGGGGAGTCGGGCATCGCGAGCAGCGCGACCGAGAGCGCGACGCCTGGCTCGGCGTCGACGAGCTCGCGCGCGGCGCGCAGCATCGCTGCCGAGCGCTCGATGGCGACGTCGATCGTGCCGCCGCGCAGGTCGACGACCGGGTGCAGCGCGATCTCGAGCTCCGTCGCCACGGCCACGAGCCCCGCGCCGCCCCGCAGCAGTCGCAGCGCGTCGTCGTCGTCGGAGATCCATCCGGTCGTGCCGTCGGGCAGCACGACGTGCGCGCGCACGAGCCACTCGCCGCCGAGCCCGCCGAGGCGCGAGAACCAGCCCTGACCACCGCCGAGCACGAGCCCGGCGACCGAGACGATGCGGCTCGACCCCGAGGGTCCCACGAGGCCCGTGCCGTCGAGCGCGGCGAGGAGGTCGCCCACGAGCACGCCCGCGCCGACGCGCGCCGTGCGGGCGGCTGCGTCGACCGAGACGGCGTCGAACGCATCCATGCGCAGCACGATCGCGCCCTCGAGTGCGTCGACGGCACCGTGGCCCGTCGGCTGCACCGCCACCGTCGCGCCGTGCTCGCGTGCGACGGCGAGCGCCGTCGCGACGTCGTCGACGTCGACGGGCGACGCGACCGCCGCCGGTCGCTGGTCGACGGCGCGAGCCCACGGCAGGCGCGCCTCGGCCCAGGCCTCGTCGGCGGCGCCGACGACCGCTCCCCGCATCCGATCTCGCAGCGCTGCGACGAGCGCGATCTCATCCATGCGGACGACGGTAGACCCCACCCCCGACGCCTACGCTGGAGGGATGCTCGACCTCGACGCCCTGCGCCGCTGGCCCGACGTCGAGTCGCCCGACCTGCAGGCGCACGACGCCGCCGACGCCCTCATCCTCGCCGAGGCCGCGGCGCTGCCGGGCGGCCTCGCCGCACGCGACGTCGTCGTGATCGGCGACCGGCACGGCGCGCTCACCCTCGGGGCGCTCGATGCGGGCGCGGCGCACGTGCGCGTGCATCAGGACCCCATCACGGGTGAGCGCGCGCTCGCCGCCAACGCCGACCGCCTGCGTCTGCACGGCTTCGACCATCACGGGCTCGACGCCGCGCTCGTGGCGGATGCGCACCTGGTGCTGCTGCAGCTGCCCCGTTCGCTCGACGCGCTCGACGAGATCGCGGGCCTCGTCGCCAGGCACGCGGCGCCCGACGTGCGCATCGTCGCCGGCGGGCGCGTCAAGCACATGACCCGCACGCAGAACGACGTGCTCGCTCGCCACCTCGGCGACGTCACGGCGACGCTCGCGCACCGCAAGGCGCGCGTGCTCCACGCGAGCGCCCCGCGCCCCGACCTGCCCGCGCTCGACTGGCCTCGCAGCGTGCGGCACGACGACGTCGCGCTCACGGTCGTCGCGCACGGCGGCGTCTTCGCCGGCTCGACGGTCGACCGCGGCACGCGCCTGCTGCTCGACCGCATCCGCGACCTGCCGCGCGCGGATGCCGTGCTCGACCTCGGCTGCGGCTCTGGCCTGCTCGCGACGGCGGTCGCGCTCGCGCAGCCGCACGCGACGGTCACGGCGACGGATCGCTCGGCCGCCGCGGTGCGGTCGACGGCGGCGACCGCCGCCGCCAACGGAGCGACGGTGCTGACGCTGCGCGACGACGCCGCGGCATCCGTGCCCGACGCGTCGATCGACGTCGTGCTGCTCAACCCGCCGTTCCACGCCGAGTCGGCCGTGCACACGGGCCTCGCGCATCGCATGTTCGAGGCGGCCGGCCGCGTGCTGCGCCCCGGCGGCGAGCTGTGGTGCGTGTGGAACGGGCACCTGCGCTACCGCATCGCGCTCGAGCGGGCCGTCGGCCCCACGAGGCAGGTGCACCGCGACGCCACCTTCACGGTCACGGCCTCGACGCGTGCCTGACCGCGCAGCGCGCGGCGACGCTCGCGAGTTCACCGCCGTCGAGCGGTGGATCGACGATCGAGCCAACGCCGTGCTCGCGCGCGGCTCGGGTCGGTGGCGCCCCTGGGCGGTCGACGCCGTCGTCTTCGTGCTCAAGCAGGCGTGGGCGTGCGTCTTCGGCTTCCTCATCCTCGTCGCGATCGTCGCCGTGCGCCTGTGGTGGCCGGCCGACGCCGCCGTCGCCCCGAACGACGCGCTCGTCCTCATCGCGGTGGGCATCCAGGTCGGGATGCTCGTCGCACGCCTCGAGACGGTGCGCGAGCTGTGGGTCGTCGTGCTGTTCCACGTCGTCGGCACGATCATGGAGCTCTTCAAGACCGACGTGGGCTCGTGGACGTACGCGGCCGACGGCATCCTGCGCATCGGCGGCGTGCCGCTGTTCTCGGGCTTCATGTACGCCGCCGTCGGGTCGTACATGGTGCGCTCGATGCGGATGTTCGACCTGCGCTTCACGCGCTATCCGCCGCTGTGGGCGACCGTCGTGCTCGGCGCCGCCATCTACGCGAACTTCTACACGCACCACTTCGTCTGGGATGCGCGGTGGGTGCTGGTCGTGGCGGTGCTCGTGCTGTGGGCGCGCACCGTCATGCACTTCCGCGTGCACGTGCGCGTGTGGCGCTGGCCGCTGCTCGTGCCGTTCCTGGGCGTCGCGGGCTTCATCTGGATCGCCGAGAACGTCGGCACCGCCGTGGGCGCATGGACCTACCCGAACCAGGTCGACGGCTGGGAGCCGGTATCGCCGCAGAAGGTGGTGTCGTGGTTCCTGCTCATGATCATCTCGGTGGTGCTCGTGACCCTCGTGCACCGTCCGCGCACGCCGGATGCGGCGGATGCAGCGGGTCGCGACGCGAACGTCGACGCCCGCTGACGCGCGTTCGCCGACACGCCGCCGACCGTCCACGTCCGCGTCGCGCCCGCACGGCACGCTGGCAGCAGTCCCGGCCGGGACATGAGCCGGCCGGGGCTTCTGCATGTCCGCGCGCGTGCATCGCGGGCCCGAACCCCGCCGCGCGTCAGTTCAGGATCTCGCCGCGATCCTCCGGCGCCTTCGCCACGATCCGCTCGCGCCACGTCTGCAGCGCCTCGGGCGTGAGCCGGGTCCAGTCCTCGACCTCTCGCACGATGCGCACGGGCTCGGTCGTGCGGAACGACCGCGTGGGGTTGCCCGGGAACCGCTTGTCCGTCACGTTCGGATCGTCCTCGAGCGCTCCCGTGGGCTCGACCTCGTAGACGTGGGGCGTCGCGTCGCCGCCTACGAGCGCTGCCGCGAGCTCGGCCGCGAGGCCCGCGCCGTCGCGCTGCGCCGTCACGTACACGTGCCGCATCACGACGTCGGGTCGGTAGTTCGAGCGGAAGCCGGCGGTGAGCATCGTGCCGGGCGGCAGCGCCGCGGCGGTGCCGTGGAAGAGCGGGCGGTCGTCGATCGGCGCGGTCACGCGGACACGGTACCCGCGGGCGAGCGGGGGCGCGAGCGTCACCCGGCTCGTGCGGGGGAGCGCGGACCGCGCGTCAGGCCGACGCGCGCCAGCAGTGCAGCATGAGCTGCGTGCGCCACGGCGCGACGTCGGCTGCGAGCGCGGGCAGATCCGCGATGCCGAGCCGACGAGCGCCTGCGCGCACCGCCGAGTCGCCGAGCAGCAGCACGTCGGGATCGCCGAGCCGCAGCGAGACGTAGCCGGCCGTCCACGGCCCGATGCCCTTGAGCGCGACGAGCTGCGCGCGCATCCGCTCGAGATCGACGCCCTGCTCGACCACGACGGAGCCCTCGTCGAGCGCCGCCGCCACCCGGGCGACGGCCTCCGACTTCGCGATCGGTCCGCGCAGCACGTCGACGGCACCCGCGGCGACCTGCGCATCGGTCGGGAAGACCCGCTCGAGGCCGTCGAGCGCCTCGGGCAGCGCGTCGCCGAGCGTCGCGAGGAGCCGCAGCTGCCCCGTCGCCGCAGCGACGGAGATCTGCTGGCCGACGACGGCGCGGAAGACCATCTCGTGCGGGTCGGCGCAGCCGGGAGCGCGCAGCAGGGGAGCGTCTGCGATCGACGTCGCGAGCAGCGGCAGGTCCTGGCGCTCGGATGCCCAGGCGAGCCGCGCATCCGCCTCGGCGGCGTCGACGTCGACGGCGAAGACCGCACGCATCGCCGCCTCGGACGCGTCGCCCCCGCCCATCGAGACGCCGAACGCCGAGCGGGCGTCGACCGCGGCAGAGGCCACGGCGACGCCGCTCGGCGTCGTCAGGGTGCGTCGGTAGCCCGTCGCGTCGACGAGCTCGATCCCGGCGATCGCGCGCGGCGCGAGCCACGCGAGGATCGGCGCGGGATCGAGCCGCGTCGTCACGAGCGCACCGTCATCGACGGGCGTCGGGCCCGTCGTCGGTCACGGCCTCGGCCGCGGCGGCGCCGTCGGCGCGCTCCTTGGCGTCGAACTCCGCTCGGGCGTCGTCGCGGATCGCGTCGCGAGCGTGCTCGGGCATGTCCGCCACGGCGGCCTCGCGCAGCACGTCGCGGTCGAAGTCTGTGATGGGCGCCTGCTTGCCCTCGGCATCCACGACCATGAGGCCCTGCGTGCGCGGCTCGATCGTGAGCGGACGCGCGAACGACGAGCCCGTCGCGTCGACGATGTGGAAGTGGCCGTCCTCGCCGAGCTCGGCACCCGAGGGGCCGAGGTGCAGCGAGCCGTCGCCGCCCTTGCGCGCATCCATGCGGAGCTTGATGAGCGAGGCGACGACCGAGACGACCATCGACACGAGGATGACGAGCAGCGAGTGCCACGTCTCGATGTGCGGCACCCACTCGATCGGCTCGCCGCCGTTGATGAACGGCAGCTCGTTGGCCTCCATGGCGTGGAAGACGAGCTTGACGCCGATGAAGCCGAGGATGGCCGCGATGCCGTAGTGCAGGTACACGAGACGGTCGAGCAGGCCACCGAGCAGGAAGTACAGCTGGCGCAGGCCCATGAGGGCGAAGATGTTGCACGCGAAGACGAGGAACGGATCGGTCGTCACCGAGAAGATCGCGGGGATCGAGTCGATCGCGAACAGCAGGTCGGTCGTGCCGAGCGCGACGATCACGAGCAGGAAGGGCGTGACGTACTTCACGCCGTTCTGCGTGATCGTGGCCTTGCCGCCGTTCCACGTGTCGGTGACGTTCACGCGCTTCTTGAGCAGGCGCGTGACGAGGTTGTCCTTCTCGCCCGCGTCGTCCTCGCCGCCGAAGGCCTGCTTGTACGCGACGTACACGAGGTAGGCGCCGAAGATGTAGAAGACCCACGAGAGCTGCTCGACGAGCTGCACGCCGACGAGGATGAAGATGCCTCGCAGCACGATCGCGATGAGGATGCCGATCATCAGCACCCGCTGCTGCATCTCCTTCGGCACCGAGAAGCGGGCCAGGATGATGATGAAGACGAACAGGTTGTCGATCGACAGCGAGTACTCGAGCAGCCAGCCCGTCACGAACTCGCCCGCGTGCTGCGCGTCGCCCATGAGCAGCAGCACGCCCGCGAACACGAGCGCGAGCGACACGTAGAGCACGACCCAGCCGGTCGCCTCCTTCATCGACGGCACGTGCGGGCGCTTGACCACGATGAGGAGGTCGGCGACGAGGATGGCGACGAGGAGCGTCAGCGAGACGATCTCGAAGATCTGATACGGGGTCACTGCAGTGCCTTTCGAGAGGCGATGAGGGTGCGTTCGACTGGCGAACGTCTCTCCCACGTGCTGAGGCACGCCGCCGTGACCGGAGCCCCCGGGGCTCGTGCTGACGATTCACGGCGAATCCGGGATACTCCCCTTCGCATGGGTCATCGTAGCGCTGTCGGCGGCTCGGCAGTGCGCGCCGTGCACGGATGCGACGCCGTACGATCGAGGCATGGCACAGCGGTGGTCGATCTCGAACGCGCTTCGCGGGATGTTCCAGCGGGAGACGATCACCGACGACACGTGGGACGACCTCGAGACGGCCCTCATCACCGCCGACTTCGGACCCGACATCGCCGAGGAGGTCGTCGAGGCGCTGCGCGCCGACGTCGCCCGGCTGATGATCGACGACCCGCGCGAGCTCAAGCGCATGCTGCGCGAGCGGCTCGAGGAGCGCTTCGCGGCGTACGACCCCACGCTCACGCTGCAGGAGCGCCCCGCGGTCATCCTCGTCGTCGGCGTCAACGGCGTCGGCAAGACGACGACGATCGGCAAGCTCGCCCGCCTGCTCTCGAGCCACGGCCAGTCGGTCGTCGTCGGCGCGGCCGACACGTTCCGCGCCGCCGCCGTCGAGCAGCTCGCGACGTGGGCGCAGCGCGCCGGCGTCGAGGTCGTGCGACCCGAGCGCGAGGGGCAGGACCCCGCATCCGTCGCCTTCCAGACGGTCGAGCGGGCGAAGACGGGGAACATCGCGATGTGCATCGTCGACACCGCCGGCCGCCTGCAGACGAAGGGCGGCCTCATGGACGAGCTCGGCAAGATCCGCCGCGTCGTCGAGAAGCAGGCGCCCGTGTCGGAGGTGCTGCTCGTGCTCGACGCGACGACGGGCCAGAACGGCGTCGCCCAGGCGCAGGCCTTCATCGAGCACGCGGGCGTCACGGGCCTGGTCATCACGAAGCTCGACGGCTCGGCGAAGGGCGGCTTCGTGCTCGCCGTGCAGGAGCGCACGGGCATCCCGATCAAGCTCATCGGCCAGGGCGAGGGCATCGACGACCTCACGGGCTTCACGCCGCACGTGTTCGTCGAGCAGCTCGTCGGCTAGGGAGACGGCTCCGCGTCGAGCGCGAAGACGACGACGTCGAGGATGGCGTCGACGGGCATCCCCGGGTAGTACCGCGAGCGCAGCAGGTCGACGTACTCGCGCATGTCGGTGCCGGGCTCGGCGTGCACGGCTGCGGGGGAGACACCGGCGAGCGCCACGCGCTCGACGGAGCGCACACGAACCCGGACCCGCTCGTCGCCGTCGAACGTCAGCGTCGCCGGCCCGGGTGCGATCGGCTCGCGCCAGCGCACCGTGACGGTCTTCGACCCGTCGAGCACCGCTGCGCGGTGGCGCGGATGCATGGCGATCGTCTGCGGCGCGACCGTGGCGCGCAGGTGCTCGGCGAGCGCATCGACGTCGATGCGGGCGTGGCATCGAGGGTGATGGTCGCGAGCGATGCCCGACACCACGTCGTCGAGGCTCGGCGCGCTCACGCCGCGCTCGGCGCAGCGATGACGCAGCGTCTCGAGGTACGCCTCGACGAGCTCGGTCGCAGCCACCGGCTCGACGGCGAACGCGTCCGCGACGAGCATCGTGGTGGACGGGCCCGGCCCGCCGAATGCACCCGTCGTCGCGATCTCGATCGCCGACGCCCCCGCGAGGTCCTGCCCGGCGGCGAGCAGCAGCTGCCGGTAGTGGTCGCGGGGGATCGTGGCGACGTCGTCGCGTGCACGCGGGGACGCGACGCCCTCCGCGCCATCCAGGTCGACGGTGCCGTCGAACGACACGGCGGCGTCGATGCGCGCGAGCATCCGGTCGCTCATGGGCGGCAGCGCGTCGAGGGAGAACCAGCCGACGTCGACCGACTCCTCGTCGGCGACATGGGCGTCGCCCGAGACGTAGCGGCAGCGCAGCACGTGGTCGAGGTAGTGCGCGCTGTCGCCGTTCACGTACGTGCGCGGCGGGATGACGTGCACGCGCACGAGCGCCTCGACCTCCACGACGACCCCCGCCTCCTCGAGCGCCTCGCGCACCGCGGTCGTCGCGGGATGCTCGCCCGGGTCGACGATGCCCGTGACGGGCGTCCACGCGCCGGTGTCCGCTCGCCGCACGAGCAGCACGCGGTCGTCGTCGAGGATGACGGCGGTCGCGCCCGCGAGCCACAGGAGGTCGTGGCCGACGTGCTCGCGCAGCCGCAGGATGAAGTCGGGCGTGGGCATGCGGGCACGGTAGCAACCGCGCATGGCCGACGCCGGTACCATCGGAGGCACCATGGCAGCGTTCGGCTCTCTCTCCACCCGGCTCACCGACTCCCTCGCGAAGCTGCGCACGAAGGGCAAGCTGACGCCGTCGGACATCGACGGCACCGTCCGCGAGATCCGTCGCGCGCTGCTCGACGCCGACGTCGCGCTCGACGTCGTCAAGGACTTCTGCGGCCGCATCCGCGAGCGCGCCCTCGGCGCCGAGGTCGCGTCGTCGCTCAACCCGGCGCAGCAGGTGGTGCAGATCGTCAACCAGGAGCTCGTCGCGATCCTCGGCGGCGACCAGCGTCGCCTCGAGCTCGCGAAGACGCCGCCGACGATCATCATGCTCGCGGGCCTGCAGGGTGCCGGCAAGACGACCCTCGCGGGCAAGCTCGCGAAGCACCTCGCCGGCGAGGGGCATACGCCGATCCTCGTCGCGGCCGACCTCCAGCGCCCCAACGCCGTCACGCAGCTCGAGGTCGTCGCCGGCCAGGCCGGCGTCGCCGTCTACGCGCCCGAGCCCGGCAACGGCGTCGGCGACCCCGTGAAGGTCGCCCGCGACGGCGTCGCGCTCGCGAAGAGCCGCCAGCACGACATCGTCATCGTCGACACCGCCGGCCGTCTCGGCGTCGACGCCGAGCTCATGCAGCAGGCCGCGAAGATCCGCAAGGCGATCGACCCCGACGAGGTGCTGTTCGTCATCGACGCGATGATCGGCCAGGACGCCGTCGCGACCGCGAAGGCCTTCCAGGAGGGCGTCGACTTCACGGGCGTGGTGCTCACGAAGCTCGACGGCGACGCGCGCGGTGGCGCCGCGCTGTCGATCCGTGGCGTCACGGGCCGCCCCATCCTCTTCGCCTCCACGGGCGAGCGCCTCGAGGACTTCGAGCCGTTCCACCCCGACCGCATGGCGAGCCGCATCCTCGACCTCGGCGACATCCTCACCCTCATCGAGCAGGCGCAGAAGTCGTTCGACGAGGAGGAGGCGCGCCGCGTCGCCGAGGCGATGCTCACCGACTCGTTCACGCTCGAGGACTTCCTGAAGCAGCTGCAGCAGGTGCGCAAGGCCGGCAACTTCAAGCAGATGCTCGGCATGCTGCCGGGCGCGAAGGGCCTGCGCGAGGCGATCGACGGCTTCGACGAGGGCGAGTTCGCCCGCACGGAGGCGATCATCCTGTCGATGACGCCGCGCGAGCGGAAGCAGTCGAAGATCCTCAACGGCTCGCGCCGCCTGCGCATCGCGCGCGGCGCCGGCGTCACCGTCACCGAGGTCAACCAGCTCATGCAGCGGTTCGACCAGGCGGCGAAGATGATGAAGACCGTCGCGAAGGGCGGCATGCCGAACATCCCCGGCATGGGCCCCGTGCCCGGCGCGCACGGCATGGGCAAGCGCCAGCCGAAGCAGCAGGTGTCGAAGGGCAAGCGCTCGGGCAACCCGGCGAAGCGTGCGGCGCAGCCCATCGAGGCACCCGCGCAGCAGGGCTCGGTCTTCGGCGGCGGCCAGGCGGCGCCGAACCTCGCGGACATGAGCCCCGAGGATCAGGCTGCGCTGCAGAAGATGCTCGGAGGCGGGCGCTAGCCCCGAGCCACGACGCGGATGCGCGCCTAGGCTGAGGCCATGGTCGCCTTCGACATCCCCACCCGCATCGGCGTGCAGGTCTCGCCCCAGCACGCCACGTTCCAGCAGTCGATCGACGCCGTGCGTCGCCTCGAGGACATGGGCGTCGACGCCGTGTTCAACTGGGACCACTTCTACCCCCTGTCGGGGGAGCCCGACGGCGAGCACTTCGAGTGCACGACGCAGCTCGCTGCCTGGGCGCAGGCGACCGAGCGCGTCGAGCTCGGGCCGCTCGTGTTCTGCAACTCGTACCGCAACCCCGACCTGCTCGCCGACGTCTCGCGCACGCTCGACCACATCTCGAACGGCCGCTTCATCCTCGGCATCGGCGCCGGCTGGTTCGAGCGCGACTACGACGAGTACGGCTACGAGTTCGGCACGCCGGGCACGCGCATCGGCGCGCTCGCCGAGGCCATGCCGCGCATCGAGGCGCGCCTCGCGAGGCTGAACCCGGCGCCCGTGCGCCACATGCCCGTGCTCATCGGCGGTGGCGGCGAGCGGAAGACGCTGCGCATCGTCGCGCAGCATGCCGACATCTGGCACTCGTTCGCGGGTCCCGACGAGCTCCAGCACAAGCTCGACGTGCTGCAGGGGCACGCGGACGAGATCGGTCGCGACATCTCCGGCATGGTCGTGTCGAACGGCGCCAGCATCCGCCAGGGCGTGGGCGGCCGCGGCCTCGACCGCCTCGACGCGCTGCACGAGCTCGGCACCCGCTTCGTCACGATCTCGATCTCGGGGGACGACGGTCCCGACGGCTACGACGTCGACGGCATCCAGCCGTTCCTCGACTGGCGCGACGCGAAGAACGCCTGACGCGCCGCGTCGCCGGCGAGACGTGCGCGGATCCGGCCCCTCGATGCGCTGAGCGCCGCGAGGGGCCGGATCCGCGCACCTTCCTCCGAGCAGGCTCTTGACGATCCACTTGCTTTTTGCAAGCATCGTGCCAGACGGCCCGACGACGGGTCGCCGACTCGATCGGAGCCCCCATGTCCACGATGGTGTTCGTCAACCTCCCCGTCACCGACCTCGATCGCGCCAAGGCGTTCTACGAGGGCCTCGGCTGGAGCATCAACCCGCTCTTCACCGACGAGAACGCCGCGTGCGTCGTCGTGTCGGACACGATCGCGTTCATGATCCTGCGCCGCGAGTACTTCCAGACGTTCACGTCGAAGCCCATCGGCGACCCCAGCACCACGGCGTCGGTCGCCGTCGCCATCAGCCGGGACTCCCGCGAGGCCGTCGCCGAGATCGCCGACGCCGCCGTGGCATCGGGCGGCACGCGCTCGCGCGACGCGCAGGACTACGGCTTCATGGTGCAGCAGCAGGTCGAGGACCCCGATGGCAACATCCTCGAGTTCCTGTGGATGGACCCGAAGGCCGCCGAGCAGGGCCCGGAGGCGTTCATGGCCGAGGGCGGCGCCGACTCCTGATGGCCGCCCGTTCCTACGGGCAGCACGACGGCGTCACGAGGGCCCTCGAGCTCGTCGGCGATCGATGGGCGCTGCTCGTCGTGCGCGACCTGCTCGTGGGCCCTCGCCGCTACGGGGACCTGCGGGCGGGCCTGCCGCGCATCCCCACGAACATCCTCGCGACCCGCCTCGCGGAGCTGGTCGAGGCGGGCGTCGCCGTGAAGACGCCCGTGAAGCGCATGGGCACCGTCTACGAGCTCACGGCCCTCGGCCGCGAGCTCGAGCCGATCGTGCTGGGTCTCGCGCGATGGGGCATGCGGTCGCTCGCCGAGCCCGCCGCCGACGACGTCGTCACGTCGGACGCCCTCGCGACGGCGCTGCGCGCGGCGTTCGTGCCGGGCGGCGCGGCGTTCGTCGCCGACGTGCTCGCCGACGGCGTCGCGCTGCGCGTGCGCGTGGCGGGCGATCGGCTCGACGTCGCGACGGTCGCGCTCGAGCGACCGGAGACCGGCGAGGCCGGCGCCGCGGCGCGCGCGCTGCGCGACCTCGAGCCGGACGCGGTGCTGCGGGCGACGCACGCGCTGCAGCGTGCGCTCGCCGGCACGGCGGCCATCGACGGCACGCTCACGCTCGTCGAGGGCGATCCGTCGGTGGGGCGGGCGTTCGCGGCGGCGTTCGCGGCCTGAGGGCTATGCCCGCATCGTCGCCACGAGGTGCTCGAGCACGCCCTCCATGCCGTCCGAGATCATCGCCTCGCGCTGCTGCGCCGCGGATCCGCCGTCGGCGAGCACCTGCACGGCCGCCGCGATGCCCTCGGTCGCGCCGAGGTCCTCGGCGATCGGCTCGAGGCGCTCGAGCGTCGAGTGCAGCACCTCGGCGACCCGCATCGTCGCGCCCTCGGCCGTCGTGATCATCACGGCGTCGAGGCCGAAGCGCGCGGTGCGCCAACGGTTCTCGCGCACGAGCCACGACGGGATGCGCTCGGGCGCCGTGCCGTCGTCGAGCGCGCGCATGCGCTCCTCGACGAGGCAGTGGGTGAGCGCCGTGACGGCGTGGACGTGGGCGAGCGACGGTGCACCGTCGGCGATGCGCGCCTCGACCGTGCCGAGCCGAGGCGACGGCCGCACGTCCCAGCGCAGCTCCGTCAGCCCATCCGCCGCACCCACGTGCACGAGGTCGTGCGCCACGCGCTCCCACGTCGCCCAGTCGGGCATCTCGGGCGGCAGGCCCGCGTTCGGGATCTGCTGGAAGAGCATGGCGCGCTGCGAGGCGTAGCCGGAGTCGTGCCCCGCCCAGTACGGGCTCGACGCCGACAGGGCGAGGATGAGCGGCAGATGGTCGAGCAGCGCGTGCAGCACCGGGATGGCCTGCCGCTCGGGCCGATCCATGCCGACGTGGTTGTGCACGCCGAAGATCAGCAGTCGCTCGGCCCACGAGCCGCCGTGCTCGATGAGCCTGCGGTACCTGGGGGAGTCCGACACGGGCTGGCCCCGCCACTGCGCCGTGGGATGCGTGCCCGAGCCGATCACGTCGACGCCCTCGGCGTCCGCCGCGTCGAGCACGAGGTCGCGCAGCTCGCGGACCTCGGCGATCGCCGACTCGGTGGAGTCGTGGATGCCGGTGACGAGCTCGACGGTGTTCTGCAGGAACTCGCCCTTCACGCGCTCGTCGTCGATGCGCGCGAGCACGGCCGGCGCCGCCGGCGCGAGGTCGCGCGTGGTGCGGTCGACGAGCTGCAGCTCCCACTCGACGCCGAGGGTGCCACGCTTCGAGGGGGCGAAGTCCATGGCGCCAGCGTAGGGGCGCGGGCGGCTCGCGACGCGCGCCGCGCGTCACGCGACGCAAGGTCCGCCCCGGATGTGCCAGAATGGTGGGTCGAGTCCGCTCCTTCCACCCTCTACCGGAAGGGCAGGCTCCCACCGCCTTCCCTCCCCACGTCCCCGCCGTGGCCCGAGGGGTGCACACACCTCACGAGAACCACCAGGAGAACTGTGGCTGTCAAGATCCGACTCAAGCGCCTCGGCAAGATGCGCGCCCCGTACTACCGCATCGTCGTGGCCGACTCGCGCACCAAGCGCGACGGCCGCGTGATCGAGGAGATCGGTCTGTACCACCCGACCGAGAACCCCTCGCGCATCGAGGTCGACGGCGAGCGTGCGCAGTACTGGCTCGGCGTCGGCGCGCAGCCGACCGAGCAGGTCGCCGCCATCCTCAAGCTCACGGGCGACTGGGGCAAGTTCCAGGGCGACGAGAACGCCGTCTCGACCGTGCAGCAGCCGGAGGCCAAGGTCGCCTTCGTCGCCGACGAGAAGAAGGCCACGGTCCTCAAGCCCAAGGCCGAGAAGAAGGCCGAGGCGCCCGCCGCCGAGGAGCCCGCGGAGGCTCCCGCCGACGAGGCGACGGCCGACGCCGACGCCGAGACCAAGGGCGAGTAGCGCATGCTCGCCGCGGCGCTGAAGCACCTCGTCTCGGGCATCGTCGATCGCCCTGACGAGGTCGCCGTCGCGTCGCGCGAGACCCCGCGCGGCGAGGTCCTCGAGGTGCGCGTGCACCCCGAGGACCTCGGCCGCGTCATCGGCCGTGGAGGCCGTACCGCGACCGCGCTGCGCACCGTCGTCGGTGCGCTGGCGCAGGGGCGCCGCGTCCGTGTCGACGTGGTGGACACCGATTCCTGAGCGCACGCGGACCCAGCTGCGCGTCGGACGCCTCGTCAAGGCGCACGGCCTCAAGGGTGCGCTGAAGATCGAGCTCTACACCGACGAGCCCGAGCGCCGCTTCACGGCGGGCGCCGAGTTCTCGCTGCAGGTGCCCACGTCGTCGAAGTGGCACCGCAAGACGCTGACGATGACCGACTTCAAGGTCTTCAACGGCAACCCCGTCGGATTCTTCGAGGGCATCGACGACCGAGCCGAGGCCGAGACCCTCGTGAAGGCCGTGCTCTGGGTCGAGCAGGATGCGACCGAGCTGCCCGCCGAGCCCGACGCCTGGTACCAGCACCAGCTCGCGAACCTCGAGGTGTGGCGCGACGGCGTCATGGTGGGCCGCATCGCCCGCATCGACCCCATGCCGGCGCAGGACCTGCTCGTGATCGCCAACGGCGACACCGAGGTGCTGCTGCCGTTCGTGCGCGCCTTCGTGCCCACGGTCGACCTGCAGAACGGCCGCGTCGAGATCACGCCGCCGAACGGCCTCTTCGAGGACCCGGATCCCGCCGACGCCGAGCCGGAGCCCAGGGGCGCCGGTCGTCGCGCGGACGCGGCGGAGGCCGACGCGGATGCGAGCCAGGCCGACGCGGATGCGACCGACGGCGACGCACCCGACTCCGCAGCACCCGCACCCGAGGCGGATGCCGAGGCGCAGCCCGCATCCGAGGCTGCACCCGCGAAGGACTGACGTGCGCATCGACGTCGTCACGATCTTCCCCGAGTTCTTCTCGGTGCTCGACGTGTCGCTGCTGGGCCGCGGTCGGCAGCGGGGGCTCGTCGAGACCCACGTGCACGACCTGCGCGACTTCACCTTCGACCGGCACCGCACCGTCGACGACACCCCGTACGGCGGGGGAGCGGGCATGGTCATGAAGCCCGAGCCCTGGGGCGACGCCTTCGACCGCGTGCTCGGGCCGCACGACGCGGCCGCGCCGCCGTCGGATGCGATCGTCGTGTTCCCCTCGCCCGCCGGCGAGCGCTTCACGCAGGCCGTCGCGCGCGAGCTGGCGGACGCATCCCACCTCGTCTTCGCGTGCGGACGCTACGAGGGCATCGACTCGCGCGTCGCCGAGCACGTCGCATCCCGCGCGACCGTGCGCGAGCTGAGCCTCGGCGACTACGTGCTCAACGGCGGCGAGGTCGCCGTCGTCGCGATGCTCGAGGCCATCACGCGCCTCGTGCCGGGCATGGTCGGCAACCCGGAGTCGATCGTCGAGGAGAGCCACAGCGACGGCCTGCTCGAGTACCCGATCTACACGAAGCCCGCGTCGTGGCGAGGCCTCGACGTGCCCGACGTGCTGCGCTCGGGCGACCACGGCAAGGTGGCGGCGTGGCGCCACGCCCAGGCGGTCGAGCGCACCAGGCGCGTGCGGCCCGACCTGCTGGCCGACGACGCCGACGCGTCCTGAGCGTCGCGCCCGCCGCCGCCGCCTCATCGGCCGCTGAGGGCGAACGCACGGGCGCGTCCGCCGTGCGACTCGCTACGCTCGCGCCATGCGCCGCGCGTTCCTGCCGATCATGATCGCCTCGGTCGTCGTGCTGCCCGTCTGGGTGCTCGTGGGTCGAGCGCTGTTCGGCGCCCCGCTCGCGCAGGCGATCCTGCCGCTCGCCCTCCTCACGCCCCTCCTCGCGGTGCAGATCGGCGCCGTCGCCGGGTTGACCTTCGCGCGCAAGGAGGTGCGCGGCCCGAGGGCCGTGACGTGGCACGACGTGCGCGTCATCGGCCCGTGGCTGCTCGCGATCGTCGTGCTCGGCATGCTCGTGGTCGACGGCACGGGTGCGGGCGCTGCGAGCGCGCTCACGGCGCTCGTCGGCGACGGCGCCCTGACGGCATCCACCGCGCTCGCCGGCGTGCTCGGCCTGCTCGTGGTGCTCGCCGGCCTCGTCATCGCGTACGTGCAGCTGCGCATGCTGCTGCTCGAGACGCGTGCGCGCATGCAGGCGTACGTCGACGAGGTCGCGCACCGGCCGATCGTCGCGCAGGACGCGGTGTTCGAGCAGGCGACGTTCGAGCGCGCCGACGGTCCGCAGGCCGGCCGCACGATCCGCATCGAGCGCGCCACGACCGACTGACCGGCACCGCGTAGGTGGCGACGGTGCGTGGCCGTATGGCAAGATGGGCTCTTGTGCCATGCGCATCCTCTGCCACGGGGGAGCGAGCAGGCGCACACTGACATCCACACTCTTCAGCGGTCGACCTGTGGCGGCCGCGGATTGCGAACGATCATGCACATTCTCGACCACGTCGACGCGGCCTCGCTGCGCTCCGACGTCCCCGACTTCCGCCCCGGCGACAACGTCAAGGTGCACGTGAACATCATCGAGGGCTCGCGTTCGCGCGTCCAGGTGTTCCAGGGCCACGTCATCGCGCGCCAGGGCCGCGGCGTCGGCGAGACCTTCACGGTCCGCAAGGTGTCGTTCCAGGTCGGCGTCGAGCGTACGTTCCCCGTGCACTCGCCCGTCATCGACAAGATCGAGGTCGTCACCAAGGGCGACGTGCGTCGCGCGAAGCTGTACTACCTGCGCAAGCTGCGCGGCAAGGCAGCGAAGATCAAGGAGAAGCGCGACCGCTGAGTCGACGCAGCATCCACGAAGGGGGCCGGTTCGCCGGCCCCCTTCGTCGTGTCCGCGGCGCATGCTCGACGCCACGACACGTGAGCGATGCTCGAACAGCACGGTTGCGCAACGAAGTGGGCGGAAGCACGGTCGCGCCGTCGATCGTGCAGGGTTCGCGGCCCTAGGCTTGGACGCTGGCGAAGGGCGGGACATGGCGACGACGGCCGACAGGCGCGGATCCAGGACGATCGTCCTGTTCCTTCGAGACCTCGCGGTCATCTTCCTCGCGGCGCTGCTGATCTCGTTCCTCGTGAAGACGTTCCTCGTGCGACCGTTCTACATCCCGTCGCCGTCGATGGCGACGACGCTCGAGGTCGACGACCGCGTCATCGTGAGCCTGCTCACGCCGGACCTCGTGCAGCTCGAGCGCGGCGACGTCGTCGTGTTCGAGGACCCGGATGCGTGGCTGCCCGACCCCCAGGTCGACCAGCCCGAGGGCGTCGCGGGTGCCGTCGACTGGTTCCTGACCTTCGTGGGCCTCGCGCCCGACGACAGCCACGGCTACCTCATCAAGCGCGTCATCGGCCTGCCGGGCGACCACGTCGTCTGCTGCAACGACTTCGGCCAGATCACGATCAACGGCGTGCCCATCGACGAGACCGACTACATCACGCTCGACCAGGAGGGGCTGCCCGCCTCGGGCACCGACTTCGACGTCGTCGTGCCCGAGGGTCACCTGTGGGTGCTCGGCGACAACCGCTACCACTCGGCGGACTCGCGCGCCCACATCGACGAGCCGACGGGCGGCTTCGTGCCGATCTCCGACGTCGTCGGTCGCGCGATCGTCGTGTCGTGGCCCGTGGGCCGCTGGCAGTGGATCGACGACCACGACGAGGTGTTCTCGGGCGTCGGATCGGGCGGCGAGTGACCGTGGGCGGCCGATGACCGTCGACCCGACCCTCGAGGTCGAGACGGGGCTGTGGGATCGGCGCCCGCTCGTGATCGGCATGGACGAGGTGGGCCGCGGCGCGCTCGCCGGCCCCGTGAGCGTCGGCGCGTTCGCGCTCACCCGGTGCGACGTCGTGCCCGAGGGGCTGCGCGACTCGAAGGCGATGACGGCGAAGGCGCGCGAGCGCACGGCGCCGATCGTCCGCGAGTGGGGGATCGCAGCCGTCGGCCACGCATCCGCCGCCGAGATCGACGCCGTCGGCATCATGGCGGCGCTGGCGATCGCGGGCCGTCGCGCGCTCGAGGAGCTGCACGCCGCGGGCGTCGACGTGGTGTCGAGCGCGCTGCTGCTCGACGGCTCGCACGACTGGCTGAGCCCGCGCCTGCGCCGTCCCCTCGCGATCACGCTGCGGCCGAAGGCCGACCGCGACTGCGGCTCGGTCGCGGGTGCGGCGTGCGTCGCGAAGGTCGAGCGCGACGCGCTCATGGTCGCGCACGACGCCGAGCACCCCGGCTACGGGTGGGCGTCGAACAAGGGGTACGCCGCCGCCGTGCACATGGACGCCATCCGCACGCTCGGGGCGACGCGCCTCCATCGCCGCACGTGGCTCAAGTCCGATGGTGCCGTGCGCGCCTCCGCCGCCGCGTAGGATCGATCCCGTGGAGCCAGAGGACATCGACGACTACGACCGTGAGGTCGAGCTGCAGCTCTTCCGCGAGTACCGCGACGTCGTCGGCACGTTCCGCTACGTCGTCGAGACGGAGCGCCGCTTCTACCTCGCGAACGACGTGCAGCTGACGCGCCAGGACGCGGGCAACGACTTCTACTTCGAGCTCGAGCTCACCGACGTGTGGGTGTGGGACATCTACCGCGCCGATCGCTTCGTGAAGAACGTGCGGGTGCTGACGTTCAAGGACGTCAACGTCGAGGAGCTCTCCGACCGCGACCTCGAGCTGCCGAAGGACCTCGCGATCGAGGGCTGACGCTCCCGCGTCGCAGGGCTCGCTCCTCCACGAGAGGACTGGGCACTCGCGGTTCCACAGCGACTGATCCTCGCGCCCCGCGCACACGTGGGCCGCGGCAAGGGTCCTGCCGACGGCAGCACGCGGTGGGATGCTCGGCATGCATCCCAAGGATCGACTCGGACGGACGGGCGAGGACGCCGCCGCCGACCTGCTGACGCGGGCCGGCATGCGCATCGTCGACCGCAACTGGCGCTGCAGGCACGGCGAGCTCGACGTCGTCGCACGCGACGGCGCGACGTGGGTCTTCGTCGAGGTGAAGACCCGGCGCGGGCGCCGCTACGGGCATCCGCTCGAGGCCATCACGCGCGAGAAGCTGCGCAGGCTGCGCACGCTCGCGACGCTCTGGATGCAGGCGCACGACGTGCGCGGCCCCATGCGGCTCGACGCCATCGCCGTCGACGCCCCGCACGACGCGCCCATGCGCCTCGAGCACGTGCGAGGCATCCGATGACCGCCATCGTGCGCGTCGTCGGTGCCGCGCGCACCGTCGCGCTGCAGGGGCTCGCCGGCCGGCGGGTCGACGTGGAGGTCGACGTGGCGAGCGGCCTGCCGAGCGTGCGCGTCGTGGGGATGCCGGATGCGGCGATCCGCGAGGCGCAGCACCGCACGCAGTCGGCGATCGAGACGTCGGGGTTCGAGTTCCCCGGCACGCGCGTCGTCATCAACCTCACGCCCGCGTCGCTGCCGAAGGCCGGTACGCACCTCGACCTCCCGATGGCCATCGCGGTGCTGCGCGCGATCGGCGTCGTGCCGCCCGAGCGCGACGCCGCGCTGTTCGGCGAGCTGGGCCTCGACGGACGGCTGCAGCCGCTGCGCGGCGTGCTGCCGCTCGTGCGCGCCGCCGCGCTCGACGGGGCAGACGAGGTGCTCGTGCCGCACGCGAACGCCGACGAGGCATCGCTCGTCGAGGGCGTGCGCGTGCGCGCCGTCGCGAGCCTGCGCGAGGCGGCGATCGCCCTCGGCGCCGACGTCGAGCCCGTGCCCGTCGAGCCGGCCACGCTCCGCGTGCCGCCCGAGACGACGCGGGCCGTGCCCGACCTCGCCGACGTCATCGGCAACCTCCACGCCGTCGAGGCGCTGCAGGTCGCCGCCGCGGGCGCGCACCACATGCTCATGCTCGGCCCGCCCGGTGCCGGCAAGACCATGCTCGCGTCGCGCCTGCCCGGGCTGCTGCCCGAGCTCGACGTCGACCAGGCCCTCGACGTGGCGTCGATGCGCTCGCTCTCGGGCATCGCCTGCGCCTCCCTCGACCGCACGCCGCCGTTCGAGGCGCCGCACCATTCGGCGACCGCCGGCGCGCTCGTCGGCGGCGGTGGGGCGCTCATCCGGCCCGGAGCCGTGTCGCGAGCGTCGCACGGCGTGCTGTTCCTCGACGAGAGCCCCGAGTTCTCGCGCGTCGTGCTCGACGGGCTGCGCGAGCCGCTCGAGTCGGGCGTCATCGAGATCCACCGCTCGGCGGCGACCGCCGTGTTCCCCGCCGCGTTCCAGCTCGTGCTCGCCGCGAACCCGTGCCCGTGCGGGCATCACGGCACCGGCCAGTGCCGATGCGTGCCGCAGCAGCGCCGTCGCTACCTCGGCAGGCTGTCCGGGCCCCTGCTCGACCGCGTCGACCTGCAGGTGACCGTCGATCGCGTGAAGCCCGTCGAGGCCGCGATGCGCGCCGACGAGCCCCGCACATCGACCGCCGTCGCTCGGCAGCGCGTCGCCGCGGCGCGCGAGCGGGCGGCGCATCGTCTGCGCGGCACGCCGTGGCGCGCGATGGGACAGGTGGACGGGCCGTGGCTGCGGCGCACGCATCCGCTGCCGCCCGCCGTCGTCGGCCCGCTCGACGACGCCCTCGCGCGCGGCGCGATCTCGATGCGCGGCTACGACCGCACGCTGCGCGTCGCCTGCACCGTCGCCGACCTCGACGACGCACCCGTGACGCGCGAGCACGTCGGCCGCGCGCTCTTCTACCGACAGGGAGTGCCCTCGTGAGCCGATTCCGCCTGCCAGAGGCCACCATCCGCGAGCTCGTCGCCGGCGTCGCACCGCCGAGCCTCGCGCAGCTCGACGACGACACGGCCGCACGCCTGTTCGCCGCCGCCGCGTGGTCGTGCATCCCCGAGCCCGGCGACGCCGTCGCGGGCACCGCGCGGGACGCGCTGGGCGACGTGCGGGCGCTCGAGCTGCTCGTCGACGGCGCCGCGCCGTCGCGGTGGCTCGCCGAGGCGGGCGACGTCGCCCCCGATCTCGTGCGCCACATGGACGCGGCGGTCGACCGCTGGCGTCCGCGGCTCGACGACGCGCGCGTGCGCCGGGCGCTCGAGCAGGGCGCCGCGTGGGGCCAGACGCTGCTGTCGCCCCTCGCCGAGGAGTGGCCGGCCGGGCTCGACGACCTCGGCCCCCACGCGCCGGCTGCCTTGTGGGTGCGCGGATCGCTGCCGGCGCTCGCCGAGGTGCGACGATCGATCGCGCTCGTCGGCTCGCGCGCCGCGAGCGGCTACGGCGAGCACGTCGCGATGGAGGCCGTCGAGGGGCTCGTGCGGCACGGCTTCGCGACGGTGTCGGGCGCGGCGTACGGCATCGACGCGTGCGTGCACCGCGCGACGATGGCCGTCGGCGGCACGACGATCGCGGTCATGGCGGGTGGGCTCGACCGGCTCTACCCGCCGGGCAACGACGACCTGCTGCGCCGCGTGGAGCGCGAGGGCGCCCTCGTGGCCGAGGTGCCGTGCGGGTCGACGCCTTCGAAGTGGAGGTTCCTCGCGCGCAACCGGCTCATCGCCGCGCTCGCGCAGGCGACGGTCGTGGTCGAGGCGAGCGTACGATCGGGCTCGATCAACACCGCGGGGCACGCCGCGACGCTCGGGCGCCCGCTCGGCGCCGTGCCCGGCCCCGTGACGAGCGGCGCGAGCGCGGGGTGCCATCGGCTCATCCGGGACTACGGCGCGCAGCTCGTGCAGGGTGCCGACGAGATGCGGGCGCTCGTCGACGGCGACGCGCCGCCCACGGGCCTGGACACGCGTGCGGGTGCCGAGGAGACGCGCGTGCTCGACGCGCTCAGCATCCGCCAGCCTCGCGACGCCGACGACCTCGCGGCCCGTGCGGGCATGTCGCTCGCCGAGGTGCGGGCGACGCTCGGTCTGCTCGACCTCTCGGGCGTCGTCGAGCAGCGGGGGAGCGGCTGGGTGCGTCGCGGGGCGACGGCGTGAGCGCGCTCAGGCAGCGTCGGACGCCGCCTGCGCCTCGACGCCGACGAAGAAGTTGTCGCGGAACAGCCCCGTCGGATCGACCTCCGCCTTGATCGCACGCAGACGCGCGAGCGTCGCAGGCGGGAAGGCGCGCTCGAGCAGGGACGGGTCGGTGCGCTGATCGAAGCTGAGGTAAAGGCCGTCCATGACCTCCTCGAGGGCGTGCCAGAGCGCATCGAACTTGGCGGACCTGCCGATGGCCGTGATCGAGAACCGCGCCTCGCGGTGCGCGAACGCCGTCGCGTCGGGGGCGACGTCCTCAGTGGCGCCGCCCATGGCACGGATCTGGAACCACGGCGCGGAGCCCGAGTCGACGAGCGCCGCCGCCCGGCGGGCGAAGGCGGCGTCGATCGACCGTACGAGGCCCGAGCGGAACATCGGCTCGCCGACGGCCGGCTGCCGATCGCCCGCCGTCATGACCTCGTCGTACGTCGCGAGGGTCACGCGCTGCCCCACGAGCGGCGCGAGCGCTGCGAACGGGTTGAGGCGAGCCACGATCGTGTCGGGATCGTCGGAGTCGACGACGCCGTAGACCTGCGCCATCGCGACGCCCTCCCGGCCGGACCGGCCGAGCACGACGAACAGCGTCGTGTCGCGTGGCGTCGCCTCCATCGTGCGGCCGAAGCCCTCGACGAAGGCGGCGACGTCCTCGACCTCGAACGCGAGCTGCGCATGGCCGATCGTGCCCACCTCGGCGGCGCGCACGTCGAACGACGTCACGACGCCCACGTTCGCGCCCGCGCCGCGGATCGCCCACAGCAGCTCGGGGCGCTCGGTCTCGGAGGTGCGCACGACGGAGCCGTCGGCGAGCACGACCTCGGCGCCCACGACCGAGTCGATCGTGAGGCCGTGCGCCCGACCCAGGAGGCCGACGCCGCCCGCGGTCGCGAGCCCGCCGACGCCGACGCCGCCGTAGTCGCCGCTCGAGATCGCCCAGCCGCGCGGCGCGAGCGCCGCCGCGACGTCGACCCACGTCGCACCCGGGCCGAGCCGCACGATGCGCTGCCCCTCGTCGACGACCTCGATGGCGTCGAGCGCGCCGACGTCGAGCACGATGCCGCCGTCGTTCGTCGATCGTCCGCTCACGCCGTGCCCGCCCGAGCGGATGCCGAGCGGCACGCCGGGATGCGCACGAGCGAACCCCACCGCATCCACGACCTCCGCCACCGACCTCGGACGCAGCACGAGCCCCGGCGAGCCGCCGCGCATCGCTGACGACCGCACGCTCGCGTAGGCGAAGTCGCCGGGCTCGACCGCGCGCCCGCGCAGCGACGCAGGCAGCGCGTCGTAGCCGATGCCGTCGCGCCGCGCGGCGAGCGCCGCCGACGACCGGCCCGGCGCCTGCACGCCCGACTCGGCGCGCGCCGCGGCGACGACGTCGCGCAGCGCGGCGCCTGTGCCCTCGGCGAAGCCGCGGATCGTGCGCTCGTCGTCCGCCATGACGATGAACGTCGAGACGCCGTCCTCGAGCGCGAGCCGCACGAGCTCGTCGACTGGCTCGTCGCCGCGGATGTTCAGCAGGCGGCGGATCTCGCGCGGATCGCGCCCGACCGCCTCGGCGGCGGCGTCGATGCGTGCGTTCCCCGCGGCCAGGTCGCCGGGCTGCATGTACGGCAGCGACGGCAGCCAGCCGTCGCCGACCTCGCCCGTGAGGCGCAGCATGCGCGGCTTGTACGCGCCGACGTGGATCGGGATGCGGTGCGCGGGTGCGGGGCCCCGCTTCGCGCCCGCGACGGCGTAGTGCTCGCCGCCGCGCACGCCGCCGCGCGCCTCGGCGTCCCAGAGCTCGCGGATGAGGCCGATGCCCTCACGCAGCGCGTCGATGGACTCACCCGCCGTGAGCCGTCGACCGCCCATCGCCGCGATCGCATCCCAGAACCCGCCTGCGCCGATGCCGAGCTCGAACCGACCGCCGGAGAGCAGGTCGAGCGATGCCGCGGCGCGCGCCGTCACGGGCGCCGGCCGCAGCGGCAGGTTGAGCACGTTGGGGGAGAGCAGCACGCGCTCGGTCTCGGCGGCGACGAACGACAGCAGCGTCCACGTGTCGAGGAAGGCCGGCTGGTACGGGTGGTCCTGGAACGTCACCATGTCGAACCCGGCGTCCTCGCTCGCCTGCGCCAGCGCGACGACGCGGTCGGGATGCGCAGCGCTCGGGGTGATGAACGTGCCCAGCTGCAGCGGGTGGCCGTAGTCCACGGATGCCTCCTCGATTCGTGTTGTGGGACAACCTATCTGTATGGCCACGCATTCCCGATAGCATCGAGGCATGGCGGACGACCTCGAGCTCGGGTGGTCGCTCGGCGTGCTCTTCCGCGAGTGGCAGCGACGCGCGCAGGAGGCGACGGCGTCGGTGCCGCACGGTCCGCGGGGCTTCCAGATCCTGCAGACGCTCGACGGTGCGACGCCGCGGCAGGGCGCGCTCGCAGCGCACCTCGGCATCGACCGCACCGTGCTCACCTACGTCGTCGACGACCTCGTCGAGGCCGGGCTCGTCGAGCGCCGTGTCGACCCGAGCGATCGTCGGGCCCAGCTCTGCGCGCTCACCGAGCACGGCGCGACGACCCTGGCGACGCTGCGCGACGCCGTCGCTGCGAGCGAGCGCTCGCTGCTCGAGGGCGCGACGGGCGAGGAGGCGGCCCTGCTCGAGCGTCTCGTGCGGCAGGCGGCCGTCCGCCTCCACGTGGGCGACGACCGCGACGCGTGCCGGGTCGTCGAGGACGTCGTCGACGTGCTCGGCGCGACGCCGCAGCGCGCCGAGCCTCGGCGCGGCTAGGCCGCGACGCGCTCCGAGGCGTCGCTCGACGCGCGGCGATCGCGGATGAGCCAGCCGAAGCCGCCGGCGACGAGGAGCATGAGCACGCCGTAGACGCCTGCGGGCAGGCTCACCTCGATCGACCCGAGCACCGTCTGCGCGATGACGATGGCGAGCACTGCGTTGTGGATGCCGATCTCGAACGACGACGCGACGGCCTGGCGACGGCCGACGCCGAGCCAGCGCGGCACGAAGAAGCCGATGGCGAGGCTCAGGATGCAGAAGAGCGTCGTGATGAGCGCGAGGCTCGCGACGTTCGCGACGAGGATGTCCCAGTTCGAGAGCACGGCGCCTGCGATGACGACGACGAGCACGACGAACGAGCCGACGCGCACCGGCGTGTCCATGCGGTCGGCGAACCGCGGCGCGAGGCGTCGCACGAGCATCCCGAGCGCCGCGGGGCCGAGCACGACGAGGAAGACCTCGACGGTCTTCGACAGCTGCAGCCCCAGCTGGTCGTCGAAGGGATCGAAGATCGCGATCGCGAGGTTCGTGATGAGCGGCAGCGACACGACGGCGATCACCGAGTTGATGGCGGTGAGCGAGATGTTCAGCGCGACGTCGCCGCGGAACAGGTGGCTGTAGAGGTTCGCGACCGTGCCGCCGGGCGACGCGGCGAGCATCATCATGCCCACGGCGAGCAGCGGCGGCAGCTGGAAGAGGGCGACGAGGCCCAGGCAGATGGCGGGGAGCACGAGCAGCTGGCAGGCGAGCGCGACGATGACGGCGCGCGGATGCTTTGCGACGCGAGCGAAGTCGGCGAGCGTGAGGCCGAGGCCGAGCCCGAACATGATGATGCCGAGCGCGACCGGCAGGCCGACGGTCGTCAGTGCAGATCCCATGGGGACAGTGTGCGGCAAGCGCTGAGGGATGCTCGGCGAACGCGCCGTACCTGTGGACAAGGCGATCGCAGGGCGGCCCGAGGACCGCGAGCCGCGATCGCGTGACGGTGGGTGCGTCCTAGCCTGGTGCCATGCACGACGGACTGGGCCAGCATCCCGCGCCGACGCACGTCGTCGCCCACCTCAGCGACACGCATCTGCTCGCCGGAGGGGCGCTGCTCGGCGGCGCCATCGACACTGCCGGCCATCTGCGCGACGCGCTCGCGCGCCTCGAGCTCGCAGCGCCCACGGCCGACGCCCTCGTGATCTCGGGCGACTGCACCGACCTCGGCGAGCCCGAGGCGTACGCGCTGCTGCGCGAGCTCGTCGAGCCCGTCGCCGCGCGCATGGGGGCGATCGTCGTGTACGCCGCGGGCAACCACGACGAGCGAGCGCCGATGTGGCGCGCGCTGCACGACGTCGAGTCCGCGGCGCCCTACGACCACGTGCACGAGGTCGCGGGGCTCCGCATCGTCTCGCTCGACACGAGCCTGGCCGGCTTCCACCACGGTGCCTTCGACGACGGGCAGGCGGAGTGGCTCGCCGACGCGCTCGCGACCCCTGCCGAGCACGGGACGCTGCTCGTGATGCACCACCCGCCGCTGCCGTATCGCGCTCGCATCATGCAGGTGCTCGAGTTCCGCGACGAGCCGCGCCTCGCCGAGGTGCTCGCCGGCTCCGACGTGCGCGCCATCCTCTCGGGTCACCTGCACGTCAACGGCTCGGGCACCTTCGCGGGCATCCCCGTGATCCTCGCGAACGCCACGTCGTACGCCGACGACCTCGCCGCGGGGCCGAGGGGCTTCCAGGGCGTCGACGCCGCGCAGTCGGCGAACGTGCTCGAGGTCTACCCGAGCACGATCGCGCACTCGGTCGTGCCCGGCCGCGCGCATCCCTCGCTCACGCCGCTGCCCACCGACCTGCATGCGCAGCTCGCGGCGCTCGACGCGCGGGGCCGCACCGACCGGTTCAGTCGGAAGCGCTGACGCCGGTGGCCGTCGCGGCGATGCGCGTCGAGGAGGCGGTCGACGCCTATCTCGCGCACCTCGAGCGCGAGCGCGGCGCGAGCCCCCGCACGGTGCGGTCGTACGGCGCCGACCTGCGCAGCCTGCTCGCGCACTGCGACGCAGCAGGCATCGACGACGTCGCCAGCCTCGACCTCGAGGTGCTGCGCGACTGGCTGTACGCGGCGAGCGAGCAGGGCCTCGCGAAGTCGACGCTCGCGCGCCGCAGCTCGACCGTGCGCGGCCTCGGCGCATGGCTCGACCGCGAGGGCGTCGCGATCGGCGCGTCGCGCCTGCGCACGCCCAAGCGCGACGCGCACCTGCCGCGCGTGCTCTCGCGGGGCGCGATCGACGGCATCGTCGCGCGGCTCGAGGACGACGCCGAGACCGGCGATCCCATCGCCAGGCGCGACCTGGCGATCGTCGAGCTGCTCTACGCGAGCGCCCTGCGCGTCTCGGAGCTCGTCGGGCTCGACGTCGACGACGTCGACCTCGAGCGGCTGACGGTGCGCGTGCTGGGCAAGGGCGCGAAGGAGCGCGTCGTGCCGTTCGGCGTGCCGGCGCTCGACGCCGTGCACGACTGGATCCGCATGGGGCGGCCCGCGCTCGCCACCGGCCGCGAGTCGCGCGCGCTGCTGCTGGGCGTGCGCGGCGGTCGGATGGGGCAGCGCGCGGTGCACGCGCTCGTCGCGCGCCTGCTCGAGGACGTGCCGGGCTCCGGGCCCGCGGGGCCGCACGCGCTGCGCCACACCGCTGCGACGCATCTGCTCGACGGCGGCGCCGACCTGCGTGCCGTGCAGGAGCTGCTCGGGCACGCGAGCCTCGGCACGACGCAGATCTACACGCACGTGTCGCTCGAGCGGCTCACCGAGTCGTACCGCACGGCGCATCCGCGCGCGTAGCTCGCGCATCCGGCACGGCGCTCACCCCGCACCGCGCTCGAGCGGCAGCAGCACGGCGCGCTCGGCGCCGAGCAGCACCATGGGGTTCGCGTACGCGTCGTCGATGCGCACGCCGAGATGGATGCATGCGCCGCATGGCCGGTGCCCGCCGAGGAGCGTGCCGATCGGGTCGCCGACCGCGACGGCGTCCCCGGTCGCGACGAGCGGGGCGACGGGCTCCACCGTCACGAGCACCTCCCACGGCACGCCGTCCATCCGCACCGTCACGACGGGCCGGTCGACGACCGTGCCCGCGAACGTCACGATGCCGGGCGTCGCCGCGACGACCGTCTCGCCGGGCGCCGCAGCGACGTCGACGCCGCGGTGTCCGGCGCCCCACCGCGTCGACGGCGCTGCGAACGCGCGCAGCACCGTCGCCTGCGGCACGGGCCAGGCGAGCGAGCCCTCGAGCGCCTCGGGCACCTCGGCGGCGGTCGTGCCGCCGTCGGGGTCGCCGGTGGCTGCGGCAGGGGAGCCGGCGCCCAGGACGAGCGCTGCGTACACGACGGCGAGCACGAGACGGAGCGCGGGGATGCGGCGGTCGGGCATGCGTCGACCCTGCCCGGCGCTCGGATGCGCTCGCGCTCGCGTCCATGCACCTGGGGATGGCGGGGCCCTGTGAGGGAGTCGCGAGCCCCGCGCGCCCGCGAGCGGGGGCATCCGAGCCTGCCGAGCGTGTAGCATGGCCGGAGCACCTCCCAACGGGGGTGACTTCGCGCGTCCGCGAACGCGACAGCCTCCACATGGTCCGGCACTGCCGGCGGGGCTCTCGCAGGACGCCAGGGGAGCGGTCGCCGACCGCTCCGGCAACCGCAACAGGATCAGGAGATGGCTCATGGCCGTCGTCACCACTCGCCAGCTGCTCGACAGCGGCGTCCACTTCGGGCACCAGACCCGTCGCTGGAACCCCAAGATGAAGCGCTTCATCTTCACGGAGCGCTCGGGCATCTACATCATCGACCTCCAGCAGTCGCTCGCCTACATCGACAAGGCGTACGACTTCGTCAAGGAGACCGTGTCGCGCGGCGGCTCGATCCTCTTCGTCGGCACGAAGAAGCAGGCGCAGGAGCAGATCGCCGAGCAGGCGACCCGCGTCAACCAGCCCTACGTGAACCAGCGCTGGCTCGGTGGCCTCCTCACGAACTTCCAGACGGTCTCCAAGCGCCTCGCGGTGATGAAGGAGCTCGAGGAGATCGACTACGAGAACGTCGCGGGCTCGGGCTTCACGAAGAAGGAGCTCCTCCTCAAGCAGCGCGAGCTGACGAAGCTGCAGAAGTCGCTCGGCGGCATCCGCAACCTCCAGCGCACGCCGTCGGCCCTGTGGGTCGTCGACATGAACAAGGAGCACCTCGCGATCGACGAGGCGAAGAAGCTGGGCATCCCGGTCATCGCCATCCTCGACACGAACTGCGACCCCGACGACGTGCAGTACCCGATCCCGGGCAACGACGACGCGATCCGCTCGGTGGGCCTGCTCACGAAGATCATCGCCGACGCCGCAGCCGAGGGCCTCATGGAGCGCCACCAGGGCTCGTCCGACGACGAGGCCGCAGAGCCGATGGCCGAGTGGGAGCGCGAGCTGCTCTCCGAGGGTGCCGCGGCTCCCGAGGCGACCGAGGCCGTCGCGGAGCAGGCTGAGGCCGCCGCGACCGAGCCCGCCGCCGAGGAGGCCGCGACGGAGGCCGAGGCTGCTGCCGAGACCACCGAGGCCGCCGCCGAGGAGCCTGCAGCCGAGGAGCCCGCCGCCGAGGCGACGCCCGCCGACGCCGCTGCAGCCACCGAGACCGAGGACGCCACCGCGTCCGCCAAGCAGTAAGGACCAGTCACCACATGGCAGTCAACATCGCTGACCTGAAGGCGCTGCGCGAGCAGCTCGGCACCGGCATGTCCGACACCAAGGCAGCGCTCGAGGAGGCCGGCGGCGACGTCGAGAAGGCCACCGAGATCCTGCGCCTCAAGGGTGCGAAGGGCAACGCGAAGCGTGCCGACCGCACCACGAGCGAGGGCCTCGTGGCCGTCGCCGAGGGCTCGGGCTCGATCACGATGATCCAGCTCGCGTGCGAGACGGACTTCGTCGCGAAGAACGACAAGTTCATCGCGCTGGCCGACAAGGTCGTGGCCGCGGTCGCCGCCGCTGGCGCGTCGACGCTCGAGGAGGCCCTCGCGGCCCCCGCCGAGGGCTCGACCGTGCAGCAGGTGATCGAGGACCAGGCTGCGACGATCGGCGAGAAGATCGAGCTCGCGAAGGTCTCGACCCTCACGGGCGACGCGTTCGCCACCTACCTGCACCGCACGAGCAAGGACCTGCCCCCGCAGGTCGGCGTGGTCGTGGCCTTCTCGGGCGACGACGCGGAGACGGCTCGCGCAGTCGCGCAGCACATCGCGATGTTCGACCCCACGGTCGTGACGCGCGAGGACGTGCCGGCCGAGCAGGTCGAGAAGGAGCGCGCGCTCGTCACCGAGATCGCGCTCGGCGAGGGCAAGCCCGAGGCCGCCCTGCCGAAGATCATCGAGGGTCGACTCACGGGCTTCTTCAAGCAGATCGTCCTGGTCGACCAGGACTACGCCCGCGACAACAAGCAGTCGGTCGGCAAGGTCCTCGAGGCCGCCGGTCTGACGGTGTCGGCGTTCTCGCGCTTCAAGGTCGGCGCGTAGCCAGACCCGCGAGCCACGAAGCACCTCGAAGGGGGCCGGAGCGATCCGGCCCCCTTCGTCGTGTGACCATGGGGGCTCGCTGGACATGACGGAACGACCAGGAGGCTCCGTGACCCGTACCCGCGCCATGCTCGCACTCCCCGCCGCCCTCGCGGCGCTGCTCCTCGCGGGCTGCGCCGGCGGTGCGCCCGAGCCGTCGCCGTCGCCGAGCCCGACGACGCCCTCGCCGAGCGCGCCGCCCGAGCCCGAGCCTGCGACGCGCACCGAGCTCTCGGTCGACTGCCTCAGCGTGCTCGCTCCCGAGATCGTCGAGGACATCGTCGCCGCGGCGCCGTTCGACCTCGTCGGCTACGACGCGCGCATCGGTTCGTCGCCGTTCGCCTCCGTCGATCCGTCGGCCGTCGCGCCGATCCGCTCGACCAACTGCGCGCTCGTGAGCGCCGACGGCCTGGTCGCCGTCGACATCGGCTACTCCGAGTTCGACCCAGCGGGCACCGAGACGAGGCTCGCCGAGCTCGCCGCGTTCGGCGACGAGGGGGAGGTCCACCAGCCGCCGGGCACCGACCTCGCGCTCACGGACGTACCGGGCATCCCGGAGGCGCAGCAGCTGCAGATCCCGTTCGCGGATGGCAGCACGAAGACCTGGGTCGTGGGGTCGGGGTGGGAGGTCTACGTCGACGTCCCGTGGACCCCCACGAACGTCGCCGCGCCGATGCCGAACGCCGTGACGGGCACGCTCGCCTCCGTCGCGCCCGTGACGGAGCACTGCGAGGCGATGCTGCCCGTGCCCACCGAGGGCACCGACCTGGCGTGGCAGCACAGCCTCTCGAGCGGCGTCACGACCGTGTCGGACGGCGCGACGATCTGCCACGCGGCTGAGGCGAGCGGCTACGAACGCGTGCTGTGGTGGGAGGAGGTGACAGCCATCGACCGGGAGCAGCTGCTCGACGATGCGGCGGCCGGCGTCGACGGCATGCGCCTGCAGGGCTCGACGACCGACGGCACGGGCGCGATCGTCGCACTGGCCGACGGCACGCGCGTCGTCGTCTTCGACGCGCACCTCGTGCACGTCGACGTGTCGATCGATGGCGAGCTCGCGCTGCAGCTCGCGCGGTCGGTCCACGCGCCCGCATGGCTGCCGGTGCCGCCGGTCGCGTGAGCGCGTCCGAGCACCCAGGGGCGCGGTAGGGTCGATGGCGGCCCTGGCATGACCTGCCGGGTCGCACGACTCGACGGAGGACCCATGACCGACGCCCCCCGCACGAATCGCCGACGCGTCCTGCTGAAGCTCTCGGGCGAGGCGTTCGGCGGCGGCTCGCTCGGCGTCAACCCCGACGTCGTGCAGGGCGTCGCGGCGCAGATCGCCGACGCGGCGCAGGACGTCGAGATCGCGATCGTCGTCGGCGGCGGCAACTTCTTCCGCGGTGCCGAGCTGTCGCAGCGCGGCATGGATCGCGGCCGCGCCGACTACATGGGCATGCTGGGCACCGTCATGAACGCGCTCGCGCTGCAGGACTTCCTCGAGCAGGCGGGCGCGGCGACGCGCGTGCAGTCGGCGATCCAGATGACGCAGGTCGCCGAGCCGTACATCCCGCTGCGCGCGGAGCGGCACATGGAGAAGGGTCGCGTCGTGATCTTCGGCGCGGGCGCCGGCCTGCCGTACTTCTCGACCGACACGGTCGCGGCGCAGCGTGCGCTCGAGATCGGCGCCGACGAGGTGCTCGTGGCGAAGAACGGCGTCGACGGCGTCTACACGGCGGATCCGAAGAAGGACCCGTCGGCGACGCGCATCGACGACATCACGTACCAGGAGGCCCTCGTGCGCGGCCTCAAGATCGTCGACGCGACGGCATTCAGCCTCTGCATGGACAACGGCATGCCGATGCTCGTGTTCGGCATGGAGGGCGACGCCATCGCGCGCGCCATCCGTGGCGAGCGCCTCGGCACCGTGGTCCACGGCTGACCCGCGCACACCTAGACTGCAAGAGACGCTTGGAGGCGCCATGATCAGCGACGTGCTCACCGAGGCCAAGGACAAGATGGCCCAGTCGATCGAGGTCGCGAAGGATGACTTCGCGACGGTGTCGGCGGGACGCGCCAACCCGGCGCTGTTCCAGAAGCTGCTCGTCGAGTACTACGGCACGCCGACGCCGCTCGTGCAGCTCGCGGGCTTCCAGCAGCCCGAGGCGCGCGTGCTCGTCATCACGCCGTTCGACAAGTCGGCGCTCAAGGACATCGAGAAGGCCATCGTCGCCGCGCCCCACCTCGGCGTGACCCCGAACAACGACGGCCAGCTCATCCGCGTCACGATGCCGGAGCTCACGGCCGAGCGCCGCAAGGACTACGTGAAGATTGTGCGCGACAAGGCCGAGGCCGCTCGCGTCGCCATCCGCAACGTGCGTCGCGCAGGCAAGACCGACCTCGACGCCCTGACGGGCGAGGTGGGCGACGACGAGATCGCCCGCGGCGAGAAGGAGCTCGACGCGGCGACGAAGGCGGCGGTCGAGCAGATCGACGAGGCGCTGAAGAAGAAGGAATCCGAGCTGCTCGAGGTCTGAGCGACCCGACGCACCCAGGAGAGGCACGCGTGGCAGAGCGCGACCCGCATCGGATCGAAGCCCAGATCCAGGCGCAGATCCATGCTGCCCGCGAGCAGATCGAGGCTGCGAACGAGCGCGCCAACGCGCGCGCCGGACGCAACCTGCCGGTCGCGATCGGACTGGGCGTCGTGCTCGGCGTGCTGCTGCTCGCGAGCCTGCTGCTGTTCAAGGGGCTCTACGTCGTCTTCTGCAGCGTGCTCGTGGCGTTCACGCTGTACGAGCTCGCGAGCGCGCTGCGCTTCGCCGGGCGCGACGTGCCGCGCATCCCGCTCGTCGTGCTCGGCGTCGGCCTGCAGGGCGCGACGTGGTTCTGGGGCGCTGCGGGCCTCTGGTACGGCACGCTGCTGTCGATCGCGGTCATCGCCATCTACCGCCTCGTCGAGGTCGCGGTCGCCCCGTCGACCCGCACGGGCGCCCGCGCCATCGCGACCGACATCTCGGCGAGCGCCTTCTGCATCGCCTACTGCGGCGTGCTCGGTGCCTTCTCCGTGCTCCTCACGAAGCAGGAGCACGGCGAATGGTGGACGCTCGGGTTCCTCGTGCTCGCCATCGTGAACGACACGGGCGCGCTCGCGTCGGGCGTGCTGTTCGGGCGCACCAAGCTCGCCCCTCGCATCAGCCCTGGCAAGACGTGGGAGGGCTTCGCGGGCGCAGGCGTGCTCGTGGTCGCCGCGGCGATCGGCTACGGCATCCTCGCGCTCGACGTGCCCTGGTGGTACGGCGCCATCATCGGGCTCGCGATCCTCACGACCGCGACGGTCGGCGATCTCGCGGAGTCGCTCATCAAGCGCGACCTGGGCATCAAGGACATCGGCACGTTCCTGCCGGGCCACGGCGGCTTCCTCGACCGCCTCGACTCGAGCCTGCCCAGCGCCGTCGTCATGTACGCGCTGTACGAGATCGCGCGACTCGCAGCCCTGTGACGCGCTCGGGCGTCGGCGACGCATGACGAGCGTGAGAGGATGCGAGGCATGAGCGCCACGTTCCCGAAGGTCCGCCGTGGGCAGCTCGGCTACGACATCGAGCAGGTCGAGGACTTCCTCGAGGACGCACGCCGCGCCTATGCGAGCGACTCGCCGACCGCCCTCGACTCCTCCCAGATCCGCCAGGCGTCGTTCGCCCTCGCGAAGTCCGGCTACTCGCCGGCGCACGTCGACGCGGCGCTCGAGCGCCTCGAGGAGGCGTTCGCGAACCGCGAGCGCGAGCGGGGCATCGCCGCGCAGGGCGAGGCGGCGTTCTTCGAGAGCATCCGCACGCAGGCAGAGGAGACGCTGGCGCGCCTGCAGCGCGTCGATGGCGAGCGATTCCGCCGCGTCGGCTCGCTCACGAAGGGCTACCGCATCGCCGAGGTCGACGCGTTCGCCGCACGCCTCGCCGACTACCTCGAGGATGGCCCGGAGATCACGCCGCGCGAGGTGCGCACGGTGCAGTTCACGGCGCAGCGCGGCGGCTACGACGAGGACCAGGTCGACCTCGTGCTCGACTCCGTCGTGTCGCTCATGCTCGCCGTGCGCTGATCCGCTCGCGGGCGACCGTCGGCGACGGCCGGGCTCGGTCGTCGTTACCTGGTCGTGATAGTCTCGACCGCCATGTTCTCTCGTACCGATGCCCCTGCGCGACGCACGCGGACGCGCGGCATCGTGTCGATCGCCGCCCTCGTCGCCGCGAGCGCCTTCGTCGCCGTGTCGATCGTCGATCCGAACGTCGCGACCTACGCCCAGGACGACGGTCTCGCGAGCGAGAACCAGCTGGCGCAGGGCATCGGCGAGGTCACGGGCTCCGGCGACGCCGTGCAGCGCGACGACCTGCTGGTCGAGAGCCCCACGCCCACGCCGACGCCCACCCCGACGCCCACCGCGGCGGCCGCGGGCTCCTCGTCGTCGTCGGCGGCTGCGATCTCCCTGCCTGCCGCGGCTGCGCCCGACCCGGGCTCGGCGCAGGCCGTCGCGCGCGACATGGTGCTGGCCCGCGGATGGGGCGACGACCAGTACTCGTGCCTCTTCAACCTGTGGCAGCGCGAATCGGGCTGGAACGTCTACGCCCACAACGTCTCGAGCGGCGCCTACGGCATCCCGCAGGCCCTGCCCGGCTCGAAGATGGCCACGGCGGGCGCCGACTGGCAGTCGAACCCCGCGACGCAGATCTCATGGGGCCTCGGCTACATCGCCGGCCGCTACTCCACGCCCTGCGGCGCATGGGCGCATTCCGAGTCCGTCGGCTGGTACTGAGGCCGTGGCCGGGCGCAGGCCACGGCGCCGACCGACCGAGCACGTCCCGCTCGACGTCGACCGCATCCTGGTCGGGGCCCTGCGCACCGAGACCCGCATGGGCTTCGCCTGGAAGGTGCAGCCCATGAGCGCGACGAACGCGCAGAAGGCCTACCGATGCCCGGGCTGCGCGCAGCTCGTCGAGCCGGGCACTGCCCACGTCGTCGTGTGGCGCGACGACAGCATCTTCGGCGACCGCGCCGTCGAGGATCGTCGGCACTGGCACAGCGCCTGCTGGCGCGTCGCCTGACGACGCGGCGTCGGAGCGCGGGGGAGCGGCCGGTGGAGCGCTAGAGCGCGTCCTGCCGTGGGATGACCACTTCCTTGAGGATGAGTTGGATCGCGGCGGCGACGGGGATCGCGACGAGCGCGCCCAGGATGCCGAGCAGCGTGCCGCCCGTGAGGGCCGCGAGCACCACGACCACGCCCGGCACCTTCACGGCGCGGTTCATGATCTGCGGGCTGATGACGTACGCCTCGACCTGCATGTAGACCGCGTAGTAGATCGCGACGGGCAGCGCCGTCTGCGGGCCGTCGAGCAGCAGCACGAGCAGCGAGATCGTGACCGAGGCCGTGATGGTGCCGACGAGCGGGATCGTCGATGCGAGGAAGGCGATGAAGGCGTAGACGACCGCGAGCTCCGAGCCGACGATCGACAGCATGACGAACGACAGGATGCCGTTGCAGAGGCCGAGCGCGAACTGGCCCGTGACGAACTTGCCGACCGCGAGCATGATCTGCTCGGCGATGCGGATGAACGTGGGGCGCTTCGAGGCCGGCACGAGGCGGTACATGGCCGACTTCAGCGCCGGCAGCGAGCCCATGAAGTAGAGCATGAGCACGAGCACGATGAAGCCGCCGAAGAGCGCGGCGACCGTCGCGCCCACGGCGCCGATCACGGTCGTGACGACGCTGCCGAGCTGCGGGGGCAGCGATGCGTAGGTGTCGGGATCCTGCAGCGCCTGCAGCGTGTCGTCGATCATCCCCTGCCAGTCGACGCCTGGGAACGTCGCCTTCGCCCAGTCGAGCATGTCGTCGAGCAGGCCGTCCTGGAAGGCCGTCACGATGCCCTGCACGAGGGTCGCGAACTGGTCGACGATGCGCGGCACCACGATGAGCACGATGCCGACGAACGCCCCGAGGATCACGACGATGACCGTGAGCACCGCGAGCCATCTGGGGAAGCGGTGCCGCGTGAGGAACTGCACGATCGGGTCGATGCCGAGCGCGAGGAAGATCGCGGCGAAGGCGTACACGAGCACCGAGGAGATCTGACCGAGGGCGCCCGCGATCGCGATCGCCAGCAGCACGCCGAGCCCGCCGAGCAGGCCGATCTGGAATGCACCCTTCACCCTCATTCCGCCAGCATAGGTGCCGCATGCCGCGTGCTCGGCGCATCCCGACTGGAACGCGCCGGTGGCGCTCGGGTACCCTGGTTGGTCGGACGTGCGCGGCTCGACGAATCCGTCGCCGCGCGGAGGGAACCTGCATGCGATATCTGCTCTCGGCCGTCAGCCTCGTGCTCGCCGTAGCCTGCTTCGCGCTCGCCATCGGGCAGCGCACGATCTGGGCTCCGCCGCAGACGATCACCGAGCAGCTGCAGGAGGCGGTGGAGACCCCCGTGCTCGTGCTCGGCGGCGACGTGCTCGCGACGCACGACGGCCGACAGACGATCACCGCCAGCGGCGACGGGTCGATCACGGCCGTCGTCGGCCGCACGAGCGACGTGCTCGGCTGGATCGGCGAGGGCGACCACTCGACGGTCGTGGTCGAGGACGGCCAGCTCGGCCTCGACGTCACGACCGGCGGCGAGGCGACCGTGCCCGCCATCGCGGGCAGCGACCTCTGGGTGCAGGAGGTCACGGGCGACGGCGAGCTCGAGCTCGAGCTCGCCGCGCCGCTCGACTACTCGGTGGCGATCGTCGCCGACGGTACGGCGGCCGCCCCGAGCGACGTGCGCGTCGACTGGCCGAACGAGCGCTCGATGCCGCTGTTCGGCCCCCTCATGACCGCCGGGTTCGTGCTCGCCGCGCTCGCGCTGCTGCTGCTGCTCCTCGCGGTGCGCACGCACCGCAAGCACCGCGGCCCGCAGCGTCGACTGTCGCCGGCGCCCTCGCGTCGAGAGCGTCGCGAGATCCAGCGCGGCGCGAGGCGCGGCCTGCCCATCGCACCGGAGCCGGAGGCGATCGAGCCTGGCTCCGCCCCCGCACCCGACGACGCGCCAGCCGGCGATGCGGCGCCGGCCGACGGGACGTCGACGGCCGACGAGCCCGAGACGCCCGCCGACGACGCCCGCCGCACCGAGCGTCGCGCGACGCCGCGACGCCGCGCGACGCTGCGCCGCATCCGCCTCGTGGTGCCGATCGCGATGGGTGCCGCGCTGCTCACGGGCTGCGGCCCCCAGTACTGGCCCGACCTCGCGCAGCCGTCGGCGACGCCGTCGGGCTCGCCCGAGCCGACGAGCCTGGAGGACACGCTGCCGCCGGCTGCCGTGACGGTGCGCCAGTTCGAGCGCATCCTCGAGGACACGCGCGAGGTCGTCGCGCAGGCCGACGAGACGCTCGACGGCACCCTCGCGGCCGAGCGCCTCGGCGGCCCGCAGCTCGACGCCCGCCTCGTCAACTACACCGTGCGTGCCGCGGACGGGAGCATCGCGGCCGCGACGGGCATCCCCGACGGCGACATCCAGCTGCTGCTGCCGCAGCAGAGCGAGGTGTGGCCGCGGTCGGTCATGGCCGTGGTGGGCTGGCAGGACGAGACGCAGGCGCAGTCGGCGCTCGTGTTCGTGCAGGATGCGCCGCGCGAGGACTACCGGCTCGTGTACCAGTTCCGCCTCGAGTCGGGCAATCAGCTCACCGGCGCCTCCGCCGACGTCGGCGCGCCGGGCCTGCCGGCGAACACGCCGCTGCTCGAGCTCGCGCCCGAGTTCATCTCGTCGGCCTACGGCGACGTGCTCATCAACGGCTCGAACTCGTCGTGGTCGCCGCGGTTCCCCGCCGACAACGACTCGCTGCAGCAGCAGGTCGGCTACGACGACAAGCAGGAGACGCTCGCGGCCGACACGAGCCAGACCGTCGACGTGACCTTCGCCGACGCCGAGGACGAGCAGGCGCCCGTCACACTCGTGGCCGACGCGGACGGCGGCGCCTACGTGGCGACCTCGTTCGTCGAGTCCACGACGTCGATCCCGCGCGAGGACGGCGTGACCGTGCGTCCCGGCGAGGGCGCCCAGGCGGCGCTGTCGCCCGTCGAGAGCTCGACGACGGGGCTCACGGCCTCGTACCAGATCCAGGCGCTCTTCTACGTGCCGCCGAAGTCCGACGACGGTACCGAGCAGCCGCTCGTGCTGCTCGGCTACGCCTACGCGCTCATCGACGTCCAGGAGGTCCAGGGATGACCGATCGTCTGCCCGCGTCGATGGCGGGGGCCGTCGACCTGTCCGGCCTGGCCGCGCGGCATGCGCGTCCGGCGGCATCGCAGCAGCCCGCGCCCGTCGACGGTGCCGCGGCGCCGCAGGCCGGCGTCGGCGTGATCGTCGACGTCGGCGACGCCGACTTCGCGCAGATCGTCGAGCTGTCGCGCACCGTGCCCGTCGTCATCGACATCTGGGCCGAGTGGTGCGGCCCGTGCAAGCAGCTCACGCCGATCCTCGAGCGCCTCGTGACGGCCTACGCCGGCCGCATCGTGCTCGCGAAGGTCGACGCCGACCAGAACCCGCAGCTCGTGCAGGCCTTCCAGGCGCAGTCGATCCCGACCGTCGCCGCCGTCATCGGCGGCCGCCCCGCAGCGCTCTTCACGGGCGCGATCCCCGAGGCGCAGGTGGCCGACGTGCTCGAGCAGGTGCTCGCGTTCGCTGCGCAGGAGGGCGTCACGGGACGCCTGCCCGTCGGCGACGCCGGCGACGAGCCCCAGGAGCCCGTCGAGCCGCCGCTGCCGCCGCTGCACCAGGAGGCGCACGACGCCCTCGACCGCGGCGACCTTGTCGCCGCGATCGACGCGTACGAGCGTGCGATCGTCGCGAACCCGCGCGACGGCGAGGCCGTCGCCGGGCTCGCGAACGTGCGACTGCTCGAGCGCCTCCAGGGCACGACGGCCGACGGCATCCGTGAGGCGGCCGCGGCGGCGCCCGACGACGTCGCGGCGCAGATGCTCGTCGCCGACCTCGACGTCTCGGGCGGCCACGTCGAGGACGCCTTCGCGCGGCTGCTCGACCTCGTGGCAGCCACGGCGGGGGAGCAGCGGCAGGACGTGCGCCTGCGACTCGTCGACCTCTTCGAGATCGTCGGTGCGGACGACGCACGCGTCGCCGCGGCTCGCCGTCGGCTGACGACGCTGCTGTACTGAGCCCGAGCACGACGAAGGCCCCCGACCGCTGGTCGGGGGCCTTCGTCGTCGCGGGTCAGCGCTGCGGCGTCAACAGCAGCCCGGCGAGCGGCGGGATCGTGAGCGTCGCCGACGCGGGACGGCCGCCGAACGGCTCGTCGGTGGCATGCACCGTGCCGAGGTTGCCGACGCCCGAGCCGCCGTACTCCGTCGCGTCCGAGTTCACGATCTCCGTCCACGCGCCCGCCTCCGGCAGGCCGATGCGGTAGTCGTGCACGGGCTTGCCCGAGAAGTTGTGGATCGCCGCGATGGGCCTGCCGTCGTGGCCGTGCCGCAGGAACGCGACGACGTTGTCGGACGAGTTGCCGCCGTCGACCCACTCGAAGCCCGCCGGCTCGGAGTCGCGGCCCCACAGCGCCTCGTGCTCGCGGTAGACGCGGTTGAGGCGGCCGACGAGGCGCAGCAGGCCCTGGTGGGCCGGCTGGTCGAGGATCCACCAGTCGAGCCCGCGCGCCTCGCTCCATTCGCTCGGCTGCCCGAACTCCTGCCCCATGAAGAGCAGCTGCTTGCCGGGATGCGCCCACATGAACGTGAGGTAGGCGCGCACCGACGCGAGCTGCTGCCAGTGGTCGCCGGGCATCTTGCCCAGCAGCGAGCCCTTGCCGTGCACGACCTCGTCGTGGCTGATCGGCAGCGTGAAGGCCTCCGAGAACGCGTAGAGGAACGAGAACGTGATGTCGTGGTGGTGGTGCGACCGGTACATGGGGTCGACCTGCATGTACCGGAGCGTGTCGTGCATCCAGCCCATGTTCCACTTCAGGCCGAAGCCGAGGCCGCCCTGGTCGGTGGGGCGCGTGACGCCGGGCCACGACGTCGACTCCTCGGCGATCATGACGATGCCGGGGCAGCGCCGGTAGGCGGTGGCGTTGACCTCCTGCAGCAGCGAGATCGCCTCGAGGTTCTCGCGACCGCCGTGCTCGTTCGGCAGCCATTGGCCCTCGGCGCGCGAGTAGTCGAGGTAGAGCATCGACGCGACGGCGTCGACGCGCAGGCCGTCGACGTGGAACTCCTCGAGCCAGAACACGGCGTTCGCGACGAGGAAGTTGCGCACCTCGCTGCGGCCGAAGTCGAACACGTTCGTGCCCCAGTCGAGCTGCTCGCCGCGTCGCGGATCGCCGTGCTCGAACAGCGGCGTGCCGTCGAAGCGCGCGAGCGCCCACTCGTCCTTCGGGAAGTGCGCGGGCACCCAGTCGACGATGACGCCGTACCCGGCGCCGTGCAGGCGATCGATGAGGTACTTGAGGTCGTCGGGATGCCCGAATCGGCTCGTCGGCGCGTAGTAGCCCGTGACCTGGTAGCCCCACGAGCCGCCGAACGGGTGCTCGGCGAGCGGCAGGAACTCGACGTGGGTGAAGCCCGTCTCGTCGAGGTAGGCGATGAGCGGATCGGCCATCTCGCGGTACGACAGGCCGGGTCGCCACGAGGCGAAGTGCATCTCGTAGACCGACATGGGTCCCGTGTGCGGGTCGGACTGCGCGCGTGCGCGCATCCACTCGTCGTCGCTCCACTCGAACGTCGAGACGCCCGTCTTCGACGCCGTCGCCGGCGGCACCTCCGTGAATCGCGCGAACGGGTCGGCACGACGCACCCAGCCGTCGGCGGTGAGCAGCTCGTACTTGTACGCGTCGCCGGGGCCGACGCCGGGCACGAAGAGCTCCCAGATGCCGCTGACGCCCATCGAGCGCATCGCGTGCCCGGTGCCGTCCCAGCCGTTCGCATCGCCGATGACCCGCACGGCGCGGGCGTTGGGCGCCCAGACGGCGAACGACGTGCCCGCGACGCCCTGGTGCTCGCGCACATGGCTGCCGAGCATCTCCCACGCCTGCTCGTGCCTGCCCTCGTGCCACAGGTGCGCGTCGAGCTCGCCGACGGTCGGCAGGAAGCGGTACGGATCCTCGGCCTCGTGCGCGACGCCGTCGTCGTACGTCGTGCGCACGCGGTAGGCGGCGACGGGGCCGGGCACCGTGCCCTCCCAGACGCCGTGGGCGACGTGCGTCAGCGGCACGGCATCCGCACCCTCCGGCAGCGCCTCGACGGTGGTCGCCAGGCGACGCACGACGCGCACGACGTGGTCGTCGCCGTCGGGATGCGCACCCAGCAGGTCGTGCGGTGCGGGATGCGAGCCGCTCGCCAGCTGGTCGAGGGTCGCGTCGTCGATGGTCGTCATGGGTGCCTCACGTGCAGGATGTGGACGGGCTCGACGAAGGCGTCGAGGCGCACGAACGCGTCGTCGCCCCATTCCCACACCTGGTCGGTGACGAGGTCGTGGACCTCGAACGTGGAGCCGGGCTCGAGGCCCAGGGCGGCGAGGTCCAGGTGCACCATCGTCTGCCGCACCGAGTGCGGGTCGACGTTCGCGACGACCACGATGGTGTCGGGCTCGCCCGAGGGCGTGAAGCGACCGTCGAGGTGCTTCGAGAACACGAGCACGCCGTCGTCGTCGCTCCAGTGCACCGTGAGGTTGCGCAGCTGCTGCAGCGCGGGATGCTCGGAGCGGATGCGGTTGAGGCGCGTGAGGTAGGGCGCGATCGAGGTGCCCAGGCGCTCGGCCCGTGCCCAGTCGCGCTCCTTGTACTCGTACTTCTCGTTGTCGACGTTCTCCTCGGAGCCCGGGCGTGCGACGTCCTCGATGAGCTCGTAGCCGGCGTAGACCGCCCACGACGGCACGGCCGTCGCGGCGATCGCGGCACGGATCTTGTAGGCCGGCACGCCGCCGAACTGCAGGAACTCCGTGAGGATGTCGGGCGTGTTCGTCCAGAAGTTCGGCCGGAACCACGCCGCCTGCTCGCCCGACACCTCCGCGAGGTACTCGGCGAGCTCGTCCTTCGTGTTGCGCCAGGCGTAGTACGTCACCGACTGCTGGAAGCCGACCTGCGCGAGCGTCTGCATCATCGCGGGGCGCGTGAACGCCTCGGCGTGGAACATCACGTCGGGGTGCCGCTCGGTCATCGTCGCGATGACCCACTCCCAGAACCACACGGGCTTCGTGTGCGGGTTGTCGACGCGGAAGATCTGCACGCCGCAGTCGACCCACTGCTCGAGCAGCCGCACGGTCTCGTGCGCGATGCCCGCGGGGTCGTGGTCGAAGTTGATCGGGTAGATGTCCTGGTACTTCTTCGGCGGGTTCTCGGCGAAGGCGATCGTGCCGTCGGGCAGCTGCGTGAACCAGTCGGGGTGCTCGGTGACCCACGGATGGTCGGGCGCGCACTGCAGCGCGAAGTCGAGCGCCACCTCGATGCCGTGCCTGCCGGCCTCGGCCACGAAGTCCCTCAGGTCGTCGATCGTGCCGAGGTCGGGGTGGATGGCGTCGTGCCCGCCGTCCTTCGAGCCGATGGCCCATGGGCTGCCGGGGTCGCCCGGTGCCGGCGTCAGCGTGTTGTTCGGCCCCTTGCGGTTCACCTCGCCGATCGGGTGGATCGGCGGCAGGTACAGCACGTCGAAGCCCATGGCGGCGACGGCCGGGATGCGCTCCTTCGCGGTCTGGAAGGTGCCGGACACCCATCCGTCCGCCGTCTTGCGAGCGCCCTCGGATCGGGGGAAGAACTCGTACCAGGAGCCGACGAGCGCCTTCGTGCGCTCGACCTTCAGCGGCACCTCGTCGGAGGTGGACACGAGCGCGCGCGGCGGATGCTCCTGCAGCTGCGCGCGCACCGTCGGCGTGGTCGCGGCGGCCCAGCGGTCCTGGGGCGTGCGCGTCTCGTCCCGCAGCGCGGCGGCGACCTCGGCGAGGCTCGCGGGGCCGTCCGCGTCGGCGATCGAGCGCTCCATGAGGCGAGCGCCGATCTCGAGCATGAGCTCGACGTCGATGCCGGCGCCGATCTTGATCTCGGCGTCGTGCAGCCACGTGCCCCAGTCGTCGCTCCAGCCCTCGACGTGCCAGGTCCACATGCCCTGCTCGTCGATCGCGGCGAGCGCCGAGTAGCGGTCGGTGCCGGGGGCGACGAGGCGCATGGCCTCGCGATGCACGGCGCCCGAGGGCGCCGTGAGCACGAGGGTCGCGCCGATCTGGTCGTGGCCCTCGCGGAACACGGTGGCCGAGAACGGCACGACCTCCCCGACGACGGCCTTCGCGGGATGCGGCGAGCCGGGCACGACGGGGAAGAGATCGCGCACGGGGATGCGCCCGGTGTGCACCTGCGTGCGGGGATCGGGCGCGGCGGCGGGGGCCGCGGTCGTGGCGCTCGCGGCCGGGCGCGGTGCCGACGGCGGCAGCGGCGTCGACGCGTAGGCGGGCGGCGTCGGAGCCGAGACGGGCTCGACCGCGGGCGCGGACGTCGCGGGGACGGCCGTCGCGTCGGTCGCCGGAGGAGCCTGCGGCGCGGGCGGGGCCGGCGGCGCGGCCGGCGTCGCCGGCTGCGCAGGCGGCAGCGGCGTGCTCGGCTCGGCGGGCACGCTCGGCTCGGCGGGGACGCTGGGCTCGGCGGGCACCGGAGGCAGGCTCGATGCGGCGGTCGTCGCCGTCGACGCGGGGCGCGGTGCCGAGACCGGGCGCCGCAGGCCGAGCGTGGGCTTCGGCGGCTCGACGAGCGCGGGCGGGTCGGCGGGCGCGGGGTCCGCGTCCGTCGCCGGTGGCTCGACGAGCGACGGCCTCGGCGGCTCGACGAGCGCCGGCGGCTCGACCGGCGGCTCCTGCGCCGTCACGGGCTCGGGTGCTGCTGCCCGAGACGGCACGGCCGCATCCTCGGGCTTCCTCCTGCTGAACGCGCCTCGGCGCTTCTCCTTCGCCACGGAGCCCACGCTATCGAAGCCGCGCATCCGTCCGATCACCGTCTCGGGGGATCGCGGGTCGCCATCGCCTGTGCTATCTCCGCGTCGCTACGCTGCACACGTGAAGGCCATCCGCACGTTCACCGTCCGATCGTCGCTGCCGGAGTCGCTGCGCCCGCTCGAGGCGCTCGCCACGAACCTGCGATGGTCGTGGCACGAGCCCACCCGCGAGCTGTTCCGCGAGGTCTCCCTCGACGCGTGGCGCGGCGCCGGGCACGACCCCATCCAGCTGCTCGGCCGCGTCGGCCAGGAGCGCATCGCCGAGCTCGCGGCCGACGAGGGCTTCGTCGGACGCGTGCACGCGCTCGCGCAGGACCTCGACGACTACCTGTCGCAGGCGCGCTGGTACCAGTCGCTCGACGGCGCGCCCCGGTCGATCGGCTACTTCTCGCCCGAGTTCGGCATCACCAGCGCCCTGCCCCAGTACTCGGGCGGCCTCGGCATCCTCGCGGGCGACCACCTGAAGGCGGCGAGCGACCTCGGCATCCCCATCGTCGGCGTCGGCCTGTTCTACCAGGCGGGCTACTTCCGCCAGGCGATCTCCGCCGAGGGCTGGCAGCAGGAGTCCTACCCGGTGCTCGACCCCGACGGCCTGCCGCTCACGGTGCTGCGCGACGACGACGGCGTGCCCGTGCTCGTCACGCTCGCGCTGCCGGGCGACCGCACGCTGCACGCGCGCATCTGGGAGGCACGCGTCGGCCGCGTGCCGCTGCTGCTGCTCGACACGAACGTCCGCGAGAACGCGCCCGAGCTGCGCGGCGTCGCCGACCGTCTCTATGGCGGCGGCGGCGAGCACCGCCTCGTGCAGGAGCTGCTGCTGGGCATCGGCGGCGTGCGCGCCCTCGCCGCCTACGCCGAGCGCACGGGCGGCGAGATGCCCGAGGTCTTCCACTCGAACGAGGGCCACGCCGGCTTCCTCGGGCTCGAGCGCATCGGCGCGCTCGTCGCCGAGGGCCTCTCGTTCGCCGAGGCGCTGCGCGTCGTGCGTGCGGGCACGGTCTTCACGACCCACACGCCCGTGCCCGCCGGCATCGACCGCTTCGACGCCTCCCTCGTGCGCGCCCACTTCGCGACCGGCGAGCTCGTGCCGGGCATCGACGCCGACGACGTGCTCGCCCTCGGCGCCGAGGAGACCGAGGGCGTGTTCAACATGGCGCATCTCGGCTTCGCGCTCGCGCAGCGTGCCAACGGCGTCTCGCGGCTGCACGGCAGCGTCTCGCGCGAGATGTTCGGCGCGCTCTGGCCGGGCTTCGACGCCGACGACGTGCCGATCGGATCGGTGACGAACGGCGTGCACGCGGCGACGTGGACGTCGCCGCACCTCAAGCGCCTCGCGGCCGAGGTGCTCGGCGCGAGCGACACCACCAAGGCGGACTGGGGCTCGGAGGCGCTCGCCGACGACATGCTGTGGGCCGTGCGGCGGGACATGCGCCAGCAGCTCGTGACGGAGGCGCGCACGCGCACCCGGCGCCAGCATGAGCGCAACCAGGGCGCCGCGCCCGCGTGGATCGACCGCCTGCTCGACCCCGACGTGCTCACGATCGGCTTCGCACGCCGCGTGCCGACGTACAAGCGCCTCACCCTCATGCTCCACGACCGCGAGCGCCTGCGGGCGCTGCTGACGCATCCCGAGCGCCCCGTGCAGCTCGTGATCGCGGGCAAGTCGCATCCCGCCGACGAGCAGGGCAAGCAGCTCATCCAGGAGCTCGTGCGGTTCGCGCAGGATCCCGCGGTGCGCGAGCGCATCGTCTTCCTCGAGGACTACGACATCTCGATGGCGAAGACCCTGTACCCGGGCTGCGACGTCTGGCTCAACAACCCGCTGCGGCCGCTCGAGGCGTGCGGCACGAGCGGCATGAAGGCGGCGCTGAACGGCTCGCTCAACCTGTCGATCCTCGACGGCTGGTGGGACGAGCACCACGACGAGCAGAACGGCTGGGCGATCCCGTCGGCCAACGAGCGCGTGGATGCCGCGACGCGCGACGCGCTCGAGGCGACCGCGCTGTACGACCTCGTCGAGCATCAGGTCGCTCCCCGCTTCTACCTCCGCGACGAGCGCGGGCTGCCGCGCGACTGGATCGCGTCGATCCGGCACACGCTCGAGACGCTGAGCCCCGAGCTGAGCGCCGAGCGCATGCTGCAGCAGTACGTGCGCGACCTCTACGCGCCCGCCGCGCTGGCCGAGCGCGCCGTGTCGGCCGACGGGTACGCGCCGGCGCGCGAGCTCGCGGCGTGGACGACGCGCGTGCGCGAGGGCTTCCAAGATGTGCGCGTGCTCCACGTCGAGATCGACGGCGTCGACAGCCCGCCGGTCGTGGGCGACTCGATCGACGTGCGCGCCTACGTCGAGCTGGGCGCGCTGGAGCCCGACGACGTGCGCGTCGAGGTCGTGGGCGGGCTGATGGCCGACGGGGGAGAGCTGCACGACACGCGCACGTTCGCCCTGGCGCACGAGGGTGCCTCGGCGTCGGCCGACCGCTTCGCCGCGACGCTGCCCGTGCTGCGCGCGGGCACCTTCGGCTACGCCGTGCGCGTCGTGCCGGCGCACGACCTGCTGGCGTCGCCCGCCGAGCTCGGCCTCGTCGCCGTCGCGGGCTGAGGTCCGATGGTCCCCGAGGGCGTCGGCCCCATCGATCGCCGACCCATGACCCCGCGGCGGCGCCGTGCGCGCGCGTTGCTCCTCCTCATCGTCGGCAGCCTGCTGACGATCATCGGCGTCGGCGGACTCCTGCTCGCAGGACTGCAGGGGAGGCTCGGCGAGGTCGGCGGCGTCCGCAGCGTCCCGATCTGGCTGAGCATGTCGGTCGCTGTGGCCTTCGGCGCGCTGCTGCTCTGGGCGGGCGTGCGGCTGCGCGCACGGGGCAGCGTCGAGGCGGAGTGACGCGGCTCGCCGCGGGCTCGCGTCAGCCGATCGTCGGCGGCGGGGGAGGCGGCGGCGTCGAGCGCGAGCGCATGACCACGAGCTCGGCCTCGGGCTCGCCCGACTCCGGCACGCCATCCACGCGGTAGACGCGCAGGCTCATCGGCTGCACCGTCACGGTGTCGCCCGGCACGTGCACCTCGCCGTCGTGGCGGTCGTCGGCGCTCGACCACAGCAGCTCGAAGGCCTCGACGCCGTCGGCGTTCGGCAGCGTGACCTGCGCGTCGCGCGTCGAGCCGTGCAGCATCACGAGCACGCGCGAGTACGGCTCGTCGATCGGCGTCGACTCCGCCATGTACTGCACCGTGCGGTCGTGCGCGTGCTCCCAGTCCTCGATCGTCATGGGCGCGCCGAACGCGTTGAACCACTCCATCCGGCTCGAGCCGGCGACGCGGTAGTCGTCGCGACCGAACTCGAGGGGGCGCAGCGCGGGATGCTCGCGGCGCAGGCGGATGAGCCTGCGCGTCTGCTCGAGGAACTCGTCCTGCCACGGCTTGCGCATCCACGGCATCCACGTGAGCGCCGAGTCGATGCAGTAGGCGTTGTTGTTGCCGCGCTGCGTACGCCCGAACTCGTCGCCGGCGGTGAGCATGGGGATGCCCGCCGACACCAGCAGGGTGCCGAGCACGTTGCGCATCGACCGACGCCGGTCGAGCTGCACGTCCACGTCCTCGGTGCGGCCCTCGACGCCGTGGTTGTAGGAGCGGTTGTCGTTCGTGCCGTCGCGGTTGTCCTCGCCGTTGGCGAGGTTGTGCTTCTCGTCGTAGCGCACGAGGTCCGTGAGCGTGAAGCCGTCGTGCGCCGTGACGAGGTTGACGCTCGCGAGCGGACCGCGGCGACCCGTGAACGATCCCTGGCTGCCCGAGATCGCGTGCGCGATCGGGCCGACCGACGTGCTCGCCGCCTCGCCGTGTCGCAGCCGGCGGTGGTCGGCGAGCCAGAACTCCCGCACGCGGTCGCGGTACCCGTCGTTCCACTCGCTCCAGCCGTCGCCGAACTGGCCCACCTGCCAGCCGCCCATGCCCACGTCCCACGGCTCGGCGATCATCTTCACGCCGCGCAGCGTCGGATCCGTCGCGATCGCGCGCAGCAGCGGATGGTCGGGTGAGAACGACGCATCCTCGCCGCGCCCCAGCGTGACCGCGAGGTCGAAGCGGAAGCCGTCGATCTGCACGTCGTGCGCCCAGTAGCGCAGGCTGTCGAGCACGAGCGCCTGCGCCGCCGGCAGCGAGTAGTCGACGGTGTTGCCGCAGCCGGTGACGTCGATGTAGTGGCCCTCGTCGGTCTGCCGGTAGTACGAGGCGTCGTCGATGAGGCGCAGGCTCTGCGCGGGGCCGCCCGGGCCCTCCTCGGCCGTGTGGTTGTAGACGACGTCGAGGTACACCTCGAGGCCCGCCTCGTGCAGCAGGCGCACCATGCCCTTGACCTCGCGCAGCACGCCGCCCGTGCCGTCGAGGCGGTTGGCGCGCGACGCGTAGTCGCTGTGCGGCGTGAGCCACGAGAGCGTGTTGTAGCCCCAGTAGTTGACGCGACCCTGGCCGAGCAGTCGCTGCTCGGAGAGGAAGTAGTGGATGGGCAGCAGCTGCACCGCCGTCACCCCGAGGTCCTTGAGGTACGCGATGGTGCTGGGATGCGCGAGGCCCGCGTACGTGCCGCGCAGCTCCTCGGGCATGTGCGGCGACAGCTGCGTGAGGCCCTTGACGTGCGCCTCGTACACGACGGTCTCGTCCAGCGGCGTCCCCGGGCGCCTCGAGTCCCCCCAGTCGAAGGTCGAGTCGATGACCGTCGCGCGATGGTCGCCGGAGCGCGTGCGCTGGATGCCCTTCGCATGCGGCGGGAGGGCGTGCCGGCTCGCGTCGAAGCGATGCGTCGGCCCGGTGGGGCCGTCGACGCCGATCGCGTAGGCGACGCCCGGCTGCAGCAGGTCGGACTCCACGCTCCACACGTCGTCGTCGCCCTTGGTCATGGGGACGCGGTCGGTGACGCGGTCGAGGTCGTGCGCGTCGAAGAGGCGCAGCTCCATGGCGGTCGCGCTGCGCGACCACACGCGCAGGCCGTGGCCCCGATCGGTCTGCCGGAGACCGAGGTCTCCGACGAACCGATCCATGCTCCATAGGCTAGGCGACGCCATGCGGTACCTCGACCACGCTGCCACGACGCCTCTGCGGCCGTCGGTGCTGGCAGCCATGGCCGACGCGCCGGCGCTCGCGAATCCCGCCTCCACGCATCGCGCGGGGCAGCGGGCCGCGGCCCTGCTCGAGGAGGCTCGCGAGCGCATCGCCGACGCGCTCGACGCGCACCCGACGGAGGTCGTGCTCACGTCGGGCGGCACGGAGTCGACGAACCTCGCCCTGCAGGGCATCGCGCGCGTGCGCCCCGGAGCGCTCGTCGTGCCCGATGGCGAGCACCACGCGACGCTCGACACCGCCGAGGCGCTCGCGGCTGCCGGACGCGAGGTGCGCTGGGTGCCGATCTCGTCGACCGCCGTGGTGGATGCCGACGCCTTCGCCGCCGCGCTCGACGGGGCGGCGCTCGCGACGGCGCTGTGGGTGTCGAACGAGATCGGCACCGTGCAGGACGTCGCAGGGCTGGCGGCGTCGGCGCGGTCGGCCGGCGTGCCGATGCACGTGGATGCCGTGCAGGCGCTCGGGCACGTGCCGGTGTCGGCGCGGTCGCTGGGGCTGTCGTCGTCGGGAGCGACGACGATCGGGCTCTCGGCGCACAAGGTGGGCGGACCCGTGGGCGTCGGCGTGCTGCTCGTGGCCAGGGATGCGCCGATCGCGCCGATCGTGCACGGCGGCGGGCAGCAGCGCGGGCTGCGCTCGGGCACGCAGGACGTGCTCGGCGCCCACCTCGCGTCGATCGCGATCGCCGAGGCCGTGGCGGAGCTGGAGGCGGAGTCGTCGCGCCTGGCGGGGATGCGCGATCGCGTGCTCGCAGCGGGCGTGGCAGTGCCGGGGGTCGTGGCGACGGCGCCCGCGGATGCACGCGCGCCGCACATCGCGCATCTCGCCCTCGCCGACGTCGACGCGGAGACCGTCGTCTTCGCGCTCGACCGCCTCGGCTTCGCCGTGTCGAACGGCTCCGCCTGCACCGCCGGCGTGCAGGAGCCGTCGCATGTGCTGCGCGCCATGGGGCTGGGGCACCTCGCGCCGCTGCGCGTCTCCCTCGGCCGCTCCACGACGTCCGACGACGTCGACGCCCTCTGCGCCGCCCTGCCCGCCGCGATCGCGACGGCGCGGGCGGCGTCGGCGTAGGCGGCGCATCCGCATCCATGACTGGTCGCTCGTGGCGGCGACTGGTCGCTCGATACGACTGACTGGTCACTGGTGGTCGCAACGAGCGACCACTCCCGACCACGAGCGACCAGTCACGGCTTCGGAGGGACGCGCACGGCTCGGTACCGTGGACGCATGCAGGTGCTCGCAGCGATGTCGGGTGGCGTCGACTCCGCCGTCGCCGCTGCGCGCGCCGTCGAGGCTGGGCACGACGTCGTCGGCGTGCACCTCGCCCTCAACCGCAACGCGGGCACGCTGCGCACCGGATCCCGCGGCTGCTGCACCGTCGAGGACGCGATGGATGCGCGCCGCGTCGCCGACCGGCTCGGCATCCCGTTCTACGTGTGGGACTTCTCGGAGCGGTTCCAGGAGGAGGTCGTCGACGACTTCCTCGGCGAGTACGCCGCGGGCCGCACGCCGAACCCGTGCCTGCGCTGCAACGAGCGCATCAAGTTCGCAGCCCTGCTCGACCGGGCGATCGGCCTCGGCTTCGACCGCGTCGCCACCGGCCACTACGCACGCGTCGTCGACACGGCATCCGGGCCCGAGCTGCACCGCGCCGCCGACTGGGCGAAGGACCAGTCGTACGTGCTCGGCGTGCTGACGACCGACCAGCTCGCGCACTGCATGTTCCCGCTCGCCGACACCCCGTCGAAGGCGGAGGTGCGCGCCGAGGCCGAGCGCCGCGGCTTCACCGTGGCCAGCAAGCCCGACAGCCACGACATCTGCTTCATCCCCGACGGCGACACCCGCGGGTTCCTCGCCGAGCGGCTCGGAGATGCGCCGGGTGCGATCGTCGAGCGCGACGGCACCGTCGTGGGCGAGCATGCCGGCGCCCACGGCTTCACGGTCGGGCAGCGCCGCGGCCTGCACCTCGGCGTGCCGAGCCCCGACGGACGCCCGCGCTTCGTGCTCGAGGTCAAGCCGGCGACGCGCGAGGTCGTCGTGGGTCCGCGCGAGGCGCTCGCGGTCGTCGAGCTCGGCGGCCGTCGCGTCTCGTGGGCGGGGGAGCGGCACCCGGGCCTGGATGGGGCGACGTCGGATGCGGGCCTCGCGGTCGAGGTGCAGATCCGCGCGCACGCCGATCCCGTGCCCGCGACCGCGTTCCTCGTCGACGACGAGCTCGTCGTGCGCGTCGACGCGCCGCTCTCGGGCGTCGCCACGGGCCAGTCGGCCGTGCTGTACCTCGGCACGCGCGTGCTCGGCCAGTGCACGATCGACCGCACGGTCGCCGCGGAGCCCGCGCCCGTCTGAGGCATCGCCGACTGGTCGCTCGTGGCCGGGATCGGTCACTCGTGGCAACCACCGGCGACCAGTCGATCGCCACTGGCGACCAGTCGATCGCCACGAGCGACCAGTCGTCACCACGAGCGACCGGTCGATGGTCGAGGGCGGTCGCCGGATCCGGCAAGGGGCCGGATCCCTGTGGGCGGTTCGCGGCAGGATGGGGGCATGACGACGACGCTCGACGCGGCCAACGACCGCGCACAGCAGCTCCGCGAGCAGATCGAGCGGGCACGCGACGCCTACTACCAGCAGGACGCCCAGGTGCTCTCCGACGCCGACTACGACGCGCTCGTGCACGAGCTCGAGGCGCTCGAGGCCGAGCACCCCGAGCTGCAGTCCCAGGACTCGCCGACGCAGACCGTCGGCGGCACGGTCTCGGCGCTCTTCGACCCCGTCACGCACGCCGAGCGCATGCTGAGCCTCGACAACGTCTTCTCGGTCGAGGAGCTGCGCGAGTGGGCGGCGAAGACCGTCGCGTCGGCGGGCCGCGAGGGCGCGTGGCTGTGCGAGCTGAAGATCGACGGCCTCGCCATCGCGCTGCGCTACGAGCACGGCGTGCTCGTCTCGGCCGCGACGCGCGGCGACGGCCGCGTGGGCGAGGACGTGACCGAGAACGCCCTGCGCGTCGCGGGCATCCCGCGCGAGCTCTCGGGCTCCGGGCATCCCGCGCTCGTCGAGGTGCGCGGCGAGGTCTTCATCCCGTCCGCCGAGTTCGAGGCGCTCAACGAGCTGCAGGAGCGGCTGCGCGCGCGCCAGCTGGAGCTCACCCGCGAGCGGTGGGAGTCGCGGCCCGCGGCGAGTCGCGGCGAGTTCGACGAGCAGAAGGCCATCGACTCCGCGCTGCGCCGCTTCCCGGCGTTCGCGAACCCGCGCAACGCCGCATCCGGCGGCCTGCGGCAGCAGCTCGACAAGAAGGACGGCCTCGACCGCGAGGCGGGCGACGCGCGCGTGCAGGCACTGCGCCTCTACGTGCACGGCATCGGCGCGTGGCAGGACCCGCCCGTCGCGACGCAGTCGGAGGTCTACGGCCTGCTCGCCGACTGGGGGCTGCCGACGAGCCCGTACCTGCGCGTCGTCGACGACGTGGATGGCGTCGTCGAGTTCGTCGAGCAGTACGGCCGCGAGCGGCACTCGGTCGAGCACGAGATCGACGGCATCGTCATCAAGGTCGACGAGCTCGCGCTGCACGACGAGCTCGGCGCCACCAGCCGCGCGCCGCGCTGGGCGATCGCGTACAAGTACCCGCCCGAGGAGGTGCACACGAGGCTCGTCGACATCGTCGTGAGCGTGGGCCGCACGGGTCGCGCGACGCCGTTCGCGATGATGGAGCCCGTCAAGGTCTCGGGATCGGTCGTGCGCCAGGCGACGCTGCACAACCAGGACGTCGTCGTCGCCAAGGGCGTGCTCATCGGCGACATCGTCGTGCTGCGCAAGGCGGGCGACGTCATCCCCGAGGTGCTGGGCCCCGTCGCCGAGCTGCGCGACGGCTCGGAGCGCGCCTTCGTCATGCCAAAGGACTGCCCCGACTGCGGCACCGAGCTGCGCCCCATGAAGGAGGGCGACATCGACCTGCGGTGCCCCAACGCGCGGTCGTGCCCCGCGCAGGTGCGGGGCCGCGTCGAGCACATCGGCAGCCGCGGCGCGCTCGACGTCGAGGCGCTCGGCGAGGTGACCGCCGCCGCGCTGACGCAGCCGTCGGTGCCCGAGCAGCCGCCGCTCGTGACGGAGGCGGGGCTGTTCGGCCTCGCGCTCGACGACCTCATCGGCATCGAGGTCATCGTGCGCGACGGCGAGACCGGCGAGCCCAAGCGCGACCCCAAGACCGACGAGGTCTCGCGCCGCACGCCGTTCCAGCGCAACCCGACCGCCGCCGAGCGCAAGGAGGGCCTCGAGGGTCCGCAGCCGTCGAAGCAGGCGACGACGCTGCTCGCAGAGCTCGAGCGTGCCAAGACCACCGACCTGTGGCGCCAGCTCGTCAGCCTCAACATCCGCCACGTCGGCCCCGTGGCCGCGCGGGCGCTCGCTGGATGGTTCGGATCGCTGCAGGCGATCGAGGATGCGACGCGCGAGCAGCTCGCCGAGGTCGAGGGCGTCGGCCCGATCATCGCCGACGCCGTCAAGGACTGGCTCGAGGTCGACTGGCACCGCGAGATCGTGGAGCAGTGGCGCGCCGACGGCGTGCGCTTCGCGACGCCCGACCACCCCGGTCCCGGCGCGGCGGCGGCAGCGGGCGGCGTGCTCGCGGGCCTCACGGTCGTCGCCACCGGATCGCTCGAGGGCTACTCCCGCGAGGGCGCGCAGGAGGCGATCATGGCCGCCGGCGGCAAGGCTGCCTCGAGCGTCTCCAAGAAGACCGACTACGTCGCCGCCGGCCCCGGGGCGGGATCGAAGCTCACGAAGGCCGAGGCCCTCGGCGTGCGCATCATCGACGCCGCGCAGTTCCACCTGCTCGTCACCGAGGGACCGGGCGCCATCGCGCTGCCCGAGGACGCCGCGGCCGACGAGACCGCGGAAGACGACACCACCGAGACGACGGAGGCCTGATGGACGCCATCGCCCTGCTGCAGGAGCTGTACGGACGCATCCCGGGGGAGGTGCAGCGTGCCGTCGAAGGGCTGACGCCCGAGCAGCTCGTCGCTCGCCCCGCCGAGGGCGCGAACAGCATCGGCTGGCTCGTGTGGCATCTCGCACGCGTGCAGGACCACCACGTCTCGGAGCTCATGGGCGAGGTCGGCGCGGGCGCGGACGGCGTCGGCGCCGAGCAGGAGTGGATCTCGGGCGACTGGGCGCACCGCTTCGGTCGCGAGCCGGACGCCGACGACACGGGCTACGGGCACGACGCGGACGACGTCGCCGCCGTGCGCCCCGAGTCCGTCGACGCGCTGCTGGGCTACTTCGCCGCCGTGCACGCGCGCACGATCGGCTACCTCGAGTCGATCGGCGCCGGCGACCTCGATCGCGTCGTCGACGAGCGGTGGGACCCGCCCGTCACGCTCGCGGTGCGACTCGTGAGCGTCGCCGACGACGACATCCAGCACGCGGGCCAGGCGGCGTACGTGCGCGGGCTGCTGGGCGCATGACCCCCAGCGGCGCATGATCCGCAGGCTCGCGATCGAGGGGTACCGGTCGATCCGATCCCTCGTCGTCGACCTCGAGGCCCCCACGGTCGTCACGGGTGCGAACGGCAGCGGCAAGTCGAACCTCTACCGGTCGCTGCGCCTGCTCGCCGACTGCGGCGAAGGGCGGGTCATCGCATCGCTCGCCGCCGTCGGAGGCCTGGATGCCGTCCGCTGGGCCGGTCCCGAGCAGGGCTCCTCGCAGGGGCGGGCCGTGCAGGGCACGGTCCGCTCGGGACCCGTCTCGCTGCGCCTCGGCGTCGCGACCGACGAGCTGGGCTACGCGATCGACCTGGGCATCCCGGTCGCGGGGCGCAGCGCCTTCGACCTCGATCCCGAGATGAAGCAGGAGCACGTCTTCGCGGGCAGCGATCCGCGCCCGGCCGGCGTGCTCGTGGACCGCAAGCGCGGGCTCGCGCGCATGCGCGGCGACGGCGGATGGCAGCAGCTCGCCGCCGGCATGCATCCGTGGGCGTCGGTGCTCGACGAGCTCGCCGGGCACGCGGAGGCGGCAGAGCTCGCGGGCGCGCGCCGGATGCTCCGCGGCTGGCGGTTCCACGACGCGCTGCGCACCGACCGGTCGGCGCCCGCGCGGCAGCCGCAGGTCGCGACGCGTGCCGTGCGCCTCGACGACGACGGCGCCAACCTCGCGGCGGTGCTGCAGACGGCGATCGAGGCGGGCTGGGACCGCGAGGTGCACGCCGCCGTCGATCGCGCGTTCCCGGGATCGCGGCTGCTGCTGCCGATGGCTGACGGCCGCATGAGCGTCGCGCTCGAGCAGCCAGGGCTCCTGCGGCCGCTCGCCGCCCCCGAGCTCTCCGACGGCACGCTGCAGTACCTGCTGCTCGTCGCCGCGCTGCTCTCGGCGGAGAAGCCGACGCTCGTGGTGCTCAACGAGCCCGAGCGCAGCCTGCACGTTGACCTCGTCGAGCCCCTCGCCGCGCTCGTGCAGCAGGCGGCGGAGGCGACGCAGGTCGTGGTCGTCACGCACCAGCAGCGGCTCGCCGACGCTCTCGGCGGCGCGCGCATCGAGCTCGAGAAGCACGACGGCGAGACGCTCGTCGCAGGCCGCGAGGGACCGCTCGACGTGCCCGCGTGGCACTGGCCCACTCGCTGACGCTCGTAGCCTTGGGGCATGAGCGTCCACGCGAGCGTCAGCGCGGCCTTCGGTGCCCAGGCGACGATCGACGGCACCGAGTCGATCCACCCGTACTCGCTCGTCTGGTGGGCGCGTGTGCACGGGCCGGACGGCGACGTGCGCGCCGTCGTGAAGCGCACCTGGGGATCGGCGCAGCCCGCGCTCGAGGCGTGGCAGCGGGCCCTCGTGGCGCACGGCATCCGCACCGTCGAGCCGCTGCTGCCGCCCGTCGCGATCGACGTCGTCGACGACGACGGCGAGCAGCGAGTCGAGTCGTGGGTGGCGTACCCGCGGTTGCACGGACGCGCGTGGGACGGCTCCGTCGACGACATCCGTTCGGCGGGTCGGCTGCTCGGCGCCATGCACGCGGTCTCGGCCGACCTCGCGATCGACGGCTTCCCGCCGTTCGAGTGGGGCTCGGATGCGGCGGACTCGATCGCGGACGACGTGGAGGCGCTGCGCGCATCGGCCGCCGAGCACTGGCCGAGCGCAGACGCCGAGCCGTGGGTCGCGGCGCTCGAGCGCTTCCCGGCGACGCTCGCGACGGTCCGCGCCGCCCGGCTGCCGCACATGCCCGTCTCGCTCGACCACCGAGCGTCGAACCTGCTGTTCGACGCCGAGGGCGCGCTCGCCGTCGACCTCGAGAACGCAGCGCTCGCGCCTCGCATCCTCGACCTGGCGGTCGCGGTGCTGCTGTTCCCGCTGGAGCACGCCGGCTGCGCGGGCCGGGCGCTCGCACGCGACGAGTGGCTCGCCTTCCTCGCCGGCTACCTCGAGCGCGCCCAGCGGCTCGACGACGCCGAGCGTGCGCTGTGGCCGACGGCGATCGAGTACATGCTGCTCGAGTGGGGCACGTGGCATCTCACCGAGGGCGTCGAGACGGAGCCGGCGAACCTCGCCTACCTCGAGGATCTGCTGACGCTCGATCCCGCGAGGTACGCGCTGCCCTGACGGGACGCCGTGCACGCGGTCTGCGACGACCGACGTCAACCCCGAGCACGGCGGACGGCGCCGCCGTAGCGTGGCTCCAATGACCACGCATCGGCACGACGTCCTGGTGATCGGCGCCGGCAACGGCGGACTCGCGACGGCGGCGAGGTTGCGCAGGCGCGGCTGCGCCGACGTGGGGCTCGTCGAGCCGTCGCTGCGGCACGTCTACAAGCCGCTGCAGAACTACGTGGGGCTCGGGCTCGCCGATGCGCGCGAGCTGTCGCGGCCGCAGGCCGACCTCATCCCCGACGGCGTCACGTGGCACCGCACGGCGGCCGTCGCGGTCGATCCCGTCACGCGCATCGTGACCTGCGCCGACGGCACCGAGGTCGCAGGCGGCGACGTCGTGGTCGCGCCGGGCGCGAGGCTCGACTGGGATGCGATCCCGGGCGCCGCGGACGCGGTGCAGCGCGGCATGGCGATCTCGACGTTCGACGACGCGCTGCTCGAGCGCGCGTGGGAGCGCATCCGCACGCTCGAGCGCGGCACGGCGATCTTCACGCTCCACGGACAGCCGGCGTCGGGCAGGGAGACGGCGCTCAAGCCGCTGCTGCTCGCCTGCGACCTGTGGCGCCGCGAGGGCGTGCGCGACGCGATCGACGTCATCCTCGTGCACGACGAGGCGCGGCTGCATCCCGTCTCGGCGATCGAGGCGGAGTGGTGGCGCCATCTCGACGACGCGGGCGTCGACGTGCGCACGGGCGTGCGCGTCGCCGCGGTCGAGGGCGACGACGTCGTGCTGGCCGGGGCCGGCGGCGACGAGCGCCGTCGCGTCGACCTGCTGCACCTGCTGCCGCCCTACGTCGCCGCCCCCGTCGTGCAGGCGTCGGGCCTCGACGCCCCGGGCACCGGCGGCTTCGTCGACGTCGACCCCGACACCCTGCGGCACCGAGCGCACCCGCGGGTGTGGGGCATCGGCGACGCCGCAGCGCTCGGCGACGCGCGCACGGGCGGCGCGCTCCGCTCGCAGACGCGCATCGTCGTCGAGAACATCCGCCATGCGCGAGCCGGCGAGGAGCTCGAGCGGTACGACGGCTCGACGGTCGCACCCGTCGCGACCGGCGCGGGCCGTCTCTCGTTCGCGGAGTACGACCGCAGCGGCGCGCTGCGGCGGTCGCTGCCGGTGCGGGCGCGCGACCAGCTGCGCGCGCACCGTGCCTGGTACGTGCTCGACCGGCACGTGCTGCCGCAGGTGTACTGGCACGGCATCCTGACGGGACGCGTGTAGCGGCGCACGACGGCTCGACGCACGACGCCCCGCATCCGGCGTGGATGCGGGGCGTCGTGCGTTCGCGACGCGTCGCTCAGCCGCGCGCGGCCGCGAGCGCGCCGGCGAGGCGCGCGCCGGCGGCGGTCGCGTGCTGCTCGGCGGCGATGCGGCGCTCGTCGGCGAGCGGCCGCAGCTCGTCCATCGCCGGGTTGACGCCTGCGAGCGTCAGGTCGCGCTGCACGACCTCGAGGTCGAGCCCCCACACGTCGCGCAGCGCGCGCTCGAGCCAGCCGGTCGAGTGGTCCCAGCCCTCCTTGGGCGTGCCGGGCGCGTACGAGCCGCCGAGCACCGTCACGAGCACCGCGGGCGTGCCGGCGAGGCCCGTCGCGCCGGGTCCGATGCGCGGGTCGGCGTAGGCGAGGTCGAACCACGTCTTCGCGTGCTGCGAGACGCCGTAGTTGTACAGCGGCACCGTGAGCAGGATCGCGTCGGCGCCGAGCAGCTCGTCGGCGAGGGTCGCGGCGAGCTGCCGCGCCTCGCGCTGGAGGTCGGTGCGGTCTGACTCGGCGGTGAAGCCCTCGGTGATGGCCGCGCCCCAGAGGTCGGCGGCGATCGGCGCGGTGCCGATGTCGCGGCGACGCACCTCGCCGGCGGGATGCGCGGTCGACCAGGCGGACTCGACGAGGTCGCCGAGCGCGCGGCTCGCGGAGGTCGCGGGCATGATGCTCGCGTCGAGACGGAAGAGGGACATGCTGCTCCTTGGATCGCGAGGATGCGCGTCTCGCGCATCCGTAGTCGCTCAGAAAAGCAGAGCGACTTGGACGACCGTAGCAGAAGTACGATGGAGGCGTGATCGAGCCGACCGCCGACCCGCACGTGTGCGACGCCGCGATCACGCGCGCGTTCTCGGTGCTGGGCAAGCGCTGGAACGGCATGCTGCTGCGCGTGCTCGGCTTCGGTGCGGGCTCGTTCGCCGAGCTGCGACGCGCCGTGCCCGGCATCAGCGACACGATGCTCGCCGACCGGCTGGCCGAGCTCGTCGGTGCGGGGCTCGTCGACCGCGTCGTCGAGCCCGGGCCTCCCGTGTCGGTGCGCTACGCGCTGACCGACGCGGGCGAGCGGCTCATGCCCGTGCTCGACGACCTCGGGCGCTGGGCGAACGAGAGCCTGGCGCGCGAGGCGGCGTCGACTCGCTAGCCTGACCGCACCCACGGAAGGCGCCCGCGTGACCGACATCGACATCCGCCCCCTGCCCGCGATGCGCATCGCGGCCGCCACCGACGTCGTGCCCGCCGATGCGGTCTCCGGGGTCGTGGAGGCGCTGTTCCAGGAGGTGCAGGCGGTGTTCGGTCACGCGCCGGGCGCCCAGGACGTGCCGATCGCGACGTACGCGAGCGAGGGCGATCGCATGCGCGTCGCGGCGGGCTACCTCGTCGGCATGCTCGTGCCCGAGGGGCTCGAGAGCGTCGAGCTCGATGCCGAGGAGCAGGTGGCGACGATCGAGCATCGTGGACCCATGGCGGGGGTGCGAGCGACATGGAGCACGCTGCACGACGCGATCGCCGAGCGCGGGCTCGTGCCGAGCGGCGTCGCACGGGAGCGGTACGTGCGCGCCGTCTCCGCCGATCAGGGCGACTGGATCGTCGAGCTGCAGCAGCCGGTGCGCGCCGCCTGACGGCGCGGCGCCCGGCCCGCGCCGACCTGCGCGCGGCCGTTCAGAACAGGGGAGCGGGCGCGTCGACCGGCTCGACGGGACGTGACGGCAGCTGCTGCGCGCCGCGGCGCGGTGCGTTGGCGACGAAGTTCGTGCCCGTGCCGTCGGCGACCCGCGAGCGCAGGAGCCCGTGCCGGCGTGCGAGCGGCGTCGTGCGCGCACGCAGCCAGTCCCGGTAGTCGTGGCACGCGTACGCCCCGCCGCCGTAGATGCGCCGGTACTGGTCGACGAGGTGCGGATGCTCGGCCTCGAGCCACTGCAGGTACCATTCGCGCGCCCCCGGCCGCAGATGCAGCGACGACGTGGCGACGCCCGTCGCGCCCGCCTCCGCGATGGCCGCGTACGCCCGCTCGAGGTGCGCGCGCGTGTCGGTGAGCCCCGGCAGCACCGGCATGAGGAAGACCTCGCAGTCGAGGCCCGCCTCGCGCACGGCCCGCACGGTCGCGAGTCGGGCGGCCGTCGACGGCGTGCCCGGCTCGACCGACTGCTGCAGGGCGTCGTCGAACACCGCGATCGACATGGCGATCGAGACCGGCACCTCCTTCGCGAGCTCGGCGAGCAGCGGCACGTCGCGCCGCAGCAGCGTGCCCTTCGTGAGGATGGCGATGGATGCGCCGTGCTCCGCGAGCGCGCGCAGGATGCCGGGCATGAGTCGGTAGCGACCCTCGGCCCGCTGGTACGGGTCGGTGTTGGTGCCGAGGTGCACGCGGTCGACGTCGCGTCGCGTCGTGCGCAGCTCGCGCTCGAGGACCTCGACGACGTTGGCCTTCACGACGATGCGCGAGTCGAAGTCCCGACCTGCGTCGAGGTCGAGGTATCGGTGCGTGTCGCGAGCGAAGCAGTAGACGCACGCGTGCTGGCAGCCGCGGTACGGGTTGATGGTCCACGCGCCGCCCATGACGCCGCCGCCCGCGACGTGGTTGAGGGCGCTGCGCGCCGTCACCTCCAGGAACGCCATGCCGTCGAACCCGGGCGTCGGCCAGGACTCGAGCGTCGCGCCGCGCTCCTCGAGCCCGGGCAGCGCGTCGGCGTCGACGTGCGTCGTCTGCTGAGCCTCCCACCGCATGGCAGCGATTCGAACACACGTTCGAACGCAGCGCAACCCGCCACGCCGAGCCGCGCACGCAGCCAGGGCATCGCGCGGACGATGAGACTTCCCTCATCGGGGTCTCACGCGCATCTCGCGTGCGTCGCCGACCGTGGAGCGCATGACCTCGCTCGCCATCGCCTCCGCCGCACCGCGGATCGTCGTCGGCCGCATCGTGCGCGCCGCGGCGGTCGCTGCCGCCGGGCTCGGGGCCCTCGCCGCGACGACGGGCTGGACCCTCGACCAGCGGCTCGTCGTCGCTGGCCTCGCCGCCGCGACGATCGCGTGGATCGCCACGCGCGTCGACGACGCCGTCGTGGCGCTCGCGGCGATGGTCGGGCTCGCGCTCGTCGGCGCCATCCCCGTCGACGCGGCGTTCGGCGCGCTCGGCGACCCCACGATCTGGCTGCTCGTCGGATCGTGCATGCTCGCGGCCGGGCTCACGTCGTCGGGCGTCGCCGAGCGCGCCGCCGTCGCGCTCGTGGGGCGCGCCCGCACCGTGCGCGGACTGTGGCATCGCACGACGATCGCGCTCGTCCTCACGACCTTCGCCGTGCCGGCGACGAGCGGCCGCGCGGCCCTCGCGATGCCCGTGTTCCGCAGCATCGCCCTCGCGCTGCCGACGGCGCACCAGCGCGCGCTCTCGTTGCTCTTCCCCGCCGTCATCCTGCTCTCGGCGTTCGCGTCGATCCTCGGCGCCGGCGCGCACCTCGTGGCCGCGAGCCTCGTGGAGGCGGCGACGGGCACGACGATCTCGTTCCTCTGGTGGCTGCTGCTCGGCGCACCCGTCGCGATCCTCACATGCGTCGCAGCGACGGAGATCGTGCTGCTCGGCTGGCTCACGCGCGCCGAGCGCGCGATCCCGGTCGCGCACGTCGCCGCCGCCGTGCGCGACGCGAGCCACCGGCACGGCCGCTCGATGTCCGCCGCCGGCGTGCGAGCCCTCGCGCTGCTCGCCCTCGTCATCGCGCTGTGGCTCTCGGAGCCGCTGCACGGCATCCACCCCGCCCTCGTCGCGATGACCGGGGGCGTCGCAGCCGTGCTGCCCGTCGTCGGCACGACGACGCCGCGGGATGCGTTCGCGGCGGTGCCGTGGTCGCTGCTCGTCTTCCTCGCCGCGACCCTCGCGCTCGGCACGGCGCTCGTCACGACCGGTGCCGCGGACCGCATCGCGCAGGCATCGCTCGGCGCGCTGGGCGGCGCGCATCCCGCGCTCGTGCTCGTCGCGATCGTCGCCGCATCGGCGGCAGCGCACCTCGTGGTGCAGTCCCGCACGGCGCGGGCGACCGTGCTGCTGCCCATCGTGCTCGTCGTCGCGCTCGGCGCCGGCATCAACCCCGTGTCGGCCGCCCTCGCGTCGACGGCCGCCGCCGGCTTCTGCCTCACCCTCACGTCGTCGGCGAAGCCGGTGGCGATGTTCGCGTCGGTGCCCGGCGTCGCGACGTTCGACCGCGCGAGCCTCGTCGCGCTCGCCGCCGCCACCGCCCCGATCGTCGTCGGCGTCGTGCTGCTCGCCGCCGTCTGGCTGTGGCCGGCGCTCGGCGTGCCCCTCGAGACCCCCGTCGCCCTGCGCGGCACCCGATGAAGGAGTCCACCATGACGTCCACCGCCCCCACCGTGCTCGTCGCCCCGAGCGGGTTCAAGGAGTCGCTCGACGCCGACGTCGTCGCCGACGCCATCGCCGAGGGCGTGCGCCGCGTGCTGCCGCACGCGACGGTGCGCACCGTGCCGCTCGTCGACGGCGGGGAGGGCACGGCGGCGGCGCTCGTCGCCGCGACGGGCGGCCGCATCGTGCGTCGCACGGTCGTCGGCCCGGTCGGCGAGCCGATCAAGAGCCATCTGGGCATGCTCGGCGACGGCACGACCGCCGTCGTCGAGATGGCTGCCGCCGCAGGGCTGCGGCTCGTGCCGCGCGACCGGCGCAACCCGCTGCGCACCACGACGTACGGCGTCGGCGAGCTCATCCGCGCCGCGCTCGACGAGGGGGCGACGCGCATCCTCGTCGGCTGCGGCGACTCGGGCACGTCGGATGGGGGAGCCGGAGCGCTGCAGGCGCTCGGCGCTCGCCTGCTCGACGAGCGCGGTCGCGAGCTCGGCCTCGGCGCCAGGGCGCTGCGCGACCTCGACCGCGTCGGCCTGTCGCAGCTCGATCCGCGACTGGCCGACGTGGGCATCACGGTCGCGTGCAACCCGACGAACGTGCTCACCGGGCCGCGCGGCGTCGCCCGCGTCTTCGGGCCGCAGAAGGGCGCGAGCCCCAAGCAGGTCGAGCGCCTCGCACGTGCGCTGAAGCACTGGGCGCGCACGCTCGAGCACGACGTGCCGGCCGCCGCGGCGATCGACCTGCGGCACGGGCTCGGCACGGGTGCGTCGGGTGGGCTCGGCGCCGGGCTCGCGGCGATCGGCGCGACGCTGCGACCGCGCTTCGACGTGCTGCTCGACCAGACCGACCTCGACGCGGCCATGGCGGACGCCGACCTCGTCATCACGGCCGAGGGCTCGATCGACGGGCAGACGCCGCGTGGCAAGGTGCCGGCCGAGGTCGCGCGCCGTGCCTCGGAGGCCGGCGTGCCCGTGCTCGCCCTCGCAGGCACGATCGGCGCGGACGCGAGCTGCGTGCACGCGATCGGCATCGACGCCGTGCAGGGCATCCTGCCCGCGCCGATGGACCTCGCGGAGGCATGCGAGCGCGGCGCGGAGCTCGTGGCCGACGGCGCGGAGCGCGCCCTGCGCACCGTGCTGCTCGGTGCGTCGCTGTCGTCGGCGCTGGCCCCGCAGCACGACCGACGGCACGCAGCCGCCGCGTAGGCTGACCGGGTGCTGGGGCGACGCTTCGAGGTGTGGGGCGCCGCCGTCGCACTCGCCGTGGTCGCCCTCGCGATCGCGTTCGGCGTGCGCGACGGCTGGCGCGGGGTCGTGGACGCCGCGGCGTGGATCGCGGCGCTCGCGACGGTGCCGACGCTCGGCGTCGCGGGCTTCGCGCATGCGATCGCGATGCGCCGCATGCAGCGGGTCAAGCCGCACGACCTCGCGATCGCGGGCGTCGGCATCGTCGCCACCGCGATCGTCGTCGTCGCGATCGTGCTCGCGCCGACGCGGCCGGACCTCGCGACCGGCCTGCTGCACTGCTGCTGGCCCGCCTGGATCCTCGGGCTCGCCTTCGCGGCGTACCTGCTGCACGCGGCGACCTCGCGCCCGCTCTCCCCGGGGATGACGCCGCGCACGATCGTCGTGCTCGGTGGGGCGCTCAAGGGCAGGCACGTCGGCCCCTTGCTGCGCCGCCGCGTCGAGCGGGCGGCGGCCCTGTGGCATGCGGGCGATCCCAGCGTGCGGATGGTCGCGTCCGGCGGGCAGGGCCGCGACGAGCCCCGCAGCGAGGCGGCGGCGATGGCCGAGCACCTCGTGGAGGCGTGCGGCGTGCCCGCCGCGGCGATCGACCTCGAGGACCGGTCGACCTCGACCGAGGAGAACCTCGTGCGCACCCGCGCGCTCGGCGCGGCCGAGCCGTGGCTCGTCGTGACGAGCGAGTACCACGTGCCCCGCACGCGGATGCTGCTGCAGCGCCTGGGCATCGAGGGCGACGCGATCGACTCGTGGTCGAGCCCCGTCTACCGACCCGGCGCCCTCGTGCGCGAGCTCGCCGCGACCGTGCGGCCCTCGCGCGGCACGCTGCTCGTGCTCGGCGTGCTCGCCGTCGCCATGACGATCGTCGGCGTCGTCCGCACGGCGGGGCTCGTCGGCTGATCCCGGCGGCCCGGCTGCATAGGGTGGAGGGATGCCCGGGCCTCTCACGCTGGCGCTCGCGATCGTCGGCGTCGTCCTCGCAGCACGCGACCCGCGCCGCCTCGCACCCGGCATCCTCCTGACGCTCGCCGTCACCTCGCTCGTCACGGCCCTCGCGTCGTCGCTCGTCACGACGCTCGGCGACGTCGGCGCGGTGCTCGGCGTCGACGACCAGGCGCGCCTGCTCGGGCAGGCGGCGCTGCTCGTCGGCATCCCGGTGCTCTCGGGCCTCGTGCTCGGCTCGGCGCTCGTGGTGAACGGCGTGCTCATGCTGCTGCGGGAGCGGCGCTCGCCCGCGCATCTGCTCTCGCTCCTCGCCGGCGTCGCGATCCTCGCGCTGTACGCGCTCGGCTGGCTCACGATCGCCGCCGAGCTCGGCGGGGTCGTCGTGCTCGTGCTCGTGCTCGCCGCGCCCATCGGCTACCTCGGCCTCGTGCTGCTCGCGTACCTGCTGTGGTCGCTCGTCTACGCGCGCATCGCCGCGCGTGCGCCGGTCGCCGCGGCGGTCGTCGTGCTCGGCGCCGGGCTCGTCGACGGCCGCGTGTCGCCGTTGCTCGCGGCCCGCGTCGCGCGCGGCGTCGCGCTCGCCGACGAGGATCCGCGCACGCTGCTCGTGCTCTCGGGAGGGCAGGGCGCCGACGAGCCGCGCAGCGAGGCGTCGGCCATGGCCGAGCACGCCGAGTCGCTCGGCGTCGCACGCGATCGGCTGCTGCTCGAGGAGGCGTCGACCACGACCGAGGAGAACCTGCAGCGGACGCGAGCGCTCCTCGAGGAGCGCGGCGTGCTCGGCCCCGTGACGGTCGTGACGAGCGACTACCACGCGTTCCGCGCCGCGACGCTGCTGCGCACGCTCGGCATCCGAGGGCACGCGCGCGGTGCGCGCACGGCCCGCTACTACCTGCCGAGCGCGCTGCTGCGCGAGTACGTCGCGCTGCTGCGCGACCACCTCCGGGTGCACGCCGCGATCGTGGGCGTGCTGCTCGTGCCGTTCGCCGCGCTGCTCGTGCTCACGGTGCTCCGCGTCGTCGGCGCCTGACGCGCACCAGCGCACCGCGACCGCGGATGCGCTCGGCTCCGTAGGATGGACGCATCCCTTCCTCCGAGCTGGAGACGCATGTCCGACATCACCCGCGAGCAGGTCGAGCACCTCGCCGGCCTCTCGCGCATCGCCCTCACCGACGAGGAGATCGAGAGCCTCACCACCGAGCTCTCGGCCATCGTCGACGCCATCGCGAAGGTCTCGGAGGCCGTCGGCGACGACGTGCCCGCCACGAGCCACCCCGTGCCGCTCGCGAACGTGACGCGCCCCGACGTCGAGGGCGCGACCCTCAGCCACGCCGAGGCGTTCGCCGGGGCGCCGAGCCACGACGGCGAGCGCTTCCGCGTCTCCGCGATCCTGGGGGAGGAGCAGTGACCTCGCAGGACCTCACCCGCAGCTCCGGCGCCGAGCTCGCAGGCCTCCTCGCCGCCGGCGACGTCTCGAGCGTCGAGGCGACGCAGGCGCACCTCGACCGCATCGCGGCCGTCGACGGCGAGCTGCACGCGTTCCTCCACGTCAACGCCGGCGCCCTCGACGAGGCGCGCGCCATCGACGATCGGCGTGCCGCAGGCGAGCGGCTGCACGAGCTCGCGGGCGCGCCCGTCGCGATCAAGGACGTGCTGTGCACGATCGGCATGCCGTCGACGTCGGGCTCGCGCATCCTCGAGGGCTGGGTGCCGCCCTACGACGCGACGCCCGTCGCGCGCCTGAAGGCCGCGGGCCTCGTCGCGCTCGGCAAGACGAACATGGACGAGTTCGCCATGGGCTCCTCGACCGAGCACTCGGCGTACGGCCCCACGCGCAACCCGTGGGACCTCGAGCGCATCCCCGGCGGCTCCGGCGGTGGCTCGGCGGCGGCGGTCGCGGCCTTCGAGGCGCCGTTCGCCCTCGGCTCCGACACCGGTGGCTCGATCCGTCAGCCGGCGGCGGTCACCGGCTCCGTCGGCGTCAAGCCCACGTACGGCGGCGTCAGCAGGTACGGCGCCATCGCGCTGGCCTCGAGCCTCGACCAGGTCGGCCCCGTGTCGCGCACGGTGCTCGACTCGGCGCTCATCCACGACGTCATCGGCGGCCACGACCCGCACGACTCCACGTCGCTGCAGCGCGAGTGGCCGTCGTTCGCCGCCGCCGCGCGCGAGGGCGCCGCATCCGGCTCGCTCGCGGGCCTGAAGGTCGGCGTCATCCGCGAGCTCGACACCGACGGCATCGCCGCCGACGTTGCGGCGCGCTTCCACGAGACCGTCGCGCTCATCGAGCGCGCAGGCGGCGAGGTCGTCGAGGTGTCGATGCCGAGCGTCGAGTACGCCGTCGCCGCCTACTACCTCATCCTGCCCGCCGAGGCCTCCTCGAACCTCGCCCGCTTCGACTCCGTGCGCTTCGGCCTGCGCGTCGAGCAGGGAGGCACGGTCGAGGACGTCATGGCCGCGTCGCGGGAGGCCGGGTTCGGCCCCGAGGTGAAGCGCCGCATCATCCTCGGCACCTACGCGCTGAGCGCCGGCTACTACGACGCCTACTACGGCTCGGCCCAGCAGGTGCGCACGCTCATCCAGCGCGACTTCGACGCCGCGTTCGCGCAGGCCGACGTGCTCGTCTCGCCCTCGGCGCCCACGACGGCGTTCCGGCTCGGCGAGAAGATCGACGATCCGCTCGCGATGTACGCCAACGACATCACGACCATCCCCGCGAACCTCGCGGGCATCCCCGGCATGTCGATCCCCATGGGCCTCGGCGACGACGGCCTGCCCGTGGGGCTGCAGCTGCTCGCGCCGCACTTCGAGGACGTGCGGCTCTACCGCGCCGGCGCGACGATCGAGGCGCTGCTCGCCGAGCAGTGGGGCGGCATCCTCGCCACCAAGGCACCGGCACTCACGGGAGGAGCACGATGAAGGACCGCCTCATGGACTTCGACGAGGCCCTCGAGCGCTACGAGCCCGTGCTCGGCTTCGAGGTGCACGTCGAGCTCGGCACGCGCACGAAGATGTTCTCGGCCGCGCCCAACCCGGCGCATCCCGACCACCACGACGCGGCGCCGAACACGCTCATCGACCCGCTGAGCCTCGGCCTGCCCGGCAGCCTGCCCGTCGTGAACGACGAGGCCATCCGGTACTCGATCTCGCTGGGCCTCGCGCTCGGCTGCGAGATCGCCGAGTCGAGCCGCTTCGCGCGCAAGAACTACTACTACCCGGACACGCCGAAGAACTACCAGATCTCGCAGTACGACGAGCCCATCGCCTTCGAGGGCTCCGTCGAGGTGCAGCTGGCCGACGGCCGGCGGATCGACATCCCGATCGAGCGCGCGCACATGGAGGAGGACGCCGGCAAGCTCACGCACGTCGGCGGCGCCACCGGCCGCATCCAGGGCGCCGAGTACTCGCTCGTCGACTACAACCGCGCGGGCGTGCCGCTCGTCGAGATCGTGACGAAGCCCATCGTGGGCGCCGAGCACTCGGCACCCGAGATCGCGAAGGCCTACGTCGCCACGATCCGCGACATCGTGCTGTCGCTCGGCATCTCCGAGGCGCGCATGGAGCGCGGCAACCTGCGCTGCGACGCCAACGTGTCGCTGCGCCCCCGCGGCCAGGAGCGGTTCGGCACGCGCACCGAGACGAAGAACGTGAACTCGCTGCGCTCGGTCGAGCGCGCGGTGCGCTACGAGATCCAGCGGCAGGCGGCGATCCTCGCCGGCGGCGGCACGATCACCCAGGAGACGCGCCACTGGCACGAGGACACCGGCACGACCAGCCCCGGTCGACCGAAGTCCGACGCCGACGACTACCGGTACTTCCCCGAGCCCGACCTGCTGCCCGTGGAGCCGACGCGCGAGCTCGTCGAGCAGCTGCGCGCCGCGCTGCCCGAGCAGCCCGCCGTGCGCCGGCGCCGGCTGCAGTCCGACTGGGGCTTCACCGACCTCGAGCTGCAGGACGTCGTCAACGCCGGCCTGCTCGACACGATCGAGGCGACGGTCGCCGCAGGCGCGTCACCGGCTGCGGCCCGCAAGTGGTGGACGGGCGAGCTCGCTCGCGTCGCCAACGAGCGCGGCGTCGACGCCGCGTCGCTCGTGACGCCGGGGCACGTGGCGGAGCTGCAGCGACTCGTCGACGAGGGCACGCTCACCGACCGCCTCGCGCGACAGGCGCTCGAGGGCGTCGTCGCGGGCGAGGGGTCGCCGTCGGAGGTCGCCGCCGCGCGCGGGCTGCAGGTCGTCTCCGACGAGGGTGCGCTCGTCGCCGCCGTCGACGAGGCGCTCGCGGCGCAGCCGGACGTGCTCGCGAAGATCCAGGACGGCAAGGTGCAGGCCGCCGGCGCCGTCATCGGCGCCGTCATGAAGGCGATGCGCGGCCAGGCCGATGCCGCGCGCGTCCGCGAGATCGTGCTCGAGCGCGCAGCGCAGTCGTAGCGAGCCGCGCGTCCAGCGCATCGATGGGGTCTCGGCGACACGCCGAGGCCCCATCCGCATCTCCTTCGATCTCCGAACCATCTTCTTCGTCGTTCGTCAAGGGGCGGAGCGGACTTCGTCATAGGGCGCTCCAAGGTGCGAAGGTTCTCGAGACGGGGCATCCCGAGCGGCTCATGAGGCCGCGGCCCCCAACGGAAGGAACGCACCATGGGAATCATCGGTTGGATCGTGCTCGGCCTCGTGGCCGGAGCCATCGCGAAGCTGATCCTCCCCGGCAAGCAGGGTGGTGGCTGGATCATCACGCTCGTGCTGGGCGTCGTCGGAGCGCTCCTCGGAGGCTTCATCGGATCCGCTGTCTTCGGCGTCGGTCTCGAGGGCTTCTTCGACATCACCACGTGGCTGCTGGCCATCGGCGGCGCGATCATCGTGCTGCTGATCTACGGCCTCATCACGCGCGGCAGCCGCGGCAAGACGCGCGCCTGACGCAGGAGCTTCGAAGGGGGTCGGCCATGAGGCCGGCCCCCTTCGTCATGCGCGCACCTCAGGCGAGCGCCGCCAGCTCGTCGACATGGTCGAGGTCCGTGATGTCGAGGCACTGCAGGTAGACGCGCTCCGCGCCCATCGCGCGCACCTGCGCGAGGCGATCGGCGGCCTCGGCGGGCGTGCCGGCGATGCCGTGCTCGCGCAGCTCGGCGGGCTCGCGGCCGATGGCCGCGGCGCGACGCACGAACTGCTCCTCCGTCTGACCGATGCACGCCACGAGCGCGACCGAGTAGGTCATGGGCGCCGTGCGCTCGGCCTCGGCGACCGCATCCCGCACGCGCGCGAACGCGCCCTCGATGGCGTCGAGCTCCGGGAACGGGACGTTGAACTCCGTCGCGTACCGCGCCGCGATCGCGGGCGTGCGCGTGGGGCCATGGCCGCCGACGAGCACGGGCACCGGCGACTGCACGGGCTTCGGCAGGGCGGGGGAGTCGGTGAGCGCGTAGTGCTCGCCCGCGAACGAGAACGTCTCGCCCGTCGGCGTCTCCCAGAGGCCCGTGACGACGGCGAGCTGCTCCTCGAGCAGGTCGAAGCGCCGCTTCGGGAAGGGGATGCCGTACGCGGCGTGCTCCTCGGCGAACCAGCCGGTGCCGAGCCCGAGCTCGACGCGGCCGCCCGACATGGCGTCGACGTTCGCCACCTGGATCGCCAGCACGCCGGGCAGGCGGTACGTCACCGACGACACGAGCGTGCCGAGGCGGATCGTGGAGGTGTCGCGCGCGAGGCCCGCGAGGCTCGTCCACGCATCCGTCGGCCCGTATCCGGGGTCGCCGTCGCCCATCCGCAGGTAGTGGTCGGAGCGGAAGAAGGCGTCGAACCCGGCGGACTCGGCACGCAGCGCGATGGCGAGCAGCTCGTCGTACGAGGCGCCCTGCTGGGGTTCGGTGAAGATGCGGAGGGTCATGCGCTCGAGCCTAAGCGCGTCCCCGCGAGCGCCGAGCCGAGGGCCATACGCTGGAGCGATGGAGTTCGGCTACTCGATCGGCTACTGGCGCCAAGGACCGCCGCCCAAGGCTCTCGAGACGATCCAGGCTGCGGAGCGGCTCGGGTTCGACTCGGTGTGGACGGCGGAGGCGTACGGCTCGGATGCGTTCACCCCGCTCGCGTGGTGGGGCGCGGGCACCTCGACGATCCGCCTCGCGACGGGCATCGCGCAGCTGTCGGCGCGCACCCCGGCGGCGACGGCGATGCAGGCGATGACGCTCGACCATCTCTCGGGCGGTCGCGTGATCCTGGGCGTCGGCGCCTCGGGGCCGCAGGTCGTCGAGGGCTGGTACGGACAGCCGTATCCGCGGCCGCTCGCCCGCACGCGCGAGTACGTCGCGATCCTGCGCGCCGTCATGGCCAGGCAGGCGCCCGTGACGGCACCCGGTCCGCAGCTGCCGCTGCCGCGCACCGGCGAGGGCACGACGGGGCTCGGCAAGCCGCTCCTGTCGACGCTGCATCCCTCGCGCGAGCACATCCCCATCCACCTCGCCGCCGAGGGCCCGAGGAACACGGCGCTCGCCGCCGAGATCGCCGACGGCTGGCTGCCGTTCCTGCTGTCGCCGGCCCTCGACGGCGAGGCGCGCGCGAACCTCGCGGAGGGCTTCGCGAAGCGCGACGCCGCGCTGCCGCCGGCATCCGACTTCGAGGTCTCGCTGCCCGTGCCCGTCGTGGTCGACGACGACGTCGAGCGCGCCGCCGATCAGGTGCGACCGATGATCGCGCTCTACGTGGGCGGCATGGGCGCCAAGGGGCAGAACTTCCACCTCGACGCCGTCGCGCGCCTCGGCTACGAGGCCGAGTGCGAGGTCATCCAGGAGCGGTACCTCGCCGGTGACAAGGCCGGCGCCATCGCCGCCGTGCCCACCCGCCTCGTCGAGGAGATCGGCCTCGTCGGCCCGATGGCGAAGCTGCGCGACGACCTGCAGCGCTGGGAGTCGACCGTCGTCACGCGCATGCTCGTGCAGGGCGACGTCGCCGCGCTCGAGGCCGTCGCCGAGCTGCGCTCGTGACGATGGACTGGGGGTCGTGGGGCGGCGACGTGCTCTCGGCCGAGGCGAAGGCGGCCCGCGCGCCCAAGGCGCCGCGGCAGGTGCCCGCCGATCGCGACCTCGTCGTCGAGACGGGGGAGGGATTCGTCGGCGCCGTCGTCGGCATCGAGGCGGGGCACGTGCAGCTCGAGGATCGCCGCGGCACGGTGCGGCTGTTCCCGCTCGGCCTCGGCTTCCTCGTCGACGGGGAGGCGATCGAGCTCGTGAAGCCCCGCGCGGCCGCGAGCCAGGCGCCGACGCGCACCGCCTCGGGCTCGCGCGCCGTCGTCGACCACCGCGCACGCGTCGCGCTGCCGAGCCGGATCCTCGTCGAGGGCACGCACGACGCCGAGCTCGTCGAGCGGGTGTGGGGCCACGACCTGCGCGTCGAGGGCGTCGCCGTCGAGCCGCTCGGCGGCATCGACGACCTCGCAGCGCTCGTCGCCGAGCACCGTCCGAGCGCCGAGCGTCGCCTCGGCATCCTCGTCGACCACCTCGTGCCCGGCTCGAAGGAGTCGCGCATCGCCGCGGAGGTCGAGCGCGGCCCGCACGCTCGGCACGTGCGCATCGTCGGCCATCCGTACATCGACGTGTGGCAGGCCGTGAAGCCGGCCCGCGTCGGCCTCGAGCGCTGGCCCGACGTGCCGCGCAGCGAGGACTGGAAGCGCGGCACGCTGCGTCGCCTCGGCCTGCCCCATGACGACCAGGCGGACGTCGCACGCGGCTGGCAGCGCATCCTCTCGCGCGTGCGCGACTGGAACGACCTCGAGCCCGCGCTGCTCGCGCGCGTCGAGGAGCTCATCGACTTCGTCACCGCCCCCTGACCCGAGCCCGCGACCCATCGGGGCACGAGGGCGCGCGGATGGGTGCATGCTGAGCACGTGACCGTGCCCGCAGCAGCCGCGACGACGCCCCGCGCGATCCAGGCGACCTACCTCGGGCTCACGGCGTCGACCACGCTCGCGACGAGCATGATCTGGGGCATCAACACGATCTTCCTGCTCGACGCGGGGCTGACGAACCTCGAGGCGTTCGCCGCCAACGCGTTCTACACCGTGGGGCTGCTGCTGTTCGAGATACCCACGGGCGTCGTCGCCGACCTGCGCGGTCGACGGCTGTCGTTCCTGCTCGGATCGGCGGTGCTCGCCGCATCCACGGGCCTCTACGTGCTGCTGTGGGTGTGGGAGTCGCCGTTCTGGGGCTGGGCGGCGGCGTCGCTGCTGCTCGGCTTCGGCTACACGTTCTTCTCGGGTGCGATCGAGGCGTGGGTCGTGGATGCGCTCCGCTCCGCCGGGTTCGCGGGCTCGCTCGACGGCGTCTTCGGGCGCGCCCAGGCGGCGTCGGGCGCGGCGATGCTCGTCGGCTCGGTGCTCGGCGGCGTGCTCGCGCAGGTCGCGGGGCTCTGGCTGCCGTTCGTGCTGCGCTCCGCGCTGCTCGTCGTGAGCCTCGTCGTCGCGGCGATCTGGATGCACGACCTCGGCTTCGCGCCCATGCGCGCGCGGGCGAGCGTCGCGATGCGCGACCTGCTGCGCGTCTCGGTCGACGTGGGCCTTCGCGACGGCAGGCTGCGGTGGCTCATGCTCGCCGGCCCGTTCGTCGGCGGCTCGATGGGCTACGTGTTCTACGCAGCGCAGCCGTACCTGCTCGAGCTGTACGGCGACGAGCGCGCGTTCGCGCTCGCGGGCATCGTCGCCGCGCTCGTGGCGGCGGCGCAGATCGTCGGCGGCATGCTCGCGGCGCCGCTGCGCCGTGTCGTGCACCTGCGCACGAGCCTCATGCTCGCCTCGCTCGTCGTCTCGACGGTCGCGCTCGTCGTCGCGGGCCTCACGACGTCGTTCTGGATCGCCGTCGCGGCCCTCGCCGTGTGGGGGCTCGCGCTCTCCACGCTCATGCCCGTGCGGCGCGCCTACCTCAACGCGTGCATCCCGTCGCAGCAGCGGGCGACGGTGCTGTCGTTCGACTCGCTGCTCGGCAGCGTCGGCGGCTTCGTGCAGCCGGCGTTCGGGCGCGCCGCCGATCTGCAGGGCTACGGCGTCACGATCGTCGCGTCGTCGGTGCTGCAGGCCATCGCGCTGCCGTTCGTGGTCGCGACGCGTCGACGGCGCGACCCTGTGGACGCGGGCGAGGCCTAGCGGCGCTCGCGCCCTCGCCACAGCAGTCCGACGAGCACGAGCGCGACGCCGCCGATCGCGCAGATCGCGAGGAGCGCGCCGGCCCACCCTCCTGCGCGCTACGCGTGCGCCTCGGGCTCCCGGTGGCTCACGGGCTCGACCTGGATCGTCGAGTGCTCGACGTCGAAGTGCTCGGCGATGCACGTCTGCACCTGCGTGAGGATCGCGGCGCCGTGCCCGTCGCGGAAGCAGCCGTCGGCCACGACGACGTGCGCCGTGAGCACCGGCAGGCCCGTGGCGATCTGCGAGGCGTGCAGGTCGTGCACGGCAGTCACGTGGTCGAGCTCGAGGATGTGGCTGCGCACGGCGTCGAGGTCGATCGCCTCGGGCGTCTCCTCGAGGAGGATGCGGCTCGAGGCGCGCAGCAGCACGAACGCCCTGGGGATGATGAGGCACGCGACGACCATCGCGGCGAGCGCATCCGCCTGCAGGAAGCCCGTGAGCGCGATGACGATGGCCGAGACGATGACGGCGACCGAGCCGAGCGCGTCGTTGACGACCTCGAGGAACGCCGCGCGCAGGTTGAGGTTGGCGTCGCGTGCCGACACGAGCACGAGGATCGCGATGACGTTGGCGACGAGGCCGAGGATGCCGAAGACGAGCAGCGGGCCGCCCTCGACCTCGGGCGGGTCGAGCAGGCGGCGCACGCCCTCGATGAGCGCGAAGACGCCGATCGCGAGCAGGATGCCTGCCTGCGCGGCCGCGCTCAGCACCTCGGCGCGCGCGAAGCCCCACGTGCGTCGCGTCGTCGGCGGCCGCATCGCGAGGGTCGCGGCGACGAGCGACAGCGCGAGCCCGCCGACGTCGGTGAGCATGTGCCCCGTGTCGACGAGCAGCGACAGCGAGCCCGTGACGACGGCGCCGACGGCCTGGATGACGAGCACGCTCGCCGTGATGCCGAACGCGATCGCGAGACGACGGCGGTTCGCGACGGCGCCCTGCGCACCGTGGCCGTGGCCGTGGTCGTGTCCCGCGCCCATCAGGCGGCTCCGTGGTGGTGCTCGGCGTCGCCGTCGACGCGGGCGGCGAGCGCCGCGGCGGCGTCGAGCAGCACCGTGACCTCGTCGGGGGCGACGATCGAGTACCACGACGCGCGTCCCTCGGGCCTCGACGTCACGAGTCCGCAGTCGCGCAGGCACGCGAGGTGCGCGCTCACGGTCGACTGCGCGAGGTGGAGGTGGTCGGTGAGGTCGCGCACGCGGTGCTCGCCCTCCATGAGGTGCGTGAGCAGGCGGATGCGGCCGGGGTCCGACAGCGCGTGCAGCACCGTGGCCACACGCATCCGATCCATCGTCATGCGGCGATGATAGCGCCGGATGACGATCCGATGGAAGGTCAGGCGAGCGGCTCGACCTCGACGGGGAGCGCGATCTTCGCCGTGCGCCCGTCGCCCGACGAGCGGCCCGTGAGTCGTCGGCCGATCCACGGCAGCACGTGCGTGCGGTAGTAGACGGCGTCGCGGCGTCCCTCCGCCGTCGTCGCGGGCACGAGGTCCTCCCACGCCTCCGGCGCGTCGTAGCCGAGCGCATGCAGGAAGGTGGTCGCCGCCCGTGCGTGGCCCGCGGCGTTGAGATGCAGGCGGTCGTCGGTCCAGAAGCGACCGTGCTGCAGCTCGACGTCGGTCCAGTTGTCGACGAACGGCACGTCGAGCGCATCCGCCCACGACCGCACGGCGTCGCGCAGCGCGTCGCCGCGGCGCAGCATGACGGCGCCGCCCGCCATGACCGCCGAGGGGTTCGCACCCGAGACCATGACCGGCACGATGCCGGCGTCGAGGATGCGGTGCACGGCAGCCTCGAGCTGGCCGCTCACCCAGTCGATCGTCACGCGTGGGCGCAGGATGTCGTTGCCGCCGCCGTTGATCGACAGATGGCTCGGGCGCAGCGCGATCGCCGCATCGAGCTGCTCGTCGAGGATCGGCGCCAGCTTGCGGCCGCGCACGGCGAGGTTCGCGTACTCGATCGCCTCGCCCTGCGCCGTCGCAAGCCCCACGGCGGCGAGGTCGGCCCAGCCGCGCACGGCATCCGATCCGGCGACGACGTCGCCGTAGCCCTCCGTGAACGAGTCGCCGATCGCCACGAGTCTCGAGACATGCACGGGTCCAGGCTAGGCCGGGCGTACGATGGGCCTCAAACCACGGGAGTCCGGTGCGCCGGGCTGAGAGGAAGGCCGAAGCCTTCGACCGTCGAACCTGATCCGGGTCATGCCGGCGCAGGGAGCGATCTCACCCGTGCCCTTCCCTCGAGAGGCACAGCATGTCCACCATCACCGCGCCGTCGGGCGCTCCCACCGTCTCGCGCTTCCGCTGGCGCGTCGTCGACATCGTCACGGCATCCGTGCTCGCCGTCGCGTGCGGCCTGCTCTTCGTGCTCTGGAACGGCGTCGGCGGCGCCTGGTTCGCGGTCGCGGATGCGTTCACGCCCGGCTTCGGCGGCATCGCCGTGGGGCCGTGGCTGCTCGGCGGCGTCATCGGCGGGCTCGTGATCCGCAAGCCCGGCGCGGCGATCTTCGTCGAGGTCGTCGCCGCCAACGTGTCGACGCTGCTGGGCAGCCAGTGGGGCATCGAGACCGTGTACTCGGGCCTCGCGCAGGGCATCGGCGCCGAGCTCGTGCTCGCCGTGCTGCTGTACCGCCGCTTCGGCGTCGTCGCGGCCATGGCGGCCGGCGCCGGTGCCGCCGTCGGCGCCTGGACGCTCGAGCTGTTCCTCTCCGGCAACCTCGCGAAGGGCCCGGAGTTCCTGGGCATCTACCTCGGCACGCTCGTCGTGTCGGGCGCGGTGCTCGCGGGCCTCGTCGGCTGGCTCCTCGTGCGGGGCCTCGCCGCCACGGGCGCGCTGTCGCGGTTCGCGGCCGGGCGCGAGGCGCAGCGGCGCGCGTGACCGCCGCGTCGATCCGCGCCGCCGGATGGGGGTGGCGCCACGCGGCGCGCACCCGTCCGGCGGTCGCGGGCCTCGACCTGCGCGTCGAGCCGGGGGAGCGCGTGCTGCTGCTCGGGCCCTCGGGCGCGGGCAAGTCGACGCTGCTCGCGGGGCTCGCGGGCGTGCTCGGCGATGCCGAGGACGGCGAGGAGACGGGGTCGCTCGCCGTCGACGGCGCGCATCCCGCGACGACGCGCGGCACGGCTGGGCTCGTGCTGCAGGATCCGCAGGCCAACACGATCCTGTCGCGCGTGGGCGACGACGTGGCCTTCGGACCCGAGAACCTGCGCGTGCCGCGCGCCGAGATCTGGGCGCGCGTGCGCGACGCGCTCGACGCCGTCGGCCTCGACGTCGACCTCGACCGCTCCACGGCTGCCCTCTCGGGCGGCCAACGGCAGCGGCTCGCGCTCGCCGGCATCCTCGCGATGCGGCCCGGGCTCGTGCTCCTCGACGAGCCGACGGCCAACCTCGATCCCGACGGCGTCGTCGAGGTGCGCGACGCCGTCGTGCGCATGCTCGACGGGACGGGCGCGACGCTCGTGGTCGTCGAGCATCGCGTCGACACGTGGCTGCCGGTCGTCGACCGCGTCGTCGTGCTCGACCCTGGCGGCGGCGTGCTCGCCGACGGACCCGCGGATGCGGTGTTCGCACGCCATGGCGACGACCTTGCGGACCGGGGCGTGTGGGTGCCGGGCCACCCCGTCTCGATCGAGCGACGAGACGTCGCCCCGGGCGACGAGCTGCTGCGCGCGACGGGCCTCGTCGTCGGCCGCGACGCGCCCGTGCGCCCGCCCGTGGACCTCGCGCTCGCCGGCGGCACCTCGACGGTCGTGACGGGGCCGAACGGCGCGGGCAAGTCGACGCTCGCGCTCACGATGGCGTCGCTGCTGCCGCGGCTCGGCGGCTCGCTCGCGGCGTCGCCGACCCTCGCGGGCGAGCTCGGGCCCGACCCGGCGCGGTGGCGCTCGAGCGCGCTCGCGACGCGCATCGGCACGGTCTTCCAGGAGCCCGAGCACCAGCTCGTCGGCCGCACGGTGCGCGAGGAGCTCGGCATCGGGCTGCGTGCCGTCGGCGTGCCCCGCGCCGAGCACGCCGCACGCATCGACGCGCTGCTGCAGCGCCTGCGCCTCGATCGCCTCGCCGACGCGCACCCCTTCACGCTCTCGGGCGGCGAGCAGCGTCGGCTGTCGGTCGCGACGGTGCTCGCGACCGGTCCGCGCGTCATCGTGCTCGACGAGCCGACGTTCGGGCAGGACAGTCGCACGTGGCGCGAGCTCGTGACCCTCATGGCCGACCTCGTCGCCGACGGCGCGGCGCTGCTGTCGGTGACCCACGACGCCGACGTCGTGCGCGTGCTCGGCACGTCGACGCCGTCGGATCGCGTCGTGCGGCTGGACGCCGCATGATCGGCACCCGACGCGTCGCACCGCCGACGCACCTCGACCGCGTGAACCCCGTCACGCCCTTCCTCGCCGCCGTCGTGCTCTCGCTGCCGCTGCTCGTCACGATCGACGTCGTCAGCGCCTCCGTCGCGCTCGTGCTCGGCCTCGCGGGGCTCTTCGCCGCGGGCCTGCGACCGGCGACGATCGTGCGCCGCACGTGGCCCGTGCTCGTCGCGGCGCCGCTGTCGGGCATCAGCATGCTGCTCTACGCGCAGCCCGCCGGGCGCATCCACCTGCGCGTGTGGCTCGCCGTCATCAGCGACGACTCCATCGCCCTCGCCGTCGCGATCGTCGTGCGCGTGCTCGCCATCGGCGTGCCGACGCTCGCGATCCTCGCCGGCGTCGACGCGACGCGGCTCGGCGACGGGCTCGCGCAGGTGCTGCGGCTGCCCGCCCGCTTCGTGCTCGCCGCGCTTGCGGGCATCCGCCTGTTCGGGGTGCTGCGCGAGGACTGGGATGCGCTGGCCGCCGCCCGCCGAGCCCGGGGTCTCGGCGACGGCGGCCGCATCCGCCGCTGGCTCGGCATGGCGTTCACGGTGCTCGTCATCGCCGTGCGCCGCGGCGGCAGGCTCGCCACCGCGATGGAGGCGCGCGGCTTCGGCCACGGCGAGCGCACGTGGGCGCGCGAGTCTCGCCTCGGTCTCGCCGACGCCGTGCTGCTCGGCTCGGCGGTGCTCATCGTCGTCGCGGCGCTCGGCGCGTCGATCGCGACGGGCGCGTTCCGGCTGGTGGGCACATGAGCCGCATCTGGCTGCTCGACGGGCGCTCGGGCTCCGGCAAGACCGTGCTCGCCGACGCCCTCGCCGCCGAGCACGGCGGCACGGTCGTGCACATGGACGACCTCTACCCGGGCTGGGGCGGCCTCGACGCCGGCTCCGCCTACGCGCTCGAGCGCATCGTGCTGCCGCTGGCGCGCGGCGAGGGCGCCGTGTGGCGCCGGTGGGACTGGGCAGCGGATGCGCGCGCCGAGCAGCACCGGCTGCCCGCGGGATCCGGGCTCGTGCTCGAGGGCTGCGGCGCCCTGTCCCGCGCTGCGGCGGCTGTCGCGGAGCGAGCGATCTGGCTCGAGTGCGACGAGCGCACGCGGCGGGCGCGTGCGCTCGCCCGCGACGGCGTCGACGACTGGTGGGAGGGCTGGCGCGCCCAGGAGGACGTCTTCTACGCCCGCGAGGGGTCGCGGGCGCTGGCGACCGAGGTGCGTCGCTGTCCCTGACCCGGCCTCGACCGGCACGGGGGCATCGACGTCCGGGCGAGCCGTGCCACGATGGCGACATGGCTCAGCGACGACTGCCGACGGCCCGCACGACCGACCCGCGCGATGCGCCCTCCCTGCGCTGGGGCATCCTCGGCCCGGGATACATCGCCGCCGAGATGGTCGCGGCGCTGCAGCAGGGCACCGACCAGCAGGTCGTCGCGGTCGGCGGTCGCTCGGCCGAGCGTGCGGCGGCGTTCGCGGCGCAGCACGGCATCGGCGGCTCGGGCGACCAGGACTGGCTCCTCGCGCAGGACCTGGATGCGATCTACGTCGCGTCTCCGCACTCGGCGCACCACGAGCAGGCGCTCGCCGCCATCGCCGCCGGGCGCAGCGTGCTCGTGGAGAAGTCGTTCACGCGCAACGCGGGCGAGGCCGTCGAGGTGCTCGAGGCGGCACGGCACGCCGGCGTCGCCGTGGCCGAGGCGATGTGGTCGCGATTCCTGCCCGGCTACGACGTCGTGCGGCAGGCGGTCGAGCAGGGCGTGCTCGGCGAGCTGCGCTCCGTGACGGCCGACCACGGGCAGCTGCTGTGGCCCGAGGGACCAGCGCGGCTCGCCGAGCCGTCGCTCGCCGGCGGCGCGCTGCTCGACCTGGGCGTCTACCCCATCCACCTCGCGGCCATGCTGCTGCCCAAGGTCGATCGCGTGCACGCCACCGGGGCGCGCACGCCGCTCGGCGTCGACGAGCAGGAGGTCGTGACCCTCGCGGGTCCCGGCGGCGTGCTCGCGACGTGCCAGGCGTCGATGTCGGCCAAGAGCCCCACGACGGCCGTCGTCGCGGGCACCGAGGCGCGGCTCGAGCTCGCCGGCGACTTCTACCGGCCCACGACCATCCGCCTCGTCGCGCCCGACGGCGAGGTGCTCGACGTGTTCGAGCCCGACGAGCGCGAGCACGGCCTGCGCTACGAGGCCGTCGCGCTCGCCCGGGCGATCGCGGCGGGGGAGCAGGAGACGCCCGAGCTGCCGTGGAGCGAGACGCTGCGCGTCATGCGCATCATGGACGACGTGCGCGCGCAGCTCGGGGTCGTGCTGCCGGGCGAGTGAGCCGGAGGCGTCCGCATCCGTTGACGCGCCGATCGGGCGGTGGCAGAGTGGACGATCGAGCGTTGTAAACGTTTCCATCGATTCGAGGGAGAGTCGTGATGGTGCACGCAGTCTCGAGGGCCGTCGCGGCGGCGGCCGCGGCAGTCGCCACGATGGTCGCGCTCGTCGCGATCCCCGCCCTCCCGGCGGAGGCGGCGAGCGGGAGCGCCTCGCCCAGTCGCATCGAGTCGACCGTCGCACCCGCCGCCGAGGTCGGGGGCATCGACGCCGCCGTGTACCTGCCGCCCGGCTACGACGAGTCGGCTGCCGCGTATCCGAGCCTGTACCTCCTCCACGGTCGCGGCGACACGCTCAGCGCGTGGCAGCGCGTCGCGGGCACGCTCGACGCGCTCATCGCCGACGGCTCCATCCCGCCGATGATCGTCGTGATGCCCGATGCGCCCTGGAACGACCGCGGCAGCTGGTACGCCGACTCCGCCTATGCGGGCGACGCCGCCTCCGGGCCCGGCCTGCCTGTCGAGACGGCCATCGTCGAGGACCTCGTCGCGCACGTCGACGGCGCGTACCGCACCGTGGCGGATCGCGGCGCCCGCGCCGTCGGCGGCTACTCGATGGGTGGCGCGGGGGCCGTGCGCCTCGTGCTCGCCCACCAGGCCGTGTTCTCGGCCGCGATCGTGCTGAGCCCCGCCGTGTACGTGCCGCAGCCGCCCGCCGACTCCTCGGCGCGGGACTACGGCGCCTACGGCGTCGGCGACGCGCTCTTCGACGAGGAGCGGTTCACGGCGCTCTCGTACCCGACGGCGCTCGCCGCCGTCGATCCGAGCCTTCCGGTGCATCTCTTCATCGCGGTGGGCGACGACGAGTACGCCAACCCCGACCCTGCCGAGGCGATCCACGACCTCACGATGGAGGCGGCGTCGCTCTACACGGCCGCGCGCCGCGTCCCCGGCGTCACGGCCGAGCTGCGCGTGCTCGACGGCGGGCACGACTGGGACGTGTGGGAGCCCGCGTTCGCCGAGGGGGTGCAGGACGTGGCGGCGCGGCTGCGCACCTCGCCGCCGACGGCATGGGAGGCCGAGCTCGTCGGATCGAGCGGCGACGACCGAGCCGGCGGCATCGTCGCGACCGACGACGGCGGCACGATCGTCGCGCTCGCCGCGGCCGACGCGGTCGCCGGCAGAGGCGCGCACGTCGGCGGCCTCGACGTCGTCGTGCAGCGGCGCGATGCGGCCGGCGTCGTGGCGTGGTCGACGTCGCTCGCGACGTCCGCCGACGAGCGCGCGTACGGCCTCGTGCCCGATGGGGCAGGCGGGGTCATCGTCGCCGGCTCCACGCGGGGCGAGCTCGGCGGCTCCGGCGCGCCCCTCGAGCGCGACGACGCGTTCGTCGCCGCGATCGGACCCGACGGCGACGTGCGCTGGGTGACGCGGCTCGGCGCCGCGGACGCAGCCGATCGGCTCTACGCGGTGGCCGCGGACGGGGCGGGCGGCGCGGTCGCGACGGGATACACCAGCGGCTCGGTCGCGCAGCCGAGCGCGGGCGACAAGGACGTGCTCGTCGTGCACGTCGACGCCGACGGCGACGTCGTCATGCAGGCGCAGGTGGGCAGTCCCGGCGAGGACAAGGCCTACGGCATCGCGATGACGCCCGACGGTGCGATCGCGGTCGCGGGCGTCGCCGGCGGGGCGCTGCCCGGCGCTGCGTCGGCGGGCGGCGGCTCGGATGGCTTCCTGCTGCTGCTCGAAGCCGATGGCACGGTGCGGTGGGTGCAGCAGGTCGGCACGCCCGAGACCGACCAGCTGCTCGGGGTCGTGGCACGGACGGACGGATCCCTCGTGGGCATCGGCAGCACGCGCGGCACGCTCGGGGCATCCTCGTCGGGCGACCACGACGTGGTCGTGCTCGCCGTCGACGGGCTCGGGGCTGGGCTGTGGACGACGCAGGTGGGCACGAGCGGCGACGACCGGGGCGTCGCGGGCGTCGCGACCGACGACGGTGGCGTCGCCGTCGTGGCGGTCACGAGCGGCGCCCTGGGCGTGCCGATCGGCGGCGTCGACGTGGCGGTGCTGCCCGTCGACGCCGAGGGGACGGCGGGCGTCGCGACGCAGGTCGGATCGGTGCAGCGCGACGGCTCCGACGAGTGGGACGACGCGAACCTCCTCGCCGTGCGGGATCCGCTCGCGGCACGGCCGACCATGCTCGTCACGGGCCTGACCTACGGGGCGCCCGCGGGGGCGACCGCCATCGGCAGCGGCGACGTCTTCGTCATGCGGATGCCGCTCGCAGCGGGCGTCGAGCCCGGTGTGCCCGTCGGCCCGTCGCCGTCGGCGGGTGCCGTCGGCGCGCCGGCTGGCGGGGGGAGCGATGCCGCGCTACCGCGCCTCGGCGCGTCGATCGCGCTGCTGGCGCTCGTGCTCGGTGCCCTCGCGGCAGGTGCCGGCGCCGGGCTCGTCGGGAGATCGCGCCGTCGCCTCGCCTCGACGATGTGATCGCCGACGCGATCGGCCGGATCGTCAGGCCCAGCCGAGCCGATGCAGCTCGTCGTCGTCGATCCCGTAGAAGTGCGCGATCTCGTGCACGAGCGTCGTGTGCACCTCGTCGCGCAGCTCGTCCATCGTCGAGCAGCGCTCGAGATGCGCCTCGCGGAACACGATGATGCGGTCGGGCAGCTCGCCGAAGCCGTAGCTCCCGCGCTCGGTGATCGCGACGCCCTCGTAGATGCCGAGCAGATCCTCGGTCTCGTGCCGGTCCTCGACGAGGAACACGACGTTGTCGAGGCCGTCGACCATGTCGTCGGGCAGCTCGTCGAGCTCGTCGGTGACGATCGCCTCGAACTCGTCGGGGCTCACGGGGGAGGGCATCGGCATCGCGGCCACGCTACCCGTCTGCGGCGCGTGCCGCGTCAGCGGCGACGGAGGTTCTGCACGAGCGGGCAGTCGAACGGGTCGCGGGCCTGCAGTCCCACCTCGTTGAGGTAGCGGATGACGATGACGTACGACGCGACGAGGCTCGCCTCGGTGTACGGGATGTCGTGCGTCTTGCAGTGCGCGCGCACGAGGTCGCGCGCCTTCGCGAGGTGCGGCCGGGGCATGCTCGGGAAGAGGTGGTGCACGACCTGGTGGTTGAGGCCGCCGAACAGGGCGGTGGCCCACCAGCCGCCGCGGATGTCGCGGGACGTGCGCACCTGCTTCGTGAGGAAGTCGAGGCGCTCGTCGGCACCCACGAGCGGCATGCCCTTGTGGTTCGGCGCGAACGACGCGCCCATGTAGACGCCGAAGACGGCCAGCTGCACGCCGAGGAACGCGAACGCCATGCCGATCGGCAGCATCGCGAAGAGCGCACCGAGGTACAGCGCCCAGCGAGCAGCCATCATGCCGAGCTCGATCCAGCGACCCGAGACCTGCTCGCGCGAGACCAGCAGGCGCAGGCCGCGGTAGTGCAGGTTGGCGCCCTCGAAGGTCAGCAGCGGGAAGAACAGCGCGCCCTGGCGGCGGGTGATCGCAGCGAGGAGGCCCGTCTGGCGGGCGGCGTCCTCCGGCAGGAACGAGACGGTGTCCCACTCGACGTCGGGGTCGTGGCCGCGGCGGTTGGGGTTCGCGTGGTGGCGCGTGTGCTTCGTCATCCACCAGGCGTAGCTGATGCCGACGATGCCGACCGCGAGGATGCGGCCGAGCCGGTCGTTCGCGGGACCCGATGCCAGGATCTGGCGGTGCGAGGCCTCGTGGCCGAGGAACGCGAACTGCGTGAGCAGGATGCCGAGCGCAGCTGCGACGGCGAGCTGCCACCACGAGTCGCCCAGCAGCACGAAGGCGACGCCGAGGCCGGCGAGCGCGAGGCCGAGGCCCGCGCACAGCAGCACGTAGAACGTGCGGGTGCGTCCCAGCAGGCCGCGGTCCTGCACGCTCGCGCGCAACGAGGAGAAGGTCGAGGGACCGCGGGCGGCGCCGCTGGCCTTCGTCGTGCGGACGGGCCCGAGGCCGTCGAGTGCGATCGTCATCCGTGGGCTCCCGCCGGTCGGTTGCACCGATCCGATCCTTGCCGAGCCGATGACTCCACGGTACGCGACTGCGTATGCCCTACGCAGACTCCATCGACGATGCATGGGGGATGCATGGGTGGCGGTCGTCGACGGGGGACGACGAAGGCCGCCCTCGTTCGAGGACGGCCTTCGCGATTCGGGGTGAGTAACGGGGCTTGAACCCGCGGCCTCCTAGACCACAACCAGGCGCTCTACCAGCTGAGCTATACCCACCATGCGTCGCTCCCTCGCGGGAACAACCAGGACAGTCTACGACAGATCCGAGCCCTTCGACGACAGCGCCTCGGCGAACGATGCGACGACCTCCTCCGAGGCCTGGCGCGCCGACTCGCTCGTCACGTCGTCCTGCGTGAAGACGGCCTTGCGGTAGTACTGCAGCTCGCGCACCGACTCGAGGATGTCGGCGAGCGCACGGTGGCCGCCTGCCTTCTCGGGCGACTGGAAGTAGGCGCGCGGGTACCAGCGGCGCGAGAGCTCCTTGATGCTCGACACGTCGATCGAGCGGTAGTGCAGATGCCTGTCGACGCGCGGCATGTAGCGCGCCAGGAACGTGCGGTCGGTGCCGATCGTGTTGCCGCCGAGCGGCGCCGAGCGCTCGAGCGGCACGAACCGCTGGATGTACTCGAGCACCTGCGTCTCGGCCTCCTCGAGCGCCATGCCGTGCGGGATGAGCTGGTCGAGCCCGCTCGTCGCGTGCATGTTCCGCACGAAGTCGTCCATGTTCGCCATGGCGGCATCCGATGCCTTGATGACGAGCTCGATGCCGGGGTCGATGACCTCGAGCTCGAAGTCGGTCACGAGGACGGCGACCTCGACGAGCTCGTCGATCGACGGGTCGAGGCCCGTCATCTCGCAGTCGATCCAGACGATGCGGTCAGCGGCAGGCACGTCGTCGAGCCTATCCGTCGCGTCGGGGGCCGCGGTCGTCGGCATCGGGCGCGGTCATCGCAGCCGGAACCGCGTGCAGTCGTTCGGGAAGTCGAACCACGCGAGCGCCCGGTGCGGCGTCACGACGCGCAGGCCACCGCCGTCGTCGCCCGACCAGGCATCCGCCTCGGGTGCGTAGCCGTCGTCGTGGTACTTCGCGAAGGCGGCGGCCAGCCGTGCGCCGAGGCCGTCGGCGTCCGCGCGCGTCGCGGTCGATCGACCCTCCACGATCACGACCTCCGTGCCCGACTCGAGCGTGAGCGTCACCGCGGGGTTCGCCTCCGCGTTGCGCGCGTGCCGCGTCGTGGGAGCGCCGTCGTACCAGAACGCGCCGTCGACCCACACGCCCCAGCGAGGCACGACGTGCGGCGTCGCGTCGGGCCGCACGGTCGCGAGCCAGTAGTGCCTCGACGCGACGAGGCGCTGCTCGACGGCCGACCATGGCAGCACGCCCTCGGTCGTGTCGGGCAGGCCGTAGCCCTCGGGCATCGTCGGGCGATCGGCGGACGGGCTCGGTGCGCTGCGCATGCGCGGATCGTCGCAGCGACCACCGACACCGCGGCCGGCGTCCGCCGCCGCGCCTCAGTCGAGCGCCGCGAACGCCGCCCGCACGTCGTCGACGGTCACCTCGGCGAGCGACGCGATCGAGTGCGCCGGCGCGAACCCCGGATCGGGGGAGTGGCTGCGCACGAACCACAGGGTCATGCCGGCCGCGACGACGGCCTGCGAGCCCGGACCCGAGTCCTCGACGCCGATCGAGCGCTCGGGATCCACGCCCAGCAGCGTCGCCGCGGCGAGGTACGCCTCGGGGTGCGGCTTCGGATCGCTCACGTCGTCGCTCGTCACGACGACCTCCAGCGACCCCGCGGGTGCGGCGCGCACGAGCGCGTCGGCGTTCGCCCGCCCGGCGTTCGTCACGAGGGCCGTCGGGATGCCCGCGTCGGCGAGCGCGACGAGCAGCTCGTACGCGCCCGGAAGCCAGGGCACGTCGTCGCCCACGGCATCCGCCACCATGCCCACGGCGCGTGCGCGCAGCTCGGCGTCGGAGCCCGGCATGCCGCGCGAGCGCATGTCGGCCGACCACCACTCCATGGGCTTGCCCACGGAGCGGTCGCAGTCGGCCTGCGTCCACGCCACGCCCTCGGCGGCGCACATCGCCATGAGGGATGCGTGCCACACGGGCTCGGTGTCGACGAGGGTGCCGTCCATGTCGAAGCAGACGCCGCTGAGTGCCATGCGCCCCCGGCGCGACTCGAACGCGCAACCGTCGGATTAGAAGGCCGATGCTCTATCCATTGAGCTACGGGGGCAATGCGTCGATCCTACGAGTCGCCGATGGGCGGCACCGTCGCGGCCTGCGCGCCCTCCGCGCACTCCATAGGACGCTCGCCTAGGGTTGCCGCGTGCTGATCACGACGCTGGCCGCCGCCTCGACCACCGCATCCGACGAGCTCACGGGTGTCGCCGCATGGGCCGTCGGGCTCATGGAGACCATCGGCGCACCCGGCGCGGCGGTCGCGATCGCCGCCGAGAACCTCTTCCCGCCCATCCCGAGCGAGGTCATCCTGCCGCTCGCCGGCTTCACGGCCGCGCAGGGCGGCTTCTCGCTCGCCGAGGCGCTCATCTGGACGACGGTCGGCTCGGTCGTGGGCGCGCTCGCGCTCTACCTCGTCGGCCGCCTGCTCGGCCACGACCGCGTCGTGTGGGTCGCCGAGAGGATGCCGCTCGTGCGCGCCGACGACGTGCACAAGACGACGGCGTGGTTCCGCAAGCACGGCGGCAAGGCCGTGCTCCTCGGGCGCGTGCTCCCCATCTTCCGCAGCCTGATCTCGATCCCTGCGGGCATCGAGCGCATGCCGGTCTGGAAGTTCCTGGCCCTCACGACCATCGGCTCGGGCGTGTGGAACACCATCTTCGTCATGGCCGGCTTCACGCTGGGCCGCAACTGGCACGCGGTCGAGCCGTACGCCGACGTGCTGCAGTGGGTCGTCATCGCCGCCGTCGTCGTCGTGCTGGTGGTGTGGGTGCTGCGCCGCGTGCTCGACGACCGCAAGCGCCGCGCGGCGGGCCTCGACCCGGAGTCGGGCACGCCCGTCTGACACGCCCGGGACGCCTGCCGTGCGGCCCATCGATCGGATCGGGAATGGATGCGGCATGCTCTGAGTTGTTCGAATTCGAAGCAGATGGCGGCGCACTCGGCGCCGGCCACCGCTCCACCTCGATCCCCGCTCAAGGAGTTCCCATGACCGACACCATCACCGCTGCGCAGATCCCGGGCTACACGGCCGGCACGTACGTCATCGACGCGAGCCACTCCACCGTGAGCTTCTCGGTGCGCCACGTCGTCGCCAAGGTGCGCGGCGTCATCGAGCACATCGAGGGCACCATCGTGCTCGCCGACGACCCGGCGGCGTCGACCGTCGAGGCATCCGTCGACCCCGCGACGATCAACACGCGCAACGCCGACCGCGACGCCCACCTGCGCTCGGGCGACTTCTTCGCCACCGACGAGCACCCGCAGTGGACGTTCCGCTCGACGGGCGCACGCGTCGTCGACGGCGAGTACCTCGTCGACGGCATCATCCAGCTGCGCGGCATCGAGCGCGAGATCACCCTGGCCCTCGAGGTCGGTGGCTTCGGCGTCGACGGCTTCGGCAACCCCCGCGTGGGCGCCACCGCCACGTTCACGATCAGCCGCGACGAGTACGGCATCTCGTTCAACACGACCCTCGAGACCGGCGGCCTCATGCTGGGCGACGACGTCAAGGTCGAGGTCGAGATCTCGGCGGTCAAGCAGTAGCGAGACCCTCGCTCGCCGATCTGCGGCGAGTCATCCCTGGCGGAAGCAGTCGATCGCGTCGTCGATCGACCAGAACTCGCCCAGGGAGAGGTATCGATGGCTCCTCGGCAGCAGCCGGCGCGCGCGGAAGCGATCGCCGTCTGCGCCGGGGAGCCTCTCGATGTGGCCGACGACGTCGCCGCTCGGGCGCGTGACGCGCCACATCGACTCGTTGACCTGCGCCATGGCGATGCCGAAGCGCGCTGGCAGATACGCGGTGGTGGTGGACATCCCTGCCTCCCTCTTCATCGCCGGCCGGCCCCGGATGCCTCGAACGTAGGCGCGACCACCGACACGCCGAGCGTCGGGCGTGCCGTCGCGCACCGCTGACGTCGGTCGCGATCGGCACGGCCGCAGCATCGCCGGCCGGTCGCGGCTCCACAGGCGAAGCCCCTCCACAGGAGCGCGATGCCCGTGGCACGAGAGTCGGCGCCGACCGCGATGGTGCTCGCATGACCGATCGCATCACCATCGAGGGCACCGCAGGCTCGAGCCCGCAGCTGCGCACCATCCCGTCCGGACGCCAGGTCGCGAACCTGCGCGTCGCATCCACCCTGCGCAAGCAGGATCCGTCGACGGGCCAGTGGTCCGACGCCGGCACGAACTGGTACTCCGTCGCCGTGTGGGGCGACCTCGCGGCGCACGTCGCCCAGTCGATCCGGCAGGGCGATCCCGTGCTCGTCACGGGCAGGCTCCGCATCACGACGTGGGGCGACGACGACCGCCCCGCGACGACCGTCGAGATCGAGGCCGACGCCATCGGCCACTCGCTGAGGTGGGGCACCACGGCCTTCCAGCGCACGTCGCGCGCGGCGTCGGAGCGCACGACCGCCGCGTCGTCCGCGACCGGCGCTCCGGAACCCGCCGTCGACGCGCAGGGCTGGGCCACGCCGGGCGCGGCCGCGTCGGCCCCCGACCTCGAGCGGACCGACCTCCATCCCGTGCTCGCCGGCGTCGACGACGACGTCCCCTTCTGACCCCCGCGCGCCGACGTGGCAGGCGCGTCGGCGCGCGGGCCCTGGTGGCGATGCGTCGGTAGGCTGGCGCGGGTCGCATCGCGACCGCACGGCGTCGGGATGCCGCACCGTGCACGGGGACTCAGGGGGAGCGCGATGCGTCGCCAGGCAGCACTGCTCGCAACGGGGATGGCCGCGCTGCTCGCGCTCGCGGGCTGCAGCGGCGACGCCGCACCGAGCCCGTCGCCCAGCGCGTCGGCGGCGCCGAGCGAGTCGGCGCCGGCCGAGGAGCTCACGGGCGCTGCGGCCCTGCAGCAGCAGTTCGCCGACGTGCTCGCCGCGAACGACGTCGCAGGCCGCCCCGACGGCGAGGCGCTCGTCGCCGCGCTCGTCGCCGCCGGCTTCGACCAGGCCGCGATCGAGCGCAGCGACGACGTCGACGTGCAGGGCAACCCCGTCGCGCTCATGACCGTCGCCGTGCGCGTGGACCAGGAGTGCCTGCTCGGCCAGGTCGGCCATGGCGAGCCGACGACGACGATCGTGCCCGTCCTCGGCACGGGCACCTGCCTCGTCGCTCCCTTCACGCCCTGATCGCGCGGTCCCGGCCCAGGACCACCGACGCGAGCGCGAGCCCGCCGCGGCATCCGAGCCCCTCGCGGGCCCGTAGACTCGACACCATGGCCGAGTACGTGTTCTCGATGGTGCGCGCCCGCAAGACGGTGGGCGACAAGGTGATCCTCGACGACGTGACCACGGCGATCCTGCCGGGCGCGAAGATCGGCGTCGTGGGTCCCAATGGTGCGGGAAAGTCGACGATCCTCAAGATCATCGCGGGGCTCGACCAGCCCTCGAACGGCGAGGCGAGGCTCTCCGCCGGCTACTCGGTCGGCATCCTCATGCAGGAGCCCGAGCTCGACGAGTCGAAGACCGTGCTCGAGAACGTCCAGGAGGCGTTCGGCGAGATGCGCGGCAAGATCGACCGCTTCAACGAGATCTCCGCCGAGATGGCGAACCCCGACGCCGACTTCGACGCGCTCATGACCGAGATGGGCACGCTGCAGGAGGAGATCGACGCCGCCGACGCGTGGGACCTCGACTCGCAGCTCGAGCAGGCGATGGACGCGCTGCGCTGCCCGCCCGGCGACTGGTCGATCGAGAACCTCTCGGGTGGTGAGCGCCGTCGCGTGGCGCTGTGCAAGCTGCTGCTCGAGAAGCCCGACCTCCTGCTGCTCGACGAGCCCACGAACCACCTCGACGCCGAGAGCGTGCAGTGGCTCGAGCAGCACCTCGCCAAGTACCCCGGCGCCGTCATGGCCGTCACGCACGACCGGTACTTCCTCGACCACGTCGCGACCTGGATCTGCGAGGTCGACCGCGGTCGCCTCTACCCCTACGAAGGCAACTACTCGACGTACCTCGAGAAGAAGCAGGAGCGCCTGCAGGTGCAGGGCAAGAAGGACGCCAAGCTGCAGAAGCGCCTCTCGGAGGAGCTCGAGTGGGTGCGCTCCAACGCCAAGGGCCGCCAGGTCAAGTCGAAGGCGCGTCTCGCGCGCTACGAGGAGATGGCTGCCGAGGCCGAGCGCACGCGCAAGCTCGACTTCGAGGAGATCCAGATCCCCGTCGGCCCGCGACTGGGCTCGCTCGTGCTCGAGGCGAAGGGCCTGCAGAAGGGCTTCGACGACCGCATCCTCATCGACGGCCTGTCGTTCACGCTGCCGCGCAACGGCATCGTCGGCGTCATCGGCCCGAACGGCGTCGGCAAGTCCACGCTCTTCAAGACGATCGTGGGCCTCGAGCCGCTCGACGGCGGCGACCTGAAGATCGGCGAGACCGTGAAGATCTCGTACGTCGACCAGGGCCGCACGAACCTCGACCCGCAGAAGACGCTGTGGGAGGTCGTCTCCGACGGACTCGACTTCATCCAGGTCGGCGCGACCGAGATCCCCAGCCGCGCCTACGTGTCGCGCTTCGGCTTCAAGGGCCCCGACCAGCAGAAGAAGGCCGGCGTGCTGTCGGGTGGCGAGCGCAACCGCCTGAACCTCGCGCTCACGCTCAAGCAGGGCGGCAACCTCCTGCTGCTCGACGAGCCGACCAACGACCTCGACGTCGAGACGCTCGGCAGCCTCGAGAACGCGCTGCTCGAGTTCCCCGGCTGCGCCGTGGTCGTGACGCACGACCGGTGGTTCCTCGACCGCACGGCGACGCACATCCTCGCGTACGAGGGCTCGGACGAGGACCCGTCGAACTGGTACTGGTTCGAGGGCAACTACGAGGCGTACGAGGAGAACAAGGTCGAGCGCCTCGGCCCCGACGCGGCGAAGCCGCACCGCTCCACGTACCGCAAGCTCACGCGCGACTGACATGGGCGAGCCCGCCGGCGCGCGCATGCGCGTCGCCGTGCCGATGCGGTGGCGCGACCAGGATGCGTTCCAGCACGTCAACAACTCGACGATGCTCACGATCCTCGAGGAGGCGCGCGTCCGCGCGTTCTTCCGCACGGGCGACGAGGATGCGCCGGCCACGGCGATCCTCGATCCGGGCCTCGACGCGGGCACGCTCACGCTGATCGCGAGCCACCACATCGAGTACCTCGCGCCCGTGCCGTACCGACGCGCGCCGCTCGAGGTCGACATGTGGTTCTCGCGCATCGGCGGCTCGAGCGTGGAGCTCTGCTACGAGGTGACCGACGAGCCGGGCGGCCGCGTCGCCGTGCGAGCGTCGTCGACGTTCGTGATGGTGGACGTCGAGTCGGGACGTCCCCGCCGTCTCACCGACGAGGAGCGCGCCGCGTGGGCCCCGTTCGTCGGCGAGCCGCTCGCCTTCCGTCGCTGACGGGCGTCGTCGGGCGCTGACGCGGGCGCGGTGCGGCCACTACGCTGGCGAGCACCGACGGAAGGATCCGCGATGACCCAGACCGCTCCCTCGCAGGCGTCGACGACGACGATCGAGCCCATCCCGCACTGGATCGGCGGCGAGCCGCGCATCGCCACGGGCGGGCGCACCGCACCCGTGTTCGATCCCGCGCTCGGCAGGCAGATCCGCGAGGTGCCGCTCGCCACGGCCGACGAGCTGGGCGAGGCGGTCGCGGTGGCGAAGGCCGCGGCGGCCGAGTGGCGCGACACGTCGGTCGCGAAGCGCCAGCAGGTGATGTTCGCGTTCCGTGAGCTCGTCGCCGCTCGCCGGCAGCAGATCGCGGAGCTCATCACGAGCGAGCACGGCAAGGTCGTGTCGGATGCGCTCGGCGAGGTCGCGCGCGGCCTCGAGGTCGTCGAGCTCGCGACGGCCTTCCCGCTGCTCACGAAGGGCGAGTTCACCGAGAACGTGTCGACGGGCGTCGACGTGTACTCGCTGCGGCAGCCGCTCGGCGTCGTCGGCATCATCTCGCCGTTCAACTTCCCGGCGATGGTGCCGCTGTGGTTCGCACCCGTCGCGATCGCGGCGGGCAACGCCGTCGTGCTGAAGCCGAGCGAGAAGGACCCGTCGGCGGCGGTGCTCATCGCCGAGCTCTACCGCGAGGCCGGCCTGCCCGACGGCGTCTTCAACGTCGTGCACGGCGACAAGGAGGCGGTGGATGCGCTGCTGACGCATCCCGACGTCGCGGCGATCTCGTTCGTCGGCTCGACGCCCATCGCCCAGTACGTCTACGAGACGGCGTCGCGCGAGGGCAAGCGCGTGCAGGCCCTCGGCGGCGCGAAGAACCACATGCTCGTGCTCCCCGACGCCGACCTCGACCTCACGGCCGACGCGGCCGTCAACGCGGGCTTCGGCTCTGCGGGCGAGCGCTGCATGGCGATCTCGGTCGTCGTGGCGGTCGAGTCGATCGCCGACGAGCTCGTCGACCGCATCCGGCAGCGCATCGCGGGCATCCGCACGGGCGACGGCCGCCGTGCGTGCGACATGGGTCCGCTCATCACGCAGGTGCACCGCGACAAGGTCGCCGGCTACCTCGACGTCGCGACGGCCGACGGCGCGACGCTCGTCGTCGACGGTCGCGAGGCGGAGTTCGACGGCGAGCCCGACGGCTTCTGGCTGGGCCCGACGCTCGTCGACCACGTCGACCCGTCGTCGGCGGTCTACCGCGACGAGATCTTCGGCCCCGTGCTGTCGGTCGTGCGCGTCGCGTCGTACGAGGAGGGCATGGCGCTCATCGCGTCGAACCCGTACGGCAACGGCACGGCGATCTTCACGAACGACGGCGGCGCGGCGCGGCGCTTCCAGCACGAGGTCGAGGTGGGCATGGTCGGCGTCAACGTGCCGATCCCCGTGCCCGTCGGCTACTTCTCGTTCGGCGGCTGGAAGTCGTCGATCTTCGGCCAGGGCAAGGCGTACGGCCCGCACGGCTACCAGTTCTTCACGCGCGAGAAGGTCGTGACGAGCCGCTGGCTCGACCCGAGCCACGGCGGCGTGAACCTGGGCTTCCCGCAGAACTGACGGGATGCTCGAGCGCGAGCCTCAGCGCTCGCGCTCGAGCGTCGCCCAGATCTCGGTCGAGCCGTGCTCGCCCGTGAAGCCGTTGACGCCGTCGTCGATCAGCACGGCCTCGAGGCGCATGCCGAGTCGCTCGGCGATGCGCGCCGAGGCCTGGTTCTCGTGGTCGAGCACGGCGGTGACGCGGTGCGCGCCGATGGCCCATGCGAGCTCGAGGGCCGCTCGGCCGGCCTCGAGGGCGTAGCCGCGGCCTCGATGCTCGGGCGCGAGGATCCAGCCGATCTCCGCCTGCCTGCCCGCGGCATCCGTGAGCTTCACGACGGTCTCGCCGACCAGGGCTCCGTCGTGCTCGATCGCGATGCCGTAGGCGTCGCCATCCGCCGCGAGCGCAGGCGTCTCGGTCATGCGCGCGCCCATCTGCTCGGGCGTGAGGACGGGTCGCCACAGGTACCGCACGCTGTCCGGATCCGACTGGTACGCGCGGAAGGCGCCCAGGTCGTCGGGCGCGAAGCGGCGGAGCACGAGGCGCTCGGTGCGCAGCGGCAGGGCGGCGTCGATCGTGGCCGTCGCGTCGGCGGGATCGATGGGGGAGACCGGCACGGGTCAGCCCGCGACGGGCAGGCGCACCATGCCCTCCTGCGCGACCGTGGCGACATGGGTGCCGTCCTGCGCGTGCACGCGCGCGAGCGTCAGGCCCCGTCCACCGCCGGTCGACGACACCTCGAGCGACATGAGCAGCCACTCGTCGACCCGCACGGGCCGGTGCCACCACACGGCGTGGTCGAGGCTCGCGACCTTGATGTCGCGCGACGACCAGCCGTAGCCGTGCAGTCGCAGCACGGGCTCGAGGATCGCGTAGTCGGACAGGTACGCGAGGGCCGCGCGATGGATGGCGTCGTCGCCGTCGAGCGGCCCGATCGCCTTGATCCACACGTGCTCGACGCCCGACCGCTGGCGATCCCGGTCGTGCAGGTAGACGGGACCCTCGACGTGGCGGATGTCGAAGGGCCGCCCGCGCGACCAGTGCTGCGCGACAGGGTGGTCGATGCCGCCGAGCAGCTCGGCTGCGGACGGCAGCGACTCGGGGTCGGGCATGCCCTCGGGCATCGGCGACTGCGACTCGGCGCCGCCGTCGTCGTCCTGGAACGAGGCGATCATCGACAGGATCGGCACGCCACCCTGGTACGCCTGCGTGCGTCGCGTGGCGAACGAGCGGCCGTCGTGGATGCGGTCGACCGAGAAGGTGATGGGCTTCGCGACGTCGCCGGGGCGCAGGAAGTAGCCGTGCACCGAGTGGATGCGGCGGTCGTCGGCGACGGAGCGCTGCGCGGCGACGACGGCCTGCGCCATCACCTGGCCGCCGTAGACGCGGCCGAGCGGCATCCAGTGGCTCGGACCGGTGAAGATGTCCTCGCTCGTGCGGGCCCCGGTGTCGACGAGATCGAGCGTCTCGCGCAGCAGGGCCATGGGGTCGGCCGGGGGAGGCGGGGGCATCTCGGGGGCGGCGCTCACGGCTGCCAGCCTAGCCAGCGCGAGCGTGCGCATCCGACGCGCGCGTACGCTGGAGCCATGCCCTCCCTGCTGGCGGTCGACGACCGTGCTCGCGCCGACGTGCGCACGCTGCTGGGCCGCGCCGGCCGCTTCGGCGAGACGAGCGTGCGGCTCACGGCGCACGGCGACGTCGTGCTCGTGACGGTGCCGCTGACGGTGTCGAGCGGCCTGCTCGACGCGGGCCCGACGATCCTCGGCATGCGGGCGGTGCGCATGCGAGACGCCGCCGAGTTCGACGCCGTCGTGCCTGCCGACGCGGTCATGGATGCGCTGGGCGAGGGCGCCGACCTCGACGTGCCGGCCGCGGCGACGCTGCCGGCCTGGGCGTCGGTCTCGGCGCCGCGCACCGGGTGGCGGCCGCTGGGCGACGTCGCTGCCGACGACGTGCGGCTCGGCGCGAGCGCCGCCGCCGCTCGCGTCGAGCGCGAGCTGCCCGCGAGCCCCGGCGACGCCGTGGTGCGCACGGTGCGCCGCTCGGTGTGGAGCCAGGGCCTCGACGGCCACCCGCTCACGCTCGGGCACTGCGCGGCGCTCGAGGGCCTCGGCTTCCTCGGCGCCGATCGCGTCGCCATCACGGGCGTCGGGGCCTGGACGCGCGCGTCCACCCGCCTCGGCGACGTGCTGGTGCGCTGATGCGCTCGCTGACGCCCGACCCCGCGAACCCGTGGCCGCACGACATGGTGCTGCACATCGATCGCGCGAGCAGCGCCATGCTGGCGGCGCTCGCCGTCGCCGAGGCCTGGCGCATCGATCTCGGCATCCCGGCACTCCGGCCCGCGCCGGTCGGCGTCGTCGTCGGCGATCGTCCGCTCGACGCGACGCCCGTGGCGCTCACGGCGTGGCGGGACGCCGTGGCCATGACGGCGACCCCCGACCGCACCGTGAGCGGAGCCGCGTTCGACGCGGATCGCGAGGCAGCGCTCGGCATCGACCACGCTGCGCTCGTGGCCTGGATCGAGCGTTGGCCGAAGCGGCCGCCGACGGGGCCGCTGCACGAGCAGCCGGAGCGCCGCGACGTCGGTGCGACGACGCTCGCCTGGCAGGCGGGTCTCACGCACATCCTGGTGTTCCCGCTCGACGACCGATGGGCCGTGCGGCAGGGCTCGACGCTGCTCGTCGACGAGACGACGCGCCGCGACCCCGCCCGCTACGTCGACGTGCTGCTGGCGTTCGCGGGCGACGCGCTGCCGCGCATCAGCTGAGTCCGCGTCATCGCGCGATCGCGCGCCCGGCGCGCAGGCCGGAGTGCAGGCAGCCGCCGAGGAACGTGCCCTCGAGCGATCGGTAGCCGTGCACGCCGCCACCGCCGAAGCCTGCGGCCTCGCCGACGGCGTAGAGGCCGGGGATGGGCCCGGTCGAGCCGTCCGGTCGTGCGCCGAGCACACGGGCGTCGAGGTCCGTGAGGATGCCGCCGAGCGACTTGCGCGTGACGGTGCGCAGGCGGAAGGCGACCATCGGCGCGTGAGCGTCGTCGGTCAGTCGATGCGGGGGAGCGGTGCGGATGAGACGCTCGCCCACGAGCTCGCGAGCCCGTTCGATGGCGACGATCTGCGGGTCGGTGCCGGGCGCGTCGATGCCGCGGTCGCGCTGCGCGACCGCGCGGCGCACGCGGTCGGCGTCGAGGCCCGGCTCGAGGGCGCGCATGCCGTCGAGCAGCGCGTCGAGCGTCGGTGCGACGACGACGTCCTCGCCGTGGTGCAGGAAGCCCTGCACGCCCGCCGACCCGCTCCGGATGCGGTCGAGCACGAGCCGCAGGCTGCGATCCGAGAAGTCGGGGTTCTGCTCGGAGCCCGACAGTGCGATCTCCTTGCGCAGGATCGTCGACGTGAGCACGAACCACGAGTGCTCGTGGCCGCCGCGCCGCAGGTGCTCGAGCGTCGAGAGCGTGTCGAAGCCCGGGTAGAGCGGCGCGGGCAGGCGGTCGCCGACGCTGTCGACCCACAGACTCGAGGGTCCGGGCAGGATGCGGATGCCGTGATGCGGCCACACGGGATCCCAGTTGGCGAGGCCCTCGGTGTAGTGCCACATGCGGTCGCGGTGCACGACCGCGGCGCCTGCCGCCTCGGCGACGTCGAGGCCGCGGCCGTCGACGTGCGCGGGCACGCCCACGAGCGGCGCGGTCGGCATGGCGCCGAGCCGCGCCGGCCAGTCGCGGGCGACGGAGGCGAGCGCGCCGCCCGTGCCGCCCGTCGCGACGACGACGTGGTCGGCGGTGAGGGCGAACTCGCCCACGACGTCGCGGTTCGACGACTCGCCGCGCACGGCGACGTCGGGCGCGAGCACCGCGCCGCGCGCACCCGTCACGCGTCCGCCGTCGACGATGAGCGCGTCGACGCGGTGGCGCATGCGGATCGTCACGAGGCCGGCATCCACGCCGTCGCGCACCGCGCGCGTGAACGGCGCGACGACGCCCGGCCCCGAGCCCCACGCGATGTGGAAGCGCGGCACCGAGTTGCCGCGCGAGCCGTCGCCGCGCTCGGCGTGCCCGATGACGGGGAAGAAGCGCACGCCCAGGTCGTGCAGCCACGGCCGCGCCTCGCCGGCGGCGAACTGCAGGTACGCCTCGGCCCACTGCCTGCCCCACTCGTCGCCCGCGTCGTCGAAGCCCGCGGTGCGGAGCCAGTCGTCGCGAGCGAGGTCGAGGGAGTCGCGGATGCCGAAGCGTCGCTGCTCGGGGGAGTCGACGAGGAAGAGGCCGCCGAACGACCACCACGCCTGCCCGCCGAACGAGGCGGCGGGCTCCTGGTCGACGATCGTCACGGTGCGGCCGGCGCGCACGGCCTCGCGGGCGGCGACGAGGCCGGCGAGTCCGGCGCCGATGACGAGCACGTCGCTGTGCGGCACGGGAGGCTCCTAGAGGGTCGCGGGCGGGTCGGCGCGGAACGCCGGGTTGCGGTTCACCATGGCATGCGCGGCGCGGTCGAGGTAGTCGAGCAGCTCCTCGCGCAGCAGCGGCGGCGGGTCCGCGACGTCGACGGCTGCACGCATGTGGTGCAGCCACCGGTCGCGCGCCTCGGGCCCGATGGGGAAGGGCGCATGGCGCATGCGCAGACGCGGATGCCCGCGCTCCTGCGAGTACGTGCCCGGGCCTCCCCAGTACTGCTCGAGGAAGCCCGTGAGCCGCTCCTTGGCGCCGTCGTAGTCGTCCTGCGGATACATCGGCCGCAGCAGCTCATCGGTCCACACGCCCTCGTAGAACGCGTCGACCAGGCGCTCGAAGAACGCCCGGCCGCCGACCTGCTCGTAGAACGTCACGTCAGTCCTGCCTCGGCAGCTCGGCGGTGCGCGGCGGTCGGGCGCCCGACACGCTCGCCGCGCCCTCCATGCCCTCGAGCACGACCTGCGCGAGCGAGGGGAGCGGGATGCCAGCAGCGCGCAGGTCGTGCGTGAGGCGGGCGCGCAGCTCGCGCGCGACGTCGTCGCGCGACTGCGTGCGCACCTTGATCGTGACGCGCACGACGATGACGTCGGCCGACACCGACTCGATGCCCCACAGCTCGGGGTCGCCGATGACGCGCGACGTCCACTTCGGCTCGTGCGCGAGCTCGCGCGCCGTGCGCAGGATGCGCTGCTGCGCCGCCTCGACGTCGGCCTCGTACGGGATGCCGAGGTCGACGACGACGCGCGCCCATCCCTGCGACATGTTGCCGACGCGGTTCACCTCGCCGTTGCGCACGTACCAGAGGGTGCCGTTGACGTCGCGCACCTGCGTCACGCGGATGCCGACCTGCTCGACGACGCCCGTCGCCATGCCGAGGTCGACGATGTCGCCGATGCCCAGCTGGTCCTCGAGCACCATGAGCAGGCCCGTCAGCACGTCCTTCACGACGTTCTGCGCGCCGATGCCGAGCGCGGCGGCGAACAGGCCCGCCGCGGTGATGAGCGCGGAGCCGGAGATGCCGACGAGCGACAGCACGACGATGATCGTGACGATCACGATGATCCATGCCGCGACCGTGCGCAGCACCCCGCCCATCGCCTTCGTGCGCTGCACGATGCGCACGTGGTAGAGCGGCGAGCGCTGGAGCGCCTCGGTGTCCGCGACCGATGCCTTGCGCTTGGCGCCGGAGACGATGTTCTGCACCACGCGATCGATGATCGTGCGCACGATCCACCACGTGATCGGTGCGAGCAGCAGCACGGCTGCGATCGCGATGATCGGCCCCCAGATCGGCAGCGCCGCGTTGAGGGCGCCGAGCAGGGTGCCGTCCGTGCTGCCGCCCATCAGCGCTGGTCTCGCTCCTGCACGCGCAGGGCGCGCTCGACGCCGGCGAGCTGCTCATGCACGAGGCGGCGCAGCGCGGGCACGTCCTGGTGCTCGGCGAGCCACGCGCGGGTCGCGGCGGCGAGCTCCTCGGTCGCGACGACCGACGGGTACAGGCCCACGATGAGGCCCTCGGCGATCTGGTACGTCCGCGACTCCCAGATCGGGATGAGCGCCGCGTGGTAGCGGTCGACGAGCGTCGCGAGGTCGGCGGGGTCGTTGACGTGCTGCAGGCCCATGCCGGTGTAGCGCACGATGAGGTTCGAGGCGCCCGCGGCGTCGGCGACCGACGCGAACGCGCGCTCCTTGGCCTCGGCCGTGGGGATCGTGGCGCGAGCGCGCGCCGCGAACTGACGACCCGTCGCGGTGTCGTCCGTCGCGAGCAGCGCGTCGATCTCCGCGTCGCCCGCGGCGCCGTTCAGCACGACGCCGTCGAGGATCTGCCAGCGCAGGTCCGCGTCGACCTCGAGGCCCTTGAGCGTCACCGAGCCGTCGAGCAGCCCCTGCAGGGCGGCGACGTGGCTCGGCGACGAGGCGAGGCCCGCGAACGCCTGCACGAGCTGCAGCTGCAGGTCGGAGCCGGCCTTCGCGTCCTTCGCGAGCGCCCACAGCCGGTCGCCCGTCGTCTCGATGAGGCCGGCACGGCGCTCGGGCGCGACGTACGTGCGCACCGACTGCGCGAGCTGGGCGAGCGCGAGGCGCACGGTCGTGGACTCGGTCTCGGCGCCGATGTTCGCGAGCACGAGCTCGACGTAGTCGCTGGCCGGCGTCTCGCCGTCGCGCGTCGCATCCCATGCGGCACCCCACACGAGGGCGCGCGCGAGGGGGTCCTCGATCCTCGACAGGCCGGCGAGCGCCACCTTGGTCGACTGCTCGTCGAGGCGGATCTTCGCGTACGCGAGGTCGTCGTCGTTGACGAGCACGAGGTCGGGGCGCTGGTGGCCCACGAGCTGCGGCACGGCGGTCGACGCGCCGTCGATGTCGAGCTCGACGCGGTGCACGCGCTGCAGACGACCCTTGCGCTCGGCGTAGAAGCCCACGGCGATGCGGTGCGGGCGCAGCGTCGGGTAGTCGGCGGTCGCCGTCTGCGTGATCGCGAACGACGTGATGATGCCGTCCTGCGTCGTCTCGAGCTCGGGCCGCAGCGTGTTGACGCCCGCCGTCTCGAGCCACTGCGACGCCCAGCCCGACAGCTCGCGGCCGCTCGCGGCCTCGAGCTCGACGAGCAGGTCGGAGAGCTCGGTGTTGCCGTAGGAGTGCTTGCGGAAGTACTCGGCGAGGCCGCGCATGAACGCCTCGATGCCGACCCACGCCACGAGCTGCTTCAGCACCGAGCCGCCCTTGGCGTACGTGATGCCGTCGAAGTTGACCTGCACGTCCTCGAGGTCGCGGATCTCGGCGACGATCGGATGCGTCGAGGGCAGCTGGTCCTGGCGGTACGCCCAGGTCTTCTCCATCGCCTGGAACGTGGTCCACGCGTGCGTCCACTCCGTCGCCTCGGCCGTCGCGAGCGTCGACGCCCACTCGGCGAACGACTCGTTGAGCCACAGGTCGTTCCACCAGCGCATCGTCACGAGGTCGCCGAACCACATGTGCGCCAGCTCGTGCAGGATCGTCACGACGCGACGCTCGCGGATGGCGTCGGTCACCTTCGAGCGGAAGACGTACGCCTCGGTGAAGGTCACGCATCCCGCGTTCTCCATGGCGCCGGCGTTGAACTCGGGCACGAAGAGCTGGTCGTACTTGTCGAACGGGTACGGCGTCTGGAAGTGCTCCTCGTAGAACGCGAAGCCCGCCTTCGTCGTCGCGAAGATCGCGTCGGCGTCCATGTGCTCCGCGAGCGAGGCGCGGCAGAAGATGCCGAGCGGGATCTCGGCGCCCGAGGCGCTCGTGAGCGAGTCGCGCGTGACCCAGTAGGGGCCGGCGACGAGCGCCGTGATGTACGAGGAGATGCGCGGCGTGGTGCCGAAGCGCCACGTGCCGCTCTCGCCGTCGACCTCGGGCTCGGGGGTCGGCTGGTTCGAGACGACCTGCCAGCGCGCCGGGGCGGTGACGGTGAAGGTGAACTCGGCCTTGAGGTCGGGCTGCTCGAACACCGCGAAGACGCGGCGGGAGTCGGGCACCTCGAACTGCGAGTACAGGTAGACCTCGCCGTCGACGGGGTCGACGAAGCGGTGCAGGCCCTCGCCGGTGTTGACGTAGAGCGCGTCGGAGACGACGGTGAGCTCGTTGTCGACCTGGAGGTCGGCGAGCGCGATCCGCGCGCCGTCGGCGACCGTCGCGACGTCGAGCTCGACGCCGTTGAGCGTCACCGACAGCACCTCGCGGGCGATGTGGTCGATGAACGTCGACGCGCCCGGCGTGTGCGTCCGGAAGCGCACCGTGGTCGTCGAGCGGAACACCTCGTCGCCGGTCGTGAGGTCGAGCGCCACGTCGTACGACTGCACGTCGACGAGCGCAGCGCGCTCCTGGGCCTCCTGGCGGGTGAGGTTCTCTCCGGGCACGCTCGTCCTCCGTTGCGTCGTGGGCGTGCCTGCCAGCGTAGTCGCGCGGATACGCTTGGCCTGTGACTCAGGTACGCATGTGGTTCGACCCCACGTGCCCGTGGGCGTGGATGACGTCGCGGTGGCTCGGCGAGGTAGCCGGCACGCGAGGATTCGACGTCGACTGGCGCGTCATGTCCCTCGCGATCCTCAACGAGGGTCGTGATCTGCCCGAGGAGTACGCGAGGCGCATGCCGCGCTCGCTGCGCCTCACGCGGCTCGTGATCGCCGCCCGCGAGACGGCGGGCGAGCAGGTCGTGAAGCCGCTCTACGACGCCCTCGGCTCGCGCATCCACCCCGGCGAGCAGCGCGACTTCGACGCCATCGTCGTCGACGCCCTCGCCGAGGTCGGCCTCGACCCGGCGCTCGCCGAGGAGACGGATGCCTACGACGCGCAGCTGCGCGCGAGCCACCAGGAGGCGATCGACCTCGTCGGCGACGACGTGGGCACGCCCGTCGTGTCCGTCGACGGCGTGGCGTTCTTCGGCCCCGTCGTGAGCCCCGCCCCGACGGGCGAGGAGGCGCTGCGCCTCTTCGACGGCGTCGTCGCCGCCGCGAGCGTGCCGGGCTTCTTCGAGCTCAAGCGCAGCCGCACCGTCGGCCCGCTGCTGCACGAAGGTGCCCAGTGAGGGGTGCGCAGTGAGGATCCACGTCGCCACCGACCACGCGGGCTTCGAGTACTCGAAGACGCTCGTCGCGCACCTGCAGGCCGCCGGGCACGAGGTGCTCGACCACGGCCCGACTGCGTACGACGCCGACGACGACTACCCGTCGTTCTGCATCGCCGCCGCACGCGCGGTCGTCGCCGACCAGCGCGCGGGCGTCGAGGCGCTCGGCGTCGTGTTCGGCGGATCGGGCAACGGCGAGCAGATCGCCGCGAACAAGGTCGAGGGCGTGCGCGCGGCACTCGTGTGGAACGAGGCGACCGCCGAGCTCGCGCGGGAGCACAACGACGCCAACGTCATCGCGATCGGCGCACGGCAGCACGGCGAGGACGAGGTGCTCGCGCTCATCGACCGCTTCATCGCGACGCCGTTCCCCGGCGTCGAGCGGCACGCGCGCCGCATCGCGCAGCTCGCCGAGTACGAGACGACGGGCCGCATCGCCGGCCTGCTCGACTGACGTCGAGGCGCACCCAGGCATGCCCGAGGGCCATTCCGTCCATCGCATCGCGCGGCAGTTCGATGCAAACTTCGTGGGCGACGCGTGCGCGCTGTCGTCGCCGCAGGGTCGCTTCGCCGACGGCGCGGGGTCGCTCGACGGCCGCACCATGACGGCGTCGCGCGCGATCGGCAAGCATCTGCTGCTCGACTTCGACGGCCGCTGGCTGCACGTGCATCTCGGCATCTACGGCGCGTGGGACTTCGCGGGCCGCATCGCCGAGGACGCCACGCTGCGCTCCGCGGGCGGCCGTGCAGGCCAGACCGGCATGCGCGGCACCGTGGCCGACGGCGGCTTCGAGCACTCGCTCGCGTCGATCGGCGCACCGCGTCTCGCGCGGCTGCGGATGGGGGAGTCGGAGTCGGCGCTCGAGGTCGACGAGTTCCCGCCCCCGCCGGTCGGGCAGGTGCGCGTGCGCATCCTCACCGACGCCGCCGTCGCCGACCTGCGCGGCCCGACCGTGTGCGAGGTGCTCGACCCCGACGAGGTCGAGGCCGTCGCGCAGCGGCTCGGCCCCGATCCCGAGGCGCTCTTCGAGACGAAGGCCGCCGCCGAGCGCCGCTTCGTCGAGCGCGCCGGCCGATCGCGGCAGCCCATCGGGCAGCTGCTCATGGACCAGTCCGTCGTCGCGGGCATCGGCAACGTCTATCGCGCGGAGCTGCTCTTCCGTGCCCGCATCTCGCCGCACCGCACCGGGCAGTCGCTCTCGAGCGACGAGCTGCGCGGCCTGTGGAAGGACTGGGTCAGACTGCTGCGCATCGGCGTCGAGACCGGCCAGATGCTCACGATCGACGGCCTGCGCGGCAAGCGCCTCGAGCTGGCGATGGCGAGCCGCGCCGACCGCCACTGGGTCTACAAGCGCGAGGGCCTGCCGTGCCTGCGGTGCGGCACGACCGTGGCGCTCGAGGTCATGCAGCAGCGCAAGCTCTACTGGTGCCCCGGCTGCCAGCTGTAGGAGGCACGCGCGTCCTGCGCGTCAGCGGAAGCGGTACTCGCTCGTGCCGTCGCCGATGACCCACGAGCCCTCCGGCGCGTTCTCGGGCACCTGCACGACGATCTCGGCCGTGACCGACTCGCCGATCTGGATCTCGGGGTAGTACCCGAGGTCGTCGGGCGCTGCGATGAGCGCCCCCGAGTTCTGGTCGTACCGGGGCGCGTTGTCGGGCTGGTAGGCGAACGCCATGTCGTAGTACGGATGCGTCGTGACGACGCCGACGTTGCGGATCGTGAGCTCGAGGATCACGGCGCGCTGGCCCTGCGTCGGCTGGTAGCCGTTGGCCTGCACGATCGAGTCGGCAGGGTCGATCGACTGCAGCGGCGTGATCTCCCACGTCGTGCCCTGGTCGGTGTGGATCGTGATGGTGTCGCCGTACGCGAAGTCGCCCGGCGCCGTGGTCGGCACGGGCGGCACGCTCGGCCCGGCGGTCGTCGGCGGGTTCGTGAGGTTGGGGAAGGCGGGCGTCGACGATGCGCCGGGGATGTCGGGGTCGCTGGGGGCGACGACGGGTGCGGGCACGCACGCGACGATGAGGCCCACGGCCACGGCGACGATGCCGAGGCCTGCGAGCCGGCTGCCGGCGGACGGGCGGGTGCTCACGCTCACATGCTCCAGACGGTCGAGGGCGGTCGCGGAGCGCGACGTGCCCGGCTCCACGATAGGTGGGTAGCCTGAGCGCGTGCGTCAACTTCCCGAGGACTTCACGCTCGGCGTCGCCACGGCGGCCTACCAGATCGAGGGGGCGGCGACCGAGGGCGGTCGCACCGACTCGATCTGGGATGCGTTCGCCCGCGTGCCGGGCGCCGTGATCGACGGCCATGACGGCGCGGTCGCGTGCGACCACTATCACCGGTACCGCGACGACGTGCGTCTCATGGCCGACATGGGCGTGCAGTCGTACCGCTTCTCGACGAGCTGGTCGCGCGTGCGCCCCGACGGCGGCGACGTCAACGAGGAGGGCCTCGACTTCTACCGGCGGCTCGTCGACGAGCTGCTCGAGCACGACATCGCGCCCTGGCTCACGCTCTACCACTGGGATCTGCCGCAGGCGCTCGAGGAGCAGGGCGGGTGGACGTCGCGCGACACCGTCGAGCGGTTCGTGGAGTACGCATCGAGCGTCGTCGAGGCGGTCGGCGATCGCGTGCCCACCATCACGACGCTCAACGAGCCGTGGTGCTCGTCGTTCCTCTCCTACACCGCGGGCGCGCACGCGCCCGGGCGTCGCAGCGTGCGCGACGGCCTCGTGGCCGGCCACCACCTGCTGCTCGCGCACGGCCTCGGCGTCGACGTCATCCGCGGCTTCGCGCCCGATGCGTGGGTGGGCGTGACGCTCAACCTCACGGTCGCGGACCCCGTCGACCCGACGAGCGAGCGGGATCGCGACGCCGCGCGCCGCATCGACGGCCAGTTCAACCGCTTCTTCCTCGATCCGATCTTCCGCGGCGCCTACCCCGACGACCTCATGGAGGACGTCGGCCACCTGGGCCTCGCCGACGCCATCCAGCCGAACGACCTCGGCTCGATCTCCGCGCCCATCGACCTGCTGGGCGTGAACTACTACCACGGCGACGCCGTCTCGTACGAGCCGCCCGCCGTGCCCCTCTCGCAGGATGCGCCGACGACGCGCGAGGTCGGGTCGCCGTACCCGGCCGCCGACGGCGTGCACATGCACCCGCGGGGCCTGCCCGTGACGTCGATGGGGTGGGAGGTGCAGCCCGAGGGGCTCACGCGCCTGCTGCAGCGCGTGCACGAGGAGTACGCGGGCCCGGCGCTCGTCGACCTGTGGGTCACCGAGAACGGTGCCGCCTACGACGACGCGGTCGCCGACGACGGTGCCGTGCACGACGTCGAGCGCGTCGCGTTCCTCGAGGCGCATCTGGGCGCGGTGCTCGACGCGATCGATGCGGGCGTGCCCGTCGACGGCTACTTCTACTGGTCGATGATGGACAACTACGAGTGGGCGTGGGGCTACCACAAGCGCTTCGGGCTCGTGCGCGTCGACTACGAGACGCAGGAGCGCACGCTGAAGGACTCCGCGCTCGCGTTCCAGCGCATCGCGCGCGACCGGGCGCTCTAGGCCGCATCGCGACCAGCCCGTCCCGACGGTCTCGCCCGTCGAGGATCGTTCACCCGTGCGCCGCGTCCGAGACGAGATCGACGCATCCGCGGGCTATGGTTCCCCCATGAACACTCGTGCCACCTCCGCGAGCTCCTCGCGCACGCTCGCGATCGGCCTGCGTCTCGGAGGCGCTACGCTCTCGATGTTCGCGATGCTCTACCAGCTGCTCGCGATCCACATTCCGGCCGGCTACAGCGTCGTGAACTTCTTCGTGTACTTCACGAACCTCAGCAACATCATGATCTCGGTCGTGTTCGTCGTGAGCGCCATCCGCCTCATCAACGGACGCACCGACCCCTCGTCGACCGACGTCGCGATCCGTGGCGGCGTGGTCGTGTACATCGCGTTCGTCGGCCTCGTGTTCAACACCCTGCTCACCGACGTCGACCTCGGCGACCTGCTGCCCTGGGTGAACGGCATCATGCACTTCCTGCTGCCGGTGCTCGGCATCGTCGACTGGATCCTGTGGCCCCCGCGACGCCGCCTGCCGATGTCGGTCGTCGGCTGGTGGATGATCTGGCCCGCGGTGTACGCGATCTTCTCGGTCGTGCGCGGGGCGATCGACGGCTTCTACCCGTACCCGTTCTTCGACCCCGCGGCGTCGGGCGGCTACGGCGGCGTCGCGCTGCTGTGCGTCGGCATGGTCGTCGGCTTCATGGTGCTCGCGTTCGGCGTGCGCGCGATCGGCAACTGGCTCAGCGCGCGCCGCTGGCACGAGGAGGCCGAGGAGGTGCCGGAGGAGACGGTGGCGGGACTCGCCTGACGGAGGGCCTGCGCGGCACTCGCGCGGCGGTTCGGAGGGGGTGACGGGAATCGAACCCGCGCCACCAGTTTGGAAGACTGGAGCTCTACCATTGAGCTACACCCCCGCGTGCTGCGCAGCCAGGCTGCGCGACCTCTCAACGGTACACGGTCGGCGGAGCCTCCGGCGTCATCCGGGATCGGCGGGCAGCGTCTCGTGCGACCGGCCGACCCGACGCACGGCACGACGCTTCGCGACGAACCTGCCGACGACCGCCGCTGCGGCGGCGTAGGGTGCAGCGACGACGAAGACGCCGAAGCCTCCGAGCAGCAGCTCGAGCAGGGCGGCGCCGAGCACTCCGGCCGCGAGGAAGACGACGAGATGCACGATCTCGGAGCGCACTGGACGCAGCACCGTCGCCAGCAAGATCGATACGGGGATGCCGTAGATCGCGAGCACCGCCGCACCCGGTACGAGCATGAACAGCGGGATCATGAGGATCGAGGCGGGGTCGCCATGCACCACGCCGAGCCAGATGCCCTGCCCGACGCCGACGGCCAGAAGCGCGACGAGTCCGGCGACCCAGCCGACGCCGATGTCCACCCACGTCCAGTCGTTCTCGCGTGGGTCCGGACGCCCGTACCGGGCGTCCATGTCGATCTGGTCGGCCACGGGGTGCACGTCGTCGCGGTCGTACGCATCCTCGTGCCAAGCGTCCTCACGCATCGCCCAGTTCCTTCGCCATGCGCGCGAGCGCGAGCACGCGGCGGGCCTGCCCGCGCAGCACCGGCAGCCGGCTCGTACGAGCGAGGTCGTCGACGAGCGGCACGACCTCGGTCACGAGCGCACGCGTGCGGCGCTGGTCGTCGCTGCGATCCATCGACCACGCGAGCATCACGGCCATGACCGCGGCCCACAGCAGCTCGGGCAGCGCATCGAGCACCTCGGCGTCGGCACGCAGGTCCGAGCCGGCGACGACCTCCGCGAGCGCCGCGATCATGCGCTCCCGCGACTCGGCGCTCGCGTCGCCGAAGGGGCTCGTGGGGGAGGCGGGATCGAGCGATGCGCCGAGCATCTCGACCGCGACGGCGTGGTGCGGCGCGATCTCGTCGAGCACGATCGTCATCGCGGCGTCGAGTCGCCGACCGAAGGCTCGCGTCGCGCCGAGCTCGGCGCCAAGCCGATCGACGATGCGCCCGGTGACGGCGTCGTAGACGAGGTGCACGAGGTGCGCCTTCGACGGCACGTAGAGGTAGATCGTGCCCGGCGCGACGCCGGCGCGCCGCGCGATGCGGCGCATGGACGCTGCGGCGTAGCCGTCCTCGGCCAACGTGGCGAGCGCCGCCTCGACGACGCGCGCACGAGTGCGCTCGCCCTTGGTGTCCTGCCGGTCGGAAGCCATGGCAGCAGCGCACCTGAACGCGTTCAGTTCTGCAGGGACCCGTGTGTCGTGGGTCACGGCCGCCGCGTCGGGCCCACGATTGCCGCATCCGTTCGTCGCGCGGCTCCGAATCACTCGAAGGCCGACAGCGGCAGGGAGGCGGCGCATCATGGCGAGGCACGGCAACGGCACGACGGGCAAGCGGTTCATCGCCTGGGCGGCGGTCATGGGCGTCGTGAGCGGCGCGGTCTTCCTCGGCGTCGCAGAGCTGGTGGCGCTCATCGTCGCGCGTACGGCGAGCCCGATCCTCGCGGTCGGCGCCTTCGTCATCGACATCGTGCCGCAGCCGGTCAAGGAGTTCGCGATCGCGACGTTCGGCGAGAGCGACAAGGTCGTGCTGCTGGCGAGCCTCGGGCTCGCGGTCGTCATCGCCTCGGCGCTCGGCGGCGTGCTGCAGCTCGTGCGCCCGCCGCTCGGCGTCGCCATCGTGCTGCTGGCCGGCGCCCTCGCGACGGCCGCGACCGTCACGCGCGCCGGCGGCTCGCCGCTCGGATTCCTGCCGCCCGTCGTCGGCGCCGTCGCAAGCGCCATCCTGCTCGTGATCCTCGCCCGTCGCCTCCGTGGATGGCGGGACGGCGGGGGCGCCGGCGCGCAGCGATCGACCGCGGCGTCGGGCGTCGACCGACGGCAGTTCTTCGTCATCGCCGCGATCTCGAGCGCCGCAGCCGTCGCCGTCGGCATCGGCGCCCGAGTCACCTCGGCGGCGACCGCCTCGCTCGAGGCCGTGCGCGACGCGCTGCAGCTGCCCACGCCGAACAGCACCGTCACGATCCCGCAGGGTGCCGAGCTCGACGTCGAGGGCGTCTCGCCGCTCTTCACCCCGAACGCGGACTTCTATCGCGTCGACACCGCGCTCACCGTGCCCGAGGTCGACCCCGACACGTGGCGGCTCGTGATCGACGGCATGGTCGACGAGCGCGTCGAGCTGTCGTTCCAGGACCTCATCGACATGGGCGTCGACGAGTACGTCATCACGCTGACGTGCGTGTCGAACGAGGTCGGTGGCGGGCTCGTCGGCAACGCGACCTGGCTCGGCGTGCCGATCCGCGACGTGCTCGCGATGGCGGGCGTGCAGGACGGTGCCGACATGGTGCTGTCGACGAGCGTCGACGGCTACACCGCGAGCACGCCGCTCGAGGCGGTCACCGACGAGGGCCGCGACGCCATCCTCGCGATCGCCATGAACGGCGAGCCCCTGCCGCTCGAGCACGGCTTCCCCGTGCGCATGGTCGTGCCCGGGCTCTACGGCTACGTCTCGGCCACGAAGTGGGTCACCGAGCTCAAGGTCACGACGTTCGCCGACGACGAGGCGTACTGGACGCCGCGCGGCTACGCCGCCGAGGCGCCCATCAAGTTCTCGTCGCGCGTCGACACCCCGAAGGCGGGCACGCCCGTCGCGGCAGGCACGGTGCCGATCGCCGGCATGGCATGGGCGCAGACCGTCGGCATCGATCGCGTCGAGGTGAGCATCGACGACGGCGACTGGCAGCAGGCGACGCTCTCGACTGCCGTCAACGACGACAGCTGGGTGCAGTGGTACCTCGAGTGGCAGGCGGAGCCCGGCACGCACTACATCGCCGTGCGGGCGGTCAACAAGGCGGGCGAGACGCAGATCGAGGAGCGCGCCCCCATCGCGCCCGACGGATCCGCCGGCTGGCACCGCCCGCTCATCACGGTCACCGGATGACCGGCGCGGCTGGCCTCGCGGCCGCGTAGGGTGAGGCCATGCCGACCACCGTCGCCGTCATCACCGTCTCCGACCGCTCCGCGAGCGGCGCGCGTCGCGACGCGGGCGGCCCCATCGCCGTCGAGGCGTTCCGCGCCGCCGGCTTCGACTGCCCCGACGCGACGATCGTGCCCGACGGCGCGCAGAGCGTGGCGGATGCGCTGCGCGCGGCGATCGCCGGCGGCGCGCGCGTGGTCGTGACGACGGGCGGCACCGGGCTCGCGCCCCGCGACGAGACGCCCGAGGGCACGGCGCAGGTGCTCGAGACGCACGTGCCCGGCATCGCCGAGGAGCTGCGCCGCATCGGCACCGCGGAGCTGCCGCAGGGCATGCTCTCGCGCGGGCTGGCGGGCATCGCGCAGGGCGCCCTCGTCGTGAACCTGCCCGGGTCGCCGAACGCCGTGACGTCGGGCATGCCCGTCGTGCTGTCGGTCGCCGGCCACGTCGTGCACCAGCTGGACGGCGCCGACCACCCGTGAGCGTGCGCATCGCCCGCGTCGTCGACGAGCCGCTCGACGTCGCAGCCCATCTCGACGCCGTCGACGACCCGAGCGCGGGCGCGACGACGTCGTTCGTCGGCCGCGTGCGCGACCATGACCCCGACGCGGCGGGCGCCGTGGTCGGCCTCGAGTACTCCGCGCATCCCGACGCCGAGTCGACGCTGCGGGCGATCGCCGAGCGCGCCGTCGGCAGCACGGGTGCGATCGTCGCCGTGAGCCATCGCGTCGGCAGGCTCGGCGTCGGCGACGTCGCCGTCGTCATCGCGGTCTCGTCGTCGCATCGCGCGGAGGCGTTCGAGGTGTGCCGAGCGGTGATCGAGACGATCAAGACCGACCTGCCCGTCTGGAAGCGGCAGGTCGAGGCCGACGGCACGACGGCCTGGAAGGGCATCGGCGGCTGAGCCGCCGACGGCGTCAGCCGCCTGCGAAGGGCGGCAGCACGTCGACGAGCACGTCGTCGCCCAGGGCGGTCTCGTCGTCGACGCGCGCGCCGTCGACGAGCACGGCGCAGCGCGGCAGGATGCCGCCGAGGCCGGGACGCTCGGTCGCCAGCGCCGCCCGCAGCGCACCGAGCGTCGCCTCGGGGCGCTGCTCGCTCGCGACGCCTGCGAGCTCCTCGGCGGCGGCGAAGTAGCGGACGCGCGCCATCAGTCCTCGTCGTCCTCGAGCGACCACGAGCCCGACCGGCCGCCCTCCTTCGCGGTGATGCGCAGTCGCTCGATCGACGTCGAGCGATCCATGCCCTTCACCATGTCGACGATGGCGAGCGCCGCGACCGACACGGCCGTGAGCGCCTCCATCTCGACGCCCGTGCGGTCGGCCGTGCGCACGGTGGCCGCGACCTCGACGCCCTCGTCGACGATCTCGAGGTCGACGACGGCACCGTGCACGCCGATGACGTGCGCGAGCGGCAGCAGCGTCGCGGTGTGCTTGGCGGCCTGGATGCCGGCGATGCGTGCGACGGCGAGCACGTCGCCCTTCGGCGCGGTGCCGTCGCGCAGCGTCGCGACGACGGCGGGGGAGCAGCGCACGAATCCGCGGGCCGACGCCGACCGCACCGTGGGTTGCTTCGCCGTGACGTCGACCATGCGGGCGTGGCCCGCGGCATCGAGGTGCGTGAGGCTCATGCGACCAGCATGACATCGACGAGATCGCCGACCGCCACGGCCTCGACGTCGGCGGGCACGATCGCGTAGGCCTCGGCGCGGCCGAGGCCGCCGGCGAGGTGCGAGCCCGAGCCACCTGCGGTCGCGGGTGCGACGGTCCACCGTGCGGGATCCGAGCGATCGACGACCGCGGGCAGGTACTGCCTGCGCCCAGGAGGCGTGCGCCACGCCGCGGCGGCGGGCAGGGTCGCGCGCGCTCGCTCGCCATCGATGCGCCCCTGCAGCGCGAGCAGCGCAGGGCGCACGAACGTCTCGAACGAGACGGCGGAGCTCACGGGGTTGCCGGGGAGGCCGAAGAGCAGCGGCCCGTCGGGCAGGCGCCCGAACCCCTGCGGCTTGCCGGGCTGCATCGCGACGCGCACGAACGCCATCGCGTCGGCGAGCTCGGTGCGCACGACCTCGTACGCGCCGGCGCTGACGCCGCCGGAGAGGATGACCGCGTCGACGCCGTCGAGGCCCGCGAGCAGCGACCGCAGCGACGAGCCCTCGTCGTCGATCGTGCTGCGGTGCACGACGAGCGCACCGGCCTCGGCCGCGAGCGTCGCGAGCAGGATGCCGTTGGAGTCGGGGATCTGGCCGCGGCGCAGCGGCATGCCGGGGGCGACGAGCTCGGAGCCGGTCGAGACGATCGCGACGCGCGGGCGACGCGAGACGACGACCTCGGCGACGCCCGCCGCCGCTGCCGCCGAGCACTGCAGCGGACCCATCCACGTGCCGGCCGCGAGCACCTCGTCGCCGCGGCGCGCGTCCTGGCCGCCGCGGCGCACGAAGGCGCCGGTCGCGGAGGGCGCTGCGACGACCGTCGCGGTGCCGAGCGAGTCGCTGAGCCCGCCCACGGTGTCCTCGAAGGGCACGATCGCGTCGGCGTCCGAGGGGATCGCGGAGCCCGTCATGATGCGGGCAGCCTGGCCGGCGGCGAGCGACGGGTCGTCGGGGCTGCCGGCGGGCAGGTCGGCGACGACCTCGAGCGTCACGGGCGCATCGGCGCTCGCCGCCCGCACGTCGGCGAAGCGCACCGCGAAGCCGTCCATCGCCGAGTTGTCGAAGGCGGGGATGTCGTTGGCCGCGAGCACGGGCTCGCGCAGCACCGTGCCGTGCGCAGCGGCGACGGCCACCGTCTCGCGCTCGAGCAGCGCGACGGCGGCGAGCACCTCGGCGAGGTGCTCCTCGACGGATCGCATCGCGCTCATGCAAGGTCCTCCTCGGGTCCCAGTGCATCCACGGATGCCAGTGCTTCGATGCCACCCGCGAGCACGGATGCCTCGATGCCGGCCTCGCGCAGCGCGCGCGCCGCCTGCAGCGCACGCGTGCCGCGCTGGCACACGACGACGAACGGTCCCGCGCCCGCCGCGGCCGGATCGGCGAGGAGCGTGGCGAGCGGCAGCAGCGCGGAGCCGGGGATGATGCCCGCGGCGGTCTCGTGCGGCTCGCGGACGTCGAGCACGATGGCACCCGCGTCGCGCGCGGCCGCGGCGTCGGCGACCGTGACGTGCGGCACCGGGGCGGGCGCCGCGGGCGTCGCGGCGGGAGCGCCGTCGGCCGCGCGCAGCGGCACCTCGGTCTGGCGCGCGCGCAGCGCGTCGATCACGGCGACGCGACCGAGCAGAGGCTCGCCGATGCCCGTGACGAGCTTGACGGCCTCGAGCGCCATGAGACCGCCCACCTGCAGGCACAGCGCGCCCAGCACGCCCACCTGCGCGCACGTCGGCACCTCGCCGACGCTCTCGGGCGGGTAGAGGTCGTCGAGCGCGACGGGCGACGCGCCGGCCGGTGGGCTCGACCAGAGCACGGTGACCTGCGCGTGGAACTCCTGCACGACGCCCCAGACGAGCGGCACGCCCAGCTCCTCGCACGCGGCGGCGACGGCAGCACGGGTCTCGAACGTGTCGGTGCCGTCGATCACCACGTCGGCGCCGGCGAGCAGGCTCGCGGCGGAGTCGGCCGTGACGCGCAGCCGCACTGCCTCGACGCGCGTCTCCGGCGACAGGTCGGCGGCGGCGCGCACGGCGGAGTCGGCCTTCGGCCGGCCGACGTCGGTCATGCGGTGCAGCACCTGCCGCTGCAGGTTCGACGCCTCGACGGCGTCGTCGTCGAGGATCGTGATCGTGCCGATGCCCGCGGCGGCGAGCGCGAGCACGACGGGGGAGCCGAGCCCGCCCGCGCCGACGACGGCGACGTGCGCGGCGGCGAGTCGGCGCTGCCCGAGCTCGCCGAATCCCGCGAGCACGGCGTGCCGTGCCGTGCGGCGCTGCTCCGCAGCGCTCAGGTGCTCGACCGGCTCGACCAGCGGTGGGAACGGCATGCTGCCCAGGCTAGGCGCTGCGACCGCGAAGGAGCGGTCGGCGACATCGGCCCGCTGCCCGACCGATCCGCATCCGCGGGCCTGCGCCGCACGATCATCCGCGGATGCGGCTATGATCGCTGCATGGACACCTTCCGCATCGCCGAGGCAGCACGACTGCTCGGCGTGAGCGACGACACCGTGCGGCGCTGGATCGACCACGGCGCGCTGCCGACGACGGGCGAGAGCCCGGCGCGCATCCCCGGCGCAGCGCTCGCGGCGCACGCCGTCGAGCTCGCGAGGGCGGCGGAGGATCCGGCATCGACGACGTCGAGCGCGCGCAACCGCTTCGTCGGGCTCGTCACGCGCGTGCAGCGCGACGGCGTCATGGCGCAGGTCGACATCCAGGCGGGCCCCCACCGCGTCGTCTCCCTGATGTCCGCCGAGGCCGTCGACGAGCTCGCGCTCGCGCCAGGCTCGCTGGCCGTCGCCGTCGTGAAGGCCACCACCGTCATCGTCGAGGCACCGGGGGGCTGACCGTGCGCATCTCCAGGCTCCCCGCAGCGGGCATCGCCCTCGCCGCCCTCGTGCTCGCCGGCTGCGCGAGCGGCGGTGCGGCGCCGGAGTCGTCGACCGAGGCGACGGCGTCCGACGACGCGCTCACGGGCGAGCTCACGATCTTCGCCGCCGCCTCGCTCACCGCCGCGTTCGACGAGCTGAGCGCCGAGTTCGAGGACCTCCACCCCGGCGTCGACGTGCGTCCCATCACGTACGACGGGTCGTCGACGCTCGCGACGCAGATCGAGGAGGGTGCACCCGTCGACGTGTTCGCCTCCGCCGACGAGGCGAGCATGCAGCGCGTCGTCGACGCGGGCCTCGCGGCCGATCCGCAGGCGTTCGCGACGAACACGCTCGTGCTCGTCGTGCCCGCGGGCAACCCCCGCGGCGTCGAGGGCCTCGCCGACCTCGCCGATCCCGACCTCACCGTCGTGCTCTGCGCGCCCGAGGTGCCGTGCGGTGCCGCATCCGAGCGCCTGCTCGAGGCCGCCGGCGTGACGGCGGCGGTCGACAGCGCCGAGCAGAACGTGACCGCCGTGCTCACGAAGGTCGAGACGGGGGAGGCCGACGCCGGCCTCGTCTACGTGACCGACGCTGCGACGACCGACGACGTCGAGACCGTGGAGACCGAGGGTGCGGACGAGGTGGTGAACACCTATCCGGTGGTCGCGCTCGACGACGCGGCGAACCCGGACGCCGCCGCCGCGTTCGTCGCGTTCGTGCGCAGCGAGGAAGGGCTCGCCGTGCTCGCCGAGCTCGGCTTCGGCGCACCGTGAGCCGCGCCGAGCGCGAGGCGAGCGCGCCGCGCGGCTTCGTGCCGCGCGCGCTGCTCGTGCCGGCGGCGCTCGGCCTCGCCCTGCTGGTCGTGCCGCTGCTCGCGCTCGTCGGACGCGTCGAGTGGTCGACGCTCGTCGCCGACGTCACGGCGCCCGCAGCGCTCTCGGCGCTCGGGCTGTCGCTGCAGACCGGGCTCGTCGCGACGCTCCTCTGCATCGTGCTCGGCGTGCCGATCGCCCTGTGCATCGCCCGCTCGGGCGACCGCGTCGCAGCGCTGCTGCGCGCCGTCGTGACGGTGCCGCTCGTGCTGCCCCCCATGGTCGGCGGCGTCGCGCTGCTCTTCCTCTTCGGCCGGACCGGCTGGCTCGGACCGCTGCTGGCCGACTGGGGCATCCGCATCCCCTTCTCGACGCCCGCCGTCGTGCTCGCCCAGACGTTCGTCGCGCTCCCCTTCCTCGTGCTCGCGGTCGAGGGATCCCTGCGCTCGGTCGGGGTGGGCTACGAGCAGGCGGCCGCGGCCCTCGGCGCGGGCCGGTGGCGCATCCTGCTGCGCATCACGCTGCCGCTCGCGGCGCCGGGGCTCGTCGCCGGCATCATCCTGTGCTTCGCGCGCGCGATCGGCGAGTTCGGGGCGACGGCGCTCTTCGCAGGCAACGCGCCCGGCACGACGCAGACGATGCCGCTCGCGATCTACACGGCCTTCAACGGCGCCGGCGTCTCGCAGGGCACCGCCGTCGCGCTGTCGCTGCTGCTGCTCGCCACCTCGGTCGCGGTGCTGCTGCTCGTGCGCGCGTGGCGCCCGGGAGCCGCACGGTGACCGCCGCAGCCCTCGACGCGCACGTCGTCGTGGCGCGGCGCGACTTCACGCTCGACGCGTCGATCCGCGTCGAGGCGGGCGAGGTCGTCGCCGTCATGGGGCCGAGCGGAGCAGGCAAGTCGACGCTGCTCGGCGCGCTCGCGGGCCTCGTGCGCCCCACGGGCGGTCGCGTCCTGCTGGGCGATGCCGTGCTCGACGACGGCTCGCGACGCGCGCACGTCGCGCCCATGCATCGCGGCGTCGTGCTGCTCGGTCAGGATCCGCGCCTCTTCCCGCACCTCGGCGCGCGCGACAACGTCGCCTTCGCGCTGCACGCGCGGGGCGTGCGCGGCGTGGAGGCGACTCGTCGCGCCACCTCCTGGCTCGACCGCGTGGGCCTGGGCGGTGCGACCGATCGTCGACCCGCGCAGCTGTCGGGCGGCCAGCAGCAGCGCGTCGCCCTCGCACGCGCGCTGGCGGCGGCACCGCAGGCGCTGCTGCTCGACGAGCCCCTGACGTCCCTCGACCCCGAGACCGCGGCGGACATCCGCTCGGTGCTGGCCGAGCAGCTCGCCGAGACGAGCATGACCACCGTCGTCGTCACGCACGACGCCATCGACGCCGTCGCCCTCGCCGACCGGCTCGTGATCGTCGAGCGGGGTCGCGTCGTGCAGCACGATGCGGTGCGCGCGGTGCTCGACGCGCCTGCGACGCGGTTCGCGGCCGCGATCGCCGGCGTGAACCGCCTCGAGGGCGTCGCGAGCGGCGGGGGATGGGCGTCGGCGGATGCGCGACTCGCGCTGCCCGGCAGCGACGCGGTACGCCGTCCGGCGCCGACCGGGCAGGGTCGAGCGCTCGTGGCCGTGTTCCCGCCCGCGGCCGTGGAGGTGCGGCCCGGCGGCGATCCTTCGCGCGATCCGAGCGCCTGGCCGGCGCGCGTCGTGCGGCTCGAGGCGACCCTCGGCGGCGTCCGCGTCGTCGCGGAGGCCGATGGGCAGCTCGTCGCCGCCGAGCTCGCCCTCGCGCACGCGGCCGATCTCGCTCTCGCGCCCGGCGTCCCGGTGACGCTGCGCATCGAGCCCGCCGCGGTGCGACTCCTCGTGTCGTGACGCGACGGTGCGGAGCGGCCCCGCGGACGGATTGCCGGTTGCGCCATCGGCGGAAGCCCGCTCGCCCTCTCGTCGCCCGCGGACGCGCGCAGTAGCGTCGGAGCATGCAGCAGGAGCGACGCCCGTGAGCGCGACGCCGGTCACGATCGGCCGTCGCCCGAGCGTGCTGCCGAGCGACGAGGCAGCCTCCGGGCCGCTCGTCGACGGGTTCGGACGCGTGCACCGCGACCTGCGCGTCTCGCTCACCGATCGCTGCTCGCTGCGCTGCACCTACTGCATGCCCGAGCAGGGCATGGAGTGGCTCGCTCGCACGAGCATCCTCACGCTCGACGAGATCGAGCGCGTCGCACGCGTCGCGGCGGCAGCGGGCATCACGACCCTGCGCCTCACGGGCGGCGAGCCGCTGCTGCGGCCCGACATCGTCGAGGTCGTCGACCGTCTCTCGCGCATCCGGGGCGTCGACGGCGAGCCGCTGCATCTGGCGATGACGACGAACGGCATCCGGCTCGCGGAGCTGCTCCCGCAGCTCGTCGACGCGGGCCTGCGACGCCTCAACATCTCGATCGACACGATCGACCGCGAGCGGTTCGCCGCCCTCACGCGGCGCGATCGACTCGACGACGTGCTCGCGGGCATCGAGGCGGCTCGCGCCTCCGGCCTGCGCCCGCTCAAGCTCAACGCCGTCGCGATGCGCGGCGTCAACGACGACGAGCTCGTCGACCTCGTCGAGTTCGCGATCGCGCACGATGCGCAGCTGCGGTTCATCGAGCAGATGCCGCTCGACGCCGGCCACACATGGGATCGCGCGACGATGGTGACGCGCGAGGAGATCCTCGAGACGCTCTCGGCGCGCTGGGACCTCGAGCCCGTGCCCGGGCGCGGAGGCGCGCCCGCGGAGCGCTGGACGCTCGCGGGCGAGACGACGCGCGACGGCCAGCCGCACACCGTGGGCGTCATCGCCTCGGTCACGGCGCCGTTCTGCGGCGACTGCGACCGACTGCGCCTCACGGCCGACGGCCAGCTGCGCAACTGCCTCTTCTCGACGAGCGAGTACGACCTGCTGCCGGTGCTGCGCGGCGACGCCCCCACCGACGCGGCGATCGATGCCGTGCTGCGTGCCTGCGTCCGCGGCAAGCTGCCCGGCCATGCCATCGACGATCCGGGCTTCCTGCAGCCGGCGCGCGGCATGAACGCCATCGGCGGCTGACGGCGCACATCGCGGGCTGGCTGCTGCGCGCGGACGCCGGCTGCCGTGCGCACGTCGTCGCTGCGGCATCCGTGCGCTCGGGTGCCGCCGCCGCACGCACGACGACGGGGCCGGCCCGAAGGCCGACCCCGTCGCATCACCCGTGTCGATCGCAGATCGACTCGATCCGAGGATCGAGGCACCCGATCACATCGGGGGCATCAGCACCGAGTCGATGAGGTAGACGGTCGCGTTCGCCGTCTGGACGCCACCGCAGATGACCGTCGCGGTGCCGTTCACCGTGATGTCGTCGCCCGAGCCCTCGACCGTGAGGGTCGCGCCGTTGACCGTGGTGTGCTCGCCGTCGATGTCGTCGGGAGCGATCTGGCCGGGGATGACGTGGTACGTGAGCACCGACGTCAGCGTCGCAGCACCCTCGGGCGTCTGCAGGGCAGCGACCGTGTCGGCCGGCAGCGCCGCGAAGGCGTCGTCGACCGGTGCGAAGACGGTGAACTCGTCGCCGTTGAGCGTGTCGACGAGGTTGACGTCGGGGTTCAGCTGGCCCGACACGGCAGCCGTGAGCTGCGTGAGGAGCGGGTTGTTGGAGGCGGCGACCGCGACCGGGTCCTCGGCCATGCCTGCGACGGAGCCGTCGCCGTCCGGCACTGCCTCCGCGTAGGCGGCGCAGCCGGAGCCGACGAGGTTGGCAGCGGGGTCGGCGGCTGCCGACGTCTCAGGGGCCTCCGAGGCGGAGGTCTCGGGTGCCGACGACTCGTCGGAGCCGCTGTCGGAGGTGCCGGTCGAGCAGCCGACGAGCGCGAACGTCGCGACGCCTGCCAGCACGAGTCCCGCGGTGAGCGGGTTCCTTCGGGTGAGCATCACAGCTCTCCTTCCACTGTCCATCATTGGATCGGAATCCCGACGTTCGCCGGGGCTGAGAGGGCTTCGTCGCGTTCGCTCAGCCGGATTGGAATGGATCGGGATCCGATCGCGTTCGCGCGCGCGCCATCCGTGGACGCGCCTGCTCCGAAGCACTAGCGACGCGAGGAGGCCTCCATGCAGGAGACCGCGATCACCGAGGCGCCCTGGGCGCCCACGATCGACGAGCCGCTCGCGACGTCCCTCCCTGCCGAGATCGGCACGCGGAGGCCCTGAGACGCACGGCGGGGATGCCTCCTGTCCTCGCATCCCCGCCGTGCCCAGCGATCGCGCCTCGCTCGACTGCCAGGCGGACGCGCGGGCCCTAGCGGGCGTCGGACCGTGGTGGCCAGGGCAGCCAGCGCGCGCCGTCGCGCGCTGCGAGCAGGGCGCGCGCGGCGCGTCGTCGAGCGCGGCCGCCGGCGCCCATGCTGCGCGCCGAACCCCAGCCGCTCGCTCGCACCGCGCCGTCCGCATCCTCGATCGCGTATCCGATGCCGCGATCCGTCGACTCCTGCAGTCGACCGTCGGCGACGGCCAGCACGAGCTCCTCGAGGTCGTCGGCGACGCGCTCCCACGGCTCGTCGCAGGCCTCGCAGCCGCAGACGGGGTAGAGGCCCTCATGCGCGGCGCCTGCGCGCAGGCGGATGCCCGGGTAGTCGGTCCACGCGATGGTGAGGGCTGCGGCATCGCGAGCGGTGGCCTCGACGCGCACGGCGCGCAGCAGCCTCGGGCCGTCGCCGCCGAACCACGAGGTCGCCTCGTCGAGCGCATCCGTGGTGGAGGCGTCGAACGTCGTGACGAGGTGCGCGACCAGCGCGTCGGCGATCGGATGCAGGGGAGCGAAGCGCTCGGGGTGCGCGTCGACGGAGTACGTCTCCTCCGGTGGGCCATCCATGCCCCACCGCTCGCCGAACGCGATCGGCGAGCCGTCGGCATCCACGATCCGAGGCGTCACGACGGCAGGGCGTGCGTACGGCATGCCGCATCCTCGCATCCGAGCCTCCACCGCCGCACGACGACGCCCCCGGTCGGCGAGGACCGGGGGCGTCGAGTCGTAGGGAGCTGCTGCTACGTGCCCATCACGAGCAGCGGCTGCGTGGTCGGCTGCTCCGAGCCGCCCTCGGGCTCGACCGTGATGGCGACGCCGTCGCCCTCGTCGAGCGTGCCGTCGAGCGCGTGCACGACGCTGCCGTCGCCGCCCGCGAACGTGCCTGCCGGGATCGGGTCGCCGTCGGCAGGCATGAACCACGCCTGGTAGACCTCGTCGGCCTCGAGCTGCGAGAGCCCCTCGAAGACGAACGCGGCCTCGCCCTGCTCGTCGGACCACATGAGCGTGGCGCGCGAGCCGTCGGCGAGCGACGCGGTCTGCGTGCGCACGTCGGCAGCGTGCACGAGCGCCGACACCGGGTCGGGCGTGCGGATGGCCTGGCCGATGCCGATGCCGCCCACGAGCAGCACGACCGCTGCTGCGGCGGCGCCGAGCAGGGAGCCAGGACGCTGGAACCAGCGGCGTCGTGCCGCGAGCTCGCGCGGACCGACGACGGTCGAGCCGCCGCCCACGAGCGCGGGCTCGCGATCGTCGTCCACCTCGGCGTCGACGGCATCGGACGACTCGACGGCCGCGACCGCGGGCCTTGCCTCGGCGGCGATCTCCTCGGCGGTCAGCTGCTCGGTCGCAGCCACCTGCTCGAAGATGCGCGCACGCAGCTCGGCCGGCGGTGCGATGGCGACGGCGTCGGCGAGTGCCGCAGCGGTCTCGCGCATGTCGGACAGCTCGGCGAGCGTCGCCTCGTCTGCCTCTGCGTCGAATCGACGACGCTCGTCGGCCGCGAGCGCGTCCAGCGCCCGAGCCGCGATGTCTTCACGGTGCTTCATGGTCACGACACCCCCAATGCCGCGCGGAGACGGATCATGCCGTCTCGCAGCCTCGTCTTCACGGTCCCGAGCGGCGTATCCAGCCGCTCGGCGATCTCGGTCTGCGTGAGCCCGCCGTAGTAGGCGAGTACGATGGCCTCTCGATGCGCCTCGGTCAGCGTCGCGAGCGCCTCGCGGACGCGGGCGCCCTCGACCTTCACGTCCGCCGCCTCGCTGACGACGTCGAACGGCGCCACGGAGTCGCGGATGCCGATGCGCTCGTCGCGGTCGCGCTGGGCCTGCGACGATCGCACGCGATCGACGGCCTTCGAATGCGCGAGCGCGAGCGCCCAGCCCACGGAGGATCCGCGGGCGGGGTCGAACGTCTGCGCCTTGCGCCACATGTCCACGAACACCTCCTGCGTCACCTCCTCGGCCTGCGAGCGATCGACGAGCACGCGGAGCACGAGTCCGAAGACCCGCGCCGACAGCGCGTCGTAGACGATCGCGAAGGCCTCGCGATCGCCGCCGGCGACGCGCACGAGCGCATCGTCGACCTCGGTCGCACGCCTGGTGGGCGTCACGGGGCTCGACTCTGGGACTGCTGGCACATGCACCAGCATCCCACGTGGGCTTCGCGACACCGGTCGGTGCCACGGCGTTGCGATCGTCGTCACGGGTGTGCTTCGGAACGCCTCACGCATCGGATTGGCACAGTCGCAGATCGGATCCCCTCCGTCCCTCGGGTGACACGCCGTGGTGGGCTAGACTCGCTCGGTGCGCCTCCTGCCAGGGCTCGGCGCCCACGGGGCGTAGCTCAGCCTGGCTAGAGCACCCGCTTTGGGAGCGGGAGGCCGCGGGTTCGAATCCCGCCGCCCCGACACCCACAGACCCACCCGAATCCGAATCCAGGAGACGACCACGTGAAGACCACGGTCGAGCAGCTCGAGCCGACGCGCGCGAAGCTCACCATCGCGGTGACCCCCGAGGAGCTGCGTCCCGCCATCGACGCCGCCTACAAGGAGATCGCGGAGCAGATCCAGATCCCCGGCTTCCGCAAGGGCAAGGTGCCCGCGGCCATCATCGACCAGCGCATCGGTCGCGACCAGGTGCTGAGCCAGGCGGTGTCCGAGTCCATCGACGAGCACTACCGTGCCGGCGTCGCCGAGTCGGGCATCAAGCCCCTCGGCCGCCCGAGCGCCGACATCGCCACGTGGCCCGAGGCCAAGGACTACTCCGGCGACCTCGTGCTCGAGATCGAGGTCGACGTGCGCCCCGAGTTCGAGATGCCGGCCCTCGAGGGCCGCACCGTCGAGGTCTCGCCCGTCGCGATCGGCGACGAGGCGATCGACGCGGAGCTCGACACGCTGCGCTCGCGCTTCGGCACCCTCGTGACCGTCGATCGTCCCGCCGCCAAGGGCGACTTCGTGACGCTCGACCTCGTCGCGACCATCGACGGCGCCGAGGTCGACCGCGCCGCAGGCGTCTCGTACGAGGTCGGCTCCGGCGAGCTGCTCGACGGCATCGACGACGCCATCGAGACGCTGACGGCCGGCGAGGACACCACGTTCACGTCGACGCTCGTCGGCGGCGAGCACGCCGGCGCCGACGCCGAGGTCGCCGTGTCGGTCACGGCCGTCAAGGAGCGCGAGCTCCCGGCCGCCGACGACGACTTCGCCCAGATGGCCAGCCAGTTCGACACGATCGCCGAGCTCCGCGAGGACCTCTCGACGAACGTCGCCCGCCGCGAGACCCTGCGCCAGGCGCAGGACGCTCGCCAGGCGCTGCAGGAGGCCCTCGTGGCCGACGCCGACATCCCCGTGCCGACGCAGGCCGTCGAGGACGAGGTGCACCGCCACCTCGAGGGCGAGAACCGCCTCGAGGACGACGTGCACCGCGCAGAGGTGACGGAGGAGACGCAGAAGCAGATCCGCTCGGGCATCCTCTTCGACCGCATCGCGGAGGAGCAGGACCTGCAGGTCTCGCAGACCGAGCTCTCGCAGTACGTCATGCAGATGGCGCAGCAGTACCAGATGCCGCCGCAGGAGCTCGTCGAGATCCTCCAGCAGAACGGTCAGCTGCCGACGATCCTCGCCGACCTGCTGCGCGGCAAGGCGCTCACGTGGGCGCTCGGCAAGGTCGAGGTCAAGGACACCGACGGCGCCGTCGTCGACCTGTCCGAGTTCACGCAGACGGAGCCCGAGACGACCGAGAGCGACGTCGAGGCCGCCATCCGCCAGGCCGAGGCGCGCATCGCCGCCGACGCCCAGGACTGATCCGATCGAAGGGGCCCGACCGCGTGCGGTCGGGCCCCTTCGTCGTCCCCGCACGCCTGCGGCGAACAGGGCCCGGCGCGTGCGTTGCACCCCCATAGGGTTGATCCCGACCGAAGGAGCATGACGTGGCTGAAACCGGCTTCCCGCCCACTGTCTTCGACCGGCTGCTGCGCGATCGCATCATCTGGCTCGGCGAGGACGTGCGCGACGACAACGCGAACGAGATCTGCGCGAAGATCCTGCTGCTCGCAGCCGAGGATCCGAACAAGGACATCTACCTCTACATCAACTCGCCCGGCGGCTCGGTCACCGCGGGCATGGCGATCTACGACACGATGCAGTTCGTGCCGAACGACATCGTCACGGTCGGCATCGGCATGGCCGCCTCGATGGGGCAGCTGCTGCTGACGTCGGGCACGATCGGCAAGCGCTACATCACGCCGAACGCGCGCGTGCTGCTGCACCAGCCCCACGGTGGCTTCGGCGGCACCTCGTCCGACATCCAGACGCAGGCGCAGCTCATCCTCGACATGAAGCGCCGCCTCGCCGAGATCACGGCCGAGCGCACCGGCAAGACGGTCGAGCAGGTCAACGCCGACGGCGACCGCGACCGCTGGTTCACGGCGCAGGAGGCGCTCGAGTACGGCTTCGTCGACCACCTCCGCGAGTCGGCGACCGACGTCGCGGGCGGCGGCGGCACCGATCAGGAGGAGAACCGATGACCCCGACGTTCGAGGCGGGCGGGCAGTCGCTCGCGCTGCCGCAGTCGCGCTACATCCTGCCGCAGTTCGAGGAGCGCACGCCCTACGGATTCAAGCGCCAGGACCCGTACAACAAGCTGTTCGAGGACCGCATCATCTTCCTCGGCGTGCAGGTCGACGACGCCTCGGCCGACGACATCATGGCGCAGCTGCTCGTGCTGGAGTCGCAGGACCCCGAGCGCGACATCGTCATGTACATCAACTCGCCCGGTGGCTCGTTCACGGCCATGACGGCGATCTACGACACGATGCAGTACATCCGTCCGCAGGTGCAGACGGTGTGCCTCGGCCAGGCGGCGTCCGCCGCAGCCGTGCTGCTCGGCGCCGGCGAGCCCGGCAAGCGCCTCGCGCTGCCGAACGCACGCATCCTCATCCACCAGCCGTCGACGTCGGATGCGTCGCGCGGCCAGGCCTCGGACATCGAGATCCAGGCGCGCGAGGTGCTGCGCATGCGCGGCTGGCTCGAGCAGACGCTCGCGTCGCACACGAAGAAGGACGTCGAGCAGGTGTCGAAGGACATCGAGCGCGACACGTTCCTCTCGGCCGAGGAGGCGCTGGAGTACGGCCTCATCGACCAGGTGCTGACGTCGCGCAAGACGCAGCCCGCGCTGCTGGGCTGAGCCCCGTCGTCAGGAAGGCCCCCACCCGCGTCGGGTGGGGGCCTTCTCGTCGGTGCGGACGGCGTCAGCGCGCGTCGGGATCCTGCGGCTCGTCCCGGTCGCCGAGCTCCTTCCTGAGGCCTCGGCGATACGTCGCGACGAGCACGCCGGCGACGCCGGCGAGCAGGGCGATGCCGATGCCGACGTACGCGAGCGGCGGCAGGCCGCCCTCGTCGTCGCCGTCCTCGGGGGCGCCCGAGGCGGGTGCCGAGGGCGCGGTGCTCGACGACGGCGGCTGGGAGGTCGCGGTCGGCTCGGCGGAGTCGGTGGGCTCGGCGGTCGGCTCGGTGGTGGGCTCGGCGGTCGGCGTCGCGCTCGGCGACGTCGCGCCGCACGTGGGCGCCGAGGCCATGCCGGTCACGGCCGCTGCGTCGTCGCCGGGCTCCCACGCGAAGGTCGCGACGCCCTCGATCGGGTGCCCGTCGGCCGAGACGAGCCCGTACCGCATCGTGTAGACGCCGGCCTCGCCGAGCGTCGCGGCGGTCGACAGCGTCGGGCCGGAGGCGACGGTGCAGCCGTCGCCGTAGTACAGGCCGTCCTGGTCGGTGATGAGGATGACGTTCGACGTCGAGCCCTCGACGGCGAGCACGTCCTCGTTGGCCGTCACGGTGAACGCCTCCGGCAGCGTCGTGATCGTCGCGCCGTCCTGCGGGTTCGTGTCGACGATCGAGGCGTGGGCGGGCAGCGGCAGCACGAGAGATGCGGCGGCGGCCGCGAGCGCGAGGGTCTGGATCACGGCTCCACGCTAGCCGCGCGGATGCGTCGGGTTCTCCACGCCACGCGTCACGCTGCACGTTCCTGTCAGCGCGCGACGCTAGGCTCTGTGGCACCGATGAGGAAGGAGCGGTGCCATGGCACGACTCGGAGAGAGCGGTGACCTGCTCAAGTGCTCCTTCTGCGGCAAGAGCCAGAAGCAGGTGCAGCAGCTCATCGCCGGCCCCGCCGTGTACATCTGCGACGAGTGCGTCGAGCTGTGCAACGAGATCATCGAGGAGCGTCTCGCCGAGGCGGGCGAGGCGTCGCCCGAGAGCGACATGCCGCTGCCGAAGCCGAAGGAGATCTTCGAGTTCCTCGAGGAGTACGTCGTCGGCCAGCGGCCCGCGAAGCGCTCGCTGTCGGTCGCGGTCTACAACCACTACAAGCGCGTGCAGGCCATGCAGTCGCTGTCGAGCGCCGAGGTGGCGCGCGAGCAGGTCGAGCTGCAGAAGTCCAACATCCTCATGGTCGGCCCCACGGGCTGCGGCAAGTCGTATCTCGCGTCGACGCTCGCCCGCAGGCTCGACGTGCCGTTCGCGGTCGCCGACGCGACGGCGCTCACGGAGGCGGGCTACGTCGGCGAGGACGTCGAGAACATCCTGCTGAAGCTCATCCAGGCCGCCGACTACGACGTGAAGCGCGCCGAGACCGGCATCATCTTCATCGACGAGATCGACAAGGTCGCCCGCAAGGCCGAGAACCCGTCGATCACGCGCGACGTGTCGGGCGAGGGCGTGCAGCAGGCGCTGCTGAAGATCCTCGAGGGCACGGTCGCGTCGGTGCCGCCGCAGGGCGGTCGCAAGCACCCGAACTCCGAGTTCATCCAGATCGACACGTCGAACGTGCTGTTCATCGTGGCCGGTGCGTTCGCGGGGCTCGAGGACATCATCGCCGGCCGAGCCGGCAAGCGCGGCATCGGCTTCGGTGCCGAGATCTCGTCGGCGAAGGCGGATCTCGACATCTTCAGCGAGGTGCTGCCGGAGGACCTGCACAAGTTCGGGCTCATCCCCGAGTTCATCGGTCGTCTGCCCGTCATCGCGACGGTGTCGCCGCTCGACCGGTCCGCGCTCGTCGACATCCTCAGCGTGCCGAAGAACGCGCTCGTGAAGCAGTACCAGCGCATGTTCGAGCTCGACGGCGTGCGGCTCGACTTCGAGCCGGCCGCGCTCGACGCGATCGCCGACCTCGCGGTGCTGCGCAAGACGGGTGCTCGCGGTCTGCGCGCCATCCTCGAGGACATCCTCGCGCCGGTGATGTTCGAGGTGCCGTCGCAGGAGGGCGTCGCGCGCGTCATCGTGACCGAGGAGTCGGTGACGGCGGGGGAGATGCCCGTCATGCTCACCGCCGACGACATCGAGCAGCTCTCGGCCTGACGTCCGCATCGCCGTCGCGTTCGCGTTCGGCACCTTGGTGAGGATAGCCTTACCTCTCGTGACCGATGCGCAGCGCCTCTCCGCGACCGATCTTCGCCTCGCCTACGGCAGGCAGGACGTCGTGCACGACGCCTCCATCACGCTCGAGCCGGGTCGGGTGACCGTGCTCGTCGGGCCCAACGGCAGTGGCAAGTCGACCCTGCTGCGCGGCCTCACGAGCCTGCACCGTCCGTCGGACGGCGCGATCCTCTACGGCGACGGCATCATGGCCGCCGACCTCAGCGAGCGCCAGCTGGCGCAGCGCGTCGCGATGCTCTCGCAGTCGCGCCCGACGCCCTCGGGCGTCACGGTGCGCGAGGTCGTCGAGTACGGTCGCTTCCCGCACCGCGGCCGCATGCGCCGCCGCGACCCCGAGGGGCCGGGGATCGTCGACCGCGCGCTCGCCGCGACGGGCGTCGCCGAGCTCGCCGACCGTCCGGTCGCCGAGCTCTCGGGCGGGCAGCGCCAGCGCGTCTGGCTGGCCTCGTGCCTCGCGCAGCAGACGGGCATCGTGCTGCTCGACGAGCCGACGACGTACCTCGACCTGCGCTTCCAGGTCGAGATCCTCGACATCGTGCGCGACCTCGCCGCCGACGGCGTGGCCGTGGGCGTCGTGCTGCACGACCTCGACCAGGCCGCCGACGTCGCCGACGACGCCGTGCTGCTCGTCGACGGGCGCATCGTCGCGGCCGGCGCTCCCGCCGACGTGCTCACGGCCGAGCGGCTGAGCGCCGCCTACGGCGTCGCGATCGACGTCGTCACCGACGAGGACGGGCATCTGCACGTCCGCCCTGCGCGCCGTACGCGGCGCACCCCTGCCGCCGCCTGATCGGGCGACGACACCGACTGGGCGCGCAGACGCGCGCCCGCAGAGAGGATCCGACATGCGTCGAACCCTGGCCGTCACGGCGATCGCCGCCGCAGCCGCCATCGCGCTCGCAGGCTGCGGCACGACCGAGGCACCCGAGGAGGAGGGCGCCGCATCGGGCGACTCGATCACGGTGACCGACGCCCGCGGCGTCGAGGTCACGATCGAGGGCCCCGTCGAGTCCGTCGTGGCGCTCGAGTGGGTCGCGGTCGAGCACGTGCAGACCGTCGGCCTCGAGCTCGCCGGCGTCGCCGACGTCGACGGCTACGAGGACTGGTCGGGCACGGGCGCACCGCTCGAGGGCGACCCGGTCGACGTCGGCACGCGCGGCGAGTCGAGCGTGGATGCCGTCGCCGAGATCGCCCCCGACCTCATCATCGGCGTCGCGGGCGGCACCGACGAGCAGGTCGAGCAGATGGAGGCGATCGCGCCCGTCGTGATCCTGCAGGCGGCCGACGCGTCGGCGCCGCTCGACACCATGCTGGCCGACCTGCGTCTCGTGGGCGAGGCGACGGGACACGAGGACGAGGCCGAGGCCGCGATCGACGAGTTCGAGACGCACCTCGACGAGCTGACCTCGACCGTCGAGGAGGCCGGTCTCGCCGGCACGCCCATCGCGCACCTCGACGGCTACGAGAACGGCGGTCAGGTCGAGATCCGCACCTACGAGAGCGGGTCGCTGCTCGCGGCAGCCGCGCAGCGCATCGGCTTCACGACGGCCTTCACGGGCGAGGGCGACGAGCAGTACGGCCTCGGCATCACCGACGTCGAGGGCCTCACCGACCTGCCCGACGACGCTCGCCTCGTCTACATGACCGTCGGCGACGACGACGTCTTCGACGGCGCGCTGCAGTCGAACGCCATCTACACGGGCCTCGCTGCCGTGCAGGAGGGCCACGTGACGCGTCTGCCCGACGGCATCTGGCTGTTCGGCGGCGTGCACTCGGTGTCGACCTACCTCGACGAGCTCGTCGCGGCCGTCCAGGCATGACCGTGGCGACCGCGAGCACGACGGCGCCGCCGGCGACGCCATCGCGTCGTCTCGGCGCGGGCGTCGTCGTGCTCGCGGTCGCCCTCGTCGCGCTCATCGCGCCGCTGTCGATCTGGCACCTGTCGCAGGGCACGACCTCCCTCGGGTTCGCCGACGTCGTCGCGTGGGCGCTCGGCGACGCCCGCTACGACGCGATCCTGCAGGACGGACGCGTGCCGCGCCTCGCGGCGGCCCTCGTCGTCGGCATCGCCCTCGGCGTCGCCGGGTACGCGATGCAGTCGCTCGTGCGCAACCCGCTCGCGTCGCCCGACACCCTCGCGGTGAACGCCGGCGCGGCCGCGGCCCTCGGCCTCACCGCGGCGTTCGGCATCACGCTGCCCTTCCTCGGGGGTGCCGCGCTCGCCTTCGTCGGCGGCATCGCCGCCGCGGCGATCGTCGTCGCGATCGGTCGCGGCAAGGGCCAGAGCACGCGGATGATCCTCGTCGGCACCGCCCTCGCGCTCGCGCTGCAGAGCGTCGTGACCGTCACGATCCTGCTCGCCGAGCAGCAGACGCGCGGCCTGTTCGCGTGGGGCGTCGGGCAGCTGTCGCAGAACGGCATCGGCACGGTCGTGCAGGCGCTGCCGATCGTCGTCGGCGGCATCGTCGTGCTGCTGGTGCTCGCCAGACGCCTCGACCTGCTGGCCCTCGGCGAGGACACCGCCTCGCTGCTGGGCGTCGGCGTGCGATCGCTGCGCCTCACGACGCTCGTCGCCTCCGTGCTGCTGGCGGCGAGCGCCGTCGCCATCGCCGGCCCCATCGGCTTCGTCGGCCTCGCAGCCCCCGCGGCGATCCGTCTCGCGGGCTCCCGCATCGCCGGTCTGCACCGCCACATCCTCGCCCTGCCCATCGCGGGACTCGCGGGTGCTGCGCTCGTGCTCGTCGCCGACGTGCTGCTGCGCGCCGTGCTGCAGGGCCGCGCGTCGCTCGACGTGCCGACGGGCGTCGTCACGAGCATCGTCGGCGCCGTCTTCCTCGTCGTGCTCGCCCGCACGCTGCCCGGCGCGAACCAGGCCGAGCCGATGTCGGCGCTCGGCGAGCGCGCGACCTTCCGTCGGGCGTGGATCCCCATCGGCATCGCGGCCGTCGCGCTGCTCGCGCTCGTCGTCACGGGGCTGCTCGTCGGCGGCCGGCCGATGCTGCTCGGCGACGTCCTCAACTGGCTGCAGGGGCAGGCGGGCAGGCAGGTGTCGATCGCGCTCGACGCCGGCGCGCCGCGCGTCGTCGCCGGCGTGCTCGCGGGCGCGGCGCTCGCGCTCGCAGGGTCGCTCGTGCAGACCGTCGCCCGCAACCCGCTCGCCGACCCGTACCTGCTCGGCGTCGCCAACGGGGCGGGCTTCGGCGCCATCACGGTCATCACGCTCTCGTCGGCGGCGTCGGGCTGGCTCATCGCCGGCGGCGCGCTCGCGGGCGGGCTCGTCGCGGCCGGCATCGTGCTCGCCGTCGTCGGCTGGCGCATGCTCGGCACGTTGCGGCTCGTGCTCACGGGCATCGGCGTGAGCGCTGCGTTCGGCGCGCTCACGAGCATGCTCATCACGACGACCGACCCGTGGAACGCGGCGAAGGCCATCACGTGGCTCGGCGGCAGCACCTACGGCCGCGGGTTCGAGGACTCGCTGCCCGTGCTCGGCGCGCTCGTCGTCTGCGGCGTCGTCGCGTGGGGCATGCGCCACGACCTCGACCTCGTCCAGCTCGACCAGGACACCCCGCGACTGCTGGGCGTGCGCCTGTCCCACATCCAGCTGCTCGCGCTCGTGCTCGCGGTGCTGCTCACGGGCACCGCCGTCGCGGCCGTCGGCGTCGTGGCCTTCGTCGGCCTCATCGCGCCGCACGCCGCCCGCGCGCTCGTCGGCTCGGCGCACCACCGCTTCGTGCCGCTCGCGATCCTCCTGGGCGCGACGCTCGTGGGCGTCGCCGACCTCCTGGGCCGCCGCCTCATCTACCCCGAGCAGCTGCCGGCCGGCATCATGACGTCGCTCGTCGGCGTGCCGTACTTCATCCTGCTCGTGCTGCAGTCGCGGCGCCGCGCCCAATAGGGGCGCGCACGCCGCGACCGCTGCGGATCACTCCAGGCCGCGGCGAGCGAGCAGCGGCGCGAGCTCTGCATCGCGACCGCGGAAGTCGCGGTACGCCTCGAGCGGGTCCTTCGAGCCGCCGACGCCGAGCAGCCGCTCGCGGAAGCGCTGGCCCGACTCGCGCGTCGCGCCGTGCTCCTGGAACCACTGCACGGTGTCGGCGTCGAGCACCTCCGACCAGATGTACGAGTAGTAGGCCGCCGAGTAGCCGCCCGAGAACACGTGCTGGAAGTAGCCGGACGAGTAGCGCGTCGGCACGGTGTCGAGCAGCAGGCCGACGCGCTCGAGCGCTGCGCGCTCGAACGCCGCGACGTCGTCGACGGTCTCGCCGGGCGCGAGCGTGTGCCATGCCTGGTCGAGCAGTGCCGCGGCGAGGTACTCGCTCGTCCCGTGCCCCTGGTCGAAGGTCTCGGTCGCGCGGATGCGCTCGAGCACGTCGGCGGGGATGGGCTCGCCCGTCTCGACGTGGCGTGCGTACTGCTCCACGATGCCGGGCCACAGCATCCACATCTCGTTCACCTGGCTCGGGAACTCGACGAAGTCCCGCGGCACGTTCGTGCCGGCGACGCTCGGGTACCCGACGATCGCGAAGAGCCCGTGGAGCGCGTGGCCGAACTCGTGGAAGAGCGTGTTCGTCTCGTCGAACGTGAGCAGCGTGGGGGAGCCGGCGGGCGGCTTGGGCACGTTGAGGTTGTTCATGACGACCGTCGGCTGGTCGAGCAGACGGTTCTGCGAGATGAGCGGGTTCATCCACGCGCCGCCGCGCTTCGAGTCGCGCGTGTAGAGGTCGAGCAGGTACAGGCCGACCTCGCTGCCGTCGGCGTCGTGCACCTCGAAGACGCGCACGTCGGGGTGGTAGCCGTGCAGGTCGTCGCGCTCCGAGAACGTGACGCCGTAGATCTGCGTCGCGGCGGCGAAGACGCCGTCCCGCAGCACGCGCTCCGCGGGGAAGTACGGCTTGAGCGCCTGCGTGTCGACGTCGTAGCGCGCCGTGCGCAGCCGCTCGGTCCAGAACGCCCAGTCCCACGACGCGAGCGCGTAGTCCTCGCCGGCCTCGTCGACGAGCGCCTGCAGGTCGGCGGCCTCGGCCCGCGCGTTGCGTGCCGCAGCGGGTGCGAGGCGCGAGAGCATGGCGTCGACCGCCTCCGGCGTCTTCGCCGTCGCATCCGCCGTCACGACGTGCGCATGCGTCGGGAAGCCCAGCAGCGCGGCGCGCTCGGCGCGCAGCGCGACGATCTCGAGGATGACGGCGCGGTTGTCGTGCGGGTTGCCCCGCGTGCCGCGCGCGAGCGACGCCTCCATCACCCGCTGGCGCAGCGCACGGTTCGTGAGCTGCGAGAGCCACGGGTGCCCCGAGAAGAGGGGCAGCGTGATGAGATGCTTGCCCTCGAGCCCTCGATCGGCTGCTGCCTGCGCTGCCGACGCGATGTCGCCTGCCGAGAGCCCGTCGAGCTCCTCCGCCGTGTCGACGACGACGGCGAGGTCGTTGGTGTCGGCCTGCAGCTGCTGGTCGAAGGTCGTCGTGAGCGTCGCGAGCCGCTGGTTCAGCTCCTTGAGCCGGGTCGTGCTCGCCTCGTCGAGCGCCGCGCCCGCGAGCCTCATGCGCAGGTGCCACTGCTCGACGACCCACGCCTGCTCGGGCATCCACGACGCGTCCGGGTGCTCGTGCAGGTGCGCGATCCGCGCGTACAACGCAGGGTCGAGCTCGATCGCATCGGCGTGCGCGGCCCAGCGCGGCGCGATCTCCGCCTCGAGCTCGTCGAGGAACGGCGTGGTGTCCGACGACGACAGCGCGAAGAACACGTGGCCGACGCGGCCGAGGATGCCCCCGGATGCCTCGAGCGGCGCGATCGTGTCGTCGAACGTCGGCGTGCCCTCCTGCGCCGTGATGGCCGCGATCTCCTCGAGCTGCTGCGCGAAGCCCGCGTCGAACGCGGGGCGGTAGTGCTCGTCGCGCACGTCGGCGAACGGCGGCAGCTGGTAGGGCAGGGTGGACGGCTCGAGGAACGGGTTCTGCATGCCGCCAGCCTAGGTGCGTCACACGGTTCGCCGGCTGGCTAGGCTCGGCTGTCGTGAGCGACGTCGTCTACTCCCACGGCCACCACGAGTCCGTCACCCGCGCGCATGCCGCGCGCACCGTCGAGAACTCCGCCGCGTACCTCGTGCCGCATCTCGAGCGCGGTCAACGCATCCTCGACGTGGGCTGCGGACCGGGCTCGATCACGATCGACCTCGCGCGTCGCGTCGGCGACGGCGAGGTCGTGGGCATCGACGCGAGCGAGCAGGTCGTCGAGCAGGCGCGAGCCCTCGCGGCGGCCTCGGGTGTGACGAACGTGCGCTTCGAGGTCGGCGACGCGTACGCGCTCGACGCGGCCGACGGCGCGTTCGACGTCGTGCATGCGCACCAGGTGCTGCAGCACCTCGGCGATCCCGTGGCGGCGCTGACCGAGTGGCGGCGCGCCTCCCGGGGCATCGTCGCGGCACGCGACGTCGTCTACTCGGCGACGGCCATCCATCCGTTCAGCGAGGGCCTGCGCGAGTGGCGCCGCATCATCGTGGCGCTGCAGGACGCGAACGGCGGCGAGGCCGACGCGGGATCGCACCTCAAGGCGTGGGCGCGCGCCGCGGGGCTCTCGGACATCGCGACCGACGTCGAGACCTGGTGCTTCGAGTCGGATCGGGCGCGCGCGTGGTGGGGCCACCAGTGGGCGGAGCGCGCGATCACGTCGAGCTTCGCGAGCGGGACCGACGACCACGGGCTCGCGACGCCTGCCGAGCGCGAGGCGATCGCCGAGGCCTGGACGGCATGGGCGGCGGATCCCGACGGCTGGATGTCGATGATCCACGGCTGGATCGTCGCGCGCGCCTGACGCTCGCCACCGCGACGGCTGGGAGCTCGACGCTCGGCGCGAACACGCCGAGGAGTCTTTGCAAAGACCTCTTTGCATCGAATAGCATGGGGGCATGCCCGTCGCCGACGATGGTCGGCGCGCATCCGTCGACCTCCCATCCCTCAAGGCCCTCGCCCACCCGCTGAGGGTCGCGCTGCTGCATGCCCTGACGACGCACGGCGCCCAGACGGCATCGTCGCTCGGTGCTCGGCTGGGGGAGTCGAGCGGATCCACGAGCTACCACCTGCGTCAGCTCGAGCGTGCCGGCTTCGTGCGCGAGGTCGAGGGTCGCGGCACGGCGCGAGAGCGCTGGTGGGAGCGCGCCGTCGGCCCCGTCGACGTGTGGACGCCCGAGCTCGCCGAGATGCAGGAGGGCCGCGCCGCGGCCGCGGCCGTGCTCGGCGCGTGGAGCGCGGAGGGCACGCGCCTGCTGCAGGAGTTCATCGACCACGGCGAGGACGAGTTCGCTCCCGAGGTCAACGACGCCGCACGCGTCGCGACGATGCACGGCCACCTGGCCGTCGACGAGCTGCACGCACTGACCCGCGACGTGGAGGCGCTCATCGTCGAGCGCCTCGCCGCGTCGCGCACGCACGAGGGCGACGAGGACGCGTTGCGCGTCCTCGTGCAGCTCCACGCCTTCCCGGTGGCCGACCGGGCAGCCCGAACATCCACGAGAGGAGCTCCATGAGCACGCACGAGCAGCCGGTGACGCGACCCATCGCGATCGTCAACGACACGTTCGTCGTCGCGCAGATCATGATGCGCCCCATGCGCTGATCCGCGTCGCGCGACGCAGCACGAAGGCCCCCGCGAGCAGCGGGGGCCTTCGTCGTGTCCGGAGGCGGATGCGTCGCGTCAGTCGCGCTCCACGAGCACGCCGTCGCCTGCGAGCGTGATGCGCGTGCCGTCGTCGCACTCGACGATCGGCGCCCCCTCGAGGTAGGTGAGCGTCCAGCCCCAGCCCGTCGTGTCGGCGCCGAGGTCGACGAGCGCCCGCTCCTCGGCGGCGATCGCCTCGCGCACGATCGGCGGCAGCGACGCGGGTGCGTCGCCGCCGACCGGCCAGCGCGATCCGATGTTCACGAAGGCGCCTCGGTCACCGCTGCGCCTGCGCGTCGCCCTCGGGCGCGAGCTCGATCGAGCGCACCTCGAGCGCGTCGCCCGCGACGAGCTCGAGCCGCTCGATGCGTCCCACGTCGGCGAGGTCGCGCGCCGCCTGCTCGAGCAGGCCCAGCTGCGTCGACGGAGCCGCGAGCACCGCGTGCGTCACGGGCGTGCGCTGGCTGGCCTTCGCGTCCGACTTCGCGCGGCGGATGCCGATGAGCGCCTCCGACACCGCGGGCAGCAGACCCGTGGTGCCCGCGCTCGTCGGCAGGTCGCTGCGCGTCGGCCAGGGTGCGACGTGGATCGAGCCCTCGTGCGTCCACGACCAGACCTCCTCGGTCGCGAACGGCAGCACCGGCGCGAGGAGACGCAGCAGCACGTCGATCGCGGAGCGAAGCGCACCGATCGCCGACGCGCGGCCGATCTCGTCGCCCTGGTACGCGCGCTGCTTCACGACCTCGAGGTAGTCGTCGCAGAACGTCCAGAAGAACGTCTCGGTGAGCTCGAGCGCCCGCGCGTGGTCGTACCGCTCGAGCGCCGCGGTCGCCTGGTCGATGACCTGGCCGAGCTCCGCGAGCATGTCGATGTCGATCGGGTTCGCGATCTCGCCCGGCTCGCCCTCCATCTGGTAGACGAAGCGCGCCGCGTTGAGCACCTTCATCGCCAGGCGACGACCGATCTTGATCATCTTCGGGTTCTGCGGGTCGAGCGTGGCGTCCACGCCGAGCCGGGACGACAGCGCCCAGTAGCGCACGCCGTCGGCGCCGTGCTCCTCGAGCATGCCGAGCGGCGTGACGACGTTGCCCTTCGACTTCGACATCTTCTTGCGGTCGGGGTCGAGGATCCAGCCCGAGATCGCCGTGTGGCGCCACGGTGCCTTGCCGCCCTCGAAGAGCGCGCGCAGCGCCGTCGAGAACAGCCACGTGCGGATGATGTCCTGGCCCTGCGGACGCAGGTCGAACGGCGCCACGAGATCCCAGAGCTCGTCGTCGACGCCGCCCCAGCCGCCCGCGAGCTGCGGCGTGAGCGACGACGTCGCCCACGTGTCCATGATGTCCACCTCGCCGACGAAGCCGCCTGCGGCGCCGCGCTGCGAGGCCTCGAAGCCGTCGGGCACGTCGGTCGACGGGTCGACCGGCAGCTGCGACGGGTTCGGCAGCAGCACGTCGTCGAAGCGCGTCTCGCCGTCCTCGCCCACGCGGTACCAGACGGGGATCGGCACGCCGAAGAAGCGCTGCCGCGAGATGAGCCAGTCGCCCGCGAGGCCCTGCACCCAGTTCTCGTAGCGCACGCGCATGTGGTCGGGGTGCCACTCGATGCCGCGGCCGAGCTCGAGCAGCCGCTCGCGCAGCTCGGCGTCGCGGCCGCCGTTGCGCACGTACCACTGGCGGGTCGTGACGATCTCGAGCGGCTTGTCGCCCTTCTCGTAGAACTTCACCGGGTGCGTGATGCGGCGCGGCTCGCCGACGGTGCGCTCGGCGGCCGCGAGGGCGGCGACGAGCGCCTCCTTGGCGCTGAAGACCGTCTTGCCTGCGAGCTCGGCGTAGAGCGCCGTGCCCTCGGGCGACGTGATCGCGGCGGGTGCGTCCGGGAGGAAGCGGCCGTCGAAGCCGATGACGGGTCGCGCGGGCAGGTCGAGCTCGCGCCACCAGATCACGTCGGTCATGTCGCCGAACGTGCAGACCATCGCCACGCCCGTGCCCTTGTCGGGCTGCGCGAGGTGGTGCGCCAGGAAGGGCACCTCGACGTCGAACACCGGCGTGCGCACCGTGGAGCCGAAGAGGTGCTGGTAGCGCTCGTCGTCGGGGTGGGCCACGACGGCGACGCACGCGGGCAGCAGCTCGGGACGCGTCGTGTCGATGCGCAGGTCGCCGTCGCCGCTCGTGAACAGCAGCGTGTGGAAGGTGCCGGGCTGCTCGCGGTCCTCGAGCTCCGCCTGCGCGACGGCGGAGCGGAACGTCACGTCCCACAGCGTCGGGGCGTCGGACTGGTAGGCCTCGCCGCGCTCGAGGTTGCGCAGGAAGGCGCGCTGGCTCGTCGCGCGCGCGTGGCTCGAGATGGTGCGGTACGTCTGCGACCAGTCGACCGAGAGGCCGAGCGTGCGCCACAGCTCCTCGAACTTGCGCTCGTCCTCCTCCGTGAGGCGCTCGCACAGCTCGATGAAGTTCTGGCGCGACACGGGCTGCTGCTGCGCCTTCGCGGGCGCATCGCCGTCGAAGGGCGGCGTGTAGTCGGCGTCGTAAGGCAGCGAGGGATCGACGCGCACGCCGTAGTAGTTCTGGACGCGGCGCTCGGTGGGCAGGCCGTTGTCGTCCCAGCCCATCGGGTAGAAGACCGTGCGGCCGCGCATGCGCTGGAAGCGGGCGATGACGTCGGTGTGCGAGTACGAGAAGACGTGCCCGACGTGGAGCGATCCGGAGGCGGTCGGCGGCGGCGTGTCGATCGAGTAGATCGTGTCGCGGCTCTGCCCCGTGCGGTCGAACCGGTACGTGCCCTCCTGCTCCCAGTGGGCGTCCCACTTCGTCTCGAGTCCCTCGAGGGCGGGCTTCTCCGGCATGGCGCTCATGGCGTCCCCTTCTCGCTCTGCGCGGCATCGTGTCCGTGGATGCCTGGTTGTGCGCTCGAGTCTATCGATCCGTGATGGATCCTGAGGACCCGGTCACGGTGCGTCGTCGCTCGCGGGCGGGTCGGGATAGCGCCGCTCGCGGCTGGGCTTGACCACGAGGATGAACGCGAACGCGAGGGTGCCGATCGACGCCATGAGCAGGATGTCGCGGACGAGCATGAGCTCCATGGTCATGCCGACGAGGCCGAGCACGGCGGCGACGGCGACGAGGATCCAGGTGGCGCGGGGGATGCGGCGCAGCATGCTGACGAGCGTAGCCAGCGCACGGGCGCTCCGGGTGCCGTCAGGGTGCGAGCGGCAGCGCGAGCACCGCGCGACCCGCGGCGACGTCGCCCGACCAGCGCAGGCGGTCGTCGTCGGCAGGGATGCGGTGCCACAGCGCGAGCGCGAGCGCCTCGGCATCGCCCTCGACCGTCGCCGCCGCCTCGCGGCCGAGCAGCCAGGCTCCGCGGTCGGCGACGAGGGCCAAGCCGGTCGCGGGCTCTGCGACGCGACCGAGCCGCAGCTGTCGGGGCCACATCGTGCCGACGACCTCGTCGATGCCGTCGGCGGCGAGCGCTGCGTCGAGCGCGCCGGGCTCGCCGAGCGCCGCGGCGGCATCCCACGCGTGGATCGCATGCTCGTGGGCCTGCCTGCGGATCCAGAACCCCACGGTGCGCGGCGGCGCGATCGTCCACGCGGCCGTCGCGGCGTCGACCGCGAGGGCCTCGAGCAGCGCCTGCGACGACTCGGCGAGCCATGCGGCGAGTCCGGCGTCGTCGGGCAGGCGCGGAGCGGGCGCGTCGCCGTCGCCGCGCGCGAGCGCGTGCAGCACCCATCGCTCGACCGCGCCGACGTGCGCGACGAGCTCGCGCAGCGACCAGCCGGGGCACGAGGGCACGGGCGCGTCCCAGGCGCCGGCGTCGTCGGCCCGGCGCGCGAGCGCCACCATCGCGCGGACCTCGCGGGCGAGGTGGATGCGCAGGTCGGTCGTGTCGAGGGTCATCGTGCCGCCCAGCGTACGAGCGCGCGGTCCACGGCGGCACGGACGCGCGGCACGGGATCGTCGCGCAGGGCCTCGACCGCCGGCAGCGCCTCGTCGACGCCGCGGGCGACCGCGACCGCGACGGCCATGGCCCGCACGCGCCCGTGGTCGTCGCCGAGCGCGAGCAGCACGGTGGCGTCGGCGCCGTCGCCCCACGCGTACCGCAGGCCGCGCACGCCCCACTCGCGGCGCCAGTGGTCGGGCCAGTCCTCGGCGCCGCCGAGGAACGCGAGCGGATGCCGCGAGTCGGCGCCGCGCACGAGCTCGCCGCACCACGCGACGACCGCCTGCTCGCCGAGCGCGCGCACGGCGGCGGCCACGGCATCGCGCGGATGCGCGTCGGGCGGCGGGATGGTCACGATCCGCATCGTGCCATCCGCCGCCCACGTGCCGCGAGGTCGCGTCAGACGCGCGCGGGCTCCCGGGCGGGCGCAGCCTGCGCGGCATCCGCCTCCTCGTCGCCCAGCTTGCGCATCGAGCGTGCGGCGACCGCGCCGACGAGGGTCGCGATCGACAGCACGGCGAGCACGATGCCCGGGTGCCACCACGCGTTCGCCGTCGCGTCGCCGAGCGCGTCGGTCACGAGCGGGATGAAGCCCGAGATCACGGCGGCGATCGCGTAGGCCATCGAGAGCGCCGAGTACGCGTGACGGCCGCGGAAGAGCTCGCTCATCGTGCCGCCGAGCGCCGCCCACGACGCCGTCGGCAGCACGCCGCCGACGAGCATCATCGTGACGAGGAAGCCGAACGTCGCGCTCGACAGCAGCCAGTACATCGGGAACGCGATGAGCAGCGTGCCGATCGCGCCGATCGCGACGACGGTCGGCGAGCCGATGCGCGTGGCGAGCCAGCCGAACGCCGGCACCGTCACGAACTGCAGCAGGCCGCCGATCGTCGCGGCGAGCAGCAGCTGCATGGGGTCGAAGCCGAGCGACTCGGCGCCGTAGTCCATCGTGTACGTGTTCATGAGCGAGTACGAGCCGATGCCGAGCAGCGCCGTGAGGATCGCGACGACGAAGGCGGTGGGCTGGCTCGCGATCGCGGCGAGCGCGGGCACCCGCTGGCGCTCGCCGCGCTGCTCGAGGGCCTTGAAGACGGGCGTCTCGTCGACGGAGGCGCGCAGGTAGAGGGACACGGCGATGAGCGGGATGGCGACGAGGAACGGGATGCGCCAGCCCCACGCCGACACGGCCTCCGGGCCGAGGCCGAAGAAGAGCGCGAGCATGAAGCCGCCGGCGGCGACGGAGCCGATGGGGGAGCCGAGCTGCGGCAGCGACGCGAAGAAGGGACGTCGGCGCGCGTCGGCGTGCTCGGTCGCGAGCAGGATGGCGCCGCCCCACTCGCCGCCGAGCGAGAGGCCCTGCACGACGCGCAGGAGCACGAGCACGACGGCGCTCATCGCCGCCCACTCGGTGCCCGTCGGCAGCAGGCCGACGAGACCCGTCGCGACGCCCATGAGCGTCACGGTGAGGATGAGGGTGCGGCGCCGGCCGAGTCGGTCGCCGAGATGGCCGAAGACGACCGCGCCGATGGGGCGCACCACGAAGGCGATGCCGATCGTCGCGAAGGCGGCGAGCTGCGCGCCGGCGGCGCCGAGCGCCGAGAAGAAGAAGGGGCCAGCGAAGAACGCGGCGAAGTACGAGTAGACGTAGAAGTCGTACGACTCGAGCGCGGTGCCGATCGTGGCGGCCGCGGCGACGCGGCGCGGGCTCGAGGTGCGCGAGATGCTGCTCACGGATGCTCCAAGGAATGATGGATCGGGTCCAGGAACGCCTGCGACCCTCGCATACTGTAGTCCCATGGCAGCAGGCGTCCGCGGCAGACCGCGATCATCGTCGGTCGCGGACCTCGAGGAGGCGGCGGTCGAGCTCTTCCTCGAGCAGGGCTACGAGTCGACGTCGATCGACGACATCGCCCGCCGCGCCGGCATCTCGCGCAGCGCGTTCTTCGGGTACGTCGGCGCGAAGTCCGACCTGCTCTGGCACGACGTCGACCAGGTGCTCGCACGCGTGCGGCTCGTCGACGGCATGGATCGCGCCGCGGTCGTCGAGGCCATCGCGGTCGCGCTCGAGCCCTGGGGCGACCGCGTGCCGTGGATGCTGCGCGAGACGACGATCATGGGCACCGACGCCGTGCTGCGGCAGTCGGCGTTCGAGCGCCTCGAGCCCCTCGTCGCGCGCGTCGAGCGCGCGCTGCGCGGCAACGAGGGGCGCGCGGCGCTGCACGTCGCCGCCGCGCTCGTCACCGCGACGGCGACGGCCGTCGTCGAGTGGGGCCAGGACGGCCGGTCCCGCGGCTCGGCGAGCGACGCCGTGCGGCGCGCGGGGGCGTCGCTCGCCTGAGGCGGCGCGAGCGCCGCGGGCGCGTCGTCAGCCGTCGACCTCGAGCACGCGGAACAGCGCGTCGTGCAGCGGCGATGCCGGGTAGGCGACGCCGTCGATCGACGTGATCGCCGATGCGAGCCTGCCCGACGAGATGAGCCAACCGCCGCGTGCGCGAGCGAGATCGTCGCGGGTGAGCGGCGCGTGCCGCACCGTCAGGCCGTGCGCGGGCGCGTCGCGCTCGAGCTGCTCGAGGGTGATCGACGCGAGGATGCCGTCCTGCTCGGGCGTGCACAGCTCGCCGTCGACGTCGAGCTCGAGCGTCGACGTCGGCCCCTCGAGCAGGCGACCCGACGGCGCGACGAACAGCACGTCGTCGGCGCCGTGCTCGTGCGCGTACCGCTTGGCCGCCATGTTGATCGAGTACGACAGGCTCTTGGCGCCCGGCAGCAGCCACGGCATCGCCGCCACGACCTCGCCGTCGAAGCCGCGATCGAGCAGCAGCACGCGCACGCCCGTCGAGCGCTCGGCGACGACCGCAGCCGACAGCGCCTGCAGCAGCACGTAGGCCGTCGCCGGCCCGCCGCCGCCCTCGGGGCCGCGGGTGAGCACGAGCCTCGCGACGGCCTCGGGTGCCGCGTCCCAGTCCCACGCGTCGACGAGCGCCGCGATCGCGCGTCGATAGCCGTCGCGGTCGGGCTCGGGCAGCGCGAGGATCTCGGCGGACCGCGCCAGGCGGTCGAGGTGCGCGTCGGTGTCGCGCAGCTCGCCGCGGCGCACGAGCGTCGCGTCGAAGACGCCGTCGCCGCGCACGACGCCCAGGTCGTCGGCTCGGATGATGGGGGTCGCGACGTCGACGATCGAGCCGTCGAGCAGCGCGAGGAGGGGAGCGCTCATGCCGTCAGGCTACGAGCGATCGAGCCCGCGGTCACTGCGCCGCGCAGTACTCCTGCAATGCCGTCACGGCCGGCTGCACGTCGGTCGCCGCCTGCGACAGCGCATCGATCGCTCCCTGCGTGTCGCCCTGGGCGATCGCCGACTGCGCCTCCTCGACCGCGGTCGTGGCGACCGAGGTGATCGCGTCGACGTGCGCGGCGAGCTCGGGGTCGGTGACCTGGTCGCCGAGCGTCGTGACGCGATCGACGATGCCCGGCACGGCGGCGAGCGCGCCGAGCGGGTCGCTGCCGAACCGCGTCGCGAGCTCCGACACGTCGGCCATGAGCTGCTCGGCGTCGGAGATGACCTGGTCGCACTGCGCGGCGGTCGTCGCCTCGGCCGTCGGCGACGGCGAGGCGGACGCCGACGCGTCGGGCTGGCCACCGCCGGAGCACGCGGTCAACATCGCGATCGCCGCGAGGGCGAGAGGGAGTCCGGTGCGGATGCGCATGGTCGCCAGGATAGGACGGCTTCCCATGCGTCGCCTTTGATGGGGACGGCCGAGGCCGTCGCGCCGAGCGGCATGCGCGTCGCGCGGCGAGCGCGTACGATGGCGTGCAGCGACGTCGATCCGGCCATCACCGGGGAGTCCTCGGCAGAACGGCCACCGCATCCGCGAGGTGCGGCAGCCCAGTAGATCCGAGCGGGTCCGGCCCGTCACAGCCGAAGAGCGAGCGGCAGCCTCCACGAGGCTGCAAGCCGGGTGGTACCGCGCGAGAGCGTCCCGGCTCCGAGAGCAGCAGCAGCTGGAGAAGGAGTCGAGTGGACGAGCAGCGCTACCCGAGGCACGGCGGCACCGTCGTGCCCAATCCGTCGTTCCCGGCGGTCGAGGAGGGCATCCTCGCGTTCTGGAAGGGCGACGACACGTTCCAGGCGTCGATCGACCGGCGCGACGGCTGCGAGGAGTGGGTCTTCTACGACGGCCCGCCGTTCGCGAACGGCCTGCCGCACTACGGGCACCTGCTCACGGGCTACGCGAAGGACGTGTTCCCCCGCTACCAGACGATGCGCGGCAAGCAGGTGCAGCGTCGGTTCGGCTGGGACACGCACGGCCTGCCCGCCGAGCTCGAGGCGATGAAGCAGCTCGGCATCACCGAGAAGGCCGAGATCGAGGCCATGGGCGTCGACGTCTTCAACGCGAAGGCGCGCGAGTCGGTGCTCGAGTACACGCGCGAATGGCAGGACTACGTCACGCGCCAGGCTCGCTGGGTCGACTTCGAGCACGACTACAAGACGCTCGACGTCGGCTACATGGAGTCGGTGATCTGGGCGTTCTCCGAGCTGCATCGCAAGGGCCTCGCGTACGAGGGCTACCGGGTGCTGCCGTACTGCTGGCGCGACGAGACGCCGCTGTCGGCGCACGAGCTGCGCATGGACGACGACGTCTACCAGGACCGCCAGGACCCGTCGGTGACGGTGACGTTCCCGCTCGAGGGCGAGGCGGCGGATGCCGCCGGGCTCGGCGGCGTGCGGATGCTCGCCTGGACGACGACGCCGTGGACGCTGCCCACGAACATGGCCCTCGCGGTCGGACCCGCCATCGCGTACGTCGTCGTGGCCGCAGGCCCCGCCGGCGCGGCCGACGGCGGCGTCGCGGGCGAGACGCGATACCTGCTCGCCGCCGACACGCTCGGCGCGCACGCCAAGGCGCTCGGCTACGACGAGGGCGCTCCCGAGGTGCTGCGCACCGTCACGGGAGCCGACCTGGGCGGCCTCGCCTACCGGCGCCTGTTCGACGACTTCGCCGACGCCGAGGAGTGGGACACCGCATCCGCGTGGCGCGTGCTCGTCGACGACTACGTCGCGACGGGCGAGGGCACCGGCATCGTGCATCAGGCGCCCGCCTACGGCGAGGACGACCAGCGTGTCACGGCCGCGGCCGGCATCCCCACGATCCTCTCCGTCGACGACGGCGGCCGCTTCCTGCAGCTCTTCGCAGACGGCGAGCTCGCCGAGATCGCCGGCGTGCAGGTGTTCGAGGCGAACCGCACGATCATCCGCGCCCTGCAGGCGAAGGGTCGCCTGCTGCGCGAGGCGTCGTACCTGCACCCGTACCCGCACTGCTGGCGCTGCCGGAACCCCCTCATCTACAAGGCGGTGTCGTCGTGGTTCGTGCGCGTCACGGACATCAAGGACGACCTGATCGCGGCGAACGAGCGCATCAACTGGGTGCCCGAGAACGTGAAGCACGGGCAGTTCGGCAAGTGGCTCGAGGGCGCCCGCGACTGGTCGATCAGCCGCAACCGGTACTGGGGCAGCCCCATCCCGGTGTGGAAGAGCGACGACCCCAACCACCCGCGCATCGACGTGTACGGCTCGCTCGACGAGCTCGAGCGCGACTTCGGCGTGCGGCCCACCGACCTGCACCGCCCCTACATCGACGAGCTCACGCGACCGAACCCCGACGACCCGACGGGGCGCTCGACGATGCGTCGCATCCCCGACGTGCTCGACGTGTGGTTCGACTCGGGCTCGATGCCGTTCGCGCAGGTGCACTACCCGTTCGAGCAGCAGGAGTGGTTCGACACCCACAGCCCCGCCGACTACATCGTCGAGTACATCGGGCAGACCCGCGGCTGGTTCTACGTGCTGCACGTGCTGTCGGTGGCGCTGTTCGGTCGGGAGGCGTTCCGCAACGTCATCAGCCACGGCATCATCCTCGGCGACGACGGCTTCAAGGCGTCGAAGTCGCGGCGCAACTACCCCGACGTCAACGAGTCGTTCGACGCGTACGGGTCGGATGCGGTGCGCTGGAACCTGCTGCAGGGCTCGATCCTGCGCGGTGGCAACTTCATCGTGTCGGAGGAGGGCATCCGCGAGGCGCTGCGGCAGTTCCACCTGCCGCTGTGGTCGACGTGGTACTTCCTCACGACGTACGCGAACCGCGCGAAGGACGGCCGGCCCTACGTCGCGACGCCGCGCGCGGACTCGAGCGACGTGCTCGACCGCTACGTGCTCGCGAAGCTGCGCGAGACCGTCGAGGCTGTGACGGCCGCGATGGATGCGCTCGACGCGACGGGGGCGACGCTCGCGCTGCGCGAGTTCACCGACACGCTCACCAACTGGTACGTGCGTCGCTCGCGCGATCGCTTCTGGGCGGGCGTGACGGAGGACCCCAGCTCGACCGAGGCGTTCGACACGCTCGCGCTCGTGCTCGAGACGCTCACGACGATCGCGGCGCCGCTCGCGCCGCTCGTCGCCGAGGAGGTGTGGCGCGGGCTCACGGGCGGTCGCTCGGTGCACCTCACCGACTGGCCCGACGCATCCGCGCTCCCCGCGGACCCCGCGCTCGTGGCGCAGATGGACGAGGCGCGAGCCGTCGTCAACGCGCTGCACGCCATGCGCAAGCAGCGCAGGCTGCGCGTGCGCCTGCCGCTCGCCGAGGCGACGATCACGAGCCGCGTCGACCTGTCGGCGTTCGCGGACCTCGTGCGCGACGAGGTCAACCTCAAGGCCGTGCACGTCGTGCACGTCGCCGAGGGCGAGGCGCTGCCCGGCCTGTCGAAGACGGCGCAGATCGTCTCGAAGGTCGCCGCACCGCGCCTGAAGGGCGACTTCGCACGCGTCTTCGCAGCGATCCGCGCCGGCGAGTGGAGCGTCGACGGCGAGCGTCTGCTCGTCGACGGCGTCGTGCTCGAGCCCGGCGAGTTCCAGCTGCTCGACGAGCCGACCGAGTCGGCGTACGAGGGCGGCGAGACGACGCTGCTCGGCCACACGCACCTCGACCTCGACACGGTCACGACGCCCGCGCTCGAGGCCGAGGGCCTCGCTCGCGACGCCGTGCGCGCGATCCAGGATGCGCGCAAGCAGGCCGGTCTCGACGTCTCCGACCGCATCGCGCTCGTGCTCGGCAGCGATGCGCACGGCGTCGCGGCGCTCGAGACGCACCGCGACCTCGTGGCGGGCGAGACGCTCGCGACGACGCTGACGATCGAGCGCGTCGACGACACCGCAGGCGAGGCGGCCGACGCCGCCGACGTGCGCGTCGGCGACGGCTCGCCCCTCACGATCCGACTGGAGCGCGCATGAGCGACGACCGCGAGCCGCGGCACCCCGAGCCCACCCGGCGCAACGCCGACGGCGACGAGATGAACGCGTGGGACGACGCGTACGAGGAGGAGGTCGACGCCGACGCGATCGACCTCGACGAGCTCGAGGGCGACGGCGACGCGATCGTGCGCGTGCCCGACCCGTTCGGCGGCGACGCCGACGACGACGATCCCGACGCCGAGCAGGACGCGACCGACGAGCGCATCCTCGACTCGCTCGAGGATCGCGAGGCCGCCGACGCCGCCTATGCGCAGCTGCTCGAGCGCGCGGGGGAGACGGCGATCGAGCCGCGCCTCGCCGCGACGGCGCGCGCCGTCGAGCTGCTCGGCGACCCGCAGCGCTCGTACGGCGTCGTGCACGTCACGGGCACGAACGGCAAGGGCTCCACGGCCCGCATCGCCGAGGCGCTGCTGCGTGCCCACGGGCTGCGCACCGGCCTGCTCACGAGCCCGCATCTCGAGCGCGTGACCGAGCGCATCCTCATCGACGGGGAGCCGGTGTCGGATGCGGTCTTCGCCCGCGTCTGGGAGGAGATCACGCCCTTCCTCGATCTCGTCGACGGCGAGCTCGAGCGCGACGGGCAGCGACGGCTGACGTTCTTCGAGGCCATCACGGTGCTCGCGTACGCGATCTTCGCCGACGCGCCGATCGAGGTCGCGGTCGTCGAGGTGGGCATGGGCGGCACGTGGGACTCGACGAACGTCGCCGACGGCGACGTCGCGGTGCTGACGCCCATCGCGCTCGACCACACGAACAGGCTCGGCGCGACGGTCGAGGCGATCGCGACCGAGAAGGCCGGCATCGTCAAGCCCGGCGCGATCGTCGTGACGGCCGAGCAGGAGCCCGGCGTGCTCGCGATCGTCGAGGCCCGCGCGGCCGAGGTCGGCGCCGCCCGCGTGCTCGTCGAGGGCCGGGACTTCGAGCGCGAGAGCACCCTCGCGGTCGGCGGCCAGCTCGTGACGGTGCGCGGCCTCGCCGCCGCCTACGAGGACCAGCCGCTGCCGCTGCTCGGGCGACACCAGGGCCAGAACGCCGCGCTCGCGCTCGTCGCGGTCGAGGCGTTCCTCGGCGCGGGCACGCGGCCCATCGCGCAGGACGTGCTGTCGTCGGCGTTCGCAGCGGTGACGTCGCCCGGGCGGCTCGAGGTCGTCGGCACCGACCCGAGCGTCGTCGTCGACGCGGCGCACAACCCGCACGGCGCGCAGTCGCTCGCGACGGCGCTGCAGGAGGTGTTCGCGTTCGAGCACGTGCAGCTCGTCGTCGGCATGGTCGAGGGCAAGGACGCCGCAGGCGTGCTGCGCATCCTCGAGCCGCATGTCGAGGAGGTCGTCGTGACGCAGTCCGACTCCGAGCGCGCCGTGCCCGCCGACGACCTCGCGCGCATCGCCGTCGAGGTCTTCGGCGCCGAGCGCGTCTCGGTGGAGCCCGTGCTCGAGCGCGCCGTCGAGATGGCGCGCGAGCAGGCGGAGGACCGCGGCGGGGCCGTCGTCGTCACCGGCTCGATCACGCTGCTGGGGGCCGTGCAGGCCAAGGCTCGCGCCGAGCGCTGGATGCATCGATGAGCGCCGCCGCGCGCCGCGAGCGCGGTCTGCTCGAGAAGCTCCTCACGATCGTGCACGGCCTCGAGGTCTTCGCGCTCGCGTTCGGCGCCCTCGCCGTGTGGGGCGTCACGCGCGACTGGCCGGCGCCCACGGCGTTCGCGGTCGTCGCGGCCCTGCTCATCCTCACGCTCAAGGTGCTGCGCTACCGCTGGGGATGGGTCGCGAGCCTCGTCGCGCAGACCCTCATGGCGTGCCTCGCGTTCGTCGAGCCGGTGATGATCGGCGTCTCCCTGGCGTTCATCGCGATGTGGATATTCTGCTTCGTGCGCGCGCGCCAGATCGGGCGCGGGCAGCCGCAGTGAACCAGCAGGACAACGAAGGAACCCATCCGATGCAGCAGACCCTCGTCCTGGTGAAGCCCGACGGCGTCGCCCGCGGACTCACCGGCCAGATCCTCAGCCGCATCGAGGCGAAGGGGTACCGCATCGCGGACCTCCGGCTCGTGCAGCCCGAGCGCGCGCTGCTCGAGGAGCACTACGCCGAGCACGAGGGCAAGCCGTTCTTCGAGCCGCTCGTCGAGTTCATGCTCTCGGGCCCGTCGGTCGCGGTGCGCCTCGAGGGCGACCGCGTGATCGAGGGCTTCCGCTCGCTCGCGGGCACGACCGACCCGACGACGGCGGCGCCCGGCACGATCCGCGGCGACCTCGGCCGTGACTGGGGCCTCACGGTGCAGCAGAACCTCGTGCACGGCTCCGACTCCGAGGAGTCGTCGGCGCGCGAGCTCGCGCTCTGGTTCGACTGAGCGGGCATCCCCGCAGACGCGAGACGCCCCCGGCCGCACGGCCGGGGGCGTCTCGCGTCTGCGGTCAGTAGCCCAGCAGCAGGAACCTGGGGATGTCGGGCAGGCGCACGACGATGACGAGCACGATGACGAGCGCGAGCGCGAGGCTCACGACCCACGACCACTCGCCCCAGCGCGCGACGAACCTGCGGAGGCCGGCGGGCGCGACCATCGCACCCGACCCGATCGACCACGACACGAACGTGGGCGCCATCGCCGACATCGTCATGTAGACGAGGAAGCACCACGGGCAGACGAGCCCGAGCTCGAACACGCTCTGCTGCCACAGCCACAGCGCGAACGCCAGGCCGCCGAGCACGCCGACGGTGAACGTCGACCACACCCAGCGGGGCATGCGCACGAGCGCGAGCGCCAGCACGCCCATCACGATGACGATGGGGAAGGCCATGAGGCCGATGAACGGGTTGGGGAAGCCGAGCAGGCTGCCCTGCCACGACTCCATCGCGCCCGAGCAGCTCACGAACGGGCTGATGTCGCAGCCGAGGCCCTCGTCGGGGTTCTGCAGCAGGTGCACGCGCTCGATCGCGAGCGTGAGCGCGGCGGTGAGCCCTGCGGCGCCCGTCACGACGAGCAGGATGCCGAGCCACCGCGGAGGCGTGAAGCCCGCGGCCGCCGGCACGGCGTCGTCGTTCGCCGGCGTCGCGCGCTCGGTCTGCTTCGTGGCCATGTCCACCTCTCGGCTGCGGGCATCGCGGTCGCGCATGCCTCGGCACGAGCATCCCACCAGCAGACCCTATGGATGCGCCGACCGGCCGGATCCCGGTCGTGAGCGCCGCTCACGGCCGACGCGCAGCCCGTGGGGTATCGTGGACGACGGCGCACCAGCGCCGCAGATTTGACCGGGCACACCGGGCCGCCTCCGCGAGGAGGTGTCGGATCGCCAGCTCCGAGCAGACGAACAGGTGCCGTGCGACACCGCACGCGCCCACAGGGATTCGCGGCGGGCACTGCCAGCCGCGCGAGAGTCGCCCGGCGATGCCGGGCCTGAGGAGTACGCCAGCGATGGTGGATGCACACGACGCGTCGGCAGACGCGAACCACGACGAGACCAGCACCGAGATCGCGACGCCCGGCGTCGAGGACGAGGTGACCGAGCAGACGGCTCCCGAGCAGGCGCAGACCGCCGAGCAGGAGCAGCCCGCCGAGCAGGCGCAGCCCGCAGAGCAGGAGCAGCCCGCCGAGGCGCCGCTCGCTGCCGACGGCGAGCCCGAGCCCGGCCACGAGCCGGGTCTCGAGGGACCTGCGGAGCTCACGCTGCCCGAGCGCAGCGACGATGCACTGCCCTTCGCGATCCAGTTCTTCGCGCCCGACATCGCGAGCCTCGCACCCCTGCCTCCGCTGCCCTCGCAGCGCCGGGACCAGGTCGACGACGGCGACGACGAGGACGACGACGAGCCCCGCTCGAACCGCCGTCGCCGCCGTGGCCGCACCCGCGAGGAGCGTCAGGCCGAGCGTCCGCTCATCACCGAGCCGCAGAAGGTGCAGGGCTCCACGCGCCTCGAGGCCAAGAAGCAGCGCCGCCGCGAGGGGCGCGACGCCGGCCGTCGTCGTGCGGTCGTCACCGAGAGCGAGTTCCTCGCCCGCCGCGAGGCCGTCGAGCGCACCATGGTCGTGCGCTCGCGCCACGACCGCGTGCAGCTCGCGGTGCTCGAGGACGGCATCCTCGTCGAGCACTACGTCGCCAAGTCGTCGGAGACGAGCCTCATCGGCAACGTCTACCTCGGCAAGGTGCAGAACGTGCTGCCCAGCATGGAGGCGGCCTTCGTCGACATCGGCCGCGGTCGCAACGCCGTGCTCTACTCGGGCGAGATCGACTGGGAGGCCGCGGGCCTCGAGAACCAGCCGCGCAAGATCGAGCTCGCGCTCAAGCCCGGCGACACCGTGCTCGTGCAGGTCACGAAGGACCCGATCGGCCACAAGGGCGCCCGCCTGACGAGCCAGATCTCGCTGCCGGGCCGCTACCTCGTGTCCGTCCCCGGCGGCTCGATGAGCGGCATCTCGCGCAAGCTGCCCGACACCGAGCGCGCCCGCCTGAAGAAGATCCTCAAGGAGGTGCTCCCCGAGGGCATGGGCGTCATCGTGCGCACCGCCGCCGAGGGCGCCACGCAGGACCAGCTCACGCGCGACGTCGAGCGACTCGGCCGTCAGTGGCAGTCGATCCAGGACCAGACGGCGAAGGGCTCCGCGCCCGCACGTCTGCACGCCGAGCCCGACCTGCTCGTCAAGATCGTGCGCGACGTCTTCAACGAGGACTTCCAGCGCATGGTCATCCAGGGCGACGGGGCCCTCGCGACCATCCGCGAGTACCTCGGCGCGATCGCGCCCGACCTGCTCGAGCGCATCGAGCCGTTCGAGCTCGAGGTCGACCCGTTCGAGCACTTCCGCGTCTCCGAGCAGATCGACAAGGCCCTCGACCGCAAGGTGTGGCTGCCGTCGGGCGGCTCGCTCGTCATCGACCGCACCGAGGCGATGACGGTCATCGACGTCAACACCGGCCGCTTCGTCGGCCAGGGCGGCAACCTCGAGGAGACCGTCACGAAGAACAACCTCGAGGCCGCGGAGGAGGTCGTGCGCCAGCTGCGACTGCGCGACCTCGGCGGCATCGTGGTCATCGACTTCATCGACATGGTGCTCGAGTCGAACCGCGACCTCGTGCAGCGTCGCCTCATCGAGTGCCTGTCGCGCGACCGCACGAAGCACCAGGTGGCGGAGGTCACGAGCCTCGGCCTCGTGCAGATGACGCGCAAGCGCCTGGGCCTCGGCCTGCTCGAGGCGTACTCGGAGACGTGCGAGGCGTGCGCGGGTCGCGGCCTGATCGTGCACCACGAGCCCGTGTCGCGCTCGTCGCGCGGCGGTGGCAACGGCGGCAACGGCGGTTCGGACGGCGGTCGCCGTCGCGGCGGCAAGCGCCAGGAGCCCGCGGCGGGCAACGGCGGCGGCCAGGGCGGCCAGCAGCACTCGCAGCAGCAGGGCACGCACGGCATCACCGACGACGCCCGCAAGGGTCTGTCGCAGATGGCTGCGGCGACGTCGAAGGGGCGCGAGCCCGGTCACGACGACGAGCACGGCCACGAGCCGACCGGCGAGGAGCGGACGGCCCCCGCCGCTCAGCAGCAGCAGCCCGCCCGCGAGCAGCAGCCCGCGCGCGAGCAGCAGCCGCGTCGCAGCCGTCGTGCCTCGAGCCGCGGTGCCAGGGACGAGCAGCAGCAGACGCAGCAGCAGCCGTCGCAGCAGGCGTCTGCCCCCGCACCCGAGTCGGAGCCCGTGACGATCCTCGACATCCCCGTCGCGGCCAAGCGCGACGAGCCGGCCGCGCCCGCGCGATCGAACGACGTCGAGGGGCTGCTCTCGGGCGCGCTCGACGCCCTCGCGGCACCCGCAGCCGGCACGGGCAAGGCGGCGCGTCGCAGCCGTCGCGCGTCGAGCGGCGGCATCGTCACGGCGCAGCCCGACGCCCAGTAGCAGCCCGACGCCCAGGAGCATCCCGGCGCCCAGTGGGCGCGCAGCGACGAGGCCCCGCGACCGGATGGTCGCGGGGCCTCACGCACGTGGTCGGGTCAGCGGTCGCGCGGCCTGACGCGCAGCCCGCTCGCGAGCAGCCGGCGCACGAGCTCGCGTCCCGGCACGGCCTCGGCGCCGAGCGCGACGAGCTCGTCGATGCGCTCGGCGGGCACGTCGTAGTGGTCGCGGTCGAAGCCCCGCTCCGGCAGCCCTGCGCGACGTGCGAAGGCGTGCAGCTCGTCGAGCGACGCGTCGCTGACGAGATGCGCCCACGTCGTGCCGTGCTTCGGCCACCGGGGCTCGTCCACGAGGATCGCCATGCCAGCGACGCTACTCCGCCGCGCGACGCCAGCCGGTCACGGCAGCGCGAGGGCGACGTCGAGGAACCCCGCCATGCGCGCGAGCTGCTCGACGACGGCGTCGCGCAGGCGGGCGGCCGGCTCGACGTCCCAGTGGACCGCCGCGACGCGCAGCGCGCTCGCGTCACGATCGCGCCGGGCGTCGACCTTCGCGACGAGGGCGTCGCCGTCGAGCACCGGCAGCGCGAAGGCACCCCAGCGGCGCCTGGCGGCCGGCGTGTACTGCTCGAGGGCGTAGTCGAACGCGAACAGGTCGCGCATCCGCTTGCGGTCGAAGATGAGCCGATCGAGCGGCGACAGCACCGCCACCCGGCCGACGAAGTCCTCCGCCGAGGCATCCGCGGCGAGCCGCCACTCGCCGCGCGTGCCCTCGACGCGCACGGGCTCGCCCACGCCGCCGACCGCCCGGGGGCGGGCGAGGCCGAGCGAGCCGAGCACGCGCTCGTGCCGCCGCCGCTCCGCCTCGTCGGCGGGCAGCGCCTCCACGGGCGGCAGCACCCGCTCCGCGAGGTCCCAGACCCGCTCGGCGCCCACGCGCTCGACCACGGCGACGACGCCGGAGCACTGCAGGAACTCGAGCAGCATCGCGACGTTGCGATTCGCGTTCCAGCCGCTCGAGTCCCACGGCCACTCGGCGGTGTCGGGCACGTCGCGCTGGGGGAGCGGCCCGTCGTCGCGCAGCAGCGCGAGCACGCGATCGTGGAAGGCGCGGTTGTCGTCGACCCATGCCGCGACACGGGGATGGTCGTCGGCCCACGCCCGCATGGGCGGCAGCAGCTCGGGCAGCAGCGACGTCGGCCGCAGCGCGATCGCGAGCGGCTCGAGGGGCGTGGGCTGCCCGAGGTGCTCGAAGAGGCGCTGCTCGACCTCGACGGCGCGCCGCACGTCGCCGAACGCGAGCTCGTCGCCGAGCCGCGACCATGCCACGTGCTCCGCCGACGGCATGACGATGTCGGTGACGTTCGCCTGCAGCATCCCCAGGTGCTCGACGACCGTGAGCAGGTCGGATGCCGGACGTGCGTCGAGCAGCTGCGCCCGCACCGCGATGCGCCGCGCGTCGGCGATCGAGAGCTCGCGGAGCGTCGCTGCACGGGTGGCCATGCAGCAGACCCTAGACTGGAGGTCGGACGCGATGGCTCGCGGCGCGTGTCGCCGTTTGACCGGGTGCCTGGTCACCCTGTATCGTCGTCCGTTGGCGCTGCCGCGATCTGCTCGTGCGCGCCAGAGACTTTATCCATACCGAGTGAGGGATTCACGTGGTCTACGCAGTTGTGCGCGCCGGCGGGCGTCAGGAGAAGGTCGAGGTGGGCTCCGTGCTCGTCGTCGACCGCATCGCCCCCTCGGAGGACGGCACGGTCGAGCTCGCTCCCGTGCTCCTCGTCGACGGTGACACGGTCACGTCCGACGCGAAGAGCCTCGCGAAGGTCACGGTCACGGCCGAGTTCGTGTCGGACCTCCGCGGCCCGAAGATCGTCATCCAGAAGTTCAAGAACAAGACCGGGTACAAGAAGCGCCAGGGCCACCGCCAGGACCTCACGCGCCTCAAGGTCACCTCGATCAAGTAGGAGCGCAGCAATGGCACACAAGAAGGGCGCATCGTCCACCCGCAACGGTCGTGACTCGAACGCGCAGCGCCTCGGCGTGAAGCGCTTCGGCGGCCAGGTCGTCAAGGCCGGCGAGATCCTCGTCCGCCAGCGCGGCACCCACTTCCACCCCGGTGCTGGCGTCGGCCGCGGTGGCGACGACACCCTGTTCGCCCTGCAGGCGGGCTCGGTCGAGTTCGGCCAGAAGGGCGGCCGCAAGGTCGTCAACATCGTCGAGGTCGCCGCGTAGTCCTGCGGGCTCGCACACGAACCACTTCACGCGAGGGGGCGGGCTGATGCCCGCCCCCTCGCTGCATCCCAGGAGGACCCGATGGCGACGTTCGTCGACCGCGTCACGCTGCATCTGACGGCGGGCAACGGCGGCCACGGCTGCGTGTCGGTGCGCCGCGAGAAGTTCAAGCCGCTCGCAGGCCCCGACGGCGGCGACGGCGGCGACGGCGGCGACATCGTGCTGGTCGCCGACACGCAGGCGACGACGCTGCTCGAGTACCACCGTCGCCCGCACCGCTCGAGCGCCAGCGGCGGCCCCGGCATGGGCGACCACCGCACGGGCTTCACCGGCGGCGAGCTCGTGCTGCCCGTGCCCGTCGGCACCGTCGTGACCGACGCCGACGGCGAGCTGCTCGCCGACCTCGCGCACGCGGGCATGCGCCTCGTGGTCGCCGAGGGCGGTCAGGGCGGGCTCGGCAACGCGCGGCTCGCGTCGTCGAAGCGCAAGGCGCCCGGCTTCGCGCTGCTGGGCACCGAGGGCCAGGCGCACGACGTGCAGCTCGAGCTCAAGACCGTCGCCGACGTCGCGCTCGTCGGCTTCCCGTCGGCGGGCAAGTCGAGCCTCATCGCCGCGATGAGCGCCGCACGACCCAAGATCGCCGACTACCCGTTCACGACGCTGCACCCGAACCTCGGTGTCGTCGAGGCCGGCCAGACGCGCTACACGATCGCCGACGTGCCCGGCCTCATCGAGGGCGCGAGCGAGGGCAAGGGCCTCGGCCTCGAGTTCCTGCGCCACGTCGAGCGCTGCAGCGCGCTGCTGCACGTCGTCGACTGCGCCACGCTCGAGCCCGGCCGCGACCCGCTCACCGACCTCGACGTCATCCTGCGCGAGCTCGGCGCCTACCCGGTGCCCGAGGGGCAGACGCCGCTGCTCGAGCGTCCACAGCTCGTCGCCCTCAACAAGGTCGACGTGCCCGACGCCGCCGAGCTCGCCGCGTTCGTGCGCGCCGACCTCGAGGAGCGCGGCTACCGCGTGCTCGAGATCTCGACCGTCGCGCGCACGGGACTGCGCGAGCTCTCGTTCGCGCTCGCCGAGCTCGTCGAGGCCGACCGCGCCGAGCGCGCCGCCGACCCCGAGCCCGAGCGCATCGTGCTGCGCCCGCGCGCGATCGACGACGCGGGCTTCACCGTACGGACCGAGGGCGGCACGCACGGCACGCTCTACCGCATCCGCGGTGCGAAGCCCGAGCGCTGGATCCAGCAGACCGACTTCCGCAACGACGAGGCCGTCGGCTACCTCGCCGACCGCCTCGCGCGCCTCGGCATCGAGGACGCGCTCGTGAAGGCGGGCGCCGTGCCCGGCTCGACCGTCGTGATCGGCCCCGGCGACGGCATGGTCTTCGACTGGGAGCCCACGATGACCTCGATGGCCGAGCTCGGCGATCGCGGCACCGACATGCGCCTCTACGGCCCCGGCCGCCAGACGACCGCCGAGCGTCGTGCCGGCTACCACGAGCGGATGAACGCGAAGCAGGCCGCCCGCGACGAGCTCGCACGCGAGCGCTCCGCCGGCCTGTGGGTCGACGACGAGGGCTTCGAGATCGAGCAGTCACGGCGCGAGCGACTCGCCGAGGAGGCCGTGGACGCCGCCCAGGGCGCCGACGAGGACCAGGCGTGACCGAGGTCGCGCACGTCGACGAGGGCGCGACGCCCGAGCGCATCGTCGTGAAGGTCGGCTCGTCGTCGATCTCGGGCGACAACCGCGGGCAGATCGAGACCCTCGTCGACGACATCGCCGCACTGCGCGCGCGTGCCGACGTCATCCTCGTGTCGTCGGGGTCGATCGCGACGGGCCTGCCGTTCCTGGGGCTCGAGCAGCGTCCCGCCGACCTGCCGACGGTGCAGGCTGCCGCGGCCATCGGGCAGAACGTGCTCATGAACCGCTACCAGCGCAGCCTCAACCGCTTCGAGATCGTCGCGGCGCAGGTGCTGCTGTCGGCGAGCGACATGGGCGTCGACCAGCACCGCGTCAACGCGCTCAACGCGCTCGAGCGCCTGCTCGAGCTCGGCATGCTGCCGATCGTCAACGAGAACGACACCGTCGCGACCCACGAGATCAACTTCGGCGACAACGACCAGCTCGCGGCGCTCGTCGCGCGCCTCGTGCGCGCCGATCGGCTGGTGCTGCTCAGCGACGTCGATGCGCTCTACACGGCGCCTCCCGGCACGCCCGGCGCCGAGCGCATCGCGCGCGTCGCCCACGGCGATGGGCTCGCCGGCGTGACGCTCGGCGTCTCGCAGAGCCTCGTCGGCACCGGGGGAGCAGGCACGAAGGTCGACGCCGCGCGCCTCGCCGCCGACGCGGGCGTCGAGGTGCTGCTCACGGCGACGCGGCTCTTCGCGGGTGCGCTCGCCGGCGAGGACCACGGCACGGTGTTCGAGGCGCGTCCGCAGGGCGCGCTCCGCTCGGCATGACCGCAGCGGACGCCGTGCCCGACGCGCGCGAGCTCGTCGCCGCCGACGTCGACGCCATCGTCGCGCTGTGGCACGAGGCCGGGCTCACGCGCCCGTGGAACCCGCCGCACGCCGACGCGACCCTCGCGCTGGCCTGGCCGTCGTCGACGATCCTCGGCATCGACGTCGACGGCGTGCTCGCCGCGACGGCCCTCGTGGGCCACGACGGGCACCGCGGCTGGCTGTACTACGTCGCCGTGGCGGATGCGCACCGCGGCACGGGCCTCGGGAGGGCGGTCGTGGCGGCCGCGGAGGCGTGGCTGTCCGGTCGCGGCATCCGCAAGGTGCAGCTCATGGTGCGCGCCGGGAATCCGGCCGCCGGACTGTACGAGCACCTCGGCTACGAGCGCCAGGACGTCACGGTGCTCGGGCGCTGGCTCGACGCCTAGGATCGAGACCGTGACCGACCTCGCCACGCTCCTGCACGCCTCCCGACGCGCCGCGAGGGCGCTGGCCGTGGCGGGCACGGAGCCGCGGAGGGCCGCGATCATCGCCATCGCCGACGCGATCGACGCGTCGGTCGAGGCGATCGTCGCGGCGAACGCCGAGGACCTCGAGCGCGGCCGAGGCACGCTCGCCGACGGCCTGCTCGACCGGCTCGCGCTCGATGGCGCGCGCGTCGCCGCCCTCGCGACCGCCGCGCGCGAGCTCGCCGACCTGCCCGATCCCGTCGGGGAGGTCACGCGGTCGCGCACGCTCGAGAACGGGCTCGAGCTCACCGAGGTGCGCGTGCCGTTCGGCGTGGTCGGCGCCATCTACGAGGCGCGCCCCAACGTCACCGTCGACCTCGCATGCATCGCGCTCGGCTCGGGCAACGCGATCGTGCTGCGCGGCGGGAGCGCGGCCGAGCGCACGAACGCCGTTCTCGTCGAGACCATGCAGCGCGCGATCGCATCGGTCGGCCTGCCCGCCGAGTCGGTGCAGACGATCGACCCCCTCGGCCGTGCGGGCGCCACCGAGCTCATGCGCGCCCGAGGCCTCGTCGACCTGCTCGTGCCCCGCGGCAGCGCATCCCTCATCGAGACCGTCGTGCGCGAGTCGCAGGTGCCCGTGATCGAGACCGGTGCGGGCGTCGTGCACGCCTTCGTCGACGCCGCCGCCGACCTCGAGCGGGCCATCCCGCTGCTGCTCAACGCCAAGACGCAGCGCACGAGCGTCTGCAACTCGCTCGAGACCGTGCTCGTGCACCGTGCGATCGCCGGCGAGGCCGTGCCGATCGTCGTCGACGCCATGCGCGCTGCGGGCGTCACGGTGCACGCCGACGGCGACGTCGCCGACGCCGCACCGCTCGGGCCGGAGGGATGGGCGACCGAGCACCTCTCGATGGACGTCGCCGTGCGCGTCGTCGACGACCTCGACGCCGCGATCGACCACATCGAGCGATTCGGCACGCACCACACCGACGTGATCCTCACCGAGGATGCCGCCGCCGCCGAGCGCTTCCTCGCCGAGGTCGACTCGGCGGTCGTCATGGTGAACGCCTCGACGCGCTTCACCGACGGCGGGCAGTTCGGATTCGGCGCCGAGGTCGGCATCTCGACCCAGAAGGCGCATGCGCGCGGGCCCATGGGGCTGCCGGAGCTCACGAGCACGAAGTGGCTCGTGCGCGGCACGGGCCAGGTGCGCGCCTGAACCCTCGTCCCACGGGTAGGATCGGAGGCATGGACCTCCTCCTCGCGGCGACCGAGCACCACAGCGATCCCGGCATCATGCCGTACATCGTCGGCGGCATCGCCGCGGCGGTCTTCGTGATCCTCGGCATCGTGACGCACTCGTACCGCGACGTGGCGAACCGACACAGCCACAAGTTCGACCAGAGCACGCAGAACACCTCCGGTCACCACTAGGCCGACGCCGCATGGCATCTCGCCGTCGTCGCCTCGGCATCATGGGCGGCACGTTCGATCCCATCCACCACGGCCACCTCGTGGCCGCGAGCGAGGTCGCGCAGCACTTCGAGCTCGACGAGGTCGTCTTCGTGCCCACGGGCACGCCGTACCTGAAGTCTGGCGCGAGCCCCGCCGAGCACCGCTACCTCATGACGGTCATCGCGACGGCCTCGAACCCGCGGTTCACGGTCTCGCGCGTCGACGTCGATCGCGACGGACCGACGTACACGATCGACACGCTGCGCGACATGCGCGCGCTGCATCCCGACTCCGACCTGTTCTTCATCACGGGCGCGGACGCGTTCCAGTCGATCGTGGGCTGGAAGGACGTGGGCGAGCTGTGGGATCTCGCGCACTTCGTCGCGGTGTCACGCCCCGGACATCAGCTCTCGGTGCGGGGGTACCCCGATGACGCGGTATCCTCGTTGGAGGTTCCCGCGCTCGCCATCTCGTCCACCGACTGCCGAGCGCGCGTGGCAGCCGACTACCCGGTGTGGTATCTCGTCCCCGATGGGGTGGTTCAATACATCACCAAGCACGCTCTGTACAGGATGATCGACGCATGACCGACTACGACGGCCCGCCGCTGACGCGCCGCGAACGCAAGGAGCGCGAACGCCTCCTCGCCGAGACGACCGGGCAGACGCCCGCCGTCGATGCGCCGATCGCGGACGGAGCGGAGCCCTCCGGGGCCGAGCCCGTCGTCGAGGCAGCGCCGAGCGCGCCGACGGCCGAGCCCGACGCGCCCGCCGAGGCGCCCACCGCAGACGAGACGTCCGCACAGCGCGTGCCCGAGCCCGACGAGACGCAGGCCATCGACGTCTCCGAGCTCATCGCAGACCTCAAGCCGCAGTCGACGCCCGCACCCGACGCACCCGTGGCCGGCGTGCCCGCCGCGGGCGAGGCTCGCGTGCAGGAGGCCCTCGAGGCCGACGCCGAGGCCGCCGCGCCGACGACGCCCGCCGCGACGGGACTCGGACGCTTCTTCGGCCGCCGCGGCCCCGCGCCGGAGGCTCCGACCGAGCCCGACGCCGAGCAGACGGCGCCCGAGTCGATCGCCGACGTGCTCGCCGACCTCCAGGGCGACCGCGACCAGGCGTCCGCGCCGAGCCAGCCCATCCAGCGCATCGAGGTCGACGACCTCGACCCCGTGGACGACGCCGAGGTCGACCGCCTCGAGATCGACGAGGTCGAGGTGACGGAGGCGCGCGTCTCGTCGCGTCGCATCGCCGAGTCGACGCCGGCGCTGCTCGAGGACCGTCGCGAGCTCGTCGAGGACGACGACGACGACGAGGACGAGGTCGAGGTGCAGGCGGGTCCGTCGCGCGCGACCGGTCGCATCCCCGTCATCGTGAACGTCGTCGAGGACACCTCGCGCCACCACATCTCGGACCTCCGCGAGGACACTGGCGCCATCAGCGCGTCGAGCGTCGGCACCGGCACCTCCACGATCACGGCCAACGCGCTCGTGCTGCCGCTGTCGGGTGCGAACGAGCCCATCACCGTCGAGACCGCAGACGGCGTGATCGTCACGGGCTCGATCGACCTGCCGGACGGCTTCGCGTCGTCGGGCCGCAGCCGCGGCACGATCGACACGGCCGAGGTCGACGCCGTCGACGACGCCGGCGAGGTGCGCAGCCCCGAGACGCAGCCCGTGCGCGCGAGCCGCGCCGTGTCGTCGTACGCCAACGCTCGCGTGCGCATCGCGCCGCAGCGCCGGTCGCGCAACGCGACCCCCATCGTCATCGGCGTCGCGGGAGGCATCGGCATCGTCGCCGTCGGTGCGACCGTCGTCGCCTTCATCGCCGGCTGGATCTGAATCGCATTGACTGCAACCGCACGCACCATCGAGCTCGTCCAGGCAGCGGCGAAGGCCGCCGACGGCGTCATGGGCACCGACATCGTGGGCCTCGACGTGTCGGAGCGCCTGCCGCTCACCGACGCCTTCCTGCTCGCGACCGGCACCTCCGAGCGTCAGGTCTCGGCGATCGCCCGAGCGATCGAGGACGACCTCTTCGAGCTCGGCGCCAAGCCGCTGCGCCGCGAGGGCCGCGCCGACGGACGCTGGGTGCTCATCGACCTCGGCGATCTCGTCGTGCACGTGTTCCACGAGGACGAGCGCCAGTACTACCAGCTCGAGCGACTCTGGCGGGACTGCCCGGCCATCGCGCTCGACCTGCCCGCCGCGGACTGACCCCCGGCTCGCCGCACCGCTTGCACGCGGTGCGGTCTTCGGCTACCGTCGTGCTGTAAACGTTTCCAGTCCTGTCGCAGACGGGATGGATGGAGACGCCGACGAGGTGCAAGGGAGCACGCGATGGCCGAGGGATCGACGCTCGCCGCCGTCGCCGCACGCGCAGGCGTCTCGATCGCCAGCGCATCGCGGGCGCTGAACGGCGGCATCGCCTCGACGTCGACGATCGCCCGCGTGCAGCAGGCGGCGGACGACCTCGGGTACCGCCCCAACCTCATGGCGCGCGGCCTGCAGTCCGGTCGCACGGGCCAGGTCGCCATGCTCGTGCCCGACGCCGCGAATCCGGTGTACGCGCGCATGATGAGCGCGCTCCAGTCCGAGCTCGACGCCCACGGGATCCGCCTGCTCATGCAGCAGGTGCCCGCCGAGCCCGTCGACGCCGTCGCCGCGCTCAGCGCCGGACTCGTCGACGGCGCGATCGTCGTCGCGCTGCGCGTCACCGACGACGTGCTCGCCGCCGTGCGCACCGCGGCCGTGCCCGTCGTCGTGCTCGGCCTCGTCGAGACGGCGGGCGTCGACAGCGTGCGCGCCGACTCCCACGCGGGCATGGGCCTGCTCGTCGACCACCTCGTCGCGCAGGGCGCGCGTCGCATCGGCCTCATCGTCGGCCCCGTCGACACGACCCCCGGCCGCACGCGACTCGACGGCTTCGTCGCCGCGTGCGAGCGCCAGGGGATCGCCGCCGACCTCGTCGAGGTCGCCGACGACTTCACGCACGCCGCCGCCCGCCCCGCCGCCCGCGCGATGCTCGAGCGCGGCGTGCCCGACGCCATCGTCGCCGCCAACGACGCCATGGCGCTGGCGACGCTGCGCGAATGCGCGACGCGCGGCCTGCGCGTGCCGCACGACCTGCTGCTCGCCGGCCTCGACGACACCGAGCCCGCCGAGCTGTCGGTGCCGAGCCTCACGAGCATCGACCTCGGCGCCCACGACCGTGCCCGCATCGCCGCGCGCACGCTGCTGTCGCGCATCGACGGCGCCGCGCCGACCGGCCAGCAGGCCGTCGCCCCGCGTCTCGTCGTGCGCGAGTCGACCACGAAGGAGACCGCATGACCGCCGTCGCCACGCGGCCGGAGGCACCGACGCCTCCGACGCCGCAGCGTCGAGGACGACGCGGGCGGCAGGACTGGAGCGCATACCTCCTGTTCGTGCCCGCGATGATCCCGATCCTCGCCTTCAGCGTCTATCCGCTGGTGCAGGGCATCCTGCTGGGCTTCACCGACTCGCAGTCGGGCCTGAACGCCGTCACGTCGTTCACGGGCATCGACAACTACGTGCGGCTGCTCGACTACGGGCTCTTCTGGCAGTCGTTCGGGATCGGCCTCATCTGGGCGTTCTCGGTGACGATCATCCAGTTCGTCGCCTCGCTCTGCCTCGCGCTGTTGCTGAACGCCAACCTGTGGGGGCAGGGGATCGCGCGCACGATCGCGCTCATCCCGTGGGCGATGCCGCCCGTGATCATCGCGATCATGTGGCGCTTCATGCTGCACCCCACCTACGGCGCCATCAACGGCGGCCTCGGCGCGCTCGGCCTGCCCGACGACACGAACTGGCTCGGCACGGCGCAGTGGGCGCTGCCCGCCGTCATCGTCGTGGGCGTCTGGGCGGGCATGCCGCAGACGACCATCACGCTGCTCGCGGGCCTGCAGGGCATCGACGACCAGCTGCACGAGGCCGCCCAGATCGACGGCGCGAGCGTGTGGCAGCGCTTCTGGAACATCACGATCCCCGGGCTGCGTCCCGTGATCGTGGCGATCACGACGCTCGACTTCATCAACAACTTCAACTCGTTCGCCCTCGTGTACGTGCTCACGGCCGGCGCCTACGGCACCATGCTGCCGATGCTCTTCGCCTACAACGAGGCGTTCCGCTACGGCAACTTCGGGCTCGCGAGCGCGATGGGCAACGTCATCGTCGTCGTCATCGCCGTGTTCCTGTTCGTGTACCTGCGGGCCCAGGCGAAGGCGAGGACCGCATGAGCATCTCCTCGGACCTCCGCCGCGACGCCGACGTCGTCGAGCGCGACGATCGCGCACGACGCAGGAGCCGGACGAGCAGGCGCATCTGGCGCGTGCTGCAGTACGTCGCCCTCGTGCTCTTCGTCGTCTTCCTCGGGTTCCCGCTGCTGTTCCTCGTCACCGCGGCGTTCAAGACGCAGCAGGAGCTGCAGTCGCCCGACCCGCAGCTGCTGCCCGCGCAGTGGAACCTCGACAACTTCGTCGGCGCGATCGAGCGCGCGGGCCTCGGGCAGGCGGCGCTCAACAGCCTGGTCGTCGCGCTGGCCACGACGCTCATCGTCGTGCTGATCGCGCTCCCTGCGGCCTACGCGCTCGCGCGCTTCCAGACCAGGCTGCGCGGGCTCGCGACGGGCTGGATCCTGCTGAGCCAGGTCTTCCCGTTCATCCTCATCATCATCCCGCTGTTCCTCATGCTGCGTCCGCTCGGCCTGAACAACACGCTCGGCGGCCTCGTCGTCGTCTACGTCGTGTGGTCGCTGCCGTTCGCGCTGTGGATGCTGCGCGGCTACGTCGCCGCCATCCCCGGCGAGCTCGAGGAGGCCGGTGCGATGGACGGCGCCTCGCGCTTCCGCGTGCTGCGATCGATCATCATGCCGCTGCTCGGGCCGGGCCTCGTCGCCACGAGCCTCTTCGCCTTCATCGGGTCGTGGAACGAGTTCTTCTTCGCGCTCGTGCTCATCAAGGACGAGGCGCTGCAGACCCTGCCGCAGCGGCTCGCGCTCTTCGTGGGATCCGAGGGGCAGGTGGCGCTGGGGCAGCTCGCCGCCGGCAGCCTGCTCGCGTGCATCCCCTCGCTCGTCTTCTTCGCCATCATCCAACGTCGTCTCACGTCGGGCCTGCTCTCGGGCGCCGTCAAGGGATGACCTCTCACCGAAAGCGGGACACCATGCACCGTTCCATCCGCGCGATCGCAGGCATCGGCGCCTGCGCAGCGCTGCTCACCGGCTGCGCCTTCGGCGGCGGCGGCGCCACCGAGGCGACGACCGACCCCGACGAGGACGTGACGCTGACCTTCCAGTCGCTCGCGTTCCAGGACGCGACGATCCAGGCCACGCAGGACATCGTCGACGCGTGGAACGCCGACCACCCCGAGACGCAGGTCGACGTCGTGCAGGGCTCGTGGGACAACGTGCACGACCAGCTCGTGACGCAGTTCCAGGGCGGCGAGGCACCCGACATCATCCACAACGAGGCCTCCGACATGACGGGCTTCGCGCAGGACGGCTACCTCGCCGACCTCTCGCCCTACCTCTCCGACGACGTCGTCGACTCGGTGGGCCAGGGCATCTGGGACTCCGTGAGCATCGGCGACGAGGTCTTCGCTGCGCCGACCGTCATGCAGTCGTACGTCGTCTTCGCGAACACGGCGGCCTTCGAGGCCGCGGGCGTCGACGTGCCGACGGGCGACGAGCTGTCGTGGGATGCGCTGCGCGAGACCGCGCAGCAGCTGACGGCGGACGGCAGCTTCGGCCTCGGCTGGGGGCTGCGGCAGCCGACGGCGCCCTTCATGAACCTCGCGCTGGGCTTCGACGGCACGTTCTTCGACGTCGCCGACGACGGCAGCGCCACGATCGACGTCGGCGAGGGCGAGCTCGCCGTGCCCGAGGCCGTGCACGCCATGGCCTACGAGGACGCCTCGCTCGACCCCGTCACGCTCACGCAGTCGGGCGGCGACGTGCTGCCGGGCTTCCTCGGAGGCCAGTACGCCATGTACGTCGGCGGCTCGTACCTCGCGCAGCAGATCGCCGACTCGGCGCCCGAGGGCTTCGAGTGGACGGTGCTGCCGCCCCTGGCCGGCTCGAACGGCAGCGCGCAGGGCACGAGCCCGCAGACGCTCTCGGTGCCCGCGGAGTCCGAGCACGTCGATCGCGCCGCGGCCTTCATCGACTACTTCATGCAGGCCGACAACCTCGCCGCGATCGGCGAGGGCGACTGCCTCATCCCCGCGAGCGAGACCGCCCGTGCGGAGCTCGAGACCGCGACCGAGGGGCAGACGGGCTGGGCCGAGATGCTCGCATCGGGCTCGACGCTCGAGGCCGCGCCGTTCCAGCTCGCCTCGGACTACCCGCAGTGGAAGGACCAGTACGCGACCCCGGCCTTCCAGGAGTACCTCGCGGGCACCATCACGCTCGAGGAGCTCCAGCAGCGGCTCGCGGACGGCTGGGACCAGGTCGGCTGACCTCCTCAGTCCGGCGAGCACGGGCACGGCCAGCACACGCACGACACGACAGGAGCAGGACGCAGTGGCACGATCGATCGAGGACGCCGCGACGGGCGCGCTCGCAGGCTCGGCGGTGGGCGACGCCCTCGGCGGAGCCGCCGAGGGCAACACCCCCGAGGTCATCCAGGAGCGCTACGACGGGACGATCGAGGGCATCGTGCCCCCGTTCCACGCCGACTGGCGCACCGCCAGGCCCATCGCCCCGTACCACAAGGGCGACGGGCACGTCACCGACGACACCCTCATGACGAGCCTGCTCGTCGACGTCTACGCCGAGGTGCGCAGGCACCTCACGGCGCACGACGTCGCCGAGCACCTCGTGCCGCGCATGATCGGCGAGGTGCGGTGGATCCCCGAGCTCGAGGCCGAGGCGCTGCCGCTGCAGCGGGTGTTCCTGGCGGAGAAGTGGCTCGTCGCTCGCCTGCACTACGGGCACGTGGATCCGCGCGAGGCGGGCGTCGGCAACGTCGTGAACTGCGGCGCGACGATGTACGTCGCCCCGATCGGCCTCGTGAACGCGGGCGACCCGGCGGGGGCGTACGCGGAGGCGGTCGACGTCGCCGGTGCGCACCAGTCGAGCTACGGCAGGGAGGCCGCCGGCGTGTTCGCCGCGGCCGTCGCCGCGGCGACGGTGCCGGGTGCGACGGTCGCCGACGTCGTCGACGCGTCCCTCGCCCTCGCGAAGGACGGCACGCGCGCCGCGATCGAGGCGGTCGTCGACGCGGCCTCGCGGCTCGACGGCTGGCGCGACGGTGGGCTCGCGGTGCTGCGCGACGCCGTGCGCCCGTTCGACACCGTGGGCGACACGTACCGGCAGCCGGCGATGGATGCGCGGCTGCCGAGCCGCACGAAGGCCATCGAGGAGCTGCCGATCGCCTTCGGCATGCTCGTGGCGTGCGGCGGCGACTACCGCGAGGCCGTGCTCGGCGCCGTGAACTACGGTCGCGACTCCGACTCGATCGCCGTCATGGCGGGCTCGGTCGCGGGCGCGCTCGGTGGCGAGGAGACCGTGCCCGCCGAGTGGATCGACGCGGTGGGCGAGGCGTCGCGCCTCGACCTGCGCGCGCCCGGCGCCGTCATGGCCGAGGTGGCCCGCGAGGTGCTCGTCGCCGACGAGGCGCGGCTCGCCGCCCGTCGCACCGTGGCGGAGCGGCTCGGGATCGCCGTCTGATGCTGCGGCTCACCTGGACGCAGCCCGAGGATCTCGCCGCGCACGCGCTGGCGGCCGCACGCCTCGACGGCGTCGACGTCGTCGACCTCGAGGCCGAGCTCGTCGCGGCGGGCGGCGCGCTCGAGGCGCCGGCCTCCGGAGCGACGCCCGAGCGCGGATCGGATGCCCTGCGCGCGGTCGCGACGCGCGTGACGACCCAGGCGTGCGCTCGGCCCCGACCGCAGGCGCTGCTCGACGCCGAGCCCGACGCGTGGGAGGCGATGGCGCTCGTGCCGACGGCCCTGCCGGTCGCGCCGGGCCTCGACGACCGGCTGCGCGGCGCGTGGCTCGGCCGCGCCATCGGATGCCTCGTCGGCAAGCCCGTCGAGAAGATCCCTCGCGCCGGCATCCGCGCCATCGCCGAGGCCACGGGGCGCTGGCCCGTGCGCGGGTACTTCACCGAGGCGGGCCTGCCAGACGACGTCGCGGCCGCGTGGCCGTGGAACCGCCGCTCGCGCCCGACGAGCCTCGACGGCGTCATCGACGGCATGCCCGAGGACGACGACCTGAACTTCGCCGTGCTGGCGCTCGTCGCGCAGGAGCGGCACGGCGACGCGCTCACGACCGACGACATCGCGCGCCTCTGGCTCGAGCAGCTGCCCGCCGGCCGCATCTTCACCGCCGAGCGGATCGCGCTGCGCAACCTGCTCGCCGGCGAGGAGCCCGACGTCGCCGCCGAGGTCGCGAACCCGTTCGTCGACTGGATCGGCGCCCTCATCCGCGCCGACGCGTACGGGTGGGCGCATCCCGGCGACGCCGCGACCGCCGCGCGCCTCGCCGTGGCGGATGCGCGGCTCACGCATCGCCGCGCGGGCGTGCACGGTGCCGCCTGCATGGCGGGCGCCGCCGCCGCGGCCGTCGCGGGTGCGACGCCCGCCGAGGCCATCGAGGTGGGGCTCGCGTGCGTGCCCGCGCGCTCGCGCCTCGCCGACGCCGTGCGCCTCGGCCGCGACCTCGCCGCATCCGACCTCGACGACGAGGCCGCGATCGACGTGCTGCACGAGCGGTACGGCGAGCTGCACTGGGTGCACGTGCTGCACAACGCCGCCGTCATCGCGCTCGCGGCGATCCGCGGTGCCGACGACCTCGGCCACGCGGTGGGCCTCGCCGTCGCAGCCGGCTGGGACACCGACTCGGTCGGCGCCACCGTCGGCGGCCTCGTGGGTGCGCAGGGGACCGCGGCGATCCCCGCGCACCTCGCCGAGCCCATCCGCGGCATCTACCGCACGACGCTCGCGGGCTTCGACGGCATCGCCTTCGACGAGCTCGCCGATCGCACGCTCGCGCTCGCGCAGGTGCCCGCATGACGCTGCACGACCCGATGACGCACGACCCCGACGAGGCGGCGACGAACACGCTGGACCCGCTCGTGCCCAGACCGATCGACCGCGCGACGGTCGTGCCGGCCGACGGCGTCGTCGACGCGGCGACGTTCGACGTGGCGAAGATCCTCGCCGCACCCGACGACCCGGCGGACTGGGCCGCGTGGCGCGACGCCATCCGAGCGCTCGCCGCCGACGCCCGGGCGCGCCTCGGCCACGCCGACGCGGCGTACGACGCCGTGCCGTGGGCCTCGCGCTGCCGCACCGCCGCGCAAATCTGGCTGTGGGACGAGCGCCTGTACGACTGGCAGGCGCGCCGCTTCACGCCCGACCGCCTGCTCGCCGCGTACGACGACGTCGGCGGGCTCGACGGCCTCGTGCTGTGGCACGCCTACCCGTGCATCGGCATCGACGACCGCAACCAGTTCGACTGGTACCGCGACGTGCCCGGCATCGACGAGCTCGTCGCCGACCTGCAGGCGCGCGGCGTGCGCGTGTTCGTCGACTACAACCCGTGGGACACGGGCACGCGACGCGAGACCGACGCCGACGGACGCCCGTTGTCCGACGGCGAGGCGCTGCGCCGCACCGCCGACGCGCTCGGCGTCGACGGGGTCTTCCTCGACACCCTCAAGCACGCCGACGAGGAGTTCCTGCGATGGATGGGCGGCGAGGGCGGCGGCCGCCCGCTCGCGCTCGAGGGCGAGTCGCGTGCCCCGAGCGAGCGGCTGCGCGACCACGTCGTCTCGTGGGCGCAGTGGTTCGCCGACTCGCAGGCGCCCGGCGTCATGCGTGCCCGCCTCGTGGAGCGCCGGCACATGCTGCACTCCGTGCGCCGCTGGAACCGGCACCATGCCGAGGAGCTGCAGTCGAGCTGGATGAACGGCGTCGGCGTGCTCGTGTGGGATGCGGTGTTCGGCGTCTGGGTGGGCTGGAACGCTCGCGACCGCTCGACGCTGCGCCGCATGGCGCGCGTGCAGCGCGCGGCCCACGACCTGCTGGAGTCGGGGGAGTGGACGCCGCTCGCCGGCGCGACCGCCGCGGCTGCGGCAGACGGCGTGTACGGCTCGACGTTCCGGCTCGGCGACACGACGCTCGTGACGCTCGTCAACCGCGCCGACGTGGACCGGGAGGGCGCGTACCTCGCGCCGTCGCTCGCGGACGGCGACGCGTGGGACGTGACGGCCGGCGCGCGCGTCGAGGGCGCGACCGTGCGCATCCCCGCGCACGGCATCGCCGGCATCGTGGTGGTGCACGGCGAGGAGCCCGCGTGGCTCGCGCCGCTCGTCGCGGCTGCCGCCGCCGATCCGCACGACGACGACGCGACGTTCCCTGCGCGCGAGGCGGCGCTCGTGCCGCATGCGCGCTCGACGGGCGTCGCGCCGGCCGACGCCGTCCGCCTCCGCCCTGGCACGCGCACGCAGACGATCGAGTGGCGACGCCGCGAGACCGGGCTCGAGGGCGAGGCGCCGTACGTCGAGGAGTGGAAGCCCCTGCCTCCTCGCCTGCACGACGTGCAGCGGCTCGAGCGCACCGTCGTGCTCGGCGCCGTCGCCGTCGCGGCGCATCCCGTGACGGCCGGCGACGTCGCGGCCTGGCGCGGGGAGCCCGCACCGAGCGAGCCCGACGTCGCAGCGACGCGCATCGACCTCGACGAGGCCCGGGCCTTCGCGCGCGACCACGGCGCGCGGCTGCCGACGGATGCCGAGTGGCGCGAGGCGGCGGCCGCCGACGCGTTCACGCGGCCGGCGCCGAGCCCATGGGAGTGGACCGAGACCGAGCGCACCGACGGCGTGACGCGGCGCGTACTGCTCGTCGGCGGCAGCGGCGTCGTCGTGGAGGGGTCCGACTGGTACGCCGACGGCGGGCCCCAGCCGCGCGAGCGAGTGCTGTCGTGGCTGCGCACGGGGCTCGACCGCTCCGACGCGATCGGCCTCCGGCTCGCCTGGGATCTCGACGAGCAGCATGACCTCGACGACGAGCAGGAGGGCGACCGATGACCGGACCGCTCGACGGCGTGCGCGTCATCGACGCGTCGACGCTCTTCGCCGGCCCGCTCGCCGCGACGTTCCTCGGCGACTTCGGCGCCGACGTCACGAAGATCGAGCACCCGCGCCGCCCCGACGCCGCACGCGGCCACGGGCAGGCGAAGGACGGCGTGAACCTGTGGTGGAAGACGCTGGGCCGCAACAAGCGCGCAGCGACGATCGACCTGTCGAGCGACGACGGCGGCGACCTGCTCGTCGACCTCGCGACCGACGCCGACGTGCTCATCGAGAACTTCCGCCCCGGCACGCTCGAGCGTTGGGGCATCGGTCCCGAGCGGCTGCTCGCTGCGAACCCGCGGCTCGTCATCGCGCGCGTCACGGCGTTCGGGCAGACGGGCCCGCTCGCGCGACAGCCCGGCTTCGGGTCGATCGCCGAGGCGATGAGCGGCTTCGCCGCGCTCACGGGCGACCCCGACGGCCCGCCGATCCTGCCGCCGTTCGGCCTCGCCGACGGCATCACGGCCCTCGCGACCGCCTACGCCTGCAGCATCGCCCTGCGGCACGCGGAGCGCACGGGCGAGGGGCAGGTGGTCGACATGGCGATCATCGAGCCCATCCTCATGCTGCTCGGCGGCGGCATCACGGCGTACGACCAGCTCGGCTACCTGCAGCCGCGCACCGGCAACCGCTCGGTGAACAACGCGCCGCGCAACGTCTACCGCACGCGCGACGACCGCTGGGTCGCGGTGTCGACGTCGTCGCAGTCGATCGCCGAGCGCGTCATGACGCTCGTCGGCCGACCCGACGTGGTCGCCGAGCCGTGGTTCGCGACGGGCAGGGAGCGCGCGGCGCACGTCGAGGAGCTCGACGCCGCCGTGGGTGGATGGATCGCCGAGCGCGACCTCGCCGACGTCGCCGAGGCGTTCGCGCGCGTCGAGGCCGCCATCGGCGTGGTCGACGACGTCGCCGGCGTCATGGCGAACCCCCAGTACGACGCGCTCGGCACGATCCTCGAGATCGACGACGACGAGCTCGGGCGCATGCGCATGCAGAACGTGCTCTTCCGGCTGTCGGCGACGCCCGGCTCGGTGCGGCACACCGGGAGGCAGCACGGCGCCGACACCGCCGCGGTGCTCGCCGAGGTCGGCGTGACGCCCGAGCAGCTCGCCGCGCTGCGGGAGCGGGGCATCGCATGACCGTCGCGCTCTACGTGCCCGGCGACCGGCCCGACCGCTTCGCGAAGGCCGTCGCGACCGGGGCCGACGTCGTGATCCTCGATCTCGAGGACGCCGTCGCGGCCGACGCGAAGGATGCCTCGCGCACGGCGGTCGACGCGTGGCTGGCCGAGCACGGCGGCGCCGGGCTGCAGGTGCGCGTGACCGCCGGCTCGGGCGACGACCTCGCCATGCTCGCGGCGCACGACGTGGCCGTGCGGCTGCCGAAGGTGCGCGGTGCGGCCGACGTCGACGCGGTCGTGGACCGGCTCGCGCACCCGGACCGCGTCGATCGGCCGATCCATGCGCTCGTCGAGGACGCCGCGGGACTCACGGCGCTCGACGAGATCGCACGCCACCCCGCCGTCGCCTCGCTCGCGATCGGCGAGGCCGACCTGCGCGCCGATCTCGGTGCCACGAGCCCAGCGATGCTGCAGCACGCGCGCATCCTGCTCGTCGTCGCGGCTCGCGCCGCCGGCCTGCCCGCGCCGCTCATGGCCGCGTACCCTGCGGTGCGCGACCTCGACGGGCTCGAGGCCGACTGCCGCGCGGGCGCCGCGCTGGGCTTCGGCGGCCGCACCGCGATCCATCCGTCGCAGGTCGACCGCATCCGCCGCGCATTCGCGCCGAGCGACGCCGAGGTGGCGTGGGCGCGCGAGACGCTCGCGGCGCTCGCGAGCGGCGGCGTCGCGACGCTCGCCGACGGGCAGATGGTCGACGAGGCCATGGCTCGCCGAGCCCGGGCGACGCTCGCCCGTCTCGAGCGCTCGTAGCCCGAGCGCCGCGCGAGGCTAGCGCAGGCGGATGCGGTTGCCCCACGGGTCGTCGAACGACAGCGTGCGACCGTCGTCGGCCGTCTGCACGCCGCGGGCCGCGAGGCGCTCGCGTGCCGCGCCGAGGCCGTCGGCACCCGGCACGACGATGTCGACGAGCCCGAGCCCGAGGGTGTTCGCGCGTCGCCCCGCGCCCGCCGAGTTCCACGTGTTCATCGCCATGTGGTGGTGGTAGCCGCCCGCGCTCACGAACACGGCCTGCGAGCCGTAGGCCGCGGTCTCGGCGAAGCCCAGCGCATCCACGTAGAACTGCCGCGCGGTCGGCACGTCGCCCACCTGCAGGTGCACGTGCCCGACGACCGCCCCCGCGGGCGTGCCGGTGGCATCGCCCGAGCCGAGGTGCTCGGCGACGAAGGCGCTCGGGTCGAAGCCCTCGGTCGTCATGTGCACGCGGTCGCCCTGCCACTGCCACGACTCGCGCGGGCGGTCGACGTACAGCTCGACGCCGTTGCCGTCGGGGTCGACGAAGTAGAACGCCTGCGACACGTGGTGGTCGCCCACCCCGGCGAAGACCATGCCGGGGATCTGCGTCATGCGCACGACGGCTGCGGCGAGCGACGTGTGGTCGGGGTAGAGCACCGCCGTGTGGAAGAGGCCCGCGTCCTGCGGGTTCGGGCCGCGCAGGTCGGGGGCGGCCTCGAGGCGCACGAGCGTGCGGCCGTCGACGCCGAGCTCGACGACGCCGGGCGACTCGGCCACCTGCACGAGGCCGGGACCGGCCTGGTACCAGTGCTCGAGGCGCGCGAGGTCGGCGGTGCGGAGGGTCACGGGACCCATGTGGGTCGCGTCGGGCAGCAGATCGTTCACATTCGAAGGAACCACGGTGCCCTCCTCGGCATTCCGCCGACCGTCGCGGCCTACGCGTCCGTGCCCGGCACGTGCCGCTCGTCGGGCCCGTCGTACGCCGAGAGCGGGCGGATGAGCGCGTTCGAGGCCGCCTGCTCCATGACGTGCGCCGTCCATCCCGTGATGCGGGATGCGACGAAGAGCGGCGTGAACGTGGGGGTGTCGAAGCCCATGAGGCGGTATGCGGGACCCGAGGGGTAGTCGAGGTTCGGGTGGATGCCCTTGCGCTCCACGAACTCGCGCTCGAGCTCCTCGTAGAGCGCGAGCATGTCCTGCGCCCCGTAGTGCTCGACGAGCTGGTCGAGCGCCGCCCGCATGGTGGGCACGCGCGAGTCGCCGTGCTTGTAGACGCGGTGCCCGAAGCCCATGATCTTGCGCTTCTCGGCGAGCGCTGCATCCAGCCAGCCCGACACCTTCGACGCGTCGCCGATCTCGTCGAACAGGTGCATGACGGCCTCGTTGGCGCCGCCGTGCAGCGCGCCCTTCAGCGCGCCGATGGCGCCGACGACGGCGGAGTACAGGTCGGAGGTCGTCGACGTGATGACGCGCGCCGTGAACGTCGAGGCGTTGAACGAGTGCTCCGCGTACAGCACCATCGATCGCCGGAAGGCATCGACGACGACGGGCTCGGGCTCCTCGCCGAACGTCATCCACAGGAAGTTCGCCGAGAAGTCGAGGTCGTCGCGCGGCGCGACGAGGTCCTGCCCGCGTCGGCGGCGCTGGTCGTACGCGACCATCGCGGGGATGCGGGCGAGCAGCCGCACGGACTTGTCGAGATCCGAGGCGGGCGATGCGTCGTTCGCGGCCGGGTCGTCGGCACCCGTCGCCGAGACGGCCGTGCGCAGCACGTCCATGGGATGCGCCGTGTCGGGGGAGCGGTCGATGAGCTCGCGGGTCAGCGGGTCGAGCGCGCGGTCGCCGCGCTCCTGCTGCATGAGCGCGTCGAGCTCGCCATCCGTCGGCAGCTCGCCGTGCCACAGCAGGTGCGCGACGGCCTCGAACGACTGCGTGTCGGCGAGCTCCTGCACGGGATACCCGCGGTACAGCAGGCTGTTCGTGTCGGGGTTGACCTTCGAGATCGCCGTCGTGTCGACGACGACGCCCGCGAGGCCCTTCTTGATGTCCTGATCGGTCATGCTGCGCTCCTTCGCGTCGGTGCTGCTCAGTCGTGGGTGCGCGCGGGATCGCCCGGCACCTCGAAGTCGAACACGCCTGCGTCGAACGACGCGTACGCCTCGTAGTCGTTGAGCTCGTAGAGCCTGGCCCGAGTCTGCATGCTCGGCACCTGGCTCGCCAGGGATCCCTCGTCGACGAGCGCGTCGAGCGCGCGCTCGATGGCGCCGAAGGCGACGCGCAGCAGCGACACCGGATGGATCACCATGCTCACGCCGACGTCCTCGAGCTGCTGCGCCGTCCACAGCGGGCTCTTGCCGAACTCGGTCATGTTCGCGAGGATCGGCACCTCGACGGCGGCGCGGACGGCGGCGAACTCGTCGAGCGACGCCATCGCCTCGGGGAAGATCGCGTCGGCGCCCGCGTCCTGCAGCGCCTTCGCGCGGTCGACCGCGGCATCCAGTCCCTCGACGCCGCGCACGTCGGTGCGCGCCATGATCACGAGGCCCGGATCGCGGCGCGCGGCGACGGCTGCGGCGATGCGCTGCGTCGCGGTGGCGAGCGACACGACCTCCTTGCCGTCGAGGTGGCCGCAGCGCTTGGGGTTCACCTGGTCCTCGATGTGCAGGCCGGCGACGCCCGCATCCTCGAGCTCGTGGATCGTGCGGGCGACGTTCATCGGCTCGCCGAAGCCCGTGTCGGCGTCGACGAGCACGGGCAGCGACGTCTGGCGTGCGACCTGGTGGGCGCGCTGCGCGACCTCGGTGAGCGTCGTGAGGCCGATGTCGGGCAGGCCGAGCTCGGCGGCCATGACGGCGCCCGAGAGGTAGACGCCCTCGAAGCCCTTGGCCCCGATGAGCGCCGTCGACAGCGGCGTGAACGCGCCGGGGAAGCGTTGGATGCGCCCCGAGGCGAGCCCGTGCCGGAACGCCTGCCGCTTCGCGCGGGCGTCGATGGGGGAGGAGAGCACTAGAACAGCCCGCTCGTGGTCGCCGGCACGATGCGTCCGCTCGGCGCGACGACGGTCAGCTGGCGCACCTCGTCGCTGGTGAGCTCGGGCAGACGCTCGGCGAGGTCGACGAAGCGTGCGAGCTCGGCGGCGTCGATGACGCCGTCGGCGAGCGTGTGGAGCTTCTCGAGGTACTGCGCCCTGGCGAACGGGCGTGCGCCGGCGGGGTGCGCGTCGGCGACGGCGATCTCGTCGACGATGCGGTCGCCGTTCGTCAGCGTGATCTCGATGCGGCCGCCGAACGCCTTCACGTCGGGGTCGGGATCGTGGTAGCGCGCGGTCCACACGGGGTCCTCGACCGTCGTGACCTTCTGCCACAGCGCGACGGTGTCTGGCCGGCCGGCGCGCTCGGGCGCGTACGAGTCGACGTGGTGCCATCCGCCGTCCTGCAGGGCGACCGTGACGATGTACGGGATCGAGTGGTCGAGCGTCTCGCGCGACGCCGTCGGGTCGTACTTCTGCGGGTCGTTCGCGCCGGAGCCGATGACGTAGTGCGTGTGGTGCGACGTGTGCAGCACGATCGACGCGACGTTCGCCGGGTCGCGCAGCTCGGGGCGCTCGGTGCCGAGGCGGCGGGCGAGGTCGATCCACGCCTGCGCCTGGTACTCGGCCGAGTGCTCCTTCGTGTACGTGTCGAGGATCGCGCGCTTCGGCTCGCCCGCCACGGGGAGCGGCACCTCGTAGCGCGCGTCCCAGCCGCCGAGCAGCCACGCGATGAACCCGTCCTCGCCCTCGTAGATGGGCGTGGGGCTCGTCTGGCCGCGCATGGCGCGATCGACGGCCTCGATCGCCATCTTGCCTGCGAAGGCCGGCGCGTGCGCTTTCCACGTCGAGATCTCGCCCTTGCGCGACTGCCGCGTCGCGGTCGTCGTGTGCAGCGCCTGGCCGACGGCCTGGAAGATCGTCTCGCGGTCGAGCCCGAGCAGCGTGCCGATGCCGGCGGCGGCCGAGGGGCCGAGGTGCGCGACGTGGTCGATCTTGTGCTCGTGCAGGCAGATGGCGCGCACGAGGTCGACCTGGATCTCGTAGCCCGTCGCGATGCCGCGCACGAGCGCCGCGCCATCGGCACCGGTGTGCTGCGCGACGGCGAGGATCGGCGGGATGTTGTCCCCGGGGTGCGAGTAGTCGGCGGCGAGGAACGTGTCGTGGAAGTCGAGCTCGCGCACGGCGACGCCGTTCGCCCACGCCGCCCACTCGGGGCTCACGCGGTCGTCGATGCCGAAGACGGTCGCCCCCGGGCCCGTCCTGTCGGGCACTGCGGGGTGCCGCTGCGCCTGCTCGCGCGCCGCCGTCACGGGTGCGCGGGTGAGGCTCGCGATCGCGACCGAGGCGTTGTCGAGCACGCGGTTGACGATCATCTCGGTGACGTCGGCGTCGACGGCGACGGGGTCGGCGGCGACCTCGGCGATGCGCCACGCGAGCTGCTGCTCGCGGGGCAGGTGCTCGGCGCTGCGGTGGGCACGGAGGTGGTGGAGCTCGGTCATGCCGTCCTCTCGGTGGGTGCGGTCGTGGTCGTCGTCAGCGCCTGCTCGACGCTCGCGAGGGCGCGGTGCAGGTGCACGTGGGTGGCGTGGGCGGCGAGGTCGCCGTCGCCGGCTGCGATGGCGCGGGCGATGAGCGCGTGCTCGGCGGCGGAGTCGCGCAGGCGCTCGGGACGGTCGCTCGCGAGTCGGCGCACGCGGCCGAGATGCGCGCGCACGGGTTGCAGCGCGCGGGCGAGGAAGTCGTTGGCGACGGCGCGCTCGATGGCTGCGTCGAGCTCGGCGACGCGCGCGTAGTACGAGCCGACGTCCTCCGTCGCGTCCGCCTGCGCGAACGCGTCGGCGAGCGGCGCGAAGGCCGCCCGATCGCCGTCGGCGCGCGCCGCTGCCAGCCTGGCGGCGCTCTCCTCGAGCGCGCGGCGGACGGCGAACAGGTCGCGGATCTGGTCGAGGGAGACGTCGGCGACGACCGTGACGCGAGGGCTGCGCCGCACGACGAGGCCCTCGGCCTCGAGCCGGTCGAGCGCCTCGCGCAGCGGCGTCCTGCTCACGCCGAGGCGCGTCGCCTGCTCGACCTCGCCGAGCACCGAGCCGGGCGGCAGGGCGCCCGACTGGATGTCGTCGCGCAGGCGCTCGATGGCGTGCTCGCCGGCTCGTCGCCGCGTGCTCGCATCCATGCCCACGCCCCGAGTGTATCCATTCGTGGGCGCGCAAGGCAGGATCGCGGCGAGAATCGCCGGGACTGCATGCAGCGGGTCAGCGCGGACCGAGGTTCCCGAGCGCAGCGCCGAGCCCCGCGACGACGAGGATCACGATGCCGAGCACGTGCACGACGCGGCCGGCGACGAGCATCCGCAGACCCGGTCCGTCGTACCCGGCGGCGCCGAACACGAGGCTGCGAGCGGCCGGACTCCACCGGATCCGGAACCCGATGCGGCGCAGCTCGTGCGACGGCACCGCGAACGCGGTGCCCGCGCGCTCGCGCGGCGCCTTCCACGCAGCCTGCGCCGCGTACCAGCCGATCACGACGAAGGGCATGACGAGCGTCGCGCCCCACGCGGCGAGCGCGACGCCGATCGCCGTGCCCGCTCCGCCCTCGAGCGCTCGCGCCAGCGCGATCCCGCCGGCCACGAGGCCCGCACCTGCCGGGACGAGCACGATTCCCCACGCCCAGCCGGGATGCGCACCGCCGCGCTGCGGGCGACGCACGCGCCCTGCCTCCTGCCACCCCATGGGGACCTCCTCGGTCGACACCACGCTAGGTGCGAACCGCTGGGCGTCCGCAGGGCGGACGGCCTGATCAGGTGCCGCAGAAGGTCCGATAGGCGCCGAACGCCTCGGGGGCCGGCGCGGCGTACCGCTCGAACCCGGGTCGCTCGACGTAGGGCGTCGTCACCGCGTCGAGCAGCCGCTCGAACGGTGCGAGGTCGCCCTCGGTGGCGGCGGCGAGGGCCTCCTCCACGAGATGGTTGCGAGGGATGACGACGGGATTGACCGCGGCCATCGCCGACCCGTCGGGGCCCAGCGCCGTCCAGCGCCGCGCCCAGTCGTCGAAGCCCGGCGATGCGCCCAGCAGCGCACGCAGGCGCTGGTCGTCGCCCAGCGCGGCGTCGGTGAGCGCGCGGAAGCACGAGGTGTGGTCGGCGCGCGTCTCCTGCAGCATCCCCATGAGGTCGCCGACCAGCGCGGCGGCGTCGGGATCGTCGAGGTCCTGCCGCACGCCGAGCTTCGCGAGCATGCCGGTCCTCCAGGCGCTCGCGTGCTGCGGCGCGAAGTCGTCGAGCGCCGCCTGGGCCAGCTCGAGCGCGCGGTGGGGGTCGTCGTCGAGCACGGGCAGCAGCGCCTCGGCGAGCCGTGCGAGGTTCCAGGCGGCGATGCCCGGCTGGTTGCCGTACGCGTAGCGACCGCCGGTGTCGATCGAGCTGTAGACCGTGCTCGTGTCGAACGCATCCAGGAAGGCGCACGGGCCGTAGTCGATGGTCTCGCCCGAGAGCGTCATGTTGTCGGTGTTCATCACGCCGTGGACGAAGCCCACGAGCATCCAGTGCGCCACGAGCGCGGCCTGCGCGGCGACCACGCGCTGCAGCAGCCCCAGCGCCGGGGCGTCGGTGCCGACCAGGTCGGGGTGATGGCGGTCGATCGCGTGGTCGACGACGCGACGCAGCAGGGCGCGGTCGCCCGTGGCGCTCGCGTACTGGATGCTGCCGACGCGCAGGTGGCTGCTCGCGATGCGCGCGAGCACGGCGCCGGGCAGCGTCGTCTCGCGACGCACGGCCCCGCCCGTCGCCACGACCGCGAGCGAGCGCGTCGTGGGGATGCCGAGCGCGTGCATCGCCTCGCTCACGAGGTGCTCGCGCAGCATGGGGCCGGCGGCCGCGAACCCGTCGCCGGCTCGCGCCGTGGGCGTGCGCCCCGAGCCCTTGAGGTGGAGGTCGAGCAGCCGACCGTCGGGAGCGCGCAGCTCGCCGAGCAGCAGGGCGCGGCCGTCGCCGAGGCGAGGGGAGTAGGAGCCGAACTGGTGCCCGGCGTACACCTGCGCGACGGGCGTGGCGCCGTCGGGCAGCCGGGTGCCCGTGAGCAGGCCGACGCCCTCCGGGCCGCGTAGCCAGGACGGGTCGATGCCGACCTCCTCGGCGAGCGCCGCGTTCAGCACGAGCAGACGCGGAGCGGGGGGCTCGGCCGCCTGCCAGGGGATCGCCAGCTCCGGCACGGCACCGGCGAAGCCGCCCTCGAGGGCGATGGTCGGCTGCGTGGCGGTCCCCATGCGCACGAGCGTACGCGCGCCGACCGACGCGGTCAGGCCCCGAGGTCGCGCTCGAGCACGGGCGCGAGGCGGAAGGGGATGAGCTCGCCCATCGACAGCCACGTCTCGGTGCGCTCGACGCCGTCGCACTGCAGCACGAGCTTGTTGACGCGGTAGAGGTCCTCGGCGTCCTTGCAGACGCAGCGCACGAGCACGTCGGCCTGCCCGGCGATGCCGTGCGCCTGCACGACCTCGGGGATCTCGCGCAGCTGCGCGACGACGTGGTCGATCTTCGGCTGGTCGACATGCGTCGCCATGAACACCGTGAGCGGATAGCCGAGGGCCTCGGCGTGCAGCCTCCGGTCGAAGCCCTGCAGCGCGTCGGACGCCTCGAGCGCCTGCACGCGCGCCTGCACGGTGTTCCGGGCCAGGCCGAGCCGCTCGGCGATCGCGACGATCGTCGAACGGGGATGCTCGGTCATGGCGAGCAGGATCTTCCGATCGGTGTCGTCGACGGTGCGCATGCGCAGCATCCTATGCGCCGCAGATGGATGCGCGAAGCATTCTGCGCAATCCCGCGCGTCGGCGTTGCTCGATCTGCTCCGCCTCGCTAGCGTGGCTGGACGCGGACCCGCACCCAGGTCCGCGACAGCGCCCACGAGGCGCGCCGGACGAGGAGGTCCACCGTGTCGTTGATCGAGAACAGGCCGCTGACCGTACCCGCGCCGAACCCGGCGCTCGCTGCCGGCCTCGACGAGCCGCTGAGCGTGCTGCACCCCGACGGGTCGCGCCACGCGAACGAGCTGCTCGACCCGCATCTCGGCGACGTCGACGAGCACGCGCTCACCGACCTCTACGTCGACCTGTCGATCCTGCGGCGCATCGACGCCGAGGCGTTCGCGCTCACGCGACAGGGAGAGCTGCTGCTGTGGCCGCCCGCCCAGGGGCAGGAGGCTGCGCAGATCGGCTCGGGCCGGGCGCTGCGCGACACCGACTTCGTCTTCGGCTCGTACCGGGAGCACGGCCTCGCCTACCTGCGCGGCGTCGACCAGGGCGAGGCGATGCGCGTCTGGAAGGGCGTGCAGCAGTCGGGCTGGGATCCCATGGAGCACCACCTCGCGACACCGCAGATCATCATCGGCGCCCAGTCCCTGCACGCGACGGGCTACGCGATGGGCGCCCGGATGGACGGCTCCGACGACGTCGCCGTCGCCTACTTCGGCGACGGTGCCACGAGCGAGGGCGACGTCAACGAGGCGATGGTGTTCGCGAGCGCGTTCCAGGCGCCCGTGATCTTCGTCTGCCAGAACAACCAGTACGCGATCTCCGAGCCCGTCGCCGTGCAGTCGGGCTTCCCGCTCGCGCTGCGCCCGACCGGCTTCGGCATCCCCGCGCTGCGCGTCGACGGCAACGACGTGCTCGCGGTGCTGGCCGCGACGCGCATCGCCGTCGAGCGCGCCCGCTCGGGCGGCGGCCCCACGTTCATCGAGGCCATGACCTACCGCATGGGTCCGCACACGTCGACCGACGACCCCAAGCGCTACCGCTCGGAGGACGAGGTGGCGTCGTGGCGCGAGAAGGACCCGATCGTGCGCCTCGAGAGGCACCTCGAGCAGACGGGTGCGCCGATCGCCCGCATCCGCGAGGAGGCGAAGATCCGCTGCGACGCCGTCGCGAAGGAGCTGCGCGCGGCCGTGACCGCCGTGTCGGTGCCCGACCACCGCACGCTCTTCTCGAACGTCTACACGACGCCCACGAAGCGACTCGAGCGCCAGCTCGCCGAGCACGACGCCTTCGTCGCTTCGATCGAGGCCGCGCCGGGCGGGCACGGTGACCACGCATGACCGCGGTCGAGACGGACATCCAGACGCTGCAGCTCGGCAAGGCCATCGGCGCCGCGCTGCATGACGCGCTCGAGGCCGACGACAAGGTCTTCCTCATGGGCGAGGACATCGGCCAGCTCGGGGGCGTCTTCCGCGTCACCGACGGCCTGCAGGCCACGTTCGGCCCGCAGCGCGTGATCGACTCGCCGCTCGCGGAGTCGGCGATCATCGGCACCGCGATCGGCATGGCCTACCGCGGCTACCGGCCCGTCGTCGAGATCCAGTTCGACGGCTTCATCTACCCCGGCTTCGACCAGATCGTCGCGCAGGTGGCGAAGCTGCACTACCGGACGAAGGGCCGCGTGCGGATGCCGCTCGTCATCCGCGTGCCGTACGGCGGCGACATCGGCTCGGTCGAGCACCACTCCGAGAGCCCCGAGTCGTACTTCGCCCACACGGCGGGCCTGCGCGTCGTGACGGCCGCGACGCCGCAGGAGGCGTACTCGACGCTCCGCGCCGCGATCGCGAGCGACGACCCCGTGCTGTTCTTCGAGCCGAAGTCGCGCTACTGGTCGAAGGGCGAGGTCGACCGCACGATCGTGCGCGACCTCGACACCGCGACGGTGCTCGTGCCCGGCCGCGACGTGACGCTCGCGACCTACGGCCCCGTCGTGCAGACCGCGCTGCAGGCTGCCGAGGCCGCCGCCGACGAGGGCATCGAGATCGAGGTCATCGACCTGCGCTCCATCTCGCCGCTCGACGTCGACACCGTCGTCGCGAGCGTCGAGCGCACCGGCCGGCTCGTCGTGGCGCACGAGGCGCCCAAGGAGGCGTCGGTGTCGTCGGAGCTCGTCGCGAGCGTCGTCGAGCGCGCCTTCGCGTCGCTGCAGGCCGCGCCCGAGCGCGTGACCGCGTACGACACCCCGTACCCGCCGAGCGCGTTCGAGGAGTCGTACCTGCCGAGCGTGGACCGCATCCTCGACGCCGTCGACCGCGCCCTCGGTCGTCGCCACTCGCGGTCGGCCACGGGCTCCATGGCGATGCAGGGAGGCACGCGATGACCACCTTCAAGCTGCCCGACCTGGGCGAGGGGCTCACGGAGTCCGAGATCGTGCGCTGGCTGGTCGCCGAGGGCGACACGGTCGAGCTGAACCAGATCCTCGCGGAGGTCGAGACGGCGAAGGCCGTGGTCGACCTGCCGAGCCCGTACGCCGGGGTCGTGCGCGCGCTGCACGCCGCGGAGGGCGAGACGATCGCGGTCGGCGCACCGCTCATCGAGTACGACGTCGAGGGAGCGGAGCCCGCGGATGCGCCCGCACCGGCGGCCGAGGCGGCCGAGCCCGACGAGCAGCCCGCACCGGCGCTGCCCGTCGAGGATCGCCCGGCGGCCGACGCCACCGCGAAGCCCGCCCAGGAGCGCGTGAGCGTGCTCGTCGGCTCGGTCAAGGTCGGCTCCGGCGCGCGTGCGACGCGCCGCCGCCGCACCTTCGAGCCCACGCCGTTCGTGCGCGACGAACGCCGCCCGGCGCGCGCGTTCCCGCCCGTGCGCGCCCTCGCGCGACAGCGCGGCATCGACCTGTCGAGCATCGAGCCGACGGGGGAGGACGGCATCGTCACGCGCGCCGACCTCGACCGGCTCTCGAGCCCCGCCGCAGCCCCGGCATCCGCACCCGCGCGCGCGTCCCGACGCGAGCGCGTCACGGGTCTGCGCAAGCACACGGCCAAGGCCATGACCGACTCGGCCTTCACGGCGCCGCATGCCGCGGTCTTCCTGCAGGTCGACGTCACCGAGACGAGGCAGCTCGTCGACGACCTCAAGGCACGCGCCCGCGGCGGCGACGCCCCGACGTTCCTGTCGATGGCATGCCGCGCGATCCTGCTCGCCGCCGTGCGCACGCCCGAGGTGAACAGCACCTTCCATGCCGACGCGAACGAGATCGAGGTGCATGGCGCGGTCAACCTCGGCATCGCCGTCGCGACCGACCGCGGCCTCGTGGTCGCGAGCGTCGACGACGCCGACCTGCTCGACGCCACCGAGCTCGCCGGCCGCATCCGCGAGCAGGCCGAGAAGGCCCGCGAGGGTCGGCTGAGCCCCGCCGAGCTCACCTCGTCGACCATGACGGTGTCGAACGTCGGCGTCTTCGGCGTCGACGGTGGCGTGCCCATCCTCAACCCGGGCGAGTCGGTCATCCTCGCGCTCGGCACCGTGCGGCGTACCCCGTGGGAGCACCGCGGCGAGATCGCGCTGCGCGACGTCATGCAGATCACGGTGTCGTTCGACCACCGCGTGCTCGACGGCAAGGAGGCGAGCGCGTTCATCGCCGACGTCGGTGCCCTGCTCGAGCACCCCGGCCTGGCGCTCGCGCGGCGCTGATGCACCGCCCCCGACGAACCGAAGGAGATCCGTGGATCGGCTGACGACGACCGTCGACGCAGCATCGCCCGAGGCCGCGGCGCGCGCCGAGGCGATGGACGCGCTCGTCGAGGACCTGCGCGCGCGCCTCGAGCGCGCGGCGCTCGGCGGTCCCGAGCGCTCGCGCGAGCGGCACGTCGCACGCGGCAAGCTGCTGCCGCGCGACCGCGTCGAGCGACTGCTCGACGTCGGCAGCCCCTTCCTCGAGGTGGCACCGCTCGCCGCGACGGGCATGTACGACGACGAGGCGCCCGCCGCCGGCGTCGTCGCCGGCATCGGCCTCGTGTCGGGCCGCCATGTCATGGTCGTCGCGAACGACGCGACCGTGAAGGGCGGCACGTACCTGCCGATGACGGTGAAGAAGCACCTGCGCGCGCAGGAGATCGCCGCCGAGAACCGGCTGCCGTGCATCTACCTCGTCGACTCGGGTGGCGCGTTCCTGCCGATGCAGGACGAGGTGTTCCCCGACAAGGAGCACTTCGGGCGAATCTTCTACAACCAGTCGCGCATGAGCGCCGACGGGATCGCGCAGATCGCCTGCGTCATGGGCTCGTCGACCGCGGGCGGCGCCTACGTGCCCGCGATGAGCGACGAGACGGTCATCGTGCGCGAGCAGGGCACGATCTTCCTCGGCGGTCCGCCGCTCGTGCAGGCCGCGACGGGCGAGGTCGTGAGCGCGGAGGACCTCGGCGGCGGCGAGCTGCACACGACGGTCTCGGGCGTCGCCGACCACCTCGCCGACGACGACGAGCACGCCCTGCGCATCGTGCGCGACATCGTCGCGACGCTGCCCGCGAGCCCCGCGCCGCCGTGGGAGGTGCTCGAGGCGGCCGCGCCGGCCGTCGACCCCGCGACGCTCGGCGCCGCCGTGCCCGCCGACCTGCAGACGCCGTACGACGTGCGCGAGATCATCGCCCGCATCGTCGACGACTCCGCGTTCCACGAGTTCAAGGCAGGCTTCGGCACGACGCTCGTGACCGGCTTCGCGCGCATCTGGGGGCATCCGGTCGGCATCGTCGCGAACGACGGCGTGCTGTTCTCGGAGTCCGCCCAGAAGGGCGCGCACTTCATCGAGCTCTGCGACCAGCGCGGCATCCCGCTCGTCTTCCTGCAGAACATCGCGGGCTTCATGGTCGGCAGCGAGTACGAGCGCGGTGGCATCGCGAAGCACGGCGCGAAGATGGTGACGGCCGTCGCGTGCGCGCGCGTGCCGAAGCTCACGGTCGTCGTCGGCGGATCGTTCGGCGCCGGCACGTACTCGATGTGCGGTCGTGCGTACTCGCCGCGGTTCCTGTGGCTCTGGCCCAACGCGCGCGTGTCGGTCATGGGCGGCCCGCAGGCCGCATCCGTGCTCTCGACCGTGCAGCGCACGAACGTCGAGGCGCGCGGCGAGACCTGGTCCGCCGACGAGCAGCAGGCGTTCGAGGCGCCCATCCGCGAGCAGTACGAGCGGCAGGGCTCGCCCTACTACTCGACGGCCCGGCTCTGGGACGACGGCGTCATCGACCCCGCCGACACGCGCCGCGTGCTCGGCCTCGCCCTCGACGTCGTCGGCCAGGCGCCGATGCCCGACGTGCGCTACGGCGTGTTCAGGATGTGATGGCAGTGCTGCAGAAGGTCCTCATCGCCAACCGTGGCGAGATCGCCGTGCGCATCGTGCGCACGCTCGACCGCCTCGGCATCGCCTCCGTCGCCGTGCACTCGGATGCGGATGCCGACGCGCCGCACGTGCGCGCGGCGGGGGAGTCGGTGCGCCTCGGCCCGGCCGACGCGCGCCAGTCGTACCTCGCGATCGACCGCGTCATCGCGGCCGCGCGCGAGACGGGCGCCGACGCCATCCATCCCGGCTACGGCTTCCTCGCCGAGTCGGCGGCGTTCGCGCGCGCATGCGCCGACGCCGGCATCGTCTTCATCGGCCCGACGCCCGAGGCGATCGACACCATGGGCGACAAGATCCGCGCCCGCGCGGCCGTCGAGGCGCGTGGCGTCGCCACCGTGCCTGGCATCGCCGAGCCGGGCCTCGACGACGCCGCGCTCGTCGCAGGAGCCGAGCGCGTGGGCTACCCCGTGCTCGTGAAGCCGTCGGCAGGCGGCGGCGGCAAGGGCATGCATCGCGTCGACGACCCCGCCGACCTGCCCGCCGCGCTCGCGCAGGCGCGTCGCGAGGCTGCGGCGGCGTTCGGCGACGACACGCTCTTCGTCGAGCGGTTCGTCGCGAACCCGCGGCACGTCGAGGTGCAGGTGCTCGCCGACCAGCACGGCCACGTCATCCACCTCGGCGAGCGCGAGTGCTCGCTGCAGCGCCGCCACCAGAAGGTCATCGAGGAGGCGCCGAGCCCGCTGCTCACGCCGGCGCAGCGCGCCGCGATCGGCGAGGCCGCACGCGAGACCGCGCGCTCGGTCGGCTACGTCGGTGCCGGCACGGTCGAGTTCATCGTCTCGGGAGACCAGCCCGACGAGCCGTTCTTCATGGAGATGAACACGCGCCTGCAGGTCGAGCACCCGGTCACGGAGGCCGTCACCGGCATCGACCTCGTCGAGCAGCAGCTGCGCGTCGCCGCCGGCGAGCAGCTCGGCATCCGCCAGGAGGACGTGCGGCTCGACGGCCACGCGATCGAGGCGCGCGTGTACGCGGAGGATCCGGCGGCCGGCTTCCTGCCGACGGGCGGCGAGGTGCTGCTGGCCAGGTGGCCGCAGGGCCCCGGCGTGCGGGTGGATGCGGGCATCGAGACCGGCTCCGAGGTCTCGTCGAGCTACGATCCGATGCTCGCGAAGGTCATCGCGCACGCTCGCACGCGGGCCGAGGCGATCGAGCGCCTCGACGCGGCGCTCGCCACGACCCACGTGCTCGGCGTCACGACGAACGTGCCCTTCCTGCGCACGCTCCTCGCCGAGCCGGCCGTGGCCGCCGGCGAGCTGGACACGGGGCTCATCGACCGCGAGGCCCAGCGGCTCGCCGCGCGTCGCATGCCGAGCGAGGTGCTCGCGCAGGCAGCCCTCGTGCTGCTCGATGCGGCGCCGCGCGGCGCGCGAGCATGGGGACGCGACGGTTGGCGACTGCGCGGCGCCGTCGGCGCCTCCGTGCGCGTCTCGGACGGCGATGGCGTCGCGACGGTCACGCTGCTGCCTGGCGGCGACCGGCGCCCCACGTCGTTCGGCTTCATCGGCGGTCGGGCGCCGCAGCTGCCCATCGCGATGCGCGTCGAGCGCGCCGACGGCAGCACGACCGCGATCCAGGAGCTCGACCGTCCTGGGGCGACGCACGTGACGGCTGACGGCGACGTCTGGCTCGCACTGCTCGACGGCGACTGGCTCGTCGAGCGCTCGCGGCCCGTCGTCCGCGCTCGGGCCGGCGCCGCCGCCTCGCCGACGCTCGCCTCGCCCATGCCCGGCACCGTCGTCGCCGTGCATGTCGCCGAGGGCGACGAGGTCGCCGAGGGCCAGGCGCTCGTGAGCGTCGAGGCGATGAAGATGGAGCACGTGCTGCGCGCGCCCTCCGCGGGTGCCGCCCGCATCCACGTCATCGTGGGGGAGACGGTGCGGCGCGGCCAGGAGGTCGCCGCCGTCGAGACGCGCACACCGACGGAGGTCCCGGCATGACCGAACGCCGCATCCGACAGCGAGGCCTGTGGTTCGAGGAGCTCGAGCCCGGCACCATCTACGAGCACCGCCCCGGCCGCACGATGACCGAGGCCGACAACGTGCTGTTCACCACCCTCACGATGAACACGCAGTCGCTGCATCTCGACGCCGCGTGGGCGGAGTCGACGGAGTTCGGCGAGCGCCTCGTGAACTCGATGCACACGCTGGCGACGCTCGTGGGCCTCTCGGTCGCGCAGCTCACGCAGGGCACGATCGTGGCGAACCTCGGCTTCGGCGAGGTGCGCTTCCCCGCTCCCGTGCGCCACGGCGACACGCTCTACGCCGAGACGCGCATCGTCGACGCACGCCCGTCGTCGTCGCGGCCCGGCCAGGGCATCGTGACCCTCGAGCACACGGGCCGCAACCAGCGCGGCGAGGTCGTCGCCATCGCGACGCGCTCCGTGCTCATGCAGGGGCGGCCGGCCGAGGAGTCCGACGCCGGGAGCGACGCATGATCTTCGAGATGGGTCCCGCCCTGCTCTTCTGCCCCGGCGATCGCCCCGACCGCTTCGCGAAGGCGGCCGAGCGCGCCGACGCCGTGATCCTCGACCTCGAGGACGCCGTCGGACCCGATGCGAAGGATGCGGCGCGCGAGGCGATCGCGACCGCGACGGTCGACGCCGCCCGCACGATCGTGCGCGTCAACGCCATCGGCGAAGGCACGCTCGAGGCCGACCTCGACGCCGCCCGCCGCGCTGGCGTCACCACGATCATGCTCGCGAAGGCCGAGTCGCCGAGGCAGCTCGACGCGTTCGACGGCTTCGCGGTCGTCGCGCTCTGCGAGACGGCGGCGGGCGTCGTGCACGCCGTCGACATCGCGGCCCATCCCAACGTCGTCGCGCTCATGTGGGGCGCGGAGGACCTCGTCGCCTCGATCGGCGGCACGTCGAGCCGCGACGAGACCGGCGCCTACCGCGACGTCGCTCGCCACGCGCGCAGCCACGTGCTGCTCGCTGCCGCCGCGAACGGCAAGCGCGCCATCGACGCGATCCGCACCGACATCGCCGACGTCGACGGCTGCCGCGTCGAGGCCGTGGACGCCTCGGCGTCGGGGTTCTTCGCCAAGGCGGCCATCCACCCCGCGCACGTCGCACCCATCCGCGAGGCGTTCGCGCCCGCGCCCGACGAGGCCGCGTGGGCCGAGCGCGTGCTCGCGGCTGCCGCCGAGCATCCCGGCGTCTTCTCGTTCGAGGGACGCATGGTCGACGAGCCCATCCTGCGCCACGCGCGCAGCGTGCGCGCCCGCGCCGCATACAGCCCCCTGCCGACCACGCAGGTTCCCGAGCCGCCCGCCGAGGGCACCGACGCGCCACGAGCGCACGAGGAGGCATCATGACCGCCATCGACCACCACGTGACGTCGAGCGAGCTGCCCGTCGACGGCACCGAGCTGCTCGACCCCGAGCTGCAGCGCCTCGCCGCCGAGGTGCGCGCGTTCGCCGACGACGTCGTCGCGCCCGCGAGCTACGAGTACGACACGCAGCGCCGTCTGCCGGTCGAGATCATCCGCCAGATGGGACGCATGGGCCTGTTCGGCCTGCCGCTGCCGACCGAGTACGGCGGTCAGGGCAAGTCGTACATGCACCTGTGCGTCGCCGTGGAGCAGCTGGCGCGCGTCGATCAGTCGATCGCCGTGACGCTCGAGGCGGGCCTCGGCCTCGGCGCGATGCCGATCTACCGCTTCGGCACCGAGGAGCAGCGCCGTACCTACCTGCCGAGCCTCGCGCGCGGCGAGGGACTCGCGGCGTTCGGGCTCACCGAGGCCGGCGCCGGGTCGGATGCGGGAGCCACGAAGACGACGGCGACGCTCGCCGACGGCTGGTGGACGATCGACGGGACGAAGCAGTTCATCACGAACTCGGGCACCCCGATCACGAACGTCGTCACGGTCACGGCCGTGACCGGCGAGGTCGAGAAGCGCGACGGCACGCGCGGCCCCGAGCTGTCGACGATCATCGTGCCCGTGCCGATCGAGGGCTTCACGGCGCTGCCCGCCTACGACAAGGTCGGCTGGCACACCTCGGACACCCATCCCCTCGTCTTCGACGGCGTCAAGGTGCCCGAGGCGAACCTGCTGGGCGAGCGCGGTCGCGGCTTCGCGAACTTCCTGTCGATCCTCGACGAGGGTCGCGTCGCCTTCGCGGCGCTGTGCGTCGGCGCGGCGCAGGGATGCCTCGAGCAGGCGATCGCCCGCGCGAAGGAGCGCGTCGTGTTCGGTCGCGCGATCGGCGACAACCAGCACATCGCATTCACGATCGCGCGCATGCAGTCGCGCGTCGCCGCCGCCCGCGCCGTCATGCACGACGCCGCACGCCGCATCGACGCGGGCATCCCGTTCACGAAGGAGGCGTCGCTCGCGAAGCTCATCGGCTCGGAGGCCGCGATGGCCAACGCCGCCGACGCGACGCAGATCTGGGGCGGCTACGGCTTCATGAACGAGAACGTCGTCGCCCGCCACTACCGCGATGCGCGCATCCTCACGCTCGGCGAGGGATCGACCGAGGTGCAGCTCGCGATCATCGCGAAGCAGCTCGGGTTCGACAAGTCCTTCGGATAGCGGGTCGTCGGTCCGCGGCGGCGATGCTTCGGTATCGTCGCCGCGGATGAGCGAGGAGCGCATGGGACGGCACGGCGGGCTGCAGCACGGACCTCGACACGACGAGGAGGACGTGCACGACAGCGACCCCGTGCTCGATGCGGAGGTGCGCCGGCGCGAGCGACTGCGCGACCGGCTGCTGCGCCGCGAGGAGCGCGACGCGCATCCGCACGATCACGCGCACGGGCACGCGCACGGCCCCGTCGCCCCGACGACGCCGCGCACGCGGCTCGTGCTCGCGGCGCTGCTGGGGCCGATGCTGCTCATCGCGCTCATCGGCATGGCCATCCTGTGGCCGCACGCCGACGAGATGCCCGAGTCGCTGCCGTTCGCCGCCGCGGGCGCCGAGGTCATGGAGGTCGAGGCCACGGGCACGCCCGATCCGGCGTCGCAGATCGTCGATGCCACGCTCGACGGCGAGGCCATCACGGTCACGGTGCCGCCCGAGGTCATCGAGTCGATCCACCCGGGCGACCAGCTGCGCGTGCTGTACATCCCCGAGGCCGAGATCTACGGCAGCCCGTACGTCTTCGTCGACTTCGCACGGGAGATCCCGCTGTGGATCCTCGCGGCGCTCTACATCCTCGTCGTCGCGTTCGTCGCCCGCTGGCGCGGACTCGCGGCCATCGTCGGCCTCGTCGGCGCCGGGGCGATGATCCTGCTCTTCACGCTCCCAGCGCTGCTCACCGGCCAACCAGGATTGCCGGTCGCGCTCGTGACGAGCGCCGTCGTGATGTTCATCGTGCTGTACGTCGCGCACGGGTTCACGGCGCGAACATCCACCGCGCTGCTGGGCACGCTCATCGGCCTCGCGTTCACGGCGGCCATCGGCTGGTTCGCGACGCAGGGCACGAGCATCACCGGCACGGCGACCGAGGATGCGCGGCTGCTGCTCATCCGCGCCGACCTCGACCTGCAGCAGGTCTTCCTCTGCGGCCTCGTGCTCGCGGGCATGGGCGTGCTCAACGACGTCACGATCACGCAGGCGTCGGCGGTGTGGGAGCTGCGCGCAGCCTCGCCGCTCGCGTCGCGACGCGAGCTCTTCGGCCGCGCGATGCGCATCGGTCGCGACCACATCGCGTCGACCGTCTACACGATCGCGTTCGCCTACGTCGGCGCGGCGCTGCCGGTGCTCATGATCATGGTGCTCACGAACGCACCGGGCAACGTCGGATGGACGACGGGCCAGGTCGCGGAGGAGATCGTGCGCACGCTCGTCGGCTCCATCGGCCTCGTGCTCGCCATCCCGATCACCACCGCGATCGCCGCCCTCGTCGTGCCGTCGCCCGACGAGCTCGAGGAGGTCGAGGAGGAGGCCGCCGCCGATGCGTCGGGCGAGATCCCCGTGGTCGACGTGCTCGCCGGCGTCGAGTCCGGCGGGCTTCGCGACGACGAGCGCCCTGACCCCGACGCCGAGGACGAGGTGCGTCGACGGCGCTGAGCGCGTCGCCCACGAGTGGTGCGTGCGCGCGGTCTACGATCGTGACGGCTGGTCGCCGCGGGTGCGACGGAGATGGGGACGCGCGGTGACGCAGCAGCAGGTCGTGCCGGTGCTCGAGATCGGCGGCACGCACGTCACCGCTGCGCTGGTCGACCTCGCGTCGCACGGCGTGCTCGCGGAGCATCGCGGGCATCCGGATGCGCACGGCTCCGCGGACGCGCTGCTCTCGGGCTGGATCGAGACGGCGCGCCTGCTCGGCGACGTCGACGGCGACTGGGTCGTCGCGATGCCGGGGCCGTTCGACTACGACGCCGGCATCGGTCGATTCCGCGACGTCGGCAAGTTCGACAGCCTCGACGGCGTCGACGTGGGCGCCGCGCTGCGCGACGCGCTCGGCGCCGACGTGCGATTCGTGAACGACGCGGACGCGTACGGGCTCGGCGAATGGTTCGCCGGCGCGGGCGAGGGATCGTCGCGCGCGGTCGTGCTGACGCTCGGCACGGGGCTCGGCAGCGCCTTCGTCGCCGACGGCGCGCCCGTGTCGTCGGGCGACTCGGTGCCGATCGATGGCGAGATCCACTTCGAGGAGCTGCGCGGCCTGCCCATCGAGGACGTCGTCTCGCGCCGTGCGCTCATGGCAGCGGGGCTCGCTGCGACGGGCGTCGAGCGCGACGTGCACGAGCTCGCCATCGCCGCCCGCGAGGGGGAGTCGGCCGCGGCATCCGTGCTCGCGGCGGGGTTCGCTGCGGTGGGCGAGGTCATCCGCCCGTGGCTCGACCGCTTCGACGCCGAGGTGCTCGTGATCGGCGGCTCGATGTCGCGGTCGTGGGATCTCGTGGAGCCGGCGGTGCTCGCCGGACTCGACGGCTGGGGCGGTCGCCTCGAGCGTGCGGCGCTCGGCGACACGGCACCCCTGCTGGGGGCGGCATGGTTCGGACGAGGCTCTCGGATGGTGTAGGCTTGCAGGGTTGCTTCGGCAGCGAAGAGGGTCTGTGGCGCAGCTGGTAGCGCACCTGCATGGCATGCAGGGGGTCGGGAGTTCGAGTCTCCCCAGATCCACCAAGAAAAGCCCCGCCGGACGGCGGGGCTTTCGTCGTGTTCGCGGTCGTACCAGTGCGCCTAGGCCTGCGCCAGCAGCTCGACGACCCGCCTCGCCGTCGCCTTCGCGGACGCCGGGTTCTGGCCGGTCACGAGGCGCCCGTCGGTCACGACGTAGGGCACGAGGGGCAGCACGGCCTTCGCGTAGCGGGCGCCGCGGGCCTTGAGCGCCGCCTCGACGTCGAACGGCACGAGCTCGGTCACCTTCGCGAGGCGCTCCTCGGTCCACGAGAAGCCCGTGAGCCGTCGACCCTCGACGAGGAGGGAGCCATCCGGCAGCGTGACGTCGAGCAGGCCGGAGCAGCCGTGGCAGACCGACGCCACGACGCCGCCGTGCTCCCAGATGCTCGCCGCGAGACGCTGCAGCCCCGCATCCTCGGGGAAGTCGAACATGACGGCGTGCCCGCCGGTGTAGAAGATGGCGTCGAAGTCGCCGGCATCGATCTGGCTCGGCATCGCGGTGCGCTGCAGCAGGGCCATGCGCGCGGGATCGGCGTGCCACGCCTTCGCGGTCGCGTCGAGGTTCGGGAAGGACAAGGAGCGCGGCTCGAGCGGCACGGCACCGCCGGTGGGGGAGACGAGCACCTGCTCGAACCCGGCCGCCTCGAAGATGTCCCACGCGTGCGTGAGCTCCGAGAGCCACAGTCCCGTGGGCTCGTCGGAGTCGCCGTACCGATCGACGTTGGTGACGACATGGAGCACGCGCTTCGCCATGGGACCCATCATGCCCACCGATCCGATCGCAGGCGTAGCGTGTGCTGCACCAGATCCGTCCGTGTCGAGGAAGGAGCCGACGTGACCTTCTACCTGATCTCGTTCCCCAGCGGGGAGATGCAGCTCGACGAGGGTGGTCTCGAGCAGGCGAGCATCGACTCGCACCAGGTGATCCGCGACGCGAAGGATGCCGGCGTCTACAGGTTCGGCGGCGGGATCAACGAGAGCGTGCCGCCCGTGCGCGTCGCCGCCGACGGCACGGTCGAGGAGGGCACGTACGCGCAGACCGCGCACCTCGAGGGCGGGTACACCGTGCTGAACCTCCCCAACCGCGCGGCTGCCGAGGAGTGGGCGGCGAGGATCGCGAAGGCGTGCCGATGCCGTCAGGAGCTGCGCGAGTTCTGGTTCGACCCGGAGCAGTAGGAGCGCGCGCGTCGCGACGTCACGTGCGCATCGGTGCGCGCGGCGGCGACGCCCGGAGCCGCGACCGACGGCGGTAGGCGCTCGTCACGCGCCACCGCCGTCGGAGCTCGCGGGATCGGGGGAGCGCGGCGCGTCCATCGGCGTCGATCGCCCCCTCGTCGGATGCCGGCAGCACCGTCAGCGCCCCGCGATGCACCTCGGCGTGATGGAAGCGGCACAGCAGGATGCCGTTGGCGACGTCGGTACGGCCGCCGTCGGCCCACCGCACCACGTGATGCGTCTCGCACCACGCGGGCGGCGCCGTGCATCCCGGAGCGCGGCAGTGCCGGTCGCGCGCGACGATCGCACGCCGCTGCGACATCGAGAACAGGCGGCGCCGCCGGCCGAGCCGCAGCGGCTCGCCATCCGAGCGCTGCACGACCGTCTGCACGAACCCGTCGCAGAGGATGCGCGCGGCGACGTGCACCGGCACGGGGAGGCCCGACCGCTGCAGCGTCGCGAGGTCGGCGAGCCGGTCGGCACGGCCGTGCAGCGCGTCCTCCGCGACCGTGATCACGAGCGTCGGCGCCTCGTCGCAGATCCTCGGCGCCTCGGTGGCGGCGTAGTGGGCGGCGACGTCGGCGAGCGCATCCATGCGGCGCTGCTGCAGCGTGCGCTCGTCGGCGGGCGACTCTGCCTGCTCGTGATCCGAGTCGCCGCCGCACGCATCCTCGAACACGACGCGACGCGGCTTCGCCATCGCGTCGAGCATGGCCTCGAGCGCATCGCCCTGCTCGGGCGTCGCCAGGAACTCGCCCGTGAGCATGCCGTCGCGCCGTCTGCTGGTGCGCAGGTACCGCTGCGCGAGCTGGTCGTCGTGGCGCGGCTCCTCGCCGTCGGGGTCGAGGTGCGCGATCCATCGACGCGCGACGGTGACGAGGTCCTCGGGCACCATCGGAGCCCCGTCGTCGGCGGCATCGGTGCCGCACGCGTGCGCGACGAGGTCGAGCTCGGCGACCTCGAGGTCGTCGGGTGCGATGCGGGTGCCCGACGCGGCGAGCGGCTCGACGATCGCATGCGCCTGCGCGATCGCGATGGCACCGGCGGCGAGCGCCGCCGCGACGTGGGGATGCGGCACGGGGATCGCGGCGCCGGAGAGCCCGACTCGTGACCGTGTCGCGTCGGCGACCGCGCACAGGATCGACGCCTCGCGCGAGCGCACGCCCACGCGGTGCTGCACCATCTCGCGCACCGACCGGTGGCCGGCGGCGCGCGCGAGGGAGTCCTCGGGCGCCAAGCCATCCGATCGCGTAGCGACCTCGCCGGCCAGCCGCACGAGCACCGCATCGATCGCCCGGCGGCGTGCGGCGAGCTCGTCGAACGCGACGAGCAGCTCGGCGCTCGGCAGCGATGCGGGAGAGGTAGCACCGGCCACGAGCGCGTCGACCACCGCCGTCTCGACCGTCTCGTCGTCGCGCATCCGTCACCGCCTCGTTCGACCTCCAGGATACCATCGAATCGAACGTATGTTCGAGTTGACCGGCACCTGTGGACGACGATCCTCGCCGCGATCAGGACGCCGCGGGCGCCTCCCAGCGCAGCACCTTCGCCATGGTCTTGCCCTTGGCGAGCTCGTCGACGAGCTTGTCCATCCAGCGGATCTGCTGCATGAGCGGATCCTCGATCTCCTCGACCCTGATGCCGCAGATCACGCCGGTGATGGACGCGGCGGCGGGATGCATCGCGGGCGCCGAGCCGAAGAACGCTCGGAACGAGCGCTCGTCGGCCAGCGCGGCGGCGATGCCGGCGTCGTCGTAGCCCGTGAGCCACGTGATGACCTCATGCAGCTCGGCGACCGTGCGCCCCTTGCGCTCGACCTTCGTGACGTAGTGCGGGTACACGCTCGCGAACGGCATCGCGAAGATCCGGTGCTCGGCCATGCGCCCATCCTGACGCACGCCGACCTCTCCGGTTCGAGAGGACCGCGCGGACGCCTGGTGCGAGTGCCACGCTCGAGCCATGACCGAGGCCATCCGCATCGTGCCCGCGGCACCCGCCGATGCCGAGGCGATCCGCGCGCTCGTGGTGGCCGCCTACGGCCACTACGTCGAGCGGATGGGCAAGGAGCCCGGGCCGATGCGCGCCGATGCCGCAGCGCTCGTCGCGTTGGGCGACGTCACGCTCGCGTGGCGTGGCGATGCGCTCGTCGGCATGATCGCGATCCGCATGCAGGCCGACGCCGTGACGGTCGGGAACGTCGCCGTGGCGCCGAGCGAGCAGGGGAACGGCCTCGGCTCGCACCTCCTCGCACTCGCCGAGCAGCGCGCGATCGACGCGGGCATCCCGCTCGTGCGGCTGTTCACGAACGCCCGCATGACCGAGAACCTCGCGTACTACTCTCGTCGCGGCTACGTCGAGACGCATCGCGCGACCGACGGCGGCTTCGACCGCGTCTTCTTCGAGAAGCGGCTCTGACGCGCCGATCGCCCACCGCGAACCCCCTATCGTTGCGAGGCTTGCCGATATATCGTCGACACATCGCCGACAGTCGCGCACCGCGACGAGCGTCGGTGGGAGGGGAGCATCATGCACGGCTACGAGGACGCGAGCCAGAGCGGCTCGGGACAGTTCGGCGCAGGGCAGTTCGGCGGGGGCCAGTTCGGCTTCGGAGGGCCTGCACGCTTCGGTCGCCACGGCGGCGGCATGTGGGAGGCGATGGAGCACCTGCGCAGCCAGTTCGAGCGCAAGGCTCCCGGCGCGCGCATGGGCCGCGGCGACGTGCGCCAGGCGGTGCTGGCGCTGCTGCGCGAGCAGCCGATGCACGGCTACCAGCTCATCACCGAGATCGAGCAGCGCTCCGGCGGCGCATGGCGACCGAGCCCCGGCTCCGTCTACCCGACGCTCCAGCTGCTCGCGGACGAGGGCCTGATCGTCGCCGAGGAGGCCGGCGGTCGCAAGACCTACGCCCTCACGGACGCGGGCCGTACGGTGGCGGATGCCGCCGCCGAGCAGGCGACGCCGTTCGCGACCACCGACGAGCAGGCGGGCCCCGGATTCTCGGCGCTGCCGAAGGCGGGCTTCGAGCTCGCGCAGGCCGCCGCGCAGGTCGGTCGCACGGGCACGCCCGAGCAGGTGCGCGAGGCCGTCGACATCCTCGACGACGCCCGCCGTAGGCTCTACTCGATCCTCGCTCGCGACTGAGCGCGGACCTGAGCACGACGCCCCGGCCTCCCGGGACGCGGGGAGGTGCGATGGACGAGTCCACGCCCTCCCGCGCCCGGTATCGCCGCATCCTGCGCTTCGCCGCCCGTCACCTGGCCGTGACGTGGTGGTTCGAGATAGCCATGCCGCGCATCGGCCTGGCACGGCTCGCCGCCCGCAGCCGCTCGCGCCGCATGACACGGTTCGCACGCAGCTTCCACGACTTCGCCGTCGACCTCGGCGGGCTCATGATCAAGGTCGGCCAGTTCATGTCGTCGCGCCTCGACGTGCTGCCGCCCGAGATCACGAAGGAGCTCGAGGGGCTGCAGGACGAGGTGCCGGCCGTACCCGGCCCCGCGATCCGCGCCGCGGCGGAGCAGGAGCTCGGCATGCCGCTCGACCGCGCCTTCGCTGCCGTCTCCGACCGTCCGATCGCCGCCGCATCCCTCGGTCAGGCGCACGGCGCGACGCTCGCCGACGCCGACGCCGCGATCAGCGGATTCCGCGACGCCGTGCTCAAGGTGCAGCGTCCCGGCATCGCCGCGATCGTCGCGACCGACCTCGCGGCGCTGCGCCGCGTCGGTGGCTGGCTCAGCCGCTTCCGCCTCGTCTCCGACCGCGCCGACATGCCCGCGCTCGTCGAGGAGTTCGCGCGCACGAGCGAGGAGGAGATCGACTACCTGCACGAGGCGCAGTCGGCGGAGCGCTTCGCCGAGATCTTCGCCGACGACGAGGGCGTCGGCGCCCCCGAGGTCGTGTGGGAGCGCACCACGCGACGTGCGCTGACGCTGCAGGACGTCACGGCCATCAAGATCACCGACCACGACGCGCTGCACGCCGCCGGGATCGACCCGAGCGCCGTCGCGCACCGCTTCGCGACGACGATGTTCACGCAGCTGTTCACGCACGGCTGGTTCCACGCCGATCCGCACCCCGGCAACGTGTTCGTGACGCCGCTCGAGGGCACGGATGCCGAGGGCCGCCCGCGCTGGCGGCTCACGTTCATCGACTTCGGCATGATGGGCGCCGTGCCGCCGACGACGCGGCGCGGCCTGCGGCGCATGCTCATCGCCGCCGCCTCCCGTGACGGCAAGGGGCTCGTCGACGGCATCCGCGACGTCGGGGTGCTGCTGCCCTCCGCCGACACCGCCGAGCTCGAGCGGGCGATGACGCAGGCGTTCGCACGCTTCGGCGGCATGGGCTTCGCCGAGCTGCGCGACGTCGACCCGCGGGAGTTCCGCGCGTTCGCGCTCGAGTTCCAGGAGCTGCTGCGCACGCTGCCGTTCCAGCTGCCCGAGGACATGCTGCTCGTCATCCGCGCGATGTCGCTCACGTCGGGCGTGTGCTCGTCGCTCGATCCCGCGTTCAACATCTGGGACGCCGTCGAGCCGTACGCGTCGAGGCTGCTGCAGGAGGAGCGCGGCAACGTCGTGCAGGACGTCGCGAGGCAGGCGCTCGAGACGGCCCGCGTGGCGGCGACGCTGCCCCAGCGCATCGACGGCGCCATCGCGCGCATCGAGGACGGGCGGCTGCAGGTCGCGGTGCCGCGCGTCGAGCGGCGGCTCGAGCGACTCGAGCGCGCCCAGGGGCGCGTCGTGTCCGCCGTGCTCTTCGCCGGCCTGCTCGTGGGCGGCGCGGTGCTGCAAGGCGATGGCATCGGGCTCGGCACCGCGCTCATGGTCGTCGCGATCGCGCCGCTCGCGCACGCCGTGCTCGGCGGGCTGCTCTCGCGTCGGCGCTGACGCGCCCGCGTGGCACATGCGAGCGGGCATGTCCACGGGCTCGCCGCGAGGACCGGCGCGCGCCTAGCGTCCGAGCATGAGAGCACTCACCTGGCACGGCATCGAGGACGTCCGAGTCGCCGAGGTGCCCGACCCCGTCATCCAGCTGCCGACCGACGCGATCATCCGCGTCACCTCCGCCGCGATCTGCGGCTCCGACCTGCACCTGTATCGCGTGCTGGCTCCCTACCTGACCCAGGGCGACGTGCTCGGGCACGAGACGATGGGCGTCGTCGAGGAGGTCGGCGCCGAGGTCACGCGCCTGCAGGTCGGCGACCGCGTCGTCATCCCATTCGTCATCGCCTGCGGCGCGTGCTTCATGTGCGACCGGCAGCGCTTCTCGCAGTGCGAGACGACGCAGAACCGCGACCAGGGCACGGGCGCGTCGCTCTTCGGATACACCTCGATGTACGGCGCCGTGCCCGGCGGGCAGGCGGAGCGGCTGCGCGTGCCGTTCGCCGACGTCGGACCGATCGTCGTCGGCGCCGAGCACCCCGACGAGCGCTACCTGTACCTCTCGGACATCCTGCCGACAGCCCACCAGGCGCTCGAGTACGCCGACCTCGCCGCCGGCGAGACGCTCGGGGTCATCGGCCTCGGACCCGTCGGCCAGCTCGTCGTGCGTCTCGCGATGCGTCGCGGCATCCGCGTCCTCGGCACCGATCCGCAGCCCGAGCGCCGAGCGCTCGCCGAGGAGTGGGGCGCGACGGCCTTCGACGTCGACGACGCCGTCGACGGGATGCGCGACGCGACCGGCGGGCGCGGTCCGGATGCCGTCGTCGAGGCGGTGGGGATGGAGGCGCACGGCAATCCCGTCGCGTCTGCCGCGATCAGCCTCGCGAGCCGACTGCCGAAGGGGCTGGCGCAGCAGGCGATCGAGCACGGCGGCATCGACCGACTCTCGGCGCTCATGACCGCCATCGACGTCGTGCGGCGCGGCGGCACGGTGTCGATCTCCGGCGTCTACGGCGGCGTCGCGGATCCCATGCCGCTGCGCATCATGTTCGACAAGGGCCTGCAGGTGCGCATGGGCCAGTGCGACGTGCGTCGTTGGATCGACGACCTGCTGCCGATCGTCGAGGAGGAGGGCGACGTGCTCGGGCTCGAGTCGCTCGCGACGCATCGCCTGCCGCTCGACGACGCGCCGGGGGCATACCGCACGTTCCAGCGCAAGGAGGACGGCTGCATCAAGGTCGTGCTGAAGCCGGAGCTGCGCCCGGCCTGATCCGGCTCAGCGGCCGACGCGCGTGCCGAGGCGCCGCGCGGCGGCCGTGCCGAGCGCGGTCACGGCGCGCGTGACGGGGGAGCGGCGCACCAGGCGCCCCTCGGTGGGCTCCGCAGGCTGCGCGCCCGCCGAGGGCAGCAGGCGGCCCACGATGCCGGCGACGCGCACGGTGGTCGTGGGAGCGATGCCGTGGACGCGCATGGCGACGTGCGTCCACCACGGCAGGCGCACGTGGGTGCGGCCGGCCAGCACGCCGTCGACCATCGTGCGTGCCGCGCGCTCCGCCGACGTCGACACGATCGGCAGCGACGCGCCTGCGCCGAACCACGCCGCCTCGCGGCTCGGACGGCCGCGGTAGCGCGCGACCTCGTGCGAGCCGGTGCGCATGAGGCCGGGCACGATGGTCGTCGCCGTCACGCCCGTGCCCGCGAGCTCGGCCGACAGGCCCTCCGTGAACCCGATCGCGCCCGCCTTCGCCGCCGTGTACGGCAGCAGATGCGGCACCGCGACGGATCCACCGATGCTCGTCACGATGCCGATGCGGCCGCGACGACGGCGACGCATCGCCGGCAGCACCGCCCAGGCGAGGTGGATGGGGCCGCGCAGCATGACGTCGATCGCGAGGTCGAAGTCCTCGACGCGCATCGTCTCCGCCGGGCCGACGTCGATGACGCCGGCGACGGCGAAGGCGGCGTCGACGGGACCGAGGTCCCGCTCGACGGCGGCGATCCACTGCGCGACGGACGCGGCGTCGCCGACGTCGCACACGCCGCCGTGCATGCGGGCCGAGCCCCGCGCGGCGCGCTCGAGCCTGCGCAGGGCGTGCTCGACGCCCTCCTCGCCGCGCGCCGACACGGCCACGCTCCACCCTCGCCGTGCGAGGTCGAGGGCGACGAGCAGCCCGAGTCCTCGCGACCCGCCGGCGACGACGGCGACGCGTGGGGAGCGGGCGGAGGATCGCAGGGGTCGCATCGGGCGACCGTACGCGGCGCAGCGGTGCTCGGTGCAGGCCCTTGACGCGCCCGACTCGCAGCGGCAGCCATCGAGCGCCGCGTACCGAGCGCTCCTAGGCTGGCACGGTCGCCCGCGACGCCGCGGGTGACGCAGGACCCGCAGGAGGAGCGCGCATGACCGGCCACGAGACGACGCCCATCACGAGGCTCGCGAACGTCCGACCCTGGGGCGAGGACGCCGTCGACATCGACGTGGACGGCACCGTCATCGGGGCGATCCATCCCCACGGGCATGCGCCGCGGCACGAAGGCGTCGTGGTCGACGGCCAGGGGCTCTGCGCGCTGCCCGGCATCGTCAATGCGCACGCGCACGTCGACAAGTCGTGGTGGGGCCTGCCGTGGCAGTCGTACGGCGGCGAGGGCGGCACCGACGGGCGCATCCAGCACGAGCGCGCCCGCCGCGGCGAGCTGGGCATCCCGTCGACGAGCATCACGGGCGCGGTGCTGCACGAGATGGTGCGGCATGGCACGACGGCCATCCGCACGCACGTCGACGTCGACCTCGGCATCGGGCTCGCGGGCATCGAGGCGGTGCAGGAGGCCGCGGCGGCGTACGACGGCGCGCTCGACGTGCAGATCGTCGCGTTCCCGCAGGACGGCGTGCTGCGCCGACCGGGCGTCGATCGGCTGCTCCGTGACGCCGTCGAGGCCGGCGCCGTGCACGTCGGCGGCCTCGACCCCGCGTCGATCGATCGCGATCCCGTCGGCCAGGTCGACCTCATCCTGGGCCTCGCGGCCGACACGGGCGTCGGCGTCGACATCCACCTGCACGACCCCGCCGAGCTCGGCGCCTTCCAGATCGAGCTCGTGCTCGAGCGCGTCGAGCGACTCGGCCTCCAGGGCCGCGTCGTCATCGCGCACGGCTTCGCGGTCGCGCAGCTGCCTCCGCCGCGCCGCGCCGAGCTGCTGCGGCGGATGGGGGAGCAGGGCGTCGCCATGACGACCGTGGCGCCGCTGCGGCTGCCGCAGCTGCCCATGCACGAGCTCGCGGATGCGGGCGTGCGGCTCGGCCTCGGCACCGACGGCATCCGCGACCTGTGGAGCCCCTACGGCGACGGCGACACCCTCGCGATCGCCAGGCAGTACGCCCGCGCGTCGAGCCTCGTGCGCGACGAGGACCTGCTCGGGGCCGTGCGCCTCGCGACGACCGACGGCGCGTGGGCCGTGGGTCGCGACGTGCACGACCTCGTCCAGGGCGCCCGCGCCGACGTCGTGCTCGTCGACGCCGAGCACGCGATGGACGCGCTCGTGCGCCTGCCCGAGCGCTGCATGGTCGTCGCGGGCGGTCGCGTCGTGTCGGCGGCCTGAGCCGCGGACGACGCAGGGGCGCCCACCGTCACGGCGGGCGCCCCTGCGTCGTCAGCGACCGAGCGTCACTCGGGGAACTGGAAGAGCTTCGTCTGCGGCTTCGGCATGCGCATGAAGGGCAGCTGCGCGGCGCGCATCGACGCGTACCAGGCGACGCCCTTCGTGTTGCCGGGGCCGAACTTCGCGGTGATGCGGCGCTTCACGAGGAACGACAGCAGCAGGCAGTCGAGGATCGCGACGGCGATGAACGCCCACAGCACGACGTTGGCGATGAGGCGCACGTCCATCGACTCGAAGAACGTGAGGATGATGACGACGATCATCGCGGGGATCATGAGCATCGCGACCGACAGGCGGGCGTCGACGTAGTCGCGCACGTAGCGCTTCACGGGGCCCTTGTCGCGCGCGGGGAGGTAGCGCTCGTCGCCGCGCTCGAAGCCGAGGCGCTGCTCCTCGCGCACCTTGGCCATCTGCTCGCGCGACTCCTTCTTCGCCTCCTTGCGATCCGTCGGCACGAGGGGGCGCTGGTTGCGCGCGACCTGCTGGCTGCGCTTGGGGGTCGCCGCGCCCTTGCCGTTCGCCTTCGTCGGCTCCGGCTGCACGACGACGTCCTTGGGCTTCGAGAAGAGAGGCACTGCGTTCCTGACGTCGATTCGGAACCCCCATCGTACCGCCGCGGGCCGCTCCTAGGATCGGATGCATGGCATCCGCAGACCTCGACCAGCTCCGCTCCGCCGTCGACGGCGGCTTCGACCGCGCCGTCGGCGACCTCAAGGACCTCGTGCGCATCCCGAGCGTCTCGTGGTCGGCGTACGACCGCGCGCACGTCGCGGCCAGCGCCGAGGCCGTGCGCGAGCTCGTGGCCGGCACGGGTCTCTTCGACGAGGTGCGCATCGAGCAGGTCAACGACGAGCAGGGCCGCGAGGGCCAGCCCGCCGTGCTCGCGCGACGTCCCGCACGGAACGGGGCGCCGACGGTGCTGCTGTACGCGCACCACGACGTGCAGCCCTGGGGCGACGAGGCCCTGTGGCGCACGCCGCCGTTCGAGCCGACCGAGGTGGGGGAGCGCCTCTACGGGCGCGGCGCCTCCGACGACAAGGCGGGCGTCATGACGCACGTCGCCGCGCTGCGCGCGCTGGCCGAGACGCATCCCGACCCCGATCTCGGCGTCGTCGTGTTCATCGAGGGCGAGGAGGAGTTCGGATCGCGCTCGTTCGGGCGCTTCCTGCAGACGCACGCCGAGACGCTCGCAGCCGACGTCATCGTCGTCGCCGACTCCGACAACTGGTCGACCGAGGTGCCCTCGCTCACGGTGGCGCTGCGCGGCAACGTCACGTTCCGCCTCGCCGTGCGCACGCTCGACCACGCGAGCCACTCGGGCATGTACGGCGGTGCCGTGCCCGACGCGATGCTCGCGGCCATCCGCCTGCTCGACACCCTGTGGGCCGCCGACGGCTCGGTCGCCGTCGCGGGTCTCACGAGCCACGACGCCCCGACCCCCGAGCGCAGCGAGGAGCAGCTGCGCGAGGAGGCCGCGCTGCTCGAGGGCGTGCAGCCCATCGGCTCGGGCAGCGTGCTCTCGCGCATGTGGTTCCAGCCGTCGATCACGATCACGGGCATGGATGCGCCGAGCGTCGCCGACGCGTCGAACACGCTGCTGCCCGAGGTGGCCGTGCGCGTCTCGGCACGCATCGCGCCCGGGCAGAGCGCGCAGTCGGCGTTCGACGCGCTGCGCACGCACCTCGAGGCGAACGCTCCCTTCGGCGCGCACGTGGAGATCTCCGACGTCGACCTCGGCGAGCCCGTGCTCGTCGACGTCGACGGCTGGGCCGCGGGCGAGGCGCAGGGCGCCATGGCGGAGGCGTGGGGCGCCGAGCCGGTGCTGCAGGGCATCGGCGGATCGATCCCCTTCATCGCGCAGCTCGTGGCCCAGTTCCCCGAGGCGCAGATCCTCGTGACGGGCGTCGAGGACCCCGAGACCATGGCGCACAGCCCCAACGAGTCGCAGCACCTCGGCGTGCTGCGCAAGGCGATCCTCGCCGAGGCGGCGCTGCTCGCTCGCGCGAACGCGCGGCCGGTGCGATGATCGAGGCAGTGGAATGACCGGCGCGCATCGCGCGTTGGATCTCACGAAGGGGGCACCATGACCGACACCACCACGACTCCGGAGGCCGTCGAGCACGAGCACGGCGTCGCGCTCACCGACGCCGCAGCCGACAAGGTGCGCCGTCTCCTCGAGCAGGAGGGTCGCGACGACCTGCGCCTGCGCGTGGCCGTGCAGCCGGGCGGCTGCTCGGGCCTCATCTACCAGCTGTACTTCGACGAGCGGTACCTCGACGGCGACGCCGTGCGCGACTTCGACGGTGGCGTCGAGGTCATCGTCGACCGCATGAGCGTGCCGTACCTCGATGGCGCGACCATCGACTTCGAGGACTCGATCCAGAAGCAGGGGTTCACGCTCGACAACCCCAACGCCCAGGGCAGCTGCGCCTGCGGCGACAGCTTCCACTGAGCCATGCACGAAGGCCCCGGCGTCCGCGCCGGGGCCTTCGTCGTGCCCGATGCGGTGCGACACGCCCGGCCATGAGACGAACCTGCCCCAGGGGACCGCGCGACACCCATCGGCCGGTCCTCAGCGCTTCCTGGGCGCGTACTAGGATTGACCCGCACAGCACGCATACGTAAGGAAGCAGTCTTGCGCACTCGTCGACCCTCTCGTTGGCTCGCGATCCCCGTGGTCGGCGTGATCACGCTCGCGCTCGCGGGCTGCACGCAGGAGCAGATGCAGGGGTGGCTCCCGTCCACGCCCGGCGTCACGAACCACGTCGACCGCATCGTGGGCCTGTGGGTCACGTCGTGGATCGTCCTGCTCGCGGTCGGTGTCATCACCTGGGGCCTCATGCTCTGGGCCGGCATCGCCTACCGTCGCCGCAAGGGCCAGACGGGCTTCCCGGTGCAGCTGCGGTACAACATGCCGATCGAGGTCTTCTTCACGGTCGTGCCCGTGATCCTCGTCGTCGGCTTCTTCGCCTTCACCGCGCGCGACCAGGCGGCGATCGAGGAGCCGATCGACGACCCCGACGTGTCGGTCACCGTCTTCGCCAAGCGCTGGGCGTGGGACTTCATGTACGAGACGCAGCAGGGCTCGAACGGCGAGGCCTCCGACGCGGTGTACTTCCAGGGCATCCAGGGCCAGGAGATCGAGGGCGGTGGCGTCTCCACCGAGGAGCTGCCGACGCTCTACCTGCCCGTGAACTCGTCGATCGAGATCACGCTCGAGTCGCGCGACGTCGCGCACTCGTTCTGGATCGTGGACTTCCTGTACAAGAAGGACACGCTGCCCGGCGTCACGAACCAGTTCTTCTTCGAGACCGGCGACGTCGAGGGCGTCTTCACGGGCAAGTGCGCCGAGCTCTGCGGCGAGTACCACTCGCTCATGCTGTTCCAGGTCGAGGTCGTGTCGCAGGCCGAGTACGACGCCTACCTCGAGAGCCTCGACGCCGAGGGCAACGTGCTCTCCGGCTCCGACGAGATCGAGCAGTTCGGCGAGGGCCTCAACCCCGTCGTGAACCCGTCGAGCCCCGTGGGCGGCTCCGAGTCCGAGGACTCGACGCCCGAGGCCCCCGCTGACCAGGAAGGCGAGTGATGGCCACCGCAACCGTCCAGGAGGAGCGCATGGGCTCCACGGGCTTCGAGCGCAAGGGCAACGTGCTGGTCAAGTGGATCACCTCCACCGACGCCAAGACCATCGGGTACATGTACCTGATCACGTCGTTCATCTACTTCGCGATCGCCGGCGTCATGGCGCTCATCATCCGTGCGCAGCTCTTCGAGCCCGGTCTCGAGATCGTGCCCACGAAGGAGCAGTACAACCAGCTCTTCACGATGCACGGCACGATCATGCTGCTCATGTTCGCGACGCCGCTCTTCGCGGGCTTCGCCAACGTGCTCATGCCGATCCAGATCGGCTCGCCCGACGTCGCCTTCCCGCGTCTCAACGCGTTCGCCTACTGGCTGTACTCGTTCGGCTCGCTCATGGCCGTCGCCGGCTTCCTCACGCCGCAGGGCGCCGCGTCGTTCGGCTGGACCGCGTACGCGCCGCTGAGCGACGAGACGTTCTCGCCAGGGGCGGGAGCGAACCTCTGGTTCCTCGGCCTCGCGTTGTCGGGCTTCGGCACGATCCTCGGTGGCGTGAACTTCATCACGACGATCATGACGATGCGCGCGCCCGGCATGACGATGTTCCGCATGCCGATCTTCACGTGGAACATCCTCATCACGTCGATCCTCGTGATCATCGCGTTCCCCGTGCTCGCGGCCGCGATGTTCGGCATGGCCGCCGACCGCCTCTTCGGCGCGCACATCTACGACGCGGCCAACGGCGGCGTGCTGCTGTGGCAGCACCTGTTCTGGTTCTTCGGGCACCCAGAGGTGTACATCATCGCGCTGCCGTTCTTCGGCATCATCTCCGAGATCCTGCCGGTGTTCTCGCGCAAGCCCATCTTCGGCTACAAGACCCTCGTCTACGCGACGATCGCGATCGCGGCCCTCTCGGTGGCGGTGTGGGCGCACCACATGTACGTCACGGGATCCGTGCTGCTGCCATGGTTCGCGCTCATGACGATGCTCATCGCGGTGCCGACCGGCGTGAAGATCTTCAACTGGATCGGCACGATGTGGCGCGGCTCCATCACCTGGGACTCGCCCATGGTGTGGTCGATCGGCTTCCTCGTGACGTTCGTCTTCGGTGGCCTCACGGGCGTCATCCTCGCCTCGCCGCCGCTCGACTTCCACCTCTCCGACGGCTACTTCGTCGTCGCGCACTTCCACTACGTCGTCTTCGGCACGGTCGTGTTCGCGATGTTCGCAGGCTTCTACTTCTGGTGGCCGAAGTGGACCGGCAAGATGCTCAACGACCGCCTCGGTCACGTGCACTTCTGGTTCCTCTTCATCGGGTTCCACATGACCTTCCTCATCCAGCACTGGCTGGGCGTCATCGGCATGCCGCGTCGCTACTACAGCTACCTGCCGGAGGACGGCTTCACCTGGATGAACCAGGTCTCGACCGTGGGCGCGTTCATCCTCGCGTTCTCGATGGTGCCGTTCCTCTGGAACGTCTACATCACCGCTCGCCACGGCGAGAAGGTCACGGTCGACGACCCGTGGGGCTCCGGCCGCTCGCTCGAGTGGGCCACGAGCTGCCCGCCGCCCCGCCACAACTTCACGTCGATCCCGCGCATCCGCAGCGAGTCGCCGGCGTTCGACCTGCACCACCCCGAGGTGGGCCCGCAGGTGGGCGTGGGTCCGTTCAAGGATGCCCCCGAGTCGCCCGTGCTCGACATCTCCGAAGGCAAGGTGAAGTAAGCCGATGCGCGCCAACATCGCGATCCTCTGGACGCTCTCGGTCTTCTTCCTGCTCTGCGCAGCCGGCTACACGATCTGGCACATGCTCGCCTACGCGGGCGAGGTCGAGTGGGTGGGCACGATGGGCATGGGCCTGTGCGCCATCCTGGCCGCGTTCATCGCCGCCTACATGGGCATCGTGCACCGCACCTCGGGCGGCGTGCTGCCCGAGGACGACCAGACGGCCCTCATCGACGACGGCGACCCCGAGCTCGGCCACTTCGCGCCGTGGTCGTGGTGGCCCATCGCCCTCGCGGGTGCGCTCATGCTCACCTTCATGGGCCTGGCGATCTCGGTCTTCCTGCTGCCGATCGGTGCCGCCCTCGTGGTCATCATGCTCGTCGGCTGGGTCTACGAGTTCTACCGCGGCAACTTCGGCCGCTGACCCGAGTCCTGCACGAACGCCCCGACCGCGAGGTCGGGGCGTTCGTCGTGAGCGGCGCGCTCAGTCGTCGAGGCGGGGGAGTCCAGCCAGCCATCGGTCGACGTCGGCCTGCGATCGCAGGTGCACGATCACGAGCTCGGGATGCGCTGCCGCGACGTCGGGGATGAGCCGATCGCGGTACTTCCTCCGATGCACCCACGCGTAGCGCACGACGTGCTCGGGGTCCGTGAGGAACGTGCGCAGCGGCGGCTCGACGTTGCCGTGCCAGAGCCGCTCCCTGCGCATGCGGCGCCGGAGCGTGCGGCGGACCAGCCTGCCCATCGAGACCGCCAGCGGAGGGTCGAGCCAGACGAGGGTGTCGGCGCGAGCGGCGAGGCGTGCACGGGCACTGCCGTACTGCCACTCCGAGATCCAGGCGTCCCCGGCCACGAGCGCGTCGACGTCGTCGAGGAACGCCGGTCGAGGCTGCCAGCCCGGCCCGTGGTGCAGGCTGTCGATCTCGGTGTGCGGGATGCCGAGCACGCCCTGCAGCGCACGCGCGAGCGTCGTCTTGCCGGCACCGGACAGCCCGGCGACGAGGACGCGCGTCGGGCGGTGGGGCAGGGGATCGCGTGGGCCGAGCACCCGATGGACGCTACCAGCGGCGTGCCGGTGCTAGTCGGAGGCGGTCGGCGGCGTCGGGCAGACCAGCTTGGCGCGTCCGAGCACGTGCAGCGTCTCGTGGCCGTCCCATGCCTGGCCGCACTCGGGGCAGCCGCGGGCCGTCGCGCGACCTTCGCGGTCCTCGCCCCATGCGCCCAGCTGCGCCGGTCCCGCGAGGCGCACGAGTCGGGCGTTCCACCAGCGGTAGAAGCCTCCTGCGGCGCGGATGCGCGACGCCAACGATTCCCTTCGTGCCATGATCATCAGTGTACTCACGAATGCATGCGAGGATGAGGGCATGACGCGACGCGACGATCTCCTGCTGCTCGACGAGCAGGTCTGCTTCGCCATCGTCACGGCGGCGCGCAACGTCGTCGCGATCTATCGGCCCATCCTCGAGCCCCTCGGGCTCACGCATCCGCAGTACCTCGTCATGCTCGCGCTCTGGGAGCGTGCACCGCGATCGCTCCGTGACCTCGCTGGGACGGTGGCGCTCGAGCCCGCGACGCTGTCGCCGCTCGTGCGCAGGCTCGAGGCCCAGGGGCTCGCCACGCGCATCCGCAGCACCGTCGACGAGCGGGTGCTCGACATCGGGCTCACCGACGCGGGGCGAGCGCTGCGCGAGCAGGCGCTGCGCGTGCCCGAGCAGGTGATGGCGGCCACGGGGATGTCGGCGGAGGCGCTCGTCGCCCTCCGTGACGCGCTGGGACCCTTCTCCGGCACCCGGGACGGCGAGCGGGCGGCGACCGGCGAGCCCGGAGTGACGTAGCCTGGCAGATGGACCACTTCCTAGGAGGACACCCCGCATGCCCGACCTCGCCAATGGCAAGTACGTCTCGCAGTCCGATGCGCTCCGGCAGTGGACGCCGGCCGCACGCGACGTGCTCGTGGAGACCGCCGGCGTCTACGGAGCGTGGGTGACCGAGGAGGAGGTCGGCCACCGCGTGCAGTCCGCGACCGGCATCACGACGAAGCAGCCGGCCCCCGAGTGGGTCGGCAGCCTGCTCGCGCGCGTGGCAGCGGATGCCGAGACGCGCGGCGAGCCGCGCCTCGCCTCGCTGTGCGTGCGCGCCGACCTGTCGGTCGGCGACCACGCGGGCTCGGCGCCCGGCGAGGGCGTGCACGAGCGCGAGCGCCAGGCGGCGCAGGATCGCCTCGACTGCTACCGCGCCTTCGGCGCCACGCTGCCCGACGACGGTGGCCAGCCGCAGCTCACCCCTCGCCGCTCGGTGCGCCCGCCAGCTCCGACGCGCAAGGCGCCGCGCGAGCGGGCCACGCGCACGCCGCGCGCCGCCGCCAACGGCACGATGCGCGTCGTGACGTGCACGAGCTGCTTCATGGAGGTGCCGGCCGGCGCCACGTGCCGCGACTGCGGCGCGACGCTGACGGCCTGACCGGTCCTCGACCGCCTAGGCGTCGAGCGCGGCGCGCACGCGCGGCATGACCTCGGTGCCGAAGAGCTCGATCGTGCGCAGGTTCGCGTCGTGCGGCGTGCCCGACGCGTACTTGAGGTCGAAGCGGTCGAGCCCGAGGTCGCTGGCCGCGCGTACGATCTTCGCGGCGACCGTCTCGGGCGATCCGACGAACAGCGCACCGTCGTCGCTCGCGGCATCGTCGAACTCCCGCACGCTCGCCGGACCCCAGCCTCGCTCGGCGCCGATGCGGTTGCGCTGCGCGATCCAGTGCGGCCGCAGCAGCTCGCGCGCCTCGGCGTCCGTCTCGGCGACGAGGCCGGGGGAGTGCAGGCCGACGCGGCCGCCGTCGTGCGCGAAGCGCGTCATGGCGTCGCGGTAGAGGCTCGCGAACGGTGCGAACGCCTTCGGGCTGCCGCCAATGACGGCGAGCATGAGGTCGAAGCCGTACCGCGCGGTGCGCACGACCGACTGCGGCGTGCCGCCCACGCCGACCCACACGGGCATGCGGCCACCCGCGGCCGACGCCTGCGAGCGCGGCCACACCTGCTGGTCGGCGAGCGACGCGCGCAGCGTGCCGCTCCACGTCACGGGCTGCTCTGCGACGAGCGCCGCGAGCAGCTCGAGCCGCTCCTCGAAGAGCGTCTCGTAGTCCTCGAGTCGGAAGCCGAAGAGCGGGAAGGACTCCACGAAGGAGCCACGGCCCACGATGAGCTCCGCGCGACCGTTCGAGAGGCCGTCGATCGTCGCGAACTGCTCGAACACCCGCACGGGATCCGCCGACGACAGCACCGTCACCGCGGTGCCGAGGCGGATGCGCTCGGTCGCGGTCGCGAGGGCGCCGAGCACGACCTCCGGCGCCGTCAGCGCGAAGTCGGCACGGTGATGCTCGCCGAGCCCCAGGAAGTCGACGCCGACGCGGTCGGCGAGCACGCCCTCGGCGACGACCTCGCGGATCGTGCGGGGATGCGCGTCGGGCTCCGCACCCAGGACGTCGCCGAAGGTGTGGAGCCCGAACTGCAGCATGCGCGGATCAGTGATGCGAGGCGCGCTCGACCTCGGCCTTCGTGACCGGCTCGATGCGGTCCTCGAAGAACCAGCGCGAGAGCGCTGCGCGGACGTGGGTGCCCGTCGTGATGCGACCGCGCTCGTCGGGGCGCACCTTGGCGGGCTCCGGCGACTCGAAGGCCTTCAGCTTCCACGACTCGTACTCGTCGAGGCCCTGGTGCACCTCGATGTACTCGCCACCCGGTCGGCGCACGATGCGGCCCGACTCGAAGCCGTGCAGCAGGATCTCGCGGTCCTTCTTCTGGAGGCCGAGCGCGACGCGCTTCGTCACCCAGAAGGCGATGATCGGACCGAGGAAGATGAGCGCCTGCAGCACCCACGTGACCTGGAACACGTTGAGATGGAAGTGCGTGGCGATGAGGTCCGACGACGCACCCGCCCACATGACCGCGTAGAACACGACGCCGGCTGCGCCGATCGCGGTGCGGGTCGGGGCGTTGCGGGGACGGTCGGCGAGGTGGTGCTCCCGCTTGTCCTGCGTGACCCACGCCTCGATGAACGGGTAGAACATCACGAGCACGATGAAGAGTCCGAGGACGGCCATCGGGATGAGGATGTTCCACGAGAACGTCAGGCCGAAGAGCTCCGTCTCCCAGCCTGGCGCGAGACGCAGCGCACCGTCGGCGAAGCCGATGTACCAGTCGGGCTGCGTGCCTGCCGAGACGGGCGATGGGTCGTATGGCCCGTAGTTCCAGATCGGGTTGATCGTGAACGTCGCGGCGATCGCCATGATGACGCCGAAGACGAGGAAGAAGAAGCCACCGGCCTTCGCGGCGAACACCGGCATGATCGGCACGCCGACGACGTTCTCGTTCGTCTTGCCGGGGCCTGCGAACTGCGTGTGCTTGTTGAGCACCAGCAGCACCATGTGCATGCCGAGCAGCACGATGAGGATCGCGGGCAGCAGCATGATGTGCAGCACGAAGAGCCTCGGGATGACGTCGACGCCAGGGAACATGCCGCCGAAGAGCAGGTACGAGATCCAGCCGCCGACCAGCGGGATGGCCTTGACCATGCCGTTGATGATCGCGAGGCCGTTGCCCGAGAGCAGGTCGTCGGGGAGCGAGTAGCCCGTGAAGCCCTCGGCCATCGCGAGGATGAAGAGCAGGAAGCCGATGACCCAGTTGAGCTCGCGCGGCTTGCGGAACGCGCCCGTGAAGAACACGCGCAGCATGTGCAGGCCGATGGAGGCCACGAACAGCAGCGCCGCCCAGTGGTGCACCTGGCGCATGAGCAGGCCGCCGCGGATGTCGAACGAGATGTCGAGCGACGACGCGTAGGCGATCGACATCTCGATGCCCTTGAGCGGCACGTACGAGCCCTCGTAGGTCGTGTGCCCCATCGACGGGTCGAAGAAGAACGTCAGGAACGTGCCCGAGAGCAGGATCACGACGAACGAGTAGAGCGCGACCTCGCCGAGCATGAACGACCAGTGGTCGGGGAAGATCTTGCGCCCGAGGTAGGCGGTGACGCCCGAGATGCTCGTGCGCTCGTCGAGGTAGTTCGCAGCCCACGACGTGACCGTCTTGCGCTGCTGCGGCGCCTGCGACGCGGGCGCTGCGTTGGGGGACTGGGTGGTGGTCATGCTCGCTGCTCCGTGGTGGTGCCGGCGACCTGCACGTGTCCGTCCTCGTCGACGTCATGGAGACGCTCGAAGTACGAGGGACCGACGGGCTCGGTGAAGTCGCGCTGTGCGATGAGGTAGCCCTCGTCGTCGACCGTGATCGGCAGCTGGGGCAGGGGGCGCTTCGCGGGGCCGAAGATGACCTTGCAGTGGTTCTTCACGTCGAAGGTCGACTGGTGGCACGGGCAGAGCAGGTGGTGCGTCTGCTGCTCGTACAGAGCGACAGGGCAACCGACGTGGGTGCAGATCTTGGAGTAGGCGACGATGCCGTCGTACGACCAGCCTGCACGTTCGGGGGACTCGTTGAGCGCGTCGGCGGGCAGGCGCATGAGCAGCACCGCTGCCTTGGCCTTCTCGTCGAGCGGGTGCTCCGACTCCTCGAGATCCTCGGGGATCACGTGGAAGGCGGAGCCGTAGGACACGTCCTCGGCACGGATGGGCGTGCCGGTGGGGTCGAGGCACAGTCGCGTGCCCGCCTCCCACATGGTGTGGGCGAACACGTCCGTGGGCACCTCGTCGGCCGGTGCGAGGTCGCGGAAGAGCACGACGGCGGGCAGCGGCACGACGGCGAGGGCGCCGATGAGCGAGTTGCGGATGAGCGAGCGGCGCGAGAAGCCCGACTCCTGGTCGCCGAGCGTGAAGACCTCGACGGCCTTCGCGCGGGTGGCGTCGGAGCCGCGCGTCGGGTGACGCAGGTCGACGTGCTCCTCGTCGCTCATGAGCTGCTTCGACCAGTGCACCGCACCGATGCCGATGGACAGCAGCGCGAGCGCGATGCCGAGGCCGAGGAGGAGGTTGTTCATCCTCGTCGTCGTGAGGTCGCCCGGGGTGATCGGCACGGCGATGTACGCCGCGACGGCGACGATCGAGCCGAGGGCCGACACGAGGAACCACGTGAAGACCGTGCGCTCGGCGCGCTTCGCCTTCTCGGGGTGGAGATCGGTCTGGCGCTTCCGGTGCGGGGGCAGCCCAGGGTTCTCGAACTCGCTCGATCGCTCGAGCGCCGCATCGCGGTGGAGCTCGACGTCCTGCATCTTCGTCTCCTCGGCCATCAGTTGGGCTTCGCCGTCAGCCAGACCGTGATCGCCACGATGCCGCCGAGACCGAAGATCCAGATGAACAGACCCTCGGACACGGGGCCGAGCGAGCCCAGGTCGAAGCCACCGACGCTCGGGTTCTCGTCGAGGAAGTGGAGGTAGGCGATGATGTCGGCCTTCTCCTCGGGCGAGATGTTGTCGTCGTTGAACACCGGCATGTTCTGCGGACCCGTGAGCATGGCCTCGTAGATGTGCGCGGCGTCGATGTCGTGCAGGTCGGGGGCGAACTTGCCCTCGGTGAGCGCACCGCCGGCGCCGGCCACGTTGTGGCACATGGCGCAGTTGATGCGGAAGATCTCGCCACCGTTGGCGACGTTGGCGTCGGCGGTGTCGAGCACCTCCTCGCTCGGCACGTCGGGTCCCGGTGCGAGCGCGGCGATGTACTCGCCCATCGCGTCGGACTGCTCCTGCGAGAACTGCGGCGTGCGCGCCATGCCCTGCGGGCCGGAGAACGCGAGCGGCATGCGGCCCGTCATGACCTGGAAGTCGACCGAGGCCGCGCCGACGCCGATGAGGCTCGGGCCCTCGGGCGTGCCCTCGGCGTTGACGCCGTGGCAGGAGGCGCAGTTGGCCTGGAAGAGCTGCTCGCCGTCGTCGGCCGTGAGCTGCGTCGGCGCCTGCGACGACGCGTCTGCGGATGCGACCTGCCCGACGACCGTCGAGACGCCGCCTGCTGCGACGAGGCCGAGCACGAGGAGACCGAGGCTCGCGAGCGGGTGTCGCCTGCCGGTCTTCTTGCTGCGGTGTGCCAAGAGAAGCGCCCTTCCTAGCGGAGCCAGTAGATGATGAGGTACAGGGCGATCCAGACCACGTCGACGAAGTGCCAGTAGTACGACACGACGATGGCGCTGGTCGCCTCCTTGTGACCGAAGTGCTTGACCGCGTAGGCCCGACCGATCACGAAGAGGAAGGCGATGAGGCCGCCCGAGACGTGGAGGCCGTGGAAGCCCGTGGTGATGTAGAACGCGGAGCCGTACGCGCTCGTCGCGAGCGTCACGCCCTCGTGCACGAGCACGGCGTACTCGAACACCTGCAGGATGATGAAGACGGCGCCCATGGCGTAGGTGAGGAAGAACCACTCGACCATGCCCCAGGACTTGACGTTCCACAGCGCGCCCGTGCGCACCTTCTGCAGGCGCTCGGCCGCGAAGACGCCGAACTGGCACGTCACCGACGACAGCACGAGGATCGTCGTGTTGATCGTCGCGAACGGCACGTTCAGCAGCGAGGACTCGTTCTGGAACAGGTCGCCGGTCGTGGAGCGCAGGGTGAAGTAGATCGCGAAGAGAGCCGCGAAGAACATGACCTCGCTGCCCAGCCACACGATGGTCCCGACCGCGACGCTGTTGGGCCGACGCACGAGCTGCGTCGTCCCAGGGTGGGAGAGGGAGGTGCTGGTCACAGGTCCATCCTAGGCGACTCTCGGGGCGCTCTCGGCGGCAGGTGCCAGGCGTGGCGTCGATAGGCTGTCGCCCATGGAGCCCAAGTCCTGGCCCGGCGTCCTCGAGACGCTGTTGACCCCTGATGATCTCACGATCGGGCAGGCGGAGTGGGCGATGGACCAGGTCGTCACCGGCCGCGCGGAGCCTGCGCAGCTCGGCGCGTTCCTCGCTGCCCTGCGTGCGAAGCGCGAGTCGGTCGACGAGCTCGTCGGATTCCGGGATGCGATCCTCGCGAACGCCGTCGAGCTCCCGGGCGAGTCGCTCGTCCTCGACATCGTCGGCACGGGCGGCGATCGGCACGGCACCGTCAACGTCTCGACGATGGCGAGCATCGTGTGCGCCGCCGCCGGCGTGCCGGTGCTGAAGCACGGCAACCGTGCCGTGTCGTCGCTCACGGGCGCGTCGGACGTGCTCTCCGAGCTCGGCGTCATCCCCGCCGACGACGACCCCGGCGTCGTGCGGGCGATCCTCGACGAGGCCGGCATCTCGTTCGCCTGGGCCATGCGGTTCCACCCCGGATTCCGACACGCCGGACCCGTGCGCGCGGCGCTCGGCGTGTCGACCGTGTTCAACCAGCTCGGCCCGCTCGTGCACCCTGCGCGTCCCGAGGTCACGGCATGCGGCGTCGCTGACCGCTCGCGCATCCAGAACTTCGTCGGCGTCTTCGCGACGCGCGGCGGCACGGCGTTCGTGTTCCGCGGCGAGGACGGCCTCGACGAGCTCACGACCACCGGCCACTCCGAGCTGTGGGAGGTCGTGCGCGGCGACGTCGTCGAGCACGACGTCGATCCGCGCGAGCTCGGCATCCCGCTCGCGTCGATGAGCGACCTCGTCGGCGGCGACCCGGCGGCGAACGCCGAGACGGTGCGACGCACGATCACGGGGGAGCGGGGACCCGTGCGGGACATCGTGCTGCTCAACGCCGCCGCCGCGCTCGCCGCATGGCGCGTGCACGCCGACCCGCGCCAGGGCGACCGATCGCTGCGCGAGCGCATGGCCGAGACGCTGCTCGTCGCCGCGGACGCCATCGACTCCGGCGCCGCCGCTGCGACCCTCGAGCGCTGGCGCGTCGCGGCCTCGCGCACCCGAACGGGCGCCTGACCGTGGAGCGGCGCGTCGCCGAGCAGGCGCTGGGCGCCGGCCCCATGGCGACGCTGCTCGAGGATCGCACCGTCGACGCGCGTCTCGGCTCGCGCGACACCGTCGAGCCGTGGCGCCGCGTGCCCGTGCGCTGGGGCGACCACGGCACGCGCTCGCTGCTCGTCACGGCGCTGACCGCGAGCGCCGTGCTCGTCGCCTACGGCATCACGCTGCTGCTCGAGCAGCCGCCGGCGCTCGAGGCGCTGCTCGCGCTGCGCGTGCTCGGCATCGTGCTGCTCGTGCTCGCCATCGCGCTCGCGCCCGCGTCCCGGGATGCCCGGCTGCTCGCGAGCTGGGCGCTGCTGCTGCACGCGCTCGTCGCGATCGCGGGCACGGTCATGGTGTCGACCGACGTCTTCGGCAGGCTGCGCATCGGGGCCGTGTCGGCCGTGGAGTTCGCCGGCTTCATCACCTGGGTCGCCGTCATGCTGCTGCTGCGCATGCGGCATCCGCTCACGGTCCTCACGAGCCTCATGGGCGGCTGCCTCGCCGGGCTCGCGTTCTTCGGACGCGTGCTGCCGCTCGTGCGCGAGCGCTTCGCGGAGAAGGACGGCGGCCAGGTCGCCGTGCTCACGGTCGACGACGACGCGATCGCGAGCCTCGTCATCGTCGGCGTCGGCGTGGCCCTCGTGATCTTCGCGTGGTGGATCGACGGCTGGGCTCGCGTGCTGCTGCCGCTCGAGGCGCCCGACCCGTCGGTGCCCGTGCGCAGCGAGCGCGACCGCATCCGTCTCGCCGGCATCCTCACGGCGTGCATGCTCGACCCCGTGGCGATCGTGCTGCTGCACCTCGCCAAGCAGCCGACGGCCGAGTCGCGCCTCGACGACGACGAGGACTGGTTCGCGACGGCGCTGCTCGTCGTCGCGTACGCGAAGCTCACGATCTGCTGGGTCGCCGTCACCACGATCGCGATCTGGCTGCTCGATCCCACCTGGTCGTAGCGAAGCCGCCACGACGCGCGAGAGGGGGCCGGCGATGCCGACCCCCTCTCGCTGCGCGTGCGCCTACTGCACGTCGTCGTCGACCCAGTCGAGGGTCTTCTGCACGGCCTTCTTCCACAGGCGGTAGGTGCGCTCGCGCTCGGCCTCGTCGAGCTGCGGCTCCCAGCGCTTGTCCTCCTGCCAGTTGGCGCGCAGCTCGTCGAGGTTCGCCCAGAAGCCGACGGCGAGGCCGGCGGCGTAGGCGGCGCCGAGCGCCGTCGTCTCGGCGACGACCGGGCGCACGACCGCGACGCGCAGGATGTCGGCCTGGAACTGCATGAGCAGATCGTTGGCGACCATGCCGCCGTCGACCTTGAGCTCCGTGAGGTCCACGCCGGAGTCGGCGTTGACCGCATCCACGACCTCCGCCGTCTGGAACGCCGTCGACTCGAGCGCCGCACGAGCGATGTGCCCCTTGTTCACGAATCGCGTGAGGCCCACGAGCGCACCGCGGGCGTCGGGACGCCAGTACGGCGCGAAGAGGCCCGAGAACGCCGGCACGAAGTACGCGCCGCCGTTGTCGTCGACGCTCGTCGCGAGCTGCTCGACCGAGGGAGCGTCGTTGATGAGCCCCAGGTTGTCGCGCAGCCACTGGATGAGCGAGCCCGTCACGGCGATCGATCCCTCGAGCGCGTAGTGGGTGGGCTCGTCGCCGATCTTGTAGCCGACGGTCGTGAGCAGCCCGTTCTTCGAGTGGACGATCTCCTCGCCCGTGTTGAAGATGAGGAAGTTGCCCGTGCCGTAGGTGTTCTTCGCCTCGCCCTTGTCGAACGCCGCCTGGCCGAACGTCGCCGCCTGCTGGTCGCCGAGGATGCCCGTGATGGGCGTCTCGCGCAGCAGGCTCGCGTCGCTCGCGACGCCGAACTCGCCGGACGACGACCTGATCTCCGGGAGCATCGAGGCCGGCACGCCGAAGTCGGCGAGGATCGACTCGTCCCACGAGAGCGTCTCGAGGTCCATGAAGAGCGTGCGGGACGCGTTCGTCACGTCGGTCGCGTGCACGCCGCCGTCGACGCCGCCCGTGAGGTTCCACAGCACCCAGGTGTCGGTCGTGCCGAACAGCAGGTCGCCGGCCTCGGCCTTCTCGCGCGCACCCTCGACGTTCTCGAGGATCCACACGATCTTCGTGCCCGAGAAGTACGTCGCGAGCGGCAGGCCCACGGTCTTCTTGTAGCGCTCGACGTCGCCGTCGGCGAGACGGTCGACGATCTTCTGCGTGCGCGTGTCCTGCCACACGATGGCGTTGTAGACGGGCTCGCCCGTGGTCTTGTCCCAGACGACCGCGGTCTCGCGCTGGTTGGTGATGCCGATGGCCTTCACGTTGTGACGGGTCACGTTGGCCTTCGACAGCGCCTGGCCGATGACCTCGCGCGTGTTGGACCAGATCTGCTTCGGGTCGTGCTCGACCCATCCGGCCTTGGGGAAGATCTGCTCGTGCTCGAGCTGGCCGGTCGAGACGATGCTCCCGGCGTGGTCGAACAGGATGGCGCGCGTCGAGGTGGTGCCCTGATCGATCGCGATGACGTAGTCGTCAGCCATTGTCACTCCTTCGTGGTGGGTTCTTCGCTGAGGCTAGGGGTGCGCGCTGTGCGCGGACCCTGGGGTGGCGATGGAGGGGGACGCGCCCCCTCCATCGCCGCGGGTCAGGCTGCGATGCCGCTCGCGAGCAGCACGGGTGCGAGCACGCCTGCGAGCGCGCCACCGATGAGGGGGCCCACGACGGGCACCCATGCGTAGCCCCAGTCGCTGTCGCCCTTGCCCTTGATGGGCAGGACGGCGTGCGCGATGCGCGGCATGAGGTCACGGGCGGGGTTGATGGCGTAGCCGGTGGGGCCACCGAGCGAGGCGCCGATCGCGACGACCGTGAAGGCCACGGCGAGGGCGCCGAGCGGGCCGACGACCGTGGCATCGCCGCCGCCGCCGTTGAGGCCGAACGAGAGGATGACGAACACGAGCACGAACGTCGCGATGATCTCCGTCACGAGGTTCCAGCCGTACGAGCGGATGCCCGGGCCGGTCGAGAACGTGCCGAGCTTGGCGCCCGGGTCCTCCTCCGCGTCGAAGTGCTGCTTGTACGACGCCCATGCGAGCACGGCACCGATGAACGCACCGACGAGCTGGCCGAGGATGGAGACGCCGTACGCGGCCCACTGCACCTCGGCGCCGGTGGCGAGGCCGTTGGCGATGAGGCCGACCGTGACGGCCGGGTTGAGCTGCGCACCGGAGTAGCCGGAGACGAGGACGCCTGCGAAGACCGCGAGTCCCCAGCCGAAGTTGATCATGAGGAAGCCGCCGCCGAAGCCCTTCGTCTTCGCGAGGACGACGTTCGCGACGACGCCGGCACCGAGGAGCAGCAGCATCGCCGTGCCCACGGTCTCCGACAGGAAGACCAAACCGAGATTGTCCAACTGGAACCTGCTTTCCACATCGACGCGGGCGGTCACCCGGGCCCTCGCCAGCGAGAGCAGCGCCAGCCTATGCCTGCGCCATGCACGGCGGGAGGTGTGACACGTCACGCGTCGCGGGACATCCCTGGCCGCCGTCGAGCCGGCGGGCGTAGGTTGGCCGTGACGTCCGCCCCCGATGGAAGTGGGAGACCATGAAGAAGCTGATCAACGACCCGTCGAAGGTGGTGGACGAGGCCGTCGCGGGCATCGCCGCAGCGCACCCCGAGCTGCGGGTGATCGTCGATCCGCCCTACGTCATCGCGCGCGGCGACGCACCCGTGCAGGGCAAGGTCGGGCTCGTCTCGGGCGGCGGCTCGGGCCACGAGCCGCTGCACGGCGGCTTCGTGGGACACGGCATGCTCGACGCGGCCGTGCCCGGCGCGGTCTTCACGTCGCCGACGCCCGACCCCATCGTCGCCGCGACGAAGGCCGTCGACGGCGGCGCGGGCGTGCTGCACATCGTGAAGAACTACACGGGCGACGTGCTGAACTTCGAGACGGCGGCCGACCTCGCGCTCGCCGAGGGCATCGAGGTCGAGTCGGTGATCATCGACGACGACGTCGCGGTGCAGGACTCGCTCTACACGGCCGGGCGTCGCGGCGTCGCGGGCACGCTGCTCGTCGAGAAGATCGCCGGGGCCGCCGCCGAGCGCGGCGACGCGCTCGCCGAGGTCGCTGAGATCGCACGCACCGTCAACGCCAACGTGCGCTCGATGGGCATGGCGCTGGCCCCCTGCACCGTGCCGCACGCCGGCGAGCCCTCGTTCGACCTCGGCCCCGACGAGATCGAGATCGGCATCGGCATCCATGGCGAGCCCGGCCGGGCGCGCATCGCGATGGAGCCGGCCGATGCCATCGTCGACCGCCTGCTCGCACCGATCCTCGACGACCTGCCGTTCGCGTCCGGCGACCGCGTGCTGCTGTTCGTCAACGGCATGGGCGGCACGCCGCTCGTCGAGCTCTACGTCGTCTTCCGACGCGCTGCCGAGGTGCTGGCCTCGCACGGGATCCAGGTCGCGCGCACGCTCGTGGGCAGCTACGTCACGAGCCTCGACATGCAGGGCTGCTCGATCTCGGTGCTGCGGCTCGACGACGCGCTCACGGAGCTGTGGGACGCGCCGGTGCAGACGCCGGCGCTGCGCTGGGGACGCTGATGGCGCTCGACGCCGACTGGACGCGGCGCTGGATCGAGCTCGTCGCCGACCGCGTCGCGGAGCGCAAGGCCGAGCTGTCGCACCTCGACCGCGACATCGGCGACGGCGATCACGGCGAGAACCTCGACCGCGGCTTCACGGCGGTGCGGTCGCGCCTCGCGGACCTCGATGCCGACGCGACGCCGGGCGCCATCCTCAAGCTCGTCGCGACGACGCTCATCTCGACGGTCGGCGGCGCGAGCGGCCCGCTCTACGGCACGGCGTTCCTCAAGGCGTCGATGGCTGCCGGCGACGCCGAGACGCTCGACGACCGTCTCGCCGACGTGCTGGCGGCGGCGCGCGACGGCATCGTGGCGCGCGGCAAGGCCGAGGTCGGCGACAAGACGATGGTGGATGCGTGGACCCCGGCCGTCGACGCGGCAGCCGCGGCACCCGACGCCGTCGCGGCGCTCGCCGCGGCAGCCGACGCCGCGGAGGCCGGCGCGGCGGCGACCGAGCCGCTCGTCGCGCGCAAGGGTCGTGCGTCCTACCTGGGGGAGCGCGCCATGGGGCACCGCGACCCGGGCAGCGAGTCGACGGCGCTCATCCTGCGCGCGGCGGCCGAGGCGTGAGCGTCGGCCTCGTCGTCGTCTCGCACTCCGCGCAGATCGCGGCGGGGATCGTGGAGCTCGCGGGCCAGATGGCCGACGACGTCGCCATCGTCGCGGCGGGTGGCACCGACGACGGCGGCATCGGCACGTCGTTCGACCTCGTGACGGCGGGGCTGGAGGCTGCGGACTCGGGCGACGGCGTCGTCGTGCTGTGCGACCTCGGGTCGGCGGTGCTCACGGCCGAGACGGCGCTCGACCTGCTCGACGACGACGCACGGGCGCGCGTGCGCGTCGCGGATGCGCCGATCGTCGAGGGCGCGGTCGCCGCGGCGGTCGCGGCCCAGGCGGGCGACGTCCTCGAGGCCGTGCTGTCGGCGGCGGAGACGGCACGGGGATCGGCGCACGCCGACGCCGCGGAGCCGGGCGTGCCGGCCGGCCCGTCGCGCACGCTCACGCTCGTGAACGCCTCCGGCCTCCACGCGCGTCCGGCCGCCGAGCTCGTGCAGCTCATCGCGACGTTCGACGCCACCGTGCTCGTGAACGGCGTCGACGCGCGCAGCATGCTGCGCATCCTCGGGCTCGGGCTCGACCGCGGCGCGACGATCGAGGTGTCCGCCACCGGCGCGCAGGCGCGGGAGGCCGTCGAGGCCGTCGCCGCGCTCGTCGAGCGCGGCTTCGGCGAGTCGTGAGCGGCGGCGTCGTCGGGGTCGACGACCTGCGCGCTCGCCTGGCCGCCCCACCGCTCGACGCGTTGGACCTCGACGACGTCGACCGGGCGCTCGTCGTCGACGCCATCGGCGCGCTCGACGACGACGACGCGGCGCAGGTGGCCGCGGCGTCGACCGCCCTCCTCGCCGGCATCGGCCGCGCCGAGCGGTCGCCCGCGCATCCGTTCGCCGCGCTCGATCGGCCCGACGCGCGCGCACCGGGGATGCTGCCGATCCTCGCGCTCGTGGCGACCGCCGCCGACGTGGTCGCGTGGCTGCAGGCGCGCGGCCTCGACGAGGAGACCGCCTCGTCGGGGGTCGCCGACCTCGGGCAGCAGCTGCGCGTGCATCGTCGCGCGACCGGGGTCGGCGGCATCGACACGGCCGACTGGCTCGCGTCGCCGTGGTCGGGCGCGCTGCTGCGGCACGGAGCCCTGCAGGTCGAGCACGTGCGGCATCCGCGTCTCGGCTGGGTGCGGTCGCTGCACGTGCCGGCCGACGCGCCGCTCGACCGGGCGTCCGTCGACGCATCGATCGCCGCCTCGGCCGTCGTCGGCGCGCTGGCGTTCCCCGAGCGCACGACCGACGTCGTGCACTGCGCGTCGTGGATGCTCGACCCGTGGATCGTCGAGGCCCTGCCGGGCAGCAGGCTCGCCGCCCTCGCTGCGCGGTTCGAGCCCGTGGCCGACGACGAGGACGCCGCCGACGACGTGCTGTGGTTCGTCTGGGGCCGCCGTCCGCCATGGCCGGCGCTCGCCGCGCTGCCGCGCGACACGAGCCTGCGTCGCGTCCTCGCCGCTCGGATCGAGGCGGGCGGACGCCCGATCGTGCGCGAGGGCGTGCTCGCGGCCTGACGGCGAGCGTCCCGCGACGACCGGCGTCAGCGGGCCGCGACGTCCTCGGACGTCTCGTCGGCCTCGTCCTCGCGTCGCCGAGGCGAGAGCCGCAGCGTCGCGACGAAGCCCAGCGCCACGAAGCCCGCCGCTGCGAACGCGGCGGCACGGGTGCCGTCGCTGAACGCGATGCGCGCGTCGTCGGCCGCCGCCGCATCCTGCGCCTCGAGCCCGGCGATCGCGGTGCCGCTCGAGTCGACGACGGTCGCGACGATCTGCTGCCGCGCGGCATCGGGCACGCCGCGGTCGTCGAGGCGCGCGTCGAGGATGCCCGACACGCTCGAGAACAGGATGGTGCCGAGCACGGCGATGCCCAGCGCGGAGCCGACCTGCCTCGCGGTGCTCTGGGTGCCGGAGCCCTGGCCGCTGCGGTCGACGGGCACGTCCTGCAGCACGACGTTCGTGAGCTGCGCCGTCGCGAGGCCGACGCCGAAGCCGTAGACGAACAGGCCGGGCACGATCGCGTACCAGGGGCTGTCGGGGCGGATCGCGACCGCGACGCCGACGAGGCCCACGACCTCGGCGAGGAGGCCGACGCGCACGATGCGCACGGCGGGCAGCCGCGATCCGAACGCGCCGGCGAAGCCGCTCGCGACGAACGAGCCGATCGCGAGCGCCAGCAGCACCGTGCCCGTCTGCAGGGCGTCGTAGCCGAGCACGCCCTGCAGCCACAGCGGCAGCGAGAGGATGATGCCGAACTCGCCGAGCGACACGATGAGGGCCGCGACGTTGCCGTTGCGGAACGACGGGATGCGCAGCAGCGAGAAGGCGAGCATCGCCGACCGGCCCGAGCGCTCGCGCCGCAGGCCCCACCAGACGAAGCATGCGCCGGCGACGAGGGTGAGCGCGAAGGCGAACGGGATGGGGGACACCTCGAGCGTCCACCACGAGGGCACGTCGTCGGTGGCCGTCCACCAGCCGTAGCTGCGCCCCTCGATGAGGCCGAAGACCAGCGCACCCGTCGTGACGATCGCGAGGAGCGCGCCGAGCACGTCGATCCCGCCGCGCTCCGCATCCCGCGACTCGGCGACGAACAGCAGCAGGCCGACGACGACGAGCGCGCCGAGGGGCACGTTGATGCCGAAGGCCCATCGCCACGAGAACGCCGTCGTGAGCCAGCCGCCCAGCAGCGGACCGACGGCGGCCATGCCGCCGATGGTCGAGCCCCAGATCGCGAACGCGATGCCCCGGTCCTTGCCGCGGAAGGTCGCGTTGATGATCGACAGGGTCGTCGGCAGGATCATCGCGCCACCGACGCCCTGCAGCACGCGAGCGCCGATGAGCAGGTCGCCCGTCGGGGCGAGGGCGGCCAGCACCGACGCGCCCATGAAGATCGCGACGCCGACGAGCAGCATGCGGCGTCGTCCGACGCGATCGGCGATCGCACCGAGCGTGAGCAGCAGCGCGGCGAAGACGAGCGTGTAGCTCTCCTGCACCCACTGCACCTGCGTCGACGTGATGTCGAGATCCCCGACGATCGCCGGGATCGCCACGTTCACGATCGTCGAGTCGACGATGATGAGCGCGACGGCGATGCTGATGGCGACGAGCCCGAGCCACCGGCTGCGGGCGCTGCGTTCCGTGGTCACCAGTGCACTCTCCGCCTGCGCGGCGCGGAGGGCAAGCCCGCGCGGTGCGGCGGTCGGTCGTCAGACGACGAGGGCGCCGTACTCGTCGGGGTGCTGCTGCACGAGCGCGCGCACGAACGGGCACGACGGCACGATCGAGCGTCCGGCTGCGACCGCCTCGTCGAGGGCGGCGCGCACCACCTGCGTGCCGTACCCGCGGCCGCCGAACTCGGGATACGTCTGCGTGTGCGGGAACGCGCGGCGCCCCGCGTGGTCGGCGTAGTCGACGAAGCTCACGAGCCGACCGTCGACGCGCAGCTCGAATCGGCCCTGCTCGACGGCGTCCACGATCTCGACCGTGGGGTCCTGCTGCGCCTCGCTCATGCAGTCAGGGTAGGGCTGCGCGACGCGCGACACGAGGGGCTGGCGCGAATCGGTCGCACGCGTGCGCGGGTCAGGCGGCGACGGGTGCGAGCGCGTGCTGCGCGATGGACTCGGCGTGCGCCGCCATCGAGTCGATGACCGGCACCGCGACGTCGGCGTCGCCGAGCAGCAGCTGGATCTCGGTGCAGGCCAGCACGATGCCGTCGGCGCCGTCGGCGACGAGGCGCTCGACGACCGCGAGATAGGCGGCGCGCGAGGCCTCGGTGACGATGCCGCGTGTGAGCTCGTCCCAGATGATGCGGTCGACGACCGCGCGGTCGTCGGCGCCGGGCATCACCGCGGCGACGCCGTGGCGCGCGAGGCGCTCGGCGTAGAACGGCTCGCGCATGACCCAGTCGGTGCCGAGGACGCCGAGCGTCGTGATGCCGCGGTCGATCGCCGCGGTCGCGACCGCGTCGCCGATGTGCTCGAGCGGAACCGCGATCGCCGCCTCGACGGCCGGCGCGACCTTGTGCATGAGGTTGGTGCAGATGGCGATGCGGTCGGCGCCGGCGGCCTCGAGGCGTCGCGCCTCGGCGGCCAGCAGCGTGCCCGCCGCATCCCAGTCCTCGCGCACCTGGCAGTCGCGCACCTCGGCGAAGTCGAGGCTCGTCAGCAGGATGCGGGCGGAGTGGTGGCCGCCGAGCGCTTCCGCCGTGCGCGCGTTGATGGCACGGTAGTAGTCGAGCGTCGAGTGCCAGCTCATGCCGCCGATGAGGCCGATCGTCTCCATGCCTCTACGACAGCAGGCGTGGATGCCATTGGCTAGCCTTCTGTTGCCTCGATGATCCATCACGTATGCTTATGTCATGGACATCGATCCGCGCCGCGTGCTCATCTTCCGCGCCGTCGCGCGCGCCGGCTCCGTCTCGGGCGGGGCGCGGACGCTCGGATGGACGCAGCCCGCCGTCAGCCAGCATCTCCGCACGCTCGAGGGCGAGCTCGGCACGGCGCTGCTGCTGCGCGGACCGACGGGCGTGACCCTCACGGAGGCGGGGGAGCGGCTGCTGGCGCGCGCCGACGCGATCGAGGCGGCGCTGCGGCAGGCGGAGGCCGAGCTCGCCGAGCTCGCAGCCGGTGGCGGCACCGTGACGCTCGCAGCCTTCCCGTCGGCCATGGCCGACCTCGTGCCGCGCGCGATCGCCTACCTGCTGCAGGAGGCGCCGCAGGTGCAGGTGCGCGTCGTCGAGTCCGAGCCACCCGAGGCCCTCGCGGCCGTGGCGGGCAACGACGTCGACCTCGCGGTCGTGTTCGAGTACGCCGAGTCGCACGACGACGTCGGGCTCGACCGCGTCGCGCTCGGCGACGACCCGAGCCTCATCGTCGTGCCCGAGGGGCACCGGCTCGCGAGCCGCGACGCCATCGCCCTCGTCGACCTCGCCGAGGAGCGCTGGGTCGCCGGCTGCCCGCGGTGCCGCACGCACCTCGAGACGCTCGCCGACAAGGCGGGGTTCGCGCCCGACGTGCAGCACTCGACCGACGACCTCGTCGCGGCGCAGTCGTTCGTCGCGCGCACGGGCGCCGTGGCGCTGCTGCCGGCCATGGCGGTCGCGGCGCACCAGCGGCCCGACGTCGTCGCGCGTCCCCTCGCCGACGGCTCGGGTCGAGCCCTCGCCATCCGTCACCGTGCGGGCGCCGACCGCGTGCCCGCGATCCGCGCCGTCGTCGAGGCGATCGCCGCCGTCGTCTGACCTGCGATCGCGCAGCGCGCGGCTAGCGGCGCTCGCCGAGCTCGAGGATGCGGTGCAGCAGCACGAGCACCTCGTCGGGCAGCGCGGGCTCGACGAGCGTCACGTCGATCCGCGTCTCGATCGTGATGCGCCACACGTAGCCGTCGCGCACGCGGTCGTCGTCGTCGGCGGCGAGCCCCGCGAGCTCGCCGGAGTCGATGAGCGTCTCGAGCGCACGCTGGTCGCGGCTCGGCAGCGCCGACTCCGGCAGCTCGCCGACGCGCTCGCGCCCCAGCAGGCCGCCCGATCGCTCGACGCGCACCGTCTCGACGTCGTCGGCCGCGGGCGTCGACACGGGCGCCGCCTCGCCCGTGACCCCCACGGCATCCCACGCCTCGGCGATCGCGGTGCGCTGCGTCGAGTCGGCGCCGAAGCGCGTCTCGGCCGCAGCGACCGTCGCGGCGGCGAAGGCTGCGAAGTCGGCACGCACGTCGATCGAGCCGTTCGTGAGCACGTCGAGCCACACGAGGCCCGCTCCCTCCCACGCGCGTCCGCCGATCGCCGTCGCGGCGAGGTAGAACGCGTGGTTGGGGATGCCGGAGTTGATGTGCACCCCGCCGTTGTCGCTCGTGGTCTCGACGTAGTCGGCCATCGTCGCCGGCTGCGGATCCTTGCCGAGCACGTCGTCGTCGTACGCGGTGCCCGGCGCGCGCAGAGAGCGCAGGGCGACGCCCTCGACGCCGGGCGCGAAGAGCCCGGCGCCGACGAGCCAGTCGGCCTCGTCGGCGCTCTGGCCGAGCGCGTGCTGCTTCGCGAGCGAGCCGATGACGTCGGCGACCGACTCGTTGAGCGCGCCCGACTGGCCCTGGTAGACGAGGTCGGTCGTCGACTGGACGAGGCCGTGCGCGAGCTCGTGGCCGATGACGTCGACCGCGCCGGTGAAGCCGAGGAAGACCTCGCCGTCGCCGTCGCCGAAGACCATGCGCTCGCCGTTCCAGAACGCGTTGTCGTAGGCCTCGCCGTAGTGCACGGTCGCGAGCAGCGGCATGCCGGCGCCGTCGAGCGAGTCGCGGTCGAAGGCCTCGTGCAGCAGCGTCCACGTGATGCCGAGGCCGTCGTAGGCCTCGTCGACCGCCGTGTCGCCCGTGGGGTCGTCGCCCTCGTTGCGCATCGTCGTGCCGGGCAGCCGCGTCGTGCGCTCCGCATCGGCGATCGTGCGGCGCGGTGCGGCCTCGCCGGCGACGAGCCCGCGCTCGGGCCCGCTGGCGGGTCGCGCGGTGCGGCGCGTCGTGCGCACCGCCTCGTCGAGCGTGAGGGTGCGCTGCGCGCACCGAGCGACGGCGGCCGTCGGATGGTCGCCGAGGCGCTCGAGCAGGAACGGGGGGACGATGCCGTGCATGCCACGACCCTACGATCGAGCGCCGACACCACGGTCGGGGGTTGTGGAGGGCGCGCTCGACGTCCATCGAGCCGTCCGCGCGCCATCGGCGTTCCATAGGCGTGCTGCATAGGCTCGAGGCATCCCCCTGACACCTCGACGACCGAGAGGCCGCCGCCCATGACCGCCAAGACCTGGAACATCCTCGGCATCGTCGCCGCCGCGGTGGTGATCGTGGGCATCACGATCGCCCTCGTCGTGCGCCCCTGGGAGCAGGCGGGGACCGCCGCAGAGCCCGCCGGCGACGTCTCGGCCGCCGACACGCTCGCCGCCGACACCCACATCCTCGACGACGCCGACGAGGGTGCGCCGGTCGTGGTCGAGTTCCTCGACTTCGAGTGCCCGTCGTGCGCGCTCGTGTACCCGACGATGGAGACCCTGCGCGCCGAGTACTCGGGCGAGGTCACCTTCGCCGTGCGCTACTTCCCGCTCGCATCGCACCAGAACGCGTTCCCCGCCGCGCTCGCCGCCGAGGCCGCCGCGCAGCAGGGCGAGTTCGAGGCGATGTACCAGCGCCTGTTCGAGACGCACTCCGACTGGGCGGGCACCGACGACGCCGCCGAGACCTTCCGCGGCTTCGCCGAGGACCTCGGGCTCGACATGGATGCGTACGACGCCGCCGTCGCCGATCCCGCGACCGGCGACCGCATCGAGGCCGACTACGAGGCGGGCGTCGCGCTCGGCGTGCAGAGCACGCCGACGATCTACATCGACGGCCAGCAGCTCGAGCTCAGCCACGTCGACGACATCGAGGCGGGCATCGAGGCGGCGCTCGCCGACTGAGCGTCGCACGCTCGTGCGAGGATGCCGCTCGACGGAAGGGGCGGCATGGACGTGACCATCGAGGGCGTCGTGTTCGAGTGGCGCGGGCCCGCGCCCTTCCACTTCGTGCGCGTGCCCGACGCCGAGGCGGAGGCGATCCGCGAGCTGGCGACGATCGTCTCCTACGGCTGGGGCGTCATCCCCGTGCGCGGCTGGGTCGGCGACACCGAGTTCACGACGTCGCTGTTCCCGCGCGACGGCGGCTACCTCGTGCCGCTCAAGGATGCGGTGCGACGGGCGGAGGGCGTCGAGCTCGACGACCGCGTGGCGATCCGCCTGCGCATCGGCTGATGCGCGCACGGCGCGAGTCAGCCCTCGTCGAGCAGCGCCTGCATCTCGTCGATCTCGGCCTGCTGCGTCGCGACGATCGACTCGGCCAACGCGAGCGCGTCGGGGTCGGTGCCGTCGGCGAGCTGCTGCTCGGCCATCGCGACCGCGCCCTCGTGGTGCGCGATCATGCCCTCGAGGAAGAGGCGCGAGGCCTCGGCGCCGTCGGCGGCCTCGAGCGCCGCGAGCTCGTCGTCGCTCAGCATGCCGTCGTCGCCGTGTTCCATGCCAGCGTGGCTCTCGGCATCCGCGCCCCACGCCTCGAGCCAGCCCTCCATCGTGGCGATCTCGGGCGCCTGCGCGTCGCGGATGCGCGTCGCCAGCTCGACGACGCGCGGGTCGAGACCGGGCTTCGCCAGCACGATGTCGGCCATCTCGACCGCCTGCTCGTGGTGCGGGATCATCGCCGACGCGAACATGACGTCGGCGGCCGACGCGCCCGACGACGACTCGGCGCTCGAGCCGGTGCCGTGCCCCTCGTGGCTCGAGCCGTCGCCGCTCGAGGCGCACCCTGCGAGGGCGAGGGCGAGGGCGGCGACGGCGATGGCAGCGGACGTGGATGCGATGCGGCGGCGCATGCGGCTCCTTCGTGGGTGGGGATGGATCAGCGGTCGCCGAGCACGGCGGCGACGCTGCGGTCGGGGCGCAGGTCGAGCCTGCGCAGCAGCTGGGCATTGGCGGCGACGACGAGCGTCGACAGCGACATGAGGATGGCGCCGACCGACATGGGCAGCACGAAGCCGATCGGGGCGAGCACGCCGGCGGCGAGCGGCACCGAGAGCAGGTTGTAGCCGGCCGCCCACCACAGGTTCTGCCGCATCTTCGCGAAGCCGGCGCGCGAGAGCGCGACGACGGAGACGACCGAGCGCGGGTCGGAGCCCGCGAGGATGACGCCCGCCGATGCGATCGCCACGTCGGTGCCTGCGCCGATCGCGATGCCGACGTCGGCGCGCGCGAGCGCGGGGGCGTCGTTGACGCCGTCGCCGACCATCGCGACGACGCGCCCGTCCGCCTGCAGCGCTGCGACGTGCTCGGCCTTGTCCTCGGGGCGCACGCCGGCGACGAACCGGTCGATCCCGAGCTCGCTTGCGACGCTGCGCGCGACGGGCTCGGCGTCCCCCGTGAGCATCATGACCTCGATGCCCAGCGCGTGCAGCGCACGCACGGCATCCGGTGACTCCGGCCGGATCTCGTCGGCGAGGCGCAGCGCTCCGACGACGGCGCCGTCGCGCACGACGTGCAGCACCGTCGAGCCCTCGGTCGACCACGCGTCGGCGCGCTCGATCGCATCCAGGCCCTGCCCGGCGAGCATGCGCGGACCGCCGACGTGGATGCGGGCGCCCGCGACGGTCGCGACGACGCCGACGGCGGGGGAGGAGGTCGCGGCGGTCGCCGCGTCGCGTGCGAGCCCGCGAGCGTCGGCGGCGCGCACGATCGCACGGGCGAGCGGATGCTCGCTGTCGGCCTCCGCGGCCGCGGCGAGCGCGAGCACGGCGTCGGCGTCGAGATCGCCGATCGTGGCGACGTCGAGCACCGCGGGCTCGCCGCGCGTGAGCGTGCCGGTCTTGTCGAGCACGACGACGTCGACGAGGCGCATGCGCTCGAGCGCGAGTCGGTCGTGCACGAGCACGCCGCCGCGAGCGGCGCGCTCCGTCGAGATCGCGACGACGAGCGGGATCGCGAGCCCGAGCGCGTGCGGGCAGGCGATGACGAGCACCGTGACCGTGCGCACGACGGCGTCCTCGGGCGTGCCGAGCGCGAGCCATGCGACGGCCGTGATCGCGGCGGCGCCGAGCGCGAACCAGAACAGCAGCGCCGCCGCCCGGTCGGCGATGCGCTGCGCGCGCGACGTCGACGCCTGCGCGTCGGCGACGAGCCTGCGGATGCCCGCGAGCGCCGTGTCGTCGCCGATCGCGGTCACGCGCACGCGCAGGCTCGAGTCGGTCGCGACGGTGCCGGCGGTGACGGCGTCGCCGACGGCGCGCTGCACGGAGCGCGACTCGCCGGTGATCATCGACTCGTCGAGCGCGGCCGCACCCTCGATGATCCGGCCGTCGGCGGGCACCGCCGCTCCCGGGCGCACGAGCACGACGTCGTCGAGCCGGAGGTCGGCGGGGGCGACGCGCTCGATCCCGGCGTGCGTGACGCGCTCGGCCGTGTCGGGCAGCAGAGCCGCGAGGGCATCGAGCGCCGACGTCGTGCGTGCGAGCGATCGCATCTCGATCCAGTGACCCAGCAGCATGATCACGACGAGCAGCGCGAGCTCCCACCAGAAGTCGAGGTGGTGGGGTGCGAGGCCGAGGGTCGCCGCCCAGGACGCGACGAACGCGACCGTGATCGCCAGCGCGACGAGCAGCATCATCCCCGGCTGCCGTGCGCGCAGCTCGTCGACGGCGCCGCGCAGGAACGGCCAGCCGCCCCACGCGTACAGGACGGTGCCGAGCGCGGGCGACACCCAGGCGAGCACGGCGACGTCGGGCACGGCGTAGCCGACGATCGAGGCGAACATGCCCGAGAGCGCCACGGTCGGCACCGCGAGCACGAGCGCGAGCCAGAAGCGCGAGCGGAACTGCGCGACGTGGTCGCCGTGGCCCGCATGGCCGGCGTGCGCGTCGTGCCCGGCCGGAGCGGCGTGCTGCGCGTGCTCGTGCTCGGCGTGCTGCTGCGTGTCGTGGTCCATGGCCCCTCCGTCGATACCCCTGTGGGGTATCCCGATCAGCACGATACCCCGCTGGGGTATCGGGGTCAACGGCCTCGTGCACCGCCTCGATGTCCGCGGCGCGCCGCTCGCCGGCAAGGATCCGAGCATCGAGCGACGATGGGCGCGGATGCGAAGCGCGATCCTCCACGCTCACGGAAAGAAGTCGTGAACTTTCTGCCTCGCGCGCCGGTCCAGGCGGTGCGCGCGGGCGCATGCTGAGAGGGCGAGCCGGTGACCACCGGATCGCGCGAACGCCGTCGCGATCCCATCCGGAGCGCGGTCGGCAGCACGAGGGGAGCGACCCATGGCAGACCGCGACAGCGACACGCAGGCAGCGTGGCCCGACGAGCCCGTCGAGGCGCCGTTCGGGCAGTGGCTCGGCCTCATCAACCACGGCGAGTGACGCCCGCGCTCGTCGGCCGCGTCAGTGGTCGACGAGCTCGATGGCGACGCCGCGCACGAGCGCATCCAGCACGAGCCCCTCGGCGTCGCGCACCGCTCGCTTGACGGGCAGCACGTACGTGCCGTCCGCGCCGGGGAAGATCGAGGTGCGGAACGTCGTCGCACCGATGCGCGCGTCCACGCGTACGGCGCCGAAGCCGCCGGCGAGCGCGCCGACCACCTCGCGGATCTCCCGACCGGCGTCCGCCGGCACGTCGACGAACGTCCACAGCTCCCGTCGGGCGCTCCAGCGGTAGAGCAGGGCGTCGAACTCGTAGCGCATCCTCACGGCTCCAGGTCGTCGAGGATGTCGGCGATCGGGGCGTCCCGTGCGGCGCGCCAGCCCTCGCCCGCCCAGAGATGCACGAGCGACGCGTCGCCGGATGCCGCCGACGCGGCGCGCATCGGCCGCGTGAGGTGATGCAGCGCAGGGTAGCCCGAGGGTGCGTCGCGGTGCGCCTCGACGAACGGCGTCACGAGCGCTCGCGCCGGTCGCCCCGTGAAGGCTCGCGTGAGCTCGGTGCCGACGAGCGCAGGATCCGCGAGCGCGGCACGATGGGTGGCCGACGTGCCCGCCTCCGTGGCCCGCAGGGCGAGGGTGCCGATCGCGACGGCATCGGCGCCCGCGCCGAGCGCGCGCTGCACGTCGCGGCGCGACGCGATGCCGCCTGCGGCGACGATCGGCAGCGACGACGTTGGGCGGACGGCGGCGACGAGCTCGGGCAGCGGCACCTCGGCGGGCACCTCGTCGCGCGTCCAGATGCCCGAGTGCCCACCCGCGGCCGACGCCTGCACGGTGAGCGCATCCACGCCCGCGTCCGTCGCGGACCTCGCCTCGGCTGCCGAGGTCACGGTCTGGAGCACGAGGATGCCCGCCGTGCGCAGACGCGTGAGCGCGGCAACGTCCGGTGGGCCGAACGTGAGGCTCACGACGGGCACCCGGGCCTCGATCACCACGTCGAGCTTCGCGTGCCAGTCGTCGTCGTCCTCGACGAGCGGCGACATCGATGCGTCCGGCAGCACGCGGGCGGCATCGGCCGCGATCGACCGCCAGTAGGCCGCGTAGTCGTCGGCTGCGATGCGGTGCAGGTTCGGCACGAACAGGTTGACGCCGAACCGGGTCGCGCCGAGCGCTCGCGTCTCGGCGATCCGCGTCCGCAGCGCATCCGCCGACAGGTAGCCGGCGGCCAGCTGGGCGAACGCGCCGTGCGCCTCGGCGGCGGCGACGAGCGCCGGCGTCGTCGCGCCGCCCGCCATCGGCGCGACCGTCACGACGCGAGCGTGCCGGAGCGCGGGGGGAAGGCTCATGCCTCCATCCTCGCGCGCCGCACCGTCAGTCGAGCACCGCCGCGTTCGCCGCCGCGACGAGGCGCAGGTTGTGCGGCAGCGCGCCGTCGAAGCCGGGCGTCGACATCGTGAGGATGACGGTGTCGGCGCGCGGGTTGACGACGAACTTCGTCGAGAAGAAGCCCTGCCACGAGTAGGCGCCCGGGCCGCCCAGGTAGTGCTGGGAGCCCGCGGGCGCGTTCTCGCCCTCCTGGATGTCGACCATGTAGCCCCAGCGGTTCTGCGTGAGCTGCCAGTTCGTGAGGTCGCCGATCTGGTTCGTCGTCATGAGGCGCACGGCGGCAGGGGAGAGGACGCGGACGCCGTCGAGCTCGCCCATGTTCAGCAGCATCTGCGCGAACCGCAGGTAGTCGCCCGTCGTGCCGTGCAGGCCGCCCGCGCCCATCGTGAGCGTGCGGTGCTCGCTGAACGAGTACTCCGGGCCAAGCAGGCCGGCGCCGAGCGGAGCATCCTCGAGCTGGCGCTCGTCGCGTCCGGCCCAGTACACGGCGGCGATGCGGTGCTGCTCGGACTCCGGCACGAAGAACCACGTCTCGTCCATGCCCAGCGGCTCGAGCACGTTGCGCCGCTGGTACGTGTCGAAGTCGAGGCCGGACACCACCTCGACGAGTCGGCAGAGCACGTTCACCGAGTTGTTGGAGTAGTCGAACGTCGTGCCCGGCTGCGCGATGAGCGGCACGGTCGCGAGCCGCTGCACGACCTCCTCGAGCGTCGTCGCCGGCGTCTCGAACGTGTCGACCACGCCGGCGTCCTTGAGCAGCTGCGGCACGACGCCGTACACCGACGGCTCGAACATGCGATGCCACCACGTGTTCGTGTAGCCGGCCGTCATCGTGAGCAGATGGTGGACCGTGATCGGTCGCTCGGCCGAGGCGAGGCGGGTGACGTTCCAGTCCTCGACGACGGCGACGCGCGGATCCGCCAGCTCGGGCAGCCACTGCGCGACGGGATCGTGGAGGCCCAGCAGGCCGCGCTCCCAGAGCTGCAGCACGCAGGCGGCGGCGACCGTCTTCGACATCGACGCGAAGCGGAAGATCGCCTCGGTGGTCATCGGCACGCCTTCGTCGGCCTTGCCGAAGGCCTCTGCGTACGCGACCTTGCCGTGCCGCGCGATCGCCATGACGGAGCCCTGGTACGCGTGCTCGGCGAGGTTGCTGCGCTGCAGCGTCTCGAGGTGCTCGAGATGCGGACCCGACATCCCGACGTCCGCCGGGTCGACCTGCTGGTGGAGCGTGCTCATCCGTGCCTCCTCGCGACGGTGCGTGGCTGCAGCCTAGACCCGCGGGATCGTCGGCGAGGGTGGGCGACGGATGGAACCGGACCCGATGCGGTGGCTAGCGTGCTGCCATGACGATCGTGCGGCAGGTGCAGGTGACGTTCGACTGCGCGGACCCCGTGCGCGTGGCCGAGTACTGGTGCGCGGCGCTCGGCTACGCGGTGCCCGAGTCGGCGCGCGCGGGCGACGGGTCGTGGGCGGTCGCCGAGGATCCGACCGGCGCCGGGCCCCGCCTGTACTTCCAGCGCGTGCCCGAGGGCAAGGTCGTGAAGAATCGCGTGCACCTCGACGTGCGCGTCGCGCGGGATCTCGTTGGCGACGCCCGCGTCGCTGCGCTGGAGGCGGAGTGCGCACGGCTCGTCGCGCATGGCGGGACGCGTCTTCGGCTGCTGCCGGCGAACGACGAGGACGAGTCGTGCCTCGTCATGCAGGATCCCGAGGGCGACGAGCACTGCCTGGGCTGACGGTGGCGCCGGGCCTCGGACGCTCGCTCGCCTGCGTCAGTCGGCGACGAGCCTGCCGCTGCGCGCGAGCTCGGGGTCGGTGCACGACGACAGGTCGAAGCAGCACGGGCGGCTGCTGCCGGCGTCGAGCTTCGAGATGCTCACCTCCACGCGGCGGCTGCGCGTGTCGGCGTTGCGCGTCGCGGCGACCCAGCGCACCCACTCCCACCTGGCCATGGGCGTGATCGCCTGCCAGCGGGCGGAGGCCGTGGCGGAGTGGTCGAGCGCGCTGCCGAGGTCGACAGGGATCGTCGGCTCCGGCCACTGCGTCGTCGGCAGCACCGCGAGATCGACCGAGACCGCGTCGCCGTCGGCGCCGGCGACGTCGAGCCAGTGCCCCTTCTCGCCATCGGGCTCGACGACCGTCACGGTCTCGACGCCGTCGATCGAGCCGGCGGCTGCGACCTGTCCGCGCGAGGGCAGCGTGGCGCTCACGTCGGTGGGCAGTCGCACGATGCGGCGATCGCCCACCTGCACGACGTCGCCCTCGAAGCGGATCGCGACGGGGGATCCGGTCTTCGGCATGCCGCCATCGTAGGCAGTGGCGGGCGAGGCGGATGCACCCGCCCCGTCCACCACGATCGCCTCAGGCGCGCTCGACGGGGAGCCAGAGCTCGCAGGTGGCCGTGCTGAAGTCGTCGGCGCGGTCGAGGATCGCGACGATCGACGGCCCCGGGCGCAGCCGCCACGGGTTCGACGGGAACCACTCGGTGGCCGTCGCCGCCCAGACGGTCTGCAGCGCGGCGGGATGCGGTCCGGACGTGCGGAACACGGCCCACTCGCCCGCGGGCACCTCGATGACGTCGAGGTCGTCGGGCACCTCGGCGCCGGCGGGCGTCGCGACGCCGTGCAGATAGGTCAGCTCGGAGCCCTCGCGAGCATCGGGGTCGACGTCGGCGCTCACCTGCAGGAGGCCGGCGGGCTCGGCGGCACTGAGCGCCTTGAGGCGCGTGTGCTCGTCGGCCGGGATCGCCGCGACGTGCGCGGCGATGTGCGGATTCACCCCCTCGTGGATGAGCGGCACGCGCGCGGCGTGCCCGACGAGGTGGATGGCGGGCTGGTCGGCGATGCGGACGTCCATGGACGTGCTCCCTTCGACGGTCAGGCGGAACCTGAGCAGCGGTTGCGGACGAAGGGGGCCGCCGTCTCGCCGCACGTCGGCGACCGAGGCGCCGTGCACGGCACGGAACGCGCGCCCGAACGCCTCGGTCGACCCGTAGCCGTGCCGCACGGCGACGTCGAGCAGCTCGGCCTCGCCGAGCACCTCGGCGGCCGCGAGCGTCATGCGGCGGCGCCGCACGTACTCCGACAGCGGCATGCCGGCGAGCGACGAGAACATGCGCCGCAGGTGATAGCCGGTCGTGCCGGCGTCGCGAGCGAGCGCATCGAGGTCGAGGTCCTCGGCGAGGTGCTGCTCGACGACGTCGACGATGCGGTTGAGCGCGGCGATCACGGTGGCCTCCTTCGCACTCGATGCTCGTCGGATGCGTGCGCGTGCACCCGATCATCGCGGTTCGATGCGATCGGCAGGCATGGCGGTGGTCGGCCGTAGGGTCGCAGCGTGCCCGCCCTCGACCTGCCCACGGTGCTGCCGACGCCCGACGCGCGCGTCGAATGGGTGCCGCGGCACGCGACGTCGGTGCGGCTGACGCTCGGGCGCGCGCAGCAGGGCGGGGCGGATCCGACGCAGCAGCGGGCCCGCGACGGCGCCGTGTGGCGCACGGTCCGCACGCCGACCGGAGCGGCCGTCGCGCGGTTCGATCACGTCGGCGATGCCGTGCGCTGCCTCGCATGGGGCGAGGGTGCCGAGCACGTCGCGGCCATCGCTCCCGTGCTCCTCGGCGACGCCGACGACCCGAGCGGGTTCGTGCCGGCGCATCCGTTCCTCGAGGTCGCGCACCGCGGGCATCCGGGCATGCGCATCGCGGGCAGCGGCGACATGCTGCACGGCATGGTCGGTGCGATCCTCGAGCAGCGCGTCGAGTCGCTCGTGGCGTTCACGTCGTGGACGCGCCTCGTGCGCCGTCTCGGCGACCCGGCGCCTGCCCCCGCGCCGTCGGGCATGCGCATGTTCCCGTCGGGCGCAGCCTGGCTCGGCGTCGAGCAGGGGGAGTGGCGGGCGTTCGACGTCGACCTCGGCCGTGCCACCGCGATCCGATGGGCGGCCGCTCGCGAGCGCAGCCTCCAGCGACTCGTCGACGACGGCCGTGACCTCGCATCCGTCGACCGCGCCCTGCGCTCGTTGCCCGGCATCGGTGCATGGACGTCGGCGGAGGTGCGACAGCGCGTGCTGGGCGATGCCGATGCGGTGTCGGTGGGCGACTTCCATCTCGCGACGGTCGTCGGGCAGACGCTCGCGGGCCGTGCGTTCGACGACGCGGAGCTCGTGGCGTACCTCGAGCCGTGGCGCGGGCATCGGTACCGGGTGGCGCGGCTCGTGTACGCCGGCGGCTTCGAGCGAGCGCCGCGTCGAGCGCCCCGTCGGTCGCCGGGGCCGCAGCCTCGCACGGTGCGGCCGTGAGGGTCGGCTAGCGCAGCACGGGCACGGGATGCGGCTCGCGCCACATGCCCACGGGGAAGCCGCCGGGCGCGATGCCGATGCGGGATCGCAGCGTGAATCCGTGGCGCTCGTAGAGGCGCTGGCTCCCTGCGGTCGTGGCCTCGAGGTAGGTCGGGCCATCGATGCGCGCGAGACCGTGCTCGATGAGGGCGCCGCCGATGCCGAGGCCGCGGGCCCGATCGACGACGGCGACGTCGGCCAGCAGCCAGTGCGGGCGGTCGGGGCGAGCGCGTCGGCGAGCGCGTCGTACGAGGACGGCGCTCAGGGCGTGCGCCGGACCGATCGCGTGCACGTAGCGCGGCACCTGTCGCAGGATCGCGAGCATGTCGCGGGACGGGCTGGGCTCGACCCAGGCGGCGACGCCGACGATCTCGTCGTCGACGACGGCGACGTCGACCAGGCCGTGGAGGAAGGCGCCGAGGCGCAGCTCGGCCTCGTAGAGGCTCGTCATCCGTCGCAGGCGGTCGTGCGTGCTGCGCACGGCGCGCACCCCGACCGGGTCGTGCAGCAGCGCGGCGGCGACGACGCCGGCGCACCGCCGAGCCTCGTCGATCGTCGCGGGCCGGATGTGCACGGGTCCTCCAGAAACTGAGCCTGATTCATCATACGCTGCACGGCGGCTCATGTGTCGATGCGTCACCCGTGCGTCGGAAGGGTTGCGGTTCGCCGGCATCCGCGCGACGGTGGGCGCGGAGCTCGGGAGGCGATCGCGATGGCGCGGCTCATCTACGGCATGATCACGTCGCTCGACGGCTACGCCGTCGCGGCGGACGGCGACCTCGGCAGGGGAGCGGAGGACGAGGAGGTGCACACCTTCATCGGCGATCGCTTCCGCGACGTTGGCACCTACCTCTACGGCCGGCGCATGTACGAGACGATGGTCTTCTGGGAGACCGCGCATGCGCATCCCGACGCTCCACCGCACATCGTGCAGTTCGCGCGGGACTGGCAGCGCGCCGAGAAGGTCGTGTACTCCACGACGCTCCAGGAGGTCCGCAGCGCGCGCACGCGCATCGAGCGCGACTTCGACGTCGAGACCGTGCGGGCGCTCATCGCGTCCGCATCGGCGGACCTCACGATCGATGGACCGATGCTCGCGGCGCAGGCGATCCGTGCCGGCCTCGTCGACGACTTCCATCAGTTCGTGACGACGAGCGTGGTCGGCGGCGGCACCCGCTTCTGGCCCGACGACGTGCGTCTCGACCTCGACCTCGTCGAGCATCGCGCATTCCCGTCGGGACTCGTGCACCTGCACCACACGCGGCGCTGACGCGGTCAGCGCCAGGGCAGCTGGTCGACGTCGGAGCGGCAGTCGTGGGGTCCATCGCGGCTGAGGCGGATGCGGTGCGATGCGCGCACGCGCAGACGGCTGCATCTCGCAGCATGCACCAGGCTCGCAGACCGTGCCCCTAGCGTTCGGCTCATGCCCCACCGCCGCATGGTCGTGACCATCGTCGTCGCCGCGCTCGCGCTGACGGCGTGCGCGCCGCAGCTCCTCGTCGATGCAGAGAGCGAGGTCGCATCGCAGCCGACCCCTGAGCCGTCCGTGGAGGAGGGCTCGCTCGACGAGCCGGTGGTCGATCCGACGGCGTGGCCGCCGCGGACGTTCGGTGCGTCGACGATGCCGTCTGCCGACGCGGCCGGGCAGGCGCAGGCGGATGCATGGCTCGCCGGCGTCGTGATGCCGCCGGGCGCTGTCGCGGTGACCGAGGAGCCGGCGGACGCTCCGCAGCTGGACCTGCAGTGGCAGGAGTGGTGGTGCGCGCCCATGGGCCTCGCGACCGGCTTCTGGCGGGTGCCCGGCGCCGGTGTCATCGACACCGCGAACTGGCTGGCAGCCAACCCGGGGCCCGGACTCCTGTCGCCGACGTCGCAGCGCGTCGAGGACGACGTCGCCATCGACGGCGCACCGGTCGCGCACGTCCCGGCTGTCGGTGCGATCGAGGGCATCGGCCTCACCGTCGCGCTCGCATCCGACGGCGTCGTCGTGCGTGCGGAGGTCGGCGCCTTCGGCGACACGACGGTCTGTCCCACGCCACCGCCGGGCCAGTCGCTCGGCGGTCCCGGACAGGGCTGACCCGGGTGATCGACCCGAGCGCCGCGCCGCACGTCGCGATCGTCGCCGCCATCGTCGTGGCGCTCGGCGTCGCGATGCCGATCCTCGTCGTTCGACGCACCGCGCGGCCCGACGACCTGCGCGAGCGCATCCTGCTCTCGAGGCCGGGACGGGTCGAGGCGCACGGCGTCGGCAGCATCGTCGTGCATGCCATCGGCGCGGTCGCGTTCGGCGTGCTCGCCGCCGTCGCGCATCCGATCCTCTGGGGCGTCGCGGCGCTGTCGGTGAGCTCGATCGTCACGACGTCCGTGTACCTCCACCGGTTCCGTCGTGCGCTGCGCGCGCTCGAGACGGAGATCGCGGGCTCCACGGATGCCGACGGCGAGCCCGGGTCTAGCGTGAGCGCATGACGAAGCTGCGCGTGCACAATCTCGCGATCTCGCTCGACGGGTTCGCGACGGGGGAGGGGCGCACGGTCGAGGCGCCGTTCGGGCATGCGGGCGGGCGTCTCATGGAGTGGTTCTTCCCCACACGCACGTTCGTCGAGGGCTCCGGTCACGAGGACGAGGCCGTCGGCTCTGGCACGACGGGACTCGACGACGCCTTCGCCGCTCGCACGCACCACGGCATCGGCGCCGAGATCATGGGGCGTGGCAAGTTCGGCCCGCAGGAGGGGCCGTGGGAGGACCTCGCATGGGAGGGCTGGTGGGGCGCGGAGCCGCCGTTCCGCAGCCCCGTCGTCGTGCTGACGCACCACGAGCGTCCCGATCTCACGCTCGGCGAGACGACCTTCACGTTCCGCGATCTCGCGCCCGCCGACGCGCTCGCGCTCGCCGCCGACCTCGCGGGCGGCCTCGACGTGCGCCTCGGCGGCGGGCCGACGACGGTGCGCGCGTTCCTCGAGGCCGACCTCGTCGACGAGATGCACCTGGTCGTCTCGCCCGTCGTGCTCGGCCGCGGCGTGCGGCTCTGGGACGGGCTCGAGGGCCTCGAGCAGCGGTTCGCGATCGAGTCGACGGCGTCGCCGTCGGGTGTCGTGCACCAGCTCTTCACGCGCCGGGCCTAGGTGGCTGCACCCGCCGGTCGACGACGGGGCCGCGGCCCTCGCCGCCTGACCCTAGGGGTCGACGCCGTGCTCGTCCTCGGCGAGCGCGACGACGACGAACTCGATGCCCTGCTCGTGGAGGGGGCTGGCTGCGTGGTCCGCGATGGCATCGACGATGGCGGAGCCCATCGCCTCTCGTGCGGTGGGCACCGCATCGGTGAGGCGGAGCTCGTTCGCGCGGACGAGCGTAGGGTCATCGACGTCGACGGTGACCGACACCTGGATCGTGTGACGAGTCATGGCTGGAACGTACGTCCCTTCTCGGAACGTGAACATTCCTTGCCTTCTTCGACACGGACACCCAGGATGGATTGCCCCACGCCCGCAGCGGTGCTCGAGGCGCCTGCTGCCGACGCTGGCGCGCCTCCGCGCGCGGCGGATCAGATCTCGTCGGGGAGGCCGTCGGCCTGCGACAGCTGGGTGACGGTGCCCTCGTCGCTCACGGGCGCGCTGGCGTCGACCTCGGGGATCATGTCGACGATCGCCATCCCGGAGAACACGCCCTCGTCGCACCCGGAGGTGAGCGACGTGATGCGCGCGGTCAGGGGCAGGTCGTCGATCTGCGTGCGGAGGTCGGTGGCGGCGGCGTCGAGGCTGTCGCCGCTGAAGGTGATGATGCGCTGGTCTGCGAGGAGCATGCTGCGAGCGTAGGGTCTTCCGATCGGCGGCGCCGAGCGTCGCGCCGACGGTCCGGCTGTGATACTCGCCCTCCGCCCGTCGTCCGGATCCCGCATCCGCTCGGACCGGCTCCGGTCTGCCCGGCGCACCACGGTCTCGACTCCGAGCCGGAACGGCTCGAGCTCCGAACCACCCATCGAACCGAGGCGGACCATCGCCCTCGTCGAGCTGCCGGGAGGGTGCCCTTGCCCACGGAGTCCACGCTGCGCCCATCCTCGGCGCCTGCCGTCTCGACGATGCAGCTCGTTCGTCGCCGATCGTTCGGCAAGGTCGTGCGGATCGACCTGTCGAGCCCGGCGGCCGTGCAGATCATCTCCACGCCCGAACCGCCCGATGACGGAAGCCTGCGCCGGCGACGTCCGGTCTCCCCGACGACCCGGTAGCCATGCTCGGAGATCGCCGCGTGGCGCAGCTTCACGGAGCGGGAGGGGCCTCGCGGACGGTGCCCATGTCGTCGGCCGTCGTCCGCTCGTCGAGCCTGACGACGAGCTTCTGAGCCGACACGCCTGCTCGGACGGCGTCGATCGCCCCCTGCACCTCGGACAGGCCGGACCCGACGACGCGCGCCTCCGGGTAGAGCACGTGCATCCCGGATGCGATCGCTGCAGGCAGATGCCGCTCCCACACCGCGACACCGACCTCCGAGTCGGCGATCGCACTGCCCCAGACGTACGAAGCCCGCACGCCGCCGGCGCGGCTGCGGAGCTGCAGCGCGGCGGAGCGCGAGGCGAGGCGTGCGATGAGCCTGATCCGTGCCGCCGACACGCCGGGACGTCGGGGCTGATCGTAGAACGACACCGGCGGGCTCGCCATCGCCACCCGCCTGGCCTGCGTCGCTCGCGCGATCGCGATGCTGGGCGCTGCTGAACCCGTGGCGATCGCGAGCACGCCGACGACCGTCGTGCCGCTCGCGGCCGCCGCGACGCGCTCCACGACGTCGGGGCTGCGGTAGTCGAACGCCGCACGTGCGCCGAGCTCGTGCATGCGCGCGTGGTTGCGCGGCGAGGCCGTGGTGATGACCTGGTACCCCGCCGCCCGGGCGAGCTGGATGGCGTTGCCGCCCACGCTCGTCGCGCCGCCCCAGATCACGACCGTCTCGTCGCGCGCGGGCGAGCGCCCCAGGCTCGACGAGTCGAGCCCGAGCTGCTTCGCCTCGAACAGTCCAGCGGCCGCCGTGCTCACTGCCAGCGGCAGCACGACCGCGCGCTCGTACGGGACCTCGGCGGGGATGGGCGCTGCCATCGCAGCCTCGACCGCGACGAACGTCTGGAACCCGGCGCCACCACGTGCATCGCGGCCCTTCTCCAAGCCCATCGCGTACGCGATGACGCGATCGCCGACGGCGAAGGAGCGCACGTCGGCGCCGATCGCGACGACCTCGCCGGCGACGTCCTCGCCGAGGACGACGGGGTATCGCAGCCAGCCGTACATCAGGGTCCCGTTCGACTGGATCACCGCATCCAGGGGGTTCACCGCCACCGCGCGCACTCGCACCAGCAGCTGCCCGGGACCGGCGACGGGCATCGGGGCCCTCCGGACCTGCAGGTCTGCATACGGGGCATCGATCCAGGCTGCGACGTTCTCGACCACGGGCTCTCCTCGACTCGCACCGTGATGACACGGAATGTCATCACTGTACTCGTGATGTCACCTCGTGTCATCATGGACGCATGGGACGTTGGTCACCCGATGCCGCGCTGCGGCTCGAGGCCTCAGCGCTGTCGCTCTTCGAGACGCAGGGATTCGCGGAGACGACCGTGGCGCAGATCGCGGCCGGCGCCGGGCTGACGACCCGGACGTTCTTCCGTCACTTCGCCGACAAGCGGGACGTGATGTTCCTGCGCGACCGTGAGCTGCCGCTCGTGGTCGAGGAGTCGCTGCGAGGTGTCGATGCCGCGACGTCGTCGGCCGACGCCGTTCGGCTCGGTCTCGAGATCGCCTGTCGCGGGCTCGAGCCGCTACACGAGGACTTCGCGCGACGACGTGCGATCATCCGCACGGAGCAGGGCCTCGTCGAACGCAACCTCCTCAGCAGGCGACACCTGGCAGGCGCCATCGCGGCGGCGCTGGTGGATCGTGGCACGGACGCCCGCGATGCGGCGCTGCTGGCCGACGTCGCGGCCGCCTGCTTCGAGCTCGCCGTCGAGACGTGGCTCGAACCTCGCTCCGGCCGTACGCTCGTCGATGCGCAGGCCGACCTGTGGCGGCGCGCTCGCGAGCTCTTCGACGCGTGACGCTGGCGTCGGCCGGCCTCCTCGGGCGCCGGGTGCTCACCAATCCTCGGGCCCCGCACTGCCGGCCTCGTACTCCTCGAGCGGTGCGGCGCCGTCGGCCCAGGCGGCGAGGACGGGGGTGACGATGCGCCAGCACTGCTCGGCGACGTCGCGGGAGACCGAGAGCAGCCGGTCGCCCGCGAGCAGCCCGAGCACGACCTGGCCGTACGCGCTGAGCGGCCCCTCGGGTGCGTCGCCGGCGAGCGCGAGCGGGACGAGCGCCTGGTGCATCGCGTCGTCGACGTGGAGGTCGAGCGCGATCCCGCCGTCGACCAGCGAGATGCGCAGGACCGAGCCCGCGTCCCGTGCCGCGATGCCCGTGGGAGGTGCGGTCGGCCGCAGGTGCAGGGCGATCTCGGCCCGAGGGGCTCCGATCGCCTTGCCGGAGCGCAGCACGAACGGCACGCCGTCCCACCGCGGCACGTCGACCTGGAGCAGCAGCTGCGCGAGGGTCTCGGTCCCTGCGTCGGCGTCGACGTCCGCCTCGTCGACGTACGCCGGCAGCAGTCGCCCGTCGAGGCGTCCCTCGGTGTAGCGGGCCCGGCGCGCGGTCGACGGATCGTCGCGCCACGGCCGCACGGCGCCGAGCACCTCCGCCATCCGGGCATGCACCTCGGCGACGGTCACATCCTCGGGCCGTTCCATGGCCACGAACGCGAGCACCATGAGCAGGTGGCTCTGCAGCATGTCGCGGAGCGCCCCCGTGCCGTCGTAGAACGCGCCGCGCCCCTCGATGCCCAGCACCTCGTCGTAGACGATCTCGACCTTCTCGACGTGCTGCGTCGACCATGCCGCCTCGAGCAGTCCGTTGCCGAAGCGGAGCCCCAGCATGCCCACCACGGCGGCGTTGCCGAGGAAGTGGTCGATGCGCCACAGTCGCTCGGGCGGCAGCACCGCTGCCAGAGCGTCGTCGAGCGCGATCGCGTCGTCGAGATCCTCGCCGAACGGCTTCTCGATCGCGACCACGAGGTCGTCGGGCAGCTGGATCGCCGCGAGCGAGGCGGCGACGGCATGCCCCATCGCCGGCGGCAGCGCCACGTACAGCACGGGGGAGGAGGGACACGCATCCAGGAGCGCGGCCAGCTGCTCGGGATCGGACGCATCCGTCGCGACGAACCGCGCGCGAGAGACGAGCGCGTCGACGGTGTGCGCGGCGACGTCGGCGTCCTCGAGGCTGCGGCGCACGACCTCCTGCCACTCCTCGTCGGTCTTCGGCGTGCGAGCCGCGCCGACGAGCGTCAGGTCGTCGATGCGGGCGAGCTCCGCCACCTGCCCGATGCCCGGCAGCAGCAGCCGCTCCGTGAGATCGCCTCCCGCGCCCAGGATCGCGATCGTGCGCGGACCCGTGACGTCGTCGATCGTGGCGATGCGCGGCTGCTCGGTCATGACCATCTCCTCGTTCGCCATCTGCTGGCGCTGTCGACGCTACTGAGACGGCGCCTCGAAGGCGGGAGGGTCGCAGACCCCTTGCGCGGCTCGGCGTGCTGCGCTGACCATCCCTCCGGCCAGGCCGATCGGGCTCAGTGCAGCGACGTGTCCGCGGGGCCCGTCTTCCATGCAGTGAAGTGGACCGTCAATCCCGCCCGTGTCGGCGCGCAGCAGTAGGGGCCGGCGGTCAGCACGGCTTCGGCATCGAGCGGAGCCACCCGCACCAGCTGCCACGGCGCATCGTCGGCGCGAGCGCGGACCGTCAGCGCGTTCCCCGAGCGGCTGGCTCGGATGGTGACGAGTCGTCCGCTCCAATGCGAGACGGGCGCCAATGACCAGTCCGACGCTCCACGGGTGACGACGGCGCCGAGGCTCTCGGTGCCATCGCTGCGCTCGACCCCGGCCTTCACCCAGTGCTCGTCGTCGAGTCGCACGAAGAGCCCGGCCTGATCGAACTGCTCCTCGAACGCCAGCCGGAAGGTGACCTCGATCGCCGTGTCCGTCGGGAACGGTGCGAGCAACGCATGCTCCGTGTCGTGGACGAAGCCGTACGAGGTGAGGCGCCAGGCGTCGCTGCCCTCCCGTGCGGTGACCCGCAGCCCGTCGGCGTCGTGCTCCACGCTCGCCGGAGGGGTCGTCCACGTGCCGTCTTCCCATGCCACATCGTGCATCGCGCACCGTCCTCTCGTCGTGGTTCCCAGGATGCTGCCGACCATGATCCGCCGCCACCGGGTGATGGCGGGACGTCTCGGCCGAGCTCGATCGCAGGCTTCGCCGAGAGCCAAGCCCGGAGGCGGCTCGATCTCGGAGATGCGCACGTGGCGGGGGAGTCAGGCTCCTGCGTCGGTCTGCGCCGAAGCCGGACCGCTCGTCGCGAAGACGACTGCGCCGGGTCGGTCTCCTCCGGGTCTCATGACCAGGGTGGCGCCGATCGCGAACCCAGCGTCGCGGAGCCAGCCCTCGACGACGGCCGGGTGGCGTCGATACGTGTCGATGGAGACAGGGCGGCCCGTGTATGCCTCGGAGCTGTGCTCGACATCGTCCCCGACGTGGAACCCGACCAGCAGGGCCCCCCTCGGACGCAAGACTCGCCGGAACTCGGCGAAGACGCCAGGCACGGCGTGGTCGGGGACGTGGACCACCGACCAGAACGCCAGCACGCCGGCGACCGAGCCGGTCTCCAGCGCAAGGTCCGTCATGGTCCCTACCTCGAAGCGGAGGTCGGGGTGGTCGCGCTTGGCGATCGCGATCATCTCGGGAGAGAGATCGATGCCGAAGGCATCCACACCCAGGTCGTGGAGATGACGGGTGACGTATCCAGGACCGCAGCCGACGTCGGCGACCGGACCCCCGCCATTCCGCTGCACGGTCTCTGCGAAGAGTGCCAGGCATCCACGCAGGTAGGGCTGCTCCGCCAACAGCCCGTCGACCTTCTGGGCGTATCCGGGAGCGTCCTCGTCGTACGAACGCCGGGTGTCGGACAACCACGCATCTGACATGGCGACAGCATAGAGAGGCGGGGTGCGGGCGCCGAGGAGGGGCGGCGGTCGTCGATCAGCGGACGCGCCAGCACCCGCGGTTGCTTCGCCGTGGGGAAGCGAGCGAGCAGAGCGCACCATCACCTGGAACCGCCGAGCCGGCGATCCGGAGCCGCAGATCAGCGCTTGGGATGTCCTTCAGGCGCGACCGGGCAGTCTCGTCATGTGCTCTATGGTCCGAACGACAGTCTCATCTTCGCGCTCCTGGTCTTGCCGACGTTGACCTTCTGGATCGTGACGCTGGTCCGCACGCATCGAGCGAAGGATCCTCGCGATGCCGACGGGCGGCGAGTGGAGGTCGACGAGCAGCGTCTGCGTGCGGCCCAGAGACTCAACCGCCGGGCGCTTGTCGCCTTGGTCGTCGCATCGGGCTTGTCGCTGGCGCTCCGGGTCTTCATCTGACCGGCCCGGCGGCTCGGAGAGCTGCTCGTGCTGGCATCGAGCATCGTCGGCTGGATCGCTGGCTTCTCGGCGTTGGGCTCCCCGGCTCTCGTCGGCAGTCGGACCGGGTGCTCCATGCTCAGGGGCGGTCGCGACACCATCGTCGAGCGAAGCGTCTTCGTGGCGACCGACTCGCGGCTCCGGATGCGAGTGGAATCACGTCGCGGAGAGCATTGCCACATGCCGCGCGAAGTCAGTCGCAGAGCGAGTGCAGGAACCAACGATTGAGGTCTGCTCCAGGAGGCGCGGCCGCGGTCTGCTGCTCGCGGAACGTGCCTTCGCCATCGGTCAGCAGCGTGATGTGGGGGAGGGTCCAGAACTGCTCGAGCAGGGCCTCGATGTCCGTGGCCAGCTCGTCGTCGCCGGCGTCGCTCGCAGCATCCCATTCGACCAGCCAGGCGCAGTGCCACTGGAACGCGACCCCGGACTCGATCGTGCCGATCTCGAATCCGACGTTCGGATCGACGTCTTCCCAACCGTCGTACGCGGCGCCGGGCGGCAGCGGGTAGCCGATGCCGTCGATGCTGGCCGCGACGACGATGGGCACCTGCCGCGCGTCCCAGATGCCCGGTCCCGTCGTACCCGGTGGGAAGAACGACGACGGCACGTACGGAGGATGGCTCGGCTCCGAGGGGACCTCGACGCGGGCGTCGACCGGCGTGGACGGCTCCGGGGCGGGCACCGCGGTGGAGCATCCCGCGAGGGCGAGCGCGCTCGCGAGGCACAGCACGACCAGGGGAGAACGCATGGCCGGCAGCGTACGAGCCGCTGCCGAGACGCAGCCGACAGCCGCTGCTCAGCCCGCCATCGGAGGATGAAGCATGCGATCCCTTCCTGGTCGGCTGGCGACCGTGCTCGCGGCCACCCTCGTCGTGAGCGGATGCTCCGCCGATGCGGCGGCGGAGCCGTCCGCTGCTCCGTCGGCGACATCGTCGCCCGTCGTCCCCGACGCCACGGAGCGCCCTGAAGGCAGCATCGACGTCTCGAGCATCCCCGTCGCCTCGGCCGACGACATCGCCATCCCCGCTGGTCTCTCAGGCGATGACCTCGCGACGGCCGTCGTCTCCGCATTCGACCGGTGGGGGATGGCAGGGACCACGACCGAGACCGTCGAGCTCGCCATCACGCTCGACGTCGATCCCGACATCACGGACTTCGACTCCGACCGCCCCGACCTGGCCGACTTCGCGCGGGCGATCGCGCAAGCGCAGACCCCCGCCTATGCCGAGGCACTCTACGGTGCCGACTGGGAGACGCGGATCGCAGCTCAGGACATCTCGATGATGGAGAGCTACAACGTCAACCTGCTCATCCCCTACGTGCAGACGGCACTGGCGTCCGGCATCGGCTACGAGCAGGGCAACCAGATCGTCGCCATCGACCTCGCCGGTGAGAGCGCAGACGGTGCGAGCAGCTTCGAGGTGCGCGTGCAGCCGTATAACAACGGCGCCGAGTCCGGCTACGGAGCGGACTTCGAGTACCCGGAGCAGCTCTGGCGCTTCGCCGCCATCGAGAGCGAGGGACGCACGATCCTCGCGCAGGGGATCGCCATCGTCACCTCCTGAGCGCGCGACGATGCCGGAGGACGTGCGGAGCCCCCCCGCCACGGATAGCGGGGATGTCGACCTAGGTCGCGAGCTCCTCACCGGCCGAAGGGGCGGGCGTGAATGCGGCGCCGAGAGTCCCGATCAGCCGGGGGAGCGCGGTGGGGTCCGAGGCGGCGTGGTTCGGGTCGAGCTGGCCGATCGAGAGGCCCCAGCACTGCGGATCTCCGATCAGCACGGCGAGAGATCGCCCGAGCGCTGAGATCGTCGGCCCGCTGTTGCGGCCGTTCACGTTCTCAGCGATCGGGGCGTCGAGGAAGTCGAGGACGTCGACGTCGAGATGCACGACGTACGGCTCGTCGGCCAGGTGCCCTCTCGCGCGTGTGGCGGCGCGGGTCGGGTCCGCGCACATCGCCGCTTGACCGACGATCTCGATCCCGAGCGCTTCGATCTGGTCACGTTCCCACTGCGTCGTCCCATCGGTCAGGTCAGCCCCGAGATAGACGAGGTCGGCCGGAGCGAGGATCGGCGAGCGGCCTGCCGCATCCATGAGCTCGGGCACCGCGCCCTCGAGGCCCAGCGCGTGAGCCATGCCCATCCAGCTCAGCGACCCCTCGGTCGTCGAGGCAGGCGTGTTGAGGTCGAGGTGGCGGTCAAGATAGACGAGCTGCGGACGCGCGCCAGCGATCCTCATTCCTGCGCACACACCGATCGCAACGACGCAACTGCCGCCGAGGACGAGCAGCCGACGGCCCTTGCCCAGGAGCGTCCCGGCCGCCGCCGCCAATTCGGCGGTTGCCTCTGCCTCCTCGTCGACGTTCTGCGCGAACGGGTGGCGCGGATCCGGACGCCATGGCCGCATCGTGAGGTCGCCCGCATCGACCACCTCGAGGCCGGTCGCGCTCAGCGCCTCGAGCAGACCCGCCTCTCGCAACGCTGCCGGGGCTCTCTCGACTCCCATGCAATACGCACTCGCGCTGTTCGGCACGCCCAGCACGGTCAGCCGAGTCGTCGGGACATTGCGATGAACAGCGTCCAGGGGAGTAGGAGCCATCGTCACAGCCAAGCCGTCGAGTGCGGACCGCTCCAGGCCTTGCGCATGAGTGCATCGTCCAGCTCGACGAGGTCGTAGAGATGCCGACACCGCCGCTACTGGGAGCGCGTGGCAGCGGCGCGCGGAGGCACGTGGTCTGAGGACGACGAGATCGTGCTCGAGCGCTTCTCGGTCGTCTGGCCGCCGGAGCGCGCTGACCGCTGACGGCTGGATCGCCATCTCGGGCAGCTGCGCCTCCCGTCGCTCAGGAGGTCGAGAGGTCTCCGGTCCGAGCACACGGTGACCGACAGATGGTGCGCCGGTGCAGGGAGGCGTCTCGACACGACGCGCGTGCTGCATCCCGCTCTCCACTGGAGATCGGGGATGTCGACCCGGGACGTGGACGCGCGTACGGTCGAGAGCATGGGTGGCGAACGTCGCACGATCGCACGGGGCGACGTCGAGCTGTCGGTGCAGGTGTTCTCGGGCGCCGAGCCCGCGGTCGTCGTGCTGCATGGCCTCGCTGGAAGCGGGACGGAGTTCGAGCCGACCGCGCTGGCGCTCCGCGGGCGGAAGGTCGTGCTGCTCGATCAACGCGGGCACGGTCGCAGCACTCGCAGACCTGCCGATCGATCGCGGGCGGCGTTCGTCGACGACGTCGTCGCGGTCATCCGTGCTGAGGCCTCCGAGCCAGTCGACCTCATCGGTCAATCGATGGGGGCGCACACCGCGATGCTCGTCGCCGCGGCGCATCCGGATCTCGTGCGTCGGCTCGTGCTGCTCGAGGTCGATGAGGGGAGCGGATCGCCCGAGGAGCATGCGGCGCTCGGCGCATGGCTCGCTGCTTGGGAGGTCCCGTTCGCGACGCGTGCACAGGCAGCCGAGGCGCTCGGCGGCGGCGCGCTCGCACGCGCGTGGGCTGCCGACCTCGAGCAGGCTCCAGATGGCTTGCGGCCGCGCTTCGACGCTGACGTCATGATCGACGTGATCGGTCACGTCGCGGTTCCACGCTGGGACGAGTGGGGCTCGGTCACGGCGCCGACATTGGTCGTCTACGCCGACGGCGGCATGTTCACCGAGGGGCAGAAGCGCGCCTTCGTCGCACACAACGCGAACGCCCGTCGGACCGATCTCGTGGACGCATCGCACGACGCGCATCTCGACGCACGCGACGCCTGGGTGGACGTCACCTCTTCGTTCCTGGCCTGACCTGACGCGACCCCCATGGGGGAGAGCATCGGTCGAGCGACGATGGTCGATCCCGGGGACGTCGACCTCGGTCGCGAACGCACGAACTCGTCGGGGCGGAAGGGTGCGCATGGGCTGGCGCTCGCCGTCGCTCCATCGAGGCTCTGGCGGCGGGTGGTCCGTTCCCTTGGTTCACGGTCTCAGCTGGTCCCAGCTCGCTTCACGAACTCGTCGAGCGGAGATCTCCAGGTGCGGCGCGCTACTCTTCGCGAGAACCCACTCGTGGAGGAGACCTCGTACCGCCATGGATCCCGTTCTCGCGCTCTTGATCGGTGTTCTGATCGCTGCGCTGCTCGTCGGATACCCGCTCGTTCGACGACGTCTCCGGCGTCTCGCTCAGGCGAAGGGCGGCGAGCTAGGGCGCCGCGCGTCCTCCCGAACGATCACGACAGCGCTCGAGGCGATGGCGACCTCGCTCGATCTCGATACGGATCTCGCGTCCGCGAACGCACTCGTCCAGGGCGTGGCGTCGGCATCGAAGAAGAGGGTCAGCAGCGTGCCGGGGTCCAACGCTTGGAGCATCGCGGTCTCCGCGGGCCAGCTGATCGTCGATCTCGTCGCGCATCCGACCGGTGTGCGACTGAGCAGCCGTCAGGCGCCTGAGTTCGGGCAGATCATGCAGGGTACGCGCGACTGGCAGGACCTCAGCGAGCAGGTCGCCGCCGCTGCCGCCGAACGGGGCATCGCGACGAAGGCCACCCTTCTCGACGTGCACGTTCGCACGGCCGCGGCGAACGGCGAGCACGTCTGGGTGCGCCCCGTCTGAGCAGCCATCTCCTGCGTCGCGGAACCTGCACCTGTGATGCAGATTCCGCAACATCCAGGACGAAGGTGGCGGTCAGCCAGTGGTCACGCGTGGTGCATGTTCTGCAACATCAGCGTGGTCGGGTCGCGGCTCACGCCTGCCTTCCGCATCGAGAAGGCGTCGGTCAGGGAACGATTCGGACGCACACGTGCTCGAGAGTCGGAAGCGTACGAACACGTCGCGAGTCCTTCATGCCGTCCTCGACTGGATCTCGGGGATGCCAACGTAGGTCGTGAGCTCGTGTCGACTGTCGCCCGCCTGCGCGATGTGCGTGCGGGTGGCGGTCCGCAGGAACTGCACGGGTGCGTTCACGACGAGCTGCGTGTCGATGAGCACGAGGCTGGGGATGTGCGCGAAGGAGCGGCACCTGGGAAGGGCGCGCTGTCGGCTTCGTCCCGGCGGTGCGCCTCCGTGAACGGCGTCGCGCTGCTGGAACGGCGAGATGCTCCGATGACTACGGCAGGGAGGCGCGGGCCACCGATCGCCGCCGAAGACGGGCAGCCCTCGCCGTGAGCGGCGAGCGACCGAGATGCAGTCGATTGCCCGGAGCGGGGAGCTCCACAGACGTGACGCAGGTCAGCGCTCTCGCGCTGGCGTGATCAGCACTCCGCCGAATCGTGCCTCGGAGTAGTCCCACTCGCGTCCGTCGACCCACACCCGTGCCGAGATGCAGGGGAGCGGTTCGTGCTCGCCGTCCGGCCAGTGCAGCACGAACCCGCCGCCGAACGACGCGTTCGATCCAGCCACGCGTGCGCCGTTCGCATCGACTGCGCGAGCCTCGCATTCCTGGCACAGGTATGAGGGGTACCGGTCGGACTGAGCAACCTGTGCGCCGCAGTTCGGGCAAGGCTGCGTTCCGCGCGAGCCAGGAAGAAACGGACTCATCCGATCAGCGTAGGCCGAGCGACGCGCGTGCTGTCCGCGCATGGTCGGCCGATCGGCATCCCATCGGTCGCGTCGACCGGCCCGCACGACCCACGCCTCTGCCGTTGCCGAACGAGCGAGAGAGGGGTGCCACCTACTTCAGTCCGACATAATGTGCATTATCGGCGTAACGTCACGGTGCGGGAGAGAGTTCAGGGCCGGAGGGTCAGTGCCTCCCAGGCGCGCACGAGCGACTCGACCTCGTGTACCGCGTGCTCGGTGATCGTCAGGTCGAGCGCGAGGCAACGCTCGCGGATCGACTGGATGGTCGTGAGCGCATCGCGTCGCAGGCGCGCGCCGTCGTCGTCGTGCTGCCAGGCGCGCGATCCGGCCAGCGTCGCCTGCAGCACCACGACGTCCGAGGCGACGTCGACCAGGTCGTCGGCCAGCTCCGGACCCCAGGGCGGCATCGGCAGCTCGAGCGACGGCATGAGTGCGCCGGAGCGTCGGTGGATCTGACGCTCGAGTCGCCTCGCCGCGCTGGCCTGCACGAAGCCGGCCATCAGCGCGACTCGTCGATGGCATCCTCGACGTCCTCGTCGGACTCGCCCTCGTCGCGGGTGCGCACCGCGAGCACGACGAAGGTCGCCGCGATGGGCATGCACACGATCCACAGCGCCTGCCCGAGGGGCAGGAGCACGAACGTGAGGATGCCGAACAGCGCCGCGAGCGGCAGGAACGCCCGCGAGATCCCTCGGCGCCTCGTCATCGCTCCCCCGAACCTGTGAGAATCCTGAATGCCATTCACGCCCCCACGTATTCGGCGAGGTGCTCCCCCGTGAGCGTCGAGCGCGCGGCGACGAGGTCGGCGGGCGTGCCCTCGAAGACGACGCGGCCGCCGTCGTGGCCCGCGCCGGGGCCGAGGTCGACGATCCAGTCGGCGTGCGCCATGACGGCCTGGTGGTGCTCGATCACGATGACGGTCTTGCCCGAGTCCACCAGCCGATCGAGCAAGCCCAGCAGGTGCTGCACGTCGGCGAGGTGCAGGCCGGTCGTCGGTTCGTCGAGCACGTAGACGCCGCCGTCCTCGGCCATCTGCACCGCGAGCTTCAGGCGCTGGCGCTCGCCGCCCGAGAGCGTGTTGAGCGGCTGCCCGAGCTTGATGTAGCCGAGGCCGACGTCGGCGAGGCGCTCGACGATCGACAGGGCGGCGGGCACCTTCGACGGTCCGGCAGCGAAGTACGCGCGCGCCTCGGCGACCGACAGCCCCAGCACCTCGCTGATGTCGAGGTCGCCGAGCGTGTACTCCAGCACCGACGCCATGAAGCGCTTGCCGCCGCAGTCCTCGCATGTCGTCGACACCGTCGACATCGGGCCGAGGTCGGTGAAGATGAGGCCGGCACCCTTGCACGTCGGGCACGCGCCCTCGGAGTTCGCGCTGAACAGCGCCGGCTTCACGCCGTTCGCCTTCGCGAACGCCTTGCGCACCGGCTCGAGCAGCCCCGTGTACGTCGCGGGGTTCGAGCGACGCGAGCCGCGGATCGACGTCTGATCGATGGTGACGACGCCGTCGCGCGTGCCGATCGAGCCGTGCACGAGCGACGACTTGCCCGAGCCGGCGACGCCCGTGACGACCGTGAGCACGCCGAGCGGCACGTCGACGTCGACGCCCGTGAGATTGTTCGCCGTCGCCCCGCGCACCTCGATGGCACCGGAGCCCGCGCGCACCGCATCCTTCAGCGTCGCACGATCGTCGAGATGCGTGCCCGTGAGCGTGCCCGAGCCCCGCAGCCCCTCGACGGTGCCCTCGAACTGGATCGTGCCGCCCTCCGAGCCGGCACGCGGGCCGAGGTCGACGACGTGGTCGGCGATCGCGATCGTCTCGGGCTTGTGCTCGACGACCAGCACGGTGTTGCCCTTGTCGCGCAGCTGCAGCAGCAGGTCGTTCATGCGCTGGATGTCGTGCGGATGCAGACCGATCGTCGGCTCGTCGAACACGTACGTGACGTCGGTGAGGGCCGAGCCGAGGTGTCGGATGAGCTTCGTGCGCTGCGCCTCTCCCCCGCTGAGCGAGCCCGACGACCGGTCGAGCGACAGGTAGCCGAGCCCGATGGCCACGAACGAGTCGAGGGTCGCCGACAGCGACTGGATGAGCGGCGCGACCGACGGGTCGTCGATGCCGCGCACCCACTCGACGAGATCGGAGATCTGCATGCGGCACGCATCCGCGATCGACAGCCCCGCGACCTTCGACGAGCGCGCGGGCTCCGCGAGCCGCGTGCCGTCGCAGTCGGGGCACGGCTGGAAGGTCACGGCGCGGTCGACGAACGCGCGGATGTGCGGCTGCATCGACTCCTTGTCCTTCGACAGGATCGACTTCTGGATCTTCGGCACGAGACCCTCGTAGGTCATGTTCATCGACTCGACCTTGACCTTGGTGAGGTCGCGGTAGAGGAAGTCGTGGCGCTGCTCGTCGGTGAAGTCGCGGATGGGCACGTCGCCGGGCACGAAGCCCGAGGCGACGAAGATCTTCACGAGCCAACCGTCGGCGGTGTAGTTCGGCACGGTGATGGCGCCCTCGAGCAGCGACTTGGACTCGTCGAACAGCTGCGTCAGGTCGATGTCGTTCACCCGGCCGAGGCCCTCGCACCGCGGGCACATCCCGCCGAGCATCGTCTCGGCGCGCTCGATCGACTCCGGCCCTCCCCCGCGCTCGATCGTCATCGTGCCCGAGACCTTGACGCTCGGCACGTTGAACGAGAACGCGTTCGGCGAGCCGATCGCCGGGTCGCCGAGGCGCGAGAAGAGGATGCGCAGCATGGCGTTGACGTCGGTCGCCGTGCCGACGGTCGATCGCGGGTTGGCGCCGAGCCGCTCCTGGTCGACGATGATCGCCGTCGTGAGCCCCTCGAGGCGATCGACCTCGGGCCGCGCGAGCGACGGCATGAAGCCCTGCACGAACGCGGGGTAGGTCTCGTCGATCATGCGCTTCGACTCGGCCGCGATCGTGCCGAACACGAGCGACGACTTGCCGGAGCCCGAGACCCCCGTGAACACCGTCAGCCGACGCTTCGGGATGTCGACCGACACGTCCTTCAGGTTGTTCTCGCGGGCACCCTGCACGCGGATGAGGTCGTGGCCGTCGGCCGGATGCTGCGCGGCGGTCATGGTGCTCCGTCGGTCGAGTCGACGCGTCACGGGTGCCGCGACGCCTCGATCAGCCTAGGACCGACCTCCGACCGGTGCATCCCGGCGAGGGACGCGGCGGGCGGCGCCCCTACGCGTCGAGCGCCTGCAGCAGGTCGGCGACGACGTCGTCGGCGTGCTCGATGCCGACCGAGAGGCGGATGAGGCCCTCGGGGATGCTCTTCGACTCGCTCGCCCAGCGACGACGGCGCTCGAGCGTCGTCTCGACGCCGCCGAGGCTCGTCGCGTGCCGCGCGAGCCGCACGGCGGCGACGACGCGGTCGGCGCGCTCCGCTGACTCGAGCTCGAACGAGACGACGGTCGAGAAGCCCGGGTACCGCACGCGCGACACGGCGGGGTGCGCCTCGAGCGCGGCGACGACCGCCTTGGCGTTCGCCTGCGCGCGCTCGAGCCGCACGTCGAGCGTGCGGAGGCCGCGCAGCACGAGGAACGCCTCGAACGGGCCCGGGATCGCGCCGTGCAGCGAGCGGTTGCCGTGCAGGCGCGTGAACCAGTCGTCGTCGTTCGTCACGACGGCGCCCATGATGACGTCGGAGTGCCCCGACATGAGCTTCGTGGCCGAGTGGACGACGACGTCGGCGCCGTCCTCGAGCGGACGCTGCAGCAGCGGCGTCGCGAACGTGTTGTCGACGGCCACGGGCACGCCCGCCTCCTTCCCCGCGGCGACGATGCGCTCGAGGTCCGCGACCTCGAGCGCGGGGTTCGTGGGCGTCTCCATCCACACGAGCGACGCGCCCGGGATGGCGGCGACGACGGCGTCGACGTCCTCGACGTCGACGAGCACGGGCTCGATGCGGCCTGCGACGCGGTGCTGCTCGAGCAGGCCGAGCGAGCCCTGGTAGGCGTGCCGCGGCACGACGACGCGGCCGCCGACGGGCACCTGGTCGAGCACGGCGGCGACGGCGGCCATGCCCGATGCGAACGCGAGGGCACGGCCGCCCTCGAGCTGCCCGATCGTCTCCTCCAGCGCAGTCCACGTGGGGTTCTGGAAGCGCGCGTACTCGAGGTCGCCACCCGCGATGAACGACGACGCGAGCATGATCTGCGCGTTGAGCGGCTGATCCGACTCGGCGGGCGGGCGGCCTGCCGTGACGGCGATGGTGGCGGGGTGCTGGCTCGCGTGGGTCACGCCCCCACGCTATTCGCTCGCGGGAGCCGGGCCGGGCATCCACCCGCCAGCGCGCGGCCCGCTGGACGCCGCGCCCAGCGGGCACGGATAGCCTGGCGCGCATGCCGGTCGTCGTCGCGAATCCGATCGCGCGCGCATCGGCGCGTGGCGTGCGTGCGCTCGAGGCGCGCGGAGCCGTCGACGTGCGATGGACGGGCGAGGCCCGCGCGGATGCGCTCGCGCGCGACGCGCTCGCCGAGGGTGCGGATGCGGTGATCGTCGTCGGCGGCGACGGCACGATCCGAGACGTCGCCGACGTGCTCGCCGGCACGGGCGTGCCGACGGGCATCGTGCCCGCCGGCACCGCGAACCTCTTCGCCCGCAACCTCGACCTCCCGCTGCGCGACCTCGATCGCGCGGCGGCCATCGCGCTCGACGCCGCTCCCCTGCCGACGGACCTCGGCCGCGTCGTGCTCCATGCCGACGGCCGCGAGCACGCCCCGCGCGTGTTCCTCGTCGTCGTCGGCATCGGTCATGACGCCACGGCCGTCGAGGCCGCGTCGCTGGCTCGCAAGCGCCGCCTCGGCTGGGGCGCGTACGTCATCGCGGGTGCGCGTCGCTTCGCCAATCCGCTCCTCGACGTGCGCGCACGGCTCGACGACGAGCCGGCGATGCGCACCCAGGCGTGGACGGTGCTCGTGCACAACACCGCCCGCATCACGATGGGCCTGCGCGTCGTGCCCGGCACGCGGCCCGACGACGGGCTGCTGCATCTCGCGGCCGTCTCGCCGCGCCGCATCGCGCACTGGGGTCGCATCGCCGCATCCGGCATGGGGCTCGCGCGCGCGGAGGGCGTGCTCTCGCACCGCACCGGGCGGCGCGTGCGGCTCGATGCCGACCGCATCCCCGTGCAGATCGACGGCGACGCGCACGGCCGCATCACCCGCCTCGACGCGTGGATCGACCCCGGCGTGCTGCTCGTGCGCCGACCAGGAGGACGACGATGACCGACCCCCGCTCGCGCATCCTCGCGACGCTCCGCGATGCCGACGACCTCGACGCCGTGCTCGACGGCTTCGACCTCGAACGCCTCATGCGCGGCTTCGACGGGCCGTGGCTCAGGACGGATCGACGGCCGGAGCTCGTCGCGCTGCTCTGCCTCGACCGGGCGGGCGACCTCTCCCCCGGCGTCCTCGCGCGCGTCGTGCACGCCATGCGCTCGGTGCGCAATCGCGCGACGTTCTCGAGCGCGATCCGCAGCGTGTTCGATGCGCTCGAGGGCGAGGGCTTCCGCGACTTCAAGTACCGGCTCAACGCGACGGGCGATCGGCACGACCTCGAGCATCTCGTCTTCGAGCGCCTCACGCTCGCGGACCGTCGACACGTGCTGCGGCGCATCGCGCACGAGTCGAGCAAGCGCGACGACCACGAGCTGCGCATCCTCAGCGACATCGACGACACCGTGAAGTGCATGCTCCACGATCGTCGCTACGTGCGCGGAGTCGTCTACCCCGGCGCGGTGGCGTTCCTCACCGAGCTCGACAACGGCGCGGCCGCCGAGCCGAGCCGACCCGGCGACCTCACGTTCGTCACCGCGCGACCCGAGGGGCCGAAGGCGCTCATCGAGCAGTACACGCGCGACGCCCTCGCACCGCTCGGCCTGCCGCCGCACGCCGTGCTCGGCGGCTCCTTCCTCAACCTCGTCACGAAGGCGTCGATCGCGGCGCGCAAGCTGCACAACTTCGAGCACGAGCGGCAGCTCTTCCCCGAGTGCCGGTACGTGTTCGTCGGCGACTCCGGGCAGGCGGATCCGCAGGTGGGCGCCGCGATGGTCGCGCGCGCCCCCGAGTTCGTCGCACGCGTGCTCATCCACGACGTCACGGGCGTCGACGCCGAGCGCCGTGCGCGATGGTCCCGCCAGGGCGTGTCGACGTTCCAGACGTACTCGGGCGCCGCGCGCATCGCGCACGGCCTCGGCCTCGTCTCCGAGGCGGGGGTCGAGCGAGTGCACGCGGCGGTGCTCGAGGGCCTCGAGTCCGACGCGGTGAAGCCGGGGCATCGGGATGCGCTCGTCGCGGCGGCCGAGCGCGAGGTGCAGGCCTAGGCGCTCACCGCCTGCCGGTCACTCGCCGTCGGCGGCCTCGAGCTGCCTCGCGAGCCAGGCGTGCCCCGCCTCCATCGCGACGGCCGGCGTGCTCGACGAGCGGGCGAGCAGGTCGTCGGCCGTGGCGCGGGCGCGCTCGACGAGCCATGCCGGCCAGCCGTGCGACACCGATCGCGCCGCGAACTCGTCCTCGTCGTCGATCCACGCGGGCAGGCCGCTCGCCGGCACGACGAGGTCGAGGTCGAGGTCGACGTACTCGACGATCCAGCCTTCCCCCGTCGCGTCGCGTCGCACGGTCGGCGGCGTCGTGACGTCGACGTAGGCGTCGACGTCGGCACGGTCCCACCAGCCGGGCAGCATCCACGACCCGTCGTCCCATGCCACGGTCGTCGGCGGCACGAGCCGCACGAATGCGTGCCCCGTGAGGTACTCCTTGCGCCAGCCCTTCTGCACGGTCGTGCCGGCGTCGACGCCGATCCACAGGCCGTGCTCGTCGGTGCCGAGCACGCGAGCGTCGTAGCGCCAGTGGGGCTTGCCGTTCCACTTCGCGCCCTCGACGCGCACCGCGTCGCCCGGCTGCGGGTCGCCGCCCGCGAGCCGGTCGAGCGCTGCGAGCGCGTCCTCGGTGCTGAAGTCGTCGTCGGATGCGCGGATCTCGTCGGCCGTCCACCAGCGATGGGCGAGGATGTCGTCGAGCTCGTCGGGCATGCGGTGGTCGTCGACGGGCGTGAAGCGCGGCGTGCGCCACAGGAACGTCACGGCGTCGGTCGCGGCATACGGGTGGCCGTCGGGATGCGGCACGCGCGCGTGCCCGATGGGACCCACGAGCGCCGCGGGGTCGATGCGCTGGCCGGTCTCCTCGAAGAGCTCGCGCACGGCTGCCTCGCGCTCGCTCTCGTCGGCCTCGATGCCGCCGCCGGGCGTCAGCCAGCGCGGCGGCGCGACCTCGTCGTCCCAGCGTGTGTGGAACAGCAGCGTCGCGCCCGTCTCGTCGACGCACAGCACGCGCGCCGTGCGGCGCACGCCTCTGGCGTCGTCAGGCATTCGTCGGGCCGTCGGAGGGCCCCGCGCCGTCGGAAGGCCCCGCGGCGTCGGAGGGTCCCGCGCCGTCGGCAGGCGCCGCGCCGTCGGCAGCGGCGGCGTCCTGCGCCTGCGCAGCCTTGCGGCGACGCGACACCAGCAGCACGATGCCCCCGATCACGACGATCGCGACGGCGATGAGCGCGATCGCCCACGATGCGATCTCGGTCGCGGTGACGGGCAGCTGATCCACGGCGAGGACGTCCACGGCCCCGATCCTACGGGGGTGCGAGGCGCGGCGAGCCCGGCGAGAGCGTCAGCCGTAGCGTTCGCGATAGCGGTCCCGCGCGGCGGCATGCAACGGCACGGGGTCGGTGTCGATGAGGCTGGAGGCCGTGAGGTACTGCACGCCCACGGAGTCGTCGGGCACGAGCGCCTCGGCGTCGTCGACGAGCGCGTCGACGAGGCGCGCGGCGACGTCGTCGGCGAGGTCCGGTCGTGCGAGCAGCAGGTTCGACACCCCGATGGCGGGGATGGGCCCGGGCGTGTCGTAGACGCCGCTCGGCACCGACGTCGACGCATACGCACCGGGGTGCGCTGCTGTGAGCACGGGCAGCGTCGGCGTGAGGTCGACGAGCGTCACGGCCACGTCGCGCTGCAGGCGCAGCACCTCGGGGATCGGCACGCCGCCCGACCAGAAGAACGCGTCGATGGTGCCGTCGCGCAGCGCGTCGACGGCCTCCGGCAGCAGCAGCGCGACGGGCACGACCGCATCCGTGCCCGTCGCGAGCCCAGCCGCGTCGAGCACGCGCGCGGCCGTGAGCGCGGCGCCCGAGCCCGGCGCCCCGACCGCGACGGGGCGCCCTGCGAGGTCGTCGAGCATCGTCACCGGGCCATCGGCGCGCACGACGCACTGCAGGTAGTTCTGGTAGACGCGGCCGATGGCCGCGAGTGCGCCGTCATGCTCGGCCACGGCGTCGGCGAGCGCGATCGCGAGGTCGGCCTCGCCGGCTGCGAGCATCGCGAGGTTCTCGACGCTGCCGCCGGACGGGAGCACCTCGAGCGTCGCCGCGCCGCGGTCGGCGAGCACGGTGCGCAGCAGGTCGCCGAACTGCACGTAGGTGCCGCCGCGCTCGCCGCACGCCATCGCGAGGCGCGGCGGCGACTGCCCGAGCGTGCAGCCGGCGAGCGCGGATGCGAGCGCCGCGGCAGCGCCGACGAGGACCGTGCGCCTGGCGAGCACGCCGTGCGCGATCACGACGCGGCCCTCAGCAGGAGCGACACGGCGAGGCCGCCCGCGTCTGCGGCGCCGACGACGACCGTGGCGTCGTTCGCGCGTGCGAGCTCCCGCAGGATGGCGAGGCCGAGCCCGGTGCCGGGGAGGCTGCCGTGCGCCGACGCGCGCCAGAAGCGCGTGCCCGCCCTGGCGAGGTCGTCGGCAGCGAGGCCCGGCCCGTCGTCGGCGATCGTGAGCACGACGCGGTCGGCGTCGCGCGCGAGCCGCAGCGCCACGGTCGAACCCTCGCCCGCGTACTTGCGGGCGTTGTCGATCGCGATCTCGACCATCTCCTCGAGGTCGCTGCGGCGGCACGCGACCGCCACCTCCTCGTCGCCCTCGACGACGAGCCGCTGCCCGGCCTCGGCCACCTGCCGCATCCAGGGCTCCGCCAGCGCCGCCGCCGACGTGACGTGGGCGCGGGGCGACGACTCCGCGAACCCCGAGCGCCGGCCGCTCGCCTCGGCCGTGGCACGATGCTCGGCGTCGGCGAGGTCGAGCATGCGGTCGACGGTGCGCTCGAGGCGGTCGAGGTCGCCGTCGACCGCCGAGAGCATCTCGGGATCGGGCGCGTCGCGCGACGACGCGTCGAGCCGCAGCCGCACGGCTGCGAGCGGGTTGCGCAGCTGATGCGAGGCGTCGGCGACGAACCCGCGCTGCTGCTCGAGCGCATCCTCGACGCTCGATGCCATGCGGCGGAACGAGTCGGTGAGCCTGCGCAGCTCGGGCGGCCCCGACTCGGCGCGCAGGTCGGGATCCCGATGCTCGGCGAGCGCCGTCGCAGCGGCATCGAGCGCGCGCACCGGGCGCAGCACCCAGCGCGTCCACTGCAGCGACGCCACGAGCAGCGTCGCGAGCACGAGCAGGCCCGCGAGCCCGACGAGCAGCCAGGAGCGCACGACGTCGGCACGTGCCGACGTGAGGTCGACGGCGAGCACGACCGCCGCGACCGGCACGCTCGCGTCGGCGAGCACGGGCTCGGCGACGAGCGCCACGTCGGGGCTCCACGGCACGACGGTCGGCAGCGACCACTGCGGCACGGCGCGCGATGCCGTGAGCATGAGCCGCTCGACCTCGGCGCCGCGGCCGATGTCGCCGGCGGCCGCCAGGACGTCGCCGCCCGCGTCGACGACGAGCACGGCCTCGCCGTACGTGGCATGCATGCGGTCGAGGTAGCGGGCAAGGTCGTCGGCATCGTCGTCGCGCACGGCGGCGGCGGCCCGCTGCACGATCTGGTCCATCGCCGTCGCGCGCTGCAGCGCGAGCTGCTGGGTGCGCGACACCGCGATGCCCTCGGCGACGGGCACGACGATCGCGCACACCGCGAGCAGGCCGAGCACGAGCAGCGGCAGCAGCACGCGCAGCCTCACGCGGCGTCGCCCTCCTCGAGCCGGCAGCCGAAGCCGCGGATGGTCGTGATCGTGAGGCCGGGCAGCTTCTGCCGCACCTGCGCGAGGTGCACGTCGTACGAGCGCGACGTCGCCGCGTACGCGTCGCCCCACACCTCGTCGAGGATCTGCTGCCTGCTCACCGCGACGCCGACGCGTCGCGCGAGCACCGCGAGCAGCGCGTGCTCCGTGGGCGTCAGCGCGACGTCGCCCGCGGTCGTCGAGACCCGATGCGCGGCGAGGTCGATGCGCACGTCGTCGACGATCACGACGTCCGCGGCGCCCGCGCCCGCATCCGGACCGCCGCGCCTGCGGGCGACGGCCTCGATGCGCGCGAGCAGCTCGTGCATGCGCACGGGCTTCACGAGGTAGTCGTCGGCACCGAGCCGCAGCGCGCGCACGGTGGAGCGCTCGTCGCCGCGCGCCGTCACCACGATCGCCGGCACGTCGCTCACGGCCCGCAGCCTGCGCAGCGCCTCGAGCCCGTCCATGTCCTCGAGGCCGAGGTCGAGCAGCACGAGCTCGGCGTCGCGGTGCCGCAGCAGCACGTCGCCACCGCGCGCGACGCCCGTCGTCTCGTGCCCGGCGCGTGCGAGCACGGCTGCGAGCGCCCCGGCGACCGAGGCGTCGTCCTCCGCGATGAGCACTCGCACCCTGCATGGTAGGCATGCCGCCGCCCCGCTACCGTGCACGGCCAACGTAAAGGGCGCGTAAGGATCCGCGGCTGGGTGCGCCCGGGAGACCGCGGCCACCCCAGGATGGAGCGCATGTCGACGACGACCCACGCTCCCGCGAGCCTCCGCAGATCCGTCTCCAACACGTTGAAGGGCTCGGCGGGCAACCTCGTCGAGTGGTTCGACGTCTACGTCTACTCGGTGTTCGCCTCGTACTTCGAGTCCCAGTTCTTCGCCGAGGACGACCAGAACTCCGGCATCTACATCTGGGCGATCTTCGCCGTCACGTTCCTCATGCGTCCCCTCGGGTCGTGGTTCTTCGGTCGGCTCGCCGATCGCCGCGGTCGCCGCTTCGCGCTCACCGTCTCGGTGTCGCTCATGGCGGCGTGCTCGTTCGTCATCGCCATCACGCCCACCGCCGCGGTCATCGGCGCCGGCGCCGCCGTCATCCTCATCCTCTGCCGACTCGCGCAGGGCTTCGCGACGGGCGGCGAGTACGGCACGTCGGCGACGTACATGTCGGAGGCGGCGATCCCCGGCCGCCGCGGCTTCCTCTCGTCGTTCCACTACGTGACGCTCGTCGGCGGCCACGTGCTCGCCCAGGCGACGCTGCTCGTCATGGTGCTGACCCTCGACACGGCGGCGATCTCCGAGTGGGGCTGGCGCGTCGCGTTCGGCATCGGCGGCGTCGCAGCGGTCGTCGTCTTCTGGCTGCGTCGCACGATGGACGAGTCGCTCACCTCCGACACGATCGAGGCGGTGAAGACCGGCCAGTCGACGCAGTCGGGCTCGATGCGCGAGCTGCTCACGCGGCAGTGGCGTCCGCTGCTGCTGTGCTTCCTCGTCACGATGGGCGGCACGGTCGCCTTCTACACGTACTCGGTCAACGGCCCCAACATCGTCAAGGGCGCCTTCGCGGGCGACGACGTCGTCACCGGCACGGTCATCAACCTCATCGCGCTGACGATCCTCATGCTGCTGCAGCCGCTCGGCGGCTGGATCTCCGACATCGTGGGCCGCAAGACGCTGCTGGTGTTCTTCGGCGTCGGCGGCGTGCTCTACACGTGGTTCCTGCTCACGTGGCTGCCGCAGCAGACGAGCCCCGTCGCGGCATTCGCGATCCTCGTCGGCGGCTTCGTGATCCTCACGGGCTACACGTCGATCAACGCCGTCGTGAAGGCCGAGCTCTTCCCCACGCACATCCGCGCGCTGGGCGTCGGCTTCGGCTACGCGCTGGCGAACTCGATGTTCGGCGGCACCGCTCCCCTGCTCTACACGGCGGCGAACGGCGCCGGTCAGGTGCCGCTCTTCATCGGCTACGTGACGATCGCGATCGCCGCGTCGCTCGTGGTCTACGTGCTGTTCCTGAAGAACAAGGGCCAGAACTGGCTCGACGACGAGCGCGGCATGCGCGAGCGCGTCGGCGCTCGACGGGGCTGAGCCCGTAGGCCGAGGCCCGCGACGCACGAGGCCCCGCACGCGCATGGCGTGCGGGGCCTCGTGCTGCGTGCCGAGGATCAGGCGGGGATGCGCCTGCCGAACCAGTCGAGCACGGCGTCGAACCGCTCGATCCGGTGGCGGGGCTGGCCCGAGCGCGTGAGCTCGTGGTCCTCGCCGGGGAACACGAGCAGCTCGGCCTCGGTGCCCTGCCGGTGCAGGGCGGCGAAGTACCGCTGCGCCTGCTCGAGCGGGCACCGCAGGTCGCGCTCGGAGTGCATGACGAGCGTCGGCGTCGTGACCTGCGACACGACGGCCATGGGGCTCTGCGACGCGACGAGCTCGGGGTCGGTGCCCACGTACTCGTCGCCGAAGAACGAGCCGATGTCGCTCGTGCCGACGAACGCGTCGGGGTCGAGGAAGCCGCGCTCGACGATCGCCGCACGGAAGCGGTCCTCGTGCGCGATGGCCCACGCCGTGAGGTAGCCGCCGTACGAGCCGCCCATGATGCCCACGCGATCGGCGTCGAGCGACGGATGCGCGGCGAGGGCGCCGTCGAGGAAGTCGAGCACGTCGTGCAGGTCGACCGTGCCCATCCGCTGCCGGATCGACAGGCCGTGCGCGCGACCGTAGCCCGCCGAGCCGCGCGGGTTGCACTGCACGACGGCGTAGCCGGCGTCGACGGCGACCTGCGCCTCGTCGAACACGTGCACGCCGTACTGCGCGAACGGGCCGCCGTGGATGTTGAGCAGCACGGGATGCGGTCCCTCGCCCTCCGGCAGCCACACCCAGCCGTGCACGCGCGAGCCGTCGCGCACGACGAGGTCGTGCTCGGTCGGCACCGTGATGCCCGCCTCCTGCAGCGGCGCGCCGAAGTCGGTGAGGATGCGCACGGTGCCGTCGCCCTCGACGATGCCGAGCTCGCCGAACGACGTCGGCGTCTGCACCGTGACGACCACCTGGTCGCCGTGGGTGGCGACGCCCGTGGCCTCCGTCGCGTCGGTCGTCAGCCGGGTCACGCCGTCGATGCCGACGTGCAGCACCTGCACGCGACCGCGCGTGCGGTCCTGCACGAGCACGCCGTCGTCGACGAGGGTCAGATGGCCCTCGGCGAGGTCGACGGACTCCTCGTCGGTGCGCTGCTCGACGGCGTCGCCGACGACGCGGTAGAGGCTGGCGTTGCGGGCGACGAAGTCGATGCCCGACTCGGTGACATCTTGGGCGATCGCCCACACGCCGTGCGCGTCGGCCGCGATCTCGCCGATCGACAGGTTCGCTTCCGTGCCGAGCACCTCGCGCTCGTCGCCGCCGTCGACCGGGATCGCGACGATCGCGCCGCGCAGGTCGGTCACGGGTCCGAGGTCGACGCGGATCGCGAGCACCTCGCGGCCGTCGGCGCTCCACACGGCGCCGACGTGCTCGACGTCGCCCGACGTGAGCGTCGTCGCCTCGGGGATGCGCGAGCCGGGCTTCGGCGCCTCGGCGCCCGCATCGGCCGGCGCGGGTGCGCGCTCGTAGTCGGGCTCGGCGCCGACGTCGAGGATCGTCGCGACCGCGACGCGGCTGCGCGCATCGATGCGATAGCCGACGCCGTTGCGCTGCGCGTGCAGGTCGACGATGCGTCGCGGCGACTGGGCCTCGGCCGTGAGGCCCTCGACCGTGCCGGCACGGCCCGGCTCGACCTCGCGCACCGTGAGCGCGAGCCGCGTGCCGTCGGGCGAGATGCGGAAGCCGGTCACGCCGCCGGGCGCATCCGTCGTCTGCACGGGCTCGCCGCCGTCGGCGGGCATGACCCACACCTGCGGGCGACCCTTGGCGTCGGCGCGCGTGAACAGGATGCGCGTGCCGTCGGGCGTCAGCTGCGGCGCGCCGTCGGCGACGCCCTGCGTGATGCGCGTGCGGACGCCGTCGGCGAGCGAGACGCGCCACAGCTGGCCCACGCGGCGGTTCGCGGCGACGTCGGGCCGAGAGGCAGCGACGACCGCCCACCCCTCGGGGTGGACGGCCGGCCGGGAGAGCTCGACGAGCTGCTCGATGTGCTGCGCGCGCATCAGCGGCCCTGGAATCCGGAGACGTCGCCCACGAGGCGCGTGTGGTCGTGCGGCACGGGATCGACGACGGCCTGCGCGACCTCGGCGGCGAACTCGTCGACGTCGTAGAGGCGACCGGCGTCCTCGCGACGACCGGCGATGGCGCCGGGGTTGGCGCGCTCGAGCAGCGTCGCCGTGATGGTGCCCTCGATCATGTCGCCAGACACGACGACGAACTCGATGCCGCGCGCCTGCAGCTCGACGATGCGGTCGCGCAGCGCGTCCTCGCCCGCACGCTTCGAGAGCGCGACGGCCTCGTACTCGGGCATCGTCGGCACCGTGCGGATGAAGTGCGCCTGGTGGCTCGTCACGAAGACGACGCGCGCGCCCTCGCGCAGCACGGGCACCGCGGCGTCGAGCAGGGCGACCTGCGCGTCGCGGTTGAGCCGCATGGCGTAGTCCTCCCCGAGGCCCGCCTCCATGCCGCCGGAGGCGTTCATTACGAGCACGTCGAGGCCGCCGAAGGCGTCCTTCGCGGCCTGGAACATCGCCTCGACGCTCGCGGCCTCCGTGAGGTCGGCCTGCACGACGAGCGCCTGCACGCCCGCCTCGCGCGCAGCCGCGGCGACCTTCTCGGCACGCGGCGCCTTGTTGCGGTAGTTCACGACGACGTCGGCTCCGGCACCGGCGAGGTAGCCGACCGTCGCGGCACCGATGCCGCGGCTCGATCCGGTGACGAGCGCGGCCTTGCCAGCCAGCGATGCCGGCTGCAGCGGGTTGTCCACGAGTGCTCCTTCTTCTCGACCTTCGACCCTACCTTCGGGGCACGTCGGGCACATGCATCGTCGCAGCGCCGAAGCCTCCGAACGCACCCAGGGAGCGACGGGTCTCGCTGACTACGATGGGTGCAGAGGAGGGTGGATGGACATCTGGATGTGGGCGTGGGTCGGCTGGCTCGCGATCGCCCTGATCTGCCTCGTGATCGAGCTCATCACGCTCGAGCTCACCTTCCTCATGCTCGGCGCCGGGTCGCTCGTCGGCCTCGTCGCGAGCCTCACCGGGCTGCCCATCTGGGCCCAGGTGATCATCGCCGCCGTCGCCGCTGCGCTGCTGCTCTTCCTGGTGCGCCCATCGCTGCTCGAGCGCCTGCACCGATCCGGGCAGGGCGCCCGCACGAACGTCGACGCCATCGCGGGCCTCGGCGGCGAGGTCACGAAGCAGTTCGTGCGCCTCGTGGGCGAGGTCACGCTCGTGAACGGCGAGACCTGGACGGCACGCCTCTCCCCCGTCACGCGCCCGCGCGACCTCGACGTCGGCGAGCGCGTCGTCGTCACCGCCGTCGACGGCGCGAGCGTCGTCGTCGTGCCCGCCGAGCGCTGACGGCCCCCAGACACCCGAGAACCACACACCGAGAAGCTAGGAGCACCGAGACATGGACCTCTTCGGCCCAGTCCTGCTGCTGATCATCGTCGCGATCGTCCTGATCGTCGCCGTCGTGATCATCGCCAGGTCGATCCGCATCGTCAAGCAGGGATTCACCGGCATCGTGGAGCGCCTCGGCCGCTTCCACCGCGTGCTCGGCCCCGGCCTCAACATCCTCGTGCCGGTCATCGACCGACTCGCCTACAGCGTCGACATGCGCGAGCAGGTGCGCACGTTCCCGCCGCTCTCGGTGATCACCGAGGACAACCTGAACGTCGCGATGGACACCGTCGTCTACTTCCAGGTCAACGACCCGCGCTCGGCGACGTACGAGATCGCCGACTACCTCTCGGCAGTCGAGCAGCTCACGGCGACGACGCTCCGCAACGTGGTCGGCTCGATGAACCTCGAGGAGGCGCTCACGAGCCGCGACGTCATCAACTCGCAGCTGCGCGCCGTGCTCGACCAGGCCACCGGCAAGTGGGGCATCAAGGTGACCCGCGTCGAGCTGAAGTCGATCGACCCGCCCCAGTCGATCCTCGAGCCGATGGAGAAGCAGATGCGCGCCGAGCGCGAGCGTCGCGCCTCCATCCTCACGGCAGAGGGTCTCAAGCAGTCGCAGATCCTCGAGGCCGAGGGTCAGCGCCAGTCGACGATCCTCCGTGCAGAGGGTGACGCCAAGTCGCAGGTGCTTCGCGCCAAGGGTGACGCCGAGGCGCAGGTCGTGCTCGCCAAGGGTGAGTCCGAGGCCATCGAGCGCGTCTTCGCTGCCATCCACGCCGGCGACGCCGACAACAAGCTGCTGGCCTACCAGTACCTGCAGACCCTGCCGAAGCTGGCCGAGGGCGACGCGAACAAGCTGTGGATCATCCCGTCGGAGCTCACGGATGCGCTGCAGGAGATCGGCAAGGGATTCTTCGAGGGCAAGGCGGAGGTGCCGTTCAAGGCCACCAAGTCGTTCTCCGACAACCAGGGCCCGTCGATCCTCGACGAGACCTTCGAGCCCGACTCGGTGAGCGACGTCTCCGTGCCGTCGATCGCCGAGACGCTGCAGGACTCTGGCATCGACCCGCAGGGTGCCGGCGAGACGCCGACGATCTCGTCGGGCACGTCGATCGCCGACGAGACGCCCGGCGTGGGCCTCGAGGACGCGCTCGACTCGGTGCGCGAGGCCGAGCAGGAGGTGCCCGGCACCGCGCCGCAGCCCCCGGCTCCCCAGCCGCCGTCGACGCCGCAGCCGCCCCAGCAGTGACCTTCCTCGAGGGGCCTCGGCCGCGCATCCTCGCCCACCGCGGGCTGGCGACCGAGGCTCCCGAGAACACGCTCGCCGCGTTCCGCGCGGCCGTCGCCGTCGGCGCCACCCACGTCGAGTCCGACGTTCGGGTCAGCGCCGACGGCGTCGCCATGCTCGCGCACGACGCCACGTTCGAGCGGGTGTCGCAGGATGCGACGCGCGTCGACGCGTCGTCGGCGCAGGCGCTGCAGTCGCTCGACCTCGGGGGCGGGCACGGCGTGCCGACCCTCGCCGAGGCGCTCGACGCGCTGCCCGAGGCGCGGTGGAACCTCGACCTCAAGGTGCCGGCGGCCGTGGAGCCCGCCGCGCGGGCGATCCTGGAGGCCGGCGCCGAGGGACGCGTCCTCGTGACCTCGTTCGACGACGCGACGCGCGCGCGGGCCGTCGCGGCGCTCCCCGGCGTCGCGACGAGCGCCTCGCGCGGCGTCATGGCGCGCGCGCTCGTGGCCGTGCGCCTGCGCCGTCGGACGGCGCTCGCGCGCATCCTCGCGGGGATCCCGGCCGTGCAGGTACCCGAGCGGCTCGGTCGCATCCGCATCGTCGACCGGGCCTCGATCGACGCCTTCCATGCGGCCGGCGTCGAGGTCCACGTGTGGACGGTGAACGACCCCGACGACATGCGCAGGCTCGTGACGCTCGGCGTCGACGGCATCGTCACCGACCGCGCCGACCTCGCGCTGGCGACGCTGCGCTGACGCGCGTCCGTCGTCACGGCCTCGACGGAGGGCGGGCCGTGCGGTGGGGATCGCTACGGCTTGGTGCGCGGACGCGCGCGGATGCCGTGCACGCCCCACTGGGTCACGCGGCGCAGCGTGCCGAGGGCCATGGCCACGTTCGTCTTCGAGACGCCGACGGCGCGCTCGGTGAACTGCACCGGCATCTCGACGATGCGACCGCCGGCCTGCGCGACGCGCACGGCGAGCTCGATCTGGAACGCGATCGAGTCCGAGCGCATGCGGTCGAGCGGCATGCGGCGCAGCACCCGCGTGGAGTAGACGCGGAACGCCGACGTGAGGTCCTGCACGTCGGTGCCGAGCACGGCGCGCGCGTAGCGGTTGCCGACCCGCGACAGCACGCGTCGACGACCCGCCATGGCACGCACGTCGCCGCCGGGCACCCAGCGCGACGCGATCACGAGGTCGACGTCCTCGCCGACGGCCTCGAGCATCTCGCCCAGCAGCGTCACGTCGTACGAGCCGTCGGCATCGATGACGGCGATGGCGTCGACGCCAGCGGCGATGCCGCGGCGGAAGCCCTCGCGCACCGCCGAGCCGTAGCCGCGCTCGGTGCGATGCAGCACCTCGATGCCCGAGTCCTCCGCGGCGAGACGGTCGGCGAGGTCGCCCGTGCCGTCGGGGCTCGAGTCGTCGACGATGAGCACGCTCGCGTGCGGCACCGACTGGCGCAGCCTGCCGATGGTGCGCTCGAGGCTGTCGACCTCGTCGTAGGTGGGCACGACCACGAGGGCACTAGGCACGTCGTCTCCTCACGAGGGCGAGAGCCAGCAGCGCCGCGAGCGTCGCGATCGCGATCGCGCGCTCGATCCACGCACCCGCGGCCATCGCCGGCGTCACGGTGTCGCTGAGCGGCAAGGTCTCGATCATGGCTCCTGGCTCGTACTGCGGCAGCCTATCCACCATGGTGCCGTCCGGCAGCACCATGGCGCTCGTGCCGACGGTCGACACGTTGACGAGCGCTCGACCCGCCTCCTGCGCCCGCAGCTGCGCGATCGCGAGCTGCTGCACGTTCTCCCACGATCCCTCGCCGAAGTCGGCGTTGTTCGTGGGCGCCAGGATGATCTGGGCGCCGTGGTCGGCCACCATCTCGCGCACGAGGCCGTCGTCGATGATGTCGAAGCAGATCGCGAGGCCGTACGCGACGTCGTCGATCTCGAAGGCGTTCTCGCTCGTGGGGTCGAGGGAGTAGTCCCGCGGGATGAGCTCGAGGAAGCCGAGGGCGTCGAGGATGGGGCCGAAGAAGTCGCGCTCCGGCAGGTACTCGGCGAAGGGCACCGGGTGGCGCTTGTGGTACTCGGCCTGCACGCCCTCGTCCCACAGCAGCAGGGAGTTGTACGAGCGGACCTCGTCGCCGTCCTGCTCGTACGTGACGGCGCCCAGCACGATCGGCGCATCCACCATCCGCTGCACGTCGTCGATGATGCGCGACGCCGCGACGGAGTCCTGCGGCTGCTGCTCGCCTGCGTTCTCAGGCCACACGAGCAGGTCCATCTGCTCGCCGTCGAGCAGCGCGGTCGCGTCGGCGTGCTGCTGCAGGATCTCGCCGGGCGTGTACTGCGCGAGCAGCCCGGCCTCGCTGTCGCCCTGCACGGCTCCGACGCGCACCGTGCCGCTCTCGACGACGGGGAAGGCCGGGATCGCGACGAGCGCGACGACCACCGCCGTGCCGACGACGACGCGACGGCGCACGAGCATGCCGCGCGCGAGCACGAGGCAGGCCACGACGCCGGCGACGAAGGCGAGCAGGAACGACAGTCCCGATGCGCCGACCCACGACGACGTGTCGCCGAGCGGGCTCGCGGCCTGCGAGTACGCGAGGCGGCCCCACGAGAACCCGCCCCACGGCACGGTCGACGACAGCGACTCGCGCAGCATCCACACGCCCGCGAGCAGCGCGGGCACGGCCACCAGCCGGGCCCACGGGCCGCGCATCCGCTCCCCCAGGCGCCAGGTGAGCGTCAGCAGCATGCCGCCGAGCCCCCACCACAGCGCCATGAGCCCCGTCAGGCCCACGAGCGGCAACGGCCCGAGGTAGACGGTGATCCATTGGATGTGCACGGCGAAGAACGCACCGCCCGTGAGCGCGCCGATGCCGAACGCCGCCGACATGCGGCGGCCGCGCAGCGCGACGAGCGACAGCGCGACGCCGGGCAGCACGAGCGGCCACCAGTCGAACGGCTGGAACGACAGCACGAGCAGCGCGGCGCCGCCGAGGGCGGAGAGCACCGAGCCCCATGCGGGCAGCGGGGCGCGCAGGCGCAGCGGCCGCGGCTTCGTCACGGTCACGAGGCCTCCTGTCCCAGGTCGACGACGCCGCGACGGATGCGCTCGACGGCGTCGCGTGCGGTGCGGCGGATGCGGGCGGTGCCCACGTCCTGCAGCTGCTCGAGCACGTCGACGGTCTGCCGCACCCAGCGCACGAAGTCGCCGGCGGCGAGGTCGGTGTCGCGCAGCACGACGTCGAGGTGCGCGCCGCGCGCCCACCGGTGCATCGCGACCGACAGTCCCGTCTGCGGCGGCTCCGAGCCCGGCAGGCGCTTCGCGCGCTCGAGGTCGTCGAGCTCGGCCCACAGCGTCGTGGTGGCGGCGAGCGCGTCGCGGAAGGGTCCGCCGGGCAGGTGCCGCTCCGAGGCCTGCTCGCCACGGCGCGGCTCGAAGACGAGCGCGCAGACGAGCGCGGCGAGGTCGGCGGCGTCGAGGTGCGTCCAGAGCCCGCGGCGCAGCGACTCGGCCACGAGCAGGTCGCGCTCGCCGTAGATGCGGCGCAGCCGGTCGCCGGCCTCCGTCACGCTCGACTCGCCATCGTCGCCCGGCACGACGTACTCGAGGGTGCGCAGCACGTCGCAGATGCGATCGAAGCGCTCGGCGACCTGGCCGGTACGGCGCGAGATCTGCTGGTCGGCCTTGTCGACGTCGCGACGCAGGCGCCAGTAGCGCTCGCCCCAGCGGGCGTGGCTCTCGCGTTCGGGGCACGCGTGGCACGGATGCGAGCGCATGAGGGCCCGCAGGTCGCGCAGCCGGTGCTGCAGCGCGTCGCGCTCGGCGTGGCTCATGCCGTTGCGCTGGCTCTCGCGCTCGAGGTCGCTCGACTCGCGTCGCAGGGCCGCGTACTCGGCGAAGTCGCCGAGATGGCACGTCATCGACTCGGCGTAGCCCGCGAGGCTCGCACGCTGGTCGACGACCTTGCGGGCGAGCTGCACCACCGAGCGATCGGCCTGGAACTGCGCGAACGACGTCTCGAGCACGCCGCGCGTGCGGGCGACGCCGAAGCGGTCGATGAGGTTCACCGCCATGTTGTACGTCGGGCGGAAGCTGGACTGCAGCGGGTACGAGCGGCGGGAGGCGAGGTTCGCGATCTCCTGCGGCGTCTGCTCGCCCGTCCAGGCGATGACCGAGTGCCCCTCGGTGTCGATGCCGCGCCGTCCTGCCCGGCCCGTGAGCTGCGTGTACTCGCCCGGCGTGATGCGCACGCGCGCCTCGCCGTTGAACTTCTCGAGCTGCTCGAGCACGACCGTGCGGGCCGGCATGTTGATGCCGAGCGCGAGCGTCTCGGTCGCGAACACGACGCGCAGCAGCCGCCGCTGGAAGAGCTCCTCGACGATCTCCTTGAACACCGGCAGGAGGCCGGCGTGGTGGGCGGCGACGCCGCGCTCGAGCCCGTCGACCCACTCCCAGAAGCCCAGCACCGCGAGGTCGGACTCGTCGAGCCGGCGCGTGCGCTCCTCGACGAGCGCGCGGATCTCGCCGCGCTCCTCCGCAGTCGTCAGCGAGACGCCGCCGCGCAGCACCTGCTCGACGGCGGCGTCGCATCCCTTGCGGGAGAAGATGAAGCAGATGGCCGGCAGCATCGACGCGTCGTCGAGCAGCTCGATGAGCGCGCTGCGATCGACGCGCGCCGGGCGTCGGTCGCCGCGCCACGAGAACGAGTCGCGCGCGACGGCACCGCGGCGCTGTCCCTTGCGCCCCTGCTGCCCGCGACCGACGTGCCGGTTGTGGCCGCCGCGGTCGCGATGCCCGTGCGCCGCCGAGCCGTCGCTGCCGCGCGTGCGCTCCACGAGCTCGCGGCTCGGACGATGCTGCTCGGCGTCGCCGCGGGAGTCGAAGAGGTCGACGAGCGAGCCGCGCACGAGCACGTGGCCCTCGAGCGGCACCGGTCGGTGCTCGCTCACGACGAGGCTCGTCTCGCCGCGCACGGCCTGCAGCCAGTCGCCGAACTCCTCGGCGTTCGAGACGGTCGCCGAGAGCGACACCATGCGCACGTGGCGCGGGAGGTGGATGATGACCTCCTCCCAGACGGCGCCGCGGAAGCGGTCGGCGAGGTAGTGCACCTCGTCCATCACGACGTGCTCGAGGTCCGACAGGTCGCGGCCCTCGTAGAGCATGTTGCGCAGCACCTCGGTCGTCATGACGACGACGCGGGCGTCGCCGCGGATCGACGAGTCGCCGGTGAGCAGTCCCGCGTCGTCGCCGTAGACGGCCTGCAGCTCGCGGAACTTCTGGTTCGACAGCGCCTTCATCGGCGTCGTGTAGAAGACGCGTCCCGTGGGGGCGGCGAGCGTGAGATGGATCGCGAACTCGGCCACGATCGTCTTGCCCGCACCCGTCGGGGCCGCGACCAGCACGCTGCGGCCGTCCTCGACGAGCTCGCACGCCTGGCGCTGGAAGGGATCGAGGCCGAACGGGAGCGCTGCGCCGAAGGCCTCGGTGGCGGGATGCGTCACGCGGTCCCGACCGAGGAGTCGGCGGCGAGCCGCTTGGCGCGGCGGCGGTCGTTGAGCACGGCGAAGCCGCCGGCGGCGAAGTAGAGCACGATGATCGGCCCGGCGATGAGGAACATCGACAGCAGCTCACCGGCCGGCGTGACGCACGCCGCGAACAGCGCGATGCCGAGCACCGACCATCGCCATCCCTTGAGGATCGCGGCTCCCGTGATGGCGCCGGCGAGGTTGAGGAAGACGATCACGACGGGCACGACGAAGCCGAGGCCGATCGCCACGACGAGCTTGAAGGAGAAGTCGAAGTACTCCTGCGCGGACAGCACCGACGTCGTGCCGGCCGGTGCGAAGCCCACGAAGAGCTGCACGATGCGCGGCAGCAGCAGCCAGCCCATGGTGCAGCCGCCGAGGAACAGCGGCACCGCCGAGGCGAGGAAGCCCCAGACGTAGCGGCGCTCGCCCTTGTGCAGGCCGGGCAGCAGGAACGCGAGGATGTTGTAGAGCCAGACGGGGCTCGAGGCGATGACGCCCACGAGCAGGCCGATGCGCATCTTGATGTCGAACGACTGCGTGATGAACGTGAAGTTCAGCTCGACGATGCGCTCCTCCTGCAGCGGCACGAGCGGCGCCGCGAGGAGCATGAGCACGAAGTCCGACAGGAAGAAGCCGCCGATGCCGAGCACCGCGATCGCGGCGAACGAGATGACGAAGCGCCGCCGCAGCTCGCGCAGATGCTCGATGAGCCGCATGCGGCCCTCGGCGTCGCGGGGACGTCGGGTGCGCTTCGAGGCTCCGGCCGTGACGGCCATGCGCTACTTGGAGTCGCGTGCGTCGTTCGACGGCGTCGTCGTGTCCGCCTCGTCGGCGGGTGCGTCCTTCTTCACCTCGCGCTTGAAGACGTTGATCGACTCGCCGATGCCCTTCGCGAGCTGCGGCAGTCGCGTGGCGCCGAAGATCAGCAGCACGATGATGAGGATGACCCACCAGTGGGAGGCCAGGTTCCCGGCGAATCCGCCCATGATCGATTCCTCTCGATGTCGTGTCCAGGGTACCGCGCGTACGCCTCCATGGGGTTCGCTACGGCGCGCCGAGCGGATGTGCGACGTCACGCGACGTCACGGCGCGCTCGGGCGATCTCCGGCCAGGAGGGCGGCCTCCGCGAATCGGCGCAGTGCCGCCCGTGCCGACGCCGGACGCAGCACGACGGCGTCGCCGCCGAGCGACGCGACCTGCCGCAGCACGGCGTCCGCGTTCCACACCCGGATGTCGACGATCTCGTGCTCGCCGTCGACGCGCGAGGGTCCGTCTGCGTAGTCGGCGAGCAGCGCCGCCGCCGCGGGCGTCGCCCGCACGACGATCGTCTCGTCGGCGTCGATGCGCTCCCGCGTCGCGGCGAGCGCGGCATCGGGATAGGCGACGTCGGCGTGCGCGACCGACTCGGTGCGGTCGAGACGGAAGCGGCGCTCTGCGGCGCGGTCGAGGTCGTAGCCGACGACGTACGCCTGCCCGTCGCGCAGCTCGAGGGCCGTCGGCGCGATCGTCCGCCGCTCGGTGGCGGCGCCCGGCTTGCGGTAGTCGAGGTGCACGACGACGCGGTGCTCGATGGCGTCGCGCACGGCGCGCGCCGACGAGTCGGCCACGGGGGCGTCGACGCCGAGCGTCGCGGCGGCGGGCACCGCGGCACGGCGCAGTCGCGCGGCGAGCGCTGCGACGGCGTCGTCGTCGACGCCCTGCACGCCCGCGATGAGCCGGAGGCCCGCGAGGATCGCGCCCATCTCGCGCGGTGCGAGGCGGATGGCGTCGCCGTCGAGCGTCGGCCGGTAGCCGAGCTCGATGACGTCGTGGTCCTCGAAGGCGTCGACGTTGAGGTCGAAGCGGTCGAAGTCGCCGAACCCGTCGGGCACGCCCGACATGAAGATGAGGCGCACCGCGTCGCGGATGCGCGCCTCCGTCACGTCGAAGTGCGCTGCGGCCTGCGCGACCGTGACGCTGCCCTCAGCCGAGAGGTACGGGATGAGCGCGACGAGCAGCGCGATCGACTGCCGCTGACCCTTGCCCGCCATCAGACCGCTCCCTGGTCGTCCGCATGCGCGTCGCGGATGCGCTCGAGCCGCTCGCGCACGAGCGCCGCGAGCAGCGGCGGGTGCAGCACGACGACCTCGGCGCCGTAGCCGGCGAGCTCGTCGGCGAGCAGGTTCGTGTCCGCGTGGTGCAGCGTGAGCTCGTCGCCCTCGACCGTCGTGTCGCGGCGGCGGGCGAGACGCACCTCGGCGTCGGAGCCCGGCAGCACGCGCACGCGCGCCGTCGCCGATGCCCAGATGCGCTCGAGATCCTCGAGCGCGGCGTCGGCGGCGCCCTCGGGCACCGTGAACGGCTCGCGCGGCTTCGTCGCCTGCACGTCGCTCACGATGCGACGCATGAGGAACGTGCGCGTCTCGCCGCGGTCGACGTCGAAGCCGTGCAGCATCCAGCGGCTGCGGAACAGCAGCACGCACCACGGCTGCACCGTGCGCCTCGTCGCCTCACGCTCGCCCGGCTTCAGGTACGCGAACTGCACGACGGCGCCGCGCTCGGTCGCGCGCTTGAGCGACTGGAAGGCGCGATCCACGGCCGACTGCGTCGGCGACACCGCATGCGCGAGACCGGCCCGGTACTGCGGATGCGCGCGCAGCTTCGTCGTCGCGAGCTGCGACTCCTCCGTGAGCCCGCCGTCGCGCCACACGCGCAGCGCGAGGTCGATGAGCGTGCGCTCGGACTCCGAGAACGCGAGGTCCTCGGGCGTGCCCACGACGGCGTCGAGCAGTCGGTAGCGCGACTCCTGGTTGTTGTCGTGCTCGGCGGGCGGCGTGAAGACGTCGATGACGAAGCCCTGCTCGCGCAGGTCGTCCTTGTCGCGCTCGAACTGCCGCTCGAGGGCGGCGTCGATCGGGCGCCCCTGGTAGCCGGCGACGCGCTCGAAGAGCTCGCGCTTCGTGGCTCCGTGCGCAGCGTGCAGGAGCGCGAGCGTCAGCGAGAACTGGCGCTCCGACACGCTGACGTCGCTCACGGCGCCTCGGCGTCCAGGATGTCGATGACGAAGACGAGCGTGCGACCGTCGTCGTAGCCGAGCTCCGGCGGCACGACCGCGACGACCTGGCTGCCGACCCGCTGGCCGATGACGGCCTGCTGGAAGCCGGGGATGAGCCCGGAGAGCTCGAAGGTCGCGGGCGCAGAGCCCCACGTCGTCTCGGTCACGGTCGTCGCATCCCACTCGAGGAGCGTGTACTGCACGACGATGGTGTCGGTCTCGCCGACGACGGCTCCGTCGCCACCGATGGTGGTGCCGACCGTGAGCTCGGTCGGCGCGTCGGCACCCGAGAAGGTCACGCCGGGCGTGCCGTCGGTCGCGAGCGCGATCGCGGGGATGCCACCGACGGCAGGCTGCGGGAAGCCCTCGGCGCGGCCGGGGAACGCGTCCTGCACCTCGAGCAGCAGCACGGCCGTCGACTCGGGGTCGACGCCCGCCTGCGCGACGGAGTCGCCGAAGAGGTCGAGGTAGGGCGCGACGAGCGCGACGGTCGAGCCGGCCGTGGCGCACTCGAGACCCTGCGAGAGCACGGTCTCGCCGCCCGTGCGCAGCGTGAGCTGCTGCGAGGCGGGCTGGATCTCCTCGCCCGAGTCCGCGGCGAGCGCGCGCAGCAGCGTCGAGTCGGTCGACTCGAGCACCTCGCCCGTGGTGCCGTCGTACAGCGTGTAGTCGGCGATCACGACGTCGCCGGGCTCGGCGGGGTCCTCCCCCGCGCCGCGGATGCTCGCCTCAGGGCCGTCGATCGCCAGCGGCGTCTGGAACGGCACGTCGGTCGGCAGCGCGTCGATGCCCGTCGTGGCGTGCACGGCGTTCGAGGCGCCGCCGGGCTGGATCGACGGGGTGCAGCCTGCGACGGACTGCTCCGCCGGCACGACGTGGCACGCCGTGAGCGCGGTGCCGACGATCAGGAGTGCTGCAGCCGCCGTGATGGGGCGGCGGAGGTGCTTGGTCACGCGTCATCCTCAGGTCGGGAGTCGGAGTCGATCGTACCGGCGGCGAGGCGGTCGGCCTGCCGCTGCGCGTCGCGCACGGCACGCCGCAGGCGCTTGTCGCTCTTCTCGCGATCGCCCACGGCGCCGGGCGTCCACGCCTCGACGTCGGCGTCGGTGTACGAGGCCTTGTTCGAGCGGCGCTTGAACGACGGGATCTCGAGGTCGTCGGCGACGCGACGGGCCGTCATGAGGAAGCCGGTATGGGCGACCATGCGGTGGTCGGGGCGCACGGCGAGGCCGTCGACGTGCCATGAGCGGATGAGCGTCTCCTGCGACTGCGGCTCGGCGAAGCGGCCGTCGTCGCGCACGGCCTCGACGGTGCGCGAGAGCTGCGTCACGGTCGCGACGTAGGCGAGCAGGATGCCGCCGGGCTGCAGCGCCGTCGCGGCCGCATCCACGCACTCCCACGGTGCGAGCATGTCGAGCACGACGCGGTCGGCCGTCTGGTCGGGCACGTGGTCGCCGAGGGTCTCGGCGAGGTCGCCGACGGCGGTGCGCCAGTTGGCGGGCCGCTCGCCGAACCATCCGGCCACGTTCGCCTCGGCGATGTCGAGGAACTCCTGGCGACGCTCGAACGAGACGAGCTCGCCCTGGCCGGCGAGGGCGCGCAGCAGCCACAGCGACAGCGCGCCCGAGCCGACGCCCGCCTCGACGACCGTGAGGCCGGGCTGGATGTCGGCGTACGTGAGGATGTGGCCGGCGTCCTTGGGGTAGACGATCGCGGCGCCGCGCGGCATCGACATGACGTAGTCGTGCAGCAGCGGGCGCACCGCGAGGTACGCGTGCTCGCCGACGTGCACGATCGAGCCGTCGGGATGGCCGACGATCTCCTCGTGCGGCAGGGCGCCGTGCTGCGTGTGGAACGTCGAGCCCTCGGTGAGCACGATGGTGTGGAGGCGCTGCTTGGGACCCGTGAGCTGCACGGGGTCGCCGAGGCGGAGCGGGCCGGTGCGCGGCGTCATGCGCGCACCCCCACGAGGTCGCGCACGTCGTCGACGGTGCGATCGACGAGCGTCGGCCACAGCGTGATGCCGGCGACGTCGCCGAGGTCGGCCTCGTGCGGGACGCCGACGGTCACGAGCCCCGCGTCGCGCGCCGACGTCGATCCGGGGATCGAGTCCTCGAACGCCACCGACGACGCGGCACGGGCGCCGAGCGCCTCGAGCGCCTGCAGGTACGGGTCGGGGAACGGCTTGCCGCGCGGCACCTCGTCGCCCGTCACGGACACCGTGAACGGCTGCACGCCCAGCTGCGCCTCGCTCGACGCGAGCACGAGCTCGACGAGCGCACGCGTCGACATCGTCACGAGCGCGAGGGGCACCTCGGCCGCCCTGAGCGACGTCAGCAGCTCGGCGGCCCCCGGCCGGAACGGCACGTGCTCGCGCAGCTGCGCCATCACCTCGCGGTCGAGGCGCGCGACGATGTCGTCGGGCTCCATCGCGACGCCGCGCCCCACCATGTAGCGAGCGCCGTCCCATAGGTCGACGCCCACGAGGGCGGCTTCGTCGTCGAGGGTCCACGCCACGTCGAACTCGGCCACGAGGCGCCGCTCCGCGACGCGCCAGTAGGACTCGCTGTCGATGAGGGTGCCGTCGAGATCCCACAGCACGGCATCCAGATCGCTCACCGCACCATCCTACGTTCCGTGGCAGGGTGCGATCGCCCGTCGGCCCAGGCACGCGGGCGTAGGGTGGACGCCTGATGAGGAGACGACGCAGGTGAGCACGGGACCGATCATCGGACGCATCATGCTCGTCGCGTTCGAGGGCTGGAACGACGCGGGCGAGGCGGCCTCGACGGCCGTGCGACGCGTCATCGACGCGTGCGAGCTCGAGCCGTTCGACGAGATCGAGCCCGACGACTTCCTCGACTTCACGTTCGCGCGACCGATGCTGCGCAGGCTCGAGGACGGGTCGCGTGCGCTGTCATGGCCCGCGACCATCGCGTACGCGCCGACGCGGTCGAGCGAGCGCGAGGCGATCGTCGAGGATGCGGGACTGTCGGTGTCGACCGGTGCCGACGGCGAGCTCTTCGCGCTGCTGGGCGCCGAGCCGAGCCGCAACTGGCTGGACTTCGCCGACCAGGCGGTCGAGATCGCTCGGCAGTGCGAGGTCGATGCGATGGTCTTCGTCGGCGCGATGCTCGCCGACGTGCCGCACACGCGACCCACGCCGACGAGCGTCACGAGCGAGTCGGCGTCGCTGCGGCACCGCCTCGGCGTGCAGCAGAGCGAGTACGAGGGCCCGACCGGCATCATGTCGGTCATCGCGATGGCGGCAGAGCAGGTGGGCATCCAGACCGCGAGCGTGTGGGCGTCGGTGCCGCACTACGTGCACGCGACGCACGTGCCCAAGGCGACGATCGCGCTGCTCGACCGGCTCACGGAGCTGCTCGACGTCACGGTGCCGCTCGGCGAGCTGCCGCGTCTGGCTGGCGAGTGGGAGTCGGGCGTCGACGAGCTCGCGGAGCGCGACGACGACATGCGCGCGTACATCGGCCACCTCGAGCAGCAGCGGGACACGGTCGAGAGCCCGGAGGCCTCGGGCGAGGCGCTCGCGAAGGAGTTCCAGCGCTTCCTCGAGACCCAGCATCCCGACGACGAGCCCGACGCGGACGCCGAGGGCGACGACCACCCCGCTCCCCCGCCGCCCGTCTGAGCCTGTGACGGCTGCAGAGGCCGCGACGCCGTTCGCGGACCTGTCGGAGGCCGAGCAGGTCGCGCTGCTGCGCGCCATCGCCGTCGAGGCGCTCCCTGGCTTCGGGCTCGAGGGCAGCGTCGTGACCTCGGTCCTCCACGCCTACAACTCGACGTTCCGCGTCGACCGTGACGGCGCATCGTGGGCGCTGCGCATCCTCGTCGGGTCGAAGGCGACGCCCGAGCACATCGACGCCCAGCAGGCGTGGCAGCTCGCGCTCGCCTCCGAGGCCGGCGTCGTCGTGCCCGTGCCGCTGCCGACGATCGACGGTGCGTGGTGGACGGGCATCGCGAGCGAGGGGTTCGGCCGCACCGCGATCGTGACGGTCGCGGGATGGCTCGACGGCGTGGCGATCGACGACGCGCTCGACGTGTCGACGGCGCGGATGCTCGGCGCGGCCATGGCGCGCATGCACGTGCACGCGGCCGGCTGGTCGGCGCCGACCGGTGCCTCGCTGCCGGTGCTCGACGACGTGCTCTTCGGCGACCACGACGCGCTCGCCGAGGTCGACGACCTCGACGCGCCGTCGCGGACCGTGCTCGACGAGGCGCGGACCCGGTCGCAGGCCGTGCTCACGCGGCTGCACGTGCTCGGCGGCGTACGGCCGTTGCACGCCGACCTGCACTCCGGCAACCTGCTGCGGTCCGCCGGCGGCCTGCAGCTGCTCGACTTCGACGACGCCGGCCTCGGCGTGCCCGCGCTCGACCTCGCCATCGCGCGCTTCTACGCCGACGACCCCGAGGTCCACGTCGCGCTCGCCGAGGGCTACGCCTCGGTCGCTCCCCTGCCCGACGCCTCCCAGGCCGACCTGCACGCGCTCGCCGCTGGGCGCCAGCTGCTGCTCGCCAACGACCTCCTGTCGTCGACGACGGCATCGCTGCGCGCCGACGCCCGCGCCTACCTCGACACCGCGGTGGCGCGCCTGTCGGCGTGGCTCGACACGGGACGGTTCACGCGCCTCGTCGGCTGACGCCGCCGGCTCAGGACCCCGACGACGGCGGGCGTTCGCGGCGGCGTGCCGCCGCCGCCTCGCTGCGGCATCGGCGCGAGCAGTAGCGCACGGCCTCCCACTGGTCGCGGCCCGACCAGCGCTTGCGGTCCTCGAAGTCGCGACCGCAGCGCTCGCACGGCTTGCGACGACGAACGGGAGCGGCAGCCACGGGAGCCCTCAGCGCAGCCGCACGCCCAGCAGCGCGTCGATCGCATCGATCGACACGTCGTCGGCCGGCGCGCGGTCGACGAACGCGTCGACGGCCTGCAGCGCCGCCGGGGTGTCGAGGTCGTGGTGCAGCGTATACCGCAGCCACTCGAGCACCGAGTCGTCGTGCGAGGGGTCGTCGGGCAGCACCTGCGCCCACGCCGTCCACCGGTCGAGGCGCTCGTTCGCCATCGCGAGGTCGGCGTCGGTCCACTCCCAGTCGCCGCGCCAGTGATGGGCCAGCAGCGCGAGACGGATCGCCGCGGGCCGCACGCCCGCGTCGAGCAGGGCGCGGACCTTCACGAGGTTGCCGAGCGACTTCGACATCTTCTCGCCCTGGTACGCCACGAGACCCGCGTTCGCGCGCGCGACGCTGAAGAGCGATGCACCGAGGCCGAGCGCGTGGTGCGCCTGCATCTCCTGGTGCGGGAAGCGCAGGTCGATGCCACCGGCCGCGACCGTGAACGGCGCGCCGAGCTCGGCCATCGCGATGACCGTGCACTCGATGTGCCAGCCCGGGCGGCCGCGACCGACGGGCGAGTCCCACGCGGGCTCGCCGGGTCGCTCGGCACGCCACAGCAGCGGGTCGAGCGGATCGCGCTTGCCCGCGCGATCGGGGTCGCCGCCGTGCTCGCGCGCGAGGTGCAGCATCGCCTCGCGATCGGTGCGGCTGCCGAGACCGAGGGGGTAGGCGCGCTCGCGCGTCGTGTCGAAGTAGACGTCGGCGTCGACGAGGTACGCGTCGCCCGAGTCGAGCAGCGCCGCGACGGCGGCGGCGATCTCGTCGATGCGCTCGGTCACGGCGATCCACGAGTCGGGCGGCAGGATGCGCAGCGCGGCCATGTCGGCGCGGAAGACCTCCTGCTCGCGCTCGGCGAGCGCACGCCAGTCGACCCCGTCGCGCGTCGCACGCTCGAGCAGCGGGTCGTCGACGTCGGTCGAGTTCATCGCCGTGCGCACGTCGAGCCCCGCGTCGAGCCAGACGCGCGTGAGCGTGTCGCTCGCGAGATAGGTCGCCGCGTGGCCGATGTGCGTCGCGTCGTACGGCGTGATGCCGCACGTGTAGAGCGACGCGGGCCCGTCGGTCGGCACGACGAGCGGCGCGTCGGTCTTCGCGTCGTGCAGCGCCGGATGCGGACCGGTGCCGGGCAGCCGAGGCGTGGCTGCGCGCTCCCACGTCCTCATGCAGCGATCCAGCCAGCGCCGAGGGCGACGAGCAGCGCCGTGCCGAGCGCGACGCGGTAGACGACGAACGGCAGGAAGGAGTGCTTCGAGATGTAGGCCATGAGGAAGCGGATCACGGCGAGGCCCACGCCGAACGCGACGACGGTCGCGAGGATCGTCGGACCCCAGCCGTAGCCCGACGACGAGGGCTCGGTGAGCGCCTGGTAGGTCTCGTAGAGGCCGGCGCCGAAGACGGCGGGGATCGCGAGCAGGAACGCGTACTTCGCGGCAGCCGGGCGCTCGTAGCCGAGCGCGCGGCCCATCGTCGTCGTCGCGCCCGAGCGCGAGACTCCGGGGATGAGCGACAGCACCTGGGCGAGGCCCACGAGGATGCCGTCGCGGTAGGTGATCTCCTTGAGCCCCTTGTCGCGGCGGCCGAGCAGGTCGGCGGCGCCGAGGATGAGGCCGAAGACGATGAGCACGGTCGCGGTGATCCACAGCGAGCGCAGCTGGTCGCGGATGAGGCTCTGGAACAGCACTCCGGCCACGACGATCGGCACGGTGCCGATGATCACGAGCCACCCCATCCGCACGTCGGGGTCGTCCTTCGGCACGGTGCCGCGCAGCGCGCCGAACCAGCGCTGCAGGATGCGCACGATGTCGCGCCAGAAGAACAGCACGACCGCGAGCTCGGTGCCGATCTGGGTGATGGCCGTGAAGGTGGCGCCCGGATCCTCGGCGCCCGGCAGGAACAGGCCGGCGATGCGCAGGTGCGCGCTCGACGAGATCGGCAGGAACTCCGTCGCGCCCTGCAGGATGCCGAGGAGGACCGCCTCGATCCACTGCATCTAGAGCTCCTGCAGCAGGTCGGCGAGCACGGCGGTGCCGAAGTCGAGCGCATCGAGCGGCACGCGCTCGTCGACGCCGTGGAACATCGCCGCGAAGTCCAGGTCGGGCGTGAGGCGCAGCGGCGCGAACCCGTAGCCGGCGATGCCGAGCAGCGAGAGCGCCTTGTTGTCGGTGCCGCCCGAGAGCATGTACGGCAGCACGGGTGCGTCGGGGTCGTGCCGCTGGAGCGCCGCGACCATCGCGTCGACGGCCTCGCCGGCGAACGGCACCTCGAGCCCCACGTCCTGGCGCACGATGTCGAGCTCGACGTCGTCGGCGGCCTCGGCGACGATGCGGCGAGCGATCTCGAGCGCCTCGTCCTCGCGGCCGGGCAGCGTGCGCATGTCGATGCGCGCCTCGGCCGTGCCGGGGATCACGTTGTGCTTGTAGCCGGCGTCGAGCATCGTCGGGTTGGCGGTCGTGCGCAGGCTCGCGCGCAGGAAGCGCGACATGCCGCCGGTGCGCAGCGCGATCTCGTCGGGGCCGAGGTCCTCGACGTCGACGCCGAGCAGGCCCGCGACCTCGTCGACGAGCTGCCGGGTGGTGTCGGTGAGCTCGATCGGGAAGTCGTGCTCGCCGAGCGCCGCGACGGCGCGCGCGAGCTTCGTCACGGCGTTGTCGCGCATGACCTGCGAGCCGTGCGCCGCCGTGCCCGTGGCGCGCAGGCGGATCCACAGCAGCGACTTCTCGGCAGTCTGCAGCAGGTACGCGCGACGACCCTCGAGCGTCACCGAGAATCCGCCGACCTCGCTGATCGCCATCGACGCGCCTGCGAAGAGCTCGGGATGGTGCTCGACGAGCCAGTGCGCGCCGTAGGCGCCACCGTCCTCCTCGTCGGCGAAGAAGCCGAGGATGAGCCGACGGCGGGGCTTGGCGCCCGACTCGACGAGCTGCCGCACGGCCTGCAGCATCATCGCGACCATGTCCTTCATGTCGACGGCCCCGCGGCCCCACAGCATGCCGTCCTGGACGACGCCCTCGAACGGATCGACGCTCCACTGCGCCGCATCTGCGGGCACGACGTCGAGGTGCCCGTGCAGCACGAGCGCCGGCAGGCTCGGGTCGGCGCCCTCGAGCTCGGCGACGACGCTGTGGCGACCGGGCGCCGCCTCGAACGTGCGGCTCTCGATGCCGAGGTCGGCGAGGAAGCGCGTGACGTAGGCGGCCGCGTCGGCCTCCCCGTTCGAGCGTCCCTCGCCGTAGTTCTGCGTGTCGAACCGGATGAGGTCGCGAGCGATGGCAGCGGTCGGCGAGAGCTGGTCGGTCACCGTCCAAGGCTAGTCGCGACCGACGACGTCGAGCGTCATGCGCGAGCACGACGCACCACGCCCCTCGGTGGTCATCGATGCCCTTCGGTGCGTGCTAGTGTCTTCCTCGGTCCTGCAGAGGATCCGACACCTTGCGCGGGTGGCGGAATTGGCAGACGCGCTAGCTTGAGGTGCTAGTGCCCGTATTAGGGCGTGGGGGTTCAAGTCCCCCCTCGCGCACGAACGGCCCGGAGCCCATGGCTCCGGGCCTTCTTCGTTCCCGCACCGTCGCGACTGCGGTCGTTCGCGCTCGGCGGACGCGACGCAGCCGTGGTGCACCCGCGGCAGGGCGTCGGCACAGGCGCGCCGCCTACCGTCATGGACATGAGCATCTTCGACTCCATCCGCAAGAGCGGCTTCCGCCGCGGTCCCCAGCGCATCCTCGGTGGTCTCGCTGGCGGCATCGCCACGAGCATCGGCTGGAACGTGTGGATCGTGCGCCTCGTCGTGCTGCTGTCGTTCCTGCTGCCCGTGCTCGGCTGGGTCGCCTACGCGATCGCCTGGGCGCTCACGCCGTGGCAGGACGGCTCGATCCCCCTCGCGCGCTGGCTCGGCCGCCGCTGAGGCGGCCCCTGCCGCATCTGGCGGCATCTCGACGACGGTCGACCGGCATCCGCTGGTCGATCGTCGTCGCATGCGGTGGGATGGGCGCATGCGCGCCATCCTCGTCATCGACGTCCAGGAGTCCTTCCGATCCAGCGAGGCCGGGTGGGCGACGATCTCGGCGCCCGACATCGTGGACCGCGTCTCGCGCGTCGTCGAGCACGGGCGCGACGCCGGCGACGCGATCGTCTGGGTGCTGCACGAGGAGCCCGGCTCCGACGGTCCCTTCGACCCGGCACTCGGGCAGGTCCGCCTGCAGCCCGGCCTCGACGCACGCGACGACGACGTCCATGTCGCGAAGCGCGTGCACAACGCCTTCACGGGCACGGACCTCGAGGATCGTCTGCGCCAGCTGGGCGTCGACGAGGTCGTCGTGACAGGCATCCGCACCGAGCAGTGCTGCGAGACCACGGCACGCGTCGCGAGCGACCTCGGCTTCGCCGTGACCTTCGTGATCGACGCGACGGCGACGCATCCCCACGAGGCGTGGGACGGCGGGACGATCTCGGCGGCCGACATCCAGCGCGCGACCGCGTCGGCGCTGCAGGAGCGGTTCGCGACCGTGACGACGATCGACGCGCTCGTCGGGGCCGCGTCCGCCTGAGCCCGTCCGCCTGAGCCCGTTCGCCTGAGCCCGTCCGGCGAGCCGCCGCCTGGGCGTCGCGTCCAGGGATCGCCGCGAGGATGGTCGCGTGACCGACGCCACGCCGCAGCCCGGCGACCGCATGCCGAGCCTGGACCCCGCACCCGAGGTCGTCGCGCGCCTCGACGCGCTCTCGGCCGCTGCGCGCGAGGCTCCGCAGGACCAGGCGACGATGGCCGCGCTCTGGCGAGCGGCGCTCGGCCTCGAGCGCTGGATCCTCATCGCGCGCGGCTCCTCGGAGGAGCCGCGGCCGTTCGCTGCCACCTTCCCGCCGGGGCCGCTGCTGCTGGTGTTCTCGACGGCCGAGCGCGCGCAGGTCGGCGGCATGGCCGCAGGGCTCTCGCGGGAGGATGCCTCGCGTCTCATCGCGACGCCGCTGCCCGCCGCGATCGAGTGGGCGGCGTCGTTCCAGGCCGCCGGCATCGTGGGCGTCGCGCTCGATCACGGCACGACGGGCGCCTGGACGCCGCTGCAGAACCTCGTGCCGATGCGCGACTGGTTCGCAGCGAACCCGGGCTGACGGCGGCGCACTCGGCGCGGGTCAGCCGCCGGTGTCCTCGCGCTTGCGCTCGCGCCGCAGCATGGACGCGGGCGTCACGGCCAGCTGCCCGAAGCGGTCGTGCACCGCGTCGACCGCCCGCTCGGCGCTGCCCCAGTCCTCGCTGTCATCCCACAGGAGCCCCGCATCCGACGGATCCGAGAGCTGCGACATCTGCACGCCGAGCAGCCGCACGGGAGTCGGGTCGTCGAGCTCGTCGAGCAGCTGCCACGCCGTCTCGACGACGACGCGCGTCACGTCGGTCGGATCGGAGAGCGTGCGCGAGCGCGTGATGGTGCGGAAGTCGTGGAAGCGCACGCGCAGCGTCACGGTGCGGCCGACGGCGCCCGCCGCACGCAGGCGGCGCCCGACGCCCGTGCCGAGGCGCAGGATCTCGCTGCGCAGGTCGTCGCGGTCGGTGACGTCGTGCCCGAACGTGTGGTTGTGGCCCATCGACCGCTCGCGCGGTCGCTCGTGCACGGCGCGCACGTCGCGCGCCCACGCGAGCGCATGCAGATGCCTGCCCGACGCCGCGCCGAACCAGCCCACGAGCGTCGCCTCCGACGTGTGGGCGACGTCGGCCACCGTGCGCAGGCCGTAGCGCTCGAGCTTCTCCTGCGTGCGCTCCCCCACGCCCCACAGGGCGCTGACGGGCTGCGGATGCAGGAAGGTCAGCACGTCGTCGGCGGGCACGACGAGCAGGCCGTCGGGCTTCGCACGACCCGACGCGAGCTTCGCGATGAACTTCGTGGACGATGCGCCCACCGACGCGACGAGCCCCGTCTCGGCCTGCACACGCTCGCGGATGCGCGTGCCGATCGCGACGGCGCCGCCCAGCAGGCGTCGTGCGCCCGTGACGTCGACGAACGCCTCGTCGATGCCGAGCCGCTCGACCGACGGCGAGAAGTCGTCGAGGATCGCCATCGTCTGCTGCGACAGCCGCTGGTACAGCGCGAAGTCGGGCTCGAGGATCACGGCGTTCGGGCACAGCTGCAGCGCGCGCCCCATCGGCATCGCCGAGTGGACGCCGAAGCGCCGGGCCTCGTACGTCGCCGCCGTGACGACCGACCGCGACGAGTCGTGCCCGATGACGACGGGCAGGCCGCGCAGGTCGGGGCGGGCGATGAGCGACGCCGTGGCGAAGAACGCATCGAGGTCGACGTGCAGGATCGTCGCCGACGCGTCGTCGACGTCGGGGCTCGACACCATGCGGTTCGAGCCGTCCTGCTTGCTCACGTGCCCATCGTCGCAGCAGCCGCCGACACTCCGCGCACGCCTCGCCAGGCGTCCGGTCGCCTCCGCCGTCGTCCCCGGGGATGTCCGACTCGAGGTGGATGTGACGCTGTCGGCGTCGTGCCAGCATGAGAGGCATGCAGCACCCCTGGACCCGGTACGTCGCCATCGGGGACTCGTTCACCGAGGGCGTCGGCGACGACGAGCCGAGCCTGCCGAACGGCGTCCGCGGCTGGGCGGATCGCGTCGCCGAGGAGCTCGCGCGCACCAACCACGACATGGCGTACGCGAACCTCGCCATCCGCGGTCGCCTGCTCGACCAGATCGCATCCGAGCAGATCGATGCGGCGCTCGCGCTGCAGCCCGACCTCATCTCGATCTCGGCGGGCGGCAACGACCTGCTGCGCCCCGGCGCCGATCCCGACCGCGTCGCCGGCCGCCTCGAGCGCGCGATCGAGCGGCTGTCGGTCGACGGCGCGACGGTCGTGCTCTTCAACGGCCCCGACATCGGCATGACGCCCGTGCTGCGCTCGATCCGCGGCCGGGTCGCGATCTACAACTGCAACCTCGCGGCGCTCGCCCGCAGGCACGACGCCGTCGTCGCCGACATGTGGGCGGCGACCGAGCTGCAGGATGCGCGGATGTGGGCGCCCGACCGCCTGCACTTCTCGCCGCTCGGCCACCACCGCATCGCGATGCTCGTGCTCGATGCGCTCGGCGTGGAGCACGACCTGCATCCGCAGCATCCCGAGCCCATGCCGCAGCGCACGTGGCGGCAGGCGGCGAGCGACGACATCCTATGGGCGCGCGAGTACTTCGGGCCCTGGGTCGTGCGCAGGCTCACGGGCCGGTCGTCGGGTGACACGATCCATCCGAAGCGGCCCCTGGCCGAGCCGGTGCTACGGCAGCGCGACGACGCCTAGCCTCGGGCGTCGGCGAGTCCCAGCAGCAGGAAGGGGTTCGACAGGCGCCACAGCAGGTCGGGCTCGGCGATGCGCCGCGCCGTGACCGTCGTCGCGAGCTCCGTGCCCGCCACCGTCACGGTGCCGACCTCCATCGACCCGACGCCCGTGCGCACGGGCTCGACCTCGACGACGACCTCGAGCGGCTGCGCCACCCACGCGAGCGACGAGAGCGCCGCATCCGTGGTCGCCTCCGACGCGGGACCCCACGCGGCGCGGCTCGTGGCGACGACGCTGCCGGCGGGCAGCACCTCGCGCGTCTGCACGTTCTGCCACAGGCTGTCGACGAGCGCGATCGTCGCGGCGTCGCGGTCGTCCTCCGAGATCTGGCCGGCGACGACGGCGACGGCGCGCAGGGTCTGGCCGTCGACGGTCGCGGTGGCGGAGACGAGCAGGTTGCGTCCCGAGACGAACAGCGCACCCGTCTTGCCCGCATCGATGCCCGAGACGCCGAGCAGCGGGTTCGTGTTGGCCTGCACGCCGAGGCCCGTGACCGACACGGAGCGCTGCCCCATCGCAGCGCCGACGATCGGATCGGCGACGGCGAGCTCGCCGAGCCGCACCATGTCGGCGGGCGAGGCGACGGAGTCGAGCGACAGCCCGGCGGCGTCGGCGACGACCATGGTCGTGAGGCCGTTGCGCTGCGCCCAGTCGTTCGCGGCGTCGAGGAAGGCGTCGATCGAGCCGAAGCCCCAGCGCGCGAGCGTCATCGACGCGTTCGCCGACGACGCGACCACGGAGGCCTCCACGAGGTCGGCCTGCGTCACGGTCTGGCCCGTGCGCACCGGGTAGTACGGCGCGGCCTCGTCGAAGGCCGTCTGCATGAAGGCGACGTCCTCGGCGCCGATGGCGATGTCGGCACCCTCGCCGCCGTCGATCGGATGCTCCTCGAGCACGACGAGCATCGTCACGAGCTTCGTGATGCTCGCCATCGGCACGGCTGCGTCGCCCGTCGTGCCCGACGCGCCCTCGACGCCCTCGATCGCGAACGCCGCGGCGCCCGCCGCGGGCCACGACACCTGCGCGTCGCCGACGGCGGGCGACTCGATGGGCGCATCCTCGCTCGCGATCGCCGGCAGCGGCGCGAACACGAGGTACGTCGCGCCGCCGACGAGCGCGACGAGCACGAGCACGACGAGCGTGCGCACCACGTGCACCCATGCGGGCGTGCGCGCCTGCGTGCTCGCGGTGACGTACCTGGTCATGCGTGCAGCGCCGCCCAGAGCACGACGGCGCTCGTCGCCGCGACGTTGAGGGAGTCGACGCCGTTGTGCATCGGGATGCGCACGACGACGTCGGAGGCGGCGAGGGCGTCTCGACCGAGGCCGTGCCCCTCGTTGCCCATGACGACCGCGACGCGCTCCGGACGGTCGCGACGCCAGTCGGCGAGGTCGACGGCGTCGTCGGCGAGGGCGAGGGAGGCGATCTGGAAGCCCGCGTCGTGCAGCATCGGCGCCGCCTCGCGCCACTCGGGGATGCGCGTCCACGGCACCTGCAGCACCGTGCCCATGCTCACGCGCACGGCGCGGCGGTACAGCGGGTCGGAGCAGGTGGGCGTCACGAGCACGGCGTCGGCGCCGAGGCCCGCGACCGAGCGGAACGCCGCGCCGACGTTCGTGTGGTCGACGAGCCCGTCGAGCACGACGACGACCTTGGCGTCGCGCAGCACGTCGGCGACCTCGGGCAGCACGGGACGCTGCATGGCGGCGAGGGCGCCGCGGTGCAGATGGAAGCCGATCAGCGTCGAGAGCTGCGACTCCTCGCCGAGGAACACGGGCACGTCGAGGTGGCCGACGAGCCGCTCGACGTCGGGCAGCCACCGCTCGCTCACCAGCACGGACCGCGGCACGTGCCCCGCGCGCAGCGCCCGCCCCAGCACGGTCTGCGACTCCGCCATGTAGAGGCCGCGCTCGACCTCCTTGCGCGTGCGCAGCTGCACGTCGGTGAGGCCGACGTAGTCGGTCAGGCGCGGGTCGTCGAGCGACTCGATGCGCACGATCTCCACTGGGACTCCCTCCGTGCCGATCCAGCGTATGGGCGTCCGTAGGATCGGAGCGTGCTCGACACTGCCATCGCGAGACTCGGACTCGGACCGATCGCCGTCATCACCGGTGCGGGGATCTCGACGGACTCCGGCATCCCCGACTATCGCGGGGCCGGCGCGCCGCCGCGCAACCCCATGCAGCTCGATCGCTTCCTCGCGTCCGAGCACGCCCGACGCCGCTACTGGGCGGGCAGCCACCTGGGCTGGAAGTCGTTCTCGTCGACGCAGCCGAACGACGGGCACCGGGCGATCGCCCGCCTCGACGCCGCCGGGCTCGTCACGGCCGTCATCACGCAGAACGTCGACGACCTGCACGAGAAGGCGGGCAGCCGCGACGTCGTGCACCTGCACGGCGCCAACGCCACCGTGACGTGCCTGCAGTGCGCGTCGCGCTTCCCCCGCCAGGTCGTCGCCGATCGCATCGCCGAGCAGAACCCGTGGATCACGGTGCCGGACACCGTGCGCATGAACCCCGACGGCGACGTGTCGCTCGACGGCGACCAGGACTTCGTCGTGCCGGTCTGCTTCGTCTGCGAGGGCATGCTGAAGCCCGACGTCGTCTTCTTCGGCGAGCTCGTGCCGAGCCACGTGTTCCACGAGGCCGACATGGCCGTGCGCGCCGCGAGCGTCGTGCTCGTCGCCGGCTCGTCGCTCGTCGTGAACACGGCCGTGCGGCTGCTCGAGGTCGCGCGACGCCGCGAGGTGCCGATCGTCATCGTGAACCGCGGCCCGACCAAGTGGGACAAGCGCGCGAGCGCCCGCATCGACGCCGGCACGTCGGAGACGCTCACGGCGTTCGCCGACGCGCTCGCGCCGCTGCCGCACGCGTCCTGACGCGCCGCGAGGATCAGCGCCGACGCGCCGCCACGGTCGCCTCGAGCGCCGCGTGCAGCGCGTCGGCCGACGCATCCCACGAGAACGTCGCCGCCTGCGCGCGGGAGGCTGCCGAGCGGGCGGCCCACTCCCCCTCGAGCCGTCGCACGGCGTCCGCGAATCCCTGCGGGTCGCCCACGGGCGCGTAGACGCCGGCGTCGCCCGCGACCTCGCGGAAGATCGGGATGTCGGAGACCACCACGGGCACGCCGAGCGCCATCGACTCGAGCAGCGGGATGCCGAAGCCCTCGTCGTGGCTCGCGTGCACGAGCGCGGTCGCCGACCGCAGCGCCTCGCCGTACTCGGCGTCGGTGACGCCGTCGTGGACCACGATGCGGGCCTCGGGGGCGAGGGCGCGCAGTCGCGCCTCCTCGCCGGCGGGCATGCGGCTGAGCAGATGCAGCTCGTGGTCGGGCAGCAGCGCCGCCATCCGCACGAGCGTGTCGACGCCCTTGTACGGCATGAACGAGCCCATGTAGACGAGGCGCCTCGTCGGCGGCGCCGTGTGCGTCACGGGCTCGCCGAGCGGGTCGGCAGCATTGCGCACGACGTGGATGGGCTTCGTCGTGAGGTGGTGCTCGCGCACGAGCTCCGCGGTCGTCTCGGAGACGACCACCGTGGCGTCGGCACCGCGCAGCAGCAGTCGCTGCGGGCCGTACGAGAGGTGGTAGAGCCGCCAGAGCGCGCGCACGGCGGCCGGCAGGTCGCGCGGCGGCATCGGGTGGCGGTAGTAGATGAGGTCGTGCACCGTCGTGACGAGCGCCGTGCGACGACCGATCGAGCCGATGGTCTGCATGGGCGAGTAGACGACGTCGACGTCGACGTGCCGCATGCGCCACGTCGCGAGCGGCTCGAGCGGCCCCGTGGGGCTCGGGCCGACGACGTGAGGCAGGTCGGGCAGCATCGCGAGCTGCGCGGGATCGTGCACGAGCATCGTGACGTCGGCGCGCTGCCCGAGGCGGGCGACGAGCTCGGCGGAGAAGCGCGAGATGCCGTCGTGCCGCTCGGTGCGCACGTAGCGGCAGTCGAAGAGCACCCTCATGCGGCGGGGGCCTCGGCGAGGAACCGGCGGATGCGGGCCGCCACCTGGTCGGGCTGCTCGTAGTGCACGAGGTGGCCGGTGCCGTGCAGCACCGCGATGCGCGCATCCGGGAACCGCGTGGCGAGGTCGCGCTGGGCGGCGAGCGGCGTGATGTCGTCTCGGTCGGCGACGACGAGCAGCACGGGCTGCGCGATGGCGCCGGCGTAGTGGCCGACGTTCGTCGAGATCGACGTCTCGAAGCCGCCGACGACCGACTCGCGCGACGCGAACGCCGAGAAGTAGCGGTCGTGCTGGTCGTGGATCCAGCGCCGCATCGCCCGATCGCGCGACTTCGTCATGACGAGGCTCATGCCGCGCACGATGACGGGGCTCGAGAGCATCGCGTGGCCGACGGCCTCGGGAGCGGCGGCGGCAGCGCGGTACCAGCCGAGCGTGAAGCGCGACAGCAGCCGCTGCGGGCCCTCGAGGGCGGGCTGCGCGATGGGGTTCACGAGCACGATGCGGTCGGCGTCGAGGCCGGCGGCCGCCGCCGCGGCGACGACGATCGAGCCGAACGAGTGGCCCAGCACGGGCGCGCCGGGCGCCTCGGCGGCGACGAAGGCGACGAGCCACGACGCGTAGGCGTCGATGCCCGTGTCCGCCGGCGCAGCCGACTCCCCGAAGCCCGGGAGGTCGGGCACGATGACGCGATGCCCGGCGAGATGGGCTGCGATGGTCTCGAGGCCGTGGTGGTCGCCGCGGTAGCCGTGCACGAGCACGATGGGCGGGGCCGCGGGGTCGCCGTACGCGAACCAGACGGTGCGGATGCCGCCGACGACGCGCTCGTCGCGTGCGACGGGCGTCGCATCCAGCAGCTCCTGGAACGGCGAGTCGACCATGGTCACGAGCCTACGGGGCGCGCCTGCCTGCGCGTGTCGGGGGCCACGGCTAGCGTGGCGCCATGATCGAGATCCAGAGCCCGCGGCCGGGCGACTCGGGAGCGATCGACGACCTCGTGACCCAGGCGCTGGCGATGGATGCCGGCGGGCCGGAGGTCGTCGCGCCCACCATCGCCGAGCCCATCGTCGCCGAGTCCAGCGATGCCCGCACCGGCAGCGCCGAGCGCCCGACCTCCACGCCCGCGGAGCCCCTCGAGGCGCTCCCCATGCGCACCGTCGACGCCGCCGTCGCCGTCGCGCACGAGGTGCAGCAGCAGGGCTGGGCATCGCGCCTGGCCGTGTTCGACCTCGAGACCACGGGCGTCGACACGTCGACGGCGCGCATCGTCACGGCGTTCCTCGGCGTGCTCGACGAGCGCGGGGAGCTGCTCGAGCAGCATGCATGGCTCGCCGACCCCGGCGTCGAGATCCCCGAGGGCGCCGCCGCCATCCACGGCATCACGACCGAGCGGGCTCGCGCCGAGGGCGCGGCCGCGCAGCAGGTCGTCGCGGCGATCGTCGCCGAGGTCGCGAACCTGCTGCGTGCGGGCACGCCCGTCGTCGCGTTCAACGCCGCCTACGACTTCACGGTGCTGCACCACGAGGCGCTGCGCCACGGCATCGCACCCGTCGAGGCGCCCTCGCCCGTCATCGACCCGCTCGTGCTCGACAAGCACGTGGATCGCTACCGCAAGGGCAAGCGCACGCTCGGCGTCACGTGCGCCCACTACGGCGTGGAGCTCGAGGGCTGGCACGAGGCGTCCGCCGACGCCATCGCAGCCGGCCGCCTCGCGCAGGCGATGCACGAGCTGTTCCCCCAGCTGCGGGTGCCGGCCGACGAGCTGCATGCGTCGACCGTCGACTGGGCGACGCAGCAGGCGGAGTCGTTCGCCCGCTACATGCAGCAGCGCGACCCGTCGTTCACGGCCGATCGCGGCTGGCCCATCCGTCAGTCGCGCACGGCGTGACCGACCCGCGGCTGCTCGACCTCGACGGGCTCGTCGACTGCGAGCGCCTCGTGCACGAGGTGCTCGTGCCGTTCCGCGAGCAGCGCGCATCCACCTTCCAGCACTGGGACTGGCATGCGGGCGCACTCGCTGCGCCCGAGCCCGTGCCGGAGGGCCGGGTGCTCGTCGACACGGCCTGAGCTCGGCGGGCCGGAGCACGGACGACGAAGGCGGGCACCCGATGGGTGCCCGCCTTCGCGGTGTCAGGGGGTGGCGGTCAGTTGCCGAAGCCCCTGAAACGCTTGTTGAACTTCTCGACGCGGCCGGCCGAGTCCATGATGCGCTGCTTGCCCGTGTAGAACGGGTGCGAGGCGCTCGAGATCTCGACGTCGATGACGGGGTACTCGACGCCGTCGAGCTCCATCGTCTTGTCGCTGGTCGTCGTCGAGCGCGTCAGGAACGTCTCGCCCGACGCGAGGTCGCGGAACACGATGTCGCGGTACTCGGGGTGGATGCCAGTCTTCATGGGAAACCTCGGGAAGTGGATGGGAAGTCGTCGGAGCGCGATGCGCACCAGCGACCGATGCTAGCAGATGGAGGCCGTGCCGGGCACGTCCGACGGGGGTCGGCGCGTCCCGTTCGACCCGATGGTCACGCCGCTCGGGCGGTGAAGCGGTCGCCATCCTTCGTCACGCGCAGCGGCGTGCCGAAGGTCGTGGTCAGGTTCGCGTCGGTGAGCACCTCGGCGATGGGCCCCGCCGCCGAGACCCGGCCGTCGGCGAGCAGCAGCACGTGCGTGAAGCCCGGCGGGATCTCCTCGACGTGATGCGTGACCATGACGAGTCCCGGCGCGAGCGGGCTCGCGGCGTACTCGGCGAGGGAGCGCACGAGGCCCTCGCGCGCGCCGAGGTCGAGGCTGCCCGCCGGCTCGTCGAGCAGCATGAGCTCGGGGTCGGTCATGACGGCGCGAGCGATCTGCACGCGCTTCTGCTCGCCGTCGCTCAGGGTGCCGTAGGAGCGCTTCGACAGGCGCGTGAGCTCCCAGTCGTCCATGACGAGCGCGGCGCGCTCGAGGTCGACGGCGTCGTACTGCTCGTTCCAGCGGCCCGTCACGGCGTAGGCGGCCGTGAGCACGGCGTTGCCGACGCTCTCATGCGGCGGGATGCGACGGCCGAGGCTCGTCGCGGCGATGCCGATCCGCGTGCGCAGCTCGAACACGTCGACGCGCCCCAGCCGCTCCCCCAGCACCTCGACCGTGCCCGACGTCGGGTGCATCGACGCCGACGCGAGCGCCAGGATCGTCGACTTGCCCGCGCCGTTGGGTCCGAGGATCACCCAGCGCTCGCTCGAGTCGACGCTCCAGCGCACCGAGTCGAGGATGCGATTGCCGTTCCGGACGACGCTGACGTCGTCGAGGTCGAGGACACGCGTCATGCCCTCGACCCTATCCGCGCGGGTGCTGGCCGACGGCATCCGCGCGGGCGCGCCGCCTCAGCCGGCGCGCTCGGCGATGACCGTCGCGTAGAGCGCGCGGGTCTCGTCGGCGATGCGACCCCAGTCGAAGTGCGTGGCGGCACGGGCGCGGCCCGCCTCGCCCATGCGGCGGGCGGCCTCGGGGTCGGCGACGACGCGCGTGAGGGCGTCGGCGAGGTCGGCGACGTAGCGGTCGGGATCCGTGGGGGTGCCGGTGCCGTCCTGCACCTGGTCGATCGGCACGAGCACGCCCGTCACGCCGTCGTCGATCACCTCGGGGATGCCGCCGGTCGCCGAGCCGACGACGGCCGCACCGCACGCCATCGCCTCGAGGTTCACGATGCCGAGGGGCTCGTAGATGCTCGGGCACACGAAGGTCGTCGCGTGGCTCAGCAGCACCTGCATGTCGGCGCGCGGCAGGTGCTCGTCGATCCACACGACCCCGTCGCGGGTCTCGCGCAGCTCGTCGACGAGGCCGCGCACCTCCGCGAGGATCTCCTGCGTGTCGGGCGCGCCGGCGCAGAGCACGAGCTGCACCTCCTCCGGCAGCGCGCGGGCGGCGCGCAGCAGGTAGGGCAGGCCCTTCTGGCGCGTGATGCGGCCCACGAAGACGACCGAGGGGCGGTCGGGGTCGAGGCCCAGCTCTCGCGCCCGATCGGGGTCCTCGACGCGCTGCCAGGCGTCGAGGTCGATGCCGTTCGTGATCGTGACGACCCGCTCGGGGTCGAGGCTCGGGTAGGAGCGCAGGATGTCGGCGCGCATGCCGTCGCTCACGGCGATGACGCGGTCGGCGGCCTCGTACGCGCGCCGCTCGACGTCGCTCGAGATGCGGTAGCCGCCTGCGAGCTGCTCGGCCTTCCACGGGCGCAGCGGCTCGAGGGAGTGGGCGGTGACGACGTGCGGGATGCCGTGCAGCTCCTGCGCGAGCCTGCCTGCCTCGTTGGCGTACCAGGTGTGCGAGTGCACGACGTCGGCGCCCGCGACCGCATCCGCGATCTGCAGGTCGACGCCGAGGGTCTGCAGCGCCGCGTTCGCGTCGGCGAGCTCGGAGGGCACGTCGTAGGCGGTGACGTCGGCCTCGTCGCGCGGCGCGCCGAAGCAGCGCACCTGCACCTCGGCATCGCGGCGGAGCGCCTTCACGAGCTCCGTCACGTGCACGCCCGCACCTCCGTAGATGGCCGGCGGGTACTCCTTGGTCACGAGGTCGACGCGCATGTCGTCAGCGTACGCGGCGGCGTAGCAGAGGTGGCAAGACCCTGCGCCTCGCAGCCTCGGCCCGATAGGTTCGTCGCATGGACAAGAAGGTCTTCGGGATCGTCCTCGCCGGTGGCGAGGGGAAGCGGCTCATGCCCCTGACCGAGGACCGGGCCAAGCCCGCCGTCCCGTTCGGAGGCACCTACCGCCTCATCGACTTCGCGCTGTCGAACCTCGTGAACTCGGGCATGCGGCAGATCGTCGTGCTGACGCAGTACAAGTCGCACTCGCTCGACCGCCACATCTCGCAGATGTGGCGCATGGCCCCGCAGCTCGGCTCGTACGTCGCGTCCGTGCCGGCGCAGCAGCGCCTCGGCAAGCGCTGGTTCCAGGGCTCGGCCGACGCCATCCTGCAGTCGCTCAACCTCATCAAGGACGAGAAGCCGGACATCGTCGTCGTGGTCGGCGCGGACCACGTCTACCGCATGGACTTCCGCGACATGATCGAGGCCCACATCGCCTCCGGTGCGCGCATGACGGTCGCCGGCATCCGCCAGCCCATCGCGCTGGCCGACCAGTTCGGCATCATCGAGGAGTCGTCCGACGGGTCGGGCAAGATCGACGCCTTCCGCGAGAAGCCGAGCGACCCGAAGCCGCTGCTCGACTCCCCCGACGAGGTGCTCGCGTCGATGGGCAACTACGTGTTCGACGCCGACGCGCTCGTCGAGGCGGTCAAGAGCGACGGCGACCTCGACGACTCCGACCACGACATGGGCGGCGACATCGTGCCGTACTTCGTCGACCGCGGCGAGGCGTTCTTCTACGACCTGCAGTCGAACACCGTGCCGGGCATGACCGACCGCGACAAGTACTACTGGCGCGACGTCGGCACGATCGAGTCGTTCTTCGACGCGCACATGGACCTCATCGCGGCGCTGCCGATCTTCAACCTCTACAACCGTCGCTGGCCGATCTACTCGGCGCAGTACAACGAGCCGCCTGCCAAGTTCACGCGCGACGAGCACGGCCGTCCCGCCGAGATCGTCGAGTCGATCGTGTCGTCGGGCTCGGTCATCCAGGGCGCGTCCGTCGTGCGCAGCGTGCTCGCACCGTGGAACCGCGTCGACTCGGGCGCCTCGGTGTCGGATGCGGTGCTGTTCGACCAGGTGCACGTGGGCGCCGGTGCCGTCGTGCGTCGCGCGATCCTCGACAAGGAGGTCGTCGTGGGTCCGGGCGTGAAGATCGGCGTCGACCACGACCACGACCGCGCGCGCGGCTTCTCGGTGTCGGACACGGGCATCGTGACGGTGCCCAAGGGGCAGCAGGTGCTGGCGTGAGGCGAGTCGTCGTCACCGACGTCGACTCCACCCTCATCCGCGACGAGGTCATCGAGCTCATCGCCGACGCCGTCGGCCCCGATGCGCGAGCGCACGTCGAGGCCGTGACGACGCGAGCGATGCAGGGCGAGCTCGACTTCGCCGCGTCGCTCGTCGAGCGCGTGCGCATGCTCGAGGGCGTGCCGGTGTCGGTGCTCGACGACGTGGTGCGGTCGGTGACCGTGACCGACGGCGTGAGCGAGCTCGTGGCTGCCGTGCACGCGGCCGGCGGCATCGTCGGCGCCGTGTCGGGCGGCTTCCACGAGGTGCTCGATCCCCTCGCCGAGCGCCTCGGGCTCGACCGCACGCTCGCGAACCGCCTCGAGGTCGCCGACGGCGTGCTCACGGGGCGCACGGTGGGCCCGATCATCGATGCGGTCGCGAAGCGCGAGGCGCTCCACCGCTGGGCGGGCGAGCACGGCGTGCCGCTGTCGGCGACCGTCGCGATCGGCGACGGTGCGAACGACCTGCTCATGCTCGAGGACGCCGGCATCGGGGTCGCGTTCTGCGCCAAGCCGCTCGTGCGCGCGCGCACGTCGGTGCACGTCGACGAGCCCGACTTCCGGCTCGTGCTGGCGCTGCTCGAGGAGTCGCGAGAGCCTGCGGCCTGACGCGGCTCGTCGCGGTCGACACGACGGACCGATGGACCTGCGCGACGTCGCTGGTGCGCCCGATGGCGTCGCCCCGTGGGCGCGCGCGGCATCGGCCCTCGGTCTCGGCCTCGAGGTCGGCAGCGTCCGCCTCGCCGAGCACGACCCGCGGTGGTCGACGCTGGCCGGCGGCCTCGTGGGGGTGCTCGGCTCGTGGCTCCCCTCCTCGGTGCTCGCGGTGCAGCACGTGGGCTCGACCGCGGTGGCCGACATGCTGGCGAAGCCGATCCTCGACGTCGCGCTCGCGCTCGCGCCGGCCACGGAGGTCGAGTCGGTCGTCGTCGACGCCCTGGTCGAGGCGGGATGCATCGACCGCGGCAGCGTCGACGACGACGGCGAGGACCGGATGCTGGCGATCGAGGCGGAACCCTCGGTGCGCATCGCGCATCTGCATCTCGTCGCGGTCGACGGCGCAGCATGGCGCGACCTCCTGGCGTTCCGCGACGCGCTCCGCAGATCGCCCACGACCCGGAGGCGCTACGAGGACGAGAAGCTCCGGCTCGTGGCCGCCGGCGTTCCGCGCGACGCCTATCGACGGACGAAGGCCGACGTGATCGCGCACATCCTCGCGCAGCGGGTCACCTGCCCGCCCGCTCCGTGAGGTGCGGGTCCAGCGAGCATCGCCGCGAGCCTCGAACGGGCACAGCACTCTCCCGACCTAGCCCGAAGCCCTGCTCGACCGTGCCTCATCGACCGCTCCTCGAGCTGCGAGCGGAGCGAGCCTCGAAAGGGGCACCCGACCCTCCCGACCCAGCCCGCGACCGCCGGTTTCGATGTCGGTGGTTGCTGGCAGAGTCAGGTCATGGCGCAGGAGATCACAGGCACGGGACAGGGTCCCGACGCTGCCGCGCTCGACGCCATCCAGGCCAATGCCCTCTCGCAGCTCGCCGCCATCGACGCGGGCATGCAGGCCCTCGAGGCGCACCGGCTCCGCGTCCTCGCCGCCCTCGGTCACCTCGCCCTCCACCGCGCTGGCGGGTCGAGCAGCGAGCGCTCGACGATGGAGATGCGTGCCGTCGCCGCCGAGATCGGACTGCAGGCACGGGTGTCGGATCGCACGGTGGAGCGGCAGATCGGCGACGCGATGATGCTCGTCGACACCTGGCCGGTGCTGCTGGAGGCATTCGCCGAGGGACGGATCGGCCGTGGGCATGTGCGTGCGATCACCGAGGCTGGCGGCGTGCTGTCGAACACGGACGTGACGCCCGAGCAGCGGGCTGCGTTCGAGCAGCAGATGGTCGCCCTGGCTGAGACGACCACGCCCGCGCGGGTGTCGAAGGTCGCCCGTCGGGAGGCGGACACGCACCTCGCTGAGCCGCTCGTCGAGCGCCACCAGGCAGCCCGCGAGCAGCGTCGGGTCACCGTCGAGGACGTGGACGATGGCATGTCGTGGATCGGTGCGCTCGTGCCCGCGGTCCTCGCCCACGGCATCGACGACCGCTTGCGCGCGGGTGCTCGCGCGAAGTCGAAGGACGATCCCCGGTCGATTGAGCAGTGGCGGGCGGACGCGTTCTGCGAGCTCCTGCTGACCGGCACGGGAGCACCGTCCATCGAGCGCACGCCCGGCGGAGCCGAGATCGAGCACGCCGGACGGCTGTCGACCATCAAGCCCATCGTCCAGGTGACCGTGCCGGTCACGACGTTGACCGGCGCGAGCGAGGAGCCGGGCTCGCTCGATGGCGCCCAGCCCGTCGACGCCGAGACCGCGCGGATCCTCGCCGGCGTCGCGGCCACGTGGCAGCGCCTGCTGATCGACCCGATCCGCGGGACCGTCGTCGAGGTCGACACCTACTCGCCGACCGAAGCCCAACGCCGACTGCTCCGCGCCCGCGACCAGCACTGCCGCTTTCCCGGCTGCAGCGCGAAGGCGCGCGACGACGACGTCGACCACACCGTCGCGTGGGAGGACGGCGGCACGACCAGGCTGGGCAACCTCGCCCACCTCTGCCGTCGCCACCACACCCTCAAGCACGCCACCGCCTGGACCGTGCGCCAACCGACACCCGGCGTCCTGCACTGGCGCTCGCCCCTCGGCCACGACTACGTCGACCGACCACCACCCACGGGCCCCACGTTCGTGGAGGTCGGCGAGGCCATCGCTGACCCGTCCGACGCCAGCCTGCCCTTCTGATGCGCACGCCGGTCCGTCGTCGACGCGCTCCCACGCGCACGGGTGCGGCGCCGGCTGCGCCAGGCTTGGATCAGCCCGCGCGCCGCCAGCCGCGGAGCACCGCGCGCAGCAGGATCCCCACCACGAGTGCCCAGAACGCGGCGCTGACGCCGGCGATCGCGATGCCCGACGCCGCGACGGCGAACGCTGCGACCGCGGGGATGCGGTCGGCGGCATCGTCGAGGGCCGCGTGCAGCGACGACGCGAGCGTGCCGAGCAGCGCGAGCCCTGCGACGGCCGCGACGACGCCGACGGGCGCGAGGCCGACGAGCGTCGCCAGCGCGCTCGAGCCGATGCCGAGCACGACGAGCAACGTGCCCGACGACACCGAGGCGAGCCAGCGACGCGATCGGTCCTCCCCCGCATCCGGTCCTGCGGCGAGCGCTGCCGAGATGGCGGCGAGGTTGATCGCGTGTCCGCCGAGCGGTGCGGCGAGCATCGTGCCGGCACCGGTGACGACCATCGTCGGCCGCCACGGCACCGTGTAGCCGAGCCCCCGCATCACGGCGACGCCCGGCACGTTCTGCGAGGCCATCGTCACGAGGAAGAGCGGCAGCGCGATGCCGACGATGCCGGCCACCGTGAACGTCGGCGTCGTGATCGCGACGTGGGGCGTCAGCTCCGACGCCGCGGGGGCGACGCCGGTGGCTCCGAGATGGATCGCGATCACGATCGCCGCGGTCGCGAACGCGAGCGGTGCTGCGAAGCGCGGCGCGAGCCGCGATGCGGCGATCCACACGACCACGACCGGTGCGACGGCGAGCGGGTTCGCCGCGAGCCCCGTGACGACGCCGAGGCACAGCTGCAGCAGCACGCCGGCGAGCATCGCCTGCGCGATCGACGTGGGGATCGCCGCGATCGCGCGCCCGAGCCACGGCACGAGTCCCGTGAGCGCCACGAGCACGCCCGTGACGAGGAACGCGCCGACGGCCGCCGGCCAGCCGCCGTCGACGACGCCTGTGCCGACCAGCAGCGCGGCGCCCGGCGTCGACCACGCGACCGTGATGGGCAGTCGCGTCGCCACCGCCATGACGATGGAGGCGACGCCCATCGCGATCGTCACGGCGAGCAGGCCCGACGCCGCCTCGTCGGGCGACGCGCCGACCGCTGCGAGCCCCTGCAGCACGACGACGAAGGCCGACGTGAAGCCCACGAGCCCCGACACGATGCCGGCGGCGACGGGCGTGGTCCAAGGCCCGCGCGGCAGCCCCTCGGAGGCATGCCGCGCCGGCGCCGCGGCCGTCTAGTGCCCCATCCCGAGGCCGCCATCCACGGGGATGACGGCGCCCGACACGTAGGCGGCGTCGTCCGACGCGAGCCACGTGATGACCTTCGCGACCTCCTCGGGGCTCGCGAAGCGGCCCGCAGGGATCTGCGACTTGTACTGCGCCTGCTGCTCGGCGGGCAGCGCATCCGTCATGTCCGTCTCGATGAAGCCCGGGGCGACGACGTTGGCCGTGATGCCGCGCGAGCCGAGCTCGCGCGTGATCGAGCGGGCGAGACCCACGAGGCCCGCCTTCGACGCCGCGTAGTTCGCCTGGCCGGCGCCGCCGAACAGGCCGATGACGCTCGAGACGAGGATGATGCGGCCGAACTTGGCGCGCAGCATGCCCTTCGACGCGCGCTGCACGACGCGGAACGAGCCCGTGAGGTTCGTGTCGACGACGTCGGAGAAGTCCTGCTCGCTCATGCGCATGAGCAGGGTGTCGCGCGTGATGCCCGCGTTCGCCACCACGATCTCGACGGGGCCGAGCTCGGCCTCGATCTGCGAGTAGGCGGCGTCGATGGATGCTGCATCGGTGACGTCGGCGCGCACCGTGAGCGTGCCCTCGGGGCCCTCGCCCGAGCGGGCGGTGACGGCGACGCGGTAGCCGGCGTCGACGAAGGCGGTGGCGATGGCGCGGCCGATGCCGCGGTTGCCGCCGGTGACGAGCACGGTACGGGACATGGAGACCTCTCGAAGCGCGTTCGACGCCCGGGTGCAAGGGCGTCCTCGACAACCCTAGCCAGGCGTACGCTTGTGCTCAGGAACCCAATGCAGCACGACGAGCAGTCCATCACCGACCTCCCTGTGTCGCCGACCGAGGATCGACGCAGGCGTACGAGGACGTACCTGATCATGATGGGCATCCGCATGGTGTGCATCGTGCTCTTCATCGTCCTGCCGGACTGGTGGAAGGTCGCACCGGCCATCGTCGCCGTCGTGATCCCGTGGATCGCCGTCGTCGCCGCGAACGCGTCGAGCCAGCTCGGCACGAAGACCGACCGCGTGACCCGTAGGCAGATCGAGTCGTGAGCATCTTCGACCTGGGCCGGATGGCCGATGCTCCCGAGTGCTCGGCGGCGGGCTGTCACGACGCTGCCGCATGGACGATCGCGTGGCGCAACCCGCGCATCCATCCGGAGTCGCGTGTGAAGGAGTGGGCTGCGTGCGACGCGCACCGCGACCACCTGCGCGACTGGCTCGCGAGCCGCGACTTCCCCGTCGAGGTCGTCGCGTTCGGCACGACCGTCGAGCGGGTCGGCTGATGCTCGCGCTGCTCCGCACTCGCCGCTGGCTCGGCTACCTGGCCCTCGTGCTCGTGTTCGCGACCGTCTGCGTCGCGCTCGGCTCGTGGCAGTGGCACCGCCGTGAGGAGGCCCTCGCGGCCATCGCCCGCCTCGACGCCAACTACGACGAGGCACCGGTGCCGCTCGGCGACGTGCTGACGGAGACCGACGACTACGAGATCGACCAGCAGTGGTCGGTCGTCGAGGTGTCGGGCGAGTACCTCGCGGACGAGCAGCTGCTGCTGCGCGGTCGCGTGCGCGACACCGCGGTGGGCTTCGACGTCGTCGTGCCGTTCCGCACGGATGCGGGCAGCATCCTGCTCGTCGACCGCGGCTGGGTGCCGCCGGGCGCCACGTCGGAGGCGCCCGACTCGGTGCCCGCGCCGCCCGACGGCGACGTGACGATCGTCGTGCGGCTGCGGGAGGACGAGGGCGAGATCGCCGGTCGCGGCGCTCCCGAGGGGCAGATCGCGTCGGTCGACCTCGACGCGATCGCCCAGACGCACGACGAGCCCGTGTACACGGGCGCGTACGGGCTGCTCGCGACCGAGGACGGCGAGGTCGCCGACGATCTCGCACCCTTCACGCGTCCCGTGCTCGACGAGGGACCGCACCTGTCGTACACGCTGCAGTGGTTCGTCTTCGCGATCATGGGCTTCGTCGGGTTCGTGTGGGCGCTGCGGCGCGAGGCCCGCGGCGACGAGGAGCTCGAGGAGCAGCCGCGCGAGCCGCGTCGCGCCAGGCGTCGCTCGGATGCCGACATCGAGGACGCGATCCTCGACGGCGCGGAGCGCTGAGCGCCCAGGTCGTCGAGCGCGGCGCCTAGCGCTCGTCGTCGCCGCGCACGATCGGCAGCACGGTCGTCGACAGCGCGGGCACGCGCCACCGGAAGCGCTCCGCGAGCAGTCGGAACGCGATCACCGCGGCGCCGACGCCGACGAGCACCCACGTGGTCGCGACGCCGAGCTCGACGAGCAGCGCCGTGAGCCCCGAGCCGGCCAGGGCGGGCAGCAGGTAGAGCCGCGACTCGCGCCGCATGACGGTGGGGATGTCGTTGCCGAGCACGTCGCGCAGGATGCCGCCGCCGACGCCCGTGAGCATGCCCACGATGGCGGCCCCCACGGGGCCGATGCCCGCATCCATGGCGACGATCGTGCCCTCGACGCAGAAGATGCCGAGGCCGATGGCGTCGAAGACGAGCACCGGGCGCGCGAGGTGCGCGATCCACCGGTGCAGCGCGAAGACGATCGCGGCACCCGCGATCGCGACGCCCACCATCCACACGTCGACGAGCACGACGGGCGTGCGGCCGACGAGCAGGTCGCGCAGCATGCCGCCGCCCGTCGCCGTGACGACGGCGAGGAAGGCCATGCCGACGACGTCCATGCGCTTCTCGGCGGCGAGCTGCGCCCCGGAGATCGAGAAGGCGAGCACGCCGAGGCCCACGAGGGCGGCGTGCACGGCGCCGAGCCAGCCGTCGATCATGCGTCCGACCCTAGGTCCTCGCGGGAGGCCCGAGCGGGCTAGGCGAGCTCGATGAGCTCGAGGTACTCGGGGTTCCAGTGGTCCTCGGTGCCGTCGGGCATGATCAGCACGCGGTCGGGGTGCAGCGCCTCGACGGCGCCCGCGTCGTGGCTCACGAGCACCACGGCGCCCTCGAACGAGGCGAGGGCTCCGAGGATCTCCTCGCGGCTCGCAGGGTCGAGGTTGTTCGTCGGCTCGTCGAGCAGCAGCACGTTCGCCGCCGACACCACGAGGGTCGCGAGGCTCAGGCGCGTCTTCTCGCCGCCCGACAGCACGCGTGCGGGCTTGTGCACGTCGTCGCCGGAGAAGAGGAAGGAGCCCAGCACTCGCCGTGCCTCGACCTCGCCGATGTCGGGCGCCGACGAGACCATGTTCTCGAGCACGGTGCGGTCGACGTCGAGCGTCTCGTGCTCCTGCGCGTAGTAGCCGATGCGCAGGCCGTGGCCGCGCTCGATCTCGCCCGTGTCCGACTCGGAGACGCCTGCCAGGATGCGCAGCAGCGTCGTCTTGCCGGCGCCGTTGAGCCCGAGCGCGACGACCTTCGCGCCGCGGTCGACGGCGAGGTCGACGGCCGAGAAGATCTCGAGCGAGCCGTACGACTTCGACAGGTCGTGCGCCTGCAGCGGCGTCCTGCCGCACGGCGCGGGCTTCGGGAAGCGCAGCTTCGCGACCTTGTCGTCGGCGCGCACGGCCTCGAGGCCCGACATGAGCCGGTCGGCGCGCTTCGCCATCTGCTTGGCGGCGACGGCGCCCGAGGCGCGCGCCCCCATCTTCGCCGCCTGCGTCTTCAGCACGCCGGCCTGGCGCTCGGCGTTCGTGCGCTCGCGCTTGCGGCGCTCCGCATCCGCCTCTCGCTGGCGCAGGTAGTGCTTCCAGCCCATGTTGTAGATGTCGATGACCTGGCGGTTCGCGTCGAGGTAGAAGACGCGGTTGACGGTCTCCTCCACCAGCACGACGTCGTGGCTGATGACCACGAGCCCGCCCGGGTAGCCCTGGAGGAACTCGCGCAGCCACACGACGGAGTCGGCGTCGAGGTGGTTCGTCGGCTCGTCGAGGATCATCGTCTCGGCACCCGAGAAGAGGATGCGCGCCAGCTCGATGCGGCGACGCTGACCGCCCGAGAGCGTCTCGAGCGGCTGGTCGAGGATGCGCTCGGGCAGCTTGAGGTTCGACGCGATCGCCGCCCCCTCCGCCTCCGCCGCGTAGCCACCGAGACCGAGGAACGCGTCCTCGGCGCGCGAGTACGCCTTCATGGCGCGCTCGCCCTCGGCGCCGCCGAGGGCCATGCGCTCGGTCGCGGTGCGCATCTCCTCGAGCACGGATCCGATGCCGCGGGCGTCGAGGATGCGCGTGCGCGCCGTCTGCTTCGGGTCGCCCGAGCGCGGGTCCTGCGGCAGGTAGCCGATCTCGCCGGAGCGCTCGATGGTGCCCGAGAAGTCGTGCCCGTCGCGGTCGTCCGTGACGCCGGCGAGCACCTTCGTCATCGTCGTCTTGCCTGCGCCGTTGCGGCCGACGAGGCCGATCTTGTCGCCCTTCTCGACGCGGAAGGAGACGCCGGACATGAGGGTGCGTGCGCCGACGGACAGGTCGAGGTCGGTGACGGAGATCATGGCGGTGCCCAGCGGGTCGGGAGCGGGTGGCTGCGGCCGACGGTGGCCAGCCGCCTAGCCTACCGTGCGCCGCGCCGATCGACGCGCCAGCGGTGGTGCATGTCCGACGGGCGTGGCAGACTACTCCGCGCGGAATAGTCGACACGGAGGGAGTCGCATGCTCACGCCCCTGCAGGTCGCCACACTCGGCGTGCTCGCCGAGGAGCCCAGGCATCCCTACGACTGCTACCGCCTGCTCATGCACCGTCGCGCCGACCGCGTCGTGCGCATCAGGACCGGCACGCTCTACCACGCCATCGCGCGCCTCGAGGCCGAGGGCCTCGTCGCCGAGGTGGGGACCGACCGCGAGGGCAATCGACCCGAGCGCACCACCTACCGCATCACCGACGACGGTCGCTCGGCGCTCGAGGCGCAGCTGCGCACGATGCTCGCCGAGCCCGAGCAGGAGCATCCGCCGTTCCGCCTCGCGATCTCCGAGGCGCACAACCTGCCGCGCGACGCCGTCGTGGCGGCCCTCGGCGACCGCGTCGCTGCCCTGGAAGCCGCCGCATCCGACATGGCCGACGCCGCCGACGACCTCGGCCGCACGGACCTGCCGGAGGCCGTCTGGCTCGAGCTCGCGCTCGAGCTGCACCTCACCCGCGCCGAGGCCGACTGGACGCGCGAGACCACCGCCCGCATCGACTCCGGCGACATCCCCTGGGACCTCGTCTTCTCCCCCGAGCGCCGCGCCGCCCAGCAGGCCGCGCTCGATGCCTGAGCCCCGCTCGACCCGAGCCATCCATCTCGAAGGAACCGTCATGTCCGACGCTGCCGCAGCTCCCCGATCCCCCTGGCCCGCCCTCTGGGCGCTCGTCATCGGGTTCTTCATGATCCTCGTCGACTCGACCATCGTGTCGGTGGCGATCCCGCACATCATGTCCGGCCTCGACGCCGGCATCAACGAGGTCATCTGGGTCACGAGCGCCTACCTGCTCGCGTACGCCGTGCCCCTGCTCATCACCGGCCGCCTCGGCGACCGGTTCGGCCCGAAGCCCGTCTACCTCACGGGCCTGGCCGTCTTCACGCTCGCCTCGCTGTGGTGCGGGCTCGCCGACTCCATCGCGATGCTCATCGTCGCCCGCGTCATCCAGGGCCTCGGCGCCGCGCTCATGACGCCGCAGACGATGGCCGTCATCATGCGCACCTTCGCGCCGAACGCGCGCGGTGCGGCCATGGGCCTGTGGGGCGGCGTCGCCGGCCTCGCGATGCTCGTCGGCCCGCTGCTCGGCGGCGCGCTCGTCGACAGCCTCGGCTGGGAGTGGATCTTCTTCATCAACGTGCCCGTCGGCATCGTCGGCTTCGTGCTCGTCATGCGCCTCGTGCCGCGCCTGCCGCTCCACGCGCACTCCTTCGACTGGCTCGGCGTCGTGCTGAGCGCGGCGGGCATGTTCCTGCTCGTGTTCGGCATCCAGGAGGGCGAGACGTACGACTGGGGCGCGATGCCGATCCTCGGCGTCGACGTGCCGCTCATCGGGATGATCGTCGCAGGCGTCGTGCTCATGGTGGCCTTCGTCGTGTGGCAGGCCGTCAACCGGCGCGAGCCGCTCGTGCCGCTCGGCATCTTCCGCGACCGCAACTTCACGCTCGCGAGCATCGCGATCGCGACGATCGGCTTCCTCGTGACCGCGATGGCGGTGCCGATCTTCCTCTACGCGCAGGGCGTGCGCGGGCTGACCCCGACGGAGTCGGCGCTGCTCATGGTGCCGATGGCGCTCGGTGCCGGGTTCCTCTCGCCCTTCACGAGCCGGTTCCTGCAGGCGCGCGACCCGCGGCTCTTCACGGCCGCCGGCATCCTCGGCATGGGGGCGTCGGTCGCCTGGTACGGCATGTGGGTGCAGTCGGAGACCGACGTGTGGCTCTTCCTGCTGCCCGGTGCGCTCATGGGCGTCTCGAGCGCGTTCGTGTGGGGTCCGCTCGGCATCGTCGCCACCCGCAACCTCGACCCGCGCCTCGCCGGCGCCGGCTCGGGCGTCTACAACACCGTGCGCCAGATGGGCGCGGTCATCGGCTCCGCCGCGATCGCCGCGGCGATGTCGTGGCGCATCGACGCCGAGCTCGGTGCCGGATCGAGCGACCAGGTCTCGGGCACGTCGTTCGGCGGCACGCTGCCCGAGCAGATCGCCGGGCCGTTCTCGGAGGCGCTCGGCCAGTCGCTGCTGCTGCCGGCCGCGGTCACGGCGCTCGGCGTCGTCGCCGCCCTGTGCTTCGCCAAGCCGAAGGCGCAGGGCCAGCAGCCGCCGACGCTCGCCGCCGACGACGCGGCAGCGGCCGCCGTCGCGACGGCGGAGTGAGGCGAGACCCGGCGTCCACCGATCGGTGGACGCCGGGCTCCCCCGCACGCCCCTCCCGCATCCGCCGTCGCTGGAGCAGGCTGGGGGCATGGCGAACCGACTGGTCGAGGTCCAGCACCTCCGGAAGTCCTACGGGGAGCACGTCGCGCTCGACGACGTGAGCCTGCACATCGACGAGGGCGAGACCCTCGCGCTGCTCGGCCCGAACGGCGCGGGCAAGTCCACGACGATCGAGATCCTCGAGGGCTACCGCGTGCGCTCCGGTGGCGACGTGCGCGTGCTCGGCGAGGATCCGCAGCACGCGGGCGTCGCATGGCGCGCGGGACTCGGCATCGTGCTGCAGTCGAGCGGCGAGGCCTCGGTCGCGACGGTGCGCGAGGAGCTGCGCGGGCTCGCCGCCCTGTTCCCCGACTCGCGCGACGTCGACGAGGTGCTCGCCGCCGTGGGGCTCGAGCAGCATGCCGGACGGCGCATCGCGTCGCTCTCGGGCGGGCTGCAGCGTCGCGCCGACGTCGCGATGGGGATCGTCGGCCGACCGCGGCTGCTGTTCCTCGACGAGCCCACCACGGGGTTCGACGCCGAGGCGCGCCGCGAGTTCTGGAGCCTCATCCGCTCGCTGCAGGCCGACGGCACGACCATCCTCCTCACGACGCACTACCTCGAGGAGGCGGCGCAGCTCGCCGACCGCATCGTCGTGATCGCCGATCGACGGGTCGCCGCCGAGGGCGCGCCGGATGCGATCGGCGGCGCCGAGGCGCGCACGCCGATCGTGCGCTGGCGCGAGGGCGACGTCGTGCGCGAGCAGCGCACCCAGGATCCCGGGGCGCTCGTCGCATCGCTCGTCGCACGGCTCGGCGAGCCCGAGGCGCTCGAGGTCGTGCGCCCGAGCCTCGAGGACGTCTACCTCGACATCGTCCGCGCCGACCGCGAGGAGGCGCGCGCATGACGGGGCTCGGCGGAGGCCTGCCCCATCCGCTCTCCCCTGCCGGCATCGCCCGCACGGCGCGCATCGGCGTCGGTCGCGTCGCCTACGAGGTGCGCACGTACTTCCGCCAGCTCGACCAGGTCCTCTTCACGTTCCTGTTCCCCGTGCTCATGCTCGGCATCTTCGCCTCGGTCTTCGAGACCATGACGTTCCCCGACGGACGCGGTGGCACGACGGAGATCGCCGCCGCCGAGTACTATCTGCCGGCGATGCTGGCGTCGGGCATCCTGCTCTCGGGCGTGCAGAACCTCGGCGTCGACGTCGCCGTCGCCCGCACGAACGGCACGCTCAAGCGCCTCGCGGGCACGCCGATGCCGCCCGTCGCGTTCCTGATCGGCAAGATCGGCCAGGCGGTCGTGACCGGGCTCGCGCAGGCCATCGTGCTGCTGGCGGTCGGGGTCCTCGTCTTCGGCGTCGCCCTGCCGACGTCGGCAGGCTCGTGGGCGACGTTCGGCTGGGTCTTCGCGCTCGGCACCGTCACGAGCGCCCTGCTGGGCGTCGCGCTGTCGCGGGTGCCGCGCTCGGGGCGCAGCGCGACGGCGGTCATCATCCCGATCGTGCTCGTCGTGCAGTTCGCGTCGGGCATCTTCATCCAGTTCTCGCTGCTGCCCGAGTGGATGCAGCAGGCGGCGCAGGCGCTGCCGGTCGCGTGGATGGCGCTCGGCATGCGCGCTGCGCTGCTGCCGGAGTCGTACGCGATGCTCGAGGTCGGCGAGTCGTGGAACCTCGCGGGCGTCGGCATCGCGTTGGGCGTCTGGCTCGTCGTCGGGCTCATCGCCGTGCGACTGACCTTCCGGTGGATCCGCCGATCGTGACGAGGGCCGACCCGATCGGCGCGCAGCGCCGCGGCGGCGTCCCGCGGGCGCTCAGCGCCCGTCGCCCTGCAGGCGCGGGTCGGGCAGCAGCGTCTCGACCGCGGGCTTGCGGCCCTGCGCGCGCCACCAGACGACGAAGCCGATCGCGGTGAAGACGCCGTAGAACACGTACATCGCAGCGGTCGCGTAGTAGCCGGCGGAGACGAGCAGGGGCACGCCCACGACGTCGACGGCGATCCAGACGAGCCAGAACTCCGTCCAGCCCTTCGCCATCCCGTACGTCGCGACGAGCGAGCCCATGAACGTCCACGCGTCGGCCCAGACCGGGTCGTACGAGCCGAGTGCCGTGAAGAGCGGCGTGAGCGCGATCGTGCCGACGAGCAGCACGAGCACGATCCCGAGCCGCTCGCGCCCCGTCGCCCAGCGCGGGCGGATCTGACCGCCGCCGTCGCGCGCCTGCCGCCAGCGGATCCAGCCGTAGATCGCGACGGCGATGAACATCACCTGCCGACCCGCCTGGCCGAGCAGGGCGGGCAGCGAGTGCGCCGGGTCGACGAGCGAGGCGACGAAGACGCTGAGCAGCAGCAGGTTGCCCACGATGCCCACGGGCCAGGCCCAGATGCGGCGGGCCATGCCCCCGAGCGCGCTCGCGAGGCCGAAGACGTTGCCGACGACCTCGCGCAGCAGCAGCGACTGACCGCCGGGCAGCGGGATCTGCGCGGTGTAGGCGTCGATGAGCCAGGCGAGGGGGTCCACGAGGTCCAGCGTGGCACGGTGGCGGCGCGTCACGGGCCATCCGCGCGTCATGTGCGGACACGCGATCCTCGGTGACCCTATGCTCGGTCCAGACCGCCCCGACGACTGGAGCTCGCATGTCCTCGATCGCCGCCCCCACCGTGCTCGCCGACCGTCTCGTCGCCCAGCGCTCCGTCGTCACCGACGTCGCGCTCGTGGCCGCCGGCGTGGCACTCACGGCGCTGCTGGCGCAGGTGGCGATCCCCCTCTGGCCCGTGCCGGTCACCGGCCAGACGCTCGCGGTGCTCGTCGTCGGCGCCTCGCTCGGCGCCGTCCGCGGTGCTGCCTCGCTGGCGGTCTACGCGATCCTCGGCGCCGCGGGCCTGCCGATCTTCTCGGAGCAGACGTCGGGCCTCGCGATCCTCGCCGGGCCCACGGGCGGCTATATCGTCGGCTTCGTGCTCGCCGCCGCCCTCACGGGCTGGCTCGCCGAGCGCCGCTGGGACCGACGCTTCCTCGGCGCCGCCGTCGCCATGACCGCGGGCACGCTCGTGACGTTCGCGATCGGCCTGCCGTGGCTCGCCGTCACGACGGGCGGCTCGTTCGAGCAGGTCCTGGCGTGGGGCCTCGTGCCCTTCATCCCGGGCGGCATCGTGAAGGCCGTCATCGCCGCGGCGATCCTGCCGCTCGCGTGGAAGGGCGTGCGCACCCTCGACGCACGCCGCGGCGAGTAGCGCTCCGGCCCGGACGCAGGTGCCCTCGGTGCGCCGTCGCGCGCTCGCACTCGCGAGCGTGGCCGCCGGCGTGGTCGCGGCCCTGGTCGTCACGGGCGCCGTGCTGCTGCCGACGATGCGCGAGCAGCGCCCTGCCGTGCCGCCCCGTGACGCGTCGGGCGTGACGGTCGTCGACGCCATCCCCTACGGCGCCGACCCGGCCCAGCGCATCGACGTCTGCATGCCGCACGGCGAGACGACCGCCGCCCGCGCGGCGATCCTGCTCGTGCACGGCGGCTCGTGGGCGCGCGGCAGCCGCACGGATCCGCTCTGGCGCGACACGTGCGTGTGGCTCGCGCAGGCGGGCTACGTCGTCGCGAACGTCGACTACCGCCTCGCACCCGCGCATCCGTTCCCCGCGGGCGTCGAGGACGTCACCGCTGCCCTCGCGTGGCTCCGCTCCCCCGAGACGCTCGCGACGTACGCGATCGATCCCGAGCGCATCGGCGCCTTCGGCGGCTCGGCGGGCGGCAACCTCGCCTCGCTGCTGGCGACGGCGGGCACGGGAGACTGGGATGCCGGCGCTCGCGTCGCCGCCGTCGTCACGATGTCGGCGCCGCTCGACCTCACGGGCGCGGACGTGCGCGACGACTTCGTCGAGCGGCAGCTGGCCTACCTCGGCTGCGACGACTTCGTCGACTGCGACGCGGCAGCGCTCGCGAGCCCCGCGACGTTCGCCGACGAGACGGATCCGCCGTTCCTCGTCGTCCACGGCGACGACGAGATGATCCCGCTCGAGCAGGCCGAGGGCTTCGTCGCGGCCCTCGAGGACGCCGGCACGCCCGTGCAGCTCGCCGTCGTGCCGTCGCAGCGCCACTCGATCGGCCTGCTCGAGGAGCCCGACGTGCGCGACGCGATCCTCGCCTTCCTGGCCGCCACGCTCGTGGATCCTGCCCGCGCCTGACGGGCATGTGGCGCGCGCGGACCCCGGGGCCGCGTACCGTTGATGCCATGACCGACTCCGAGCCCACCGAGGCTGCTGACGCCGAGCGCACGACGTTCGCAGACCTGGGCCTGCCGCCCGCCCTCCTCCAGGCGCTCGCCGACGTCGGCTACGAGACCCCCTCGAGCATCCAGGCCGCCACGATCCCCACCCTCATGCAGGGTCGCGACATCATCGGCCTCGCGCAGACCGGCACGGGCAAGACCGCCGCGTTCGCGCTGCCCGTGCTCGCTGCCGTCGAGGTCGAGCGTCGGGAGCCGCAGGCGCTCGTGCTCACGCCGACGCGCGAGCTCGCCGTGCAGGTGTGCGAGGCGTTCGAGCGCTACGCGGCCCACCTCGGCGGCGTCACGGTGCTGCCGATCTACGGCGGCCAGGGCTACGGCGTGCAGCTGTCGGCGCTGCGCCGCGGCGTCCACGTCGTCGTCGGCACGCCCGGCCGCATCATGGACCACCTCGACAAGGGCACGCTCGACCTCTCGGGCCTCACGCACGTCGTGCTCGACGAGGCCGACGAGATGCTGCGCATGGGCTTCGCCGAGGACGTCGACCAGATCCTCGCCTCGACGCCGGAGGACAAGCAGGTCGCGCTGTTCTCGGCGACGATGCCGCGCCAGATCCTCGCGATCTCGAAGAAGCACCTGCGCGACCCGCAGGAGATCTCGGTGCAGGGCGGCGCGAAGACGTCGGCGAGCATCCGTCAGCGCGCGATCCTCGTGTCGTACCAGCAGAAGCTCGAGGCGCTCACGCGCGTGCTGGAGGTCGAGCCCTTCGACGGCGCCATCGTGTTCGTGCGCACGCGGTCCGAGACGGAGACGGTCGCCGAGCGTCTGCGCGCCCGCGGCTACACCGCCGCGGCCATCTCCGGCGACGTCGCGCAGCCGCAGCGCGAGAAGACCATCGAGCAGCTGCGCTCGGGCGCGCTCGACGTGCTCGTCGCGACCGACGTCGCCGCGCGCGGCCTCGACGTCGAGCGCATCAGCCACGTCGTGAACTACGACCTGCCGATCGACACCGAGTCGTACGTGCACCGCATCGGCCGCACGGGTCGAGCGGGCCGCACGGGCGATGCCATCAGCTTCGTCACGCCGCGAGAGCGCCGCATGCTCGGCGCGATCGAGCGCACGACGGGCGGCACGGTCGAGGAGATCCCGATGCCGTCGGCCGGCGAGGTCAACGCGTCGCGACTGTCGAAGTTCGACGACGCGATCACGACGGCGCTCGACGCCGAGTCGGCCCGCGTCGAGCGCTTCCGCGACATCGTCGCCCACTACGTCGAGCACCACGACGTGCCCTACAACGACGTCGCCGCCGCCCTGGCAGTGGTCGCGCAGGGGCCGACGCCGATGCTGCTCGACGAGCAGGACGACCTGGCGCTGCGTGCGCCGAAGCGCGGGCCGCGCGACCGCGACGACGAGCGAGGCGGCGAGGACCGCGGTCCGCGTCGCGAGCGTCGCACGCCCGAGGGCGCGACGACGTACCGGCTCGCGGTCGGCTCGCGCAATCGCGTCGAGCCGCGGCAGATCGTCGGCGCGCTCGCGAACGAGGGCGGCCTGGGTCGCGACGACTTCGGTCGCATCCAGATCCGCTTCGACTTCACGCTCGTGGAGCTCCCCGAGCTCTCGGGCGAGCAGCTCGGTCGCCTCGCCGAGACGCGCATCCTCGGCAAGCCGATCGACATCCGCCCCGACACGGGTGGTCGTCCGGAGCGCGGTGGACCGCGTCGCGACCGCGACGACCGCGGCGGCTCCGACCGCCCGCGTCGTGACGACCGGCGCGGCGACGACCGTCCGCGTCGCGACGACCGCGACGGCGGACGCAAGCCGCGCCACCGCGACTGACGCCGGACCCGCGTCGCGTCAGCGGCGCGGGTTCCAGGTGCCCTGGGCGACGTCGGGCACGAAGTCCGCGAGGTCGACGGGCCAGCGCACCGTCTCGCCCGTCTGCGCCGACAGGTACGCGGCCATGAGCAGCTCGGCGACCGCGACGCCGTTGCGCAGCGACTCGGCGGGCTGCTCGCCGCGCAGGAAGCACGCGGCGACGTGCCGGTTCTCCCCCGTGTAGCCGTAGGTCGCGGCCTCGTCGGCGACGACGGGCATGAGGCCCTGCTCGGCGTTCTGCTTCTCGAGCATGTCCTCGCCCTGTCCCTGACCGAGGGCACGGGACAGGAAGACGCGCGACTCCGTCTGCAGCGTGTCCGACTGCATCGAGTACTCGGGGCCGAGCAGCTCGAACGAGAGCCGCAGGCCTGCGCCGACGTGGCTCCACGACGTCGTGCCCTCGGCGATCACGATCTCGCCGTCGCCGTTCACGAACTCCCACGCCGCTCGTGCGTAGTCCTCGCTCGGACGCTCGCGATAGTCGGGCGCACCCGGGTAGAGCTCCAGCAGGCGTTCCGCGTACGCGGGCCTGCCCCACTTGAGCGACTGGATGCTGGCGGTCACCGACACGGGGCGCAGCCAGTCGGCGGGGTCGACGCCCGGCGGGGTCAGCAGGTACCTGCCCGCCTCGACCGAGTGGCACATCATGTCCGACAGCACGCCCCCGCCCTGTCGGATCCCGTCCCAGAACCACGCCTTGTGCGGTCCGGAGTGCTCCTCGGCGCAGCGGGCGAGGTACGGCGAGCCCGCCTCGGACGCGCCGCGGCGCCACACGAGCTCGTGCGCACGCGTGATGGCGGGGGCGTAGACCTGGTTCTCGAGGTAGGCGTGCAGCAGGCCGGCCTCCTCGACGAGCCCGAGGATGCGCTGCGCCTCCGCGACCGTGCGGCCGAGCGGCTTCTCGATCGCGATGCCCGTGAGCGTCGCGCCGGCGCGCACCTCCTCGCAGATGGCCTCGATGACGTCGACGCGGGTGTCGTTGGGCGTGAGCACCCAGACCGCGTCGACGCGCGGGTCGCGCACGAGCGCGCGCACGTCGTCGTGCACGGCGACGTCGACGCCGACGGCGAGCTCCTCGGCGAGGGCTGCGACGCGCGCGGCGCTCTCGCGCGTGCGCGAGGCGACGGCGACGACGTCGGCGTCGCGCACGCCCGTCCACGAGCGCACGTGGAACTCGCCGATGAAGCCGGCGCCGACGATGCCGACGCCGAGCACGCTGCGATCTGCCATGGGTCCTCCCTAGGGGTTCAGGCGCGGAGCCTGCGCTGCCTGCCGTACACGGCGAGCAGCGCGATGAGCACGACGCCCTGCACGACGATGCGAGCCCACTCGGGCATCGCGAGGGTCGTGAGCAGGCTCGTGAGCACGGTGAGCACGATGGCGCCGACGGCGCTGCCGAGGTAGCCGCCGACGCCGCCGGCCACGAGCGTGCCGCCGATGACGACGGCGGCGATCGACGGCAGCGTGAGGTCGTCGGCGAGGTTGAGGAACACCTGCTGCGAGTACCCCACCATCGCGATGCCTCCGAGGGCGGCGAAGAGCGACGACAGCACGTAGGCAGACACGGTCACGCGCCGCACGGGCACGCCCGACAGGCGTGCGGCCTCGCGGCTCGTGCCGATCGCGTAGAGCCGCGCGCCGAAGACCGTGCGGCGCAGCACGAGCGTCACCGCGCCGCCGAGCACGAGCCAGACGATGAGGATGCCGGGCAGCCCGAGCACGTCGCGACCGTTCACGAGCGACACGAGCGCCGGCGCGGCGCGGCCGTCGGCGCGGCCCCCGGTGACGACGAGGATGAGGCCGCCGACCACGCCGAGCATCCCGAGCGTCATGACGAACGGCGGGATCTTCAGCGCCACGATGCCGAGCCCGTTCGCGAGTCCGATGAGGGCCGCGACGCCGAGCGCCAGCAGCACGCCGGGCACGATCATCGCGTCGTCGCCCGCCATCGTGCGACTGGCGAGGATCGCGCCGAGCGTCGCGACGGTGCCGACCGAGAGGTCGATGCCCTCGCCGCCCGAGAGCACGACGATCGTCTGCCCGATGGCGATGATGCCGAGGAACGAGGCGACGCGCAGCATGTCGACGATCTGGTCGGGCGACGCGAAGCCGGGCCGCAGGATGCCGCCGATCGCGATGAGCAGCACCGCGATGAGCGCCGCGACGACGACGGGATCCTTGAGGATCGGCACGACGCGGCTCATCGGCGCCTCCTGGGTGCTCCGAGCGCGCTCAGCGCGAGCGCGAGGATGACGACGACGCCGGCTGCGAGGGCGCGCCACGAGGTGGGCAGCCCGATCGAGAAGAGGATCGTCGACGAGAGGGCGAGGATGATCGCGCCGGCGATCGCGCCGATCGGAGAGCCGATGCCGCCGCGCAGCGCGATGCCGCCGACGACGACGGCCGCGACGCTGCCGAGCGCGAGGTCGCCACCGATGAACGGGTCGCCCGAGCCGGCGTTGCCGAGCACCGCGAGGCCCGCGAGCCCGCTGATCGCGCCGCTGAGGACGTACGAGGCGAACTGGCTCGTCTGCACGGGCACGAGCGAGGCGTAGGCGGCGGCCGGGTCGCCGCCCGTGGCGCGGATGTGGCGCAGCACGCGGGTGCGGCGCAGCACGAGCCATCCGAGGGCGACGGCGACGACGAGCAGCACCGACATCGGCACGGTGGCGATCGCCTGGCGGAACGTGCCGGTGAGGATCGCGGGCACCGTGCCGCCCGGCGTCGGCAGCACGAGCAGCGCGAGCCCCGAGAAGATCGACGCCGATGCGAAGGTCGCGATGAGCGGCTGGAGTCGCAGCCGCGACACCACGAGGCCGTTGAGCATGCCGCAGGCGACGCCGGTGCCGACGGCGGCGGCGAGGCCGACGGCGGCGAGGCCGTCCTCGCCGCGCATGACCTGCACGGCGACGACGCTCGAGAGCGCGACGATCGCGCCCGCCGACAGGTCGAGCCCGCCGCCGATCACGACGATGGCCTGCGCGACGGCGACGAGGACGAGGGGCAGGAAGGTCGCGAACGTCGACGCGACGCCGTAGGGCGTCAGCAGGTTCGGCTGCAGCGCGATGGCCGCGACGACGGCGACGACGAGCAGCGCTGCGGTCGCCCACGAGGCGACGCGCACGCTGCGCACGCGGTCGACGACCGTGGGCGCAGGGGGTGCCTGCGTCGCGGCGGTCATGCCGCGTCCTCTCCGGTGGCAGCGCCCTGCGTGCCCTCGCCGATGCGCAGGGCGGCCTGCACGAGGCGCTCCTCGGTGATCTCGTCGCCGACGAGCGTCGCACGCACCGCGCCCTCGAACAGCACGAGCACGCGATCGCACACGGTGACGAGCTCGCGATCCTCGCTCGAGTTGATGACGACGGTGGCGCCCTGCTCGGCGAGCCCGCGCACGATGCGGTAGATCTCGGCCTTGGCGCCGACGTCGACGCCCTTCGTCGGATCGTCGAGCAGCACGACGCTCGGCTCGGTGAGCAGCCACTTGCCGAACACGACCTTCTGGGCGTTGCCGCCCGAGAGGCTCGAGATGGGGTCCGCGAGCGAGCCGATCTTGATGGCGAGCGCATCGACCATCGACTGCGCCGCCTCGCGCTCGCGCCGCGTCGACAGCACGCCGACGCGCGCGCGGCCGGCGATGCTCGCGATGGCGAGGTTCTCCTGGATCGGACGCGCGGGCAGCGTGCCCTGCGTGCCGCGGTCGCCGGGTACGAGCGCGATGCCGCGGCGGGCGGCCGAGCGGGGCGACGCGAGCCGCACGGGCTCGCCGTCGACCTCCACGTCGCCGGCCGCCGCGATGGCACCGAAGAGCGCGAGCAGCAGCTCCGACTGGCCCTGGCCCTGCAGGCCGCCGAGGCCCACGATCTCGCCACCGCGCGCGTCGAGGTCCACGCCGTGCAGCGCTCCCCCTGCGAGGCCGCGCACGCGCAGTCGCACGGGGCCGCCGGCAGCGTCGCGATGCTCGCGCTCGACCTGCTGCACGTCGCCCACCATGAGGCGCACGATCTCGTCGGGCGTCGTGTCGGGCACCGACGTCTCGGCGACCGTGACGCCGGAGCGCAGGATCGTCGCGCGATCGCACAGCTCGGTGATCTCGTCGAGACGGTGGGAGACGAAGAGGATGGCGGCGCCGCCCTCGCGCAGCTCGCGCACGATGTCGAAGACGAGCGCGACCTGGTCGCGGTGCAGCGACGCGGTGGCCTCGTCGAGGATGAGCACGCGGGGCTCGCGCAGCAGCGCCTTGCCGATCTCGACGAGCTGCTGCTGGCCGGGGGCGAGGTCGCGCACGGCGTCGTCGAAGCGCACGTCGCCGAGGGCGGGCGTGAGCCGCTCGAGCACGGGCGCGACGCGGCGCGCCGCGGCGCGGTCGGAGAGGAAGCCGAGCCTGCCCGGCTCGCTGCCGAGCACGAGGTTCTGGCCGACGGAGAGGTCGGGGACGAGGCTCAGCTGCTGGTAGACGGCCGCGACGCCGAGGCGTGCGGCGGCCCGCGGGGAGCCGATGCGGACCGACTCCCCCGCGAGCACGATCTCGGCGGCATCCGGGCGGACGGATCCGGCCAGCACCTTGCCGAGGGTGGACTTGCCGGAGCCGTTGGGCCCCAGGAGTCCGTGGACCTCGCCGCCCGCTGCCGTGAGGCTCGCGTCGCGGAGCGCCTGCACGCCGCCGTAGCGCTTGTGCACGCCCGAGAGCCGCACGAGCGGCGAGGTCACGGTCATCGATCAGTCCTGGACGAGGAACTGCTGGACGTCGTCGGCCGAGAGGATCGAGTCGAGCACGTACGACTCGCCCTCGCCCTCGGTCTCGGCCCACACCGCGTCGAGGTTCTCGTTCGTGACGGGCTCCTCGAGGGCGAGCACGAGCGTGTTGCCGTCGACGAGCTGCGACTCGTCGATCTCGGCACCCTGCAGCATCGCCATCGCGAGGTGCAGCGCCGTGGCTCCCGTGCCGGGAGGGTTCGTGACGCCGATGGACTCGAAGTCGTCCGACTGCTCGTTCCAGAGCTGCAGGAAGCCGTTGCGGGCCTCGCCCGTCACGACGATCTCGTCCTCGCGGCCCGCCGCGACGACGGCCTGCAGCACGCCGAGCGCCATGCCGTCCTGCGTCCACACGCCGTCGATCTCGGGGTAGGTCGCGAGCAGGTTGCCCATCTGCTGCTGCCCCGTCGCCTGGTCCCAGCCGCCGTCGGCGGTCGTGAGCACCTCGACGCCGGCCTCGTCGAAGACCTCCTGCGCGGCACCGTAGCGAGCCTCGTTGGCCGGGTGGCCGGAGATGCCGTTGACGGCGACGATCTGGCCACCCTCGCCGACCTGCTCGGCGAGCCACTCGGCGCTCGTCGCAGCCCACTCCGCCTGGTCGATGCCGACGTTGATGACCGAATCGGCCGTGACGGCCTGGTCGATGGCGAAGACGAGGATGCCCTGGTCGGTGGCCTCCTGGAACACCTGGTCGAGCGCGGAGCCGGAGTTCGGGTCGGCGATGATGGCGTCGACGCCGGCGTTGATGAGATTGCGGACCTGCTGGATCTGCCCGTTGACGTCAGTGTCGGCGTTCTCGAGCACGAGGTCCTCGAGCAGGCCCTCGTCCTGGTACGAGGACGCGGCATCCTCGATGTCCGAGATCATCTGGGTGCGGTACTCGGAGCCGACGAAGCCGTTCGAGATGCCGATGGTGAAGGGTCCAGCACCGTCGCCGTCGCCGGACGCAGCCGGTTCGTTGGAGACGGTGGAGCAGCCGGTGGCGACGAGAGCCGTCGCCGCCAGCGCTGCGACCGAGAGAAGACGCGTACGCATTCGATGCCTCCTTGCATCAGCAGCCGCACTTTCGCGCAGACTGCGAGAAACTGTGCGGTCAGTGTGGCACGAGGAGTCCTCGTCTGGCCAGAGGCGTGACGAGATCGTGACCCGGATGCGCTCGCGTCAGGGCGCGAGCAGGCGCTCGAGCGGCCCGAAGGCGTCGATCGCGACGGCGGCGGCCCCCAGCAGCGCGCCGTCCGCCGGCGTCGACGGCGGCACGAGCCGCGGCAGATGCAGGATGCGCCCCGCGAGGCGCTCCTCGAGCTGCGGCACGATCGTGTCGACGAGCGGTGCGAAGCGGCCGGCGAGCACGACGACCTCTGGATCGAGGATCGCGCAGAGGTTCGCGATCGCGACCGCGAACTCGTCCAGCACGCGATGGGCGAGCCGTGCGGCGGCATCGCCGTCGTCGAGTCGCGCGAACAGCGCTGCGAACGGCTCGTCGCCGACGAGCGCGATGCCGCCGTCCCGCGCCCGGCGCTCGAGACCGATCGATCCCAGCTGCGTCTCGAGGTCGCCGAAGTCGTCGTCGCGTCGCTCGATGGGACGCACGTCGAGGAGCATGCGGCCGATCTGGCCGGCGAACCCTCGCGAGCCCTCGACGACGCGGCCCGCCTCCACGATCCCCGAGCCGACGCCCTCGAACACCGCGAGGGCGACGAGCGTCGACGCATCCCGGTGCACGCCCCAGCGGGACTCGGCGAGCGCGATGAGGTTCGCGTCGTTGGCGACCGCGACCGGCGCGCCGATGCGCGCCCGCAGCAGGTCGGCGATGCGGATGCCGCGCCAGCGCAGCGCGGGCGCGAAGTCGATCTCGCCGTCGGGCTGCACCGGACCGGGGATCGCGACGCCGATGGCGACGGGCGTCGGCACCGCGGCGCGCCACGCCGCCTCGACGGCCTCGAGCGTGTGGGCGAGCCGCTCGTCGGGATCCGTGCTGCTCGCCGGGATGCGCTCGCTGCTGCGCACCGTGCCGCCGAGGTCGACGAGCGCGATCGTCGTGTGCCGGTCTGCGACGTCGACCGCCAGCACCGTCGCGGCCCGCTCGTCGACCTGCAGGCGGCCGAGCGGACGGCCGCCGCTGGGGCCGACGGCGCTCTCCTCGAGCAGCAGGCCCGCATCGATGAGCGCTGCGGCTGCCCGCGAGACGGTCGCGACGCTCAGGCCCGTCCGCTCGGCGAGCTCGGCGCGGGAGGCGCCGTGCGCGTCGCGCACCGCCTGCAGCACCGCCGCCCGGTTGCGGTGGGTCGTCGCCTCGGAGCTCACATCGGCCATCCTGGCACCCGGTCGACGCGCCGACGGATTCGCGCACCGCGGACACGCCGGGCACCGCTCGGCGCGCGTCGTAGGCTGGATCGGTGACCCAGCAGCCCGCCCCGCACCCGTCGCCGCAGCGACGCGCGAGCCTCGAGGTGCTGCGCGCAGAGGCCGCCGACGAGCGCTCGGTGCTCGTCGACGAGCGGCTCCGCGCCGGCGAGGACCCGTGGGACTTCATGGCCGACCTGCCGACGGTCGACGAGCTCGTCGTGCTCCTGCTGCGCTCGGAGCGCATCCTGCCGCCCGGCGCCGTGCGCCCCGACGAGGACGTGAGCGACGTCGTGCTGCGTCGCATCGCCGCCGACTACCCGCCGCTCGCCACCACGGTGTGGACGATGCTGTCGGAGGCGGAGTCCGTGCGCGTCTGGGCGCCCAGGATCCGTCGCGTCGGACGCTGACGGCGCTGCCGACCGGCAGCGAGGCCCGAGCACGCGGAACGGCGCAGCACCCGGAGGTGCTGCGCCGTTCGTGACGTCGGAGCGGTGCTCAGATCGTGAAGCCCAACGCGCGCATCATCTCGCGACCGTCCTCCGTGATCCGCTCGGGACCCCACGGCGGCATCCACACCCAGTTGATGCGGAATCGGGCGACGATGCCGTCGAGCTTGTCGGCGATCTCCTGCTCGATGACGTCGGTGAGCGGGCATCCCGCGCTCGTCAGCGTCATCGAGATCACGAGCGCGTCCTGCTCGTCGTCCCATGCCAGGTCGTAGATGAGGCCCAGGTCGACGATGTTGACGTCGAGCTCGGGGTCGACGACGCCCTTGAGGGCCTCGCTCGCCTCGTCGAACAGCTCTGGTGCGAGCTCGGTGACTGCCATCAGACTCCTGCCTTCAGGTACCGATCGTAGCCCTCGTCCTCCAGGCGCTCCGCGAGCTCCTTGCCGCCCTGCTCGGCGACCTTGCCGTCGACGAAGACGTGCACGAAGTCGGGCTGGATGTAGCGGAGGATGCGCGTGTAGTGCGTGATGAGCAGCACGCCCATGTCGGTCTTGCCCTTGACGCGGTTCACGCCCTCGCTGACGATGCGCAGCGCATCGACGTCGAGGCCCGAGTCGGTCTCGTCGAGCACGGCGAGCTTCGGCTGCAGCAGCTCGAGCTGGAGGATCTCGTGGCGCTTCTTCTCGCCGCCCGAGAAGCCCTCGTTGACGTTGCGCTCCGAGAACGACGAGTCCATGCGCAGGTCACCCATGGCCTCGCGCACCGACGTGATCCACGGGCGCAGCTGGGGCGCCTCGCCGTCGATCGCCGTCTTCGCGGTGCGGAGGAAGTTCGACACCGTGACGCCGGGGATCTCGACCGGGTACTGCATGGCGAGGAAGACGCCGGCGCGTGCACGCTCGTCGACGCTCATCGCGAGCACGTCCTGACCGTCGAACGTGATCGAGCCGCCGTCGACCTGATACCGCGGGTGGCCGGCGATCGTGTACGCGAGGGTCGACTTGCCCGAGCCGTTCGGGCCCATGACCGCGTGGATCTCGCCCGACCGGATCGTCAGGTCGACGCCCTTGAGGATGGGCTTCGAGCCCTCCTGCGTCTCGATCGAGACCTGCAGGTCCTTGATCTCCAGGGTGCTCACGTCAGCTCCTTACCGTCGGCCATGAGGCCGGACACGTCGATGGGGTTCGTCACGTCGACGAGCACGTCGTCGCCGTCGATGATCACCGGATACACCGGCACCGGCTCGTACGCCGGGAGGTTCAGGGGTCGGCCCGTGTGCAGCGAGAACTGCGAGCCGTGGGCCCAGCACTCGAGGGTGTCGTCCTCGACGAACCCCTCGGAGAGCGAGATGTCGCCGTGGGTGCAGCGATCGCCCAGCGCGTGGATCGTCCCCGCCGAGTCGCGCACGATCGACACGGCGATACCGTCGATCTCGACCTTGCGCGGCTCGGACGTGGAGATCTCGCTCGCCGAGCAGGCGCGCGTCGCGGTCATGCCCCCGCCCGCGACGCGGGCGCGAGGCCGGCACCGCGTGCGATCTCGGCCTCGATGTCGGCGGCGAGCCGCTCCTCGAGGTCGGGGATGCCGATGCGCTGCACGATCTCCATGAGGAAGCCGACGACGACGAGGCGTCGCGCCTGCTCCTCGGGGATGCCGCGAGCCTGCAGGTAGAACAGCTGCTCGTCGTCGAAGCGACCGGTCGCCGAGGCGTGACCGGCACCGGCGATGTCGCCGGTCTCGATCTCGAGGTTCGGGATCGAGTCGGCGCGCGTGCCGTCCGTGAGGACGAGGTTCTGGTTCTTCTCGTACGAGTCGGTGCCCGTGGCGTCCTGGCCGATGAGCACGTCGCCGATCCAGACCGTGCGTGCGCCCTCGCCCTGCAGCGCGCCCTTGTAGAGCACGTCGCCCTTCGTCGAGACGCCCTCGTGGTGCATGTACACCTGCGACTCGAGGTGCTGGCCGGCGTCGGCGAACGCGAGGCCGAGCATGTCGCCCTCCGAGCCCTCGCCCGCGAGGCGCATCGACGGGTTGACGCGCACGACGCCGCCGCCGAACGTGACGACGACGTGCTTGAGGTACGCGCCGGTGCCGACGACCGCCTGATGGGCGGCGGCGTGCACGGCGGTGTCGTCCCACTCCTGCACCGACACGACGGTGAGGCGGGCGCCGTCGCGCACGAGGATCTCGACGTTCTGCGCGTACGCGGCCGAGCCGGAGTGCTCGAGCACGATCGTGGCGTCGCTGCCCGGCAGGGCCTCGAGCACGATGTGCGCGTTCGCGTGGCGGCCCTCGCCCTGTCCCGCGATGCGGGCGACGAGCGGCTCGGCGACGGTCTCGCCCTCGGGGATGCGCACGTGCAGCGCGTTCGCGCAGCGCTTCCACGCGATGGCGGCGACGACGTCCTCGGGCTCGAAGATCTCGCCGCGCGGGGCCACGTCGTGACCCGTCGACTCGACGAGGTACGACTCGAGGCCCGCGACGTCGTAGGAGACGGCGGACTCGTCGCCCTCCTCGGTCGCCTCGTCCACGAAGAGCGGCGCGAGGCGCCGCACGTCGGAGAGCTTCCAGTTGACCTCGCGTCCCGTGGGCGTGCCGAAGTCCGCGGGCTCGAACGACGTGGGTCGCTCGCTGCGCGTCTGGACGGGCACGGTGCTGCGCTCGCGCGGCGCGGGGCCGGTCGACGCTGCGCCTGCTGCGCGCTCGGTGGTGTCTACGGTGCTGGTCTCAGCCGTGGTCATCAGCCGACGGATCCTTCCATGCTCATCTCGATGAGCTTGTTGAGCTCGAGCGCGTACTCCATGGGCAGCTCGCGAGCGATGGGCTCGATGAAGCCGCGGACGATCATCGCCATGGCCTCGTCCTCGGGCATGCCGCGGCTCATGAGGTAGAACAGCTGCTCCTCGGAGACCTTCGACACGGTGGCCTCGTGGCCGAGCACGACGTCGTCGACGCGGATGTCGATCGCCGGGTACGTGTCGGAGCGCGAGATCGTGTCGACGAGCAGCGCGTCGCAGCGGACGGTGTTCGCCGAGTGGTGCGCGTTGGCATCCACCCGCACCTCGCCGCGGTAGCCCGCGCGACCGCCACCACGAGCGATCGACTTCGAGACGATCGACGACGTCGTGTGCGGCGCCATGTGGATCATCTTCGCGCCGGCGTCCTGGTGCTGGCCGGGGCCCGCGAACGCGACCGAGAGCGTCTCGCCCTTCGCGCGCTCGCCGGCGAGGTAGATCGACGGGTACTTCATCGTGACCTTGGAGCCGATGTTGCCGTCGATCCACTCCATCGTCGCGCCCTCGTGCGCGATCGCGCGCTTGGTGACGAGGTTGTAGACGTTGTTCGACCAGTTCTGGATCGTCGTGTAGCGGACGCGCGCGTCCTTCTTCACGATGATCTCGACGACGGCCGAGTGCAGCGAGTCCGACGAGTAGATCGGCGCCGTGCAGCCCTCGATGTAGTGCACGTACGAGCCCTCGTCGGCGATGATGAGCGTGCGCTCGAACTGGCCCATGTTCTCGGTGTTGATGCGGAAGTAGGCCTGCAGCGGGATCTCGACGTGCACGCCCTTCGGCACGTACACGAACGAGCCGCCCGACCACACGGCCGTGTTCAGCGCCGCGAACTTGTTGTCGCCCGACGGGATGACCGAGCCGAAGTACTCCTCGAAGAACTCCGGGTGCTCCTTGAGCGCCGTGTCGGTGTCCATGAAGATGACGCCCTGGTCCTCGAGCTCCTTCTGGATGGAGTGGTAGACGACCTCGGACTCGTACTGCGCGGCGACGCCGGCGACGAGGCGGGCGCGCTCGGCCTCGGGGATGCCGAGGCGGTCGTACGTGTTGCGGATGTCCTCGGGGAGGTCCTCCCACGTCTGCGCCTGCTTCTCGCTCGAGCGCACGAAGTACTTGATGTTGTCGAAGTCGATGCCCGACAGGTCGGCGCCCCACGTGGGCATGGGCTTGCGCTCGAAGAGCTGCAGCGCCTTGAGCCTGCGCTCGCGCATCCACGTCGGCTCGCTCTTCAGGTCGGAGATCTCCTCGACGACCTGCGGGTTGATGCCGCGCTTGGCGATCGCACCCGCCGCATCCGAGTCGTGCCAGCCGAACTCGTACTGGCCGAGCCCCTCCAGCTCCGGTCGGTCGATCAGCACATCAGCCATCGCTCCCCCTCACCTCTTCGAAGTCTGCAAGCGGATGGGCCCACCTCGCCATTCCGCGCGCACCGGCGAACGGTGGCAGACTGGGAGGGCTGTGGGCGCAGCCCTTCTGGGCGTCATCCGTGCCTCCAGCCTATCGTGACCCGCCCATGCGCACGGGAACCCATTGCGCTGAGAGAGAGCACCGTGACCCGCGGCATCCGCATCGCCAGCGTCGCCACCCTCGTGACGCAGATCCTCATCGTCGGCACCGGTGGCGCGGTGCGCCTCACCGGCTCGGGGCTCGGCTGCACGACGTGGCCCTACTGCACGCCCGAGTCGTTCGTGCCCGTGCCCGAGCAGGGCATCCACGGCGTCATCGAGTTCTCGAACCGCGTCATGGGTGGCGTCGTGCTGCTCGTCGCCGCGATCATGCTCGTGCTCGCGATCGTGCACCGTCGGCGCCATCCCGGCGTGCTCCCGCTCGCGATCGCCGTCGTCGTCGGCACGATCGCGCAGGCGCTCATCGGCGCCGTCGTCGTCTTCCTGCACCTGCGCCCCGACACGGTCGGCATCCACTTCTCCCTCTCCGCGGTGCTCGTGGGCGTGTCCGCCTGGATGGCGTGGCGCGTGTTCCGCGGCCGACGCGCGCGCTGGGGCGGCACGCTCGCGCAGCGCGCCCTCATGCTCGCGACGGCCGTCATGGTGCCCGTCGTCGTCTACGTCGGCATCCTCACGACGGGCTCCGGACCCCACGCGGGCGACGGCGGTGCGGCGCGCAACGGCCTCGACCCGGCGCTCATGCAGCACGTGCACGCGTTCCCGGCCTACGCGCTGCTCGCCCTCGCCATCGGGCTCGTGCTCGTCGGCTGGCGCCTGCGGCCGTTCGGCATCTGGGCGGGCACGCTGCTCGCCCTGCTCGTCACGCAGGCGACCATCGGCATCGTGCAGTCGAACCTCGGCCTGCCGATCGCGCTCGTCGGCTCGCACATGGTGCTGTCGGTCATGATCGTGGCCACGACCGTCCTCGCGGCGCTCTCGCTGCGCGTGCCCGCGGCCGCGGGCGTCGAGGTCGACGACGTGCGCGAGTCCGTCGCCGTCTGAGCGCACGTGCGAGGCCCGCATCGGGCAGGATCGACCGCATGAGCATGCGACTGGGCGTCCTCGACGTCGGCTCCAACACCGTGCACCTGCTCGTCGTCGACGCAGGCCCAGGTGGCCGCCCGATCCCCCACCAGTCGCACAAGGTGACGATGCGCCTCATGCGCTACCTCGTCGACGGCGCGATCAGCGACGAGGGCCAGGAGGCGCTCATCGGCGCGATCCGCGAGTGCGTCGAGGTGGCGGAGTCCGTCGGGCTCGAGCAGCTGCTCGTCGTCGCGACGTCGGCGGTGCGCGAGGCCGAGAACGGCGAGGCCGTCATCGCGCGCATCGAGGCCGAGACGGGCGTCGAGCTCGACATCCTCTCGGGCGAGGACGAGGCGCGACTCACGTTCCTCGCCGTGCGCCGCTGGTTCGGATGGGCCGCCGGCCGCATCCTGCTGCTCGACATCGGCGGCGGCTCGCTCGAGATCGCCGTCGGCGCCGACGAGGAGCCGCAGGTCGCGCTCTCCGTGCCGCTGGGCGCCGGCCGCTCGACCGTCTCGTTCCTCACCGACGACCCGCCGACCGCGGCGCAGCAGCGCGCGCTGCGCACCTACGCCAAGGCCGTGCTCGACGACGTCGTCGGCACGGTGCGCGGCGCGGGCCGTCCCGACCACGTCGTCGGGTCGTCGAAGACCATCCGCTCGCTCGCCCGCCTCGCCGGCAGCGTCGTGCCCGGCCTCGGCGGCGAGGATCGCGTCGTGCTGCGCCGCAAGGACCTCGACGACTGGGTGCCGCGCATCGCGCGCATGGATGCCGACTCGCGGCACGCGCTGCCGGGCATCACGCCCGACCGCACGTTCCAGATCGTCGCGGGCGGCATCGTGCTGTCGGAGGCCATGCGCGCGTTCGGCGTGCGCGAGCTCGACGTGTCGCCGTGGGCGCTGCGCGAGGGCCGCCTGCTGCGGCACCTCGAACGGCTGTGAGTCAGTCGGCCGGCCAGCGCGCGTCTCGCGCGTAGTCGGCGAGGCGGATCCGCATCGCGGCGTGCGCCTGGGCGGGCGCGTCGTCGCCCACGAGCACGCGCAGCCGGTGGTCGGGCGTGGCGACGTGCGCGAGCAGCACGGCCGCTGCGTCGGCGGGCGACGTGCCACCACCGGTGCCCTCCGCTGGCCACGGCACGTCCGACGTGCCGAACAGGCGCTCCCGAAGGGCGTCGTACGCGCGCAGCGGCGTCGCGAAGCGCATGCTGCCGGTGCCCCACTCGGTGTCGAGCGCGCCGAGCTCCGCGATCGTGACGCGCACGCCGAGGTCCGCGACCTCCGCGGCGAGCGCCTCGGCGAAGCCCTCGAGGCCCCACTTCGACGCGTTGTAGAGCCCGAGGGTCGGCATCGTGCCGACGGCGCCGACGGTCGAGACGTGCACGACGTGGCCCGCGCCGCGCTCCCGCATGGCCGGCAGCACCGCCTGCGTGATCCACAACGCCCCGAGCAGGTTCGTGTCCACGATCGCACGGGCCTCGTCCTCCGAGACCTCCTCGGCGGCACCGATGAGTCCGTACCCGGCGTTCGACACGAGCACGTCGACGCCGCCGAAGGCAGCGGTCGCCTCGGCGACGACGGCGACCGCACGGTCGCGATCGCGCACGTCGAGGGTCGTGACGAGCAGCCGCGGGTGCGCGGGGAGGTCGTGGGCGCCGCGGACGGTCGCGACGACGCGATGGCCCGCGTCGAGCGCCGCGAGCACGATCGCGCGTCCGAGGCCGCGCGAGGCACCCGTCACCAGCCAGACGTCGGAGTCGCTCATGCGACCCAGTCAAGCAGCCGCGTCGGCGGCGGCGAGCCTCAGAAGGGCAGCAGCGTGTCGACCGCGACGGCGACGAACACGAGCGTGAGGTAGGTGTTCGAGGCGTGGAACACGCGCATCGCACGCGCCTCCGCGCCGCGCACGGCACGGGCGTGCAGGCCGTGCGCCTCGGCGACGAACCAGATGCCGGCGCCGAGCGCCACGACGACGTACACGATGCCCATGCCGGCCACCGGGATGAGCAGCAGCGTGCAGGCGAGCGACGCCCACGCGTAGAGCACGACCTGGATGCCGACGGTCGCGCGACCGCGCACGACGGCGAGCATCGGCACGTCGGCCGCCTCGTAGTCCTTGCGGTACTTCATCGACAGCGGCCAGTAGTGCGCCGGCGTCCAGAGGAAGATGAGCGTGAAGAGGATCCATGCGGGCCAGTCGAGCGTGCCGGTGACGCCGGCCCAGCCGATGAGCACGGGGAAGCATCCTGCGATGCCGCCCCACACGATGTTCTGCTCGGTGCGGCGCTTGAGCAGCAGCGTGTAGACGAAGACGTAGAAGCCGATGGCCGCGAGCGACAGCACGGCGGCGAGCCAGTGGGCGAAGACGGCGAGCACGACGGTCGAGACGACCGTGAGCGTCCAGGCGAAGACCGTCGCCTGGCGCGGCGTCAGCGCGCCGGTCACGAGCGGGCGGCCCTGCGTGCGCTGCATGACCGCGTCGATGTCGCGGTCGATGATCATGTTGAACGCGTTCGCGGCGCCTGCCGAGAGGAAGCCGCCGACGAGCGTCGCGACGAGCGCCACGGGGTTCGGGATGCCGTCGGCTGCGAGGAACATCGTCGGCAGCGCGGTCACGAGCAGCAGCTCGATGACCCGCGGCTTCGTGAGTGCCACGTATGCCTTCGCGCGGTCGGCGAGACGCGCTCGATCGGAGCGGTGGGCGGTGGCGGTCATGACCCTCGGATGCGTCGCAGGCGGCATGTGACGGTCCGAGTCTACCGGGCCGCAAGGCCCGCTCGTGAGCATGCCGCGGTCACTATGCTCGAACACGTCGCACCACCAGAAGCATCGGCCCTGCCACGTGAGTGGGGCCGCTCCCGCATGGAAGGGCCCGCATTGACGCTCGAATGGACTGAGACCGACGCGAAGGCCGTGGACACGGCCCGCATCCTCGCCGCGGACGCCGTGGAGAAGGCCGGTCACGGCCACCCCGGCACGGCGATGAGCCTCGCACCGGCTGCGTACCTGCTGTTCCAGAAGGTCATGGAGCGCGATCCCGCCGACCACGCCTGGCTCGGTCGCGATCGCTTCGTCCTCTCGGCCGGCCACTCGTCGATCACGCAGTACGTGCAGCTGTTCCTCGCAGGCGACGGCCTCGAGCTGACCGACCTGCAGGCGCTGCGCACGTGGGGCTCGAAGACCCCCGGCCACCCCGAGTTCGGCCACACCGACGGCGTCGAGATCACGACCGGACCGCTGGGCCAGGGCCTCGCGTCCGCGGTCGGCTTCGCGTACGCGCAGCGCTTCGAGCGCGCGCTGCTCGACCCCGACACGGCCGACGGCGAGAGCCCCTTCGATCACTACACCTACGTGATCGCCGGCGACGGCGACCTGCAGGAGGGCGTCACGAGCGAGGCCGGCTCGCTCGCGGGCCGTCAGGAGCTCGGTCGCCTCATCGCGATCTACGACTCCAACCAGATCTCGATCGAGGACGACACCGACGTCGCGTTCACCGAGGACGTCAAGGCCCGCTACGAGGCCTACGGCTGGCAGGTGCTCGAGGTCGACTGGCGCTCTGGCGACCCGGCCGACGACGCCGACTACCACGAGGACCTCCCGGCCCTCCACGCCGCCATCGAGGCCGGCAAGGCCGAGACGACGAAGCCGACGCTCATCGTGCTGCGCACGATCATCGGCTGGCCGGCCCCCACGAAGCGCAACACGGGCAAGATCCACGGATCGAAGCTCGGCGCCGAGGAGCTCGCGGCGACGAAGGAGCTCGTGGGCTTCGACCCCGAGGAGCACTTCGCGCTGCCCGAGGGCGTGCTCGACCACACCCGCACGAACGCCGCCGAGCGCGCGACGACGGCACGCGCCGCATGGCAGCCGCGCTTCGACGCGTGGGCCGCTGCGAACCCGGAGGGCAAGGCGCTGCTCGAGCGCCTCGAGTCCGGCGCGCTGCCCGACGGCATCGAGGAGGCGCTGCCCGTGTTCGAGGCCGGCAAGGACCTCGCGACGCGCGCGGCGAGCGGCAAGGTCATCAACGCCCTCGCCGGCGTGATCCCCGAGCTGTGGGGCGGCTCCGCAGACCTCGCCGAGTCGAACAACACGACCATCGAGGGCGGCGGCTCGTTCCTGCCCGCGGGCTCCGGCACCAAGGAGTTCCCGACGGCGTCGTTCGCCGGTCGCACGCTGCACTTCGGCATCCGCGAGCACGCGATGGCCGCGATCCTCAACGGCATCGTGCTGCACGGCCCGACGCGTCCGTTCGGCGGCACCTTCCTGATCTTCAGCGACTACCAGCGTCCCGCGCTGCGCCTCGCGGCCCTCATGGGCGTGCACCCCATCCACGTGTGGACGCACGACTCCGTCGCCCTCGGCGAGGACGGCCCCACGCACCAGCCGATCGAGCAGCTCGCGACGCTGCGCGCGATCCCCGGCTTCGACGTCGTGCGTCCCTCGGACGCCAACGAGACGGCGTGGGCGTGGAAGACGATCCTCGAGCGCAAGCACAAGCCCGTCGGCATCGCGCTCACGCGCCAGCCGATCCCCACGTTCGAGCGCGGCGAGGGTGCGGCGACCGCCGACACGTTCGCGGCGGCGTCGAACGTGGCGAAGGGCGCGTACACGCTCGTCGACGCGTCGACCGAGACGCCCGAGCTCATCCTCATCGGCACGGGCTCCGAGGTGCAGATCGCGGTCGCAGCCCGCGAGGTGCTCGAGGCCGAGGGCATCGGCGTGCGCGTCGTCGCCGCACCGAGCCTCGAGTGGTTCGCCGAGCAGTCGGCCGAGTACCGCGAGTCGGTGCTGCCGAAGGCCGTCAAGGCGCGCGTGTCGGTCGAGGCCGGCTCCGTGCTCACCTGGGCGGGCATCGTCGGCGACGCCGGTCGCTCGGTGGGCATCGACCACTTCGGCGCGAGCGCCGACTACCAGACCCTGTTCCGCGAGTTCGGACTCACGCACGAGGCCGTCGTGGCCGCTGCGCGCGAGTCGATCGCCGCGACGAAGGAGGCATGACCATGACCGAATCCACGAAGGCCCTCAGCGACGTCGGCGTCAGCATCTGGCTCGACGACCTGTCGCGCGAGCGCATCGAGACCGGCAACCTGCAGGAGCTCATCGAGACGCGCGACGTCGTCGGCGTCACGACGAACCCGTCGATCTTCGCCGCCGCCCTCGCGAACGGCGAGCGCTACGAGGCTCGCCTCGTCGAGCTCAAGGCCGACGGTGCGGACGTCCACGAGGTCATCCGCACCCTCACGACCGAGGACGTCGCCGCCGCATGCGACATCTTCCAGCCGATCTACGCCGCCACGAGCGGCATCGACGGCCGCGTGTCGATCGAGGTCTCCCCCGGCCTCGCGTTCGACACGCAGGGCACGATCGACGAGGCGAAGGCGCTCCACGAGCGCGTCGACCGCGAGAACGTGCTCATCAAGATCCCCGCGACGAAGGACGGCCTCGAGGCCATCGCCGCGACGATCGGCGCCGGCATCAGCGTCAACGTCACGCTGATCTTCTCGCTCGACCGCTACCGCGACGTCATCAACGCCTACCTCACGGGCCTCGAGCGCGCGCAGGAGGCCGGCCACGACCTCTCGACGATCCACTCCGTCGCCTCGTTCTTCGTGTCCCGCGTCGACACCGAGATCGACAAGCGCCTCGACGCGATCGGCACCGACGAGGCCACGGCCCTCAAGTCGAAGGCCGGCATCGCGAACGCGCGCCTCGCCTACGGCGTGTGGCAGGAGGCGTTCTCGTCGGAGCGCGCGCAGACGCTGCTCGCCGCCGGCGCCAACGCGCAGCGCGCGCTGTGGGCCTCGACGGGCGTCAAGGACCCGTCGCTGCCCGACACGCTGTACGTCACGGAGCTCGCAGCGCCCGAGACGGTCAACACCATGCCCGAGAAGACGCTCGAGGCGCTCGCCGACCACGGCGTCGTCACGGGCGACGAGATCACGGCGAACGTCGAGTCCGCCCAGGGCGTGCTCGACGCGGTCGAGGCGCAGGGCATCTCGTACGTCGAGGTCACCGAGCTGCTCGAGCGCGAGGGCGTCGACAAGTTCATCGCCTCGTGGGACGAGCTCGTCGAGACCGTCCGCGGACAGCTCGCGCAGGCAGGAGGTGCGGCATGAGCTTCGTGCTCCACGCCACCGGCGCCGCCCAGGAGGCCATCGACCGCGTCGTGCCGCAGCTCGTGGCCGACGGCGTCGCGGGCCGCATCGCCGCCAAGGACTCGACCCTCTGGGGCGAGGCCGCGGAGGCCGAGGCCGCCAAGCGCCTCGGCTGGATCGACGCGGCGTCGAACACGCGCGGCATCGTCGACGACGTGCTCGAGCTCAAGGCCGACCTGGCCGCGAAGGGCGTCGACCGCTTCGCGCTCGCGGGCATGGGCGGCTCGTCGCTGGCCCCCGAGGTCATCACCCGCACGTTCGGCGTGCACCTGACGGTGCTCGACTCCACCGAGCCCGGCCAGGTGCTCACGGCCCTGCGCGACGAGCTCGAGCGCACCGCGATCGTCGTCTCCTCGAAGTCGGGCTCGACGCTCGAGACCGACTCGGCGAAGCGCGTCTTCGAGCAGTGGTACCGCGACGCGGGCATCGACCCGACCGAGCGCATCATCGTCGTGACCGACCCGGGCAGCCCGCTCGACGGCGCCGCGCGCGCCGACGGCTACCGCGTCTTCAACGCCGACCCGAACGTCGGCGGCCGCTACTCGGCGCTCACGGCGTTCGGCATCGTCCCCTCCGCGCTCGCCGGCGTCGACGTCGCCGAGCTGCTCGACGAGGCCGAGGCGGCGCTGCCGCTCGTCTCCGAGGACGACGAGTCGAACCCGGGCCTCCAGCTGGGTGCGGTGCTCGCCGGCACGAAGCCGCGCAAGGACTACGTCGGGATCGTCGCCGACGGCACGCACATCGTCGGCTTCGCCGACTGGGCCGAGCAGCTCATCGCCGAGTCGACGGGCAAGCAGGGCACGGGCGTGCTGCCCGTCGTGCTCGACGTCGACGCGGCCGAGCTCGACGAGGACCTCGCGGACCTGCAGGTCATCCGGGTCGTCGGCTCGCGCGCCGAGGCACGCGACGTCGCGGCCGGCGAGGTCGAGGTCGCAGGCACCCTCGGGGCCCAGCTGCTCGTGTGGGAGTTCGCGACGGCCGTCGCCGGACGCCTGCTGGGCATCGACCCGTTCGACCAGCCCGACGTGGAGTCGGCGAAGGACGCCGCGCGCGGCCTGCTCGAGGACCTCGCTCCCCCGGCCCCCGCGACGGTCGTCGACGGCTCGATCGAGCTGCGCGGCTCCGTCTCGGGCGACACGCTCGAGTCGTCGCTCGACGCGCTGCTCGCCGCCATCCCCGCCGACGGCTACCTCGCGGTGCACACGTACCTCGACCGGCTCGGCGAGGAGCGCTTCGCGACGCTCCGCGACCTCCTCGCGGCGCGCACGCAGCGTCCCGTCACGTTCGGCTGGGGCCCCCGATTCCTGCACTCCACGGGCCAGTACCACAAGGGCGGCAAGCCCGTCGGCGTGTTCCTGCAGATCCTCGGCACCCCCGCAGAGGACCTCGAGATCCCCGAGCGTCCGTTCACGTTCGGCCAGCTGCTGCAGGCGCAGGCCGGCGGCGACGCCGCCGTGCTGGCGGGCCACGACCGGCCCGTGCTCACGCTCACGCTGACCGACCTCGACGACGGGTACCGCCGCCTGGCCGCCGCAGCCGCCGCATGAGCGCTCCGGCGAGCTGGTCGAATCCGCTGCGCGACGCGTCGGACCTGCGTCTGACGCGCATCCCCGAGCCGAACGCCCTCGTGCTGTTCGGCGTCACGGGCGACCTCGCGCAGAAGAAGCTGCTGCCGGCGATCTACGACCTCGCCAACCGCGGCCTGCTGCCGCCCGGCTTCTCGCTCGTCGGCTACGGCCGTCGCGAGTGGGATGCCGCGGCGTTCCGCGACGTCGTCGAGAAGGCCGTGCGCGCCCACGCGCGCACGCCCTTCCGCGACGACGTGTTCGCGCAGCTCGCCGAGGGGTTCCGCTTCGTGCAGGGCGACTTCGACGACGACGCGGCCTTCGACCGGCTCGCCGAGACGCTCCGCGAGCTCGACGACGCCCGCGGCACGATGGGCAACTACGCCTTCTACCTGTCGATCCCGCCCGGGCAGTTCCCGGTCGTGACGCAGCAGCTGAAGCGGTCGGGCGTGGCGACGAGCGACGAGTCGTGGCGCCGGGTCGTCATCGAGAAGCCGTTCGGCCACGACCTCGCCTCCGCCAAGGAGCTCGCGACCGTCGTCGACTCCGTCTTCCCGCCCGACAGCGTCTTCCGCATCGACCACTACCTCGGCAAGGAGACGGTCCAGAACATCCTCGCCCTCAGGTTCGCGAACAACCTGTGGGAGCCGATCTGGAACGCCAACTACATCGACCACGTGCAGATCACGATGGCCGAGGACATCGGCGTGGGCGGCCGTGCCGGCTACTACGACGGCATCGGCGCCGCACGCGACGTCATCCAGAACCACCTGCTGCAGCTCTTCGCCCTCACGGCGATGGAGGAGCCGGTGTCGTTCGACGCCGTCGACCTGCGCACCGAGAAGGAGAAGGTGCTCTCGGCCGCCCGCATCCCGGGCGACCTCGACGCCTCGACGGCGCGCGGGCAGTACGAGGGCGGCTGGCAGGGCGGCACGCAGGTCACGGGCTTCCTCGACGAGGACGGCATGGCCGAGGACTCGGCCACCGAGACCTACGCCGCCATCACGCTCGAGGTCGACAACCGCCGCTGGGCGGGCGTGCCCTTCTACCTGCGCGCCGGCAAGCGACTGGGACGTCGCGTCACCGAGATCGCGATCGTCTTCAAGCGCGCGTCGCAGTACCTGTTCCCCGAGACGGCGACGCAGTCGATGGGCGAGAACGCCCTCGTCATCCGCGTGCAGCCCGACGAGGGCACGTCGCTGCGCTTCGGCTCGAAGGTGCCGGGATCCGGCATGCACGTGCGCGACGTCACGATGGACTTCGGCTACGGCCACGCGTTCACCGAGGAGTCGCCCGAGGCCTACGAGCGCCTCATCCTCGACGTGCTGCTCGGCGACCCGCCCCTGTTCCCGCAGGCGCGCGAGGTCGAGCTGTCGTGGGCCATCCTCGACCCCGTCGAGGAGCACTGGGCCGCCGTGGGCAGCCCGCTCGAGCAGTACGCACCGGGGTCCTGGGGCCCCGCGAGCGCCGACGCGATGCTGCGGCGCACCGATCGTCATTGGAGGCGCCCGTGATCGTCACGCTCGAGGGCACGACGACGAGCGCGATCCAGCGCCGACTCATCGAGATCCGCGAGGAGGGCGGCGTGCTCGCCCTCGGGCGCGTGCTGACGCTCGTCATCCACACCCATCTCGGCGAGGAGGAGGACGCGATCGCGGCCGCCAACGAGGCGAGCCGCGAGCACCCCATGCGCGTGCTCGTCGTGTCGCGGTCGATGGACGAGATCGCCGCGACCGAGGAGCCGCGGCTCGACGCCGAGATCCGCGTCGGCGGCGACGCCGGCGCGAGCGAGGTCGTGCTGCTGCAGTGCTACGGCGAGGTCGGCGCGCACCTCATCGGCGTCGTGCAGGGCCTCCTGCTGCCCGATGCGCCCGTCGTCGCCTGGTGGCCGCACCGCATGCCCGAGCACCCCGCCTCCGCGCAGCTCGGTGCGCTCGCGCAGCGCCGCATCACCGACTCCGCACGCCAGGAGGACCCGCGCTCGGTGCTCCGTGGCCTCGCCGAGGGCTACGCGCCCGGCGACACCGACCTGGCGTGGACGCGCGTCACGAACTGGCGCGCCCAGCTCGCTGCCGTGCTCGACCAGCCGCCGTACGAGCCCGTGCTCCACGCTCGGGTCACCGGCGCGCTGCGCAGCCCGTCGGTGCACCTCATGGCCGCGTGGCTGCGTCTGCGCCTCGGCGTGGACGTCGACGTGTCGTCGCGTGCCGACGGCCCGCTCGGCTCGAGCGGCCTGTCGTCGGTCACGCTCACGCGTGCGTCGGGCGACGCGACCCTCACGCGGATCCGCCCGTCGACGGGACTGCTGCAGATCCCCGGCCAGCCCGACCACGAGGTCGCGCTCTCGCACCGGCAGCTGCGCGACCAGCTCGCGGAGGAGCTCCGCAGGCTCGACCCCGACGAGATGTACCACCAGGTGCTCGAGGCGATCCGCATCTCGGGCACGGCCGGCACGAGCGTGCCGGCGCCCGAGGGAGGCAGCCGATGAGCCGCGAGCTCGTGATCCACGCCGACCGCGCCGCGCTCGTCGCCGAGACCGCCGACCGGCTCGTCACGACGATCTCGGTCGTGCTCGCCGAGCAGGACGAGTGCCACGTCGCCCTCACGGGCGGCTCCGTCGGCACCGAGCTGCTCGCCGCGCTGCGCGGCCGCGCGCTCGACTGGTCGCGCATCCACTGCTGGTGGGGCGACGAGCGCTTCGTGGCCGCCGCGGACGGCGACCGGAACGCGCTCCAGGCGCGCGAGGCCCTGCTCGACCACGTCGACGTCCCCGCGGCGAACGTGCACGAGCTGCCCGCGTCGGATGCGGGGCTCGACCTCGACGCCGCCGCTGCCGCAGCGACGGCCGAGCTCGGCGACCGCGTGCTCGACCTCGTGCTGCTGGGCATGGGGCCCGACGCGCACGTCGCGTCGCTCTTCCCCGGCCACGACGGCACCGACGTCGAGGGCGCGGCGGTCATCGCCGTGCGCGACTCCCCCAAGCCGCCGCCCGAGCGCCTGAGCCTCACCTTCGACGCGCTCAACCGCGCGCCGCGCGTGTGGCTCGTCGTCGCCGGCGACGACAAGGCGTCGGCGCTCGCCCTCGCCATGTCGACCGCCGACCGGCACGAGGTGCCGGCTGCCGGCGTCCACGGCACGCGCGAGACGCGCTACCTCGTCGACCGCGCCGCGGCATCGCTCCTGCCCGACGGCATGCTCGACTGACGACGCTCCCGGCTCGCCCCGAGCACGAGGAAGGCCCCGCATCCGGATGGATGCGGGGCCTTCGTCGTCGTGCGCGACGCGGGTCAGGACGCCTGACCGCGGCGGGCGCGCAGCTTCTGCAGCGCCTCCTCGAGCAGCTGCTCCGCCTCCTCGGGCGTGCGGCGCTCCTTCACGTACGCGAGATGCGTCTTGTAGGGCTCGGCCTTCGAGACCTGCGGGGGTGCATCCTTGTCGCGGCCGGCGGGAAGACCCGTCGACGGAGAGTCGATGACCTCGGGGATCTCGTCCTCGGGCAGATCGGCCGCGAAGTAGCGCACCGTCTCGTTGCCCGCGGCGTCCCAGTAGGACACCGCCACGCGCTCGGCGTGGAAGCCTCGATCCTGCTCGCCCATGGGGCCCGCGCCGACGCGCGAGCCGCGGATGGCGCTGCCGCCGGAGGCCATCAGCCGGCTCCGTTGAAGCGCGTGATGACGCCGAGCACCGTGATCGACGTGATCCAGGTGAGGACGAACGTCACCGTGAGGATGTTCAGGTTGCGCTCGGCGACGCCCGACGAGCCCATCGACGACGAGATGCCGCCGCCGAACATGTCGGACAGGCCGCCACCGCGGCCCTTGTGCAGCAGGATGAGCAGCGTCAGCAGCACCGACGTGATGCCGAGGATCACCTGCATGATGATCTGGAGGATCTCCACGTTCACCTCTCGTGGGAAGTCTGGACGATCGGTCAGTCTACCGCAGTGCCGAGGTCTCCCCCGGCACCGCGGCGCGCGTCACGTGCCGACGTGATGCGTGAAGCGGCTGATGGCGGCGAACTCCACCGGGTCGAGGCTCGCACCGCCGACGAGCGCGCCGTCGACGTCGGGCTGGCGCATGAAGCCGGCGATGTTGCCCGACTTCACCGATCCGCCGTAGAGGATGCGGGTCGACGCTGCCGCCTCGGCGCCGCGGACGTCGGCGATGGCGGCGCGGATCGCGGCGCACACCTCCTGCGCCTGCTCGGCCGTCGCGGCCTGGCCGGAGCCGATGGCCCACACGGGCTCGTACGCCACGACGACCTCGCCTGCGGGCAGGTCGGCGAGGATCGTGCGGATCTGCTGCACGGGCACCGCGGACGCGCCGTGCTGCTCGAGGTCCTCGGCCGTCTCGCCGATGCAGATGACCGGCGTGACGCCGTGCCGCAGCGCAGCAGCCGACTTGCGGCCGATGAGCTCGTCGGTCTCGCCGTGGATCTGGCGACGCTCCGAGTGGCCCACGAGCACGTATCGGCAGTCGAGGCGCGCGAGGAAGACGGGGCTGATCTCGCCCGTGTAGGCGCCCGAGTCGTGCTCGGACACGTCCTGGCCGCCGTAGGCGAGGTCGAAGCGCTCGGCCGCGACGAGCGACTGCACGCTGCGCAGGTCGGTGAAGGGCGGGAACACCGCGACCTCCGCGTCCTTCGCGTCGTGCTTCGCGTCCTGCAGCGTCCAGGCGAGCTTCTGCACCACCCGGATCGCGTCCAGGTGGTCGAGGTTCATCTTCCAGTTGCCTGCGATGAGCGGGGTACGGGTCACCATCCGAGTGCCTCCAGTCCTGGCAGCCGCTTGCCCTCGAGGAACTCGAGGCTCGCACCGCCGCCGGTCGAGATGTGGTCGAAGTCGGAGTCTGCGAAGCCGAGCCTGCGCACCGCGGCCGCGGAATCCCCGCCGCCGACGACCCCGAGGCCATCGACCTCGGTGAGCGCCTGCGCGACGGCCTTCGTGCCCGCTGCGAACGCCGGCATCTCGAACACGCCCATCGGCCCGTTCCAGAACACCGTGCGGGATGCCGCGATGCGGGCGGCGAAGTCTGCGGCCGTGGCGGGGCCGATGTCGAGGCCGATGCCGTCGGCGCCGAAGGCGCTCGACTCGATGGCGTCGGCTGCGACGGTCTCGTGCGCGGCGTCGGCGTCGAACGCCTCCGCGACGACGACGTCCGTCGGCAGCACGATCTCGACGCCCGAGGCCTCGGCCTGGTGGAGGTAGCCGCGCACGGTCTCGAGCTGGTCGGCCTCGAGCAGGCTCTTGCCGACGCCGTGGCCCTGGGCCGCGAGGAACGTGAAGAGCATGCCGCCGCCGACGAGCAGCTGGTCGACGCGCGGCAGCAGGTGCTCGATGACGCCGAGCTTGTCGGAGACCTTCGAGCCGCCGAGCACGACCGTGTACGGGTGCTCGGGCGAGTCCGTGAGCCGAGCGAGCACGTCGAGCTCGCCTGCGACGAGCAGGCCGGCGGCGCTCGGCACGAGGCTCGCGACCTCGTAGACGCTCGCCTGCTTGCGGTGCACGACGCCGAAGCCGTCGGACACGAACGCGTCGGCACCCTCGACGAGCTGGGCGGCGAACGCTGCGCGCTCCGTCTCGTCCTTGCTCGTCTCCCGCGCGTCGAAGCGCAGGTTCTCGAGCAGCAGGATCCCGCCGTCGGCGAGCGCGGCGCGCTTGGCGGCAGCGTCCTCGCCGACGGTGTCGGTCGCGAACGCGACCTCCGTGCCGAGCAGCTCGCCGAGGCGCTCCGCGACCGGGCCGAGCGAGAACGCCGGGTTCGGCGAGCCGTCCGGACGCCCGAGGTGGGACATCGCGACGACCTTCGCACCCGCATCCAGCAGACGGCGCAGCGTCGGCACCGAGGCCGCGATGCGACCCTCGTCGCCGATGACGCCGTCCTTGAGCGGCACGTTGAGGTCGCACCGCACCAGCACGGTGCGGCCGGCGAGGTCCCCGAGGGACTCGAGCGTCCGGACCGGCATCAGAGCTTCGCGCCGACGTAGCTCGTCAGGTCGACGAGGCGGTTCGAGTAGCCCCACTCGTTGTCGTACCAGGACGACACCTTGACGAGGTTGCCGATGACCGACGTCAGGCCCGAGTCGAAGATCGACGAGTGCGGGTTGCCCTGGATGTCGCTCGAGACGAGCGGCTCGTCGGAGTACTGCAGGATGCCCTTGAGCGGACCCTCGGCGGCCGCGCGGTACGCGTCGTTGATCTCCTCGACCGTGAGGCCGTCGCGCGTGACGAGCGTCAGGTCGACGATCGAGCCCGTGGGCACGGGCACGCGGTACGACGAGCCGTCGAGCAGGCCGTTGAGCTGCGGCAGCACGAGGCCGATGGCCTTCGCAGCACCAGTCGAGGTGGGCACGATGTTGATCGCTGCGCCGCGCGCACGACGGAGGTCCTTGTGCGGGCCGTCCTGCAGGTTCTGGTCGGCCGTGTAGGCGTGGGCCGTCATCATGAAGCCGCGCTCGATGCCGAACGCCTCGTGGAAGACGCCCGCGAGGGGTGCGAGGCAGTTCGTCGTGCACGACGCGTTCGAGATGACGTGGTCGTTGGCGGGGTCGTAGTCGCCCTCGTTGATGCCCATGACGAACGTCGGCGCCGGGTCGGAGGCGGGGGCCGAGATGATGACCTTCTTCGCGCCGGCCTCGATGTGCTGGCTGGCCTGCGCGACCTTCGTGAAGATGCCGGTCGACTCGATGACGACGTCGGCGCCGAGGTCGCCCCACGGCAGCGCCTTCGGGTCGCGCTCGGCGAGCGCCTGGAACGTCTGGTCGCCGACCGTGATCGACGAGCCGTCGCTGTGGACGGGGACGTCGAGCACGCCGCCCACGGAGTCGTACTTGAGGAGGTGCGCGAGCGTCGCGTTGTCGGTGAGGTCGTTCACGCCGACGATCTCGATGTCGGCGCCCTGCTCGAGCGCCGCGCGGAGGAAGTTGCGACCGATGCGGCCGAAGCCGTTGATGCCAACCTTGGTGGTCATTCCTGCTCCCTGGTGGGGTGGGGGTGGATGCGGGAAGCCCGGCGCTCTCTCGCTCGTCGGGCCTCCCGCGGGGGTGGTTCAGAGGGTGATGAGGCCCTGGGTCTTCGTGCGCGCGGCGTCGAAGCGCGCCTGCGCGTCCTGCCAGTTCACGATGTTCCAGAACGCCTTCACGTAGTCCGCCTTGACGTTGAGGTAGTCGAGGTAGAACGCGTGCTCCCACATGTCGAGCATGAGGATGGGCTGCGTGCCGACGGGCACGTTGCCCTGCTGGTCGAACAGCTGGAAGATGTTCAGTCGCTCCGCGATCGAGTCCCAGGCGAGCACCGACCAGCCCGAGCCCTGGATGGCCGTGGCGTTCGCGGTGAAGTGGGCCTGGAACTTGGCGTGGTCGCCGAAGAACTCCGCGATCGCCGCCGAGAGCTCGCCCTCGGGCTCGCCGCCGCCGTCGCCCGACAGGTTGTTCCAGAAGATCGTGTGGTTCGTGTGGCCGCCGAGGTGGAACGCGAGGTCCTTCTCGAGCTTCGTGATGGCACCGAACTCGCCGGCGTCGCGGGCGGCGGCGAGCTGCTCGAGCGCGGTGTTCGCACCGTCGACGTACGTCTTGTGGTGCTTGTCGTGGTGCAGCTCCATGATCTTGGCGCTGATGTGGGGCTCGAGGGCTGCGTAGTCGTACGGCAGCTCGGGCAGGGTGTAGACGGTCATGCGTGTCTCCTTCGATCGTCGATGGGCATTCGCGGACGTCTCGTACTGCGATCCTAGCCGCGCAGATGTTCCCGCGACGGGGCGTTGCGCGGGACTCAGTCGAGCTCGGGGACGCTCGCCTCGGTGTCGGGGATGCCGCGATCCTCGGCCGTCTTGTCGGCGAGCGCGAGCAGGCGTCGGATGCGGCCTGCGACGGCGTCCTTCGTCATGGGCGGGTCGGCGCGGCGACCGAGGTCGTCGAGCGACGCGTCGCGGTGGTCGAGGCGGAGCCTCCCGGCGTACGCGAGGTGCTCGGGCGTCTCGTCCCCGAGGATCTCGAGGGCGCGCTCGACCCTGGCGCACGCGGCGACGGCCGCCTGCGCGCTGCGGCGCAGGTTGGCGTCGTCGAAGTTCACGAGGCGGTTCGCGTTCGCGCGCACCTCGCGCTGCTGCCGCAGCTGCATCCACGACTCGACGGTGTCGCTGGCGCCCATGGCCGAGAGCAGGCGCGAGATCGGCTCGGTGTCGCGCACGATGACGCGGTGCACGCCGCGCACCTCGCGCGACTTCGCGGGCACGCCGAGCCGCTGCGCGGCGCCGACGATCGCCATGGCGGCCTCGCTGCCGGGGCTCGCGATCTCGAGCGCTGCGGACCGACCGGGGTCGGTGAGCGAGCCGTGCGCGAGGAACGCGCCGCGCCACACGGCGGCGAGGTCCTCGAGGGATCCCGTCGTGAGGCGGTTCGGCAGGCCCCGCACCGGGCGGCGACGAGCGTCGAGCAGGCCGGTCTGGCGCGCGAGTGTCTCGCCCTGCGCGACGACGCGCACGAGGTATGCGCGCTGCCGGGAGCCGCCCGAGATCACCGCGATCTCGGCGCGCACCCCGTAGAGGTCGAGCAGGTCGCGTCCCAGGCGGCGCGCGATCGCGGCGGACTCGACCTCGCTCTCCACCGCCACGCGGCCGGAGATGACGTGGAGCCCGCCCGAGAAGCGCAGCAGCGAGGCGACCTCCGCTGCTCTCGCTTGCGGTCGCTGCACGCGCACGCGTGCGAGCTCCTCCTTGACGTCGTGCGTCAGGGTCACGTCACTCCCTTCCCAGGTCTCGGTGCTGCACCGTCACCGACACGCCGGAGTCGGCGAGGCGGGCGGCGAGATGCTCGGACATCGCGACGGAGCGGTGCTTGCCGCCCGTGCATCCGATGCCGAGCACGGCGTATCGCTTGTTCTCTCTGGCGTAGCCGGCCAGGACCGGCTTGAGCGCCTCGAGGTACGCGTCGGCGAACTCCGACGCGCCCTCCTGCGCGAGCACGTAGTCGCGGACCGCCTCGTCGAGGCCCGTGTGCGCCTTGAGCTCCGGCTGCCAGAACGGGTTCGGCAGGAAGCGCATGTCGGCGATGAGGTCGGCGTCCGGCGGCGTGCCGTACTTGAACCCGAAGGAGAGCACGGTCAGGCGCACCTGATCCTCGCGCTCGCGCGAGAAGCGGTCGCGGACGCGGTTCGTGAGCTCGTGCACGTTGATGTCGCTCGTGTCGAGCAGCACGTCGGCCACGTCGCGGATGCCGGACAGGCGCGCGCGCTCCGTGCGGATGCCGTCGAGGATCGTGCCGTCGCCCTGCAGCGGATGCGGGCGACGCACGGCCTCGAAGCGGCGCACGAGCGTCGCGTCGGAGGCCTCGAGGTAGACGACCGTGATGGGCATCTCGGTGCGCAGCGTCTCGATGAGGCGCATGGCGTCGTCGAACAGCACGCCGCCGCGCACGTCGACGACGATCGCGAGGCGCTGCAGCTGCTCGGACGCGGCCGGCACGAGGTCGACCAGCTGGCGCAGCATGATGGGCGGCAGGTTGTCGACCACGTAGTAGCCGAGATCCTCGAGTGCGTTCGCGACAGTGGATCGACCAGCACCCGACATGCCGGTGATGATGAGCACCTCGCGCGCAGTCACGATCCCCCTCGTCCTTCGTCCTCCACCGTATCGGTTCTCAGGGAGGCGAAGACCTGCTCGGCGAGCTTGGCGCCGATGCCCTGGACCTCGGCGATCTCGTCGGGCGACGCCGCGCGCACCCGCTTCGCGGAGCCGAAGTGCTTGAGCAGCCTGCGCACGCGCTCCTCGCCGAGACCCGGGATCGCCGAGAGCTCGCTCTGGATCGCGCTCGAGCGCTGCTGGCGCTGGAAGGTGATGGCGAAGCGGTGCGCCTCGTCGCGCAGGCGCTGCACGAGGTAGAGCGACTCGCTGGTGCGCGGCAGGATCACGGGGTGGTCGTCGCCGGGCAGCCACAGCTCCTCGAGGCGCTTCGCGATGCCGGCGATCGCGATCGACGCACCCGCCTCGCGCACGGCGCGCGCAGCGGCGGCGACCTGCGGCTGGCCGCCGTCGACGAGCAGCAGCTGCGGCGGATACGCGAACCGCGAACGCCCCTCGGACGCCTCGGGATCGCCCTCGACGAGGTAGCGCAGACGCCGCGACAGCACCTGGTGCATCGCGTCGGTGTCGTCGGCCGCCTGGGCGACCTTGAACTTGCGGTACTGGTCCTTGCGCGGCAGCCCGTCCTCGAAGACGACCATCGACGCGACGATGCCCGTGCCGCCGAGATGCGAGACGTCGAAGCATTCGATGCGCAGCGGCGCCTCGGTCATCCCGATCGCCTCCTGCAGGTCGGCGAGCGCCGCCGACCGCGAGCCGTAGTCGCTCGTGCGGCGCGTCTTCGCGACCTGCAGCGCGTGGGACGCGTTGGCCAACGCGGAGTCGGCGAGCTGCTTGCGGTCGCCGCGCTGCGGCACCCGCAGTCGCACGGCGCCCCGCAGGCCGTGCGCCTCGCGACGCTCGCCGAGCCACGTCTCGACCTCGTCGGCGCTCTCGGGCAGCGTGGGCACGAGCACGTCGCGCGGCGGGGCGTCGCTGCCCTGGTACGCGACGCGCAGCATCTGGCTCGACAGCTCCGCCGGCGTCATGTCGAGCTCGGTGTCGACGACCCAGGAGCGCGTGCCGCGGATGCGACCGCCGCGCACCGAGAACAGGTGCACCGCCGCCGAGAGCTCGTCCTGCACCGTGCCGAACACGTCGGCGTCGATGCCGTCGGAGAGCACGACCGACGTCTTCGACAGCACGTTCTCGAGCGCCAGCATCTGGTCGCGCAGCGTCGCGGCGCGCTCGAACTCGTGCCTCGCGCTCGCCTGCTGCATCCGCTGGCGCACGTCGTCGACGACGCGCTCGTCGCGACCGCCCATGAACTCGGCGAGCCCCTCGGCGATCTCGCGGTGCTCGTCCTTCGTGACGCGGCCGACGCACGGCGCCGAGCACTTGCCGATGTCGCCGAGCAGGCACGGGCGGTTCGAGCGCTCGGCCTTGCGATAGATCGTCGACGAGCACGTGCGCACCGGGAAGGCCTTGAGCAGCACGTCGAGCGTCTCGCGGATCGCCCACGTCTTCGCGTACGGCCCGAAGTAGCGGGCGCCGCGGATGTCGTGGTTGCGCGTGACCATCGCACGCGGCACCTCGTCGCCGAAGGTGACCGCGAGGTACGGGTACGACTTGTCGTCGCGGAACTGCACGTTGAACGGCGGCTCGAACTCCTTGATCCACGTGTACTCGAGCTCGAGCGCCTCGAGCTCGGAGCCCACGATCGTCCACTCGACGCGCGCCGCCGAGAGCACCATGCGTCGCGTGCGCTCGTGCAGCGATCGCAGCGGCTGGAAGTAGTTCGAGAGCCGCTGACGGAGGTTCTTCGCCTTGCCGACGTAGAGGACGCGCTCGTGCTCGTCGCGGAACCGGTACACGCCCGGCCGAGTGGGGATCTCCCCCGGCCGTGGCTTGTACGGGACGGTGTCGGCCATCTAGAGGACGCTCGCCATCAGATGCTCGACGTCACAGGAACCGCGCCATCACAGGATCTCTGCCAGGAACCTGCCCGTGTGGCTCGCCTCGATCGTCGCGAGGTGCTCGGGCGTGCCCTGGCCCACGAGGGTGCCACCGCCCGAGCCGCCCTCGGGGCCGAGGTCGATGAGCCAGTCCGCCGACTTGATGACGTCGAGCGAGTGCTCGATCGTCAGCACGGTGTTGCCCTTCTCGACGAGGCTCTCGAGCACCGCGAGCAGCTTGCGCACGTCCTCGAAGTGCAGGCCGGTGGTGGGCTCGTCGAGCACGTAGATCGAGCGACCGTTCGAGCGCTTCTGCAGCTCGGTCGCGAGCTTGACGCGCTGCGCCTCGCCGCCCGACAGCGTGGTGGCCGACTGGCCCAGCCGCACGTAGCCGAGGCCGACGTCGACGAGCGTCTTCAGGTAGCGGTGGATCGACGAGATCGCCTCGAAGAAGTCCGCGGCCTCCTCGATCGGCATGTCGAGCACCTCGGCGATCGACTTGCCCTTGTAGTGCACCGAGAGCGTGTCGCGGTTGTAGCGCGCGCCCTCGCAGACCTCGCACGCGACGTAGACGTCGGGCAGGAAGTTCATCTCGATCTTGATCGTGCCGTCGCCCTGGCAGTGCTCGCAGCGACCGCCCTTGACGTTGAACGAGAAGCGCCCGGGCAGGTAGCCGCGCGTCTTCGCCTCGGTCGTCTCGGAGAACAGCACGCGGATCTTGTCGAAGACGCCCGTGTACGTCGCGGGGTTCGAACGGGGCGTGCGCCCGATGGGCGCCTGGTCGACGTGCACGACCTTGTCGAGGTGCTCGAGGCCCGTGACGCGGCGGTGCCTCGCGGGCACCTGCTTGGCGCCGTTGAGGCCGTTGGCGAGCACCTTGTAGAGGATGTCGTTGATGAGCGAGGACTTGCCGGAGCCCGAGACGCCCGTCACCGCGACGAACATGCCCAGCGGCACGTCGACGTCGATGCCCTGCAGGTTGTTCGCCCGCGCGCCCTCGATGCGCAGCATGCGCGCGGGGTCGACGGCACGGCGCTTCGCGGGCACCGCGATCGACTCGCGACCCGCGAGGAAGTCGCCCGTGATCGACCGCGGGTTGGCGAGCAGCTCGTCGTAGGTGCCCGAGTGCACGATCTCGCCGCCGTGCTCGCCGGCGCGCGGACCGACGTCGACGATCCAGTCGGCCGTGCGGATCGTGTCCTCGTCGTGCTCGACGACGATGAGCGTGTTGCCGAGGTCGCGCAGGTTCACGAGCGACTCGATGAGGCGACGGTTGTCGCGCTGGTGCAGGCCGATCGACGGCTCGTCGAGCACGTAGAGCACGCCCGTGAGGCCCGAGCCGATCTGCGTCGCGAGGCGGATGCGCTGCGCCTCGCCACCCGAGAGCGTGCCAGCGGCGCGCGCGAGCGAGAGGTACTGCAGCCCGACCTGGATGAGGAACGACAGGCGCGCGCGGATCTCGCGCAGCACGGCCGCGGCGATCTTGGTCTCGCGGTCGGTGAGGTCGAGCGTGTCCATGAACTCCGCCGCGTCGGCGAGGCTCATGTCGGTCACCGACGAGATCGAGTGGCCGTGCACGAGCACCGAGAGCACCTCGGGCATGAGGCGCGCGCCGCCGCAGTCGGGGCACGGCACCTCGCGCAGGTACTCGCCGTGCTTCGAGCGCGACCAGTCGCTGTCCGCCTCCATGAACTTGCGGTGCACGTAGGGCATGAGGCCCTCGTAGCCGGAGTTGTAGGAGAGCGTGCGACCGTAGCGGTTGCGCCACTTGACCGTGACGTTGCCCTCGGAGCCGCGCAGCACGACCTCGCGCACGTCCTCCCCGAGGTCGGCCCACGGGGTGTCGAGCGAGAAGTCGAGCTCCTTCGCGAGCCCCTTCATGAGGCGCTCGAAGTACGTGTACAGGCCCTTGCCCGTCTGCGTCCACGGCAGCAGCACGCCCTCGGCGATCGACAGCTCGGGGTCGCCGAGCACGAGGTCCTCGTCGACGGCCATCTTCGTGCCGAGGCCGTCGCACGTCTTGCAGGAGCCGAACGGCGCGTTGAACGAGAACGTGCGCGGCTCGATCTCGGTGAGCGTGACGGGATGGCGGTTGGGGCACGACAGCTTCTCGCTGAACGTGCGCGTGCCGGCCGCGGAGTCGTCGTCGACGAAGTCGACCGTGACCAGGCCGTCGGCCAGGCGCAGCGCCGTCTCGAGCGAGTCGGTGAGGCGCGTGAGGATGTCGGGGCCTGCGACGAGGCGGTCGACCACGACCGCGATGTCGTGCTTGACCTGCTTCTTGAGCGCGGGCGCCTCGGCGAGCTGCACGACCTCGCCGTCGATGACGGCGCGCGAGTAGCCGGTCGCCACGAGGTTGCGGATGAGGTCGGCGAACTCGCCCTTCTTCTGCTGCACGACGGGCGCGAGCAGCTGGTAGCGCGTGCGCTCGCCGAGCTCCATGAGCTCGTCGGCGATCTGCTGCACCGTCTGGCGCTGGATGCGCTCGCCGCAGACGGCGCAGTGCGGGATGCCGATGCGCGCCCAGAGCAGGCGCATGTAGTCGTACACCTCGGTGATGGTGCCGACGGTCGAGCGGGGATTGCGGTTCGTCGACTTCTGGTCGATCGAGACCGCGGGGCTGAGCCCCTCGATGAAGTCGACGTCGGGGCGGTCGACCTGGCCGAGGAACTGGCGCGCGTAGGCGGAGAGGGACTCGACGTAGCGGCGCTGGCCCTCGGCGAAGATCGTGTCGAACGCGAGCGACGACTTGCCCGATCCCGACAGCCCCGTGAACACGACGAGGGCGTCGCGCGGGATGGCGAGGTCGACGTCCTTGAGGTTGTGGACGCGGGCGCCCTTGACGCTCAGCTGCGGCGTGTCGGGGTCCAGCGAGGACGCCACGGCGCGGTGGGAGGCGATGTCGACGGTCACCAGTCGAGCCTACGACCGACCACCGACACGATCCGACGGGTTCGCGCCGGGCGCAGCGACGGGGCCGGCACTCGGCCGGCCCCGTCGAGCGTCGTCGCGCGCTGCGCGGTCAGGATGCCGCCTCGGCCGCCTCGGCAGCCTCGAGCTCGGTGTCGGCCGACTCCGCGGCGATGGTGCCGGACGCGTCCTCGAGGTGCGCGCGCAGGAACCACTGGAACTGCTCGAGCCCGCGGATCTGCTCGACCGCGAGGTCCTCGGACATCGCATCGATCTCGCCGAGCCGTGCCTGCACCGTGCGGTAGTCGGCGATGACGCCGTCGTACACGAGGTTCAGCGCAGCGATGTGCGCCTGCGTGGGTGCGCGGTGGACGGAGTAGTCGTCCCACGTGCGATCCGCGACGATCGCGCCCGGCAGGCCGTTCGGCGACAGGCCGAGGGTGGCGATGCGCTCGGCGAGGTCGTCGACCCATCCCCGCACGAGCTCGATCTGCGGGTCGAGCATCTCGTGCACCCCGATGAACTGCGGGCCGACCACGTTCCAGTGGGCGTGCTTCAGCGTGAGCTGCAGATCGTTGAGCGCGTGCAGGCGGTCCTGCAGGAGGCGCGCCGCCTCGTGGCCCTCGCTGAGCGACAGACCGGGCACCGTGTACGCGGCCTCATCGAGCTTCGAGCTGGTGACGTTCGTCATGGGAGGCTCCTTCCATCTCGTCGTGCTCAACGCTGCCAGCACGGCGCGGCTTCCGCGGGGCCTTGACGAGACCGAGCGCTGCACCCATGGCGCAGCCGGCTCAGGCGATGCGGCCCAGCGCATCGCCGATCGCGGTCGTCGCACCCTCCTCGATCCCGCGCGCCAGCGCGCCCGCGCGGTGCGCGACGACCGTCGTCTCCATCTTCATGGCGTCGAGCACGGCGACGGCGTCGCCCTCGGCGACCGTCGCGCCGTCGTCGACGAGCCATCGCACGAGCGTGCCGGGCACGGGGGCCTCGAGCACGGCCTCGTCGCGCGCGGCGGATGCGGGTGCTCCCCCGCCGCCCGCGCCGGCCGCGGCGGCGAGCAGCGCATCCGGCAGCCCCAGCACCACCCGTCGGCCGTCGACCTCGATCGCGATGCGGCGCAGCGCTTCCTGCGGTGCGGGTGCCGGGCGCAGCTGCGGCTCGAGCCGCGGCATGAGCTCCGCCTCGATCCACTGCGTCGACACCGCGAACGCGTCGGTCGAGAAGGCGGGCTCGTCGAGCACCGCGAGGGCGAACGGCGCGACGGTCGCGACGCCCTCGACCTCGAGCTCGCCGATCGCGCGACGCAGGCGCACGAGGGCGGCGTCGCGATCGGGCGCGTGCACGACGAGCTTCGCGGCGAGCGAGTCGAAGGCGGCCTCGACGCGGTCGCCCGCCTCGACGCCCGCATCCCACCGCACGCCGGGCCCGCCGGGCACGCGCAGTCGCTCGATGCGGCCGGGGCTCGGCAGGAAGCCCCGCCCGGGGTCCTCGGCGTTGACACGCAGCTCGATCGCGTGGCCGACGGGCTCCGGGGTCTCGGCGAACGAGATGCCCCGTCCCTCGGCGATGCGCAGCTGCTCGCGCACGAGGTCGGTGCCCGTGACCATCTCGGTGACGGGGTGCTCGACCTGCAGGCGCGTGTTGACCTCGAGGAACGCGATCGTGCCGTCGCTCGCGAGCAGGAACTCGACCGTGCCAGCTCCCCGGTAGTCGACGGCGGCGCAGATGTCGCGCGCGGCCTCGTGGATGCGGGTGCGCTGCTCGGCCGTGAGGCCCGGCGCCGGCGCCTCCTCGACGAGCTTCTGGCTCCGGCGCTGCAGCGAGCAGTCGCGGTCGCCCACGACGACGACGGTGCCACGACCGTCGCCGAGCACCTGCGCCTCGACGTGCCGCGGGTGCTCGAGGTAGCGCTCGACGAAGCACTCGCCGCGGCCGAAGGCGCCGACGGCCTCGCGCGACGCCGCCTCGAAGGCGTCCGGCACCTCCTCGAGCGTGCGTGCGATGCGCATGCCGCGCCCGCCGCCGCCGAACGCCGCCTTCACGACGACCGGCAGGCCGTGCTGCCTCGCGAACGCGACCGCCTCGTCCGCGTCCTCGAGCGGGCGATCGATGCCGGGCGCGAGCGGTGCGCCGGCGGCGATCGCGATGCGTCGCGCCGACACCTTGTCGCCGAGCCGCTCGATGCTCTCGGGCGTCGGCCCGATCCACGTGAGCCCCGCCTCCTCGACGGCGCGCGCGAAGTCGGCGCTCTCGGAGAGGAAGCCGTAGCCGGGATGCACGGCATCGGCGCCCGCGGCGCGCGCGGCGGCGAGCAGCGAGGGGATGTCGAGGTACGTCGCCGCGGCCGTCGTGCCGTCGAGCGCCACCGCCGCGTCGGCGACGCGCACGTGCATGGCGTCGACGTCCTGGTCGGCGTACACGGCGACCGATCGGATGCCGGCCTCGGCGCACGCGCGCGCGACGCGCACGGCGATCTCGCCGCGGTTGGCGATGAGCACGGTCTGGATGGTCATGCCTGGTCTCCTGCGTGGACGATGCGGAATCGGATGCGCGCGCCGGGTGGCAGCTGCCCCGCGAGGTCGAGGTCGGCGTCGACGACGGCGCCGACGATCGGGTAGCCGCCCGTGAGCGGATGGTCGGCGAGGAAGAGCACGGGCTGGCCGTCGGGCGGCACCTGGATGGCGCCCGTGACGGCGCCCTCGCTGGGCAGCTCGCCGTCGACGGCCCGCTCGAGCGGCGCTCCTGCGAGGCGCACGCCGACGCGGTCGGAGCGCGGCGTGACCTCCCATGCCTGGCCCACGAGCGTGTGGAGCGCGGCCGGCGCGAACCAGTCGTCGCGAGGACCGAGCACGATGCGCAGCACCGCCTCGTCGCCGGGGGCGGGCAGGTCGCGCGCCGGCGCTGCGATGGGCTCGACGGCGTGCGGGGCCGCCGCGGCGCCGCGCAGCGGCAGCACGGCACCCGCGACGAGCGGCTCGGGGCCGAGCCCGGCCAGCGTGTCGGTCGCGAGGCTGCCCAGCACGGGCTCGAGGGCGATGCCGCCGCGGATGGCGACGATGGCGCGGAGGCCAGCGCGCACGGCGCCGATGCGCAGCTCGTCGCCGTCGTCGAGCGCGAACGGCGTGCCGTGCGTCGGCGTCGCGGTGCCCGCGGCACCCTCGACCGTCGCGTCGGCGACGCTGCCCGCGAGCGCGACGACCGCCGCGCCGCGCGCACGCAGCAGGGCACCGCCGCCGGCGAGCTCGAGCACCGCGGCGTCGGCGTCGTTGCCGACGGCCCTGTTGGCGTCGCGCATCGCCGTGCGATCGGCGACGCCCGACTGGCTCACGCCCGTCGCGGCCATCGCCGGACGGCCGAGGTCCTGCACGAGCAGTTGCAGGCCGGGTCGCACGACCTCGAGCGCATGCGTCGCCTCGACCGCGGGGCGCTCGGCGGGAGCCGCGACGACGAGCTCGCGCGCGACGCGCTCGAAGCGCACTGTCGCGCCGGGCGACAGCAGGGCGGGCTCGTCGCGCTCGAGGTCCCACATCCGCGCGTCCGTCGTGCCGATGAGCTGCCAGCCGCCAGGGCTCTCGCGCGGGTAGACGCCCGAGAACGCCCCGGCCAGGCCGACGGAGCCCGCGGGGATGCGCGTGCGCGGGCTCGACCGGCGCGGCACCTGGAAGAGGTCGTCGTCGCCCACGAGGTAGCCGAAGCCGGGCGCGTAGCCCGTGAACGCGACCGTCCATGTCGCCGACCGGTGCCGCGCGACGACCTCGTCGACCGAGACCGACAGCAGGCCGGCGACCTCGTCGAGGTCCTGGCCGTCGTAGCGCACGGGGATCGTGACGACGACATCGCTCGCGACGCGCTCGTCGGCGGGCTCGACGGCGAGCAGGCGCTCCGACAGCGCGTCGGCATCGACGACGCGCGGATCGAAGCGCACGAGGATCGTGCGGGCGGCGGGCACGAGCTCGGTGACGCCGGGGAGGGCCGCATCGCGCAGTCGCGGCAGCAGCCGCATCGACTCGTCGAGGTCGGCGGCCTCGAGCATGAGCGCCGTGTCGGCGGCGGCGAGGATGCGGGTCATGCCGCGTACGCCGCGTCGGGCACGTCGAGCAGCAGCATGTGCCCGGGCGCGTGCGTGATCGCGAACGGCGGACGCGACGCCATGATCGCCGCCTGCGGCGTCACGCCGCACGCCCAGAAGACCGGCACCTCGCCGTCGCGCACGACGGGGGCGTCGCCGAAGTCGGGGTGGTCGAGGTCGATGCCGAGCGCAGCCGGCTCCCCCACGTGCACGGGCGCGCCGTGCACGGCCGGGAAGCGGCCCGAGATCGTCACGGCATCCGCGACGCGGTCGGCGGGGATGGGGCGCATGGACACGACGAGCTCGCCGGAGAGGCGCCCGGCAGGCGCGCAGTCGCGGTTCGTGCGGTACATCGGCACGTTGCGACCGAGCTCCTGATGGCGGATGGGGATGCCCGCGTCGGCGAGGCCGGCCTCGAACGTGAACGAGCAGCCGATGAGGAAGGCGACGAGCGGCTGCTCGGCCCAGGCGGTCGTCGCGTCGGCGACCTCCTCGACGAGCTCGCCGTCGCGCCAGACCCGGTAGGCGGGGATGTCGGTGCGGAGGTCGGCTCCCGGGGCCAGTCGCGGCTCGTACGCTCCCGCCTCGACCACCTCGAGCACGGGGCACGGCTTCGGGTTGCGCTGCGCGAACAGCAGCATGTCGAAGGCCCAGTCCTCGGGCACCGCGATGAGGTTCGCCTGCACCAGGCCGTGGGCGACGCCGCTCGTCGGCGCGACGAGCCCGCCGCGGTACGAGGAGCGCGCCTCGCGCGCCTGGGCGAGCTGCACCGCCGTCGCGACGGCGCTCATCGCATGCCCGCGAACGGTGCGATCGTCACGCCCGCCGCCTCGAGCGCGGCACGGGTGGCCTCGGCCATGGCGATGGCGCCCGGGCTGTCGCCATGCACGCAGATCGACTCGGCGCGCACCGCGACGTCGGAGCCGTCGATCGCCTGCACGACGCCCTCCTGCGCGAGCCGGACCATGCGCGCAGCGACCGCATCCGCGTCGTGCAGCACCGATCCCTCCTGCGTCCGCGCGACGAGATGGCCGTCGGGCGCGTAGGCGCGGTCGGCGAACGCCTCGGCCGCCGTCGCGAGCCCCGCGGCCTCGGCGACGTCGAGCACGACGCCGCCGGCGAGGCCCAGCAGCGCGAGCGACGGATCGATGGCCCGCACGGCGGCGACGACGACCCTCGCCTGCCGCTCGTCGCGCGCGATCGCGTTGTAGAGCGCGCCGTGCGGCTTGACGTAGACCATGCGCCCGCCCGCCGACGATGCGAGCGCGCCGAGGGCGCCGAGCTGGTACTCGACGTGCGCCTGCAGCGTCGCGTCGTCGACGTCCATGTCCCGGCGTCCGAAGCCCTCGTAGTCGCGGTAGCCCGGGTGGGCGCCGATCGCGACGCCGCGCCGGACGGCCTCGACGAGCGTCGCGCGGATGCCCTCGGGGCTGCCCGCGTGGAAGCCGCACGCCACGTTCGCGCTCGTCACGACGCGCAGCATGGCCGCGTCGTCGCCGACGATCCGTTCGGGGACGTTCTCGCCGAGGTCGGAGTTCAGGTCGATGGCGGGCATGCGTGCTCCTTACGCGGTGAGGAAGGCGAAGATCGGGCCGACCGACACGGCGCCCATGTACCAGGTGAGCGCCGTCGCGAGCGTGCCGATGACGAGCAGCCACACCGGGTACCGGTAGCCGCCGAGCACGTCCTTCTGCCGGAACCAGCCGATGTACATGAAGATCGTGAGGCCGATGGGGAGGATGAGGCCGTTGAACCCGCCGACGAAGACGAGCAGCGCCGCCGGGGCCGTGCCGATGAGCAGGTACACGATGAGCGAGACGACGATGAACGCGACGGTCGCGAGCTGGAGCGGCCAGCCGCCCCTGAGCGTCCTCGAGAACACCGACAGGAACGTCGCCGACGTGTACGCGGCACCGATGACCGACGTGATGGCCGCGGCCCAGAAGATGAAGCCGAAGATGCGGAAGCCCGCGTCGCCGAGCACGGCGGCGAACGCTGCGCCGGCCGGGTTGGCACCCTGCCCCGACACGTCGATGACGACGCCCGAGGCGACGACGCCGAGGATGGCGAGGAAGAGCACGTAGCGCATGACGCCGGTGACGAGGATGCCCTGGAACGACGCGCGATGCACGTCCCGCACGTGCGCGGGGCCCGTGAGGCCCGACTCGAGGTAGCGATGCGCACCCGCGTAGGTGATGTAGCCGCCGACGGTGCCGCCGACGATGGTCGTGATCGTGGCGAAGTTCAGCTCGTCGGGCACGAACGTCTGGCGGAACGCGTCGCCGATCGGCGGGTTCGAGACGATCGCGACGACGATCGTCATGAGGATCATGCCGACGCCGAGCACCATGACGACGACGTCGACGACGCGTCCCGCCCGCTTGAACAGGAAGATGCAGATCGCCAGCAGACCGGTGAGGAGCCCGCCGATCTTCGCATCGATGCCGAGCAGCGCGTTGAGACCGAGGCCGCCGCCGGCGATGTTGCCGATGTTGAACGCGAGGCCGCCGATGACGATGAGCACCGCGAGCACATGGCCGGAGAAGGGCACGGCGCTGTTCGCGAGGTCGCCTGCGCGCTTGCCCGAGACCGTGATCATGCGCCAGATGTTCATCTGCACCGCGAGGTCGATGAGGATCGACACGAGGATCGCGAAGGCGAAGGCGGCACCGAGCGTCGCGGTGAAGGTGGCGGTCTGGGTGATGAAGCCCGGCCCGATCGCCGAGGTCGCCATGAGGAAGATCGCGCCGAGGATTGGACCTCGGCGACGCTTGGCGAAGGCCTTCGCCGTCTCGGCGGGCGTCGCCTCGGCGGACTGCTGCGAATCGGTCACGAGCGTTCCCATCGTCGTCGGTGGGCTCTGGCGATGCGGGTGCGTCGCTGGGCAGAGCCTACGGTTCGTAGGACAGCATCGCAATGATTGTTCAACAATGTGGGTCGATCATGTTTCGATCCTGTTGCAGATGCTCCGACGATCCGAGGAAGCCGCGCGTAGCATCGGGGCATGAGCGACACGACCCTCGCCGACGCCCTGCGCGCGCGCATCATCGCGGGCGAGTTCGCGCCCGGCGAGCGGCTCTCGGAGACGAGCCTCGCTGCTCGGCTCGACGTCTCGCGCAACACGCTGCGCGAGGCGTTCCGGGTGCTCGCGCAGCACGGGCTCGTCGAGCACGTGCCGAATCGCGGCGTCTCGGTCGCCTCCCCCACGACCGCCGACGTCGTCGACATCTACCGTGCACGCAGGCAGATCGAGTGCGGCATCCTGCGCGACGCGTCGGCCCTGCACCCGAGCGTCGCCGTGATGCGCGAGGAGCTCGAGCGGGCCGAGGCCGGCGTCGAGGCCGGCGACTGGCCCGTGGTCGCCGCCGCGAACATGGGCTTCCATCGCGCGCTCGTCGCGCTGTCCGACAGCCCGCGGCTCGAGCGCACGCACGAGCAGCTGCTCGCCGAGCTGCGCCTCGCGTTCCTCGCGATCGCCGACTTCGAGTCGCTGCATCGCCCGTTCGTGACCCGCAATCGCGCCGTGCTCGACGCGCTCGTCGACCGTGGCCCGCAGGCCGCCGCCGACGAGCTCGAGGACTACCTGACGGAGTCCGAGCGCCGCGTGCTCGGGGCCTACGCGCGACTCGGTCGCGGCTGATCCGCGCAGCGGCCGCGGATCAGCCCGCCTCGCGCAGCTGCCGCAGGTCGCGCTTCAGGTCGTGCAGCTCGTCGCGGATGCGCGCGGCGAGCTCGAACTTCAGCTCGCCCGCCGCCTCCGACATCTGCGCCGACAGGTCGGCGATGATCTGCTCCAGCTGCGCCGGGCCGTCGAGGCTGGACCGGTCGTTCGCGAGCCGCGGCGTCGGCGCACCGCGCTTCGCGCCCGAGAGCAGCTCGGCGGTGTCGGCCTCCTCGCGCGCGAGCATGGCCGTGATGTCGCCGATCTTCTTGCGCAGCGGCTGCGGGTCGATGCCGTGCTCGACGTTGTACGCCTGCTGGATCTCGCGACGGCGCTCCGTCTCCTCCATCGCCAGCGCCATCGAGTCGGTGATCTTCGAGGCGTACATGTGCACCTCGCCCGAGACGTTGCGCGCGGCGCGACCGATCGTCTGGATGAGCGACGTCGACGAGCGCAGGAAGCCCTCCTTGTCGGCGTCGAGGATCGCGACGAGCGACACCTCGGGCAGGTCGAGGCCCTCGCGCAGCAGGTTGATGCCGACGAGCACGTCGAAGACGCCGGCGCGCAGCTGCGTGAGCAGCTCGACGCGGCGAAGCGTGTCGACGTCGGAGTGCAGGTAGCGCACCCGCACGCCCGCGTCGGTGAGGTACTCGGTGAGCTCCTCGGCCATGCGCTTCGTGAGCGTCGTGACGAGCACGCGCTCGTCGCGCTCGGCACGCACGCGGATCTCCTCGAGCAGGTCGTCGATCTGCCCCTCGACGGGCTTGACGACCAGCTTGGGGTCGACGAGGCCCGTGGGGCGGATGATCTGCTCGACGATCGTGTCGGCGCGCTCGCGCTCGTAGCGGGCGGGCGTCGCGGACAGGTACACGGTCTGGCCGACGCGGTCGAGGAACTCGTCGAACTTCAGCGGCCGGTTGTCGAGCGCGGACGGCAGGCGGAAGCCGTGCTCGACGAGCGTGCGCTTGCGGCTCGCGTCGCCCTCGTACATCGCGCCGATCTGCGGCACGGTCACGTGGCTCTCGTCGATGACGACGAGGAAGTCGTCGGGGAAGTAGTCGAGCAGGCAGTCGGGCGCCTCGCCTGGCTCGCGGCCGTCGATGTGGCGCGAGTAGTTCTCGATGCCCGAGCAGAATCCGATCTGCTCCATCATCTCGAGGTCGAACGTCGTGCGCATGCGCAGGCGCTGCGCCTCGAGCAGCCTGCCCTGGCGCTCGAGGTCGGCGAGGCGCTCGTCGAGCTCGAGGCGGATGCGCTCCATCGCGCGGTGCATGCGGTCGGTGCCCGACACGTAGTGGCTGCCGGGGAAGACCGACACGGCGTCGAGCCGCTGGATGACCTCGCCCGTGAGCGGGTGCAGGGTCGAGATCGACTCGATCTCGTCGCCGAAGAGCTCGATGCGGATCGCATGCTCCTCGTACATGGGGATGATCTCGATGGTGTCGCCGCGCACGCGGAAGGTGCCGCGCTGGAAGGCCACGTCGTTGCGCTGGTACTGCATGCTCACGAAGCGGCGCAGCAGCTCCTGCCGGTCGATGCGCATGCCGACCTGCAGCGCGATCATGGCCTCGAGGTACTCGGCGGGCGAGCCGAGGCCGTAGATGCACGACACGGTCGAGACGACGATGACGTCGCGGCGCGACAGCAGCGCGTTCGTGGCCGAGTGGCGCAGGCGCTCGACCTCGGCGTTCAGCGACGAGTCCTTCTCGATGAAGGTGTCCGTCTGCGGCACGTACGCCTCGGGCTGGTAGTAGTCGTAGTACGAGACGAAGTACTCGACGGCGTTGTTCGGCAGCAGCTCGCGGAACTCGTTCGCGAGCTGCGCGGCGAGCGTCTTGTTGTGCGCGAGCACGAGCGTCGGCCGCTGCACCTCCTCGACGAGCCACGCGGTCGTCGCCGACTTGCCCGTGCCGGTCGCGCCGAGCAGCACGATGTCGGTCTCGCCACGGTTCACGGCAGCCGCGAGCTCGGCGATCGCCTTCGGCTGGTCGCCGGAGGGCTGGTACTCGGACTCGACCTTGAAGGGCCGCACGGCGCGCGTCGGTTCCATGCTCTCGAGCCTAGGAGCGACCTCCGACAGAGCCTGCATCCTGGCGGTACGCCTCCAGCGATCGGGCGGGCTCGAGCCGCCAGCCGCCCGTGATGCGCTGCACCGAGCCGCGCGGGCCGAACTCGTAGCGGATGGGCTCGCCCACCGTGCCGTAGCCGCCGGCGTCGTCCGCGCGCAGCGTCGACTCGTCGAGCACCGTGAGGCGCTGCGCCTCCGCCATCGGACGCGCGGCACCCGGCGGGATCGCGTAGAGCGCGTCGCCGAGCCGCACGACGTCGACGAGCTGCCACGGGCTCTGGAAGCGTCCCGTGAAGCGCATGAGGTCGACGCGGCGCGCGCCGCGCACGGGCTCCATGGACGCCGAGCCGTGCTCGGGCACGTCGTGGCCGGACGGCATCGCCAGGTCGTCGGCCTCGCGCCGCTGCGTCGCCATGAGGATCTCGACGATGCCCTCCGCGAGCTCGGCGGCAGGGCCGTCGATCGCGTTCGTCAGCACGCTCACGGCGATGCCGAGCCGCGGCTCGAAGAGCGTGCGCGTGATCTGGCCCGGCCAGCCGCCACCGTGGCCGAGCCACGTGCGGCCGGCGACCTGGCGCAGCTGCATGCCGAGGCCGTAGCCGGCGGGCACGCCGTCGCGATCGACCGTGGACCACTGCTGCTGGCCCATCCATCGCTTCGAGCGGTCGTCGAGCAGCTCGCCCGACCCGAGGAAGTGCGCGGCGGCGAACCGCACGAGCTCCGCGGCGGTCGACGTCACGCCCGTCGCCGCCGCGAGCGAGCCCGAGGAGGGGCTCTCGAGCACCGCTCGCGTCATGCTCGTGTGGAGGCCCGAGTGCGACGACACGTGCTTCGCGCTCTTGCGCACGTCGACGTCGGGCACCGTGCGGGTGAGGCCCAGCGGCTTCACGACGCCCTCGCGCACCGCATCCTCGTACCGGCCGCCCGTGACGGCCTCGACGACGAGCCCGAGGATGCCGAAGCCGACGTTCGAGTACTTGAAGCTGGTCGCCGACGGCAGGACGTCGAGCGGCTCGGCGAGGATCGCGTCGAGCTCGAGCGCGTCGGGGAACGGCTTCTGCAGCGACCAGAACGTCGTGTCGGCCGAGTCGCGCGTGATGCCGGAGCCGTGGCTCAGCAGCTCGCGGATCGTGACGTGCTCGGCGCCCGTGCCGAGCAGCTGGGGCACGTGCGCGCTCGCGAGGTCGTCGAGGCGCAGGCGACCCTGCTCGACGAGCTGCAGCACGACCGTCGCCGCGAGCATCTTGGAGTGGCTCGCGACGCGGAACTGGTGGGTCGCCGTGAGGCGCTCCCCCGTCGTGACGTCGGCGACGCCGAACGCCTTCGACATCCGCAGCCCGCCGCCGAACCAGATCGCGACCTGCGCACCGGGCACGCGCGTGCGCCAGACGCGGTACTCGATCCAGCTCACGAGGTAGTCGAGCGCCGCCCTCGCAGCGATCGACGCGTCGGACTCCTTCACCATGCCGTCCCCTCCTCGATCGCCCGCCACAGCGCGTCGACCTGCGCGACCGTCTCGTCCATCGTGCCCGACGTGTCGACGACGACGTCGGCGACCGCGAGCCGCTCGTCGTCGGTCGCCTGCGAGCGCACGCGTCGCTCGGCCTCCTCCTGCGCGATGCCGCGCAGCTCGACGAGGCGCGCGATGCGCTGCTCGGCGGGTGCGTGCGCGACGACGATCGCGTCGAACGCGTGCGGCACGCGCGCCTCGACGAGCAGCGGCACGTCGTAGACCACGACGGCGCCCGGATCGTCGGCGTGCGCGGCGATGCGCTCGGCGACGCGCGCCTGGATCGCCGGATGCGTGATGCGCTCGAGGTCGCGGCGCGCCTCGGGATCCGCGAAGACGATGGCGCCGAGCGCCGGCCGGTCGAGCGCTCCGTCGACGACGACGTGGTCGCCGAATCGCGACGCGATGCTCGCGAGCGCCGGCTCCCCCGGCTCGACGACCTCGCGTGCCACGCGATCCGCGTCGATGACGATGGCGCCGTGCTCGGCCAGCCGAGCGGCGACGGTGGACTTGCCCGCGGCGATGCCGCCGGTGAGGCCGATGAGTCGCATCGACCCATCATCCCAGGTCTCGAGGACGACGCGGGGCTAGCATCGCGATCGAGGGGGACGCACCCCCGATGGGAGGCCTGCCATGCTCGAGCTCCTCACCGGCTCCGGACTGGCCGCGGCAGCCGGCATGAACGCCTACATCCCGCTGCTGGCGATCGGCGTGGCGAATCGATTCCTGCCCGGCCTCATGCAGCTGCCCGCCGGATGGCAGTGGCTGTCGAACGAGTGGGTGCTCGGCATCGTCGCCGTGCTGCTCGTCGTCGAGATCGTCGCAGACAAGATCCCCGCCGTCGACACCGTCAACGACGTGCTGCAGACGATCGTGCGACCCACGGCCGGCGGCCTCGTGTTCGGCTCGTCGTCGACCGCATCGACCCTCGCCGTCACCGACCCCGCCGAGTTCTTCGCCTCGAACCAGTGGGTGCCGATCGTGGTCGGCGCCGTCATCGCGCTCGCGGTCCACGGCACGAAGATGGCCGTGCGTCCGATCGCGAACGTCGCGACCGGCGGCACCGCCGCACCCGTCATCTCCACGTTCGAGGACGTCGGCGCCGTGGGCATGACCGTGCTGGCGATCGTGATGCCCGTGCTCGTCGTCGTCGGCATCGTCGTGCTCGTCGCGATCGCGATCGCGATCGTGCGCCGAGGCCGGCGCGGCTCCGGCGTGCCGCTGCAGGAGCCACCGGCTCCGTCGACCGCCTAGCGCGCCGTCCGCGCATGCGACGAGGGCCGCATCCCCGTGGGGATGCGGCCCTCGAACGTTGGGCGGAGAAGCGTCAGTCGGTGCGACCCGTGAGCTTCTCGCGGAGCGCTGCGAGCGCCTCGTCGTCGGCCAGCGTGCCGCCGCCGTTCGACTCGGACGAGTAGCTCGAGCCCGTCGACGCGCCAGCGGCGACGTCTGCGGCCTCGACCTCGCGAGCGTTCTTGACCTGCTCCTTGTGCGACTCCCAGCGAGCCTGGGCAGCCGCGTACTCGGCCTCCCATGCCTCGCGCTGGGCGTCGAAGCCCTCGCGCCACTCGTTGGTCTCGGCGTCGAAGCCCTCGGGGAACTTGTAGTTGCCCTGCTCGTCGTACTCGGCGAGCATGCCGTAGAGCGCGGGGTCGAACTCCGTGGCCTCGGGGTCGACGTCGAAGTTCGCCTGCTTGAGCGACAGCGAGATGCGACGACGCTCGAGGTCGATGTCGATGATCTTGACGAAGACCTCGTCGTTGACCGACACGACCTGGTCGGCGGTCTCGACGTGCTTCTCGGAGAGCTCCGAGATGTGCACGAGACCCTCGATGCCGTCTGCGACGCGCACGAACGCACCGAACGTGACGAGCTTCGTGACCTTGCCCGGTGCGAGCTGACCGATCGCGTGGGTGCGGGCGAAGACCTGCCACGGGTCCTCCTGCGTCGCCTTGAGCGACAGCGAGACGCGCTCGCGGTCGCGCTCGACGGTGAGGACCTCGACCGTGACCTCCTGGCCGACCTCGACGACCTCGGAGGCGTGCTCGATGTGCTTCCACGAGAGCTCCGAGACGTGCACGAGGCCGTCGACGCCGCCGAGGTCGACGAATGCGCCGAAGTTGACGATCGACGAGACGACGCCCTTGCGGATCTGGCCCTTCTGGAGCCCGTCGAGGAACTGGCTGCGCGACTCCGACTGCGTCTGCTCGAGCAGCGCACGGCGCGAGAGCACCACGTTGTTGCGGTTCTTGTCGAGCTCGAGGATCTTCGCCTCGATCTCCTGGCCGAGGTACGGCGTGAGGTCGCGGACGCGGCGCAGCTCGATGAGCGATGCCGGGAGGAAGCCGCGGAGGCCGATGTCGACGATGAGGCCGCCCTTGACGACCTCGATGACCGAGCCGGTCACGACGCCGTCGGTCTCCTTGATCTTCTCGACGTCGCCCCATGCACGCTCGTACTGGGCACGCTTCTTGGAGAGGATCAGACGACCCTCCTTGTCCTCCTTCTGGAGGACGAGCGCCTCGACGGCGTCGCCGACCTCGACGACCTCGGTGGGGTCGACGTCGTGCTTGATGGAGAGCTCGCGCGAGGGGATGACGCCCTCGGTCTTGTAGCCCACGTCGAGAAGGACCTCATCGCGGTCGATCTTGACGACGGTGCCCTCGATCAGGTCGCCATCGTTGAAGAACTTCAGGGTCTTCTCGACGGCGGCCATGAAGTCGTCGGCGCTGCCGATGTCGTTCACGGCGACCTGCTTCGGGGCCTTGGTCGTTGCAGTGGTCATGTGGTGTTGGTTGCCTTCGGTTCGGACAGAGTCGGGCCCGTGAAGTCGTTCCTGGATGGATCGCTCCGCGAGCATGCGGAAGAGAGTGCCGCCAATGGCGACGGTCCAGGCTACCGCATCCCCACCGGATCGTGCAGCCGCGTGCCAGCGGCCCGCCTAGCGCGCGTTGGCGAAGTGCGTCTGGATCTCGGAGGCGGAGAGCACGCGGCTGTACATCGCGACCTCGTCGAGGTTCCCGCGGTAGTACTGCCCCGCCACGTTCGTCTGCAGACGACCGAGGTCGATGCTCGCCGACGCGGTCAGCGACTGCGTGCCCGCGGTGACCGTTCCGACCGAGACCCCGTCGATCCAGAGCTCGACCACCCCGTTCGTCTGGTTGCGGGTCATCACGACGTGGTGCCAGACGTTGTTCGCCAGCCCCGCCTGCGAGGCGATGGTGCGGTCGGTGCCGTTGTGGTTGCCCACCCCCGCCAGCACGCGGCCGTCCGCCATGAGCGCGATGCCGAAGTCGTTGGCGACGCCGCCCACCTCGGCATCGACGAGGCCGGCCCCGTTGTACCACTGCGACCCGATTCCCTTGCCGCCGTTGTCGGAGCGGAACCAGAGCTCGATCGTGAACGAGTCCTGGATGGTGCGCTGGGTGCGGACGAAGTCATCGGTGCCGTCGAAGAAGGCGGAGGTGCCGGGCTCGGCGACGAACGGCACGTCGCTGCTCGCGCTGGGACGCGTGGACGACGACGTCGTCGTGCCCGGGCGGCCGCTCGCGCCGCTCGCGGAGTTCGCGAGCAGGTTCGACGAGTCGAAGCGGAACGAGTCGACGAGGTTCGCGGTGCCCGCCACGACGCTCTGCGACGTGGGCTTGACCTTCACCACGTTGCTGCTCGCGGCCTCGCGCACGTTGCCGACGGCGTCCTCGACCAGGTGTCGGTACTGCACGCACGTGCCCGTGCCGACCGTGTCGTTGAACGCGACGTCGAAGGTGACGGCGGTGGACGCGATCTGGGACCACCCGCCGAAGGCGCCGCACGTGTCGCCCGTGAGCGTCGCCGTGCGACGCTGGAACACGCGGTCGACGACGCCGGAGCCTCCGGCGTCTGCGACGCTCGCGGCGTTCACCGGCACCGATGCGGACGATCCGGGCGAGGACGGTCGCACCGTGCCGGCCGGATATCCGATGGCGCCACCGCTCGGGGGCGTGCTGTCGTCGCGCAGCTGGATCCTGGTGGCGACCTGGTTGCCTGCGACGTCGAAGCCGACGATGTCGGTCGTCGGTGCCGTCGAGGTGCCCGGCTCCCAGGTGAACGGCGCCGACGCGAAGGGGCCGCCGGCGGGCGCCGAGACGTTCGTCGGGATGTGCGACCAGCCGGTCGCCGTGCCGGCGAGGGCGCCCGTCGAGCTGCTCCCCGGTCCCGACAGCGCGTCCGACACCGCGTTGACGATGCGCAGCTCGCCGTTGCCGGCTCCCCGATACCAGAGGGTGGTGCCCTGCAGCGAGGCGCGTCCCGTCGTCACCGAGACGGTGAACGCGTTCGTCGGAGCGACGGTGTCGGCGACGACGGTCGCACTCGCTGCGCTCGCTGGCCCGACCCAGCTCGCGGCGAAGCGCGCGACCACCGTGTAGGTCCATCGACCGTCCGGCACGTCGGCCTCGGTGCACGAGGTCGCGACCACGGTGCCGCCGCAGCTCCCGGTCGCGGCCACCGTCGTGCCGCTCCCGTCGGTACGCGCGACCGTGTAGCCGCTCACGGCGGTGCCGTCGGAGAGGGTCGTCGCGGACCACGAGACCGTGACGTCGTTCTGCGTCGCGACCGTGGCCGTGGGAGTGCCGACCCGCTGCACCGTCGTCGCCTGCGCCGCGCTCGAGCCGCCCGTGGTGCGCGCGCTCCAGAACGCCTCGCTGCTCGGGCTCGGCATGACGAGCGTCCCCACGAGGGCTGCGACGAGCGCGCCCACGACGAGCGGCGCAGCAGCGAGGCGGCGCATCACGCGCCTGCCTGCAGGTAGACGGTGACGGTCGCGCCCTGGCACCCCGTCGGCGCTGCGGTCGCCATGGCGAGCGCTCCGGGGAGGCTGATGCTCGTCGACCCGTTCGCGGGCACGGTCCATCCCGTGGTGCTCGCCGTGTACGTGAACCACGACGCTGCGCACGTGCCCGTGGCACCGCTGACCGCGACGCCGTTCGTGCCGCGCGTCGTGTCGAGCACGAGCGACGTGATGCGCAGTGGTGCGGCGTTCGGGTTCGTCGCGGTCGTCGAGAGCGTCACCGCGCTGCCGGGTCGCAGCGCGCCCGTCGCCGTGCCCGCCGAGAGCGTCACGGACGCGGTCGCTGAGCCCGTGGACGAGGTGCCGGAGCCCGCTCCTCGCGAGCTCCAGACGGCGTGCGCCGTGCCGCCGACGCCGACGATCGCCGCCACGGCGACCGCGGCGACGAGCCACGACCTCGTGCGAGCCCCGATGCCGACGCTCCCAGCGACGCGACGATGCCGTCCGACTCCGGCGCCGTGGCGCCCGGCGTCGGATGCGGCGCGCGCGCCCGTCCGCACGCTCATGCGGGCGTGCCGACGGCTGCGTACTCGAGCGCGAGCGTCGCTCCGAGGCATCCGGCCTGGTCGACGTCGGTGTCGCGCATCGACAGCAGCGGCAGCTCGTCGTCGCCGGCCCCTGCCCCCGTGAGCGAGGTCGACGCCGTGCCGGCGACCTCGAATCCGAACGTCGTCTGCTCGACGGCGAAGTCGTCGACGGAGCAGCCGAGCGCCGACGTCGCATTGGGTGCGTCGACCTCGGCGATGCGGACCGTGAGACCGCTCACGGCGAGTGCGACGTCGGTCTCGTTGCGGATGACGAGGTCGAGGCGCTCGCCCGCTCCTGGACGGAGCGGCACCGTCAGCGAGCCCGAGATCGACAGCGCGCCCGAGGGGGCGTGCAGCGCCTCCTGCTCCGTGCCGCCGCCCACGACGATGACGTCGGTGCGCTCCGGACCGACGACCGCCCACGCCACGAGCGTGCCCGACCACAGCACGAGCATCGCGGCGGCTCCCAGGAGGAAGGCGCGGCGACGTCGGGTGCGCTCGCTCGTCATGCTCGTGGCTCCGGCTCTCGATCGAAGGGTCGTCAGGTGCGGGCGGCTCCGCGAGGGAGCCGCCCAGCCGAGTCAGTTCGACGTGTAGCTGATGCTGACCGTCGCGCCCTGGCACGCGTCCTGGTTGCGTGCGTTGTCGTTCGCGAACGCGATCGTCGCGCCCGACCACGAGCCCTGGGAGCTGCCGGCGGCGACGTTCTGGTTGACCGTCATCGTCGCGTTCGCGATCGTGTAGTCCGCTGCGGTGCACGAGCCGGTCACGCCCTGGGCGACGGTGACCGAGCCGATCGAGGCGGTCACGGTGCGCACGTACTGCGAGCCGCCGCTGTTGTTCGTGAAGGTGCCGGACAGCGGCTGCGCCGCGGCGCCCGGACGCAGGTTCGACACGGTCGAGGTCTGCACGACCGTGACGGTGCCCGACGTGCCGGTCGTCGCCGAGCCCGAGCCGGTGCCCATCGTGGTCCAGTAGGCGAAGGCGGCGCCGCCGCCTGCGAGGACGAATGCGGCCGTGACGATCGCGATCAGCTTCGTGCGGTGCGTGCGGCGGGTGGGCGCGGTCGAGGACATGGCGAGGCTCCGAGCTCTGAGAGGTGGGGTCGGGGTCCGGCCCGCGCGGCGCATCGAGCTGCTCGTCGCGTGCGTGATCCCGAGGCCCGACCATACAGATCCGAGCAATCTTCATCAAGAAGATGTGCAGATGGGGTACAAATGCGCGACGCGCAACTCGTGTCTGGCGTGAGGAAGTCTCACACGACGCGCGTGTCGTGGCTCGGCAGCGCAGTCGAGCGCACCGGCCGACGTGAGACCGCGAAGGCCGCGGCGATGGGATCCCCCGTCGCCGCGGCCTCGATCGTCGCGGAGCGCTCGACGCGTCCGTGTGCTGCGCGTCGCCGCCCGGACGCGCTCAGCGGCCGCGCAGCACGGCGCCCTTCAGCGTGTCGAGACCGACGCCACCGATGTTCAGCACGCGCATGTGGAAGTCCTTGAGGTCGAACGCGTCGCCCTCCGCCGCCTTCGCCTCGTCGCGGATCTGCTCGAAGATGCGCTGGCCGATCTTGTACGACGGCGCCTGGCCCGGCCAGCCGAAGTAGCGGTTGACCTCGAAGCGCACGAACGGCTCGTTCATGTTGACGTTCTGACGCAGGAAGTCGAACGCGTAGTCGAAGTCCCACGAGCCGGTGCCGTCGAGGCGCGGCTTGCCCAGGTGCACGCCGATGTCGAGCACGACGCGCGCCGCGCGCATCCGTTGCCCGTCGAGCATGCCCAGACGGTCGGCCGGGTCGTCGAGGTAGCCGAGCGACTCCATGAGGCGCTCCGCGTAGAGCGCCCAGCCCTCGGCGTGGCCCGACGTGCCCGCGAGGCGGCGCCACGTGTTGAGCTGCGCGCGGTTGTACGTCGCCTGCGCGATCTGCAGGTGATGGCCGGGCACGCCCTCGTGGTAGACCGTCGTGAGCTCGCGCCACGTGTCGAACTCCGTGACGCCCTTCGGCACCGACCACCACATGCGGCCGGGACGCGAGAAGTCGTCGGCGGGACCCGTGTAGTAGATGCCGCCCGTCTGCGTCGGCGCGATCATGCACTCGAGGGCCTCGATCGGCTCCGCGATGTCGAAGTGCGTCTTGCCGAGCTCGGCGATCGCCGCGTCGCTCGTCGCCTGCATCCACGCCTTGAGCGCATCCGTGCCGTGCAGCTTGCGCGACGCGTCGCCGTCGAGATGCGCGATCGCCTCCGCGACGGACGCACCGGGCAGGATCTCGTTCGCGATGCGCTCCTGCTCTTCGCGCATGCGGGCGAGCTCCTCGATGCCCCACTCGTACGTCTCGTCGAGGTCGACCGTCGCGCCCAGGAAGCGGCGCGACATGAGCGAGTAGAACTCCCGGCCCACCGCGTCCTCCTCGCGCGCGGCGGGCAGCAGCTCGTCGCGCAGGAAGTCGCGCAGCACGCCGTACGCGAGCGTCGCCGACTGCGCGCCGCCCTGCAGGTCGCTGCGCAGGCCCTGGCTGAGGTCCTGGTCGTCGGCCTTCGCGTCGTTCGCGAGCTCGTGGAAGAAGCCGGCGCCGTCGCCGAAGTCCTCGAGCTGGTCGAGCACCTGCTCGACCTGGCGGCGCGCGGGCGTGTTGCCGGCCTCGATGCCGGCGCGGAGCGAGTCGACGTAGCCCTCGATCGCGCCGCGCACCGTGCGCATGCGACCGGAGATGTCGCTCCAGTGCTCCTCGGTCGCCGTCGGCATCATGTCGAAGATGTCGCGGATGCCCTGCGCCTCGGAGGCGAGGTTGTTGAGGTCGCGCTGCCACCAGCCCGACTCGATCGTCTCGACCTCGAGCTCGAGCTCACGGGTGAGGTCGGTCTTCGTGACCCAGTCGACGTCGTCGACCGGCTCCTCTGCGGCGAGCGCCGCGAGCGTGCCGCGAGCGGCCTCGAGACGGGGCTCGATGCCCTCGCGCGAGAGGTCGCCGTACTGGGTCTTGTCGCCCTCGGCGCCGAGCCAGACGCGCGTGCGCGGCTCGAGCTCGATCTCCTTCTGCACGACCGCCTCGGCGATCGCATCGATGGGCGTGGGGGTGCGTTCCTGCGGGGTCTCCGTCATGCTCCGACCCTACTCGCGGGTGCGGCCCCGTCGCCGGGCGTTCGCTCAGTCGAGGAGCGGCCGCACGGCCTCCTCGAAGGCGTCGATGCCCTCGTGCCCGTACGCGACGTCGGGCATGTAGACGACGAGGTAGTCGCAGCCCGCCGCCTGCAGCGCGCGGATGCGCTCGGCGACCTGCTCGGGGCTGCCGACCGCCGCGCCCTCGGCCTTGAACGCCGCGCCCGCCTGGTCGGCGGGCAGCGCGCGATCGGTGCGCGCGTGCACGTCGTCGACGACGCGACGCGCCTCGGCCTCCGTCGCCCGCACGACGACGTTGAGGTTCGTCGAGTTCGTGATCGTGCCCGGGTCGCGGCCCACGTCGTCGCAGTGCCGGTGCAGGATGTCGCGCTTGCGTGCGAACTGCTCGGGCGTGCCGCCGAAGTTCGACGCGTCGCCCCAGCGTGCGACGTACCGCAGCGTGCGCTGCTCGCCGCCGCCGGCGATCCAGGTGGGGATGTGCGGCGTGCCGTCCGCCCTGCGCTGCAGCGGCTGCGGCTGGCAGATCGCACCGTCGACCGAGTACCACTCCCCCTCGAGCGTCGCCTCGCCGTCGTGCCACAGGCGCTGCATGACCTGCACGCCGTCGCGCAGCCGCCCGATGCGCTCGCCCGTGCCCGGGAAGCCGTAGCCGTAGGCGCGGAACTCGTGCTCGTACCATCCGGCGCCGATGCCCATCTCGACGCGGCCGCCCGAGATCGCGTCGACCGTCGCGGCGATCTTCGCGAGGTGCGCCGGGTGCCGATAGCCCATGCACGTGCACATCTGGCCGAGGCGGATGCGGTCGGTCGCGGCGGCGAGCGCCGCCATGAGCGTCCATGCCTCGTGGGTCGCCTCGTGCGTGGGATGCGGCGTCGTGTGGAAGTGGTCGTAGACCCAGACCGACTCCCACCCGCCGGCCTCGGCGCGTCGCGCGACGTCGAGCATCGTGCGCCACTGGTCGGCGGGCTCCACGTCGACGAGGTCGAGCCGCCAGCCCTGCGGCACGAACAGTCCGGTACGCAGCGTCGTCATGGATCGCAGCCTACGCGGCGTCGGGGGTCGGGCCGGGCTGGCCGTCGTCGGTCTCGTCGGCGACTGCGCTCAGTGGCCGGCGGCGTCCCAGTTCGGCCCGACGCCGACGGCGACGTCGAGCGGCACCGACAGGTCGGCGGCGCCACCCATGCCGTCGCGCACGATCTCGGTCATGCGCTCGAGCTCGCCGGCCGCGACCTCGAAGACGAGCTCGTCATGCACCTGCAGCAGCATGCGCGACTGCAGGCCCTCGTCGAGGATCTGCGCATCGATCGCGAGCATGGCGCGCTTGATGATGTCGGCCGCCGAGCCCTGGATGGGCGAGTTGAGCGCCTGGCGCTCGGCGTTCTCGCGCAGCACCCGGTTGGCGGAGTGCAGGTCGGGGAACGGCCGGCGACGGCCGAAGATCGTCGTCGTGTAGCCGTCGTCCTTCGCCTGCATGACGACGCCGCGCAGGTAGTCGCGCACGCCGCCGAAGCGCGAGAAGTACTCGAGCATGAGGGCCTTCGCCTCGGACTGCGGGATGCGCAGCTGCTTCGACAGGCCGAAGGCGCTGAGGCCGTAGGCGAGGCCGTACGACATCGCCTTGACCTTCGTGCGCATGAGCGGCGTCACGTCGGCGGGGTCGACGCCGAAGACGCGCGAGCCGACGAACCGGTGCAGGTCCTCGCCCGAGTGGAACGCCTCGATGAGGCCGGCGTCCTCCGACAGGTGCGCCATGATGCGCATCTCGATCTGCGAGTAGTCGGCGGTGAGCAGGGTCTCGAAGCCCTCGCCGTGCACGAACGCCGTGCGGATCTCGCGACTCACCTCGGTGCGGATCGGGATGTTCTGCAGGTTCGGGTCGTTCGACGAGAGGCGCCCCGTGTTGGAGCCCGTCTGGTCGTACGTCGTGCGGATGCGCGCATCCGGCTGGATGCCCTTCTGCAGCGTCTCGATGATCTGCATGAGCTTCGTCGCCTCGCGGTGCTGCAGCAGCAGCCCGAGGAACGGATGCGGGCTCGACTCCTGCAGGTCGGCGAGCGCCTGCGCGTCGGTCGAGTAGCCCGTCTTCGTCGCGCGCGTCTTGGGCATGCCGAGCTCGTCGAACAGCACGGTCTGCAGCTGCTTGGGGCTGCCGAGGTTGACCTCGTGGCCGATCTCGGCGAACGCGTCCTGCGCGTGGCCGTCGGCCTTCTCGCGCATCGTCGCGTGGATGCGCTCGAGCACCGACGCGTCGATCGTGACGCCCGCGTTCTCCATGCGCGTGAGCACGGGCTGCAGCGGCAGCTCGATGTCGGCCTCGACGCCCTGCGTGCCCTCGTCGAGGTTGGCGGTGAGCGGGCCGGCGATGCGGGCGACGTACCAGGCGATCGTGCCGATCGCGCTCGGCTCGACGTCGGGCACGAGCTGCGTCGGGTCGGGCTTCGGCATCGTCTCGCCCAGGATCGTGAAGACCTGGTGGTCGAGCTCGTACGTCTTCGCCAGCGCCGTCGGCGCCGCGAGCCATGCGGCGATGCGCGTGTCGACCGCGACGCCGCCGAGGTCGAGCCCCGCGGCCCACAGCCAGCGACGCTGCAGCTTCGCGTCGTGCAGCGCCTTCGGGTGGTCGCCCGCGAGCCACTCGGCGAGCGCGACGTAGTCGCCGGTGCCCGCCTGGTAGGGCACGTAGACGCTCGTCGTGTCGGTCGCGAGCCCGACGCCCGTGAGCTCGTCGCCGGTGCGCTCGAGGTGCACGGCGACCTGCGCCGTCTGCCGCTCGAGCCACGTCGCGAGCTCCTCGTCGACCATCGTGTGCACCGCGGGCGCCGCCGGGCCGTTCGCGGCGGGCGCGGACTCGCCGTCGGCGCTGCCGCCCTCCTGCGTGAGCACGCGGTCGAGCAGCGTGCGGAACTGCAGGCGCTGCGAGAACATCTCGCGCACCTTCGCCTCGTCGATCGGCTGGCGTGCGACGTCGGTCGGGCCGATCGGCAGCTCGACGTCGTCGACGAGCCGGTTGAGCCTGCGGTTGCGCACCGCGCGGTCCTGCTGCTCGCGGAGGTTGTTGCCGACGACGCCCTTGATCTCGTCGGCGTGCGCGAGGATCTCGTCGACGGTGCCCCACTGCTGCACCCACTTGACGGCCGTCTTCTCGCCGACCTTGTCGATGCCCTGCAGGTTGTCGCTCGTCTCGCCGACGAGCGCCGCGATCTCGGGGTACTGGTGCGGCTCGATGCCGTAGCGCTCGCGCACGGTCTCGGGCGTGTAGCGCTTGAGCTCGGAGACGCCGCGCGCCGACGGGTACAGCAGCGTGACGTCCTGGTTCACGAGCTGGATCGTGTCGCGGTCGCCCGAGACGACCAGCACGTCCATGCCCTCCTCGACGCCCCGCCTCGCCATCGTGGCGAGGATGTCGTCGGCCTCGAAGTCCTCCTTCGAGATCGTGCGGATGCCCATCGCGTGGAGGGCCTCCTCGAGCAGCGGGATCTGCCCCTTGAACTCCGGCGGCGTCTCGGCGCGCGTGCCCTTGTACTCCGCGTACTCGCGGGTGCGGAACGAGAACCGCGAGATGTCGAACGCGACGGCGAGATGCGTCGGCCGCTCGTTCTTGAGGATGAGCAGCAGCATCGAGATGAACCCGTGGATGGCGTTCGTGTGCTGCCCCTCGCTGTTGACGAAGTTGTCGAGCGGCAGGGCGAAGAACGCCCGGAACGCCAGCGAGTGGCCGTCGATGACCATGAGGGTAGGCTTCGTGTCCGGCACGGCAGCAAGCCTAGCCAGCACCAGCGACACCGCCTTCGAGGAGGCCCCTTGTCCGACGCGCCGGCACCCGCGACTCCCCCGCATCCGATCCCCTCGGCGGTCGCCGCCGACCCGGGCGCGTCGTCGCTGCTCGGCGAGCGCGGCCGCGGCGAGCTCGCGGAGCGCATGGGCATCGAGTTCACGGAGCTCTCGGCCGAGCGATCGGTCGCGACGATGCCCGCGGAGGGCAATCGGCAGCCGATCGGCCTCATCCACGGCGGCGCCTACTGCGTGCTCGCGGAGTCGCTCGGCTCGATGTCGGCGAACGCGCACGCGATCGCGCTCGGCCGCTACGCCGTGGGCATCGACATCAACGCGACGCACACGCGCTCGGTGCGCTCGGGCACGGTCACCGGCACGTGCACGGCGGTGCACCTCGGCTCGACGATGACGGTGCACGAGATCGTCATCACCGACGAGTCGGGCGCCCGCATCTCGACGGCTCGCATCACGAACCTGCTGCGCGACCGCCGCTGACGCGCGCTGCGCGCCATCGATTGGCCACTTCCTGCGATCGATTGGCCAACTCTTGCGACGGGCGCCGGTCGATTGGCGCTCATTGGCGCCAATCGACGGAGGCGCAACGCAGATCCTGGCCAATCGACGGGCGTCACGCCGACCGGCGGGCCATGGCGGCTCGGATGATCGCGATCATCCGGCGTGCGCCGTCGCCGAGATCGGGCGCGGTCACACGGATGACCTCCCAGCCGGCTTCCTGCAGCCGACGATGTCGGTCGATGTCCCGCGCGTACTGGCGCGCGTCGACACGATGATGCTGGCCGTCGTACTCGACGCCGAGGCGGAGGTCGCGCCAGCCCATGTCGAGACGTCCGATCAGCGACCCGTCATCGCTCGCGACCGTGACCTGCAGCTCGGGCTCGCGGATGCCGGCGCGCACGATCAGCAGCCTGACCTTCGACTCCTGCGGAGACTCGGCCCCGACCCGGATGGCACCGAGAGCCCGAGCCACGCGGCTCATGCCCCGTGCTCCGCGGAAGTGCTCGGCATTGCGAACGAGGTCGGCGATCTCGAGACGGTCGCGCCGAGTCGACGCGACGATCGCGTCACCGACCGCGACGAGCTCGTCGTGGTCGAGGAGCGAGGCGACGTGCACGAAGCAGTCCTCGAGCGATTCGACCGGCATGCCGCGCATCGTGACGACGCGTGCCTTGATCCGATGACCGACGACGTCTGGACGACGCATCCGCGACGTGTACGACGGTGATGCGAGATGGATCGGGAGCGGCAGGATCCGAGCCGGCAACGGCAGCCCGTGGATGCGCGCCGCGGTCGTGTGCGAGAGGAACTGGTCGGGGCGGCGGACTGCGTCGATGGCGGCGAGCAGATCGCGGTCGGCGTCCGACGGAGCCGCGAGGACCCGCGCGCCCCACGCCGGCGCCATCAGCGCCCTCGTTCGCAGCTCGTAGCGCGTGAAGCCGAGCGCGAGCGCATCCTGCACGGTGATGACTCGACGCTGTTTCGGCTCTGCAGGGCGTGGCATGCCGGCACCATGCCAGCCACGGGACGTTCCCCGGCTAGGTCTGTGGAGAGGCCCGATTGCTGCGCGGCTGTGCGGGATGCGTGACGCACGCCAGGCGGCGAGTGGTCGACTTCTGCGCTGAGCAACGCACGATTGGCGCACATCGGCGCCAATCGATGGGGTCGGAACGCAAGAGATGGCCAATGGATCGCCAGAGTTGGCCAATCGACGCAGGCAGCCTCGACAGTGGGTCCGGCGTGCAGCCGGAAGGGCGTCAGCCCTTCTTGCCGTCGCCCAGCTGCTCGATCACGGCGCGGGCGACCTCGCCCATCGTCAGGCGACGATCCATCGACGCCTTCTGGATCCAGCGGAACGCCTCGGGCTCCGACAGGCCCATGCGCTGGCCGAGCAGGCCCTTCGCACGGTCGACGAGCTTGCGGGTCTCGAAGCGCTCGGCGAGGTCGGCGACCTCGGTCTCGAGCGCCTGGATCTGGTCGTAGCGGGCCAGCGCGATCTCGATCGCGGGCAGCAGGTCGTTGGGCGTGAACGGCTTCACGACGTACGCGAGCGCACCGGCCTCCGACGCGCGCTCGACGAGCTCCTTCTGCGAGAAGGCGGTGAGCAGCACGACCGGGGCGATCTTGCCCTCCGACAGCTTCTCAGCCGCCGAGATGCCATCCATCTTCGGCATCTTCACGTCCATGACGACGAGGTCGGGCCGCAGCGCGGTCGCGAGCTCGACGGCCTTCTCCCCGTCGCCGGCCTCGCCGACGATCTCGAAGCCGTTGTCCTGCAGCGTCTCGACGATGTCCAGGCGGATGAGCGACTCGTCCTCCGCGACGACGACGCGGCGCCGGGTGCTGCTCGTGGCGGCCTCCGGCTCGGGGAGCTCGGGCTCCAGGAACGTGGCATCGGTCATGCGACTAGCCTATGGGATGCGCGCGCGGCCTCGGCCCGCGCCGGCATGGCGGAATTGGCAGACGCGGCGCACTCAAACTGCGCTTCCTCACGGAGTCAGGGTTCGAGTCCCTGTGCCGGCACTCCTCACGCACGAGGGCCGCACGCGCGAACGCCCCCACCCGATCGGGTGGGGGCGTTCGTCACGAACGGACGGCGCCGGCCGTCAGGCCGCAGGCGTCGATGCGGCGCGGGCGCGCTCCTGCGCGACCGTCGGCACCTCGATGCGACGCATGCCGTGGTAGGCCTGCGCCGCCTCGTTGTGGGCGTCGCCGACGACGTGCACGCGCAGGTCGTTCGTCGAGCCCGAGATGCCGGGAGGCGATCCCGAGATCACGACGACCTTCTCGCCCATCGCGACGAGGCCGCGGCCGATGAGGATGTCGTCGGCGAGCGCGATCATCTCGTCGGTGTGCGTCACGCGGTCGACGAGGTACGTCTGCATGCCCCAGATGAGCTGCATGCGCGACTCGATCTCGGGATCGGGCGTGAGCGCGATCGTGGGGATCGACGTGCGCAGCCGCGACATGCGGCGTGCGGAGTCGCCCGACTCGGTGAAGACGACGATCGCCTTCGCCTCGACGAACTCGGCGACCTCGCGGGCGGCGAGCGTGATGGCGCCACCCTGCGTGCGCGGCTTCGTGCCGAGCGGCGGGATGCGCGTGAGGCCGTGCGCCTCGGTCGACTCGATGATGCGCGCCATCGTCTGGATCGTGACGATCGGGTACGCACCGACGCTCGTCTCGCCCGAGAGCATGACCGCGTCGGCGCCATCGAGGATGGCGTTGGCGCAGTCGGATGCCTCGGCACGCGTCGGGCGCGGTGCGTCGATCATCGACTCGAGCACCTGCGTCGCGACGATGACGGGCTTCGCCCAGCGCCTCGAGAGCTCGACGGCGCGCTTCTGCACCAGCGGCACCTGCTCCAGCGGCAGCTCGACGCCGAGGTCGCCGCGCGCGACCATGATCGCGTCGAACGCGTCGATGATCTCGGCGAGGTTGTCGACGGCCTGCGGCTTCTCGATCTTCGCGACGACGGGCAGGCGACGGCCCTCCTCGTCCATGATCTCGTGCACGCGCTGGATGTCGGAGGCGTCGCGCACGAACGACAGCGCGATGATGTCGGCGCCCAGCTGGAGCGCCCAGCGCAGGTCCGCCTCGTCCTTGTCGGACAGCGCGGGCACGTTCACGGCGACGCCGGGCAGGTTGATGCCCTTGTTGTCGCTGACCTTGCCGCCCACGACGACGCGCGTGACGACGCGCACGCCATCGGTCGAGACGACCTCCAGCGCGATGCGACCGTCGTCGATCAGCAGCGGGTCTCCCGCCTTGACGTCGGCGGGCAGGCCCTTGAACGTCGTCGAGACGACGTCCTTGTCGCCGGGCACGTCCTCGGTCGTGATGGTGAAGATGTCGCCGTCGGCGAGGATCTGCGGGCCAGCCGCGATCTTGCCGAGGCGGATCTTGGGACCCTGGAGGTCGACGAGGATGCCCACGGGCATGCCCAGCTCGTCGGACGCCTTGCGGATGTCCTCGTACACGGCCTCGTGCACCGGGTAGGCGCCGTGGCTCAGGTTCATGCGGGCGACGTTGACGCCGGCCGCGATCGCGGCCTTCGTCTGCTCGTATCCCGACAGCGCCGGCCCGAAGGTGGCGACGATCTTGGCTCGTCTCATTGCTCTCTCTCGCACGTGACTCGACTGCGGCACGGATGCCGTGTCGAGTCTTCCACTGTCTACGCGCGGATGGGGAGGTCGGTCGCGCGCACCGGTGCCGGCAGGGTCGTCGACCCCTCCAGGTACCGGTCCACGGCCGCTGCCACCGCGCGTCCCTCTGCGATCGCCCACACGATGAGCGATGCACCTCGACCGGCGTCGCCAGCCACGAAGACGCCTTCCGTCGAGGTCGCGTAGTCCGCGTCGCGCGTCACGGCGCCGCGGGTGAACTGGGTGCCGAGCTGACCGCTGAGGGTCTCCTGCTCCGCGCCGGTGAATCCGAGGGCGAGCAGCACGAGATCCGCGGGGATCTCGCGCTCCGTGCCCGCCTTGGGTCGGCGCACGCCGTCGACGATCTCGGTCTCGGCGACCTTGAGGGCGCGCACCTCGCCGACCTCGTTCGCCATGAACTCGACGGTCGAGGCGAGGAACGTGCGCTCGCCGCCCTCCTCGTGGCTCGACTGCACCTCGAAGATCGCGGGATGCGTCGGCCACGGCTGGTGGTCGGGACGCTCGGAGGGCGGCTGCACGCCGATCGCGAGGTTCGTGACCGACAGCGCGCCCTGGCGGTGCGCCGTGCCGATGCAGTCGGCACCGGTGTCGCCACCGCCGAGGACGACGACGTGCTTGCCCTCGGCCGTGATCTGGCTCGAGACGGCCGTGCCGGCGACGGCGCGGTTCTGCTGCGTCAGGTACTCCATCGCGTAGTGCACGCCCGCGAGGTCGCGGCCGGGGATCGCGAGCTCGCGCGGCACCATGGCGCCGGTCGCGACGACGATGGCGTCGAATCGCTCGCGCAGCGCATCCCAGGTGATGTCCCTGCCGATGTCGACGCCGGCGCGGAAGCGGGTGCCCTCGGCCGTCATCTGCGCGAGGCGCTGGTCGATCGTGCGCTTCTCGAGCTTGAAGTCGGGGATGCCGTAGCGCAGCAGGCCGCCGATGCGGTCGTCGCGCTCGTACACGGCGACGGTGTGGCCGGCGCGCGTGAGCTGCTGCGCCGCCGCGAGGCCCGCGGGGCCCGAGCCGACGACCGCGACGGTCTTGCCGGTGAGGCGTGCCGGCGGGTGCGGCTCGATCCAGCCGTGCTGGAAGGCGTCGGCGGCGATCGACTGCTCGACCTGCTTGATGGTGACGGCGGGCTGGTTGATGCCGAGCACGCACGACGACTCGCACGGCGCCGGGCACAGCTTGCCGGTGAGCTCGGGGAAGTTGTTCGTCGCATGCAGGCGATCGCTCGCCGCACGGCCCTCGCCGCGCCACGTGAGGTCGTTGAACTCGGGGATCAGGTTGCCCAGCGGGCAGCCCTGATGGCAGAACGGCACGCCGCAGTCCATGCAGCGGCCGGCCTGTCGGCGCAGCACGGCCTTGTCGCCGAGCTCGCCGATCTCCTTCCAGTCCATGATGCGCACCGCGACGGGTCGCTTCGGGGCCAGCTCGCGCTGGGTCGTCTTCAGGAATCCGCGGGGGTCAGCCACCGGTCACCTCCAGGATGCGCGTCCAGATCTGGTCGGAGTCGGGATCGATGCCCGCGTCCTCGGCCTGCTTGCGGATGTCCCGCACGGCAGCCCAGTCGCGGGGCACGATCTTCGTGAAGCCCGCGAGCCCGCCGCGGCCGTCGAGGAGGCGTGCGGCGACGGTCGACTCGGTGAGCTCGACGTGGCGCTCGAGGATCGCGCGCAGCTCGATCTCGTCCTCCTCGCTCAGGCGCTCGAGCAGCAGCTCGCCCGCATGCAGCGACTCGCGGTTGATGCGTGCGGCGTCGAGGTCGAGCACGTACGCGATGCCGCCCGACATGCCGGCGCCGAGGTTGCGGCCCGTGTGGCCGAGGATCACGGCGATGCCGCCCGTCATGTACTCGAGCGCGTGGTCGCCGGTGCCCTCGCACACGGCGGTCGCGCCGGAGTTGCGCACGAGGAAGCGCTCGCCGACGATGCCGCGGATGTGCAGCGACCCGGAGGTCGCGCCGTAGCCGATGACGTTGCCCGCGATGACGTTGCGCTCCGCGACGAACGGTGCCGAGGGGTCGGGCCGCACGGTGATGAGACCGCCCGAGAGGCCCTTGCCGACGTAGTCGTTGGAGTCGCCCACGAGGCGCAGCGTGATGCCGCGCGGGATGAACGCGCCGAGCGACTGCCCGGCGGAGCCGCGCAGCGTGATGTCGATCGAGTCCGGGGGCATGCCGGCCTCGCCGTGGCGCTTCGTGACCTCGTTGCCGAGCATCGTGCCGACGGCGCGGTCGGTGTTCGCGACGGGGATGTCGAGACGCACGGTCGAGCCTGCGTGGTGCGCACGCAGCACGTCGTCGAGCAGGCGCATGTCCAGCTGGTCGTCGAGCTCGTGATCCTGCACGGTCATGTTGCGGCGCTCGCCTGCCGTCTGGGGCACGTCGAGCACCTTCTGCAGGTCGAGGCCGTCCGCCTTCCAGTGATGGATGGCCTCGTCGACGTCGAGCAGCTCCGAGCGGCCGATGGCCTCGTCGATCGAGCGCAGGCCGAGCGACGCGAGCAGCTCGCGCACCTCCTCGGCGACGTACTCGAAGAACGTGACGACGAACTCGGGCTTGCCCGTGAAGCGCTCGCGCAGGGTCGGGTTCTGCGTCGCGACGCCCACGGGGCACGTGTCGAGGTGGCAGACGCGCATCATGATGCAGCCCGACACGACGAGCGGTGCCGTGGCGAAGCCGTACTCCTCGGCGCCGAGCAGCGCGCCGACGAGCACGTCGCGACCGGTCTTCAGCTGGCCGTCGACCTGCACGACGACCCGCTCGCGCAGGCCGTTGACCATGAGCGTGTGCTGCGCCTCGGCGAGGCCGATCTCCCACGGCGTGCCCGCGTGCTTCAGCGAGTTCAGCGGGCTCGCGCCCGTGCCGCCGTCGTGGCCGGAGACGAGCACGACGTCGGCCTTGGCCTTCGCGACGCCCGCAGCGACCGCGCCGATGCCCGACTGCGAGACGAGCTTCACGTGGATGCGCGCCTCGCGGTTCGCCCGCTTGAGGTCGAAGATGAGCTGCTTGAGGTCCTCGATCGAGTAGATGTCGTGGTGCGGCGGCGGCGAGATGAGGCCGACGCCCGTCGTCGCATGCCGGGTGCGCGCGACCCACGGGTACACCTTCGCGGGCGGCAGCTGGCCGCCCTCGCCGGGCTTGGCGCCCTGCGCCATCTTGATCTGGATGTCGTCGGCGTGCGTGAGGTACATCGACGTGACGCCGAAGCGACCGGACGCGACCTGCTTGATCGACGAGCGGCGCTCGGGGTCGAGCAGCCGGTCGACGTCCTCGCCGCCCTCGCCCGTGTTCGACTTCGCGCCGAGGCGGTTCATCGCGATCGCGAGCGTCTCGTGCGCCTCCTTGGAGATGGAGCCGTACGACATGGCGCCGGTCGAGAAGCGCTTGACGATCTCGGAGACCGGCTCGACCTCGTCGATCGGGATGGGCGTGACGCCCTCCGTCTTGAGGCGGAAGAGGCCGCGCAGCGTCTTCAGCTCGCGCGACTGCTCGTCGACGGCTGCCGAGTACTCGCGGAAGACGTCGTACTGCCGCGTGCGCGTCGAGTGCTGCAGGCGGAAGACCGTCTCGGGGTTGAAGAGGTGCGGCGTCGAGTCGCGACGCCACTGGTACTCGCCGCCCGTGGGCAGGCCCTCGTGCGCGAACGGCGCCTTCTCGGCCGGGTAGGCGATCGCGTGGCGCTGCGCGGACTCCGACGCGAGCACCGCGACGCCGACGCCGCCGAGGCGCGTGGGCGTGCCCTCGAAGTAGCGCTCGACGAGCTCCTCCGACAGGCCGACCGCCTCGAACGCCTGCGCGCCCGCGTACGACCCGACCGTCGAGATGCCCATCTTCGACATGATCTTCGTCACGCCCTTGCCGAGCGCCTTGATGACGTTGTGCACGGCATCCTCGGGACTGATGCCCGGGATGCGGCCGGTGATCGCCAGCTGCTCGGCGGTCTCCATCGCGAGGTACGGGTTGATGGCGGAGGCGCCGTAGCCGATGAGCAGCGCGACGTGGTGCACCTCGCGCACGTCGCCCGTCTCGGCGACGAGGCCGACGCGCATGCGCGTCTCGGCGTCGATGAGGTGGTGGTGCACGGCGGACACCGCGAGGAGGCTCGGGATGGGTGCGAGCTGCTCGTTCGAGTCGCGGTCGGAGATCACGACGTACTGCGCGCCCTCGGCGATCGCCTCGTCGACCTCCGCGCACATGGCGTCGAGGCGCGCGACCATCGCATCCGCTCCCCCGTCGACCGGGTAGAGCGCCGAGATCGTCACGGTGCGGCGGGAGCCGGGCGTGCGGTCGATGTGGCGGATCTTCGCGAGCTCGTCGTTGTCGATGACGGGGAAGTCGAGGATGACCTGGCTCGCGTGCGCCGCCGAGGCGGTGAGCAGGTTGCGCACGGGGCCGAGGCCGAGGCGCATCGACGTGACGACCGACTCGCGGATGGAGTCGAGCGGCGGGTTCGTCACCTGCGCGAACGCCTGCGCGAAGTAGTCGAACAGCAGGCGAGGGCGGTCGGAGAGCACCGCGATGGGGGTGTCGGATCCCATGGCACCGAGGGGCTCGGCGCCCGTCGCCGCCATGGGCGTGAGCAGGATCCGCACCTCCTCCTCGGTGTAGCCGAAGGTGCGCTGACGGCGCGTCACCGACGCGGGCGTGTGGATGACGTGCTCGCGATCGGGCAGCTCGCTCAGGTGGATGCGGCTCGACTCGAGCCACTCGCCCCACGGCTGCGACCGCGCGAGCTCCATCTTCGTCTGGAAGTTGTCGAGCAGGCGGCCGTGCTCGGTGTCCACGAGGAACAGGCGGCCGGGCTGCAGGCGACCGCGCTGCACGACGCGCGCGGGATCGATCGGCAGCACGCCGGTCTCGGAGGCCACGACGACGAGGCCGTCGTCGGTCACGAGCCAGCGGCCCGGGCGCAGGCCGTTGCGGTCGAGGGTCGCGCCGACGAGCGTGCCGTCGGTGAAAGAGATGGCGGCGGGGCCGTCCCACGCCTCCATGAGCAGCGAGTGGTACTCGTAGAACTCGCGCAGCTCGTCGGGCAGGTCGGTGGCGTTCTCCCACGCCTCCGGCACCATCATCATCATCGCGTGCGGCAGGCTGCGGCCCGAGAGCGTGAGCAGCTCGAGCACCTCGTCGAACGAGCCGGAGTCCGAGATGCCGGGCGTGACGATGGGGTAGAGCGGCTTGAGGTCGCCGAGCAGCTCGCTGCGCAGCTGCGACTGCCGCGCGCGCATCCAGTTGCGGTTGCCCTCGACGGTGTTGATCTCGCCGTTGTGGGCGATCATGCGCAGCGGCTGCGCGAGGGGCCACGACGGGAACGTGTTCGTCGAGTAGCGCGAGTGCACGATCGCGAGCCTCGTCGCGAAGCGCTCGTCGGAGAGGTCGGGGTAGAACGGCTCGAGCTGCAGCGTCGTGACCATGCCCTTGTAGGTGATGGTCCGTGCCGACAGCGAGGGCAGGTAGTCGCCGACCTCGCGCTCGATGCGCTTGCGCAGACGGAAGGTGAGGCGGTCGAGGTCGATGCCCGACGCCTGCGTGCCCGCCGACGCCACGAAGAGCTGCTCGATGGCGGGCATCGCCGCGCGGGCGAGGTCGCCGAGGGTCTCGGGGCGCACGGGCACCTCGCGCCAGCCGAGCACCGTGAGGCGCTCCTCGCCGGCGAGGCGCTCGATGTCGCGCTTCGCCGCGGCGCGCGCGGCGTCGTCGATGGGCAGGAAGGCGAGGCCGGCGGCGTAGGCGCCGGCCGGCGGCAGCGCGAAGCCCGCGACGGCGCGCAGGAACTCGTCGGGCATCTGCGTGAGGATGCCCGCACCGTCGCCGGTGCCGGCGTCGGAGCCGACGGCACCGCGGTGCTCGAGGTTGCGCAGCGCGTCGAGGGCGTTGACGACGATGTCGTGACCGGCGCTGCGGCGCAGCGTCGCCACCATGGCGAGGCCGCACGAGTCGCGATCCAGTCGCGGGTCGTACATCCCCGCCTCGGGGTGGCCACCGAGGTGGCGGAGCATGGATGCCATGACGGACCTCCGAATGCGAGAGTGCGGCACGGAGCGTCGTCGGCCCGTGTGGCGGATCAGGTGGTGGTCGTCGCGGTTCCCGCGCCCACCGCCGGCTCGGCCGTTGTGTCGGCCTCGTCGAGCTCGGAGTACGTGTCGGAGTCTACCGCGTCGTCCTCGGGCTCCCGACCAGGCTGCCACGGCGCGGGCTCGAGGCCCGGGTGCCTGCGGCTCTGGACGATCCAGATGATGACGCCGAGCACGACGGCGCCGATCGCGGCCCACACGTTGACGCGGATGCCGAAGAAGACCTCGGAGGGGTTGATGCGGATCGACTCCCACACGATGCGGCCGACGCCGTACCAGATGAGGTAGAGCCCGGCGGCCTTGCCCCACTGGATGTCGCGACGGCGGTCGAGCCACAGGATGACCGCGGCGCCGACGAGGTTCCAGATGATCTCGTAGAGGAACGTGGGGTGGAAGAGCGTGCCCTCGGGCAGGCCGACGGGGAACGCCGGGTTCGTCGCCTCGACCTCGAGGCCCCACGGCAGGCCGGTGGGCTGGCCGAAGAGCTCGTGGTTGACGTAGTTGCCGAGACGACCGGCTGCCTGCGCGATGAGCATGCCGGGTGCGAGCGCGTCGACGAACGTCGTGAAGCGCAGCCCCGTGTAGCGGCAGCCCAGCCAGATGCCCGCGGCGCCGGCGATCAGCGCGCCGAAGATCGCGACGCCGCCGTTCCAGACGGCGATCACGTTGTAGAGGTCGAAGTTCTCGCCCAGGTACTCGTCGGGATAGGTGAGCACGTGGAAGATGCGGGCGCCGACGATGCCGAGGATGACGGCGAACACGGCGACGTCGATCACGAGGCCGCCGTCGACGCCGCGCTGGCGCAGGCGACGGGCGGTGAGCCAGGCGGCGAGGAGGATGCCCAGCAGGATGCACAGCGCGTACGTGCGGATCGAGAACGACTCGACCGCGTCCGGCAGGAACGGCATGAGGCCATGCAGCCACTCGCCGATGGGGACGCCCTGCCATTCGGGCGCGGGGCTGGGGATGCTCTGGAGCACGGATCCTCCGGGATCGGTGGGTCCCGACCGGATGGTCAGTGGGACTGGACGAGTGTACCCGCGGCGAGGTCTGCGACCCGCTCGCGCAGGCGCTCCTGACCTCCGTCGCGCAGGGCGGCGACGAGCGCGGAGCCCGTGATGGCGCCCTCGGCGTAGCCGAGGACGTCGGCGACCTGGGCGCCGGTCGAGATGCCGAGGCCGACGCAGCGCGGCAGGTCGATGCCGAGCGCCGTGCGGCGCGTCTCGAGCCGGTCGGCGAGCGTGCGCGCCGCGGAGTCCATCTCGCCGCGCGCACCCGTGGTGCCCATGGTCGAGACGGTGTAGACGAAGCCGCGCGACGCCTGCAGCACGACGTCGAGTCGCGCGTCGGACGACGACGGGGCAGCGAGGAAGATGCGGTCGAGGTCGTGGTGGTCGGCCGCGGCGATCCAGTCGGTGCCGTTCTCGGGCACGAGGTCGGGCGTGATGAGCCCTGCTCCCCCGACCTCGGCGAGGCGCGCGGCGAAGCGATCGACGCCCCAGCGCAGCACGGGGTTCCAGTACGTCATCACGAGCACGGGGATGCTCGTGCGGCGCGTGACCTCCGCGATGGTCTCGAAGGCCTCCTCGATGCGGAAGCCGCGGTCGAGGGTGCCCTGCGTCGCCGCCTGGATCACGGGGCCGTCGAGGCTCGGGTCCGAGTACGGCAGCCCGAGCTCGATGGCGGTGAAGCCGCCCTCGGCGAGCGCGATGCACGCGTCGACGCAGCCCTGCTGGTCGGGATAGCCGGCGGGGAGGTAGCCGATGAGGGCGCGGCCGTTCGAGGCGGCGATGGCCTGCTGCGTGCGGCTCATGACTGCGTGGCCCCCTCGTCGATCACGTCGAACCACTGCCCGGCGGTCGCGACGTCCTTGTCGCCGCGACCCGACAGCGACACGAGCAGCACGGCATCGGGGCCGAGCTCGCGGGCGAGGCGCATGGCGCCGGCGACGGCGTGCGCCGACTCGATCGCCGGCATGATGCCCTCGAGCCTCGTGAGCTCGCGGAAGGCGTCCATGGCCTCGGCGTCGGAGACGGGCTCGTACTCGGCGCGACCGATGTCGTGCAGCCACGCGTGCTCGGGGCCGACGCCCGGGTAGTCGAGGCCCGCGGAGATCGAGTGCGAGTCGCGCGTCTGGCCGTCGGCGTCCTGCAGCATGTACGACCGGGAGCCGTGCAGCACGCCGGGGGTGCCGCGCCCGATGGTCACGGCGTGACGCTCGGTGTCGGCGCCGTCGCCGGCGGCCTCGAGCCCGATGAGCCGCACGTCGGCGTCGTCGAGGAAGGCGTGGAAGATGCCCATGGCGTTCGAGCCGCCACCGACGCATGCGAGCACGGCATCCGGCAGCCTGCCGACCTGCTCGAGCATCTGGGCGCGCGCCTCCTCGCCGATCTGCGCGTGGAAGTCGCGCACCATGACCGGGTACGGGTGCGGGCCGGCGACGGTGCCCATGAGGTAGTGGCTCGTGTCGACCGTGCGCACCCAGTCGCGCATGCCCTCGTTGATGGCGTCCTTGAGCGTGCGGGCGCCGGTCGTGACGGGCACGACCTCGGCGCCGAGCAGGCGCATGCGGGCGACGTTGAGCGCCTGCCGCTCGGTGTCGACCTCGCCCATGTAGATCGTGCACTCCATGCCGAAGAGCGCTGCGGCCGTCGCGGTGGCGACGCCGTGCTGGCCGGCGCCCGTCTCGGCGACGAGGCGCGTCTTGCCGAGCCGCTGCGCGAGCAGCGCCTGGCCGAGCACGTTGTTGATCTTGTGGCTGCCCGTGTGGTTGAGGTCCTCGCGCTTCAGCAGGATGCGCGCGCCGCCGACCGAAGCCGACAGGCGCTTCGCCTCCGTGAGCAGCGACGGACGGCCGGTGTACTCCCGACCGAGGCGCGCGAGCTCCTCGCCGAACGCGGGATCCTGCCTGGCCTCCTCGTACGCGACGGCGAGCTCGTCGATCGCGGCCATGAGGGGCTCGGGCATGTGGATGCCGCCGTACTCGCCGAACTCGGGTCCACGGACGTCGCGAAGGTTCATGCTGCACTCCTGAATGCCGCGACGCGGGCGGCGGGCTCGCCGTCGCGCACGAGCGTCTCGCCGACGAGCACCGCGTGGGCGCCCGCCGCCTTGTACGTCTGCACGTCCTCGACCGTCTGCACGCCCGACTCCGCGACGGCCACGACGCCGGCCGGGATGAGCGGACGCAGCTCGGCGAACCGCTCGGGATGCATCTCGAACGTCTTGAGGTCGCGCGTGTTCACGCCGACGATGCGTGCGCCGACCGCGACGGCGCGGGCCACCTCGTCGGCGTCGTGCACCTCGACGAGCACCGACAGGCCGAGCTCGCCGGCGAAGCCGTGGAGGTCCGCGAGCGTCGCGTCGTCGAGCGCCGCGACGATGAGCAGCACGAGGTCCGCGCCTGCGGCACGCGCCTCGAGCAGCTGGTACCGCGTCGAGAGGAAGTCCTTGCGCAGGACGGCGACGTCGACGGCGGCGCGCACGGCGCGGAGGTCGTCGAGCGTGCCGAGGAACCGGCGACCCTCGGTGAGCACCGAGATGACGCTCGCGCCGCCCTCGGCGTACGCGGCCGCGAGGGTCGCGGGCTCGGGGATGTCGGCGATGCGGCCCTTCGACGGGCTCGCGCGCTTCACCTCGGCGATGACGTGCACGCCGTCGACGGGCTGCGACAGCAGCGCGACGACGTCGATCGGGGTGCGGGAAGCACGCGAGACGGCGTCGAGCTCGTCGTACGGCAGGTCGCCGCGCCGAGCCTCGGCATCCTCGAGCGCCCCAGCGGTGAGGGCGTCGAGCATCAGTGCTCCTTGGGGGTGTACCGCGGTCCGTTCACGCCGTAGCCGGCCTTCGCGAGGCCCCAGCCCACGAGTGCGCCGACGGGCACGAACGCCGCGGAGATCCACACGAAGAGCGGCATGTCGAGCCAGAAGAACAGCGTGCCGGCGGCGATGGCCACGAGCATGATGATCACGGCCGCCCAGGCGGCAGGCGAGTGGCCCTCGCCAGGCTCGGCGTGCGCTTCGATGGCGGTCTGGTCGCTCACGGTGCTCCTCGAATCCATGGGTTCGATCAGTCTACCTGTCGCGCGTGCCCGGCTCGTCCGACCGTCCGCCCGCCGTCGGGTCGTCGCCGTCGTCGAGCGCATCCCACGCGAGCCCGGACTCGGCGCGCTCGAAGCGCTGCTGGGCCTGCCTGCGCTGCCAGTGGGGCGCCGTCGCGAACGCCCAGACCGCGGAGACGAGCGCGAGCACGAGGCCCACCACCGCGAGGGCGGGCGCCGCGGTGGTGGTCGATGCGGCGTCGAGCGTCGTGACGCCCGTCGCTGCGCTCGCGGCGTCGGCGATCGTGACGTCGAGCGTCGTGACGCGCTGCGCGAGATGCGTCGCGCCGATGCCGACGACGGCGACGCCGAGGACGGCGAGCACCCGGGCGACGATCGGCGACGCGAGCGTGAGCGCGAGCCCCAGGGCGCCGAGCGTCAGCGCGACGGGCGCGAGCGCGGGCGCGACCGTCGTGCCGTCGAGCTCGACCGACGGCGCGTCGGCCGGCACGACGGTCGCCCACACGAGCACGGAGCCCGCGAGGATGAGCGCGCCGCCGACGAGGTGCGCGAGCACGGCGACGATCCGTCCCCTGGCCCTCATCGCACGACCCTGCGCATCGCATCCGCCCGCGCCGTCGCGCGCAGCGGCGCCGCGGCCTTGCTGCGCACCTCCGCGTGCTCGGTCGCGGGCACGCTGTCGGCCACGAGCCCGGCGCCGGCCTGCACGTGCGCCATGCCGTCGACGATCGTGACGGTGCGGATCGCGATCGCGAGGTCGGCGTCGCCCGCGAAGTCGAAGTAGCCCACGACGCCGCCGTAGACGCCCCGCTGCGCGGGCTCGAGCGCGTCGATGATCTCGAGCGCCCGCGGCTTCGGCGCGCCCGAGAGCGTGCCGGCGGGGAAGGTCGCGCGGAAGGCGTCGACCGCCGACGCGTCGGCGCGCATCCGGCCCTCGACCGTCGAGACGATGTGCATGATGTGGCTGAAGCGCTCGATGACCATGAACTCGGTCACGGCGACCGAGCCCGCCTCGCAGACCTTCGCGAGGTCGTTGCGGGCGAGGTCGACGAGCATGACGTGCTCCGACCGCTCCTTCGGATCGGCGAGCAGGTCGTCGGCGAGGGCGTTGTCGGCGGCGGCGTCGACGCCGCGCGGGCGCGAGCCGGCGATGGGATGCATCGTCGCGGCACCCTCGTGCACCGTCACGAGCGCCTCGGGGCTCGAGCCGACGACCTGGTATGGCTTGCCCGACGCGTCCTCGAGCGTGAGCAGGTACAGGTAGGGCGACGGGTTGAGCAGTCGCAGCACCCGGTAGACGTCGAGCGGATGCGCGTCGAGCGGCACGTCGAAGCGGCTCGACAGCACGACCTGGAACACGTCGCCGTCGACGATGTGCTCCTTCGCGCGCTCCACCATGGCGGCGAAGCCGTCGGGCGACACGGATGCGGTCGGCTCGGGCTCGACGTCGGCGAGCGGCTCGGCGAGCCACGTCGGCGCGTCCTCGGCGAGGCGCGCCTGCATGTCGTCGAGCTGGCGCTGCGCGCCCGCCCACAGACGATCCGCGTCCTCCGCGCCGTCGGCGAGCGCCGTCGCGATGAGCAGCGCCGTGCCGGTGCGGTGGTCGAGCACGACGAGCTCCGCGACGAACGACAGCCCGATCGCGGGCACGTCGACCTGGCGCTCGGGCGGGTTCGGCAGGTGCTCGAGCTCGCGCACCGCCTCCCAGCCGATGTGGCCGACGAGCCCGCCCGTGAGCCGCGGCAGGCCGGGGACGCGGGGCGTGCGCCAGCGGTCGAGCACATGCGCCACGGTCTCGAGCGGGGTGCGCTCGACGTCGTCTCCCAGGAGGCGCTTGAGGCTGAGGCCGTGGCTGCGCCACGTCACGTCTCCCTCGTCGGCCGTGAGCTGGCCGAACGAGGAGACGCCGACGAACGAGAAGCGGTTCCACACGCCCTGCTCGGCGGACTCGAGCAGGAACGAGCCGGGGCGGTCGACCGCGAGCTTGCGGTAGACGCCGACGGGCGTCTCGGTGTCGGCGAGGAGCTCGCGCACGACCGGGATCACCCGATGCGTCGGCAGCAGCGCGTCGAACGCCTCGCGCGTCGTCGTCATGGTCACGACGTCACCTCGATGGGCGTGAAGAAGCACGTGCGGTTGCCCGTGTGGCACGCCGGCCCCGTCTGCTCCACGCGCACGAGGAGCGTGTCGGCGTCGCAGTCGATCGCGATCGACACGGGCACCTGCACGTTGCCCGACGTGTCGCCCTTGCGCCAGTACTCCTGGCGCGACCGCGACCAGAAGGTCACGCGCCCCTCGGTCGCCGTGCGGCGCAGCGCCTCGGCGTCCATGTAGCCGACCATGAGCACGTCGCCCGTCGCGTCGTCCTGGATGACGGCGGGCACGAGGCCGTGCTCGTCGGTCGTGAGCTCGGGCAGCGTCGTCATCGCACCGTCTTCCCCGCCGCGCGCATGGCGGCCTTCACGTCGTCGATCGTGCACTGCCGCGAGTGGAAGATGCTCGCGGCGAGAACGGCGTCCGCACCGGCGTCGACCGCGGGCGCGAAGTGCTCAGGACCGCCCGCTCCCCCGCTCGCGACGACGGGCACGCCCGTCGCGTCGCGCACGGCACGGATGAGCTCGAGGTCGAAGCCGGCCTTCGTGCCGTCGGCGTCGATCGAGTTGACGAGCAGCTCGCCCGCGCCGCGACGATCGACCTCTGCGGCCCAGCCGATGGCGTCGATGCCCGTGCGGCGGCGGCCGCCGTGCGTCGTGACCTCGAACCCGCTCGGCGTCTCCGTCGAGCGCAGCACGTCGAGCGACACGACGAGCACCTGCGCGCCGAACGCGGCGGAGATCTCGTCGACGATCTCGGGACGCGCGATGGCGGCGGAGTTCACGCCGACCTTGTCGGCGCCGTGGGCCAGCAGGCGCGAGACGTCGGCGACCGTGCGCACGCCGCCGCCGACGGTGAGCGGGATGAAGACCTGCTCGGCGCAGCGCTCGACGACCTCGAGGATCGTGTCGGCGCCCTCGACCGTCGCCGTGACGTCGAGGAAGGTCAGCTCGTCGGCGCCCTGGCTCGCGTAGCGTGCCGCGAGCTCGACCGGGTCGCCCTGGTCGGCGAGGTCCTGGAAGTTCACTCCCTTCACGACGCGGCCGCCGGCCACGTCGAGGCAGGGGATGACGCGCGTCGTGAGCATCAGACCCTCGCTGCGTGGATGCGCGTGACGATGATCGCCTTGGCGCCCGTCGCCTCGAGCGCATCCATGACGCGGTTGACGTCGTGCGACTCGGTCATGACGCGCACGGCGACCCAGTCGTCGTCGCGCAGCGGCGAGATCGTCGCCGACTCCTTGCCCGGGCACACGCGCACGGCGGCGTCGAGGTCCTCGCGGCGCACGTCGTAGTCGACCATGACGTAGCGGCGGGCCACGAGCACGCCCTCGAGGCGGCGGCGCAGCGTGCGCGCGCCCTCGTGCTCGGCACCCGACGAGATGAGCACGGCCTCCGACGACAGGATCGGGTCGCCGAACGTCTCGAGGCCCTGCTTGCGCAGCGTCGCGCCGGTCTCGACGACATCGGCGATCGCGTCGGCGACGCCGAGGCGCACGGCCGACTCCACGGCGCCGTCGAGGTGCACGAGCGTCGCGTCGAGGCCGCGCGCGTCGAGCCACGAGCGCACGAGGCCCGTGTAGCTCGAGGCGATGCGCACGCCGGCGAGCTGCTCCTGCGACGCGAACGCGCCGACGGGGCCCGCGAAGCGGAACGTCGACCGCCCGAAGCCGAGACCCTGCACCTCGACGGCGGGCGAGCCCGAGTCGAGCAGCAGGTCGCGGCCCGTGATGCCGACGTCGATGACGCCGGAGCCCACGTACGTCGCGATGTCGCGGGGGCGGAGGTAGAAGAACTCGACGTCGTTCGACGGGTCGGAGACGATGAGCTCCTTGCCGTCGCGGCGGCCGTGGTAGCCGGCCTCCTCGAGCATGCCGGCGGCGGTCTCGGACAGCGCGCCCTTGTTGGGCACGGCGATCTTCAGCATCTTGGTTCTCTCAGTGTCTGCTGCGACCAGTGGTCTGCGAGCGAATGGATCGAGCGGCAGGCTCAGAGATGTCGGTACACGTCCTGCAGGCTCAGGCCCTTCGCGAGCATGAGCGTCTGCAGGTGGTACAGCAGCTGCGAGATCTCGAGCGCGGTCTGCTCGTCGCCCTCGTGCTCGGCCGCCATCCAGACCTCGGCGGCCTCCTCGACGATCTTCTTGCCGATCGAGTGCACGCCGCCCTCGACGCGCGAGAGCGTGTTGCCCTCGCGGCGTTCGGCCACCGCCTGCTCGAGGTCGGCGAAGAGGGTGTCGAAGGTCTTCACGAACCCAGGGTATCGGCCGCGGCGAGCACGTCGCGCAGCGCCTGGATGCGCGGGGCCGGGTCGCCGTTCCCGTAGACGGCGCTGCCGGCCACGAACGTGTCGGCGCCGGCGGCCGCGGCCTCGGCGATCGTCGCGGTCGAGATGCCGCCGTCGACCTGCAGCAGCACCTGGACGCCGGCATCGGCGGCGGCGCGGCGCAGCACGCCGAGCTTCGGCAGCACCTCCGGCATGAACGACTGCCCGCCGAAGCCGGGCTCGACCGTCATGACGAGCACCATGTCGAACGCGTCGATGCGATCGGCGAACGGCGCGGCGTCGGTGCCGGGCTTGAGCGCGACCGATGCGGCGACGCCCGCATCGCGCAGCGTGCGGGCGAGCGCGAACGGGTCGCGGCTCGCCTCGGCATGGAACGTGACGCTCGTGACGCCGGGCAGCACGTACTGCGGCGCCCACCGGTCGGCGTCGTCGATCATGAGGTGCACGTCGAGCGGCACGGGCGACACCTGGCCGATGCGCTCGACGATCGGCAGGCCGAGCGTGAGGTTCGGCACGAAGTGGCCGTCCATGACGTCGACGTGCACGGCGTCGGCCGTCGCGATCGCCTGCAGCTCGCGCTCGAGGTTCGCGAAGTCGGCGGACAGGATGCTCGGGTGGATGCGCACGTGCTCGAGGCTATCGAGGCGCGGATGCCGCGCTGCCCCGCTCGGGGCCGTCCATGCCCGACTCGGGCCGCCGCAGCAGCTGCACGAACATCGCGTCGGTGCCGTTGCGGTGCGGCCACAGCTGCACGGCCGAGCCGGAGCCGCCCAGCGGCGTGCCGGGTGCGACGCGCTCGAGCACGGCGCGCGTGTCGAGCGCCTCGGCGCCGTCGGCGATGGCGCCTTGCACGATCGCGCGCGTCTCGGCGAGATGCGGCGAGCACGTGACGTACGCGACGATGCCGCCCGGCCGCACGGCGAGCATGGCGGCGCGCAGCAGCTCGCCCTGCAGGCGCGCGAGCTCCGGCACGTCGCTCGGCTGCTTGCGCCAGCGCGCCTCGGGACGACGGCGCAGGGCGCCGAGGCCCGTGCAGGGCGCGTCGAGCAGGATGCGGTCGAAGGCGCCGTCGCGCTCGCCGATGCGACGACCGTCGCCGACCGACACCTCGACGTCGGGATCGACGGCGGCGAGCGCCTGGCGCACGAGGCCGGCGCGGGCCGGCACGAGCTCGTTGGCCTCGAGGCGCGCGCCCGCGACGCGCGCCTCCGCCGCGAGCAGCGCGGCCTTGCCGCCGGGCCCCGCGCACAGGTCGAGCCACCGCTCGCCCGCCTCGACGGGCGTCGCGCGGGTGAGGGCGAGCGCCGCGAGCTGGCTGCCCGCGTCCTGCACGCGCGCGCGACCGTCGCGCACGGCGGGGACGCGCCAGGGGTCGCCGGACGGCGCGAGACGCCCGAGCGGCGACGCGGTGGGCTCGTCGCTCAGCTCGTCGGGCTCCGCGAGCCCCGGCAGGGCCACGAGCTGCACGCGCGGCGCGTCGTTGTCGGCCGCGAGGAGGTCGTCGAGCTCGTCGCCGGCGCCCTCGGCCTCGAGCGCGCGGCGCAGCGCGCGCACGACCCATGTCGGATGCCCGGCGCGCAGCGCGAGCGCATCGTCGTCGGACATGACGCGAGCGATGGCGTCGACCTGGTCGTCGACCGGCGTCGCCGCGACCTTGCGCAGCACGGCGTTGGCGAACCCGCGGCGGCCGCGATGGTCGCCGAGCAGCTCGATCGACTCGTGCACCGCGGCGTGCGCCGGCACCCGCATGCGCGCGAGCTGATGCACGGCCACGCGCAGCACCGAGCGCGTCGTGGCGTCGATCTCGTCCATGGGGCGACCGGCCGCGGCCTCGATGACGGCATCGAGCTGCCCCTGCCAGCGCAGCGTGCCGTAGGTCAGCTCGGTGGCGAATGCGGCGTCCTGCGCGTCGAGGCCGGCCTCGCGGATGCGGGTCGGCAGCAGCAGGTTCGCGTACGCGTCGTCGACGTCGACGTCGCGCACGACCTCCTGCGCGACGCGGCGCGGCGTGGGGCGCTCGGTCGCGCGACCGCGCTGCGGCGGCCGCGCGCCGCGTCCTCGTGACGGCTGACGATCAGGCATCGAGCACGACCTCTCCCCCGCGACCGCGCAGCCAGTCGGCGGCGCGCATCGCCTGCTTGCCCGCCGGCTGCACCTCGCCGAGCGCGAGCGCGCCCGTGGCGGTGCCGAGCACGGCGTCCTTGCCCACGAGCCGTGCCGTGCCGGCCGGCAGCGGGTCGGCAGCGCTGCGCGCGAGCGCCAGCACCTTCACGCGCTCCCCGGCGAGCAGCACGTGCGCGCCCGGCTCGGGCGTCACGCCGCGGAAGCGATCGAGCACGACGGCAGCGGGCTCGTCGAGACGCAGTCGTCCGTCGGCGAGCTCGAGCTTCGGCGCGAACGACGGCTCGCCCGTCTGCTCCACGAACGTCGCGGACCCGTCCGCGATCGCGTCGACCGCCTCCACGAGCGCGTCGGCGCCGGAGGCCGCGAGCTCGGTCAGCAGGTCGCCTGCGGTCGCGAGCGGCGGCACCGACGAGGCCACCATCCGCACGATCGGTCCCGCGTCGAGCTCGGGCACGAGGCGGAACACGCTGACGCCGGTGTCGTGCTCGCCCGCGACGAGCGCACGCTGCACCGGCGCGGCGCCGCGGTAGGCGGGCAGCAGCGAGAAGTGCAGGTTGACCCAGCCGTGCTCGGGCGTCGACAGCAGCGGCTCGCGCACGAGGCCGCCGTAGGCGACGACGACGCCGAGCGACGCCCCGACCGCCGCGATCGCCTCGGTGGCGGCGGCATCGAGCCGATTCGCCTCCAGCACCGGCAGGCCGAACCGCTCGGCCGCGGCGGCGACGGGCGTCGGCGTCAGCACCCGCTTGCGTCCCTGCGGCGAGGCGGCGCGCGTGACGACGAGGGCGACCTCGTGGCTGCGGCTCAGCGCCTCGAGGCTCGGCACGGCGGCTGCCGGGCTCCCGGCGAAGACGATGCGCATCAGATCCCCTCGAACGGCTCGTGATCGTCGACGTGCACGCGCACCGGTGCGCCCTTCGCGACGCGCGAGCGCGACTGCGTGGCCGCCCGCACGATCTCGGCGCGCAGGGCGTGCGCCACGTCGACGCCCGCTCCGTAGTCGAAGCGGACGATCGACCGTACCGCGCCGTCGCCCACGTCGACGGGACCCAGCGCATCCGTCGCGCCGATCTCGCCGACGGCGCGCACGACGCGCTCGACCTCGTCGGGGCCGCCGACGACGGAGGCGACGCGAACGGCCGGCGGGAACCGCAGCGAGCGACGATCGGCGAGCTCGGCGGCGGCGAAGCCCGCGGCGTCGCGGGTCGTCATCGCGGCGGCGACCCGGCCGACGGCACCCGTGAGCACGATCGTGGCGTCGTCGCGGGCGAGCGCGCGGGCGCTCGACCAGGCGCGGACGGCGTCCTCGGCGACGCGCAGGCTCTCGCGCGCGAGCAGGCGCTCGCCGTCGAGCAGCAGCACGGCACGGTAGCCGCCGGCCGCGACGGGCTCGGCACCCCGCGTCGCCACGACGAGGCGCGGCTGGTCGTCGACCTCGAGGCGCTCGTGCTGGCCGTCGGCGACGACGACCGGGATGTTCGGGAACGCGCGGCCGAGCTCGTCGGCGGTGCGCACCGAGCCGCGGCCGAGCTCCGTCAGCGTGCGACCGCCGCACGAGGCGCACGCCCAGGCGGCGTGCACGGCACCGCACCACGCGCACGACGGCGACGCGTCGGCGCGCGCGCGGCGCAGCGGCCCCTGGCAGCGTCGGCAGCGAGCGCGCTCCCCGCAGGTCGAGCATGCGAGCGCGGGCGCGTGGCCGGGACGGGCGACCTGCACGAGCACGGGGCCGTGCGCGATCGCCTCCTTCGCCACCTGGAACGCCATGGCGGGGATGCGCCCGTGCTGGCCCTGCTGGAGGGCTGCCGGCAGCGTGCGCGGCGGGCGTCCGCGCACGACGGCCTCGAGGAAGCCGAGCTCCACGAGCCGCTGCGCCTCCGTCGATCGCGCGTGACCGGCGAGCACGAGCGCGCATCCGGACTGCTGCTGGCGTACGAGCGCGACGTCCCGTGTGGTCGCGTACGGCGACAGGGGCTCGACGTGCAGCGGGTCGCCGTCGTCCCACACCGCGAGCAGGCCGAGGTTCGCGGCGGGTGCGTAGACGGCGCTGCGCGGTCCGACGATCGCGACGGGCCCGCCGTCGAGCGCGCGCAGGAATCCGCGGTACCGGTCGGGGTTCGACTGTCGGGCGTCGAGCTCGACGACGCGGTCCCCGACGACGGCCTCGAGCGCCGCGACGAGCTGCCGCTGCTCACGGTGGTCGGGCACGACGAGGATGGCCTGCTCGCCGCGCGCGAGCGCATCGCGGGCGAGGCCCGCGAGCTCCACGGCCCAGCGGCCGACCCAGCGCACGTCGTCGCCCTCGCCCACCGCGACCACGCCGGGCTCCGATCGCAGCGCGACGCGGCCGCGCCGCTCGACGAGGTCCGGAGCCACGCTCTCCCCGGGCTCCGGCGGCGTGGCAGGCGCCCGCTCGGCCTTGAGCCAGGCCGTCTCCGGCCGCGCCTGCCTGCCGGGGATCGCGACGCGCAGCACGTCGACCGCCGATCCGGCCGCGCGGTCGGCGACGGCGCGGGCGAGCGCCCACACCTCGGGCTGCAGCACCGGCACGGGCGACAGCATCCGCTCGACGCGGTGCAGCTCGCCGCCGAACTCGCTCTCCTCGGCGACCTCCACGACGAAGCCGGGCAGCATGCGACCGCCGAACGGCACGCGCACGCGCACGCCGGGCATCACGTCGTCGTCGGCGCGGAAGTCGAAGAGGCGATCCAGCTGCGGCAGCCGCGACTCCACGACGACGCGGGCGACGCTCATGCCACGCCGGCGGCCTTGCGCAGCGCGTCGACGCGGGGCGTCTGCTCCCAGGTGAAGTCGGGCAGCTCGCGACCGAAGTGCCCGTAGGCGGCGGTCTGCGCGTAGATCGGACGCCGCAGGTCGAGGTCGCGGATGATCGCCTCGGGCCGCAGGTCGAACGTGGCGCGGATGGCCGCGGTGAGCGTGCCGTCGTCGACGGTGCCGGTGTCGAACGTGTCGACGTAGAGGCCCACGGGCGTCGCGCGGCCGATCGCGTACGCGACCTGCACCTCGCACCGACGCGCGAGGCCGGCTGCGACGACGTGCTTCGCGACCCAGCGCAGCGCGTACGCCGCCGAGCGGTCGACCTTCGAGGGGTCCTTGCCGCTGAACGCGCCGCCGCCGTGCCGTGCGGCGCCGCCGTACGTGTCGACGATGATCTTGCGGCCCGTGAGGCCCGCGTCGCCCTTGGGGCCACCGACGACGAACGATCCCGAGGGGTTCACGAACGTCGTCATGTCGTCGTGCGGCAGGCCGAGCTGCGCGAGCACGGGTGCGATGACGTGCTGCTCGACGTCGGCGCGCAGCTGCGCCTGGTCGACGTCCTCGGCATGCTGCGTCGACACGACGACGGCGTCGACGCGCACGGGCTCGTGGTCGACGTACTCGATCGTCACCTGCGTCTTGCCGTCGGGTCGGAGGTACGGGATCGTGCCGTCGCGGCGCACGGCCGTGAGGCGCTCCGCGAGGCGGTGCGCCGCCCACGCCGTCGCGGGCATGAGCGTGGGCGTCTCGTCGGTCGCGTAGCCGAACATGATGCCCTGGTCGCCGGCGCCGAGCTGCGACAGCGCATCCGTCTCGCCGCCGCGCGCCTCGAGGCCCGTGTCGACGCCGGTCGCGATCTCGAGCGACTGCTCGCCGATCGACACCGTCACGCCGCACGAGTTGCCGTCGAACGAGACCTGCGACGAGTCGTAGCCGATCGCGACGATCGTGTCGCGCACGAGCTTCGGGATCTCGACGTAGCCCTCGGTGCGCACCTCGCCGGCGACGTGCACGAGGCCCGTCGTGACGAGCGTCTCGACCGCGACGCGCGACTGCACGTCCTGCGCGAGCATCGCGTCGAGGATGCGGTCCGAGATCTGGTCGCAGATCTTGTCGGGGTGGCCCTCGGTGACGGACTCGGACGTGAACAGCCGGGAGGTCATGCATGCTCCTGCAGGGTGGATCGGACGGAGTCGAGGATGGCGTCGGCCACCGACATCTTGGCGCCGGCGGCGGTCGCGACGACGCCGGAGGGCGCGAGGATCTCGACGGCGGTGTCGACGTCGCCGAAGCCGAGCTGCATGCCCACCTGGTTCAGCACCAGCAGGTCGCAGCCCTTGCGCGCGAGCTTCGCCTGGGCGATGGCGCGGCGGGCGTCGGCGTCGGGCTCGGTCTCGGCCGCGAAGCCGACGACGACGCCGCGGGGCGCGCGCATCGACAGCTCCGCGAGGATGTCGGGGTTCTCGACGAGCTGGAGCGTCGGATTGGCGCCCCACGCATCCTTCTTGCGCTTCGCGTCGCTCACGTCGGCGACGCGGTAGTCGGCGACGGCGGCGGCCATGATCGTCGCGTGCGCGTCGCGGCTCGCGAGCAGCATGGCGTCGCGCAGCTCGGCGGTCGTCGACACCTCGACGAGCCGCACGCCTGCAGGAGCCGCGACCTGCAGGTTCGCGCCGACGAGCGTGACGTCGGCGCCGCGTGCCGCCGCGCGCGTCGCGAGGGCGACGCCGTGCGCACCCGACGAGCGGTTGCCGAGGAAGCGCACGGGGTCGATGGGCTCGCGCGTGCCGCCGGCGCTGATCGCGATGCGCATGCCGTCGAGGTCGCGGGTCGGCGCCAGCACGGCGTACGCCGCCTCGACGACGTCGTCGGGCTCGACCATGCGGCCGGGCCCGGAGTCGGTGCCGGTGAGCTGCCCGTCGGCGGGGCCGACGATCGTCACGCCGCGCTCGCGCAGCAGGGCGACGTTCGCCTGCGTGGCCGCGTTGCGCCACATCTCGGTGTGCATCGCGGGGGCGACGACGAGCGGTGCCTCGGAGGCGAGGATCGTCGTGCCGAGCAGGTCGTCGGAGATGCCATGCGCGATGCGCGCGAGCGTCGACGCCGTCGCGGGCAGCACGACGATCAGGTCGGCCGACTGGCCGAGCGCCACGTGGCGCACCTCGGCGACGTCGTCGAAGAGGTCGGTCGTCACCGGGTTGCGGCTGAGCGCCTCGAACGTCGGGATGCCGACGAAGCGCACGGCCGACGCGGTGGGCACGACGTGCACGTCGTGCCCATCCTTGACGAGTCGCCGGATCGCGTGCGCGGCCTTGTAGGCCGCGATCCCGCCGGCGACGCCGACGACGACGCGCACTACGCGGAGGGCTGCGCGGGCTTGAGGAGGAGCTTGTCCTCCTGGATCTCGCGGAGCGCCACCGAGATCGGCTTGTCCTCGAGCGTCGCGTCGACGAGGGGTCCGACGTTGTCGAACATGCTGCCCTCGTGCAGATCCGTGTAGTAGTCGTTGATCTGACGCGCGCGCTTCGACGCGAAGATCACGAGCTGGTACTTCGAGTCCACCTTCGCGAGCAGGTCGTCGATCGGCGGGTTGATGATGCCCTTGTCGGCCATGGGTCCTCCTCAGGACGAAGCGGTTGCGCTCGAGCCTCGCGAGAGGCGGCCAGCGTGAGACCGGCGCAGTGGAACAGTCTAGCGCCCGATGAGGGCCACGACCTCGGCAGCGGCCTCGGCCACGTCGCGATTGATGACGACGGCGTCGAACTCGTCCTGGCTCGCGAGCTCGACCTCGGCGGTCGCGAGACGACGGGAGCGCTCCGCCTCGTCCTCCGTGCCGCGGCCGACGAGCCTGCGCACGAGCTCGTCCCACGACGGCGGCGCGAGGAACACGAGCAGCGCCTCCGGCATGCGATCGCGGATCTGGCGCGCGCCCTGCAGGTCGATCTCGAGCAGCACGGAGTCGCCGGTGTCGAGCACCGACTGCACCTGCGCGCGCGGCGTGCCGTAGCGGTGCGAGTTGTGCACCTTGGCCCACTCGAGGAACGCGTCCTCCGACAGGCCCTCGTCGAACTCGGCGTCGGAGACGAACGTGTAGTGCACGCCGTCGATCTCGCCCGGGCGCGGCGCCCTCGTCGTCCACGACACCGAGTGGCGGATCCACGGGTAGTGGTCGCGCACGTGCTGCGCGACGGTGCCCTTGCCGACGGCGGTCGGGCCGGCGAGCACGATGAGGCGTGCGGGGGCCGGATCGACGTCGAGCCACTCGCGCAGGCGCGTGCGCTGGCGCGAGCCGAGGCCGCCGACGCGCTTGCGGGGCGAGATCTCGAGCCGCTCGAGCACGCGCTCCATGCGGTGCTTGCCGATGCCGGGGATGGCGTCGACGAGCTCCGTGACGCGCAGGCCCGCCTCGACGGAGTCGGGGTGGTCCCACGCGTGCTCGGCGACCTGCAGCGCCGAGCGCTCGCGCGCGTGCACGGCGCGCTTGACCTCGGCGCGGGCGCGCCGCGCCCGCAGCGCGGCCTCGGCGCCGAGCGCGGGATCGAGCGTCATCGTGCCTCCGCCGTCGCCGCGTCGATCGCGGCGGCGACGCCGTCGCGCGAGCCCGTCACGCTGCGCGAGACGTTGGCGAGCACGAGCGTGCCTGCCGGGTACAGCGAGGACAGGTCGGCGAGCCGCGCGCCCTGGTGGCCGAAGCCGGGCGCGAGGATCGGCGTGGCCGACGTGAGGGTGACGCCGAAGTCGGCGGCGGCGACGGTCGCGCCGACGACGAGGCCGATGGAGCCCGCGCCGTCGGGCGCGTGGTCGACGTTCCAGGCGTCGACGCCGCGTGCGATGGATGCCGCGACCGACTCCCCCGCCGCGTCGGCCCGCGACTGCAGGCCGGCGCCCTCGGGGTTCGACGTCGCGCACAGCACGAAGACGCCCTTCGCGTGCGCCTCGGCGAGCGACAGCGCGGGCTCGAGCGAGCCGAGGCCGAGGTACGGCGAGGCCGTGATTGCGTCGACCTCGAGCGGTGCGCCGGGCGTGAGCCACGCCTGCGCGTAGGCGTCCATCGTCGTGCCGAGGTCGCCGCGCTTCGCGTCGGCGACGACGAGCAGGCCCTCCTCGCGCGCGACGCGGATGACGTGCTCGAGCGCCGCGATGCCGGCGGAGCCGTGTCGCTCGTAGAACGCCACCTGCGGCTTCACGACCGCGACGCGACCGACGGCCGCCTCGACGACCTCGAGGCCGAACGCCTCGGCACCCGCCGCGGTGTCGGGCAGGCCCCACGCATCCAGCAGGTGCGCGTGCGGGTCGATGCCGACGCACACGGGGCCGCGGTCGGCGACCGCCGCGGCGAGGCGGGTGCCGAACGTCATGCCGTCCTCCTGGCGTGGTACTCCTGCAGGCTCGTGACCTCGAAGGGCGCACGCGCCGCCTCGATCGCCGCGACGGCCGCGCCGAGCTGCGACACCGTCGTGAAGAGCGCCTTGTCGGCACCGACGGTCGCGGCGCGGATCTCGTAGCCGTCGAGACGTGCGGCGGGACCCGTGGGCGTGTTGATGACGATGTCGACCTCGCCGCGGTGGATGGCGCCGACGATCGACGCCTCGACGCCGACCTCGTTGTGCTTCGCGATCGTCTCGACCTCGATGCCGTTGCGCACGAGGATCTCCGCCGTGCCCTCGGTCGCGAGGATGCGGAAGCCGAGCTGCCGCAGGCGGTGGATGGGCAGCACCGCCTGGCGCTTGTCGCGGTCGGAGACCGACACGAAGACCGTGCCCGACGTCGGCAGCCCGCCGTAGGCGGCGACCTGGCTCTTCGCGAACGCGCGGGGGAAGTCGCGGTCGATGCCCATGACCTCGCCGGTCGAGCGCATCTCGGGACCGAGCAGGCTGTCGACGAGCTCGCCCTCGCGCGTGCGGAAGCGGCGGAAGGGCAGCACGGCCTCCTTCACCGCCACGGGTGCGTCGAGCGGCAGGCGCGAGCCGTCCTGCTCGGGCAGGAAGCCCTCGGCGCGCAGCTCGGCGATCGTGCGGCCCGCCATCACGAGGGCGTTGGCCTTCGCGATGGGGGTGCCGAGGGCCTTCGCGACGAACGGCACCGTACGGCTCGCGCGCGGGTTCGCCTCGATGACGTGGAGGCGGCCCGCAGAGATCGCGAACTGCACGTTGATCGGACCGCGCACGTCGAGGCCGCGTGCGATCGCGAGCGTCGCATCCCGCACCTCGTCGATCTGCGAGCGGCCGAGCCCGATCGGCGGCAGCGTGCACGACGAGTCGCCCGAGTGGATGCCCGCCTCCTCGATGTGCTCGAGGATGCCGCCGACGTAGAGGTCGGTGCCGTCGAAGACGGCGTCGACGTCGATCTCCACGGCGTCGTCGAGGAAGTGGTCGACGAGCAGCGGCTTGCCGGGGCCGATGATGGCGGTGTCCGCCATGCGCTCGAAGTAGCCGTGCAGGCTCTCGCGGTCGTAGACGATCTCCATGCCGCGGCCGCCGAGCACGAACGACGGGCGCACGAGCACGGGGTAGCCGATGCGCTCGGCCGCCTCGAGGGCAGCCTCCTCGGTCGTCGCCGTCGCGTTGCGCGGGGCGACGAGGCCGGCGGCGTCGAGGATCTCCTGGAAGAGCCCGCGCTCCTCGGCGCGGTCGATCGCGTCGGGCTGCGTGCCGAGGATCGGGATGCCCGCCGCCTCGAGGCCGCGCGCGAGGCCGAGCGGCGTCTGCCCGCCGAGCTGCACGATGACGCCCACGAGCTCGCCCGACTGCGACTCGGCGTGGATGACCTCGAGCACGTCCTCGAGCGTCAGCGGCTCGAAGTAGAGCCGGTCGCTCGTGTCGTAGTCGGTCGAGACCGTCTCGGGGTTGCAGTTGACCATGATCGTCTCGTACCCGGCGTCGCGCAGCGCGAACGATGCGTGCACGCACGAGTAGTCGAACTCGATGCCCTGGCCGATGCGGTTCGGACCCGAGCCGAGGATGACGACCTTGCGGCGGTCCGAGGGGGCCACCTCGGTCTCCTGGTCGTACGACGAGTAGTGGTACGGCGTCTCGGCCGGGAACTCGCCGGCGCACGTGTCGACCGTCTTGAACACGGGGCGCAGGCCCAGCGCCCAGCGCGCCTCGCGCACCTCCTGCTCCTCGAGGCCGCGCAGCTCGGCGATCTGCACGTCGGAGAAGCCGTGCTCCTTCGCTCGGCGCAGGATGTCCTCGTCGAGGTCGGCGGCGGCGCGGATCTCCTGCGCGACCTCCTCCAGCAGCACGATCTGGTCGAGGAACCACGGGTCGATCGCGGTGGCCTCGAAGGCCTCCTCGACCGTGGCGCCTGCGCGGATCGCCTGCTGCAGCGTCACGATGCGACCGTCGGTCGGCGTGCGCGACTGCTCGAGCAGCGCATGCTTGTCGCCGGGCTCGCCGGCCCAGTGGAACGTCGCTCCGCGGCGCTCCTGCGAGCGCAGCGCCTTCTGCAGCGCCTGCGTGTAGGTGCGACCCATCGCCATCGCCTCGCCGACCGACTTCATGGTGGTCGTGAGCGTGGGGTCGGCGGCGGGGAACTTCTCGAACGTGAACCGCGGCACCTTCACGACGACGTAGTCGAGCGTCGGCTCGAACGAGGCGGGCGTCACCTTCGTGATGTCGTTGGGGATCTCGTCGAGGCGGTAGCCGATGGCGAGCTTCGCGGCGATCTTCGCGATCGGGAAGCCCGTCGCCTTCGACGCGAGGGCGCTCGAGCGCGAGACGCGCGGGTTCATCTCGATGACGATGACGCGACCCGTCGCGGGGTCGACGGCGAACTGCACGTTGCAGCCGCCGGTGTCGACGCCCACGTCGCGGATGATGCGGATGCCGATGTCGCGCAGCACCTGGTACTCGCGGTCGGTGAGCGTGAGCGCCGGCGCGACCGTGATCGAGTCGCCCGTGTGCACGCCGACGGGGTCGACGTTCTCGATCGAGCAGATCACGACCGTGTTGTCGGCCGTGTCGCGCATGAGCTCGAGCTCGTACTCCTTCCACCCGAGGATCGACTCCTCGAGCAGCACCTCGCCGATCGTCGACGAGTGCAGGCCGTCGGCGACGAAGCGGCGCAGCTCGACCTCGTCGTGCGCGAAGCCCGAGCCGAGGCCGCCCATCGTGAACGAGGGGCGCACGACGACGGGGTAGCCGTACTCGTCGGCGAACGCGAGCGCCTCGTCGACGGTCTTCGCGATGACCGACGAGGCGACGTCGGCGCCGGCGTCGAGCACGAGCTGCTTGAACAGCTGGCGGTCCTCCGCGCGGTGGATCGCGTCGACCTTGGCGCCGATGAGCTCGACGCCGTGGCGCTCGAGGATGCCCTGCTCGTGCAGCGCGATGGCGGCGTTGAGCGCCGTCTGGCCGCCGAGCGTCGGCAGGATGGCGTCGGGACGCTCCTTGACGATGATCGTCTCGAGCACCTCGGGCGTGATGGGCTCGATGTAGGTCGCGTCGGCGAAGTCCGGGTCGGTCATGATCGTCGCCGGGTTCGAGTTGACGAGGATGACGCGGATGCCGTCCTCGCGCAGCACGCGGCAGGCCTGCGTGCCGGAGTAGTCGAACTCCGCCGCCTGGCCGATGACGATGGGGCCGGAGCCGATCACGAGGACCGACGAGATGTCGTCGCGCTTGGGCATCAGGCGTCCTTCCGCTCGCGCACGAGCTGCGCGAAGCGATCGAAGAGGTACATGGAGTCGTGGGGGCCTGCGGCGGCCTCGGGGTGGTACTGCACGCTGAACGCGGGCAGGTCGAGCGCGCGAAGGCCCTCGACGACCTGGTCGTTGAGCGAGTAGTGGCTCACCTGCACGCGGCCGAACCCGGCGGGGCTCTCGACGATCTCGCCGATGGGCGCGTCGACGGCGAAGCCGTGGTTCTGGCTCGTGATCTCGACCGTGCCGGTGGCGACGTCGAGCACGGGCTGGTTGATGCCGCGGTGGCCGAACGGCAGCTTGTACGTGCCGAAGCCGAGCGCCCGGCCCAGCAGCTGGTTGCCGAAGCAGATGCCGAAGAACGGCAGGCGCGCATGCAGCAGCTCGCGCAGCAGCTCGACGTACTGGTCGGACGCGGCGGGGTCGCCGGGGCCGTTCGAGTAGAAGGCGGCGTCGACGCCGAGGGCGAAGACCTCCTGGGCCGTCACCGAGTGCGGCAGCACCGTGAGGTCGAAGCCCTGACCCTGCAGGTAGCGCAGCGTGGATGCCTTGACGCCGAGGTCGAGCACGGCGAGGTGGCCGATGCGCACGGCGGTGGCCGGCAGCTGGTAGGCCTCGGGCGTCGAGACGACGTCGGCGAGGCGCTGACCGGCCATCTGCGGGCTCTGCAGCACCTGCTCGAGCATGTCGGCCTCGGTGCCCACGGCGTCGCCCGAGAAGATGCCGGCGCGCATGCTGCCCGCATCCCGCAGACGGCGCGTGAGCGCACGCGTGTCGATCTCCTGGATGCCGACGATGCCGTCGCGCTCGAGGCGCGTCTCGAGCGACTCGGTCGCGCGCCAGCTCGACACGATGCGGCTCGCCTGGCGCACGGCGTAGCCGGCGACCCAGATGCGACGCGACTCGGGGTCCTCGTCGTTGACGCCGGTGTTGCCGATCTGCGGTGCGGTCTGCACCACGATCTGGCCCGCGTACGACGGGTCGGTGATGGTCTCCTGGTAGCCGGTCATGCCGGTGGCGAAGACGGCCTCGCCGAGGGTGCGGCCGGTGGCGCCGTAGGCGCGGCCGCGGTAGATGGTGCCGTCCTCCAGCACGAGGTGGGCGATGGTCATGCTGCAGCTCCTGCGGTCGGATGCGGCTGGATGTCGCGGATGGCGGCGAGCACGGGCTCGTCGCGCTCCGTGACGCGAAGGTAGGTGTCGAGCTCGCGCGCGCCGAGGCGCCACGCGATGCGGATGAGGCCGCCGGGCTCGACCACGCGGTCGATCGTCCACGTGGCGCGCTCGACGCCCACGAGGTCGGCGACGGGCACGAGCACGGCGATGCCCGGCAGGTCGAGGACGACGCCCGAGGGGCCGACGGCGATGCGCCCGCGGGCGCGGAAGCCGAGGCCGTGCACGGCGACGCGGTCGTACGGGTCGCCCGCCGTCGTCGTGGCGACGTAGAGGATGGGCGCGTCGAGCACGGCCTGGAAGCCGTCGGGCGCCTGCGGGGCGACGAGGTCGCGGTGCCGACGGCGACGCGACAGCCAGCCGAGGACGCCTGCGGCGAGGAGCACGGCGACGAGCACCGCGCTCAGCAGGATGAAGGTCTCGTAGCTCATGCGACTACTCCATCCAACACCGTCTGGCGGCCCGACGAGCGCATCTCGTAGCTCATGCGACCACTCCATCCGACACCGTCTGGCGGCCCTGGTAGATCGTGTGCACGACGCGACCGGGCAGCGAGCGGCCGAGGAACGGCGAGTTCGTCGAGCGGCCGTGCAGGTGCTCTGTGCCGATCGGGGTGCGGCCGGCGGGGTCGACGAGCGCGACGTGCGCGGCTGCGCCGACCTCCAGGGCGCCGCCGAAGCCGTCGAGGCGTCCGATCCGCGCGGGCGTGGAGGCCATGACGCGAGCGACGCCCGCCCAGTCGAGCAGACCCGTCTCGACCATCGACTCCTGCACGACCGCGAGGGCCGTCTCGAGCCCGACCATGCCCATGGCCGCATCCGCCCACGCGGCCTGCTTCGCCTCGACGGGGTGCGGGGCGTGGTCGGTGGCGACGACGTCGATCGTGCCGTCGGCGAGGGCGGCGCGCAGCGCATCGACGTCGCCGGCGGCACGCAGCGGCGGGTTGACCTTGAAGCGCGCGTCGTAGCCGCGCACCTCCTCCTCGGTGAGGATCAGGTGATGGGGCGTGACCTCGGCCGTGACGCGGATGCCGCGGGCCTTCGCCCAGCGCAGCACGTCGACGGTCTCGGCGGTCGAGACGTGGCACACGTGGAGGCGCGCGCCGGTCGCCTCGGCGAGCAGCACGTCGCGGGCGACGATCGACGACTCCGCCACCGACGGCCAGCCGCCGAGGCCGAGCTCGCCCGCGAGCGGCGACTCGTGCATCTGCGCGCCGACCGTGAGCGTCGGCTCCTGCGCGTGCTGCGCGATGACGCCGTCGAACGGTGCGACGTACTCGAGCGCGCGACGCATGAGCTGCGCGTCGTGCACGCAGTGGCCGTCGTCCGAGAAGACGCGGACGTTGGCAGCCGAGCGGGCCATCATGCCGAGGTCGGCGAGCCGCTCCCCCGCGAGGCCGACGGTGACGGCACCGATGGGCTGCACGTGCGCGAGGCCGGCGCGGCGTCCGAGCTCGGCGACCTGCTCGACGACGGCGACCGTGTCGGCGACGGGGCGCGTGTTCGCCATGGCGAAGACGGCGGCGTAGCCGCCGGCCGCTGCGGCGCGCACGCCGGTCGCGACCGTCTCGGACTGCTCGAAGCCCGGCTCGCGCAGATGCGTGTGCAGGTCGACGAGGCCGGGCAGGGCGAGCAGGCCGTCGGCGTCGATCACCGTGGCGTCGGCGGCCGGAGATGCCGAGCCGACGCCCACGATGATGCCGTCGACGATCGTGAGGTCTGCGGCGTCGCCGCCGAGGATGCGCGCGCCGCGCACGACGAGGGTCGTCACGAGTCGGTCCTTCCTGCCAGGAGTCGGTAGAGCACGGCCATGCGCACCGAGACGCCTGCGCGCACCTGCTCGAGCACGAGCGAGGCGGCGGCGTCGGCGGCGACCGACGAGATCTCGAGGCCGCGGTTCATCGGGCCGGGGTGCATGACGAGCGTCTCGCCGCCGAGGCGCGCGAAGCGCTCGGGCGTGAGCGACCAGCCGCCGATGTACTCGCCGGCGCTCGGCACGAACGTGCCCGTCTGCCGCTCGAGCTGCACGCGCAGCATCATGAGCGCGTCCGGTCGGCTGTCCACGACCTCGTCGAAGTCCGTCGTGTGGGCGGCCTGCCACGTGCCGATGCCGGGCGGCAGCATCGACGGCGGGCCGACGATCGTGACCTCGGCGCCGAGCGCGGGCAGCAGCAGCGCGTTCGAGCGTGCGACGCGGCTGTGCAGCACGTCGCCGGCGATCGCGACGCGAACGCCGTCGAGGCCCTTGCCGCGCGACGCGTCGCCGTGGATGCGGCGGCGCAGGGCGAACGCGTCCAGCAGCGCCTGCGTCGGGTGCTCGTGGGTGCCGTCGCCGGCGTTGACGACGATCTGCGGGATCCACGACGCGACGACGTTCGGCGCGCCCGACGCGCCGTGGCGCATGACGATGCCGTCGACGCCCATGGCCGAGATGGTCGTGACCGTGTCGCGCAGGTCCTCGCCCTTCGAGACGCTCGAGCCCTTGCCCGAGACGTTGATGACGTCTGCGGAGAGCCACTTGCCCGCGATCTCGAACGACGATCGCGTGCGCGTCGAGTCCTCGAAGAACAGGTTCACGACCGTGCGGCCGCGCAGCGCGGGCAGCTTCTTCTGGTCGCGCTCGTGGATCTGGTCCATGTCCTCGGCGATGTCGAGCAGCTCGATCGCCTCGTCGCGCGTCAGCGCGGCGGTCAGCAGATGCCTCATCGTGCGCTGCCCTCCTGGATCGTCACGGCGTCCTGCCCGTCGACCTCGGCGAGCAGGATCGACACGTGCTCGCTCGCGGCGCTCGGCAGGTTCTTGCCCACGTAGTCGGCGCGGATGGGCAGCTGGCGGTGGCCGCGGTCGACGAGCACCGCGAGGCGCACGGCCGCGGGGCGACCGAGGTCGGTGAGCGCGTCGAGCGCTGCCCGGATCGTGCGACCCGAGTAGAGCACGTCGTCGACGAGCACGACCGTCTGGCCGTCGATGCCGGAGGCGGGGATGCGCGTGGGATGCGTCGGCCGCGTGCCGGTGCGGGCGAGGTCGTCGCGGTGCATCGTCACGTCGAGCGTGCCGGTGCGGCCCGCGAAGTCGGTGCCGGTGATCTCGCCGAGCCGGGCGGCGATGCGCTCGGCGAGGAGCGCGCCGCGGGTCGGGATCCCGAGGATGACGAGGGACTCCGGGCCGCGATTGGCCTCGAGGATCTCGTGGGCGATGCGCGTGAGCGCGCGGGCGATGTCCGCCTCCTGCAGCACGGTGCGCGCAGGCATGCAGACCCCCTTCCTGCCTCTCTGGGCGTCACTCGCCGCCTCGCAGGACGGCTGATGAAGGATGTCGGTGGTCCCACCCTATCGAACGGCGCGGGTCAGGCTCGACTCGGCGCGCAGACGCGAACGCGGCGCCGCGACGAGGATCCGTCGCGACGCCGCGTGCGTCGATGCTCGTGGTGCGGTCAGCCGACCTGGCCGGCGACCTTCGCGAGCACGCCGTTGACGAACGGTCCCGAGCGATCGGTCGAGAGCTCGCCGGCGAGCTGCACCGCCTCGGAGATCGCGACCTCCTGCGGCACCGCCGGGTTGTGGGCGAGCTCCCACGCGCCGACGCGCAGGATCGCGAGGTCGATGCGTGCCATGCGGTCGAGCGACCAGTGCTCGCTCGACTGCTCGACGAGCTCGTCGAGCTCGTCGGCGTGGTGCTGGACGCCCGTCACGAGCTCCTCGCAGTACGCGAACCACGGGTGCTTCGCCCAGCCCTGGTCGAGGGCCGTGACGCGCAGCAGCTCGAGGGCGTCGGCGTCGCGCACGATCGCGCTGTAGCCGACCTCGACCGCGTGCTTGCGAGCCTTGCGACGGGAGGGGTAGACCTGCTGCGCCACGTCAGTCGGTGACGCGACCGAGGTACGAGCCGTCGGCGGTGTTGATCTTCACGCGCGTGCCCTGCTCGACGAAGAGCGGCACCTGGATCTCGGCGCCGGTCTCGACCGTCGCGGGCTTCGTGCCCGCGCTCGAGCGGTCGCCCTGCAGGCCGGGCTCCGTGTACGTGATCTCGAGCACGACCGAACCGGGCAGCTCGACCTGGAGCGCCTCGGACTCGTGCATCGTGATCTGCGCCGTGGCGCCGTCGAGCAGGAACTTGGCGGCGTCGCCGACGATCTCGGGGCTCACCTGGAACTGCTCGTACGTGTCGTTGTCCATGAACACGTAGTCGGTGCCGTCGTTGTAGAGGAACTGGTAGTCGCGGCGGTCGACCGTCGCGAAGTCCATCTTCGTGCCGGCGTTGAACGTCTTGTCGACGACCTTGAGGCTGCGCACGTTGCGGAGCTTGGTGCGCACGAACGCACCGCCCTTGCCGGGCTTCACGTGCTGGAACTCGATCACGCTCCACAGCTGCCCGTCGATGCTGAGCACCGCGCCGTTCTTGATGTCGTTCGTCGTCGCCATGTGTCCCTCGAGAGTGGAAAGTCGCGGCCCTTTGGGGGCCGACAGAGCATCCTAGCCGACGGGATGCCGTGCGGTCGGGAGCCTCAGGCGGCGCGGGCGAGGATCGCGAGGGCCGCGAGCCGGTATCCGTCGATGCCGAAGCCCGCGACGACGCCCGTCGCGACGCCCGAGATCGTCGACGTGTGGCGGAACGTCTCGCGCGCGTGCGGGTTCGTGATGTGCACCTCGACGAGCGGGATGCCCGCCTTCGTCACCATGGCGCATGCATCGCGCAACGCGTACGAGTAGTGCGTGAACGCCGCCGGGTTGAGCACCACGGGCGTCTGCGCGTCGACCGCCTCGTGGATCCAGTGCACGAGCTCGGCCTCGGAGTCCGTCTGGCGCAGATCGACCTCGATCTCGGGGCCGATCGACGCGACGGCGCGCTCGACCTCGTCGAGCCCCGCGGAGCCGTACACGTCGGGCTCGCGCGAGCCGAGCCTGCCGAGGTTGGGACCGTTGAGCACGAGGATGCGCATGGTCACGAGCCTATGCGTCAGTCGGCGAGCGACTGGTACGCCGTGAAGAGGATCGAGTCGTCGGGGCCCTCGAGCACGCGCGGGCGCGCGACGTCGTCGAGCACGATGAAGCGCAGCATGGCGCCGCGCGCCTTCTTGTCGCGGCGCATGGTCGCGAGCAGCGTCTGCCAGCGACCGATCGGGTACGTCGTGGGCAGCTCGAGCGACTCGAGGATCGCGCGGTGGCGGTCGACGACCGACTCCGGCAGTCGTCCGGCGAGGCGGCCGAGCTCGGCGGCGAACATGAGGCCGATCGCGACGGCGGCGCCGTGGCGCCACCGGTAGCGCTCGGTGTGCTCGATCGCGTGGCCGAGCGTGTGGCCGTAGTTGAGGATCTCGCGCAGGCCCTGCTCCGTGAAGTCCTCGGCGACGACGTCGGCCTTCACGCGGATCGAGCGCGCGATGACGTCGGCGAACTCGGGCGTCGTCGGGTCGGTCGCGGCGTCGAGCTGCTCCTCGAGCAGGGTGAGGATGGCGGGGTCGGCGATGAAGCCCGCCTTCACGATCTCCGCGAAGCCCGTGAGCAGCTCGTTGCGCGGCAGGGTGTCGAGCAGCGCCAGGTCGCACACGACGCGGGCGGGGTGGTGGAAGGCGCCGACGAGGTTCTTGCCCTGCTCGGTGTTGATGCCCGTCTTGCCGCCGACGGCGGCGTCGACCATGCCGAGCACGCTCGACGGGGCCAGCACGACGCCCACGCCGCGCAGCCAGGTCGCCGCCACGAAGCCCGCGAGGTCAGTGACGGCGCCGCCGCCGAGCCCCACGACCATGTCGGTGCGGGTGAAGTCGGCCTGGCCCATGATCTGCCACAGGAACTGCGCGACCTCGATGCGCTTCGCCGCCTCGGCATCGGGCACCTCGGCGAGCAGCACGTGGTCTCCGAGCTCGGCCTTCAGCGCATCCGCCTGCCTGGACATCGCCGGCTGGTGCACGACGAGCACCTGCGCGGCGCCCGCGACGGCCTCGGCGATCTGCGGCAGCAGGATGTCCCGTCCGACGACGACGTCGTAGGGGCGCTCGGTGCGGACGGGGATGACGGTGGTCACTGCTTGGCCTCCAGCCAGGTGGCGATCTCGGCGACGATGTCGCTCATCTTGCGGCGCGACGCGTCGACCTCGAGGTCGGCGAGCGCGCGGTACGTGGGCTCGCGCTCGGCGAGGATGCGACGCCAGGCGTCGATGCCGCCGTCGGCGAGCAGGGGGCGGGCGGAGCCGGCGATGCGCCGCTCGGCCTGCCGGTCGTCGATCATGAGCAGCACGACGTGCGCGTCGGCGAGGCGCGCCTGCGTCGCGGCGGCGAGCGGTGCTCCCCCGCCGAGCGACACGACGGCGTCGTCGACGAGCGCGGCCGCGACCGCCTCGGCCTCGATGGCGCGGAACACGGGCTCGCCCCGCGACGCGAAGAGGTCGCCGATGGGCCCGTGCACGCGCACGATCTCGCGGTCGGTGTCGACGAACGTCGCGCCGAGCCGGCTCGCGAGCTTGCGGCCGACGCTCGACTTGCCCGCCGCCATCGGCCCGATGAGCGCGACGGGTCTCACGCGGTCGTGACCAGCGTCTCGGGGATCGCGGCGAGGTAGGCCTCGAGGTTGCGGCGCACCTCGGCCACCGAGTCGCCGCCGAGCTTCTCGATCATCGCGTCGGCGAGCACGAGCGCGACCATGGCCTCCGCCACGACGCCCGACGCGGGCACGGCGCACACGTCGCTGCGCTGGTGGTGCGCCTGCGCGGCCTCGCCCGTGGTCGTGTCGATCGTGCGCAGCGCGCGCGGCACGGTCGCGATCGGCTTCATGCCCGCACGCACGCGCAGCACGGTGCCCGTCGACATGCCGCCCTCGGTGCCGCCTGCGCGGTCGGTGAGGCGCTCGATGCCGTCGGCGCCGGGCACGAGCTCGTCGTGCGCGACCGAGCCGCGCCGACGCGTCGTCTCGAAGCCGTCGCCGACCTCGACGCCCTTGATGGCCTGGATGCCCATGAGCGCACCGGCGAGGCGCGCGTCGAGGCGACGGTCCCAGTGCACGTACGAGCCGAGCCCCGGCGGCAGGCCGTAGGCGCACACCTCGACGACGCCGCCGAGCGTGTCGCCGGCCGACTTCGCGTCGTCGACCTCGGCGAGCATGCGCGCGCTCGTCTCCGGGTCGTGGCAGCGCAGCGGATCGGCGTCGAGCGCATCCACGTCGTCGGGCGACGGGATGGGCGCGCCCTCGGGCACGCGCACGGGGCCGATCGCGAGCGTGTGGCTCACGAGGCGCACGCCGAGCTCGCCGAGGAACGCCTTCGCGACGGCGCCGAGGGCGACGCGCGCCGCGGTCTCGCGGGCTGAGGCGCGCTCGAGCACGGGACGAGCCTCGTCGAAGCCGTACTTCTGCATGCCCACGAGGTCGGCGTGGCCGGGCCGCGGACGCGTGAGCGCGGCCGCGCGAGCGCCCGACGGCGCCTCGTCGAGCGGCGCGGGGCTCATGACGTCGGTCCACTTCGGCCACTCGGTGTTGCCGATGCGCAGGGCGACGGGCGAGCCCATCGAGCGACCGTGGCGCACGCCGCCCGAGATCGACAGCGCGTCCTGCTCGAACTTCATGCGCGCGCCGCGTCCTGCGCCGAGCTTGCGCCGCTGCAGATCGGCCTGGATGGCCTCGGCGGTCACGGGCACGTCGGCGGGGAGTCCCTCGAGGATCGCGAGGAGCTCGGGGCCATGGCTCTCGCCTGCGGTCAGCCATCGAAGCATGAGGTCCATCCTTCCATCCCCCGCGGGCGTCGCCGCGCACGCACGCGTCCGCGGCGGCTCAGGCGGCGGCGACCATCGCCGCCCACACCTCGGGCTCGCGCTCGACGGGGGCCTCGGGATCGCCGTGCACGAAGATGCGCACCTGGCGCAGCGCCTGGTGCAGCAGCATCGCGAGGCCGGGCACGAGCGGCCCGACGCCCTCGTAGCGGCTGGCACCGGAGGCGTAGTCGGCGTCGAGGATGGCGCGCGGCCCCGCGAGGGCGGGCACGGCGTCCGCCTCGGCGGGCAGCGTGCTCACGACGACGTCGCCGACGAGCGGCGGCGCGTCGGGGCCGACGAGCCGCACGTCGACGCCGAGCTCGGCGCCCAGCGTCACGAGCCGCTCGCCCTTCGCCGGCGTGCGCATCCAGGCGTCGACGCGGTCGGCGCCCATGACGGCGAGCGCGCACACGGCCGAGACGGCCGTCGCTCCCCCGCCGACGATCGCGCCACGATCGACGCCGTCGACGCCCGCCTCGGCGAACGCGTCGACGATGCCCGCGACGTCGGTGTTCCACGCTGCGCGCAGGTCGACCCGCAGCGTGTTGGCCGCGCCCGTCCGCGTCACGAGCGGGTCGACGTCGCGCGCCCAGGCGGCCGCGGCCTCCTTGAGCGGCGCCGTCACCGACAGGCCGCGCCAGTCGGTGCCGAGCGCGTCGACGAAGCCGGGCAGGGCATCGGGCGTCAGACGGTGACGTCCGTACGCCCAGTCGAGCCCGAGCACGGCGTACGCGGCCGCGTGGATGCGCGGCGACCGCGAGTGCTCGATGGGATCGCCGAGCACCGCGAGCCGCGTCACGCGCGGCTCCCCATCAGCTGCCGTACTCGGGGTTGTCGCGCAGCCACGCCTGGAACAGCAGCACCGCCTGGTTGTGCTCCGCGAGCGTGTTCGAGAACACCGTCTCGCCCGTCGAGGGGTCGATCGTCACGAAGTAGAGCCAGTCGCCCTCGGCGGGGGCGAGCACCGCGTCGATCGCAGCGTCGCCCGGTGCCCCGATCGGCCCGATCGGCAGCCCCGCGTGCACGTACGTGTTGTAGGGGTTGCCGGCGTCGGCGCGCTCCTCGTCGGTCGTCGTGATGACGCCGAAGTCGCCGATGCCGTAGTGCACCGTCGCGTCCGACTGCATGAGCATGCCGATGTCGAGGCGGTTCTGGAAGACGCGCGCCACCTGCGGGAAGTTCTCCACGGGGCCGCCCTCGCGCTCGACGAGCGACGCGAACGTGACGATCGTCTGCCACTGGTCCTCGGGCACGCCGCGCTCGGTCATGGCCTGCCGCATGCGGTCGACCATCGTCTGCAGGATCTGCTGGGGCGTCTCGCTGCCGTCGAACGTGTAGGTCGCGGGGAACAGCCAGCCCTCGAGCGTCGAGCCCGTGACGCCGTAGACGCTCGGGTCGCTCGCGGCCTGCACGATGTCGGCCTCGGGGATGCCGGTCTGCTCGGCGAGGCGCGCGTACACCTGCTGGATGACGAAGCCCTCGGGGATCGTGACCTGCAGCACGATGCGGCTCGCCTCGTCCTGCAGCGCGTCGAGTGCCGACTGCGCGGACATCTCGAGGGCGAGCCGGTAGGAGCCCGGCTGGAAGCCGATGCTCGGGTCGGCGACGAGGAGGTCGTAGAACGTCTCCTGGTCGGCGATGACGCCCTCCTCCTCGAGCATCGTCGCGACCTGCGCGCCGGTCCAGCCCGACTCGATGCGCACCACGACCTCGCCGGTGCCCGCGCCCGAGAAGTCCTCGGGCTCGGCGAAGCGGTCCATGATCGCGGGGCCGAAGGCGAGCCAGCCGCCGCCGAGGACGGCGGCGAGGATCGCGACGAGCGCGACGATGATGACGATGCCGCCGCGCCGGCCGCTGCGCTGGCGCTTGGACTTGGCGCTCGTCGGCTTCGCAGGCCGCGTCTTCGCGGCCTTGGGAGCCTTGGCCGCGGGCGCTCGGCTCGCGCGCGGCGACTCGGGCGCCGCGGCGCTCGTCGCGGTCGCCCACGGCGTCTGCGACGTGGACGCGCCGACGGCGTCGGCGATGGCCTCGATGCCGAGCGCCTCGTCGGGCTGCACCGAGGCGACGGGCTCTGCCGGGCGCGACGTCGGCGGCTCGTGCCTGGGCAGGGTCGGCTCGGGCGCGTCGGGCGTCGGGGTGCCGAAGATGTCCTCGAACGTGGGCTCGGCAGCGGGCGTCGGCGGCGCGACGGGCTGCTGCACCGTGGGCGGATCATCGCGCACGGGCGACTGCTCCGCGGGCTCGGGCGCCGACTCGGAGGGCTCCGGCGCGGAGGGTGCGGGCGTCGACGCCGGTGGCGGCGTCGGTGGCACGGCAGGCGTGTCCGTCGGCAGCGCGCCGTCGTCGAACGGCTGCTCGCTGCCCGGCTCAGGCATGCCCGGCGGTCTCCCGCGACGTCCCATCAGTCCTCCTCGTGGTCCACCATCATGCCGGGAACGCGTCCCGCGCGCTCGGCGTCGAGCGCGTGCTGCAGGATGACGACGGCGGCCGCCTGGTCGATGACGGCCTTCTGACGACGCGTCGAGCGACCCGCCTGGCGCATGGCCGACTGCGCCGTCACGGTCGACAGCCGCTCGTCGACGAGCCGCACGGGCGCGACGGAGGCGAGGGCGGCGGCGACGTCGCGCGCGTCCTGCGTGCTGGCGGTGTCGCCGCCCGAGAGCGACAGCGGCAGCCCGACGACGAGCTCGACGACGTCGAGCTCGCCGACGAGCTCGCCGATGCGGCGCACGACGCCGTCGACGTCGACCCGCTGGATCGTCTCGACCGGCGTCGCGAGCAGCCCATCGCGGTCCGACCGTGCGACGCCGACGCGGACCCTGCCCACGTCGACGCCCAGGCGGACGCCCTGCCGCATCAGGCGAGGCCCTCCGCGATCGCACGCAGCGCTTCGGGCATGCGTGCGGCATCGGTGCCGCCGCCCTGCGCCATGTCGGGCTTGCCGCCACCGCCGCCGCCGAGCACGGCCGAGGCGGCCTTGGCGAGGGGTCCGGCCTGCACGCCTGCGTCGCGCGCGGCCTGGTTCGTCGCCACGACGACCACGGGCTTGTCGCCCACCGTCGCGCCGAGCGCGACCGTCGCGGCGTCGGCACCGAGGCGCTCGCGCACCTGCAGCGCGAGCGAGCGCACGTCGTCGGCCGAGCCGAGCGCGCCGAGGTCGGCGGCGACGAGTCGCGAGCGACCCTCGCGCGATGCCGACTGGGCGAGCTCGGGCACGCGCAGCGCGAGGCGCTGGGACTCGAACTCGGCGACCTTGCGCTCGGCGACCTTCAGCGACGCCACGAGGTCGTCGATGCGGGCAGGCAGCTGGTCCTTCGGCGTCTTGAGGCTCTGCGAGATCGACTGCACGAGCGCGCGCTCGGCGGCGAGCTCGCGGAACGCGTCCTGCCCCACGATCGCCTCGACGCGGCGGTTCGTGGCTCCCACGCTCGACTCGCCGGTGATGGCGACGAGGCCGATCTGTCCCGACGACGCGACGTGCGTGCCTGCGCAGAGCTCGCGGGACCACGGCCCGCCGATGTCGACCATGCGCACGGTGTCGCCGTACTTCTCGCCGAACAGCGCCATCGCGCCCGCCTCGCGCGCCTCGTCGAGGCCCATGATGCGCGTCTCCACCGCGAGGTCGTCGGCGATCGCCGACGAGGCGATCTCCTCGAGCTCCGAGCGCGTGTCGGCGCTCAGCGGGTTCGACCACGAGAAGTCGAGGCGCATGTAGCCGGCCTTGTTGTACGAGCCCGACTGGTGCGCGTCCTGGCCGAGCACCTGGCGCAGCGCGGCGTGGATGACGTGGGTCGCGGAGTGCGCCTGCGTCGCACCGCGACGGTAGGCGACGTCGACGATCGAGCGGGCACGATCGCCGATGCCGACCTCGCCGGAGACGATCGTGACCGTGTGGCTCGTGAGGCCGGGCACGGGGCGCTGCACGTCGACGACGTCCGCCTCGAACGCGTCGCCCACGAGACGACCCTGGTCGGAGTCCTGGCCGCCCGACTCGGCGTACAGGGCCGTGGCGGTGAGCATGAGCTCGACGGTCTCGCCGGCGGCGGCGCGCTGCACGCTCACGCCGTCCTTGAGGATGCCCACGACGGCGCCGTCGGCCTCGAGCTCCTCGTATCCGAGGAAGGCCGTCTCGCCCGCCGCACGGAACTCGCCGTACACCGAGCGGTCGGCGAGCGCGCCGCGCTTGGCCTTCGCGTCGGCCTTGGCACGCGAGCGCTGCTCGCCCATGAGGCGGTCGAACGCAGCGCGATCGACCGTGAGGCCCTGCTCCTCGGCGATCTCGAGCGTGAGGTCGATCGGGAAGCCGTAGGTGTCGTGCAGCAGGAAGGCCGTATCGCCCGCGAGCTGCACGCGACCGTCGCCCTTCGTCGTCTCGAGCGCGCCGTCGAGCACGGTCGAGCCGGCCTCGAGCGTCTTGAGGAAGGTCTCCTCCTCGGCGAACGCGAAGCGCGACAGTCGCGACCACTCGGTGCCGAGCTCGGGGTACGACGCCTGCATGGCGTCGCGCGACGCGGCGAAGAGCGTCGGGAACGTGGGCTCGTGCACGCCGAGCAGGCGCATGGCGCGGATCGCGCGACGCATGAGGCGGCGCAGGATGTAGCCGCGGCCCTCGTTGCCGGGCGTGACGCCGTCGGAGAGCAGCATGAGCGACGAGCGCACGTGGTCGGCGACGACGCGCATCCGCACGTCGTCCTCGTGGTCGGCGCCGTACTCGCGGCCCGAGAGCTGCGCCGCGAGGTCGAGCACGGGACGCACCTGGTCGATCTCGTACATGTTCTCGACGCCCTGCTTGAGGAACGCGATGCGCTCGAGGCCCATGCCGGTGTCGATGTTCTTCGCGGGCAGGTCGCCGACGATGCGGAAGTCGGTCTTCGACCGCACGTCGGCGATCTGGTCCTGCATGAAGACGAGGTTCCAGATCTCGACGTAGCGGTCGTCGTCGGTGGCGGGGCCGCCGTCGATGCCGTACGCGGGACCGCGGTCGAAGAAGATCTCCGAGCAGGGGCCGGCGGGGCCGGGCTGGCCCGTCGACCAGTAGTTCGTGTCGCGGCCGAGGCGCTGGATGCGCTCGTCGGGCAGGCCCGCGATCTCCTTCCACAGCGCGACGGCCTCGTCGTCGGTCTCGAAGACCGTGACCCAGAGGTCGTCGGGCGAGAAGCCGAGGTTGCCGTCGTCCTCCGACCCGGTGAGGAACTCCCACGCGTACTCGATCGCGCCGCGCTTGAAGTAGTCGCCGAACGACCAGTTGCCCGTCATCTGGAAGAAGGTGCCGTGGCGCGGCGTGCGCCCGACCTCCTCGATGTCGTTCGTGCGGATGCACTTCTGCACGTCGGCCGCGCGCGCGTACGGCGCGGGCTCCTGACCGGTGAGGTACGGGATGAACGGCACCATGCCGGCGATCGTGAACATGATCGTCGGGTCGTCGCTGACGAGCGACGCCGACGGCACGATGGTGTGGTCCTTGCGCTCGAAGAAGCGCAGGAAGCGGTCATGGATCTCGGCGGTCTGCATCTGGATCACGTCTCTCGATGCCCATGCGGGCGCTGCGGCCTCGTCACGAGGCCGGGTCGTGCTGGGGAGGTGTGGCGCCTACTCGCCGCGCAGCTCGCGGTCGCGGCTCGAGTAGCCGTCCTTGACGGCGTCGGTGAACTCGCGCACCCGCGCGTCCGCCGCGTCGAGGATCTCCTTGCCCTTGGGCGTCTGCTGCATGCGCGTGACGACGACGGCGCCGGCGATGGCGCCGACGGCGAGCAGGGCGATGGTCCTCATGGCAGGTGTCTCCTCGTGGAAGTGGACGGCCAGTCTATCTTTTCGACCTGGCGGCAGACGCACGAAGGCCGCCCGGGGAACCCGGACGGCCTTCGTGCACCGTGCGATCAGCGCGCGGCGTAGTACTCGACGACGAGCTGCACGTCGCAGACGATGGGCACCTCGGCGCGCTTCGGGCGGCGCACGAGGACCGCCTGCAGGCGGTCGAGCGTGACCTCGAGGTAGCCGGGGACCGGGGGCAGCACCTGGGCGTGACCGCCGGCGGCTGCGACCTGGAACGGCTCCATGCCCTCGGAGCGCTCGTGCACGCCGATGGTCTGGCCCTCCTTGACGCGGAACGAAGGGCGGTCGACGCGCTGGCCGTCGACGACGATGTGGCGGTGCACGACGAGCTGGCGCGCCTGCGCCATCGAGCGCGCGAAGCCGGCACGCAGCACGAGCGCGTCGAGACGCATCTCGAGCAGCTCGACGAGGTTCTCACCCGTCAGGCCCGCCTGGCGGCGAGCCTCGTTGAACGTGAGGCGCAGCTGCTTCTCGCGGATGCCGTACTGGGCGCGCAGACGCTGCTTCTCGCGGAGGCGGACGGCGTAGTCGCTGTCGGCCTTGCGCTTGGTGCGGCCGTGCTGGCCGGGGCCGTACGGACGCTTCTCGAGGTACTTGGCGGCCTTCGGGGTGAGGGCCACGCCGAGCGCACGCGACTTGCGCGTGATGCTGGTCTTGGTGGTCATGCGTTGCTTCCTTCGCATCGCGGCTGCGCGAGCAGCCAGCCGGTCTCCCGGCAAAAGGATGGGTGGGTGGTCCGAGCGGACCGTGGTCCAGGCTACCAGATGGTCGCCCCGAGTCGCTCGCGGCGTCAGTCCCCGCGCAGGATGGCCCGGATGCGCTCGAGCCGCGCGGCGACCTCGCGCTCGTAGCCGTGCGCGCCGGGGTCGTAGTAGACGGTGCCCGCGAGCTCGTCGGGCAGGTACTGCTGCGTCGCGACGCCGTGGGGCGCGTCGTGGGCGTAGCGGTAGCCCTTGCCGTGGCCGAGGCGCTTCGCGCCGGGGTAGTGCGCGTCGCGCAGATGCGTCGGGACGCGGCCGAAGGCGCCGCGGCGCACGTCGGCGATCGCGGCATCGACTCCCTTGTACGAGCGGTTCGACTTCGGCGCCGTCGCGAGGTACACGGTCGCCTCGGCGAGCGGGATGCGCCCCTCGGGCATGCCGATGAGCTGCACTGCCTGCGCCGCGGCGGTCGCGATCACGAGGCCCTGCGGGTCGGCCATGCCGACGTCCTCCGACGCGAGGATGATGAGGCGGCGCCCGATGAAGCGGGCGTCCTCCCCCGCCTCGATCATGCGCGCGAGCCAGTGCAGGGCGCCGTCGGGGTCGGAGCCGCGCACCGACTTGATGAAGGCACTGATGACGTCGTAGTGCTCGTCGCCCTGCCGGTCGTAGCGCAGCAGCGCGGCGTCGACGCTCTCGGCGACGATCGCGTCGGTGACGACGGGCGTCGCGTCGGCGGGCGCCGCGTCGACGGGCGTCGCGTCGACGGGCTCGGTCGCGTCGGCGTCGCCACCGGCGTCGTCGTCCTCGTCGTCCTCCTCCTCGTCCGGCGACGCACCGCTCGGCACCGCGAGCACGTGCGAGCCCGAGGCCTCGAGGATCGTCAGCGCACGACGCGCGTCGCCGGAGGCGAGCCGCACGATCGACGCGCGGGCGGCGTCGTCGAGCACGACGCGACCGCCGAAGCCGCGAGGATCGGCGACGGCGCGATCGAGCAGGCCGGCGAGCTCGTCGTCGGGCAGCTGCTCGAGGGTCAGCAGCAGCGACCGGGACAGCAGCGGGCTGATGACGCTGAACGACGGGTTCTCGGTCGTCGCCGCGATGAGCGTCACCCAGCCGTTCTCGACGCCCGGGAGCAGCGCATCCTGCTGCGCCTTCGTGAAGCGGTGGATCTCGTCGAGGAACAGCACGGTCTGCGAGTCGTAGAGGTCGCGCGTCGACAGCGCCTCCTCCATCACCTGCCGCACGTCCTTCACGCCGGCAGTCACGGCGCTGAGCTCGACGAAGCGGCGATCGCTCGAGGCGGCGATCGCCTGCGCGATCGTGGTCTTGCCCGTGCCGGGCGGACCCCACAGGATGACCGACTGCCCGCTGCGGGCTCCGGGGGTCGCGAGCCTGCGCAGCGGCGAGCCGTCGCGCAGCAGATGCCGCTGCCCCACGACCTCGTCGAGGGAGCGCGGCCGCATGCGGACCGCGAGCGGCGCGGTCGACGATCCGAGCCCCGCATTCGCCATGCCTCGATCGTAGGGCCGACCTCCGACGCGCCCTTCGCGGGCCCGTCCGTGCGGCACAGGCGCAGGCGTTACGCTCGTGCGAGCATCCAGACGGGAGACGGATCGGTGACGAGCACCAAGGAGCAGCAGCGGCGCGTCCGCGACTACCGCGCACGCCGCACGGTGCACGAGCGCAAGCAGCGCAGGCTCAAGCGCGACAACGTCATCGCCATCGCCGCGGTCGTGGTCGTGGGCACCCTCGCGGGCCTCGGCCAGTGGTGGTACGCGGACTCGCAGCCCACCGACGACGCTGCCAGCGCCTCCGAGTCGCCCGCTCCCACCGACGAGGCCACGGCCTCGGAGGCCGTGCCCGACCCGTCGCTCGCCGAGGGTCGCGACTGGACCGGCTCCCTCACCATCAACGGCATCGAGCTCGGCATCCAGCTCGACGGCGCTGCGGCGCCGCAGGCCGTCTCGGCCGTGATCGAGGACATCCAGACCGGCTACTACGCCGGCAAGACGTGCCACCGCCTCACGACGGCCGACCGCTTCGAGGTGCTGCAGTGCGGCTCGCTCGACGGCACGGGCGCCGGCGACCCCGACTACCAGTACGGTCCGATCGAGAACGCTCCGGCCGACGACGTGTACCCGGCCGGCACCATCGCCATGGCGCGCGCCGGCGGGGACCCGAACTCGAACGGCCACCAGTTCTTCATCGTCTACGGCGACACCGACATCCCCGCGGATGCCGCAGGCGGCTACACGGTGATCGGCACGGTCACGAGCGGTCTCGACCAGCTCGTGAGCGACGTCATCTCGGCGGGCACCACGCCGGTTCCGGCGACCGGCGTCGCTCCCGAGGACGGCGCTCCGCTGAACCCGGTGACGATCGATGCCGCGACCGTCGAATGACGCGGCCCGCGTGAAGTAGCCTGGGGCCATGGACGCGAACCCGTGGGGCCGCGTCGACGAGCATGGCACCGTCTCCGTCCGTGAGGGCGAGCAGTGGCGTGAGGTCGGCCAGTACCCCGACGCGAGCCCCGATGAGGCGCTCGCCTACTTCCAGCGCAAGTACGCAGATCTCGAGGGGCAGGTGCGCCTGCTCGAGCAGCGGTCGCGTGCCGGTGCCTCGGCGACCGACGTGCAGAAGGCCGCGAGGCATCTGCGCGAGTCGATCACCGGAGCGAACGCCGTCGGCGACCTCGAGGCCCTGCTGACTCGCATCGACGCCCTCGCGGGCAAGCTCGAGGAGCTGAGCGCGGAGCAGAAGGCGGAGGCCGAGCAGCAGTCGCAGGCTGCCGTCGCCGACCGCGAGGCCATCGTGGCCGCCGCGGAGGCGCTCGCGGCCCGCGACCCGAAGCAGGTGCAGTGGAAGCAGGCGAGCGCAGAGCTCGATGCGCTCTTCCAGCGCTGGCAGACGGCGCAGAAGGACGGCCCGCGCATCCCGAAGTCGGCGGGCGACGCCCTGTGGAAGCGATTCCGCGACGCGCGTCAGACCGTCGAGCACGGCCGCCGCGCCTTCTTCTCCGAGCTCGACTCGCAGCACAAGGATGCGCGCAGCCGCAAGCAGGCGCTCGTCGAGCGCGCGCAGGCGCTCGCGCCCAAGGGCGCCGACGGCATCCCGGCGTACCGTTCGCTGCTCGACGAGTGGAAGGCCGCAGGCCGCGCCGGCCGCAAGGTCGACGACGCGCTGTGGGCCGACTTCAAGGCTGCGGGCGACGTGCTGTTCCAGGCGAAGTCCGAGGCCAACGCGATCGTCGACGGCGAGCAGGGCGAGAACCTCGCCGCGAAGCGCGCCATCCTCGAGGAGGCGACGCCGCTGCTGCAGGTCACCGACCGTGCGAAGGCTCGCGACACGCTCACGGCGCTCCAGCGCCGCTGGGACGAGATCGGCCGCGTGCCGCGCGAGGCGCTCCGCGAGGTCGAGGACGGCATGCGCCGCATCGAGGCGCACGTGCGCAAGCTCGACGACGACCACTGGGACCGCACGAACCCCGAGCGCAAGGCGCGCTCGGAGGGTCTCGCGGGCCAGCTCGAGGAGTCGATCGAGCAGCTCGAGGCAGCGATCGAGGCCGCGAAGGCGTCGAAGGACGCGCGCAAGGTCGCCGGCCTCGAGGCCGAGCTGCAGACGAAGCGCGAGTGGCTCGCGGTCGTCGCCGCCGCCCGCTGACGCTCTCCACAACCCGACGCCGAGGCGCCGCTCTCCACAGTCGTGGAGGTCGGCGCCTCGTCGCATGTCGCGATGCTGCACCCTCGCCGGCATGCTCTCCATCGCAGAACGCTCCGCCATGCGCCTCGACGGCGATCTCGTCGACCTCGCGCACTCCGCTCGGCACGTCGACCGCGTCGACTCCCCCGCCGACCGCCTCCGGTCCCTCAGGCTGCCGCTGACGTCCGCCCACATCGTCTCGGGCCTCGCCGCCGCGTGGGTGCATGGCGCCGCTCCCCTGCCCGACACGATCGACGTCGCCACCCTGCGCCATCGCCGCGCCGAGGTGCCTGCCGGCTGCCGCGCGCTCATCCGGCGCGTCGCGCTGCACACGTGCCTCGACGTCGACGGCGTGCGCGTCACGTCGCGGCTGCGCACCGCCGTCGACCTGCTCGCCGACGACCGCGACGACGACGTGACCCGCACGGCGATCCGGCTGCTCGCCGACGATCCGCGCGAGCTGCGCTGGGCGATCCCGGGATCGGGACGCAGCCGCATCGAGCGGTCGCTCGCGCGACTCGAGTCGCTCGGCCTCGTCAGCCGCCCGTGACGCGGTAGACGTCGTAGACGGCGTCGATGCGCCGCACGGCGTTCAGCACGCGGTCGAGGTGCGTGGTGTCGCCCATCTCGAAGACGAATCGACTGATGGCCAGACGGTCCGTGCCCGTCTGCACCGACGCCGAGAGGATGTTGACGTGGTGCTCGCTCAGCACCCGCGTGACGTCCGAGAGCAGGCCCGAGCGGTCGAGCGCCTCGACCTGGATGTGCACGAGGAACACGCTCTTCACGTTGTCGGCCCAGGAGACCTCGATCATGCGCTCGGGCTCGGCGAGCAGCCCCTGCACGTTGGGGCACGTGCGCTGGTGCACGCTCACGCCCTGGCCGCGCGTCACGAAGCCGACGATGTCGTCGCCGGGCACGGGCGTGCAGCACTTCGAGAGCTTCACGAGGATGTCGTCGGCGCCGCGCACGAGCACGCCGGACGACGAGGTGCGCGACTGCACGCCGCGCGACGGGCTCACGGGGATGAACTCGTCCTCGTCGACCGTGCCCTGCAGGCCGGCGACGACCTTCTCGAGCACCGACTGCGTCGAGACGTGGCCCTCGCCGACGCCGGCGTACAGGCCGTTGACGTCGTCGTACCCCATCGACGAGGCGACCTCGACGAACGACTCCCTGCTCATGAGCTGCTGCAGCGGCAGGTTGTGCCTGCGCATCGCCTTCGCGATGGCGTCGCGGCCCTGCTCGATCGCCTCGTCACGGCGCTCGCGCGTGAACCACTGGCGGATCTTGTTGCGGGCGCGCGCGCTCTGCACGAACGACAGCCAGTCCTGGCTCGGCCCCGCGTCCGGGTTCTTCGACGTGAAGACCTCGACGACGTCGCCCGTCTGCAGGCCCGTGTCGAGCGGCACGAGACGGCCGTTGATCTTCGAGCCCATCGTGCGATGGCCGACCTCGGTGTGCACGGCGTAGGCGAAGTCGACGGGCGTCGCACCCTTCGGCAGGCCCACGACCTTTCCCTTCGGCGTGAAGACGTAGACCTCCTTCGCGCCGATCTCGAAGCGCAGCGAGTCGAGGAACTCGCCCGGGTCCTGCGTGTCGGCCTGCCAGTCGTTGAGATGGGCGAGCCACGCCATGTCCTCGCCGGTGACGGCCTGGCCGCCGCCCTGCTTGTACTTCCAGTGCGCCGCGACGCCGTACTCGGCGCGGCGATGCATCTCCTCGGTGCGGATCTGGATCTCGACGTGGCGACCCTCGGGGCCGATGACCGTCGTGTGCAGGGACTGGTACAGGTTGAACTTCGGGGTCGCGATGTAGTCCTTCATGCGCCCCGGCATGGGCTTCCATCGCGCGTGGATCTGACCGAGCACCGCGTAGCAGTCGCGCACGCTCGGCACGATGACGCGCACGCCGACGAGGTCGTAGATGTCGGAGAACTCGTGGCCCCGCACCTGCATCTTCGTGTAGATCGAGTAGTACTGCTTCGGTCGACCGGTCACGCGGCCCTTGATGCGGGCGCCGCGCATGTCGTCGACGAGCGCCTGCACGACCTCCTCCATGTACCGGTCGCGCTCCGGCGCCTGGCCCTCGACGAGGTTCTTGATCTCGACGTAGACCTTGGGGTTGAGCACGGCGAACGAGAGGTCCTCGAGCTCGGTCTTCATCGCCTGGATGCCGAGGCGGTGCGCGAGCGGCGCGTAGATCTCGATGGTCTCGCGCGCCTTGCGCTGCGCCGACTCGCTCGAGACGAAGCCCCATGTGCGCGCGTTGTGCAGGCGGTCGGCGAGCTTGATGACGAGGACGCGGATGTCCTTCGCCATCGCCACGACCATCTTGCGCATGGTCTCGGCCTGCGCGGCGTCGCCGTACTGCAGCTTGTCGAGCTTCGTGACGCCGTCGACGAGCATCGCGACCTCGTCGCCGAAGTCGGCGCGGCACTGGTCGAGCGTGTACTCGGTGTCCTCGACGGTGTCGTGCAGCAGCGCTGCCGCGATCGTGACCGGGCCGATGCCGAGGTCGGCGAGGATCTGCGCGACGGCGACGGGATGCGTGATGTACGGCTCGCCCGACTTGCGGAACTGCCCCTGGTGGGCGCGCTCGGCGACGATGTACGCCCGCTGGATCAGCCCGGTGTCGGCCTTCGGGTGGTGGCCCTTGACCGTGCGGATGAGGTCATCGATCGCACCCGCACGGTTCGACCGCGAGAACAGGAAGGGCAGCAGGGTGCGAAACGCGCCGGTGGTCTGCGTCTCGCTCATGCGTCCATCCTCCTCCCGCGGTCGTGCCGTCAGACGACTGCGCCGCGCTCCGAGGGCCGCTTGGCCTTCGCCTCGCCGATCGCGTCGCCCTGGCGCATCTGCGCGTAGAGCGGCGCTGCGACGAAGAGCGTCGCCCATGCGCCCACGAGCGTGCCGATGAGCAGCGCGAGCGAGATGTCCCGCAGCGTGCCGGCACCGAGCAGGAACGCTCCGATGAAGAGGATCGCCGCGGTCGGCAGCGCGGCGATGACCGACGTGTTGATCGAGCGCACGAGCGTCTGGTTGACCGCGAGGTTGATGTTGTCGAGGAACGAGCCCGACGTGCCTGGCGCGGTCTGCTCGCGGATCTTGTCGAACACCACGACGACGTCGTACAGCGAGTACGACAGGATCGTGAGGAAGCCGATGACGGCGGCCGGCGTGATCTCGAAGCCGACCGTGCCGTACACGCCGAGCGTCACGACGAGCGTGAAGAACAGCGCGGCGAGCGCCGCGACCGACATCTTCCAGGTGCGGAAGTAGAACGCCATGATGATGGCCGCGAGCAGCACGAACGCGACGAGTCCGACGATCGCCTGGCGGGTGATGTCCTGGCCCCATGACGGGCCGACGAACGACGAGGTGATCTCGCTCGTGTCGACGTCGAGCGCGGCGGCGAGGGCGTCGCGGATCTCGACGGTGTCGCCGTCGGAGAGCTGCTCGGTCTGCACGCGCAGGCCGTCCTGGCCGATCTGCGCCACGTTCGGCACCTGGGACGCGCCGAGCACGCCCGTCACGGCGTCCTGCGCCGCCTGCTCGTCGACCTGCTCGATGCCCGTGACGCGGAACTCGCTGCCGCCGCGGAACTCGATGCCGAACTCGAAGCCGCCGCGCAGGATGGGTCCGAGGATGCACAGCGCGAGCACCGCGAGTGCGACGAGGAACCACGTCTTGCGACGCGCGACGAACGGGAAGGACGTCTCGCCCGTGTAGAGGCGGTTGCCGAACTGGGTGAGGGATGCCATCACCGCTCCTGCTCTGCCGAGGCGGATGCCTTGCGCTCGGCGATCGACTGGCGGCGCTGCGCCTCGCGCGAGCTCGTCGCGCCCTTGCCTGCTGCGACGGGGTCGCGGAACTGCGCGCGGCCGCGGTACACGGCTCCGAGCGCCTTCGGGTCGAGACCCGACATGGGGTGGCCGCTCGAGAAGAACCGCGTGCGTGCGACGAGCTGCAGCATCGGGTGCGTGAACAGCGCGACGACGACGAGGTCGATGATCGCCGTGATGCCGATCGTGAACGCGAAGCCGCGCACGTTGCCGACCGCGACGAGGTAGAGCACGACGGCGGCGAGCAGGTTGAGCGCCTTCGACGCGACGATCGTGCGCCACGCACGACGCCAGCCGGCCTCGACGGCGCTCGTGAGCGCTCGCCCGTCGCGCAGCTCGTCGCGCACGCGCTCGAAGTAGACGATGAACGAGTCGGCGATGAGGCCGATCGAGATGATGAGGCCCGTGACGCCGGCGAGCGAGAGGCGATAGCCCTCCGCCGACGACAGCCACGTGATGACGAGGTACGACAGGCCACCGGCGATGACGAGCGACGCGATCGTGACCGACGCGAGCGCGCGGTACTGGAAGATCGAGTAGCCGATGACGAGCAGCAGGCCGATGAGGCCGGCGATGATGCCCGCCTGCAGCTGGCTCTCGCCGAGCGTCGCCGCGATGGTCTCCTCCGACTGCACCTCGAAGCCGATCGGCAGCGAGCCGAACTTCAGCTGGTCGGCGAGCGACGACGCGGCGTCCTGCGTGAAGCCACCGGTGATCGATGCCTCGCCGTTCGTGATGACGGCGTTCGACGCGGGCGCGATGACGACCGCGCCGTCGAGCACGACGCCGAACTGGTTGCGAGGGCTCTCGAGGCTCGTGATGCGGCTCGTGACCTCGTCGAACGCCTCGGTGCCCTGCGCGTCGAACTGGAGGCGCACCTCCCACTCGCCCGTGGGCGCACCGGTCGACGTCGTCGCCTGGCCGAAGGTGGCGTCGGAGATGTCGGCGCCCTCGACCTCGACGGGCCCGAGGATGTATCGCGCCGTGCCGTCCTCGGAGCACGTGATGAGCGGCTCGTCGGTGGGCTGCTCGCCGCGCTCGGGGTCCTGCAGCGCTGCGCAGTCGAACGTGTCGTAGGCCGCCTGCAGCGTGGGGGTGATCCACGCGAGGTCGGAGGCGTCGGCGGGCGTCGCGGCGGCGGGGTCGTCGACGGGCGGCGTCGCCTCCTGGGCGGCCTGGTTCGTCGCGATCTCGTCGGGCGTGAGCGCTGCCGCGACCGTGAGGACGGGGCGGAACTCCATGCGGGCGCTGGACTGCAGACGATCCATCGTCGCGTCGTCGACCTCGCCGGGGATGGCGACGACGATGTTCTGGCCGCCCTGCGTCGTGATCTCGGACTCCGAGATGCCCGACGCGTCGACGCGCTGACGGATGATCTCGACGGCCTGGTTGAGCTGGTCCTCGGTGACCTGCTCGCCCTGCTGCAGCTGCGGCTCGAGGATGACCTGCGTGCCGCCCTCGAGGTCGAGCGCGAGGCGGGGGGTCCAGGACCCGCCCTGCGTCGCCACGCTCGCCCAGTTCAGCCCCGCGAAGACGGCGCCGATGACGACGAGCCAGATGAGTGCGCGCCCCGAGCGCGCCCGCGCCTTCGCCACTACGGGCGCTCGGTGGTGCTGTCGCCGCTCGTCTCGGCGTCGTCGGCGGGCGACTCGTCGGCGAGCGTCTCGTCCTCGACGACGCGCGCGAGCGTCTGACGGTGCACGCGCAGCGTCACGCCGGGCGAGACCTCGACGAGCGCCTCGTTCTTGTCCTCGTCGATGGCGAGCAGCGTGCCGAACACGCCGAAGTTCGTCATGACCTCCGCGCCGGGCACCATCTTGTCCTGCAGCTCCGCCTGCTGGGCCTTGCGCTTCTTGCTGTTGCGGAACATGAAGAAGATCAGCACGGCGAGGATCAGCAGCATGCCGATCGTCAGCGGGTCGAACGGGATGCCACCGGTCTGGGCGTTCTCGTTCGCGGTCTGGGTGAGGAGATGCATGGTGAGGTCGCTTCAGTCGAAGTTCGGATGGGTCGGCTCGCAGGCGCGCAGGCGCGCGGGCACGAACCCGACGATCATAGCCGCTCGTCCAATGTGGGATGGACGACGACGCCCGCGTGGGCGAGGCCCTCGGGCGTGGCGATGCGGCCCCGCGGCGTCCGCGCCAGGAGGCCCTCGCGCACGAGGTAGGGCTCGACGACCGACTCGATGGTGTCGGCCTCCTCGCCCACCGACGCCGCGAGCGTCGACAGGCCGACGGGGCCGCCGCGGAAGCGGTGGGCGATCGTGTGCAGCACGGCGCGGTCGAGACGGTCGAGGCCGGCCTCGTCGACGTCGTAAAGGCGCAGCGCCTCGCGGACGCCCTCGAGCTCGTCGCTGCCGGGGTGCACGAGCAGCCAGTCGCGCACGCGCCGCAGCAGTCGGTTGGCGATGCGGGGCGTGCCGCGGCTCCGTCGAGCGAGCTCGACGATCGCCTCGTCGGGCAGCGGCACGCCGAGCAGGCTCGCCGAGCGGTGCAGCACGCGCTCGAGGTCGGCCGGGTCGTAGAACTCGAGATGGGCCGTGAATCCGAAGCGGTCGCGCAGCGGGCTCGGCAGCATGCCGGAGCGCGTCGTGGCGGCGACGAGCGTGAACGGCGCGAGCTCGAGCGGGATCGACGTGGCTCCGGCGCCCTTGCCCACCATGATGTCGATGCGGAAGTCCTCCATCGCGAGGTAGAGCATCTCCTCGGCGGAGCGCGCCATGCGGTGGATCTCGTCGACGAAGAGCACGTCGCCGGGCGTGAGCGCGGAGAGCACGGCGGCGAGGTCGCCCGCGTGCTGGATGGCGGGACCCGACGACAGGCGCACGGCTCGTCCCGTCTCGGCGCCGATGATCATGGCCAGCGTCGTCTTGCCGAGGCCGGGAGGGCCTGCGAGCAGGATGTGGTCGGGGCTGCGGTCCTGCAGCGCGGCGGCGCGCAGCAGCACCTCGAGCTGCCCGCGCACCTTCGGCTGGCCGACGAACTCGCCGAGCGACCCGGGGCGCAGGGCGCCCTCGAACGCGATCTCGTCGCCCGTGGCCTCCGGCTGCGTGAGCTCGTCGGTCATCCGCGCGGTCCCAGCTCGGCGAGCGCTGCGCGCAGCAGCGAGCCGGCGTCGGGCTGGGCGCCCACGGCGTCGAGGGCGGCGCGCGCCTGCCGCTCGGGCCAGCCGAGGCCCGTGAGCGCGACGAGCACGTCGGCGCCCGCATCCGACGGCGTCGCCGCCGCGGGGGCGGACGCGTGGAGCTTGCCCGCGAGCTGCACGATGATGAGGCGCGCGGTCTTCGGGCCGATGCCGCTGACCGCCTTGAACGCGCGCTCGTCCTCGCGCACGATGGCGTCGGCGAGCTGGTCGGGCGTCATGTGGCTCAGCACGCCGAGGGCCGACTTCGGCCCGACGCCCGAGACGCTGCGGAGCAGGTCGAACGCGTCGAGCTCCGCCTGCGTCGCGAACCCGTAGAGCGAGAGGTCGTCCTCGCGCACGATCAACGTGGTGTGCAGCGCGATCGCCGAGCCCACGGCGGCGACGAGCGACTGCTGCGGCGTCACGGCGACGGCGAGGCCGACGCCGCCGACGCCCACGACGAGGCGGCTGCCCGTCGCGCCCAGCACCGTGCCGTCGAGCCTCGCGATCATGGGCTCCAGCCTAGGTTCGACGGATGACGCAGCCCGGTCGCCGCGCCGTCGCGCGGTGCCGCCTCGACCGTCAGCGCCTGCTGGCGCGCTCGGCGGCCTGCCAGGCGCGCTGCGCGGGGGTGAGGGCGGCGGTCGGGGCGGCGCTGCGGGCGCTCCACGCGTGGCAGATCGCGATCGCGAGGGCGTCGGCGGCGTCGGCCGGCTTGGGCATGGCATCGAGGGCGAGGATGCGCTGCACCATGGCCCCCACCTGCCGCTTGTCGGCCTGCCCGTAGCCCGTCACCGCCGCCTTGACCTCGCTGGGCGTGTGCAGCTCGACGGCGATGCCGCTCGCAGCCGCGGCGCGCAGCACCAGGCCGGAGATCTGCGCGACGCCCATGACGCTGCGCACGTTGTGCTGCGCGAACACGCGCTCGAGCGCCACCGCATCCGGCCGGTGCTCCGCGATCGCCGCCTCGACGCCCGACGCGATGCGGTGCAGGCGGTGCTCGAGCGGCTCGTCGGCCGCCGAGCGCAGCACGTCGACCGAGACGAGTCGCACCGCGCGACCCTCGGCGTCGACGACACCCACGCCGCAGCGCGTGAGGCCGGGGTCGATGCCGAGGATGCGCACGGTGCGTCCCTCGTCGCCGCCGAGCCCTAGTCCTCGTCCTCGGCGTCGAGCTCGGCCTGCGCCTCGGGCGTGAGGGCGTAGTTCGAGAAGACGTTCTGCACGTCGTCCGAGTCCTCGAGCGCGTCGATGAGACGCATGACCTTGCGCGCCGTCTCGGCATCGACCTCGACCTTGAGGTCGGCGACGAACTCGGCCTCCGCCGAGTCGTAGTCGATGCCTGCGTCGACGAGCGCCGAGCGCACGGCGACGAGGTCGGTGGGCTCGGAGAGGATCTCGAACCCGCCACCCTGGTCGACGACGTCCTCGGCACCGGCATCGAGCACGACGAGCAGGATGTCGTCCTCGGAGACGTCGTCGGTCTTCGTGACCGACACGACGCCCTTGCGGTGGAAGTTGTAGGCGACCGAGCCGGGGTCGGCCATCGTGCCGCCGTTGCGGGTCATGGCCGTGCGCACCTCGGCGGCCGCGCGGTTCTTGTTGTCGGTGAGGCACTCGACCATGAGCGCGACGCCACCACCGGCGTAGCCCTCGTACATGATCGTGGTGTACTCGATCGACTCGCCCGAGATGCCGGCGCCGCGCTTGATGGCGCGATCGATGTTGTCGTTCGGCACCGACGTCTTCTTGGCCTTCTGCACGGCGTCGTACAGGGTCGGGTTGCCGGCGAGATCGGCGCCGCCGAGCTTCGCGGCCACCTCGATGTTCTTGATGAGCTTCGCGAACGACTTCGCACGGCGCTGGTCGATGACCGCCTTCTTGTGCTTGGTCGTCGCCCACTTGGAATGTCCGGACATGCTGCCTTCCCGGTTCTGATCGACGATCCAGACTACCGGCGTCCGCTGGGCGCGGGTGCGAGGCGCTGCCGCACGCCCGCCGCCGAGAGCTCGAGCCCGGCGAGGGCGTCGAGCACGGCGTCGTCGCCCTCGCGGATCGCCCGCAGCGGGTCGGGGGCGACGGCCTGCAGCTCGGGCAGCGGTCGCGCGACGAGCGCGCGCAGCGCCAGCAGGTCGCGGCCCGCGGGCGTCGCGGCGACGCGCGCCGTCTCGGCCGAGCGCAGGGCGAAGCGGATGCGCGGCACGAGCCACGCCGCGATCAGCACGAGCACCGGCACGATCCACACCGCGGCGCCCACGCCGGCGGCGAGCGCGTGGATGGCCGTCTCGAGCGTGATGCCCGCCGTCGTCAGGCCCTCCGCAGCCCCCGCGGCCTCGACGAACGGCGCCCCCAGGCCCGACCCGACGAGCGGGATGCCCTCGAGGCCGTCGGCCGCACCGAGCAGCGTGTCCGAGAGCGTCGACCCGGTGTCCTGCATCTGCACGCCGAAGCGCGCGAGGGAGTCGATCGCTCGCGTGACCTCGCCCGAGAGCCAGATGGCGGCGACGAGCACGCCGATCGCGACGAGATCGCCGACGATCTGCCATGCGCGGCGGTCGGGGCGAGCCGAGTAGAGCTGCATGTCGTGAGGCTACCGGCGGCGGCCGCGCCCGAAGGTCGGCACGCGTCCAGACGACGGTGCCACGATGCGTGCATGCCCAGCACTCGCATCCTCCCCCTCGCCGGCATCGTCGTCGGCGCCCTCGCGCTCACGGGATGCATCGTCTCCCCGCCCGCCGTCGCTCCGCAGCAGACGACGCCGACGGCGTCGTCCGACCCGACCACGGCGCCCACGTCGACGCCGCCGGCGAGCGACCCGCCGAGCACGTCGCCCGAGCCGACCGAGACGAGCGCTCCGGCAGCGGGCGGCGCGAGCATCCTCATCGACGGTGCGACCGCGCCTGCCGAGCTCGTCGCGGAGCTCGACTGCGTGCTCTACGGCACGAGCGCCATCATGGCGTCGGCACCCGAGAGCGGCGAGGACGTCGTCTCGGGCTTCTTCACCGACTCGGGCGGCACGTGGACGGCCGACACCTTCTCGATGGTCATCGGCTCGACGGCGTACATCCAGACCGAGGAGTCCGCGCCGGCGACCTACGCCGACGGGGTCTTCACGACGACGATCACGATGGACACCTTCACGGCGGGCACCGCATCCGTCGCGTTCTCCGTCCCCTGCAGCTGATCGGGCGAGCGCTGGGTCGCGTCAGGAGACCCAGCGCTCCGCGAGCTCGGCCCGCACCTCCTCGAGCAGGCGAGGCAGCGCCTTCGTCTGCGCGATGATCGGGAAGAAGTTCGCGTCGGTCGCCCACCTGGGCACGATGTGCTGGTGCAGGTGGTCGGCGATGCCGGCCCCCGCGACGCGGCCCTGGTTCATGCCGATGTTCACGCCGTCGTTGTTCGACACGAGCGAGATGGTGCGCATCGCCTGCTGCGTGAGCAGCGCGATCTCGGCCGTCTCCTCCTCGGTCGCGAGGTCGTACGTCGCGACGTGGCGGTACGGGCAGACCATCACGTGCCCGGTGTTGTACGGGTACAGGTTCATGATCACGAACGCGCTCGTGCCCCGATGCACGACGAGGCCGTCGGCGTCGGGCAGCGTCGGCGCGACGCAGAACGGGCACGCGTCGCGCTCGGGCTGCTGTCCCTGCTGGATGTACGCCATCCGGTAGGGCGTCCAGAGCCGCTGGTAGCGGTCGGGCACGCCCGCGAGCTCCGACGACATCCACGTCGGCGCCCCGGCCTCGCGCGCCGGGTCGTCGGCCGCGGGGAAGTCCTCGGGGCCGCGACCGTCGGCGCTCGGCATCAGGCGACCAGCTCGGTCTGCCGCGACGCGATGGCTGCGACGATGCGCGCGATGGCGTCGTCGACCGGCACGCCGTTCTCCTGGGTGCCGTCGAGGAAGCGGAACGAGACGCTGCCCGCCTCCGCGTCCTTGCCGCCGGCGATGAGCTGGAAGGGCACCTTCGCGAGCGTGTGCGTGCGGATCTTCTTCTGCATGCGCTCGTCGGAGTGGTCGACGTCGACGCGCACGCCCTGCGCGCGCAGGCGGGCGGCGATGTCGTCGAGGTAGTCGGCGTAGTCGCTCGCGACGGGGATGCCGACGACCTGCACGGGCGCGAGCCAGGCGGGGAACGCGCCGGCGTAGTGCTCGAGCAGGATCGCGAAGAAGCGCTCGATCGATCCGAAGAGGGCTCGGTGGATCATGACCGGCCGCTGCTTCGAGCCGTCTCGGTCGGTGAACTCGAGCGCGAAGCGCTCAGGCAGGTTGAAGTCGATCTGCACGGTCGACAGCTGCCACGTGCGCCCGATGGCGTCCTTGGTCTTCAGGTCGATCTTCGGGCCGTAGAACGCCGCCTCGCCGGGCACCTCGGTGAGGGAGAGCCCGCTCGACTGGGCGACGCGGCGCAGCGCATCCGTCGCCTCGGCCCACTGCTCCTCGTCGCCGATCCACTTCGACTTCTCGTCGTCGCGCATCGACAGCTCGAGCGAGAAGTCGGTGAGGCCGAAGTCGCGCAGCAGCGACAGCACGAACTCGAGCACCTTGCCCGACTCGATCTCGAGCTGGTCGGGGGTGACGAACAGGTGGGCGTCGTCCTGCGTGAAGCCGCGCACGCGGGTGAGGCCGTGCAGCGCGCCCGAGAGCTCGTTGCGGTAGACCGTGCCGTTCTCGGCGAGACGCATCGGCAGGTCGCGATACGACCGGGCACGCTCCTTGTAGATCAGGATGTGCATCGGGCAGTTCATGGGCTTGAGGTAGTAGTCGGAGCCCTGCTTCGCGACCACGCCGTCGGCGTCGACGACCTCGTCCATGTGGATGGGCGGCCAGATGCCCTCCTTGTACGTCTCGAGATGCCCCGAGACGGCGAAGAGGTCGGCCTTCGAGATGTGCGGCGTGTACACGTAGGAGTAGCCGCCCTCGAGGTGCCGACGGCGCGCGTGCTGCTCCATCTCCTGGCGCACGATGCCGCCGCGGGGGTGCCACACCGACAGGCCGGAGCCGACCTCCTCGGGGAAGGAGAACAGGTCGAGGTCCTTGCCGAGGCGACGGTGGTCGCGCTTCGCTGCCTCCTCGAGGCGTGCCTGGTAGGCGCGCAGCTCGTCCTTCGTCGGCCATGCGGTGCCGTAGATGCGCTGCAGCTGCGGGTTCGTCTCCTTGCCGCGCCAGTAGGCGGCGGCGATGCGCATGAGCGCCGCGCCGTTGCCGACCATGCGGGTCGAGGGCAGGTGCGGCCCGCGGCAGAGGTCCTTCCAGACCGTCTCGCCCTCGCGATTCACGTTGTCGTAGATCGTCAGCTCGCCGCCACCCACCTCGACGGCAGCCTCGTCGTTCGGACCCTTGAGCCCGATGAGCTCGAGCTTGTACGGCTCGTTCGCCAGCTCGGCGCGCGCCTCGTCCTCCGTGACGACGCGACGCGTGAAGCGCTGGCCCTCGCGGATGATGCGGTCCATCTCCTTCGAGATGCCCTTGAGGTCCTCGGGGGTGAACGGCTCCGCGACGTCGAAGTCGTAGTAGAAGCCGTCGGTGACGGGCGGGCCGATGCCCAGGCGCGCCTCGGGGTTGATGCGCTGCACCGCCTGCGCGAGCACGTGCGCGGCCGAGTGGCGCAGGATGGCGAGGCCGTCCTCGGAGTCGATCGTCACGGGCTCGACCGTCTGCGTGTCCGTGATCTCGCGTGCGAGGTCCTGGAGCTCGCCGTCGACGCGCATGGCGACGACGGCACGGTCGGAGAAGCGATCGAATCCGGTGGTCACCCATCGATCCTAGGCGCGCATCGGCCGCACCGCGGCACGCGTCAGGCGGTCGTGGCGAGCGGCTGCGCGCGGCGGCTGATCGCGATGCTCAGGATCGCGGCGACCACGCACAGGCCCGCGGCGCCGAACCAGGCCAGCGTGTACTCCCCCGACGCGTCGCGGATCGTGCCCGCGACCGTCGCAGCGATGGCGGCGCCGATCTGGTGCGCGGCGAAGACCCAGCCGAAGACGACGGGTCCGTCGGCGCCGAAGAGCTCGCGGCACAGCGCGACGGTCGGCGGAACGGTCGCGACCCAGTCGAGGCCGTAGACGACGACGAAGAGGATGAGCGGCGGGCTCACGGAGTCCGACAGCAGCAGCGGCAGGATCGCGAGGCCGATGCCGCGACCGGCGTAGTAGACGCCGAGCAGGATGCGCGGGTCCACGCGGTCGGTGAGCCAGCCGGATGCGATCGTGCCGACGATGTCGAAGATGCCGACGAGCGCGAGGAGGCCCGCGGCGGTCGTCGTGGCCATGCCGTGGTCGTGCGCGCTCGGGATGAAGTGGGTGCCGACGAGGCCGTTCGTCGTGGCGCCGCAGATGGCGAAGCCGGCGGCGAGCGCCCAGAACGTGCGCGACCTGCTCGCGCGACGCAGCGTCGACAGCGCGGTGCGCACGGCGTTGCCGCTCGAGCGCACCGGCGGCGTCCATCCCTCGGGCGCGCCGTACGGGGTCGTGCCGAGGTCGGCGGGGCGGTTGCGCAGGAAGAGCAGCACGAGCGGCACGACGACGAGCGCGCCCGCGGCGACGAGGATCGACGCCTGCCGCCATCCCGCACCCTCGACGAGCAGCGCGATGAACGGCAGGAACACGAGCTGGCCGGTCGCAGACCCGGCCGTGAGCACCCCGACGACGAGGCCACGGCTGCGCACGAACCACTGGTCGGCGACGGTCGCGGCGAACACGAGCGCCATCGAGCCCGTGCCGAGGCCGATCATGACGCCCCATGTGGCCACGAGCATCCACGGCGTCGTCGCGAGCACCGAGAGCGCGGCGCCGCCGGCGACGAGCAGCAGTGCGAGGGTCGTGACGCGGCGCATGCCGAAGCGCGCCATGAGCGCGGCGGCGAACGGCGCCGTGAGGCCGAAGAGCACGAGGTTCACCGTGACGGCGAGCGAGAGCTCCGTGCGCGTCCAGCCGAACTCCTCCTCGAGCGGCACCATGAGCGCACTCGGTGCTGCCCGGAAGCCTGCGGCGCCGACGAGGGCGAGGAACGCGACCGCCGCGACGATCCAGGCCGGGTGGAGGAGGCGTCGGCGCTGCCCGACCGGAGTGTGCACGTCAGCGATTCTGCACGGTCGCGCGCAAGCGGTCGGCGATCCGATCGTCGAGATCCGGCCCGGTGCCGTCGAGATGCTGCCGTTCGCACGGCGCGGGCGCCCGGTACGACAGAAGCCCCGGTCCTTGCAGGACCGGGGCTTCCGATGTGGTGGGCGATACTGGGATCGAACCAGTGACCTCTTCCGTGTCAGGGAAGCGCGCTACCGCTGCGCCAATCGCCCTCATGCGAGGTGGAGACGGGATTCGAACCCGCGTAGACGGCTTTGCAGGCCGCTGCCTGACCACTCGGCCACCCCACCCTGTCGGTGGCTCCCGGCGAACCGGGGGCGACCTTCGAGATGATCTCTCGAGCGGATGACGAGATTCGAACTCGCGACCCTCACCTTGGCAAGGTGATGCGCTACCACTGCGCCACATCCGCATGTCTCTCGGGGTCTCCCCCTCGGACTCGACCAACAGTAGCCCACGGTTCGACGCTCGGCAAATCGAGCGACGACACACGGTCACATCGGTGTGATTCCGCGGATCTCGGCATGCCGATGCCCGCACACGGGCACGCCAGGCCCGGTCCGACGAGGATCCCGAGACGGTCGGACGCGCGTCGGGATCGCGCGCGAGGATGGTCACGGAAGGCCTCCGACCTGTGGCAGGATGGAGCGGTCGAGGGCGATTGGCGCAGTTGGTAGCGCGCTTCCTTCACACGGAAGAGGTCATCAGTTCGAGTCTGGTATCGCCCACCACGCACGAGGCCCCGGTCCCCACGGACCGGGGCCTTCGTCGTTCCCGCGCCAATCGCGTCGGCCATCGCTCGCCGCGCCGTAGGCTCGGACGTGGAGCGCGACCCGCAGCGGGCGCGGCGTACGCGGGAGGGGGTCGGCGTGGTCTGGCCGTTCCGTCGCCGCCGCGAGGAGCCCGCTCCCCCGCCCACCGACGACGAGCTCGGCCCCCAGGTCGACGAGGGTCTCCTCATCGTCATGACGGGCCTGCGCCTGTCGACCCGCAACCGCATCGTGCTCGAGGCGCTGCGCGACCGCGACGACTTCGACGAGGACGCCGTCGTCGCCGGCGTGCGCGAGGACGCTGCGGCGATCGTCGCCGAGCAGCGCGCGGCCATCGACTTCATCGACCGCACGCGCGAGCAGGCCGCGCGCAGGCACGGCCACGCGCTGCACAGCGCCGACTTCCGCCGCCGCGACGTCGCACCCCTCGAGCGCCGTGCACGCATCGCCGCGCTGCTCGTCGAGCGGCTCGAGGAGCGCGTCGCCGACGAGCAGGTCGTGCGTGACCTCGTGCGCGCCGCGCGCCGCAGCGCGATGGACGACATGTTCGACTCCGCGCTGCGCATCCTCGACGTCGCCCCCGACGTCGTCGACCCCGATCGCGACGAGCGCCTCGCGGCGCTGCACGACGAGCTGCGCACGCTGGGGCTCGACTCCGCGCATCCCGACGCGCCGCCGCGCGACTGAGGCGGCGCGGCGGACGCCGCGAGCGGAAGGGCCCGGATCCCTCGGGATCCGGGCCCTCCTGCGCGTCAGGCGATCGGCTGGGCGATCAGACCTTCTCGATCTCGTACGCGTACGCGTCCTCGCCGTGGACGATCGAGTCCACGCCGGCGAGCTCGTCCTCCGACTTCACGCGGAAGCCGATGGTCTTCTCGATCGCGAAGCCGACCACGAAGGCCACGATGAACGCGTAGACCATGGCACCGAGCGCGGCGATGAGCTGCACGAGGAGCTGGCCGCCGCCGCCACCAAGGAACAGGCCCGTGTCGGTCGCGAAGAAGCCGAGGTAGAGCGTGCCGATGAGGCCGCCGACGAGGTGGATGCCCACGACGTCGAGCGAGTCGTCGAAGCCGAGCTTGAACTTCAGCTCGATCGCGATGGCGCAGACCGCACCGGCGACGACGCCGAGCACGAGGGCCCAGCCGGGCGTGAGGTTCGCGCAGGCCGGCGTGATCGCCACGAGACCGGCGACGGCACCCGATGCGGCGCCGACGGCGGTGGGCTTGCCGTCCTTGATCTTCTCGACGACGAGCCATGCGAGCACGGCGGCCGCGGTCGCACCGATCGTGTTGATCGTGATGAGGCCGGCGTTGCCCATCTCGTTGAGCCACTCGGCGCCGACGTTGAAGCCGAACCAGCCGAACCACAGGATCGCGGCGCCCAGGAGCACGAACGGCACGTTGTGCGGCTTGTGCGAGCCCTTGGCGAAGCCGACGCGCTTGCCGAGCACGAACGCGAGGGCGAGTGCTGCCGCGCCTGCGTTGATGTGCACGGCGGTGCCGCCTGCGTAGTCGATGACGCTCGGGAGGCCCATCATGTCGCCGAGGCTGTAGATCCAGCCGCCGCCCCACACCCATGCCGCGATCGGGAAGTAGCCGAGCGTCGCGAAGACGCCCGCGAAGAGCATCCACGCACCGAACTTGGCGCGGTCGGCGATGGCACCCGAGATGAGCGCGACCGTGATGATGGCGAAGGTCGAGCCGTACGCGACGCCGACGAAGTCGGTGTTCGCGGTCTCCCCGGCTGCGAGCCCGGAGAGGCCGAAGTCGGAGAAGGGGTTGCCCGCGAAGGCGAAGGGGCTGTCGACGGCCGACATGTTGTAGCCGTAGAGGATCCACAGCACGCCGATGAGGCCGAGGGATCCGAACGACATCATCATCATGCTGATGACGCTCTTCGCGCGGACGAGGCCGCCGTAGAAGAACGCGAGGCCGGGCGTCATGAACAGCACGAGGGCTGTGGCTGCGACGCCGAAGGCGATGCTTCCTGCATCCATGGAATGGACTCCTTGGGGGTGTTCCGGTCAGGGATTGCTGCTCAGCCTGAGCGAACGTCATTTCGGCAGCCCGCGCGGCGTGTTTCCGCGACGTAACGAAACCCGCCGCGATGTTGCGGGGATGTTTCGGCGCAAGGGGATGCCGCGGCGCTGGTTGGATGGATGCCGTGACCTGGATCCGCAACCCGCAGGTGGCCGCCGCGATCCTCCTCGCAGCGGCGGTGCTCGGGCTCGTGGCGGCGAACTCGCCGCTCGCGGCCGGGCTCGACGCCCTGAAGCACTGGCATCCGACGCCGTTCGCGGGCGTCGACCTGTCCGCGGCGCACTGGGTCACCGACGGCCTGCTCGCCGTCTTCTTCTTCGTCGCCGCCATCGAGCTGCGCTACGAGCTCACCCAGGGCGAGCTCGCCGATCGGCGCAAGGCGCTCGTGCCCGCCATCGCCGCCGTCGGCGGCGTCGCGGCGCCCGCCCTGCTCTTCGTGGCGCTCGTGCCCGGCGACCTCGCCAGCGGCTGGCCCATCCCCACGGCGACCGACATCGCCTTCGCGCTCGGCGTGCTCGCGATCGTGGGCCGCAACCTGCCCGTCGCGGTGCGGGCGCTGCTGCTCGCGCTCGCGGTCATCGACGACCTCATCGCTATCGGGCTCATCGCGATCCTGTTCACGACCGACCTGCAGGTCTGGGCGCTCGTCGCCGCAGCGGCGATGGTCGTCGTGGTGTGGGCGCTCGGCCGCGTCTACCGCTCGCGTCGCGGCTCGTGGCCGCTGCGCATCGCCATCGCCATCGCGTGCGTCGCGCTGTGGTGGCTCGTGCTGCAGTCGGGCGTGCACGCCACGATCGCAGGCGTCGCAGCCGGCCTCGTGCTCGCCCCGGCGCCGGCGGAGTCCGCGAGGCACCGGCTCGAGCCACTCGTGAACGCCATCGTGCTGCCGCTGTTCGCGTTCGTCGCGGCGAGCGTCGCCATCCCGCAGGTGCCGTTGGGCGAGCTGAGCCCCGTGTTCCTCGCCATCGCGGTCGCGCTGCCGGTCGGCAAGCTCGTGGGCATCACGGCTGCGGGATGGCTCGGCCAGGTCGCGCTGCGCACGCCGCGAGAGGAGCGCATGCCGCTCGGCGACATCGTCACGGTGGCGCTGCTCGGCGGCATCGGCTTCACCGTCTCGCTGCTCATGAACGAGCTCGCGCATCGCAGCGCGGAGGAGCTCATCGTCGACGGCACGCTCGGCGTGCTCGTGGGCTCGCTCGTCTCGGTGCTCGTCGGCGGCACCGTCGCGGGCATCCGCAGCGCTCGCCGCGCACCCGTCGACGCTGCGACGCGCCGAGCGTCGGACGCCGAGGAGGATCGCCGCCGCACCGACGGCGAGTGACGCCTCGCGGCTACGCCTGGCCGGTCGTGAGCGCGATGAGGCGCGAGATCGCGCGCAGGTACTTCTTGCGGTAGCCGCCACCGAGCATGTCCTCCGAGAAGACGTGGTTCAGCGGCACGCCCGACGCGACGATCTGCACCTGCGCGTCGTAGAGGCGATCGACGAGCGCCACGAGCCGCAGCGCCTGGCTCTGGTCGGTGAGCGTGCGCACGCCGTGCCAGCCGACGGCGTCGAGGCCCGCGACGAGGTCGACGTAGCGCGACGGGTGCACGGAGGCGAGGTGCGCGACGAGCTCGTCGAAGTCGTCGAGCGCCACCGACTCGCCGCGCTCTGCGAGCGTCGACTCCACGGCGTCGTCGTCGACCACCGGCGCCTCGCCCGAGACGTCGCGCTGGCGGTAGTCGTCGCCGTCGATGCGCATGATCTCGAAGCGGTCGGCGATCGCCTGGATCTCGCGCAGGAAGTCCTTGGCCGCGAAGCGACCGTCGCCGAGCGCGTTCGGCGGCGTGTTGCTCGTCGCCGCGATCTTCGTGCCGCCCGCGACGAGCTCGCCCAGCAGGCGCGTCATGACCATGGTGTCGCCCGGGTCGTCGAGCTCGAACTCGTCGATGCAGACGATCGTCGATCCCGAGAGCGCCTGCACCGCGCCCTGGTAGCCGAGCGCGCCGACGAGCGCCGTGTACTCGATGAAGGTGCCGAAGTGCTTCGTGCCGGACATCGTCTTCCACAGCGACGCGAGCAGGTGCGTCTTGCCCACGCCGAAGCCGCCGTCGAGGTAGATGCCGGGCTTCACCTGCGGCGCCTTGCGGAACAGGCCCTTGCGCCCGCCGCCGCGCCAGATGGTCGCGAGCTCCTGCATCCGCTCGACCGCGTGGGCCTGCGAGGGATGCGAGGGGTCGGTCACGTACGACTCGAACGTCGCGCCGTCGAACTGGCGCGGCGGCCGGAGGTTCGCGACGATGCGCGCGGCGTCGGTGGTGGGCTGGCGGTCTGCGATGCGCGTGAGCGTGGGCACGTCGGGAGGCTCCGAACGAAGGGATGCGCACCCGGCACGGGGCCGGGCGTACGGGTGGAAGAATCGGCGTCGTCGCCGCGTTCCAGGGTAGACGAGTGGCCGTGCGCCGATCGGCGCGGCCGGATGAGGAGTCGAGAGCGATGCCGAGCACGACCGAGACCGAGGCGCAGTTCGCCGAGTTCGCCCACCCCGAGCGGCTCGTGTCGACCGCGTGGCTCGCGGAGCACCGCGGCGACGCCGGCCTCGTGGTCGTGGAGTCCGACGAGGACGTGCTGCTGTACGAGACGGGCCACATCCCCGGCGCCGTGAAGCTCGACTGGCACACCGACCTCAACGACCCCGTGACGCGCGACTACCTCTCCCCCGAGGCGTTCGCCGAGCTCATGCGCCGCAAGGGCATCGGCCGCGACGACACCATCGTGCTGTACGGCGACAAGTCGAACTGGTGGGCGACGTACGCGCTGTGGGTGCTCGCGCTCTACGGCCACCACGACACGCGCATCCTCGACGGCGGCCGCGACCTCTGGGTCGCCGAGGGTCGGGAGATGACGCGGGATGCGACGCAGCGGCCCGCGACCGACTACCCCGTCGTCGAGCGCGACGACACGACGCTGCGCGCCTTCCGCGACGACGTGCTCGCCCACATCGGCAAGCCGCTCGTCGACGTGCGCAGCCCCGAGGAGTACTCGGGCGAGCGCACGACGGCGCCCGCCTACCCCGAGGAGGGCGCGCTGCGCGCCGGTCACATCCCGACGGCGGCGAACGTGCCGTGGGGCAAGGCCGTGCGCGAGGACGGCACGTTCCGCTCCCGTGCCGAGCTCGAGGCCATCTACCGCGACGACGCGGGCCTCGGCGACGCCGACGACGTCGTGGCGTACTGCCGCATCGGCGAGCGCTCGAGCCACACGTGGTTCGTGCTGACGCACCTGCTGGGCTACCCCAGCGTGCGCAACTACGACGGCTCGTGGACCGAGTGGGGCTCGCTCGTGCGCGTGCCGATCGCGATCGGCGCCGAGCCGGGCGAGGCGCCCGCGCGATGAGCCTCACCCCCGTGCTGCAGGAGTTCGTCGACGACTTCGCCGCCGTCGGCGAGCAGGACAGGCTCATGCTGCTGCTCGACCACGCGGACGCGCTGCTGGCGCTCCCCGCGCGCTACGCCGACCATCCCGACCTGCTCGAGCGCGTCCTCGAGTGCCAGTCCCCCGTCTTCCTCTTCGTCGAGGTCGACGGCGGCGTCGTGCACGTGCACGCGACGGCCCCGGAGGAGGCGCCGACGACGCGCGGCTTCGCGTCGATCCTCGTGCGCGGCCTCGACGGCGCCACCCCCGACGAGGCGCTCGCGGTGCCCGCCGACCTGTCGTCGATGCTCGGCCTCGAGCGGGCGGTCTCGCCGCTGCGGCTGCGCGGCATGTCGGGCATGCTCGGCCGCATCCAGCGGCAGATCCGCGAACGGACCGCCGGGGACTAGCCCCGCACGAGTCCCGTGCGGTCGAGCCAGCCGTGCACGATCTCGCGGTAGCGCGGCTCGTCGAGGTTCCACAGCTTGCAGTGCTTCGCGCCGTGCCACTCGTGGTACTCGACGATGTCGGGCCGCGCCTCGGCGAACGCGCGCGACGCGTCCGGCGGCACGAAGCCGTCGTCGGCCGAGTGCTGCAGCAGGATCGGCACGGCGTACGAGTCGGCGTAGGCGATGCCGTCGAGCTCGCCGAAGTCCAGCGCGTCGCCGCCCGCGAGGCGCGCCGCCGGCGACTCGAGCAGCGCGGTCGCGGTGTGCACGAGCGCGACGGGCACGCGGGCGAGCCGCGTGTGGAAGAGCAGCGTCGGGCCCCAGGACACGACGGGCGAGTCGAGCAGGATGCCGACGATGCGGCGGCGATGCCGCGAGCGGCGGGCGAGCTGCAGCACGATCTGCCCGCCCATCGACCAGCCCATGAGCAGGATGCGCTCGGCGCCCGCCGCGACCGCCACGTCGATCGCCGCGTCGACGTCGCGCCACTCGTCGAGCCCGAGGCGATACGTGCCGTCGGCGGTGCTGGGCGCCTCGCCGTCGTTGCGGTACGCGACGCACATCGAGGGGATGCCGCGCTCGGCGAGGATCGGCACGGCACGCAGCGGCTCGCGCCGGTTGACGCCGCGACCGTGCACCTGGATGCACCACGTCGGCGACGACTCGTCGCCGACGATCCACGCCGGCGCCGGCCCGAGCTCGGTGTCGACGATGACCGACCGGAACGGCAGCTCGAGATCGCGCGGCCGGTACAGGTGGTAGCCCGAGAAGCGGGCGCTCGCGCGGCCGCCGACGCGCACGCGGCCCTTGCCGGTGATCTCGCGCAGCACCGTCGTCTCGTCCTCGTCGACGATCTCGCCGATGCGCACGAGGCGATCGCCGATCCAGAGGGCGTAGCGGCCGGGCAGCTCGGTGTCGGGCGTGCGCAGGAGACGGATGCCCTCGGGCCCGATGGAGACGATCTCGACGTCGTCCTTGTGCCTCGGCGGCGTGATGAGCGTGCGGGCCAGCACGGCCGAGAGACCCGTCACGATCGCCGCTCCCGCGGCGAGGCCGACGGCGGCGAGGGCTGCGGCGCGCCTCGCTGGTCTGCTCACGGCGTCAGCCTAGTCTTTCGACGTGGACACAGGCTCGGAGTCGGCCGAGGCGCCGGCGATCTTCCTCGCCGCCGTCGAGCGGATGCGCAGCGCCGACACGCGCGCCGAGCTCACGGTGCGCGAGATCCCCGCTCCCGGGCGCATCGCGCCCTGGTCGTACGCGGTCGCCGCCGACGTCGGATCCCCCGAGCACGGCCGCGACTCCGACCGCGGCACCGGCCGGTTCATCCTCATGCACGACCCCGAGGAGCCCGAGGCGTGGGGCGGCGCGTTCCGCGTCGTCACCTTCACGCAGGCGACGCAGGATCTCGACATCGCGCCCGATCCCATGCTGCCCGAGGTCACGTGGTCGTGGCTGCTCGAGGCGCTCGACCAGCGCGACGCCGGCTACCACTCCGCGTCGGGCACGGCCACGCGCGTGCTGTCGACCGGGTTCGGCGAGCTCGCCGAGCAGGGCGAGGGCGCCCAGCTCGAGCTGCGCGCGTCGTGGACGCCGACCTCGCACGACATCGAGCGGCACCTCGCCGCGTGGTGCGACCTCGTCTGCGCCTCCGCCGGCATGCCGCTGCAGCCCGGCGCCATCAGCCTCGACGCACGGAGGCTCCAGCGGTGACCGACGCCCAGCAGACCGACGCACCCCAGCCGGAGCTCGTCGACGCCGTGCCCGTCGGGCCGCTCGAGACCGTCGTCGACGACGCGGGGCTGCGCGCCGCCATCGAGCGACTGCGGGCCGGCACGGGCCCGATCGGCGTCGACGCCGAGCGCGCCAACGGCTTCCGCTACTCGTCTCGCGCGTACCTCGTGCAGCTGTATCGCCGCGGCTCGGGCACCGTGCTGCTCGACCCGATCGGCATCGCGGCGTGGTCGGAGCTGCAGGATGCGATCGGTGACGAGGAGTGGATCCTCCACGCCGCCTCGCAGGACCTCCCGTGCCTGCGCGAGCTGGGCCTCGAGCCCGGCTCGCTCTTCGACACCGAGCTCGGCGCGCGCCTCGCGGGCTACGAGCGCGTGGGCCTCGCCGCGGTCGTCGAGCGCCTGCTCGGCATCCGGCTCGCGAAGGAGCATGCAGCGTCCGACTGGTCGCGGCGGCCGATCGAGCCCGCCCTGCTCGCCTACGCGGCGCTCGACGTCGAGCTCATCGTCGACCTGCGCGACGCCATGGCTGCCGACCTCGAGGCCCAGGGCAAGGCCGAGATCGCACGCCAGGAGTTCGAGGCGGCGCGCACGCGGCTGCCGAAGCCGCCTGCCGCCGAGCCGTGGCGTCGCCTCTCGGGCCTGCACGCCGTGAAGGATCGCCGCACGCTCGCGATCGCACGGGCGCTGTGGATGGCGCGGGATGCGTACGCGCAGGAGATCGACGGCGCGCCCGGCCGCCTCATCCCCGACTCCGCGCTCATGGCCGCCGCCACGAGCGGAGCGCGCACGAAGGCGCAGCTCGGCTCGACGAGCGGCTTCCACGGCCGCGCGTCGCGCTCGCAGATGGACCGCTGGCTCGCCGCGCTCGAGGCCGGTCGCGCGAGCGAGGACCTGCCCGTGCTGCGCACGCCCGCCGACGGCCCGCCGCCGCCGCGCTTCTGGAGGCAGAAGCGCCCGGAGGCCGCTGCGCGCCTGCAGCGCGCCCGTGCCGCGGTGCAGTCGGTCGCCGACGCACTGTCGATGCCGAACGAGCAGCTGCTGACGCCCGACACGCTGCGCAGGCTCACCTGGGACTTCCGCGGCGAGCCGACGCCGCAGGCCGTCGGCGAGGGGCTCGTCGCCCTCGGCGCACGCCCGTGGCAGGTTGACGCGACCGCACAACGAATCGCCGCCGCTTTTGTAGAGGCCGACCAAACGCCCGACGAGGCGTCGGACGCCGACTCGTAGGGAATCCGCAACCGCCTGCCCGGGCGCAGCGACCCTCCCTAGGCTCGAGCGTGCACCGTGACGTGCATCCACCCATGCAGGAGGCTTCAGTGGCACACGACGTCGTGTTCGTCGACGGCGTTCGCACCCCGTTCGGGCGTGCGGGCGAGAAGGGCATGTACTGGCAGACGCGGGCCGACGACCTCGCCGTGAAGGCGCTCGTCGGGCTCCTCGAGCGGAACCCGTCGCTGCCGACCGATCGGATCGACGAGGTCGCCGTCGCGGCGACGACCCAGACGGGCGACCAGGGGCTCACGCTCGGCCGCACGGTGGGCATGCTCGCCGGGCTGCCGAAGTCGGTCCCCGGCTACGCGATCGACCGCATGTGCGCGGGCGCCATGACGGCCGTGACGGCCGTCGCGGGCGGCATCGCGCTCGGCGGCTACGACGTGGCGATCGCGGGCGGCGTCGAGCACATGGGGCGTCACCCCATGGGCCTGGACGCCGACCCGAACCCGCGATTCGTCGCGGAGCGCATGGTCTCGGCCGACGCCCTCAACATGGGCAAGACGGCCGAGCGCATCCACGACCGGTTCCCGCACCTCACGAAGGAGCGCGCCGACCGCTACGCGCTGCGCAGCCAGCAGAAGTACGCGGCGGCCCTCGCCGCAGGCGACATCTCCCCCGACCTCGTGCCGGTCGCGCTGCAGACGGCCGAGGGCTGGGGGCTCGCGACCGCCGACGAGGCGCCGCGCCCCGAGACGACGATGGAGGGCCTCAGCACCCTCAAGACGCCGTTCCGCGAGTTCGGTCGCGTCACCGCGGGCAACGCATCCGGCCTCAACGACGGCGCGACGATGTCGATCCTCGCGTCGTCGGATGCCGCGAAGGAGCTGGGCCTGCAGACGAAGATGCGCCTGGTCTCGTTCGGGTTCGCCGGCGTCGACCCCGAGATCATGGGCATCGGCCCCGTGCCGAGCACCGAGAAGGCGCTGCGCAAGGCCGGCCTGTCGATCGACGACATCGGCCTGTTCGAGCTCAACGAGGCCTTCGCGGTGCAGGTGCTGTCGTTCACCGACCACTTCGGCATCGACGACGACGACCCGCGCGTCAACCCCTACGGCGGCGCGATCGCAATCGGCCACCCGCTCGCGTCGAGCGGCGTGCGCCTCATGGTGCAGCTCGCCCGGCAGTTCGAGCAGCACCCCGAGGTGCGCTACGGCCTCACGGCCATGTGCGTCGGCCTCGGCCAGGGCGGCACCGTCATCTGGGAGAACCCCCACTTCACCGGAAGGAAGCGCAAGTGAGCATCGCCGACGAGTTCCCGCGCCTCGCAGCGGCGCAGTTCGACGAGGTCGTCACGCACTCGTACGTGCGCGACGTCGCCCTCGCATCCGGTCGCACGATCGCGCTCGTGACGCTCGACAACGGTCGCGACCACACGCGTCCGTCGACGCTGGGCCCCGCGACGCTCTTCGAGCTCGGTGACGTGCTCGAGGCGCAGCGCGGCCGTGCCGCCGCGGGCCAGATCGACGCGATCGCGGTCACGGGCAAGCCGTACTTCCTCGCCGCCGGCGCCGACCTGTCGAACGTCGGGCTGCTGCCCGACCGCGAGACGGGCGCGGAGCTCGGTCGCCTCGGCCACCGCGTGCTCGGCCTGCTGCACGAGGCCGGGGTGCCGACGTTCGTGTTCATCAACGGCCTCGCCCTCGGCGGCGGCCTCGAGATCGGCCTCAACGCCGACTACCGCACCATCAACGCCACGGCGCCCGCCGTCGCGCTGCCCGAGGTGTTCCTCGGCCTGATCCCCGGCTGGGGCGGTGCCTACCTGCTGCCGAACCTCATCGGCATCGAGCACGCGCTCAAGGTCGTCATCGAGAACCCGCTGAAGCAGAACCGCGTGCTGAAGCCGGAGCAGGTGCTCGAGCTCGGCATCGCCGATGCGATGTTCGGCGCCCCGTCGTTCCTCGAGCAGTCGCTCGCCTGGGCCGACGGCGTGCTCGGTGGCGCGAAGGTCGAGCGTCCGAACTCGCCCGGCCGACTCGAGCGCGCCGTGAAGTGGGACGTGGCGATCGGCATCGCGCGCAAGTCGCTCGAGTCGAGGATCGGCACCGTCGCCCTCGCCCCCTACAAGGCGCTCGAGCTGCTGCAGGGCGCGAAGAAGGCCTCGCGCGCCGAGGCGTTCGCCGCCGAGGACGCCGCGCTCACCGAGCTCATCGCCTCCGACCAGTTCCACGCGTCGATCTACGCGTTCGACCTCGTGCAGAAGCGTGCGAAGCGCCCCGCCGGCGCGCCCGACAAGGAGCTCGCTCGCCCCGTCACGAAGGTCGGCATCATCGGCGCCGGCCTCATGGCGAGCCAGTTCGCGCTGCTGTTCCTGCGCCGTCTGCAGGTGCCCGTCGTCATCACCGACCTCGACCAGGGTCGCGTGGATGCGGCGCTCGCGGGCATCCGCACGGAGCTCGCAGGCCTGCAGGAGAAGGGTCGCCTCGACGGCGACACGGCCAACCGACTCTCGGGGCTGCTGTCGGGCACGGTCGACAAGGCCGACTTCGCCGACTGCGACTGGGTCATCGAGGCCGTCTTCGAGGAGCTGGGCGTCAAGCAGCAGGTCTTCGCCGAGGTCGAGCCGCACCTGAGCCCCGAGGCGATCATCGCGACGAACACCTCGAGCCTCTCGGTCGAGTCGATCGGCGCGCGCCTCGCGCATCCCGAGCGCCTCGTCGGCTTCCACTTCTTCAACCCCGTGGCCGTCATGCCGCTCATCGAGGTCGTGCGCACGCCGGCGACCGACGACGCGGCGCTCGCGACTGCGATGCGGGTCGCGAAGGACCTGAGGAAGACCGCCGTCATCACGCGCGACACCCCCGGCTTCGTCGTGAACCGCGTGCTCGCGAAGCTGCTGGGCGAGGCGATGCACGCCGTCGAGCAGGGCACGCCCTTCGAGACGGTCGTCGCGGCGCAGCAGCCGTTCGGCCTGCCGATGGATCCGTTCGTGCTGCTCGACCTCGTGGGCCTCAAGGTCGGCGCGCACGTGCTCGACACGCACCACGGCGCCTTCCCCGACCGCTTCTTCGAGTCGAAGGCGCTCCATGAGCTGGCCGAGGCGAACGTGCTGCTCGAGAAGGACCGCAAGGGCGAGGCGAAGGGCATCGACAAGCGGGCCGTCGCGATCGTCAGGAAGCACACGCCGAAGGGCGCGACGCCCTCCACCGCCGAGCAGCTGCGGGAGCGGCTCGAGGTCGGCCTCGCCGACGAGATCCACCGGATGCTCGAGGACGAGGTCGTCGTGGGAGCCGAGGACATCGACCTCTGCATGATCCTGGGCGCGGGCTGGCCCTTCCAGATGGGCGGCATCACGCCGTACCTCGACCGCGAGGGCGCCTCGGAGCGTGCGTTCGGCGGCGCGTTCCACGAGCCGCGCATCGCGGGCCCGGCCGCCTAGGTGGATCGCGCCCGCGTCGACGCCCTCGCCCACGACCTGGCCACCGCCGGGTACGTGGGCGGGGGCGTCTCGGCGCGCGTCGGGGCGGATGCGTCGGATGCGCTCGCACGCATGGTGGCGACGCCCGCACGCCGCGCGCTCGGGGACGCGTCCGACCCGCTCGCGACGCTCGTGCGGTTGCTCTGGCTCGGCGACGCCGTGCCCGTCGAGGCCGCCGCCGCGGCGCTGCCGACGGTCGGCGTCGCCGGCGCCGAGAGCCTCGGGATCGTCGAGCGCCGCGGCGACGACGTCGCTCCCCTGCTGACGATCCGGCCGTACGCGTTCCGCGACGCGCTCGGGTCGGGCGAGTGGTGGATCGCGAGCGACCTCGACGAGCTCTCGGGCGTGCATCCGCTGCGGCCCGACCACGTGCTCGGCGTCGGCGGCGCGGCCCGCACGCTCGCGGCGATCCTGCCGCCCGTGCGCGCCGGATCGGCCCTCGACCTCGGCTCGGGATGCGGGATCGTCTCGCTGCACCTCGCGCGCCTCGCCGACCGCGTCGTCGCGACCGACCTCTCCGAGCGTGCGCTCGCCATGACGCGCCTGACGTGCGCGCTGAACGGCGTCGACCGCGTCGAGACGCGACAGGGCGACCTCTGGGATCCCGTCGCGGGCGAGCGCTTCGACCTCGTGGCGTCGAACCCGCCCTTCGTCATCACGCCGCGCGCCGAGGGCGTGCCGGCCTACGAGTATCGCGACGGCGGCCGCACGGGCGACGCGCTCATGCAGGAGGTCGTCGAGGCCCTGGGTGCGCACCTCGCGCCCGGTGGTGCCGCGCGCCTGCTCGGCAACTGGGAGTCGCTCGCCGGTGCTGCGGGCCTCGATCGCGTGCGCGGCTGGCTCGACGCCGGCGGCGTGGACGGCTGGGTGCTCGAGCGCGAGTCGCTCGACGTCGTGCGCTACGCCGAGCTGTGGCTGCGCGATGGCGGCACGCGACCCGGCGACGACGACCACGCCCCGCTGCTGACGACCTGGCTCGACGACTTCGCCGCGCGCGGCGTGCGGTCGATCGGCCTCGGCTGGGTCGCTGCGCAGGCCCGCGACGGCGCCCTCGCTCCGCGCATCCGCGTCGAGCACGTCGGCCATGCGATCGGTCTCGAGCATGCCGGCGCGCACCTCCAGGCGTCGATCGAGGTGCAGGAGCGCCTCGCCGCACTCGACGACGACGCGCTGCGCGACCTGCACCTCGTCGCGCAGGCCGACGTCACGGAGCTGCGCCATCTGCGGCCAGGCGCGACGGGTCCGACCGTCATCGAGCTGACTCAGGGCGGGTCGCTCGGCCGCACGACCCAGGTGGACACGGCGGTCGCCGCGCTCGTGGGCGCGTGCGACGGCGAGCTGTCGGTGGGCGCGATCCTCGACGCCATCGCCTCGCTGCTCGACGTCGACGCCACGGCGCTCTCGTCGGAGGCGCTGCCCGCGGTCCGCGAGCTGTGGATCCGCGGCTACCTCGCGGAGGCGGACCCGGAGGACGACGCCGGCTGATCGTCGGCGAGCACGTCGCGCACGACGTCGGCGACGTGCTCGGCGACCTCGAGCGCGACGAGCGGTCCGCCCCGCGACGCGCGAGCACCCGCCTCGCCGTGCAGCCACGCGGCCGTCGCGCCGAGGTCGACGAGCGACGCGGGATCGGCGAGCACGGCGTCGGCACGCGCTGCGAGCAGCGAGCCGGCGACGCCCGCGAGCACGTCGCCCGTGCCCGCGGTCGCGAGCCAGTGCGTGGGCGCCTCGACGACCACGACGCGCTCGCCGTCGGTGACGACCGTGCGGGCGCCCTTGAGCAGCACCGTCGTGCCCGTGCGGCTCGCCGCCTCGCGCGCCCATCGCTCCGGGTCCGACGCGATCGCGGAGCGCTCGACGTCGACGCCGGACGCCGCGAGCAGGGTGCGCAGCTCACCCGCATGCGGCGTCAGGAGCCTCGGCCCCGCACCGACGCGCACGAGGTCGAGCGCCCCGGCGTCGAGCACCGCCGGCACGCCGTCGGCGAGCGCCCCGTGCAGCGTCGAGCGGAGCGACGCGGACCGGTGCGAGGCATCCGTGCCCGAGCCGAGCACCCACGCCTGCACGCGACCCGTGCCCGCGACGGTCTCGGGGCGGCGCGCGAGCACGAGGTCTGCCGCGCGCCGCGGCCCGACGTAGCGCACCATCCCGGCACCCGAGCGATGCGCGGCCTCGACGCCCAGCACGGCGGCGCCGGGATACGCGTCGGACCCGGTCACGAGCCCCACGACGCCGCGGGCGTACTTGTCGTCGGCAGCCTGCGGCATGCGCAGCCACGCACGTGCGTCGTCGACGCTCCAGACCACGGTGACCTCCTCTCGTCGGAGGCTACGGCACGCGCCGCACGCGCATGCGGTGCTGGTCGGCGACGTCGCCCTCGATGCGGCGGCGACGCGTGCCCTTCACCTCGTCGACCTTCACGTCGTCGCCCTGCACGGGCGCCGCGGCGATGTGCGTCTCCTGCTCGAACACGTGCGTCTTGTCCTGGTTGCGGTAGCGGCGGTGCACGGTCGTGTAGATCGCGATGCCCACGGCGGGTCCCGCGGCGAGGAGCGCGAGCAGGAACCCCTCGCCGTCCGACGACGCGACGACCGCCGCGACCTGCGCGAGAGCGTCCATGCCCGTCACCGCCACACCGACGCGAACACGGTCGCGGCCACGATGGGCACGACGAGCGCCTCGACGAGCAGACCCACGCCGATCGCGACGGCGAGCAGCCTCCCCTTGGCCAGCGGGATGCTGCCCATCGTCTCGCCCGTGCGCCCGTTGACGGCGACGTAGTGCACCATGCCCTGCCCGCCCTCGACGTGGTGGTAGGAGTACAGCCACACCGGCAGGTACATGGCGACCCAGCGCGTGCCGTGCACGTCGAGCGCCTCGGTCTCCCACCGCACGCCGCGGTCGAAGGCGCCGAGCGTGCCCCGCACCTGCGCGCGACCGACGGACATGAGCTGGTCCTCGAGCCGCGGATGCATCGCGCGCACGTCCTGGTCGCGCCGCTCCGACGTGAACCCCGCGAGGTAGGCCGCGTTCCAGTCGACGGCGTTCTTCGTGTCGAACGGCAGGATCGAGTTCACGATGTTGTTCGTCGACCGGTGCACGTCGAGGTTCGACCGCTCGGCCGAGGACTCGAGCGTGAGGTCGTCGACCGTGAAGTCGACGGCTCGCCGCACGCGCACCACGTCGGCGTCGTAGTACGTGCGCCGGTTGTTCTTCGTGCCGCGCGTGTAGCGCCGCGTCTCGACCTCGCCGAGACCCTCGAGGCGCGTCGACGCGTGCGCGTCGACCACCATGTACGGCAGGTAGACGCCCACGACGTTCTCGGGCGCGAACTCCGCCTTGAAGCGCGCGTGCGCGAAGCCGCGACGGGCCTCGGCGAAGGCGCGGATGCGCGCGACGGCCTCGGCGTGCGGCAGCGCGAAGGGCAGCACGGCGTCGGGCACGGCGCCGTTGGGGATCTGGCGGTTGACGTCGAGCCGCTGCCTGCACCAGTGGCAGCGCGCGCTCATGGCGTCGTTCGTGTCGATGACGACCTCGGCGCCGCAGCCCGCGCACGCGATCGTGAGGATGCTCGAGACGTCGGGCCGGATGTCCTGCGCCCCCGATGCGACGAGCGTGCCGCGCAGGTCGCGGATGCCCTCGCCGAGACCCAGGCGCTCCTCGACCCGCTCCTCCGACCACTCGTTGCGGCAGTAGCCGCACCGCAGCATGCCGCCCTGCATCGCGAGGCGGATGTCGGTCGAGCCGCAGCGCGGGCAGCGGTTGATGCCGTCCTGCAGCCGCTCGTTCTGCGTCTGCGGCCCCTGCGGCGGCAGCGCGAGCTCGGTCGGCACCTGCGGCGCGGCCGCGGCCGCGGCGGGTGCCGACAGGCGCTGCGTCGGGTTCGGCGGCGGCAGGGGCTGCCGCGGCACGACCGGCACGGCGCGCGGGTGCGGTGGATGCGGCTGCGGCGCGCCGCCGCCCGAGGGTCCGGGCGGCGGCGCCTGCGGGGGTGGCAGGGTCATGCGTCTGCGTGCGCGGGCGTCAGAGCCCGAGCGCCTTCGCCTTCGCTGCCTCGTAGTCCTCGGGCGTGATGAGGCCGGCGTCGAGCATCGCCTTCGCGCGCGTCAGCACCGCCACAGGGTCCTCGTCGCCCTGGGCTGCGGGCGCGGAGGCCTGCGCTGGCGCCGCCTGCTGCGGGGCCGGCTGCGCCGGCACGGGCTGCTGCAGACCGCCGAGGCCAGCGGAGCCCGCCGCGATGCCCATGCCGAGGATGCCGCCCGTGCCCTGGGTCTCCCCCGCCGACTCGAAGCCCTGCGCGACCGACGCCTGCAGGTTCGCGTTCCCGCGCTGGCCCGACAGCGCATCCGCACGCTGCACGTTGCGCAGCAGCTCGCGCGTCTGCGCGTCGTACTCGATCGCGACGATCGCGGTCTTCACGATCGTGATGCCGCGGTCGGTCGTCCAGCGATAGCCCTGCTCGACGGCTGCCGACAGGCTCTGCGCGAAGCCGAGCGAGTCCTGCTGGATGCGCGTGATGCGATTCCCCTTCGCGGGATCGTTCGTGTACATCGAGAACGCGGGTGCGAGCGACGCGACGACCTCGTTGAAGAGCTGTGCGGCGGCATCGTTCTCGAGGTCCGCGAAGTCGAACACGACGCCGGGACGCAGGTACGACGCCGGCACGAACGACTTCACGAAGAGGATGGGGTCGACGATCTGCAGCGTGTACGTGCCTCGCGTCACCGCGCCGACCTGCGCGCCCATGTAGGCGTCGTCCCAGTAGATCTCCGACTGCGTGCCGAAGCGGTTGTTCGGCAGCTCCTTGAGGCTCACGAAGAACGCCTGCTGCTGCGCGGCGGGGCGGCCTCCGAACTTGAAGCGCTCCCACGACGTGCGCACGAGCGAGCCGATGAGGTCGTCGCCTGCGAAGATCGACTGCGACTCCTGCGCATCGGTGCGCCACTCGTAGCCGCCCGGCATCGAGGCGAAGCCCGTGATGGCGCCCTCCTGCATGAGCAGCAGGCCGTAGCCCTCGGGCACGACGATGCGCGAGCCGTTCGTGATGATGCCGTCGGAGGCGGACGTGTTCGAGCCGCGGCCGGCGTTCTGGCCGCGCGGCACGGCGGCGAAGAGCGCAGCGGTCGGGCTCAGGCCCTCGGGGACGGTGAGGAAGTCCTTCCACTGGTCGGCGAGCACGCCGCCCGCCGCGTCCAGCGTTGCCCTGAAGAGGCCCATGTCGTCTCCCTCGCTCGGCGCGGTCGTCGCGCTCGCGCCCAGGCTACGACGACGAGACCCCCGCAGGCTGGGAGCCTGCGGGGGTCACGCCTCCCTGCGCCTCGGCGCGGGACGAACGCTCAGACGAGCGAGCGCAGCACGTACTGCAGGATGCCGCCGTTGCGGTAGTAGTCCGCCTCGCCCGGGGTGTCGATGCGCACGACCGCGTCGAACTCGATCGGCTCCTTGCCGGCGGCGGAGTGCTCGCTCGGCGTGGCCGTGACGCGCACGGTCTTCGGCGTCACGCCATCGTTGAGCTGCTCGAGGCCCGTGATCGACACGACCTCGGTACCGTCGAGGCCCAGCGACTCCCACGACTCGCCCGCCGGGAACTGCAGCGGCACGACGCCCATGCCGATGAGGTTCGAGCGGTGGATGCGCTCGAACGACTCGGTGATGACGGCCTTGACGCCCAGCAGGCGCGTGCCCTTCGCGGCCCAGTCGCGGCTCGAGCCCGAGCCGTACTCCTTGCCACCGAAGACGACGAGCGGGGTGTCCTGCTCGGCGTACGACTGGCACGCGTCGTAGATGAACGACTGCGGGCCCTCGGGCTTCGTGAAGTCACGCGTGTAGCCGCCCTCGACGGCCTTGCCGTCGTTGACCGCTGCCGTGAGCTGGTTGCGGAGGCGGATGTTCGCGAACGTGCCGCGGATCATGACCTCGTGGTTGCCGCGGCGCGAGCCGTACGAGTTGAAGTCGCGCTGGCCGACGCCGTGCTCCGTGAGGTACTGCGCGGCGGGCGTGCCCGCCTTGATGTTGCCTGCGGGGCTGATGTGATCGGTCGTGACCGAGTCGCCGAGCGCGGCCATGACGCGCGCGCCGTGGATGTCGGCGACGGGCGTGAGCTCCATCGTCATGTCGTCGAAGTACGGCGCCTTGCGGACGTAGGTCGAGTCCTCGTCCCACTCGAAGATGGGGCCCTCGGGCGTCGGCAGGCTCTTCCAGCGCTCGTCGCCGTCGAAGACGGTGGCGTACTGCGTGATGAACTGCTCGCGCGAGATCGACGAGTCGATGATCTCCTGCACCTCGTCGGGGGTGGGCCAGATGTCCTTGAGGAAGACGTCCTGACCGTCCTGGTCGGTGCCGAGCGCGTCGGACTCGAAGTCGAAGTGCATCGAGCCGGCGAGCGCGTAGGCGACCACGAGCGGCGGCGACGCGAGGTAGTTCATCTTCACGTCGGGGCTGATGCGGCCCTCGAAGTTGCGGTTGCCCGAGAGCACGGCGGCGACGGCGAGGTCGTTGGCGTTGATCGCCTCCGAGACCTCCTCGATCATGGGGCCCGAGTTGCCGATGCAGATGGTGCAGCCGTAGCCGACCGTGTAGAAGCCGATGCCCTCGAGGTCCTCGTCGAGGCCGGACTTCTCGTAGTAGTCGGTGACGACCTTCGAGCCCGGGCCGAGCGTCGTCTTGACCCACGGCTTGCGGTCCAGGCCCTTGGCGCGCGCCTTGCGGGCGACGAGGCCCGCGGCGATCATGACCGACGGGTTCGACGTGTTCGTGCACGACGTGATGGCCGCGAGGGTCACGGCGCCGTTGTCGAGCTCGTACTCGAGGCCGTCGGGCGTCGTGACGTGCGCGGGCGTCGAGGCGCCGGCGAACGATCCCGAGCGCAGCGGGGCGACCTTCGTCGCGACGTGCTCGTGGTGCTCGTGCTCGTCGCCGGGGACGATGCCGGGGTCGGAGGCGGGGAACGAGTCCATCGAGGCCGCGTCGACGACGTCGGCCGTCGCCTCGTCGGTCGAGCCGCCGGCGACGTAGTTGAGCACGTCGCGCTCGAACTGCGACTTCGACTCCGACAGCAGGATGCGGTCCTGCGGACGCTTCGGGCCCGCGATCGAGGGCACGACCGTCGAGAGGTCGAGCTCCATGAACTCCGAGAAGCGCAGCTCGCGCGACGGGTCGTGCCAGAGCTTCTGCTCCTTGGCGTACGACTCGACGAGCGCGACGGTCTGCTCGTCGCGGCCGGTCAGGCGCAGGTAGTCGAGCGTGACGTCGTCGATGGGGAACATCGCGGCCGTCGAGCCGAACTCGGGGCTCATGTTGCCGATCGTCGCGCGGTTCGCGAGCGGCACCGAGGCGACGCCCTCGCCATAGAACTCGACGAACTTGCCGACGACGCCGTGCTGGCGCAGCATGTCGGTGATCGTGAGCACGACGTCGGTCGCCGTGACGCCCGCCGGGATGTCGCCCGTGAGCTTGAAGCCGACGACGCGCGGGATGAGCATCGAGACGGACTGGCCGAGCATCGCGGCCTCGGCCTCGATGCCGCCGACGCCCCAGCCGAGCACGCCGAGGCCGTTGACCATCGTCGTGTGCGAGTCGGTGCCGACGCACGTGTCGGGGTAGGCGCGCAGCACGCCGTCGACGGTGCGGTCGTAGACGACCTTCGCGAGGTGCTCGATGTTCACCTGGTGCACGATGCCGGTGCCGGGCGGCACGACCTTGAAGTCCTGGAAGGCGGTCTGGCCCCAGCGCAGGAACTGGTAGCGCTCGCCGTTGCGCTCGTACTCGATCTCGACGTTGCGCTCGAGCGCGTTCTCGGTGCCGAAGAGGTCGGCGATGACCGAGTGGTCGATGACCATCTCGGCGGGCGAGAGCGGGTTGATCCTGTCGGGGTCGCCGCCGAGCGTCGTCACGGCCTCGCGCATCGTGGCGAGGTCGACGATGCAGGGCACGCCCGTGAAGTCCTGCATCACGACGCGAGCGGGCGTGAACTGGATCTCGGTGTCGGGGTCGGCATCGGCCTTCCACGCGCCGAGCGCCTCGATCTGCGCCTTCGTCACGTTCGCACCGTCCTCGGTGCGCAGGAGGTTCTCGAGGAGGACCTTGAGCGAGAACGGCAGCGACTCGTGCCCCTCGACCTGGTCGATCCTGAAGATCTCGTAGTCCTGGCCGCCCACCTGAAGGGTGCTGCGGGCTCCGAAGCTGTCCACTGCCGACACGGTGACTCCCCACACGATCGTCCTGACGCTGTGCGCGTCCGAGCATAGCCGCGGGCTGGAGGCCGCGGCCGAAAGTATCTTGACGTCAAGACATCCTACGCCGTCCGAGCGGCGACCGCGCGCCCGACCGGCGGATGCGGGCGTGTCGCGGGCCGCGTCAGGCGGATGCGGGCGCGTCGCGCTGCTCGGCCTCGGGCTCGGGCACGGCGCGCACCATGAGCCACGTGACCCACAGCGCTGCGCCGTAGAGGGGCACGCCCATGAGCAGCTTCGTCGTGGCGAGCGCCTGCGTGGCCTCGGCCGCGTAGAGCGGCACCTGCACCGCGAGGCGCGCGGCGAGCACGCAGATCCACAGGATCGTCGCGCGCACGGCCACGGCCCTGCGCGCCGGCTCGGTGCGCCAGGCGTAGGGCGTGCTCGTGAGCCCGCCCGCGATGAGGCCGATGAGCGGCCGTCGCGCGATGAGCGAGATCGTCAGGGCGACGACGCCGAGCGAGTTGACGATGAAGCCCCAGAGGAAGTTGTCGTTGGCGTTGCCCGTGAAGAGGGCGACGGCCGCCGAGATGCCGACGCCGATGAGACCGGCGAAGGCCAGCACCGGCTGCCCCTTCGTGAGCACGCGCAGCAGCACCGCCACGACCGACACGGCGAGCGGCACGAGCACCGAGATCCACACGTCCTGCGTGATCGTGAAGAGCACGAGGAACAGCAGGCCGGGCAGCAGCGACTCGACGATGCCGCGCACGCCGCCCATCGCCCGCAGGATCGCGCCGCCCGAGGGCGCCTCTCCGGGGGCGATGTGGCCCAGCTTCGACGAACGGATCGCGTTCGCGATCGCCTCGTCGGCGCGATCGCGCTCGACGCCCTCGGCGTCGTCGGCCGGTCGCTGCGCGTCGGTCATGCGGGCTTGGGCGCGTGGAGCGGGATGAGCTCGCGCGGGGGCATCGGCGTCTCGCCACGGCACACGACCGTCGAGCGGTAGATCTCGACGATGCCGGCGACGGCGTCGTCGTCGGTCGCGGCCTTGCCCCCGACGATGCCCTGCAGCATCCAGCGCGGGCCGTCGACGCCCACGACGCGCACGGCGCGCGGCTGGCCGTCGGGGCCGGGCTGCAGCGTGCAGCGCAGCTCGGGACCGAGCAGCCCGTCGGCCTCCTCGACCGTCGCGCCCTGGCGCGTGAGCTGCTCCGACACCACGGCGCGCACGGCGCCCCAGATGCCCTCGGAGCGCGGCGCCGCGAACGGCTGCAGCTGCACGGTCGAGCCGTCGTGCTCGAGGGTCACGGCCACGACGCGCTTCGTCGCCTCCTCGACCTCGAGCCGCATCTGCAGGCCCTGGCGGGGCACGATGCGCAGGCCGCCGAGGTCGATGTACGGGCGCACGGGCGCCTCGGCCTCGTCGAGCGGTCCCGCCTCGTCGCGATCCTCGGGCGCGCTCTTCTCGTACGACTCCTCGTCGAGCTGGTCGTCGATCTCGTCAGGCATGCGTCTCCTTCGTCCGTCCGAACCCGCTCGAGCCGAAGCCGCCCTCGCCGCGGTCGGAGCCGGGCAGCTCGTCGACCTGCACGAAGCGCGCGCGCTCGATGCGCTGCACGATCACCTGCGCGATGCGATCGCCCACCGCGATGCCGTGGGGCTCGCTGCCCGTGTTGAGCAGGATGACCTTGATCTCGCCGCGGTAGCCCGCATCCACGGTGCCGGGCGCGTTCACGATCGTGATCCCGTGCTTGGCGGCCAGGCCGCTGCGCGGGACCACGAACGCCACGTGGCCGTCGGGCAGCGCGATGCGCACACCCGTGCCGACCATGGCTCGCTCCCCCGGCTGCAGCGTGATCGCCTCCGCGGCGTGCAGGTCGGCACCCGCGTCGCCAGGATGCGCGTATGTCGGCGGCTCGCCGACGATGAGCACCTCGACCTCGTCCACGGGAGCCAAGGCTAGCGGGCAGGATGGAGGGGTGCGTCATCGTGAGCGTCTCCTGCCACCCGTCTGGCTGTTCGCCGTCTGCCTGCTCGTCGTGCCGGCGGCCGTGCTCGTCTTCCTGCCGATCGACCCCGTGTGGGGGTGGATCGTCGCCATCGTCCTGTACCTCGGCATCGCGGGCGCGCTCGTCGTGGCCGCCCCCGTGGTCGCCGTCGACGACGCCACGCTCTCGGCCGGGCGGGCGCGCATCCCGCTCGCGGCCCTCGGCGAGCCGCAGGTGCTCGACCGCGCAGGCTCCTACGCCCTGCTGCACGCCGACTGGGATGCGCGCGCGTTCCACTCGACCGTGCCGTGGGCGCCGCTGCTCGTGCGCATCCCCGTCGTCGACGACGCGGACCCGACGTCGGCGTGGGTGCTGTCGACGCGACGACCCGAGGCGCTCGCCGCCGCGATCCGCGACGCGCGGGCCTGACCGCTCGACGCCCGACGCGACGAAGGCCGCCTCCCGAGGGAGGCGGCCTTCGCGCTGCGCGTCGTTCGCTCAGGGCGTCACGCGTGCGTCCCCGTGCGCTATGCGCACTCCTTGCAGATCGGGCCCAGCTTCGACTCGTGGTCGAACTGCAGACGGTGCTTCACGAGGAAGCAGCTCACGCAGGTGAACTCGTCCTCCTGCGCCGGCAGCACGATCGTCTCGAGCTCGACGTCCGACAGGTCTGCGGCCGACAGATCGAAGCTGCCGGGGTTGTCGGCGTCGTCATCGGTGGCCGTCTGCGCCTTGGCGGGGACGCGCTCCTTGAGCGCCTCGATCGACTCCGCGTCGTCGTCGTTCTTGCGCGGTGCGTCGTAGTCGGTTGCCATTGCGTGCTCAGCGTTCCTTCGGCCAGTGTTCGGGGGATTCGGCGCACAGTCTGCACGTTCGATCCGTCGATTGCAACTCGCGGCACGCCACGGTCATTCCCGCGTCCGATCCGACGACGGTGGGATGCTGACGGAGACCTGATGGACCGGGACGTGAGGCGCATGGACAAGCTCAGTGTGATCGGGGTCGAGGACGACCTGCTCGTCGTGGAGGCCGCCGACGGCGCGCGCTTCGCGATCGACGTCGCGGCGCTGCCGGACCTGCCGAGGCCCAAGGCGCAGCCGTCGCAGCGCAAGGCCTCGCCGCGCGAGATCCAGACGGCGCTGCGCGGCGGCCAGACCGCCGAGGAGGTCGCCGCCGAGACCGGCGAGGACCTCGAGTTCGTGCGCCGCTTCGAGGGCCCCGTCGTCGCCGAGCGCGACCACGTGCTCGACCAGGCGCTGCAGGTCGCCGTCGCCTCGGGCGACATCGATCCGCTGGCGAAGGAGACGACGTTCGGCGACGCCCTCGAGGCGCGCCTGCAGGACCTCGGCGCCAGCGAGGAGGCCTGGTTCGCATGGCGCGAGGGCGCCGGAGCGTGGGTCGTGCGACTGCGCTTCCACGCGCAGGGCATCGACCACGTCGCGACCTGGACCTTCGAGCCGCGCAAGGCGGCGCTGACGCCGCGCGACAAGGAGGCCACGGCGCTCAGCACGCGCGGCGACGCCTCCACGGTGCTCATGCCGCGCCTGCGGGCCGTCGACCACCAGCAGCAGCAGCAGGCGCCCGTCGGGCCCGCCTCGGTCGAGGCCGCGCCGCAGGAGCCCGCGCCGCAGCAGACGAGGCCGCAGCCGCGCGTCGAGGGCGAGCGCTTCGACTCCGGCGCGTTCCGCGTCGGCCAGCAGGGGCCGTCGAAGCCCGTGACGCCGAACCCGGTGCTGCGCGACGCCGCCCAGGGGCAGCCGGCGGCGGTCGTCGAGGCCGCCGTGTCGACGGCCCGTCCCGCGCAGGCGCCGAACCACACCGCCGACCTGCTCGAGGCGCTGCGACGCCGACGCGGCGAGCGGGAGGCAGCGCTGCAGCAGGCCGAGACGGGCACCGTCCCCGACCTGCCCAAGAGCCAGGACACGCTCTTCGACGCACCCGCGGAGCCTGCGAAGGACGACGAGCAGCCGGGCGTGCACCACACGAGCCCGCTCTCGGGCGGTCGCACCAAGCGCGGCAGCCGCCAGTCGATGCCGAGCTGGGACGAGATCGTCTTCGGCGCCCGCGGCGACGACGAGCCCGCCTGACGCCCTCGCCGCATCCCCACCGATGCCCGTCGCCTCGCGCGGCGGGCATCGTCGCGTCGCGGCACCTGTGCACGCCTCCGGCGACCTGAACGAGCGGTCAGGTACCGTGGCTCGCGACCAGCGTTGGCCCTACGAGGAGGTAGGCATGACCGCGTCGACGACGACGACGACCAAGCCCGGCGGACTGCGACGGGTGGTGACCGCCTCGATGGCGGGCACCGTCGTCGAGTGGTACGAGTTCTTCCTGTACGCGAGCGCTGCGACGCTCGTGTTCAACCTCATCTTCTTCCCGCAGACCGACGATCCGCTCGTGCCGATCCTCTCGGCGTTCGCGACCTACTCGGTGGGCTTCGTCGCCCGCCCGCTCGGCGGCATCGTGTTCGGGCACTTCGGCGACAAGTACGGCCGCAAGCGCCTGCTGCAGCTCGCGATCGTCATGGTCGGCGCCGCGACGTTCCTCATGGGCTGCCTGCCCACCTTCGACCAGGTCGGGTTCCTCGCGCCGGCGCTGCTCGTGCTCCTGCGCTTCGTGCAGGGCTTCGCCGTCGGCGGCGAGTGGGGCGGCGGCGTGCTGCTCGTGGCCGAGCACTCCCCCGACCGCTCGCGCGGCTTCTGGTCGAGCTTCCCGCAGGCGGCCGTGCCGATCGGCAACCTGCTCGCGACGATCGTGCTGCTCATCCTCTCGAGCACGCTGCCCGAGGATCAGTTCCTCGGCTGGGGCTGGCGCGTCGCGTTCTGGCTGTCGGTCGTCATCGTGATCATCGGCTACTACATCCGCACCCGCATCGACGACGCCCCGATCTTCCAGGAGGTCAAGGCGGAGGTCGCCGAGTCGAAGGCGCAGTCGTACGGCGTCTTCGAGGTGCTGCGCCGCTACCCCCGCGGCGTGCTCACGGCCATGGGCCTGAGGTTCGGCGAGAACATCATGTACTACCTCGTCGTCACGTTCTCGATCACCTACCTCGCGACGCAGCACGGCTACGACACCGCGTCGATCCTGCGGTTCATGCTCGCGGCGCACGTGCTGCACATGCTCGTCGTGCCGTGCGTCGGCTTCCTCTCCGATCGCGTCGGCAGGCGACCGCTGTCGGGCATCGGTGCCGTGCTCGCGGCAGGATGGGGCTTCGTCGCCTTCCCGATGTTCGACACCGAGCAGCCGGCGATCATCATCGCCGCCGTGTGCCTCGGCCTCGTCATCCACTCGTTCATGTACGCGCCGCAGCCGGCGATCATGGCCGAGATGTTCCCGACGCGCATGCGCTACTCGGGCGTCTCGTTCGGCTACCAGGTGACGTCGATCCTCGCGGGATCCCTCGCGCCGATCATCGCCGTCGCGCTGCTGAGCGCCGCGGGCAGCTCCGTGCCGATCGCGATCTACCTCGCGTGCGCCGCCGCCGTCACGTTCATCGCCGTGCTCGTCATGCGCGAGACGAAGGGCACGTCGCTGCGCGCCGTCGACGAGGAGGACCGTCGGCGCCTCGTGGCCGAGCGGGGCGAGGCATGAGCGTCGTCGCCTGGATCGGCCTCGGCGCGATGGGCGGACGCATGTCCGCGCATCTCGCCGCCGCAGGGCAGGACGTGCGCGGCGTCGACGTCGTGCCCGCGCTGGTCGACGCGGCCGTCGCGCACGGCATCGTCGCGGCCGCGTCGGTCGCCGACGCCGTGCGCGACGCCGACGTCGTCGTGCTGAGCCTGCCGAAGGGCGAGCACGTGCGGCAGGTGCTCGACGGCCCCGACGGCGCGTGGGCGCATGCGCGACCCGGCACGCTCGTGCTCGACACCTCGACGGTCGACGTCGCGACGTCGCGGTGGTGCCACGAGCAGTCGGTCGCACGCGGCCACCGCTTCGTCGACGCCCCGGTGTCGGGCGGCGTGAGCGGCGCCGAGGCCGGCACGCTCACCGTCATGCTCGGCGGCGAGACGGTCGACGTCGCCGACGCGGCGCTCGTCGTCGAGCCCTTCGCGGGCTCGACGATCGCGGTCGGTCCCGCGACGCACGGCATCGCCGCGAAGCTCGTGAACAACATGATGCTCGGCATCGGCATGCTCGCCGTCTCGGAGGGCTCGCAGCTCGCGAGGCACCTCGGGCTCGACCCGCAGGCGTTCTGGGACGTCGCGAGCGTCTCGTCGGGCGACTCGTGGCCGCTGCGCACGTGGTACCCCGTGCCCGGCATCGTCGACTCGAGCCCCGCGAACCGCGGCTTCGCGCCGGGGTTCTCGACCGACCTCGCCGAGAAGGACCTGTCGCTCGCCGTCACGGGCGCCGACGAGACGGGCGTCCACGTGCCGGCGGCGCGCATCGTGCTCGAGCAGCTGCGCGCGCTGCAGGCCGAGGGCCTCGGCGCCCTCGACTGCACGCTCGTCGCGCGCTTCGCATCGCCCGACGGCACGCTCGAGGGCTTCGACCCGTCCACCGACGCGTAGCGCCGACGGCATGCGACGATCCCGGATCGTCAGGTGCCGTCGTGCTGCGGCGCGGAGAGCGGTCCGTCGATCCGCTCGCCCTCGACGCGCACCGTCCTCCGCGTGTCGAGGGCGACGATCGCCCCGACGACGACGAGCGACAGCGCGACGGACGCGCTGACGTCGGTGAGCCAGTGGTAGCCGAGGTACAGCCTGCTCGCTGCCTGCGCGGCGACGAGCAGCACGGCGAGGGTCGTCGCGAGCACCGTGACCCACCGCCCGGCGATGCGGCTCGCGAGCAGGAAGGCCGTCAGCAGGAAGAAGTCGGACATCCCGAGCACGTGGCCCGACGGGAACGAGAAGGTGCGGTCGACGTCGAGGAGCATCTCCGCGGCCGGCGGCCTGGGACGCTGCACGAGCGGCGCGATGCCCTGCGCGAGGGCGACGCCGACGAGCATGCCGCCGGCGATGAGCAGCGGCCGCCACAGGTGGCGGGCGCGCCAGATCCAGATCGCGAGCGTCACGAGCACGACGATCGGCATGCCGATGGGGCCGAAGCCGAGCGCCAGCACCGTCGAGACGCTCGTGAGCCCGGTCGTGCGCCGCTCGTCGAGCCAGGCGTCGACCGCCTGGTCCACCGGCAGCGGGCCGCGGGTGGGCACGACGGCGGCGAGCAGGACGGCGAAGCCGACGAGCCCCACGCCCATGAGCACGGCGGCGAGCACCAGCAGCCGCCGCCGCTGGGCGCGCGTCCGGTACCGCTCCTCGACGATGAGGCGCGCGTGCCAGCCGCGCGCCGGCTGTTGCACCTCCGCCTGCGCCATCAGGACCCCGAGTAGGCGCCGAGGCGCACGAGCGGCACGCGCAGCTCCTCCGACGTGAACGAGCCGTGCTGGCCCACCATCCCGCGCGCCGGGTCGTCCTCGCGCACGTACAGCGCGCCGCTGCCGCGCATCGCGACCACGAGGTCGCCGATGCGCGGCAGCACCGCGTCGTCGACGTCGCCCAGCCAGCCCGACGCGACGAGCTCGTCGCGCGTCGCGACCCATGCGACGTCGTCGAACGCCGCGCGCCACGCCGCGACGGTCGCCTCCCAGCCGCTCCACGACGGGTCGCGGTGCAGCTGCAGGCAGCGCGGCTCCCCCGCGACGTGCGCGACGCCGTCGAGCAGCGCGGGGGGCACGACGACGTGGCGGTGCTCGGGCACGTCGACCATGCCGTGGTCGGCGGTGACGAGGATGCCGGCGCCGGCCGGGATGCGATCGGCGAGCCGCGCGATCGCGCCGTCGAGGCGCTCGAGCGCGTCGATCCATGCATCCGACTGCCAGCCGCGCTCGTGGCCGATGCGGTCGAGGTCGGGCACGTAGCAGCTCACGATGCCGTCACGGGCGTGCACGGCCTCGATCGCGGCGTCGATGCGGTCGTCGATGGTGCGGGCGGCGACGTAGTCGGCGCCGCGCAGCGTGGCGCGGGTGAAGCCCGAGTCCACGTAGCGAGGCTCGTTGACGACCGTGCTGGGCACGTCGGCGAGCAGCGGGGCGCTGCGCTGCCACGTCTCGGGCTCCATGTCGGCACCCCAGTCGCGCAGCTGGTTGCGCACGCCGACGCCGGGCACGAGCGCGTCGTAGCCGACGATGCCGTGCGTGCCCGGCGCCGTGCCGGTGTACAGCGACGTGAGCGCCGCGGCGGTCGTCGTCGGGAAGCCCGACACGATGCCCTTGCGCGGCCCGGCGACGAGCGTGCGCGCGTGTCCCGCCCTCGCGTTCAGGTTGGCGACCCCGAGGCCGTCGACGACGACGAGCACGCTGCGACGCGCACGCGGCAGGCCGAGGGCGTTGCGTGCGCCGGTCGCCGAGAGCACCTGGGAGGCGAGCACGTCGGCGAGGCGCACGCCGGCAGGGCTGGCCGCAGGTAGCATCTGGACAGCCTATGACCGACATCGCAGCACCCTCCGACGGCGAGCGCATCGAAGACGTCGATGTCGCGACCGAGATGCAGGGTTCCTTCCTCGAGTACGCCTACTCCGTCATCTACACGCGCGCCCTGCCCGACGCGCGCGACGGGCTCAAGCCCGTGCAGCGGCGCATCCTCTTCCAGATGGCCGAGATGGGGCTCACGCCCGATCGTGGCCACGTGAAGTCGGCGCGCGTCGTCGGCGACGTCATGGGCAAGCTCCACCCCCACGGCGACTCCCCCATCTACGACGCGCTCGTGCGCCTCGCGCAGCCCTTCACGATGCGCGTGCCGCTCGTCGACGGCCACGGCAACTTCGGCTCGCTCGACGACGGTCCCGCCGCGTCGCGCTACACGGAGGCGCGCCTCGACGCCGCAGGGCTCTCGCTCACGGCCGGCCTCGACGAGGACGTCGTCGACTTCGAGCCGAACTACGACGGCGAGTTCCAGCAGCCGGTCGTGCTGCCCGCCTCGTATCCGAACCTGCTCGTGAACGGCGCCGCCGGCATCGCCGTCGGCATGGCGACGAACATGGCGCCGCACAACCTCGTCGAGATCGTGCAGGCCGCGAAGCACCTGCTCGAGCATCCCGATGCCACCGTCGACGACCTCATGGCGTTCGTGCCCGGTCCCGACCTGCCCGGCGGCGGCATCATCGCGGGCCTCGACGGCGTGCGCGACGCCTACGCGACGGGCCGCGGCTCGTTCAAGACCCGCGCACGCGTGTCGATCGAGCGCACGGGTCGCAGGTCGCAGCTCGTGTTCACCGAGCTGCCCTACCTCGTGGGGCCCGAGCGCGTCATCGAGAAGATCAAGGACGGCGTGCAGTCGAAGCGCCTCCAGGGGCTCTCCGACGTGCAGGACCTCACCGACCGCAAGCACGGCCTGCGCCTCGTCGTCGACGTGAAGACGGGCTTCAGCCCCGAGGCGGTGCTCGAGCAGCTCTACCGCGTCACGCCGCTCGAGGACGGGTTCTCGATCAATGCCGTCGCGCTCGTCGACGGCACGCCCCGCACCCTCGGGCTCGTCGACCTGCTGCGCGTCTACCTCGACCACCGCCTGCGGGTCGTGCGACGTCGCAGCGCCTTCCGGCTGCAGAAGGCGAAGGATCGCCTGCACCTCGTCGAGGGCCTGCTCATCGCGATCGTCGACATCGACGAGGTCATCCAGGTCATCCGCACGAGCGAGGACGCCGGCCAGGCGCGCACGCGCCTGCAGGACGTCTTCGACCTGTCGGAGGCGCAGGCCGAGTACATCCTCGAGCTGCGTCTGCGCCGCCTCACGCGGTTCTCGCGCATCGAGCTCGAGCAGGAGGCCGACGAGCTGCGGCGGCGCATCGCCGAGCTCGAGCGCATCCTCGCCGACCGCAGCCTGCTGAACCGCGTCGTCGCCGACGAGCTCGACGACGTCGCGGAGCGCTTCGGCACGCCGCGCCGCACGCTGCTGACGGAGGCGCGCCCCAAGGCCACGACGAAGGCGCAGCAGGCGCAGCTCGAGGTCGCGGACGAGCCGACCGCCGTCGTGCTGTCGGCGACGGGCCGCCTCGTGCGCGTCGACACGACCGAGCCGCTGCCCGCGCCGGCTCGGCGCTCGCGGCACGACGCCATCCGCGCCGAGGTGCGCACCACGACGCGCGGCGCGTTCGGCGTCGTGACGACCGCGGGTCGCGTGCTGCGCACGACGCCCGTCGACCTGCCGTCGGTGCCGGCCACCTCGATCGGCCTCACCGCCGGCCTCAAGGTCAAGGACCTCGTGGCGCTCGAGCGCGGCGAGGACGTCGTCTCGATCGTGTCGCTCGCCGACGAGCGGCCGATCCTCGTCGCGACCGCGCAGGGCACCGTCAAGCGCACGCTGCCGTCGGCGCTCGCCGACCGCGACGAGACCGAGATCATCGCGCTGAAGCCCAAGGACCGCGTCGTGGGCGTCGGGCACGCGACCGACGACGACTGGGTCGTGCTCGTCGCCTCCGACGCGCAGGTGCTGCGCTTCAAGGCGAAGGACGTCAACCCGCAGGGGCCTGGCGCCGCGGGCATGAAGGGCATCTCGCTCAAGGGCGACGCCACCGTGCTGTTCGCAGGCGTCGCGACCGACGCTGCGGCGATCGTCACGGTGACCGCGGCGGCCGAGACGCTCGCGGGCCTCGACGACGCGCGCGTGAAGGTGTCGCTCATCGACGAGTTCCCGGCGAAGGGGCGCGCGACGGGCGGCGTCGCCGGCCACCGCTTCCTCAAGGGCGAGACGACCCTGGCCGCGGCATGGGCGGGCACGGCGCCGCTCGCGGTCGGCAGCGACGGCAGCCAGCGCGCGCTGCCGGAGCCGACGACCCGCACCGGCTCGGGCATCGCCGTCGAGCAGCCCATCGGAGCGATCGGCACGACGCTCGGCAGCTGACCGCGGCCGTCAGGCCGCGGTCGTCAGCCGCTCCTCGTCGACGCCTGGCGCATCCTGTGCGCGGCGATGCCGACGCTCGATCGCCTGGCCCGCGTACGACGCCGCGACGATGAGCGCGGCGCCCGCGAGCCCGATGGGCGCCAGCGACTCGCCGCCGAGCGCGACGCCCGCCGCGAGTGCCCAGACGGGCTCGGTGCCCATGAGGATGCTCGCGCGCGTCGCCGACGTCCGGCGCACGGCCCACAGCTGCACGACGAACGCGAAGACCGAGCACAGCAGACCGAGGAAGGCGACGCTCGCCCATCCGCCGGGCGAGAGCCGCGCTGCGGCGTCGCCGAGCGGCGGGCCGGCGATCGCGCAGGAGACGACGGCGCACACCACGAGCTGCACCATGACGACGCCGAGCGTCGAGTCGGTGCGCGTGCGGGTCAGGCGCGCGCTCGCCGTGACGTGCAGCGCGCGCACGACCGCCGCGAGGATCACGAGGAGATCGCCGACGGTCGGCATGCGGAGGCCGCCGTCGGAGACGAGCAGCGCCACGCCGACGACGGCGGCGACCGCGGCGACGAAGTACGAGCGCGGCAGCCACGATCGCGACGCGACGCTCTCGAGCGCGGGCGTGCACACGAGCGCGAGGCTGATGAGCAGGCCGGCGTTGGTCGCCGACGTGCGGTGCACGCCCCACGTCTCGAGACCGATGACGAGCGCCTGGGAGCAGCCGAGCGCCGCCGCGATCGCGAGGCCTCGACCGCGCGGCAGTCGCTCGCGACGGACGAGGCACAGGAGCGCGAGGCCGACGGCCGCCGCGAGGAAGCGCAGTGCGAGCGTCGAGGCGACGCCGACCTCGCTCGTCAGCTCCTTCGCGACGAGGAAGCTCGCGCCCCAGACCGCCGCCACCGCCACGAGCAGCAGGTCGACGACCGACTCGGGGATGCGGGAGCGGGGCATGCTCCTACGCTCGCCGCGCAGACGCGGGAGAGCAACGGCCAGTGTCTTCACGAACCCGTAAGGTCAGCCTCATGGATCCCATGCACCTGCGCCTCCTCCGCGAGCTCGCCGCACGCGGCAGCGTCGCCGCCGTCGCGGCAGCGCAGCACGTCTCGGCCTCGGCCGTCTCGCAGCAACTGGCCGTGCTGCAGTCGCGCTCCCCCGTGCCGCTCACGATGCGACGCGGTCGCGTGCTCGTGCTGACGCCCGCCGGCGAGGCGCTCGCCGCCGCCGGCGTTCGCGTCGAGGAGGCGCTCGTCGGCGCCCGCGAGGCCGTCGGCGCGTTCGTCGACGACGTCGCGCGTCCGGTGCGCGTCTCGGCGTTCCAGAGCGCGGGGCTCATGCTCTTCGGCCCATTGCTGCGTGCGGTCGCCGACGGCCCGTCGCTGCTGCTCACCGACGCCGACGTCGCCCATCGCGACTTCCCCGCGCTCACGCTCGACCACGACGTCGTCGTCGCGCACCGCCTGTCGCACGATGCCGAGTGGCCGCGCGATCGCGTCGTCGCGACGCCGCTGCTCGCCGAGCCCCTCGCGGTCGCGATGCCCACGACGCATCCGCTCGCCGCCCGCGGTCGCCTGACGGCCGCGGACGTCGCCGACGAGCCGTGGGTGTCGGTGCACGAGGGGTTCCCGCTCGCGGGGGTCATCGCGCACGTCGGCGCCGTCGCAGCGCGACCGCCGCGCATCCTGCACCGCATCAACGACTTCTCGGTGACGGCCGAGGTCGTGCGCGCGGGTGCTGCGATCGCGATCATGCCGAGCGCGGCGGCGCGGTCGCTCGCGACCGACGGGGTGGTGCTGCGTCGCCTCGCCGACGTCGACCTGGTGCGGCACGTCGACGCCCTGGCGAGGCCCGACGCGCTCGCATCCGCCGCGGTGCGCCGCACGATCGAGGCGCTCGTCGCCGTGGCGGCACGGGCGTCGAGCGCCGCGCCCTGACCCGGGTCAGACGTCGATGCGCTCGCGGTCGAAGCCGGGCGCGTTCACGATGAACTCCTTGCGCGGGGCGACGTCGTTGCCCATGAGCAGCTCGAAGACCTCGGTCGCGCGCTCCGTGTCGGTGATGGTCACGCGGCGCAGCGTGCGCTTGCGGCGATCCATCGTCGTCTCGGCCAGCTGGTCGACGTCCATCTCGCCGAGGCCCTTGTAGCGCTGCGGCTTGTCGAACGTGCGGCCCTGCTTCGCGAGCCGCGCCTGCAGCGCCGTGTTCTCGGCGTCGGAGTACGTGTAGACGACCTCGCCGGGCGTGCGGCCGCGCGCCTTCACCACGGTGCGGTGCAGCGGCGGCACGGCGGCGAAGACGCGGCCGCCCTCGATGAGCGGACGCGCGTAGCGATGCAGCAGCGTGAGCAGCAGCGTGCGGATGTGCGCGCCGTCGACGTCGGCGTCGGACAGGATGATGACCTTGCCGTACCGGGCGGCCTCGAGCTCGAACGTGCGGCCGGAGCCCGCGCCGATGACCTGCAGGATCGCGGCGCACTCGGCGTTCGCGAGCATGTCGGCCATCGAGGCCTTCTGCACGTTGAGGATCTTGCCCCGGATGGGCAGGATCGCCTGGAACTCGGAGTCGCGCGCGGGCTTGGCGGTGCCGAGCGCCGAGTCGCCCTCGACGATGAACAGCTCGTTCTGCGTCGTGTCCGACGAGCGGCAGTCGGCGAGCTTGGGCGGCAGCGAGGAGGACTCGAGCGCCGTCTTGCGGCGCTGCGTCTCCTTGAGCTGGCGGGCCGAGAGGCGCGCCTTCATCTCCGAGACGACCTTCTCGAGCACGAGCCCCGACTGCGCCTTGTCGTCGCGCTTGGCAGACGTGAAGCGGTCGAGCAGGCCCTGCGTGAGCACCTTCGAGACGACCTGGCGCACGGCGGGCGTGCCGAGCACCTCCTTCGTCTGGCCCTCGAACTGCGGCTCGGGCAGGCGCACGGTCACGACGGCGGTGAGGCCCGCCGAGATGTCGTCCTTCTCGAGCTTGTCGGTGCCGGCCTTGAGGCGGCGGGCGTTCGCGGCGACCTGGTCGCGCAGCACCTTCGTGAGTGCCTGGTCGAAGCCCGTCTGGTGCGTGCCGCCCTTGGGTGTCGCGATGATGTTGACGTACGACTGCACGACGGTCTCGTAGCCGGTGCCCCATCGCATGGCGATGTCGACCTCGCACGTTCTCTGCACCTCGCGCGAGACCATGTGGCCCGTCTGCTCGTCGAGCACGGGCACGGTCTCGGCGAAGCCGCCCTCGCCCTGGATGCGCCACGTGGCCGTGAGCGACGGGTCGGGGGCGAGGAAGTCGACGAACTCCGAGATGCCGCCGTCGTAGCGGAAGGTCTGGATGCGGTCGGCCGCCGCCTCGCCCTCGGCGAGGGGGGTGCGGTCGTCGGCGATCTCGAGCTCGAGGCCCGGCACGAGGAACGCGGTCTGGCGCGCGCGGCGCACGAGCCCGTCGAGCTGGAAGGCGGCGTCGCGCGTGAAGATCTGCGGGTCTGCCCAGTAGCGCACGCGCGTGCCGGTGACGCCCTTCGCGACCTTGCCGACCTTGCGCAGGCGCGAGCCGTCGACGAACGGCACGAACGTCGCGGTCGGCGACGCCTCGTCCTTCCCGTCGAGGAACTCGCCGGGCTCGCCGCGGTGGAAGCTCATCGCCCACGTCGCGCCGTCGCGATCGACCTCGACGTCGAGGCGCTCGGACAGGGCGTTGACGACGGAGGCGCCGACGCCGTGCAGGCCGCCGGACGACGCGTAGGCGCCGCCGCCGAACTTGCCGCCCGCGTGCAGCTTCGTGAAGATCACCTCGACGCCCGTGAGGCCCGTGCGGGGCTCGACGTCGATGGGAAGGCCGCGGGCGCGGTCGCGCACCTCGACGGAGCCGTCGGCGTGCAGCTGCACCTCGATGCGCGTGCCGTGGCCTGCGAGCGCCTCGTCGACCGAGTTGTCGATGATCTCCCACAGGCAGTGCATGAGGCCGCGCGAGTCGGTCGACCCGATGTACATGCCGGGTCGCTTGCGCACCGCCTCGAGTCCCTCGAGGACCGACAGGTGCCTGGCGGTGTAGTCGTTCGACGCCAAGGATGCTCCTTCTGCTCGACATCCAGCCTATGGACCGGCGACGAACCCACGGCACAGGCACGCGGCGTACGCCGCGCGCGAAACGACGCCAGATGTCACGCGGATGCAACAGACGACGTGGCAGAGTGGGTGAACGTCAGGAGAAGGAGGTACACCGTGAACGACACCATCTCGACCATCGAGTCGGAGGCCACGGCACCGCTCACCGGTCTCGACCGCTGCGACAGCTGCGGTGCGCAGGCATACGTGCGAGCGACCATGGAGTCCGGCGTCCTCCTCTTCTGCGCCCACCACGCGACGAAGCACCGCGAGAAGCTCGCGCCGCTCGCGCTGGTGTGGCACGACGAGAGCGAGCGTCTGCAGCAGGACTGAGTCCGCTGGCACGACGAGGAAGGGCCCGCCGCGAGGCGGGCCCTTCTGCGTGTCCGGCGACCAGCGGCCGCGCGGGATCCCGACTCAGCCGAGCGGGTCGGTGAGGCGACGCAGGAAGCGCTGCAGACGCTCCGACTGCGGGTCGTCGAAGAGCTGTTCGGGCGTGCCCTGCTCGACGACGACGCCGTGGTCGAAGAACGAGACGGTGTCGGCGACGGCGCGGGCGAACGCGAGCTCGTGCGTGACGATCGCCATCGTCCAGCCGTCATCGGCCAGCTCGCCGACGACCTTGAGCACCTCGCCGACGAGCTCGGGGTCGAGGGCGCTCGTCGGCTCGTCGAACAGCAGCATCTGCGGACGCATCGCCAGAGCACGCACGATGCCGACGCGCTGCTGCTGTCCCCCGGAGAGCTCCGACGGGCGAGCAGCGGCCTTCTCGGCGAGGCCGACGCGCTCGAGCAGCGCGATGGCGCGTTCGACGGCCTCGCGTCGCGGCACCTTCTGCACGACGCTCGGGCCGACGACGACGTTGTCGAGCACCGTCAGGTGCGGGAAGAGGTGGTGCTGCTGGAAGACCATCGACGACAGCGCCGCCAGACGGGCGCGGTCGGCGCGCGAGAGGCCGCGCGCGAGGTCGATCGACCAGTCGGGCGTCGTGAGCGTGCCCTGCTCGGCGACCTCGAGGCCGTTGAGCGAGCGCAGCACCGTGGTCTTGCCCGACCCCGAGGGGCCGATGAGCGCGTGCACGCGCCCGGGCCACAGGTCGAGGTCGACGCCGTGCAGCACCGTGAGGTCACCGAACGACTTGCGCAGCCCGCGCACGGCGAGCAGCGGCTGCGACGCGGTGGGGACGTCAGACGGCATGGCGGTCGAGCCTCCTCTCGAGCAGGTCCTGGCCGAACGCGAGGATCGTGCACAGCACCCAGTAGACGACGGCGGCGACGCCGTAGATGACGAGGAACTCGCCGCTCGGCGCCGCGATCTGCTGCGCGGTGCGGAACAGCTCCGTGACGGTGATCACCGACGCGAGCGACGTGTCCTTCACCAGCGAGATGAACGTGTTCGACAGCGGTGGCACGGCGACGCGCGACGCCTGCGGCAGGATGATGCGCCACAGCGCCTGACCGCGGCTCATGCCGAGCATCGACGCAGCCTCCCACTGCCCCCGAGCGATCGAGAGGATCGCTGCGCGCACGACCTCGGCCGCGTATCCGCCCACGTTGAGCGAGAGCGCGATGATCGCGCTCGGCCACGCGTCGATGACGATGCCGACCGACGGCAGGCCGTAGAACACGAGGAACAGCTGCACGAGCAGCGGGGTGCCGCGAATGAGCGAGATGTAGACGCGCGCGATGCCCGAGAGGACGCGCACGCCCGAGATCCGCATGAGTGCGAGCCCGATCGCCAGCACGAGCCCGAGGGCGAACGTGATGAGGGTCAGCGGGATCGTCGCGGTGAGCCCACCGAGGGCGATCGGCCCGATCGACTCGAGGACGAGGTCCCAGTCCATGGCGAGAGCCTATGGCCGGGAGGTCACGCCTCCGGGACGGAGACGTCCTCGCCGAAGTAGCGCGCGGAGATCTCGGCGAGCGTGCCGTCGGCCGTGAGCGTCGCGATCGCCTCGTCGACGGCGGCGACGAGGTCGTCGCTGCCCTGACGGAAGGTGACGGCGCTCTCGGACACCTCGTCGGTCTCGTCGACGATCTCGACGCCGATGTCGCCGCCCTGCGCCGTCTCGTAGTCGAGGAACGTGAGGCGGTCGTTGATCGTCGCGTCGACGCGGCCCGTGCGCAGCAGCTCGACGGCCTGCGCGAAGCCCTCGACGCCCTCGACGGTGGCACCGTTCTCCTCGGCGACCTCGGCCCAGTTCGACGTGAGCGACTGCGCGCTCGTGGCGCCCTCGAGGTCGGCGAACGACTGGATGTCGCTGTCGGTCGGCACGATGAGCACGCCAGGCGAGTACGTGTAGGGCGTCGAGAAGGAGTAGCGCTCCTCGCGCTCGGGGTTGATCGACACCTGGTTCGCGATGACGTCCCAGCGGCCCGAGTCGAGGCCCGCGAAGATCGCGTCCCACTGCGTCTCCTCGAACTGCACCTCGACGCCGAGCTCCTCGGCGATCGCGGTGATGACGTCGACGTCGTAGCCCGTGAGCTCGCCCGTGCCGCCGTCGGCGTGGAACGAGAACGGCGAGTACGTGCCCTCGGTGCCCACGACGAGCACGCCGGCCTCCTGCACGTCGGCGAGCGTGAGGCCGCCCGCCTCCTCCGACGCCTCGGGCGACGAGTCGGACGAGCAGCCCACGAGGGCGAGGGACGCGACGGCGGCGGTGACGGCTGCGATGCGCAGCGACTTCGAACGGAGCATGGGTATCGGCATTCCTTCTTGGGGGTAGAAGGAGATCATACGACGATGGGGCGCCATCCGCTGACGGATGACGCCCCACGACGACGCGTGTTCGCGGTCGGCCTACTCGAGGTAGTCGCGCAGCGCCTGCGACCGCGACGGGTGGCGCAGCTTCGCCATCGTCTTCGACTCGATCTGGCGGATGCGCTCGCGCGTGACGCCGAACGTGTCGCCGATCTGGTCGAGGGTCTTCGGCATGCCGTCGCCCAGGCCGAAGCGCATCTTGATCACGCCGGCCTCGCGCTCCGAGAGCGAGTCGAGCAGCGACTCGAGCTGACGCTGCAGCATCGTGAAGCCGACGGCGTCGGCGGGCACGACGGCCTCGGTGTCCTCGATGAGGTCGCCGAACTCGCTGTCGCCGTCCTCGCCCAGGGGCGTGTGCAGCGAGATGGGCTCACGGCCGTACTTCTGCACCTCGACGACCTTCTCGGGCGTCATGTCGAGCTCGCGGGCGAGCTCCTCGGGCGTGGGCTCGCGACCCAGGTCCTGCAGCATCTGGCGCTGCACGCGGGCGAGCTTGTTGATGACCTCGACCATGTGCACGGGGATGCGGATCGTGCGGGCCTGGTCCGCCATGGCGCGGGTGATGGCCTGACGGATCCACCACGTCGCGTAGGTCGAGAACTTGAAGCCCTTCGTGTAGTCGAACTTCTCGACGGCACGGATGAGGCCCAGGTTGCCCTCCTGGATGAGGTCGAGGAACTGCATGCCTCGACCCGTGTAGCGCTTCGCGAGCGAGACGACGAGACGCAGGTTGGCGCCGAGGAGGTGGCTCTTGGCGCGCTTGCCGTCGCGAGCGATCGACTTGAGCTCGCGCGTGAGCTTCGGTGCGATCTTCTCGTCGCTGCCGAGACGCTCCTCCGCGAACAGGCCGGCCTCGATGCGCATGGCCAGGTCGACCTCCTCTGCGGCGTTGAGGAGCGGCACCTTGCCGATCTGCTTCAGGTAGTCCTTGACCGGGTCGGCGGTGGCGCCGGTGATCGTCGTGGAGTAGACCGGCACCTCCTCGTCGTCGGTCGTCGACAGCACGAGGGCGCCCGTGGGCAGCTTCTCGTCGTACGACGTGTCGGCCGACTTCTGGCCGGGGCGGCGCGGTGCCGTCTCGTCGTCGTCGTCCTCGACGTCGGGCGTCTCGGGCGCGACCTGAGCGTCCTCGTCGGCCGCGTCGGCAGCCGTCTCGGATGCAGCCTTCGTGCGGGCCTTCGCCGTCGTGCGGGCCTTCGCAGGCGCCTTCGCCGCGGGCTTCTTGGCAGCGGTCGTCTTGGCGGCGGTGGCCTTCGTGGCCGTCGTCTTCTTGGCCGCGGTGGTCTTCGCGGTCGTCGTCTTCGCAGCGGTCGTCGTCGTGGCCTCGGCCTCGACGTCGGTCTTCGCCTTCGTGCTGGTGCGGGTCGCCATGGCACCTCCTGGAGGTTCGGCGGGCAAGGATGCGGATGCCCGTCGACGACAAGATGCCTCTTGCGCCCGACGGGCCGATGTGTACCATTATAGCGCCGCGCAGGGCTCGAGCATTCCCGCTCGCCCGCATCGGCTCCCCGGCGGGCTCCCGCCGATCAGCCCCGGCGTCGTCGCAGGACGCCGAGCAGCGCCGTCCACAATGGTGCCACGGTCACGCCGTCCTCCTCCTGCATGCGCCTGCGCGTGCGGTGCCGCGCGTGCAGCAGCATCGCCGAGCCGAGCGCGAGCGCGACGAACTGGACGGACAGCGCGATGCGGAACGCCTCCCAGTCGTAGAGGCCCGCCTGCTCCCCCGCATCGAGGCGCACGTGATGGATGACGTCGAGCGCGATGCCGATGAGCGCCATGAGGCAGAACGACGCCGTGAAGCCGCCGACGTTGACGAAGCCGTTCGCGGAGCCGAGCGATCGCACGGGGTTGAACGTGCGCGCGAAGTCGAAGCCGATGAGCGAGCCCGGGCCGCCGATGCCGATCGCGATGAGCATCCACACGACGACGCCCGTCGGCGGCAGTCCCGGCCACAGCAGCACGACGGCCCAGGCGAGCGCCATGTGCGCGACGATCGCGAGCACGAGGTTCGAGCGACGGCTCGGGAACCGTGCCGACAGCAGGCCGAGCAGCGGGCCGGACACGAGCCCGGTCGCGATGATGACGACGACGAGCCCCGAGGCCTCGCCGCGCGTGTAGCCGAGGCCCGACACGAGGATCGGGAAGCCCCACAGCAGCGAGAAGACCGTGCCGGGCGACTGCGTCGTGAAGTGCGCCCAGAAGCCCAGCTGCGTGCCGGGCAGCGAGATCGCCGAGCGCAGTCGGCGCCACCACGACGCCGGCAGCTGGATGCTGTCGGTGCGCGGCGCGTCGACGCCGCGCGGCGCGTTGCGCACCACGACGAGCACGAGCACGGCGACGACCGCTCCCGAGCCGGCGATGGCGAGGAACGACGGCGTCCACCCCAGGTGCTGCAGCATCCACACGAACGGGACGGCCGAGAACAGCTGCCCGAGCTGGCCGATGTTGCCCGTCCACTGCGACAGCTGCGGCAGCCGGGGCCCCGAGAACCACGACGGCAGCAGGCGCAGCACCGAGATGAACGTCGCGGCATCGCCCATGCCGACGAGGATGCGCGCCGCGATCGCGACGGGCACGAGGTCCGTGACGGCGAGCAGGGCCTGGCCCGCGGCCATGAGCCCGCCGCCGACGGCGATGAGCGTGCGTGGACCGAAGCGGTCGACGAGCACGCCGACCGGGATCTGCAGGGCCGCGTAGACGACGAGCTGCACGACCGCCAGGCTCGAGAGCTGCGCCGCCGTGGCGTCGAATCGCACGATCGCGTCGGGCGCCGCGGCACCGAGCGACGAGCGGTGCAGCGTCGAGACGAGGTACGCGACGAGGCAGACCACCCACGTGATCCAGGCCATCCGCCCGTTCATCCGTCTGCCCCGGTCACGAACGAGCCCCGGTCGCGCGGGTCACGGCTGCGTCGGGTCGGCGCGCCTGCGAGCCAGGTAGCGCTCGAGCTCGGCGGCGATCTCGTCGGCGGTCGGCAGCGAGCCGTCCTCGTCGGTGAGCGGCGAGCGCACGCCGGCGTTCTCCATGTACGCGTCGTACCGCGCCTCGAGCGTCGCCACGAGGCGCTGCAGCTCCTCGTTCGTCGCCATCTGCTGCGCGACGAGCGACTGGAACTCGCGCTCGGTGCCGCGCAGCTCCTCGGTGCGGAACACGAGCCCCGTCGCGTTCGTGACGCCGTCGAGGGCGGCGAGCGCGGGACCGGCGGTGCCGGACTCGCCGACGTAGTGCGGCACGAGCACCACGAACGACGCGACGGGCATCTCGGGCGCGAGCCGATGCTCGAGCAGGTGCATGACCGACGCGGGCACGGTCGACGTGGGCTTCCACACCGAGAACGCCTCGACGAGCTCCTTGCGGTTGCCCGACACCGTGACGCCCAGCGGACGCGTGTGCGGCACGGGCATCGGGATCGACAGCACGATCGTCGTCGCCGCGACCTGCAGGCGCTCCGCCACGGTGCGCACCGCGTCGGCGAAGCGCTCCCACATCCAGTCCGGCTCGGGGCCCGAGAGCAGCAGGAACGGCTTGCCCGCGTCGTCCTCGCAGAGCGAGAGCGTGAGCGCGTGCGGCACGTACTCCTCGATGTGGTCCTCGTCGAAGAGGATGTGCGGCCTGCGCGAGCGGTGGTCGACGAGCAGGTCGGTGTCGAACTCGACGACCGACGTGTGCGGCAGCGTCGAGACGATGGTCGCGGCCGCCAGCTCGGCGGCGGCCCCCGCATCGGCGAACCCGTGCATCGCGACGACGAGGTCGAGGCCTGCGGGCACCGACTCCTCGTCGGAGAACGCGATGAGATCCTCGGGCCTGACCATGCATCCAGCGTAGCCAGCGCTCGACGCCGACGATGCCGCGGCCCCGACGGGCGCGCATAGGCTCGAGGCATGCCCATCCCCGCACTCTCGCTCATCGCCGCCTCGGACGACGCCACCGCGGACGTCCTCGTGCGCGGCGTCCTCGCAGGCGACGCGCCCGCAGCGTCGGGCGTCGACGCCGACCTGCTCGTCGCCATCGGCGCGACCGGCAAGCCCGGCCAGGTCGTGCGCGCCGTCGTCGACGGCCGCACCGTCGCGTTCGTCGGCCTCGGCGCCGCGGCGACGACGCGCTCCCTGCGCGACGCCGCCGCGACCGCGACGCGCGCGCTCGCCGGCACGCCGACCGTGGCGATCGCCTTCCCCGTCACCGACGCCGACGACGTCGCCGCGGTGCTCGAGGGCGCCGCGCTGGGCGCGTATCGCTTCGACCGCTACAAGGCAGAGGATGCGTCCTCGACGCCTCCGGCCGAGGTCGCCGTCGTGGTCGGCGAGGTGCACGTGACCGACGCCGTCGTGCGCAGGGCCCGCATCGTCGCCGAGGCCGTGGAGCGCACGCGCGACCTGTCGAACACGCCGCCGCGCGACCTGAGCCCCGCGATCTTCGCCGACCTCGTGCGCGACGAGGCGTCGACCACGGGCCTCACGGTGACGGTGCGCGACGAGGTCGCGCTGGCGCAGGAGGGCTTCGGCGGCCTCGTGGGCGTCGGGCAGGGATCGTCGCGGCCGCCGCGGCTCGTGACCGTCGAGTGGGCGCCCGCGGGTGCCGAGCGTCACGTCGCGCTCGTCGGCAAGGGCATCACGTACGACACCGGCGGCCTCTCGCTGAAGCCCGCCGCGTCGATGCAGCACATGAAGTTCGACATGACGGGCGCCGCGACGGTCTATGCCGTCGCCGCCGCCGCCGCGGCGCTGCAGCTGCCCGTGCGCGTCACCGCCTATCTGTGCCTCGCCGAGAACATGCCCTCGGGCACCGCCATCCGCCCCGACGACGTGCTCACGATCCGCGGCGGCCGCACCGTCGAGGTCACGAACACCGACGCCGAGGGCCGCCTCGTCATGGCCGACGCCATCGCGCTCGCCTCCGAGACGGGCGCCGACGCCATCATCGACGTCGCGACGCTCACCGGCGCGCAGGTCATCGCGCTCGGCGACCGCTACTCCGGGCTCATGGGCAACGACGACGCGCTCGTCGACGCCATCCGCGCCGCGCACGACGCCGCCGACGAGGACGTGTGGCCCATGCCACTGCCCGACGACCTGCTGCCCGTGCTCGACTCGCCCGTCGCCGACATCGCCAACGCGAAGATCGGCAACCGCTCGGCGGGCATGCTGCTCGCCGGCGTCTTCCTGTCGACGTTCGTCGGCGAGCGCGACGGCGCGCCCATCCCGTGGGCGCATCTCGACATCGCGGGACCCGCCATGAACACGGGCGCCGCGAAGGGCACGGCGCCGAAGGGCGCGACGGGCGTGGTCGTGCGCGGCCTGCTCGGCTCGCTCACGGCGCTGTCGAGGGCTCCGCGGACGGCGGAGGCCGGCCGATAGCCCGTCCGCTCTCAGCGCTCTCCAGGGCGACGCAGCACGCGGACGCCAGCAGGTAGGGTTGGGAGACGGCGGCGGCGACGCGCCGACGCCCGCCAGCGAGACATCGAGGAGTGCGTGCACGTGGCCGAGAAGTTCGACATCGTCGTGCTGGGAGGTGGCAGCGCCGGCTACGCCGTCGCGCTGCGCGCCATCCAGCTCGGGAAGACCGCCGCGATCATCGAGAAGGACAAGCTCGGTGGCACGTGCCTGCACCGTGGCTGCATCCCGACGAAGGCCATGCTCCACTCGTCCGAGGTGGCCGACGTCGTGCGCGACGCCGCGCACGCGGGCGTGCAGGCCGAGCTCAAGGGCATCGACATCGAGGCCGTGAAGGGCTTCCGCGAGGAGATCGTCGCGAAGAAGTTCAAGGGGCTCCAGGGCCTCATCAAGGCCAAGGGCGTCACCGTCATCGAGGGCGCGGGCCGCATCACGTCCCCGACGACCGTGCAGGTCGGCGACCAGACGATCGAGGCCGGCAACGTCGTGCTCGCGACCGGCTCGTTCTCGAAGACCCTCCCGGGCCTCGCCATCGAGGGCCGCGTCATCACGAGCGAGCAGGCGCTGCAGCTCGACTGGATCCCCCGCCACGTCATCGTGCTCGGCGGCGGCGTCATCGGCGTCGAGTTCGCGAGCGTCTGGCGCGGCTTCGGCGCCGAGGTCACGATCATCGAGGGCCTCCCCCACCTCGTCCCCAACGAGGAGGAGTCCATCTCGAAGCAGCTCGAGCGCCAGTACAAGAAGCGCGGCATCCAGTTCAAGCTCGGTGCGCGCTTCTCGGGCGTGACGCAGGACGACTCCGGCGTGCACGTCTCGCTCGAGTCGGGCGAGACGATCGACGCCGACCTCATGCTCGTCGCCGTCGGCCGCGGCCCCGTCACGCAGGACATCGGCCTCGAGGACGTCGGCATCGCGACCGACCGCGGCTTCGTGACGGTCGACGACCGTCTGCAGACGTCGGTGCCCGGCGTGTACGCCATCGGCGACATCACCCCCGGCCTGCAGCTCGCGCACCGCAGCTACCAGCACGGCATCTTCGTGGCCGAGGAGATCGCGGGCCTCGAGCCGCGCATCGTCGAGGACGTGAACATCCCCAAGGTCACGTACAGCGACCCCGAGATCTCGTCGGTGGGCCTCACCGAGGCCAAGGCGAAGGAGCAGTACGGCGCCGACGCGATCGAGGCCTACGAGTACTCGCTCGCCGGCAACGCCAAGAGCGAGATCGTCGGCACCTCCGGCACGGTCAAGGCCGTGCGCGTGAAGGACGGCCCCGTCGTCGGCATGCACATGATCGGCCGCCGCGTCAGCGAGCTCGTCGGCGAGGCCCAGCTCATCGTGAACTGGGAGGCCTACCCCGAGGACGTCGCATCGCTGCTGCACGCCCACCCGACCCAGGGCGAGTCGCTCGGCGAGACGATGCTGAAGCTCGCCGGCAAGCCGCTCCACGCCATCTAGGAGACCCGCATGGCTGACATCACCCTGCCCGCGCTCGGCGAGAGCGTCACCGAGGGCACCATCACCCGCTGGCTCAAGCAGGTCGGCGACACGGTCGAGGTCGACGAGCCCCTCGTCGAGATCTCGACCGATAAGGTCGACACCGAGGTCCCGTCGCCCATCGCGGGCACGATCACCGAGATCCTGGCCGACGAGGACGACACCGTCGACGTCGGCGCCGTCATCGCCCGAGTGGGCGACGCGGGCGACGCTCCCGCCGACGACGCTCCCGCAGAGGAGCCCGCCGCCGAGGAGGCCGCACCGGCCGCCGAGGAGGGCACGACGTCGGAGGCCGAGACCGAGGAGCCCGAGGCTCCGTCGACCGAGGCCGAGCAGCCCGCAGCCGCCCCCGAGGCGGGTGCGAACGACGCAGGAGGCGACGCGACCGACATCACGCTGCCCGCCCTGGGCGAGTCCGTGACCGAGGGCACGATCACGCGCTGGCTCAAGCAGGTCGGCGACACGATCGAGGTCGACGAGCCCCTCGTCGAGATCTCGACCGACAAGGTCGACACCGAGGTGCCGTCGCCCGTCGCCGGCACGATCTCCGAGATCCTCGCGAACGAGGACGACACGGTCGACGTCGGCTCGGTCATCGCGCGCGTCGGCGGCTCCGCAGGCGGCTCGGCTCCGGCCGAGGCACCCGCGCAGGAGGCGCCGGCCGAGGAGCCGAAGCAGGAGGAGCCGAAGGCCGAGGAGCCGAAGCAGGAGTCCGCTCCCGCGCAGGCACCGGCCCCGGTGCAGGAGATCCCGCCCGCCCCCAAGGCTCCCGAGGCTCCGGCCGCTCCGAAGCAGGAGGCCCCCGCGGCTCCGGCTGCAGCCCCGGCGCCGGCAGCACCGGCTGCCGCTCCCGCCGCGCCGGCCATCTCGGGCGCATCCGCCTACGTCACGCCCATCGTGCGCAAGCTCGCGCACGAGAAGGGCGTCGACCTCGGCTCCGTGCAGGGCACGGGCGTCGGCGGTCGCATCCGCAAGGAGGACGTGCTCGCGGCTGCCACGGCCGCGCCCGCTGCGACGTCGGCACCCGCCGCCGCCGCCGCTCCGGCCCCGATCGAGGACTCGCCGCTGCGCGGCACGACCGCGAAGATGTCGCGCCTCCGCAAGGTGGTCGCGAAGCGCGCGGTCGAGTCGATGCAGACGACGGCGCAGCTCACGACCGTCGTCGAGGTCGACGTCACGAAGGTCGCGCAGCTGCGCGACCGCGTGAAGGGCCGCTTCCAGGAGACGACGGGGCAGAAGCTCTCGTTCCTGCCGTTCTTCTCGCTCGCAGCGGTCGAGGCGCTCCGCGCGCACCCGATCATCAACGCGAGCGACGACGGCGAGGAGATCACCTACCCCGACGTCGAGAACCTCTCGATGGCGGTCGACACCGAGCGCGGCCTGCTGACCCCGGTCATCAAGGACGCCGGGAAGCTCGACCTGCGCGGCTTCGCCGAGCAGATCGCCGACCTGGCGTCGCGCACGCGCGACAACAAGCTGGGTCCCGACGAGCTCGCGGGCGGCACGTTCACGCTCACGAACACCGGCTCGCGCGGCGCGCTGTTCGACACCCCCGTGGTGTTCCAGCCCCAGCGTGCGATCCTCGGCGTCGGCACGGTCGTCAAGCGGCCCGTCGTCGTCTCGGTCGACGGCCAGGACTCGATCGCCGTGCGCTCGATGGTCTACCTCGCCCTGTCGTACGACCACCGCATCATCGACGGCGCCGACGCGGCCCGCTACCTCACGCAGGTGAAGCAGCGGCTCGAGGCGGGCGACTTCGAGGGGCAGCTGGGCATCTAGTCACGCCGCCCAGGCGTCCCGCAGCATCCAGCCGGCGTCGGTCCTCACCACGAGGACCGACGCCGGCTCGCTGCTGCTGGCGACGTCGACGAGCACGGCGTCGCCCAGCACGGCCACCTCGGTCATCGCCGCGTCGGCCGGCAGCCGCCACGTCGCGGCCGCCGCTCCGCCCGTCGGGTCGAGGATGTCGGCGAGGCACGCGTCGTCGGCGGCGTCGAGGCACGCCTCGCGCGCGGCGAGCAGCGCCGCGGCGGCATCGACCGGGGTCGACTCCGGCACGGGCCGCGTGGTCGCGACCGGCGCGGCGTCCATCGCCGCCGCCTCGCCTGCCGGCGGTGGCGCCTCGTCGGCCACCGACGCTCCCGTGACGCCCAGCACGAGCGCCGCGGCGAGCGCCGCCGCGCCCGCTCCGGCGGCGATCCAGACGGGTCGACGCACCGACGCGACGACGGGCGCCACGCGCTCGAGCGCCGCCTGCAGCCACCGCACGGGCAGCGGTGCGTCGACGTCGACTCGACGACGGCGCCGCTCCCGCTCGCGTCGCGGCGCAGCGGGCTCGGACCGCACGCGCTCGATCGGCAGCGCGGGCCAGGCGGCCAGCAGCGCGGTCGCCGCCGATGCGACGTCGCGCGCCGCGAGCCCCTCGCGCACCGCACCGGGCGCGTGCTCGTCGCACGTCGCGAGCAGATCGTCGACGAGCGCGGCGAGCGCCTCGCAGTCGGCGGCCACGCCCGCCGAGGCGTCGCGCCACGCCGCGGTGGGCCGCGCCGTCTCCTGCGCGGCGCCGGCGCCGACGATCGCCGGCGCGCCGTCGTCGTCGAGCACGATCGCGTGGAGGTCGAGACGTCCCGCGGTGGCGCCGGCGGCGTGCAGCCTCGCGACGGCATCGAGCACGGGAGCGACGAGCGTCACGACCTCGCCGGCCCGCGGCGCGCCCCGAGCCAGCAGCCACTCCGCCGCCGTGGTCGCCGATCGCGGGCGCACGAGCACGACGGCGCCATCGTGGGTCGCGACGTCGAGCACGGGCAGCACATGCGGATGCCGCACGCGCAGCAGCACCTCCGCCTCGGCCGCGACCTCCGCGGCCGACGGACCCGTGCCGACGTGCAGCTCGACCGCGGCCTCGCGGTAGCCGGCGAGCACGCGCCGCTCCCCCGCGTCGCGCACGACGCGCACGATCCGATGCCCCGCGATCCGCTCCATGGCGCCCACCGTGCCGCCTCCGCGCCCGCGGCTGCGTGGCGTCGTCGACGCCTGTGGACGGCCTCTCCCTGTGGAGACCGCCTCGGCCCGCCGATCGCGTCCACCGCACCCTCGCGCGAGCGATACCCTGGAGGCATGGCGCAGCCGATCGACGCGAGGGAGCCGGGTCGCATCCGGACGATGTGGCGCATCTTCCAGATGACGCGCAAGCAGGACAGGCTCGCCCTGCCGCTCATGATCGGCGCGGCGGTCCTGCCGATCGTGCTGGCCATCGTGCTCGCGCTCGTCGTCGCGCCCGGCGACGTGCTCTTCACGATCCTCTGGATCGTGTCGGGCGTGCTCATCGGCCTCATGCTGCTCATGCTCACGCTCACGTGGCGCGCCGAGAAGCTCGCCTTCTCGCAGATCGAGGGCAAGCCGGGCGCCGTGGGCGCCGTGCTGTCGAACGGCCTCCGCGGCTCGTGGCAGTCGAGCGAGATGCCCGTCGCCGTGAACACGAAGACGCAGGACGCCGTGTACCGCGCGGTCGGGCGTCCCGGCATCGTGCTCATCGCCGAGGGTCCGACGGCGCGCACCGAGCGCCTCGTGCAGGATGAGCAGCGCAAGATCAAGCGCATCGTGCCCAACGTGCCCGTGCACGTGCTGCGCATCGGCCCCGACTCCGAGGTCCCGCTGCGCCGCCTCACGCGCCGCATGCGCGGCCTCAAGCGCACGCTCACCCGCGCCGAGGTCGTGGCCGTCGGCAACCGCCTCTCGAGCCTCGGCGGCATGCAGATGCCGATCCCGAAGGGCATCGACCCGCGTCGCATGCGCGCCGGCCGCCCCCGCTGACCGGCAGCGTCCGACCCGTCGACCCACGCCGCATCGATCCGCGTCGCATGCGCGCCGGCCGCCGGCGCTGACAAAGCCGTTCGCATCCAGCGCAACCGCTCGACCCTCACCGCCCGCGTGCGGAAGGGTGGAGCGCATGACGCCGCACGCCGCGCCGCCCATCGACCCGGGTCGATCGGCGGCGCGGCGTCGTCCGTCCCATGCGCGCATCGCCATGCCGCGCGTGCATCGCCACCCTCGGCGCGCCGCGTAACACGCCGGAAACAATCGCGTCATGTCGGGGCAATCGCATCCCCATAGCGTCATGAGCACGGCGTGCGCGACGCGCGCCCACCCCCAAGGAACACAAGGAGCGACATGTTCAAGGATTCGTCCGAGGTTCTCGCGTTCATCAAGGAGGAGGACGTCAAGTTCCTCGACATCCGTTTCACGGATCTCCCGGGTGTGCAGCAGCACTTCAACATCCCCGCAGCCACGGTCGACGAGGACTTCTTCACCGTCGGCCAGCTGTTCGACGGCTCGTCGATCCGCGGCTTCCAGGGCATCGCGGAGTCCGACCTCCAGCTGATCCCCGACGTGACGACGGCGTACGTCGACCCCTTCCGCGAGTCGAAGACGCTCATCATGATCTTCGACATCTACAACCCGCGCACGGGCGAGATCTACCACCGCGACCCGCGCCAGGTGGCGCACAAGGCCGAGCAGTACCTCACCTCGACGGGCATCGCCGACACCGCGTTCTTCGCGCCCGAGGCCGAGTTCTACGTCTTCGACGACGTGCGCTACGACGTCAAGCAGAACCAGTCGTTCTACGCCGTCGACTCCGAGGAGGGCGCCTGGAACTCGGGTCGCGTCGAGGAGGGCGGCAACCTCGCCAACAAGACGCCCTACAAGGGCGGCTACTTCCCCGTCTCGCCCGTCGACAAGCAGGCCGACCTGCGTGACGACATGTCGCTGAAGCTCATCGACGCGGGCCTCGAGCTCGAGCGCGCGCACCACGAGGTGGGCACGGGCGGCCAGGCCGAGATCAACTACAAGTTCGACACGCTCGTGAAGTCGGCCGACGACATCCTGAAGTTCAAGTACATCATCAAGAACACGGCCGAGGAGTGGGGCAAGACGGCGACGTTCATGCCGAAGCCGCTGTTCGGCGACAACGGCTCGGGCATGCACACGCACCAGTCGCTGTGGAAGGGCGGCGAGCCGCTGTTCTACGACGGCAACGGCTACGGCGGCCTCTCCGACACCGCGCGCTGGTACATCGGCGGCATCCTGGCGCACGCGCCGGCGCTGCTCGCGTTCACGAACCCCACGCTGAACTCGTACCGTCGCCTCGTCAAGGGCTTCGAGGCTCCCGTGAACCTCGTCTACTCGGCAGGCAACCGCTCGGCTGCGATCCGCATCCCGATCACGGGCACGAACCCCAAGGCGAAGCGCATCGAGTTCCGCGCCCCCGACGCCTCTGGCAACCCGTACCTCGCGTTCGCGGCGCAGCTCATGGCTGGCCTCGACGGCATCAAGAACCGCATCGAGCCGCACGAGCCCGTCGACAAGGACCTCTACGAGCTGCCGCCCGAGGAGGCCAAGAACATCCCGCAGGTGCCCGGCACGCTCGAGGAGGCGCTCGCCGCGCTCGAGGCCGACCACCAGTTCCTGCTGGAGGGCAACGTGTTCACCGAGGACCTCATCCAGACCTGGATCGAGTACAAGCGCGAGAACGAGATCCTTCCCGCCGCGCTGCGTCCCCACCCCTTCGAGTACGAGCTGTACTTCGGGGTCTGATCGACGTCGTCGATCCCCAACAGACGGGGGCCGGGTTCCTTGGGGGGACCCGGCCCCTTCCCCGTGCCCGGGCGCCTCGTGCGCCCGGGCATCGTGGCGTCTGCGAGAGATCTCGTCGCACCTGTCGATCGGGACGTCGCCCGATCGACATGAGGGTGGAGGATGCGAACGACGCATCCCGTGACGAGAGGGACGAACCCATGCGATACACGCTGCTGCTCCACTACCCTGAGATGGCCGGCGAGCTCGACGACGAGACGCTGCGCGCCGGCCAGGAGGCGTTCGCGTCGTACGCGGCGACGCTGCACGCCGCCGGCGTGCTCGTGAGCGCCGAGGTGCTCCAGCAGAGCCACGCGACGACGACCGTGCGCGTCGTCGATGGCGCGCTGCGCGTGCAGGACGGCCCGTTCGCCGACTCGAAGGATCAGCTCGGCGGCACGGTCGTCGTCGACGTCGCCGACCTCGACGCCGCGATCGGATGGGCATCGCAGGCGCCCAACGCGACGTGGGGCGCCGTCGAGGTGCGGCCGGGTGCCACGCACGTCGTCGATGGCCGGTGGGTGCCGAACGCATGACCGATGCGGCCGGCGCCGCCGCGCACGTCGCGCGCACGTCGTACGGCAGGCTCGTGAGCCTGCTGGCGGCGTCGACGCGCGACGTCGCCCTCGCCGAGGACGCCCTGCAGGGCGCGCTCGAGGAGGCGCTGCGGCGGTGGCCGGCCGACGGCGTGCCCGATCGCCCGGAGGCGTGGATCATGACGGTGGCGAGGAACCGGCAGCGCGACGTGCTGGGCTCGGCGGCGCGCCGCGACGTGGCGCTCGACGTCGAGCCGCGCATCGACCCGCTGGCCGCGATCGACCCCGATGCGATCGGCGACCAGCGCCTCGAGCTGCTCTTCGCGTGCGCGCATCCCGCGATCGACGCGAGCGTCCGCGCCCCGCTCATGCTGCAGACGGTGCTGGGCTTCGAGGCAGCGCAGGTGGCCGCGGCCTTCGCCGTGCCGCCGGCGACGATGGCGCAGCGGCTCGTGCGCGCGAAGCGGCGGCTGCGGGATGCGGGCATCCCCTTCCGCATCCCCGACCGACGCGCCATGCCCGAGCGGCTCGACGCCGTGCTCGAGGCGATCTACGGCTGCGCGGCGCTCACATGGCGCGATCCGGGCGCGCGCGTCGACTCGATGGCGGGCGAGGCACGGCACGTCGCAGCGACGCTCGCGACGCTGCTCGGCACGGAGCGCGAGGCGTGGGCGCTCGCCGCGCTCGTCACGCTGTCGCTCGCGCGTCGCTCCCCCGCGTTCGTGCCGCTCGACGTGCAGGACCCGCGGGCGTGGGATGCGGCGCTGCTCGCCGAGGGACGCGCGCTGCTCGCGCGGGCGCAGGGCGACGGCGCACCCGGGCGCTTCGAGCTCGAGGCAGCGATCCAGGCGGTGCACTGCGCGCGCCGCGAGACGGGCGCGACCGATTGGGCGGCGCTCGAGACGCTCTACGACGCGCTGCTCGTCGTCGCTCCCACGGCGGGCGCGCGCATCGCCCGCGCCGCGGTCGTCGGTTGCCGTCGCGGCGGCACGGCGGGGCTCGACGCGCTCGGCGACGAGCAGCCGCTGCAGGCGTGGTGGGCGGTGCGCGGTCGGCTGCTCGCGGGCGCCGGTCGCAGCGACGAGGCGCGCGACGCCTGGCTGCGGGCTGCGACGCTCGCCGACGCCGACGACGTGCGCGAGCACCTGCTGACGCTCGCGGCCGGGCTCGTCCAGCCGCCTGGGGGCTCCGCCTAGCCCCAGAAGCGGTCGTCGAAGACCTTGCGCGCGAGCCGCGTCGCGCGCAGGTACTCCTCCTCGAGCGCGGCCGCGCTGCCCGCGGGGCGTCCCATGAGCCTCGCGACGACCTCGAGCTGCCCACGGTCGGTCGGCAGCAGGTCGATCGTGCGCGCCTGCGCGAGCGCGAGCGCGTTGCGCAGCCGCGACGCGAGCAGCCACGCACGGCGCAGGATCGCGGCGTCGCGCGCCGTGATCGCCTCGGCCTCGACGAGGCCCGACAGCGCCATGAGCGTCGTCGCGTGCCGCGCGCGATCGTCGTCCTTCGGCTGCTGCAGCTGCAGCAGCTGCACGAGCCACTCGACGTCGCTCAGCGAGCCGCGGCCCAGCTTGAGATGGCGCGTGCGGTCGGCGTTCTGCGGCAGCCGCTCGGCCTCGACGCGCGCCTTGATGCGGCGGACCTCGCGCGCATCCGCCTGCGAGAAGCCCTTGCGGTCGCGTTCTGCCGTCGTGATCGCGAGCAGCTCGCCGGCGAGGTCGGCGTCACCGGCGAACGGGGCCGCGCGCAGCAGCGCCTGCCGCTCCCACACCTCGCCCCAGCGCTCGTAGTAGCTCGCGTACGACGCGAGCGTGCGCACGAGCGGTCCCTGGCGCCCCTCGGGGCGCAGGCCCGCATCCAGCTCGAACTTCACGAACGGGTCCTGCACGATGTCGCTCGCCGCCCGCACCGTGCGCATCGCGGCGTCGAGGTCGGCCTCGTCGCGGCACACCCACAGCACGTCGACGTCGGAGCCGAAGCCGATCTCGCGGCCGCCCGTGCGCCCCATGCTCACGACGCCGATCGCCGCGTCGCCGCCCGCGAGGTCGAGCGCGGCATCGATCGCGACGGCCCCGATGCCCGTGAGCCGCTCGCCCGTCGCGAGCACGTCGTCGACGCCGAGCGCCGATGCGAGGGCTGCGCGCAGCAGCTCGCGGCGCCGCAGCGTGCGCAGCGCGGTCTGCGCCGTGTCGCGATCGACGCGATGCCGCTCGACGATCGCGCGCGCCTCGTCGGCGAGCGACTCGTGGTCGAGGGCCTGCAGCCGCGACTCGTCGGCGAGCCAGTGGGCGGCCTCGGGGATGCGCTCGAGCAGCGTCGCGATGAGCCGCGACGACGAGAGCACCGTCATGAGCCGCTGGGCCGCGAGCTCGGAGTCGCGCAGCATGCGCAGATACCACGGGGAGTCGCCGAGGGCCTCCGACAGCCTGCGGAAGGCGAGGAGGCCCATGTCGGGGTCGGGCCCCTCCGACAGCCATTGCAGCAGCACCGGCAGCAGCACGCGCTGGATCTGCGAGCGACGCGTGACGCCGTTCGTGAGGGCGGCGATCTGATCGAGCGCACCCTTGGGGTCGCGCCAGCCGCTCGCCTCGAGACGCGCGCGGGCGGCCTCCGACGTCAGCTGCGTCGAGCCGTCGGGCAGCGACGCCACGGCGGCGAGCAGCGGCCGGTAGAACAGGCGCTCGTGGAGCCTGCGCACCTCGCGCTTCGTGGCGTTCCACCGCTCGAGCATCGCCGCGGCGCTCGGGAATCCCGCCGCGCGCGCGATCGAGCGCTGCGCATCCTCGTCCGACGGCATGAGGTGCGTGCGCGACAGGCGCGCGAGCTGTGCGCGGTGCTCGAGCACCCGCAGCAGTCGGTAGTCGTCGGCGAACTCGCCCGACTCGACGCGGCCGATCATGCCGGCGTCGTGCAGCGCCGCGATCGCCTCGAGCGTGCCGCGCTGGCGCACGTGCTCGTCGGTCGCGCCGTGCACGAGCTGCAGCAGCTGCACCGTGAACTCGATGTCGCGCAGCCCGCCCGGGCCGAGCTTGAGCTGCCAGTCGACCTCGTCGGCCGGGATGTGGTCGGTGACGCGCTCGCGCATGCGCTGCACCGACTCCACGAAGCCCTCGCGCGACGACGACTGCCACACCCTCGAGCGCACGGCATCCTCGTACGCGGTGCCGAGGTCGGCGTCGCCCGCGACGGCGCGCGCCTTGAGCAGCGCCTGGAACTCCCACGACTTCGCCCAGCGCTCGTAGTAGGCGACGTGGCTCTCGAGCGTGCGCGTGAGCACGCCGTCCTTGCCCTCGGGGCGCAGGTTGGCGTCGACCTCCCACAGCATCGGCTCGCGCGACGACTCCATGCACCCGGCGGTCGTCTCGCGGGCGAGCGCCTGCGCGACCATCGCGGCGCGCTCCTCGGAGAGGCCCTCGTCGCTCGAGTGCACCCAGATGACGTCGACGTCGCTGAGCACGTTGAGCTCGCGCGCGCCCGTCTTGCCCATGCCGATGACCGCGAGGTGCGTCGCCGCGACGTCGGCCTCGCCGAAGCGAGCCGCGACGGTGCGCCGCGCGACGACGAGGCTCGCCTCGAGCGCCGCTGCCGCGACGTCGGCGAGCGCGGCGCTCACGGCCTGCACGTGCGCGACGGGATCGGCCTGCGCGAGGTCGAATGCGACGATCTCGACGAGATGCCAGCGGTAGCGGCGTCGCAGCGCGACGATGGCGTCGGCGCGGGACGCCTCGGCGTCGGCGACGGCGGCGAGCAGGCTCGCGCGCAGCGTCTCCGTCGTCGGCAGCGCGACGGGGATGAGCGCCTCGAGCAGCTCGGGCGCGCGCTCGATGCATGTCGCGAGCCCCGAGGATGCGCCGAGCACCCGCATGAGGGATGCGCCGGCATCCGCGTCCGCGAGCGTGGCGGCGAGCGGCACCCCCGAGCGGTGCAGGCGTGCGAACGACTGCAGCGCGCGGTCGGGATCGGCAGCGAGGCGCAGGTCGTCGACGCGCGGCCCGAGCACCTCGGCGACCTCGTCGAGCAGCGGCGCCGCCTCGCTCGGCGAGCGGAAGCCCAGCCGCGCGAGTCGCGACGTCGTCGTCTCGGCGCGCATGCGTCAGCGTCCTTCGACGGGCCCGCGCATCACAGCAGCGTGAGGTTGGCCTCGAGCTCGTACTGGGTCACCTGCGCGCGGTAGCGACGCCAGTCCTCGCGCTTCGACTGCAGGAAGAACTCGAACACCTGCTCGCCGAGCGTCTCGGCGACGAGCTCGGAGTCCTCCATGAGGCCCAGCGCACGGTCGAGGCTCGACGGCAGCGGCTCGTAGCCGAGGGCACGACGCTCCTTGTCGGTGAGGCTCCAGACCTCGGTCGTCGCCTCCTCCGGCAGCTCGTAGCCCTCCTCGATGCCCTTGAGGCCCGCGGCGAGCATGACGGAGAACGCGAGGTACGGGTTCGCGGCCGAGTCGATGCCGCGGTACTCGACGCGCGCCGACGACGGCTTGTTCGACAGCGGCACCCGCACGAGCGCGGAGCGGTTGTTGTGCCCCCACGAGATGTGGCTCGGTGCCTCGTCGCCCGCCCACAGGCGCTTGTACGAGTTCACGAACTGGTTCGTGACGGCCGTGAACTCGGGCGCGTGCCTCAGCAGGCCGGCGACGAACTGCTTGCCCGTCTTCGACAGGCGGTACTGGCCAGCGGGGTCGTGGAAGGCGTTCTGCTCGCCCTCGAAGAGCGACATGTGCGTGTGCATGCCCGAGCCGGGCTTCGACTGCAGCGGCTTCGGCATGAAGGTGGCGTGCACGCCCTGGGCGATCGCGACCTCCTTCACGACCGTGCGGAACGTCTGGATGTTGTCGGCCGTCGTCAGCGCATCCGCGTAGCGCAGGTCGATCTCGTTCTGGCCGGGGCCGGCCTCGTGGTGGCTGAACTCCACCGAGATGCCGAGGTCCTCGAGCATGCGCACGCTCGCGCGACGGAAGTCGTTGGCGGTGCCGCCGGGCACGTTGTCGAAGTAGCCGGCCTGGTCGACGGGCACGGGGTTCGACGGATCGGCGTCGCGCAGCAGGTAGAACTCGCACTCGGGGTGCGTGTAGAACGAGAACCCGCGCTCGGCGGCCTTCGCGAGCGAGCGCTTGAGCACGTTGCGCGGGTCGGCGGCGGCGGCCTCGCCGTCGGGCGTGTGGATGTCGCAGAACATGCGCGCGGTCGGGTCGATCTCGCCGCGGTACGGCAGCACCTGGAAGGTGGCCGGGTCGGGCTTCGCGATGACGTCGGCCTCCGACGCGCTCGTGAGGCCCTCGATCGACGAGCCGTCGATGCCGAGGCCCTCTGCGAAGGCGCTCTCGACCTCCGCGGGGGCGATCGCGACCGACTTCAGCGTGCCGAGCACGTCGGTGAACCACAGGCGCACGAACTTGACGCCGCGCTCCTCGACCGTGCGGAGCACGAAGTCACGCTGCTTGTCCATCGGGTCCCTTCCCTCGCAGGTCTCCAGGCTATCGGGGCGCGGGGCCGTCGGCCGCCGACGGCAGCGCCGCGTCGAGCTCGGCGAGCCACGCCGCCGCGCTCGCGTCGGACGGCATGCGCCAGTCGCCGCGCGGGCTCAGCGAGCCGCCCGCGACGACCTTGGGGCCGTTGGGCAGCGCCGAGCGCTTGAACTGGTGCTGGAAGAAGCGGCGCACGAACACCTCGAGCCAGCGACGGATCGTAGCGAGGTCGTAGGCGACGCGCTTCTCGTCGGGGTAGCCGACGGGCCAGGCGCCCGCCGAGGCATCCCCCCACGCGTGCATCGCGAGGAACGCGATCTTCGACGGGCGATAGCCGCGGCGCAGCACATGGAAGAGCGTGAAGTCCTGCAACGGGTACGGCCCGATGGCATCCTCGGTCGACTGCAGCGCGCCCTCGGCGGTCTGCGGCACGAGCTCGGGGCTGATCTCCTGGCCGACGATGGCCGTGAGCACGCGGCCGACCTCGCCGCCGAACTGATCGGTGTCGACGACCCAGCGGATGAGGTGCTGGATGAGCGTCTTGGGGATGCCGCCGTTGACGCCGTAGTGCGACATGTGATCGCCGACGCCGTACGTGCACCAGCCGAGCGCGAGCTCCGACAGGTCGCCGGTGCCCAGCACGATGCCGCCGCGCTGGTTGGCGATCCGGAAGAGCAGGTCGGTGCGCAGCCCCGCCTGCACGTTCTCGAAGGTCACGTCGTACACGGGCTCGCCGTCGCCCGCGGGGTGGCCGATGGCCTGCAGCAGGCTCGTGGCGACGGGACGGATGTCGAGCTCCTCCCACGTCACGCCCAGCGCCTCCATGAGGGCGATCGCGTTGCCCTTCGTGTCGTCGCTCGTCGCGAAGCCCGGCATCGTGAACGCGAGGATGTCGGTGACGGGCCGACCGAGGCGCTCGAGGGCCTTCGCGGCGACGATGAGCGCGTGCGTCGAGTCGAGGCCGCCCGAGACGCCGATGACGATCGTCGGCGCGTACGTGTCGGTCGTGAGCGCGCGCAGCCGCTGCTCGAGGCCCGAGACCTGGATGTTGTAGGCCTCGTAGCAGTCGAGCGCGAGGCGCGCGGGGTCGTCGGGCACGAACGGGAAGCGGTCGACCGTGCGGCGCAGCCCGATGTCGTCGGTCGTCGGCTCGAGCTCGACGTGGATCTCCCGCACGCCGGGCACGCCGATCATCGCGCCGTTCTGGTCGAACGAGCCCTGCCGCATCCGCTCCTGGCGCAGGCGGTCGAGGTCGACGTCGACGATGGTCTGCGCCGGGCCCGACGGGAACCGCTCGGACTCCCCCAGCAGGTCGCCCATCTCGTAGACCATGGTCATGCCGTCCCACGAGAGGTCGGTCGACGACTCCCCCTCGCTCGCCGCCGCGTAGGCGTAGACGGCATTGGCGCGTGCGGAGGCGGAGCGGGCGAGCAGGTGGCGATCCTCGGCGCGGCCGACCGTGATGGGCGAGGCGGAGAGGTTCAGCAGCACGGTCGCGCCGGCGAGCGCCGCGAGCGACGACGGCGGCACCGGCACCCACATGTCCTCGCAGATCTCCGCGTGCACCGCGAGGCCCGGCACGTCGTCGGCCACGACGACGAGGTCGGGACCGCAGGGCAGCTCGCCGTCGTCGTCGGCGCCCGGCCAGTGCGGACGCTGGATGACCGCGGGGGCGCGCGAGCCCTCTGCGAACCAGCGCAGCTCGTAGAACTCGCGGTAGTTCGGCAGCGACATCTTGGGCACGACGCCCAGCACGACGCCGCGGTGCAGCAGCACGGCGCAGTTGAACACGCGCGAGCCGATGCGCAGCGGCGCGCCGACGGCCACGATCGGCGCGAGGTCGGCCGTCGCCTCGGCGAGGTCGACGACGGCGCGGTCGACGGCGTCCAGCAGCACGTCCTGCAGGTGCAGGTCGTCGAGCGCGTACCCCGACAGCGACAGCTCGGGGAAGACGGCGACGGCGACGCCCTCGGCGTCGAGCGCGCGCACGCGCTCGGCGATGCGCTCGGCGTTCACCGCGGGCTGCGCGAGCGCGACCGGCAGCGTGCACGCGGCGACGCGCGCGAATCCGTGGGCGTAGGCGCTGCGGAACGCATCCATGGGTCGATCCAAGCAGACGAACCCGGTCTCGCCCGAGCGGGCACGACCGCGGCGTAGGCTCGTCGGCATGCCAGAGGAGTCGAGCCCCTACGGGGGCGCCCCGAAGTCCGCGCCCACGACCGGTCGCAAGCGGGTTCGCACCCGCCACTTCCGCCAGGCGAAGGCCGACGGCGTGAAGATCACGGGGCTCACGAGCTACGACACGCTCACGGCGCAGATCTTCGACCGCGCGGGCATCGACTTCCTGCTCGTGGGCGACTCCGCCGGCAACACCGTGCTCGGCTACGACACGACCCTGCCGGTCACGGTCGACGAGCTCATCCCCCTCACGCGTGCCGTCGCCCGGTCGTGCCAGCGTGCGCTCGTCGTCGCCGACATGCCGTTCGGCTCGTACGAGGTGGATGCGTCGGAGGCGCTGCACACGGCGATCCGCTTCATGAAGGAGACGGGCGCCCACGCCGTGAAGCTCGAGGGCGGCGAGCGCTCGGCCGACAAGATCCGCCGCATCGTCGAGGCCGGCATCCCCGTCATGGGACACGTGGGCTTCACGCCGCAGTCGGAGCACGGGCTCGGCGGCCACGTCATCCAGGGCCGTGGCGACGACGGCGCCGACGAGCTGCTGCGCGACGCGCTCGCGGTGGAGGCGGCCGGTGCGTTCGCCGTCGTGCTCGAGATGGTGCCGTCGGACGCGGCGGCGAAGGTCACGGCAGCGCTGTCGATCCCCACACTGTCGGTCGGTGCCGGCCCGCACTGCGACGGTCAGCTGCTCGTGTGGACCGACTGGGCCGGTCTCACCACCGGCCGCACGCCGCGGTTCGTGAAGCAGTACGCGCAGCTCGCGCAGACGCTCACCGAGGCGGCGCAGGCGTTCAAGGCCGACGTCGACTCAGGCGCGTACCCCGCAGCCGAGCACGAGTACGAGTAGGCGCGTGGCCAGGGTCGTCCTGCTGCTGCGCGGCGTCAACGTCGGCGGCGTCACCGTGCGCTCCGTCGACCTGCGCGCGCTGCTCGCGGATGCGGGCCTCGGCGAGGTGCGCACGGTGCTCGCGAGCGGCAACGCCATCGTCGACGCCACCGATGCCGACGCCGCCGCACGCAGCGCCGAGGCGGCGCTCGAGGAGCGCTACGGCCGCCGCATCCGCGTGCACGGGCAGACGATCGACGCGCTGCAGGCCGTCGTCGACGCGTACCCGTTCGCCGAGGACGACGAGCACACGCCCTACGTCGTGTTCGCGCTCGACGACGGCGTGCTCGAGCGGATCGCCGAGACCGAGACCGCCGAGGCGCTGCTGCTCGCCGGCGGCGTGCTGCACTGGTCGAACCCCAAGGGCCACACGCTCGACTCCCCCGTCGGCGTCGCGCTCACGCGCATCGGCAAGGATTCGACGACGACGCGCAACGTGCGCACCCTGCGACGGGTGCTCGCGGCAGGCTGACGCGCGCGCTGACCGCCTCAGAACGGCAGGTCGGGTGCGCGAAGGCCCCCGGGGTCGGGATGCATCTCGACGAACGTCGGGCCCGTGGGTGGTGGTCGATCGACGTAGTCGTGGCCGAGGGGCGAGCGCCAGTGCAGGACGCCGGGTGTCGGTTGGCTCACGGTCCAGGCGGTGGCGTGCTTGAGGGTGTGGTGGCGTCGGCAGAGGTGGGCGAGGTTCCCGACCGAGGTCGTGCCGCTGTCCTCCCAGGCGATCGTGTGGTCGACGTCGTCGTCCCTCGCCTTGGCGCTGCAGCCGGGGAATCGGCAGTGCTGGTCGCGAGCTCGCAGCAGTCGGCGCTGTGCCTCGTTGGGCGAGTAGGTGTCGACCTCGACGACGGTGCCGCGGATCGGGTCGGTGAGCAGGCGCTGCCAGGTCGCTGCGACGCCCGCGAGGATGCGGGCCGTCTCGGCGTCGACGGGCTGGGCGCCGTCGAGCGAGCCTGGCGCGTCGGAGGTGCCGGTGAGCGCAGTGATGGGCACGGTCACCTGGACGATCGGCGTGATCGTGGAGAGCAGGCCCGCGTGCTCGATCTCCGCGCCGCCCGTCGTGCGCTCGATCGTCGGAGCGCCGACGCCGGCGAGCAGCAGCTCGCAGAACGCGTCGGCCTGCCACTGCTGGATCGAGCGCGGGTCGTCCTTCGACTTCGCGCGAGCGCCCGCACGCAGGCGTGCGTCGATCCCGTGGGCAAGGACCGACGGCACGAGCGCGCCGATCCATGACATGCCGTCGTCGACGTCCTCGACCGTCACTCGGCGTCGCTCACGCGCGGCCCGGTGGCGGACGACGAGCGGCTCGCTCAGGTGCGTGTCCGCCTCACGACGAGCGACCTTGGCGACGCGCGCGGGCGTGGTGGTCACGGCGAGCGCGACCATCTGCTGCTCGAACGCAGCCCGCTGCTCGGGGGTGACGTCCGTGCTCGCGAGCACGCCGCCGGCCTCGGCGATCGCGCGCACATGGCCCCGGCCGATCCGCCCCTGGGCGAACGCGTCGAGCAGCACGGGCCAGGTGTCGACGAGCGTCATGGCGTCGCCGATCTGGCGTTCGACCGTGCGGTCGGAGACACGGGACTGGGCGCCGATCTCGGCGGCGACGGCGCGCATCTCCATCGTCGAGCGCTCGCTGCTCGACCGGCCTGCGCGATGGAGGGCGAGGTGGCCGAGGGCGGCGAGGACGCGCGTCTCGTGCGCCTCGAGGGCTTGCCTACCGGCGCGGATCGCGGCGAGCTGGGACAGCGCGTTGGCCTGGATGGCCTCGAGCGCGGCAGCGTCGGGACCCTGCCTGATGCTCTCGAGCCCTTGCGCCATGTCCTGACTCTGCCAGCCACCACTGACATCGAAATCGGCGGTCGCGGGTCGGGTTGGGAGGGTCCGGTGCCCCTTTCGAGGCTCGCTCCGCTCGCACCTCAAGGAGCGGTTGGGCGACGAGCAGTTGGGGGTCCGACAGGGGCGGAGAGATGTCAGCGCGGTCCCCACCAGCTGGTCGAGGAGCGCGCGAGCGCAGCGAGCACGCGTCACGAGACCACGCGGCCGCCGCTCCTGCCCAGCCACGTGCATGGTCGCGCCGAGCGGCTACGTCGCGAGGTCTCGTGACGGCTCCTCGCTGCGCTCGGGGCCTCCTCGACCAGCGGGTTGGGAGCACCCCGACGGAGCCAGCCGGACTCAGCCCGGGTGCAGCCGCACCGTGCCGTCGGTCGCGAGCGAGCGTGCGAGCGTCGACGTGCCGGCGCCGTTCAGGCCGGCGAGCAGGTGGCAGGTCGCCACCCGCGTCAGCGGTCCTCGGCGGCGTCCTCCGCAGCCCACTGCTTCGAGCGCTGCTTGATGATCTCGGGCGCCCTCGCGGCCTCCTCGGCCGACGTGAAGGGACCCGCGCGGTCGTAGCCAGGAGAGACCATGCCCTCCTCGACGGCGCCGGTCTCGAGGTTGTACCAATAGTCGGTCATCATCGTCCCCTTCCCTATGCTGGAGCCTATGCCCAAGGACGCGAACGGTCACCTGGTGCCCGGCGTCGTCGGGGCCCCTCCGAGGGTGCCCGCGAGCATCGCTCGGCCCGAGTACGTGGGGCGCACGGGCCCGTCGCAGCACGTCGGCGGCGACGTCTACGACGCCGACGCCATCGAGCGCATCCGCGCTGCGGGACGCATCGCTGCGGACGCGCTCGAGGCCGTCGGCGCAGCCGTGCGGCCGGGGATCACGACCGACGAGCTCGACCGCATCGGCCACGCCCACCTCGTCGAGCGGCAGGCGTATCCGTCGACGCTCGGCTACCGCGGCTACCCGCGCTCGTCGTGCACGAGCGTCAACGAGGTCATCTGCCACGGGATCCCCGACGACACCGTGCTCGCCGAGGGCGAGATCGTCAACGTCGACATCACGGCCTACGTCGACGGCGTGCACGGCGACACGAACCGCACGTTCCGCGTCGGCGCCGTCGCGCCCGAGGTCGACGACCTCGTCGACCGCACGCAGGAGGCGCTGCGACGCGCCATCGCCGTCGTGAGGCCGGGCCGCCGCGTCAACGTCATCGGCCGATCCATCGAGTCGTACGCCGCGCGCTTCGGCTACGGCGTCGTGCGCGACTTCACCGGCCACGGCGTCGGCACGTCGTTCCACTCGGGCCTCGTCATCCCCCACCACGACGCCGACGAGCACACGACCGAGATCGTGCCCGGCATGGTGTTCACGATCGAGCCGATGCTGACGCTCGGCACCGCCGACCACGACATGTGGGCGGACGGCTGGACGGCCGTGACGCGCGACCGCAGCGTCACGGCGCAGTTCGAGCACACGATCGCCGTCACCGCCGACGGCGCCGACATCCTCACCCTCCCGACCACGACGACGTAGGAACGCAGGACCCATGAGCAAGGACAAGAAGGACACGACGCCGAAGCAGGCCATCGGCGTCGACATCGGCGGCACCGGCATCAAGGCCGCGCTCGTCGACGTGCGCTCGGGCGGGCTGCTCAGCGACCGCATCAAGCTGCCGACGCCGACGGGCGGCGAGCCCGAGGCGATCGCCGAGGTGGTCGTCGAGCTCGTCGACCAGCTCGACGCCAAGAAGAAGACGCCGATCGGCGTGACCTTCCCCGCGATCGTCAAGCACGGCCGCACGCTCAGCGCCGCCAACGTCTCCGACCAGTGGATCGGCTTCGAGGCCGAGGCGTTCTTCGAGCAGCACCTGGGGCGCCCCATCCACTTCGTGAACGACGCGGATGCGGCGGGCATCGCCGAGGACCACTGGGGGGCGGCGAAGGACGTCGACGGCCTCGTCATCCTCACGACCCTCGGCACCGGCATCGGTGGGGCGCTCATCTACAAGGGCGTGCTCGTGCCGAACGCCGAGCTCGGCCACCTCGAGCTCGACGGCCACGACGCCGAGTCGCGCGCGTCGAACAAGGTGCGCGAGACCGAGGAGCTGTCGTACGAGCAGTGGGCCGAGCGGCTGCAGCGCTACTACGCGCACCTCGAGTTCATCTTCTCGCCCGACCTCTTCGTCGTCGGCGGCGGCGTCTCGAAGTCGTCGGACAAGTTCCTGCCGCTGCTCGACCTGCGCACGCCCATCGTGCCCGCGACCCTGCGCAACAACGCCGGCATCATGGGCGCCGCGGCGCTCGCCGTCGGCATCGACCCGCTGACGCCGCCGAAGCCCTGACGCTCGGCGCGGTCGCCGCGTCTACTCGTGGAGGCCGGCGAGCCGCGCGCCGACCTTCGCGACGAGCGCGGTGTCGACGGCGCCCGTGCGCTCCTCCCACGCGTCCGCGACGCCGAACAGGCGGTACATCGCGTGCACGCCGACGAACCGGATCGGCTCGGGCTCCCACGTGCCGCTGTCGTGGTCGTTCCACGGCAGCGCCGTGAGTGCCGTCTGCCGCCCGCGGATGCGATCGAGCAGCGTGCGCGCCGCGAGGTTCGTGGCCGTGACGCCGTGCCCCGCGTATCCGTACGCGTGGCCGATGCCAGTCGCATCGTCGACATGCACGCGCGCACACCAGTCGCGCGTCACGCCGATGACGCCGCGCCACGCGTGGGCGACGGGCATGCGGATGCCGGGGAACATCGACCGCAGCCGACCGTGGAGCTGGCGGATGACCGCGACCGGCATCGCTCCGTCGCCCGGCAGTCCCGAGCCGAAGGCGTACGGCGAGCCGCGGCCGCCGATGGCGATGCGGCCATCGTCGGTGCGCTGCGCGTAGACGAACGTGTGCGCGGCGTCACCGAGGCACTCGCGAGCCTCCCAGCCGATGCGTGACCAGTCGTCGTCGCTCAACGGCGTCGTCACGATGATCGACGAGTTGACGGGGATGAGCGCGCGTTCGCCGACGAGCGGACCCGAGTACGCCTCGGTGCATGCGATGGCGTGCCGGGTGCGCACCGGACCGTGGCTCGTGCGCACGACGCCCGGCTCGAGCGACTCGGCGCGCACGCCCTCAACGATCGTGCCGCCGCGGGCCTCGACGGCGGCGGCGAGGCCCGTGACGAGCGCTGCCGGCTGCACCCGCGCGGTCGACGGCGTCAGCATGCCGCCCAGCGCACCGTCGACCGCGATGCGCGCCCGTGTCGCCGCGGCGTCGAGCATCACGGCCTCGTCGGGCTCGTAGCCGAATCGCAGGTGCCCCGCACGCTCCGCCTCGAGACGAGCGACGCCGGCGGGCGTCGTCGCGACGCGCAGCTGGCCGCCGCGCACGGCGCCGGCATCGATGCGCTCGCGACCCACGACCTCGAGCGTCTCGTCGATCGTGCGGAGCATCTCGCGCTGGAAGGCACGCACGGCATCGATGCCGCTCGTGCGCGCGTAGACGGCGCGGTTGCCGGGCAGCAGCGGCGAGAGCCAGCCACCGTTGCGTCCCGATCCGCCGTACCCGACCCGCTCGGCCTCGACCACGAGCACGCGCAGCGTCGGATCCGCGACGAGCGCGTAGTAGGCGAGCCACAGCCCGGTGAGGCCGCCGCCCACGACCACGAGGTCCACCTCGTGGGGCAGCGTCGCGACCGTGCGCAGCGCCGGCCTCGGCGTCGTGCGCGCCCAGTGGGAGATCTCGCCGTTGCGGTAGGTCGTCACGGATGCTCCTTCGTCACGGGCGGTCGCTGCACGCCATCTTGCCCGCTGGAGTCCATCCGTCGCGCGTCTCTCGAGACTCGCGTCGCTCGCATCTCGAGGAGCGGTCGTCTCGAGGCCAGCCACCCGTATCTGTGTTTTTCTTTGCTTCGCTTCGTTCATCTGCTAGCGTCGTGCCCACGACCAAGGAGGCTCGATGCTGGCAGTGCAGCGCCGCGACGCGATCGCCGCGCGGATCCGCGCAGACGGACGCGTGCTCGTGACCGAGCTCGCCACCGACCTCGGCATCACGCAGGAGACCGTGCGTCGCGACCTCGACTCGCTCGAGGTGGCCGGCATCGCCCGCCGCGTGCACGGCGGCGCCGTGAGCGCCGAGCGCGTGAGCCTCGTCGAGTCGGCCGTCGACGAGCGCGTCGGCCGCAACGCCGCCGGCAAGCACCGCATCGCCGACCTCGCCGCCCGCCGCCTCGTCGCCCTCGGCGCCACGAGCCTGCTCGTCGACGCCGGCACCACGACCGCCGCGTTCGCCGAGGCGATCGTGCAGCAGTGGCCGCAGCACTTCGGCGCCCGCCTCGTCGTCGCGACGCACGCACCCGCCGTCGCCGCCATCCTGTCCCGCCACCCCGCGATCGAGGTGCACGTCATCGGCGGCCGGCTGCGCCAGCTCACCGGCGCCTCCGTCGGCGCGCAGACCCTGCTCGCGATCCAGTCCATGACCCCCGACGTCGTCGTGCTCGGCACCAACGGCCTCGACGCATCCGGCCTCACGACCCCCGACCCCGAGGAGGCGGCGGTCAAGGCCGCGATCGTCGCATCGGGTCGCCGCGTCGCGTGCCTCGCCGACGGCTCGAAGGTCGGCGCCTCGACGCTCTGCCGCTTCGCCGAGCTCGACGCCGTCGACGTCGTCGTCACCGACGCCGAGCCCGACGCCGAGACCGCCGCAGCCCTCGAGGCCGCCGGCACGGAGGTGCACGTCGCATGATCCTCACCATCACGCTCCACCCGTCGATCGACCGCACCGTCGAGCTCGGCGCCGCGCTCGAGGTCGGCGGCGTCGCCCGTGCGCACGGTCGTGCCACCGAGGAGCCCGCGGGCAAGGGCGTCAACGTCACCCGCACGCTGCTCGCCGCAGGCACGGCATCCACGGCGATCGTCGTCGCGGATGCGCACGACCGGCTCGTCGCATCGCTCGAGGCGATCGACGTGCCCACGCGCGCCGTCGCCGTGCGGGCCCCCGTGCGCCAGAACCTCGCGATCGTCGATCCCGACGGCACGACGACGAAGGTCAACGAGTCCGGCGGCGCCGTCGACGCTCGCGTGCTCGACGCGCTGCTCGACGTCGTCGACGAGCTCGCGACGAAGGCCGCATGGGTCGTCATCGCCGGCAGCCTGCCGCCGGCGACCGACGTCGGCGTCGTCACCGCCATCGTGCATGCCGTGCGTCAGGCGGACGGCGCGCGCATCGCCGTCGACACCTCCGGCCCCGCGCTCGCCGCCGCCATCGATGCGGGCGTCGACCTCGTGAAGCCGAACGAGACCGAGCTCGCCGAGCTGCTGGGCCTCGACCCGCACGCGCTCGACGACCCCGAGGCCGCGGTCGCCGCAGCCCACGACCTCACCGCGCGCGTGCCCACGGTGCTGCTGACGCTCGGGGCCGACGGCGCAGCGCTCGTCACGGCCGACGGCGGCTGGCGCGCCGCTCCCCCGCCCACGGTCGTGCGCTCGACCGTCGGCGCCGGCGACGCGACGCTCGCCGGCTACCTCCACGCCGAGCATCGCGGCCTCGATCACGCCGCGCGCCTCGCGCAGGCCGTCGCCCACGGCTCGGCGGCCGCCGCCCTGCCTGGCACCGGCATCCCGACCCTCGACCAGGCCGACGCCACCCGCGTCGCCGTCCACCCCACCGGCCACCAGGCCACCGCCCGCTAGGAGCTCCCGATGCCCGTCATCACCCCGCAGCTCGTCTCGTTGGACCGACCTCTCGGCGCCACGAAGGACGATGTCATCCGCACGATCGCGGGCCTCGTGGCCCAGGCAGGACGCGCCTCCGACGCCGATGCCCTCGCGACCGACGTGCTCGCCCGCGAGGCGCTCACGCCCACCGGCATGGGCGGCGGCATCGCCATCCCTCACGCCAAGACGGCCGCGGTCACCGAGCCGGGCCTCTTCTTCGCGCGACTCGCACCGCAGGTCGACTTCGGCGCTCCCGACGGCCCCGCCGACATCCTCTTCATGATCCTCGCGCCCGAGGGCGCGGCCGACACGCACCTGCAGGTGCTGTCGCGCCTCGCTGGCTCGCTCGTCGACGACGAGTTCACGGCAGCGCTGCGCAGCGCGTCGACGGCCGACGAGGTCGTCGCGCTGGTCGACGCCGCCGTCGCAGACCGCGACGAGGTGGCACCCACGGTCGCCGCCGACGCGCGCTCGCTCGTCGCCGTCACCGCATGCCCCACCGGCATCGCCCACACCTACATGGCGGCCGACGCGCTCAAGGCCGCCGGCGAGCGCGCCGGCGTGCGCGTGACGGTCGAGACGCAGGGCTCGGCGGGCACGAAGCCCCTCGACCCGGCGATCATCGCCGCTGCCGACGCCGTGATCTTCGCCGTCGACGTCGACGTGCGCGACAAGGGACGCTTCGCAGGCAAGCCCGTCGTGCAGGTGCCCGTGAAGAAGGGCATCGACGAGGCCGACGCGCTCGTGACCCGTGCGCTCGCCGCTGCGGACGACCCCTCGGCCCCGCGCGTCGCAGGCGGTGCGGCAGCCGCCGCATCCGCGAGCCCCGCTGCGAACGAGTCGTTCGGCGCGCTGCTCAAGCGCGTGCTGCTCACCGGCGTCAGCTACATGATCCCGTTCGTCGCCGGCGGCGGTCTGCTGCTCGCGCTCGGGTTCGCGATGGGCGGCTACGAGATCGCGTTCGGCAGCGACGTCGTGGGCCAGAACGTGGCGCAGAACACGGCGCTGACCTACCAGCTGTGGAACCTCCCCGCCGAGGGCCTCCTGTACTACCTCGGCTGCGTCGCGTTCGTCATCGGCGGTGCGTCGATGGGCTTCCTCGTGCCCGCGCTCGCCGGCTACATCGCCTACGGCCTCGCCGACCGACCCGGCATCGCGCCCGGCTTCGTCGCCGGCGCCATCGCAGGCTTCATGGGTGCCGGCTTCCTCGGCGGCATCGTCGGCGGCCTGCTCGCCGGCGTCGTCGCCCGCTGGATGGGCACGTGGAACGTGCCGCGCTGGCTCGCGGGCCTCATGCCCGTCGTGCTCATCCCCCTGCTCGCGTCGATCATCGCCTCCGGCCTCATGGTGCTCGTGCTCGGCGGCCCCATCGCCGCCCTCTCGACCGGCCTCGGCGACTTCCTCAACTCGCTCTCCGGCACCGGCGTCGTGCTGCTCGGCATCATCCTCGGCACCATGATGGCGATCGACCTCGGTGGCCCGATCAACAAGGTCGCGTACTCGTTCGCCGTCGCCAACCTGGCCAACGGCACGCCCGACAACCCCGGTCCGTGGATGATCATGGCCGCCGTCATGGCTGCGGGCATGGTGCCGCCGCTCGCCATGGCGCTCGCGACGGTGCTCGACCGTCGTCTCTTCTCGGCGGCGGAGCGCGAGAACGGCAAGGCCGCCTGGCTGCTGGGCGCGTCGTTCATCTCGGAGGGTGCGATCCCCTTCGCGGCGGCCGACCCGCTGCGCGTCATCGGCGCATCCATCGTCGGCGCCGCCACCACGGGCGCGATCGCGATGGGCTCCGGCGTGCTGAGCCAGGCACCGCACGGCGGCGTCTTCGTGATGTTCGCGATGAACGGCACGTGGCCGATGTTCCTCGTCGCGATCGCCGTGGGCGTGCTCGTGTCGGCCGCGCTGGTCATCGTGCTCAAGCGCTTCGTGCGCCGCGCGCCGCTGCCCGTCGTCGAGCGCGAGCTCGCCACGGTCTGACCCCGCACGCGGCGACGGCCCCCATCCGATGGATGGGGGCCGTCGTGGCGTTCGAGGGGACTGGCCAGCCGATACGCCGGGTTCTGTCGTGGACGGCCATCTCTCTACGACGTACGTTGCCGCACGCCTCCAGCGACCTACCCGAAGGCGGGACGAGCAGCCCCATGGCCTTCTGTCTGGTCTTGCTCCAGGTGAGGCTTGCCTAGCCGCCGTGCTCGCACACGACGCTGGTGGTCTCTTGCACCACCGTTTCACTCCTGACCGACCGAGGTCGGCGGACCTGCTCTCTGTTGCGCTTGCTCGCGGGTCACCCCGGGTGGACGTTATCCACCACCTTGCTCTGCGGAGCCCGGACGTTCCTCGGCGCCCGAAGGCGACGCGGCCGTCTAGCCGACCAGTCCCGCAGACGATGGTAGCGGGAGGCGGTGCCGCGCGGGACGCGTCAGTGCCGGCGCTCGAACGAGGCGCCCACGTCCATCGCCTCGTTCGCGACCTTGTCGGCGCGAGCGTTCTGCGCGCGCGGCACCCACGTGAAGCGCACCGAGACGCCCGACAGCAGCTGGCGGGCCTCCTGCGCGAGGTCGGCCATCGACGGGTGCTTGATCTTCCAGCGGCCCGACATCTGCTCGACGACGAGCTTCGAGTCCATGCGCACGTCGAGCGCCGCATCCGGATCGATGCTCAGCGCGGTGCGGCAGCCCTCGATCATGCCGCGGTACTCGGCGAGGTTGTTCGTGGCGATGCCCACGAACGTGCCGACCTCGGCGAGCAGCTCGCCGGTCGCGGGGTCGATGACGACCGCCCCCGAGCCCGCACGGCCGGGGTTGCCGCGCGAGCCGCCGTCGGCCTCGACGATCAGCGTCCGCGTCACAGGCCGGACTCCTCGGTGCGCACGAGGATCGCCGACGACGACGGGCACAGCACCACGGCGTCGGGCGCGGCCCTGCGCACGTCGGCGAGCTCGGCCGAGGTCAGCTGCACGCCGCTCGCCGTCGAGATGCCGCGCGTGAGGTGGCTCGCACCCAGGCCGTAGCGGGCGCGCTGGCGCTCGTAGAGGGCGAGGAGGTCGGTGGGGATGCCGACCTCGACGCTCGCACGATCGCTGCGGGCGGCATCGAGCTCGACGCGCACGCCCGAGAGCCCCTGGTCGCGCGCGGTCGCGAGGCGGCCGCGGCGGTCGCGCTCCGTCTGCGCCGCATCCCGGGCCGCCTGCAGCTCGGCCTCCGCGCCCTCGAGGCGCTCCATGACCTCGAGCTCGATGTCCTCGAGGTCGCTGCGACGCCGATCGAGCGTCTGGATCTCGTGCTCCATGGCCGAGGCGGTCTTCGCATCCGACGTCTGCTGCAGCCGCTCGCGGTTGCGCGTCGCACGGGCCTCGACGACCTGGACGTCGGCCTCGATGCGGCGCACCTCGGCCTGCAGGTCGTCGACGGCACCGAGGCGCTCGAGCACCGTGCGATCGAGGCTCACGAGCGCGTCGTCGGCAGCGGCGATCTCGGGGTCGTCGAGCAGCGTGCGCTCCTTGTGCTCGAACTGACGGATGCGCGTGTCGACGTCCTGCAGCGTCAGCAGCCGGCGCTGGTCCTCTGGGCTCGCGGTCAGGGCCATGCGTCCTCCTTCGCGCGACGAGTCGTCGCGGTGCGTGCGGTCGTGATGATGGTGCGCATCACTGCGGCACCTGGAAGTCCCACGGGTCGGTGCGCAGGTCGCTCACGGCGACCTCGATGCCCGGCAGCTCGGCGCGCAGCTGCTCTGCCGCGGCGTCGAGCCACAGCCACTCGCTCGCCCAGTGCGACACGTCGACGAGCGCGGGGCCGCGACCGAGCGCGTGCCGCTCGCGGGCATCCGAGGCCGGGTGGTGGCGCAGGTCGCTCGTGACGTACACGTCGGCGGCGACCACGGCCGGCTCGCCCAGCAGCGAGTCGCCCGCGCCGCCGCACAGCGCGACGCGCTGCACGGGACGGTCGAACGACCCGGCGACGCGGATGCCGCTCGCGGTCGACGGCAGCGCCCTCGCCAGCACCTCGGCGAGGCGGCCGAGGGTGATCGGCTCGGGCAGCAGCCCGACGCGGCCGAGGCCCGTGCCGTCGCCCGACGCGCTCGCGACGATCGGCTGCTGGGCGGTCAGGCCGAGGATGCGGCCGAGCTCGCCCGAGGTGCCTCGCTCGACGACGTCGGCGTTCGTGTGCGCGGCCAGCAGGGCGCACCGAGCGCGCACGAGGTCGGTGACGATGCGCCCCTTGCCGGTGTCGGCCGCGACGGAGGTCACGCCGCGCAGCAGCAGCGGGTGATGCACGAGCAGCAGGTCGGCGCCCGTCGCCACAGCCTCGGCGGCGGTGTCGAGCACGGCGTCGACGGCGAGCAGGATGCGGCGCACCTCGTCGGCGGGGTCGCCGGCGATCAGGCCGACCGCATCCCAGTCCTCCGCCCGCTCGCGGGGCCAGAGGCGCTCGACGGCGAGCTGCACGTCGGCGACGGTGGTCATGCGCTCCAGTCTAGGCGGGCGCGATCGACGCTCCTCGCGGCCCCCAGGGTGCGGGCACGCGCGGCGCCGCCCGCGTCGCACCGACGGCGATCACGCCGATGCGACGGGAGCCCTCACGACCTCGACCGTGCGCTCGGTGCCGGTCGTCACGGCGTCGCGCAGCAGCTCGAAGGGCTCGCACGCGCGCCCGGAGCCGAACCGCGACCAGTAGGCGGCGCTCGCGCGCACGAGCTCGGCCGCCGCCGCGTCGTCGCTCCACGCGGCCATGGCGGCGAGCTTCTGCTCGAGCACGCGGTCGACGTCGACGAACAGCGTGGGCGCGAAGTCGATCGACGACTCGCTGGACTGGAAGCACGAGACCCTCGCGACGTCGGGCGTCGCCTCCATCACGATGCGCTGGAGGCGCCGATGCGCCGCGGACGCATCGCTCGCCGCATGCGTGGAGACGAGGGTGGGCTGCTGCGCGTCGACGAGCGACGCGAGCGCCGCGCGCAGCTCGTCGTCGGTGGCGTCGCGACCGGCCAGCGGCACGATCGATGCGCCGAGGTGGTTCGTCACCGCGTCGAGGGCAGCGGGACGCGGTCCGTCGGCGACCTCGTCGAGCGTCGCGACGACCACCTGGTCGCCCGCCTCGACATGCATGAGGATGGTGCCGCCCGCGCCGGGCAGCACGGCGTCGAGCGACGCACCGACGACGAGCACGCGACCGGGCACCACCGCGGGGAGGCGCAGACGCGCCGTCGCCGCGACGGACTCGACGGCCTCGCGCAGCCGGTCGTCGGCGACCTCCCCCGGGAAGAACTCGTCGACGCGCGCGCGCAGGGCGAGCACCGCGTCCGAGAGCGACGGCCGTTCGGTGACGACGACGAACCCGATGCCGGCGCGAGCTGCTCGGACGTCGGCGACGTGCCGCCCCTCGTCGGCGACGAGCGACGCGTCGCCCACGACGACGAGCGGGTCGTGCGCACGCACGGTGGCCACGAGATCCTCGCGCTCGTCGACGGAGACGACGTGGATGCCGGCGATCGGCTGGAGCGCCATCGCGATCCGGAGGGCCGCCGACGCATCTGCGCTCACGACCACCACCGAAAACGGAGGATTCGTCATGAGTGGACTGTACCCCGGGCCCTCGCCGCCGCGAAGCAGCGACGCGGGCGTGTACCCCGGTGCGCCCTCAGTCCAGCGCCGGCAGCCAGATCTCGAAGGTCGTGCCCTCGCCCTCGACGCTCGACGCGTCGATGCGTCCCGCATGCGCCTCGACGATCGCTCGCGTGATGTTGAGCCCCAGCCCCACGCCCTGGACCGCCTGACGCGTCGACGTCGTCGAGCGGAAGAAGCGCGTGAAGAGCCGCTCCATCTCGTCCTTCGGGATGCCGAGGCCCGTGTCCGACACGGAGACGCAGAGCTCGTCGCCGACGCGCGCGAGCCGGAGCGCGACCGCCCCGCCCCGAGGCGTGAACTTGATGGCGTTCGACACGAGGTTGTCGATCGCCTGCCCGATCCTCGTCGGGTCGCCGCGGACCTCGTGCGGTCGGTCGGGCAGGTCGACCGAGATCGAGACGCCTCCGCTGGCGGCATGCGGCATCGCGGTCTCGGCCGCGGCGGCCACGATCGTGCGCACGTCGACGCGCGAGAGCTCCAGCGGGAAGCGCCCGGCGTCGACCTGCGCCACGAAGAGCAGGTCGCCGACGAGCGCCAGGAGCCGACGAGCGTTGCGCTCCGCCACGGCGAGGTACTTCGACTGCTCCTCGCTGAGACCCGCTTCGTCGTCGCGCGCGAGCTCGAGGTACCCGAGCACCGAGCTCAGCGGCGTGCGCAGCTCGTGCGAGATCGAGCCGACGAACTCGTCCTTCAGCCGCACCGCCTCGCGCGCCTGCCGCATGTCGTGCGCGATGAGGATGTAGCCGACCGCATCGCCATGCGCGTCGCGCCTCGCGTCGTAGGTGATGTCGACGGGCACGGTCGCGCCCGAGCCCGTTCGGACCTCGAAGCCGTCGGCGATCTCGTCCTGCTCGGCGAGCCCCAGGAGCGTCTCGAACTCGAGCCCGCGAGCGCGCTCCGAGTCGGCGGGCTGCAGGAAGTCCGTGGCCATGCGCCCGACCGCCTCGACGCGCGGCATCTCCAGCAGCCGCTCGGCCCCCGGCCCCCACTCGACGATCCTTCCCTCCATGTCGGTGATCACGACGGCCTGATGCCGGATCGCATCCCAGACGCTGCGATTGAACGCCTCCACGCGGCGCAGCTCCTCGTTGGTCGCGGCGCGCTCCTCGGCGAGCGCAGCCATCACGGCGACCTGCCTGCGACCGTGCGCCGCGAGCTCGTTGACGACGCCCGCGACGGTGGCGAACACGATGGGGGTGACGAGCACGCGCAGGCCCTGGGTGGCAAGCCACGGCTGGGTCTGGAGGATGTAGGGCATCGCCATCGCGATGCCGGTGCCGACGGCGGCGATGAGGATCACGATCCGACCGCGCTCGGCGGCGATCCAGATCACCGGCAGGAGCAGCAGCGACGCGAAGACCGACTGCGTGCCGCCGGTCGCCGTCCGCAGGAGGCCGAAGGCCAGCAGCGACACGACGGGGAGCACGAGCACCCACCGGTCGGACACGCGCTCCCAGGGCACGACGACCGCCGCAGCCATCGCCAGCAGGATGGCTGCGGCCGCGACCATGAGGAGCGTCGGCTCGACGAGGAGCTCCGGGATCGCGACGAGGACGACGAGCGCGAGCACCAGGCCGACGACGGATGCGAGCTGGCGCACGGCGGGCCGCGCGGTGTCGAGGAAGGCGAGCGACAGCCGCGTCCTCATGCGCTCGGCCGATCGGCGAGCATCGCGGCCAGCCCCTGCACCGAGAACGGCTTCGGCATGTGCGCGTCGGCGCCGCCGAGCAGGGCGGTCGACTCGAGGAGGTCGACGCTCGCCGACATCAGGACGGCGTACGGCCTGCGGTCGCTGCGCTGCGTGCGCAGCGCCCGCACCACGTCGCCGCCGGTCATCCCGGGCATCGCGTGATCGAGCACCAGCAGGTCGGGGTCGAGCGCGAGCGCGTCGGCGAGCGCACCCGACCCTTCGCTGTGCGACGCGAGGATCGTGTAGCCGGCGCGCCGCACCGCGACCTCGATGAGCATGCGCACGTCGTCGTCGTCGTCCGCGACGATCGCTGTGCCGCTCACGCGCGACCGCCTTCGAGCCTGGCGACGAGCGCGCGGACGTCGGCGCCGCTGTACGGCTTCGGCAGCGTGTCGTCGGACTCCGGGTAGTCGGCCTCGTCGAGCACCGACGCGATCACGACGACCATCCGGGGGTGTCGTCGCCGAAGCGACTCGAGCACCGACCAGCCGTCGGAGTTCGGCATGAGCAGGTCGACGACCGCGACGTCGGGCGCGCACTGCGCCACGGCGACCTCGAGCAGCTCCGCGTCGCCGATCGCGTGCACGCGGCATCCCGCGCGCTCGAGGTGCGTGCGCAGCAGCTCGCGCTGATCCTCGGAGTCGTCGATCACGAGCACGCTGAGCGGGGCGGTCATCGCGTGAGCCATTCCCGCAGCACGACGAGCACGGCGACGACGACGATCGCCACGAGGGCCTGCCAGACGAGGCGGCGCTCGGCACGCCGATCGCTGTCGATCTCCGCCTGCTGATCCTGCACATCGCTCATCCGGCCACGCGTCCTGTCTTCTCCGTCTTCTCCCAGACGCGGTCGAGGCGGCGCGCCTCCGCGACGTACGCGGCGAACGTGACGGCGCACAGCACCGGGCCGAACCCGACCAGGTAGAGCAGCGGCACCGTGAGCCACCGAGCGCGCGTGCGGTCGACCTGCCGTACGCCCCAGGCTGCGAGCATCGACATGCTGATCCATGCGTACGACGCGAGGTCGAGCGTCGCGCGCAGCGTCGGGGTCATCTCGACCCCGACCTGGCTGAGCAGCCAGCCGTCCAGACCCGGGTAGAACGCGACCACCATGACGACGAGCGAGATGATGCCGGGGAACAGCAGGATCTCGCGCCAGGCGATCCTGCCGATCTCGGCATCGAGCTGGGCGGCGAAGATCATGCTGAAGGCGTAGGCGCAGCCGACGACGACCCACAGCGAGCGGAACGCGACCGCGGCGAGATCGGAGTCGAGCAGGTAGAGCCCGATGAGGCCGATCGAGGCGCCGATCATGAACGCGGGCAGCAGGAAGACCGAGAACCACGAAAGCCCGAACGCGAGCGACCCGAGGCCGTGGATCCTCGACGGTCGGAACCAGATGCGTCGGCTGCGGATCGTGAGCTGCACGTTGCCGCGTCCCCACCGCAGGCGCTGCCTCCAGAGGGCGTCGAGGCTCGGCGGCTCCTCCGCGAGCACGACCGCGTGCGGGTCGAAGACGACCTTGCGGCCTCGCAGCTGCGTCTCGAACGTCGTGACGGTGTCCTCGGCGAGGGTCGTCGTGTCGATCGCACCACCGAGCGCCTCGAGGTTCTCGCGCGTGTGCAGCTGCGCGCCGCCCGCGAGGCACGCGACCGCGCCCACCACGTTCTGCGCGCGACGGCTCGCGATCTGCGCGAGCACGTACTCGAACGCGATGAAGCGCGTGACGGCGTTCTTGGTCGCGCTGCCCTCGCGCACGTAGCCGGTGACGGCACCGACCTCGGGATCGGCGAGGTGCCGCGTCATCTTGCGCAGGGAGTCGCGGCGGTAGATGACGTCGGCGTCCATGATGAGCAGCGCCTCCATCCAGTCGTCCTCGAGCAGCATCCGGATGCCGTGGTTCAGCGTGTGCGCCTTGCCCTCGCCGCCCTGCTCGCGTCGCATGTGCACGACGACGCCGGGATGGCGCGCGGCACGATCGCGCACGACGTCCGGGGTGTCGTCGGTCGATGCGTCGTCGACGACGCAGATGCGCAGCCGATCCTTCGGGTAGTCGAGCTGGAGCAGTCGATCGATCGTCGTGCCGATGACGAGTCCCTCGTTCCACGCCGGGATCACGATCGCGACGCGGGGGGCCATGGGGCGCGCCTTGCCGTAGTGGTTGCGCCACGCGTGGAACGGGATGGCGAGGAAGTGGAACAGGGCGACGAGCGCCGGCACGGCACCTGCCGCGACGAGGGCGACGAGCACGACGGCGAGGATGGTGCCCGCGACGTCCGCGATGGTCATCGACGCACCCCCTGCAGCAGCCCGACGACGCGATCGTAGCGCCCGACGTCGCTGGCGACGTGGCTGTCGGTGGACGCGACGACGCGCGCGCCTGCGGCCGTCAGCGCTCGCAGCGCGCGAGGCCCCGGGCACGCCCACTTCTCGTTGACCTCGACGAGCGCCGCCGCGGTTGCGAGCTCCTCGGCCCACCAGACGAGCCGCTCGTCGTCGATCGCGTCCTCGTCGAGACCGATCTTCGGGAGGATCGAGAACGGATGCGCGATCTGGCCGTGTCCTGCGACGCGATGCGCGGCGCGGGTCGTCGCCTCGAGGATCCAGTCGACGACCGTGCGCGGCGGCAGGCCCCCCTGCAGCGCCTCGATCGTCGCCCGTGGCGACCACGGCCCGTCCGGCGACGGCACCTGATGGTCGGCGAGCAGCACGGCGTCGATGCCGCCCGCGCCGAGCACGACGCCGGGGGGCATGTCGATCCTGCCGTCGACGTCGAGGATCTTGGCCTCGATGCCGCTGCGCACCGCGAGGACCTCTGGCACCTGCAGCGCGTCGATGGCGGCGACGAGCTCCGGCACCCACGTCGTCGACGCGCGGACGTGGTCGACGCAGCGCAGCGCGGTCAGCCCGGCGGCTGCGGCAGCCGCGACGTTCTCCTCGAGCGACGAGACGGCGTCGTCGGAGAACGTCGAGTGCACGTGCCAGTCGCCTCGCAGCAGCTCATGCACCGTCGACCTCGAGGATCTCCGAGGGATCGAGGAAGACGTCCTCGAGGTGGCGGACGTTCGCGATCTCGCGGAACGGCACCGCAGCGGGCGTCGGGATGCCGAGCGCGAGATCGAGCGCGATCGAGGGCATGTCGACGCCCGACGCGATCGTGAGCGGCATGGCACCGGAGAAGCGCGGGTTGATCTCGAGCAGGGCGGCCACGCCCTCGCCGTCGCGACGCAGCTGCACGTTCGCGACGCCGACGATGCCCGCAGCGCGTGCGCATGCCACCGCCGTCGCCTCCAGCTCGTCGTCGTGCACGGTGCGGCCGGCGATGGCGACGCCTGAGTCGACGCGTGCGCGCAGTCGCGGCACGGCGGCGATCGCACGACCCTCCTGCCCCATGAGGACGTCGACCGAGTACTCGTCGCCGGGCAGGAACTGCTGCACGACGATGCCGTCGTCGAGCTCGAGCGCCTCGAGCGCCGCTCGATCGTCGATGCGCGCGACCCCGCGCGAACCCGCCCCGCGTCTGGGCTTCACGATGACGGGGAAGTCCCAGTCGGCGGCGACGCCGTCGGCGTCGAGCAGCCGGGTGCGCGGCACAGGTGCCGCGCCCTCGCACGCCTGGACGAGCATCCACTTGTCGAGGCTCGTCGCGAGCGCCTCGTCGCTCGCGGCCACGATCGTGGCCGGGACGCGCGACCTGCTGCCGGCGAGGGAGAGCAGCTCGACGTCGACCGTGGGCACGATGGCGTCGAGGCGGTCGTCGCGCGCGATGGCCGCGAGCGCCTCGACGAACCCGGCCGAGGCGCCTGCAGGTACGAGGCGTCGTCGCTCGGCCGACACGAGATAGAGCCCGCTGGCCCAGCCGTCCATGTCCGCGGCGAGGACCTCGACGTCGGGACGGCGCAGCAGCGAGCGGATCACCGCGACGCCGGCCGGGCCGCCGGCTCCCGTGACGAGCACTCGGATGGTCATGCTGGCTCCTGCCTCGTCCGCGCTGCGCGACTCGACGTCCAGGCCGCCGACTGCACGCCTCCGGCGTCGCGCACGATCTCGAGCGGCTCGCACGCCCTGCCCGTGCCGAAGCGCGACCAGTACCGGGCCGTCGCCACGACGAAGTCGGGGGCGAGGTAGTCGCGGATCGACCCCTGCGACGTGAAGCACTCGAGCAGCTCGAGCTTCGCCTCGACGTGCTCGTCGATGGTCACGAAGCGCGAGGGACGGAAGTCGATGGTCGACGAGGGGCTCTGGTAGCAGGCGACCTCGGCGATGCCGCGCGTGGCGACGAGGGAGGCCTCGTGCACGGCGCGGTGATCCTGGTGCCGGTCGTGGACCGAGTGCGTGTACACGACGTCGGGCTGCGATGCGGCGACCACGCGCTCGATGATGCCGACGGTCGGGTCGGCCGACGGGATGTGCGTGTCGACGAGGTCCTCGAGGAACAGCCTCGCGCCGATGAGCTCGGCGCTCGCGAGCGCCTCGTGCTGCCGCTGGTCGGCGACGCCGCCGCGAGCACCGCGGCTCAGCGTCAGCACCGTGATGGCGTCGCCGGCCGCCGCATGCGCCGCGAGCGTGCCGCCCACGCCGATCTCGACGTCGTCGGGATGCGCGCCGACCGCGAGGATCGAGCGGCGCGTGCCGACGTGCCGCTCCTCGTGCTCGCGGGCGAGCCGCCGGACGACGTCGACGAGCACGGCCGAGTCGAGGGGCTTCTGCAGGAACTCGGAGACGCCGTCGCGGAGGGCTCGCACGGCGTAGTCGACCGAGGCGTGGGCCGTCATGACGACGATCGGGAGCTCGGGCTCGATCTCGCGGACGGCATGGACGACCTCGAGTCCGTGGACGCCCGGCAGCTCGAGATCGGTGACGATCACGTGGGGCCGCACCGTGCGCACGTGCTCGACGACGTCGTGTCCGCGGTGGTCCAGCTCCACGACCATGTCGCCGGCGCGTTCGAGCACGACGCGCACGTAGAGCGCGACGTCGGGGTCGTCCTCGATGACGAGGATGCGGTAGGGCTCGGGTGCCATCGAGCCCGATGCTATCCACAGCATGTACCCCGAGCCGGGAGGCGCGGGGAACGGACGTCCGCCTGCTGCGGAGCAGGACCTTCGTGGGCCAGACTCGGCCCGTGACGCCGCCCTCCCACCCGAGACCCTCGACGGCCGTCGCCCGAGCACGGCTCGAGCCCACCAGCAGGCTCGTCGACACCACGACCGCCTGGCTGCGGGAGCAGCTGGAGCCGCTCCACCGCCCGATGCACGACGACCTGATCCGGCTGGACCGGCTGTATCCGAGCTCGTACGTCGGACCCGTCGCAGGCTCCTTCGTCCTGCCTCCTGGCACCTTCCCCATCGCTGCGGGCACCCCCATCGAGATCGGATCCCCCGGCGATCTGCTGCCCGATCACCGCGGCATGGTGCACGGTCGCGTCGTCGCCGCCGCCGACGGCTCGACCGAGGGCTGCACGGTGCACTACGGCAAGGTCGCCGACGGCTTCACGTCGCTCGGGTCCGTCGCACCCGACGAGGCGGGATTCTTCGGCATCGACCTCTCGGGCGTCGACGCCTCGGTGCGCGGCGCATGGGCCTTCCAGCTCCGAGCGTCGGACGGCGCCGACGTCGGCGGGCGCTGGCCATCGCCTCCCGTCTTCACGACCCTCTCCGTCGAGCTCCGCAGCATCACCGACGACGAGTACACGATCGCCACGCTCCCGGCTCCCACCACCGGGCAGGTCGCGTTCGACGCGTCGGCGCCGGGCACGAAGCGGCTGGCACTCGTGGGCGCCGAAGGGACCCTGCTCGGCGCGACGAGCGCCGCGACCGGCGCCATCCGCTCCTTCGCGGTCGCGCCCGGGCACCCGGATCGTGCGACCCGGCTTCCCGAGCAGACCTTCGCGTACGACCAGGCCGTCGCGCTCATGGCCGCGGTGTCGGCCAGGCGCTCGAGCCTCGCGCACGAGCTCGCGCGCGGCCTGCTCCGGCTGCAGACCACCGACGGCCAGCACGCCGGCGCATTCCGCCTGTCCGCCAGGCAGGGCTCCCCCGATCACGGCGAGCTCCGCTATCGCACGGGTGCGCACGCGCTCGCGACCCATGCCGTGCTCGCGCACATGCGAGCCTTCCCCCAGCGCGCGTCCGCCCTGGCACCCGCGGCGCACTCGGCGCTCGCGTGGCTCCTCGCGAGGGTCGCATCGAGCGGCGACCGCCAGGGACTCGTGCTCGGCGGCTTCGACCCGGTCTCGCCCGACGACCAGACGCCCGGCCACGACGGCTCGCGCGCCCTCGCGTGGGCGTCGACCGAGCACAACATCGACGCGTACTTCTGCTTCCGGCTGGCGGCCGAGGTCGTCGACGGCTCCTGGGCGGCGCGTGCGGAGGCGCTCGCGACGGCGATGCTGCAGCGACTCTGGAGCCCAGGGCACGCGCGGCTGCTGCAGGGCCTCCAGGAGTCCGGGCCCGACACCGCCGATCCCCTCGACGTCCACGCATGGGGTGCCGTCTTCCTCGCCGACGTCGGCGAGCACGCGAAGGCCGCCGAGACGCTCGGGGAGGACCAGCTCGCACCCTTCCGGCACACGTGCACGATGCCGGACGGCCGCGAGGTCGCCGGATACGCGACGGCGTACGCGAGCCCGGGCTACCCCGGGATGACGCCGCACGTCTGGTGGGAGGGCACGTTCTCGGTCGCGTACGCGCTGCGCACGATCGGTCACGACGAGCGCGCGGAGGAGACGATCGCGCTCGCCGCGCCAGGACAGCTGCCCGACGGGTCGTTCCGATCGGTGTCGCGTGCCGACCCGACCTACGGGCTCGTCGAGCACGCCGCCGTGGCCTCCACGGCGTGGGCGACCCTCGCTGCCCTCGGAGGCGGCATCTTCGACGTCGGCAGCCCCCGCTGACCTCGCTGCGCGCGAGCGGCGCAGCTGCGGATCCCAGTGGCGTCCAGCAAGATCGGCCAGGATCGGCAGGTGACGACCGACGCTCCCGCCACCACCGCATCCGACCCTGCGAGCGACGCCGCCTTCCCGCGGCCCGACGGTGCCGACCCGACGCGGCCCGTGCCCGCGTGGCGCGCACGCCTGCAGGGCATCGTCGAGCACCGGTGGTTCCAGCGCAGCATCATCACGCTCATCGTGCTGAACGCGATCCTGATCGGCGTCGAGACCTACCCGGGCATGCACGACGTCGGCGGCGGCATCCTCCACGTCTTCGACGCGCTCATCCTCGCCGTGTTCACGATCGAGGTGGCGCTGCGCATCTCGGCGTACGGCTGGCGGTTCTTCACGAACGGCTGGAACCTCTTCGACCTGCTCGTCGTCGCCGTCTCGTACGTGCCTTCGGGCGGTGCGCTGCAGGTGCTCCGCGTCCTCCGCGTGCTGCGGGTGCTGCGCCTGCTCTCGCAGGTGCCGTCGCTGCGCCGCGTCGTCGGCGCGCTGGGCTCGGCCATCCCCGGCATCTCGGCGATCGGCGGCCTGCTCGTCATCATCATGTACGTCTACGTCGTCGCCTGCACGATGCTCTTCGGCGAGATCGCACCGGCGCTGTTCGGTGACCTCGGCACCTCCACGGTGTCGCTCTTCCGCCTGCTGAACGGCGACGGCTGGGGCGAGATCGTGCCGCCGCTGCAGGCCGAGCTGCCGTGGGCGTGGCCGTTCATGATGGGCTACGGCCTCATCTCGACCTTCGTGATCCTCAACCTCTTCATCGCCGTGACCTGCGAGGCGCTCGAGAGCCAGAAGGAGGAGGAGACCGAGCTCACGATCAAGGAGCAGCAGCTCATGGACGAGGTGCTCGAGCTCAAGGCGATGGTGCGATCGATCGCCGAGGAGCGTCGCGGCTCGAGCTGATCGTCAGTCGGGCTGACCCGTCGCGCGGATGCGTCGCAGGCGGGCTGCGGCACCGAGGATCATCGCCACGGGCGCTCCCAGCATCAGCCAGCGCCACGCGTCACCGGTGCTGGTCGTCAGCGCGACGACCATGAGCGCGGCGAGGATGAGCGCGATGCCGATGAAGGCGAACTGCGCGCGCTCCCGGGTCTGGATGGGCTCGTCCATGTTCCCCACGATCGCGCATGCGACGCGAGGTCGCCAGGGGCTTGACGCTCCGCGACCGCCCGGCGGGCCGGGCTAGCCTCGAGGCATGCCCGTCGTCCTCGTCACCGGAGCCGCCCGCGCGAGCTCGATCGCCGCGGGCGTGGCACCCAGGCTCGTCGAGGACGGCTGGACGGTCGTCACCTCCGATCTCGACGGCTGCGACGTGCCGTGCGACCTCTCGACCGTCGACGGTCCGGAGTCGCTCGTCGCGAAGGTGGCCCGCGAGCATGGCCCGATCGGCGCGCTCGTGCTCAGCCACGCGCACGACGTGGAGTCCGGCGTCCTCGACACCACGGCGGAGAGCCTCGACCTGCATCACGCCGTGAACACGCGAGCGAGCCTGCTGCTCATCGCGGCGTTCGCCCGGCAGGTGCCCGCCGACGGCGGCGCGATCGTCGCGTTCACGAGCGACCACACGACGGGCAACCTGCCGTACGGCGCGTCGAAGGGCGCACTCGACCGCATCGTCATCTCGGCGGCGCGCGAGCTGGGGCCGATGGGCATCTCGGCGAACGTCGTGAATCCCGGGCCGATCGACACGGGCTGGATGGACGACGAGCTGCGTGTCGGGCTCGCCGCCCACCATCCGCTCGGCAGGCTCGGCACGCCGCGCGACATCGCCGACGTCGTCGCCTTCCTCGTCTCGCCGGCCGGCCGGTGGGTCTCGGGGCAGCTGCTGCAGGCCGACGGCGGGTTCTCGGCGCGCTACTGAGCGCCGACGATCCATCGTCCGCTCACGGCGCATCGCACTTTCAGGACTCGGTGCAAGAACGTCCATAGGATCATCGGGTGACCAGCGCCACCGCAGCAGCACCCGACTCCCCCACCACTGCATCCGAGGATCTCCCACCCGGCGGTCCGACGATCCAGCAGCGTCGCCGCTCGATGCTCGCGTCGGCGGTCGGCAACGGGCTCGAGTGGTTCGACTGGAACATCGCCGTCGTCTTCTCGGGTGCGCTGAGCGCAGCGCTCTTCGATCCCGCCGACCCCACGAGCGCGCTGCTGTCGCTGTTCGCGGTGCTGGGCGTCGGCTTCCTGTTCCGCCCGCTCGGCGGCATCCTGTCCGGCTGGCTCGCGGATCGGTGGGGCCGCCGCACCGTCATGGTGGCGACGATGCTCACGATGAGCGCCGCGTCGCTCGGCATCGCCCTGCTGCCCACCTTCGAGCAGGCGGGCGTGCTCGCCTCGGTGCTGCTGCTCGTCGCCAGGCTCGCGCAGGGCCTCGCGCACGGAGCGGAGTCCACGGCCGGCTACGCGTACATCGCCGAGATCGCACCGCGTCGCCGCCGCGGGCTGTGGTCCTCGACGCTCGCGATGGGCGTGCTCGTGGGATCGATCCTCGCGTCGGCCATGGGGTTCGGGCTGAACACGGCGCTCGGCGTGGACGCCGTGGCCGACTGGGCGTGGCGCATCCCCTTCGCGGTCGGCGCCGTGCTCGCGATCGTCGCGCTCGTGCTGCGCATCGCGATGATCGAGTCCGACGTGCTGCGCACCGCGCGGGCCGAGGGCGAGGTGGGCCCGGAGGCCGAGGCGCCCGCATCCGCCGCCGAGCGCGGCGACGCCGTGCGGGCGGGCGTCAAGGTGTTCTTCTTCGTCGCGCTGATCTCGATCGCCTTCTACACGTGGCTCACGTCGGCGTCGTCGCTCGCCACGGCGCAGCACGGCATGGATCCCTCCGCGGCGTTCGCGTCGAGCCTCGTCGCGCAGCTCGTCTGCGTCGCGGTCATGCCGTTCGCGGGCATCCTCTCCGACCGCATCGGCCGCCGACCGGTCGCGCTCATCTTCACCGGCGGGTTCGCGCTGCTCACGGCGCCGCTCACGCTGCTCATCTCGAGCGAGGCGTGGACGCTGCTCGTCGCCCAGACGATCGCGCTCGTGCTCGTGGCGTGCGGCAACGGCATCTACTCGGCGCTGCTCTCGGAGCAGTTCCGCACGCGGCACCGCGCTCGCGGCATCGGCATCGCGAACTCGCTGTCGGTCGCGATCTTCGGCGGCACGGCGCTGTACGTGAACCTGTGGCTGTCGTCGATCGGCGCGTCGTGGCTGTTCATCGTCTACGTGTCGCTCGTCGCCGTCGCTGCGTCGGTCGCGGTGCTGCGGATGCGCGAGACGAGGGGCGTGGACCTCACGGCGTAGGCGCTACGGGGTCGGCGCGCTGCCCCAGGCGTCGACGATCGCGGCGACGTGCCGCGCGTCGGTGCCGCAGCATCCGCCGAGGATGCGCACGTGGGGCACGAGCGCGCGCAGCGCCGCGACGTCGGCACCGAGCTGCGTCGGGTCGCCGGCGTCGAGCTCGTCGGCGGCGTCGAGCTCGGCGTGCGACTGCCGCGACGCGTTGACCCGCAGGGCGCCGATGCGGTCGCGCACGGCGGGCGTCGCGCGAGCGAGGCCCGGCGCGACGTGGTCGGGATGCGCGCAGTTCACCATCCACGTGAGCGCCGCGCCATCGGTCTCGGCGTCGACGAGCGCGATGGCGTCGCCGAGCTCGCTGCCGTCGGGCAGCCGCCCATCCGTCTCGACGGTGAACGACGGCACGATCGGGATGCCGGCAGCCGCGGCGGCGCGCACGACGCCGATCGCCTCGTCGGCGGAGGTGAGCGTCATCGCCGACACCTGGTCGGCGCCGGCATCGCGCAGGCTGCGCACCTGCGCGGAGTGGTACGCCTCGGCCTCGTCGGGCGTCATCCGCTCGCCCACGACGTAGCCATCGCCGCGCGGGCCGATCGCGCCCTCGACGAGCGCATCGGCCCTCCCGTCGACGAGCTCGCGCACGAAGGCGACGGCGGCGGCGTTGGCCCTCGCGAGCGCTCCGGCGTCACAGCCGAGCCGCGCACCCCAGTCGGCGTTGGCGCGCCACGTCGGGGTGTCGAGCACGATCGGCAGCCCGCGCTCGTCGGCGATCGCGACGAAGGCTGCGAAGTAGCGCCGCATCGCCGCACGACCGCTCGGGTCGTCGAGCAGCGGGAAGGCGGCGAAGTGCGGGAGGTCGAGACGCTCATGGAAGAGCAGCACCGTCTCGAGCCCGGCGTCGGTCACCGTGATCGCGTCCGTGGTCATCGCGCACCACCTCGTCCGCGGCCCAGCATCCTCGCGTCGCGACGACCACGCACGTGCGGTCGCCTGCTCGTACCCCTCCGTCGCGCGTATCGGAGGCGCAGGCGGACGTGGCGAGGCGGGCGAGCGCCGTGGGCCCGAGCGGGCTCGAACCGCTGACCCCCTCGGTGTAAACGAGGTGCTCTGACCGACTGAGCTACGGGCCCGGCTCGACGATACGCGAGCCCGACGACGCCGGCGTGCCCCGCCACGCGAGCGCCGCGATCGGGGCCGACAGCGCGAGCACGGCGGCGAGAGCCACGACGCATCCGAGCCAGCCGAAGCCCACGAAGACCGGGCCGAGCGCGACGGCCGCGACGGCGCCGCCGAGGTAGTAGGCGGTCAGGTAGAGCCCGACCGCCGACGAGCGGGCGACGACGACGTGGCGGGCGACGAAGCCCGTCGCGCACGACTGGCCCGCGAACACCGCGACGCACGTCAGCGCGAGGCCGACGACGATGGCCCACGTCGCACCCCCGGCGCCGAATGCCGCGAGGCCGAGCCCGACGACGCCGACCGCGACCGCCGCGAGAAAGGTCGGCACGAGGCCGATGCGCCCGACGATCGCGCCGACGCGCGGCGTGACCACGATCGCGAGCAGGAACACGACGAACACGAGCGACACCTGCCACTCCGCCAGCGCGTGCGGCGGCGCGACGAGCGCGAGCGACCCGTACGTGAACGAGCCCACCTGCAGCGCGAGCAGCGCCGCACCCACGAGGCACGTGGCGAGGATGCGACCGTCGCGCAGATGCGTGCCGAACCCGCGCACGCCGGCGCCGAGCGACGGCGACGGCGAGAAGCCGCGGTCGCGCGGCAGCCAGGCGACCACCGCCGCGAGCGCGACCGCCACGACGATCGCCACCGCGACGAACGACCAGCGCCAGCCCAGCGGTGCCGCGAGTCCCGAGGCGAACCGGCCGAGGAATCCGCCCAGGGCCGTGCCCGCGACCTGCAACGCTCCGAGCCGCACCGAGAGCGACCCCGGCCACGCCTCCGGGATCATCGCGATCGACGTCGAGAACACGAACGGCACGAGCATCCCCTGCAGCACGCGCATCGCGACGAGGCCCCAGAGCGTCGGCATGACGGCGCACAGCAGCGTCGTCGCCAGCACGCCGACGAGCGCCCACACGATCACCGCGCGGCGGCCGAGCCGATCCGAGACCGCGCCGGCGATGGGCGCGGACAGCGCGACGCCGAGCGTCGATCCCGCGATCGTCCACGCCGCGGCCGACTCCGTCGCCCCGAGGTCGCGCGCGAGCGCATCGAGGATCGGCTGCGTCGCGTAGAGCACCGAGAGCCCGCCGACGCCCGAGGCGACGACGGCGAGACGGTCGCGGCCGGAGGCTCCGGCAGCGACGTCAGCCAAGCTTCGCGAGCGCCTCGCGGTACGCGGCGAGCGGGCGCGCCTCGCCCGGCTCGGTGCGGAAGGCCGCCGCGACGAGCCCGGAGGCGTCGATGAGGAACGTCGCACGCGTCGCGATGCCGCGCTGCGGCAGGAACGAGTCGTAGCGGCTCGCGACCTCGCCGTGCGGCCAGAAGTCCGAGAGCAGGCGGAACGCGTAGCCCTCGACCTCGGCGAACCTCGCGAGCGTCGCCTTCGAGTCGACCGAGATCGCCAGCAGCTCGACGCCGGCGTCGTCGAACAGCTCCATCGAGTCGCGCAGCTCGCAGAGCTCGCCCGTGCACGTGCCGGTGAACGCGAGCGGGAAGAACACGAGGGCGACGGGCTTGCCGCGCAGCGCCGACAGCGTGACCTCCTCGCCCCGGTGGTCGATGAGCGTGAAGTCGGGGGCGATGTCGCCGATGGTGGGACCCATGCGTCCATCCTGGCACCGTGATCCTGCGTGACCGGACGGGGCCGTGGATGCCGTCGCGGCATCCGTTGCGAGGTGCGGTTCTCCTCTTGAGGTGCGGCTACAGGTCCACCTCAACAGGAGAAGCGCACCGCTCGAGGAGAAGCGCACCTCGCAACGAGAAGCGCACCTCGCAACGGCGACATCCGCGGGACGACGCGCCACGAGGGGGCACCGACCACACAGACCCCGCCCGACCGATTCCGCCACCGGCGCAGCAGCCGCGAGCGGCATCCGCGCCCGGGCTAGAGTGGCTAGGTCAGCCGCACCGGTGACCCCGATGCCGCGAAGACGATCGCAGTCCACGAGCCACGCAGGAGTCAGCAGTGCCGGTGAACGACCAGGATCCCTACTCGGTGAACGCGATGGACCGGGATCCCGAGGAGACCGCGGAGTGGCAGGAGTCGCTCACCCAGCTCGTCGAGACCCACGGTCACGAGCGCGCTCGCGAGATCATGCTGAGCCTCCTCAAGAAGTCGAAGGACCTGCACCTCGGCGTGCCGATGGTGCCGACGACCGACTACATCAACACGATCGCCGCCGAGGACGAGCCGGAGTTCCCCGGCGACGAGGCCGTCGAGCGCCGCTACCGCCGCTGGATCCGCTGGAACGCGGCCATGACGGTGCACCGCGCCCAGCGCCCCGGCATCGCGGTCGGCGGTCACATCTCGACGTACGCGTCGAGCGCCTCGCTCTACGAGGTCGGCCACAACCACTTCTTCCGCGGTCGCGACCACGAGTCCGGCGGCGACCAGATCTTCTACCAGGGCCACGCCTCCCCCGGCATGTACGCCCGCGCCTACCTCGAGGGTCGTCTGTCGACCGATCAGCTCGACGGCTTCCGTCAGGAGAAGAGCCACGCGGGCGGCGGCCTCTCGTCGTACCCGCACCCGCGCCTCATGCCGGAGTTCTGGCAGTTCCCGACCGTGTCGATGGGCCTCGGCCCCATCAACGCGATCTACCAGGCGCAGGCCAACAAGTACCTCACGAACCGCGGCATCCTCGACCGCTCCGACAGCCGCGTCTGGGCGTTCCTCGGCGACGGCGAGATGGACGAGGTCGAGTCGCGCGGTGCGCTGCAGCTCGCGGCCAACGACGGCCTCGACAACCTCACCTTCGTCGTGAACTGCAACCTGCAGCGCCTCGACGGCCCGGTGCGCGGCAACGGCAAGGTCATCCAGGAGCTCGAGTCGTTCTTCCGCGGTGCCGGCTGGAACGTCATCAAGGTCGTGTGGGGCCGCGAGTGGGACGGCCTGCTCGACCGCGACGACGACGGCGCGCTGCGCAACCTCATGAACGTCACGCCCGACGGCGACTTCCAGACGTACAAGACCGAGGACGGCGCCTTCGTGCGCGAGCACTTCTTCGGCCGCGACCCGAAGGCGCTCGAGCTCGTCGAGGGCATGTCCGACGACGACATCTGGAACCTCAAGCGCGGCGGCCACGACTACCGCAAGGTCTACGCGGCCTACAAGGCTGCCGTCGAGCACACGGGCCAGCCGACCGTCATCCTCGCGAAGACGATCAAGGGCTACCAGCTCGGCAAGACCTTCGAGGGCCGCAACGCGACCCACCAGATGAAGAAGATGACGCTCGAGGACCTCAAGGGCTTCCGCGACCAGCTGCAGCTGCCGATCACGGATGCGCAGCTCGAGGAGAACCCGTACCTGCCGCCGTACTTCCACCCGGGTGCGGACTCCGAGGAGATCGAGTACATGCACGAGCGTCGCAAGGCGCTCGGCGGGTACCTGCCCGAGCGTCGCTCGACGTCGACGACGATCCCGCTGCCGGGCGACGCCGCGTACGCGCTGCCGAAGAAGGGCTCCGGCAAGCAGGAGGTCGCCACGACCATGGCGTTCGTGCGCCTGCTCAAGGATCTGCTGCGCGTCGACGGGTTCGGCAACCGCATCGTGCCGATCATCCCCGACGAGGCCCGCACGTTCGGCATCGACGCCTTCTTCCCGTCGGCGAAGATCTACAACCCGCACGGCCAGAACTACACGTCGGTCGACCGCGACCTGCTGCTGAAGTACCGCGAGGCGCCCGACGGGCAGATCGTGCACGTCGGCATCAACGAGGCCGGCGCCATGGCGGCGTTCACCGCCGCCGGTACGTCGTACTCGACGCACGGCGAGCCGCTCATCCCGATCTACGTCTTCTACTCGATGTTCGGGTTCCAGCGCACGGGCGACGCGATGTGGGCGGCGGGCGACCAGATGGCGCGCGGCTTCATCATCGGCGCCACCGCCGGTCGCACGACGCTGACGGGCGAGGGCCTGCAGCACGCCGACGGCCACTCGCACCTGCTCGCATCCACGAACCCCGCGATGGTCTCCTACGACCCCGCGTACGGCTACGAGATCGCGCACATCATGCGCTCGGGCATCGAGCGGATGTACGGGTCGAGCCCCGAGAACGTCATGTACTACCTCACGGTGTACAACGAGCCGCTCGTGCAGCCGGCCGAGCCCGAGGGCGTCGACGTCGAGGGCATCGTGCGCGGCATCCACAAGGTCTCGACCGGTGGCGAGCAGGAGCTGCGCGTGCAGCTGCTCGCCTCGGGCGTCGGCCTGCCGTGGGTCGTCGAGGCGCAGCAGCTGCTCGCCGACGACTGGGGCATCGGTGCCGACGTGTGGTCGGTGACCTCGTGGACCGAGCTGCGTCGCGACGCGCTCGCCGCCGACGAGCACAACTTCCTGCACCCGCAGGACGAGCAGCGCGTGCCCTTCGTCACGTCGCGGCTGTCGGAGGCCGACGGTCCGTTCATCGCGACGAGCGACCACATGCACGCGGTGTCCGACCAGATCCGCCAGTGGGTGCCGGGCGACTACCTGACGCTGGGCGCCGACGACTTCGGCTTCTCGGACACGCGCGCCGCTGCCCGTCGCTACTTCCACATCGACAGCCACTCGGTCGTCGTGCGCTCGCTCGAGGCGCTCGCGCGCCAGGGCAAGGTGCCCCTCGGCACGGTGCAGCAGGCGATCGACAAGTACTCGCTCCACGACGTCAACGCCGGCACGTCCGGCTCGGCGGGTGGCGAGTCCTAGCCGTTGGATCGCACGAAGGCGCAGCAGCTCGCGTGGCTGCGCCGCATCGCGGGTGACCTGTCGTCGCAGGTCCTCAAGGAGCTCGACGACACCCTGCCGTGGTACCGCACGATGCCGCCGTCGCGGCGGGCCGCGGTGGGGTCGGTCGCGCAGTCCGGCATCACGTCGTTCATCGAGTGGTACGAGGACCCGGATGCGCAGCCGTGGATCGCCGCCGACGTGTTCGGCGCCGCTCCGCGGGAGCTGCTGCGATCGGTGAGCCTGCAGCAGACGCTGCAGCTCATCCGCGTCGTCGTGGAGGTGTACGAACGCCGCATCGCGGGCGAGGACACCTCGATGCGCGAGCCGATCCTGCTGTACTCGCGCGACATCGCCTTCGCCGCCGCCGACGTGTACGCGCGGGCGGCCGAGTCGCGCGGGCTGTGGGATGCGCGCCTCGAGGCGCTCGTCGTCGACTCGATCCTCACGGGCGAGTACGACGAGGAGCTGCCGTCGCGGTCCGCAGCGCTCGGCTGGGCCGGCCACGGCGACTGCGCGGTGCTCGTGGGCGTCGCGCCGCCGCAGGTCGACGTCGACGTCATCCGCCGCACCGCACGCCATCACGACGCCGACGTGCTCGTGGGCGTGCAGGGTGCGCGCCTCGTCATCGTGATCGGCCGCGTCATCACCGACGAGGAGTCGCCGTACTCGTTCCTCGACATCGCCGGCTCGCTCGAGGGCTCGTTCGGGCCCGGGCACCTCGTGCTCGGCGACCCGGTGGCGAGCGTCGTCGAGGCGTCGCGATCGGCGAAGACGGCGCTCGCGGGCTTCGCCGTCGCGAAGGCGTGGCGCAGCGCGCCGCGGCCCGTGCGCGCCGACGACCTGCTGCCCGAGCGCGCGCTCGCCGGCGACCCCATCGCCCGCCAGCAGCTCGTGCGCACCATCTACCGGCCGCTGCTCGACCACTCGAGCGACCTGCTCACGACCCTCTGGGCGTACCTCGACAACGGCCGCTCTCTCGAGGCGACGGCGCGCGAGCTCTTCGTGCATCCCAACACCGTGCGGTACCGCCTCAAGCGCATCTCCGAGCTCATCGGCTGGGATGCCACCGGTGCCCGCGAGTCGTTCATGCTGCACGCCGCCCTCATCCTCGGCGCCATCCAGGGCGGCGAGCCGCGCCGATGACGCGCATGCATGCCGCAGGCAGGATGCGAAGCCCTCGCCATGCCTGCGACGGGTCGCGCCCTGTGCAAGGGTGGATGCCGTGATCGTCGTCGTGGCTCCAGGACAAGGCTCGCAGACCCCGGGGTTCCTCGCCCCGTGGATCGAGGACCCCGCTGCCCGCACCCGGCTCGAGCAGCTGGGCGAGGCGGCAGGCGTCGATCTCGTGACGCACGGCACCGAGTCGGATGCCGAGACGATCAAGGACACGCAGGTCGCGCAGCCGCTCATCGTGGCCGCCGGCATCCTCACGCTCGACGCCCTGCTGGGCGAGGTCGGTCGCCGCGAGGCGGTGGGCGGCATCGCCGGCCACTCCGTCGGCGAGATCACGGCAGCGGTCGGCGCGGGCGTGCTCGAGCCGCTCGACGCCATGGCGCTCGTCGGCGAGCGCGGTCGCGCGATGGCCGACGCCGCGGCGCAGGTCTCCTCCGGCATGGCCGCCGTGCTCGGCGGCGACGCCGACGCCCTCGAGGCGCGGCTCGCCGAGACCGGCCTCTCCCCCGCGAACTACAACGGCGGCGGCCAGATCGTCGTCGCCGGCCCCGTCGAGGGCATCGAGGCGCTCAAGGCCGAGCCGCCCGCCGGCGCCCGCGTCATCCCGCTGCAGACCGCCGGCGCGTTCCACACGACGTACATGGCGCCCGCCGTCGAGCACCTGCGCGCGAAGGCCGCCGAGACGGCGGCCTCCGTGCCGACGCTGCGGCTCTGGACCAACGCCGACGGCTCCGAGGTCGTCGACGGCCGCGCCTACCTCGACCTCATCGTCGGCCAGGTCGCGAACCCCGTGCGCTGGGACCTGTGCATGGAGGCGTTCCTCGCCGCCGGCGTCACGGGCGTCATCGAGCTCGCCCCCGCCGGCGCGCTCGTGGGCCTCGCCAAGCGCGGCATGAAGGGCGTGCCCTCGGTCGCCGTGAAGACGCCCGACGACCTCGCCGCCGCCATCGAGCTGCTGGAGACCGCATGACCACCCTGCACATCCCCGCCACCCGCCCCGGTTCGCGCATCCTCTCGGTCGGCGCCGCGCGCGGCGACCTGAACGTCGTGAACGACGACCTCGTCGGGCCCATCGACTCCTCCGACGAGTGGATCCGCCAGCGCACCGGCATCGTCTCGCGCAAGCGCGCCTCCGCCGACGTCACGCTGCTCGACCTCTGCCTCACGGCCGCGAACGAGGCCATCGCGAGGTCGGGCATCGAGCCGTCGCAGATCGGTGCCGTGCTGCTGTCGACGATCTCGCACCACGTCGCGACCCCGTCGCTCGCCTCGCTCATCGCCGACCGCATCGGCGCGACCCCCGCCGCCGCGTACGACATCTCGGCCGCCTGCGCCGGATACGCGTACGGCATCGCGCAGGCCGACGCCCTCGTGCGCGCCGGCACGAGCGAGTACGTGCTCGTCATCGGCGCCGAGAAGCTGTCGGAGGTCGTCGACCCCACCGACCGCTCGATCTCGTTCCTGCTCGGCGACGGCGCTGGCGCCGTCATCGTGGGCCCGTCCGACACGCCCGGCATCTCGAAGTCGATCTGGGGCTCCGACGGGTCGAAGTGGGACACCATCCGCATGACCTCGCCCTACACCGACATCGCGTCGGGGGCACCGTGGCCCACGCTGCGGCAGGACGGCCAGACCGTCTTCCGCTGGGCCGTGTGGGAGATGGCGAAGGTCGCCAAGCGCGCCCTCGAGGAGGCCGGCGTCACCGCCGACGACCTCGCCGCGTTCATCCCCCACCAGGCGAACATGCGCATCGTCGACGAGTTCGCGAAGCAGCTCAAGCTTCCCGACACCGTCGCGATCGCGCGCGACATCGAGACGACCGGCAACACGTCGGCGGCCTCGATCCCGCTCGCCACCCACCGACTGCTCGAGGAGCACCCCGAGCTCTCCGGCGGCCTCGCCCTGCAGATCGGCTTCGGTGCCGGTCTCGTGTATGGCGCGCAGGTCGTCGTCCTCCCATAGGCTCGTAGCCGCTACCGCACTGAAGGAGAAGAACGATGGCACTGACCAACGATGAGGTCCTCGCAGGGCTCGCAGAGCTCGTGAACGACGAGACCGGCATCTCGGTCGAGAACGTCCAGCTCGAGAAGTCGTTCACGGACGACCTGGACATCGACTCCATCTCGATGATGACGATCGTCGTCAACGCCGAGGAGAAGTTCGACGTGAAGATCCCCGACGACGAGGTGAAGAACCTCAAGACCGTCGGCGACGCTGTCACGTTCATCACGAACGCGCAGTCCTGAGCACGCGTGGGGCGGCCGCGAGGTCGCCCCACAGCCATGCAGGCGCGATGACGCGCCCCAAGACACGAGAGAGCCCCTGCATGACGAAGAAGATCGTCGTCACCGGCATCGGCGCGACGACGCCGCTCGCCGGGACCATCCACGAGACCTGGGATGCGCTGCTCGCCGGCGCATCCGGCGCACGCTCGCTCGAGCACCCCTGGGTCGCCGAGCTCGAGCTGCCCGTCACGTTCGCCGCCGAGGCGGCCGTGCGCCCCGACACCGTGCTCGAGCGCCCCGTCGCCAAGCGCCTCGACCCCTCGAGCCAGCTCGCGCTCGTCGCGGCCAAGGAGGCCTGGGAGGACGCGGGCTCGCCCGACGTCGCACCCGAGCGCCTCGGCGTCGACTGGGCGACCGGCATCGGCGGCGTCTGGACGCTGCTCGACGCGTGGGACACGCTGCGCGAGAAGGGCCCGCGTCGGGTCCTCCCCATGACCGTGCCCATGCTCATGCCCAACGCGCCGTCGGCTGCCGTCTCGATGCACTTCGAGGCCCGCGCCTACGCCCGTACCGTCGCCTCCGCCTGCGCGTCGTCGACCGAGTCGATCGCCATGGCCTACGAGCACCTGCAGGCGGGCGTCGCGGACGTCGTCATCGCCGGCGGCTCGGAGTCGGCCATCCACCCCATCACGATCGCGTCGTTCGCGTCGATGCAGGCGCTCTCGCGTCGCAACGACGACCCGGCGCACGCGTCGCGTCCGTACGACGTCAACCGCGACGGCTTCGTCATGGGCGAGGGCGGCGCCGCCCTCGTGCTCGAGACCGAGGAGCACGCCCTCGCGCGCGGCGCCCGCATCTACGCGGAGCTCGCCGGCGGCGGCGTCACGGCCGACTCGTACCACATCACCGCCCCCGAGCCCGAGGGCCTCGGTGCCAGCCGCGCCGTGCTCGCCGCGCTCGAGCAGGCGGGCGCGTCGGTCGACGACGTCACGCACATCAACGCCCACGCCACGTCGACGCCCGTCGGCGACGTCGCCGAGGTGAAGGCGCTGCGCCGCGTGTTCGGCGAGCGGTCCCTCGAGATCCCCGTCTCCGCCACCAAGGGCGCCCACGGCCACCTGCTCGGCGGCACGGGCGCGCTCGAGGCCGCCTTCACGGTGCTGGCGCTGCACCACCGGCTCGCTCCCCCGACGATCAACGTCGAGGAGCAGGACCCGGAGGCGCCGCTGTCGATCTCGTCGACGCCCGTCGAGCTCGGCTCTGGCGCGCACCTGGCGATCTCGAACTCGTTCGGCTTCGGCGGGCACAACGCCGTGGCGGCGTTCCGCTCGATCTGACCCGAGACGTGCACGAGGGCCCCGCCGTGTTCGGCGGGGCCCTCGGTGTCCGTGGGGCTCCCTTCGAGGCTCGCTGCGCTCGCACCTCACGGAGCGGTCATGCGCGGAGCCGTCGCCGGGAGTGGGTCAGCCGGCCTTGTGCAGCCAGATGACGGGGCTCGCGTCGCTCGCGTGCCGGAAGACCTCGAGCTCGTCGTCCCAGTCGGTGCCGAGCGCGCCGCGCAGCTCGCGGTGCAGCGCAGCGAGGTCGCGGCCCGCGAGCTCCATCGCCGCGCGCACGCGGTGCTCGGAGACGAGCACGGTGCCGAGCGCGTCGACGGTCGTGCGCGTCATGCCGAGGCTCGGCGTGTGCATCCACCGCGATCCCTCGACGCCGCCCTCCTCCGTGACCTCGAAGCGCACGTCGGGCCAGCCGCGCAGCGCGCTGGCGATGGCGGCGCCCGAGCCCTCGCGGCCCTCCCACGGCACCTCGGCGCGACGGGCGCCTGGCAGCACCGGCTGATCCTCCCAGCGGATGGCGGCGGGGTCGCCGAGGGCGCGCCCGATCGCCCACTCGATGTGGGGGCACAGCGCCTTGGGCGCAGCATGGATGAACACCATGCCGCGGACGGCTTCTGCAAGCGCACTCATGTCGACCTCCGTTCGATGCGGCTTCCCCTCCGACCGAACGCGTCGACGGCATCAGTATGCGCCTCGAACCCTGCGAATCACAACCCTGTCATGCGGCTGTGCGCCGGCGATGGCGGCGTGGACGCTCGTCCAGCTGCGCATCGCAGGCGATTCGGCGAGCCAAGGGAGCATTCCCCTCGGCTCGCCGAATCACCTGCAGAACGCAACCGGAATGCGGAAGCCGCGGACGTCAGTCGACGGGCGACTCGGCGAGCAGCGGACGCTGCTCCCCCGCGCGCACCGCGAACGGCAGGCGGTTCTGCGCCGGCGGCAGCGGGCAGTTGAACTGGTCGCTCATCGAGCACGGCGGCACGACCGCGCGGTTGAAGTCGAGCTCGACCGACCCGTCGCGGCGCGGACGCACGAACAGGAACCGGCCGACGCCGTACGTCTCGTCGCCCGTCGTCGCGTCCGCGAACACGATCTGCAGCGCGTCGCCGTCGGGCAGCGCCAGCAGCGCCACCTCGTGACCCTCGATCGTCGCGCGCACCGTGCCTGCCATGCGCTCGACGCGCTCGCCGCCCTGGCTGCGGCCGACCCGGGTCTCGACGCCCTCGGCCTCGAACGCGCCCTCGACCACCCATGCGGGGTCGTAGTCGTAGGCGGCGAAGCCCTCGAAGCGCGCGATGGCGTCGGACTCGGCATCCCAGATGCGCACGCCCACCCCGTCGGAGCGGGTGAGGACGTAGCCCGTGCGGGTGTCGTCGAAGCGCACGCGGCTCGGCGTCATGCCGTCGTGCGGGTGCACGACCACGGTGCCGTCGACGACGCGGCCGTCGACCGTCACGTCGTCGGCCTCGGTCGCGGTGAGGGCGACGCCGTCGCCCGCGGGCGTCGGCGCCCACGTGCCGGGCACTCCCTCGATCGTCGTGGGCTCGGTGATCCACGCGGTCGTGACGAGGGCGAGCGCGCCCTGCGCCGCCTGCACGCTCTGCTCGCGCCGGCGGCGGAAGGCGGCGTGGTCCTGCTCGGAGCTCATGCGACCAGCCTATGCACATCGACGACGTCGACGACGCACGTCCAGCGCGGGTCAGGCGCCGTTCGCCACCCAGAGCGCGACCACCGCGAGCACGACCGTCACGGGCGCCACGACGACGCTCAGCAGCATGTAGCGGCCCCACGACAGGCGCACGCCCATCGCGACGAGACGGTCGTGCCACAGCAGGATCGCGAGCGACGCCCACGGCGTCACGAGCGCCCCGGCGTTGACGCCGACGAGCAAGGCGGCCATGCGCAGCGGACCGGTCGCGAGGGGCTCGAGCGCGAGGTAGGCGGGCAGGTTGTCGACGCCGTTCGCGAGCAGCGCGCCGGAGCCGGCGAGGCGCAGCAGGTCGCCCAGGCCGTCGCTCGTGCCGACGATGGGCGCGAGCACGTCGGCGAGTCCGCGCGCATGCAGCGTCTCGACGACGAGGAAGAGGCCGACGGCCAGAGCCACGATCTGCCACGGCACGAGCGACCAGCGCAGCGCCGTGCGTCGACGCACCGCGACGAGCACGAGCAGCAGCAGCGCCGCGATGGAGGCCGGGATCCACACCTCGATGCCGCTGACGAGCGCGGGCACGAGCAGCGCCACGACGACGCTCGCGCCGATCGTGAGCACGCGGTCGGGCTCCGACTCCACGGTCTGCCGCTCGAATCGCGCGGCGAGGCTGCGGCGATGCGTGAGTGCGACGGCGGCGGCGGGTACGACGATGCCGACGACCGCCGCCGGTGCCATGAGCATGGCGAACTGCGCCGGACCGAGCCCGAGCTCGTGCTCGGCGAGCAGGTTCGTGAGGTTGGACACGGGCAGCAGCAGCGAGCCGGTGTTCGCGAGCCACACCGTCGTGAGCGCGAACGGCAGCGGGTCGAGCCGCAGATGCCTCGCGAGCAGCACGACGACCGGCGTCAGCAGCACGGCCGTCGTGTCGAGGGACAGCATGATGGTCGCGACGGCCGCGAGGGCGACCACGAGCAGCCACAGCACCCACGCCCGCCCGAGGCCGATGAGCCCGAGCCGCTCGGCGATCGCGTGGAAGACGCCCGCGACCGCCGCGAGCTCGGCGACGATCGTCGCCGCGACGACGAAGAGCAGCACGGGCCACGTGCGCTCCCCGATCGCGAAGGCCGCCTCCATCGGCAGCACGCCGGTCGCGAGCAGCACCACGCCGGCGAGCACGAGGATCGCCCCGGCGAGGCCGATCCACGGCAGGTCGTGCAGACGCTGCCGCAGGGGCCGTCGTGCCGAGCCGACGTGCTCGACGTCGTCATGCACGAGACGCATCGTACGCCCGCCGGCATGCGCAGCACGCGTGCCGGCGCGAGCGACGGTCAGCGCCGGGGGTCGACCTGCTCGGCGGCGGGCTCGGTGCCCGCTCCCTCGGCGACCGCCACCGACTCCGTCTGCCCCTCGTACTGCGCCGAGAGCGTGCGGTACGAGCGTGTGAGGAACGCGCCGGCACCCAGGAGCATCGTGAGGAGTCCTGCGACGAGGAAGACGAGCGCGATGCCGCGCGCGTCGCCGTCGCCGAGCAGCCAGCCGAACGTCGATCGCCCGTCGTCGCTCGCCACGTAGGGGATGATCGCGAACTCCGCGATGGGCGCGATGAGGAACGACGTGACCGGTGCCGCCGCGGCCTCGAAGGCCTGCGCGAACCCGAACACGCGGCCCTGGCGCTGGAACGGCACGACCTTCTGGATGACGGTCTGCTCGGCGGCCTCGACGGCCGGGACCATCGCCATCCAGGCCCAGATGCCGATCGCGAAGAGCAGCCACCACTCGCGGATCGTGAAGAGCGCGCCGAGCAGGCCCATGCCGACGACGATGAGCAGCATCGTGCGGATGGGATTGCGCCCGAGGCCCGTCTTGGCGATGATCGCGCCGCCGACGATGAAGCCCGTCGACGCGACGCCCAGCACGACGCCCCACAGCTCGACGGGGAAGAGCTCGAGGCCGTACGGGTCCATGAGCGCCATGTAGACGCCGCCGAAGAGGTTGTTGAACGTCGAGAACAGGATGAGCGCGAACAGTCCCGGCGCGGCGCGCACCGCCGTGATGGCACCGCGCAGGTCGACGGCCGGACGGCCCTCGCCATCGGCCTCCGGCTGCGCCTCGGGGATGCGCACGAACAGCAGATGCGCGAGCGCGACGCCCGTCGCGACGACCGCGATGCCGAGCGTGACGCCCATGCCGAGGAAGCCGATCGCGAGGCCAGAGAAGACGCTCGTGATCATGAACGCCACCCCCTGCACCGTGCCGACGAGGCCGTTGGCGTTCGCGCGACGGTGCTCGGGCACGAGCAGCGTCACCGTGGTCGACAGCGCGATGTTGCGCATGTTCTCGACGACGGCGCCGAACAGGATGATGCCCGAGAAGAGCCAGAACCACGGGCCGCCGAGGTCGAGCAGCGACGACTCGGGGAAGAGCAGGTACAGCACGCCCGCGATCGAGAACGAGGCGAGCGTCACGACGCTCGAGAGCACCATGACCGCGTGCTTGCGGTGGCGGTCGACGATCGTGCCGAACAGCATCGCGAAGACCGCGACGAGCAGCATGTACGCGCCGCCGATGATGCCGGTCGCGAGCACCGAGCGCGTCTCGAGGTAGACCCAGAACGTGAGCGCGAACCAGAGGAAGCTCGTCGTGACGTTGGCGACGAGCGTGTTGACGAGCACGTGGCCGAAGCGGCGCATGCCGGCGGCGGGGACGTCGGGGTTGCCGGCGGTCGGCTGCGGGGCGGCGTCGCCGGGGCTGGGCTCGCTCATGCCGGAAGCATAGGCGGCGCCTGCGACATGCGGGGGACGGATGCGCCGCGCGCGGCGTCGCGCGTGCGGGGCCGGGCGCGCGGGGTCAGGCGTCGAGGTCGGCGAGCACCGTGCGCGCGACGCGGTCGCCCGACGCGAGGGCGCCCTGGATCGAGGCCGTGTCGCGATGGTCGCCCGCCACGTACGTGCGCTCCCCGACGCGTGCGCGCGTCGTCGTGCGCAGCGGCGGCGCCTGCGCCGGCAGCGCGTGGCGCACGTCGTCGCGCCGCAGCAGCCGCCACGCAGACACCTCGACGCCCCACACGTGGCGCAGCTGCGCCTGCACGTCGGCCTCGGTCGCGTCGCCGAGCAGGCACGTCGCCTCGATGAGGAACCGGCCGCGCGGCGCGAGGGTCGGCGCGGTGCCCGAGACGACGGACGTGTGCAGCACGGGCCCCGAGCGGGTGCCGTCGAGGTGCAGCATGCGCGAGCGCGTCGGCGATGCGGCCGCGTCGAGCCACCACGTCTGCAGGCCGCGCGTCGCGGGCGGGCGCACGTCGGCGAGGGCCGCGACGTGCTCGGCGCCGACCGCCACGATCACGGCGTCGGCGTGCACGGCATCGCCGTCGACGACGTCGACGCGTGCGGCGTCGCCGTCGAGCGCGATCCCCGCGGCAGTGCGGTCGAGGCGGATCTCTGCGCCCGCGTCGCGCGCCGTCGCGGCGAGCTGCTCGGGCAGGGCCTGGATGCCGCCGGCGGGCAGCCCGGGGTGTCCGAGCGCGAACATGCGCACGAGCAGGCGCACGAACGCATCCGACGTCGCGCCCGTTCCCTCGGCGAGCACGCCCGCGAGGAAGGGCTCGAGCACCTCGTGCCGCAGCGGTCCGTCGACGCCGAGGCGATCCCACTCCTCGGCGAGCCGTGCGTCGTCGCCCGTGCGAGCGGCGCGGATCGCATGGCGCGGCGCCGCGATGGCGGGCCCGGCCCACGCGGCGAGGGCGGCGAGCTCGCGCGGGTCGAGGAGACCGCTCGCGAGCGTCGCCCGAAGGCGCGAGGGATGCCGCGCGGGATGCGCGAGCTCGGCGAGCCCGTCGGCGCGGCGCACGCGCACGCCGATCGGGAAGGACCGCAGGCCGAGGGCGTCGACGTCGACCCAGCGCCGGACGGCCGGGTACGCGGGGTTCAGCACCTGGAAGCCGCGGTCGAGCAGGAAGCCGTCGACCGCGTCGGTGCGCTGGCGCCCGCCGACCGCATCCGACGCCTCGAGCACGACGACGTCGAGGCCCGACGTCGCGAGCCGCGTCGCCGCACGAAGTCCCGCGAGACCGGCGCCGAGCACGATGACGTCATGGCGGTCCATGGGTCGACGCTACGGGATCGGGCGGGACGCTGCGCTCGCGCGATCCTCGACCGGCTGGGAGACGGGTCCGCGCCGCCCGCCGCGTCAGCCGGCGAGCGCGAGCGCCAGCCGCACGTAGGCGCGGGATGCGGTGCCGAGGTCGGCGATGCGCACGTGCTCGTCGGGCTGATGCGCCTGGCCCGTGATGTCGCCCGGACCGAGGATGATCGTCGGGCAGCCGTGGTGCTCGGCCACGAACCCGCCCTCGCACGCCGCGGTCCATGCCTCGACCCGGCTCGCGTGGCCCTCGTCGGCGAGCGCCGCGACCGCGGCGTCGACGAGCGGATGCGCCGCATCCGTCGTGAACCCCGGCATCGCCATGAGCGTGCGCCCCTCGACGGTGCAGCCGACCGCCTCCACCCCTGGACGCGCGACGTCGAGGAGCGCCCGCAGCACCGCTGCCGCGTCCTCGCCGGGCATGAGCCGCCGATCGACGAGCAGCGTGCAGCGATCGGGCACGATCGACGTCGCGTGGCCGCCGTCGATGCGGCCGACGCTCCACGACGCCGAGCCCAGCAGCCCCGAGTCCTCCGCACGGAGCCTGGCGTGGTCGGCGAGGATCGCCTCGACGACGACCGCTGCACCCGTGATCGCCGACGCACCGTCCTCCGGCCGCCCCGCGTGCGCCGCGCGTCCCGACACGACGATCTCGTGGTTCGACGCGCCGCGGCACGCGACCACGGTCGCGAGGTCGGTCGGCTCGGCGACGATGCAGGCCCGGTACGGCCGCGGCGCGTGTCGCAGGTGCGCGGCCATGCCGATGGCGAGGTCCTCCTCGTCGGCCGTGACGAGCAGCTCGAGGGGCAGGTCGGGGCGGACGTGGTGCACGGCGGCGAGCGCCTGCAGCACCGCGGCGAGCCCGCCCTTCATGTCGGTGGAGCCACGACCGACGAGGGCGCCGTCGACGACCGTCGGCGAGAACGGATCGTGCGTCCAGCCGGGTCCGGCGGGCACGACGTCGCTGTGCCCGAGGAACAGCAGGCCGGCGCCGCCGGCGCCGTCGTCGTCGGGTCCGAATCGCACCGCGACGTTCGGCCGATCGGGCGCGGCGTCCTCCACCATCACGCGCCCGCCGAGCCTCGACGCGATCGCGACGAGCGCGCGTGCGGCGCGGGCCTCGGTGCCGCCGGGGTTCTCGGAGGCGGCGAGGATGAGGCTCGACGCGTCGGCGACGATCGTCGCCTCGTCGACGAGCGCGATCGCGCGCTCGACGTCGCCGTCCGTGCTCATCGCACCACCAGCTCGCGCGGCACGTGCGTGAGCAGCTCGACGCCGGCATCCGTCACGGCGACCGACTCCGACAGCTCGCAGCCGAAGCCCGTCATCCACATGCCGGCGATGACGTGCAGCGTCATGCCGGGCTCGAGCACCGTGGCATCGTCGCCGCGCACCGAGACCGTGTGCTCGCCCCAGTCGGGCGGGTAGCCGATGCCGATCGAGTAGCCGAGCCGCGACGCCTTCTCGTAGCCGGCGCGGGCGAGATGCGCCTGCCATGCACCGTGCACCTCGGCGACCGTGCGCCCGGGGCGCATGGCGTCGACCACGAGGTCGAGGCCGTCGGCCGTCACCGAGGCCAGCGAGCGCAGCTCGGGCGACGGCGGGCCGAGCGACACCGTGCGGGCGAGCGGCGCGTGATAGCGCTGCGAGACGCCGGCGATCTCGAACGACACCGCCTCGCCCGCCTCGAGCACGCGGCCCGAGTACGTCATGTGGGGCGTGTCGGCCGACTCCCCCGTCGGCAGCATCGGCACGATCGCCGGGTAGTCGCCCGCGACGCCCTCGACGCCCATCGCCTGCGCGTGCGCCACCACGGCGGCGAGCTCGTGCTGCCCCATCCCGGGTCGGATGGCCTCGAATCCCGCGAGCATCGCGGCCGAGCAGACGCGGCCCGCCTCGCGCATCCGCTCGAGCTCCGCGGGGCTCTTCACGAGCCGCACCCAGTTCACGAGCTGGCGGTCGTCGACGAGCGTCCACTCGGGCGCAGCCGCCTGCAGCGTCAGGTACGACCGCACCGTGAGGAAGTGCGCCTCCGACTCGACGCCCACGCGGCCAGGCCGCACGAGTCCGCGCTCGCGCAGCGCATCCACGATCCACGCGAACGGGTGTCGATCGGGCTGGTGCACCCACGACTCGGGGTAGCCGAGGATGCGGTCGGCCGGCAGCTGCGCCGTGCGATGCGCGCCGTTCGCGTCCATGGAGCGCAGGGCGAGCACGGGATCCTCGTCGTGCGTCACGAGCACGAGCTGCGGCATGTAGAACGACCACGCGTCGTAGCCCGTGAGGTAGTGGATGTTCGCCGGGTCGGCGACGATGAGCGCGTCGAGGTCGCTCGCGGCCATGCGCTGCCGCACGGCATCGAGGCGGGCGGCGAGCTCAGGCTCGGCGAAGGGCATGCGGAACTCCGTTCGACGGGGTTCGAGCCACGCTACCGGCCCGGCAGGTCACACTCGCGGGGGCGGCCCCTGCATCCACAGCTGGCCGACGATGTCGAGGAACACCCACACGTCGCCCGACGAGTAGGTCTCGGGGGCGCCCGAGCCGCCGATCATCGGGTACGGCACCGGGTAGTAGACGGCGCCGGCGTCGATGGGCCCGAGGCGCTCGACGATCGGCCGCACGAGCGCCTCGGGGAAGATCCAGCTCTGGAATCCCCGGTCGTCGATCACCGTGCGCCGGAGCTCGTCGAGCGAGGCAGCCTCGTAGCCCTTCGAGCCGCCCTCGAGCGGGTAGAGCACGCAGAAGCGGCGCTGCGCCTCGTCGGAGAGCACGACGTGCCCGAGCCGCGAGAAGCCGTGCACGAGCGGGTAGGGCTCGTGCAGCCTCGGCCAGGTCGGCAGCATCTCGGCCGTCGGGGCGGGCTCGGAGGCGAAGGTGAACGGCGCCCATCCGGGCAGGTCGGCGAGCCACTGCTGGGTCATACGTGCGACGCTACGGGCGCCGACTGGATGCGGGGTGCGGTCCCATGGATCATCCGCTGGGATGAGGCGGCCCGACCTCGCGGCGGACGCCGTCGACCGGCTCCCGCGGCGAGGGTGGGAGCATGCCCACCACCACCCTGCTCGCCGGCCCCGAGCTGCACGTCGACCTCGACGCGCTCGGCGCCAACGCGCGTACCTTCCGCCAGCGCTCGCGCGGGCTCGTCGCGGTCGTGAAGGCGGATGCGTTCGGTCACGGCGACGTGGCGCAGCATCTGCTCGCGCACGGCGCCGACTGGCTCGGCACGACGTCGCTCGACGAGGCCGTCGCGCTGCGGCAGCGCACGGGCGCGCGCACCCTCGCATGGCTCGCCTCCCCCGCAGCCGACTTCGATCCCGCCGTCGCGGCGGGCGTCGACGTGGCCGTGCCGTCGCTCGCGCACCTGCGCGCCGTCGTCGCCGCGGCGCGGGCGACCGGCGAACGCGCGAGGGTGCATCTGCACGTCGACCTCGGCATCGCACGCGACGGCGCGCCGCGCGAGGCGTGGCGCGAGCTCGTGACGTTCGCGGGCGGCCTCGCGCGCATGGGCGTCGTCGAGCCCGTCGGCGTCATGGGGCACCTGAGCCACGCGGCCCATCCCGACGACCCGCGCAACCGCACCGAGCGGATGCTCTTCGACAACGCCGTGCGCACGGCGGAGCGCCGCGGCTTCGTGCCGCAGGTGCGGCACGTCGCGGCGACGGCGTCGGCGCTGCGGGGCGTCGGCACCGAGTACGAGCTCGTGCGCGTCGGGGCCGGGCTCTACGGCATCGACCCCGCGGGCGGCGACGCCCTCGCGCCCGTCATCGGCCTCGCTGCACCCGCGGTCGTCGTGCGCGACGTGGCAGCGGGCACGGGCGTCGGCTACGACCACGCGTGGGTCGCTGACCGGCGCACGCGGCTCGCGACCATGCCCGTCGGCTACGCCGACGGCATCCCGCGCGTCGCCTCCGGTCGCGCCGAGGTGCTCGTGCGGGGTCGCCGCGCGCGCGTCGTCGGCGCCGTCTCGATGGACCAGGTCGTCGTCGACGTGGGCGACGCGGGCGTCGAGCCCGGCGAGCCCATCACGCTCGTCGGCACCGAGCCCGGTGCGCCGACGCTCGGCGAGTGGGCAGGATGGTCGGGCACGATCGCGCACGACATCGTCACGCATCTCGGCTCGCGGTGGCGGCGATCGTTCACGGGAGGTGCGGCATGCGCGTGATGGTCGTCGGTGGTGGCGTGTCGAACGAGCACGACGTGTCGCTCGCGAGCGCCACGGCGGTCGCGGATGCGCTCGCGACGCGCCACGAGGTCGCGCGGGCGACGATCGCACGCGACGGGTCGTGGACCGTCGGCGGCGACGCGCTCGCGCATCCCGCGCTCGTGGCGGCGCTCGCGGACGTCGACGTCGTCTTCCCCGCGCTGCACGGCGTGGGCGGCGAGGACGGCACGCTGCAGGGCTTCCTGACGACGCTCGGCGTGCCCTTCGTCGGCTGCGGCGTCGAGGCGAGCGCCGTGTGCATGCGCAAGGACGTCACGAAGGCCGTGCTGGCTGCGCACGGGGTCGCGACCGTCGAGGGCCGCGTCGTGGCGTCGGCGGCGGATGCGGCCGCTGCCGTGACCGCGCTCGGCGCGCCGGTGGTCGTGAAGCCGCTCGCCGACGGGTCGAGCGTCGGCCTGCTCGTCGCACGCACGGCGGCCGAGGTCGCCGAGGCGTGCGCCGAGCAGCCGATGCTCGTCGAGCGCTACGCGGGCGGCATGGAGGTCGACGTCGCGGTCGTGGAGCTCGACGGCAGCGTGCGCGTGGGCTCGCCGCTCGAGATCGTGCGCGAGCCGGGTGGCGTGTTCGATGCCTCGGCGAAGTACGGCGGCGAGCCGCCCTTCGTCGTGCCCGCGCGGCTGTCGCCCGAGCTGGGCGCCCGCCTCGAGGAGGAGTCGATGCGCGTCTTCGCGGCGCTCGGCTGCCGCGGGCTCGCTCGCGTCGACTGGTTCGTCCAGGGTGACTCGCTCGTGTGCAACGAGGTCAACACGATGCCGGGCATGACGCGGCTGAGCCAGGTGCCGCGCATGCTCCTCGATGCAGGCGTGCCGTTCGACGACCTCGTCGACGGCCTCGTGCGCGGCGCGGTGCGCGCGTTCGAGACCGTCTAGTCGAGCTCGACGATCTGCCGCAGCGCCGCACCCGACGCGAGCGCATCCATGCCGGCCGCGACGTCGTCGAGGCCGATGCGGCTCGACACGAGCACGTCGACGTCGAGCCTGCCCTCGCGCCACATCTGCGCGTACAGCGGGATGTCGCGCGATGGCACCGCCGAGCCGAGGTAGCTGCCGACGAGCGCGCGTCCCTCGCCGACGAGCGCCGTCGGCGACAGCGAGAGCCGCGCGTCGGGATGCGGCAGGCCGACCGTGACGGTGCGACCGCCCGGCGCGGTGAGCGCGACGGCGGCCTCGAGCGCCGGGATGGCGCCCGCGGCCTCGACCACGGTCGCGAAGCGCTCCCCCGCATCGGCGAGCTCGTCGGCCGTCGCCGAGCGCGCTCCGAGCCGCTCGGCGAGCGCACGCTTCTCGGGCACGGGGTCGATCGCGACGACGCGCACGTCGGGCACGCCGAGCGCCACGAGCACCGCGGCCATGCCGACGCCGCCGAGCCCCACGATGCCGATGGTCGATCCGGGCTCCGGCCGCGCGGCGTTGAGCACGGCGCCGCCGCCCGTGAGCACGGCGCAGCCCAGCAGCGACGCCACGTCGGCGGGCACGTCGGCGTCGACGCGCACGACCGAGCGATGGTCGACGACCGCGTGCGTCGCGAAGCCCGAGACGCCGAGGTGGTGGTGGATGGGCTCCCCCGCCATCGTGAGTCGGCGCTCGCCCGAGAGCAGCGTGCCGGCCGCGTTCGACGCCGAGCCGCGCTCGCACGGGCTCGCGCCGTTCGACGCGCAGCCGCGGCACTCGCCGCAGCGCGGCAGGAACGTCATCACGACGCGGTCGCCGACCGCGAGCGCCGGCACCGACCCGCCGACCTCCTCGACGATGCCGGCGGCCTCGTGGCCGAGCAGCATCGGCACGGGGCGGGCGCGGTTGCCGTCGACGACCGAGAGGTCGGAGTGGCACAGACCCGCGCACTCGATGCGCACGAGCACCTCCGTCGCACCGGGGCCCGCGAGCTCGAGCGTCTCGACGCGCAGCGGCCTCGACTCGGCGTAGGGCTGCTCGGCACCGATCTCGTGCAGCACGGCACCGCGGATGGACGTCGTCGTCATGCCCCGAGTCTGGCAGCGCGGGCTCGCCGCGTCACAGCCTCGGCGTGCGAGGCGGCTCGGTGCGGCGCTCGCCCGTCGCCTCGAACGCCGCGCCGAGGCGCAGCAGCGCCGCGTCGTCGTACGCGCGCCCCGCGAACGTCAGGCCGATCGGCATGCCGATGTCGGCCATGGTGCCCATCGGCACCGTCACGGTCGGGATGCCGAGATGGCGGATGGCGAGGTTGCCGTTCGCGACCCACACGCCGTTGGCCCAACCCGCATCCGCCGACTCGGGATTCGCGTCCATGTCGGCGGGGCCGACGTCGGCGACGGCGGGGAACACGACGGCGTCGAGGCCCAGCTCGTCCATCCACTGCTCGAGGTCGACGCGGCGCGTCTCCTCCAGGCCGCGCATCCCCTCCTCGAGCTCGGGCATGTCGCGCCACGTGACGCCGGGGTTCGCGGCGACCCAGCCCGGGTAGTGCGGCAGGTCGTCGTCGAAGCCGTCGTAGCGGTCGGGCAGCGCGCCCGGCGGGTGCGGGAAGATCGCGGCGCCGTCGACGCCCGCGAGCGTGTCGAGCGCGGGATCGCCGTTCGCGGCGAGGAAGTCGTCCCACGACCACGCGGACAGGTCGACGATCTCGCGGTGCAGGTAGGCGGGGCTCACGAGGCCGCGTGTCGCGATCGTGGGGGCACCGGGGCGGTCGCCCTCGTAGTTCGACACGACGGGGAGGTCGACCTCGACGATCGTCGCTCCCGCGGCCTCCAGATCGGCGCGCGCCGCCTCCCAGACCTCGAGCGACGACGGCCGCGGGTGGATCGCCCGCCCCGTCGGACCGCCGATGCCGCCGTCGGGGTTCGTGCCCGCCTCGGCGTCGGTGCCGAGGTACATGCGCGGCACGCCGAGGCGCACGCCGTGCAGGGCGCCCACGGCCTCGGCGACGAGCCCAGCGTAGGAGGCGGGGCGCACGTCGGAGGCGGCGGGGATGGCCACCCACGGCTGCGAGCGCCACAGGTCGCCGCGCGTCTCGGCATCGTCGGCGACGACGACGTCGAGCACCGCGAGGAGGTCGGCCATCGTGCGTGCGTGCGGCACGACGACGTCCATCGTGGGCACGAGCGGCCAGTTGCCGCGCGTCGAGATGACGCCGCGCGAGGGCGTGTAGGCGCACAGGCCGTTGTTCGAGGCGGGGCCTCGGCCGCTCGACCAGGTCTCCTCGCCGAGGCCGAACGCCGCCATGCTCGCCGCCGTGGCCGTGCCCGAGCCGTTCGACGAGCCCGAGCCGAACGGCGCCGTGAGCCAGTCGGCCGAGTACGGCGACTCGGCGCGGCCGTACACGCCCCGCTGCATGCCGCCGTTGGCCATGGGCGGCATGTTCGTGAGGCCGAGGCAGATGGCGCCCGCGGCACGCAGGCGCTCGATCGTGAACGCGTCGCGCTGCGCGACGAGGTGCGCGAACGCCGGGCTGCCCGCCGCCGCGGTCAGGCCGCGCACGAGGTACGAGTCCTTCGCGGTGTACGGGATGCCGTCGAGCGGTCCTCGCGCCTCGCCGGCCGCGCGCCGCGCATCCGACGCCTCGGCCTCGGCCAGCGCGTCCGGGTTCCGCACGACGACGGCGTTCAGGCGCGTCTCGGTCTCGGGGCCGTCGTACGCATCGATGCGCGCCGAGTAGGCGCGCACGAGCTCGACGGCGGTCGTCTCCCCCGCCGTGAGCGCCGCAGCGAGGTCGGCGATCGACGCCTCGACGACGTCGATGCTCATCGCGCGACCGTCGGCTCGAGCGCGGGCTGCTGCTGCGTGATGCAGTGGATGCCGCCGCCGCGCGCGAAGATCTCGCGCGCATCCACGGTCACGACCCGGCGGCCCGGATACGCGTCCTCGAGGATCGCGCGCGCCTGCGCATCCGCGCGCTCCTCGCCGAAGCCGCACGCGATGACGCCGCCGTTCACGACGAGGTGGTTCACGTAGCTCCAGTCGACGAAGCCCTCGTCGTCGCGCAGCGTCTCGGGCGCCGGGAGGTCGACGATCTCGAGCCGGCGGCCCGCGGCGTCGGTCTGCTCGGCGAGCAGCGCGCGCAGCTCGGCGCTCACGGCGTGGTCGGGATGCGCGGCGTCGCGCTGCGCATGCAGCAGCAGCCGGCCGGGCGACGGGATGGTCGCGACGATGTCGACGTGCCCCTTCGTGCCGAAGCGGTCGTAGTCGCGCGTGAGGCCGCGCGGCAGCCAGATCGCGGTCGTTGCGCCGATGGTGCGCAGCATCTCGGCCTCGACGCGCGCCCTGTCGGCGTACGGGTTGCGCTCGGCGCCCAGCTGGACGGTCTCGGTGAGCAGCACGGTGCCCTCGCCGTCGACGTGGATGCCGCCGCCCTCGTTCACGAGCACCGACGAGACGACCTCGGCCCCGACGAGACCTGCGACGGTGCGGGCGATCTCGTTCGAGTGCTCGGCGTTGGCCCAGTCGGGCGAGCCCCAGCCGTTGAAGATCCAGTCGACGGCGCCGAGGGTGCCCGGGCGAGCGTCGTCGACGACGAAGGTCGGGCCGAAGTCGCGCATCCAGAACTCGTCGAGCGGTGCCTCGACGATCTCGACCGCCGAGCCGAGCATGCGATGGGCGCGTGCGGTCTCCGACGGGTCGACGACCATCGTGACGGGCTCGAACTCCGCCGTCGCGATGGCGACGTCGGTCCAGGCGCGGTAGCCGGCCTCGCGCTCCGCGTCGGTCTCGCCGAGGGTCACGCCCTCGCACGGGAACGCCATCCAGGTGCGCTCGTGGGGTGCGGTCTCCGAGGGCATCCGCCAGGCCATGGTTCCTCCGTCCGATGCGCCGCTCGTTATTGAACGTGCGCCCAATGGGCGAGGCTACGCGGCGAAGGCCCCGCCGTCAACGATGCTCGACGGCCCCGACGCCCAGCCACGACTCCACCGCGCGCACGGCATCCGCCACCGACGGCGGCATCGGCGCATCGCGCACGAGCGACTGCGCCCCCAGGCCATCGACGAAGGCGAGCACGCGCCATGCCGCACGATCGACGTCGTCGACGCGCAGCGCGCCCGCAGCGACGCCGGCGGCGATCGTCTCGGAGACGAGCGCGTGCCACGCGCCCATCTGCTCGCGCACCGCGGCAGCGAGCTCGGGATTGCGACGCCCGAGCGCCCACCCCTCGACCCACAGCACCGTGACGTCGTCGCGCGAGCCGTCGAGCACCGTCTCGAGCAGGGCACGAAGGCCACCCGAGTCGCCCGCAGCCGCGACGACGGCGCGCACCTCCTCGACCTCTGCGCCCACGAGGTCGCGGTAGATGCGAGCGACGAGGTCGGGCATCGACGGGAAGTAGTGCGCGACGAGGCCCTGCGTGACGCCAGCGCGGTCGGCGACCGAGCGCACCGTGACGGCTGCGAGCCCCTCGCCGCGGGCGAGGTCGGTCGCCGATGCGAGGATCTCGGCGGCGCGCTCGGTGGGCGGCTTGCGCGTGCGCGCGGGGCGGGCCTCGGTCGACATCGCTCGCGAGCCTACGTGCTCAGCCGCCGTGCGCGACGAGCTGCAGCCCGATGACCGCGAGGCCCAGCACGGCCTCCGCGCCGAGCACGACGAGCCGCTGCCACCACGTGATGCGTGCCCGGCGCACGGCGAGCCAGCCGATGACGATGAGCGCGACGATGAGCGCGACCGCCGAGGCGTGCAGCGCCCGATCGGGCTCCCACGCGCCGGCGGCCGAGAGTCCGAGGAAGACGAACGGCACCGCGACGCCGCCGAGGGCACCGACGAGGGTGCCGACGATGTGTCGCATCTCGGCCCGGCTCGGCAGCGACTCGTGCACGACGATGTGCGACACGACGTCGGCCGTGAACACGGCGAGCACGGTGCCGGCGAGCGTCACCCCGAGCGTCGTGAGCGCCTCGCCCGCCGTCGGATGCCCGTGGCCGGCGAGCGCGAGCACCACCGCGAGCGCCGCGAACGTCAGGTAGATCCGCTCCTTGAGCACCGCCGCCCGCTCCTCGCGGCCGGCGGGCGACTCGTCGCGTGCGCGCATGCGATCACGCTACGCCGGTCGCGCCGCTCGAGGGCGTCAGCGGTCGGGGCGCAGCGGCCCGACCTCGGGGCGGTTCAGCGTCAGGGTCGCCCTGACGTGGATGCGACGTGACGACGCAAGCCCTCGACGGCGAGGCGGTCGACCGCGAAGGTGGAGCCATGCCCACCTTCCTCGGACTCGCGATGATCGTGCTCTCGCTCGGCACGCTCGTCGGCTCCATGACGATGCTGGTCACCCGGGCGAGCGGGCACGACTGGTCGACGGCGGGCTGGCGCCTCATGCGCCGGGCGACGCTCGTGCATGCAGCATCGCTCGGCGCCGGATCCGGCGGCGCAGCCATCCTCCTCTCGCTCGATGGCCCGCCCACCAGCCTCTGGGCGTTGCCGATCGGCGCGGCCGTCGTGACGCTCATGATCGCCGTCGGCGTTGTGGCATGGCGGCGAGGGCCCGTCGATCCCGCGACGCGCGAGCCTCGTGACGAGCCTGCGGCTCGTCGACGTCTCGCCGTCGGGGTCGGCTCCTCCGTCGGCGCCGCTGGCCTGGTGCTCGTCGTGCTCGGCATCGTGTCGCCATGGCCGTTCGGTCTCGGACTGGGCATCGCATTGGCGCTGCTCGCCGGCATCTTCGCCGTCCTCGTGCGCGTCGACCGGCCCGCCTCCGTCGTCAGCCGTCGCGCCGAGGCTCGCCGCCACGGCTGACGACTGGCCCGCCTCCGTCGTCCGTTGCCGCGCCGAGGCCCGACGCCACGGCTGACCCCTTCCCCGGCGCCCGCCAGGCGACGAGGATGGAGCCACCGCCCGCGTGAGGAGACCATCCATGGCCGACATCGACCGCTACGACGTCGTCGTGATCGGCGCAGGACCGGGCGGCACCGCGGCGGCGCTGCGCGCAGCCGACCTCGGAGCCCGCGTCGTCGTGCTCGAGGCCGCCCGGCTCGGCGGCACGTGCGTGAACTCGGGATGCGTGCCGACGCGCGTGCTCGCGCGTGCCGCGCGGCTCATCCGCGACGCGCGGTCCGCGCACGAGCACGGCGTGGTCGTGGGCGACGTGTCGCTCGACTGGCGCGCCATGGTCGATCGGGTGCACGCGCGCGTCGACGAGGTGCGCGCGATGAAGCGCGAGGCCGAGCGCTTCGCAGCCGCCGGCGTGGACCTCGTGCAGGAGGGCCGCGCCCGGTTCGTCGACCAGCACACGCTCGAGCTCGACAGCGGCCGCCGCATCGCCGGCGACAGCATCCTCGTGTGCGTCGGCGGGCACGCCAGACGGCTGCCGATCCCGGGCGCCGAGCTCGCGGTGCTCCCCGACGAGGTGCTCGACCTGCCCGCGCTCCCCGATCGCGTCGCCGTGATCGGCGGCGGCAACACGGGCGCGCAGCTCGCGACGGTGCTCGCGGCCTTCGGCGCCCACGTGACGCTGCTCGATCTCGCCCCGCGCATCCTCATGCCCTCGGATGCCGAGATCTCGGCCGAGATCGCCCGCTCGTTCGTCGAGCGCGGCGTCGACGTGCGATGCGGCATCGAGGGCGTCTCGAGGCTCGAGCGATCGGACTCCGGCGCGATCGACCTCGTGCTCGTGGAGGACGGCGAGGAGCGCACGCTCGAGGTCGACGGCGTCATCATGGCGACGGGCTGGCCCGCCGACGTCGCCGACCTCGGCCTCGAGCACGCCGGGCTGCAGGTGGAGCGCGGCGCGATCCCCGCCGACGACTACCTGCGCACGGCCGTGCCGCACATCTTCGCCGTCGGCGACGCCAACGGCCGCGACATGCTCGTGCAGGCGGCGCAGTTCGAGGGCGAGGCGGCTGCGGAGAACGCGGTGCTCGGCGCCTCGGTGCGTGCGCCCCATCGGCTGCTGCCCGCCGGCGGCTTCACGGACCCCGACTACGCAGGCGTGGGATTCACGGAGGCCGAGGCGCGTGAGCGGGATGCGCAGTGCGTCGTCGCCACCGTGCACTACGACGCCGTCGACCGCGCCGTGATCGACGACCGCGACGCCGGCTTCCTCAAGCTCGTCGTCGACCGCTCCCGCTCGACGGTGCTCGGCGCGCACGCCGTTGGCGAGAGTGCCGTCGAGGTCGTGCAGGCCCTCACGACCGCGATGGCGGCAGGCGTGCGGGTGCAGACGCTCGCGGAGGTGCGCTTCGCCTACCCGACGTACTCGGCGATCATCGGCATGGCGGCACGGGCGGTGCTCGCGGCGCGGTGAGAGACAAGACGCCGAGCGTGCCCTGCACCGAGCGGACCCTGCGTGTCGAAAGACTCGTCGGATGACGCGCGCGCCCATCTACGACGACCGAGACCGCATCGACATGAGTCCTCAGCGAAACGGTGAGAGCTCCTTCGAGTTCTTCAATCGAGCGGGTGGGTCGTTGTGGCGGCACAGTCGCAAGCTCCACCAGGACTGGGCCGATCGACTGGACGACCGAGAGTATGTCGACGTGCGGTCGGCGCTGCGCTCGAACGACGCTCAGGCTAGAAGTGCCTTCTTGGAGCTCTACGTCCACGAGTCCCTGATTCGCAGCGGCCATCAGGTCGTCGTCCACCCGGTCGTCCCGCGCTCGACGCATCGACCAGACTTCTTTGCTCAGCGAGCCGGATCGGGTGTGTACGTCGAAGCGATCGCACCAGGAACATCGAGAGAAGCGGCGTCGCGCACGGCGCGGCTGAACGACTTGCTCGCCGCGCTCGATCAAGTTCGCGATGACAACTTCTACCTCATGACGAGGTCGATCGTGCCTGCACGTCACAGCGCGCCAACTGCCGGCTTCAGGAAGTCCGTTCGAGAGTGGCTGCTCACCCTGGACCCCGACTCCGTCTCGACCGAGGACTTCCCGATCCGAACTTTCGAACTCGATGACTGGAGCGTCACGGTCGCGGCAGTGCCCGTACGGCGAGAGCGCCGCGGGAGCATCCAGCGGTCGATCGGGGTCTATGCACACTCCGAGGCCGAGCTCATCGATGATGGCGCGACGTTGGTGCGCGCCCTCAGATCGAAGTCCGGGCGGTACGGAGGACTTGACGCACCCTTCGTGATTGCCGTTGGGACGCACACGTTCGATGAAGAAGACGAAGACGTCTTCAACGCCCTGTACGGCTCAGTCTCCTGGTTGATCCCCAGGATGAGTCCTTCCGGCGAGAACGTTGCCCGCCCCGTGCGCAATCGCGATGGCTACTTCGGCTCGCCCGGTGCATGGAGGAACCGACGAGTGTCTGCGGTCTTGGTCGTCAACCAACTCTCGCTCCACGACCCCACACGAGCTCGCGTCTCGCTCTGGACCCATCCGGACGCACTCTTCCCTCTGCCCGACCGAGCCATGTTTCCGGGCGTCATCCATGAGTGGGATGGCGAGACCACCTCAGAGCGCGACGGCCTTGAAGCGCGGTCGTTCTTCGGATTGGCAGATGACTGGCCACAGGGCGAGCGATGGAGTGACGACTGACCCCACGACCGGAATGGTCGCTCTTCAAGTGAGCGCGGGCATCCCTTTGTCTCACAGCGATGACCGAGGGAGTCACGAGGTCAGGGGTTCAGCGATCCCTGATCGCCGACGACTTCCACGCCATGACTGGCGATGAACCCTCGGCGAAGGACTGCACGAGTACATCCGAGAACATGGGCGCGCACGCGTCTGTGGGCAACTCGCCGCCACCCGGAGTGCTCAGTTCTCGTCGAGTACAGGGTCAGACCGGCTCCGACGACGGTGGCGCGCGCCGCGCGGAGGCGAAGCTCGGCGCCGAGGTGACGGTCGGGGTCGCCGCGTTCATCAACGCCCACCCGCTCAAGCGGCGCATCCGCGTCGACGTCGTCGGGACGTTCAAGAGCGAGGACAAGCAGCTGCTCGATTCGAAAGCGCGGATCGAGGTCAGCGCATACCGCTCAGATGCGCAGAGGGGCCGGTCACGTGGACCGGCCCCCGGAGTACGCGCTTCGCTCAGACGCACTGCACGCTCTGCACCGCCCCATCGAGCGTGTAGTAGAACCGCGCGGTCTGGCCCTTGGCCCCGCAGGTGTTCGCAGAGAGATACGGCCCCATCGCCGCTCCGATGGAGCCAAGGATGAGCGCACCAGCCGGACCCATCAGGAGACCGAGGGCACCCAAGATGAAGGTGCTTCCGCCGTTGATCCAGGCCTGTTGGTCCTCCGGAGACAGCTCGATGTAGTACCCGTAGGCATCGGCGCCCACACCGACCATCGGGGACAGCGTGTCATCGCCGCCAGCGTCTGCAGGGACGGTCGTCTCCGTCACGGTGAAGATCGAGCCCGCGCCGAACGCGTAGTCGCTCTCGATCCCGGCCTCGGTCACGCGGACCTCGACAGGCGTGGCACGCTCGCCGACGCTTGCCAACGAGGCCTGCAGCTCGGCCTCCGTGACCAGGGGCGTGGAGACCTCGGGTGAGGCCGCTTGGGCAGGGGCTGTGGTCGACGCTGAGGCTGCCGACCCGAATCCGAAGATGGCGCCTGCCGCGACGATGGCGGTCAAACTGGTGGTGAGTGCACGCTTCATCAGTCAATCTCGCTTTCACATCGGCTCGAATCGTGTAGCGACCCTATGTGCCGAAATGGGGGACGTCAAGAGGGGTTGCGGACTGCAGGCGCAGGGGAGGTAGCGTGGCGGAATGTTCTCTGCGATCGGATTCGTCATCGCCATCGTCTGGGCGTTCGTGAACCCCTATCTCTTCGCCGGCGCGGCCGACTCAGCGCTTGCAACCGCCTTGGCGACAGTCGCCGGCCTCATCGTCTTCATCGGCGGAGGAGCCCTGCTCGACCGGCGACGGAAGGCCCGCGCCCCGTCCAGCCGGTAGACAGGCACGCCCCTCCCCCTCGAGCGCATCCCGCCCTGAAGCCCGAAGGTCAGTTGACACGACCTTCGGGCTTCTCCCTTCCCGCTGCGCACCGTCGAGCGCCGGCTCTGACGATTCCTCCATCGACCGGGCCTGGCTCGAGCGGCAGCTGGACGACATGTGGGGCAAGGTCACGCTCTACAACTGCTACCAGCTGTTCGTGCAGTTCACGTCGAAGAAGATCAAGAACCCGGTCGGCATCGCCGATGCGCTCGCGCCGGAGCCTGACGCCCTTGCGGAGCAGCGCGAACACGTCGAGACGACGCGGGCCGCAGCGCTGAAGTCGAAGACGATCGAGACAGCATTCACCCCTGGAGTGCCCTCGGGCATCGCTCTGGCGAAACCTCGACACCGAGACCGCCAAGGATCGTGGGCTCCACCCCCGACAACGGGGCGGTCGTCCCGGGACCCCAGGGACGCTCGAGCGACTGCGGACTAGCCAGCCAGATACCGCGCCTCCTCGTCAGCCAGGTTCGTACCGACGAATCACCCGGTCACGACCAGGTCCAGTAGGGCGGACGGGACTTGAACCCGTGACCGACGGATTATGAGTCCGCTGCTCTGACCAGCTGAGCTACCGCCCCGCGAAGGAGCCTACCGACGCGCGCTACCGCGTCTCGTCGGCCGGCTCGGCGTCCGGGTCGAGCGCATCCGCACCGTCGCCCGACGGCTCGAGGTGCGGCAGCTCCGTGACGGGATCGACCACGTCCTCGCCGCGGTACAGCGCCTCGAACACGTCGAGCGTCGTCTCGATGTCATGCACCGACACGAGCTCGAGCGACCGGTGCCGCAGCGCCTGCCACTCGTCGTCGCTCGCGCGCAGCACCCGCTCGAGCTGCACCGCGAGGTCGGCGTCGTCGTCGGGGCGGAAGAGGTAGCCGTTGCCGTCGACGAGGTGCGGCAGCGCCATGGCGTCGGCCGCGACGACGGGCAGGCCCGACGCCATGGCCTCCATCGTCGCGATCGACTGCAGCTCGGCCGTCGACGGCATGACGAACACCTCGCCGCCCGTCAGGCGCGCACGCAGCTCCTCCGCCGACACGAAGCCCGTGAGCTCGACGCGATCGCCGACGCCCAGCTCGACCGCGAGGGCCCGCAGCTCGTCGACGAGATCGCCGCCGCCCACGATCTGCAGCCGCGCGTCCAGCTCCTTCGGCAGGCGTGCGAGGGCGCGCACGGCCGTGTCGATGCGCTTCTCGCTCGTCACGCGACCCACGAACACGATCGTGCCGTGGTTGCGCGTCGGCGAGACCGTGTAGTCGGATGCGCGCAGCCCGCACGAGACGGCGTGCACGTGGTGCAGGCCCGTCATGCGCTCGAGGTAGTCGGCGCTGCGCCGCGTCGGCGTCGTCACGGCGTCGCAGCGGCCGAACACGCGCCCCGCATCCGCCCACAGCGCATTCGTGATGCGCCCCTGCGCGACCTTCGGGATGTTCGAGTGGTCCATGAGGTTCTCGAACATGATGTGGTTCGTGCCGATGAGGCGGATGCCGCGCGCCCGCGCCGCCGACGCGAAGCCGCGCCCCACGACGAGGTGCGACTGGAAGTGCACGACGTCGGGCTTGAGCGCGTCGAGCAGCGAGCCGGCGTTCTGCACGATGCGCCACGGCTCGGCGAAGCGCAGCCAGTCGTGGCCCGGGTAGCCGAGCGAGCGCAGACGGTGCACGGTGAAGCGCACCCCCTCATGCTCCTCGACGCGCGTGCCCTGGCGGCCGCGCGCCGTCGCCGAGGCGACGACGTGCACCTCGTGGCCGCGCCGCGCGAGGCCCGCCGCGAGCTGCGTCGCGAACGTGGCCGCGCCGTTGACGTCGGGCGCGAACGTGTCGCCGGTGATGAGGATGCGGAGCGGATCCGTCACTCGTCGTCCTCCACGAGGGTCTTGGCTTGCAGCTGGGGATGGTGCCTCGCGAGCTGGAACACGCCGAACACGGCGAGCCCACCCGCGAGCACGAAGACGATGAGCGCCCACGGGGGCGTCTGCGCCGCCTCGCCGAGCACCGTCACGCCGATGAGCACGGCGATGAGGGGGTCGACGACCGTGAGGCCCGCGATCACGAGGTCGGGCGGGCCCGACGCGTGCGCGAGCTGCACGAAGTAGCCGCCGAACGCGAGCGCGGCGGCGACGCCGAGCAGGCACAGGATCGTGAGCCACTCGAAGTTGCCGGTCGTGATGCGGTTCAGCACGACCTTCATGAGCGTGACGACGAAGCCGTACAGCACGCCGGCCGCGATGACGTAGAAGATCGCGCTCGCCTTGTCGCGCCAGCGCCACCACGCGAGCCCCAGGCCGATGCCGACGACGAGCAGCAGGCACAGCACCGTGAGCAGCTGCTGGTCGCGGATGGGGTGCTCGACGGCGAACACCGCGGCGACCGAGACGAAGATGCCGATGCCGAGCAGGCAGAAGAGGATGGAGTTGATCGTGGGCGAGTCGAGGCGATGGCGCGCGACGCGCGCGTTCACGACGGCCGTGACCACGAGCGCGACGGCGCCCAGCGGCTGCACGACGATGAGCGGCGCGAGCGAGAGCGCCCACAGCTGCATGAGCGCCGCGAGACCCAGCATCGACGTGCCCACGACCCACGACGGGCGACGGATGAGCAGCCCCAGCTGTCGCAGGTCGAGCTTCGCGCCCGAGTGGCCCGCCGATCCCTCGACGAGCGAGACGCCGCGGTGCTGGAACTGCGTGCCGAGCGACAGCACGACGGCACCCACGATCGCAATCGGGATGCCGAGCGCCTGCAGTGGCGTCAGCGAGATCTGCTCGGTCAGATCGGTGATGTCAGCCAGCCGCACCATCCGACAGTACCGGCCTCGAACCGTCGATACCCTTGGCGACATGGCCGTGCTCCCCATCTGCATCACCGGCGAGCCGGTGCTCCACACCGCCGCGACCGAGGTGTCGACCGTCGACGACGAGCTGCGCACCCTCGTCGCCGACATGGTCGAGACGATGCACGCGGCGCCCGGCGTGGGGCTCGCCGCCCCGCAGGTCGGCGTCGGCAAGCGCCTGTTCGTGTGGTCGTGGACCGATGCGGATGGCGTGGAGTCGTCGGGCGTGGCGATCAACCCCACGCTGTGGATCGCTCCCCTGCCCATCGACGAGGTCACGGAGGACGACGAGGAGGGCTGCCTGTCGATCCCCGGACCGCGCGAGGCGCTCATCCGATCGCAGTCGGCGATCCTCGAGGCGACGGACCTCGACGGCGAGCGCTTCCGCATCGAGGCGACCGGCTGGCTCGCCAGAATCTTCCAGCACGAGTACGACCACCTCGACGGCATCCTCTACGCCGACCGCCTCGATCACCGCGAGTGGAAGTCGATCGAGAAGGCCATCAAGAAGGCCCGCTACGGCCGCCCGGGGCTGTCGTGGACGCCCGGCGTCGACGACGTCGACGCCTGACGCACGAGCCCACCGTGGTTCGAGCGGGCCTCGGATCGGTGCTAGGCTAGCGGGGCTGTTCCCAGCATTCCTCGATAGCTCAATTGGCAGAGCAGCCGGCTGTTAACCGGCAGGTTGATGGTTCGAGTCCATCTCGGGGAGCAGCAGGAGGCCCCATCGTTCGCGGTGGGGCCTTCGTCGTTGCAGGGTCCCGACCTCCCCTGGTGACTGGTCGCTCGTGGTTCCCACGAGTGACCGATCTCGACCACGAGTGACCAGTCAGCTGCAACGAGCGACCAGTCACAACCACGAGTGACCGGTCAGCTGCAACGAGCGACCAGTCACAACCACGAGTGACCAGTCACCGCAACGAGTGACCAGCCGCCGCGACGAGTGACCAGTCGGCCAGGAGGGCGAGCGGGCAGGGACCCGTCAGGCCGCGGGGCGCTCCGTGCGGGCGAGGGACTCGACGTAGGGATGCCGCGGGTCGGCCAGCAGCGCGTCGATCGCGCCGACGCCCACGACGCGGCCGCGGTGCAGCACGACCGAGAGGCCGCCGATGGCGCGAGCCTGCTTCGGCGTGCGGACCGCTGCCACGACGGCGCGGGTCTCGGCGAGCGTGCGGAGGCCGTCGAGCACGTCGGGCGCGACGACGGGGTCGAGCCCCGAGATCGGGTCGTCGACGATGAGCGCCTTGGGGTCGAGCACGAGCGCCCGCGCGAGCGAGACGCGCTGGCGCTGGCCGCGCGAGAGCTCGAACACGTGGCGGTCGAGCATGCCGAGCGGCAGGCGCACGGCGTCGAGCGCGCTCGCCACGGCGACGCCGGCCTCCTTGCGGTCGAAGCGCGGGTCGCGGTCGAAGATGGGGCTCGCGACGACGTCGCCGACCGTCATGGTCCCCTCGAGCCGCTCGGAGCCGCGCTGCTCCGCGTGCCCCACGAACGCGAGCAGCCGCGTACGGGCGCGCGCGCCGAGGCCGCGCAGGTCGTGGCCGAGCACCGCGATCGAGCCGCCGTGCAGCTCGGGCCCCTGCTCCTTGGGCGTCTGCAGCGCGATGGCGTCGAGCAGCGTCGACTTGCCGGCACCCGTCGGCCCCAGCACCGTCACCGGCGCGCCGGGCTCGGCGACGAACGAGACGCCGCGCACGACGAGCGTCGTCGATCCCGCGTGGGCGAGGGATGCGTCGTGCACCCGGATCGCTGCGTGGGTCGGCTCCGTCATCGCTGCTCCTCCATCCGCGCCCGCTCCGCGTCGAGCTCGTCGATCCTCGTCGCGAGCTGCCTCGCCGCCGCCGGATCGCCCTCGCGAAGCCGATACAGCTGTCCGAGCAGCTCGCCCTTCTCCCTCAGGATGTCACGCAGGATCAGGGTCACGACCACGCCGCGCACGCTCGACTCGACGCCACGGGGTCCCGCGATCATCGGCGCGATCGCGAGCTCGCGCACGAGGGGCGCGAGCGGCGGCGGCACGGCAGCGGCGACGCGCTCGGAGAAGCCGGATGCGGCGATGTGGTCGAGCTCGGCGAGGATGCCGTCGCGCACGATCCGCAGCGTCTCGTCCCCGACGTGCGCCGATGCGCCGCGGGCGCGCAGCGCCTCGGGCACGTGCTGGCCCTGCTGCAGCATCGCGACGATGGCCTCGCGCTCGAGGATCGTCGCGGGATCCTTCGGCAGCTGCTGCATCGTCATCTGCGGCTGCTCCGGCGCGGCGGGAGCCCCGCCGTGCGCACCGGGCGCGCCCTGCCCGCTCCCCTGCTGCCCGGGACGTCCCTGCGGCCGCGCATCCTGCCGCCCCTGCTGCGCGCGCCACGCCTGCAGCGCGCGCTGCACGTCGCGCGGCTCGACGCCGAGCCAGCCCGAGAGCTGCCGCTGGTAGCCCTCGGCGAGCGCGCGGTCGCGGATCGTGGCGAGCACGGGTGCCGCGGCACGCGTGGCCTGCACGCGGCCCTCGACGGTCTCGAGGTCGAAGGCGTCGACGACGCGGCGCAGCATGAACTCGAACATGGGGCGGCGCGTCTCGATGAGTCGGCGCACGGCGTCGTCGCCGCGCTGCAGGCGCAGGTCGCACGGGTCGAGGCCGTCGGGTGCGACGGCGACGAACGTCTGCGCCGCGAAGCGCTGCTCCTCGGCGAAGGCGCGGCTCGCGGCCTTCTGGCCGGCCTCGTCGGGGTCGAAGGTGAAGACCACCTTGCCGAGCGCCGTCGTGTCCGACGTCGACACGTCGCCGAGCACACGCCGCAGCACCTTGATGTGGTCGACGCCGAACGCCGTGCCGCACGTCGCGATCGCGGTCGTGACGCCCGCGAGATGGCACGCCATGACGTCGGTGTAGCCCTCGACGATCACGGCCTCGCGCTGCTTCGAGATGTCGCGCTTGGCGAGGTCGAGCCCGTAGAGCACCTGCGACTTGTGGTAGATCGCGGTCTCGGGCGTGTTGAGGTACTTGGGGCCAGGGTCGTCGTCGAGCAGCTTGCGCGCGCCGAATCCGACGGTCGCGCCGGTCACGTCTCGGATGGGCCACACGAGCCGTCCGCGGAAGCGGTCGTACGGCCCGCGCGGGCCCTCGGAGAGCAGGCCGGCGCGCAGCTGCTCGTCGTCGGTGAAGCCCTTGCCGCGGAGGTGGGTGCGCAGCGCCTCGAACGACTGCGGCGCGAAGCCCACGCCGAATCGCTGCGCCGCCGCGAGGTCGAACCCGCGCTCGCCGAGGAAGCGCTGGCCGGGCTCCGCGGCGGGCGTGAGCAGCTGCGCCTGGAAGAACTCCGCAGCGGCCTTCGACGCCTCGAGCAGCCGCAGCCGCGAGCCGGCCTCGACCTGCGGGGCGCCGCCATCCTCGTAGCGCAGCGTGATGCCGAGCTGGGCGGCGAAGCGCTCGACGGTCTCGGTGAACGACGTGTGGTCCATCGCCATGACGAAGCCGATGACGTCGCCGTCCTCGCCGCAGCCGAAGCAGTGGTACCGGCCGATCGCGGGGCGGACGTGGAACGACGGCGACCGCTCGTCGTGGAAGGGGCAGAGGCCCTTGAGGCTGCCGACGCCCGCGGACTTCAGCGTGACGTGATCCGAGACGATGTCGACGATCGACATGCGGCTGCGCACCTCGTCGATGTCCTCCCTGCGGATGCGGCCGGCCATCAGACCACCTGCTGCGCGTGCCACGCCACGGCGGTCTGGTCCGAGAGGTTCGCGACCTGGTCGACGACGACGCGCATGCGTCCCGCGTCGTCGGAGGCGTCGCGCCAGTCCTCGGCGAACGTCGCGTCGAGCGCGCCCTCCCCCACCTCGAGCAGGCGGTCGGCGAGCTCGCCGAGGATGACGCGCTGCTGCTCGTAGATCGGCTGCCGGTGCTCGACGTCCATGACGAACGCGGCGACGGTGCCCTTGAGCACCGCGATCTCGGCGCGCACGTCGCTCGGCACGACGACGGAGCCCCCGAAGCGCGCGAGCGGCCCCGAGTAGGCGGCGCGCGTCGCTGCGGCGGATGCGGTCGCGAAGCGGCCGATGAGCCGAGACGTGAGGTTCTTGAGGCGCGCCTGGTCGCCGCGCCCGCCGTCGAACGCGTCGAGCCACGTGTCGAGGTCGTCGAGCCGGTCGAAGGCCGCGAGCAGCTCGTCGCGCGGCACGTCGCCGACCCACCGTTCCATGCGGTCGACGAGCGCGTCGTGGTCGGCGCGACCGGCGAGCGCCCGCGGGTCGATGAAGCCGTTGACGATGGCGTCCTCGAAGTCGTGCACCGAGTAGGCGATGTCGTCGGCGAGGTCCATGACCTCCGCCTCGATGCAGCGCCGGCCCGCCGGCGCGCCCTGGCGCGCCCATTCGAACACGTCGCGGTCGACGGCGTAGAAGCCGAACTTCACGCGTCCCGACCCCGCGTCGAGCACCTCCTGATCGGCGGGCCACGGATACTTCGTCGCAGCATCGACGCTCGCGCGCGTGAGGTTGAGGCCGTAGGCGCGGTCGGCGACGATCTTGGGCTCGAGGCGCGTGATGACGCGCAGCGTCTGCGCGTTGCCCTCGAAGCCGCCGATCGCCGCGGCCCACTCGTTGAGCGCTCGCTCGCCGTTGTGGCCGAACGGCGGATGCCCGATGTCGTGCGCGAGGCACGCGGTGTCGACGACGTCGGGGTCGAGCCCGAGCGCGCCGGCGAGCTCGCGGCCGACCTGCGCGACCTCGAGCGAGTGCGTCAGGCGGTTGCGAGCGAAGTCGAGCCCCGAGGTCGGCGACACGACCTGCGTCTTCTGCGCGAGCCTGCGCAGGGCGCTCGAGTGCAGCAGCCGAGCGCGATCGCGCGCGAAGTCGCTGCGCCGCGTCGAGTGCGTCTCGGGGAGCCACCGCTCGCGGTCGTGCCCCACGTAGTCAGCCGCCACGCGTGTCGCTCTCGTCCTCGATGAGCGCCGCCCGCTGCGCAGGCGTGAGCTCGGGGCTGTCGAGCCAGCCGTCGGGCAGCGCGGGACGCTTGGGGCTGCCCGCCCGGCCGCGCTGCCCCTCGACGCCCGCGGCGTCGTACGGGGCATCGGGAAGGGTGGCGACGAGCTCGTCGATCTCGGCGAGGCTCGACACGGCCGCGAGGGCGCGACGCACGTCGCCGCCCATCGGGTAGCCCTTGCCGTACCAGGCGACGTGCTTGCGGATGTCGCGGCAGGCGCGATCCTCGTCGCCGAAGAACTCCACGAGCAGCTCCGCATGGCGACGGAAGACCGCGAACACCTCGTGCAGCGACGGGCGGAAACGCTCCTCGCGCCCCTCGAACGCAGCCACGAGGTCGCCGAAGAGCCACGGACGGCCGAGGCAGCCGCGACCGACCACGACGCCGTCGCAGCCCGTCGCGTCCATCATGCGCACGGCGTCCTCCGCCTGCCAGATGTCGCCGTTGCCGAGCACCGGCACCGTCGTCACGGCCTCCTTGAGACGCGCGATGGCATCCCAGTCGGCGGTGCCCGAGTAGTGCTGCGCCGCCGTGCGACCGTGCAGCGCGACCGCGGCGACGCCCGCGGCCTCGGCCGTGCGGCCGGCCTCGAGGTACGTGAGGTGGTCGTCGTCGATGCCCTTGCGCATCTTCACCGTCAGCGGGACGTCGCCGGCAGCGCGCACGGCGCGCTCGACGATCGCCCGGAACAGCTCGTGCTTCCACGGCAGCGCCGAGCCGCCCCCGCGACGCGTGACCTTCGGCACGGGGCAGCCGAAGTTCAGGTCGATGTGGTCGGCACGATCCTCGTCGACGATGATCTGCACGGCCCGCTCGACCGTCGCGGGGTCGACGCCGTAGAGCTGCACCGAGCGCGGCGTCTCGGACTCGTGGTGCGAGAGCAGGCGGAACGTCTCCTCGCCGCGCTCGACGAGCGCGCGCGACGTCACCATCTCGGCGACGTACAGCCCGGCGCCGTGCTCGCGGCACAGTCGACGGAACGCCGTGTTCGTGATGCCCGCCATCGGCGCGAGCACCACGGGGGCCTCGAGCGCGATGGGGCCGATCCGCAGCGCCGGCGCCCGCGTCGCGGAGGGGCTCTGCGTACCGGTCACGTCAGGCTCCGACGAGCGCCTGCGCCAGGAAGCCCTCGAGCTCCGCGATCGGCACGCGCTGCTGCTGCATCGTGTCCCGCTCGCGCACCGTGACGGCCTGATCCTCGAGCGAGTCGAAGTCGACCGTGATGCAGAACGGCGTGCCCACCTCGTCCTGACGGCGGTAGCGGCGGCCGATGGCGCCGGCGTCGTCGAACTCGATGGCCCAGTGCTTGCGCAGGCCCTGCGCCACCTCGCGCGCGAGCGGCGACAGCTGCTCGTTGCGCGACAGCGGCAGCACGGCCGCCTTGACCGGCGCGAGGCGCGGGTCGAGGCGCAGCACGGTGCGGGTGTCGGTGCCGCCCTTCGCGTTCGGCACCTCCTCCTCGTCGTACGCCTCGATGAGGAAGGCCATGAGGCTGCGCGTGAGGCCGAACGACGGCTCGATGACGAAGGGCGTGTACCGCTCGTTGGCCGCCTGGTCGAAGTACTCGAGCTTCTTGCCCGACGCCTCGGAGTGCGTCGAGAGGTCGTAGTCGGTGCGGTTGGCGACGCCCATGAGCTCGCCCCACTCCGATCCCTGGAAGCCGAAGCGGTACTCGAGGTCGATCGTGCGCGCCGAGTAGTGGGCGCGCTCGCCGTCGGGCACGTCGAGGTGGCGGATGTTCTCGGCCCTGAGGCCGAGGTCGTGGAACCACGCCTCGCAGTCGGCGACCCAGCGGTCGAACCACTCGGGCGCGTCGGCGGGCGGCACGAAGAACTCGATCTCCATCTGCTCGAACTCGCGCGTGCGGAAGATGAAGTTGCCGGGCGTGATCTCGTTGCGGAACGACTTGCCGACCTGGCCGATGCCGAACGGCGGCTTGCGGCGCGCGGTCGTCACGACGTTGTTGAAGTTCACGAAGATGCCCTGGGCCGTCTCGGGCCGCAGGTAGTGCAGGCCCTCCTCGTCGTCGACGGGACCGAGGTAGGTCTTCATGAGGCCGGAGAACGAGCGCGGCTCGGTCCACGAGCCGGGCTGGCCGGTCTCGGGGTCCTTGATGTCGGCGAGGCCGTTCTCGGGCGGGTGGCCGTGCTTGGCCTCGTACGCCTCGATGAGGTGGTCGGCGCGGTAGCGCTTGTGCGTGTGCAGCGACTCGACGAGCGGGTCGGTGAACGTCGCGACGTGGCCGGACGCGTGCCACACCTTCTGCGGCAGGATGATCGACGAGTCGAGGCCGACCATGTCGTCGCGGCCCTGCACGAACGTCTTCCACCACTGGCGCTTGATGTTCTCCTTCAGCGCCACGCCGAGGGGTCCGTAGTCCCAGGACGACCGCGAGCCGCCGTAGATCTCACCGGCCTGGAAGACGAATCCGCGACGCTTCGCGAGATTGATGACCTGGTCGAGACGGCTCGTGGGCATGGAGGCTCCTGGATCATGCGCGCCGGAGTGCGCGCTGGGCTCGGTGGGGACGTTCGATCCTACCGGCGACGGGCGACGCGGCGGTGCACGTCGCACCCGCGTCGCGCGGGCGTCCCGGCGCGCGTCAGGGGCAGGAGACGCGCACGTGGCCGTCGCTGCCGTCGACCGAGAGCGGCCGGTCGCGCAGCACCGAGAGCTCGGGCACGTCGCCCGCCTCGCACATCGCCGCGAAGTCCTCCTCGGAGGTCGACTCGACGTACTCGACGTCGACGTGCCGGTCGCCGTAGAGCTCGGCGTAGCCCGCGCACTCGTCGTACTGCCCGCACTCCTCCGAGACCACGAGGTCGAAGCCCGCGCCCGGACCCGCCTCGCCGGCGTCGAGCGCGTTCTTCTGCGCCGCCCAGAGCCCGTGCTCGTGCGCGACGTCGACGAGCAGCGCCGCGAGGGCCAGGTTGCCCGCCATCGTGAGCCCGTCGAAGCGGGTCCAGGAGTCGAGGTTGTCGAGCTCGACGGCGTCGTAGCCGTCGTCCGCGCATCCGGCGATCCACGGCGAGATGATCGCGGCGAGCTGCTCGCGCCGCTCGGGCGTCGAGGTGTCGAGGCCCATCTCGTCGGGCCAGCCGGGGTCGATCGCGGGCTCCCCCGCCGAGTCGCGCACCACGAGGTCGGGATGCTCCGACAGCCACCACTCGCCGTCGGCGGGCTGCGTCTGGAAGCCGTTGAGGTAGCAGATCGAGAACGTGCCCTCGGCGGGCGGGTCGGAGGCGTCGCGCGCGACGATCGTCGTGCCCTGCGCCGGGTCGTACGCGCCGCCGAGCTGGTAGTCGATCGCGCCCTGCGAGGCGGCCTCCCAGCGCGCGGCCGGATCGCCGCCGTCCGCGACGGGCACCGGTCCCGCGCATCCCGCGAGCGACGCGGTCACCAGCACGAGCGCGAGGGCGAGGAGGTGGCCGGAGCGCATGCCCGATGGTCGCACGCCGGACGATGCGGACGCCGAGGCGTGCCAGTGCCGCCGACCGCGGGCGCCTCGCTGCGAGGCGCCCGGGATGGCTGGGATCAGGCGCGCGACCGGCGTCGCACGACGACGCCGCCCGCGACGAGGAGGCCGGCGACGAGGGCGAGCCAGCCCGCGATCGCGCCACCGGTCTGCGGCAGCGACGGCCCTGCGACGGGCGGTGCCGAGGGAGCGGGCGCCGACGGTGCCGGCGCCGAGGGCACGGGCGCTGCGGCGACCTCGACGATGGCGGCATCGGCGAGCTCGCCCAGCGTCGCCGTGATCGTGCGCGAACCCGGCGTGCCGAACGTCACGGTCAGGCCGTCGACGACGTCGGAGGCGTCGGAGGACGTCAGCGTCGCGGCCGACACGTCGGCGGCGTTGCCCTCCGCGTCGACGCCGCTGACGACGAACGCCTGGCTGGATCCGGTGCCGATCGCGAGCGTCTCGGGCGTGAGCGCGATGCTGACGGCCGGACCCGCGACGACGGCGAGCTGGAGCTGGAGCGTGTCGGCGGGCTCGACGCCGTTGTCGGCCGTGAGCACGACGGCGAACGTGCCGAGCGCGCCGGTCGGCGTGCCGGAGATCTCACCGGTCGCGGCGTCGACCTCGAGGCCCTCGGGGAGCCCGGTGGCGGTCACGGTCGCTGCCGGATCGCCGGGCTCGAGCTCGGGCAGGTAGGAGAAGGGCACGGCGATCTGCGCCGCGGCCGTCGCAGCGCCGTCGATCGCGGCGCGCTGGTCGATGCGCACCGTGAACGTCGCCGGCGCGGAGTCGCCGTCCGCGTTCGACGCGACGACGTCGAGCGCGAGGTCGCCCGAGACCGAGGGCGTGCCGCTCAGCGTGCCATCCGCGGCGAGCGTCAGGCCGGCGGGCGCGCTGCTGCCCTCCGCGAGCGCGTAGGTGATCGGCTGGTCGCCGTCCGTCGCCGCGATGACGGTCGAGTAGGCGTCGCCGACGATGCCCGACGGGAGCGTCGCGTCGGCGAGGGTCGGCACCCCGGTCACGACCGTCAGCGCGGCCTGCGTGAAGCACAGCGGGTCTGCGGGGAAGCCGTCGCCGAGGATGACGGTCCAGTCGCCGGCGGCGGGCTGGCCGTCGAAGGCGGACAGCGACTGTGCCGGCCGGAAGGTGCCGGATACGGGCTCGGTCCCACCGACCTGCGTCGCAGCATCGTCGTCGAACGTGATGCTCGCCGAGCGGCCCGACACTCCGCTCTCGTACGTGTAGGAGCCGTAGGACACGAGGTCGACGGTGGTGCCGCCGGGCGAGACGAGCGCGAGGCGGATCTCTTGGTGGAAGGCGTTGCCGGAAGCCGGTGCCGCGCACGAGCCATCCGTCTTGCTGAAGTCCACCGTGATCGTGACGTCGTCGACGGCACCGTCGCCGACGATCGGGATCGTGCGGGTCTGCTCCCCGCCGTCGACCTGGGCAGGGATGGTGTTGGAGCCCGTGAGGGTCGCCGCGGAGGCGATGGTCGGCGCGGAGCCGATGACGAGCGCTGCGGCGGCCACGAGGGCGGCGGGAGCGATGAGGAGACGACGCACAGGCTGAGCATATGTCAGCAACAGGTGCCGGACGGCACGGATGGCGAGACGCGCCGTCGCCGAGGGGGCGGACACGGGGTTGCCCGTCCCCCGTGGACGTGCGTCGCGCAGATGCGCGGCGTGCGCCCGTCAGTGGCGACGTCGGCGCAGGACCGCGCCGGCGCCGATCGCCGCGGCGGCGACAGCGACGAGACCCCAGCCGACGATGGCACCGGTGGGCGGCAGCGACGAGGCGGTCGGTGGCTCCGAGGGCGCAGGCGTCGAGGGCCCGGGCGCGGCGGGCACGGGCGTCGACGGCGCAGGTGCCGTCGGCGGCGTGGTCGTGGGCGGTGCGTCGGTCGGCGGCGCGTCGGTCGGCGGTGCATCGGCCTCGGCGATCGTGATCGTCACGCGATGGGTCGCGGCGGGCTCGAGGCCGTTGTCGGCCACGTAGTCGACGACGTACTCGCCCGCCGGGCCCTCGGGCGTCCCCGTGATGGCGGCCGTGGCGGGGTCGACCTCGAGTCCGGCCGGCAGGCCCGTCGCGACGGCATCGGCTGCGGGTACGCCGCGGAAGAAGGTCGGCGCGTACGAGAAGGCCTCGCCGATCGTGGCGTCGGCCGTCGCAGGACCGTCGAGCGTCGGCAGGGCGAGGACGTCGAGCGTGAAGGTCGCGGGCTCCGACGTGCCCTCCTCGTCGGTCACGGTCGCCTCGAAGGCGTACGACCCCGTCTGCTCGGGGAGGCCGGTCACGACGCCCTGCGCGTCGACCGCGAGGCCGGCGGGCAGGTCGGCCGCGTCGACGACGGCGAGCGTCGAGCCCTCGGGGATGCCGGGGATCTGCGTCTCGTAGCCGCGACCGACGACGCCGTACGGGAGCGCGGCACCCGGCAGCTCGGGCAGGACGCCGACCTCGAACGAGGCCGCCGAGTAGCAGTGCGGGGATCGCGGGTAGACGTCGGAGATCGCGAGCCTCCAGTCGCCCGTCGCGACCTCGCCGTCGAAGGCGTCGAGCGACTCCGCGGGCTGGAACGTGCCGCTCTCGGGCCGGCCCTCGTTCGTCGAGCCGACGGGCGGGGCGGCGGGGTCGTCGGCCAGCAGCACGTCGACCGCCTGGGGCGTCGGCAGGTCGACGTCGTCGCCGACGGGGTCGATCCATCCCTGGTACGACGCCGAGGCGGCCATGCCGCCGCTCGCGTCGCCTGCGATGAGGGTCACGGTCGTGCCCTGCGGCGAGGTCAGCGTGTACTGGATGTCCGAGAAGTAGATGCCGTTGGTCTCGAAGTCGTCGCCGCCGCCCGTGCACGTGTACTGCGCCTGGGTGAACCTGAGCGCGACCTCGACGCGGCCGACGCGACCGCCTCCGGCGACCGAGAGGACGCGCTCGATGGTCGTCGGCACGACGATGCCCGCCTCGGGGTCGCCCGTGGCGTCGATCTCGGCGAACGTGGCGTCGCCGTCGTCGTAGGAGACGGCGGATGCGGGCGCGGCGACGCCGAGCAGCACGAAGGCTGCGGCGAGGAGCCCGATGGGTGCGATGCGACGCATGGGCTCAATGTACGACACGTCCAGGCTCCTGTCAGCAGGCACCCCGGATCCGTGCACGCGACGGAGAGGCGTCCCTCCCGGTCGGCCGCGCGCGGGCGTGCGGTGCGGTGGGTGCGTCGTCGCGATCCGCGTCAGACCGTCGGCGCGTCGATCGCGCCGCCGAAGCGGCGCTCGCGGCCCGTGTAGACGTCGATCGCGCGCCACAGGTCGGTGCGCGAGAAGTCGGGCCAGAGCGTGTCGAGGAACACCATCTCGGCGTACGCGCCCTGCCAGGTGAGGAAGTTCGAGATGCGCTGCTCGCCGGACGAGCGCACGTACAGGTCGACGTCGGGGATGTCGGGCAGGTACATGCGCGAGCGGATGAGGCGCTCCGTCACGCCCGACGGCTTCAGCCTGCCCGCCGCGACGTCCTCGGCGATCGAGCGCACGGCATCCGCGATCTCGACCGTGCCGCCGTAGTTGATGCACATCGTCAGCGTCATGCGCGTGTTCTCGGCCGTGAGCCGCTCGGCGATGCGCAGCTCGTCGATGACCGATCGCCACAGACGCGGACGCCGCCCGGCCCAGCGGATGCGCACCCCCCAGTCGTGCAGCTGGTCGCGGCGACGATGCAGCACCTTGCGGTTGAAGCCCATGAGGAAGCGCACCTCGGCGGGGTCGCGCTTCCAGTTCTCGGTCGAGAACGCGTACACCGACAGGTGCTGCACGCCGGCCTGCAGGGCGCCGGCGACGACGTCGAGCAGCACCTCCTCGCCTGCCTGATGACCCTCGATGCGCGTCTTGCCCTGCCGGTTCGCCCAGCGTCCGTTGCCGTCCATGATCACGGCGACGTGGGCGGGCACCGTGCCCGGCTCGTAGGCGGGCGGCTGCTGGCCCGTCCAGTCGATCGGCTTCGACGCGATGGCGTCGGGGTGCCTCGGGATGCGTCGCTCGCTCATCGAAGACGAGGCTACTGCTGCGCGGATGCGTCGGGCGCGCGCGAGCGGTCGACGTGCTCGAGCGAGCGCAGGCCGCGCTCGAGGTGCCACTGCACCCACGCGCCGACGATGCCGGACGCGCGGCCGCGGGCGCGCTCGCCCGTCGCGTCGGCGACGGCCCAGTCGCCCGCGAGCAGCGCCCCGAGCAGGCCGACCGTCTCGGGATCGAGGCGCGCGACGCCCGGCGGGGCGTAGGCGTCGGCGACCATGCCGCCGAGCTGCGGCACGAACGCGGTGTGCGGGCCGGACTCCCCCGACACCGCGCAGTCGCCGAACGTCGGCGCCCATCCGGCGATCGCCATGGCGCGCAGCAGGTACGAGTCGAGGGTGAGCCCGGGGTCGTGCTCGGCGCGCGACAGCGACCGCAGCGCGCCGACGAGCAGCAGGTACTGCTGCACCGACGCGTCATGGTCGGTGAGCCTGTCGGCGGTCTCGACCATCGCCGCCGCCGCCGTGTAGCGCGGATAGTCGACCATGATCTGGTCGGCGTACGAGCCGAGGGTCTCCGCCTGGGTCACGATGTCGAGGCTGCGGCCCACGGCGAGCTGCAGGTCGGCGACCATGAACGGCTCGAGGCGTGCGCCGAACCTCGACGAGGTCCGGCGCACGCCCTTCGCCACGGCGCGCACCTTGCCGTGCTCGCGCGTGAGCAGCACGACGATGCGGTCGGCCTCGCCGAGGTGGTGCGTCGTGAGCACGACGCCCTCGTCGCGGTAGACCGGCATCGTTCGGCGGCTCAGGCCGTCGCGGAGCCCGCGCCCGCGGCGACGCGCATGCGCAGCCCGCGGTTCACGGCCGACACGATGGCCCGCAGCGACGCGTGCGACGTGGAGTGGTCGATGCCGACGCCCCAGAAGCGCTCGCCGCCGAGCTCGAGCTCGACGTACGACGCGGCCTGCGCATCCTGGCCGGCGGCGAGCGTGTGCTCGACGTAGTCCAGGAGCGACACCTCGACGCCCTCGGCCTTCAGCAGCGACAGCAGCGCGTCGATCGGACCGTTGCCCGACGCCTCGGCGTCGCGCAGCGTCTGCTCGTCGCGCAGCACGACCGTGAGGCGCGTCTCGCCACCGAGCGACGACTGCGACGCCACCTCGCGCAGCTCGAACCGGCCCCACTGATCCTCGGCCTCGCGCGACGGGTTCGGCAGGTACTCGTCGCCGAAGATCTGCCAGATCGTGCCGCTCGACACCTCGCCGCCCTCGGAGTCGGTGCGGGCCTGCACGATGTTCGAGAACTCCACCTGCAGGCGGCGCGGCAGGTCGAGCCCGTGGTCGGTCTTCAGCAGGTACGCGACGCCGCCCTTGCCCGACTGCGAGTTCACGCGGATGACGGCCTCGTACGAGCGGCCGACGTCCTTCGGGTCGATGGGCAGGTAGGGCACGGCCCACGGCATCTCGTCGACGCTCGTGCCGGCGGCGGCCGCATCGGCGGCCATGCGCTCGAAGCCCTTCTTGATCGCATCCTGGTGCGAGCCCGAGAAGGCCGTGTACACGAGGTCGCCCGCCCAGGGCGAGCGCTCGGGCACGCGCAGCTGGTTGCAGTGCTCGGCGGTGCGGCGGATGTGGTCGAGGTCCGAGAAGTCGATCTCGGGGTCGATGCCCTGCGTCAGCAGGTTGAGGCCCAGCGCGACGAGGTCGACGTTGCCCGTGCGCTCGCCGTTGCCGAACAGGCAGCCCTCGATGCGGTCGGCGCCGGCCATGTAGCCGAGCTCGGCAGCCGCGATGCCCGTGCCGCGGTCGTTGTGCGGGTGCAGCGACAGGATGACCGACTCGCGCCGCGCCAGGTGGCGGTGCATCCACTCGATCGAGTCGGCGTACACGTTGGGCGTGGCCATCTCGACCGTCGCGGGCAGGTTGATGATGACGGGACGCTCGGGGCGGGCGTCGAGCACCTCGATGATCGCGTTGCAGACGTCGAGCGCGTAGTCGAGCTCCGTGCCCGTGTACGACTCGGGGCTGTACTCGTAGCGCACCTGCGTGTGCTGCAGCATGCCCTCGAGCTCGAGGCACAGCCGCGCGCCGTCGACGGCGATCTGCTTGACGCCCTCGCGGTCGGAGCGGAAGACGACGTCGCGCTGCAGCACGCTCGTGGAGTTGTAGATGTGCACGATCGCCTGCTTCGCGCCATCGATGGCCTCGAACGTGCGGCGGATGAGGTGGTCGCGGCACTGCGTCAGCACCTGGATCGTCACGTCGTCGGGGATGAGCCCGTCGTCGATGAGCTGGCGCACGAAGTCGAAGTCGGTCTGGCTCGCCGAGGGGAAGCCGACCTCGATCTCCTTGTAGCCCATGTCGACGAGCAGCTGGAACATGATCCGCTTGCGCTCGGGGGTCATGGGCTCGATGAGGGCCTGGTTGCCGTCGCGCAGGTCGACGGCGCACCACAGCGGGGCCTTCTCGATGCGCTGGGACGGCCAGGTGCGATCGGGCAGCTCCACCCGGATCTGCTCGTGGTACGGGACGTAGCGATGCGCCGGCATGCCCGACGGCTGCTGCATGCTCTTCATGCTGGATGCTCCTGGGGTCGGATCGACTCCGGGCTGCGTGCTCACTCCGCGGCGAGGAGGCCCGGTGTCTAGGCCTCGCCGCGGCGGCGAAGGAGGAGCAGCGAGGAGCGCATGCCGCCACCCTACTCCCCTTTCGCGGCTCGCTCCGCGCGCCCCTCCAGGACCGGTCTCACGCTCAGGCGACGCGCAGCGCCTCGATGGGGGCGATGCGCCGCGCCTTCGCCGTCGCGGGCGCCGCGGCGGCGAGCGCCACGAGCACGGCGGCGACGAGGGTGCCGGCGAGCAGCCACGGCGAGACGGACACGACGACGGGACCGATGCCGTACGACGAGGCGAAGAGGGTCCACACGGCGACCCAGCCGAGCGACACGCCCAGCACGACCCCGCCCACGACGGCGACGGCGGCGATCGCGGCGGTCTCCGCCGTCACCATCCATCGCACCTGCGTGCTCGTCATGCCGAGCGCGCGCAGCAGGCCGATCTCGCGGGTGCGCTGCCGCACGGCCGTGAGCATGCTCGTGACGAAGCCCAGCACGGCGACGATTGCCGACGAGCCCACCAGCACGCCCAGCGCGAGCACGACGCCGTCGACGATGCGCGTGATCTCCTCGACGTAGACGGGGTCGCGCTCGATCGCGACGAGGGCGCCGCGCATCGTGGATCCCGCGGTCGCCAGCAGCAGGACCGTGGCGACGCCGACCATGAGGGCGAGCACGAGGCCGCTCGAGCGATCCCGCGCGTCCTGCGCGGCGCGCACGGCGGCGCGGGCGGGCACCGAGGTGCCGAGCAGGCGCCCGACGACGCCGAGCACGGGCACGAGCACCGCTGGGGCAATGCCGATGATGCCGATCGACAGCAGCACGCCGCCGACGACGGCGACGAGGATCGCCAGCGGGCTCCAGGGCGCGAGGACGATCGAGCCGCCGAGCACCACGGCGGCGACGCCGAGCACCACGATGGATGCCAGGGGCCGGCGCGGGCGGCGCGGCTGCGCTGCCGACGCGCCGAGCGCCTCGATGGGCGTCACGTCGAGCACGCCACGCGTGCCCGACCTCGTGACGGCCGCGACGGCGATCGCGATGCCGACGACGGGTGCGATCGCGGTCGGCGGCAGCAGCACGACGTCGGCGCCCTCGACCATGCCGGACGACGCCAGCGCGAGCTGCGTCGCGGCCCCGAGCGCGAGGCCGACGACGGCGCCCGCGAGGGTGCCGGCGATGCCGGCGGCGAGCGAGGAGCGCAGCACGCGCGAACGCTCCTGCACGCTCGAGGCGCCCAGCAGGCGCCGCAGCGCGATGAGCGATCGCTGCTCCTCGACGACGTGCTGCACCGTCGTGCGCGTGACGATGGCGCTCACGAGCACCGCGACGACGGTGAGGCACACGACGGCGATGGCGGCGAGCAGCGGCGCTGCCCCGGAGGCGAGCAGCTGCGAGTCGAGGACGAGCGTGAAGAGCATCTCGGTGAGGCTCGTGAGCAGCACGGCGAAGCAGGCTGCGACCGCCGTCACGGCGACGGTGGGCATGTGCGCGCGGCTCATGCCGCACGCTCCTGCAGCTGCAGCATGCGCGAGGCGATCGCGGCGCGGTCGAGCCCGCGCTCGTCGCCGCGGATGCGGCCGTCGGCCAGCAGCACCACGCGATCGGCGGCCTCGGCCGCGATGGGGTCGTGCGTCACCATGCAGATCGCCTGCCCGTGCTCGCGCGCCGCCTGCTGCAGGATCGCGAGCACGTCGGCCGCCGTGCGGGAGTCGAGGTTGCCGGTCGGCTCGTCGGCGAAGACGATCGTGGGCCGCGTCGCGAGGGCGCGGGCGATGGCGACGCGCTGCTGCTGCCCGCCCGAGAGCTCGCCAGGCCGGTGGTCGATGCGGCCCGCGAGCCCGAGCCACGACACGAGCAGGTCGATGAGGGCGTCGTCGGCTCGACGACCCGCGAGGTCGAACGGCAGGCGGATGTTGTCGCGCGCCGAGAGCGTCGGCACGAGGTTGAACGCCTGGAACACGAAGCCGACGCGGTCGCGGCGCAGCCGCGTGAGCGACGCGTCGTCGAGCCCGACGAGCTCGGCGTCGCCGATCCGCACCGAGCCGGTCGTCGGGGCGTCGAGCCCTGCGGCGAGGTGCATGAGCGTGGACTTGCCCGAGCCGGAGGGCCCCATGATGGCGACGAACTCGCCGGGATCGATCGCGAGCGAGACGCCGTCGAGGGCGACGACGGCGGCGTCGCCGACGCCGTAGCGCCGCGTGACGTCGGTGAGCTGGAGTGCCGGGGAGGTCTGCATGCTCCCAGCCTCCGTCGGCGGCGCCTCCTGCCGCGTCGTCCGGGCGTCCCGTCCTCGTCCTCCGAGCGGATGAGACGGGTCAGACGAGGCCGTGCGCGTGCGCGAAGACGACGGCCTGCACGCGATCGCGGAGGCCCAGCTTCTGCAGCATGCGCGACACGTGGGTCTTCACGGTCGTCTCGGAGACGAACTCCGACTGCGCGATCTCCGAGTTCGACAGGCCGCGCGCCACCTGCAGCAGGATCTCGTGCTCGCGAGGCGTGAGGGTGGCGAGGGATGCGGGGGGTGCCGCCGGCGCCTCCGCATGGCGTGCGAGCAGCGTGCGGGTCGCGGACGCGGCGACGACCTCGCTGCCGCCGTGCACGGCGCGCACCGTCGCGAGCACGAGCTCGGGGTGCGCATCCTTCAGCAGGAAGCCGCTCGCACCGGCGCGCAGCGCGCGGGCGACGGCCTCGTCGAGGTCGAACGTCGTGAGCACGACGATGCGGGCGGCGCTCGACGCCGCGACGATCTCCGCGGTCGCATCGATGCCGTCGAGCACGGGCATGCGCACGTCCATGAGCACGATGTCGGGCTGCAGCCGCAACGTCTCGCGCACGGCCTCGCGGCCGTCGGCCGCCTCGCCCACGACCTCGAGGTCTCGCTGCGAGTCGACGAGCATGCGCATGCCGCTGCGGAACAGGGCCTGGTCGTCGACGAGCAGCACGCGGATCACGAGCGCACCTGCGAGCAGATCATGCGACGGCCTCCCAGCGCGGCAGCACGGCCCTGACGATCCAGGCGCCGCCGGAGGGTCCGACGTCGACGTGCCCACCGGCGATCCTCGCACGCTCGCGCATGCCCACGAGCCCGTGCCCCGACTCCCCCGGCATCTGCCGCAGCGCGTTGCGCACCGTCAGCTCCACGTGCTCGCCGTGCACGATCGACACGAGCACGGGATGCGTGCGGTCGCCGTGCCGCAGCGCGTTCGTGAGCGCCTCCTGCACGATGCGGTACGCGGCGATGTCGGCGTCGCGAGGGAGCGGCCCCGGGATGCCGTGCTCGCGCACCTCGACGTCGAGGCCGGCGGCGCGCACGCGCTGCACGAGCGTCGGCAGCGCGGCGAGCGACGCGTCGGGGTCGGCGGCCTGCGCGTGCCGCAGTCGCTCGAGCAGGCCGCGCACGTCGCCGAGCGCGGCCGAGGCCGTCTGCGCGATCTGCTGCAGGCTCTCGTCCTTCGTGTCGATCGAGTCGGCGTAGCGGGCGCCGTTCGCCTGCGCGATGACGACGGCGAGCGAGTGCGCGACGACGTCGTGCATGTCGCGCGCGATGCCCGTGCGCTCCTGCTCGACCTCGGCGCGCTCGCGCTCGAGCCGCGTCTCCTTCGCGAGCCCCTGGCTGCGCACGATCTCGCCGACGAGGATGCCCGAGACGAGCGCGAGCCCGAAGAGCAGGGCGAAGCCGAAGGTGCCGAGGCCGAACGGCAGCAGGATCTCGACGATGGAGCCCGACGTGCCGACGCCGTAGCCGAAGCGCACGAACCACAGGCCCACGAGCGTCGCCCCCAGCACGGCGACGACCGCGCCGAGGCCGCGCTGCAGGCCGTCGCACCAGCGTCCCACCGTGTAGAGCAGCACGAGGATCTGGAACCACAGCGGGGTGAGCGCCGTGAGCTCGGCGCCGACGAACGCGGCGCCCATGCCGAGGGCCGCGAGGAGCGTCAGCATGGGCGCGACGCGGCGCAGCGCCACGAGCACCCCGAAGCCGAGGCCCACGAGCACGACCCACGGCAGCTCGGGCGTCGAGAGGCTGACGAGCAGCGACGGTCCGCCGAGCAGGATGCCGAGCACGAGCGCGACGACGACGTCGAACGTCAGCTGCGCGCGCGTGAGGGATCGGATCACGTCCTCACGCTACGTCGGGCGTGCGTCCGCGCGCGCATCCGATGGTCGGAATCATCCGCTCGGACGATCCGCGCCCGCGTCCGTCGGCCCGCATGCTCCGCGCACGCCGAAGGGGGCCGGCGACCGCCGACCCCCTTCGCGTGCTGCGCGTCAGCCCTGCGCGGACTGGTACGCGCCCTGGATGACGGAGCCCCAGTAGGGGCCGTACATCACGCCGGGCTGCGTGTTGTAGCCGAAGCTGTTGACGGAGTTCTGCACGCCGCCCGAGCCCGAGCCGATGAACCACGGGCCGCCCGACGAGCCGCCGGTCATGTCGCACGAGACGCCCTGCGAGGTCGTGCCGCCGATGCGGTCGCGCGACGCGGTGCCTGCGCACTGCTGCAGCGTCTCACCGTCGAAGGGGCTCGCCGCCGGGTAGCCGTAGAGCGTGTACGAGAGGCCCGTCGACTGGTTGAACGAGACGCCCGAGGCACCGACGGTCGCTGCGAGCGTCCGGCCGCCCTGGCTCGCGACGACCGCGAAGCCCGTGTCGTAGTTGATGTCGCCGCCGTCGGTCCACTGCGTGGGAGCGACGAGCTCGACCGCGGGCCACTGGCCGTAGGGTGCGGAGCCGTTCTCGTACGCCGGCACGAAGACGAACTCCGACGCGAAGTCGCCGGGGCCCTCGTTGAGGCAGTGGCCTGCGGTCGAGACGGTGTTGCCGTTCGCCGACGTCACGGAGTTCGCGGAGCACACGTAGTCGAGGCCGCCGAGCGTGAAGAAGACCTTGCCGATGTGGGAGACGGGGCTGACGCGCGTGGCCTGCAGCACGGGCTGGTCGGCCGCGTAGGTCGTGGCCGCGCCATCGGGCGCCGGGGCCGTGTCGAGCTCGGCGATCTGGTCGAGCACGAGCGTGTCGGCGGGGATCGCAGCCTCCATGCGCTCGGGCGTCCAGGCGGTCGTCGCCGCCGCCGTCTCCGCCGCGGGCACGCTGAACGTGTCGACGTCGGCGTCGGCCGGGGCGGGTGCTGCGACCGCCATGCCGCTGCCGAATGCGAGCATCGCTCCTGCGAGCGCTGCAGTCGTGAGGGCCTGGATGCTTCGTCTCATGGGGATCGTGTCCTTCCGTGACTGGTCCGGCGGAGCGCCGGTTCCGTCGATCCTGGGCGGCGGCATTCCCCAGCGAGCACGGTTTCGTGGGATCCGACGAGCACTCCGTGCGCACCGAGGAATCCCTGCCACCGCCCCGGGAGCGCCCCTATGATGAGAGGGACGTCGCAACGGGTTGAGCGAATCTCACAGTTCACCGAGGGATCATCGAGTGTCTGCTGGACGTCATGTCGCGATCCCGGCACGTGGCCAGCGCCTGCGGGCGCGCACCGACGAGGTCACGACGCGAGGTACGCCGCCGACCGCGACGATCAGAGGCCGAAGCGTCCGAGCAGCTTCGGGTCGCCCTGCCACTCCTTCGCGATCTTCACGCGGAGGTCCAGGTGCACCTGCTGACCCACGAGGGCCTCGATCTCGCCGCGCGCATCCTTGCCGATGCGTCGCAGGCGCTCGCCGCCGCGACCGATGACGATGCCCTTCTGGCTGTCGCGCTCGACCCACAGGTTCGCGTACACGTCGGTGATGGGCTTGTCCTCGCGCGCCACGATGTCGTCGATCGTGACGATGATCGAGTGCGGCAGCTCGTCGCGCACGTCCTCGAGCGCCGCCTCGCGGATGAGCTCGGCGACGCGATCGCTCAAGCGCTCCTCGGTCGACGTCTCGGCGTCGTACAGCGGCGGCGCCTCCGGCAGCAGCTGCGCGAGCTCGTCGAGCAGCACGTCGAGCTGCCTCCCCGTCACCGCCGACAGCGGGATGACCGCATCCCACTCGCGCAGGGCGGCGACCTCGAGCAGCTGCTCGGCGACGCGCTCCTTCGAGGTCGCGTCGACCTTCGTCACGATCGCGACCTTGCGCGCGTTCGGGAAGCCCTCGAGCTGCTGGTCGATGTAGCGGTCGCCGGGGCCGAGGCGCTCGTTCGCCGGCACGCACAGGCAGATGACGTCGACGTCGCCGAGCGTCGTCTGCACGACGGCGTTGAGCCGCTTGCCGAGCAGCGTGCGCGGCTTGTGCATGCCGGGGGTGTCGACGATCACGATCTGCGCCTCGTCGAGGTGCACGATGCCGCGGATCGCCCGCCGCGTCGTCTGCGGCTTCGACGACGTGATCGCGACCTTCTCGCCCACCAGGGCGTTCATGAGGGTCGACTTGCCCGCGTTCGGCCGGCCGACGAACGTCACGAATCCACTGCGATGCGTCATTCCGCCTCCACCTCCGCCGGGGCCAGTCGCTCGACGCGCACGCGGCCCGCCTCGCGTCCTCGGCCGTCGAGCCGCTCGACCGCGAGGCGCAGCCCGTGCGCCTCGACGACGTCGCCGACCTCGGCGATGCGGCCGAGCTCCTTCTGCAGCAGTCCGCCGACCGAGTCGACGTCGTCGTCGTCGAGCGTCAGGTCGAACAGGTCGCCGAGCTCGTCGATCTGCAGGCGCGCCGACACGACGTACGTGCCGTCCGCGAGGGCGACGGCCTCGGCGCCGACGCGGTCGTGCTCGTCGTGGATGTCGCCGATGAGCTCCTCGATGAGGTCCTCGAGCGTGACGAGGCCGGCGATGCCGCCGTACTCGTCGACGACCATGGCCACGTGCACGCGCTCGGTCTGCATGTGCGCGAGCGTGTCGTCCGCCTTCTTCGACTCGGGCACGAACAGCGCGACGCGCGCGAGCGACCGCGCCGTCTCGTGCTCGTCGGGACGCATCGTGCGGCTGCGCACCACGTCGCGCAGGTAGAGGATGCCCTCGATCTCGTCGAGCGACTCCCCCGCGACGGGCATGCGCGACAGGCCGGAGTCGAGGAAGCGGCGCAGCGCCTCGTCGGCCGTCATGTCGTGCTCCGCGACGATCATGTCGGTGCGCGGCACCATGACCTCGCGCACGAACGTCTCGTTGAACTCGAAGATCGAGTGGATGAGCTCGCGGTCGTCCTCCTCGAGCACGGCGCGCGTCGTGGCCTCGTCGACCATCGACAGCAGCTGCTCCTCGCTCGTGAACGCCGTCTCGCGCTGCCTGCCGGGCGTCACGCGATCGCCGACCGTCACGACGAGCGTCGCGATGGGACCGAAGATCACGCGCAGGGCGCGGATGGGGCCCGCGGAGAGCCGCAGCAGCGTCCGCGCGTGCGCGCGGCCGACGGCGCGGGGGCTCGTGCCGACGAGCACGAACGACGTCACGGCCATGATCGCGACCGCGACGACGAGCGCCCACCACCAGTCGAGCAGGCGCGTGAGGCCGATCGTGAGCAGCACGGCCGCGGTCGTCTCGAAGAGGATGCGGCCGAACTGCACGACCATGACGTGACCCGTGAGGTCGTGCGCGATGCCCTCGAGCGAGCCCGGGGTGCGCGTCTCCCCCGCCATCTCCTGCAGGTCGCGCGTGCTCGTGACCGACAGCGCGGCGTCGCACGCGGCGAGCCAGGCGCCGACGACGACGAGCACCGCCGCGACCGCGAAGAGCGAGAGCTCAAGCATCGGCGGCTCGGAAGCGCACCAGCAGCTCGTCCTGCAGCGCGAACATCTCGTCGCGCTCGGCGGGGTCGGCGTGGTCGAACCCGAGCAGGTGCAGCATGCCGTGGGTCGTGAGGAGCTCGAGCTCGGCCATGAGCGAGTGCCCGGCCTCCGCGGCCTGCGCCTCGGCGACGGCGGGGCACAGCACGATGTCGCCGAGCAGGCCGGCGGGCGTCGGCTTCTCGGAGGTGCCGGGGCGCAGCTCGTCCATGGGGAACGAGAGCACGTCGGTCGGACCGGGCTCGTCCATCCACTGCACGTGCAGCTGCTCCATCGCTGCGACCTCGACGAGCACGACGCTCACCTCGGCCTCCGAGTGCACGAACAGCGCCTCGAGGTCGAACGCGACGAGGCGCGCGAGCCTCGCCTCGTCGACGGCGACGCCCGACTCGTTCAGCACGTCGACGCTCATCGTCGGCCCTTCCGCTGCAGGTGCTCGCGGCGCTGCTCGCGCGTGCCGCCCTCCTGCGCCATGGTCCTCGCCTCGTGCGCCGTGTAGGCGTCGACGATGCGACCCACGAGCGTGTGCCGCACGACGTCGGCGCTCGTGAGCTGCGCGAAGTGGATGTCGTCGATGCCGCCGAGCACGCGGCTCGCGACCTGCAGGCCGCTCGTGCCCTCCGGCAGGTCGATCTGCGTGATGTCGCCCGTCACGACCATGCGCGAGCCGAAGCCGAGGCGCGTGAGGAACATCTTCATCTGCTCGGGCGTCGTGTTCTGCGCCTCGTCGAGCACGACGAACGCGTCGTTGAGCGTGCGTCCGCGCATGTAGGCGAGCGGCGCCACCTCGACGACGCCGGTCGCGAGCAGCTTCGGCACGAGCTCGGGATCCATCATCTCGTTGAGCGCGTCGTACAGCGGGCGCAGGTACGGGTCGATCTTGTCGGTGAGCGTGCCCGGCAGGAAGCCGAGGCGCTCGCCGGCCTCGACCGCGGGGCGCGTGAGGATGATGCGCTGCACCTCGCGGCGCTGCAGCGCCTGCACGGCCATCGCCATCGCGAGGTACGTCTTGCCTGTGCCCGCGGGGCCGATGCCGAAGACGATCGTGTGCTCGCCGATGGCGTCGACGTACGCGCGCTGGCCCTCGGTCTTCGCGCGGATGCTCTTGCGGCCCGTCGTGAGGATCGCGTCGCCGGCGACGTCGGCGAGCGTCTTCGGCGAGTCCTCGCGGATGAGGCGCGCGCCCTCGCCCACCTCGGACTGCCCGAGGTCGGCGCCGTTCGCGACGAGGTCGACGAGCTCGCGCACGAGCCGCTCCGACTGCTCGACCTGGTCGGCGTCGCCGTCGAGCGTCACCTGGTTGCCGCGCACGGCGACGGTGACGTCGGGGTACTCGCGCTCGAGCCGCGTGAGCAGCCGATCCTGCGGCCCGAGCAGCCGCACCATCTGGATGCCGTCGATCTGGATCTCGGCATGTGCGTCAGGCAAGGGACTCCTCGGTGAGGTCGGCGCCCGCGAGCACGTGGGCATGGACGTGGAAGACGGTCTGGCCGGCGAGCTCGCCCGTGTTGAACACGAGGCGGAAGTCGCCGTCGGCGCGCTCGAGCGCGATGGCCTTCGCGGCGCGCACCATGGCCGCGAGCAGGTCGGGGTCGCCGGCGGCGAGCTCGACGACGTCGCGGTAGCGCGCCGTCTTCGGCACGACGAGCACGTGCAGCTCGGCCTTGGGCGCGATGTCGGCGAACGCGATGACCTGGTCGTCCTCGAGCACGATCTCTGCGGGGATCTCACGCGCGATGATGCGCTCGAAGATGGTGGGCTCTGCCATGGCTCCAGCGTACTCGCGGGTCACCAGCGCCACCGGGCGGCGAGCGCCGCGATCGCCGCGGGGCCCGCGGTCGAGGTGCGCACGACGTGCGGGCCCATGCGCACGCGCTCGCCACCGAGGCGCTCGAGCTCGTCGGGCGCGATGCCGCCCTCGGGGCCGACGACGAGCAGCATGTCACGGCCATCGGGCTCGAGCGTCGACAGCGTCGCGTCGCCCGTCGGGTCGAGCACGACGAGGCGCCACGTCGACGCGAGCGCCGCGAGCGAGGCGGTGTCGACGACCTCGAGCACCTCGGGCACGTGGGCGCGCAGCGACTGCTTGCCCGCCTCGCGCACGATCGTGCGCCAGCGCGCGAGCGCCTTCGCGCTCTTGTCGCCCTTCCAGGCGACGATCGACCGCGACGCCTGCCACGGCACGATCGCATCGACGCCGAGCTCGGTCGCCGCCTGGATCGCGAGCTCGGCGCGATCGCCCTTCGCGAGCGCCTGCGCGAGGCCGATGCGGGGCGTCGGCGCCGGCTCGTGCCGCACCGTCCGCACGACGAGCACGACCTCGGGCCGCACCTCGGCGAACTCCGCGTGGCAGAGCGTGCCGCGGCCGTCGGCCACGAGCACGCGCTCGCCCACCCGGGCCCGGCTGACCGTCGCGGCGTGCCGCGCATCCTCGGGTCCCAGCACCACGCGGTCCCCCGCCTCGACGTCGAGGTCGTCGACGTAGTAGCAGTGCGCCATCAGAAGCGCAGGAACCGATCACGGAGCTTCGAGAAGAGCCCCTGCTGGAACTGCGTCATGCGCGGTGCCGGCGGCTTCGTGCGGGCGCGCAGCTGCTCGAGCAGATCCTGCGCCTTGCGGTCGAGCCTCGTGGGCGTCGCCACCTGCACGCCGAGCTTGAGGTCGCCGCGTCCGGAGCCGCGCAGCCTGCCGACGCCGCGGCCGACGACCGTGAGCACGTCGGCGCTCTGCGCGCCCGGCTCGATCGTCACCGTCACGGGGCCGTCGATCGACTCGATCGTCGCCTCGGCGCCGAGCGCCGCGTCGATCATCGACACCTCGAGGGTGCCGAGCAGGTCGTCGCCGTCGCGGCTGAAGACGTCGTGGTGCGTGACGTGCACCTCGAGGAAGAGCGTGCCGGGCTCGCCGCCGGCCTCGCCGACCTCGCCCTGGCCGGGCAGCTGGATGCGCAGGCCCGTGTCGACGCCCGCGGGCACGTCGACCGGGATGGTGCGCTCGGCGCGCACGCGACCGTGGCCGGCGCACGTCGGGCACGGGAAGGGGATGACGGTGCCGTGACCCTGGCACGAGCCGCACGGCTGGCTCGTCACCATGTTGCCGAGCAGCGAGCGCACCTGGCGCTGCACGTGGCCGGAGCCCTGGCAGATGTCGCAGGTCTCCTCGCGCGTGCCCGGTGCCGTGCAGCGGCCGTCGCACGTCTCGCAGAGCACCGCGGTCTGCACGCGCAGGTCACGGTGCACGCCGAAGACGACGTCGTGCAGGTCGAGGTCGATGCGCAGCAGCGAGTCCTGGCCTGGCCGACGCCTGGGCCTCGGCCCCTGCTGCCTGCCTGCACCGCCGAAGAACTGCTCGAAGATGTCGCCGAGCCCGAAGCCGGCCTGCTGGGGACCGCGGTCGTAGTCGGCGCGCGACTGCGGGTCGGACAGCACGTCGTAGGCGTGCGTGACCTCCTTGAAGCGGTCGGAGGCCTCCGCGGACGGGTTCACGTCGGGATGCAGCTGCCTCGCGAGCTTGCGGTAGGCACGCTTGATGTCGTCCTGGCTGGCCTCGCGGGGCACGCCCAGGACCTCGTAGTGATCGCTCATCGCTCCTCGTCGTCGAGCAGCCGCGTCAGGTACCGCGCGACGGCGCGGACGGCTGCCATGTTCGATGCGTAGTCCATGCGGGTGGGGCCGAGCACGCCGACGCGGCCCGCCTCGTGCCCGCCGGCGCCGTAGGCGCCCGTCACGATCGACGTCTGCTCGAGCCCGTCGGCCATCTCGCGCCCGATGCGGGTCGCGACGGCCGTCGCCTCGGCATCCATCTCGCCGAACAGGCGCAGCAGGGTCACCTGCTCCTCGATGGCCTCGAGCACCATCGTCACCGAGCCCGACAGGTCGGCGCCGCCGCGCACGAGGTGCGAGGCGCCCGCGATGACCAGGCGGTCGCCCGCGGTCGGGGCCAGCACGTCGCCGAGCACGACGACGAGCCTCGCGGTCGCGGTCGCGACGATGGGCTGGGCGGCGTCGACGACGGCGCCCAGCGCCTCCTCGGCGTCGGTCGTGGGCTTGCCCGCGACGGCGACGTCGAGCGCGCGTCCGATCGCCTGCGCCGCCTCCGCGCCGATCTGCTGACCGGCGTCGACCATGCGCTGCTCGACGCGACCCGAGTCGAGGATGACGACGAGCAGCAGGCGCGACTCGGCGAGCTGCACCACCTCGACGCGGCGCACGCGCGCCTTCGCGACCGAGGGGTACTGCGCGAGCGCCACCTGGTTCGTGAGCTGCGACAGCAGGCGCACCGACCGGGCCATGACGTCGTCGAGATCGGCTGCCTCGTCGAGGAAGCGCGCGATCGCCTGGCGCTGCGCCGGCGAGAGCGGCTGCATGCCCTGCAGGCGGTCGACGAAGACGCGGTACCCCTTGTCGGTCGGGATGCGACCCGACGACGTGTGGGGCGCGACGATGAGCTCGGCCTCCTCGAGCTGCGCCATGTCGCCGCGGATCGTCGCCGCGCTCACCCCGAAGGAGTGGCGCTCGACGATCGACTTCGATCCGACCGGCTCGCTCGAGGCCACGTAGTCCCGCACGATCGCCCGCAGGACCTCGAGGCCGCGATCCGTGACCATCGTTCCCCCTCGTCTGGCACTCGTCGTTCGTGACTGCCAATCGTACCGCGCTCGACGGGGGTCGGCCCCGCCATGCCATGGGTGCGTTCTCAGCCTCCTGCGAGCATGATGGATCCAGCCAGTTCCGGCACCCGTGATCGAGAGGTTCGACCATGACCGACCCCAACGGCCCCGCGGCCGCGCCGGACGAGCCGCAGGCTCCGCAGTTCGGCTCCCCCGCCCCTGGCGCAGCCCCGGCGCCCGGCCAGCCCGCGCAGCCCTTCTCCAGCCCCGCCCCCGCTCCCGGCGCCGTGCCGCCGGCCGCCCCGGCCTACGGCGCGCCCGGCCAGCAGGTGCCGCCGCAGCAGCCGCCGGCCGCGCCCCCGTACGGCGCTCCCGGCCAGCAGACCCCGCCGCAGCAGCCCTACGGCGCGCCCCAGTACGGCGCCCCCGGCCAGCCGCAGTACGGCGCCCCCGCCGGCGCCGCGCTGTCGCCGCAGGACGAGAAGCAGTGGGCGATGCTCGGCCACCTCGGCGGCATCGCCTGGATCATCTACCTCGGCTGGCTCGGCCCGCTCATCGTGTTCCTCATGTACAAGGACCGCAGCGCGTTCGTGCGTCAGGAGGCCAAGGAGGCGCTGAACTTCCAGCTCTTCATGACGATCCTCACCGTGGGTGGTGCGATCGTCATCTCGATCCTCACCGCGATCACGTTCGGCATCGCCGGCCTGCTGTACTTCCTGGTCGGCGTCCCGCCGCTCCTCGGCATCATCTTCGCGATCATCGGCGCCGTGCGCGTCAACGGCGGCGGCTCGTACCGCTACCCGTTCAACTGGCGCATCGTCAAGTAGACGACGTCGGCACGAGCACGATGGGCACCCCGCGAGGGGTGCCCATCGTCATGTCGAGGCGGTGAGGCGCCGTACGACCGTGTCCGCCAGCAGACGGCCCCGGTCCGTCGGCACGACGCGGCCGCGCAACGCGGCGACGCCCTCCACGAGTCCCTCGGCGATGAGCCCCGCCACGGCGGCGCGCCCGTCGTCGTCGAGCACGTCGATCGGCAGCCCGGCGCGGATGCGCGTCTCGAGCAGCACGCGCTCGACGCGGCGCGTGTCGTCGTCGAGCACCTCGCGCGCGAGCGCCGGCGACTCCCCCGCCGCGAGGCGCTGCGCGTACGCGGCGGGATGCTTCACGTTCCACCAGCGCACGCCGCCGACGTGGCTGTGCGCGCCCGGGCCGATGCCCCACCAGTCGTGGCCGAGCCAGTACGACAGGTTGTGGCGCGAGACGGCGCCGCCGCGCGCCCAGTTCGACACCTCGTACCACTCGTAGCCCGCGGCGCGCAGCGCGGCGTCCGCCGTCTCGTACATCGCGGCGTGCAGGTCGTCGTCGACGGGCGCGATCTCGCCGCGCCGGATGCGACGGGCGAGCGCCGTGCCGTCCTCGACGATGAGCGCGTACGCCGACAGGTGGTCGACGTCGTACGACAGCGCGGCGTCGAGCGAGCGCTGCCAGTCGTCGAGCGACTCGCCGGGCGTGCCGTAGATGAGGTCGACGCTGACGTCGAGCCCCGCATCCTTCGCCCACTGCACGACGAGCGGCACGCGCGCCGGATCGTGGGTGCGGTCGAGCGTCGCGAGCACGTGCGGCACCGCCGACTGCATGCCGAAGCTCACCCGCGTGAAGCCCGCGTCGGCGAGGGCGCGCAGGTCGTCGGCGTCGACGGAGTCGGGGTTCGCCTCCGTCGTCACCTCGGCGCCGTCGGCGAGCCCCCATTCGTCGCGCACGGCCGCGAGCATGCGCCCGAGGTCGCCTGGCGGCAGCAGCGTGGGCGTGCCGCCACCGACGAACACCGTCGAGAGCGGACGCCGCACGGCGTCGTCGTGGGCCGCGAGCGCCTCGAGCACGCCACCGGCGAGCCGGACCTCGGCGATCGCCTGGTCGGCGTAGTCCGACTGCTTCGCGCCGCGCAGCTCGGTCGACGTGTACGTGTTGAAGTCGCAGTAGCCGCAGCGCACGCGGCAGAACGGCACGTGCAGGTATGCGCCGAACCCGCGCTCGGCAGCGCCGACCGCCGCGGATGCGGGCAGTGCGCCGTCGACCGGCGCGGCATCGCCGTCGGGCAGCTGCCCCATCAGTCGACGCGGATGCGGCGCAGCGCGTCGAGGTAGCGCGCGTGGTAGCTGCGCTGGATGCGCTGCGTCACGGGGCCGCCGAGCCGCGCCCACCACGCTTGCGGCCGCGAGAGCACGCGCAGGTGGAAGAACACGGAGTCGTCGTCGGCGAGCTCGACGAGCATGCGCTCCTCGCCCGCCTCCGGGTGGCCCTCGAGCGTGCCGAAGATCACGGCGTGCGTCGTCGCCTCGTCCTCGACCGCGATGACGCGGACCGGCGCGTGGATCTGCAGCGGGCCCACGCGGATGCGCTGCATCGCCGAGTCGCCCGGCTGCAGGAACGGCTCGCCGTCGGCGGCGAACACCTGCTGCGCCTCGGTCGACGCTGCGCGCGCGGGATCCTTGCCGTCGAACCCGACGGGTCGGTACGTGGAGTGGTCGGTCGTGGGCTGCACGTCGACCTCGATGCCGCTGAGGCGCTGCACGCGCCAGGTGCGCAGGCCTGCGACGGCCGCGTCGTAGCGGGCACGTCCGTGCCCGATGCGGGAGCGCTGCGAGACGAGCTCGTAGCCCTTCGGCGGGAAGCGGTCGAAGTCGAAGTGGGCGGTGGCGCCGATGATGCCGTAGTTGGCGGGCCGCTCTGCGAGGTCGCGCATGCGAGCCACGCTACGACTCCTTGCGCTCGCCCGTCGAGAGCGCGGCGATGAACGCCTCCTGGGGGACCTCGACGCGACCGACCATCTTCATGCGCTTCTTGCCCTCCTTCTGCTTCTCGAGGAGCTTGCGCTTGCGGGTGATGTCGCCGCCGTAGCACTTGGCGAGCACGTCCTTGCGGATGGCGCGGATCGTCTCGCGCGCGATGATGCGCGCGCCGATGGCGGCCTGGATCGGCACCTCGAACTGCTGACGCGGGATGAGCTCGCGCAGCTTGCCGGCCATGAGGGTGCCGTAGGCGTAGGCCTTCTCGCGGTGCACGATGGCGCTGAACGCGTCGACCTGCTCGCCCTGCAGCAGGATGTCGACCTTCACGAGGTCGGCCTCCTGCGTGCCGTCGACCTCGTAGTCGAGCGAGGCGTAGCCCTGCGTGCGGGACTTCAGCTGGTCGAAGAAGTCGAAGACGATCTCGCCCAGCGGCAGCCGGTAGCGCAGCTCGACGCGGTCCTCCGACAGGTACTCCATGCCCTGCAGCGTGCCGCGGCGCGTCTGGCAGAGGTCCATGATCGTGCCGACGTAGTCCTTGGGTGCGAGCACCGTCGCGTTGACGACGGGCTCGACGACGCCGTCGATCTTGCCCTCGGGGAACTCCGACGGGTTCGTGACGATGACCGCGTCCTTCGACTCCGTGCGCACCTCGTAGACGACGCTCGGCGCCGTCGCGATGAGGTCGAGGCCGAACTCGCGCGAGAGTCGCTCGGAGATGATCTCGAGGTGCAGGAGGCCGAGGAAGCCGACGCGGAAGCCGAAGCCGAGCGCCACCGAAGTCTCGGGCTCGTACACGAGCGCCGCATCCGACAGCTTGAGCTTGTCGAGCGCCTCGCGCAGGTCGGGGTAGTCGGAGCCGTCGATCGGGTACAGGCCCGAGAACACCATGGGCTTCGGGTCGGCGTAGCCCTGGAGCGCCTCGGTAGCAGGCTTCCGGAACGTCGTGACCGTGTCGCCGACCTTCGACTGGCGCACGTCCTTCACGCCCGTGATGAGGTAGCCGACCTCGCCGACCGACAGGCCCTTCGACGCGATGGGCTCGGGGCTCGAGACGCCGATCTCGAGCAGCTCGTGCGTCGAGCCCGTCGACATCATCTGGATCTTCTCGCGAGGGCTCAGCGTGCCGTCGACCATGCGGACGTACGTGACGACGCCGCGGTACGAGTCGTAGACGGAGTCGAAGATCATGGCGCGGGCGGGCGCGTCGACCTGGCCCTTGGGTGCGGGGATCGTGCCGACGACGCGGTCGAGGAGCGCCTCGACGCCCTCGCCCGTCTTGCCGGAGACGCGCAGCACGTCGGCCGGGTCGCCGCCGATGAGGCCGGCGATCTCGGCCGCGTACTTCTCGGGGTCGGCCGCCGGCAGGTCGATCTTGTTGAGCACGGGGATGATCTCGAGGTCGTTCGACATCGCGAGGTAGAGGTTCGCGAGCGTCTGCGCCTCGATGCCCTGCGCCGCGTCGACGAGCAGGATCGCGCCCTCGCACGCCGCGAGCGAGCGCGAGACCTCGTACGTGAAGTCGACGTGGCCGGGGGTGTCGATCATGTTGAGCGCGAACGTCGTGCCGTCGACGTCCCACGGCATGCGCACGGCCTGGGACTTGATCGTGATGCCGCGCTCGCGCTCGATGTCCATGCGGTCGAGGTACTGCGCACGCATCGCACGGGCGTCGACGACGCCCGTGAGCTGCAGCATGCGGTCGGCGAGCGTGGACTTGCCGTGGTCGATGTGCGCGATGATGCAGAAGTTGCGGATGCGCTCGGGCGCGGTCGAGGCGGGCTCGAGGGCGGTGGACGAGCGGGGCACGGTGCTCCTGAGGGTCACTTCGAGAGGCGGACCCTCCATCCTCTCACGCCGCACGCCCCGTCCGCCTGCGCCGACGGGGCACGATCCCGGTCGATGGCGCCCGCGACGCACCGCCCAGCGCGTTGGCGTCGCATCCGCGACCCTGGTAAAGTCCTCTGTTGGCTTCCATGCGTCGCGCCCTCTTCGCGATCGCGTGTCCGGGGCCACGAGCCGAGCCGAGTCCCACACTCGCGAGGCCGCCAGCCCCACAGGCAATCACGACCGAAGGAATCACCCATGGCGAACATCAAGTCGCAGATCAAGCGCATCCTCACCAACGAGAAGGCGACGCAGCGCAACCGCGCCGTCAAGAGCGAGCTCCGCACGCACGTGCGCGCCACGAAGTCCGCGATCACGGCCGGCGACAAGGCCGCCGCCGAGACCGCGCTCAAGCAGGCCGTGCGCAAGCTCGACAAGGCCGTCTCGAAGGGCGTCATCCACGAGAACCAGGCTGCGAACCGCAAGTCGTCGCTCGCCAAGCAGGTCGCCGCGCTCTGATCGAGCACGCATCGAGCGAAGGGCCCGTCCGCGAGGACGGGCCCTTCGTCGTTCGTGCGCGCGTCGGCTAGGACGCGAGGATGCGCACCATGCGCTCGAGCGCGTGCATCGGGCTGCGCTGCGCGCCCTTGACGGCGTGGTCGGTCTCGGCGATGAGCGCGATCGCGCGGCCGAGCCGGTCGTCGGAGTAGCGCTGCAGGTCCCGGCGCGCGTTGCGCACCTGCCACGGCGCCATGCCGAGCGCCTTCGCCGCCTGGCCCTCGGGGCCGTGGTTCGTCGACACCTTCGCGAGCTGGCGGAACCGCATGGCGAAGGCGGCGACGACGGGCACGGGGTCGGCGCCCGACGCGATCGCGTGGCGCAGACGCACGAGCGCCGCGGCGGCGTCGCCGGCGACGACGGCGTCGGCGACGTCGAACGCCGTCGTCTCGACGTGCCCGGCGTAGTACTCGCGCACCGTGTCGTCGGTGATCTCGCCCTGCGTGTCCTGCACGAGCTGCGTGCACGCGGAGGCGAGCTCGCCGAGGTCCTTCGCGAAGGCGCCGGCGAGCGCGCGCAGCGCTCCCTGCGTCACGGTGCGGCCCTGGGCCTGGATCTCGGCGCGCGCGAAGGCGATGCGCGCATCATCCTTCGTGATCGGCAGGCACGGCACCTCGACGTGCGCCTTCCTCACCGCATCCAGCAGGCGCTTGCCGCGCACGCTCGAGCCGTCGTGGCGCAGCACGAGCGTCGTGTCGGGCACGGGGTCGGCGACGTAGGCGAGCGCCTCCTCGAGGAAGGCGTCGCTCGTGGCCTGCACGCGCGAGACGCGGATGAGGCGCGGCTCGCCGAAGAGCGAGGGGCTCGCGAGCTGGATGAGGGTGCCGGGCACGTACTGGTCGGCCTCGATGTCGCTGATCTCGAGCGACGGATCCTCGTGCGCGAGGATCGAGCGGATGCGCTGGGTCGCGCGCTGCGCGAGGTACTCCTCCTTGCCCGAGACGAGCACGACGGGTGCTGGCGCTGCGGCGTCCCACGTCATCTGCCTCGGCATGCCTCCAGCGTAGGGCCGACGGGTGACGCGGGCGGTCACCGCTGCGTCCAGGCGACCTCGCCGTCGAGGGCGATCGTGCCGTGCTCGTCGGTGCGCAGCACGAGCATGCCGCGGCGCTCGAGCTCGGCCATGAGGTCGGGTGCCGGATGGCCGTAGTCGTTCGGGCCGACGGGCACGAGCGCGACGTCGGCGCCGATGGCGTCGTAGAGCGGCAGGTGCTGGTCGGGCGATCCGTGATGCGCGACCACGACGACGTCGGAGACGGGCACGCCGTCGGCGAGGAGCGCGCGCTGGGCCTCCGCGCCCAGGTCGCCGAGCACGAGCACCCGCTGGCCGCCGACCGTCGCGGCGACGACGATCGAGGCGTCGTTGCCGGGCTCCGCGTCGGCATCCTCGGGCCGCAGCAGGTCGAGGGCGCCGTCGCCGACGCGCACCGACTCCCCCGCCGTGCCGAGGTGCAGGCGCGCGCCGCGGGCGGCGAGGTCGTCGAGCAGCGATGGCGCGTCGTCGTCGGGCGGCCCGTGCACGACGAGGTCGGCACGGCCGGCGATCGCGTCGACGCCACCGACGTGGTCGGCGTCGAAGTGCGTGAGCACGACGACGTCGAGCCGGTCGATGCCGAGCAGGTCGATGCACGCGGCGACGGGCTCCGGCTCCCGACCCGTGTCGACGAGCACCGTGGCGTCGCCGAGGCGCAGCACCGTCGCCGCGCCCTGCCCGACGTCGCACTGCGCGATGGTCCAGTCGGGCAGCGTCGCCCGCGCGACGAGCGTCGGCACCTGCACGGTGCCCGTCGCGAGCAGGACGACGCACACGGCGGCGATCGCGCCTCGGCCGATGCGACGCGCGGCGATACCGGCGCCGACCGCGGCCACGACGGCGACTGCGAGCACGACGCCGGCCCATCCGGCCGGCCACGGCGGCCCGGCCGGCAGCAGCGTCGACGCGTGCGCGAGCCCCGCGATCCACGCCGAGGGCAGCCACGCGATCCACGCGACGGCGGCGGCGAGCGCGGGCGCGACGACGGCGACGGCGCACACGACGAGCCCCAGCACCGTCGCGACGGGTGCGGCCGGCGCCGCGAGCACGTTGACGGGCACGGCGACGAGCGCGATGCGCGGGTCGAGCACGACGAGCACCGGCAGGCACCACAGCTGCGCCGCGAGCGGCACGCCGATCGCCGCCGCGACCGGCATCGGCATCCACCGCACGAGCGCCTCCGCGAGCGGCTGCGCGTGCACGAGCAGCCCCGCCGTCGCGAGCACCGACAGCGCGAAGCCCGCCGACCGCGCGAGCGTCGGGTCGACGGCGAGCGCCACGAGCACCGCGAGGGCGAGCAGGGCGATGCCCACCCGGCGCACGCCGCGGTGCAGCGCGACGAGCGCGAGCCCCGCCATGATCGACGCGCGCACCACGCTCGGCTCGGGGCCGACGAGCACGACGAAGCCCGCGAGCGCAGCACCCGCGACCGCGACGCGCAGCCAGCGCCGCAGCCCGGCCGCCATGGCGCAGCCGAGTGCGAGCGCCACGACGATCGCACAGTTCGCCCCCGACACCGCCGTGAGGTGCGTGAGGCCCGCCTGCAGCATCGCGGCGTCGAGCGCCGGGGACACGAGCGACGTGTCGCCGATCGCGAGGCCCGGCAGCAGCGCGCCGCCGTCGCCGGGCAGGTGCGCCGTCGACCGCCGCAGCCCGTCGCGCACGTCGGCCGACCATCCCGCCCACCATGCGCGGTCGACGCGTTCGACGTCCTCGCACGCGAGTCGCCAGGCATCCGCGGGTCCCGCATCGCCCGGCCACGCGTCGCACGTCGCCGTCACGGTGTCGCCGAGCGCGACGTCGGCGCCCGTCGCGTCGAGCACCACCACGACGACGCGGGCATCGCGCACCACCTCGTCGCCGCACGCCGCCTCGACGATGCGAGCCGGCATCGGCGCGGCGTGGCCGCCGAGCTCGAGCGTCATCGCCTCGCACGCCCACAGGTCGCGCTCGAGGGTCGGCACGCTCAGCAGCAGCCCCGCGAGCCCCGCGCCGACGGCGACGAGCGTCGCGACGGCGCGGATGCGCGCGACGCGGTGCGCGAGCACCACGCCCACCACGGCCAGGACGAGGGCTGCGATCGCGACGAGACGCTGCACCTCGCTGCCCCAAGCGAGCGCCATCGCCGCCCACGCGATCCCCGCCGGCACGACGAGGCGCGCATCCGTCGACGCGACGAGCCGCATGCGTCAGAACGACACGAGCGGCTCGAGCGCTGCGAGCATCGCGGGCCCGATGCCCGAGACGGCGTCGAGGTCGTCGATCGACGCGAAGGGGCCCTGCTCCTCGCGGTACGCGACGATCGCGCTCGCGAGCGTCGGGCCGATGCGCGGCAGGGTGTCGAGCTCGTCGACCGTCGCCTGGTTCACGTCCACGAGGCCGCTCGCATCGATCGCGCCGGGCGGCGCCTCCCCCACGACCGGCACGCGCACCTGCGACCCGTCGGTGAGCGGCTGCGCCAGGTTGAGCGCCGACGAGTCCGCCTCTGCCGTCGCGCCGCCCGCGCGAGCGATGGCGTCGACCACCCGTGCGCCGTCGGCCAGCGCGTAGACGCCGGGCCGCGCCACGGCGCCCTGCACGTCGACGAGGATCGTCGCGGCCGACGCACCCGCCTGCTCCTCGACGACCGCCGGCGCGACCTGCGGCACGGCCGCCTGCGTCACGACGGCGCCCACGACCGCGCCACCGACGAGCACCGCGGCCGCGCCCACGCCGATGCGCCACCGCAGGGACTGCTCCATGCCGAGCGACGCTAGGGGCGCGAGACGCCGAGCCCGTCGTCACGTCGGGGACCTGTGGATGCGGCCTGCCTGTGAGGGAGCGACGAGCGCGCGACCCCGGGCACGGCGGTCAGGCGCAGCGCGCGACGGCCTCCACCTGGCGCAGCGCATCCTCGGCCGTGCGTCGGTCGGACGCCGTCGCGCGCACCTCGCCCGTCGCGCGGTCGATGGCGATGCGTGCGCCCGTCGAGCGCTCGAGCGCCTGGATCGTCGCGCCGCCCTGCCCGACGACGGCGCCGATCGCGTCGCGCGGGATGCGACCGAGCGCGACGCGCTGCCACGCCGTCGACTTCACGACGACCTCCGCGGCCGGCGGCCAGGGCGCGACGACCCAGACCTTGAGCACGTCGCCGTCGAGGTCGCGCTCAAGCGCCACGCTGCCCTCCTCGGCATCCGGCGTCGCACGATGCGGTGCTCGCGCCACCAGCGCGACGTCGCGCTCGAGCACGCCGCGCTGCGCCATCCGCTCGCGCGCATGCGTCGTGAGCCGCACGGGCGTCGTCGACGGCAGCGCGACGACGCGCTCCCGAGCGCGGGACGGGCGCCGACGCAGCCCGCGCAGCAGCAGCCCCGCGACGACGACGAGCAGCAGCGCGCCGAGCGCGATGGCGATGACGGGCACGTCCATGGCGCTCCTCCGATTCCGTCTCGCAGGCGATTCCGGGTGCTGAGGGGAATGCTCCCTCAGGACCCGGAATCGCCTGCAGAACGCAAGCTCAGCGGGTCAGGCGGTCAGCGCACCACGAGGTTCACGAGCTGGGGCGCACGCACGATCGCCTTCACGATCTGGCCGTCGCCGACCGAGCGCACGACGCCGGGCAGCTCGCGCGCGAGCGCCTCGAGCTCGTCGGCGCCGATCGAGGCCGGGACCTCGACGCGGTCGCGCACCTTGCCGTTGACCTGCACGATCGCGGTCGTCGACTGCTCCACGAGCAGCGTCGCGTCGGGCTTGCGCCAGCCGGCGTTCGCGATCGACGGCTCGTGGCCGAGCCTGGCCCACATGTCCTCGGCCGTGTACGGCGCGTAGAGCGACAGGCCGAGCGCGATGGCCTCGACGGCCTCGCGCACGGCGGGGTCCGCCGCGCCGGCAGCGCCGTCGACGGCCTTGCGGGCAGCGTTCGTCAGCTCCATGAGGCGCGCGACGACGACGTTGAACTTCAGCGCCTCGATGAGCCCGGGGGCGTCGCGCCAGAACCTGTGCGTCTCGCGGCGCAGCGCGGCGTCGCCGCCCTTCGCATCCGCGCCCTTGGGCGCCTTGACCTCGCCCGACAGTCGCCACGCGCGCGCCAGGAACTTCTGCGCACCGGCGGGGCTGACGTCCTTCCAGTCGATGTCGTCCTCGGGCGGGCCGGCGAACGACATCGTGACGCGGATGGCGTCGACGCCGAAGCGGTCGAGCTCCTCGGACAGCGTCACGAGGTTGCCCTTCGACTTCGACATCTTCGCGCCGTCGAGGATGACCATGCCCTGGTTCAGCAGCGACTCGAACGGCTCGGTGAACGACACGTGGCCCAGGTCGAACAGCACCTTCGTGATGAAGCGCGCGTAGAGCAGGTGCAGGATGGCGTGCTCGACGCCGCCGACGTAGCGGTCGACGGGTGCCCAGCGCTCGGCCTGCTTCGGGTCGAACGCCTTCGTGTCGTCGTTCGGCGACAGGAAGCGCAGGTAGTACCACGACGAGTCGACGAACGTGTCCATCGTGTCGGGGTCGCGCTGCGCGGGGCTGCCGTCGATCGGCGACGGCACCTGCATCCACTCCGTCGCCGCGCCCAGCGGGCTCGAGCCCTTGGGCTTGAGATCGAGGCCCGAGGCATCCGGCAGCGTCACGGGCAGCTGCTCGAGCGGCACGGGCACCATCTCGCCGTCGGCGGTGTGCACGATCGGGATGGGCGTGCCCCAGTAGCGCTGGCGCGAGATGAGCCAGTCGCGCAGTCGGTACGTCTTGGCGGCGCCGCCGATGCCGCGCTCCTCGAGCATCGCGATGGCGCGGGCGATGGCGTTCTGCTTCGACAGCCCGTCGAGCGGTCCCGACTGGATCATGCGGCCGGAGCCCGTGAGCGCCTCGCCCGTGACGGCGGGGTCGACGGGCTCGTACGACTCGGGCTCGATGGCGTTGCCGTCGTCGTCGATGGGGATCATGGGCATGACGCCCGTGACGGGCGCGTTCGTGTCGAGCACCACCTTGACCGGCAGGTCGAAGGCGCGCGCGAAGTCGAGGTCGCGCTGGTCGTGCGCGGGCACGGCCATCACGGCGCCGTGGCCGTAGTCGGCCAGCACGTAGTCGGCGGCCCAGATCGCGAGGCGCTCGCCCGTGAACGGGTGGATCGCGTCGCGCCCGAGGGGCACGCCGGTCTTCTCGCGCTCGGTCGACTGGCGGTCGATGTCGGTCATGCGCTGCGTGCGCTGCAGGTACTCGGCGAAGGCCGCCTGCGTCGCCTCGTCGGCGCCCGCGACGAGCTCGGAGGCCAGGTCGGAGTCGGGCGCGACGACCATGAAGGTCACGCCGAACAGGGTGTCGGGGCGCGTCGTGAAGACGCGCACGGGCTCGTCGCGGCCCTCGATCGCGAAGTCGACGTCGGCGCCCTCGGAGCGGCCGATCCAGTTGCGCTGCATGCGCAGCACCTTCTCGGGCCAGCGACCCTCGAGCTGGTTGAGGTCGTCGAGCAGGCGGTCGGCGTAGTCGGTGATCTTGAAGAACCACTGCGTCAGCTGCTTCTTCTCGACGAGCGCGTCGCAGCGCTCGCAGTGGCCGTCGATGACCTGCTCGTTCGCCAGCACCGTCTGGTCGTTGGGGCACCAGTTGACGTTCGCGGGCTTGCGGTACGCCAGGCCGGCCTTGAACAGCTCGAGGAACAGCCACTGGTTCCACTTGTAGTAGCCGGGGTCCGACGTGTGCAGGATGCGGTCCCAGTCGAACGCCGTGGCGTAGCGGCGCATCGAGCGCTTGTGCTGCTCGATGTTCTCGTTGGTCCAGCCAGCCGGATCCACGCCGCGGCGGATGGCCGCGTTCTCGGCGGGCAGGCCGAAGGAGTCCCAGCCGATGGGATGCAGCACGTTGAAGCCCTGCTGGCGCCAGTAGCGCGCGAGCACGTCGCCGTACGCGTACGACTCGGCGTGACCCATGTGCAGGTCGCCCGAGGGGTACGGGAACATGTCGAGCACGTACTTGCGGGGGCGCGTGTCGCCGTCGTCGTCGGTCGCGAACGGGCGAAGTCGATCCCACTCCTGCAGCCACCGCTCCTGCATGGCGTGGACGTCGTACTCTTCGCTCACCGGTCGTCTCCTGGGTCTCCTGCACGTGCGGACGCACGCGTAGGACGCGCGCGAGCACCGCATCCGATCCTACGACCCGCGGCGGAGGCTGCCGTGCGTCGAGCGCCGACCGGTGGCAGACTGATCCCTCGGAAGGGAGCGTGGTGCCCGGGTTCGACAATCCGCCTGCGACGATCGACCTCCATGACCATCGCGTCACGAGGATCGTCACGGTCGACGCGACCCCGGATGCGGTCTGGACCTGCATCACGGAGCCCGAGCATCTCGCGCGGTGGCTCGGCGACATCGCCGCCTTCCCCGAGGGCCTCGTCGCCGGAGCGCAGGGACGCTTCGCGTGGACGGGCGAGGTCGTGCTCGCCGCACGCGTGCTCGACGTCGTGCCTGCCGAGCGCCTGTCGTTCGAGTGGTCCGAGGGCTTCGTCGACCAGAACGCCACGCAGGTGACGTTCGCGATCAAGCCCACCGAGGGCGGCACGCTCGTGCACTTCGAGGAGCGCGGCTTCCAGCTGGGCGGATCGCAGTCGCAGGTGCGCGCATCCCTCCGCGCGCTGGCGCAGGGCTGGACCGTCGAGCTCGACGAGCTCGTCGCCTACGCGGAGTCGCGCGCCGCCTGACCGCTGCCGCCGAGCGGCACGAGGGCGCGCACGAGCGCCTCTGCCTTGAGCGCGACCTCGTCGACCTCCTCCTCGGGCACCGAGAGCGCCGTGATGCCGCCTCCGATGCCGATCGTCGCGCCATGCGCGTCGGCGACGATCGAGCGGATGACCATGGCGACGTCGCACGCGTCGGCCGTGATCGCGCCGAAGCAGCCGGCGTACACGCCGCGCGGCCCCGTCTCGAGCGCCTGCAGCAGCTCGACGGTGCGGCGCTTCGGCGCGCCCGTCATCGAGCCCGCCGGGAAGGTGGCGCGCAGCACGTCGACGGGGCCGACGCCCTCGCGCACGGTGCCGGCGATCGTCGAGACGAGCTGATGCACCGTCGGGTAGGTCTCGACGGCGAGGAGGCTCGTCACGGCGACGCTGCCCGGCTCGCACACCCGCTGCAGGTCGTTGCGGCAGAGGTCGACGATCATGACGTTCTCGGCGCGCTCCTTCTCGCTCGTGCGCAGCTCCTCGGCGAGCGCGGCGTCGTCGGCGCCGGTCCCCCGCCTCCTCGTGCCCTTGATGGGGCTCGTCTGCACGCGGCCGTCCTCGAGGCGCAGGAAGCGCTCGGGGCTCGCGGAGGCGAGGGTCGTGCCGGCGATGCGCAGCAGGCCACCGTGATGCGCCCGAGCCGTGGCGCGCAGTCGCAGGTAGGTGGCGAGGGGGTCGATCGGGCCGGTCTCGACCGCCGTGGTGAGGCACAGCAGGTACGAGTCGCCCTCGCGGATCGCGCGCTGGCAGGCGGCGATGGCGGCGAGGTACGCCTCGGGCTCGTCGCGCCAGCGCACGGTCGCGGGCGGGGCGTCGGCGTACCAGGGAGGCAGCACGGCCGCGGGCAGCGGCTCGGGTGTCGCACGACGCGACTGCAGCTGCGCCGTGCGCGTGTCGTCGTCGATGACGATCCACGTCGACAGGCGCATCCAGGCGGCGTCGGGATGCGGCGAGGGCGCGGGTGCCAGCCCCAGCAGTCGCACGCCGGCCTCGTAGCCGAGCCAGCCGACCCACGCGCCGCCGTCGGCGGTCGCAGCCTCGAGCGCGTCGAGCGCGTCGCCCGCCACGGGCTCGCCGTCGCGCGTCGCGGCCCCCTCGCGCACGACGAGCGTCGCGTCGCCGACGCCGAGCACGTGCCGGCCACCCGACGCGGAGTCGAGCCAGACGACGTCGCGCGTGCCGTCGCCCGCGTCCCAGAGCGCCGTCGCCAGCCCCGCGGGGTCGACGTACGGGATGTCCTGCCACGACGCTGCGCCGAGCCAGGGCATGAGGAGCCCATGGGCTGGTGCCATACCCTGCATCCTATGAGCGGGGCGGCGGCGAGCGGGGTGACGGCGACGACGGCCTCGGCCGCACGATCCGTCGGCTTCGACGGCACGCGCTTCGCGCACGTCGCGACGCCGACGCGCGACCCGCTCGTCGCCGACTCGCTGCTCGTCGTCGACGGCGGCGCGGTCGGCTGGGCCATGCACGTCGAGCGCTTCGTCGCCTCGGTCGAGCGGCAGGGCGGCGACCCCGACGTCGCCGCGCGCGCTGCCGCCGCGGCGCCGGATGCCGTGCCGCGATCGGGCGCGTGGTTCCCGCGCCTCGACTGGCCGCACGCCGACGACGCCGACGGGCCCGTGCTGCACGTGCGCCCCGCCCCGACGCGCGTCCGCCGAGCACGCGTGCGCACCGCCGAGGCCGACCCGCGGTCGACGCCCGGCGTGAAGGGCCCCGACCTCACGGCGCTCGCCGCGCTGCGCGAGGACGCACGCGCGGAGGGCGCGGACGAGGCGGCGATCGTCGTCGGCGACGCGATCGTCGACGGTGCGACGAGCGCCGTCGTGTGGTGGCGCGACGACGTGCTGCACGTGCCGAGCGGCGACCTGCCGCGCGTCGACTCCGTCACGGCGCGCCAGGTGCTCGCCCTCGCCGCAGCGCGCGGCGTGCGGGTGCTCGAGCGGCGGGCGACGCCCGCATCCCTCGCCGGCGCCGAGGTCTGGATCGTCAACGCGCTGCACGGCATCCGCGGCGTCACGGCGTGGGCCGAGCCCGACGGCACGCATCACGAGCTCGCGTCGCCCGAGCGCGCCGATGCGTGGCATGCGGCGCTCGAGCGGTTGCGGCGGCCGTGGACCTGAACGCCTGGATCACCGGCTTCCTCGACGTCGTGCAGTCGGTGGAGCCCTGGTTGCGCACGCTCATCGCCGGCGTCGCGATCATGCTCGAGACGAGCGTGCTGCTCGGCCTCCTCGTGCCCGGCGACACCGTCGTGCTCGTCGCCGCGACGGGCATCGAGGACGTGGGGCAGTGGGCGGCGCTCGTCGCCGCGTGCATCGCGGGCGCGCTGCTGGGCGAGTCGTTCGGCTTCGCCATCGGGCGCTGGCTCGGGCCGCGCATCGACGGCTGGCTCGGCCGCCGCTGGCCGCGCGCTGCGGAGCGCTGGGCGCGCATCGAGCGCTACCTGCAGCGCCGAGGCGGCCCGGCGATCTTCCTGTCGCGCTTCCTGCCCGTCGCCCACTCGCTCGTGCCGCTCGTCGTCGGTGCCAGCGGCATGCGCTACCGGCGCTTCATCGCCTGGACCGTGCCGGCGTGCGTCCTGTGGGCGCTCGCGTACGGCAGCGTCGGCTGGCTCGCCGCCGGGTCGTTCCGCGAGCTGTCGGAGAGCCTGCACGGTGCCGGGTACGTCTTCGTCGCCATCATCGCGGCCTTCCTCGCCGTCGTCTGGCTCGCGAAGCGCTGGCTCGTGCGCCGCGAGGCGCAGCACATGGACTGACGCGCGTCAGGCGCCGACGGCCGGCTGCAGCTCGACCGTGCGGGTCACGAGGTCGGCCGGCAGCGACGTGTGGCTCGTGACGAGCACGATGCGGCCGGATGCGCGGGCCGCCTCGAGCATGTGCCGCACGAGCGGCAGCGCCACCTCGTCGTCGACGTTGGCGGTGGGCTCGTCGAGCACGAGGATCGGCGGTGCCGCGAGCAGCGCGCGGGCGAGCGCGAGGCGCTGCGCCTGCCCGCCCGACACGAGCGCGGCGCGGTCGCCAGGCATCGTGTCGAGCCCGTCGCGGCCGCGCGCCCAGTCGGCGAGCCCGACCTCGTCGAGCACGGCCCAGAGGTCGTCGTCGGTCGCGCCCTCGCGCGCGAACCGCAGGTTCTCGCGCACGCTCGTGTCGAGCAGGTGCGGCAGCTGCTCCACGAGCACGATCGACGTGCGCACGGCATCCGGATGCAGCGTGCGCAGGTCGACGCCGCCGACCGTCGCGGTGCCCTCGTGGTCGAGGAAGCGCACGAGCGCGGCCGCGAGCGTCGACTTGCCGACGCCCGAGGCGCCACGGATCGCGACGACGTCGCCCGGCTCGGCGACGAGGTCGACCGGTGCGAACGCGGCCTCGGCGCCCGGCCACGACGCCGTGACGCCCGCGAGCCGCAGCGCGCCCGAGGGCGGCGTCGCGTCGCCGAGCTCGGCGGGCACGGTCGCGTCGGCGACCGCTGCGTCGACGCGCGCGCGGCGGATGCGCGACTCGCGCAGCACGAGCGCGGCGGCGGGCACCGCACCCCACACCTCGAAGAGCGCGAGCGGCACGAGCGCGACGAGCGCCACGAGGCCGGGCGCGAGCCACCCGCCGTCGGCGATCGCCGATCCGTCGAGCAGGGCGACCGCCGCGACGACCGCGAGCCCGCCCGCGGCCACGATGACGGCGGAGCCGGCGCCGGCGGCGATCGCCAGGCGGCGGCTGCGCTCCCCCAGCCTGCGCTCGAGGGCGAGGATGCGCGCAGCCTCGGCCTCCCAGGCGTCGAACGCCACGAGCAGGTCGCGGGCGCGCATCGCCTCGAGCAGCGCGGCGTCGAGCTCGGCGGCGAGCGGCGCGACCTCCTGCTCCGCGCGGGCGGCGACGCGCACGGCGAGCCACGTCGCCAGCGCCCCGCTCGCGACGAGCGCCACGAGCAGCGCGCCCGCGGCAGCCAGGTCGATCGTGGCGACGACCGCGACCGTCACGACGGCGCACACGCCGGCGGTGACGAGCGGGCCGACGGCGCGCAGCGGTCGATCCTGCAGGCGGTCGACGTCGGCGACGACGCGCGCGAGCAGCTGCGACGACCGCGCGCCGACGCCGACGGGCAGCACGGGGCGCAGGCGATCGAAGAGGGCGACGCGCTCGCGGGTGAGGTCGCGGAAGGCGGCGTCGTGCGACACGAGCCGCTCGAGGTACCGCAGCGCTGCACGACCGATCGCGAAGGCGCGCACGCCCACGATCGCGATCTGCAGGTGCAGGATCGACGGCTGCTCCCACGCCGACGCGAGCAGCCAGCCCGCCGTCGCCATGAGCGCGATCGACGCGAGCCCCGTCGCGGCCGCGACCGCGTAGCCGAAGCCGCGCGCGCTGCGCACGCTCCACTCGCGGACGGGCCTCACGCCGACACCTCCGCCGTCGCGTCGACGGGCACGGGCTCGACGACGACGTCGGCAGCGGCCACCACGGCGCCGCGATGGCTCGCGACGACGACGACGGCCCCGGCGTCGGCCAGCGCGCGCAGGCTCGCGATGACGTGCCGCTCGTGCTCGGCGTCGAGCGCCGAGGTCGGCTCGTCGACGAGCAGCACCGGTGCGCCGTCGAGGTGCCTGCGGATGGCGCGGGCCAGCACGACGCGCTGCACCTGGCCGCCCGAGGCGCCGTGCACGCCGCCCGTCGCCGGGTCGACGGGCAGGTCGGGGTCGAGGTCGACGCCCGCGAGGGCCATCGCCTCGTCGACGCGCTGGTCGTCGCCGCCGAGCGCGACGTTCGAGCGCACCGTGCCCGACACGAGCGCGTCGGCCGAGCGCTGCGGCGCCCACGCGAGATCGGCGCGTGCGACGGCGCGCCCGTCGAGGCTCGCAGCGCCATGCGCGTCGACGAGCCCGAGCAGCGCGGCGAGCACGCTGGACTTGCCCACGCCCGAGGGTCCGTGCAGGCACGCGAGCGTGCCGCGCTGCAGCGTCGCCGTCACGGCGCCGCCGCCGTGGCGCGCTCGCAGGCCCGTCAGCGCCAGGCCTGCGTCCGCTCGCGCAGCCGCGACCGTCGGCGCCTCCGCCGGCTCGCGCTCGAGCAGGTCGAGCACGCGCGACGTGGCCTCCACGCCCTCGGTCGATGCATGGAACGCCGTGCCCACGAGGCGCACGGGCAGGAAGGCGTCGGGCACGAGGATCAGCACGCTGAACGCGACGGCGAGCGGGATGTCGCCCTCGAGCAGCCGCACGCCCACCGACACCGCGACGATCGCGATGGCGATGGATCCGGCGAGCTCGAGCACGAGGCTCGACAGGAACGAGATGCGCAGCACCGACATCGTGCGGGTGCCGTGCTCGGCGCTGCGGGCCTCGACGAGCGCGCGGGCTCGGCGGTCGCGACGGAAGAGCTTGAGCGTGGCGAGCCCCTCGAGCGTGTCGAGCGTCGCGGCCGCGAGGCGCTCCGTCTCGCGCCACTGCGCGCGCTGCACGCGCTGCGTCGCGAGGCCGATGAGCACCATGAAGACGGGGATGAGCGGCAGGCACGCCGCCGCGGCGATGCCCGAGAAGGGATCCTGCACGACCAGGGCGACGAGCACGATCGGCACCGCGACGACCGTGCGGGCGAGCTGCGGCACGAAGCCCGCGAGGTAGCCGTCGAGCGCGTCGAGGCCGCGGCCGAGGCCCGTCGCCGCGACGACCGGATCCACCACGCCGACCTCGCCGATGCGTGCCAGGGCCCGCGACCGCAGCTGCGATCGCACCCGCACGGAGCCGCGCGTCGCCACGGCCTGATCCAGCCACCCGAGCACGCCGCGCGCGACGATGGACCCCGCGGCGATCGCGAGCGGCTGCCACAGCTCGCCCTCCGCGCCGCCGATCGCGATGGCGATGGCGAGCCCCGCCGACCATGCGAAGGCCACGATCGCGACGGCCTGCACGAGGGCGATGGCGCCCGTGCCGGCGAGCAGCGTCCTGGCCGCCGACGCCGCTCGGAGGAGGCGGGGATCGAGCGGCCTCACGTGCTCTCCATCCCCTGCCTGCGCGCCGATGGCGACGTGGCGCGCGGTCCGCTCCATGCTACCGGCGCGCATCGGGCGGCGAGGCGGTCGCATCGCGCATCGCGCGCGGCGCCGACGGCATCGAGACATCGTGTCGGGCGTCTTCCCAGGAACCCTCTGCCTACCATCGGCGCATGGCCGAGCGGCGACCCGTGACCGCGCCGCGCACGGCCCCGGCCGCGAGCGGCGCGCTCGACGCACGCGCGCCGCGACTGGACATCCAGGTGCTGCGCGCCATCGCCGTCGCGCTCGTGCTCGTCTACCACCTGTGGCCCACGGCGCTGCCAGGCGGCTTCATCGGCGTCGACGTCTTCTTCGTCATCTCGGGCACGCTCATCACGGCGCACCTGCTGCGCGAGGCCGAGTCGACCGGTCGCGTCCGCCTCGCGCGCTTCTGGGCGACGCGTGCCCGTCGCCTGCTGCCCCTCGCCTTCGCGGTGCTCGCGGCGACGGCGGTCGGCGCGTGGTTCCTCGCGCCGCCGTCGCAGCTCGACGCCATCCTGCGCCACGTGGTCGCGTCGACCCTCTACGTCGAGAACTGGCTGCTCGCCTCCGACGCCGTCGACTACCTCGCCGCCGAGCAGGCTCCCCTGCCGACGCAGCACTTCTGGTCGCTCTCCACCGAGGAGCAGCTCTACCTCGCCTGGCCGCTCATCGTGCTCGCCGCGGCATGGCTCGGCACGCGCAGGGCGGCGCGCCGTCGCCGCGGCGACCGCGCCCGCGCGGTGCGGCGCGTCGTGGCCGTCGCCCTCGCCGTCGTGCTCGTCGCCTCGCTCGCCCACGCGCTCGTCGCGACCTGGACGGAGCCCGGGCTCGCCTACTTCGCCACGACGACGCGCGCGTGGCAGTTCGCCGCGGGCGGCCTGCTCGCGCTCGCGTTCGACGCCATCGGGCGCGCGCCCGCCTCGCGGCGCGGCCTCGTGCTGCGCACGGCAGGCGCCTGGGTCGGCCTCGCGCTCGTCGTCGGCGGCGCCCTCGTCATCACCGGCGCGACCCCCTACCCCGGCGTCGCCGCGCTCGTGCCCGTCGCCGGCACGGTGCTGCTGCTCGCCGGCGGCGCGGTCGATCGCTGGTTCGCGCCCGGCGGGCTCGCGCGCGTGCGGCCGCTCGTCTGGCTCGGCGACGTCTCGTACGGCGTCTACCTGTGGCACTGGCCCCTCATCGTGCTGCTGCCCGGCGCCATCGGCGAGCTCACGGATGCGGCGAAGGTCGGCATCGCCGCCGCGTCGCTCGCGCTCGCCGCCGTCTCGAAGCGGCTCGTCGAGGACCCGATCCGATTCGGCGCGTTCTGGCGCGCTCGCGCATGGCGCGGCTTCGCGGTCGCGGCCGTCGGCAGCGTGCTCGTGCTCGCGCTCGCGGGCTCGGGACTCGTCGCCGTGCAGGTCGAGCGGGAGCGCTCGGACGCCCTCGCGGAGGCGCTGCTCGAGCAGGCCGCCTCCGCGCCGCTGCCGTCGGCGGCGCCGGCGCCGAGCGGCCCGTCCCCGACGCCGGTCGCGCCGCCGGATCCCTCCCAGCCGCTCGTGCCCACCGTCGGGGCACGCAGCAGCGACTTCGCGGGCATGTACGACTGCTTCGACCTGAACGGCACGGGCCCGTACATCTGCCCGTACGGCACCGCGACCGACCCCACGATCGAGGTCGCGCTCGTCGGCGACTCGCACGGCGCCCATCTCGTCCCCGGGATGTCGCATGCGCTCGAGCAGCTCGGCGGCACCCTCACGACCTACCTCGGCATCCTGTGCGACTCGCCCCTCGAGGGGCAGTGCGCCGGCGGCGAGGAGATGGTCGAGCGTCTCCTCGCCGCCGACTACGACCTCGTGATCGCGACGTCCGCGCGCATCTCCACGCACGACGACGACGAGCTGCACGGGTTCTGGGACCTGCTGCGCGATGCCGGCGTGCCGCTGCTGCTCGTCGCGGGACCGCCGCAGCACTCGGCGGATGCGTTCGCGTGCGTGGATGCGTCGGGCGGCGATCCCGCCGCGGCAGCCTCCTGCGTCACCCCGCTCGACGAGGCGCTCGACGAGCTGCCCGAGCGGATCACGCCCTACGCCATCGAGCACGACGTGCCGTACGTCGACCTCGCCGTGCCGTTGTGCGACGACGCCGGATGCCACGGCACAGTCGGCAACGTCGTGGTCTACATGGACACGCCGGCCTCGCACATCACCGGCACCTACTCGCGCATGCTGCAGCCGTTCTGGGTCGACACGATCCGCAGCCTCACGAGCTGACGGCGCCACGCGAGGTCGGCAGGTCCTCGGGGCGGTAGTACGCCGCGAGCAGCTGGCCCCGGTGCTCGATGACCTCGACGGGCGTGCCGAACACGCGCTCGAGCACCTCGGGGCGCATGATCTCGGCGGGCGTGCCCGACGCGACGATCTCGCCGTCGGCGAGCGCGACGATGCGGTCGGCGTACGTGGATGCGAAGTTGACGTCATGGATGACGATGACGATCGTGCGGCCCAGCGCATCCGCCGCCTCGCGCAGCTGGCGCATCATGGCGGCTGCGTGGCGCATGTCGAGGCTCGCGAGCGGCTCGTCGAGCAGCACGTAGTCGGTGTCCTGCGCGAGCACCATCGCCACGAACGCCCGCTGGCGCTGCCCGCCCGAGAGCTCGTCGATGAACCGCTCCTGCAGCCCGTCGAGGTCGAGGAACGCGATCGCCTGGTCGATCGCCTCGTGGTCGGCGGCCGCGAGCCTGCCCTGCGAATGCGGGAACCGTCCGAAGGCCACGAGCTGCCGCACCGTGAGGCGCGCGACGAAGTGGTTCTCCTGCTTGAGGATCGACACGACCTTCGCGAGCTCGCGCGGCTTCGTCGTCACGACGTCGAGATCGCCCACGGTCACGCGCCCGCTGTCGGCGTGCAGGAGACGGCCGACGATCGTGAGCATCGTCGACTTGCCGGCGCCGTTCGGTCCGACGAGGGCCGTGATGCCGCCCGCGGCGATCTCGAGGTCGATGGGGCCGAGCGCGCGCGTGCCCGCGTACTGCTTCTCGACGGCGTCGAGGGTGATCATCGAAGGCCCTTCTTCAGGATGACGGCGAGGAACAGCAGGCCGCCGACGAACTCGATGACGATCGAGACGAGGCCGGCGGCGTAGAAGACGTGCTGCAGCACGAAGTACGCGCCCAGCAGCGTCGCCATCCCGGCGAGCACCGCCATCGGGAGCACGCGCGCGTGACGATCCGAGTCGACGAGCTGGTACGTCATGGTCGCGACGAGGAAGCCGAAGAACGTCATGGGGCCGACCATGGTCGTCGAGATCGAGACGAGGGCGGCGACGAGCACGAGCAGCGCCACGATCTCGCGGCGGAAGCGCAGCCCGAGGCTCGTCGCGGCGTCGTGACCGAGCGCGACGACGTCGAGCACGTGCCGCCGCCGCCACACGACGGCGCACGCGGCGGCGACGACGACGAGCGCCCACGGCAGGTAGTCGGGGTTGCCGTTGCCGATCGACCCGATGAGCCTCGCCGACAGCACGTCGAACTGCCCGGGCGTCAGCAGCCGTTGCATGAACGTCGAGATCGAGCCGAAGCCGATGCCCAGCACGAGGCCGACGAGCAGCAGCACGTGGAGGTTGCGTCGCCTGCCCGAGAACAGCCAGCCGTACAGCAGCGTCGCGAAGACGATCATCAGCAGGCTCTGCGCCACGATCTTCCCGACGCCCTCGACCTGCGTGGCCGCGGTGCCGAGCACGTACACGAGCGCCGTCTGCATGAGCGTGTAGAGGGCGTCGAAGCCGAGCACCGAGGGTGTGAGGATGCGGTTGCCCGTCGCGGTGTGGAACAGCACGGTCGCGACGGCCTGGCACGTCGCGACGAGCGCGATCGTGGCGACGGCGCCGACGCGGCTCTGCACGATGATCCAGAACCCCGGATGCCCGACGGGCACGGGGATGCCGTAGGCGAGCACGCCGATCGCGGCGACGACGGCGACGCCGCCCACGGCGACGGGCGCCACCCACGGTCGGCGGAGGCGCGTGCGCATGGCCGTCGGCGCTGCGATGGCGAGGTCAGCCACGACTCGTCCGCAGCAGCAGGGTGACGAAGGCGACGGCGCCGACGACGCCGAGCACGAGGGCGACGGGCACCTCGAACGGCATGACGATGGTGCGGCCGACGATGTCGCACAGGATGACGAGGCCCGCGCCGACGACGCACACCCACGGCAGGTTGCCGCGCAGGTCGTCGCCGCGCACCATCGAGACGAGGTTCGGCACGATGATGCCCAGGAACGGCAGGAAGCCGACGACGACGGTCGTGACGGCGGCCGCGACGGCGACGAGGGCCGTTCCGAGCAGGATGACGTGCTCGTACCGGATGCCGAGCGTCGTCGCGACGTCCTTGCCGAGGCCGGCGGCCGTGAGGCGGTCGGCGACGACGAACACGACGACGAGCACGGCGAGCACGATCCACAGCACCTCGTACCGCCCGCGCACGACGCTCGTGAAGGATCCCGTGAACCACGTGGAGATGAGCTGCAGCGCGTTCGTGGACACGGCGAGGAAGGTGGTGACGGCGCTCACGACGGCGCCGAGCATGATGCCGACGATCGGCACGACGAGCGTCGACCGGTCCATGACGCGGCGCAGCACCGCCATGAACACGAGGGTGCCGAGGAACGCGGTCGCGGATGCCGTCACGATGCGCATCGCGAGGCTCGAGTCCGGCCACAGCAGCACGGTCACGAGCAGGCCGAGGGCGGCCCACTCGGCGGTGCCCGCGGTCGTGGCGTCGACGAAGCGATTCTGCGTGAGCATCTGCATCACGAGTCCGCAGGCCGCCATGGCGCAGCCAGACAGCAGCAGCGCGATCGTGCGCGGGATGCGCGTGATGCCGACGAGCGCCGCACCCACCTCGTCCTGCGTCACGTCGTAGACGCCGACGGCCAGCGAGGCGGCGACGAGCAGGAGGAGGCCGAGGATCGCGCCGGGCAGCGCGAGGCGCCGGAGGCGCACCCGCGCAGGGCGCGCCTCCGGCGTCGCGACGCGGCGCGTCGCCTCGGCGGCGTCGATCAGGCGCCTGCGAACGCGTCGGCGAGCTGCTGGTAGGTCGCCGTGTACGTCTGGATGTCCTCGGTGAGGTAGAACGACGGGCTCGTGTAGATCACGTTGCCCTCCTGCACGGCCGTGACGCTCTGCAGCGCCTCCGAGCCCTCGACGAGCTCGGCGGGCGGCACGTAGCCCTCTGCGGTCGACTGCATGGCGCCCTCGCGGTCCATGAGCACGATCCAGTCGGGGTTCGCCGCGACGATGGCCTCGACGTTGATGTCGTCGCCCATGTGGTCGGTCGAGCCGTCCTGCTCGATGGCCGGCACGAGGTCGAGCGTCGGGTAGAGCATGCCGAGCGAGCGGCCGTTCACGGGGGCGATGTACGAGAGCTCGCCGCCCGACGCCATGAGCGTCATGACGGTCGAGGAGCCGTCGTAGGCCCCGCTCGCCGCCGCGAGGCTGTCCTCGTAGTCGGCGACGATCTCCGCAGCCTCGTCCTCGCGGTCGAAGATCTGGCCGAGCGCCTCGGTGAGGCGCACGAGCTCGGAGCCGATCTCCTCGCCCTCGCGGGGCGCGAGCTCGATCACGACGGCGTCGGGGTTCTGCGCCACGATGTCGTCGTACGACTCCGAGAAGCGGTAGCCGGCGATGATGAGGTCGGGCTGCGCCGCGACGATCATCTCGAGGTTCGGCTCGCGGTGGTTGCCGACGTCGAGCACCGACTCCTCCATGTACTCGGGCCACAGGCCCTCGCCCATGACGCCCTTGGGCGCGGCGGCGAGCGGGATGTCCCACGACGACAGGGTCTCGAAGACGTGGTTGTCGAGCGCGACGACCGTCTCGGGGTTCACGGGCACCTCGACGGAGCCGTGGTTGTCCTCGATCGTCACGGTCGCAGGTGCCGCGTCGGCGGACTCCTCCGGCGCCGCCTCGGTCGAGGAGCATGCGGCGAGGGTCATGGCAGCGACCGCCGCGAGCGCGGCGATCGTCGTGGTGGCGCGAGTTCTGGACATGGTGGAGCGTTCCGCCTTCGTGTGGAGGGAGATGCGCATCGGCGCGCCCCTCCAACGTAGGTTAGCCTTGCCTAAGTGGCAAGTCGGAGCGCGACGCTCAGTGCGCCGCTGCCGCGATCGTCTGCCGCAGCACGCGCTTGCGGAAGACCCAGTACGTCCAGATCTGGTACGCCGCGACGAGCGGCATCGCTGCGACCGCCGCCCACGTCATGACCTGCAGCGTGTACTCGGAGCTCGACGCGTTGCGGATCGTGAGGCCCACGAAGTCGCCGACGGGGTTCGTCGCCGGCATGACGTACGGGCCGCCATCGCGCAGCGCGAGCGACAGCAGGATCGTCGCGACCGCGGCGGCGATGGCGACTGCCGTCGCCGCGAACGCGACGCCCTCGCGCGTCCGCAGCGCCGCGAGCAGCGCGACGACGAGCGCGATCGCCGCGACCGCGGCCGCCGCGACGACGCCGGCGGCGGGCACGAGCACGACCGTCCACACGAGGAACGCTCCCCCGACGACGATCGCCGCGGGCAGCGCGAGCCGCGACAGGCGGATCGCCCGCTGCTGCAGGTCGCCGTCGGTCTTGAGCGCCGTGAACACCGTGCCGTGCGCGAAGCACAGCGCGACGAGCGCGAGGCCGCCGAGCAGCGCGTACGGATGCAGCACGCCCAGCAGTCCGTCGGTCATGAGGGCGCCGCCGAGGTGCGGCTCGAGCGCCACGCCGTGCGCGAGGTTCGCGAACGCGACGCCCCACAGCAGCGGCGGCAGCACCGACCCGACGACGATGCACGTGTCCCACGCCCGCTTCCAGCGGGTGTCCTCGTGCTGGTGCCGCCACTCGAACGACACGGCGCGCACGATGAGCGCGAGCAGGATGAGCAGCAGCGGCACGTAGAAGCCCGAGAACATCGTCGCGTACCACTCGGGGAAGGCCGCGAAGAGCGCGGCGCCGCCGATGATGAGCCACGTCTCGTTGAGGTCCCAGACGGGCGCGATCGTGTTGATCATGTGGCGGCGGTCGACGTCGTCCCTCGACAGCACGGGCATCGCCATGCCGACGCCGAAGTCGAAGCCGTCGAGCACGAAGTAGGCGACGAACATCACGCCGACGATGCAGAACCAGACGAGCTGCAGGTCCATCAGTACACCGTGACCGGCTGCTCGGGGCGGCCGTCCTCGTCGAGCGCGGGCGCCTCGGGCGGCCCGGCCTGGGCGGTCTTGCGCATGAGGGTGAAGTTGATGACGCCCAGCACGCCGTAGACGACGGTGAAGGCGACGAGCGACAGCAGCACCTCGCCCGCCGTCGTGCCGGGGCTCACGCCGTCCTCGGTGCGCAGCAGCGAGAACACGAGCCAGGGCTGCCTGCCCATCTCGGTGAAGATCCAGCCGACGATCATCGCCAGCAGCGGCAGCGGCAGCGTCCAGATCGCGACGTTCCACGTCCAGCGCGGCACCTCGCGGCCCTTGCGCGTGATCCACAGCCCGACGAGCGCGACGAGGCCCGTCACGGCGCCGAGGCCGATCATCCAGCGGAACGACCAGTACGTGATCCAGATCGTCGGGGTGTAGTCCCCGGGGCCGAACGCCGCGACGTACTCGGCCTGCAGGTCGTTGATGCCCTCGACCGTGCCGTTCGGATCGTGCGTCGACAGCAGCGCGAGGAGGTACGGGATGCGGAACGAGAAGATCTCGTCGGAGCCGTCGGGCGTGCCGATCGAGAAGACCGAGAACGACGCATCCGCGCCGGTCGACGTCGCGTAGAGGGCCTCGGCGGCGGCCATCTTCATCGGCTGCGCCTCGACCATCGCGAGCGAGACGGCGTCGCCGGCGACGAACGTGAGCCCCGTCGCGACGAGGGTCGTCCAGAGCCCCACCCGCAGCGCCTTGCGCATGGTGTCGACGTGCTGGCCGCGCTTGAGGTGCCACGCCGCGACGGCGACCGCGACCGTGCCGGCGACCATGAACGCGCCGAACATCGTGTGCGGGAAGGCCGCGACGGCGACGGGGTTCGTGAGCACCGCGCCGATGTCGGTGAGCTGCGCACGCTGCAGCTCGTCGTTCATCTCGAATCCGACGGGGTTCTGCATGAACGCGTTGGCGGCGAGGATGAAGTACGCCGATGCGGCGGTGCCGATGCCCGTCATGTAGATGCACGCGAGGTGCACCTTCGGCGGCAGCTTGTCCCAGCCGAAGATCCACAGCCCGATGAAGGTCGCCTCGAACGCGAAGGCGATGAGGCCCTCGAACGCGAGCGGGGCGCCGAACACGTCGCCGACGAAGCGCGAGTAGTCCGACCAGTTCATGCCGAACTGGAACTCCTGCACGATGCCCGTCGCGACGCCGATGGCGAAGTTGATGAGGAAGAGCCTGCCGAACAGGTGCGTCAGCCGAAGCCACGCGAGCTTGCCGGTCTTCAGCCACACCGTCTGGAATGCGGCGACGAGCCACACGGTGCCGAGCGTGATCGGCACGAAGAGGAAGTGGTAGATCGTCGTGAGCGCGAACTGCCAACGCGCCAGCGACAGGGGGTCGAGCAGATCGTCTGCCAAGGTCCACCTCTGCAATGGCCAGGATGTCCCTCCATCATCCTCCCCATGGCACACGGCTCGCACCTGTGCGACACGGAAGCGGGGGCTGTGCGCCGCCGATGCGACGCACAGCCCCCGCTGCAGGTGGGAGAGGGTCAGCCCTCGATGAGGCCCCGCTCGACGAGCCAGTCGCGCGCCGCCGTCTCGGGCGTCGCGGTCTCCTCGCCCTCGACGCGCGTACGCAGCGCGATGAGGTCCTCGGTCGTGAGCTCCTCCGAGATCCCGTTCAGGATCTCCTCGATCTGGTCGGACGCGATCGACTCCGACAGCACGGGCACGATGTTCTGCGCCGCGATGATCTGCTCGGGGTCGTCGAGCACGACGAGGTCGTTCTCGGTGATCGCGGGGCTCGTCGTGTAGATGTCGGCGACGTCGACCGTGCCATCGAGCAGCGCCTGCACCGTGGCGGGCCCGCCGTAGTCCTCGAACTGCACGAACTCGACGTCGGTGATGCCGTAGGCGCGCTCGAGGCCGGGGATGCCGTACGGCAGCTCGGCGAACTGCGGGTTCGAGCCGAGGGTGAAGGGCTGGACGCCCTCCAGGTCGGCGATGGACTCGAGCCCGTTGGCGTCCGCGTACTCGCGGGTGACGACGTAGGCGTCCTGGTCCTGCGCCTCGGCGTAGTCGTACGCGACGAGGCCCGTGCCCTCGAGGGCGTCGTCGAGCGCGTCGCCGACCTCCTCGGGATCGGTGAGCTCGTTCGACTCGTCGAGGTAGTTCAGGAGGTTGCCGGTGTACTCGGGCTGGAGGGTGATCGAGCCGTCCTCGAGCGCGGGGAACGTCTGCTGCCGTGCACCGATCGAGAGGTTGTAGCTCACGTCGAGCCCGGCGTCCTCGAGGGCGACGCCGTAGAGGTACGCGAGGATCTCGGCCTCGGGGAAGGCGTTCGAGCCGATGACGATCTCGCCGTCGCCGGCAGCCTCGCCTCCGCCCGAGCCTGCGGGATCGGACGTGGCGCAGCCGGCGAGGGCGACGCCCGCGACGATCGTGGCCGCGATGGCGCGAAGGGGACGCTGCATGGGAGCTCCTCAGGGGGTGAAGGGGACTCCATGGAACCAGGAGCCACCGACGAACGCACGCTCGCCACTCCCCCTTGACGGAATGTGACGCGCGCGGCATGCATGCGTTCGCCGCATGCCGGGTTCAGCCGAGGTGGCGCGCGCTGCGCGGAGCGCTGCGCGAGCGCGAGGATGCCGTCGAGCAGGAGCGCGAGCAGCGCGACGAGGATCGACGCTCCGAGCATGAGGTCGTAGTCGTTGAGCCCGATGCCCGAGGCAATGATCGCGCCGAGTCCGCCGAAGCCCGCGAACGAGGCGATCGTCGCGGTGGCGACCACCATGAGCACGCCGGCGCGCAGTCCGCCGATGATCACGGGCGCGGCGAGCGGCAGCTCGACCTTCGTGAGGATCTGCCACTCGGTCATGCCCGAGGCCCGCGCGGCGTCGACCGTGACGCGATCGACCGACTCGATGCCGGCGTAGGTGCCGGCGAGGATCGACGGGATCGCGAGCACGACGAGCGCCACGGTGCAGCCGACGAGCGATGCCTGACGCGAGCCGAGCGGCTCCGTCAGCACCATGACGAGCAGGATGAGCAGGCCGAGTGCCGGCGCCGCGCGCGCGACGCTCGTGATGCCGATCACGAGCTGCCTGCCGCGACCCGTGTGGCCGATCCAGCTGCCGAGCGGGAGCGCGATCGCCACGGCGATCACCACGCACAACGTCGTGATCTGCAGGTGCTGCCCGAGCCGCTCGGGGATCGAGTAGAGCGCGTTCGGCGCGTAGCGATCGGGCGAGAGGAGCCAGAGGACGGCGCTGACGAGGAAGTCCATCATCGCCTCCAGGGCATCGAGATGCGGCCGACGAGCTGCAGCACGAGGTCGAAGACGGCGGCGAGCACGAGCGTGCCGACGAGGCCCGCGACGACGGAGTCGACGTTGTTCGTCGCGCGGCCGTTCGTGAACAGGTAGCCGAGGTTGTCGCTGCCGATGAGCGCACCGACCGTCACCATCGCGACGGTCGACACCGACACGACGCGCAGGCCGGCGAGCAGCACGGGCGCTGCGAGCGGCAGCTCGACGCGCAGGAAGCGCCCTGCGCGGCCGTAGCCGATCGCCGTCGCCGCCGAGATCGTCGCGGGCGGCAGCGACACGAAGCCGTCGGTCGCGCTGCGCACCATGATCGCCACGGCGTAGAGGGTGAGCGCGACCGTGAGGTTGATCTCGTCGAGCGTGCGGGTCGCGAGCACGAGCGGCAGGATCAGGAACAGCGGCAGCGAGGGGATCGCGTACAGCAGGCTGCCGCTCGACAGGATGATGCCGCGCGCCACCCTGCTGCCGGCGGCGAGGCGCCCGAGCGGCACGGCGATGAGGAAGCCGACGACGATCGGTGCGATCGACAGGCGCGCGTGATTGAGGGTGAGGGACCACACCTGGTCCCAGTTCGCGATCACCCAGTCCATGCCGGGAGGCCTCAGGCGGCGTCGAGCGTGCCGAGGGGCGTGCCGTCGCGGTCGACGACGACCTGACGGCCGTCGACCTCCTCGACGTGCAGCGAGCGCTCCCCCGCGCTCGCGCCGATGAACTCGCGCACGAAGTCGTTGGCGGGCTCGGCGACGATCTCGGCGGGCGTGCCGGCCTGCGCGATCACGCCCTCCTTCTCGAGCACGACGACCTGGTCGGCGAGGGCGAAGGCCTCCTGGATGTCGTGGGTCACGAAGAGCACGGTCTTGCCCAGCTCGCGCTGCAGCCTGCGCGTCTCGCGCTGCAGCTCGAGGCGCACGATGGGGTCGACGGCGCCGAAGGGCTCGTCCATGAGCAGGATGTTCGGGTCGGCGGCGAGGGCCCTCGCGACGCCGACGCGCTGCTGCTGCCCGCCCGAGAGCTGATGGGGGTAGCGATTCGCGAGGTCCGCGTCGAGGCCGACGGTCGCGAGCAGCTCGAGCGCGCGGGCTCGGGCGTCGCCCTTGGACGTGCCGTCGAGCATGGGCACGGTCGCGACGTTCTGCCACACGGTGCGGTGCGGCAGCAGGCCCGCCGCCTGCAGCACGTAGCCGATGCCGCGGCGCAGACGCACGGGATCCTTCGTCGCGACGTCCTCGCCGTCGATGAGCACGCGGCCCGACGTCGGGTCGACCATGCGGTTGACCATGCGCATGAGCGTGGTCTTGCCGGAGCCCGACGAGCCCACGAGCACCGTGCAGGTGCGCGGCGCCACCTCGAGCGAGCATGCGCGCACGGCGACGGCGTCGCCGTACCGCTTCGAGACCTCCTCGAAGGTGATCACGATCGCGGGGCGAGTCCGAGCTTGGCCTCGGCGAGCCCGTGCTCGAGCGACATCTCGAGGATCTCCTCGTCGCCGAACCGGTCGCGCTGGAAGGCGAACATCACGAGGGCGTCGGCGACGCGGAAGCCACGGCGCAGGGCCGAGCGGGCCTCGTCGTCGTCGGGCACGCCGAAGCGGGCCACGAGCACCGCGAGGGTCTCCGCCGCGATGAGCTCCGTCGAGTCGGCGGGGCGCTCGGCGCCCACGTCGAGCCAGTCGCCCGTGCGCACCGACCGGAACGAGGGGATCTCGCGGTACGCGCCGATGAAGTCGCGCAGCAGCGCCGTGACCGCGTCCTCCCACGTGGCGTGGTCGTTGTCGGACAGCGTGCGCTCGAAGCGAGCGCGCAGGCGCTCGAGGTTGCGGCCCGCGAGGGCCACGAGCACGGCGATGCGGTCGGGGAAGTACCGGTAGACCGTGCCGATCGACGCGCCTGCCGACTTCGCGACCATCGCGGTCGTGAGCAGCTCCGAGCCGACGTCGTCGACGCAGTGCGCTGCCGCGTCGAGCAGGGCCTCGATGCGCGCGGCAGCCCGCGGCTGCACCGGCTCGCTGCGGACCGCCACCGATGCGGCGTCCGGGTGCACCGTCATGGGCATGGGGTTCGCTCCGTCCTGCTGGAGCGTCGCGCATGGATCCTCGAGCGACGCTCAGTTCGCAAGACTCTACTCCCGCTTCGTCACGCGCACGCGTCGGACGCGCCCACCTGTGGAGACCCGACCCGACGTGGCACGATGGCCGCGTGTGCGGACGCTACGTCATGGCTGCGGATCCCAGCGATCTCGTCGCCCTGTTCGAGGTCGACGAGATGGGCGACCTCCCCGAACGGTCGTGGAACGTCGCGCCGACCGACCTCGCTCCCGTGGTCGTCGAGCCACCGTCGCGCGACGGCACGCCGCCGACGCGCAGGCTCGAGGCAGCACGGTGGGGCCTCGTGCCCACGTGGGCGAAGGACCTCACGGGCGGCGTCAAGGCCATCAACGCGCGCAGCGAGACCGTGGCGGAGCGCCGCATGTTCTCCGCCTCGCTCGGGATGCGGCGCGCGCTCGTGCCCGCGAGCGGCTGGTACGAGTGGCGCAAGCCCGAGCGCACGCCCTTCTACGTGCACGCGGCCGACGAGCGCCCCATCGCCTTCGCGGGCCTCTACGCGTGGTGGAAGAGCCCCGAGGGCGCGTGGGTGCTGTCGTCGACGATCCTCACCGCCGACGCCACGGGGCACCTCGCCGACCTGCACGACCGCATGCCCGTCGTGCTCGGCCCCGAGCTGTGGGACACGTGGCTCGACGCCGAGACCGAGGGCGACCAGCACCTCGTCGACGCCGTGGTCGAGGCCGCGGCGGAGCAGGTCGAGGCGCTCGCGGTGCGCGAGGTCGGCCGAGCCGTCGGCAACGTGCGCGCCGACGGCCCCGAGCTCGTCGCGCCGGCGGCCGAGGACGCGACCGACGCTCCCGCGGCCGACGCGTCGTCGACTGACGCCCACCGGTAGCGTGGGATCGATGAGGCATCGACGTGGCTGAGCTCGACCCCCTGGCCCACGTGCCCGACCCGATCCTCCACCGCGCCGCGCGCATCGAGGACTGGGTGCAGGAGCGCCGCGAGGCCCGCGCGCTGCGCGGCGGCCGTCGCCCCGCCGTCATCCCCTACGCCGGCTACGGCGGCGACGGGTGGGTGCGCGTGCTGTGCCGCGTCCTGCTCGTCACCCCCGGCGACGAGCAGCGGGCGCTGTACGAGAACATGCGCGGCTGGCGCACGTTCACGTCGATCAGCCTCGCCTCGGCCGAGGTCACCGTCTCGTCGGGAGGCACGACCGCGACCGTCACGGCCGACCGCGGCGGCGTCGTCGACGCCGTCGTGCCCGTGTCGCTCGAGCCCGGATGGGGCGAGGTCACGCTGACGGTGCCGGGGTCCGAGCCCGTGCAGGCGCCCATCTTCGTCGTCGACCCCGCCACGAGGGTCGGCGTCGTCTCCGACGTCGACGACACCGTCATGGTCACGCTGCTCCCGCGCCCGATGCTCGCAGCGTGGAACGCGTTCGTGCTCGACGAGCACGCCCGCCGCCCCGTGCCAGGCATGGCCGTCTTCTACGATCGCGTGCGCCGCGCCAACCCGACGGCGCCGTTCATCTACCTCTCGACCGGCGCGTGGAACGTCGCGCCCGCCCTGCGCAGGTTCCTGTCCCGCAACCTGTACCCGCCGGGTCCGCTCATCCTCACCGACTGGGGACCGACGCACGATCGCATCTTCCGCTCGGGCCAGGTGCACAAGCGCACGCAGCTGCGCAGGCTCGCCCGCGACTTCCCCGACATCCGCTGGCTGCTCGTCGGCGACGACGGGCAGCACGACGAGGCCATCTACGCCGCCTTCGCCGAGGAGCACCCCGAGTCCGTCGCGGCCGTCGCCATCCGGCAGCTGTCGCCGCAGGAGGCCGTGCTCGCCGGCGGACGCAAGCACGAGCGCCAGGACACGGCCGTGCCGTGGCACTTCGCCCCGAACGGCGGCGGCCTCGTGCGCAGCCTGCGCGAGGACGGCATCCCGCTCGACTGACCGGACGCCGCGGTCGTCGGCGCGCCGATCGCGGCGCGCGTCAGCGCTGCGGATGCAGGGTCGTCGCGAGGGCCAGGTCGGCCTCGTCGAGCAGACGCGCCGCGACGGGCAGGTGGTCGTCGCCGCGCCCGGCCACCGCGAGGGCGTGGCCCGTGAGGTGGATCGCGGCGATCGCCGCGGTGCGGCCCCCGTCGTCCCAGCGCGATCGCAGCGTCGCCGCGAGCCTGCGCAGCGCCTCGGCGTCGGTGCGGGCGCCCGCGGACGCCGACTCGAACGCCGTGACCACGACGTGCGCCGCGAGGGCTGCCGCGTCGTCGGCAGGGTCGCCGAGACCCGCGGTGTCGATGTCGATGAGCCCCGTGATGCGCCACGGCTCGCGGCGGTCGACGAGCAGCTGGCCGAGGTGGAGGTCGCCGTGCACCGTCACGGGCGTCGGCACCGCCGTCGACGCGTACAGCGTGCGCACGCGGGCGACGATGTCGGCGGCGCGCGGTGCGAGCACGGGCGACGTCTCGGCCATGCGGGCGGCGTACCAGTCAGCCCGGCGCGCGAGCGACTCGCGGGCTGCGACGCCGACGCGCACGCTCGCGAGCTGCGCGACGACGTGCTCGACGCCCTGCAGGAACCGCGGGTCGTCGGCGATGCGCGCGACGTGCTCGAGCGCGGGGTCGCCCGGCATGCGCTCGAGCAGCAGCAGGCCGGCCTCCGAGTAGCCGAGGCTGCGCGGCACGGGGAGGCCCGCGGCGTGCAGGGCCACGTGGAGGTCGTGGATCGTCGCGGCGAGCGACGGCTGCACGACCTTCGCGAAGTGCTGCGTGCCGCCGGTGTCGACGCGCAGCACCGCGCGCTTGCCCGGCCGGTACGACTCCATCGTGAGCGTGGCGCCCGCGGCCTCGATGCCGAACTTCGCGAGCACGACGCCCGCGGCCTCCGGATACGACACGGCGGGCAGCGACGGCAGCGACGGATCCTGCGGGTACGTCCACGCCGTGAGCCGATCGCCCGTCGCGCGGTCGACGAGCTGCACCGTGTGCTCGCCGACGGGCGCGTCGGGCGACGTGTTCACGTAGATCGTGACGTGCTCGACCTGGTCGTCGGGGGCGCGGAGCGTGCACGCGTAGCCGAGGATGATGCCGTCGGACACCGGCTCGAGGTCCTGCTGCCGGAACGACAGCAGCTCACGGCCCGTGCTCGCGGCGAGGCGCCGGAGGATGCCTGCGGCGTCGTCGAGCATGGACCCCATCCAACACGACTCAGGTGGGCTGCGGCTCCGACGACACGATCGGGTGGACGGGCAGCCACTGCAGGCGCCAGAACTCGGTCGCCGACAGCTCGAACGAATGCGTGTCGCGCGACACCATCGCGCGCACGTGGTCGGGGTCGAGGTGCGGCCTCGCGAGCAGCGTCACGGCCGGCTGGCGCAGCATGGCGCTGCGGCCGAAGTGCACGCTCACGATGTCGGCGGTCGCGGGCGTGTCGCTCACGACGCATGCCGTGCGGATGAGCTTCGACGCCCCGAGCGCCTTCCACGCGAAGTGGTCGCCCTTCCAGCGCATCTCGGCCACGAGCTCCCGGTCGCCCTTGTCGGGGCGGTGGTACTCGTAGGTCTCGCGCAGCTTGAGCGGCGAGCCCTCGACGACGTCGATCGTCACGCGCGTGTTGCGGCGGTTCGGCGAGAGCCAGTACGGGAACGTCGTCGCTCGCACCGCCCACTCGCCGCGCAGGATGCGGGCCAGCTCGGCTGGATCCCCGACGCGCGCCATGCAGCCAGCGTAGCCGCCTGTCCCCCACCGTTCGCTCCACGCTCGCGGCGTGCCGCACCGCGCGACGGCTACCAGATGCCGCCGGGTCGCCGCCGCACGCGCCACTCGATCGGCAGCAGCAGCCGCACGAACAGCTGGAAGCGTCGCTCGTCGAGCACGAGGTCGTGGCTCGGGAGGTGGTCGACGATCGGTCCGAACTGCAGCTTGAAGATGCCGGGCCCGTGCATGGGCTGCTCGGGATCGTGCGCGAGCCACGACGGCGGCGTGACGTACGCGTCGTAGATCGTGCGCCCGTCGCGGGAGCGGAACCACTGCATCGCCGTCCAGCGCATGAGCGCCGCGCCCCCGCGGATGGCGCGGTCGGGCACGGATCCGCCGTCCTTCGCGATCGCGGTGCGGCCGTAGCCGATCATGAACGCCGAGGCCTGCGGGCCCTCGTGCGCGCCGTCGTAGCCGAACCAGAAGTGCCCCTGGCCACGCGCGCACAGCTCGCTCCAGAGCCGGTGGTAGTACTCGTACGGCCGCGTGAGGTCGCTGCCGCGCCCGCCCGAGATCGTCTGCATGAGGCGGTACATCGTGCGGTACGTGTCCTCGCCGGGCTCGACCTTCTCGACGCGGTATCCACCCCGGTCCGCGGATCGGATGTGGTTGCGCAGGCTCTTCGAGAAGCCGGCGAAGATCGCGTCGGGCTCGCGGTCGAGCGGCACGAGCACCGTGTGCGTGTTCTTCTGGATCACGGCGGATGCGCGCAGCCCGGCGCCCTGCAGCACGGCACGATGCTCGGGCGTGTCGACGACGAACGGCTCGACCTTGAGCGCGAAGACCCCGCGCAGCAGGCCGTGCCGCTCGGCGCGGAAGGCCTCGACGACGCCGGGGAGGTCGTGGATCGACGCGACGCCAGGGCCCGTGGGCAGGTACCAGAATCGGCCGGCGACGCTGCGGTGCTCGAGGGCGAGCACGTGGATGCGCTCGAGCCCGGTCTCGCCGTCGCGCTCGAGCACGAGGAAGCGCGGCGTGAGGCGGTCGGGCGCCTTGAGGGCTGCGAACGCCGCGCCCTGCGTCCACTGCCCGCCGTCGGGATTCCCCTCGACGCCGGCATCCCAGTCGCGCCGTTCCGTCGGCGTGGCCGCGCGCAGCGACCACTCCCCTGCCATCGTCATCCTCGTCCCCCGCGGGGAGACTATCGGCGGTGAGGACGCCTCACGTACAGCGGACTACCAGATGCCGTAGGGCCGCTTCCGGAGGCGCCACTCGACCGGGAGCACGAGGCGCGAGAACAGCCGCCAGCGACGCGGCTCGAGCAGCAGCAGGTGGCTCGGCACGTGATCGGTGATCGGTCCGAACAGCAGCTTGAACTGGCCGGGACCCCACAGCTGCTCGCTGCGGTCGTCGGCCTTCCACGACGGCGGCGTCGCGTACGCGTCGTAGATCGTGCGCCCGTCGTGCTCCTTGAACCACTGCATCGCGGTCCAGCGCATGAGGTGCGCACCGCCGCGGATCGCACGGTCGGGCACCGAGCCGCCGTCCTTCGCCAGCGCGTAGCGGCCGTAGCCGATCATGAACGACGACGCCTGCGGGCCCTCGTGCGCGCCGTCGTAGCCGAACCACAGGTGCCCCTGGCCACGATCGCGCAGCTCGGTCCAGAGCCGGCGGTAGTAGCGGTACGGCTTCATGCCCGCGACGCCCTTGCCGCCGGACACCGTCTGCATGAGGCGGTACATGGTCTCGAGGTTCGCGTCGGTCGGCTCGACCTTCTCGACGCGGTAGCCCTCGCGGCCGGCCTTGCGGATGTGGTTGCGCAGGTTCTTCGAGAACGCGGCGAAGATCGCGTCGGTCTCGGGCTCGAGGTCGACGAGCACGGTGTGCTGGTTCTGCTGCATGCGGTCGGAGGCGACCCATCCGGCATCCGCGAGCGTCGAGCGCACCTCGGGCACGTCGACGACGAAGGGCTCGATGCGCACGGCGTACAGATGCGGCACCGTCTGCGCGAACGCGCGCAGCGCCGCGGTGAACGCCGGCACGGCCTCGACGGGCAGGCTCGGCCCCTGCGGCAGGTACCACTGGCGACCGACGATCGAGCGGTGCTCGAGCGCGAGCATCGCCACGGCGCCGTCGACGCCCGGAGCGCCCTCGAGCACGAGGTGCACGGGGTGCAGGCCGTCCTCGTGCTGCTTGAGCGCCGCGTACGCCTCGCCCTGCGCCCACTGGCCGCCGTCGGGGTTCGCCTGCACGAGCGCGTCCCAATCGGCGACCTCCGTCGCCGTCGCCGTCCTCAGCGTCGCCACCGTGTCCGCCACCTCCATCACCACAGTCCCGTGTACCGGCGCTTCGCGCGCCATTCGATCGGTCGCACGTACCGGTCCCACAGCCGCTGCGTGCCGGGCTTCAGCTCGAGGTCGAACGACGGCACGAAGTCGGCGATCGGTGCGAACTGCGTCTTGAAGCGCGCGAGCGAGTGCATGAAGTGCGTGTCGTCGTCCTTGCGCCACGACGGCGGGGCGCCCATCATGTCGAAGCCCTCGAACCCGCGCTCGGCGTAGTGCTGCATGCGCGTCCAGCGGCCCAGGTGGGCGCCGCCGTTGATGCGGCGGTCGGGACGCGAGCCCTCGTCCTTGTCGATGACGTCGCGGCCGAACGGGATCGTGAAGGTGATGGTCTGGGGGCCGTCGCCGCCGTCGTCGCCCACCCACCAGTCGGCCATGCCGTGGTCGGTGAACGCCTTCCACACCGTGCGGTAGTACTCCTCGCCGCGCATGCCGCTGAGGCCGCCGCCGCCCGCGATCGTCTGCATGCGCGCCCACATCTGGTCCATGAGCGCGGGCGTCGGCTCGACGCGCTCGACCGTGTAGCCCTCGCGCTCGGCGTGGCGGATGTTCTTGCGCACGGCCTTCGAGAAGCTCGCCAGCAGGGCGTCGGGGCCCTGCGCGAGGTCGGCGATGACCGTGTGCGTGTGGATCTGCACGTCGTCGGCCTCGACGAGGCCCGCGTCGCGCAGCAGCTGCATGTGCTCGTCGGTGCGGCGCAGGCGCGGCTCGAGCTTCACCGACACGAGATCTGGGCGGTGCCGCTCGACGTACGCCCGCGTGGCGGCGACGATCGAGTCGAAGCGCGGATGCCACGGGCCCGACGGCACGTACCAGAAGCGCCCGACGACGCCGTGGCGCTCGAGCACGAGCGCGTGCACGGGCTCGGCGCCGTCGTAGACCATGTGGTGGGTGCGGAAGCCGTCCCATCGCTTCACCGCGGCGAACGCCAGCGTCTGCGTGAACTGGCCGCCGTCGGGGTTCTGCGCCACGAGGGCGTCCCACTCGGCGATCTCGGCCGCCGTCGCCTCGCGCAGCTCGTGCACCGTCTCCCCCGTCATCGCAGCGTGTCCGGTCCGGGCTTCAGGCGCCACTCGATCCTGCGCAGCACGCGCTCCCACAGTCGGTGCCGCACGGGATGCAGCACGAGGTCGAACGAGGGCAGGAAGCTCGTGACGGGGCCGAAGCGCGTCTTGAACTGGCCGAGCCCGTGGAACGGATGCGTCGGGTCGTCGAGCCGATCGACCGGCGGGGTGCCCGCGAGGTCGAAGCCGGTGCAGCCGCGCGCGATGGCGTCCTGCATCGCCGTGTAGAGCAGCAGCGGTGCGCCGCCGGCGATGCGCCGGTCGGGGCGCGAGCCACCGTCCTTGTACACGGCGGTGCGGCCGGCGAAGGTCACGAAGACGCCCGCCTGCGGCTCGTCGCCGTCGTCGTCGAAGCCGAGGTAGAGCTGCCCCGTGCCGTGGTCGGCGAACGCCTGCCAGAACCGGTCGTAGTAGGCGCGCTCGCGCATGCCGTCCATGCCCTTGCCGCCCGCGACGGTCTGCATCATGGCGTGCATGCGCGCTCGGGTCTCGGGCGTGACGTCGACGCGCTCGACGCGGTAGCCGTCGCGCTCCGCCTTGCGGATGTGCCGCCTCGTCGACTGCGAGAACGAGGCGAGCAGCGCCTCCGCCCCCTGCTCGAGGTCGAGCACGACCGTGTGGGTCTGCACCTGCATGTCACGGCTGACCTCGAGGCCCGCGGCCTCGAGCCGCGCGACGAGCTCGGGCGTGCGCTCGAGGCGCGGCTCGACCTTCACGACGAGCAGGCCGGGCTGCTCGGCCGCGTAGGCGCGCAGCGCAGCGACGATGCCCTCGAGGTCGTCGCCGGTGGGGCCGAGCGGCACGTACCAGTAGCGGCCGAGCCAGACGCGGCCCTCGAGCACGAGCACGTGGATGGTCTGCGCGCCCTCGACGACGAGGAAGCGCGGCTCGAGGCCGTCTCCCCGCTTGACCTCTGCGAACGCCGTCGACTGCACCATGTGCCCGCCGTCGGGGTTCGTGAGGAGGAGGTCGTCCCAGCGGGCGATCTCGTCGGCCGTGGCTGCGCGCACGAAGGTGGAGCCGGACATTCGTGACAGCCTACGCGAGCGGCGGCAGGGTCGAGGGCGCCGGTGGCACGGGTGGTACCTCGTCGGCACCGGGATCGTGCACGGTCGTGGGCGTCGTCGGCTCGCCCCGCAGCTCGCGCACGAGCAGCATGCCGCCGACCGTCGCGGCCGGCGTGCACAGCACGGCGCCGCCGGGCACGAGGAACAGCAGGTAGACGGCGAGGCCGAAGCCTCGCGCGACGTCGGGGGCCGTGTCGAGCAGTCGGCGCCGCTCGTCGAGGCTCATGCCGCGCGCGTCGCCCGGCATGCTCGAGAGCTCGACCGCGAGGGCGCGCGAGCCGACGAGCGCGCCGCCGATCCAGCCGACCACGGGGCCGACGACGGGGATGAGACCCAGCACGAACACCACGAGGCCCGTGAGGATCGCGATGCCGGCGAGCCGCAGGCCGTCGTCGAGGCCCTTCGCGATCGACTGGCCCACCGTGAGCTCGACCTCGTCGGGCACGCCGCCGAGCTCGCCCTCGGCCGCGCGCCAGACGCGCTCGTAGAACGGTGCGCCGACCAGCAGCGTGACGGCGGCGAACAGCAGCACGCCCACGGCAGCGGCACCCGCGACGAGGGCGATGGCCAGCACGACCCGCAGCACGGCGGGCCACGGGTCGCTCCAGCCGTCCGCGAACGGCGTCAGCCCCTCGACGATCGACGTCGCGTTGACGCCGAGCACGACGAGGCCGACGACGAGCAGCGCGCCGACCACGAGCGGCGGCACCATGCCGAGGATCGCGAGTCGGGGGTTCCTCCAGCCGATGCGGAAGCCGGCGGCGAGGATCGTCATGCCGTGCAGGAGGGCTCGGATGCGGCGCACGGCACCATCCTCCCCGACGCCGCTGCGCCGTGCGCGGCGAATCGCCAGGTTCGCCGCGCCTAGGCTCGATCCGTGAGCGACGCGCGACCCATCCACACGGCCGCCGTGCTCGCCGCGGCGGTGCTGTGGGGCACGACCGGCACCGTGGCGCACTTCGCGCCCGAGGGCTCGTCGCCGCTGCTCATCGGCATGGCGACGTTCGGCTTCGGCGGCATCGTGCTCGCCGTCATCGCGTGGCGCGCCGTCGCACGCGTGCTGCGCGACCGCTCGGCATGGCCGTGGCTGCTCGCGGGCGGCGCGGGCGCCGTGCTCTACCCCACCGCCTACTACCCCGCGATGGACCTCGCGGGCGTCGCGGTGGGCAACGTGCTCGCGCTCGGCTCCGGCCCGATCTTCGCAGCGGCGCTCGAGTGGATCCTCGATGGTCGTCGCCCGACGGCGCGCTGGGGGCTCGCGACCGCGATCGCCGCCGTCGGCGTGGCGCTGCTCGCCGTCGGCTCCGGCGAGTCGACCACCGGCTCGAACCCGATCCTCGGCATCGCGCTCGGCCTCGCGGCGGGCGTCGGCTACGCGCTGTACTCGTACGCGGGGGCCCGCCTCATCGCCGGTGGTCGCTCGTCGCAGGGGTCGATGGCATCGATCTTCCTCGTCGGCAGCGTCGTCATGGTGCCGCTCTTCGTCGTGCTCGGCCCAGGCCCCCTCGCGTCAGGCCACGGCGCGCTGACCCTCGCGTACCTCGCGCTCGTGCCGATGGCGGCGTCGTACCTGCTGTTCGGCTTCGCCCTGCGCGCCCTCACTGCGTCGACGGCGACGACGCTCGCGCTCGCCGAGCCCGTCGTGGCGACGCTGCTCGCGGTGCTCGTGCTGCACGAGCGGCTCTCGACGCTCGCGTGGGTGGGCCTGGGCGCCGTGGCCGTCGGCATCGTGCTCGTGAGCCTGCCCGCGCGACGCGGCGGGCGCCTCGCGCGCGCTCGACCGCCCGCCTGACGCGGCGACGACGCACGCGCGTCAAGGGGTTCGCCGCCGCGGATCGCACGAGGCAGCCTGTCCGCATGCCGAACCCATCGATCAAGGACGAGGAGCTCTACCGCGAGCTCAAGGCCGACGGCGCGAGCTCCGAGAAGGCCGCGCGGATCGCGAACGCCGCTGCGCGCGACGGCCGGAAGGCCGTCGGCCGCCGCGGCGGCAGGGCCGAGGACCTCGACGACCGCACGGTGCCCGAGCTGCGCGCCCGTGCGAAGGAGCTCGGCATCACCGGGTACTCCGGGCTCCGCAAGCAGGAGCTGATCGACCGCATCCGCTCGCACTGATCGCCGGCGCGTCGCGCGCCTACTCGGTCGCGGCGCTCGTCTCGGCGGGCTGGGCCGGTGCGTGCACGCCGCGGTCGCGCGGCATCGCGAGGGCCGCGACGAGCACGAGCGCCGTGAGGGCCGCGGTGCCGATGAACACCACCTGGGATGCCGACACGATCGTGGCGGGATCGGTGGCGTCGCCGCCGACCGCATCTACCGTCGCGTTCGCGAGCGCCCCGAGCACCGCAGCACCGATCGCCTGGCCGATCGAGCGGGCGAACATCTGCGCGCCCGTCACGACGCCGCGCTCCGACCAGTCGACGCTCGCCTGCGCCGCGACGACGCTCGGCACGGCGGTGAAGCCGAAGCCGAGGCCGATGAGCAGGCAGAGCGCGCCGACGATCCACGGCGACGGGATGCCCGCGAGCGCTGCGAGCGCGACGGCCGCCGCGACGAGGATCGTGCCGCCGACGATCGTCGTGGCGCGGAATCCGATGCGCAGGTACAGACGGCCCGACAGCGACGCAGCGATGGGCCAGCCGAGCGTGAGCGTGGCGAGGGCGAGGCCCGCCCAGATGGGCGCGAGGCCGATCGAGCCCTCGAGGTACGTCGGCACGTAGGCGGTGAGGCCGATGAGGCCGCCGCCGATCGCGAGGCCCATGAGCGCCGTCGTGCGCAGCAGCGGCCGCGTGAGCAGCAGCGGCGGCAGGATCGGCTCGGCGGCGCGACGCTCGACGACGACGAAGAGCGCGAGCAGCACGGCGCCGGCGCCGAGGATGCCGATCGACAGCGGCGACGCCCACGCCCACGCGCGCCCGCCCTCGAGCACGCCGAGGATGAGCAACGAGAGCGACGCCGTGAGCAGCAGCGCTCCCAGCCAGTCGAGACGATGGTGGGTGCGCTCGACCCGCTCGCGGAATCGGGTGATGACGAGCCAGCCCGCGAGGATGCACAGCGGCACGTTGACGAGGAAGATCCAGCGCCACGCGTCCAGCTGCGCGAAGATGCCGCCGAGGGTGGGACCGACGACGGCCGAGATGGCCCACACCGACGCGAGGTAGCCCTGCACGCGGGCGCGCTCCTCGAGCGTGTACACGTCGCCGACGATCGTCATCGACACCGGCAGGATCGCGCCGGCGCCGATGCCCTGCACGGCGCGGAAGGCGATGAGCGAGGGCATGTCCCATGCGACGCCGCACAGCAGCGAGCCGACGAGGAACGCGGCGATGCCGAACAGCATGACGGGCTTGCGGCCGATGGTGTCGGCGAGCTTCGCGTAGATGGGCGTCGTGACCGACGACGCGAGCAGGTAGATCGAGAAGAGCCACGGGAACGACGCGAAGCCGCCGAGGTCGTCGACGATGGTCGGGACCGCGGTGGAGAGGATCGTCGCGTCGATCGCCACGAGCCCCGTCGACAGCATCATCGCCAGCAGCAGCGGGCCGCGCTCCGAGCGGAGACCGACGGCGGTGCGAGGTGCTGCGCTGGGGGTGCTCATCGAGAGGGCGAACCCCAGATCGGCCCGTCGCATTCCGGCCACGTGGCGCGTCGTGGACCGGTCGCGACCGACTCCGCGACCTGCGGGTCGAGCCTGCCGAGCTCCGCGGCGAGGCGCAGCGCCACCTCGACCTCGGCGGCGACGTCGTCGAGCGCCGCACCCGTCGCCCCGGCCCTGCGGCGACGAAGCGCCTCGACCTCGGCGACGCGCGCCTGCGACAGCGGCCACTCGGAGGAGTTCGCGTGCACGGCGTCGTGCCGCCGGCCGCGCAGCACCTCGGCGATGCGCCAGGCCGCGGCTGCGGACGCCACGAGCGCGATCACGACGAGGCCCATCACCTCGCCGGCGCGCACGCTCTGCAGGTACGGCGAGGACGCGTTCGCCCTGTCGATGAGCGCCGCGGCGAGCGCCGCGCTCGCGGCCACGCCGATCCAGGCGATCGTCGTGGGCAGGGCGCGCAGGCGACCGAGCCGCTCGCGCAGCTCGGCGCCAGCCAGCAGCACGACGGCGACGACGGCGAGCGCGACCGCGGCCGTCGGCGACGTCGGCGTGCGGAAGTCGGATGCCGTCGGCAGCCACAGGAGCGTCGCGAGCACGGCGCCCAGCGCTGCAGCCCACGCAGCGACGACCGTGCCTGACCAGAGTCGCGAGAGGGCGACGAGGTGCGTGGCGTCTCGAGCGAGCGAGGGCACGCGCGCGGCAGCGACGAGGTCGACGAGCACCGCGGCGTCGAACGGCGCGCCCCGGTCCTGGCGATCCCCCGCGACCGCCGCCACGACCCGGCGCACGAGCCCCGCGCTGTGCGCGCGACCGCGCAGGATCGCGGCGACGACCGGCAGCGGCACGTGCGGTCGCAGCACGATCGCACCGTCGGGGTCGTGCGCGAGCCGCGCCGCGAGCGCGGCGTCGAAGCGACCCGCCATGGGACCGACGCGCAGCATCGCGGCGCGCGTGCCCGCATCGATCGCTCCCGCGGCGAGCAGCCGATCGGCCTGCGACTCCATCGCCGACCGCAGCGCCGTCCATGTGCCCCGGTCGAGCGCGCCGATGCGATCGCCGAAGATGCGCTCGAGCGCGGCGAGGCGAGCCTCGGGGAGGTCGTCGAGCGGATCCGCGACGCCGGGCAGGATCCCGGCGCCCGGACCTCGGCGGAGGAGGACGAGCAGCGGGATCCAGACGGCGATGGCCAGCGCGTGGAGGATGAGGCCCCCGACGACGGCACCCGACCAGCCCGAGAGCAGCGACGTCCGCACGACGAGCAGCACGACGACGAGCAGCAGCCACAGCAGCAGCACGATCATCGCGACGACGCCGCCCGGCCCGACCCCGGGGCGATGCGGCGTCCGCGGTCCCTGCGGCTGCGCCTGCGACGACGCGTCGGGCCGTCCCGTCGGCGGCGTCTTCGGCTCGATCGCGAGCGTCACCAGCATCACGACGAGCGTGAGCGCACTCGCACCCGTCCACAGCGCCGACGCCCCGAGCTCGCCGCGCAGGTCCTCGTCGGGTCGGGACGCGAGCCAGATCGGCGCACCGAAGAGCAGGATGGCTGCCGCGAACCCCGCGAGCGCGACGATCCCGCCCCAGTACCGCCACGACGCGATCGCGTGCAGCACCGCGAGCGCCCGTCGCGCGGCGTCCGCCGGCCCTCGCGCCCGCACGGATGCGACGAACGCGGCGTGGGCCGAACGCACGGCATCGTCGACGTCGTCGAGTCCGAGCGTGGCGAGCGAGCCGCGCAGCTCCTCGGCCGAGGGCGAGCCCTCGACGCGCATGCCCTCCACCTCGACGGCGGCGCCGTCGGCGTCGACGAGCAGACGCCGCACGGGCGGCGGCGGCGCGACGGTCGCCTCGGCTCGTGGCTCCGCGCCGCTCGGCCTGCGCCAGCGCTCGGGTCCGGGCAGCCTGGTCTGCTCGGCGGCTCGGGCTGCATCGCGAGCGCGCCGGCGACGTGCTCCCGGTCGCTCCCGCCTCGCCATGCCGCTCCCCTCGCCCAGGCCATGCTGGCATCGGGTCGCCGTGCCCCTCCTGCACACCCGCGCTCTCAAGGGCTTGTCGAAGGTTCGGGCACGGTCCAGAGTGGGCACATGCGCGCCATGTGGAAGGGTTCCATCGCCTTCGGGCTCGTCAACGTGCCCGTGAAGCTGTACTCGGCCACCGAGACGCACGACGTGCGCCTGCACCAGGTGCACGACGAGGACGGCGGGCGCATCCGGTACCAGCGCAAGTGCGAGGTGTGCGGCGAGGTCGTGGCCTACGCGAACATCGACAAGGCGTACGAGGAGGACGGCAAGACCGTCGTGCTGCGCGACGACGACCTGGCGGCGCTGCCGGTCGAGCGGTCGCGCGAGATCGAGGTCGTGCAGTTCGTGCCGTCGAAGCAGATCGACCCCATCCGCCTCGAGAAGTCGTACTACCTCGAGCCCACGGGCTCGGCGCTCAAGGCGTACACGCTGCTCCGCCGCGTGCTCGACGAGACCGCCCGCACGGCGATCGTGCGCATCTCGATCCGCCAGCGGCAGCGCCTCGCGGTGCTGCGCGTGCACGACGACGTGCTCATGGTGCAGACGATGCTGTGGGACGACGAGATCCGCGCCGCCGAGTTCGCGAGCCTCGACGAGAGGCCGCGCATCCCGTCGAAGGAGCTCGACCTCGCGAAGGCGATCGTCGACCAGCTCTCCGGCGACTTCGCGCCCGACGAGTACGAGGACGACTACCAGGTGCAGCTCCGACAGCTCGTCGACGCGAAGCTCGAGCAGGGCGATGCGATCGACACGGCCGCGACGTTCGGCGAGCCGGCCGAGGAGGCCGAGGTGCTCGACCTCATGGAGGCGCTGCAGCGCTCGGTCGAGCGGCGCAAGGCAGGCGCGAAGAAGGACGCGAAGGACTCGGGCTCGAAGCGCTCGAAGTCCGCCTAGGGACGCGCGCGTGGCCGAGCAGAGCGTGCGCGTCGGCGGTCGCACCCTCGGCGTCTCGAACCTCGACAAGGTGCTCTACCCCGACGCGGGCACGACGAAGGCCGACGTGATGGCGTACCTGCAGGAGGTCGCGCCCGTCATGCTCCCCCACGTGCGCGATCGCCCCGTCACGCGCAAGCGGTGGGTGCACGGCGTCGGCACGGCGTCCGATCCCGGCGAGGTCTTCTTCGTCAAGGCGCTCGAGCAGGGCGCGCCCTCGTGGATCCCGCGCCGCCCCATCGAGCACAAGGAGGGGCCCAAGGACTACCCGCTCGTCGAGGACGCCGCGACGCTCGCGTGGCTCGCGCAGATGGCGGCGCTCGAGCTGCACGTGCCGCAGTGGCGCTTCGGCCCCGACGGCGCGCGCCGCGACCCCGATCGCCTCGTGCTCGACCTCGACCCCGGCGAGGGTGCGGGGCTGCCCGAGTGCCAGGAGGTCGCGCTGCTCGCGAAGGACCTGCTGGAGGACATGGGGCTGCGGCCGCTGCCCGTCACGAGCGGATCGAAGGGCATCCACCTCTACGCCCGCATCGACGGGCTCTCGTCGGAGCGGGCGTCGGCGCTCGCGAAGGCCATCGCGCTGTCGCTCGAGGAGCTGCATCCGGACCTCGTGGTGTCGTCGCAGCGCAAGGCGAGCCGCGTCGGCAAGGTGCTCGTCGACTGGAGCCAGAACTCCGGCGCCAAGACGACCGTCGCGCCGTACTCCCTGCGCGGGCGGCCGCAGCCGACCGTCGCGGCGCCGCGCACGTGGCGCGAGATCGAGTCCGACGGCCTCGCGCAGCTGACGTACCTCGAGGTGCTCGAGCGCGTCGCCCGCGACGGCGACCTGCTGGCATCCCTCGCGCCTCCGCCCATGGTCGACCGGCTCGCGGTGTACCGGCAGAAGCGCTCGGCCGACAAGACGCCCGAGCCCATCCCCGAGGAGGCGCCGCAGCCGACCTACGGGCGCTCGTTCGTCATCCACGAGCACCACGCGTCGAGCCTGCACTGGGATCTGCGCCTCGAGCACGACGGCGTGCTCATGTCGTGGGCGATCCCGAAGGGCATCCCCACCTCGGGCGCGAAGGACCGCCTCGCGGTGCGCACCGAGGACCACCCGCTCGAGTACGGCCGCTTCGAGGGCGTGATCCCGAAGGGCGAGTACGGCGCCGGCGAGATCCGCATCTGGGACGCGGGCGACTACACCGTGAAGGACTGGGATCCGGCGCTGAAGGCGGTGACGCTGCACGGCCGCGCCGACGGCGGCCTCGGCGGCTCGCCCGTGCGCATCGCGCTCGTGCAGACCGATGGCGACCAGTGGCTGTGCCACCGCATGCAGCTGCCCACGGCGTCGGCCGAGCGGCAGTCGCGCTCGCGGGGTGCCGCCGTGCCGCGCACCCTCACGCCGATGCTCGCATCCACGCGCACGCTCGCCGACGTCGGCGACGGCTGGGTGTTCGAGCCGAAGTGGGACGGATGGCGTGCGCTCGTCACCATCGACGGCGACGACGTGCGCCTGCAGTCGCGCTCGGGGCAGTCGCTCACCGACGGGTTCTCGGAGCTGCTCGCACCCATCCGCCAGGCCGTGACGGCTGAGCGGGCGACGCTCGACGGCGAGCTCGTCGCCGGCTCGGGCGGCGGCGACTTCTCGTCGCTGCAGGGGCGGCTGGGCGATCCTCGCGCTCGCGGTCGGGCGGTCGATCGCGGCGAGCCGGTGACGCTCGTGCTGTTCGACGCGCTCGAGGTCGATGGTCGGTCGCTGCTGCGGCTGCCGCTGTCCGAGCGGCGCGAGGAGCTCGAGCGCGTCGTCATGGCCTCGCCGCATGTGGCCATCACCGAGCAGCTGACGGGGCGCGCGTCGGCGATCGTCGAGGCCTCGCAGCGACTGGGCATCGAGGGGCTCGTCGCGAAGCGGCTGTCGTCGACGTACCAGCCCGGCGTGCGCAGCGACGACTGGCGCAAGGTCGTGCACGTGCGCACCCACGAGGTCGCCGTCGTGGGGTGGCTGCCCGGCGAGGGGTCGCTCGGGCGCACGTTCGGGTCGCTCGTGCTGGCGGCGCCCTCCACCGATGGGAGCCTGCGCTACGCGGGGCGGGTCGGCACCGGGTTCTCGGCGCGGGATCGCGCTGCGATCCGCGAGCGCCTGCCCGACCAGTCGCGCGCATCCCGCGCCGTCGACGACGTGCCGGCCGACGTGGCCGAGCGGATGACGTGGATGCGCGCCGCCGTCGGCGAGGTGCGCTTCACGTCGGTGACGGAGGCAGGCGCGTTCCGCCAGCCCGTCTGGCGCGGCCTGCGCCCCGACAAGTCCCTCGACGACCTGGAGCCCCTCCCCGACCGGTAGGCGAGGCGCTGGTCGGGAGTCCACGGGATCGCGTGCTCCAGACGGTCGAGGAGCCGAGCTCGCGCCGACCTCGGCCCAGACGAGACGCCCACCTCGCAGCCGGTCGCGGAGGCCCCGAGCGCAGCGAGGAGCCGTCACGAGACCACGCGACGAGCCCGCTGGTCGCGACCATGCGCGCGGCTGCGTGGGAGCGGCGGTCGCGTGGTCTCGTGACGCGTGCTCGCCCTTCGGGCTCGCCCGCTCCTCGACCAGCTGATGGGGAACCGTCCTGAGCTTCGATCGGCGCACGTCGAGCGCACCCTCCCAACCGCTCCTCGAGGTGCGAGCGGAGCGAGCCTCGAACGGGGCACCCGACCTTCCCAACCCAGCCCGCGAACGACGGCGTCGATGTGCAAGGACGGCGGCACGATCAGGCTGGGCAGCCGCGCCCACCTCGGCCGCAGACACCACCCCCTCGAACGCGCCACCGCCTGGACGGTCAGGCAACCGACCACTGGCGTCCTTCACCGGTGCTCACCGCTCACCGCTCGGCCACGACGAGGTCGACCGACCACCACCCGTCGGACCGCGGTTCGTCGAGGCAGCGGTGCGGTGAGCGAGCATCCCGCCAACCGACGACGGCGCCTCGGGTCATGGGCGCTGCGCCGCTCGCCGACGCGCCGTCCTGACACCAGCCGCCTCCCCGCTGGCCCTGGCTACGCTCGCCGCATGGACTCGAGTCGGGCTGCCCTCCACGCACCCGACCCGCGCCTCCGTGCGCTCGGGCGCGCCTACTTCGGCGTGCAGGCGATCGCGGGCGCCGCCTGGTGGCTCAGCGTCTTCCTGAGTCCCGCCGTGCAGCACGCGACCCTCGGCGCATTGCCGCCCGTCGCCGTCGCCGCCGTCGACCTGCCGCTCTTCGTCGCAGCCTCCGCACTCGCCGCGGCCGGCATCCGATGGGCGACGTGGATCGCGACCGCCTGGACGACGCTCGTCGCCGTCGGCATGGCCGGCTACGCCACCGTCACGCAGCTCGCAGGCCTCGGCGCCGTGCTCATGCTCGCCGCCGCAGCCGCGAGCATCGCCGCGGCGTTGCTCGTGCTGCTGGGCCGCATCCCCGGCGAGCTCGTGACCCGTGGCGCCTTCGCCTTCGCCGTCGCGCCCGTCGCCGCCGCCCGCACCAACGTCGCCCGCACCGCGCGACAGACCGTCGTGTTCTGGGGCACCTTCCTCGTCGTGCTGCCCGCGATCATCGCGCTCGTCGAGGCACGCTGGCTGCTGCGCATCGAGCCACCGCCGGTCGTGCAGGCCCTCGGCATCCTGCTGCTCGTCGCCGCCTCGGTGCTCGGCGTCTGGTCGGCACGCTCGCTCGCGGTGCTCGGCGAGGGCACGCCGCTGCCGTCGACGCAGACCCGCAGGCTCGTCGTCGCCGGGCCCTACCGGTGGGTGCGCAACCCGATGGCCATCGCGGGCATCGTGCAGGGCATGGCCGTAGGCCTCGCGATCGGCTCGTGGATGGTCGTCGTCTGGGCCGCCGCAGGCTCGCTCGTGTGGAACCAGGCCGTGCGCCCCGAGGAGGAGGCCGACCTGCTCGCCCGGTTCGGCGCCGACTACGCCGCCTACCGCGACCTGGTGCGCTGCTGGCTGCCGCGCCAGCCCCTTCCCTCGACGGACGAGCAGGCGTAGCGTCCACGTTCACGAAGGGAGTCGCCATGACAGACAAGTCCGTCGACGAGTTCGGTCGCCTGGTGAGCGGGGCGCAGTCCGCCGCGCCGCTGCCCGACACCGAGTGGATCCACGACGATCCCATCACCCACGAGCGTCCGACGCCCGTGCCCGACGCGACCACGGAGGACGAGTCCGGGCTCTAGCGTCCGCAGTCCGCGGGGGCCGATCGGATCAGCGTGCGAGCAGCGCCGGCAGCTCGCGATTGATGCGCGCTGCCCAGCCGGGGCCCTCGTACACGAACGCCGAGTAGCCCTGCACGAGCGTCGCACCCGCGGCCAGCCGCTCGGCGACGTCCTCGGCGGTCGTGACGCCGCCGACCGAGATCACGCACACGTCGGCGGGCAGCACGCGTCGCAGCACGCGCAGCACGGCGAGCGAGCGCCCGGCGAGCGGCGCGCCCGACAGGCCGCCCGCACCGGCAGCCTCGACGGTCGCGGCATCCGTGCGCAGCCCGTCGCGCGAGATCGTCGTGTTCGTGGCGATGACGCCCGCGAGCCCGAGTCGCTGCACGAGCGCGGCGACGCCCTCGATCGCGTCGTCGTCGAGGTCGGGCGCGATCTTCACGAGCACGGGCGTCGTGCCCGCCGCGTCGCGCACCGCCTCGAGCAGCGGCGCGAGGCGCTCCTCGTCCTGCAGGCCGCGCAGGCCCGGCGTGTTCGGCGACGACACGTTGACGGCGAGGTAGTCGGCGAGCGGCGCGAGCAGCCGCGTCGACACGAGGTAGTCGTCGATGGCGTCGTCGACCTCGACGACGCGGCTCTTGCCGATGTTCACGCCGATCACGGGGCGCGACCGAGCGGCACGGGCGGCGCGCAGGCGCTCGGCAGCCGCCGCCGCTCCCCCGTTGTTGAAGCCCATGCGGTTGACGAGCGCCTTGTCGGCGAGCAGGCGGAACAGGCGCGGCCGGTCGTTGCCCGGCTGCGGGATCGCGGTGAGCGTGCCCACCTCGACGTGCCCGAACCCGAGGGCACCGAGGCCGGCGATCATCGACGCGTCCTTGTCGAAGCCGGCAGCGAGGCCGAACGGCGTCGGGAACTCGCGGCCGAGGGCGTGCACGCGCAGGGACGGATCCGTGCGCACGCCGGGCCGCAGTCGACCTGCTGCCCGCACGACCATGGCTCCCATGTGGTGCGCACGCTCGGCGTCGATCCTCGTCAGCACGCGGTCGTACAGCGCGTCGTAGGCCCTCACTCGGCTGCTCCCTGCGTCTCGTGGTCGCGGCGCAGGCCCTCGATGGCCGACTCGAAGTCCTCGAGCGACTCGAACGCCTGGTAGACGCTCGCGAAGCGCAGGTACGCGACCTCGTCGAGCTCGCGCAGCGGCGGCAGCACGGCGAGGCCGATGTCGTTCGCGTCGATCTGGCTCACGCCCGTGGCGCGGATCGCCTCCTCGACGCTCTGCGCGACGGTCGCGAGGTCCGCATCCGTCACGGGTCGCCCCTGGCACGCCTTCTTGACGCCCTCGATGACCTTGTCGCGACTGAAGGGCTCGACGACGCCCGAGCGCTTCACGACGAGGAGGCTCGCCGACTCGGTCGTCGTGAAGCGACGGTCGCACCTCGGGCACTGCCGGCGGCGGCGGATGGAGAGGCCGTCGTCCGACGACCGCGTGTCGACGACGCGCGAGTCGGGGTGCCGGCAGAAGGGGCAGTGCATGTCAGAGCCTCGCTCGGATCGCCTCGGCGTGCGCGGGCAGGTCCTCGCTCTCGGCGAGCGCGACGACGGCGTCGGCCACGCCGCGCAGACCCTCGAGGTCGTAGCGCACGAGCTGCTGCGGACGCAGGAACGTCGCGGCGCCGAGGCCCGAGACGCGCGCCGCCTGGCCGCCCGTCGGCAGCACGTGGTTGGAGCCCGCGGCGTAGTCGCCGAGGCTCACGGGGCTCGCGGCCCCGACGAAGATCGCCCCGGCGTTGCGGATGCGCGCCACGACGGCGTCGTCGTCGGCCGTCATGATCTCGAGGTGCTCGGGCGCGTACGCATCCGACACCGCGATCGCGTGGTCGAGGTCGGCGACGAGGATCGTCGCCGACTGCTCCGCTGCGAGCGAGACGCGCACGCGCTCGGCGTGCGGCGTCGCGGCGACGCGCACCTCGAGCGCGGCGTCGACCGCGTCGGCGAGCGCGACGGAGTCGGTCACGAGCACCGCGGCGGCGAGCTCGTCGTGCTCGGCCTGGCTCACGAGGTCGGCGGCCACGAGATCGGCGTCGGCCGACGCATCGGCGATGACGAGGATCTCGGTGGGGCCGGCCTCCGAGTCGACGCGCACGTGGCCGCCGACGACGCGCTTCGCGGCGGCGACGAACACGTTGCCCGGGCCGGTGACGACGTCGACGGCGTCGACGATGCCTGGCACGCCGTACGCGAGGGCACCGATCGCACCGGCGCCGCCGGCGGCGAGCACCTCGTCGACGCCGAGCATCGCCGCGGCGGCGAGGATCGTGGGATGCGGCAGGCCGCCGTGGTCCGCCTGCGCCGGCGATGCGAGCACGATGCGCTCGACGCCCGCGACCTGCGCCGCGACGACGTTCATGACGACGCTCGACGGGTAGACCGCCTTGCCGCCGGGCACGTACACGCCAGCGCGAGCGACGGGCACCCAGCGCTGCTCGACGATGGCGCCCGCGCCGAGCGTCGTCGTGGCGCCGGCGGGCACCTGCGCCGCCGTCGCGAGGCGCACGCGCTCGATGGCCGTCTCGAGCGCGGCCCGCACCGACGAGTCGAGCGCGGCCAGCGCGGCGTCGAGCGCCTCCTGCGGCACGCGCAGCGTCGGCGGGTGCACGCGATCGAAGCGCACGGCCTGCGCGATGAGCGCCTCCGCGCCGTCGGTGCGCACGGCCTCCACGAGCTCGCGCGCGGCGTCGAGCACGCGGTCGACGTCGTTCGCTGCGCGAGGCAGGTCGGGGACGTCGGCGCGCGCGGACAGATCGAGGCGTCGCAGCATGCCTCCAGGGTATTGCGCCCGGGATGCCCGCTCGAACCGGGAGGCGCTCAGCGTCGCACCGCGCGGCGCGACGTCACACGAGCGCCGACGGCCCCAGCAGGCTCTTGAGCTCCCCGAACAGCGCCGACGAGATCTGCACCTGGTGCTGCAGTCGGAACACCCGGGCCGCGCCCGGCCGCTCGAGCCGCATCCGCACCTCGGTCGGCCCCTGATGCCGCTCGAGTACCGCGCGCAGGTCGCGCGTGACCGCGAGCGTCGCCCGCCGCTCGACGAGCCGCAGCTCGAGCGGCTTCGTCTCGTCGACGGGAAGCAGGTCGGGGAACTCGAGGTGGTTCGCGTGCAGCGTGAAGCCCTCGTCGCGCGTGCGGAACCGACCCCGCACGACGGCGATGCGGTCTGCCTGCAGGTCGTGCTGGAAGGCCGTGTACGACTTGCCGAGCACCATGACGTCGACCTCGCCGCCGAAGTCCTCGATCGTGAGGATGCCGTACGGGTTGCCCGACTGGCGCGCGACGCGATGCTGCGCCGTCGTGATGAGGCCGGCGACCGTCACGGTGTCGCCATCCTCCGCGTCGTCGCCGAGCGTCTGGATCTGGTGGCTCGCGTGCTTCGCGAGCTCGAGGTCGAGGCCCGCGAGCGGATGGTCGGAGACGTAGAGGCCGAGCATCTCGCGCTCGAACGCCAGCTTGTCGCGCTTGGCCCACTCGGGGCGGTCGGGCACCTTCTGCTGATGCTCGGGCTCGTCCCACAGCGAGTCGAAGTCGAAGCCGATGGCGCCGTGCTCGGCGCGCTTCTTGTCGGTGACGGCCTGGTCGACGGCGTCCTCGTGCACCTCGAGCAGCGCACGACGCGTCGAGCCCATCGAGTCGAACGCACCCGCCTTGATGAGCGACTCGACCGTGCGCTTGTTCGCCGCCGCGACCGGCACCTTCTGCAGGTAGTCGTGGAACGAGTCGTACGGCTCGGGCGAGCGCGCGGCGACGATGGCGTCGACGACGTTCGCGCCGACGTTGCGCACGGCGCCCAGGCCGAAGCGGATGTCGTCGCCGACGGCCGTGAAGCGCAGCGACGAGGAGTTGACGTCGGGCGGCAGCACCGTGATGCCCATGCGCCGGCACTCCGAGAGGTAGAGCGCCATCTTGTCCTTCGAGTCGCCGACGCTCGTGAGCAGCGCGGCCATGTACTCGGGCGCGTAGTGCGCCTTCAGGTACGCGGTCCAGTACGAGATGACGCCGTACGCGGCGGAGTGCGCCTTGTTGAAGGCGTAGTCCGAGAACGGCAGCAGGATCTCCCACAGCTTCTCGACGGCCGACATCGAGTAGCCGCGATCCTGCATGCCCTGCGAGAAGCCCGCGAACTGCTTGTCGAGCTCGGACTTCTTCTTCTTGCCCATCGCGCGACGCAGGATGTCGGCCTCGCCGAGCGTGAAGCCCGCGACCTTCTGCGCGATCGCCATCACCTGCTCCTGGTAGATGATGAGGCCGTACGACTCCTCGAGGATGTCGGCGAGCGGCGCCTCGAGCTCGGGATGGATGGGCGTGATCGGCTGCTGCCCGTTCTTGCGCAGCGCGTAGTTCGTGTGCGAGTTCGCACCCATGGGCCCCGGACGGTACAGGGCGATGAGGGCCGAGATGTCCTCGAAGGAGTCGGGGCGCATGAGGCGCATGAGCGAGCGCAGCGGGCCGCCGTCGAGCTGGAAGACGCCGAGGGAGTCGCCGCGGGTGAGCAGCTCGTAGGCGCCGCGGTCGTCGAGCGCGAGCCCCTCGAGGTCGAGGGTCTCGCCACGGTTGGCCGTGATGTTGTCGAGGGCGTCGGAGATGATCGTGAGGTTGCGGAGCCCCAGGAAGTCCATCTTGATGAGGCCGAGCGACTCGCAGGTCGGATAGTCGAACTGCGTGATGATCGCGCCGTCCTGCTCGCGCTTCATCACGGGGATGATGTCGAGCAGCGGGTCGGACGACATGATGACGCCGGCGGCGTGCACGCCCCACTGGCGCTTCAGGTTCTCGATGCCGAGCGCGGTGTCGTAGACGGTGCGCGCGTCGGGGTCGGCGTCGAGGATGGCGCGGAAGTCGCCCGCCTCCTTGTACCGCGGGTGCTCGGGGTCGATGATGCCCGAGAGCGGGATGTCCTTCGCCATGATCGGCGCGGGCATCGCCTTCGTGAGGCGCTCGCCGAGCCCGAACGGCTGGCCCAGCACGCGGGTCGCGTCCTTGAGCGCCTGCTTCGACTTGATGGTGCCGTACGTGACGATCTGCGCGACGCGCTCCGTGCCGTACTTCTCGGTGACGTAGCGGATCACCTCGGAGCGGCGACGATCGTCGAAGTCGACGTCGAAGTCGGGCATCGAGACGCGGTCGGGGTTCAGGAAGCGCTCGAAGATGAGGCCGTGCTCGAGCGGGTCGAGGTCGGTGATGCGCAGCGCGTAGGCGGCCATCGAGCCGGCGCCCGAGCCACGGCCCGGACCGACGCGGATGCCGTTCTCCTTCGCCCAGTTGATGAAGTCGGCGACGACGAGGAAGTAGCCGGGGAAGCCCATCTGGGCGATGACGCCCATCTCGTAGTCGGCCTGGGCCTGCACCTTCTCGGTGACGCCGTTCGGGTAGCGGCGCTCGAGGCCCGACGCGACCTCCTGGCGGAACCAGGACTCCTCCGTGTGCCCCTCGGGCACGGGGAAGCGCGGCATGTAGTTCGCCTGGGTGTCGAACTGCACGTCGCAGCGCTCGGCGATGAGCAGCGTGTTGTCGCACGCCTCGGGCCGGTCCTTGAAGATGTGCCGCATCTCGGCGGCGGACTTCAGGTAGTAGCCCTCGCCGTCGAACTTGAAGCGCTTCGGGTCGTGCAGCGTCGTGCCCGACTGCACGCACAGCAGCGCCGAGTGCGCCGTGGCGTCGGCGGCGTGCGTGTAGTGCAGGTCGTTCGTCGCGACGAGCGGCAGGTCGAGCTCCTTCGCGAGGCGCAGGAGGTCGCCCATCGTGCGACGCTCGACGTCGATGCCGTGATCCATGATCTCGGCGAAGAAGTTGTCCTTGCCGAAGATGTCGCGGAACTCGCCCGCGGCCTTCTTCGCCTCGTCGTACTGGCCGAGGCGCAGCTTCGTCTGCACCTCGCCACCGACGCATCCCGTCGTGGCGATGATGCCGTCCGCGTACTCCGCGAGCAGCTCGCGGTCGAGGCGCGGCTTGAAGTAGAAGCCCTCCATCGACGCGCGCGACGCCATGCGGAAGAGGTTGTGCATGCCCGCCGTCGTCTCGGCCAGCAGCGTCATGTGCGTGTACGAGCCACCGCCCGACACGTCGTCGCCGCCTGCCTCGTCGCCCCATCGCACGCGGGTGCGGTCGCCGCGGTGCGTGCCGGGCGTGACGTACGCCTCCATGCCGATGATCGGCTTGATGCCGGCGTTCGTCGCCTTCGACCAGAAGTCGAACGCGCCGAAGACGTTGCCGTGGTCGGTCATCGCGATCGCGGGCATGCTCTGCTCGACCGCGGCCTCGACGAGCGGCCCGACGTGGGCCGCGCCGTCGAGCATCGAGTACTCGGTGTGCACGTGGAGGTGCGCGAACTGATCGCTCATGTGACCTCCATCGTACGAGCGACCACCGACGCGACACGATCCCGACGCGCTCCGCGTCGACGCCTCGGATCGCCGCCCGGCATCGGGCGCACGAGGTCAGCCCTCGAGCACCTCGAGCGCGTGCCGCAGGTCGTCGGAGGGCTCGCTCGTCGTCTCGAGCCACTCCCCCGTCGCTGGATGCGTGAAGCCGAGGCGCACCGCGTGGAGCCACTGCCGCTCGAGCCCGAGTCGCGCCGACAGCGTGGGGTCGGCGCCGTACATGGCGTCGCCGAGGCAGGGATGGCGCTGCGCTGCCATGTGCACGCGGATCTGGTGCGTGCGGCCGGTCTCGAGATGCACCTCGACGAGGCTGCCGTCGCGGAACGCCTCGAGCGTCTCGTAGTGCGTGACGGCGTGCTTGCCGCTCGACACGACCGCGAAGCGCCACTCGTGGCTCGGATGCCGACCGATGGGCGCGTCGATCGTGCCGCGCAGCGGATCGGGACGCCCCTGCACCGCCGCGTGGTACACCTTCTCGACCTCGCGATCGTGGAACTGCGCCTTCAGCGACGTGTAGGCGCGCTCGCTCTTCGCCACGACCATGAGGCCGCTCGTGCCCGCGTCGAGGCGATGCACGATGCCCTGCCGCTCGGCGGCGCCCGACGTCGAGATGCGGAACCCCGCCGCGGCGAGGGCGCCGGGCACCGTCGGTCCCGACCATCCCATCGACGGATGCGCGGCGACGCCCGCCGGCTTGTCGACGACCACGAGGTCGTCGTCATCGTGCACGATGCGCAGGTCGGGCACCGCGACGGGCTCGACGGTCGGCTCGCGCCTGGCCTCCCAGCGCACCTCGAGCCACGCCTCGCCGCGCAGGCGGTCGGACTTGCCGAGCACGCGGCCGTCCTGCACGGCGCCACCGGCCTCGATCGCGTCGGCGACCGCCGTGCGCGAGAGGCCGAGCACGCGGGCGATGCCTGCGTCGGCGCGCTGCCCGTCGAGGCCGGGCGGCACGATGAGGGAGCGCTCCTCCATCAGTCCGAGCTGCTCGCAGCCTCGGACTCGCTGCGCGACGCCCGCTCCGGCTCCGCCTCGGGCGCCGGCCTCGGCTCGTCCGTGCGTCGCACGCCGTCGAGGCCCTCGCCGCGCAGCACCAGCACGATGAACGCACCCATGGCGCAGACCACGAGCATGTCGGCGACGTTGAAGATCGCCGGGAAGCCCCACACCTGGATGAAGTCGATCACGTGACCCTGCAGGCCGCCGGGCTCGCGGATGATCCGGTCGGTGAGGTTGCCGACGACGCCGCCGAGCAGCGCACCGAGCACGATCGTCCACGCCAGCGACCGCACGCGGAACGCCTGCACGAGGATGATCACGGCGACGACGGCCGAGATGAGCGTGAAGATCCACGTCATCCCTGCCGCCAGCGAGAACGCGGCGCCGGGGTTGCGCACGAAGTGCCACTGCAGCAGCTCGCCGAGCACCTGCACCTGCCGCCCCTCGGGCAGCGTCGCCAGCACCCACTCCTTCACGAGGAGGTCGACGCCCCAGCCCGCGACGGCGATGCCGACGAGCAGCGCGACGAGGCGCCAGGCGACGCCGCGGGTGGCGGACACCTACTGCTGCGCGGGAGCGGAGGAGCCGCCGAACGCGAACGACGTGCGGTCGAGGTCGCGCAGCTGGCTCTCGATGTAGCCGCGCAGGCGCAGACGGTAGTCGCGCTCGAACGTCTTCAGCTCGTCGATCTTCGTCTCGAGGTCCGACTTCTCCTGCTCGAGCGTCGACTTCGTCTTCTCGAACTCCTTCTCGAGGTCGGCACGACGCTTGGTCGCGGCCGTCTCGATCTCCTTCGCCTGGCCCTCGGCCTCGGCGACGAGCTCGTCCTTGCGGCGCTGGCCCTCGGCGACGTGCTCGTCGTGCACGCGCTGCGCGAGGGCGAGGAGACCCTCGGGCGACACGGCCGACGCGGAGGCCTCGGCCTCGGGGGCGGCGGGGGCCTCGACGACGGGAGCCGGCGTGGGCTCGGGCGCGGGCGCCGATGCGACGGGTGCGGCGACGGGGGCTGCGGGAGCGCCGGCCTCGAGCTCGGCGACGCGGGCCTCGAGACGCTCCTTCTCGGCGATGACCGCGCGGAACTCCGTCACGATCTCGTCGAGGAAGTTGTCGACCTCATCCTGGTCGTAGCCGTCGCGGAAGCGCGTCGTCTCGAACGTCCTCTCGACGATGTCGTTCGGCGTCAGTGCCATCGTGCAGCCTTTCCTCGAGGATCGGAGTCCACTGTAGTGCGCGGCTCCGGGGGATGGATCGAGTGACGAGCCTACCGGCCCGACGGGGGTCGCCGAGGCGACCGACGGTCAGGAGGCCATGGCTCCCGAGATCACGACCACGACGAGCACGAGCGCCATGACGGCGAGCATCGACAGGTCGAGCATCGCGCCGCCCACGCGCACGGGCTTCACGACCCGGCGCGCGACGCGGAGGATCGGGTCGGTGAGCGTGAGGATCGTGACCGACACGGCGAGCCAGAGGCCCGTGGGCTTCCAGTCGCGGCGCACCTGGCGCACGACGTCGAGGATCACACGGGCCCAGAGCACGTAGAAGAGGATGTTCGCCGCGACGTACACGGCGAAGGCGACGACCTGCACGTCAGTGCGCGAAGGCGTCGGTCTCGCCGACCTCCATGCGCCCGCCCGCGACCGCGATGTGCTCGGGCGTCAGGAGGTAGACCTTCGTCGTCACGCGCTCGATGCGACCCTGCAGGCCCTGCGTGAGGCCGGCGGAGAAGTCGATGAGGCGACGCGCGTCGCCATCGGTCATCTGCGACAGGTTGATGATGACGGGCGTGCCGTCGCGGAACGCACCGGCGATCTCCTGCGCGTCCTTGTACTGGCGCGGGTGCACCGTGAGGATCTCGTGCATGGATCCGACCTCCTGGGCTGCGGGGCGCAGCGGCGCGACGGCGCGCGGCTTCGGCTCCTGACGCTCCTGGCGGCGCTCGGCGCGCTCCTCGCGGACCTCCGGCTCGGAGGCGCGCACGGCGGGCGACTCCTGCGTCAGCTCGTCCTCCTCGGCGAAGCCGAAGTACACGGCCGCCTTCTTCAATGCGTTGCTCATGCGATCCTCCCGATCTCACTCCAGGCTACGGAGTGCTTGGCCGTTCTCCCGTGATTGCCGTGCCGATGCGTAGGTGTGTCGCGCCGTGCTCGAGCGCCGCGCGCCAGTCCTGCGACATGCCTGCGGACAGCCAGCGCGCCGTCGGCGCGATGCGGTGCACGCGATCGGCGTACGTCGCGAGGCGTGCGAATGCGGATGCGGGCTCCTCGCCGAGCGGAGCGATGGCCATGACGCCCAGCAGGCGCAGTGCGGGCGATGCCTCGACGCGCTCGGCGAGCGCCTCGAGCGATGCGGGGTCGACGCCACCGCGACCGGGGTCGTCGGTGAGGTTGACCTGCACGAACGCGTCGCGCACCGGCAGCTCGTCGCCGGGCTCGCCGCCCTCGAGCGCGTCGACGATCGCCGTCGAGTCGATCGAGTGCAGCACGTGCGCGTACCGCGCGACCTGTCGGGCCTTCTTGCGCTGCAGCTGCCCGACGTAGTGCCACGTGAGGCCGAAGGACTCGAGCTCGGCGGCCTTGTCGCGCGCCTCGGGATGCCGCGACTCCCCCATGTCGCGCTGGCCCGCGGCTGCGAGCTCCTGCACGAGCGATGCGGGATGGAACTTCGTGACCACGACGAGCGTCGCGTCGGCGCCGTGGGGCGCCGACGCGATCTCGTCGCGGACGGCTGCGAGCCGTTCGGCTGCCGTCGACATCCGCAGGGCTCCTACTGGCGCAGGAAGTCGGGCAGGAACTCGTCCTCGTCCTCGTCGCTGTCGCCGAGCGGCTGCACGGGACCCGTGAGGTGCTCGGGCACCTCGGGCGTCGGGCCCGCGTGGCGACCCTGCGCGGGCGCGGGCTCCGCCGACTCGGCCGCGGCGGCGCCGGTCGCGCCGCCGAGGAATCCGCCGATGCCCATGTCGCGCGCCGGCGTGGTGCGCAGCACCTCGTCGTCGGTCCGCACCATCGGCACCCCGCCGTCGAAGCCGGCCGCGATGACCGTGACGCGCACCTCGTCGCCGAGCGTGTCGTCGATGACGGTGCCGAAGATGATGTTGGCCTCGGGGTGCACTGCCTCCTGCACGAGCTTCGCCGCGTCGTACGTCTCGTGGATGCCGAGGTTCGACGACGCCTGGATCGAGAGCAGCACGCCGTGCGCGCCGTCGATCTTGGCCTCGAGCAGCGGGCTCGCGACGGCGAGCTCCGCGGCCTTGATGGCGCGGTCGGCGCCGCGCGACGAGCCGATGCCCATGAGGGCCGAGCCTGCGCCCTGCATGACGCTCTTCACGTCGGCGAAGTCGACGTTGATGAGGCCGGGCGTCGTGATGAGGTCGGTGATGCCCTGCACGCCGGCGAGCAGCACCTGGTCGGCGGTCTCGAAGGCCTCGACCATCGAGATGCCCATGTCGGAGATCTCGAGCAGGCGGTCGTTCGGCACGACGATGAGCGTGTCGACCTCGTTCTTCAGCGCCTCGACGCCGGCCTCGGCCTGCGCCTGGCGACGCTTGCCCTCGAACGAGAACGGCTTCGTCACGACGCCGACCGTCAGGGCACCGAGGCTCTTGGCGATCCGTGCGACGACGGGTGCGCCACCCGTGCCGGTGCCGCCGCCCTCGCCCGCGGTCACGAAGACCATGTCGGAGCCCGCGAGGGCCTCCTCGATCTCCTCGGCGTGGTCCTCCGCCGCGCGACGACCCACCTCGGGGTCGGCGCCTGCGCCGAGGCCCTTCGTGAGCTCGCGGCCGACGTCGAGCTTGACGTCGGCGTCGCTGAGCAGCAGCGCCTGCGCGTCGGTGTTGATCGCGATGAACTCGACGCCGCGCAGGCCCAGGTCGATCATCCGGTTCACGGCGTTCACGCCGCCGCCGCCGACGCCGACCACCTTGATGACGGCGAGGTAGTTGTTGTTCGAAGTCACGGTCCGGCCCCTCGATCGAAACCTTCAACCTCAGGTAGAGGTTTAGAGATTTCCTCAGCGTTCTTTGTCGATCCCGACGGTACGGCCGGGGCGAGGCACCAGCCCCGAGACACGCCGCGCGGATGCGAGGAGGCGCTCACGGCGCAGCCCGCGCGTGTCGCGACCGTGCGGCCGATGCCGCGCGGCGTCGTCGGTCAGGGCCGGACGACGGGATGCTCGGGCGCGCTGACGTCGAATGTGACGGGCGTCGCCGGATCGGCCGCCGCGACGAGCGCCGACAGCACGTCGGCCTTGAGGTGCGCGTCGTCCGCGCTGCCCCACACCACCTGCTGGCCCGACGCGAGCGTCATCGTCACGTCGTCGCTCGTCGTCGCCGTGATCGAGGCGATCTGCGCGCGCAGCGCCGTCGGCATCGCCACGAGCGAGGCGGCGACCGCCGCGAACGCATCCGATCCCACCTCGACGTCGGCGAGACGCGGCAGCGGCGTGCCATCCGGCATCCCCAGCTGCACGCCCGCGGGATCGAGCATCATGTCCTGCCCGTCGACCGACGCGACGACGACGGGCTGCCGCTCGACGACGCGCACGACGATCGTGCCGGGCGGCACGACGTCGACGACGAACGACTCGAGGCCCGTGAAGCGCTCGAGGTCCTCGCGCACGCCCGTGTCCGTCACCGTCGCGATCGGCTGGCCCAGGTGCCCCGCGAGCGCGGCCTGCAGCGCGGTCGCCTCGAGCCGCTGCGTGCCCTGCACCTCGATCTCGCGCACCGCCATGAGCGGCGAGTGCACGAGCCCCACGAGCACGGCGAACGCCGCGACGAGCGCGCCGACGACGATGAGCGACCGCCGCGCTCGGCGTCGCGACGCGGCGGTGAACCGCCGCACCTCCGACCGCTCCGCCCGCTTGCGGTCGCGGTCGGCCTGCCGCGCGCGCGCCTGCGCCCTGCGCGCGTCGACGCGGTCGAGCCGCAGCTGCCGCAGCTCCGCCTCGCGCAGCAGCCGATCCGTGCGGCTCGCGTGCGACTCGCTGCGGCGGCGTCCACGGCCGCGCGTCACGATCGCGGCGTCGAGGTCCTCCGTCGCCGCGGCGGCGTCGACCGCCGCCGCGTCGTCGTCGACGGGCTCCGGCTCCCGAGCCGGCGTCGGCTCGGGCTCCCGCGGCGGCCGCGGCGGTCCGTCGAAGCCCTCCGGTCGCCTCACCCGTCGCCGTCCGTCGCCTCGAGCGACTCGAGCAGCTGCGGGATGATGCGGTACACGTCACCGCACGACAGCGTCATCACGAGGTCGCCGTCCTGCGCGATCTCGCCCACGCGGTCCGCCGCCGCCTGCCAGTCGGGCAGGAAGTCGACCTTCGCCTCGTCGTCGAACGCGTTCGACACGAGCGCGCCCGTGACGCCGGGGATGGGGTCCTCGCGCGCACCGTAGACGTCGAGCACGATCGTGTGGTCCGCGAGTCGCTCGTAGGCGGCGGCGAACTCCGTCGCCATGTCGCGCGTGCGCGAGTAGAGGTGCGGCTGGTGCACGGCGATGAGCCTGCCCCCGCCCAGCACCGTGCGGGCTCCGGCGAGCGCCGCCTCGACCTCGGCGGGGTGGTGGGCGTAGTCGTCGTACACGCGCACGCCACGACGCTCGCCGTGCGACTCGAAGCGCCTGCCCGTGCCCGCGAACCCCGAGAGCGCCTCGGCTGCGGCCGCCGGTGCGATGCCGAGCTGCAGCAGCACCGCGAAGGCGCCGGCGGCGTTGAGGGCGTTGTGGTGCCCCACGACGTCCATCGCGATCGCGTGCCGCTCCCCCGCGTGCTCGACGACGCAGCGGATGCCCGCGCCGGTCTCGACGTCGACGACGCGCACGTCGGCATCGTCGCGCTCGCCGAACGTCACGACGCGCTCGTGCTGCACGAGACCGCGCACGCGACGCGCGCCGGCGTCGTCGGACGAGATGACGACGGCCTCGGAGGCGGCGTCGGCGAACCGCGCGAAGGCCTCGTCGAACGCGCCCGGCGTGCCGTAGTGGTCGAGGTGGTCGGTGTCGACGTTCGTCACGAGCGCGACGGCGACGTCGTACAGCAGGAACGAGCCGTCGGACTCGTCGGCCTCGAGCACGAACAGGTCGCTGGGGCCGTGGCCGCTCGAGCCGCCGAGGCCGGCGATCGTGCCGCCGTTCACGTAGCTCGCCCCCGCATCCAGGCGATGCAGCGCCCACACGACCATGCCGGTCGAGGTCGTCTTGCCGTGCGCACCCGCGACGGCCACGAGCCGCTTGCCGCGCGCGAGCAGGTGCAGCGCCTGCGACCGGTGCAGCACGGGCACGCCACGCTCCTGCGCTGCGACGAGCTCGGGGTTCGTCGGCCACAGGGCGCTCGTCACGACGACGGCGTCGACGTCGTCGGGCAGGTTCGCGGCGTCGTGGCCCACCGACACCGTCGCGCCGTGCGCGACGAGCGCGTCGACGGTCGCGGACCCCGAGCGGTCGGACCCCGACACGCGCACGCCCTCGTCGAGCAGCATGTGCGCGATGCCCGACATGCCCGAGCCGCCGATGCCGATCATGTGCACGCGCTCTATGCCCTCGGGGATCGGCTGGGTCAGGTCGGGCTCGATCATCGGAGTGCTCCCATCGCCGTGTGCACCAGGTCGCACATGCGGTCGTCGCCGTCGGCGATCGCCGAGCCGCGCGTCGCCGCCGCCATCGCGTCGACCCGCTCGCGGTCGGCGAGCAGCGGCACGAGCGCATCCTCGACCCATCCCTGGGCGAGCAGCGCGTCGTCGACGAGCAGCGCGCCGCCCGCGGCGACCTGGTCGTGGGCATTGAGCGCCTGCTCGCCGTTGCCGAACGGCAGCGGCACGTAGACGGCGGGCAGCCCGACGGCCATGAGCTCGCTCACGGTCAGGCTGCCTGCGCGGCACACGACGAGATCGGCGGCCGCGTAGGCGAGGTGCATGCCGTCGAGGTACTCGACCGCGACGTAGTGCTCGACGGTGGCCGGCTCGAAGTCGGTCTGCCTGCCGCCGGAGAGATGCAGGATCTGCCAGCCGGCGGCGACGATCGCGGGCGCAGCGGCCACGATGGCGCGGTTGATCGACCGCGCGCCCTGCGACCCGCCCGTCACGAGCAGCGTCGGACGGTCGGCGTCGAGGCCGAGCGCGGCGCGCGCCTCGGCGCGCAGCGCTGCGCGGTCGAGCGTCGTGATCGAGCGACGCAGGGGCATCCCCACGATCGTGCCCTGCAGCGTCGTCGGCGCGTAGGTCAGCCCCACGTGGCTCGTCCACCGTGCGCCCAGGCGGTTCGCCATGCCCGGCCGCGCGTTGGCCTCGTGGATCGCGAGCGGCGTGCGCGCCAGGTGCGCGGCCCGGTACGCGGGTGCCGACGCGTACCCGCCGAAGCCCACGACGACGTCGACGTCGCGCTCGGCGATCAGCCGCCGCACGCGCGACACCGTCGGCGCCCACGACCGCGCGAAGCGCAGCGCCGCGGCGTCGGGCCGACGCGGGAAGGGCAGCTTCGGGATCGTCACGAGCTCGTAGCCCGCAGCGGGGACGAGCTCGCGCTCGAGTCCCTCCTGCGTGCCCAGCACGACGATGCGAGCGTCGGGCTCCCGCTCCCGCAGCCGATCGGCCGTCGCGAGCAGCGGATTCACATGGCCGGCGGTGCCGCCGCCGGCGAAGAGGTAGGACGACATCACGTCATAGTCTGACGCAGGCGCGCGTCGTGGCGCGCGAGCGACAGCACGATGCCGATCGCGAGGAGCGCGGCGACGAGCTGCGAGCCGCCTGCCGAGATGAGCGGCAACGGCACGCCGAGCACGGGCAGCAGGCCCAGCACGACGGCGATGTTCACGATCGCCTGGCCGACGAGCCACACGAGCACGCCACCCGTCACGATCCGCGTCATCGGCAGGGTCGCCTCGCGGATGATGCGCAGCAGCGCGACCGCGAGCACGACGAACAGCAGCAGCACGACGACGGCGCCGACGAGGCCGAGCTCCTCGCCGATGATCGCGAAGATGTAGTCGTTGTCGGCCTCGGCGAGCCACATCCACTTCGCGCGCGAGTTGCCGAGCCCCACGCCGAACAGGCCGCCGTTGGCCAGCGCCCACGTGCCGTGCAGCTGCTGCCAGCATCCGGCGTAGTAGTCGGTGTCGGTGTTCTGGCAGCCGACGATGAACGACTCGAGGCGGCGCACGCGCGAGTCGGCCGACAGCAGCACGGGCACGGCGGCGACGCCCGCCGCGATCGCGGGCAGCAGCAGGTGCCACCACTTCACGCCCGCGAAGAACATCGTGCCGAGCACGAGGATCGCGAGGATGATCACGGTGCCGAAGTCGTTGCCGCGCAGCACGAGCAGGATGAACGCGCCCGCGACGGGCGCGACGGGGATCCACGCGTGCAGGAACCTCCTGCCGAGGTCGTCCTTGAGCGTGAAGATCGCGGCGATCCACACGCACAGGGCGAGCTTGCCGACCTCGCCGGGCTGCAGCGTGAAGCCGGCGATCGACAGCCAGTTGCGATTGCCGTTGATGACGACGCCGAGCGGCGTGAAGACGACGAGCGCCTGCAGCGCGATCGCGAGCAGGATGCCCGGCCACGCGAGGCGGCGCCACCAGAGCGCCGGCATGCGGCTCGCGATGAGCATGAGCGGCACGCCCACGAGCGCGAAGAGGCCCTGGCGCTGGAAGGCGCCCAGCATGCTGCCGTACTCGGCACGGCTCTCGATCGCCGACGACGACAGCACCATGACGAGGCCGAAGACGACGAGGAAGATCGTCGTGCCCACGAGCAGCAGCTCGTTGCCCGTGATGGTCGGGAACAGTCGTCGCAGCCGGACGACCGCGCTGCTACCGCGGCCGCGGACCGCCGGGATCGGGGGTGCGTCCACCACCGTCGTGGCCATGGGCACCTCCATCTCGCTGCTGCTCGTCGCGCACCGCCTGCTGGAAGCGCAGGCCGCGGTCGGCGTAGCTCTCGAACTGATCCATCGATGCAGCCGCCGGGGCGAGCAGCACCGTGTCGCCGCTGGATGCGTGCGCCAGGGCAGCCGTGACGGCCGTCCGCATGACGTCTCCAGTGTCGGGCTCGTCGACCTCGACGAGCGGGATGCCGGGCGCGTGTCGTGCGAACGCGGCGACGACGGGCGCCCGATCGACGCCGATCACCACGGCGGCGCGCAGCCTGCCGACGTGGCGCTCGACGAGCGGTGCCACGTCGACGCCCTTCAGCAGGCCGCCGACGATCCACACGACCGAGCCGAACGCCTGCAGCGAGCCGTTGGCCGCGTGCGGGTTCGTGGCCTTCGAGTCGTCGACGAACCGCACGCCCGACACCTCGCCGACGAGCTCGGTGCGGTGGTGGTCGAGGCGGAACGAGCGGATGGCGTCGCGGATCGCGGTCGGCTCGACCCCGACGGCGCGCGCGAGGGCGGCGGCGGCGAGCACGTTCTGCGCCATGTGGGGCGTCGCGAGCCCCGCGACCTCGAGGTCATCGAGCGTCGCGAGCTCGAGCGCCTGCGATCGGCGGTCGTCGAGGAAGGCGCGGTCGGCGACGATGCCCTCGACGATGCCGAGCTCCGAGAGCCCGGGCATGCCGAGGCCGAAGCCGATGGCGCGGCAGCCCTCGACGACCTCGGCCTCCTCGACCATCGTCATCGTGGCGGGGTCGGCGACGTTGTAGACGGCGGCGACGCGCGCGTTGCGGTACACCTTGGCCTTGGCGTCGCGGTACGCCTGCGCGCCGCCGTGCCAGTCGAGGTGGTCGTCGTCGAGGTTGAGGCAGACGGCGGAGTGCGGCCACACCTCGCCGAGCGCGTGCAGCTGGAACGACGAGAGCTCGACGACGAGCACGTCGAAGCCCTGCGGGTCGCGCACGGCATCGAGCACGGGCGTGCCGATGTTGCCGACGGGGGCGACGCGCAGGCCGCCCGCCTGCAGCATGTGCGCGGCGAGCTGCGTCGTCGTGGTCTTGCCGTTCGTGCCGGTCACCAGCAGCCACTCGGCAGCGCGCACCTTGTCGCGCACGCGCCACGCCAGCTCGACGTCGCCCCACACGGTCTGCCCGCGCTCGACGGCGCCCGTGAGCCACGGATGCGTGGGACGTAGGCCGGGCGAGGCGATGACGAGCTCGGCGTCGGCGAGCGCCTGCGGCGTCTCGGACGCGTCGGCGACGACCGCCTCGACGCCGAGCACCGCGAGGATGCGCTCGCGTTCGGCGTCGCCGCGCTCGGCGACGACGCTCACGTGGGCGCCGAGCTCGACGAGGGTGTCCGCTGCCGCGAATCCCGTGACGCCGAGGCCGAGCACGACGGCACGGACGCCCGACCAGTCGTCGTGCCAGCTCGTCAGCGTCGAGAGGTCGCGGGTGCCGGCGTCACGGGGCAGGGTGGATCACCCAATCGAGGTAGAAGAGGCCGACGGCCGCGGCCACGAACAGACCCGAGACGATCCAGAACCGCACGACGATGCGGATCTCCGCCCATCCCTTGAGCTCGAAGTGGTGGTGCAGCGGGCTCATGAGGAAGATGCGCCTGCCGCGAGTCAGCTTGAAGTAGATGCGCTGCAGGATGACGCTGCCGGTGACGACGAGCGGCAGGCCCGCGATGAGCACGAGGAGCAGCTGCGTGTGCGTGAGGATCGCGAGGCCCGCGAGGGCGCCGCCGAGGCCGAGCGAGCCGACGTCGCCCATGAAGAGCTGCGCGGGGCTCGTGTTGTACCAGAGGAAGCCGATGAGCGCTGCGGCGAGGCAGGCGGCGACGACCGCGAGGTCGAGGGGCGCCTGCACCGGGTAGCAGCGGTAGAGGTCGGCGTCGACGGCGCCTCCGGGGCGCACGGCGTCGGCGATGCCGCCGAGGCACGCCTGGCCGTTCTGCCAGAAGCCGATGAGCACGAACGCCGAGGCCGAGAAGATCGTCGAGCCGGTCGCGAGGCCGTCGAGCCCGTCGAGCACGTTCACGGCGTTCGACGTCGCCACGATGATGAAGACGAACCAGAGCACCGCGAGGCCGATGCCCACGACGAGGCCGAGGCGCGTGAGGTCGAGCCACTCGATGTCGCGGACCGCGGAGATCGCGGTCGACGCCGGCGTCTGCCCGTACTGGTCGGGCAGCTGCAGCGCGAGCACGGCGAAGACGATGCCCACCGCCACCTGGCCGGCGATCTTCGCCCAGCCGCCGAGTCCGAGCGACTGCCGCTTGCGCACCTTGAGGTAGTCGTCGACGAAGCCCACGGCGCCGAGGCCGACCATGAGCAGCAGCACGAGCAGCGCGGGCGCGGTCGGCAGGTTGACGACGCCGTCGAGCGAGCCGACGAGCTTGCCGCCGAAGTAGCCCACGATCGTCGCGACGATGAAGACGAGCCCGCCCATCTGGGGCGTGCCGCGCTTCGTGTGGTGCGACTGCGGTCCGTCGGCGCGGATGAACTGGCCCCACCCGAGACGGGTCGCGAGCCGCGCGTAGAGCGGCGTCACGGCGAGCGCGAACACGAGCGAGATGGCAGCGGAGACGAGCAGCACGATCATGCGACGCCTCCGATCGCGTCGCCGAGGTCCTTGAGCCCCGCCGACAGCGACGACTTCACGAGCACGACGTCGCCGGGCTCGAGGGTCGCGCGCAGCAGCGCGAGCGCCTGCTCCTGCGTCTCGACGTAGGTGGTCTCCTGGCCGAACGACGACTCGTGCTCGGCGGCGTCGTGCACGGCCTTCGCGCCCTCGCCGACGACGACGAGGCGCTCGATGCCGAGCCGCACGACGAGGCGCCCGACGCGGTCGTGCTCCTCGACCTGGGTCTCCCCCAGCTCGGTCATCGCGCCGATGACGGCGACCGAGCGGGCGCCGGACGTGCGCGAGACGTGCGCGAGCGTGCGCAGCGCCGCCGCCATCGAGTCGGGGCTCGCGTTGTACGAGTCGTTGATCACGACGACGCCCGTCTCGGGGCGCAGCAGCTCCATGCGCCACCGCTCCGCGCGCACCATCGACTCGAGCGCGGCGATGGCGTCGGGGATCGCGACGCCGAGCTCGTCGGCGACCGACAGCGCCGCGAGGGCGTTCATGACGTGGTGCTCGCCGAGGATGCGCAGGGTCATGGGCCACGCGTCGGCGCCGCGGTGGATCGTCGCCGAGGTGCCGTCGATCGACGAGACGATGCCCGATGCCCACACGGTGTCGGGCGCGGCGTCGGCGCCCGCGTCGAGGCCGAACCAGCGCACGCGCGCCTCGGTGCGGTCGGCCATCCACGCCACTCGGTCGTCGTCGCGGTTGAGCACGGCGACGGCCGTGTCCGGCAGGTCGCGCACGATCTCGTGCTTGGCGCGCTGCGTGCGCTCGACGCCGCCGAACTCGCCGGCGTGCGCGAGGCCCACCTTGAGCACGACGGAGACGTCGGGCATGGCGAGGCGCACGAGCGAGGCGATGTCGCCCTCGCGGCTCGCGCCGAGCTCGAGCACGAGGAAGCGCGTCGACGACGTCGCGCGCAGCATCGTCATGGGCGCGCCGACCTCGTTGTTGAACGACTTCACTGGGCTCACGGTCTCGCCATGGCGCTCGAGGATCGCCTGCAGCATGTTCTTCGTCGTCGTCTTGCCGTTGGAGCCCGTGATGCCCACGACGGTGCAGTGCTCGCGCACCGCGGCGACGACGTGGGCGGCGAGGGCCTGCAGCGCGGCGAGGCCCGAGTCGACGACGACGTGCGGCACGTCGTCGTCGATGGCTCGCTCGCACACGACGAGCGCAGCCCCGGCCGCGACGGCGGTGCCGACGAACCGGTGGCCGTCGGTGACCTCCCCCGGCATGGCGACGAAGACGTCGCCGGGCTCGACGAGTCGCGAGTCGGTCTGCACCGAGCCCGTGACGAGCGCGTCGTCGCCGACGAGCACGCCTCCGACGGCGCGCGCGATGACGGATGCCTGCAGCGCGATCACTCGGACCAGCCGGCCTCGTGCAGCGCGAGCACGGCCTCGTCGCGGGCGACGAAGGGCTCGCGCACGCCGCGCACGTCGCGGTAGTCGGCGTCGCCGGGGCCCGCCCACAGGATCGTGTCGCCGGGGCCGGCGATCGTGACTGCCAGGCGGATGGCGTCCTCCTCGGGGCTCACCTCGTGCACGCGTGCGGGGTCGACCGCGCGCGCTCCCTCGAGGATCTGCGCGCGGATGCTCGCGGCATCCTCGGTGCGCGGGTTGAAGTCGGTGACGACGAGCTCGTCGGCGTACGTGACGCCGATGCGGCCCATCTCGGCGCGCTTCGTGGCGTCGCGGTCGCCGTCGGCGCCGAAGACGAAGACGAGGCGGCCGGGCGTGACGCGGCGCAGCGCCTCGAGCGTCGCCTGGAACGCGTCGGGGCTGTGGCCGTAGTCGACGAAGAGCGCAGGCCCGCGGTCGCCCGAGACGCGCTCCATGCGGCCGGGCAGCGTCGAGCGCACGCCGCGCGCGACGGACTCGGCGAGGGCGTCGAGCTCGAAGCCGTCCTCGACGAGCATGAGGATCGCGATGGCGGCGTCGACGGCGAGGTGCCTGCCGATGAACGGGATGTCGACCTCGATCGTGCGCTCGCGGCCCACGAGGGCGAAGCGCGTGCCGTCGACGCGCTCGTCGAGCACCTCGACGCGCCAGTCGGCCTCGGCGTCGGTCGACGAGACGGTCGTGACGGGGATGCGGGTCTCCTCGGCGACGCGCCTGCCCCACTCGGAGTCGACGCACACGACGCCGCGCTCGGCGCGGTCGGGCGTGAACAGCTCGAGCTTGACGGCGAAGTACGCCTCCATCGAGCCGTAGTCGTCGAGATGGTCGTGGCTGAGGTTCGTGAACGACACGACGTCGAACTCGACGCCGTCGATGCGGTGGCGCTCGATGGCCTGCGCGCTCACCTCGAGCACGGCGGCGCGCACGCCCGCCTCGCGCATGCGGGCGAGCAGCGCGTGCAGCTCGCTCGCCTCGGGCGTCGTGAGCTTCGACGTGACGATCTCGTCGCCGACGTGGCGCTCGGCCGTCGTCGACAGGCCCGTGACGAAGCCGAGGTCGGCGAGCAGGCCCTCGAGCATGAACGCCGTCGACGTCTTGCCGTTCGTGCCGGTGATGCCGTAGAGCTTCGGCGGGTCCTCGCGGGTGCGGTAGACCCATGCGGCGATCTCGCCGAGCGCGGCACGCGGCTCGTCGAGCACGATGATCGGCGCGTCGACGCCCGCGACGGCGGCGCCGGCGGCGCCGGCGGCGTCCGTGACGACCGCGACGGCGCCACGGGCGACGGCGTCGGCGGCGAACTCGGCGCCGTGCCTGCGCAGGCCCGGCAGCGCGGCGAAGATGTCGCCTGGCCGCACGTCCTGCGATGCGTTCGTGATCCCCGTGACCTCGACGCCATCCGCGTCGCCCACCGTCTCGAGCGTGAACTCGTCGACGAGAGCGCTCAGCGGCCTGGGCGTCGGATGCTCGGGCCTCAGGATCGGCGGGACGACTCCCTCCACCGTTCCCCCGTCCATGTCAGTCGTTCCATTCGAGCGGCAGGTCAGGCGCCTGCGAGGTGCTCGGCGGGATGTCGTACTCCCGGATCAGGAGACTCACCATATCGTGGAACAGCGGGATGGCTGCCGCGCTCGTCCGCTCCGTCTGCGGCAGGTCGAGCTGCACGTAGACGACGAACTGCGGGTCGTCCGCGGGGAAGACGCCGGCCGTCGTCACGATGCGCTGCACCGGGTCGTAGCCGACCGACGGGTCGAGCACGACCTCGGCCGTGCCGGTCTTCGCGGCGACGCGGTAGCCCGGGATCGGGAACTGCACGGCGCCGTAGTCGGTGACGACGTGCTCCATCATGCCGAGCAGCGTGTCGGCGGTGTCCTCGCCGATCACGCGCGTGTCGTCCCCCTGCTCGGGCGACACGACGGTGCCGTCGGCGAGCGTGCACGAGTCGACGAGCTGCAGGTCGGAGTGCACGCCGCCGTTCGCGATCGTCTGGTACGCGCCGACCATCTGCATCGGCGTGACCTGGATGCCCTGGCCGAACAGCACGTTGAGCTGCGTCTGGGCATCGAGGCCCGACGGGTCGCTCGCGAGGGGGAAGGTCGACTCGCCGGGGAAGCCGACGGTCTCGGCACCGAAGCCGAAGCCGGCGAGGTAGTCGAAGTAGTCGTCGCGGCTCATGCCCTGCGCGAGGTCGACCATGCCGACGTTCGACGAGTTCACGAGGATGCCCGTCGCGGTCCACTGCATGTCGGGGTGCGAGTGCGCATCCGACACGCGCACGGGCCCGTCGGGGTCGTAGCGCCACGGCACGGTGCGCTCGGTGCCAGGGTCGACGAGGCCGAGGTCGAGCATCGCCGCCATCGCCATGGTCTTGAAGATCGAGCCGGGCTCGAGGCCCTGCGTGAACGCGAAGGAGCCGTAGTCGGAGGCTGCGGTCGCGGCGGGGTCGTTGGGGTCGACCGTCGGCGTCTGCGCGACGGCGACGAGCGAGCCGTCGGTGCGGGCGACGATGACGTTGGCCGACTGCGCCTGGTACTGCTGCCGGTACTGCTCGGCGAGCTGCTGCGCCTGGAACTGCACGTCGGCGTCGATCGTGAGCTGCAGGGTGCCGCCGTCGGCCGACTGCTCGGTGACGACGGTGCTGCCGGGGATGGGCGTGCCGTCGGCGCCGCGCTCGAAGGTCTGCTCGCCCGGCTCGGGCGCGAGGCACGACTGGTCCTGCGTCATCTCGAGGCCCGCGAGCGGACCGTCGGTGCCCATGAAGCCCACGAGGTTGCCCGCGACGGCCCCCGCCGGGTAGACGCGCTGCGGGTTCGAGCGCAGCGTGACGAAGCCGATCGGCAGCTCCTGCTGCAGGTCGCGCATCTGCTGGTACTGCGTGCCGTCGAGGCCCGTGTCGAGCACGAGGTAGTCGGACTCGGGGTTGGCGAGCAGCGCGGCGTCGACCGCCGCCTGGTAGACGAGCGGGTCCTCGCCCGTGATCGCCGCGAGCCGCTCGAAGATCTCGCCGCCCGTCACGACCTCGCCGGCCTCGAGGCCGTCGCGCTCCGTGAGGTCGTGCACGAACTGCGGCGAGATCGTGAGGTCCCAGCGGTCGACGGTGCCTGCGAGCACGGTGCCGTTCGCGTCGACGATGTCGCCGCGCGTGCCGTGGATGGGTGCCGTCGCACCGACGCGCCCCGACGCCTCGGCGTTGAGCGCCTCGGCACGCACGAGCTGGATGTCGACGAGCCGCACGACGCACGCGCCGACCAAGGCGACGACCACGATGCCGGTGAGGATCGATCGCACACGGGTCATGCGCCTGCTGCGCTCGTTCGTCGGCACGGCTCCCCTTCCTCGCGACAGCCTGTCGACCATCCGGCTGCGACGGTATCGGCGGTCAGCCGCCGACGCCGGGTGCCACGCCCTCGGCGGGCAGAAGCATGCCGGGATACGGCTCGGGCTCGACCGGCTCCTGGACGACGGGCGCCTGCGGCGCGGGCGTCGACGACTGCAGCAGCTCGTTGCCGACCAGCAGGTTCCCGTTCGTGGCGATGCTCGGCTGCTGCATGTGCAGCGCGTCCGGACCGCCGAGCACCGCGCCCGACGACAGCTGCAGGAACTGGCTCGCCTGCCCCTGCACCATGCCGAGCGACTCGGCCGCGGTCGCGACCTGCTGGGGCGACTCGAGCGTGTCGAGCTGCTCCTGCAGCGTCTGCTGCTCGCGGCTCAGCTGCGCCGACGACGCCTCCAGGCCCGCGATCTCGTACGCGCCCTCGCCGAGCGCCATCGAGAGGCCCAGCTGGCCGAGGATGATCGCACCGAGGCCCGCGAGCGCGACGACGCCGTGCACGACGCTCGGCGCGCGGCGCACCGTGGGCCGCGGCAGCGCGACGAGGCGACGGCGTCGCTCGGACTCACGCTCGGGACTGCGTCCCGGTGCCCGCTCGGGCAGCGTGTGGAGGCTCTCCAGCGCGCTCATGCTCCTCCTTCGATGCGCTCGGCGGCTCGCAGCCGCACGGGGATGGATCTGGGGTTCCTGGCTCGCTCGTCGTCGTCGGCGAGCTCGGCGCCGCGCAGCAGGAGGCGGTACGGCGCCGCATGCTCGGGCAGTGCCGCCGGCACGCCGAGCGGCGTGCGATCGGTCGTGGCCTCGCGCAGCGCGGACTTCACGATCCGGTCCTCGAGCGACTGGTAGGCCATGACGACGATGCGTCCGCCGGGCTCGAGCGCGTCGAGCGCGGCGGGGATCGCCCGCTCGAGCACGCCGAGCTCGTCGTTCACGACGATCCGCAGCGCCTGGAAGACGCGCTTGGCGACGTGGCCGGGCTTGCGCGCAGCCGCGGGGGTCGCACGGTCGAGGATGTCGACGAGCCGCGAGCTCATGACGATGGGCTCCTGCTGGCGCTCGCGCACGATCGCGCGGGCGTATCGGCCGGCGAGCCGCTCGTCGCCGTACCGCTGCATGATGCGGGCGAGCTCGCGCTCGTCGAGCGTCGCGAGCAGGTCGGCGGCCGTCGGCCCCTCCTGCCCCATGCGCATGTCGAGCGGCGCGTCCTTCGCGTAGGCGAACCCGCGGTCGGCGTCGTCGAGCTGCAGGCTCGAGACGCCCAGGTCGAAGAGGATGCCGTCGAGCCGGTCGACGCCGGCGTCGGCGAGCGACTCCTCGAGCTCGTCGTAGACGTGGCGCACGATGCGCACGCGGTCGCCGAAGCGCGCGAGACGCTCGCCTGCGAGTCGGATGGCGTCGGGGTCGCGGTCGATGCCGACGAGGGTCATGCCGGGGTGGCGCTCGAGCAGCTGCTCGGCGTGCCCGCCCATGCCGAGCGTCGCGTCGGCGACGACGGCGCCGTCGCGCGACGCGGCGGGTGCGAGCAGCTCGAGGCAGCGCTCGAGCATGACGGGGGTGTGGAGGGAGCTGGCGTCCATGATGTGCGGGCCTGATCCGGATCCCGGATCCTCATCCGCGGTCGTGCCACCGGGGAAGGTGCAGCACGGCCTCGGCTGAGGGTCGAGGACTCGGTCAGAAGATGCCCGGGATCACCTCCTCCGTGGTGCTCGAGAAGTCGGCCTCCTTGGCCGAGTAGTAGTCGTTCCAGGCGTCGGTGGCCCAGATCTCCGCGCGGTCGCCGACGCCGATGACGGTGAGGTCGCGCTCGAGCCCCGCGTACTCGCGCAGCGAGGTCGGGATCGTGATGCGGTGCTGGCTGTCGGGCGACTCGCTCGACGCGCCGGAGAGGAACAGGCGCAGGAAGTCGCGGGCGCCGGCGCTCGTGAGCGGCGCCTGCCGGATGCGCTCGTGCACCTTCTGGAACTCGACGGCCGAGAACACGTAGATGCAGCGCTCCTGGCCGCGCGTCAGCACGATGCCCGACTCGAGGTCCTGGCGGAACTTCGCGGGGAGGATGACGCGGCCCTTGTCGTCGAGCTTGGGGGCGTGGGTGCCGAGGAACACTGCGCCCCCTCTCCATCCGGCCAGTGGTTGGGACGTGCGTCCTGCACGTTCCTCCACACTACTCCACTTTCATCCACCAAGAGCGGAGATTCGCTCGAATATGGCGCAACTTCCCAGGAAAGGCACGGTGGAGCGCGGTGGAGGACGCTCGCGCGTCGCACGGCATGACGATGCCCCGAGCCCGCGGATGCGGGCTCGGGGCGGATGCCGTGGAGGGTCGTGGAGGGCGGCGGCACGGCGGACACGCAGAAGGCCGGCCCCGCGGGGCCGGCCTTCTGGAAGCTGATGTGGAGCGGAGTGGAGGCTCCGCGCGCGCTACTGCTGCTGGCGCTTGTCCCACTCGTCGCTCAGGCGCTCCATGAGCGAGGAGCGCGTGCGCGCCTTGGGCGCGGCGCCGCCCTTGGGAGCGTCGCCCGACTCCGTCTCGTCCGCCTCTGCGGGGCGCGAGGCGGTGAGCGCGAGCATCGCACCACCGACGGCGAGGCCGAAGCCCGCGACGCCGATGAGGGCGAACTGCACGACCACGCCGATCACGACGACGGCGAGTCCGGCCGCGACGAGCGCGATGCCGAGGGCGACGCGCGTGTAGTTCACGGTGCGAGGACCCGACGACGTCGACACGATGTCGGCCTCGTGCTTGTAGAGGTTGCGCTCCATCTCGTCGAGAAGGCGCTGCTCCTGCTCGCTCAGTGGCATGTGATCCCCCAGGGCTCCCGGGATGTCGGTGTTCCCGGACGAGTCAGTGTACGCCCTGGGACTGTCACTAGGCTATGGATGTGTCGCCCGGCTCCCGCTTCCCCACGGCGGTCGACGACCGCATCCGCGAGTTCCTCGTCGAGCGGCGCTCGGCCGCTGCAGCGATCTCCGCGGATCTCTCGCCCATCTTCGACGCCGTCGAGGCGCTCACGACCGGCGGCAAGCGCATGCGCGCGGGCTTCCTGCACTGGGGATGGCACGCCGTGGCCGCGGCGCGACCCGACGCGAGCCACACGACCGGCAGCCCGTCGGACCCCGAATGGGAGGCGATCGTCTCGATGGCCGCCGCCGTCGAGGTCTTCCACGCCGCCGCGCTCGTGCACGACGACGTCATGGACTCGTCCGACACGCGTCGCGGCGCCCCCAGCGTGCACCGCAGGCTCGAGGCCGTGCACCGCGGCGGCGAGTGGCGCGGCCGCGCGGACGCGTTCGGCATCAACGGCGCGATCCTCGTCGGCGACCTGCTGCTGGGCTGGGCCGACGACCTCGCGCGCGCCGGCGCGGGCGCGCTCGTCCCCGATCGCCGCGACGCCGCCATGCAGGTGTTCTCGACCATGCGCGAGGAGGTCGGCCTCGGCCAGTTCCTCGACGTGCTCGAGGAGGCCGCATGGGTGCGGCAGGAGCCGCAGAGCCTCCTGCAGCGCGCGCACACGGTCGCGGTCTACAAGTCGGCGAAGTACTCGGTCGAGGCGCCGCTGCTCATGGGCGCCACGATGGCGGGCGGCAGCGCGCAGCAGCTCGAGGCGCTGAGCGGCTACGGCGTTCCGGTCGGCACCGCGTTCCAGATGCGCGACGACATCCTCGGCGTCTTCGGCGATCCCACCGTCACGGGCAAGCCCGCAGGCGACGACCTGCGCGAGGGCAAGCGCACCGTGCTCGTCGAGCTCGCGCGCCGCGAGATGGCGCCCGGCCCGCGCACGACGCTCGACGAGCTGCTCGGCGACCCCGAGCTCGAGCCCGCGCAGATCCAGATGCTGCAGCGCACGATTGCGGACGCCGGCGCGCTCGAGCGCCTCGAGGGCATGATCGACCGCGCGGTCGGCAGCGCGCTCGAGGCCCTGCGCGATGCCGAGCTCTCGCGCGGCGCCGTGCTCGAGCTCGAGCGCCTCGCGGCGGCGGCTGCGAACCGCGACAGCTAGCGCGCCCTCGCCGAGGGCTCGCGCGTCGCTATCCGAGCGCCTGCGCGACGCGGCGCACCTCGGCCTTGCGGCCGGCGCGCAGCGCGTCGATGGGGCTCGTGCCGAGCGAGGGCTCGGACTCGAGCAGCCATGCGACGGCCTCGTCGTCGTCGAAGCCGAGGTCGCCGAGCAGCATGACCGTGCCCTTGAGCTCGCCCATGGGCGCGTCGTCGACGAGGAAGACCTCGGGGACGACGAGCACGCCGTCGCGTCGCGTCGCCGGCAGGGCGCGCTCCTCGACGAGGCGGCGGATGCGTGAGGGGCCGAGCCCCATGCGGTCGACGAGATCGGGGATCGTGAGCCAAGCGGTGTCCACGGCTCCAGTCTGCCGTGTCCTCCGCGTGCCCGCACGGCGCAGCGCCGTGCAGCCTCTACGATCCTGTCGTGCCTGCGACCCATGACGACCCCCTCACCGGGCGTCTCGTCGACGGCAGGTACCAGGTGGGCGACCGCATCGCCCGTGGCGGGATGGCCACCGTGTACGTCGCGACCGACCTGCGACTCGACCGGCGCATCGCGCTGAAGGTCATGCATCCGCATCTCGCCGACGACGACCAGTTCCGCGAGCGCTTCATCCAGGAGGCGCGCCAGGCTGCGCGCCTCGCGCACCCCAACGTCGTCAACGTGCTCGACCAGGGCGAGGAGCCCGGGCTCGCGTACCTCGCGATGGAGCACGTCCCCTCGATCACGCTGCGCGACCTGCTGCTCGAGCGCGGCCGCATCCGCCCGGCGCAGGCGCTGCAGGTGCTCGAGGCCGTGCTCGCCGGCCTCTCCGCCGCGCACCGCGCGGGCATCGTGCACCGCGACATCAAGCCCGAGAACGTGCTGCTGGCGCACGACGGCCGCATCAAGATCGCCGACTTCGGCCTCGCGCGCGCCGCGACGGCCAACACCGCGACGGGCAAGGCGCTGCTCGGCACGATCGCCTACCTCTCCCCCGAGCTCGTCACGCGCGGCATCGCCGACGCGCGCAGCGACATCTACGCCGTCGGCATCATGCTGTTCGAGATGCTCACGGGCAAGCAGCCCTACACGGGCGAGCAGCCGCTGCAGATCGCATACCAGCACGCGCACGAGCAGGTGCCGTCGCCGTCGAGCCTCGAGCCGTCGATCCCCCACGAGCTCGACCTGCTCGTGCACTGGTCGACGCACAAGGATCCCAACCTGCGTCCCGCCGACGCGAGCGAGATGCTCGACGAGGTCGGGCGCATCCGTGCAGGCGAGCGCTCGACCACGAGCGCGCACACGCGCATGCTGCCCGTCGCGGCCACGGCAGTCGCCGACGCCGAGACGACCGTCGTCGAGCCGGAGCGCGCCGCCCCGCGCCGCGGCGGCATCGCGACGGGCGACCTGCCGTCGCTCGACACGGGCGACGTGCCGCCCGCGGCGCGGGCGCTGCAGCGCAAGGCCGCCGCACGTCGCCGACGCGGCGTCGTGCTGCTCGTGCTCGTGCTCGTGCTCGCCCTCGTGGCAGCGGGCGCCGGCTGGTGGCTCAACGCCGGCCCGGGCGGGCAGACGACCGTGCCCGAGATCGCGGTCGGCACGAGCGAGGTGGATGCGCGCGCCGCCCTCGAGGCCGCGGGCCTCGTGGGCGCCGACGCCATGCAGGGCGAGTACAGCGCCGACGTGCTCGCCGACGGCCTCATCCGCACCGACCCGGCACCCGGCGCCGAGCTGCCGCGCGGCACCGAGGTGACCCTCGTGCTGTCGCTCGGCATCGAGATGCTGCCTGCACCGCAGCTCGCGGGCGTCGCCGAGCAGGATGCCGCCTCGACGCTCGAGTCCGCGGGATTCGCCGCGACGAGCACGATCGACGTCTTCTCGGACGAGCAGGCCGGCACGGTCGTGAACGCGTGGGCCGACGGCGGCGTCGCCGCGACGTCGCAGGAGACGTGGCCGCGCGGCACGGCCTTCCACCCCGTCGTCTCCCGCGGGCAGCAGCCGAACCTCGTGGGCCTCGACCAGCCGAACGCGCAGACGGTGCTGGCATCGGTGGGCCTCACGCTCGGCGCCGTCACGCCCGAGGCCAGCCGCGAGGTGCCCGAGGGGCAGATCATCCGCGCGAGCTACCCCGCCGAGGCCCAGTACGGCTCGGGCGTCGCGGTGGGCGTCGTCGTCTCGAGCGGCCTGCCGCAGGTGCAGATCCCCGCCGACATCCTCGACCAGAACATCCCGAACGCCGTCGCGGCCCTCGAGGCGCTCGGCTTCGTCGTGACGCTCGACACGAACGTGCCAGGGCCGCTGCAGTCCGTCGCGCGACCGACCGCCGTCAGCCCCGAGCCGGGCGCGTCGATCGACGAGGGCTCGGCCGTCACCGTGACCGCGCAGTACTGATCCCGCCCCGCAGGGGATGCACGAAGGGCCGGTCCTTGCGGACCGGCCCTTCGTGCGTGCTGGATGGATCAGGAGATCGCGCGCAGCTCCTCGGCGACGAGGAACGCGAGCTCGAGCGACTGCATGTGGTTGAGGCGCGGGTCGCACAGCGACTCGTAGCGGCTCTCGAGCGCCGCCTCGTCGATCTGCTCCGAGCCGCCGAGGCACTCGGTGACGTCGTCGCCCGTGAGCTCCACGTGCAGGCCGCCCGGGAACGTGCCGGCGGCGCGGTGCGCCTCGAAGAAGCCGCGCACCTCGTCGACGACGTCGTCGAAGCGGCGCGACTTGTAGCCGTTGCGCGTCGTGATGCCATTGCCGTGCATGGGGTCGGTGATCCACACGGGCGTCGACTCCAGCGACTTCGACGCCTCGAGCAGCGCGGGCAGCGCGTCGCGGATCGTGCCGGCACCCATGCGGGTGATGAACGTCAGGCGGCCCGGCTCGCGCTCGGGGTCGAGGCGGTCGACGAGGCGCTCCATGTCGTCGGGCGTCGTCGACGGGCCGAGCTTCACGCCGATCGGGTTGCGGACTCGGGAGAAGAAGTCGACGTGCGCGCCGTCGATCTCGCGCGTGCGCTCGCCGATCCACTGGAAGTGGCTCGACGTGTCGTACGCGAGGCCCGTGCGCGAGTCGACGCGCGTCATCGGCCGCTCGTAGTCCATGAGCAGGCCCTCGTGACCCGTGTAGAACTCCACGGCGCGCAGCTCGTCGAAGTTCGCGCCCGCGGCCTCCATGAAGCGGATGGCGCGGTCGATCTCGCCCGCGAGCGCCTCGTAGCGCGCGTTCGCCGGGTTCTTCGCGAAGCCCTTGTTCCACGAGTGCACCTCGCGCAGGTCGGCGAAGCCACCCTGCGTGAAGGCGCGCACGAGGTTCAGCGTCGACGCGGCCATGTGGTAGCCGCGCAGGATGCGCTGCGGGTCGGCCGTGCGCGACTCCTCGGTGAAGGGGTAGCCGTTCACGATGTCGCCGCGGTACGCCGGCAGCGTCACGCCCTCGCGCGTCTCGAGGTCGCTCGAGCGGGGCTTGGCGAACTGGCCGGCCATGCGACCCATCTTCACGACGGGCATGGCGGCGCCGTACGTGAGCACGACCGACATCTGCAGGATCGTCTTGACCCGGTTGCGGATCTGGTCGGCCGTCGCACCTGCGAAGGTCTCCGCGCAATCGCCGCCCTGCAGCACGAACGCGTGGCCGGATGCGGCGGCCGCGAGCCGGTCGCGCAGCATGTCGACCTCGCCGGCGAAGACGAGCGGCGGCAGCGTCGCGAGCTCCGCGCGCACGGCGTCGATGGCATCCGCATCCGGCCACGCGGGCTGCTGCTTGATGGGCAGCGAGCGATACGCGTCGAGCCCGGCGACGAGGGTGGGATCGGGGCTGATGGCTGCGGTGGTCACGAGGGTCGAGTCTACGCGCGCGCGGGTGCCGCATGACGACCGCGGCCGGCCGCCGGCGGCGGGCTTCGCCGAGGGCGCAGCGTCAGGCGGCCGTGGGCTCCGTCGCCGACGCGGTCGTCGGCGCATCCGCCGGCTTCGCGGCTGCGGGGCGCTTGGCCTTGGCGCTCGACGCGTAGACGTCGACGTACTCCTGGTCGCTCAGGCGAGCGAGGGCGTACATGATCTCGTCGGTCACCGAGCGCAGCACGAAGCGATCGGTGTCGAGGCCGTAGTAGCGCGAGAAGTCGAGCGGCTCGCCGAACACGATGCCGACGCGGCCGACCTTCGGCAGGAACGTGCCCGTCGGCATGATCTGCTCCGTGCCGATCATGACGCACGGCACGACGGGCACCTGGCCCTCGAGCACCATGCGGGCGATGCCCGTGCGACCGCGGTAGAGCTTGCCGTCAGGGCTGCGCGTGCCCTCGGGGTAGATGCCGAGCACGTCGCCCCGCGCGAGCACCTTGAGGCCGGAGTCGAGGCTCGCCTCGCTCGCCTTGCCGCCCGAGCGGTCGATGGGCAGCTGGCCGGAGGCGAGGAAGAACCATCGCACGAGCGCGCCCTTGAGGCCGCGGCCCGTGAAGTACTCCGACTTCGCGAGGAAGTACACGCGTCGGCGCACCACGAGCGGCATGAGCACGGAGTCGATGAACGACAGGTGGTTGCCCGCGATGATGACGGGGCCCGTGGCCGGGATGTGCTCCATGCCCTTGATCCACGGACGGAACACCGTGAGGATGTACGGCCCCACGATCCAGTGCTTCAGTAGCCAGTTGAACATCGAACGCACCACCCCCGGCGCCCCACTCTAGCCAGACGCCCGTGCCGAGGGTCGGCATCCCCCGCGGTGTCGCTGCGGGGCCTCGGCGGGGCCGCGCGGTCACAGCCTCTCCCCATAGGATCGTGACGAGCCCTCACGTACGGAGCCGAAGGAGCCACCGTGACCGACGCCGGCCAGATCCGACCCGTGCTCGTCGAGCGCGATCCGAATGCGAACACGTGCGACCTGCTGCGCGACCGCATGACGACGTCGCCCGACGCGCCCCTGTTCGCCGTGCCAGACGGAGCGGGGTGGAAGGACGTGTCGACGCGTGAGTTCCACGCGCAGGTCGTCGCCCTCGCGAAGGGCCTCGTCGCCGCCGGCGTCGAGCCCGGCGACCGCATCGGCATCATGTCGCGCGTGCGCTACGAGTGGACGCTCATCGACTTCGCCGTCTGGTTCGCCGGCGCCATCCTCGTGCCCGTCTACGAGACGAGCGCACCCAGCCAGATCCAGTGGATCCTGTCGGACTCCGGCGCGACGCGCGTCATCGTCGAGACCGCCGAGATGCTCGCGCGCCTCGACGAGGTGCAGGGCGACCTGCCCGCGATCGGCGACGTGTGGCGCCTCGACTCCGGCCACCTCGACGAGCTCGTCGCGCAGGGCGTCGACGTGCCCGACGAGGAGATCGAGCGACGCAGCCGCATCGCGAAGGCCGACGACGTCGCGACGCTCATCTACACGTCGGGCTCGACGGGCCGCCCGAAGGGCGTCGTGCTCACCAACGCCAACTTCGTCGAGCTCTCGCGCAACGCCGCGATCGACCTCGGCGAGGTCGTGGCCCCCGGCTCGTCGACGCTGCTGTTCATCACGACGGCGCACGTCTTCGCGCGCTTCATCGCCGCGCTCGCCGTCACGGCAGGCGTCAAGGTGGGCCACCAGCCCGACACCAAGAAGCTGGTCGAGTCGATGACCTCCTTCTCCCCCACGTTCCTCCTCGCCGTGCCGCGCGTGTTCGAGAAGGTGTTCAACGTCTCGGAGCAGAAGGCCGAGGCCGGCGGCAAGGGCAAGATCTTCCGCAAGGCCGCCGACGTCGCGGTCGCGCACTCGAAGGCCGTCGACGCGGGCAAGGTCCCGCTCGGGCTCGCGCTGCAGTTCCGCGTCTTCGACGCCCTCGTCTACAAGAAGCTCAAGGCTGCCCTCGGCGGCCGCGTGCGGTACGCCGTGTCGGGCTCGGCCCCGCTGTCGACCTTCCTCGGCCACTTCTACCGTAGCCTCGGCATCCGCATCCTCGAGGGCTACGGCCTCACCGAGACGACGGCGCCCGCGACGGTGAACCGGCCGGACAAGTTCAAGATCGGCACCGTCGGCCCCGTGCTGCCCGGCAACGGCGTGCGCATCGGCGACGACGGCGAGGTGCAGATCGCCGGCATCGCCGTGTTCAAGGAGTACTGGAACAACCCCGAGGCGACGGCCGAGGCCTTCGACGGCGAGTGGTTCAAGACCGGCGACCTCGGCGAGCTCGACGCCGACGGCTACCTGCGGATCACGGGTCGCAAGAAGGAGATCATGGTGACGGCGGGCGGCAAGAACGTCGCCCCGACGACGCTCGAGGACCCGATCCGCTCGAACCTCGTCGTGGGCCAGGTCGTCGCCGTCGGCGACCAGCGCCCGTTCGTCGGCGCGCTCGTCACGCTCGACACCGAGATGCTGCCGACGTGGCTGAAGAACAACGGCCTCGACGAGTCGATGCGCGTCGAGGAGGCGATCGCGAACGAGCAGGTCGTCGCCGAGGTCACGCGTGCCGTGCAGCACGGCAACGCGCAGGTCTCGCGTGCGGAGGCCGTGCGCAAGTTCGTCATCCTGCCCGTCGAGTTCACCGAGGACGGCGGCCACCTCACGCCGAAGATGTCGATCAAGCGCCACAACATCGTCAAGGACTTCGGCGACGAGATCGAGCGCCTGTACGCCGACGAGTCGTTCGGCGTCTCGGTGCCGTAGCCGGCTCCCGCTGCACGCACGAACGCCCCGGCGACCTCGCGGTCGCCGGGGCGTTCGTCATGCCCGGCTCAGAACCAGGAGGAGGCGCGGATGTCGGCCATCGCCTGCGCGCGCACGTCCTTCTCGAGCGCCTGCACGTAGAGGCGGCCGTCGAGGTGGGCGCACTCGTGCTGCAGCATCTGCGCCATGAGGCCCGACCCCTCGAGGATGACGCGTCCGCCGTCGAGGTCGACGCCCTCGACGCGCGCCCACGGGTGCCTCGGCGTCGGGTAGCCGAGCCCCGGCACCGACAGGCAGCCCTCGTCGACGAGCTCGACCTCGCCGCGCACCTCGACGAGCACGGGGTTGAGCACGTAGCCGACGTCGCCGTCGACGTTGTAGCTGAACGCTCGCGCCGCGACGCCGATCTGGCAGGCGGCCACGCCCGCGCGTCCGGGCACCCGCACGGTCTCGACGAGGTCCTCGACGAGCTGCCTCGTCGCAGGGTCGGCGGGGTCGACGGGGTCGCCGGCCGTGCGCAGCACGGGATCGCCGAACACGCGGATCTCGCGAACGGTCATGGCTTGTGCTCCTTCTCGGCGTCGAGCAGTCCCCGGAGGTCGAGGCGGTGGGCGCCATCCATCATCGGGCGAGCTCCTTCTCGGCGTCGAGCAAGGCGTTCTCGATCACCTCGGTCAACGCGGGATGCGGCCAGTACAGGCTGCGGGCGAGGCCGCGCACCGACTGGCGCTGGCTCGCGGCGAGCACGAGCGGCTGGATGAGGATGGCAGCCTGCGGTCCGGCGACGTGCGCGCCGAGGATCTGCCCGTCGCGAGCCACGACGAGACGGGCGAACGACGACTCGTCCTCCATCGCCCAGCCGTAGGCCGTCGACGAGTAGGCGCGATCGACGACGACGGCGTCGGCGGGCGCATCCTGGCCGCGCACGCCGAACGACGCGACCTCGGGATGCCCGAAGATCGCCTGCGGGATCGGTGCGAGCGTGTCCTCCAGGACCTCGCCGCGCAGGTTCGCCCGCACGACGCGCGCCTGCTCGTTGGCGACGTGCTTCAGCTGGTGCGCGCTCGTGATGTCGCCGAGCGCGTAGACGCCCTCGACGGGCTCGCCGCCCGCGAGCACGCGCAGGCGCGCGTCGGTGACGAGACGACCGTCGGGGTGCGTGTCGAAGAGCTCGGCGGCGCCGAGCGCGTCGGCGTTCGGGATGCGACCGGTCGCGTTCAGCACGAGCCCCGTGTCGAGCACGGAGCCGTCGTCGAGCGTCACGCGGCGGTCGTCGCCGACGGCCTCGACGCCGACGACCGTGCGGCCGCGGAGCACCGTGAATCGGTCGGCCGCGGCGCGCGTCGCGAGGTCGGAGACCGCGGCGTCCTCGCCCGAGAGCACGCGGTCGCCGCGCAGCACCATCGTGATGGCGACGCCGAACGCCGACAGCACGTGCGCGAGCTCGACGGCGATGGCCCCGCCGCCGACGACGACCGCGGTGGGAGGCAGCGTCGGGATGCGCATGACGGTGTCGGACGTGTGCACGAGCGCGGGATCGACGCCCGGGATCGCCCGGGGCCGCGAGCCGACGGCGATCACGAGGCGCTCGGCGCGGATCCGCTCCCCCGACGCCGTCACGAGCGTGCGCGCATCCTCGAGGTGCACGTGCTCGCGCACGACGTGCACGCCCTCCTGCCCGAGGCGCCAGCGCTCGCTCGCGGCCGCGTTGGCGTCGATGCGGCCGAAGACGCGCTCCTGCACGGCGTGCCAGTCGGCGGTCGCGGCACCCGTGACGCCGATGCGGGCGCCGTGGCGCACCGACTCGACGACGTCGGCGGGGTGCACGAGCATCTTCGTGGGGATGCAGCCGCGGTTGAGGCACGTGCCGCCGAACGCGGGCGCATCGTCGACGATCGCGACGGCGCGCCCGGCCCATTCGCGGCCGACGACGGCGTTGCCGCTGCCGGAGCCGATGACGGCGAGCTCGACGTCGATCACGCGATCACCGCGATCAGGTCACCCGCCTCCACGGCACGCGTGCCCTGGATCGCGAGCCGCTGCACCGTGCCGGCGACCTGCGCCGTGATGGCGGCCTCCATCTTCATGGCCTCGATCGTGGCGACGGGCTGGCCGACGGCGACGGCGTCGCCCTCGGCGACCGTCACGGTCACGGCGCCCGCGAACGGCGCGGCGACGTGGCCGGCCTGCGACGAGTCGGCCTTCTCGGCCGCGAGCTTCTCGACCTTCACCGAGCGGTCGCGCACGTAGACGGGCCGCAGCTGGCCGTTCAGCACCGTCATGACCGTGACCATGCCGTCCTCGCCGGGCTTGCCGATCGCCTCGAGCGCCACGTTGAGCGTGACGCCCGTGCCGATGCCGACGCGGTGCTCCTCGCCGGGCTGCATGCCGTAGAGGAAGTCGATCGTGTCGACGACCGAGAGGTCGCCGAACTCGTCGCGCGTCGCGTGGAAGTCCTTGGTCGGGCCGGGGAACAGCAGCGCGTTGAGCGCCTGCTGCCGGTCGACCCCGGGCTCGACGAGCGACGCCTTCTGCTCGTCGGTGAGGTCGGTGACGCCGATCTTGACGGTGCGGCCCTCGAGCACCTTCGTACGGAAGGGCTCCGGCCATCCGCCCGGCAGGTCGCCGAGCTCGCCGGCCATGAATCCGATGACGGAGTCGGGGATGTCGTACTTCCCCGGGTTCTCCTCGAAGTCCGCGGGGTCGACGTTCTGCGCCACGAGCTGCAGCGCGAGGTCGCCCACGACCTTCGACGACGGCGTGACCTTCGTCGGGCGCCCCAGGATGCGGCTCGCCTCGGCGTACCAGTCCTCGATGCGCTCGAAGTCGTCGGCGAGGCCGAGCGCGATGGCCTGCTGGCGCAGGTTCGACAGCTGGCCGCCCGGGATCTCGTGCTTGTACACGCGACCGGTGGGACCCGGCAGGCCCGACTCGAACGGCTTGTAGAGGCGGCGCACGGCCTCCCAGTACGGCTCGAGGTCGCTCACGGCCTGCAGGTCGAGGCCCGTGTCGCGCTCCGTGTGGGCGATGGCGGCGACGAGCGCCGACATCGGCGGCTGGCTCGTCGTGCCCGCCATGGCGGCGGAGGCGACGTCGACGGCGTCGACGCCCGCCGCGGAGGCGGCGAGGATCGTCGCGAGCTGGCCGCCCGCCGTGTCGTGCGTGTGCAGGTGCACCGGCACGTCGAACTCGGCGCGCAGCGCCGTCACGAGCTGCGTCGCGGCACCGGCGCGCAGCAGGCCCGCCATGTCCTTGATCGCGAGCACGTGCGCGCCCGCATCCACGATGCGACCCGCGAGCCGCAGGTAGTAGTCGAGCGTGTAGAGGTCCTCGTCGGGGTTCAGCAGGTCGCCCGAGTAGCACAGCGCCACCTCGGCGACCGTCGAGCCCGTCTCGAGCACGGCGTCGATCGCGGGGCGCATCTGGTCGACGTCGTTGAGGGCGTCGAAGATGCGGAAGACGTCGATGCCCGTGCGCGCGGCCTCGTCGACGAACGCGTTCGTCACCTCGGTCGGGTACGGCGTGTAGCCGACGGTGTTGCGACCGCGCAGCAGCATCTGGATGGGCAGGTTCGGCATGGCCTCGCGCAGCGCAGCCAGGCGCTCCCACGGGTCCTCGCCGAGGAAGCGCAGCGCGACGTCGTACGTCGCCCCTCCCCACGCCTCGACCGACAGCAGCTGCGGCGTCAGGCGGGCGACGTGCGGAGCGACCGCGACGAGGTCGGCGGTGCGCACGCGCGTCGCGAGCAGCGACTGGTGCGCGTCGCGGAACGTCGTGTCGGTGACCGCGAGGGCCGTCTGGTCGCGCAGCGCCTTCGCGAAGCCCACGGGGCCGAGCGTCTGCAGACGCTGACGCGCGCCGTCGGGCGCGGGCGTCTCGAGGTCGACCGCCGGCAGCTTGAGCGAGGGCTGGATGACGCCGTCGGCCGAGCCGTTCGGCTTGTTCACCGTGACGTCGGCGAGCCAGGAGAGCACCTTCGACGCGCGGTCGCGCGAGGGCACGATGCGCGTGAGCTCGGGGTGCTCCTCGATGAAGTGCGTCGAGACGTCGCCCGCGCGGAACTGCGGGTCGTCGAGCAGGTTGAGGAGGAAGGGGATGTTCGTGGCGACGCCGCGGATGCGGAACTCGCTCACGGCGCGGTGGGAGCGCGCGATCGCCGAGGCGAGGTCGCGGCCGCGGCACGTGACCTTCGCGAGCATCGAGTCGAAGTGCGGGCTGATCTCGGCGCCCGGGTTGATCGTGCCGCCGTCGAGGCGCACGCCGGCGCCGCCGGGCGAGCGGTAGGCGGTGATGCGGCCCGTGTCGGGTCGGAAGCCGTCGGCCGGGTCCTCGGTCGTCACGCGGCACTGCAGCGCGAAGCCGTGCATCGAGATCTGGTCCTGGGTGAGCCCGAGGTCGGCGAGCGACTCGCCCGCGGCGATGCGGATCTGCGACTGCACGAGGTCGACGTCGGTGATCTCCTCGGTCACGGTGTGCTCGACCTGGATGCGCGGGTTCATCTCGATGAACACGTGCTCGCCCGCGCGGTCGCCCGCGGTGTCGAGCAGGAACTCGACGGTGCCCGCGTTGACGTAGTCGATCGAGCGGGCGAAGGCGACGGCGTCGCGGTACAGCTCGGCGCGCTTCTCCTCCGAGAGGTTGGGCGCGGGCGCGAGCTCGACGACCTTCTGGTGGCGGCGCTGCACCGAGCAGTCGCGCTCGAACAGGTGGACGGTGTCCCCCGTGGCGTCGGCGAGGATCTGCACCTCGATGTGCCGGGGGCGCACGACGGCCTGCTCGATGAACATCGTCGGGTCGCCGAACGCCGAGTCGGCCTCGCGCATGGCGGCCTCGAGCGCGGGGCGCAGCTCGTCGCGCGTCTGCACGAGGCGCATGCCGCGCCCGCCGCCGCCCGCGACGGCCTTGCAGAAGACGGGGAAGCCGATCTCGTCGGCGCCGGCGAGCAGCTCGTCGAGGTCCTTCGACGCGGGCGTCGAGCGCAGCACCGGCACGCCCGCGGCGATCGCCTGCTCCTTCGCCGTGACCTTGTTGCCCGCGGACGCGAGCACCTTCGCGGGCGGACCGACGAACGTGATGCCGGCCTCGGCCGCCGCGGTCGCGAGGCGCGGGTTCTCGGAGAGGAAGCCGTAGCCGGGGTAGATGGCGTCGGCGCCGGCCTCCTGCGCGACGCGCACGATGTCGTCGACGTCGAGGTATGCACGCACCGGATGCCCCGCCTCGCCCACCTGGTAGGCCTCGTCGGCCTTCTGGCAGTGGAGCGAGTTCCGATCCTCGTGCGCGTACACGGCCACGGTCTTGATGCCGAGCTCGTTGGCGGCACGGAACGCCCGGATGGCGATCTCGCCTCGGTTCGCGACGAGGAGCTTGCGGAACATGGGTCTCCCAAGGGATCGTTCGAAAGGGGCCTGCCAGCGCGTCATCCCACAGTAGTCGGGGTAGGCTCGCGTACCGTGCACGTCCTCTCCATCAGCTCCCTGAAGGGCGGCGTCGGCAAGACGACCGTCACCCTCGGCCTCGCCTCGGCGGCCTTCGCGAAGGGACTGCGCACCCTCGTGGTCGACCTCGACCCGCAGTCGGACGCCTCGACCGGCATGGACATCGACGTGCAGGGCCGCCTGAACGTGGCCGACGTGCTCGGCAACCCGCGCGACAAGATCGTGCGCCAGGCCATCGCCCCGTCGGGCTGGACCGAGGGCCACGGCGGCACGATCGACGTGCTCATCGGCAGCCCGTCGGCCATCAACTTCGACGGCCCGCATCCCACGATCAAGGAGATCTGGCGCCTCGAGACGGCGCTCGCGACCCTCGAGACCGAGTACGACCTCGTGCTCATCGACTGCGCGCCGAGCCTCAACGCCCTCACGCGCACCGCGTGGGCCGCATCCGACCGCGTCATGGTCGTGACCGAGCCCGGCCTCTTCTCCGTCGCCGCCGCCGACCGTGCACTGCGCGCGATCGAGGAGATCCGCCGAGGCCTGAGCCCGCGCCTCCAGCCGCTCGGCATCGTCGTGAACCGCGCGCGTCCGCAGTCGCTCGAGCACCAGTACCGCATCCAGGAGCTCAAGGACATGTTCGGGCCGCTCGTGCTCGAGACGATCCTGCCCGAGCGCACGTCGATGCAGCAGGCGCAGGGCGCCGCCAGGCCGCTGCACGTGTGGCCGGGCGAGGGCGCACAGGAGATGGCGCTGCAGTTCGACGAGCTGCTGCAGCGCGTGCTCGACGCCGCCGCCGCGAACGGCGAGGAGGCTGCCGCAGGCGGCCGCGTGCCCGCGCCGACGGCCGCGCTCGATGCGTCGAGCGCTGCCGCCGTCGAGGACGCGGAGGCCGAGGCGACCGGCGAGGACCTCCCCGAGGAGCGCCGCGACTGACGCGCTCCCCCAGCGAATGCGAGAGGCGCCCACCGTTCGGTGGGCGCCTCTCGCGTTCCGCGCGGATGCGCGGCGAAGGTCAGGAGGCCCGGGTGCGCGCCGCGCGTCGGGCTGCGAGCTCGTCCATGAGCGGCTCGACGGGCGTCGTGTCGAGCTCGATGAGCTCGGACTGCACCTCGCGCACGACCGTGCCGACGGCGATGGCGAACACGCCCTGGCCGCGGTCGAGGAGATCCATGACCTCGTCGGCGCTCGTGACGAGGTAGACGCTCGCGCCGTCGGAGACGAGGCGCACCTGGGCGAGGTCGCCGACGCCCTCGTCGCGCAGGCTCGCGACGGCGACGCGGATCTGCTGCAGCGAGATGCCGGTGTCGAGCAGGCGCTTGACGAGCTTGAGCACGAGGATGTCGCGGAAGGCGTAGAGCCGCTGCGAGCCGGAGCCGGTCGCGGAGCGGATGCTGGGCACGACGAGGTCGGTGCGCGCCCAGTAGTCGAGCTGGCGGTACGTGATGCCCGCGGCCTTCACGGCGTCGGCGCCGCGGTAGCCCTGCACGGCGTCGTCGTCGGGCAGGCCGTCGGTGAAGAGCAACCCCGAGTCGTATCGGGGTGTCGTCTCGTTCTCGGCCATCGTGTGCCCTTCTCAACCTTCAAGCAGGAGTTGAACCTTCATCTCGAAGCCTAGAGAGCGGGACCCCCGCCTCGGCGCATGTCGCACCGGCGTGTCGGGCTCTCGTCGTCGAAGTCTACGCCCGGGGTCCGACGAACGGCCGGAATCGGCGCCGCGGATCGCCCGCGTCAGCGCGTGATGCGCTCGACGGCCTCGCGACCGAGCACCTCGCGGATCGACGCGATCTGCCCCGCGATGTCGCGCGCGGCCTCCGCGGCCTTGGGCTTGCCCTCGCCGCGACGCCCGAGCACGGGCCGCACGGCCGTCTCGATGAGCGCCGCCTCGCGGTCCGCCGACGCCCGCATGCCGCGCAGGTGACGCGGCTCGATGCCGAAGCGCTGCAGCTCGACGAGCGCCGTGGCGACGCGCAGCGCGTGCTCGTCGTACGGCTCGGCCGCCGGCACGAGGCTCGCGGCGATCGCCTCCTGCACGAGCGCACGCGATGCGCCCGAGCTCGACTCGAGCTCGCGACGCGACAGGCGGCGGTCGACGCGCAGGATGCTCGGCCCCTCCGACACGACGTTGCCGGCCGTGAACGGCTGCGCCTCGCCCGCATCCACCTGCTCGAGGTGCCCGAGGATGACCTTGAGCGGCAGGTAGTGGTCGCGCTGCAGCGTGAGGATGTAGCGCACGCGGTCGACGTCGTCCGCCGAGAACTTGCGATAGCCGCTGGGCGTGCGCGCCGGCGCGACGAGGCCCTGGTCCTCGAGGAAGCGCAGCTTCGACGGCGCGAGGTCGGGGAACTCGGGCGTGAGGCGCGCGAGCACCTGGCCGATCGACAGGAGGGTGGTGCGCGAGGCCCCGCTGCGCGGCGCGGCCTGCGCGCTCACGAGGCGGCGCCGAGGTCGTGCCGCGAGGCGTAGAACGTGAGGCGGAACTTGCCGACCTGCACCTCGGTGCCGTCGCGCAGCGGCGCGCGCTCGACGCGCTCGCCGCCCGAGTAGGTGCCGTTGAGCGAGCCGAGGTCGCGCACCTCGAAGCTGCGCCCCGAGCGGGTGAACTCGGCATGACGACGCGAGACCGTGACGTCGTCGAGGAAGATGTCGGCGTCGGGGTGGCGGCCGGCCACCGTGACGTCCTGGTCGAGCAGGAATCGCGCGCCCACGTCGGGTCCGCGTCGCACGATGAGCAGCGCGGAGCCCGACGGCAGCGCTGCCACGGCCTCCTGCTCGTCCTGGCCGACGCCCGTCATCATCGAGGCGAGCTGCTGCTGGTAGTCCTGCCCCCAGGACTGCGTGCTGTCGCCGTCGCGCTGTGCGCCGTCGGGATCGCTCATGCGTCCTCCTGGGTCGGGGGCGGCCCGCGTCGGGCCTCACGTTCGAGTGCAGGTTCAGACTACGCGAATCGTCCGCGTCGCCGAGCCGTGCGTGCCGGGGCCGAGGGCTCCGGGTTCCCGGAACTCTACGTCACGCGCCCGGCGCGCCGCCACGGCTCCGCCACGAGCGGCATCATGCCCAGCCCGCGAAGCGCCGCAGCAGCGCCGCGACCGTCGCTGCCGCCACGACGACGACCAGGAACGGCACGCGCAGCCGGTAGAGCACGACCGCGAGCAGCACGGCGGGCACGCGCGCGTCGACGACGAGCGACGTGCCGTCGGCGAGCGTCTGCACCGCGACGAGCGCCGAGAGCAGCGACACCGTGACGAGCTCGAGGATGCGACGCGGCCGCGGCCCCTCGAGCGGCCCGGCCGGCATCAGATGCCCGAGCACCTTGAGGCCAACGACGAGGATCGACGCGGCGAGGATGACGTGCCACGTGGTCATGCGCGCTCCTGGGCATCGGGGCCGGTCGCCGCATCCGTCGTCGACGCCGTCGGACGGCCGAGCCAGTTCGTCCAGCCGACGACGATCGCGACGACCACGGCGACGAGCACGGGCACGCCGGCGGGCAGCGCAGGCACGAGCACCGCGGCGACGACGGCGCTCGCCACGCCGACCGCCGCCGCCTGGCGCGAGGCGAGCCGCGGCCACAGCAGGCCGACGAACGCGGCGGCCGCAGCCGCATCCAGCCCCCACATCCGCACGTCGCCCAGCACGTCGCCCACGAGGGCGCCGACGAGCGTCGTGGCGTTCCAGCCGAGGTAGATGCCGATGCCCGTGACCCAGAAGCCGACGCGGCGGGCGCGCTCGTCGGGCTGCGCGAGGCCCACCGCCGTCGACTCGTCGATCGTCAGGATGGCTGCGGGCAGCCGGGTCGCGCCGTGCGCGCCGAGCCACGGCCGCACGCTGAGCCCGTAGAGCGTGTTGCGCACGCCGAGGATCGCCGCGGAGGCGATGGCGGTCGCCGGGGCGCCGCCGCCCGCGACGACGCCGACGAGCGCGAACTGCGAGCCGCCCGAGAACATCAGCAGGCTCAGGGCGCACGTCTGCCACACGTCGAGGCCGCTCGCGACCGACAGCGCTCCGAACGAGATGCCGTACGCGGCGGTGGCGATCGCGACCGAGAGCCCCTGGCGCCAGGCCTGCCGTTCGGTGGGGCTGCGCCGCTCGCGCGTCACTCGATCACCTGCGTCACCCGATCAGCCTAGGGTCGAGGGCATGGCGGATCTGGTGGTGGGCGACGACGGTCTCGTGAGGCCCGCATGGGCTGCGCACGACGCGCTGCTGCGCGACTACTACGACGCCGAGTGGGGCATGCCGGTGTGCGACGAGCGCGGACTGTTCGAGCGGCTGTCGCTCGAGGCGTTCCAGTCGGGGCTGTCGTGGCGCACGATCCTCGCCAAGCGCCCCGCGTTCCGTGCGGCGTTCGCCGACTTCGATCCCGACGCGGTCGCGCGCTTCGGCGACGACGACGTCGCGCGCCTCATGGCCGACGCCGGCATCGTGCGCAACCGGCGCAAGGTCGACGCGACGATCGGCAACGCCCGAGCGACGATCGCGCTGCGGGATGCGGGTGGCCTTCCCGCGTTCCTGTGGAGGTTCCAGCCCGCCGAGACGCCCGTGCCGCGCTCCTTCGCCGAGGTGCCGACGTCGAGCCCCGAGTCGATCGCCCTCGCGAAGGCGCTGCGGAAGGCCGGGTTCGCGCACGTCGGCCCCACGACGATGTACGCGCTCATGGAGGCGGTCGGCATGGTGGACACGCATCTCGTCGGCAGCCACCGCCGCGGCTCGAGCGGCGTGTGGGCGTGACGCGCCCGGCCACACGGGTCGGCGCGCGTGACGACATGTGACGGCGCACCCTCGCGAGGACGCGGGCGTCGCCGCATCCTGACGGCATGGCCTTCACCTTCCCGAACCCCGTGAACGAGGTCGCGGCGCGTGTCGTCGCAGGACTCGTCGTCGCGACGACGGTCGCGATCGTCGCGCTCGGCGCGACCGTGCTGCCGCAGGCGGGCTGGGCGCTGTGGGTCGTCGCCGCGGGCTTCGCGCTGCGCGTCGGCTGGGGACCCCGCTACTCGCCGTTCGGGCTGCTGGCCACGCGCGTCGTCGCGCCGCGCATCGCTGCCCCCAGGCTCGTGCCCGGGCCGCCGAAGCGCTTCGCGCAGGCGATCGGCCTCGTCGTCACCGGCGGCGCCGCGATCGCGTGGACGCTCGGGGCGCCGATCGTCGCCTGGGTGCTCGCGGGCGTCATCGTGCTCGCCGCATCCGCCGAGGCGTTCGCGGGCTTCTGCCTCGGCTGCTGGATCTTCGCGCGACTCATGGCCGCAGGCGTCATCCCCGCGTCGGTGTGCGAGGCGTGCGCCGACGTCACGGCCCGGTTGCAGCAGCGGTCGGCGGCGCTCGCCGCCGAGCGCGCGACCGCCTAGGCCGGCTGCGGCGCCGCGACGCGCGCGGCGGCGAGGAGCTCGAGCGCTCGCGTGCGCTCGTCGGCCCGCGTGCCGTGCACCGCGAGCATGACCTCGTCAGCCGACGCCTCCGCAGCGAACGCGTCGATCGCCAGGGCGGCATCCTCGCCGGTGCCGACGACGGAGCGGCGCATCATGCCGAGCACCTGCCGACCCTGCGGCGACTCGGCGAGCACGTCGAGGTCCTCGTCGGAGAGCGACTCGGCCGCCGCGGCACCGCGCAGCAGGAACGAGCGGATGCGCGAGCGGCGCACGACCGCATCCATCTCGGCCGCCTCCTCGCGCGTCGGCGCGACGATCGCGTTGAACGCCGCGATGACGAAGGGCTCGGCGAGCTGCGCCGACGGCTGGAACGACTCGCGGTACACGCGCACGGCCTGCAGCAGCAGGTCGGGCGCGAAGTGCGACGCGAACGCGTACGGCAGGCCGTAGGCGGCGGCGAGCTCGGCGCCGAACAGGCTCGAGCCGAGGATCGTGAGCGGCACGTTCGTGCCGGCGCCCGGCACGGCCTGCACGCCGTCGACGATCGACGCCCCCGACAGGTAGCCCTGCAGCTCGCGCACGTCGTGCGGGAACCGGTCCGCGACGCGCGGGTCGCGGCGCAGCGCCTGCAGCGTGCGCTGATCGGTGCCCGGCGCACGGCCGAGACCCAGGTCGATGCGATTCGGGTGCAGCGTCGCGAGCGTGCCGAACTGCTCGGCGATCACGAGCGGCGAGTGGTTGGGCAGCATGATGCCGCCCGAGCCGAGCCGGATGGTCGACGTGTGCGCCGCGACGTGCGCGATGAGCACCGCCGTGGCGCTCGACGCGATCGTTGGCATGTTGTGGTGCTCGGCGTACCAGACGCGCTCGAAGCCGAGCCGCTCGGCCGTCTGCGCCAGCGAGACGCTGCCTGCGAGGGAGTCGGCGACGGACTCGTGACGGCTGACGGGGGCGAGGTCGAGGATGGAGAGGCGCACGTCGAGAGCCAACGTGGCGCCCTCCTCCCCCATTCCTGCGCCGCGCGTCGTCGGCTAGATCGCCTCGAGCACGACGGCGCTGCCCTGGCCGCCGCCACCGCAGATGCCCACGGCGCCGAGGGAGCCGGAGCCCGCGCGCTGCAGACGACGCGCGAGGTGGCCGACGATGCGCGCACCGGATGCGCCGATGGGGTGGCCGAGCGCGATGGCGCCGCCGTTGGCGTTCACGATCGCCGGGTCGACGCCCAGCTCGCGCGTCGACACGATGCCGACGGCCGCGAACGCCTCGTTGATCTCGATGGCGACGAGGTCGGATGCGCTCGCGCCGGCGCGGCCGAGCGCCTGCAGGATCGCGTTCGACGGCTGCGCGTGCAGCGAGACGTCGGGGCCTGCGACGAAGCCCGTGGCACGCACCTTCGCGAGGCCTGCGATGCCGTGCTCGGCGGCGTAGCGATCCGAGACGAGCACCACGGCGGCCGCGCCGTCGGTGATCTGCGACGCGTTGCCTGCCGTGATCGTGCCGTGCTCGCGGTCGAACGCGGGGCGCAGCGCCGACAGCGACTCGGCGGTCGTGTCGGGTCGGCCGCCGTCGTCGGCGGAGACGGTCACCGTCTCCCTGCCCTTGCGCACCTCGATCGGCGCGATCTCGTCGTCGAGCAGCCCAGCATCCTGCGCGGCGGCGAGCCGCTGGTGCGAGGCGGCGGCGAACGCGTCCTGCTCCTCGCGGGTCACTCCGAGCGGTCCGTTGAACGACTCGGTCGACGCACCCATGGAACGCCGCTCGAAGGCGTCGGTGAGACCGTCGTGCTCCATGGTGTCGACGAGCGACAGCGCGCCGAAGCGCTGGCCGGTGCGCATGGGCGCCGCGTGCGGGGCGAGCGACATCGACTCCTGCCCGATGGCGAGCACGACGTCGGCCTCGCCGAGCTGGATCATGCGGTGGCCTGCGACGACGGCCTCGGTGCCCGAGAGGCACACGGCGTTGATGCCGAGCGCCGGCACCGACATGGGCACGCCCGCGGCGACCGCTGCCTGTCGCGGCGGGTTCTGGCCGACGGCGGCTGGGAGCACCTGGCCGACGATCACCGACTGCACGGACTCGGGCGACACCCCCGCCTGCGCGAGCGCGGCGGCGCCGGCGTGACCGCCGAGCGTCGTGGACGACGTGGAGGCGAGCTGCCCGAGGTAGCGGGCGAACGGGGTGCGGGCGTATCCGGCGACGATCGTGTCGGTCATGGCTGCTCCTTCGCAGTGGCGGTGCCGCCAGCCTACGACCGGGTCACTCCGTCGGCGTCGCGACGACGTTCACCATCCACAGCACGCCGTAGCGGTCGATCAGCATGCCGAAGAGGTCGCCCCACGGCGCCTGCTGCAGCTCCTCCATGACGGTGGCGCCGTCGGAGAGGCCCTCCCACCAGCGGCGCAGCAGCGTCTCGTCGTCGCCCGAGAGCGACACCTGGGGCGTGCCGCGCTCGAGCGGCATCCCGTCGGGGATGTCGGAGCCCATGAGGGTGTGGCCGGCCTCTGTCTCGAGCTGCGCGTGCATGATCTTGTGCGCCTCACCGGGGCTGCCCGTGCCGGTGTCGCCGAAGGTGCTGGAGTCGAGCGTGCCGCCGAGCACGTGATGGTAGAACGCCATCGCCTCGGCGGCGGTGCCGGGGAACGCCAGGTAGGGGTTGAGCGTCGTGGCCATGGTGCGACCTCCTCGTCGATGCCGACATGGTGCACCCGAGTCGCGAGGGCGCGCCAGGGTCGCGGCTGCCCACGGGTCGGAGGGTCCCCCAGCAGCTGGTCGAGGAGCGCGCGAGCGCAGCGAGCCCGCGTCACGAGACCACGCGACTGCCGCTCCCACGCAGCCACGCGCATGGTCGCGTCGAGCGGGCACGTCGCGAGGTCTCGTGACGGCTCCTCGCTGCGCTCGGGACCTCCTCGACCAGCTGGGTGGGCGGCGCCCTGCCCACCAGCTGGTCGAGGAGCGCGCGAGCGCAGCGAGCCCGCGTCACGAGACCACGCGACCGCCGTTCCCGCCCAGCCATGCGCGTGCTCGCGTCGAGCGGGCACGTCGCGCGGTCTCGTGACGGCTCCTCGCTGCGCTCGGGGCCTCCTCGACCAGCTGGAAGGACGGCGTCCCGGAACCGGGGGGGCGAAGAAGGCGCGAGGGGGCGATCCCCACCCGCTCGTCGAGGAGCGCGCGAGCCCAGAGGGCGAGCACGCGTCACGAGAACCGCCGTCCCTCCCGGGGCTGTGCGTCCCGAACAGTCAGGCGACGTCCACAGGGCGCGTCGCGGTCCGATGGCGTCGCGATGCAGACGGCCATGCTCACGGCCATGCCGCACATGTACATCCTCGAGTGCGCCGACGGCTCGTACTACGTCGGCTCAGCCATCGACGCGAGCTACCGACTCGCTCAGCATCAGGCCGGCGACGGCGCCGCGTACACGAAGCGAAGACTCCCGGTGAGGCTCGTCTATGCCGAAGCCTTCCCCACGATCGAGGAGGCGTACCTCGCCGAGAAGAAGGTCCAGGGGTGGAGCCGCAGGAAGCGGCGGATGCTGATCGAGGGACGACACGCAGAGCTCCCGGGCTCAGGAAGCCGCTCGTTCGCCGAAGGGCTCCGCCGCGAGCGCGACGTCGCGGACGACGATCACCCGCCGCAGTCCTGGCGGTGACGGACGGCCCGCGACGCATCCGGCGCCGAGGTCAGTGCTCGGGCGGGGCCTCGCCGCGATGGATGGCCTCCGCCTCAGCCTCGCCGACGAGCACGAGGCCGCGGGCCGTGTTGGCCATCTCCGCGAGCACCTCGAGCCAGACGCCGTTCAGCTGCGGCGGCCGCGAGCCCGCGAAGCGGAACTCGAGCGGCACGGACGGCGACATCCACAGGCTCACGCGCCCCGACCCGGAGTCGGGCTCGACCGTCCACGACACGAGGAACGACTCCTGGCGGCGCAGCTTCGACGCGATCACGGTCTTGAGGTGCGCGAGCATCCGATCCTCGATCTGGTACTCGGTCGCGCCGGCATAGGTGAGATGTCCCATCGCCGCCGATGCTAGCGGCAGCGATGGGACTTCGGGGGATGTCAGCGCTCGCCGCGCTGGTCGCCCTCCTCGTACCACTGCGCCGGCGTGTCCTGCGCGCCGGCGTCGGCGTCGTCGCCGCTCCACTGGTGCGCGGCGTCCTGCGATTCCTTCGTCGATCCGCCCTCGCTCGCCCACTGCTCGGCGGTGTCCTGCCGGGATCCGTCGTGGGTGCTGCCGGCCCCGTCGTCCTTCTGCCACTGCTCCGCGCGATCCTGGTGGCCGCCCGTGGCGACCCCCTCGGTGGCGCTGTCGTGGTGCGTGCCCTGCACGTGCTCGTCGGTCATGTCGCCCTCCTCTCGTGGTGGACGCTACGCCCGCCCGCGCGCCGTGTCGTCGGGGTTGACGTGCGTCGCCGACGTCGGCTCGGGGTCGCCGATCAGCGGCCACGGCCGGTCGGGCACGCCGTCCTCGTTCATGTCGCGCGACCGCGCTCGCCGCGCATCCCGCCGCAGGTCCACCGCGGCGAGGATCGCCGCCGCCGTCGAGGCGACGAGCACGGCGAGCTTCGCCGCGTCGGTGTGCACCGCATCGGGGAACGACAGCTCGGCGATGAGGAGCGACACCGTGAACCCGATGCCCGTGAGCAGCGCGATGGGCCGCAGGTCGCGGATGCCGATGCCGTCGGGCAGGTGCAGCGGCGTGAGCCGGGTCACGAGGATCGTGACGCCCAGCACGCCCAGCAGCTTGCCGACGACGAGCCCGAGCACGATGGCGAGCGCGACAGGCTGCGTCAGCAGGGCCGAGGCACCCCCACCCACGACCGTGACGCCAGCGGCGAAGAACGCGAAGATCGGCAGCGCGAGGCCCGACGAGATCGGGCGCACGACGTGCTCGACGCGGTGCGTGCGCGCCTCGGCCTCGCCGTGCATCGCCCGCGCGGGGATCGTGGCCCCCAGCAGCACGCCGGCGACCGTCGCGTGCACGCCAGCCTCGTGCATGAGCCACCACCCGACGAGCGCGACGGGCAGCATCGCCCACCACGGCATCCGGCGCATGCGTGCGAGCACCGCGAAGACGACGACGGCGACGAGCGCCCCGGCGAGCGCGAGCAGGTCGATCGAGGCGGTGTAGAACACGGCGATGACCGTGATGGCCAGCAGGTCGTCGACGACGGCGAGCGTCAGCAGGAAGGTGCGCAGCGGCACGGGCAGCCCACGGCCGAACACGGCGAGGATCGCGAGCGCGAAGGCGATGTCGGTCGCGGTGGGGATCGCCCAGCCGGATGCCGCGCCCGGGTCGCCGAGGCCCAGCACCACGACGGCGAAGATGATGGCCGGCAGCGCCATGCCGCCGATCGCGGCGAGCACGGGCACCGCCGCCTGGCGCGGATCGCGCAGCGAGCCCGCGACGATCTCGTGCTTGAGCTCGACCCCGACCACGAAGAAGAAGATGGCCAGCAGGCCGTCTGCCGCCCAGGTCGCGAGCGAGAGGTCGAGATGCAGCGCCGAGGGGCCGACGACGGTCGCGGACAGCGCCGCGTAGCCCTCGCGCCACGGCGTGTTCGCCCAGACGATGGCGGCGAGCGCGGCGACGAGCAGCAGCACTCCGCTCGTGGTCTCCTGCCGCAGGATGCGGCGCAGGCGTGCGCCTGGCACGGTGATGGTGGTCATGGGGCTCCCCGGATCGCGCATCCGCCGCGACTCGAGCCGCGGCGAGCCGACCAGGCTTCCCGGCACACCATGCTCCAGGATACCGGATCCTCCGCGGGATCCCCCGGGCTACGCCCCCCGCGCGCGCATCGTCGCGGCGAGCGCAGCGAAGGCCTCGACCTCGCGGGTCGGCCCGGCGACGAGCATCGCTCCCCCGGCGCGCAGCCGCGTCTCGAGGTTCGCGTTCTGCAGGTCCTCGCCGTGCCGCGTCGCGACGACCGTGACGCCGTGCTGCCGTTGCAGCGCCAGCTCGCGCAGGGGCACGCCGGCGAGCTGCTCGGGCACCGTGACGAGCATGGCGCCGTAGCGGCTGTCGACCTCGAGGTAGTCGTCGGACGAGCCGCGCACCATGTGGGCGACGCGACGCCCCATGTCGGCCTCGGGGCTCACGACGTGGTGCACGCCCAGCTGGTCGAGGATCACGGCGTGCTGCGGCGAGATGGCCTTCGCCCAGACCTCGGCGACGCCTGCGCGCAGCAGCTGGCTCGTCGTGAGGATCGACGCCGTCACGTCGGAGCCGATCGCGACGACGACGCGGGCGTAGTCGCCGAGGCCGAGCTGCTCGACGAGTGCGGGATCGGTCGAGTCGCCCTGCACGACGTGCGCGAGGGTGCCGTGGAGCGACTGCACGATCGCCTCGTCGGCATCCACGCCCAGCACCTCGGCGCCGTGGTCGGCGAGCTCGATCGCGAGCGCGGCGCCGAAGCGGCCGAGGCCGACGACGGCGATGGCGGAGTCGTGACGGATGCGCTGCTGCCTAGCCAATGAGGGGCCTCTCCTTCGGGAGCTCGTACGCGCGCGTCGTGCGGCGCAGGGCGATGGCGGTCGCGACGGTCGCAGGACCGACGCGGCCGAGGAACATGAGGGCGACGAGGATGAGCTGGCTGGGCCAGCCGAGGTCGGCGGTGATGCCCGTCGAGAGCCCGACGGTCGCGAACGCGCTGACGGCCTCGAACAGCACGTCCTCGAACGCCTCGTCCGTGAGCACGAGGATCGCGAGGGTCGCGCCGACGACGAGCCCGACGGCGAGCAGCGCGACCGTGATGGCCTCGCGGTGCACGGCGCGCGAGACGCGGCGACCGAAGGCGTGCACGGTGCCGTCGCCGCGCACCTCGGCGACGATGATGAACAGCAGCACCGCGAAGGTCGTGAGCTTGATGCCGCCCGCCGTGCCCGCCGGGCCGCCGCCGATGAGCATGAGCACGTCCATGACGAGCAGCGTCTCGGGACGCAACTGGCCGATGTCGACGGCGTTGAAGCCTGCCGTGCGGGTCTGCACGGAGTGGAAGACGCTCGTGAGCACGCGCGCCCCGGGGTCGAGCGTGCCGAGCGTGCCGGGGTTCGACCACTCGAGCACGCCGATCGCGAGCGCGCCGAGCGGCAGCAGCACCGCGGTGCCCGCGAGCACGAGGAGCGCGTGCAGCGTGAGCATGCGCGTGCGGCCCGAGACGCGCTTGAGGATCTGCATGATGACGGGGAGGCCGAGGCCGCCGACGACCGTCGAGACCATGAGCGGGATGCACACGAACGGGTCGTCGACGAACCCGACGAGGTTGTCGCTGTAGAGCGCGAACCCGGCGTTGTTGTACGACGAGACGGCGTGGAAGACGCTGAGCCACACGGCATCGCCGAAGGACTCGCCGTACCCGAGCAGGAAGCGCGGCAGCATCGCGAGCGCGACGACCCCCTCGACCGCGAGCGACGTGCCGACGATGGCGCGCACGATGCCGCCGACCTCGCCGATGGCCTGCGCGTGCGTCTCGGTGGCTGCGCCGATGCGCGCGCCGATCGTGAGCCTGCGCAGCACGAGCACGCCGACGAGCGTCGTGAAGACCATGACGCCCAGGCCGCCGAGCTGGATGAGCGCGAGGATCACCGCCTGGCCGAACGGCGTCCAGTACACGGCGGTGTCGACGACCGTGAGGCCCGTGACGCATGCCGCGGAGACGGCGGTGAAGAGCGCGTCGATCCACGACGACGAGCCCTCGGGCGTCGACGAGATCGGCAGCGCGAGCAGCGCCCAGCCGGCGAGGTTCAGCGCGACGAACCCCGCGAAGACGCGGCGGGCCGGGTTGGGACGACGACGAGCGACCCTGGTGGTCCACGCGTCTCGCACGAGCGACGACTGTAGCCGTGCGGAGGGCGTGAGGGCAGCGTCCGAGGCGTGAGGATCTCGTGAGGATCACGGACTCGGCCCGCTGGCGGGCGTTGGATCGCATCCGGTGCGGAGGCACCCGCCTCCCGACTCGGAGGCGACCAGCACAGTGACGGAGTCACCCCACGATGCTCGACATCATCGTCGTCGCGAGCACGCTCGCGATCTTCGCCCTCCTCGGGCTCGCCGTGCGGGGGGTCGAGCGGCTGTGATCGTCTTCGAGATCCTCGCCGCCGTGCTCGCCGTCGCCGCGATCGGCATGCTCGTCGCCGCCCTCGTCCGCCCGGAGCGGTTCTGATGGACGCGACCGCCTCCGCCTGGCTCTCCGGCGGCCTCAGCCTCCTCACGGTGCTCGTGGCGCTCGCGCTCGTGCACCGCCCCCTCGGCGACTTCCTCGCGCACACCTACACGTCGAAGCGGGATCTGCGCGTCGAGCGCGGCCTCTACCGGGTGATCGGCGTCGACTCCTCATCGGAGCAGACGTGGCAGGCCTATGCGCGTGCCATCCTCGGCTTCTCCGTCGTCGGGATGCTCGCGGTCTACATGCTGCAGCGGCTCCAGACCGTGCTGCCCTACTCGCTCGACCTGCCTGCGGTCCCGGAGGTGCTGTCGTTCAACACGGCGGCGTCGTTCACGACGAACACCAACTGGCAGTCCTACTCGCCGGACGTGACCCTCGGCTACACGGTGCAGCTCGCCGGCCTCGTCGTGCAGAACTTCGTCTCGGCCGCCGTCGGCATGGCCGTCGCCGTCGCGCTCGTGCGCGGTCTCGCGTACCGCCGCTCCGGCACCATCGGGAACTTCTGGGTCGACCTGACGCGCGGCACGATCCGCGTCCTGCTGCCCATCTCGCTGCTCGGCGCGCTCGTGCTGCTCGCGGGCGGCGTCATCCAGAACTTCGCCGGCTTCCAGGACGTCGGCACCCTCGCCGGCCTCACGCAGGTGCTGCCTGGCGGTCCCGTCGCATCCCAGGAGGCCATCCGGCTCATCGGCACGAACGGCGGCGGGTTCTTCAACGCCAACTCGGCGCATCCGTTCGAGAACCCGGCGGCGTGGACCAATGTGCTGCAGATCCTGCTGCTGCTGCTGATCCCCTCCGCGATGCCGCGCATGTTCGGCACGATGGTCGGCGACAGTCGGCAGGGCTACGCCATCGTCGCCGTCATGGGCGCCCTGTTCCTCGCGATCTGGGCGGCCGCGATGGCGTTCGAGATCGGCGGAGCCGGCACGGCGCCGCAGCTCGCCGGTGCTGCGATGGAGGGCAAGGAGGCGCGCTTCGGCATCGCAGGCTCGGTGCTGTTCGGGATCGCCACCACCGGCACGTCCACCGGTGCCGTGAACTCGATGCACGACTCGTACACCGCCCTCGGCGGCATGATGCCGCTGCTGAACATGATGCTCGGCGAGGTCGCCCCCGGCGGCGTCGGAGCCGGCCTGTACGGCATCCTCGTGCTGTCGATCATCGCCGTGTTCATCGCGGGCCTGCTCGTCGGACGTACGCCCGAGTACCTCGGCAAGAAGATCACGGCGACGCAGATCAAGCTCGCGAGCCTGTACATCCTCGTCACGCCCGCGCTCGTGCTCATCGGCACCGCGCTGTCGTTCGCGATCCCCGCCGTGCGCGAGGACGTCGAGGGCACGTCGATCTGGAACCCCGGCGTCCACGGCCTCACCGAGGTGCTCTACGCCTTCACGTCGGCCGCGAACAACAACGGCTCCGCTTTCGCAGGGCTCACCGCGAACACCGACTGGTTCAACTCGGCGCTCGGCGTCGCGATGCTGCTCGGCCGGTTCCTGCCGATCATCCTCGTCCTCGCGCTCGCCGGCTCGTTCGCCGCGCAGGACCATGTGCCGGCGACCGCCGGCACCCTGCCCACGCACAGGCCGCTGTTCGTCGGCCTCACCGTCGGCGTCATCATCCTCGTGACCGCGCTCACCTACTTCCCGGTGCTCGCGCTCGGTCCGCTCGCAGAAGGGCTGGTCGCATGACCACCGTCACCCAGGTGCCCGAGCAGGCACCCGCCTCCACCCCCGCGCCCAAGCGTGCCGGCATCGGCTGGGATCAGGTCCGCCAGGCCATCCCCGGCGCGTTCCGCCGCCTCTCGCCGCGACACCTCTGGCGGAACCCCGTCATGCTCATCGTCTGGGCAGGCGCCGTCCTCACCACGGCGATCGCGATCGCCGAGCCCTTCCTGGGCGGCTCCGGGGACTCCGGCGGCACGCAGGTGCCCGGAGCCTTCACCGCGATCATCGCCGTGTGGCTCTGGCTCACCGTGCTGTTCGCGAACCTCGCCGAGGCGATCGCCGAGGGCCGCGGCAAGGCGCAGGCCGACACGCTGCGCCAGACGCGCACGAGCACGATGGCGACGCGGGTCGACTCCTACGACGCCGATGCCGACGTCTCGGCCGAGCGGTCCGCGACGGGCGAGGTCGCGTCGAACGACCTGCGCCTGGGCGACCACGTGGTCGTGACGGCCGGCGAGCTCGTGCCCGGCGACGGCGACGTCGTCTGGGGCGTGGCATCGGTGGACGAGTCGGCGATCACCGGCGAGTCGGCGCCCGTCATCCGCGAGTCGGGTGGCGATCGAAGCGCGGTCACCGGCGGCACGCGGGTGCTCTCGGACCGCATCGTCGTGCGCATCACCGCGAAGCCCGGCGAGACCTTCGTCGATCGCATGATCGCGCTCGTCGAGGGCGCGGCACGCCAGAAGACGCCCAACGAGATCGCGCTGAACATCCTGCTCGCCTCGCTGTCGATCGTGTTCGTGCTCGTGACGCTCACGCTGAACCCGATCGCGTCGTACGCGGCCGAGCCCGTCGCGCTCGCCGTGCTCGTCGCCCTGCTGGTCTGCCTCATCCCCACGACGATCGGGGCCCTGCTGAGCGCGATCGGCATCGCCGGCATGGACCGGCTCGTGCAGCGCGGCGTGCTCGCGATGTCGGGCCGCGCCGTCGAGGCGGCCGGCGACGTGACGACCCTGCTGCTCGACAAGACCGGCACCATCACCTACGGCAACCGTCGCGCGACCGACGTCGTGCCCGTCGCGGGCGTCGGCCGCGAGGAGCTGCTGCAGGCGGCGGCGCTGTCCTCGCTCGCCGATCCCACCCCCGAGGGACAGTCCATCGTCGATCTCGCACGGATCGAGGGGACGGCGTTCGACGAGCGCACCCCCGGCGAGGTCGTGCCGTTCACGGCCGAGACCCGCATGTCGGGCCTCGACCAGCCCGATGGCACCCGCATCCGCAAGGGCGCCGGGTCGGCGGTGCGGGCCTGGCTGGCGGCCGAGGGCGCGCCGCTGTCGGATGCCGATGCGCGCGAGCTCGAGGCGGCGACCGACGCGATCTCGTCGTCCGGTGGCACGCCGCTGGTCGTCGCGGTCTCGGCGCCCGGCTCCGCCGCTCGCGCCCTCGGCGTCGTGCACCTCAAGGACGTCGTGAAGGACGGCCTCACCGAGCGGTTCGCCGAGCTGCGAGCCATGGGCATCCGCACCGTGATGATCACGGGCGACAACCCGCTCACCGCAGCGGCGATCGCGAAGGAGGCCGGCGTCGACGACTACCTCGCCGAGGCCACGCCCGAGCAGAAGCTCGCGCTCATCCGCAAGGAGCAGGAGGGCGGCAACCTCGTGGCGATGACGGGCGACGGCACGAACGACGCACCCGCGCTCGCGCAGGCCGACGTCGGGGTCGCGATGCAGTCGGGCACGTCGGCGGCGAAGGAGGCCGGCAACATGGTCGACCTCGACTCCGACCCGACGAAGCTCATCGACATCGTGCGCATCGGCAAGCAGCTGCTCATCACGCGCGGGGCGCTCACGACGTTCTCGATCGCGAACGACGTCGCGAAGTACTTCGCGATCATCCCCGCGATGTTCATGGGGGTGTTCCCCGGGCTCGGCGTCCTCAACGTCATGGGCCTGTCGTCGCCTGCGTCGGCGGTGCTGTCCGCCGTGATCTTCAACGCGCTCGTCATCGTCGCCCTCATCCCGCTCGCCCTGAAGGGCGTGCGCTACCGGCCGGTCGCGGCATCCGCGCTGCTCGGCCGCAACCTCCTCGTGTACGGGCTCGGCGGCCTCGTCGCACCCTTCATCGGCATCTGGCTCATCGACCTCGTCGTGCGCCTCATCCCAGGCTTCTGAGAGGCATCCATGTCCACCACCAGGACCACCACCCGAACCCTCTGGGTGTCGCTGCGCGCCGTCGTCGCCTTCACGGTCATCACCGGCGTGCTCTACACGGCCGTCGTCACGGGCATCGGGCAGCTCGCCCTCCCGTCGCAGGCGAACGGCTCGCTCATCCGCGACGACGAGGGGGAGGTCGTCGGCTCGTCGCTCATCGGCCAGCCGTTCGTGGACGCCGACGGCGAGCCGCTGCCCGCGTACTTCCAGCCCCGCCCGTCCGCGGCAGGCGACGGCTACGACGGCGGGGCATCCTCCGGGTCGAACTACGGACCCGAGAGCCCGGAGCTCGTCGCCGCGATCGAGGAGCGACGCGCCCAGGTCGCGGACCTCGAGGGCATCGCCGTCGAGGACGTCCCCGCCGACGCCGTCACGGCCTCCGCCTCCGGCCTCGACCCGCACATCTCGCCCGAGTACGCGGCCATCCAGGTCGACAGGGTCGCCGAGGAGCGCGGCCTCGCCGCGAGCGTCGTCGAGGATCTCGTCGCGGCGCACACGACCGTGCCGCCCGCCGGCATCGGCGGGTCGCCGGTCGTGAACGTCGTCGAGCTGAACGTCGCGCTCGACGGTCTGGCCGGCTGACCGTGGCACGGTCGGGGCTGCGCGGGATGCTCGACGCCGGCTCCATCGGCGAGGCGAGCGTCGACGTGCTAGGAATCGACCAGTCTCGAGACGAGCGGGAGGGCTGAGATGGCACGGGGCCGGCTGCGGGTGCTGCTGGGCGCCGCCCCTGGCGTCGGCAAGACCTACGCGATGCTCGAGGAGGGCAGGCGGCTCGGGCTCGAGGGCTCCGACGTCGTCGTCGCCCTCGTCGAGACGCACGGCCGCGCGGCGACCGCGCAGATGGCGGAGGGGCTCGAGCTCGTGCCGCGCCGCACGCGATCGCATCGCGGCATGGTGCTCGACGACATGGACGTCGACGCCGTGCTGCGCCGGGCACCCGACGTCGCCCTCGTCGACGAGCTCGCCCACACGAACGCGCCCGGTGGCCGCCACGAGAAGCGGTGGCAGGACGTGCACGACCTGCTCGCCGCCGGGATCGACGTCATCTCGACGGTGAACATCCAGCACATCGAGTCGCTGCACGACGTCGTGCAGCGCATCACGGGCATCGTGCAGCGCGAGACGATCCCCGACCACGTGCTGCGCGAGGCCGACACCGTCGAGGTCGTCGACCTCTCCCCCCAGGCCTTGCGCGATCGGCTCTCCGGGGGCCGCGTCTACCCCGCCGAGCGCATCGACGCCGCCTTGTCGAACTACTTCCGACTCGGCAACCTCACGGCGCTGCGCGAGCTCGCGCTGCTGTGGCTCGCCGACGAGGTCGACCAGGCGCTGCAGCGCTACCGCGCCGAGCAGGGCATCGACACGTCGTGGGAGGCGCGCGAGCGCGTCGTCGTGACGCTCACGGGCGGGCGCGAGGGCGACACCCTGCTGCGCCGCGGCGCCCGGATCGCGGCGCGATCGTCGGGCGGCGACCTGCTCGCGGTGCACGTGACGACGCAGGACGGGCTGCGATCGGGCGACCCCGACGCGCTCGCACGGCAGCGCGCGCTCGTCGAGGAGCTCGGCGGCACCTACCACCAGGTCGTCGGCGACGACGTGCCCGAGACGCTCGTCGGCTTCGCACGGGCCGTGAACGCGACGCAGCTCGTCATCGGCGCGTCCCGTCGCGGCCGGCTGCAGACGGCGCTCACGGGGGCGGGGATCGGCCAGACCGTCATCGCGAAGGCCGGCACGATCGACGTGCACGTCGTCACGCACGCCGCAGCCGGCGGGAGGCTGCGCGCGCGGCTGCCGCGGCTGGGCGGAGCCCTGTCGGTGCGTCGCCGCATCGCGGGGTTCGCCGTCGCGGTCGTCGGCGGACCCCTCCTCGCCTGGAGTCTCTGGTCGTTCCGCAGCCCGGACTCCATCACGGCCGACGTGCTGGCGTTCCAGCTGCTCGTCGTCGTCGTCGCGCTCGTGGGCGGCCTGTGGCCGGCGGTGTTCGCGGCGGTCATGAGCGGCCTGACGCTCAACGTGCTGTTCGTCGCGCCGTTCTACACGATCACGATCTCCGACCCGGCCCAGGCGTGGGCGCTCGCGATCTACGTCGTCATCGCCGTGCTCGTGAGCATCGTCGTCGACCGCGCCGCGCGGCAGACGCGCGCCGCCCGCCGCGCCGCCGCCGAGGCCGAGCTGCTCGCGACCGTGGCAGGCAGCGTGCTGCGCGGCACCGGCGCGGTGCAGGCGCTCGTCGACCGCGCGCGAGAGGCGTTCGCGCTCGACGGCGTCGTGCTCGTCGACGACGGCGCACCCGTCGCGAGCGCCGGCGCCGCGACCGGCGACGCGACCCGCATCCCCGTCGGCGACGACGCGTCGCTCGACCTCCACGGGCGCGACCTCGACGCGAGCGAGCGGCGCCTGCTCGCCGCGATCGTCGCGCAGCTCGAGGCGGCGCTCGAGCGGGACGACCTCGCCGAGACCGCGAGCGAGATGGCGCCGCTCGCCGCGACCGACAAGGTGCGCTCGGCACTGCTCGCCGCGCTGAGCCACGACCTGCGTCGGCCGCTCGCCGCCGCGGGCGCAGCGGTCGGCGGCCTGCGCGCCGCGGGCGCTCGGCTGTCCGAGGAGGACCGTGCCGAGCTGCTCGAGACCGCCGAGGAGTCGCTCGCCGCGCTCACGACGCTCGTCACCGACCTCCTCGACGTCTCTCGACTGCAGGCGGGGGTGCTCGCGGTCTCGGCGACGCGCGTCGATCCCGCCGACGTCGTGCTGCCGGCGCTCGAGGAGCTCGCGCTCGGCCCCGACGACGTCGAGCTCGACCTCGGCGACGCGACCGACGTCGTCGCGGATCCCGTGCTGCTGCAGCGCGTGGTCGTGAACCTCGTCGCGAACGCGCAGCGCCATGCGCCCGAGGGCTCGTGCGTGCGCATCGCGACGAGCGCCTTCGCCGGCACCGTCGAGCTGCGCGTCGTCGATCACGGTCCCGGCATCCCGGCAGAGCGCCGCGACGACGTGTTCGTGCCGTTCCAGCGGCTCGGCGACACCGACAACACGACGGGCCTCGGCCTGGGCCTCGCGCTCTCGCGCGGCTTCGTCGAGGGCATGGGCGGCACGCTCCGGGCGGAGGACACGCCCGGCGGCGGGCTCACGATGGTCGTGACGCTGCGCGACGCCGATGCGCCCTCGCCGTCCGACACGCCCGAGCCGACGACCGAGGAGGCGCCATGAAGGTGCTCATCGCCGACGACGACCCGCAGCTGCTGCGGGCGCTGCGCATCACGCTGGGCGCCAAGGGCTACGACGTCATCACGGCGGGCGACGGCGCCGAGGCCGTGCGCGTCGCGATCGACGAGCACCCCGACCTCGTGATGCTCGACCTCGGCATGCCCAGGCTCGACGGCGTCGAGGTCATCGAGGCGATCCGCGGCTGGTCGGCGACGCCGATCCTCGTGGTCTCGGGCCGCACCGGGGCTGCCGACAAGGTGGAGGCGCTCGACGCCGGCGCCGACGACTACGTCACGAAGCCGTTCCAGATCGACGAGCTGCTCGCCCGCATCCGCGCGCTCACCCGCCGCATCCCGGCGCAGGAGGCGGACCCGGTGGTGCGGTTCGCCGACGTCGTCGTCGACCTCGCGGCGCGCACGGTCGTGAAGGCGGGCGAGCACGTGCGCCTCACCCCGACCGAGTGGCAGATGCTCGGCATGCTGCTGCGCAGCCCCTCGCGGCTCGTGACGCGCCAGGCGCTGCTGCAGGAGGTGTGGGGCACGCACCACGTGCGCGACACCGGCTACCTCCGGCTGTACGTGTCGCAGCTGCGCAAGAAGCTCGAGCCCGAGCCCGCGCATCCCCGCCATCTGCTCACCGAGGCCGGCATGGGCTACCGATTCGAGCCCGGCTCGCCGACGACGGTGGACGCGGCGGGCGAGGATGCGGGAGTCTCGGGAGCGTGAGCCGCACGATCCTGATCACGGGTGCCTCCGATGGCATCGGCGCCGTCGCCGCGCGCCGACTCGCCGAGCGCGGTCACCGCCTGCTCGTGACCGGTCGCGACCGCACGCGCACCGAGGCCGTCGCCGCCGCGGTGGGCGGCACGGGCTTCGTCGCCGACCTGGCTCGCCTCGACGACGTGCGCGGCCTCGCGGCCGACGTGCTCGCGGCGACGGACGGCCACCTCGACGTGCTCGTGAGCAACGCCGGCGGCATCCTCGGGCCGCGTCGCCTCACCGTCGACGGCAACGAGGCGACGATGCAGGTCAACCACCTCGCGCCCTTCCTGCTCACGCACCTGCTCGCCGACGCGCTGCGCGCCGGCGCGGGCATCGTGGTGCAGACCGCGAGCGCCGCGCACCACTGGGGACGCATCCCCGTCACGGCGACGGGCGCCGACCTCATGCTGCGCCGGGGCTACTCCCCCTCGCGCGCCTACGCGAACGCGAAGCTCGCGAACGTGCTCTTCGCGCGCGGCGTCGCCGCGCACCTCGACGACCTGCACGCCGTCGCCCTGCATCCCGGCGTCGTCGCCACCTCGTTCGGCTCCGGCTCGACGAGCCTCCTGCGGCTCGTCTACCGCGGCTTCGCGAGGCGGCTCCTCACGACCGACGAGCACGCGGGCGAGACGCTCGCCATGCTCGCCGGCGGCACGCCAGGTGCCGAATGGGCGCCCATGACGACGTGGACGAGCGGCGGCTACTACGACCAGCGGCGCGTCGGCCGCGCCTCGCGCGCAGCCCACGATCCGGCGCTCGTGGACGCCGTCTGGCGGGCCAGCGCGGCCGCCACGGGAATCCCGATCGAAGACATGGAGGCGAATCGCGGCAAGACCGCGTAGCATGGTGCTACGGACCCGCACTCCTGGGGTCCGCTTCGAGGGTCATCCGTCGGGTTCGCGCCGGCGGCACCGATGGCTGTTCGCTGCAAACTCGCGACACGCATCCCCTCCTCCCATCTGCGCGAGGCGCCTCACGGCTCCCTCGCCCTCAGCTGCGGCCCGTGCACCTGCACAGGGTCGCGATCCGCATCGATTCATCTCGCTGCGCACAACCGGGTCGGCATCATGTCGGCCCCGAACGAAGGAAACGACGCATGGCCAAGGGCACCGTCAAGTGGTTCAGCTCCGAGAAGGGCTTCGGCTTCATCGCTCCCGAGGACGGCTCCGCCGACCTCTTCGCGCACTTCAGCGCGATCGAGGGCAATGGTCGCCGTGACCTGTTCGACGGCCAGGCCGTGGAGTTCGACGTCGAGCAGGGCCAGCGCGGCCCGCAGGCGACGAACATCCGCGCCCTCTGAGCGAACCCGCACGAAGGACGAGCCCGCATCCCCTCGGGGATGCGGGCTCTTCCGCGTCCTGGGCGACCTAGGCGTCGCGGCGCAGCAGCACCACGGCGTCGTCGAGCGTCGCCTCCGAGCCGTCGGGGGCCGTCGCCGCGCGCGTGCGCACCTCGGCGAGCTCGACGCGCCATCCCGCGCCCAGCGCGAGCTCGTCGACGATGTCGACTGGCTGCGGCAGGTCGTGGTGGTCGTGGCGCATGGATGCGGGCGCCCACGGCGGCACCGCGGCGTGCGCGACGACGAGCACGTGCCCTCCGGGCACGACGCGCTCGGCATGCCTGCGCACGATCGCCCCGCGATCGAGCAGCACCGGCGACTGCAGGAAGCTCGCCGTGACGAGGTCCACGTCGCCATCGGACTCCCAGGTGGCGAGGTCCGCGGCGACCGCGGTGACGCGATCGGCGACGCCGGCGCGCTCGGCGGCCTGCTGCGCACGCCGCGCGGCCGTCGGGGCGACGTCGACGCCCGTGGCGTGCCATCCCCGCTCGGCGAGCCACACGAGGTCGCCGCCCTCGCCCGAGCCGAGGTCGAGCGCCTGGCCGGGCTCGAGCGTCGCGACGACGTCGACCACCGAGCCGTTCGCGTGGCCCGACCAGTGGCGGCGCTGCGCGTAGCGCTCCTCCCAGTACGTCTCGGGATCGACCTCGGGCGCCGGCTCGCCCTCCTGCGCCTGCGCAGCGACGGCAGCCGCGGCATCGGCGGCGACGAGGGTGGCGTTGGCGCCACCGCCCGCCATCGATCCGGCGCCCATCGCGAGCGGCACGGTGCCGAAGGGCACGACGACGTTGCCGGCGGCGAAGATGCGCGGGTGGCTCGTCGCACCCATCGCATCGACCGCGAGCAGGTCGCCCATCGGACCCTGCTGCCTGGCGAGGCCCAGGTGGGCGACCGCGTCGTCGTGCGGCACGAGCGTGCCCGCGGTGAAGATCGCGTCGACGCGGTGCTCGGCGCCGTCGACCGTGCGCACGTGCTCGATGGCGGTGCCGTCGCCGACCACCTCGGCGACCTCGGCGTCGACGACGCGGATGCCGCGGGCGCTCAGGCGCGTCAGCGCGTCGGCGGGCAGCTCGCCTGCGGCGTGGGCGAACGCGACGACGTCGTCGCTCCACTGCCGCAGCAGCTCGATCTGGTGCAGGCTCGCGGGGCTCGTGGCGAGCACGCCGATCGTGCGGTCGCGCATCTCCCAGCCGTGGCAGTACGGGCAGTGCAGCACCGTGACGCCCCACCGCTCGGCGAGGCCCGGGATGGGCGGGAGCTCGTCGGTGACGCCGGTCGCGAGCACGACGGCGCGCGCGTGGATCGTCGAGCCGTCGGCGAGCGTCGCGACGAGGTCGTCGCCGTGCCGGTCGATGCGGACCACGTCGGCGGCGCGCACCTCGACCCCGTACGCGTCGACCTCGGCGCGGCCGCGACGCAGCAGCTCGGCGGGGTCGAGGCCGTCGTGGCCGAGCACGCCGTGCATGTGGGCGGCGAAGCGATTGCGGGGGCTGCCGGCGTCGAGCACGAGCGTGCGGCGACGAGCGCGGCCGAGCATGAGGGCTGCCGAGAGGCCTGCGGCCCCTCCGCCGATGACGAGGGCGTCGTAGTGGTCCATGCCTCCCACTCTCGGCCTCGGCATGAGAGAATGGCAAGCGCGCTTGCAGTTTCGGCAAGCAGCATCGCGGTCGACGGACGGAGGATCCATGGATGCGCTCGACCAGGTCGGCCCGAGGCTGCGCGCCGCGCGCCAGGCGCGCGGGTGGACGCTCGACGACCTCGCGAGCCGCGCCCGCATGTCCGCCTCGACGCTCTCGCGCCTCGAGTCCGGCAAGCGCCAGGCATCGCTCGAGCTGCTGCTGCCGCTCACGACCGAGCTGGGCATCCGCATCGACGACCTCGTGACGCGCGAGCAGCCCGATCCTCGCGTCCGACGCCCCGTCGTGCGCCGCGACGGCATGGTGCTCGCTCCCCTGTCGCGCGAGCGGTCGAAGGTGCAGGCGCTCAAGGTCACGTACACGCCCGACCACGAGTGCGGCGAGCCGCGCGTGCACGACGGCTACGAGTGGCTCTACGTGCTCTCCGGGAGGCTGCGGCTCGTGCTCGGCGACCGCGAGCTCACGCTCACGCGCGGCGAGGCCGCCGAGTTCGACACGTCGGTGCCGCACTCGATGACCGCCGTGGGCGGACGGCCCTGCGAGGTGCTGAGCATCTTCGACGAGACCGGCGCGCGCATGCAGACGCACACGGCCGAGGCGTCGGCCGACTGACCGCCGGTGTGGACGAGTTCATCGTCCCGTCATGTCGAATGCGTAGGTTCGGGGGACTCCCTTCGAGACGGCTGCGGCTTCGCCGCGGCCTCCTCAGGGCACCCCTTCCATCGAGAGGACCCCTCCATGCCCGCTCGCAGACGCGTTGCCGCCACCGCGGCGCTCGCCACCGCAGCCCTCCTCGCCGCTCCCGCGGCAGCCGTCGCCGCCCCGCCGCCCGGCGGCGTCACGCTCACGCTCATGGCGACGACCGACATCCACGGCCACCTCACCGACTGGGACTACTTCCAGGACGCGCCGTACGCCGCCGAGGACGCGCTGGGCGTCGCCCGCATCGGCACCGCCATCGACGAGGTGCGCGCCGAGCAGGGCGAGGAGTCGGTCGTCGTCGTCGACAACGGCGACGCGCTGCAGGGCACGCCGCTCACGTACCTCTACGGCTACGGCGACCAGCGCGACGCCGTGCTCGCGAACGAGGTCGAGCACCCCATGGCGCAGGCGTTCGACGCCATCGGCCTCGACGCCGGCACCGTGGGCAACCACGAGTACAACTACGGCCTCGACCTGCTGAGCGCGTACGAGGAGGACCTCGACGCTCCCCTGCTCGGCGCCAACGTCATCGACGTCGCGACCGGGCAGCCGTACCACCAGCCCTACGAGGTCATCGAGCGCGTCATCGACGGGCAGACGGTGCGCGTGGGCGTGCTGGGCCTCGTGACGCCTGGCGTGCGCGTGTGGGACCGCCAGCACGTCGAGGGCGTCCTGGAGTTCCAGGACATGGTCACCGCCGCGCAGCAGTGGGTGCCGCAGGTCGCCGCCGAGTCCGACGTCGTCGTCGTGCTCGCGCACACCGGCCAGGGCACCGTCGAGGACGCGGCCTACGACCCGAGCGCGCTGCCCGAGGACGTCGCGGGCAACATCGCCCGCATGGTGCCCGGCATCGACGTGCTCGTCGCCGGCCACAGCCACCAGGACCTGCCCGAGACCGTCGTGACGAACGCCGTGGGCGAGCAGGTGCTCATCACGCAGCCCGCCTACTGGGGCACGTCGGCCAGCGAGGTCACGCTCGAGCTCGCACCGACGCCCGAGGGCTTCGAGGTCTCGTGGGACGAGGGTTTCGCGCCCGTCGTGACGCCCCACTACGGCCGCGACATCCCGGTGGAGTCGCAGACGGTGCTCGACGCGATCGGCGACGAGCACCAGGCGGCCGTCGACTACGTGAACACCCCCGTCGCCGAGTCCCTCGAGGAGCTGCCGGCGGCGACGTCGCGCTACGAGGACACCGCGATCATCGACTTCATCAACCAGATCCAGCTCGACACGGTGGATGCGGCGCTCGAGGGCACCGAGTGGGCCGACACGACGGTCATCTCGCAGGCGTCGCCGTTCTCGCGCACCGCGCGGTTCCCGCAGGGGCAGGTCACGATCCGCGACATCGCCGGGCTCTACATCTACGAGAACACGCTGACGGGCGTCGAGCTCACGGGCGCGCAGCTGCGCGACTACCTCGAGTTCTCGGCCCGCTACTTCGTGCAGACCGGGGTCGGCGCGACGTTCGACCCGGCGACGGGCACGAACGCCGCCTACCCCGACCGCCCCGAGGGCGTGCCGGACTACAACTACGACGTCATCTCGGGCCTCGACTACGTCATCGACGTGTCGCAGCCCGTCGGGTCGCGCATCGTCGGGCTGTCGCACCCCGACGGCACGGCCGTGACCGACGACGAGACGTTCGTCATGGCGGTGAACAACTATCGCCAGTCGGGTGGCGGCGCCTACCCGCACGTCGCGGCGGCTCCCGTCGTCTACGACGAGCGCCTCGAGATCCGCCAGCTGCTCATCGACTCGGCGAGCGCGAGCGGCACGATCGACCCGGCGGACTTCTTCGTCGAGAACTGGTCGCTGACGACGGATGCGCAGGTCGAGCCGACGGATCCGCCGGTCTCGCCCGAGCCGACCGACCCGGCGCCGACCGACCCGGCGCCCACGTCGCCGGCACCGACCGGCGGCGTCGGCGACGACGTCGCGCCCGGCGCAGGCGGCCAGGGCTCGCTGCCGCAGACGGGTGCCGAGGGCCCGACGGTCGCACTCGTGGCAGCCGCGCTCGCGCTGCTGCTCGGCGGCGCGCTGCTCGCGCGGCGTCGCGCGCTGCGCGGCTGAGGCACGCACCCGTCGGCGAGGCGCTCCCCTCCAGCTGGCGAGGAGCGCGTCGCCGACGGCGGCGCGCTCCTCGACCAGCGGACGGGACGCCGTCACCCCAGGACGGGCTCGTGCAGCGAGACGCGCACCGGCGCCTCGAAGAACGCGAGCTCGAGCGCCATCGAGCGGTCGAAGGCCGCATCCATGCGTGCGCGCAGCGTCGGACCCGCGTCCCGCGCCGCGGCATCCGCGATCGCGATCGCCCGCCTGGTCGCCTCGGCGAAGGCCGCGTCGCCGTACGCGACGAGCCAGTCGTGGAACGGATGCGCAGCGTCGTCGAGCGCCGCGAGCCGCGCGCCGACGTCGGCGTAGAGCCAGAAGCACGGCAGCACGGCGGCGACGACCTCGGCGTAGGCGCCGTGCGCCGACGCCTGCAGGTGGTCGACGTACGCCCGCGTGTCCGCAGCGGGGTCGGGCACCACGTCGACGTGGCTGCGGTGCAGCGACGCCTCCTCCTCGATCGCGCTGGCCGCCGACCGCGCCCAGAACGCCTGCTCGTCGCCCGTCGGTGCGAGGGCGCTCGCCCGGGCGAGCACCCGCGCGTACTCGCCGAGGTAGAGCGCATCCTGCGCCAGGTACCAGCGGAACCGCTCGGGCTCGAGCGAGCCGTCGCCGAGGCCGCGCACGAACGCGCACGCGTCGACGTCGGCGCGCACGTCGGCGGTGCGATCCCACGCGGCCGACGTCCACGAGGACGTCGGCATCGCGCCACGCAGCGCGTGCAGGTGGTCGACGGGGCCGGCACCGTGGCCGACCTCGAGCGACTCCCCCGCCGCGATCGCCGCGGCGAGCCACGGCTTCGCCACGTCGAGCGCCGTCCGCCACGTCGCGCCGCCGGCGGCGAACGTCGCCATGGTCGACGACAGCGTGCAGCCGGTGCCGTGCGTCGACGTCGCCGCGAGCCGCGGCCCGTCGACGACGTGCACGCCCTCGACGTCGACGACCGCGTCGAGGCACGTCGCGCCGTCGAGGTGCCCGCCCTTCAGCAGCACCGCCGCACCCGTGCGCTGCTGCAGCGTGCGCGCCTGCGCGAGCGCCGCGTCCCACGTCGCCGCGACGGGCTCGCCGACGAGCACCGCGAGCTCGGGCACGTTCGGCGTCACGAGGTCGGCGGCGGCGCACAGGCGACGGATGGCGTCCTCGGCGTCGGATGCCAGCAGCCGGTCGCCGCTCGTCGCGACCATGACGGGATCGAGCACGACGAGCGGTGGACGCACGTCGGCGAGCCAGCGCTCGACGACGGCGACGACGGGGGCCGACGCGAGCATGCCGATCTTCACGGCGTCGATCGCCACGTCGTCGCTCAGCGTGCGCAGCTGCGCGTCGAGGAACGGCAGCGGCGGCACGTGCACGTCGACGACGCCGCGCGTCGACTGCGCGGTGAGCGCCGTGACGACGGCCATGCCGTAGCCGCCGTGCGCCGCGATGGCCTTGAGGTCCGCCTGGATGCCGGCGCCGCCCGAGGGGTCGCTGCCCGCGATCGACAGCACGCGTGGGATGCGGCTCATGCGCGCACCCCCGCGGCGGCCACCCACGCGGCGACGAGCGACGCGGCGGCGGCGCGCGGGTCGTCGGCGGCGCTCACGGCCGAGACGACGGCGATGCCGGCGACGCCCGCGTCGGCGAGGCCCGGCACGTCGCGCACGTCGACGCCGCCGATGGCGATGCACGGCAGGTCGGTGGCGGCGGCGATGGCGCGGATGCCTGCGACGCCGAGCGCGGGCGGATGGTCGGGCTTCGTGGCCGTGGCGCGCAGCACGCCGACGCCGAGGTAGTCGATCGTGCCCGGAGGCATCGCCGCTGCGGCGGCGAGGTGCTCGGGCGTCGATGCCGTCCATCCGACGATCGCATCGACGCCGAGGTGACGCCGCGCGGTCTGCGGCGGCACGTCCGACTGGCCCAGATGCACGCCGTCGATGCGTGCGCCGGCGTCGCGCGCGGCGAGCGCCACGTCGAGCCGATCGTCGACGAGCAGCAGCGCGCGGCCCGCGACGACGCGGTCGAGTGCCACGGCCTGATCGACGAGGTCGCGCGCCGTCGCGCCCTTGGCACGCAGCTGCACGACGCGCACGCCTGCGTCGACCGCAGCGTCGACGACCGTGAGGAGCCTCGCGACCGGAAGCCGCTCGTCGGTGACCAGGTGGATGCCCACGACGCTCACCGCGCGACCTCCACGACGTGCCGCTCGAGTCGCGCCTCGTCGAGGTCGGTGGGATCGAGCGCCGCGAGGGCGTCGAGGAAGCGCACTGCGAACGAGCCCGGGCCGTCGGCGCCGGCCGCGGCGGCCTCGGCCGCGCGGGCGTGCACGAGCGACGCCGCGACGGCGGCGGACAGTGGCGCGCACACGCCGAGGAACGCCGCCATCGTCGCGCCGAGCGAGCAGCCGCCGCCCGTCACCTGCGTGAGCAGCGGCGAGCCGCCGGGCACGCGCACGACCTCGCGGCCGTCGGTCACGAGGTCGACGACGCCCGAGACCGCCACGACGGCGCCGGTCTCGGCCGCGAGCCCGATGGCGGTCTCGGCGGCCGCATCCGGGCCGTCCGTCGCATCGACGCCCCGACCGCCACCGCCCGCACCCGCGAGCCCGAGGATCTCGGAGGCGTTGCCGCGCACGATCGCGGGGCCGTGCGCCAGCAGCTCGTGGGCGAGGGCCGTGCGCACGGGCAGCGCCCCGACGGCGACGGGGTCGAGCACCCAGCGATCGCTCGCGGCGACGGCCTCGCGCGCCGCCGCGCGCTGCTCGCCCGTCGGCGTGCCGAGGTTCACGAGCACGCCGTCGGCGACGCCCGCGAAGGCACCCGCCTCGTCGGGGATGTCGACCATCGCGGCGCTCGCGCCGAGGGCGAGCAGCACGTTGGCCGTGAACCCCGTGACGACGTGGTTCGTGATGCACTGCGTGAGCGGCGCCGCGGCGCGCAGCGCGCTCAGGGCCTCCCCGGGTGCGAGGTGGGCAGGGTGGACGCGTGCCATGGATGACATCCCTCCGCGAGTACGAGCTCGATCAGGTTCGCCGGGTGTGATCTCAGCCCCTGGGCGGGGCACCCCGTGTCGTGGAGGCGACGCTAGCACGGTGCGCGGAGGGAGCAGGTAAGGGTACCCTTTCCACGGCCCGGTCGCGCCCCGCGCACAGGCCCACCCCCATCCCGGAAGGTCCCGTCATGTCCGCGCGCGCCGCCGCATCCCCGCCATCGCGCTCCGCGGGACCTCGTCGACTCGTCGCCGGCACCGCCGTGGGCGCCTGGCGGCGCGTGCTGCCCGGCCTCGCGGGCATCGCGGTGCACCAGGTGTGCGAGATCGCCGTGCCGGTGGTCGTGGGCCTCGTCATCGATCGCGGCATCGTGGCGCACGACCCGGTAGCCCTGTGGACGTGGATCGGCGTGCTCGTGGGCGTGTTCCTCACGCTCGCGCTCGCCTTCCAGGTCGGCATCTTCTTCGGCCTGCGAGGCATGGAGGAGGCGCATCACGGCCTGCGCATGCGGACGACGTGGCGCATGCTCGACCCCCGCGGCTTCGGCGATCGACCGCGCTCGGCCGGCGAGCTGCTCGGCATCGGCGGCACCGACGTGCAGACGGTGTCGGGCGGCGTCATGCTGCTCGTCTTCCCCATCGCCGAGCTCGCCGCCGTGATCGTCGCGGGCATCGTGCTCGTGGGCATCTCGTGGCCGCTCGGCGTCGCCGTGATCGCGGGCGGACCGATCTTCCTGCTGCTGCTCGACCGCGTGGGCCGCGCGCTGCGCCGTCGGGCGGAGGCCGAGCAGCAGGTGACGGCCGATGCCGCGACGCTCGCCGCCGACGTCATCGGCGGCTTCCGCACGCTCTCGGCGCTCGGCGCGACGGCGCAGGCGAGCGCGCGCTATCGCGCCGCGAGCAGCCGTGCGCTCGACGCCGCCATCGCCGCGCGCCGCACGGAGGCGTGGTTCGTCGCGCTCTCCCGCATCGCCACGGGCGCGTTCGTCGCCGGCATCGGCATCGCCGCCGTCGTCATGGCGATCGGCGGCTCGATCTCCGTCGGGCAGCTCATCACGGTCGTCGGCGTCGTGCAGGTCGTCATGGGTCCCCTGCAGGCGCTCGCCGTCAACGTCGGCGCGACCTGGGCGCGGGCGACGGCCTCCGCGACGCGCGTGCTGTCGCTGCTGCACGCGCCGCCGGCGCACGAGGCCGACGACGCCACCGTCGAGCCGCGCGGCACCGGCATCCGCCTGCGCGACGTCGTCGGCGACCACGTGCGCGGCGTCTCGCTCGACGTCGCGCCCGGCGAGGTCGTCGGCGTCGTCGCCGACGCGCCGACCGCGGCGGAGCTCGTCGCGCTGCTCGGCGGCACCCGCGCACCCGCGGCCGGCTCCGTGCACGTCGACGGTCACGACCTCGCGGCGCTGCCCGCGAGCCGCCGGCACGAGCACGTCGTCGCCGCACCGCATGCCGCGCACGCGATCGCGGGCTCCGTCGCGCGCAACGTGCTCGGCCGCTCGACGGGCGACCCGCATCCGGCCCTCGCCGCGTCGGCGTTCGACGACGCCCTCCGTGCCCTGCCGAGCGGCACCGCGACCGACGTCGGCCCGTCCGGTCGCGCGCTCTCGGGCGGCCAGCGCCAGCGCCTCGCGCTCGCCCGGGCGTACGCGGCGCCCGCGGCGGCGCTCGTGCTGCACGACCCCACGACGGCCGTCGACGCCGTCACCGAGCTGCGCATCGCCGAGCGGATGCGCGAGGCCGTCGCCGGCCGCGCCGTCGTCGTCGTGTGCTCGACGCCGCAGCTGCTCGCCCGCGCGGATCGCGTCGTCGTGCTCGAGCACGGTCGCGTCGCCGCCACCGACCGGCACGAGGCGCTCATGGCGTCGAGCACGACCTACGTCGAGGCCGTCTCGTGAGCGCGCCGACCCTGCCGATCGCCTCCGGCCGCGACACCGCGCGGCTCGCGTGGGGCATCCTGTGCCGCCGCCCGTGGACGCTCGCGGGCGCGCTCGTGCTGCTCGCCGGCACCGCGACGGCGGGCCTCGCCGTGCCGACGGGGCTCGGCATGCTCGTCGACGTCGTCGTCGACGGCGGCGATCCCGTGCTGGCGATCGCCCTGATCGTCATCGGCGTCGTCGGCGGCTCGCTGCTCGGCGCCGCGGGCGCGATCGTGCTCGCCCTCGTGCTCGAGACCGCGCTCGCGCGCCTGCGCGAGGACGTCGTCGACGCGGCGCTGTCGCTCTCCCCCGCCGTCGTCGACACGATCCCCGACGGCGAGCTCGTGGCTCGCACGACGCACGACGTCGAGGCCGTCGGCGAGGTGACGACCGAGGCGATCCCCGCGTTCGCCGGCTCGCTGCTCGCCGTCGTCGCGACCGGCATCGGGCTCGCCGCGCTGCATCCGCTGCTGCTCGTCGCGATGCTCGCCGTCGTGCCCGTGCACGCCATCGCGTTGCGGCACTACATCCGCCGCGCACCGCGGGTCTACGCCGCCGAGCGCGCCGCGGTGTCGGCCAGGTCGCGCGAGATGCTCGCGGCGATGCGGTCGCTGCCCACGCTGCAGGCGTACGGATGGACCGAGACCGCAGGCGAGCGCATCGGCCACCGCTCGTGGACGGTGCTGCGCTGGGCGCTGCGCACGCGTCTCGTGCAGGCACGGCTCGGGTTCGGCATGAACATGGCCGAGGCTGCTGGGCTCGCGTCGATCCTGGCGGTGGGCGGCTGGCTCGCGGGCTCGGGCACCGTGACCGTCGGCGAGGTCACGACGGCGTCGCTGCTCTTCCTCGCGCTCTTCGGGCCCCTCGCGGTGCTCGTCATGCTCGTCGACGACCTGCAGGCAGCGGCGTCAGCGCTCGCACGCATCGTGGGCGTCGTGCGCTCGGCGCGCTCCGACCGGGGTCGCGCCGTCGACGAGGGCTCCGACGCGGACGCCGCCATCGCGGTCGCGGGACTGCGCGCCGGCTACCCCGACCGGCCGGACGCGCTCCATGCGATCGACCTGCACGTGCCGCAGGGCCAGTGGGTCGCGATCGTCGGCTCGTCGGGCGCGGGCAAGACGACGCTCGCGCGAGCGATCGTCGGCCTGCTCGACGCGCGAGCCGGCTCGGTGTCCGTCGCGGGGCACGACCCCGCGACGCTCGATGAGGCGTCGCGCGCCGAGCGCGTCGTCATGGTCGGGCAGGACGTGCACGTGTTCTCGGGCTCGGTGCGCGACAACCTGCTCGTCGCGGCACCGAGGGCCGACGACGCCGCGCTCGTCGACGCGATGGATGCCGTCGCAGGCGCCGCGTGGCGCACGCGCATCGGCGACCTCGACGCGCTCGTGGGCGACGGCCACGCGCACGTCGAGCCCGTCGACGCGCAGCGCATCGCGCTCGCGCGCGTGCTGCTGTCGCCCGCGTCGATCGTCGTGCTCGACGAGGCGACCGCCGACGCCGACACGCACGACGCGCGAGCGCTCGAGCTCGCCGCGAGGCGAGCCTTCGCAGGGCGCACGGTGCTCACCGTCGCGCACCGCCTGTCGCAGGCACGCGACGCCGACCGCATCCTCGTGCTCGACGCCGGTCGCATCGTCGAGGACGGTGCGCACGACGACCTCGCGCACGCGGGCGGTCCGTACGCCGCGCTGTGGGCGGCATGGTCGTCGCAGCGCGGCTGATCCCCTCGACGCTCGCCCCGGCGCGCACGCCGGACAGGCCCGTGGGAGGCGATCCCTCGGGCCCGGCGTGCGCGTGGCGTCAGCCGACGACGCGGCGGATGCACCCGCGCGCGACCAGGCGCGCATGCTGCAGGAACGTCGGCTCGCCCGCGGCGTGGTCGCGGAACGCGAGCTCGACGAGCGCGTCGACCATGGGCGCCGCGGTGTCGATCGCGACGACGGCGAGGGCCTCGGGCACGCCGTGGTCGCGGACGAGCGCCTCGACGACGGGCGATGCGACCTCGGTCCACTGCACGTGCTCGCGATCGGCGCCGAGGTCGATGCGGTCGCCCATGCCGATCGAACGCACCGAGGGCTCGGCACGGTAGTGCTGCGCGACGGTGTCGACGAAGGCGTCGATCGCCTGCTCGAACGTCGGCTGCTCCATGACCGTGCCGACGAGCAGACGCTCGTGCAGCCGCTCGCGGCTGCGGCGGCCCAGCTCGACCAGGATCGCGACGCGGTCGGGGAAGTAGCGGTAGACGCTGCCGATCGCGAGACCCGTCTCGTGGGCGATCGCAGCGGTCGTGAGGCGCTCGGCGCCCCGCTCGGCGACGATGCCTGCTGCGGCGTCGACGATCTGCGCGACGCGTCTGGCCGCGACCGCGGTCTGCGGTGCGCGCGGGGCGCTGGCGACGTCGGGCGTCATGGTGATGGTTCGTGGCACGGTGTGACCTCCGTACCCGAGACGAGCGGTGGATGCCATGCGTGACGCCGCATCCGTCAACCGTCCCCCGGCGGGATCCGTACCGAGCTCGTCGTCGAGATCGTCGTCGTCGAGCAGCACGGATCGATCGTCGCATCGCGACACCCCGTCGCGCTCGTTCGGGGGACGGACGCCGTCCCCTGGTCAGAGCGTTCGGCGCACCACGAACGCTCGGTCGCCGGTCTCGGCGTCGGCGAGCGGCAGACCCTCGCGCTCGTAGAAGCGCTGCGCATCGACGTCGGGCTCGTCGACCTCGACCTCGAGCTCGGTCGCACCGCGTCCGGCGGCCTCCTCGACGACGAGGGCGAGCACGCGCGCACCGATGCCGCGGCCGCGCGCACCCGGCTCGACGTACAGCTCGTCGAGCAGCGCGACGGTGCCCGACCAGACGTTGGGACGCAGGGTCACGAGCCCGATGGCGTTCGGCGGCGAGCCGGCGACGACCACGAACGTGTCGTCGCGCTCGACGAGCGACGCGATCCGCTCGGCGAGCACCTCGGCGCGCGGCGTCGGGGTGTCGAACTCGACGTTGAACGCATGCAGCAGCCGAGCGACGTCGCGCGCATCGGCGACGGTCGCGAGGCGCGGATCCGCATCGACCATGGGGCGACCATACGCCCGGCGCACCGGCCCGCGGCAGGGGTCGCGCATCCAGGCACGGCGACTACCGTGCACGGCATGCGCCGCGCATCCGCCCTGCTCGCCGCCGTCCTCGCGCTGGCGCTCGGCGGATGCATCGTCGCGCCGCCGCCCATCCCCGACCGCGAGGTGACGATCGAGCTCGACGGGCACGTCGTGCGCATGGACCTGCCGCCGACCGCCGAGGTGGGCGACCCGGCGACGCAGGTCGACTGCGCGACCTCGTCGGTCTCCGTGAGCCTCGGCGACGAGACGCGCGGCCGCATCGTGGCGATGACGACGACGGCGGAGGCATCGTGCCCCGACGAGGAGGCGCTCAACGGACGCGTGCCGACATGGGGGCCCGAGGACCCGCTGCCAGTGGACGCCGTGCCCGTCGACGTCGAGGGCGCCGTGGAGGCGCATCGCTTCGCGAGCTCGTACACGGAGTGCACGAACTCGTGCAGCACCATGACGCGCGAGGTGCTGGTGGCGGCCGTCGACGACGTCGCGATCATGCTGCTGACCCGAGGGGTCGACGCGGCGACCTTCGATCGGTGGCTCGGCTCCGTCGAGATCGACTGACCCGCCGACGCGAACGACGACGCGGCGGCACCCCGAGGGGCACCGCCGCGTCGCACGTGTCGTGCGTCAGCCGAATCCGAGGAACGGCACCACGAACAGCAGCAGCGTGACGGCCGGGCCGATGATCACCATCGACAGGCCCCACGTCGCGAGATGCCGGTAGAGACGCGGCCGGTCGTCCTCGTGACCCGAGGCGACGATCGTCGCCCCCGTCGTGCCGAAGGGGGCGCAGTCGACGAGCGACGCCGAGATGGCGAGGGCGTAGATGAAGCCCGTCATCTCGAGGCCGCCACCGGGCACGAGCAGCGGCACGGCGAGCGGGATGAGCGCGCCGATGATGCCGATCGTGGAGGCGAATGCCGACACCAGGGCGGCGATGACGCACATGACGAACGCCGCGACGAGCGGGATGCTCACCGAGCGGGCGACCTCGCCGAGCTGGTCGATGGCGCCGAGGCGCGTGAGCACGCCGACGTACGTGATGATGCCGCCCAGCAGCAGGATCGTGTTCCAGTCGATCTTGCCGAGCGCCTGCTTGCCGACCTTGGGGTCGACGAACGCGAGCAGCACGGCGAGCGTCAGCGCGACGGCGCCGAGGTTGAGGTCGATGTCGAGCATCGTGACGGCGACGAAGCCGACGATGAGCACGGGGATCGCGACGAGCGTCAGCACGCCGTAGCGCGTGAGCACGGGTGCCTCGGTGTCGACGAGCGTCTGCACCGCGGTGCCGCCGCCCGCGCCGAGCGGGGCGTCGTCGGCAGCGGCCGCCTTCGCGGCGCGGCTGCGGGCGATGAGCTCGCGGCCGCCGAACATGAAGAACGCGACGGTCGACACGAGCAGGTTGATGCCGATCGACAGGCCGAACATGAGCGCCGGGTTGTAGGCGATGTCCGCCGTGCTCGCGACCGTCATGACCGTGATGCCGACGATGCTCGTCGGGGCGAGCGCGCCACCGACGATCGCCGACGACATGAAGATGCCCATCATCGTCGAGTGGATGCGGTGCTTGTGCGCGAGCGACATCGCGATCGGCACGATCGTGAACGCGGCGTGCGAGGTGCCGAGGCAGGCCACGAGCGTGCCGACGAGCAGCATCGCCCACGGGATGAGCGCGACGCGATCGCCGATGAGGCGCACCGAGCGGTCGACGAGCCAGTCGACGGCCCCCACCGTGCGGGCGATGCCGAACAGGTAGGTGATGCCGAGCAGGATGAGCAGCGCGTCGACGGGGAATCCGCCGAGCACGTCGTCGAGGGGCTCGCCGACGACGATGACGCCGACGAGCAGCGCGGCGACGAAGGCGAGCGCGCCCATGTGCACGCCGCGGATGGCCGAGACGGCGAAGACGGCGACGAGGACGACGAGGGCGATGACCTCGATCATGCGGTCGCCTCGGTCTCGTGCGCGGGGGTGGTGGGCAGGTGCATCGTCGTCGATCTCCTCGGTGCGGTGCTGGTGGTGCGGATGGGGTGGATGCGGTGCGGGCTAGACGCCGAGCGCGAGGCCGGCGCGATACGCCTCGAGAGCGGCCTGCGGCACGTCGTCGAGGTCGGCGAGCTGCACGAGCTCGCCAGCGGCGACGTCGCGCACCAGGTGCGCGCCCGAGAGCAGGTAGTACGGCGCGATCTCGCCCGCATCCGGGTCGACGATCACGGGCGCGACGCCGGCGATCTCGTGGTGGTGGCCCTCGACGCGGAAGGTCGTGCCCGCCGCGAGCGCGCCGGTCGAGCGCGCGGCCATGATCGTGTGCTGGCGCGGCTCGCGCAGCGTCGACGTGTCGTCGACGGCCGCGGCGAGCGAGAGCGGCGTCTCGATGCCCATGTAGTGGTACGGCCAGTAGATCGCGGCGAAGTCGCCCGTACGCGAGACGACGTGGCCCTTGCCGCGCAGGATGTCCCACGTGACGGGGTCGCCGGTGCGCACGATGACGAACACGCCGCCGGCGAAGGAGGCCTCGCCGGGCAGGCGCAGCATCGAGAAGACGTCGATGGCGCCGGTGCGGCCGACGAGTCCGCCGGCCTCGCGCGTCGCGTAGACGTCGGCGAGCTCGTCGGGACGCACGACGGGGTAGTGCATGGACTCGACGTCGGCGACGGCGCCCGTGTAGAGCGAGACGACGTTCATCTCGCACGCGTCGGCGGCGGCGGAGCGCTTGAGGCTCGCGACCTGCACCGCGCGAGCGTCGAGCGTGGCGTGGAGGTCGGGCCCGAGCAGCAGGTGGTCGGCGAGGCCGGGCGCGTCGATCGTCACGCCGTTCTGGTCGACGACGCCCGTCGCGGGGTCGAAGCGCAGGTCGTACTCGCTCGACTTGCCGAGCGCGACGATCTCGAAGCCGACCGCGAGCACCCAGTCGACGAGGCGCAGCAGGTCGGCGGGCTGGTCGCCGTCGCCGGGCAGGTATCGCAGGCCCTTCGCACGGGCCTTCGCGGCGAGCGCGACGCCGGCCACCGACTCGATCTCCTTCGAGACCATGACGACGTGGGTGTCGTGCTCGAGCGCGGCGTCGGCGTACCCGTGGCCGGCCTCGATGCGGCCGGTGGCCTCGACGAGCACGTCGATCGAGGCGAAGTCGATCGCGGCGCCGTCCGCGAGCACGGCGATGCGGCCGGCGGCGACAGCCGTGGCCGTCTCGTCGGCGGTCGCGGGCGTCGCGATGCGCGCGGGGTCGACGCCGAGGTCGGCGAGCATGCGGCCGACGCCTGCGACGTTGGGGTCGACGAGCTGCACGGCCTCCATGTCGGGCAGGCGCCGCAGCTGGTCGAGCAGCGTGCGGCCGTAGCCGCCGTTCGCACCCGTGAGGGCCACGCGGATGGGCGTGCTGCGCCGTGGCGCTGTGCTTCGGATCACCATCGTTCCTGATTCGTCGTCGAGCGTTCGCGTCGCCGTCGAGGGCGAGCGTCGCCAACCGTATCGCAGATTCACAACCTGTCAACAATCGTCACAGATCATCACGTAGAGTGGTGCTCGGTCATCGGCGATGCGTCGATGCCGCATCCGCCACCGACCGCAGGAGCCCCATGCACATCGGAGCCGTCGCCGACGACTTCACCGGCGCGACCGACCTCGCCACGACGCTGCAGGCGCGCGGGTTGCGCGCAGCCGTCGTCGTCGAGGACCGCCCCGTCGACGCCGCCGAGCTCGCGGGCGTCGACGCCGTCGTCGTGGCGCTCAAGTCGCGCACCGCTCCCGTCGACCAGGCCGTCGCCGACTCCACCGCGGCGCTCGATCGGCTGCTGGGTTGGGGCGCCGAGCGCGTCTACGTGAAGTACTGCTCGACGTTCGACTCCACCGATCGCGGCAACATCGGCCCCGTGCTCGACGCCGTGCGCGATCGCCTCGGCGTCGACCGCACCGTCGTCGTGCCGTCGTTCCCCGCCAACGGCCGCACGGTCTCGGATGGCGTGCTGCGCGTGCACGGCACGCTGCTCGAGGACTCCCCCATGCGGCACCACCCGCTCACGCCCATGACCCGGTCGCGCATCCGCGACCTGCTGCAGCCGCAGACGCCGACGCGCGTGGGCGAGATCGGCCTCGACGTCGTGCGCCAGGGTGCCGCGATGCTGCGCGACGCGATCGATGCCGCCGACCCCGGCTACCTCGTCGTCGACGCCGTGACCGACGACGACGTGCGCACGATCGCGGCCGCGACCGGCCACCTGCGCATGCTCTCGGGCGGTGCGGCGCTCGGCGCCGGCATCGACGCCACCGGCGCGCACGGCGTCACGCCGTTGCCCGCGTACGCAGGCGGGCGGCTCGTCGTCGCCGGCTCGGCCTCCGAGGCGACGCGCGGCCAGGTCGCCGCGGCCGCGGCCGCAGGCCACGCCATGCAGCAGGTCGACGTCGACGCGGCCCTGACCGATGCCGACGCCGAGGCCGACCGCATCGCCGCATGGATGCGTGCGCTCCCCGCCGCCGCGCTCCCGGTCGTCTACTCCGTCGGCGAGCTCGCCGACGTGCGCCCCGACCCGACCGGCGCATCTGCCGCCGCCGTCGAGCACGTGCTCGCGGGCCTCGTCGCCCGCGTCGTGCGCTCCGGCGACGTCGACCGCATCGTGGTCGCCGGCGGCGAGACGAGCGGCGCCGTCGTGCAGGCGCTCGAGGCCGGGCTGCTGCGCATCGGCCCGCAGCTCGCGCCCGGCGTGTGCTGGAGCGGCGTCACGACGCCCGACGGCCGCGAGGTCGCCGTCGTGCTGAAGAGCGGCAACTTCGGCGGCCCCGACCTGTTCTCGACCGCATGGGAGGCCCTCGCGTGAGCGCCCTGCAGCAGCTGATCGACGCGGGCCGCGCGCTCGTCGAGGCGGGCCTCTCCCCCGGCTCGTCCGGCAACCTGTCGATGCGCGACGGCGACCGCATCCTCATGACCGGCACGGGCACGAGCCTCGGCGCGCTCGACGCGTCGTCGATGGCGATCCTCGACGCCTCGGGCGCCCACGTCGGCGGCGCGAAGGCGTCGAAGGAGGTGCCGCTGCATCTCGCGACGTACGCGCGCGACGCGGCGTTCCAGGCGATCGTGCACGTGCACTCCCCGTACGCCGTCGCCGCCTCGTGCCTCGCCCCGTGGTCCGACGAGTCCGCGATCCCGCCGCTCACGCCCTACGTGCTCATGCGCGTCGGCCAGGTGCCGCTGCTGCCGTTCGCCGCACCCGGCGACCCCGCGCTCGGCGACCTCGTGGCCGCGTGCCCGCATCCGTTCCGCGGCGCGCTGCTGGCGAACCACGGCGCCGTCGTGGCGGCCGAGGACCTGCCGACAGCCGTCGGCGCCGCGATCGAGCTCGAGGAGGCGTGCCGCATCGCCCTGCTCACCGCGAGCGCCGAGCGCACGCTCATCGCACCCGAGCACGTGCGCGCGATCGCCGACCGCTGGGGCATGCCGTGGACCGGCGCGTACGGCGCCGCGTCGCGCGACGACGCCGTCGCCTCCCGCTCGTAGGCTGGGGCTCGGCGTGCGTCCGACGAAGGGTGGCCAGGTGACCGAGATCGCTCCGCTCATCCCCGAGCAGCGACGCGAGACGATCGTGCAGCATCTGCAGCGCGAGCGCGTGCTGTCGTTCCGGCAGCTCACGGAGCTGCTGGGCGTGAGCCACATGACGGTGCGCCGCGACGTCGCCGTGCTCGAGGAGCAGGGTGTCGTCGCTGCGACGCCCGGTGGCGCGAAGCTCGCGCCACGGCTGCTCGCCGAGCCGAGCCGCGCCGTGAAGGCGGGCGTCGACGTGGCGGCGAAGGATGCCGTCGCCACGGCGGCCGCCTCGCTCGTGCACGACACGATGACGATCTACCTCGACGCGGGCACGACGATGCAGGCGATGCGCCCGCACCTGCAGGACGTGCGCGACCTCACGGTCGTGACGAACGACCTCGTGACGGTCGAGGCGTTCCTCGACCACCCCTCGATCGACCTCATCTCGGTGGGCGGCCGCGTCGTGACCGCCAACCTCTCGACCATGGGACGCCTCGCGCGGCTCGTGCTGCAGGAGCTGTCGATCGACGTGGCCTTCGTCTCGTCGTCGTCGTGGGACCTGCAGCACGGCGTCACGACGCCCGTGGAGGCGAAGGTCGAGGCGAAGCGCGCCGCCGTCGCGGTCGCCGACCGCTCGGTGCTCGTCGCCGACGCGTCGAAGTACGGCCGGTTCGCGAAGTACCGCGCGCTGCGGCTCGACGAGCTCGACTCGGTCGTGACGGATGCGTCGCTCGCCGCCGAGGACGCCGCCGCCCTGCGCGACGCGGGCGTCGACCTGCGCATCGCCGGCTGACTAAGTCCTCTCCCTCTCCTCCGCGTGGGCATCACCGCTCCCAGGAACGCTCCTCGAGGTGCGAGCGAAGCGAGCCTCGAAGGGAGCACCGCCGAGGACGCCAGCTCCACACCGCATGCGCGAGACTGGACCCATGCCCGCATCCCGCCCGCGCCCAGCTCGCGGCCGCGACGCTGCTCCCGCCTTCCAGCGCAACGCGCTCGCGCCTGGCATCCTCGGTGCGGTCGCGGCGTTCGTCGGCCCCGCCCTGCTGGGGCAGGGCATCCACGTCGTCGTGCTGTTCGCGATGGCGATCCTCGCGCTCATCGTCGCCGTGTTCGCGAGTCGCGCGGGCCAGTGGTGGTGGATCCCGTTCCTCGCCGCGATCGCGGTGGCGTGGAACCCGCTCTACCCGTTCCCGATGGAGGGGCCGTGGTGGATCGGCGCGCACGTCGTCGCCGGCTTCCTCTTCCTCACCATCGGCGTGCTCGTGAAGGAGCGCGTCGAGGAGTGACGCGGAATCGCATCGGGCACGGCGCGGTTGCATCCGACATGGATGCCCCCGCCTCGCCTCGGCTCGGCGCAGGCGTGCGCCTCGAGCTCTTCTCGACGTCGTTCTGCGGTGCGTGCCGCCAGACGCGCGCGGTGCTCGACCGCGCGGCGGCCCTCGTGCCCGGCGCGACGGTCGTCGAGCACGACCTCGCGCTCGAGCCGGAGCTCGGCGACGCCAACGTCATCACGCAGTCGCCGACGACGATCGTGCGCGCCGCCGACGGCCGCGAGCTGCTGCGCGCCGCGGGCGTGCCGACGGTGCCGCAGGTGCTCGTCGCGGTCGACGGCGCGCTCGCGCCGAGCGAGCATCCCGCCCGTCGGCGACGATGACGGCCTCGCACAGGGCACATGCGCGCAGACGACTACGAGGACAGGCGTAAAATGGTCGGTCTTGACCATGCGAGCGAGCCGCGCTCGCGCGACGGAGGTCCCGTGGCCGGCAATGCCACCACCCGATTCGACAACGTCTCCCTGCTGTCCGTCGCCAGCACCCTGCCCAGCAGGGTGACCACGTCCGACGACATCGAGGGACGACTGGCGGCCGCGCTCACGCGCCTGCGGCTGCGCAAGGGCCTGCTGCGACGCGTCGCCGGCGTGCTCGAGCGACGCAACTGGTCGGAGGGCGAGACCTCCGACGACGCGACCATCGACGCGGGTCGGCGAGCGCTCGCCGAGGCGGGCGTCGATCCGTCGCAGATCGGCCTCATCATCAACACCTCGGTGTCCAGGCCGCACCTCGAGCCGTCGGTCGCGGTCCGCCTGCACCACGGTCTCGGGCTGCCGTCGTCGGCGATCAACTTCGACGTCGCGAACGCGTGCCTCGGCTTCGTGAGCGGCCTGAGCCTCGCCGCGACGATGATCGAGTCGGGCCAGATCCGCTACGCGATGATCGTGAACGGCGAGGACGCCGACGAGATCCAGACGAACACGATCCGTCGACTCGTCGACGCCGACGGCGACCGCGAGGCGTTCATGAGCGAGTTCGCCTCGCTCACGCTCGGTTCGGGCGCGGCGGCGGCCGTGCTCGGTCGCAGCGACGAGCACCCCGACGCCCACCGCATCCTCGGCGGCGTCACGCGCGCCGCGACGCAGTTCCACGAGCTGTGCGTCGGCAGCGTCGACGGCATGTTCACCGACGCCAAGGCGCTGCTGAAGGGCGGGCTCGACCTCGTCGTCTCCGCCTGGAGGGAGGCGGCGAGCGAGTGGGACTGGTCGCGCATGGACCGCTACATCACCCACCAGGTGTCGTCGGTGCACACGAACGCGATCGTGAAGGCCGCCGGGCTCGACCGCTCGCGCGTGCCCACGACGTACGAGCGCCTCGGCAACGTCGGCCCCGCATCCATCCCCATCACGCTCGTCGAGGAGCAGGCGACGCTCGCGAAGGGCGACCGCGTGCTGCTCATGGGCGTGGGCTCGGGGCTCAACACGGCGATGCTGGAGCTCGCGTGGTGACGAGGCAGCCGACCGGGCGCGGGCTCGCGGCATGACGGAGGCCGCCTCGCGTCCACCGACCGACCTGCCGGGCCTCGACCCGCGCTGGAGCCGCATCGTGGAGGTGCCCGGTCGCGGCATCGACGCCGGCACGGCCCGTTCGTGGCACTGCCTCGACACGGCCGCGGTGCTCGAGGAGAGCCGAGTCGACATCGTCGGCACCATCCTCGCCGTGCACGGCAACCCGACGTGGTCGTACCTGTGGCGCCACGTCGCCGCCGCGACCGTGCGCGCGGCCGAGGCGGGAGCGCCGGCGTGGCGCGTCGTCGCGGTCGACCAGCTCGACATGGGCTGGTCGGAGCGCACGGGCCTGCACCGACCGCTCGAGCAGCGCGTCGCCGACCTCGCGGCGCTCACCGACGCGATCGGCCTCGACGGCCCCGTCGTGACGCTCGGCCACGACTGGGGCGGCGTCGTGTCGATGGCATGGGCCGTCGACCACCCGGACTCGCTCGTCGGGCTCATGCTGCTGAACACCGCGATCCACCACCCGGGCGGCGTGCCGATCCCGGCGCCGCTGCGACTCGCGGGCGCCCGCGGCATGCTCGCCGCCTCGACGGTGGGCACGACGGCGTTCCTCGACACGACGCTCGCGCTCGCGTCGCCGACCCTCTCCCCCGACGTGCGCGCCGCCTACCGGGCGCCGTACGCGACGGCCGCGCGACGCGGCGGCATCGGCGGCTTCGTCGCCGACATCCCGGCCGACGAGCGCCACGAGTCGCGCGCCGAGCTCGATCGCATCGCCGCGGGCGTCGCACGGCTCGACGTGCCTGCGCTCATGCTGTGGGGGCCGCGCGACCCGATCTTCTCCGACCGGTACCTCGACGATCTCGTCGACCGTCTGCCGCACGCCGACGTGCATCGCTTCGAGGGTGCGAGCCACCTCGTGGCCGAGGATCGGCCCGTCGCGACGGCGATCGTCGACTGGCTCGCGGAGCGCCTCGGCGAAGGTGCGGATGCTGCACCGGCCCCGGATGCCCGCGCGGACGCGCCTGCGGGCTCGGCCGACGCGTTCGTGCCCATCTGGCACGGCCTCGACGCGCGCCGCGACGACGACGCCGTCGCCGTCATCGACATGGCGACGAGCGGCGGCAGCGCGCCGCGCGAGGTGACGTGGCGGCAGCTCGACGACCGCGTGCGCCGCATCGCCGCCGGGCTCGCCCGCATCGGCGTGGGTCGCGGCGATCGCGTCTCGCTGCTCGTGCCGCCCGGCCCGACCCTCACGGCCGTGCTGTACGCGTGCCTGCGCATCGGCGCCGTCGTCGTCGTGGCGGATGCGGGGCTCGGGGTGCGCGGGCTGACACGCGCCGTGCGCGGCGCGTGGCCCGACGTCGTCATCGGCGAGGTCCCCGGCCTCGCGGCAGCGCGCGCGCTCGGCTGGCCGGGCCTGCGCATCTCGGCGCGCCGGCTGCCCGCCGCAGCCGCTGCCGCCCTCGGCGTCTCGCACTCGCTCGGCGAGGTCGCCGCGCTCGGCGCGGATGCGCCGCTGCCCGCCGAGCCCGCAGCCGACGACGAGGCGGCGATCCTCTTCACCTCGGGCTCGACCGGCCCCGCGAAGGGCGTCGTCTACCGGCATCGGCAGCTCTCGGCGCTGCGCGACGTGCTCGCCGAGCACTTCGCGATCGACGAGGACTCGGGCCTCGTCACCGGATTCGCGCCGTTCGCGCTGCTCGGTCCCGCGCTGGGCACCCGCTCGGCGACGCCCGACATGGACGTCTCGTCGCCGCGCACCCTCACGGCGCGTGCCGTCGCGGCCGCGGTGCGCGCATCGCGGGGGTCGATCGTCTTCCTCTCCCCCGCCGCGATCCTCAACGTCGTCGCGACGGCGGACGCGCTCACCGCTGCGGACCGCTCGGACCTCGCGGGCGTCCGCACGTTCCTCTCCACCGGCGCACCCGTCTCCCCCGATCTGCTCGCATCCGCGCGCGCGCTCATGCCGAACGCGACGCCGCACACGCCGTACGGCATGACGGAGTGCCTGCTCGTGACCGACGTGACGCTCGAGGGCATCCGCGCCGCGGCGTCGCAGCCCGACGCGGGCGTGTGCGTGGGCCTGCCGATCGGCACGAATCGGGTGCTCGTGAGCGCGCTCGACGCGGCCGGCATCGCGTCGGGTGCGCCGAGCGCCGAGCCGGGCGTGCTCGGCGAGATCGTCGTGTCGGCGCCGCACCTGAAGCAGCGCTACGACCGGCTCGCGCTCACCGATCGTGCGGCGACCCGCGCGACGGATGCGCTCCCGGAGGCGGACGGCGCACGGTGGCACCGCACCGGCGACGTGGGCCACCTCGACGCCGAGGGCCGGCTCTGGGTCGAGGGACGCCTGCCGCACGTGCTCGTGACCGCCGACGGCCCCGTCGCGCCCGTGGGCGCCGAGCAGGACGTCGAGCGCGTCGACGGCGTGCGCCGAGCCGCCGTCGTGGGCGTCGGCCCGCACGGGCTGCAGCAGGCGGTCGCCGTCGTCGAGACGACGGCCGGCACCCGCCGCGCCGGGCTCGCGGATGCGGCGGTCGCCGCCGACGTGCGCGCGAGCACGGCGCTGCCGCTCGTCGCGGTGCTCGCCGTGCCGAGCCTGCCGACCGACATCCGCCACAACTCGAAGATCGACCGCACGCGCTTGTCGGCGTGGGCGGATCGGTTGCTGGCGGGCGAGCGGGTGGGTGCGCCGTGATCGTGCTCGTCACGGGCGCCTCGGGATTCCTGGGCCGCGCGGTCGCCGCCGAGCTCGTCGCAGGCGGCCATGAGGTCCGCACGCTGCAGCGACGCCGCTCGGGCGTGGCGGGCGCCTCCGACGTGCTCGGGTCGCTCACGGATGCCGCGACGATCGCCCGCGCCGTCGACGGCGTCGAGGGCGTCGTGCATCTCGCGGCGAAGGTGTCGCTCGCGGGCGATCCGGCCGAGTTCCGCGCCGTGAACGTCGAGGGCACGCGTGCGCTGCTCGACGCGGCCGCGGCCGCTGGGGTCGCGCGATTCGTGCAGGTCTCGTCGCCGTCGGTCGCGCACGCGGGTGCCGCGCTCGTCGGCGTGGGCGCAGAGCCCGCCTCCCCCGAGCAGGCGCGCGGCGACTACGCACGCACCAAGGCCGAGGCCGAGCTGCTCGCCCTCGCGCGCGACTCCGCCTCGATGGCGGTCGTCGCCATCCGCCCGCATCTCGTGTGGGGGCCAGGGGATGCGCAGCTCACCGAGCGCATCGTCGACCGTGCACGCCGCGGCCGCCTGCCCCTGCTGAACGGCGGCACGGCGCTCATCGACTCGACGTACGTCGACAACGCCGCCTCGGGCATCGCGGCGGCGCTGCGTCGAGCGGACGTCGCGCACGGCCGCGCGTTCGTGCTCACGAACGGCGAGCCGCGGCCGGTCGGCGACCTCATGGCCGGCATCTGCCGTGCCGCGGGCGTGCGCGAGCCGCGCTGGAGCATCCCGGCCGGCCTCGGTCGCGCGGCGGGCTCGCTCGTCGAGCGCGTCTGGGCCGTGCGCCCGGGCGCCGACGAGCCGCCGATGACGCGCTTCCTCGCCGAGCAGCTCTCGACGGCGCACTGGTTCGACCAGCGCCCCATCCGCGAGGCGCTCGACTGGACGCCGACCGTGTCGCTCGACGAGGGCCTCGCGCGGCTCGCGGCGGCATGCGCGCGCTGAACCGCCTCGATCCGCGGGCGCTAGAGCCCCAGCCGCCGCAGGCGGAGCCGCGCCATGTCCTGCGCGCGAGGGCCGGAGCCCAGGGCCCGTTCCGCCACGCGGAGGATGACGCGGGTCGCCGTCCGCACCGGCAGCCACGACCGACGCAGCCCGAGCATGCGTCGCGTGCGCGGCGGGAGCGTCGCGACGGCGGCGGCGAACAGCACGCGGTAGGCGACGCCCATGAGCCCCGTGAACGGGGGCTTGCGCAGGAAGCGCACGACGTCGTCGACGCGTTCGTCGCGCCGCAGCTCGCCGCGATCGAAGAAGCCGTCGATCTCGGCGCGCAGCGCGGCCTCGGTGACGGGCGGGTCGGTCACGCGCATGAGACGCCCGGCGGTCGCCCAGTCGGCGACGTACGCGTCGGGGCCGCCCGGGATCGCACCCCCGTACGCCTCGTGGCTGCGCAGGAACGCGTCCGTGAAGGCGAGATGCACCCATCGCACGAGGTCGGGGGCGTCGGCGCTGTAGGCGCGTGCGGCGCCGTCGCCGGCGACGTACTCGCCCCGCACCCGCCCGTGGTACCGGCCGACCCGGGCGGTCTCGGCATCGGCCTGCGCCCTCGATCCGTACGTGAGCGTGATGACCCAGCGGACGGTGCCCGTGAGGCGCGCGATCGGCTCCTCGCGGTAGCGCGACCAGTCATGGACGCCGGCGAGCGCGCCCGGGTGGAGCGCCTGGAGGAGCAGCGCACGGATGCCGGCGACCAGGGTGCCCATCCCCGCGTGCACGGTCCACGCCGGGCCGTCCTCGGCGAAGTGGCCGCCGTCGTCGCCCTCCGCGATCGCTCGCACGTAGGGCGCCATCCCGGTCGGGTCGCCCGCGAGGGCGGTGAGCAGGCGAGCACGGATCCGCAGCAGGAAGGAGGGGGCCGGGTCTGGGGCGGACGTCACTCCTGCAGCCTGCCACCGATGCGGTGCGACGTCGCCACGGGTGGCACGCGCGTTCGGGCCGTTCGCCCGCGCCGAGCCCGGACACGACGAAGCCCCGATGCGATCCGCATCGGGGCTTCCACCGTCGGGCTGACAGGATTTGAACCTGCGACCCCTTGACCCCCAGTCAAGTGCGCTACCAAGCTGCGCCACAGCCCGTGGCTTGCCCCATCTCGCGATCGGGCCTTGGTGAGTCTAGCGGCTTCCGAGGGTCGCCCGTGACACGGAGCGGGCCGGGAGTGGCGTCGATCGGGTCAGGAGTGGCGTCGAACGGGTCAGGAGTGGCGGATCTCCGGGGCCGGGTGACGCGAAGAGGGTCACGCAGCCGTGCGAGCGCGCAGGTCGGCGAGCAGCCCCGGCCACGCGGCGGCGAATCCGGGGTGCAGCTCGAGCGCATCGAGCTCGGCGATGGGCACCCAGCGCAGGGCATCCGACTCCGCGTCACCGATCACCGGCTCGAACCGGCGCGTCGCACGGGTGACGACGGTCGTGTACGACCACACGTCGAGGTCGAGCACGTGGTCGAAGAGCACCTCGAGGGCGTCGCGCGGAACGGACGCCTCCTCGGCCGCCTCGCGCAGCGCGCCGTCGAGCGCGGGCTCGCCGAAGTGGCGCGCGCCGCCCGGCAGCCCCCACGTGCCGCCGTGGTGGCCCCACGCGGCGCGCAGCTGCAGCAGCACCGCATCCTCGTCGGGCAGCCACACGAGCAGGCCTGCAGCGCCGGCCAGCCCCCAGAAGCGACGACCGTCGGGCAGCTCGACCCACGCATCCGCGGGATCGCGGTTCGCCGGATCGCGCAGATGCGCGGGCGGCAGCGGGCGGTCGGTCATCCTCCGACGCTATCGCCCAGCGCGCCCGCGGTGACCCCGCGCGTCGATTGGCCACCTTCTGCGATTGCCTCCGATCGATTGGCGCTCATTGGCGCCAGTCGATGAGGTCTGATCGCAGAAGGCGACCACTCGATCGCAGAAGGTGGCCAATCACCGCGGGAAGTGGCCAATCGGCGCACGAAGTGGCCAATCGGCGCAGCGGGCCTCAGCGCGCCGTCGCCGACCGTACGAACGCTGCGAGATCCGCCGCCTGCTGCACGCGCGAGGGCTCGTGCACGTACATCATGTGGCCGGCCTCGTAGTAGCGCCGCTCGACGTTCTCGCGCAGCGCCTCGGGGATCTGCAGGTGCGCCAGGTCGTCCTCGGCGCAGCCGAACGGCGTCGCGCCGTCGTAGTAGCCGAACGCCACGTGCACCTTGAGGTGCGGGTTCTGCCGCATCGCCCGCGACAGGCGGTCGAGCACCGTCACCGACGTGTTCTCGAACTCCTTGTACGACCACTCCTGGTTCACGCCCGGCCCGAACACGTGGAACGGGGATGCGTCCTCGACGCCCAGCTCGGCGCGGAGGTAGTGCTGGTACGTCGCCGAGTACGGGCCGAGGATCGCGTCGATCGACGGGTCGGCATCCTGGTGCTCGGCGATGCCCGACGCGGCGTAGTCCGTGAAGCGCGAGTCGATGCGGCCCACCGTGAGGCCCTCGTCGCGACGCAGCTCGCCGAAGTACCGCCAGTGCTCGAGGCGCAGGTCGGCGCGCGACACGTAGTCCTCCGACACCCCCGTGAGCCGAGCGAGCGTCGCGACGGCCTCCGCACGCTCCGACGCGGACAGCCGCGAGCCCCGCGCGAGCACGTACGGGTAGTCGCGCTCGGCATACGCCTCGGCCTCCGCCACGACCTCCTGCAGCGTGCGCCCGGGGTGCTTGCCGTGGAAGTGCGCCGTCGCCGCGTAGAACGACAGGAACCGCGGGTACGCGGCGTCGTTGCCGGGCTTGAAGTCGTGCACCGCGAAGTTCAGCACCGCCGAGATGAGCATGAGCCCGTTGAGGTACATGCCCGAGCCCTGCAGGTGCTCGGCGAGCGCCGACGCCCGCGTGGTGCCGTACGACTCCCCCGCGAGCAGCTTCGGCGACAGCCAGCGCCCTTCGGCCGTGACCCACTGGCGGATGATCTCGCCGACCGACTCGACGTCGGCGGTGAAGCCGTGGAAGTCCTTCGCCGAACCGCCGTCGACGACGCGCGAGTGCCCTGTCGACACGGGGTCGATGAGCACGAGGTCGGAGACGTGCAGCAGCGTCTCGACGTTGTCGGCGATGCCGTAGGGCGGCGCGTGCAGGTCGCCGGCGTCGCCCATGACGACGCGGCGCGGGCCGAGCACGCCCATGTGCAGCCACACGCTCGCCGAGCCCGGGCCGCCGTTGAACGCGAACGTCACCGGGCGCGTCAGCGGGTCGGCACCGTCGAGCGTGTAGGCCGTCACGCCCACCTGCGCCTTCGCGACGCGGCCCTTGCGCGTGCCGTCCTCGACCTCGTCGGCGTACAGCACGACGCGACCGGCCTTCGCCGTGTACGCGAGGTCGCCGTGCGGCGTCGAGAGCGTGTGCTGCGTCGTGACGAGCTCGTCGACGACCTTCGGGGGCGCAGGCGCATCGGAGGGCGCGGATGCGGTGGTGGCGGATGCGGTCTCGGGCTTCGGGGCGTCGTCGCTCATCCCCTGCAACGCTACTCCCAGCGACTCGACCTAGCGTGGCCGCATGCGCTCTCGTCGCCTCGGCCTGCTCGTCGCAGTCGTCTCGTGCGTCGCCCTCGCGGGCTGTGCGACGTCGGCAGGCGACGCCGGCCCCTCGACCGACCCGGCGCCCGTCGACGCGTCGCCGAGCCCCGTCGCATCCACCGACCCGACCACCACCGGCGAGCCCGAGCAGGGCGGGGATCGCGACCCCGACGCGTCGACCCAGTACATCCTCGCCTTCTGCCCCACGCTCGTGCTCGAGGATGCGCTGCTCCTCAGCGCCGGCGACGCCGCCGCCACGGGCCTCGGGCCGGCGCGCACGACCACTGCGGCAGCCGCGAGCGACGCTGCGGAGCGCATGCTCGCCGACTGGATCGAGTGGTCGGACGCCAGCCTCGAGCTGCGCACGCGGCTCTCGACCGACCTGCAGGCCTACGCGGACGCGCTGCTGCTCGCCGACGTCGACGGCGACGCGCTCGCCGCCGTCGTGCTCGACCAGTCGCCGCTCGATGGCATCGACAGCGCGACCCTGCGCGTGGAGGTGGGCCTCAACCCCGACCTCGACGTCGCCTGCAGCGGCGGCTGAGGCCGTCGGCGCCCCGGCTACGCAGCGGACGGGTGCGCGGCAGCCAGGTCGTCGAGCGTCCATCGACGGATGGGCTGCGGCGTCGCCGCCGCGAGCATCCACCAGGCGTCGTCGGCCGCGTCGAGCGACGTGACCCACGAGCCGGCAGCCTCGCGCACCTGCGTGGTCGCGACCGGGCGCCATGCGCCCGGATCGAGCATGCCGGCACCCGAGGGCCACGCGCCCGGCGTCTCGACGGCCGAGATGCGCAGGCGCGCCGGAGCGGCACGCAGCCCGAGGCCGACGGCCTTGAGCACCGCCTCCTTCTGCGCCCACGCGCGGATGCGGTGCGAGACGCCGTCGGGGCCGTCGGGCATCGACGCGCGCTCGTCGGGATGCAGCGCGTACGCGTCGAAGCCCGTCCAGAGCTCGTCGGGCACGACCTCGACGTCGACGCCGACGAGGGCGTCGGCGTCGCCCACGGCGACGAGCACGTACGGCCCCGACGTCGACGACGAGACCGACAGGCCCTCGACGCGCGGCTGCCCGTGCTGCTCGCCGCAGCGGGAGCACGTACGGTCGATCGCGAGCGCGCCCGCCTCGCGCACCGGGCGGCCCGTGCGCGCTGCGACGAGCATGCGCAGCGCAGCCCGCCCCGCGAGGGTGCGCCGCGAGTCCTCCGTGCGCAGTCGTGCTCCGGCGGCGACCCGATCGCGATCCGACACGAGCCGCTGCGCGCCGAGACCCGAGCCGGGCAGGGCGTGCGCGACCCGGTCGGCGAGCGCATGCACGTCGTCGACCGAGGCCGCCAGGACGTCGATCACCGCTTGCTGATCCTCCGGTACTGGGTCACGGCGATCGGCGCGAAGATCGCGATGATCGCGACGCAGCAGAGGAAGGCGTACAGCAGCGCGTTGTCGGCCGGCCAGCCGCCCGCCGTCGCGAATCCGGCAGGCGCCTCGTTGCCGAAGCCCTGCCGCACGGCCGTCGCGACCGCCGTCACCGGGTTCCACTCCGCGATGACGCGCAGCGGTCCCGGCAGCATGTCGGCCGACACGAACGCGCCCGAGATGAAGCACACGGGGAAGAGCCACAGCAGGCCGAGGCTCTGCGCCACCTCGACGCTGCGCGCCGTCATGGCGATGAACGCGCCGATCCACGAGATCGCGAACGCGTAGAGCAGCAGCAGCAGGAAGACCACGACGATCTGCAGGACGTTCGACTCGAGCCGCCAGCCGATCGCGAACCCGCACGCGACGATGACGAGGATCGAGATGACGCTCGTCACGAGATCGGAGGTCGTGCGGCCCAGGATCACGCCGACGCGCGACATCGGCAACGCTCGGAAGCGGTCGATGAGCCCCGTCTGCAGGTCCTTCGCGAGGTACACCGCGGTGAACGACGAGTTGAACGTCAGCGTCTGGGCGAGGATGCCGCCGATGAGGAACTGGCGGTAGTCGTCGCCGCCGAGCGCCCCGCCGAACACGAAGGCGAGGATGAGCACGAAGATGATGGGCTGCGCGACGCCCGTGACGAGCGCACCGGGCGTGCGGCGTACGCCGAGGATGTTGCGACGCGCGACGATGCCGCCATCGCGGATGGCGCCTGCGATGCTCATGCGGCCACCTCCTCGGACGCTGCGGCGCGGTCGGTGGGCGCGCCGCCTGCCTCGGAGGGCTCCTCCACTGCGGGCAGGCCCGTGATCCGCAGGAACACCTCGTCGAGCGTCGGCTGCCGCAGGGCGGCCTCGGACACGGCGACGCCCGCCTGCTCGAGTGCGCGCAGCACGGCGACGAGGCCGTCGCTGCCGTCGGCCGCGGCGCCGGTGAGGCGGCGGGCGCGCTCGTCGAGGTCGGCGTCGTGGCCCGTGGAGCGCACGGCTGCGAGCGCGGCGGTCGCGTCGGCGCCGGGCGCCAGCACGACGTCGATGCGTGCACCGCCCGCCTGCGCCTTGAGCTCGGTGGCCGTGCCCTCCGCGATGATGCGGCCCGCGTCGATGACCGCGATGGAGTCGGCCAGCTGGTCGGCCTCCTCGAGGTACTGCGTCGTGAGCAGCACCGTCGTGCCGCCTGAGGCGAGCGACTCGATCGCATCCCACGTGTCGCGGCGACCGCGCGGGTCGAGGCCCGTCGTCGGCTCGTCGAGGATCACGACGGGAGGTCGGGCGACGATGGCGCCCGCGAGATCGAGCCGACGGCGCATGCCGCCGGAGTACTGGCCGGCGCGGCGCGCGTCGCCCACGTCGTCGAGACGGAAGTCGCGCAGCAGCTCGCGCGCCCGTGCCTTCGCCTCGCGACGACGCATGCCGTAGAGCTCGCCCACCATCGTGAGGTTCTCGAACCCGGTCAGCTTCTCGTCGACCGCGGCGTACTGCCCCGAGACGCCGAGCCGACGACGCACCTCGTGGCCCTCGGTGATGGCCGAGTGCCCTGCGACGATCGCCTCGCCCGCGTCGGGGTCGAGCAGCGTCGTCAGCACGCGCACCGTCGTGGTCTTGCCCGCGCCGTTCGGGCCGAGCAGTCCCTGCACGGAGCCCTCGGGCACCTCGAGATCCACGCCGGCGAGCGCCTGGTGGTCGCCGAATCGCTTGGTGATGCCCTGGATCGAGATCACGAGGCGACGCGGTCGCTCTCGACGGCCGGCGTGACGTCGAGCCAGTGCTGCGTCACGTAGGCGAGGCTCTCGTCCTTCGAGGCCGGCCCGAACACGGCCACCCAGCCCTTGGGCACGTCCGCGAACTCGGGCCACAGCGAGTGCTGGTTCGCCTCGTTCACGAGCACCCGGAAGGTGCCGTCCTGATCGTCGAATGGATTGGTCATCGAAGTCTCCTCGCTCACGTCGGTGTCGTGTCTCTGCTGTCCTCGCCGGTGCTTCGGAACCCCCTCCCCAGATGGTTCGAAGTCGAAGTGACCTCACCCGCCTGGGCGTGTCGCGGCCCGCTCGAGCAGCTCGTCGAGCACGGGACCGAGGTCGTCGAGCGCGCGGTCCGACAGCATGTCCTGGTGTCGCACGCCCACGAGGCTCGACGTGACCGCTCCCGTCGCGAACGACGCCCACGCCTCCGGCTCGGGCCGGCCGGCCGGCACCTGCTCGGTGGCGGCGAACACGTGCATCGCGCCGTCGAACGTCGGCACGGCGGCCGCGTCGAGCAGCTCGCCGAGCCGCAGGAAGCGGCGCACCATGCGCTCGACCGCCTCGGCCGGCACGTCGGCGAGCGGGCTGCCCGCCTCGTCGAGCAGCGCGAGCACGCGGTGCACGTCGAGGTCGCCCTCGGGCGGCACGACGCCGTTCGCGTCGAGGAAGCCGCGCCACATGTCGTCGGGATGCGCGACGCCGTCGAGCGCCGATCCCTCGGTCGGATAGGCGTCGAGCACGGCGAGCAGCGCGACCTCGTCGCCGTCGGCCTGCAGCCGCGCGGCGATGTGCTGCGCGAGCCTGCCACCGAACGAGAAGCCCGTCAGGTGGTACGGCCCGTGCGGCTGCTCGGCGCGGATCGCGTCGACGTAGACGTCGAGCAGCTCGTCGAAGGACTCGGCGGTGGGCGGCTCGTCCTCGTCGGGGGCGATGCCGGGCATCTGCACGCCCAGGATGGGCCGCGTCGTGCGCAGCCTCGACACGAAGGACGTGAACTTCCACGCCACGCCGCTCGCGGGGTGCACGGCGAAGACCGGCTCGCCGTCGCCGTCGCGCCGCAGCGGGAGGATCGTGCGGAGGCTCTCGGCGACGTTCGCGCCGCCGGAGGCGACGAGCGCTGCGAGCCCCGCGACCGTCGGCGCCTGGAACAGCGCCTGCACCGGCAGGCTCGCGCCGAGCGCCGCGTTCACGGCCTGGATCGTCGGCTGGGCGACGAAGGAGTGACCGCCCAGCGCGAAGAACGAGTCGTCGGCGCGCACGTCGGCGACGCCGAGGACCTCGGCGTAGGCGGCGGCGACCGCCACCTCCGGGTCGCCCTCCGGCGCGCGACCGTCGCCGCCGCCCGTGCGCAGCTCGGGCAGCGCGCGGGCGTCGACCTTGCCGTTCGGGGTGCGCGGCACGGCGTCGATCGCCGCGACCCCCACCGGCACCATGTAGTCGGGCACGCGGCCGCGCACGCGGTCGACGAGGCCACGGGCGAGGGCGTCGCCGTCCTCGTCGGCGTCGACGACGATCCATGCCCCCAGCGCTGCGCCGCGCGCGGTGTCGATCGCGCGCACGACGGCCTCGGTCACGCCGTCGACGCCGCGCAGCAGCGTCTCCACCTCGCCTGGCTCGACGCGGTGGCCGCGGATCTTCACCTGCCCGTCGCTGCGCCCGAGCGAGACGACGTCGGGCAGCTCCCCCGCGTCCGCGTCACGCACGACGACGAGGTCGCCGGTGCGGTACATGCGGCTGCCGTCCGCCGCGAAGGGGTCGGCGACGAAGCGGTCCGCCGTCGTGTCGGGCCGGCCGGCGTAGCCGTGCGCGAGCTGCGACCCGGCGAGCCACAGCTCGCCGACGCTGCCGACGGGCGCCGGCCGCAGCCGATCGTCGAGCACGTAGCCCACGACGTCGACGCTCGTCGCGCCGAGACCCGGGCGCTCGGCGTCCGCGACGCGGGCGACCATCGAGTCGACGCCCACCTCGGTCGGGCCGTACAGGTTCCAGGCGTCGACGGCCGTGCGCGCACGCAGCCACGTCCACAGCCCGGCGTCGAGGGCCTCGCCGCCGAGCAGCATCGTGAACGGATCGGATGCGTCGCGCCGGTCGAGCACGTCGGCGAGCGACGTCTGCGCCGCGAGCGCGGCGACGTAGCTCGGCGTGGTCTCCCACGCGTCGATGCCGCGCTCGTCGAGCAGCGTCGTGAGCGCCTGCGGGTCACGGCGCGTCGCGTCGTCGACGACGTGCACCTCGTGGCCGGCGGCGAGCCAGACCACGGGGTCCATCGCGGCGTCGAAGCCGACGCCCGTCGTATGGGCGAGGCGCATGCGTCGCTCGTCCGCGTCGGGCAGCAGGGTCGCCCGGTGGCTCGCGAGCAGGCTCGCCAGCGCCCGGTGCGGCACCTGCACGGCCTTGGGCTCGCCGGTCGTGCCCGAGGTGAAGATGAGGTACGCGGCCGCGTCGAGGGCCGTGCCGACCCGGTCGACGGGGTCTGCGGACGCCAGGTCGTCCACGAGCACGACGCGGTCGTCGGCGATGCCGGCGTCGGCTGCCGCAGCAGCCGAGACGTCGTCGGCGCCCGCGTGCACGACGAGGCGTGCTCGCGCGGTGCGGAGCATCGAGACCACGCGCTCCTGCGGCAGCTCGGCGTCGATCGGCGACACGACGGCGCCCGCGTGCCAGACGCCCAGCAGCGCGGCGATCGTGTCGGCCGATCGCGGCAGTCGCAGCGCGACGACGTCGCCGGGCTCGACGCCCGCGCCGACGAGGCCGCCGGCGATGCGCGCGACGCGGTCGGCGAGCGCCGCACCGTCCACGGCTCCGTCGGGGGCGACGATCGCGGCAGCATCGGGCCGGGCGGCGATCGACTCGGCGAGCGCGTCGAGCAGCGCGGGCCGCTCCTGCTCGCTCGAGGGCCATGCGGCGAGGATGCCGGCGCTCGGCTCGACCACGGCATCCCGCAGTCGCGCGCGCGGCGCCGCGGCGGCTGCCACGAGGAACGCGATCCACCGATCGACGAGGCCACGCGCGGCGCGATCGCTGAACATCGCGGCATCGTGCTCGAGCACGCCCTCGACCTCGCCGGACGGCTGCGGTCGCAGCGTGAACGACAGGTCGACCTTCGCCGCGCCCGTCGTGTCGGGCTCGATGGGCGTCGTCGTGACGCCCGGCAGCTCGAGCGCGACGCCGGAGGGCTCCTCGACCGAGAGCATCGTCTGGAACAGCGGATGCCGGCCGAGTCGACGCTCGGGCGCCATCGCCTCGACGATGCGCTCGAACGGCACCGACTCGTGCTCAATCGCGTGCAGCGTCGCCGCGCGAGCCCGCTCGATGGCGTCGACGAGCGTCGGCGCGTCGCCCAGGTCGATGCGCAGCGGCAGCGTGTTGACGAAGAAGCCGACGAGCTCGGCGACGTCGGGATCCGTGCGGCCCGCCGACGGCGAGCCGATCACGACGTCGTCGCCGGCGCCGATGCGGTGCAGGTAGCCGGCGAGCCCTGCGAGCCACGCGTGGAACCCGCTCGCCTGCGCCTGACCGGCCGCGGAGTGCACGGCGGATGCGACGTCGGCGGGGATCGTGAAGCGCAGCTGGCGCGCCGCCCGTGCCGCCGACTCCGGGCGACGCCCGTCGGCGGGCAGCTCGAGCTCGTCGGGGATGCCTGCGAGGCGATCCGTCCAGGCCTGGAGCGAGGCGTCGTGGCGTGCGTCGTCGCCGTCCTCGAGCGCGCGCTGCATGCGCGCGAAGTCCGCGTACTGCACCGCCAGCGCGCGCTGCACGCGTGCGGTGCCCCCGGCACGCGCGGCGTACGCGGTCGCGACGTCGCGGGCGAGCGGCGCGAGGGAGGCGCCGTCGGTCGCGATGTGGTGGATGACGAGATCGATGCGCCACTGCCGTTCGCCGGTCTCGACGAGCGCGGCGCGCACCGGCTGGTCGACCGCGAGGTCGAACCCGGCGGTCGTGTCGACGGCCTCGGTGCCGAGCACGCCCGTGCGCGGCGGGTGGATGCGCTGCACCGGACGACCGTCGACCTCCGGGTACGTCGTGCGCAGCACCTCGTGTCGAGCGACGAGGTCGTCGATCGCGTGGCCGAGGGCGCGGACGTCGAGGTCGCCCTCGAACGACGCCTGCAGCACGACGGAGTACTCCGCCGACGACGGGTCGAGACGGTTGAGGAACCACAGACGCGCCTGGTTGGGCGAGAGCGGCAGCTCCTCGCCGTCGATGCGCGGGTGCTCGGCCGCCCACGCCCGAAGGGCCGGAGCGACCTCGGCGCGGCTCGCCGAGTCCGCGGCCACGGGTCCCGAGCCGATCGCAGCGAGCAGGCCCGCCGGCGTCGGCGCGTCGAACACGGTGCGCAGCGGCAGGGCGGCGCCCAGCTCGTCGCGGATGCGGCCCATGAGCGACACCGCGAGCAGCGAGTGGCCGCCGAGCGCGAAGAAGTCGTCGTCGAGGCCGACGTCGCGCACGCCGAGCACGTCGCCGACGATGCGGCAGATCGCGCGCTCGTCGTCGGTCTCGGGCTCGCGCGATCCACCCGTCGCCGAGGGCTCGGGCAGCGCGGCCACGTCGACCTTGCCGTTGGGCGTGAGCGGGATCTCGGGGACGACGGCGATGGCCGTCGGCACCATGTACTCGGGCAGCTCGGCGGCCGCGGCGCGCCTGGCGGCATCCGCGTCGACGTCTCCCGCCACCCACGCGACGAGGCGCGCGGCCTCGGCGTCGCCGACGACGCGGGCGACGGCGCCGCGCACGCCGGGCGTGCGCTCGAGGGCGCTCGCCACGTCGCCCACCTCGATGCGATAGCCGCGCAGTTTCACCTGGTCGTCGTCGCGGCGCAGGAACTCGAGCTCGCCCGTGACGCGCCGGCGCACGACGTCGCCCGTGCGGTACATGCGGGTGCCGTCGCCGTGCGGGTCGGCGACGAATCGCCCTGCCGTCTCGGCGGCGCGACCGCGGTAGCCGTGCGCGAGCGTCGCGCCCGAGAGGTACAGCTCGCCCTCGACGCCGTGCGGCACGGGCTGCAGGAAGCGGTCGAGCACGCGTGCCGTGACGGTGGCGATGGGTGCACCGATGTGCACGGCGCCCGGCGCGATGCGGGCGACGACGGCGTCGACCGTCGACTCGCTGGGGCCGTAGAGGTTCCAGCCGTCGATCGTCTCGGCTGCCGCGAGCCGGTCCCACAGCGCCTGCGGCACGGCCTCGCCGCCGACGGCGACCGTGAGGGGGGCCTGACGGCCGGCGATGGCGTCGAGCAGGCCGACGGCGACGAGCTGCTGCGCGTACGACGGCGTCGTCTCGAGCACGTCGACCCCGTGGTCGGCGATGGCGCGCACGACGGCCTCGGCGTCGGTGCGGGTGGCGTCGTCGGCGACCTCGAGGGTCGTGCCGGCCACGAGCCACAGGATCGGGTCCCACGCGGCGTCGAAGCCGAGCCCCGACAGATGCAGCATGCGCGGCACGCCGTCGACGCGGTCGCGCACGGCGCCCATCATGGCGTCGTCGTGCTGCGCGAGCACGGTCGCGAGCGCCGAGTGCGACACCTGCACGCCCTTGGGCGCCCCCGTGGTGCCGGAGGTGTAGACGAGGTAGGCGGCGTCGTCGGCCGCGGGCGCCGCGGGCACGACGGCATCGACGCCCGCCGCAGCCACGTCGGCGATCCCGACGACGCTCGGTGCGTCGGCGAGCTCGGCGTCGGCGACGATGCGCGTCCCACGCACGCCGTCGGCGGTCACCACCACCGTCGGCTCGGCGCCGACGAGGATCTGCCCGATGCGAGCGTCGGGGTAGGCGACGTCGACCGGCACGGCGACGGCACCGGCGCGCAGGGCGGCGAGCACGAGCGCGATGGCGTCGGACGAGCGCGGCAGCGCGATGGCGACGCGATCGCCGCGGGCGACGCCGAGCGTCGCGAACCCCGCAGCGAGCCGGTCGATGCGCGCGGCGAGGTCGGCGAAGGTCGTCGCGCCGTCGGCGTCGACGAGCGCGTCGGCGTCGGGCTGCGCCGCGACGGTCGCCGCGAGGCGGTCGAGCACGGTGCCCGAGACCTCCATCGCGCGTCCCGTCGCCTGCTCGTCGAGCACGCGCACGGTGGCGGCGTCGACCGAGGGGATGTCGGACACGCGGCGGTGCGGCGCATCCACGAACCCCGCGAGCACGCGGTCGAGGGCGTCGCGCATCCGCTCGACGGTGGTCTCGTCGAACAGCGCGCGGTCGAACCCGAGGGTCGCGACGAGCGGGCCGTCGTCGCCGGCCGGGGTCGCGACGTCGATGAGCAGGTCGGCCTTGACGCCGGCGCTCGTGACCTGCCCGGGCACCGTCACCGCGACGTCGCCGAGGTCGAGGGATGCCGGCTCGGTCGACTGCAGCGTGAGCAGCACCTGGAACAGCGGCGGCCGGCCGGCGACGCGCGGCGGGCGCAGGGCGTCGACGACGGCGTCGAACGGCACGTCCTGATGCGCGTAGGCCTCGGTGTTGCTCGTGCGGACGCGCTCGAGCAGCTCCTCGAGCGTCGGATCGCCCGCGAGCGACGTGCGCAGCACGACCGTGTTGACGAAGAAGCCCACGAGGTCGTCGAGCTGCGGGTCGGTGCGACCGGCGACGGGCGTGCCGACGACGACGTCCTCCCCCGCGCCCTGCTGCTCGAGCATGGCGGCGACGGCGGCGTGCAGCACGATGAAGAGGCTCGTGCGGTGGTCGCCTGCGAGCTCGCGCACGGCGGCATGGCGGGCGGCGTCGAGCGTCAGGGCGACCTCGCCGACGCCGCGCTGCGCGGGATCGGCCGGGTCGGCGGCGCCGCGCGCGCGGTCGCGCGGCAGCGAGATCTCGTCGGGTGCGCCGTCGAGCACGCCGCGCCAATGCGCGAGCTGCGTCGACAGCTCGCTGTCGGGGTCGTCGGCCGAGCCGAGGTGCTCGCGCTGCCACAGGGCGAAGTCGGCGTAGTCGACCGCGAGCGGCGCCCATGCGGGCTGCTTTCCCGCGGCGCGTGCGGCGTAGGCGGTGCCGAGGTCGCGTGCGAAGGGCGCGAGCGACCAGCCGTCGGAGGCGATGTGGTGCATCGTCGCGACGAGCACGTGGCGCTCGGGCGCGACGCGCAGCAGCACGGCGCGCAGCGGCGTCTCGACCGTCACGTCGAACGGCCGCATCGCCTCCTGGCGCACGACGGCCTCGACGCGCTCCTCGGGCACGTCGATCGCCGTGAAGGACGGCTGGGCATCGGCGCCTGCGAGGATGCGCTGCACCGGCTCGCCATCGACGAGCGGCGTGATCGTGCGCAGCGGCTCGTGCCGCTCGGCGACGTCGACGAACGCGGCGCGCAGCGCGGCGACGTCGAGCGGGCCGTCGAGGTGCAGGACGACGGGGATCGAGTAGGCGGCCGAGTCGGGCTCGAGCCGGTTGAGGAACCACAGCCGACGCTGCGCGAGCGACACGGGCAGCGGATCGGGACGCGTCGCACGCGACAGACGCGACGGGCGATCGTCGACCCCCGAGTCCCCCGCGCGCTCGGCGAGCGCGGCGACCGTCGGGCGCTCGAAGACGTCGCGCACCGTGATCTGCCGCTCGAGGCGCTGCGAGAGCGTCGACGCGAGCCGCGTCGCGAGCAGCGAGTGCCCACCGGCGGCGAAGAAGTCCTCGTCGATGCCCACGGCGTCGACCTCGAGGGTCGCTGCGAAGGCCTCGGCCACGATGCGCTGCATCGTGGTCTGCGGCTGCTGCGCGGGGTCGGCGCTCGATCGCTCGGGCGTCGGCAGCGCGCGCCGGTCGAGCTTGCCGTTCGGGGTCATCGGCAGGTCGCTGAGCGCCATGATCGTCGAGGGCACCATGTAGTCGGGCACGCCGCGTCGCATGGCCTCGCGCACGGCGGCGCCGAGCCCGTCGAGCTCTCCGTCGGCGGTGACGTAGCCGACGATGCGCGCCGTGGCCCCCTCGCCGTGCACGACGGCAGCGGCGCGCGTCACGCGATCCTGCCGACGCATCGCAGCCTCGACCTCGTCGAGCTCGACGCGGTAGCCGCGGATCTTCACCTGGTCGTCGATGCGGCCGACGAAGCGCAGCGATCCGTCGCGGCGGCGGCGCACGACGTCGCCCGTGCGGTACATGCGCGAGCCGTCGTCGGCGAACGGGTCGGCGACGAAGCGCTCGGCGCTCAGGTCGGGGCGGCCGACGTAGCCGCGTGCGACGTTGGCGCCCGCGAGGTACAGCTCGCCGACGGCGCGATCGGGCACGGGCGTGAGGCTCGCGTCGAGGATGTAGTGGCGGGCGTTGCGCACGGATGCGCCGATGTGCGGCTGCACGCCGGGCTCGATCACGGCGATGAGGCTGTCGACCGTCGTCTCCGTCGGGCCGTAGAGGTTGACGGCGTGGATGTCGTCGCGCGCCGCGAGGGCATCCCACAGGGCCGGGCCGACGGCCTCGCCGCCGAGGGCGATCTCGGTCGGGTGGCGGTCGGCGTCGAGCATGCCGGCGGCGATGAGCGCCTCGGCGAACGACGGCGTCGTCTCGATCGCGTCGATCCTGTGGTCGCCGAGCAGCCGCACGAGGCGCTCGGGGTCGCGACGCGCGTCGTCGTCGATCATGTGCAGCTCGTGGCCCGCGAACAGCCACAGCAGCGGATCCCAGGCGGCGTCGAACGACAGACCGGCCGTGTGCGCCACGCGCACGGGTCGCCCGAGGCGGGCCGCGGCGGGCTCGAACATCTCGGCCCGGTGCTGCTGGAACAGGTTGCGCAGCGCGATGCGGTCGACGCCGACGCCCTTGGGGCGTCCGGTGCTGCCGGAGGTGAAGACGACGTAGGCGAGGTCGCCGTCGGCCGCGGCCGGCAGCGCGCGCGCGTCGTCGCGCTCGCGACGCCATACGGCGGTGTCCGCGTCGATCGCGAGCGTGGGCACGGACCAGTCGGCGCCCGCCGCACGATCGCGCTCGAGCTGGCCGGTGCTCGTGAGCAGCAGCACGGGCGCGGCGTCCTCGACCATCCCCGCGACGCGGTCGATGGGGTACTCGGGGTCGAGCGGCACGTAGGCGCCGCCGGCCCGCAGCACGGCCAGCACGAGCATCGGCAGCGCGACGCTGCGCTCGATGCGCACCGCGACGCGCGCGCCGGGCCCGACGCCCTGGGCGACGAGGTGGTGGGCGAGCCTCGTGGCGTCGGCGTCGAGCATCGCGAACGTCATCATGCCGTCGGCGGCGACGACCGCCGGCTCGTGCGGACGCTGACGGGCGATCGCGGCGAACGCCTCGAGCACGGTCTCGTGCCCGATCGCGACCGCTCGTCCGGCGCCGTGCTCGAGCAGCGCTTCCGCCTCGTCGCTCGCGAGGATCGTCGCAGCGGTGACGGCGCGGTCCGGGACGTCGATGGCGTCCGACAGCAGGGCGAGCAGGCGCGCGGCGTGCTCGCCGAGGCTCTCCTCGGTGTGCACGTCGGCGTCGCCCTCGAGCTGCAGCACGGCGTCGGCCGCGTCGCTCTCGAGGCCGGAGAGCACGATCGAGAGGTCGTGCACGGGGCCCGTCGAGAGGATGCGCACCTCGCCGGTCGCATCGCCGAAGCGCAGGGCGTCGATGACGGGCAGCAGGTTGATCGAGGGGCCCGCGAAGGTCGGGGCGCCGTCGACGCGCTCGGTGCGGAACCGCTGATGCCGCACGGCGCCGCGCACGACGTCGCCGGCGTGGGCGACGACGTCGCCGACGGTCGAGGCGGGGTCGACGTCGACCCGCAGCGGCAGGATGCTCGAGAGCATCGACGGCGTCGTCTTGGCGACCGCGCCCCGACGGGCCGTCACCGGCAGGCCCACCGAGACGCGCCGCTCCCCCGTCACCTTCGCCATGTAGAGCGCGGTGACGCCGACGACCGTCTTCGGCAGGTCGCGCCCGAGGGCGCGCAGACGCTCGACGAGCGAGGCGTCGAGGGGCACGGCGATGCGCACGACCTGCGAGGCCACGCCGCTCGTCGCACCCTCGAGGCCCTCGACGACGACGTCGTCGGCGAGCGCCTCGGTCCAGTAGGCCTCGTCGGCGACGTGCTGGTCGGAGGCCTCGTACGCGTCGATCGACGCGTGCAGGTCGGCGAGCGCAGGCAGCGGCGACGGGATGCGGGCGGCGACGCGGGCGACGGCGCCGTCCACGAGCCCCAGCAGCCTGCCGGGCGGCGTGAAGCGGGCGAGGCGCGAGTAGACCCCTGCGAGGTAGCGCAGGGCGACGACGGCGCCGTACCCGTCGAGCAGGATGTGATGGACCCGCTGGAAGAAGAGCGAGCGGTCGCCGGCGAGGCGGAAGAGGATCGCGCCGAAGAGCTCGTCGCCCGTGAGGTCGCGCGGCGTCGCCATCTCGCGGTCCATGCGCGCGCGGGCCTGCCCGATCGCGTCGTCGACGTCGAGCGTGCGGAGGTCGACCACCTCGAGGAGGTCGTCGGTCGGCCGCGGCGGTGCGGCGATGGCGTACGGACCGTCGCCGTCCTCCCGCAGCCGCAGGCTCACGGCGTCGAGGTCGGCGACGATCTTCGTCACGGCGATGCGCATGAGCCGGGGCTCGATCCGACCGCGCAGGTCGAGGTACTGGCCGATCTGGTAGCTCGGGTTCTCGACGTCGAGCTGCTGCGCGTACCAGATGCCGCGCTGGGCCGCGGTGAGCGGGATGCGGCCGTCGTGGGCGCTGGCGTCGTTCGTCGGGTCGGTCTCGGGCGTCGTGCTCGTCACTCGTGTCGCTCCTCATGACGAGACCCCGCGCGCTGCGCGGGGCCTCGTGGTCTGCGTGGTCGGTCGCTGAGGCCGCGTGCCTACTGGAACTGGCCGATCTGCAGGAAGTTGAGGATGCCGCCCACGTCGACGAGCGGACCCTGCACGAGCGGGCCCTCGATGAGCGCGGCCTGCGGCGACGAGACGGAGCCGATGGCCGACGACTGCTCCGACGCCATGGCGGCGGGTCCGCCGACGGCGATGCCGGCGATGGCGAGCGCGGCCGTCGCGGCCGCGGCACTCATGGTCCGAGTGGTCTTCTTCATGGGATTCCCCTCCTGAGCCTGTGGTGCCCGCATCGGGCACGTGAGGTCGTTCGGGACCGCGCGTCGAGGAGTTTGGATGCGCTCGAGGCTCGGGCGCGGCGGATCCTGAGGACGCTTCAGGTGCAGGCGACGGCAGGCGACCGAGGTCGCCCGCCGTCGATCTGCGCTCAGCCGCGGGCCGCGGCCTCCGCGGCGACGCCGCCGACGGGCTCGCGCGGCCGCTCGACGCGCGCCGCCTGCATCTGCTCGGCCATGTGCTCGAGCACGCGCACGACCTGCGACGAGTAGCCGTACTCGTTGTCGTACCAGACGTACACGACGAGGTGGCGGCCGGATGCGATGGTCGCGAGGCCGTCGACGATGCCGGCGCGGTTGTTGCCGACGAAGTCCGTCGAGACGACCTCGGGCGAGTCGACGAAGTCGATCTGCGTGCGCAGGCGTCCCTTGAGCGACGCGCGGCGCAGCAGCTCGTTGACCTGGTCGCGCTCGACGGCCGTCTCGAGCGTGAGGTTGAGGATCGCCATCGACACGTCGGGCGTCGGCACGCGGATCGCGTTGCCCGTCAGGCGTCCCTCGAGCTCCGGCAGCGCCTTCGCGACGGCCTTCGCCGCACCGGTCTCGGTGAGCACCATGTTGAGGGCAGCCGAACGGCCGCGACGGTCGCCCTTGTGGAAGTTGTCGATGAGGTTCTGGTCGTTCGTGTACGAGTGCACGGTCTCGACATGACCGTGCTCGACGCCGTAGGCGTCGTGCAGCACCTTGAGCACGGGCGTGATGGCGTTCGTCGTGCACGACGCGGCCGTGACGATGCGGTCGTCGGCGTCGATCATGTCCTGGTTGATGCCGAACACGACGTTCTTCAGGGGGCTCTTGCCCGGCGCCGTCAGCAGCACGCGCGAGACGCCCTTCGACTGCAGGTGCAGCGACAGGCCCGCCTCGTCGCGCCAGCGGCCCGTGTTGTCGACGACGATCGCGTCGCGGATGCCGTGCGCCTCGTAGTCGACGCTCGAGGGGTCGTCGGAGTGGATGACCTGGATGAGCGTGCCGTTGGCGAGGATCGTCTGCGCCTCGTGGTCGATCTGGATCGTGCCGTCGAACGGGCCGTGCACCGAGTCGCGGCGCAGCAGGTTCGCGCGCTTCTCGAGATCGTGCTCGCCGCCCGAGCGCACGACGATGGCGCGCAGGCGCAGGCCGAGGCCGTTGCCCGCGTGACCGACGAGGATGCGGGCGAGCAGGCGCCCGATGCGGCCGAAGCCGTAGAGCACGACGTCGGTGGGCTCCTGGTGCTCCCACGACTGCAGCGAGCCGAGCGCGTCGCGCACGTACGCCTCGAGGCCCGACACGTCGTCGGGCGCGCCGTCGAGCAGGCGGCCGAGATCGAGCGAGACGCCCTGCAGGCGCAGCTCGTCGGCGACCTGGAGCGCGAGCAGCGAGTGCGCGACGTCGAGCTCGACGTCGCTGACGCGACGCGCCCAGCGGTGGGCGCGCAGCACCTCGATCGCCGAGCGGTTGATGATCTTGCGGCCGTGCACGTGCGGGATGACGTTCCGCTCGCGGTACAGCCTGCCGATGAGGGGGATGGCCGACTCGGCCATCGCGACGCGCTCCAACCATGCGTCCTGGGATCGCTGCACTGCGTCCGTCACTCGCTCTTCGCTCCTCGTGCGCCCGGCTCGGGCGCGGGTCCGTCGCGGCGGATCTCGCCGCATCCCCATCCTTTCGCCGCAGCGCAGGATGCGGGGCGGATCGGGCGGGTCAGGCTGCGAGCGCTTGCCGAGACGACAAGAACCCCGGTTCTTCACCGGGGTTCTCGTGCGGGGCGGACGTCAGCGGGTCAGGACACGTAGGCCTTGCCGAGGCGCCAGTAGCCCGTGAACGTGACGTTGGCCTTGTCGACGCCGCGGTGCTTCACGAGGTGGCGGCGCGCGCCGGTCGCGAGCGACTGCTCGCCTGCGGCGTACGCGTAGGCGATGTCGCCGGGCAGGTCGAGGTCGGCGAGCGCCCGCAGGCCGGCCTGGCCCTCGCGCTCCGAGCCGCGGTGGATCCAGTGCACGTCGATGCCGTCCGGCTGCCCGAGGTCCTGCACGTCGTCCATGTGGCCGACCTCGATCACGGCGATGCCGCGCGTCCCGCGGTCGATCGAGCTGCAGACGCCCGCGATGGCGGGGATGACCGACTCGTCGCCGACCATGAGCACGTCGCCCTCGACGCCGTCGTCGTTGTAGAGCAGGCCCTCGTCGAGCAGCGCGGCGCGCTCGCCGACCTTGGCGTCGATCGACCACTGCGCGCCGGGACCCGGGTCCTCGTGCACGACGAAGTCGATGTCGAGCTCCTGCACGTCGCGGCGGAACGAGCGGATCGTGTAGTTGCGGATGAAGGGGCGCTTCGCCTCCGACATGAGCAGGTACTGCGGGAACCACTGCTTCGGGCTCGTCGGCACCTGCAGCGCATCCTGGTCCGGGCGGCGCATGAAGAAGCGGAACCACTGGTCGTAGCCCTGCGGCGTCATGTTCGCGACGTCCTCGCCACCGAGCGTCACGCGACGCAGGTGCGGGGAGATCTGCTCGTTGCCGAGCACCTCGAGGTCGATGAATCGAGGGGCGACGGCGGCGACGCGCGCGGGTCCGGCCATGCGGGAGCTCCTTCGTGCAGCGTTCGCTGCGGGAGGGGATGTGCGGTAAGGCAACCCTCACCGTAGCCGACGACGCATCCGCACGTCGAGCCCGCTCGGCGATCCACGGCCCCGTCGGGCGATGCGCGGGGGAATACGATGGGGGTGCGCAGCGCTGCACAGCCCTGTCCCCACGCACCGTCCGGAGACTCCCCCATGCAGCAGCTCACCCCCGTCCGTCGCGTCCTCGCGCTCTTCGCGCTCGCGCTCGGCGGCTTCGGCATCGGCACCACCGAGTTCGCCTCGATGGGCCTCCTGCCGCTCATCGGCGACGACCTCGTGCCGGGCTTCGCGGCCAACCCCGAGCGCGGCATCCAGACCGCCGGGTGGCTCATCTCGGCGTACGCGCTCGGCGTCGTCGTCGGCGCCCCCGCGATCGCGGTGCTCGCGGCACGGATGTCGCAGACGCGGCTCGTGCTCATCCTCGCCGCGGCCTTCACGATCGCGAACCTCTCGAGCGCGCTCATGCCCACGTTCGAGCTCACGATGCTGTCGCGCTTCGTCTCCGGCCTCCCCCATGGCGCGTACTTCGGCGTCGCGTCGCTGCTCGCGGCCCGCATCATGGGTCCCGGCCGTCAGGGCGCGGGCGTCGCGCTCGCGCTGTCGGGGCTCACGGTCGCGAACGTCATCGGCGTGCCGCTCGGCACCTACCTCGGCCAGACCGCCGGATGGCGCTGGTCGTACGTCGCGATCGCCGGCATCTTCGCGCTCACGCTGCTGCTCGCGTTCCGCACGCTGCCGACCGTGGCAGGCAATCCTGAGCGCAATCCGCTGCGCGAGCTCTCGGCCCTGCGCGACGGCCGCCTGTGGCTCATGCTCGCGGTCGGCGCCGTCGGCTTCGGCGGCTTCTTCGCCATCTACTCGTACATCGCCGAGACCGTCACGCGCGTCGCGGTCCTCAGCGAGAGCACGGTGCCGTGGGTGCTCGCGACGCTCGGCATCGGCATGACGATCGGCAACATCCTCGGCGGCGTGCTCGGCGACAAGGCGCTCGTGCCGACGATGCTCGGCGGCTTCCTCGCCGTCATCCCCGTCATGGGCCTCTACTCGGTGCTCGGCGGCGAGCCCGTGGCGCTGTTCGTGCTCGCCTTCCTCATCGGCCTGTCGACGTCGATGCTCATCCCGTCGATCCAGTCGCGCATCATCCAGATCGCCGGCGAGGCCGAGCTGCTGGGTGCCGCGATGAACCACGCGGCGTTCAACGTCGGCAACGCGCTCGGCGCGGCTGTCGGCGGTGCCGTGATCGGCGCCGGCCTCGGCTACCTCGCGCCCGGATGGGTGGGCGTGCTGCTCGCGACGGCCGGCATGGGCCTCGCGGTCGTCAGCGTGCTGCTCGACCGCCGCTCCGCATCGCTGCGCCGTCTCGAGACGCACGAGCAGGGCATCGTCGAGCGCGTCGGCTAGCGCCGACCCCCCGCTACCGCATCCGACCGGATGCCGCCAGCCTCCGTTCCGCGACGCAGATCCCGTGCGTAGGCTCGGGTGCATGCAGGGCACCGCGACCGACGTCGACCTCTCGGTCGACGACGCCGCCCTGGCGGCGACCGACGGCGACTGGGTCACCATCGTGTGGGACGACCCCGTGAACCTCATGACCTACGTCACCTACGTGTTCCGCTCGTACTTCGGCTTCGACGAGGCGAAGGCCGAGCGCCTCATGATGCAGGTGCACACGAAGGGCCGGGCGATCGTGTCGGCCGGCGGCCGCGAGCAGCAGGAGCTGCACGTGTCTGCCATGCACGGCTACGGCCTGCTCGCGACGCTGGAGCGTGTCGAGTGAAGCCGTGGAGGCGCGACGGCGACGCGCTCGTGCTCGAGCTCACGGCCGACGAGGCGACGATGCTCACCCGGCTCGTCGCCCAGGTGCGGCAGGTGTTCGTCGCGGTGCGCGACGGCGAGGCCGACCGCGCCGATCCCGTGGTCGAGCGCCTCTTCCCCGCCGCGTACGAGGACGAGGAGCTCGCCGACGAGTTCCGCAGGCTCACCTCCGACGACCAGGCGGCGCTCCGGCTCGACCGGCAACGGGCGATGGCGCGCGACCTCGCCGCCCACGCGACCGTCGTCGACGAGCGCGTGCGCGTCGAGGTGCCCGAGGAGTCGGCGGATGCGTGGCTCGCGGGCATCGGCGACATCCGCATCGTGCTGCACACGCGCGTGCAGCAGGGCCCCACGAGCCACCTCGACCTCACGGCCGACGACCTCGCCCAGTTCCAGGCGGTCGTCGACTGGCTCGGCTACGCGCAGGGCAGCCTCGTCGAGGCCGTCGTCTCGGACTGACCTCAGCGCTCCCCGGCCCCGAAGCCCTCGCGCTGCGAGCGCTCCTGCAGCGTCTCGAGCTCCTCGAAGAGCGTGATCTGCAGGTCGGCGGGCGCCTGCAGCCGCGCGTTCAGCGACCGCCAGGGCGTCTCGCGCGGCGTCGCCAGCACCTCGCCGCCCGCGGCCTCCAGCGCCGACGTCGCCGCAGCCGCGTCGTCGACCTCGAACGCGAGGCGGATGCGCGGGCTCGTCACGCCGTCGGTCTCGACGGCGTCGATCGCGCGCACGTGGGAGGGGTTCGCGAGCTCCAGGGTCGCCCGCCCGGCCTCGAGGATCACCACGCGCTCGTCGCCCTCCCCCGCGTACGCCGCCTGCTCGGGCAGCCCGAGGGCGTCGCGGAAGAACGCGACGGCGGCGTCGTGGTCGTCGGCCTCGACGACGATGCGCAGCTGACGGACGGTCGGACGGGCTGCCTCGCTCATGCCGGATGCAACGGCATCCCGCCCGCGCCGATTCCGCATCCGCTCGCGACCGGTGGGAGGATCGCAGGATGAAGATCCTCTCGATCCAGTCGTCGGTCGCGTACGGCCACGTCGGCAACTCGGCCGCCGTGTTCCCGCTGCAGCGGCTGGGGCACGAGGTGTGGCCGGTCTCGACCGTCGTGTTCTCGAACCACACCGGGTACGGCGCGTGGCGCGGCCCGCTGCTGCCCGCGACCGACGTCGCCGACGTCATCCTCGGCATCGAGGAGCGCGGCGCGCTCGCCCAGGTCGATGCGGTGCTCTCGGGCTACCTCGGCGGCGAGGAGATCGTCGACGTCGTCGTCGACGCCGTGCAGCGCACGAAGGCGCTCAACCCGGCCGCGACGTACACGTGCGATCCCGTCATGGGCAACGCGAAGTCCGGCTGCTTCGTCGCTCCGGCGATCCCTGCGCTCATCCGCGAGCGCGTCGTGCCGGTCGCCGACCTCATCGCGCCGAACCAGTTCGAGCTCGGCTTCCTCACCGGCACCGAGCCGGCGACGCTCGACGAGACCCTCGAGTCCGTCGACCGCGCCCGCGACATGGGACCCCGCACGGTGCTCGTCACGAGCGTCGAGCGCCCCGACCGACCGCAGGGCACCATCGAGATGCTCGCGGTCGACGACGAGGGCGCCTGGATCGTGCAGACCCCGTTCCTGCCGTTCAAGGCCAACGGCTCCGGCGACGTCACCGCCGCGCTGTTCACGGCGCACTACCGCACGTCGGGATCGGCGTGGGATGCGCTCGAGGCGACGGTGTCGAGCGTGTTCGACCTGCTGCAGACCACCCTCGACTCGGGCGAGCGCGAGCTCCAGCTCGTGGAGGCGCAGGAGGCGTACGCGCACCCGCGTCGCCAGTTCCAGGTCCGACAGGTCCGCTGACGCCATGACTGACCCGACCACCGCGGTGCGGCGCGCGTACGAGACGCGCGCCGACGCATGGGATGCCGCCATGGGCATGGTCGAGGGCTGGCTCGACGAGCGCGCGGATGCGCTGCTCGCCGACGCCGACCGCATGCGGCTCGTCGTCATGCCCGGTCGCATCAAGGACGAGGCGCGCACGATCGATCGCCTCTCGCGTGCTGCGACCGAGCTGGACCTCGCCGACGTCACGGTCGACCAGGTCGAGGAGCTCGTGCGCGACGTCGTCGGCGTGAAGGTGCTGTGCAAGTCGACGCGCGACCAGCTGCTGCTCGCCGACGACGTCGCGACGGCGCACCAGGACGGCATCCACCTCGTCGAGATCCGCGACTACGTCGCCGAGCCCAAGCCCTCCGGCTACCGCGCCGTGCATGCGCTGCTCGACGTCGACGTCACGACGCCTGCGGGCACGACGGTCGTGGCCGTCGAGGTGCAGATCAAGACGCGCGTGCAGGATGCCTGGGGCGAGCTGACGCACGAGGACCTCTACAAGCCCGGCGGTGGGCTGCGGCCGAGCGGCTTCCACCGGTCGGTGGGCCGCACGATGGCGAACCTGCTGGCCGAGGTGGATCGCCTCGCCGACGACCTCGCTGGCGAGTTCGACGTCGCGACCGCCGAGCCGGCGTCGGAGCGTGCGCAGACGATCGCGGGCCGCATCCCGATCCGCTCGGTCGTCGTGCGCTCGACAGGTCCGCGCTATGCGCTGGCGGTCGATGACGAGGGCCGCCAGGGCCTCATCCCGGCCTTCGCCGTGCGGGCGCTCGCACCCACCGACCGGCACGTCGACGTGGATGCGTTCGTGCCGGAGGGCTCGACGCTCGAGGCCCGCGTCTTCGAGGACGAGCGCGGTCTCTACTACCTGCCGGTCGCCCTGCCCGAGGTCGCCGAGGGCTGATCCCCACGCGCGTCGTCGCACGTCGCGCCTAGCATCGCCCACGATGGCGAACACGAAGCCCCCGGCCGGCTACGACCCACGATTCCTCGGCGTCGACGTGCCCGCGCCGACGCCCGTCGACGACGCGGACGCACCGGTGCTGCCGTACACGCACTTCTCGGTGACGATGCATCGGCAGCGGCGCCTCGCGTGGTCGGTGGCATGGGCGATCGACGGCCTGCGGCTCTTCCCCGACATCCCCCGCCAGCGCGACTTCTTCGCCGACGAGCGGCTGCCGCTCGACGAGCAGACGACCGACGAGGTCTACGCGGCCAACGACCTCGATCGCGGCCACCTCGCGCGCCGCGCCGACCTGCTGTGGGGCACGCTCGCCGAGGCGCGTGCCGCGAACCGCGACTCGTTCTGCTTCACGAACATCACGCCGCAGCATGCCGACTTCAACCAGTCGGGCCGCGGCGGCGCGTGGGGCGAGCTCGAGCACGCCGTGCTCGACCTCGACGGCCTGCATGAGCGCCGCGTCGTCGTCTTCGCAGGCCCGGTGCTCGCAGCCGACGACCCCGAGTACCGCGGCGTCGTGCGCCTGCCGCGCGAGCACTGGAAGATCGTCGTCTACCGGCTCGGCGACGCCATCCGCGCTCGCGCGTTCCTGCTCGCGCAGGACCTGTCGACCGTGCAGCCCGCCTACCTCGACGGCTTCGAGACGTACGAGGTGACCCTCGACGATCTCGCCGAGCGCACCGGACTCGACCTGTCCCGCATCCCCGTCGGCAAGCGCAGCCGCACGGCGACGCCGACGACGCCGCGCCTCGTGGCGAGCGTCGACGACGTCGACTGGTGAGGCGCTAGCGACGCTCGCGGCGCTCGCGCACGCGCACGTTGACCTGGATCGGGCTGCCCTCGAAGCCGAACTCCTCGCGCAGACGACGCGTGATGAAGCGGCGGTACTGCGGGTCGAGGAAGCCGGTCGTGAACAGCACGAAGGTCGGCGGACGCGTGCTCGCCTGCGTCGCGAAGAGGATGCGCGGCTGCTTGCCGCTGCGCACGGGGTGCGGGTTCGCCGCCGACAGCTCGGCGAGGAACGCGTTGAGCTTGCCGGTGGGGATGCGCGTGTCCCACGAGTCGAGGGCGAGCTCGAGGGCGGGCACGAGCTTCTCGAGGTGACGACCCGTGCGGGCCGAGATGTTCACGCGCGGCGCCCAGGCGACGTGGTGGAGGTCCTTCTCGATCTCGCGCTCGAGGTACTTGCGGCGCTCGTCCTCGAGCTGGTCCCACTTGTTGAACGCCAGCACGAGCGCGCGGCCCGACTCGAGCACGAGGTCGACGATGCGCACGTCCTGCTCCGACAGCACCTCGGTGACGTCGAGCAGCACGACCGCCACCTCGGCCTTCTCGAGCGCGGCCTGCGTGCGCAGCGTCGCGTAGAAGTCGGCGCCCTGCTGCAGGTGCACGCGGCGACGGATGCCTGCGGTGTCGACGAAGCGCCACACGCGGCCGGCGAGCTCGATCTGCTCGTCGACGGGGTCGCGCGTCGTGCCTGCCATCTCGTTGACGACGACGCGCTCCTCGCCGGCGGCCTTGTTGAGCAGCGACGACTTGCCGACGTTCGGGCGACCGAGCAGGGCGACGCGGCGGGGTCCGCCGAGCTCGACCTTCGCGACGGCCGACTCGTCGGGCAGCACCTTCATGGCGGCGTCGAGCAGGTCGGCGACGCCACGGCTGTGCAGCGCCGAGACCGGGTACGGCTCGCCGAGGCCGAGGCTCCACAGGCTCGAGGCCTCGAGGTCGCGGCGGGCGTCGTCGGACTTGTTGGCGACGAGCATGACGGGCTTCGACGACGAGCGCAGCATGCGCACGACGTGCTCGTCGGTCGACGTCGCGCCCACGGTCACGTCGACGACGAACAGCACGGCGTCGGCGAGGTCGACGGCGATCTCCGCCTGCTGCGCGACCGACTTGTCGATGCCGCGCGCATCCGGCTCCCACCCGCCGGTGTCGACGACCGTGAACGCACGGCCCTCCCACTCGGCACGGTAGGTGACGCGGTCGCGCGTGACGCCGGGGGTGTCCTCGACGACGGCCTCGCGACGGCCGATGATGCGGTTCACGAGCGCCGACTTGCCCACGTTGGGGCGGCCGACGATCGCCAGCACGGGCAGCGCGGGCAGCGTGACGACCTCGTCGGGTCCGAGCTCGGCCGCGAGCAGCGCCGCGTCCTCCTCGTCGAGGTCGTAGTCGGAGAGGCCGGCGCGCAGCGAGGCGACGCGCGCCTCGTCGAGCTCGCGCGCCTCGTCCATGTCGGTCGGGTAGGCCTGCACGACCTCCACGTCGTCGGCGTCGGCCGGGTCGAACCCGTCGGGCTGGGGCTGGTCGGTGGTCATGCACGCTCCTGCGTTCGTACGAGCTCGACGACCGCGGCGACGGTCTCGTCGAAGTCGAGATGGGTGGAGTCGACCAGCGTCACGCCCGGTGCGGGCGTCATGAAGTCGACCACCTGGTTGTCGGATCGGTCGCGCGCGCTCAGGCGCTCCGCCACGCCTGCCGCATCCCCCACGTCGCCGATGCGGCGGCGGATGCGCACGTCCTCGTCGGCGGTGAGCAGGATGCGCACGTCGGCGTCGGGCGCGACGACCGTGGTGATGTCGCGCCCCTCGACGACGATGCCCGGACGGGCGTCGGCGATGAGGGCGCGGAAGCGCACGTTGACGGCCTCGCGCACGGCGGGCACGCGGGCGACGCCCGAGACGGCGCCCGAGATGCGCTCGGTGCGGATGGCATCGGTCACGTCGACGCCGCCGACCGAGAACCGTTGCGTCTCGCCTGCGACGTCGACGGCGTAGTCGAAGTCGTCGAGCAAGCTCAGCACGTCGGTCTCGACGTACGGGTCGAGGCCCCGCTCGAGCACGAGCCACGCGAGCGAGCGGTAGGCGGCGCCGGTGTCGAGCAGGTGGAAGCCCAGCTGCTCGGCCGCGACGCGCGCGACGGAGGACTTGCCCGAGCCCGCGGGCCCGTCGATGGCGACGGTCGTCACGAGACCACCGCCCATCCGCGCGCGTCGAGGGCCTCGAGCAGTCGCTGCTCGGTCTCGGGGGCGATGAGGATCTCGGCGACGCCGAACTGGGCGCCCTCGGCGTGCTCGAGGCGCACGTCCTCCATGTTCACGTTGGCGTCTCCGATGTCGGTGAGGAGGCGGGCGAGCTGGCCCGGGCGGTCGTCGACGCGCACGGCGATGCGCGTGAAGCGCGACCGCTGGCCGTGCTTGCCCGGCAGGCGCTCGACGCCGGCGCGGCCGTCGGCGAGCACGTCGGCGATCGTGCGGCGCGCGCCCTCGCGATCGACGTCGTCGAGCGCGTCGACGAGGCGGTCGAGGTCGGCGCGCAGCGCGCGCAGCTGCTCGGCGACGGCGGGGGCGTTGGCCGAGAGGATCTGCACCCACAGGCCCGGGTCGCTGCCTGCGACGCGCGTGACGTCGCGCACGCCCTGCCCCGCGAGCCGCAGCGCCTCGTCGGCGGCCTCCTGCAGGCGCACGGCCATGAGCGTCGAGACGAGCTGCGGCACATGGCTCACGGTCGCGACCGAGCGGTCGTGCTCGGCGGGATCCATCTCGATCGGGATGGCGCCGAGGTCGAGGATGAGGTCGTCGACGACGCTGCCCTGCGCGTACGAGATGGCGTCGTGGTCGGCGATCACCCACGGGCGACCGACGAAGAGGTCGGCGCGGCCTGCGAGGGCCCCCGAGCGCTCGCGGCCGGCCATGGGATGCGTGCCGAGGTAGCGGCTCACGTCGGCGCCAGCGCTGCGGAGGTCGGCGAGGATCGGGGCCTTGACGCTCGCGACGTCGATGACGACGGCGTCGCGGTGCGTGTCGAGCTCGCGCGCGACGACGTCGGCGGTGACGTCGGGCGGCACGGCCACGACCACGAGCGCCGGGGCGTCGCCGATGCCCGCGGGGCGTCCGGCACCGTAGTCGGCGGCGAGGCGCACGGCCGTGGGGCTGACGTCGGCGAGCGTCACGTCGACGCCCAGCCTCGTCAGACCCATCCCGATCGAGGATCCGAGGAGCCCGGTGCCGACGATGCGCACGGGTCCGCGGAGTCGATGGGTCACCGGTCAAGGGTACGCGACCGGCGGGCTCCGCCCGGCACGCCCTCCACCAGCTGGTCGAGGAGGCCGCAGCCGAAGGCTGCAGCCGTCACGAGACCACGTGACGGACCCGCCCGACGCGACCATTCGCATGGCTGGGCAGGAGAAGCGGTCGCGTGGTCTCGTGACGCGTGCTCGCTGCGCTCGCGCGCTCCTCGACCAGCTGGTCAGCGCGCGAGCTTGAGGATCGCCCCGCGCTCCTCCTTCGTCAGCTCCCGCGTCGCCCCCGACGCGAGCGTGCCGAGCGTCAGCGGCCCGAACCGGCGTCGCACGAGGTCGACGACGGGGTGCCCGACGTGCTCGAGCATGCGACGCACGATGCGGTTGCGGCCCGAGTGCAGCGTGATCTCGAGCATCGACGCCTGCCTGCCCGGCGTGCCGAGGATGCGCGCCTTGTCGGCGCGGATGAAGCCGTCGTCGAGCTCGAAGCCGTTGCGCAGCGTGCGCACGATGCGCGAGTCCACGCGTCCCTGCACCTTCGCGACGTACGTCTTCTCGACGCCGAACGACGGATGCGCGAGCACGTTGGCCAGCTCGCCGTCGTTCGTGAGCAGCAGCAGGCCCGACGTGTCGTAGTCGAGGCGACCGACGTTGTAGACGCGCTCGTCGAGGTCGCGCGTGTACTGCGTGAGGTCGGCGCGACCGCGGTCGTCTGCCATCGACGACACGACGCCCGTGGGCTTGTTGAGCATGACGTACCGCTTCGACACGTCGAGCTGCACGGGCGTGCCGTCGACCGTCACCCGAGCCTCGGGCGAGATGCGCGTGCCGAGCTCGGTGACGACCTCGCCGTCCACCTCGATGCGGCCGTCGACGATCATGTCCTCGACGACGCGGCGCGAGGCCACGCCGGCGGCGGCGAGCACCTTCTGCAGGCGCTCCCCCTCGGTGGAAGGGTCGTGGTCCATCACGCGTCGTCCTCGTCGGAGTCGGGCAGCAGGGGCGAGATGGGCGGCAGCTCCTCGATCGAGCCGAGCCCCATCTGCTGCAGCAGCAGGTCGGTGGTCTCGTAGTGGATCGCGCCCGTCTCGGGATCCGTGAACGCCTCGGTGACGAGGCCGCGGCCCAGCAGCGTGCGCACGACGGAGTCGACGTTGACGGCGCGGATGGCCGCGATCGCTCCGCGGGTGATGGGCTGCTTGTAGGCGATGACGGCGAGGGTCTCGAGCGCCGCCTGCGACAGCCTCGTGGGCGTCTGCGTGAGCACGAATCCCTCGACGTCGGCGTCGTACTGCTCTCGCACGTACATGCGCCAGCCGCCTGCCACCTCGCGCAGCTCGAAGCCGCGCTCGGGACCGTCGCCCTCGCCGGCGTAGTCGGCGCGCAGCCCCTCGACGGCGTCGCGCACGGCGGCGACGGGCGCGCCGAGCGCGCTCGCCAGGTGCACGACGCCTTGCGGCTCGTCGGCGACGAGCAGGATCGCCTCGAGCCTGCGCGCGAGCGGCAGGTGCGAGCGATCGGGCCGCTGCTCCTCCTCGGTGCGCGCGTCGGCAGCGTCGGGCGTGGCGGCGTCGGATGCGACGCGTGCGTCAGTGGTCATAGTCGGCTCCCAGGGTGCTGAGCTGGTCGTCGCGGAAGTCGTGGCCGGTCCACGTGATCGAGAGCTCGCCGAGCGGCTCGACCTGCTCGAAGCCCAGCGCACCACGACGGTACAGCTCGAGCACGGCCAGGAAGCGTGCCACGACGACGCCGCGGCTCTCGGCGCCGGCGACGAGCTCGCGGAACGAGCGGGTGCCGCTGCCGCGCAGGATCGACACGACGTGCGCCGCCTGCTCGCGGATCGACACGAGCGGCGCGTGCAGGTGCGCGAGCCCGACGACGGGGATCTCGCGCGGCGTCATGGCGAGCAGCGCGAGCGCGGCGAAGTCGTCGGCCGACAGCGTCCAGCGCAGCTCGGGCGCACGGCTGCGGAACCGCTCCTCGAGTCGCACCGAGCGCGCGTGCCGCGTCGACTCGGCCGTGAGGCGCTCGTCGAACCAGGCGGCAGCGCCCTTGAACGCGCGGTACTGCAGCAGGCGGGCGAAGAGCAGGTCGCGCGCCTCGAGCAGCGCGACGTCCTCGGCATCCACGACCTCGCCTGCGGGCAGCAGGCTCGCGACCTTGAGGTCGAGCAGCGTCGCGGCGACGACGATGAACTCGCTCGCCTCGTCCAGCATCCCCTCGCCCTCGAGCGTCGAGAGGTAGGCGATGAACGCGTTCGTCACCTGCCCGAGCGCGATCTCGGTCACGTCGAGCCTGCGGTTGCCGATGAGCGTCAGCAGCAGGTCGAACGGGCCGTCGAAGTGCTCCTGGTGGATGCGGAAGCCGCCCGCGTCGTCGGCGGACGGCTCGACTGCCGCGTCACCATCGACCGTCGCGACCGCGGCATCGTGCTCGGTCGGCGCCTCGGGCTCGACCAGGGGCTCCGTCACCGAGCGCCTCAGGCGACGGCGCCGCGGGCGATGAGCTCGCGCGCGACCTGGCGGTACGCGGCCGACGCGGAGTGCTCGGGTGCGTACTGCGTGATGGGCGTGCCCGCCACCGAGGCGTCGGGGAACTTCACCGTGCGGCGGATGACGGTCTCGAGCACCGACGGGCCGAACGCCTCGACCACGCGCTGCAGCACCTCGCGCGAGTGGAGCGTGCGCGAGTCGTACATCGTGGCGAGGATGCCGTCGAGGCGCAGCGCCGGGTTGAGCCGGTCCTGCACCTTGTCGATCGTCTCCTTCAGCAGCGCGACGCCGCGCAGCGCGAAGTACTCGCACTCGAGCGGCACGAGCACGCCGTGCGCAGCGGTGAGCGCGTTGACCGTGAGCAGGCCGAGCGACGGCTGGCAGTCCACGAGGATGACGTCGTAGTCGTCGGACACCTGCCGCAGCACGCGCGCGAGGATCTGCTCGCGGGCGACCTCGCTCACGAGGTGCACCTCCGCGGCCGACAGGTCGATGTTCGCGGGGATGACGTCGAGGCCCTCGACGCTCGAGTGCTGGATCGCCTCGCGCGTGTCGCGCTTCGACGACAGCAGCAGGTCGTAGATCGTCGTCGACTCGTGGTTCTCGATGCCGAGACCGGCCGACAGCGCGCCCTGCGGGTCGAAGTCGACGGCGAGCACGCGACGCCCGTACTCGGCGAGCGAGGCGCCGAGGTTGATGGTCGTCGTCGTCTTGCCGACGCCGCCCTTCTGGTTGCACATCGCGATGATGCGCGCGGGCCCGTGTCCCGTCAGCGGGGCCGGCACCGGGAACTCCTGCAGCGGACGTCCCGTGGGGCCCATGACCGGTGCGTCGAGGCCCGGCAGCGCTGCCGTCTGCTCGCTCCGACCTGTCATGTCCTCGAGTCTAGGTCCGCGTCCCGCACGCTCCTCGCAGCGCGGACAGGCGTGTATCTCAACCTCTGGTCGAAGGTTCCGGCGGGGTCGTGCGCGCGCCGCAAGGCCCTCGCGGAGCCGACGTGGATGCGCGAGGGTCGAGACGTGGATCGCGATGGCCGGCTCGAGCAGACGATGCTGCGGCTCGTCGACGAGCGCGCGCCCGACCGCACGATCTGCCCGAGCGACGTCGCTCGCGCCGTCGGCGACGCCGACTCGTGGCGCTCGCTCATGGACGCGACGCGCGCCGTCGCCGCCCGCCTCGCCGACGCGGGCGAGGTCGAGGTCACGCAGCGCGGCTCGGTCGTCGACGTCCGCACCGCTCGCGGCCCCGTCCGCATCCGACGCCCGCGCTGACCTGCGCCCGAGCTGCCAGCCGCCCCGCGACCAACCGCGCCTTTGCGTCTTGCAGGCGATTCCACGAGCCAAGGGGAATCTTCCCTCCGCTCGCCGAATCGCCTGCGAGACGCAGACGACCGGCCGTCCATCGCGCCCCGTGGACCGCGCGAGCGCTCACCGCCGGGCTGGGGACCGTCGCGGCTCGCGCGGGCGTCAGGACGCGGCCGAGCCCGTGAGCCGCAGGAAGCCCGACAGCTGCGCCAGGCCATCGGCCTTGTACGGCAGGGCGTCGGCGATGCGCGGCGAGAAGACGACGTACGACGACCATTGCGCACGCGAGATCGCCACGTTCATGCGGTTGCGGTCGAGCGCGAACTCGGGGCCGCGCGGCGCATCGTCGGCGCTCGACGCCGTCGTCGACATGATCGCCACGACGGCCTCCTGCCCTTGGAACCGGTCGACGGTGCCGACGCGCGTCGCCTCGAGCCCCGCGGCGTCGAGCGCGCGGCGCAGCAGCGAGACCTGCGCGTTGTACGGCGCGACGACGATGACGTCGGCGGCCGTGAGCGGCCTCGGGTCGTGGGACCTCGACGGGTCGAGCCACTCGCGGCCCAGCTGGTCGCGCACGATGCGCACGACCTCGACGGCCTCCTCGGGCGACTCCACGCCGTTGCCCACGTGGTCGACGGGCACGGCGTGCACGCCCGGCGATCCGGCGAGCCTGCGCGCCGCGGCGACGGGCGCCGAGGTGAGCTGCCGGTCGTACGACAGCGCCGACACCGCCTCGCACAGCACGGGATGCATGCGCCACGACTGCGCGAGGAAGACGCCGAAGCGGTCGGGCAGCACGTGATCGTCGCCCGAGAGCCAGCCGAGGGCCGAGCGGTCGATGGGCTCGGGATGCGTGCCCTGGCTCACCTGCGGCAGCTGCTGCGGGTCGCCGAGCAGCAGCAGCCGGTCGGCGGCGACCGAGCAGGCGATCGTGTTCGCGAGGGAGAACTGGCCGGCCTCGTCGATCACGAGCAGGTCGAGCGCGTGCCTGGGCACCTGGTCGGCGTTCGCGAAGGTCCACGCCGTGCCGCCGACGATGCGACCGCCGCCGCGCGCGAGGAAGCCCGCGACGTCGCGGGTCTCGAGCGCCGTGCCCGGCACGGTCGTCGCCCCGCTCTTCGGCCGCTTGCCCACGCGATTTGCGGGCACGCCGAGATCGATCGCCTGCTGCAGCAGGTGCTCGACGACGTCGTGCGACTGCGCCACGACGCCGATCCTCCACCCGCGCTCGGCGAGCGCGCGCAGCACCGTCGCGCCGACGTACGTCTTGCCCGATCCGGGCGGCCCCTGCACCGCGAGGTACGACCGGTGCATGCCCTCGAGCGCGTGCACGATGCGTTCGGCGGGCGTCGCCGCGTCGGCGGCGAGCAGCCCGCCGCGCACGCGCGGAGGCTCGCGGCGCAGCAGGTCGAGGGCCGGGTCGGCGATCGGGGTGGCGCTCGCGGCGACCTGCTCGCCCCATTCGAGGATCGCGGCACGCTGCTTCGGCGTCGGGATGGGCCGAGGCGGCGTGAGCGCGATCGGCAGCTGCGACCAGCCGACGCCGTCGGCGGCGCGTTCGTCGAGCAGCACGGTCCACGTGCCGGAGTCCTCGGACGCCTCGACGACCTCGACGTCGGCATGCGCACGGTACGTCGCGCCGTCGTCGAGGTCGCCGAACGGCGCCGGCGACTCGTAGACGACGAACGGCCGGTCGCCCGTGCCGAGCCGCGACCCTGCAGCCATCGGCCCGACGAGGCGCAGCCGTCGGCGCGGCTGCCGTGCGCGCGGCGGCGTCTGCCAGCCGTCGACGACCTCGATGGCGACGTCGGCCGGTGCCAGCACGTCGCGCTGGTCGCGCCACAGCTCCACGTGCCCGTCGAGTCGCGCGAAGTGCTCGCCCCAGTACGCCGTGTCCTCGCGCCGGTGGTACTCGACCGCCGCTGCGGCGAGGGCGACGGCGGCCTGGTCGTCGGTGCGCTCCGCGGCGGGCACGTGCGCGATCGTCGCGCGCAGGCGTGCGTCGACGGCGTCCTCGCGCGCCTCGAGCCGCTCCGACGCCGTGGACTCGACGACGATGCGCCGCCGACGCGGCACGCCCGCCTCGTCGGCCAGCCCGGCGAGCCAGTCGCGCAGCCCCGCCGTCGCGGCGCAGTCGTACCGGTTGTAGTCGCCGATCTCGCCGAGCAGCGCATCCGCCTCGTCGGCTCGCCCGTCACCGCGCAGCTCGCCGACCCGCTGGTAGGCGACGATCGAGGCGCCGCCGTCCTTCACCTCGCTGTCGCGCAGCCGCGACCCCATGAACAGCGGCTCGAGCCGCTTGAGCGAGTACGACGACTCCGAGATGCGCACCGCGCCGCGCACGATCGGGTAGAGGTCGACGAGCACGTCGTCGGCGAGCAGGTCGCGCACCTCGTCCTCGCGGATGCCGTGGCTCGCGGAGATCGATCGCAGGTGCGTGACCTCGTAGGGCGCGTAGTGGTAGACGTGCAGATCGGGCCACCGCTGCCGACGGGCGGCGAGCCAGTCGAGGAAGTCCTCGAGCGCGCGCCCCTCTGCGGCGAAGTCGTGCGCCCAGAACGGCGTGAAGACCTCGGAGCCGGTGTCGTACGTCGTGGCGCCGAACAGGTAGTCGATGCCCCAGTGCTCGCCGTCCCACCACAGCGGGTCGCCCTCGAAGTCGAAGAACACGTCGCCGAGGCTCGGCTCGGGGAGCCGGCCCAGCGCGCGCGCGTCGAAGACCTCGTGCAGCACGCCGGTCTCGGGCGCTGCGAGCTGCAGCCGGGCCTGCACGCGCAGCGAGGCGAGCGTCGCGTCGCCGACGCCGGGCACGGGGCCCGACGACGCGGCGAGGTCGTCGATCGTCGCGATGCCCGCCGCGCGCATCCGCTCGCGCTGCGTCACGCGCAGGCTCGCGACGAGCAGCAGGTCGCGCGTGCGCTCGACCTCGACCGTGCAGGTCGCGCAGCGCCCGCACTGGCGGATGCCCGGCGTGTCCCATGCGATGGGCTCCGACGCGGCACGGCGCTCCGCCAGCAGCGTGCGCATGCGACCCATCGCGCGCTCGAACACGGGCAGCACGTCGTCGAGCCGGTGCGTCGTCGTCTCGCCCGAGCCGAGCATGAGGTGCACGTCGTCGTGCACGGGGATGCCCTCGCGCTGCAGCTCGATCGCGTACGCGGCGAGCTGCAGCAGCGCGGTGGTCTTCGCGCTGCGAGCGAGCTTCGCGTCGTACACCGCGTACGCCCACGATCCGTCGCGACGCTGCTCGCGCACGAGGAAGTCGGCGAAGCCCATGAAGCCGGTCGCCTCGTCGAGGAACGTCGCCTGGAACACGACGTCGACGCCATCGCGCATCGCGGCCATCGAGGCGTCGCGCGCCGCTGCCAGCCCCGCGATCGACATGGGCTCGGGCCTGGCGATCTCGACGACGCGGTAGCCGGGCTCGCGCACCGCGCGATCGCGGTACGCCTGCAGGATGCGCTCCTCGTGCGCGTCGCCGAGCCGGCCGGCGCGCGCGAGCATGGGGTCGTCGACGTCCTCGACCTTGGCGATGCGCCCGAGCTTCGCGTCGAGGGCGCGCAGCATCGCGAACTCGCACTCGCTCGCGGCCTTGAGGTCGCTCGCACTGTGCAGCAGCAGACCCTCGCGCACGAACATGCCCGTCACGCTATCGGCGACCACCGACGCATCCGCCGTGCGTCCTAGGCTGCCCGCATGACCGACGTCGACATCCGCATCGCCCGCGACCACGAGCTCGAGGCGACCGTCGCGCTGCGGTGGCGGTGGACCGCCGAGCGCGGCGACGACGTCGCGATCGACGAGCCGACCTTCGTCGCCGAGGCGGCCGCCTGGGCGAGGGCGCACGCCGGCTCGCACCTCCCCCATGTCGCCGTCGCCGACGGGAGGGTCGTGGGGATGGCCTGGCTCGCGCTCACGCCGCGCGTCGCGACCGTGCACAGCCGCGACCGCACGAGCGGCGACCTGCAGTCCTGCTACGTCGTGCCGGCGCTGCGCGGACGGGGCATCGGCGGTCGCCTCGTGCAGGCGGTGCTCGCGACCGCGACCGAGCGCGGCGCCGAGCACGTCACGGTGCACACGAGCGCCGCGTCCCCCGCGATGTACGAGCGCAACGGCTTCCGGCCCAGCGCGCGCCTGCTGTGGGCAGAGGCCGCCGTCGCCGAGCGCTGACGCGCGACCGTCACCACCCGGCCACCCCACCGTCACCGGCGCCGCGTAGCCTCGCGCCGGGAGGCCCATGGACAGCGTGCTCGACGCGGTCGTCGCGATGGCAGCGTCGCCGTGGGCGCTCGTCGTCGTCGCAGCGCTGTGCGTCGTCGACTCGATCGTGCCGCCGCTGCCGACCGAGGCCGTCGTCATCGCGCTCGTGACGCTCGGCGCGGCCGGCGACGCCCCGCATCCCATCGCCATCGGGGCGACGATCGCGGTCGCCGCGACGCTGGGCGACTCGCTCGCCTACGTGCTCGGCCGCACGATCGCCTCGCGGCGATGGCTGCGGCATCGGCGCGTGCGCACGCTCGCACGCCAGGCGTCGACGCTGCTGCGCCTCCGCGGCGCCTCGATCGTCGTCGCCGCACGCTTCGTGCCGGGCCTGCGCGTCGCGGTCAACGCCACCGCGGGCGCGGTGCGGATGGATGCGCGGCGCTTCGTGCCGCTCGTCGCGACCGCCGCGACGCTGTGGGCCACGATCACGGTGCTCATCGGCCTCGGCGCCGCGTGGGCGCTCGGCGACTCCCCCGTGCTCGCCGCGCTCGCCGGCGCGATCGTCGGGCTCGGCGTGGGCCTCGCGGCCGACGCGATCCTGCGCCGCCGCGGCGTGACGTCGACGACGTGAGCTACCGCCGAGCCCGCGGATGCGCCGTCGTGTACATGTCCCGCAGCGTGTCCGCCGTGACGCGGGTGTAGATCTGCGTGGTCGCGACGCTCGCATGGCCCAGCAGCTCCTGCACGACGCGCACGTCGGCGCCGCCCTCGAGCAGATGCGTCGCGAACGAGTGGCGGAAGGTGTGCGGCGACACGTGCTCCACCTCGGCCTCGGCGGCGACGCGCTGGATGATCGACCATGCCGCCTGCCGCGAGAGGCGGCCGCCGCGCGCACCGAGCAGCAGCGCCGGCCCGCCGCGCCCGCGCACCGCCAGCATCGGCCTCGCCCGCACGAGGTAGGCGTCGACCGCGTCGCGCGCGTAGGAGCCGACGGGCACGAGCCGCTGCTTGCCGCCCTTGCCCGTGAGGCGCAGCAGCTCCTCGTGCGCGTCGTCGACGTCGAGGTCGCACACCTCCGAGATGCGCGCGCCCGTCGCGTAGAGCAGCTCGAGCAGCGCCCGATCGCGCAGGCCCGTCGCGTCGTCGCCGCCCGCGTGCTCGAGGATGCGCTGCATCTGCGCGATCGTCACGGCCTTCGGCAACGGCATGCCCTGCTTGGGGGGCCGGTGATCGCGCGCGACGTCCTGCTCGACGAGGCGCTCGTCGATGAGGAACCGGTGCAGCCCGCGCACCGCCGAGAGCTGGCGCGCGACGCTCGACGCGGCGAGGCCGCGATCGGCGAGGGATGCGTGGAAGGCCTGCACGTCGGATGCGTCGATCGCGGCCACTGCATCCCGACCGCGCGCATCGAGCACCGCGAGGTACCCGTCGAGGTCGCGGCGGTACGCCGCGAGCGTGTGCCTCGAGAGCCCGCGCTCGATCGTCAGCTGCCGCAGGTAGCGGGCGACGGCATCCGCGGGGCGCATGCGCCCGTCAGCGCTCGGGACGCGCGGGGCGGTGCCAGTCGAACGGCACGTCGGCGGGCTGCGTCGCGCCGTCGCGAGCGCGCAGCGCCTCGTAGGCGAGCACGGCCGTGAGCATCGTGGCGTTGTGCAGGCGGTTCGACAGCGCGGCGGCGACGACCTCGGCGCGCGGCACCCACCGCACGTCCATGTCCGCCTCCTCGTCGGTGCGCGCGAACGTCTCGGGCGCGTCACCCACATCGGTCGCGAGGTAGATGCGCAGCATCTCGCTCGAGCCGCCGCCCGACGTCGAGATGTCGCACAGCACGCCCCACGTGGCGGCGACGGTGTCGGTCTCCTCGGCGAGCTCGCGCTGCGCGCCGACGAGCGGATCCTCGCCCTCGACGTCGAGCAGGCCCGCCGGCAGCTCCCACATCGTCGCGCCGACCGGATGCCGGTACTGATGCACGAGCAGCACCTCGTCGCGCTCGTTCACGGCGAGCACGGCGACGGCGCCGGGATGGTCGAGCAGGTCGCGCACGATCGTCGTGCCCGAGGGCAGGTCGACCGTGTGCCGCTCGACGTCCCACACGCGCCCGTGGAACACCGTCTCGCGGTGCGTCACCGGCAGGCTGCCGAGCGTGTCCTCGATCATGCGGTCGCAGCCTCGGTCGTCTGCTCGGCGTCGACGTCGAACAGCTTCGACGCGCGCTGGCGCTCGAGCGACGCCTCGACGAGGCCGCGGAACAGCGGATGCGCGTGGTTCGGACGGCTGCGCAGCTCGGGGTGCGCCTGCGTGGCGATGTAGTACGGGTGGCCGGGCACCTCGACGTACTCCACGAGGTGGCCGTCGGGCGACGTGCCCGAGAACGACAGGCCCGCCTCCGACAGCTGGTCGCGGTACTGGTTGTTGACCTCGTAGCGGTGCCGGTGGCGCTCGTGCGAGACGGGTGCGCCGTACACGCGCTCGGCGAGCGAGCCGGGGGCGAGCGCCGCCTCGTACAGGCCGAGCCGCATGGTGCCGCCGAGGTTGCCGCCGTGCACGTGGGCCTCCTGCTCCGCCATCGTCGCGATGACGGGATGCGGGGTGTCCTCGTCGAACTCGCTCGACGACGCGCCCTCGATGCCGGCGACGTTGCGCGCGTACTCGATGACCATGCACTGCAGGCCGAGGCACAGGCCGAGCGTGGGGATGTCGTTCTCGCGCGCGAAGCGCAGGGCGCCGAGCTTGCCCTCGATGCCGCGCACGCCGAACCCGCCGGGCACGCAGATGCCGTCGACGTCGGAGAGCTGCTGCGCGGCGCCCTCGGGCGTCTCGCAGAGGTCGGAGGCGACCCAGCGGATCTTCACGGCCGTCTGGTTCGCGAACCCGCCCGCCTTGAGCGCCTCGGTGACCGAGAGGTACGCGTCGGGCAGGTCGATGTACTTGCCGACGAGGCCGATCGTCACCTCGTGACGCGGGTGCTGCACGGCGTCGAGCACGGGCTGCCAGCGGCTCCAGTCCACGTCGCCGGCGTCGAGGCCGAGCTGCTCGATGATGTAGCCGTCGAGCCCCTGCTCCGTGAGCATCGTGGGGATCTCGTAGATCGACGCGACGTCCATGGCGTTGACCACGGCCCGCTCGTCGACGTCGCACATGAGCGCGATCTTCGTGCGGTTCGACGCGCTCACGGGGCGGTCGGAGCGCAGCACGAGCGCGTCGGGCTGGATGCCGATCGAGCGCAGCGTCGCGACGGAGTGCTGCGTGGGCTTCGTCTTCTGCTCGCCCGAGGCGCCGAGGAACGGCACGAGCGAGACGTGCACGAAGAACACGTTCTTGCGGCCGAGCTCGTGGCGCACCTGACGGGCCGCCTCGATGAACGGCTGGCTCTCGATGTCGCCGACGGTGCCACCGATCTCGGTGATGATGACGTCGGGCTGCGGCACGTTGTCGGCCTGCAGGCGCATGCGCCGCTTGATCTCGTCGGAGATGTGCGGGATGACCTGCACGGTGTCGCCGAGGTACTCGCCACGGCGCTCGCGCTCGATGACGCGCGAGTAGATCTGGCCCGTCGTGACGTTGGCGGCCTGCGACAGCTCGATGTCGAGGAAGCGCTCGTAGTGGCCGATGTCGAGGTCCGTCTCGGCACCGTCGTCGGTCACGAAGACCTCGCCGTGCTGGAACGGGTTCATCGTGCCCGGATCCACGTTGAGGTACGGATCGAGCTTCTGCATCACGACGTGGAGGCCACGAGCCGTGAGGAGATTGCCGAGGGAAGCGGCCGTGAGGCCCTTGCCCAGGGACGAGACGACGCCGCCCGTCACGAAGATCTGCTTGGTCACCCGGGAATCGCTCGCCACGGACTCCAACCCTATCCGACCCGAGCCGTCATGCCGTCAGGCAGTCGTGCTCGGCGCGGCGTGCGCATCCGCGAGCAGCTCGGCGGCGTGCGCGAGGGCAGTGTCGGAGGCCGTGCCGGCGAGCATGCGGGCGAGCTCCTCGACCCGCGCGTCGTCGCGCACGGTGTGCACGCTCGACGCCGTCACGGAGCCGTCGGTGGCCTTCACGACCGTGATGTGGCGGTCGGCGAACGCGGCGACCTGCGCGAGGTGCGTCACGACGATGACCTGCGCGTGCTGGGCGAGCGCCGCGAGCCTGCGCCCGATCTCGATCGCGGACGCGCCGCCGACGCCGGCGTCGACCTCGTCGAACACGAACGTCGGCACGTCGTCGGCGGCGAGGGCGACCTCGAGCGCGAGCATCACGCGGGAGAGCTCGCCGCCCGACGCCGCCTTCGCGACGGGGCGGGGCTCGGCGCCGGGATGCGGTGCGAGCAGGATCGCCACGTCGTCGCGGCCGTGCTCGTGGTGCTCGTCGCCGGGCGTCACGGCGATGCGCAGGCGAGCGTCGGGCATCGCGAGCGCACGCAGCTCGTGCTGCACGCGCTCCTCGAGCTCCGCGGCGGATGCGGTGCGCACCTCGGTGATGCGTGCGGCGAGGGCGTCGGCGGCGTCGCGCTCGGCGGCGATGCGCTGCTCGAGCTCGACCGTGCGCTCGTCGTCGGCGTCGAGCTCGACGAGACGCAGGGCGCCGAGCCTGCCGTGCTCGAGCGCGGCCTCGATGGAGTCGTAGCGGCGCACGACGGGCGCGAGCGCGGCACGGCGCTCCTGGATCTCGTCGATGGGCCGCTCGGGTGCCTCGAGCGTGTCGGCGTAGCGCGTGAGCTCGGCGGCGGCCTCCTGCACGGCGGCCTCGGCGTCGGCGAGCAGCGACAGGGCGGTCGCGAGCGCGGCGTCGTCGCGCTCGCCGCGCTCGACGAGCCGGCGAGCGGTGCCGACGAGCGTCGTGGCGTCGAGGCCGTCCTCGCCCGTGATGGCCGTGTGCGCCTCGGCCACGATGGCGCGCAGCGACTCGACGTGCTCGAGCCGATGCGCGAGGGCGTCGAGCTCGGCGTCCTCCCCCGGCTGCGGGTCGATCGCCTCGAGCGCCTCGAGCTCGGTGCGCAGGTCGTCGGCCTCGCGGCGGCGCGCATCGCGCTCGGTCGTGATCGTGGTGAGCTCGCGCTCGGCGTCGCGCCACGCGTGCAGGTGGGCGCGGTAGTCGACGAGCAGCGCCGCGAGCGCCTCGCCGGCCGCGCGGTCGAGCGCCGCGAGCTGCGCCTGCGCGCCGCGCAGCCGCTGCTGGTCTGACTGCCCGTGCACGGCGACGAGCGAGTCGGCGAGCGACTGCAGCGATGCGGCGGGCACGTTGGCGCCGCCGATCTGGGCACGGCTACGGCCCTCGCGCGACACGGAGCGCGCGACGAGCAGCTCGCCGTCCTCGACGACGCCGCCGGCGTCGTCGACGAGCTCGCGGTCGGTGGCGTCGTCGAGCATCCACACGCCCTGCACGGCGGCGCGGTCGTCGCCGGCGCGGATGAGGCCGGCGTCGGCGCGGGCGCCGCGCAGCAGCGAGAGGGCCTGCACGACCATGGTCTTGCCCGCACCGGTCTCGCCGGTGATGGCGGTGAAGCCGGGCGCGAGCTCGAGCACGGCGTCGTCGATGACGCCGAGGCTGCGGATCGCGAGCTCCTCGAGGCGGGTCCGGGTCACGAGGCGCTCCTGGCGGCGTCGCGCCATCCCTGCACGGGCAGGTCGAGCTTGGCGACGAGGCGATCGGCGAACGGCGCGGGCGTGAGGCGCGCGAGCCGCAGCGGCGTCTCCGAGCGGCGCGCCTCGACGCGAGCGCCCTGCGGCAGGTCGACCGAGCGGCGCGAGTCGCACCACAGCACGGCGTCGCTCGTCGAGTGCGGCGAGATCGTCACCGACATCGTCGACTCGGGACCGACGACGAGCGGACGCGTGAAGAGCGCGTGGGCGCCGAGCGGCACCATGAGCATCACCTGGGCGGTGGGCCACACGATGGGGCCGCCCGCCGAGAACGAGTAGGCCGTGGAGCCCGTGGGGGTCGCGAGCAGCACCGCGTCCGTGCCGAACGACGAGATGGGGCGCTCGTCAACCTCGAGCAGCGCCTCGATCATGCGGCCGGCGCCGTGCTTCTCGATCGCGGCCTCGTTGACGGCCCACGTCGCGGCGACCTCGACCTCGTCGATGAAGACGCGCACGTCGAGCGTGAGGCGCGACTCCACCTCGTAGTCGCCGGCGACGGCGTGGTCGACGACCGCCTGCACGTCGGCGACCTCCGCCTCGGCGAGGAAGCCGACGTGGCCCATGTTGATGCCGAGCAGGGGCGCGCCCGTGAGGCGCTGCAGCTCGGCGGCGCGCAGGATCGTGCCATCGCCGCCGAGCGTGATGACGAGCTCGATGTCGCCGGGCGCGTCGGCGTCGAACGTCGCGACGACCTCGGCCTCGGCGGCGTGCGCGACGAGCGCCGTGCGCTCCTCGGGCACGAGCACGGGCGTGACGCCGGCCTCGACGAGTCGACGGCACACGCTCGAGGCGGTGCGCAGCGTCTCGTCGCGACCCGGGTGGAACACCACGAGGAAGCGGCGCTCGCTCATTCGCCCTCCGTCCGCGCTCACGTGCATCCTCATTCTGTCGGATGCGTGCCGTCGGCGTCGGCGGTTGCGCTGCGAGCGAGGATGTCGGGCAGATCGCCGAGGTGTTCGGGATCCGTGGCGCCCGCCTGCAGGTGCGCGAGGTACTCGCGGTTGCCGTGGGTGCCGACGACGGGGCTCGCGGCGAGGCCCGCGGTGCCGAGGCCCAGCGCCCACGCGGCGTCGAGCACCTGGCGGATGGCGTCGGCGCGCGCGGCGGGGTCGTCGACGATGCCGCCGCGCACGCGACCGCGGCCGACCTCGAACTGCGGCTTCACGAGCACGAGCCAGTCGGCGTCGGCGGTCGCGACGGCGTGCACGGGCGGCAGCACGAGCGCGAGCGAGATGAACGAGACGTCGGCGACGACGAGCGACGGCTGCGGATGCATCGGCGGGCGCAGGTCGCGCACGTTGACGCCCTCGAGCAGCGTGATGCGATCGTCGAGGGGCACCTGGAACTGGTCGTGGCCGACGTCGAGCGCCGTGACGTGGCGCGCGCCGCGCGCGAGGAGCACCTGCGTGAAGCCGCCCGTCGAGGCGCCGACGTCGAGCGCGTCGCGGCCCGCGGGGTCGACGCCGAACGCGTCGAGCGCCGCGAGCAGCTTGCCTGCCGCGCGCGACACCCAGCCGTCGTCGTCGACCTGGATGCGCGCATCCGGCGGCACGTGCGCGGACGCCTTCGTGGCGACGACGCCGTCGATGCGCACGGCGCCCGCGGCGACGAGTCGGGCGGCGTGCGTGCGGCTGCGCGCGAGGCCGCGTGCGGCGAGCGCTTGGTCGAGACGCGCGGACGACGGATCGGTCACGAGCCGGCGAGCGCCGCCTCGAGGCGGTCGTGCAACGCGGCGAACGCCTCGGCGCGACGCTCGAGCGGCTGCTCCTCGATGACCTCGATCTCGTCGAGGAGGCCTGCGCTGGTGTCGTCGGTCACGGCATCCACGCTACCGCCGCGGCGTCGCCTCCGGCCGGAGGCGACGCCGCGATCACGGTCAGTTCAGCGGACGGAAGCCGGGCAGCTCGCCGTGCGCGAGCGCGGTCTCGGCGAGCTCCTGCAGCGCCGTGAGCGCGACGCGCTGCGAGATCGGCCCGAACGAGACACGGGCGACGCCGAGCTCCTGCAGCTCGTCGAACGACGGCGTCCCCGGCAGGGCGATGGTCGTGAGGCGCTGCTTCCCGAAGGCGTCGACGAGCGTGCGCACCTCGTCGCTCGTGAGCGGCCCCGGCACGAACACGACGGGCGCCCCGGCGTCGAGGTAGGCGCGGCCGCGCTCGAGCGCGTCGGCGATCACGACGTCGCGGTCGCGGTCGCCGCCGACGGGGAACGCGTCGGTGCGCGCGTTGAGCACGAAGTCGGGCACGCCCGCATCCCGTGCGGCGCGCATGATGGCCTCGACCTGGCTCGCCGCCTCGTCGAGCGGCTTCAGCTGGTCCTCGATGTTGGCGCCGACGACGCCGAGCTCGATCGCACGGCGCACGGTCTCGGGGGCGTCGCCGTAGCCGCCCTCGAGGTCCGCCGAGACGGGCAGGTCGGTGACGGCGAGGATGCGGCGGATCATGTCGAGCATCTCGTCGACGGGGATCTGCTCGCCGTCCTCGTAGCCGAGGGTCGCGGCGATCGAGTGGCTCGCCGTGGCGAGCGCGACGGTGCCCTGGGCTCCGACGACGGCGGACGTCGAGATCGGGTCCCAGACGTTGACGACCTTCAGCAGGGCGGGGTCGCGGTGCAGGCGCAGCAGCTCGGATGCGCGGTCGGCGGTGGTGCTCATGGTGGCTCCTTCTGTCGTGGTGGGCCGGGCGTCGTCCGGATGCGCGACGCCGAGCGGATGGGTCGGATCGGTCAGTCGTCGGCGAGTGCCGCGAGCACGGCCAACTCGTCGGCACGCGAGATGCCGCTGGCTCGGGGGCGTTCGAGCCCTCGCGCGCGCTCGTCGGCGACGACGTCGCGCGCAGTCTCGGCGCTGGGGCGCAGCTGCACGCCGTCGGAGAGCAGCGCCGCGTTCGCGCGAGCGCCGAGGCCGTCGTGGCCGACGGGCAGCCAGAGCGCGAGCGAGCGCGGGCCACCCCACGGCTGCACGTCGAGTCGCTCGAGGTCGGCGTCCGACGCGAGCACGACGGGACCGGTGTGCCCGGCGGCCCGCCGGATCTCGTCGACGAGCGCGTGCATCGTCGTGACGTCGCCGACGGCGTCGCGCACCCCGACGACGCCTCGAGCGCCGAGGTCGACGATCGCGGCGGCGAGGTCGCGCACGTCGACGACCTGCGCTGCGACGTCGCGCTCGGGCACGAGCACGGGGCCATCGCCCGCGAGCGCGGCGCGCGCCGCCCACGACCCGTACCGGTCGCTGGGGTCGCCGGGGCCGACGATGAGGCCGGGACGCAGCACGAGCAGACGGTCGCCGAGCGCCGTCCGCATCGTCTGCTCGACGTGCACCTTGGCGCGGCCGTAGTCGTCGGGATCGAAGGCGGGCTCGAGCAGCGGCGCCGACTCGTCGTCGCCGGGGCGGTCGACGTCGCGGTAGACCGAGACGGTCGAGACCAGGGTCCAGTGCCGCGCTCGATCGGCGAGCGCCTGCGCCGCTGCGGCAGCGTGCGCGGGGATGCGCGTCACGTCGACGACCGCGTCCCACTCGCCCGACACCGCGGCGAGCGCATCCGCTCCCCCGTCGCGATCGACCTGCACGAGCGTCGCGCCGTCGGGCACGCGCGTGCCCCGCGCCGCGCACGTGACGTCGTGGCCGGCCGCGAGGTGCGAGGCAGCGATCGCGTGGCCGAGCCAGGCCGTGCCACCGAGGACGAGGACGCGCATGCTGCGAGCATGGCACCGCTGTGGCGAGGATCGCGCGGCCTTCGCGACGGGCGAACCGATGGCCTACGCTGCGTCGACGCCAGCTAGCGTCGACCCATGGAGCTCGCGAGCGCACCGCCCGACGACGCACCCGTGCCCGCCTCGGTGCTCGAGATCGCCGGCGGGCGTGCCACGCGCATGCTGTGGCGCAACGAGCTCGGCGGCCTCACCGTCGCGATCGACGGCGACGACCCGCTCGTCGTGAAGTGGAGTCCGCCCGGTGGTCCTGCCCTCGCCGACGAGGCCGAGCGGATGCGGTGGCTCGCAGCACGCCATCCCGTGCCCGTCGTGCGCGCGCATGCCCGCGACGACGACGGCGAGGCGCTCGTCATGGAGGCGCTCCTGGGCGAGGGAGCGGTCTCGCAGCGGTGGCTCGCCGAGCCCGAGACGGCCGTGCGCGCCATCGCCGACGGCCTGCGTCGTCTGCATGCGCTGCCCGTCGACGACTGCCCGTGGTCCTGGCTGCCCGCCGACCGCATCCGAGCCGCTCGCGCGCTCGGCGGGGTGGTGTCGCCCTCGCTCGAGCGTGCGCCGAGCGTCGACCGCCTCGTGGTCGGTCATGGCGACGCGTGCGCTCCGAACACCCTGCTCGGCGACACCGGTGCGTTCCTCGCGACCGTCGACGTCGGCTCGCTCGGACTCGCAGACCGATGGTCGGACCTCGCCGTCGCGACGATGTCGCTCGAGTGGAACTACGGCCGCGGCTACGAGCCGCTCTTCTGGCACTCCTACGGCATCGAGCCCGACGCCGAGCGCGTCGCGTACTACCGCGCGCTCTGGGACGTCGCCGACTGATGCCGCATCCGTGCGAGCGTCCGCGTAGAAACGTCTCTACGGGGAAAAGCGAAAAGGGGCCCCAGCGTCATGGCTGGGGCCCCTTTCGAAAAGAAGTCCGGCGGTGT
>NZ_VEFR01000019.1 GCF_007679035.1 Agrococcus jejuensis | reverse complement strand
CCACCACCTCCCCATCACCTTCCCCTACACGCGGTCCTTCACCCCCTCCTCCACCTCCACCACCATCCTCTTCTCCATCTTCTCCCTCACCACCAAACCCTCACCCCTCTTCCCCTACCCCCCCTGCATCCCCCCACCTCCCTCTCCCTCCTTCCCCATCACCTCTCCTCAGCCTTCTCCCCCTCCGTCCCCTTCTTCCACTTCTTCTTCCCCCCGGCCTTCTCCACCCCCCCCCGCCACCCGGCGGTCGCACCCCCCGCCCCCACCTCGCCCCCGACCCCCCCGGCGATGCCGGCGGCCTCGGAGTCGGCCA
>NZ_VEFR01000018.1 GCF_007679035.1 Agrococcus jejuensis | reverse complement strand
CCCTCACCCCCCACACCTCCACCAACATCACCTCCCCCCCCTACTCCTCCCCCACCACCTTCTACTCCCTCACCTCCTCACCCACCTTCCCCCGCTTCCCCCCCTCCTTCTCCACCTTCTTCACCCCCACCACCATCCCCACCCTCATCCCCTTCTCCAACCCCTTCCGCCTCACCATCTCCCCCCTCAGTCCCCCCCCCACCCCGTCCGCCTTCACCACCACCACCCTCTCCTCCTTCCCCCACCACTTCACCTTCGCCCCCTTCCCCTACCCCACACCCCCCTTCAACACCTCGACCAACACCCACTCCTTCCACTTCTA
>NZ_VEFR01000017.1 GCF_007679035.1 Agrococcus jejuensis | reverse complement strand
TTTCTTTAACCATAGCATTTCATCGTGTGTTAATTTATTCGGATTAAATTCAACCCGCATATTACGTCTATCCCATGTATCTGCTTTTACTTTGTCATATTCAATATAAACTTTTTCTTGAAGTGCTTTAGCTTTAAATTTCGTTTGTAGTATATCCCAAAGTCGAATTTGTGGTTCGATACTCATAAATGACGATAGCTTTTGAGCGTTGTCACGACTGAGATTTCCAACTATTGTCATAGCGTCAAAACTTAATTTAGGATTCTGTGGGTGCACAGAATGCACTCCTAACCGGCTATTAGAGTATCCGGTTGAGTGTAAAAT
>NZ_VEFR01000016.1 GCF_007679035.1 Agrococcus jejuensis | reverse complement strand
AGGTTGCCATCTCGCGGAGAGTCGCGTGGCGAACAGCAGGGCCTCGATGCAATCCCGGGAGGGTGCGGTCGAGAGCGCCCGATCCTTGAGAACTCAACAGCGTGCACAATGTCAAATGCCAAATTACCTCGTCGCATCTTCGGATGCGTTGAGATTCCTTTGGACAAACGAGATTGTCAGTGACAATCCACTTGTCAGATTCAAACTCGCTGTCGTCGGCTTGCCGGTGACATGCAAAATTTCTTTATGGAGAGTTTGATCCTGGCTCAGGATGAACGCTGGCGGCGTGCTTAACACATGCAAGTCGAACGATGAAGGAGGAGCTTGCTC
>NZ_VEFR01000015.1 GCF_007679035.1 Agrococcus jejuensis | reverse complement strand
AACTTCTTCACCATCTACGTCTTCTCCCACACCAACTTCTCCATCCCACCTCCACCCCACACCACTATCTTCTCCTCCTCCCACACCTCCTCCACCCCCATCCCCCTTACCCCCCACTCCCTATCCTCTCCGCCATCTCACCCACCATCCCCCACTTCAACCACCCCATCCCCCCCCCTCACACCGCTGCCACTCCCCCTACCCCCCTTCCCCCTCTCACCCTCCATCCCTCCCTTCTGCACCACTCCCCCCTCCTCAACCATCTCCTCACCCTCAACATCCCCCACGTCGCCCCCGTGGCCGCCCGGGCGCTCGCTGCATGGTTCGGATCG
>NZ_VEFR01000014.1 GCF_007679035.1 Agrococcus jejuensis | reverse complement strand
CCCCCCCTCCCTCATCCCGGTCTCCTCCATCCACCCCTCCTCCCCTCCCTACTCCTTCCCACCACCCCCCTCCACCCATCCCCCCCCCCCCAACCCCGTCCACCAACCCCATCCACAACAGCGCCATCTTCTCCCTCAACCCTCCCCCTCACAACTTCATCCCTCACCCCCACACCCTCCACCTTCTGTTCCACAACCACCCCAACATCATCCCCATCAACCCCTCAACCCACTCCCACCCCTACAACATCCCTCCCCACCCATCCTCCACCCACAACCACCACATCATCCTCTCCGCTTCCCCCTTCACCCACTTCTACCACCTCCACACC
>NZ_VEFR01000013.1 GCF_007679035.1 Agrococcus jejuensis | reverse complement strand
CCTACACTCTCCCCCCCCAACCAACTCTTTCCTCCCACAAGTCCTCATCCTCACCCCCCCCACCCGCCACCTCCCCCCTCCCCTCCACCCCCACCACCATCCTCTTCCACTATCACCCCAACCTCTCCACCCCCTCCTTCCCCTCACCCCCCCCTCTCTCCATTCTTCCACAACCCGCCTCCCCCCCACCTCCTCCACCAGCCCCCCACCCATCCCCACCACCCCCCCTGTACCCCACTCCCCCATCTCCCCACCCCCCTCCCCCTACCCACCACCCTCCCCCTCCGCACCACCCTCCCCCTACCCACCCCACTGCCCCTACGCACCACCCTCGCC
>NZ_VEFR01000012.1 GCF_007679035.1 Agrococcus jejuensis | reverse complement strand
GTTCCGCGTGCCTTACTCGGCGGGGACGGCCGTGATCTGCGCGACGCCGACCAGCAGGCCGACCTCGCGGCCGCCGACGACCGCGTCCGTGCCGAACGTGTCGTTCAGCAGGCCGGCTGCGTCCTCGGAGACGTAGACCTCGGTGCCCTGCAGGATGGCCTCGCCGTTCGGGCCCTCCTGGAGCGGGTTCAGCGTCGAGCCGTTGAGCTCGAAGATCAGGATGTCCTGACCCACCTCCGTGCCGTTGGCCGAGACGGTGCCGAAGAGCTCCGAGGTGCCCGGGTCGATGCGGAAGTCGGTCAGCTCGACGGTCGTGCCGCCGGCCGAGAGCGAGATGCCCGAGCCGTCGTGCTCGACCGAGCCCTGGACGTAGGGGCGGTAGCCGAGGTCCGGGTCCCAGTACTCGACGTTGCCGCCGGTGATCGGGAAGGCGAGGACGCCGTCGGTGAGGGTCGCCGTGCCGACGACGCCCGGGGTCAGGCCGAGCGAGGTGATCGCGTCGACGAAGCCCTGGTCGAGGGTGACCTGGGTGTCGACGCCGCCGAGCTGGTCGATGACCGCCGTGGGGTCGGGCGCCTCGGTGGACTCCGGGCTCGCCGAGCTGCTCGACTCGGCCGGCTCCTCTGCGGCCGGCGTCGAGCAGGCTGCGAGGGAGAAGGCGAGAGCGCCTGCGGCGAGCACGCCCAGGGTGGTCTTGCCGAG
>NZ_VEFR01000011.1:3439-3943 GCF_007679035.1 Agrococcus jejuensis | reverse complement strand
ACACCGCCGGACTTCTTTTCGAAAGGGGCCCCAGCCATGACGCTGGGGCCCCTTTTCGCTTTTGCAGGAGGATAGCCATGGCTGAGAGCTCGGACCGCGACCGTCGACGTGATGGGTCGCCGACCGGAGGCCGGCCTCCTGGCGGCCGCCGTGACGGCTCGAGCCCGCGACAGCGCGACGATCGTGACGGCGGCGGACCGCGTCGCGACGCCGATCGTCGGTTCCCGCGCGAGAGCGGTGGCCCCCGCGGCGGTGCGCCGCGCGACGGTGAGCGTCGTCCCTTCCAGAGGGATGACCGCGCCCCGCGTCGTGACGATGACCGTCGTCCCCAGCGTGACGGCGAGCGTCGTCCCTTCCAGCGTGATGACCGTGGCCCGCGCCGTGACGACGATCGTCGTCCGCAGCGTGGCGGCGAGCGTCGTCCGTTCCAGCGTGATGACCGTGGCCCGCGCCGCGAGGACGATCGTCGCCCGCAGCGTGATGGGGAGCGTCGCTCGTTCGACC
>NZ_VEFR01000011.1:0-3341 GCF_007679035.1 Agrococcus jejuensis | reverse complement strand
CCGTCCGCAGCGCGACGGGGAGCGTCGTCCGTTCCAGCGCGACGATCGTGCCCCGCGCCGCGACGATGACCGTCGTCCCCAGCGTGACGGCGAGCGTCGTCCGTTCCAGCGCGATGACCGTGGCCCGCGCCGCGACGATGACCGTCGTCCGCAGCGTGATGGGGAGCGTCGCTCGTTCGACCGTCCGCAGCGCGACGGGGAGCGTCGTCCGTTCCAGCGCGACGATCGTGCCCCGCGCCGCGATGACGACCGTCGTCCGCAGCGTGATGGGGAGCGTCGCTCGTTCGACCGTCCCCAGCGCGACGGTGACCGTCGTCCCTTCCAGCGCGACGACCGCGCCCCGCGCCGCGACGACGACCGTCGTCCGCAGCGCGACGGCGAGCGTCGTCCGTTCCAGCGCGATGACCGAGCAGGCCGCGGCGGCGACGACCGGCCCCGTCGTGCCCCGGCGCGCGAGGGTCGCGAGGAGCACGGCTCCCGCGGCACCGGCACCGGCGAGAGCTTCCGTCAGGTGCGCGACGACTTCGATGCACCGCTGCTGCCCGCCGACGTCGAGGCCAGCGACCTCGCCGGCGAGGCACGCATGCAGCTGAAGACGCTCGACAAGGACAACGCCGACGTCGTCGCGCGGCACCTCGCCATGGTCGCGAACCTCATCGACGACGATCCGCAGGCGGCCCACCAGCACGCCCTCGCCGCGTCGCGTCGCGCCGGACGCATCGGCGTCGTGCGCGAGACGCTCGCGATCACCGCCTACCAGCTCGGCGACTTCGGGCTCGCGCTGCGCGAGCTGCGCACGTTCCGACGGATCACGGGGAGCGACGAGCAGCTGCCCCTCATGGTCGACTGCGAGCGAGGCCTCGGCCGCCCGGAGAAGGCGCTCGAGCTCTCCCGCAGCGTCGACGCCGCCTCGCTGCCGACGCCGGTGCGGGTCGAGCTCGCGATCGCGCGCTCGGGCGCCCGCCTCGACCTCGGCCAGACCCAGGCGGCGCTCGACGAGCTGCGCATCCCCGAGCTGCAGCGCGACGTGGCACATTCGTACAGCCCGGCGCTGTTCGCCGCGTTCGCGACGGTGCTCGAGGATCTCGGCAAGGCCGACGAGGCTGCCGAGTGGCACGAGCTCGCCGAGCGCGCCATCGACGCGCTGCAGGCAGCCGCGGATCCGGGCGACGCCGAGACCGTGCGCGTCTCGGAGGAGTGGATCGACGTCGACGACGCCGCCGATGACGTCGAAGTGGATGCGGACGAGCAGGATGACGACGCCGAGGGCGTCGTGTCCGACGGGTCCGGGACCGCGACCGACGAGGCCGCGGACGACGCTGAGGCCGCGGACGACGCTGAGGCCGCGGACGACGCTGAGGCCGCGGACGACGCAGAGGCTGTCGATGACGCAGAGGCTGTCGATGACGCAGAGGCTGCCGACGACGCTGAGCCTGTCGACGACCTCGAGGCTGCGGACGACGCGGCGCTCGCCGACGACGCCGAGGGCGTGGCCGACGCCGCGTCCGCGCCGGAGTCGGTCGACGCACCGGAGCCCGACGCGCTCGAGCCGGTCGACGACGCCGACGGCGTCCGCGACGAGGTCGACGCTGCGACGCCGGAGGAGTCGGCGCCCGTGGACACGTCGGCTGCCGCCATCGAGGCCGAGGTCGAGGCGCTGCTCGCCGGCGTCGCGGACACGACCGACGACGCGAGCCAGGTGGCCCCCGCCGTCGACGAGGCCTCGTCGGACCACGACGCGCTCTTCGCCATCGAGCCCGAGGACGCGGGGGAGTCCGCGCGCGACGTCGCCGAGTCCGCGGCGGCGCAGTCGACCGACGCGACGCCCGACGCGCCCGCGCACGAGGCCGACGCGACCGAGGCCGGCGCGTCCGACGACGAGGCTCCGCGCGCATGACCACGCTGCTCGACGGCGCCGACGCCGTGCTCTTCGACCTCGACGGCGTCGTCTACGCCGGGCCCGCGGCGATCCCGCACGCGGTCGAGTCGATCGCGGCGATCACCCAGCCTGTGCTGTACCTGACGAACAACGCGTCGCGCACCGATGCGCAGGTCGCGGCGCACCTCGGCGAGCTCGGCATCGCGACGACGCCCGAGCAGGTCGTCACGAGTCCGCAGGCGGCGATGCCGCTCATCGCGAGGCACGCGAAGCCCGGCGACCCGATCCTCGTGGTCGGCGGCGACGGCATCACGGTCGAGCTCGAGGCGCGCGGCTACCGCGTCGTGCGCACTGCGGCCGAGCATCCCGTCGCGGTGATCCAGGGCTTCGCGCCGACGGTCGGCTGGAAGGACCTCGCCGAGGCGACGTTCGCGCTGCACACGGGCATCCCGTGGGTCGCGACGAACATGGACTGGACGATCCCGCAGGCCGGCGGCATCGCTCCGGGCAACGGCACGCTCGTGTCCGCGGTGCACACGGCCGTCGGGCGCATGCCCGAGGTCGCGGGCAAGCCCGAGACGCCGATCTTCACGGCGGCGATGGAGCGCGTCGGCGCGCGCACGGCGATCATGGTCGGCGATCGCCTCGACACCGACATCCGCGGCGCGAACCGCACCGGCATCCCGAGCGTGCTCGTGCTCACGGGCATCGACCGGGCGCGCACGGTGCTGACCGCGATCCCCGAGGATCGCCCGACGCACGTGATCGCGGACCTTCGCGAGCTGCACACGGAGTACCCCGAGACGCGCGAGACGTTCGAGCGTTCGACGGGGGCGACCTACGCGGAGGTCGGTCGCGCTGCCGTGCGGCGCCTCGGCGCCGAGCTGACGCTCGTGCGCGCCGGCGAGGGCGCCGACACCCTGCGCGCAGCGCTGCACCTCGTCGCCTCCGCCGAGTTCGGTCCGGCGGCGCTGCGCATCGATCCCGCGCTCTTCGACTGACGCGCCGATCGCCCACCACCGGCGCACCAGCCGCCGACGAACCCCGCCGAGTGCGGGGTTCGCTGGCATCCGCCCGGACCGCGCCCGCACCGTCGCAGCCCTCGCCGAGCTGCGTCCCGCCCCGTCGCGACACGCCCGGGATGCGCCCGATTGGGGGAGTGGCCGGTCGGCACCGTAGTGTTCTAACTCGTCACCCCAAAGGTGCCCGGCCCGGAAGGGGCCAGGACCTCAAGCGGGGGCCACCTCCTCTGGAGTCTCCAGCAGTCCGGTCTCGTACCGCGGCCCTGGCTCGACGCAGGGGAGTGCCACACGACGTGCGTCGCCTCTCGTCGGATCCTGGATCCGACGAGCGCGACACGCCGGCTTCGCTTCGGCGAGGTTCGCGTGGTAGCCTCTTCAGGTTGCCATCTCGCGGAGAGTCGCGTGGCGAACAGCAGGGCCTCGATGCAATCCCGGGAGGG
>NZ_VEFR01000010.1 GCF_007679035.1 Agrococcus jejuensis | reverse complement strand
GGTCGAGGAGCGCGCGAGCCCGAAGGGCGAGCACGCGTCACGAGACCACGCGACCGCCGCTCCTAGCCCAGCCACGCGCGTGATCGCGTCGGACGGGTGCGCTGGGAGGTCTCGTGACACGTGCTCGCTGCGCTCGCGCGCTCCTCGACCAGCCGACGGGGGAGCGCCGTCGACGGGTGGCTAGGCTCGAACGGTGACGGCGCTGCACGAGCTCACGGCCCTCGACCTCTGGGACGCCCTGCATCGCAGGCGCGTCTCCGCACGCGAGGTGGCCGAGCACTACCTCGCCCGCATCGATCGAGACGCGACGAACGCCTTCGTCACGGTCACGGCCGACGCGGCGCTCGCGCGCGCCGACGCGATCGACGCCGCCGACGACCGCACGCCCGTCATCCTCGGCCTGCCGTTCGCCGACAAGGACCTCGTGCAGCGTGCGGGCGTGCCGACGCAGTTCGGGTCGCGGGCCCGCGAGGGATTCGTGCCCACGGCCTCCGACCCGATCGTCGAGGTGCTCGACGCCGCGGGCGGCGTGAGCCTCGGCAAGACGGCGACGCCCGAGTTCGGCTTCTCGGGCCACACCTCGAGCGCGCTCACGGGGCACACCACGCTGCCGGGTCGTCCGGACCTCGGCGCCGGCGGCTCGTCGGGTGGCGCCGCCGCCGCGGTCGCCGCGGGGCTGCTGCCGTTCGCGCCGGGCAGCGACGGCGGCGGCTCCATCCGCATCCCCGCCTCCGTCTGCGGGCTCGTGGGGCTCAAGCCCTCGCGCGGCCGCGTGCCCGCGCACTCGGGCCTCGGGCAGATCGGCGGCCTGTCGGTCGCCGGCCCCATCGCCCGCACGGTGCGCGACGCAGCACTGCTCATGGAGGCCATGCTCGGTCGCGTCAACGGCGTCGTGCCGCACCGCACGACGCTGCGCTCGCCCGAGCTCGACGGCGGCTCGCTGCTCGCCGCGGCGACGCGCGGCGAGGGCCGGTTCCGCATCGCCGTGCTCGAGGGCACGCCGTGGGACGACGCCGTCGACGTCACGATCTCGCAGGACGCCCGCGACGCCGTCGCCGTCGCCGTGCGCGAGCTGGGCGCGCTCGGCCACGACCTCGACGAGCTGGCCATGCCGGCGCTGCCCGGCTATGCCGACACGTTCGCGACGCTATGGCGGTTCGGCGCCGCAGGCATCCCGTTCACCGACGCGCAGCGCGAGCGCGTCGAGCCCCTCACGCGATGGCTCGCGGATGCGGGGCGCGCGCTCACGCCGGGCGAGGTCGCCCAGGGCGTCGCGCTGTTCACGGCGTACGAGCGCACGGTCGTGACGGCGTTCGCGCCGTACGACGCCGTGCTCACGCCCACGACGGCGCTGCCGGCCCGCCCGCTCGACTGGTACGGCGACGATCCCGAGGAGTCGTTCCGGCAGCAGGTGCGCCACACGCCGCACACGTCGTTCGTCAACGTCTCGGGCCTGCCCGCCATCACGCTGCCCGTGCACGAGACCGCCGACGGGCTGCCGATGGGCGCGCACCTCATCGGGCGCCCGGGCGAGGAGTCGACGCTGCTCGCGATCGGCCGCCAGCTCGAGCGCCGCATCCCGTGGGAGCACGTGGGCAGGAAGCGGCTCGCGGCGTAGGGCCTCGGTGGGCTACGAGGCGGTGGGTCTGCGACGCGGTCGCGTCGCAGGCCGCTTCGGCAGGTAGCCGCCGAGCTCGAGCCCCGCCTCGATCTCGTAGCGGTTCGTGAGCGCGTCGATGCCGGCGGCGTAGTACATCGGGACGAACGCGAGGCCGTAGCGCAGCCACTGCTGCCGATGCACCTCTTCGTGGGCGAGCACGTCGGCCGACACGTTGGCGTTCGTGAGGAACGTCGCGCCCACGGTCGTGCCGCCGCGACCGAACGCCCACGCCGGCAGCCCCGAGATGACGTGCAGCTCGCCCTCGCGGCGCACGTCGCCGCCGAGCAGCCGACCCCATGCGAGCGCCGCCTGCGTCGCCAGGTGGTACCCGGGCACCGCGACGGAGCGGGAGAAGAGCGCGCGCTGCACCGGCTGCAGCGCCGCGTGCGCGGCGCGACCCGTCGCATGGCCGATGGAGCGCAGTCCCATGCCTGCGACGCTACCCGGACGAGCGCACCTGGCGAACGTGTGTCGAGTGAGCAATTGTCAGGGGACGGCCCTACGCTGATCGCGACGCGCTGACTCAACCTCATCCGGGGGCAACGGCGGCGACGATGATGAAGGGTCTCGGCGATGTCTGCACACTCCACCCCGCCCGGCTGGTATCCGATGCCGGACGGGCAGAGCCGCTTCTGGGATGGGCAGACGTGGCTCGACCTCCCCGATCCGACTGGCGGAGCGCCCCGTCGTCGTGCCTGGCTCGGCTGGGTCATCGGCGGCGCATCGGCCCTGGTGCTTGCAGTGGCCGTGATCGCCGGAATCGCGATCGTGGGAGAGCTGCAGCGACAGCAGAGTGCCGCTGCAGAGGCCCAGGCTCAGGAGCAGGCCGAGGCTCAGGCGCACGAGGACGCGGCACAGGAGGCGCAAGCGGCTGCCGCTGCCGAGGCTGCAGAGCAGTCCGAGCGCGACGCGCGGTCGGCCAGCGTCGAGCAGATCGAGCTCTCGATCTGGACCATGGCACAGGGGCACGCAAGCGACGGCCTGCTTGACGACGCGCCCATCGACGTATCGTGCAGCCCCGTCGGTGGGTCGCTCGACGACCTGACGGCGCTGACGACCACATTCGACTGCTTCGTGGCCGTCGAGGACATGGGCGATGGCACGATGCGGGGCTACCACTACAACTCGCTGATGAACTGGAGCTCGGGCGAGTACACGTACGGATTCGGCGCTCCCTAGCCGCGCGGAGCCCGCACCTCTCGGGCTACGCTGGCGCGCATGCGGATCGCGATGGTGTCGATGCACACGTCGCCCGCAGACCGGCCGGGGTCGGGCGACGCCGGCGGCATGAACGTGTACGTGCTCGAGACGGCGAAGGCGCTCGCGGCCCGCGGGCACCGCGTCGACCTCTTCACCCGCGCCGCAGGCACCCGCTGGACGAAGCGGCTCGCGGCAGGCGTCACGCTCTTCGCGCTCGAGACCGGCGGGGGAGCGGTGCGCAAGCACGACCTGCCGAACCTCGCCGACGAGTTCGGCGAGCAGCTGCAGCGCGTCGCGGTCGACGCCGACGAGCCGTACGACGTCATCCACGCCCACTACTGGCTCTCGGGGCTCGCAGCCCTGCCGGTGAGCCTCGCGCTCGGCGTGCCGCTCGTGCAGACGTTCCACACCCTCGCGGTGCAGAAGGCGGCGGGCGGCACCGCCGAGCCCGAGCGCCGCCGCCTCACGGAGCGCTACCTCGGGCTCGAGGCGGATGCCGTGGTCGCGGTGTCGAACGCCGAGGCCGACACGCTCATCGACGGCCTGCACGTCGACGCGTCGCGCATCTGGCTCGTGCGACCCGGCGTCGACGTCGACGCGTTCGCGCCTCCCGGCTTCGACGTGCGCGACGACGTGCGCTCGCGCCTCGGCGTGCGCGACCACGAGGCGCTCGTCGTCGTCGCGGGACGCGTGCAGTCGACGAAGGGGCAGGATCTCGCGGTGCGCATGCTCGAGCACCTCGACGACGCCGTGCTCGCGATCGCCGGGGAGGCGCCGCCTGGCGACGAGTCGTTCGTCGACGAGCTGGTCGCGATCGCGATCGAGCTCGGCGTCGAGGATCGCGTGCGCCGCATCGGCTCGCTCGATCGACCGGATCTCGCGCGGCTGCTCGGCGCCGCGAGCCTCGTGGTCGTGCCGAGCCGAGCGGAGACGTTCGGCATCGTCGCGCTCGAGGCCGCCGCGTGCGGCACGCCCGTCGTCGCCGCCGACGTGGGCGGCCTGCCGGAGTCGGTGGCGCACGGGTCGACCGGCGTGCTCGTCGAGGGGCGCGACCCCGCGGCGTGGGCGGCGGCCTGCCGACGCCTCATCGACGATCCGGTCGCGCTGTCGGAGCTGTCGGCGTCCGCGCGCATCGAGGTCGAGCGGCGCACGTGGCAGGCGTCGGCCGAGCGGCTCGACGAGGTCTACCGGGCGCTCGGGGGCGACGGCGGCTGAGGGTCACCCCCCCCAGCTGGTCGAGGAGCGCGCGAGCGCAGCGAGCACGCGTCACGAGACCACGCGACCGCCGCT